>NZ_GG657750.1:7449445-7450102 GCF_000158895.1 Streptomyces sp. C | reverse complement strand
GTTGGGGCTGGTCGAACATGTTGGCCTCGGGATGACCGTGGCGCCCGAGGGCGGCGCCGCTCCGGAACTCGGCCAGCAGCCGCAGGTCGCCGTCCAGGAGTCGCAGGCCGTGGGCGGGGCGGGAGATGGTGGCGAAGTCCTCGGCGACGCCGAGGCGGGCGAGCAGGCGGTATATCTCGTCGTCGAGGTGGACCGCCCGCGGCAGTGGGTAGACCGACTCCCAGCGGTCAAGCACGAGGGTTTCGATGCCGTACTGGCCCAGCAGTGTCGCCGCGGTCAGCCCGGTGGGGCCGGCGCCGATGACGACGACCGGGACGGTGTCGGCGGTCATGACGTCACCGGTCCGGACGTCGCCGGGGACCAGGTCCAGAGCAGGGCGTACTGGTCGAGGACCGCGCTGATGGCCTCGCGGTCACCGGTGCCGGGGGTGACGGACACGAGGACGGACCCGTCCTCGACCGCCACGTCGACCTCCACGTCGTGGCCGTGGCCGGCCAGGGTCTGCACGACCGCGAGCCGGGTGGCGTCGGCCCGCAGGGCGAGCTTGTAGGGCTTGCCGACGTCGGTCACCGGCAGCGCGGCGAGGACGGTGACGGACTTCGGTGCGGCCGCGCGTTCCGGGACGCGTTCGGCGGCCCACTGGCGGAGCTCGTCCTC
>NZ_GG657750.1:7445927-7448693 GCF_000158895.1 Streptomyces sp. C | reverse complement strand
TAGCCGAGCGGCCCCGCCCACACCACCTGCCGGCCCTTGAACAGCGGCGCCAGCAGCGTGACCACGAGGGCGTTGACGTGGAACAGCGGCAGGGCGGCGAAGACGACGGCGTCGCCGTCGAGAAGCGAGGTGGCGGCTACCATCCAGGCGTTCGCGACCTCGTTCGCGTGGGTGTGGGCGGCGAGCTTCGGGATGCCGGTGGTGCCGCCGGTGTGGAAGAACGCGGCCAGGTCGCCCGGCCGGGGCGGTTCTCCCGTGAACGCGGACGCCTCCTCGGCCCGGGCCAGGTCGGCGAGGTGGGCGATGCGTACCCCGTCGATCCGCGGCAGCGGCGCGGGATCGCCCACAGCCGCCGTGGGCCGAAGCACCAGGACCGCGTCGAGCCCTTCGGCCAGCTCGGGCAGCTTCGCCCACAGGTCCGGGGCCAGCTCCGGGCCCGCGGCAACGAGGACCCGGGCGCCGGAGCGCCGCAGCAGCTCGGTCAGGTGCGCGGGGGCGAGAGCGGCGTTGAGCGGCGCGGCGATGCCGCCGAGCTGTGCGGCGAGCGTCGCGGGGATGAGCTCGGCGCAGTTGGGCGCCATCAGCGCGACCGGGGTGCCGCGGCGGACCCCGAGCCGGTGCATGACGTTGGCGTAGCGGTGCACTTCGGCCAGCAGGCCGGCGAAGGTGTAGCGCAGCGGCCCGCGCCACCGTTCGGCGTCGGGGAGCACCGTCAGGGCGGTGCGGTCGGGCCAGAGCCGTGCGGCCCGGGCCAGCAAGTGGTAGGTGGAGGTGGGAAGGCCACGGGCTTCCAGCGGCACGGCCTCGATCGTGGCGAGGTCGTCGGGGCCGCGGTAGCAGGGCCACAGCAGGTCTTCGGTCATCGCGCGTACCTCACCGTCGTGCGCTGGCGGCCGAGGTCGAGAGCGCCGTCGTCGGTGGCGACGGCGGCCTCCACCAGGTCGCCGTCCCTCAGGTACTTGGGGTTCTTGGCCTGGGCCTTGAAGAACAGCCGCCACTTGGTCGCGGGCGGCAGCAGCGAGGCCAGGACCTCGACCGGCTTGGGCGGCGCGCTGAGTGCGGTGCCGACCGGGGTGCCGGTGAGCAGCAGTCGCCGGGGTCCAGTCGCTGGAAGCGGGTCAGTGCCGGAGGGTTTCGAGGGGCCGGTAGATCATGTCGGAGGCGGGCATGTCCTGCCGCAGGTCTCCGTTGACCCACAGGCGCAGCCGCAGCTCGGCGAACCGGTCGAGGTCGCCTTCCTCCAGTAGCACCAGCACGGGTCCGGTGGGGGTGAAGGTCGGGTAGGACTTGGCCTCGTAGAACTGGGTCTTTGGCAGTTGAAGGTCCCGGGCGGAGACGTCGTTGGTGACCACCAGGGCGGCGATGTGGTCGGCGAGGTTCGCGGCGGTGACCTCGGTTCCGGCTGGCATCGGTGTGCCGATGACGAGGGCGATCTCCACTTCGTAGTCGAGCAGCCGGACGTGGGCGGGTTTGACGATGTCCTCGTACGGGCCGCTGATCGACCCGGACGCCTTGCGGAAGAAGGTGAGCGGAACGCTCTGCGGGTCGAGGCCCGCATCGGCCGCGTGCGAGACGAAGTTCGCCATCTGGGCCACGACCCGGCGCCCCGGGGTGACCGGCGAGAGCACCGCGAGGTCGGCGACCGGCACGCCCGCGTCGGTGCTGTGCAGGGCGGCGGTGACGGCGGCCCGGTCGGCCAGCAGGTCGGCGGTGGTGGCGGCCGTGGTCTGCACCCGGACGGCACGCTGCTCGCGGACGGCGTACCAGCCGGCGGCGGTGCGCAGGACGTTGATGCTCATCGGTCCATCGCTTTCATCAGGCCCAGCAGACGGCCGGGATCGATCTCGTTGTCGGCGCGCAGCGCGCGCACGACCTCGCGGAGCAGGGCGGGGGTGGGGCCGGCGCCGAGGAAGTCGCGGGTGGCGGGCGGGCCCCACTGGGCGAGAGTCGGACCCGGGGACAATCGGAGCCCAGCCCGGTTCCAGGTCGCAGGAGAACAGGTCGCCGTCGGCGAAGTGCTCGACCATCAGGCGGTCCGGGTCGCGCCAGTAGTCGAAGAGCTGGCTGCCCTGGACGTGCCGGCCGATGCCCCAGCTGCGCTTGTAGCCGCGCTCGGCGAGGTACTGGCCGCCGGCGGCGATCGCGTCGAGGTCGGTGACCTGGTAGGCGGAGTGGACGTAGCCGATGCGCGGGCCCAGGTGCATCGCGAGGGTGTGGTGGTCGACCGGGACGGCGCCCTGGTCGCAGCGCATGAACGCCATGGTGGGCCCGCGGTCGCGCCGGCCGTCCAGGAACAGGAAATCGCTGACGATCAGGCCGAGGGTGTCCAGGTACCAGTCCAGGGCCCGGGTGAATCCCGGCGTCTCCAGCACCACGTGGCCGAGCCGCTGGATGCGGGCGGGTTCGCGCGGCGGGCGTTGGGGGGCGTTGGTCCGGGGCCGCCGGCCGCCGAAGTTGAGCAGGAGCGGAGGTCGTTCGGGCAGCGCCGGGAGTGGCTCGGTGCCGTGGACGACGCGGACCGGGAAACCGGAGGGGTCGGCCAGGTCCACGACCCGCCCGCCGCCGAACTCCCCGAGGTCGCGGACCGGACGGCCGGTGGCCCGGGCCAGCCGGTCCAGGTCCGCGCGCTCGGCGGCCCGGAACGCCGGCCCGAGGAACCGGGAGGCGCGCCCCCGGCGCAGGACCACGCACGCCGAGCCGGGCAGCGTGCCGCGCAGGTACAGCGCCTGGCCGGTGCGCGCGGCGACGGCGAAGCCGAAGTCGCGG
>NZ_GG657750.1:7423494-7445827 GCF_000158895.1 Streptomyces sp. C | reverse complement strand
GGCCAGGTCCGCCACCTTGATCACGGGCTGCCGGGCGCGGCCGGGATGCTCTCCGCGCAGCGCCCCGTGCTCGCTGTGCAGGTCCTGGTGGGCGGTGGTGGGTCCGGGCGGGCGGGCGGGGTCGTTCGACATGGGGGCTCCGTCAGGGGTGGCTCGAACGGACCAGAGTCCGATGAGAAACTCGTAACTGATAGAAGCATCAGTCTTGAGGGTGCCATCGTCAAGTGGTCAAGTGATGGAGTCATCAGTTCTGAATGCGCCTAGACTGGCGGTATGCCGAACCAGCTCGACACCACCGACGGCCCTGCGAGCGCGAACCGCTTCGAGCGCCGCCGTGCGCGCACCCGCCAGGCGCTGATCGCCGCCGCGCGGCAGATCCTCGCCGAGACCGCAGAGGCCTCGGCCAGCATCCAGGAGATCGCCGCACGCGCTGACGTGGGCTTCGGCACGTTCTACAACCACTTCGAGACCAAGAACGACCTCTTCGACGCCGCGGTCGGCGACGCCCTGGAGGAGTACGGCCAGCTCCTCGACAGCGCCACCGAAGGCATCGACGACCCGGCTGCGGTCTTCGCCGCCAGCGTCCGCCTCACGCTGCGGCTGGCCGCCTCGCACCCCGAGATCACCCAGATCCTGCGCCTGCGCGGCCTGCCACACATCAACGCCGCCACCGGGCTCGGGCCGCGCGCCCTGCGCGACCTGGAGATCGGCAGGGCGTCCGGCCGCTTCACCTTCGACGACCCGCTCGTGGCGCTGTCCGCGGTCGGCGGCGCGCTGATCGGCCTGCTCCAGCTCAACTCGGCGCGGGACCTCGGCGCGGAGGCCGGCGAGCACATGGCCGAGATGATCCTGCGCATGCTCGGGCTCCCCGCCGACGAAGCCCGCGAGATCGCCGCCCGCCCCCTGCCCGACCTCCCCTGACCCCGGCCTGCCGACCGCACACCCGTCCGGAGCCCCGTCCGCCCTCGATCCTCTCGTAGGGCGTGGCGGCGAGTCATGGCCGCCGCTGCCGTCCGGGGTGGTGCTGGTGACGGTGTGCGGGCTGGTCAGCAGGGTGATCAAGGAGCGGCCAGACGCCAGCCAGCCCGCCACCGACCCGCGTGAACCACACGGGCAGGGAACGTCAGGTCAGGCTCCACGACCACGTCCCGTCGGCGGTGACGAGACAGGCGAGGACCACCAGGTCTGCCACGCCCAGCGCGACGCCCAGGCAGGCCCGGCCCGGCCGGGCCGTGTGCCGCCGAAGGGCGAGTACCCCGAGGACGACGGCGGTCGGACCGAGGAGCAGGTTCATCACGAGCAGGCCCACGAGCCCCAGGACGAAGGCCGCGACGGCCATCGCGTCGCCGTCCCCGGCGCGGGCCCGGGTCGCGGTGCGGGCGGGGGAGTCGGTTCGAGGGCTCATCGCCGGCCCCCTCGTCCGGAGTGGGGCCGTCCTGACGGGCGGCGGGCCCAGAAGCGCTCGCGCGCGAGGAAGACGGCGAGCCAGAGGGCGATGGCCAGGCCGGCCACCGCGCTGACGGGAACGGGAACGTGAGCCACGGTGCCGAGGACGACCCCGAACACCAGCAACGCACCTACGAGGAAGAGCATGAGACGTCCTCCTATTGAGGTAACAGTTGTACACTGACTACCCAGTTCAGTTTGCCTCATGCTGGCGCCGCCCCGTGGGACGCGGTTGACTTCGCGTCATGAGTCCGCACACCGGTGTCCGCGAGACCCAGCGCCGCCGCACCCGGCGCGCCCTCCTCGACGCGGCCTTGTCGGAGCTGGAGGAGCGCAGCCTCGGCAGCCTCGGCCTCAGGGAGATCGCCCGGGCAGCAGGGGTCACTCCCACCGCCTTCTACCGCCACTTCCGGGGCGTGGGCGATCTGGGAGCCGCGCTGGTCGAGGAGGCGCTGGCGAGCCTGCACGAAACGGTGCGCGCCATCCTCGCCGCCACCGGGGACGCCGAGCAGCGCGGTGACGCGGCGGTGGGGCTCGTCGCCGAACTGGTGCGCAGTCGGCCCGCGCACGTCCGTTTCCTGGTGGGCGAGCGCCACGGCGGGGTCCCGGCGGTACGCGAGGCCATCGCCAGGCAACTCGACGCCTTCGCCGCGGAGATCGGGGCCGCGCTCGGGGCCGATCCCCTGAGCGCGGACTGGGACGCCGACGACGTGACGATGCTCTCGCGGCTCCTGGTGGACCACATGTTCATGACGGCGTCGGCGCTCCTCGCCGCCTCGTTGCGGGGCGAAGACTGGGCGGCCGCCCTCGGCACGGCCCGCCGCCAGCTCCGCCTGATCCATCTGGGGCGGGTGCACTGGGCCGGGTGACGTGGCGGGAGGCGCCTGGAGACGCCCTTACGCGGCCGGGTTCCGCGCCGCGTCCGGGGCCGGGAGCGGGGCCACGACCAGGAAGGCGTCCCGCTCCAGGTCCATCACCACGGTCGCCCGCTCGCCCCGCTCGCGGCACCGGGCCGCGTACTCCTCGGCGAACCAGCATCCGTGCGGATGACCGGCGGGAAAGGAGTCCAGCACCTTCGTAGCGCGCACCGCCACCACCTCCAGAGCGACGAACCGTCCTCACGGGCCTGTGCCCCGAGCCCCGGCGCCCATGCACGTCGCCCGCGGGACCGGCCGCGCTCCACAACGGGAGGTTTACCGTCGCCGGCCGCGAGCAAGAGAGCGTTCACGACCGAGCCGGTACATCGACGAGGAGGTCCCCATGTCGGGTGAACAGAAGGCCAAGGCACACGCCGAGCAGGCCAAGGGCAAGGCCGAGGAAGCCGTCGGCCGCGCCGTCGGCAACGACCGTATGGTCTCCGAGGGCCGCGCCGACCAGGCCAAGGGCGACGCACGCCAGGCCAAGGAGAAGACCAAGGACGTCTTCCGCCACTGATCCGGCGCAGTCCCTTGGACGACCGGCCCCCGCCCCCTCCCCCGGGTCGGGGGCCTCGCCGTGCCCGGGGCCCCCACGACTGTCGGGCCCCCGCACCGGGGCGGCGGCAGGCGCACCTCCTGGCTGCTGTGTCACCACAGAAGTTGAGCCAGAACCGGAACTGGTTCTGGCTCGCTTTCCGTGAACCGGTCACACGCTGTTCAGTGACGTCGGCTGCTGAGATGGTCACTGCTCACCCCTAGCTGCCCTCGACGGCGGCCGAGCTGTACGTCACCGACGCCTCCGACGGCGATCTCGCGGCCGCCGAGAAGATCCCGAAGTCGTCGATCGACGCCGAGTCCTACGAGCCGGAGAGCGGCCGCCACGTCCCGCCGGACCGGGTGTGGCCGGCGTGGCTGTGCGGGGACCACCTCGTCACCGAGCGCCGGGAGGTCCTGCGGCAGTTCGCCAACGGCATCGACGCCAAGAACCGGCGCGTATACCGGGCGTTCCTCGCCTCTGTCCGCGTCCTGGGCGAGGGCCTCGACATCACCGGCGAGCGCGGGGTGGAGGCGATCTGCTTCGCCGACACCCGCGGCTCCCAGGTCGAGATCGTCCAGAACATCGGCCGCGCCCTCCGCCTCAACAAGGACGGCTCCACCAAGGTCGCCAGGATCATCGTGCCCGTCTTCCTGGAGCCCGGCGAGGACCCCACCGACATGGTCGCCAGCGCCGGCTACAAGCCGCTGGTGGCCGTGCTCCAGGGCCTGCGCAGCCACGACGAGCGCCTGGTCGAGCAGCTCGCCTCCCGCCTCCTCACCAGCGGCAAGCGCAGGCTGCACGTCCGGCGCGACGAGGACGGGCGGATCGTCGGCGCCGGCGGGGATGGCGAGGACCAGGAGGACGGCGCCGACGCGGCAGCAGAGTCGGCGCTGCTGCACTTCTCCAGCCCTCGGGACGCGGCCACGATCGCCGCGTTCCTGCGCACCCGGGTGTACCGGCCCGAGTCGCTGGTGTGGCTGGAGGGCTACCAGGCTCTGTTGCGCTGGCGGGCGGAGAACGAGATCACCGGCCTCTACGCCGTGCCGTACGACACCGAGACCGAAGTCGGCGTCACCAAGGCGTTGCCGCTCGGCCGGTGGGTGCACCAGCAGCGCAAGGCCCTGCGCGCCGGGGAGCTCGAGGACCGGCGCAAGGTCCTCCTGGACGCGCCGGAGGCCGGGATGGTCTGGGAACCCGGCGAGGAGGCGTGGGAGGCCAAGCTCGCCGCCCTCCGGACCTACCGGCGGGCCACCGGCCACCTCGCGCCCCGGCAGGACGCCATGTGGGGCGAGGACGACGAGATGGTGCCCGTCGGGCAGTACATGTCGGCGTACACGTGAACGTGCCCAGTCCCGTACGGATGAACGTGCCCAGCTGCTGACGTAGTGGGGATCGTTCGTGGGCAGTCTGCCGCTGGCCTGTTCGGGGTGGTGGAGGGCGGCTGACCGTGGTGTTGGATCCGCAACGGTGGATGGAGCTTCGACGCTTTCGTGGGCTGTTTGACTCCGGGGCTATGAGCCTGTCGGAGATCGCAAGAGAGACAGGGCTCAACCGCCGGACGGTCCGCAAGTACCTGTCCTCCGGGGCCCCGGCCGCACCGCCCCAGCGGGCTGGGGCTCGCCGAGGTCGCGCCCGTCGATGGATGGTGGATGAGGTCGCGCCGCTGATCGATGCGATGCTGCGGTCGGAGATCCTGATCAAAGGTGCCGTGGTTCACGAGCGGCTGGTGGGCGAGTACGGCTTCACCGGCACCTACCAGCGAGTGAAGCTCTACATGCAAGAGGCCCGCCCCCGCATCGCTCAGGAACTGGGCATCAGCCCTGGCGAGTTGGCTGGTCTGCACCGCAGGTTCGAAGTCGTGCCCGGGGCTCAGGCCCAGGTCGACTGGGGAGACGAGGGCCAGATCCTCGCCCACGTGGGCATCCCGAAGGTCTACTCGTTCCACATGACGTTGTCCTACTCACGTGATCCGTTCTGCTGCTTCACCACCAGCCAGGACCTGGCCACCTTCTTCGACTGCCATCGGCAGGCCTTCGCCCACTTCGGCGGGGTGCCTATGTCGATCGTCTACGACCGCACCAAGACCGTCGTCCGCCGGCACGTCGCACCAGGCGAGGCGGTGCCCCTGCACCCGGAGGCGGTCGGGTTCGCCGGCCACTACGACTTCGACATCGATGTGCTGGCCGCCTACCGGCCCACCGGAAAAGGCCGGGTCGAACGTCAGGTCCTGATCGTCCGCGACCACGTCATCTCTGGACGATCCTTCGCCTCCGTCGAGGAACTCGACTCGGCCTTCAACGCCTGGGTGCCCCTGCGCCGGGCGAAGGTGCACGGCACCCACGGCGAGGTCATCGGCCATCGCGCGGTCCGCGACCACATGGCTCTGCGACCGCTGCCGACGACGCCCTACGTGATCACCCAGCGGCACCTTCGCCATGTCGGCAAGGACTGCCTGGTTGCCTTCGACGCGAACCTCTATTCGGTGCCGGCCCGCAAGGTCCGCCCGCGTCAGCTGGTGGAAGTGAGAGCCACGAAGTCCCAGATCATCCTTCACTCCACCGTTCCCGACGCCAACGGCGACACGCTCCTCGCGATGCACCGCAGGGCCGTTGGCCGCGGAGCCTGCATCGTCGACGAGAAGCACTGGGACGGGCTCCCCGACGGAAAGAACAGGCGGACCACCACCGGTGATGTTCCTCCTCAGCGCCGCCAGCAGGGCGCCGCCGGCGAGGAGGCCCTCTCGCTGATGGCTCTCCTGACCCGGGCCGCGGCCGTCCGAGTCGAGGTCGGCCGCCGGCCCCTGTCGGTCTATGACGAACTGACCGGAACGCGTCCCTTCACCGCCCACCCCACACCGGAGGAGCCCAGTTGAGTGAGTTGGTCAGCACCCGCATCCGCACCACGGCCGCCAAGCTCGGTCTGCCCCACCTGGCCGAGAGCCTGAAGCAGTACGCCGGTCGGGCGGACGAAGCCAAGATGGGCTACCTCGACTTCCTCGACCTCGTCCTGGCCGAAGAGCTCGCGGTGCGTGACGACCGCCGCTTCCGACAGGGCCTGCGGTTCTCCAAACTGGCGCACCACAAGACGCTCGACGAATACGACTTCACCTTCCAGCCCGAGCTCGACCCCCGCAAGATCAAAGACCTTGCCACCCTCGCCTTCGTCGAGGCCAAGGGCAACGCGGCCCTGCTGGGACCACCCGGAGTCGGCAAGACGCACATCGCAGTCGCTCTCTCGGTCGCTGCTGCCGGGTCGGCTTCTCCGTCTACTTCACCACCCTCGACGACATGGTCCGCCAGCTCAGGACCGCCGAGGCATCCGGGCGGCTGAACAGCAAGCTCCGCACCTATCTCCGCCCCGGAGTCCTCGTCGTTGATGAAGTCGGCTACCAGCCGCTGGAGCGGGCCGAGGCCAACCTGGTCTTCCAGGTGATCTCCAAGCGCTACGAAAAGGGCTCGATCATCCTGACCTCGAACAAGACCTTCAGCGAATGGGGCCAGGTGTTCGGTGACGAGGTCCTCGCCACCGCCATCCTCGAACGCCTCCTGCACCACTGCGACGTCGTCTCCATCAACGGACCCAGCTACCGTCTCAAGAACCGACTCGCCGCCATCGAGCGCGATGCCAACGTGGCCTGATCAGCCGAAGTAGACGTCTCCCCATCGACATCCCGTCGGCTTCCTAGCCGGGCCGGCGGGCGGGCAGCCCCGCCTTGGCACGCCAGTAGTCAGCGTTGCGTGGTTCGGCCAGCCATCCGATCAGGCATTCAGCGCCTGCACGGAAGGCCTGGGGAAGCAAGGCCAGATCAGCGATGTCATGGCTGAAGGCATCAACGTCGTGGGTGCCGTGATCGGTATCGCACCAGCAGGCAACGTTCACCGCCGCGTCGACCGCGAGCTGGCCTAGGTCTGTCCAGACGACCTGGAGCAGGAACTCCATCTGGTCGCTCCCGTCGACATGCTCAATGACGTCCAGGCCGAGGATGATCGGCGTCCCTGGCTGAGGTCCAGGGAAGACCGCGTGTTCCAGAGCCCATTCCCATTCCGCCCCAGCTTCGTTGACACGAGCCGCCTCAACAGCACGGGCCCCGTCCCTCAGGAATTCCACGCCAGCAGGCGACAGGCCGGGAAACAGCGTGGTCAAGGGGATGTCGTCGAAGGCGCCTCGTTTCATGCGTCGATCATCAGGTCTCTCCGGCTCACGAGCCAGGAGTTTCTACCCCGAGGCTCCCTCTGTCCTCACAAGACGGCGCTTTGATGGCCGCCAAGCTGAGCACGTTCATCCGTACCTTGCTGAGCACCTCAATGAGTACGCGGACAGTACATGGCCAACCTCCGCAGGAAGGGCGCGAAGAACGGGCTCGGGAAGAACGATGACACCGCTACGACCCGGGCGGAGCAGCTCGCCGCGATCGACAAGGACTGGAACTGCCCGTGGCCTCTGGACTGGCAACGGCACTGCCGCGTCGTGGCCGACCTAGTCGACGCCGACGGCGTCCTGCCCGACATCGCGCCCGGCGTGTTGATGGATGGCGACGACATCGGCAAGTGGCTCCAGCAGCAGAAGCAGCCGGCTACCTGGGCGCGGCTCCTGCCCGAGCAGCAGGAGCGACTGACCACGCTGGGCGTACAGCCTGACCAGGCGCCCTCTCCCGCCCCCACAGGCAGCCGCGGGGCGAAGGGGGCCGACCAAGGCGCAGCAGGCATTCCAGCGGGGCCTGGCAGCCCTCACGCAGTGGGTTGAGCGGGAAGGCGCCCACCGGCCCGTCCCCCACGCCCACGCCCACGCCCACGACGAGGAAATCGCGATCGACGGCGAGGCGGAACCCGTCGTCGTCAAGCTGGGCGTATGGGTCTCCAACACCAAAGCCCGACGCCAAAAACTCACCGCCGACCAACTCGCCGCACTCACGAAGCTGGGCGTGGACTGGGCATGACGCCGAACAGCCAGCCTCCGGAACCTATGGTCTCGGAGGCTCGTGCGTGGGCCTCGCTGTCGGCCCCGTCGCTGCAGGTCAAGCGTGCCTTGCCGCTGTGCCGGGCCACCAGCCGAACCCGGGCAGGGATCCTCGGCCGCGCCTCAGCAATCTACTGCTCCAGTTCCCTGACCAGGTCCTCTGCGGTGTAGTTGCACTCGGCCTCGATCTCCAACGCCTCCAGGGCGGAGCCGTAGGTGACCGTGAACCTGTCCTCGCCGTAGCCGTTGATGCGCATCAGGTAGTGAACATTCTCGTGAGCGCGCCTGCGCAGATCCAGGCTCTCGTTCCCGAGGTCGTTCCACAGATTCAGCAGGACCACGAACCTCGGCACACCGGCCGCACTGGCCGCGGCCAGGTGCTCGGCGACGTGCCCATCGATGTCATCGCGCACGTCGACTACCAGGAGCGCGCCGTCCAGCGGCCACGACTTGAGCAGGTCCCCAACACCCTCGCCGGGGCAGTCCAGGTGGATGTAGCGGCGCCGGGCTGTCTCGTAGACGAAGCGGCGGACATTACCGCCGGCTATCACCTCCGCCTCCTCGGTCTCAGTCCCCGCCTGCAGTGCAAGGTAGCGGGCCAGGGCCCGGACGGTGGTGGTCTTGCCATACCCGGCACCGCCCAGCGACGCGATGGTCACCTCGGGCTTGCCGGCCTCAGATCCACTGGCGGCCACAACCGCTCCTTCCTGCCGGCCCGCATCCGCAGCACACCGACACGCCATGATCCACAGCACACACGGCGGCCACAAGATCACCCGGTTACTTCAAGCCATTGACGGTGCAGCCATGGGCGCTGCCACGGCAAGGTCTGCGCCACGCCGGGTCTTTTTCCCCCGTTGGCGCTCAGAAGACCTGTCCTTCGTGGCCCTTGACGCCCAGTCAGTCCAGCCCGCGGTGGATGACCCGAGGGCCACGCACGGGCTGGACGCGAAAAAGAAGATGCCGGGGCCCAAGCGGGAACCGGCCGTCGACGTTGGGGCTGATCACCGCCCTCGTGCTGGCCGGCTCCGCCGATGGCGACGCCGCCGACACCGCCCTGCCCGAACCCGGGGCCCGAGCGGTGCGGGACGGCAGTCAGGACCCCCTCGTCTGGCGGGGTGTCAGTCGGTGTCGCAGGTGGTGCAGGGCCTCGGCGCGGGATAGACGTTGATGGCGTCGTTCGACACGTAGCCTTCGGTGCCCTTCCACGTCTTGATCCTCGTCCAGTCCCGGTGGGTGCCGTAGGAGGACTTGACGAAGTTGGAGCTGGCCACCGAGCCGACGGGGCCTTCTTCCTGCTTGAAGTCACCGCTGACGGTGTCCATGATCTCCACGAGGCAGTCGCCCTTGACCAGGCCGCCACCGCCCAGGGTGGCCATGCGGCCCGTCTCCGGATTCCAGCCGTACAGGTTGGGGAACGTGTTCAGTTCACCCACGCAGGTCGGCGGCACCGGCGGCACCGGCACCGGCACGCCTTCGAGGTCCTCGGCGTCCAGGATGTAGCCGGGCTTGCCGGCCAGGGTGACGCTGTAGAAGCCCTTGTAGACGGCCCCCGCATCCTTCTTCTTGGCCGGCTCCCAGTAGACGACCTGCTCGTCGTCCGGGTCCGTCGCTGTCTTGCGCACGAACCAGCCCTGCGCCTTCAGCGTCGCCTCCGCCACACAGGCCCCGGCCGGCTCGGCTACGAAGTCGTCATCGACGAAATACGAAAGCGGCGCCCCGTCCGGCATGCCGAGCCGATGGCCATAGCCCAGCGGCTTCGCATCCTCCTTGAAACGCACCCGGCACACCTCGTCCAACCCGGGACGGCCAATCGCCAGGGCAGGAGCGGGGGCAGCGGCCACCGCCGGCACCGTGCCCAGCAACGCGGCCGCGCCGACGGCCACGGCAGCCAGCCGCGCGAGGCGCGTACTCATCATCATGAGGAGAAGTCCTTTCGTCGCTCGGGACCCGACAACAGCTCCCGAACTGGTCACAAACGTCACAATCCATGCCGCGATGCGCAGGTCTGGCCGCACACCGAGCACCAGACAAGGGCCCCGCGGCGAGGCACCATACGAACCGCGGCCGCGAGACCCGCGCCGCACGAGCACAGCCCCGCCCCGCACTCAGAACCCGTCGGAAGGCTGTAGCCCCGGGACCCCAGCGGGACCGGGCACCCTGCTGCTGAACGCCCGTACTGGATCACGGTCACGGCCCAACGTCCCGCATTCACCACCACGGGGTGAGCGCCCTAGAAACTGTCCGGCGGCAGACCGTCAGCCAGGACCGCACCGTGAGCAGGTTCGCCATGGTGACACCAGCCTCATAGGCGGCGGCTTCCGCCGCCACTGACGCCACCACCGCGCGCGGCGCTGCTGGTCACCGTCACGGCGCGGGAGTGAACTCCACAGTGCCGCCGCAGCGGCTCACTCCGGCCCCCACATGCGTTCCAGGGCTGCTGCGATCCTTGCACTGTTCTGGGCGCGGGTCACGATGTCTGTGCGGAGGTCGTGCAGGGTGCCGGGGTCGTGGAGGAGGTGGTCTTCGACGACTGCCCAGCCGGGTGTTCCGTCGGGTGCGGGCAGGGGGATGAGGTGGTGGTCGGCGCGTCCGGTGATGAGGACGGCCAGCAGGGCCAGGTATTCCCGTTGCAGCTGCGGGCCGAATCCGTCGCCGTCAGGGCCGGCGAGCCGTGCCCGGCCGGCCTCCGGCCAACAGGACGCAGGTGGCGTCGGCGGCCCGGACCACCGCCTCGAACCCCGCCGGGCCCAGTCGCTCGCGGGCTCCGCGGAGGTAGACGTCGAGTAGGTCCGGTCCCTGATCTTGTGCGTTCATCCCTCTCCCCCTGTACCTGGATGCCTGGCTCGACATTACGCCCGGCCGGGAACGTTGCCCGGCGCCCGCGTCAGCCGCACCGGCCCCTGCGGCCAGGGGGCGTGCCGGGGTGCGCCGGGCGCAGTGCGCGCGTCGCCGCCGTAGCCTCTGATCGGCGAGGCCGGCGTAGGCGCCGCTCCCCGAAGCCGCCTGAGGTCGGGAGGTCTGCTGAGCTTCTTGTGCGCCGTGCGCGCCCCCGGTGCTCCTGTCCGGGCTCCCTGATCGGTTTCCGTGTTCATGCCAGGCTGGAGGCTTCCGGCGTCACCTCGCCCCGCGTCAGGACGCGGTGTGGGGCGAAGGCGAGGCGATGGTGCCGGTAGGCCAGCACATGGCGAACCTGCGCAGGAAGGGCGGTCTGGGGAAGGACGCGGAGCGGGCCGCCGTGCGCGCGCGGCAGCCGGCCGCAGTCGACGAGGACTGGAACTGCCCGTGGCCGCTGGACTGGCAGCGGCACTACCGCGTCCTCGCGGACCTGGTCGACGCCGACGGCGTCCTGCCCGAGATCCAGCCCGGGGTGCTGTTCGAGGGCGATGACATCGGGCGGTGGCTGGAGCGGCAGAAGAACCCGGGCACCGATGTCTCAACTCATCAGCGCAGGAGCCTCGTTGGTTCCCTATCCTGCCGCACTCGACCTCCCGCACGCCTTGGTCGAGTGGGTAACCATGCTCATCGTCACCCGTGAGGGTGACCGCCGGTGCAAGCTTCCGCCCCACCGGCGTGCTCTCGTCGGCCTGATCTACCTTCGCCGGCACGACACGCTCGCGGAGATCGCCGCCGGGTTCGGCATATCCGTCGGCACCGCCCACGCCTACGTGACGGCCGTCGTCGGTCACCTGTCCCGGCGGGCGCCCGGGCTGCTGCGGGTCCTGCGGGAGACCGATCCCGAACATGTCCTGCTCGACGGAACACTCGCCGAGTGCGACCGCGTCGGTGACAGCCGGGCCGACTTCTCCCAGAAGCACCGCCGCCACGGCGTGAACGTGCAGGTCGTGGCTGATTCCGCGGGCAAGGTGCTGGGGATCTCCCCTGCACTGCCCGGCCGCACCCATGACCTGACCGCGGCCCGCACCCACCGCATCCCCCGGATCTGCGAACGCCAGGGCGTTAATCAGACGGCTTCCCCACCAGGACCTCACCGCGACCCAGCGGACGGTCAACCGGGCTCTGTCAGCGGCGCGAGCACCGGTCGAACGAAGCATCGCGAGACTGAAGTCCTGGCGCGTCTTCCGCCGAGCCCGCTGCAGCCCCAACCGCATGACGGTCATCGCCGCCGCCGTCCTCACCCTCGAGCGTCAACGCTGAAAAGGCTCACTGGCCGCGAAAGAGGTCTTCCGGCTTCGCAGGCTCCGCCATGGCGAGTCCGTCTTCTCCTCAGGCGGCGCGGGTGCGTCGGCCTTCGCCACGGGATCGGGGACCAGAACCCGAAGGCACTGGCGGTGTCGGGCCACCGCGCGCTCAGCGGCTTCCCCGAGGTTGTGCCATAAGAACCAACGGTCCGCGACCTGCTTCGCCTGGGGTGCCCCGGCTGTGGCGCCTTCCCCGAAGAACGGCGCGCGGTGCCTGCAGACGACCGCGATCCCTGGCCGCTGCGCGTGCCAGGCGGCCAGGCTTGATGCCTATCGATCAGGCAGCAGATCGATCGGACGACGGGTCTCGACGTCCACCAGGACAGTGCCGTAGTGGCGGCCCTTGCGGGTGGCGTACTCATCGACGCCGACCACCCGAGGCATCGTCACCTCCGGCTCGGGCAGCGCCTCGACCAGGCGCAAGACCGTGCTCCGGTCGATGGACATGCCAAGCACGGCAGCCAGGCGGGCGCCGGCTCGACCAGCCAGGGGGAGGCCGACTGCAGTCAGGATGGAACGCAGTCGTTCGGTGCGCTGGCCGTGTCTACGGGTGAGACCGGATATCTGCTCCACGAACGTCCGACGTGGGCACTTGGCGTTCCCGCACCGGAACCGCCGGACCCGCAGCTGGAGTACGACGCTTCGTCCGGCGCTCGGGACATCAGCGAGAACCCGCAGGTAGGAGCTGTGAACCCGGGTCGAGCAGACTCCGCATTCTGGGCAGGCGGCGCCGGCCGTGTGCACTGCGCGTCAAGGCGCACGTTCTCGATATCCGCGTCCACCGACCGCACCGCAATGTCCGCGATCGCCGGGAACAACAGCGCCTTGGGCTGGAGTGCAACGTCTTCCACGACCCGGACTGTCAGCCCAGCTTCACTGACCACCGTCCATTTCCGGGCGACTTCGCATACCGTCCGGAGACGCTCAGCCGTCACTCACCGTGGCCACTGCACGAAAGCTGAGCCAGAACCCCTTCAGTGACAGCGTTTGTCGACCAGTTTGAGCGGCGGTTAGCGATCTCCGGGGCGATAAGTCTTCACGAGGTTTGACGGCGCTTCGCGTGAGTGATCTCGGCCTGCGGTCCGTGCGGAGCAGTCGTGTCCGTCGCCGGGCAGGCCCATGACGTTCAGCACGGGTTCCTCGCCCTCAGGGATCTCGAAGGTGAAGTTCGCTCCTGACTCGATCGCCGTGAGCGAGCGCTGGTTGCCGAAGGTCAACGATGTATAGGGCTCCCAGGAACAGCCGGCCCTGTCCAAGGCGGAAACGACGTCCGCGTGCTTGAGCCCTGCCGGGAAGGTGCCCGTCCCCCCGACAGCCAACGGAGGGAGTTCGACGACGTCACGCCAGGTCTGGACGCAGATGAGGGAAACCTTGCGGCAGCGGCAGACACTCAGCTCAAGGTCTCCGTAAGCGAAGAGCCGCGGCCACTTTCGGTTCCGGCTCATTGTTCCGATGTCCCACGGCTCGCCGAGTGCTACGGTCACATCGTTCCAGTCGGCTCCGCTGAACACTGGGCCCAGCCGACCTGTCTTCGCCATGCTGGTCAGGACATCGAGAATCTCCACGAGGCGGAGCCTGACAGGTGCCCTGACCGCAGTCCAGCGGTTTCAGGGGTCAACCCGCTGCGGGTTGTTCGGTTCGGGCTCGGGTGCTGGCGAGGCGGTAGGAGTCGGTGCCGGTGTCGATGATGGTGCCGTTGAAGGTGAGCCGGTAGACGATGGCCGCACAGAGGCGGGGGTCGGTGAACGTCTTGGTCCAGCCGCCGAACGACTTGTTGGCATGCCGCCGCGGTGGTCACGCCGGATCGCCGCGTACAGCTCGACCTTCGACATCCGCGGCATGGCCAGCACGTTTCACCAGGAGCATCCCGATGCTGCCCTGGCAAGAACCCCGGTACCTCCCAAACTCGTCGACATCACCCATCCGTGGAACAGGGCGCCTCCCAAACCCATCGACAAGCGACGTCGCTACTGCTCGATAAAGCCACGGCCGCTGGGCGGCCTGCGTCTGCTAGGTGGGCATGATGCAGGGCATGAATGCACACGAGATCCTCAAGAAGGCCCAAGACCTCCAGGCCGCGGAGCTGGCTGCGAAGCAGGCCGCCGTGGCCCCGCTCGCGGAACTCCTCGCCACCCGGATCCGCCTGCAGAGCCAGCTCGCCGAGACCGAAGTCCCGTACGGGAAGGCCTACGCGCTGGCGGCGGCGGCAGGCTGGTCCCCTGCCGAGCTGACCGAGATCGGGGCCACCGAGCCGACACCGCGGGGCCCCGCACCCGGCGGTCCAACCCACCGACAAGGCCGCTGCTGCCCGCGGCGAGCGACTCAGGCACCGAGATTCCTGCGCAGACTCCCGTCAACGCCTGACCTTGCTCTTCACCCGGGCAGGTACTGCTCGCCGGAACCACGGAGGTTCGGACCGGCATCCGTCACATGGCATGCGTGGCCGGCGCCGCCGCCGACCGCGGGCATTCCGGGCGATGAAAGACAGCCAGCGGCGGAGGAGGGCCGGTAGGTGGGGGCGACGGATGCCCCGTTCCGGGCCCGCCGTGCGCGCGGACCGCACCCCTGCCGTCGATCCGAACCCTGCGTAAGGCGAGCGCACCGCCCGGACGGGGCTGATGGGGGGCGGGCTGCTGCCGCGATGTGGCCGGGCCCCGTCGTGACCGCGTCGCGCCCACGCTGCGTCGTACCGGCGGGCGGCCCTGACGGGGCTCCTTGAAATCGGCCACCCCCTGCTTGGGCCGCCACAGAGTTGCTCGCGCTGATTGCCCACCCTGGCAGAGGCTGGCCTGCGGATGCGCGGCATGCGGCAGGAGCCCGCGCCAGGACCCGCCATGGGTGAACTTGGAGCCTGTTCGGCTCGCTACGGAGTGTCGCCCGTGAGGGCCTTGATGCGGTGCTCGTTCTCGCGGGGCCCTGCGCTGGGTCGGGACCGCCGGGACACCCTGGGTGCGTCGAGCGGCTGGCAGCAGGCAATGAGCGGGTGGTGAATCACCGACACCGGCGTATCGATAGCGATCCGCTGCTGCGGGGCCGGGGCATCGGGTGTGGTCGGGCAGGCAGTCGGAAAACGGTCCGCACTCCGGGCTGAGCGGCGAACGGCCCGAGCCGGGCTGCCGGCCGCTCACCGGGCAGAGGCCGCTAGAGGCCGCTTCCTTCCGCTCGTCGGATCTGGTGCGCCTCTTTGACTGATGCCCCGCAGGTGCGAATCGAGCCGGTGCTGCCGGACACGGCCGAGGATTTAGGCGCCGAGCACTCCTTGCAGTTGCAGACGCCCTCTCGCGGGTTCGGTCACCGCTTGCTCCAGACAGCATCAGACTGCTAGTGGAAATTGCAACGATATCCGCGATATGCACAACAACGCGACCCAGTTTTACAGTTGGTATTGCTGCCTAAGTCTCCCACGAACAAGCTTAGTGGTGCTCCTACTTGGTGCGGCTAAATTTGCCGCCAGACACAGGGAGAGGCTCGACGTTTCAGCGCCTAGAGATCAGATCCAGCAGTGCCGTACACTACCTTGGCGCACAGCTGCGGAGTTACTCAGGGAAAAATTTCACGCCTGCTTACACCAATAATCCGGTCGTCAGTAATGTTACCCAAGGAAACGCCGGCGCTCCGTAGAGGGAAAGGCTGTCGGCGCAGGTGTCGCGGGAACCAGCTCAGACTGGTACGGCATCGTCGGGACCTCAACCGGCGTGGACAAGGGCGGCGGAGTTTACGGCGAAGCAAGAGGTCCTGGAGTCGTCGGGAAGAGCGAGACGTGGCACGGCGTATACGGGGAGACGGCCAGCACAACAGGCAGCTCAGGAGTACGCGGGGTAAGCACAAGCTCCGCGCCCGCACTTTACGGAAAGGGAGGCATCGCCGGGCTTTTCGAACGCAAGACTGTAGCCAAAGGAGACTTGCACGCTACGACGTCGCTGAACACGTCTTCGGTCTACGCACAGTTCGGAGTGTTCACGCAGGATGTAACCTGCAAGATTCTCCATCAGACTGGAAATGACTACGCGGAGACTTTCGGGTCCGAGGATGACGCAGAACCCGGGACCGTGCTCGTCATCGGCCATGTTGGCCTGCTAGGCCCCGTGTCACACGGAATACGACACGCGCGCCACCGGAGTGGTGTCAGCCGCCGGCGGGCTATCGCCCGGCAGCATCATGCATGGTCAGACGGAGGCGGAACACCACGTGACGGTGGCTCTGGCCGGGCAGGTGTACGCCAAGGTGGATGCCAGTTACGGAGCCATCTCTGTGGGAGATTTGCTCACCACTTCGCCAACCGGGGGGTACGCGATGCGAGTAGATGATCGCGGCCGTGCGATCGGCGCGATCATGGGCAAGGCGTTGTCATCAATGAGCAGCGGAACTGGTCTGGTTCGAATGCTGGTGTTGCCTTGCTGAGGGTGACCCACCGGAGCCACCGCGGCCCGCACACGCGTGATGCGGGAAGCCCCGCTTCTCTCCCACTCGCCGCTCACCCGACCTCCCCACTCGCTTGAGAACCGGAGCAAGTGGGGGGAGGGGTGGTCGTTTCCAAGGCTCTGGCCGCAGCTCCGTGAACCCCAGGCCGCTGCGTGGGTGATGGCAGAAGCGACGGAGTCCGACTTCTGGACCGCACTCCTCCCTCTTGAGGGGGAGGAGGATCGTCCTCGGAGTTGATCCGGGTTCACGGGCCGCCCAGACACAGTGGTCGCATGACAACCCACACGGCGCACCTCAACCCGACGGCGACAGAACGGCCCGTTCCCCGATGGACTTCCAGCGCAGCCCATGCGATGCCTTTGGTCGCACTGCCTGTTTGCCTGTGGCGTCTGCCCATCGCCTTCGGCTACGGCATGGGCGGGGAGGTCCTGCCCCCGTCACCCTGGAACGTTCCCTACGTCGTCGGGCTCAGCATTCTGTCCGAGGCATTCGCACTGTTCAGCTTCGGCTTGGTACGCCGTTGGGGAGAGGTTGTGCCCGCTTGGGTCCCCAAACTGGGCGGCAGACGCATACCGCCCTTGGCGGCGATCCTCCCCGCGACGATCTGTGGCCTCTTCTTCACCGCCCTGATGGTCCACTGGGCGTTCGGGGCCTTCCGCATCGGCGGTGCTGACGGCTTCCCGTACGCCGAGGGCTGGGACGTGCTGGCGATGACGGTCAGCGGTCTGTTCACCTTGTGGGGCCCGCTGCTGCTGGCCCTGACGTTCGCGTATCACCGCCGCCGTCGCTCGCGCTGAGCTGGTACTCACGCGTTTCACGGAATCACGGGCAGAGCCCTGAAGGTTCCAAAAATCGCCATCAGCCCGCCTTACCGTCACAAGGAGACGTCACGCCGTGACGCCTCCTGAACGCGAACGCCGCTCATGCCGTGCCCGCGTCAGCGCGACGAGCAGTACACGCTGTCCGACCTCTTCCGTCGGCCGAACGGAGTGTCACTGGACTACCAGGTCGAACCGCACTGCGGGCACTCGAATCGGGGCCAGGGGTGACGGCGGCCTTCGAGCAGGGCGCACAGCGCCTCCCCGCCGGCGCCGATCGCCGCCCAGCGGGCGCGCCGCTGGCACCCTGGAGCTGGCCTTGCCCAGGAACATCGGCTGGGGCGGCAGGTGTCAGCGGCCAGTTAGAGGGCGTTTCTTTTGGTGGTTCTCGGGCCGAGCCGTGCAGGATACTGCTGTGGTGCTGTTGACGTGGATTGCTGAGGTGGCGGCCGAGCCCCTGGTCCTGGAGCCGGCTGACCGGCGGGTGGAGTGGGAGACCAACACCTGGTCGCTGAGTACGGCGGACGAGGACAGGAGTTCGTTGTCCGTCGCCGCGGTGGTGGCTGCCTTCGAGCAGACTGCTGCTGCCGTCCGGGAGCGCATTCGCAATCTGGGCTTTCCCGGCGTGGCGACGTTCTACGTGTGGCACGACGAACAGGCCGGGCAGCTTCGGTGCTCGACCGGTTCTGTGGCCCCGGATGCGTTGCCGTTCAGCGGTACCTATGTGGCTTCCGACGACCTCGGTCCGGTCGTCGAGAGCTTTCTGGCCGACAGCGAGCCAGGCTCCATCGCCTGGTCGGATCTGGACGACGTGCAGAGCGTCTCGGCAAAGACAGGGGCCGAGCCGGAGATCATGCCGTTCGGTGTCTGGGTCGCCAGTGTCGGGGCCTCACGCTGACTGTTCCTGCCCGTCTACACGGACGAGTCTGCGGTGGCGGATGAGGGCTGCGGCTATGCCGGCGAAGGCGAGGAAGTGTTCGGCCTTGCGCTCGTAGCGGCGGTGGAGCCGCCGGCAGCCAGCGAGCCAGGACACGGTCCTCTCAACAACCCATCGGTGGCGGCCGAGCCGCTGTGAGGACTCGATTCCTTTACGGGCGATGCGGTGGCGGATGCCGCGCTTGCGGAGCCATCGACGCAGGTGATCGTGGTCGTAGCCCTTGTCGGCGTGTAGTTTCGCCGGTCGTCGCCGTCGTGGGCCGCGGCGTGAGCGGATCGGCGGGATGCCCCGCACGAGCGGTTCAAGGCCTTGGCTGTCATGCATGTTCGCACCGGAGATACCCAGCGACAGCGGCAGTCCGTTCCGGTCGGTGAGCAGATGGATCTTCGATCCCAACTTGCCTCGGTCGGTCGGATTCGGTCCTGTCAGAGGCTCCCTTTTGTAGCCCGCATGCTGACGGAGTCGATCGCGCAGCGCGACCAGTCGAGTTCCCCGCGGGCGCCGAGTTCGTCGAGGATGACGCGGTGGAGGCGGGCCCAGACTCGGGCCCGGCTCCACTGGGCGAAGCGTCGGTAGACCGTCTGCCAGCTCGGGCCGAACACCGGCGGAAGCTGCCGCCAGGTGCAGCCCGAGGTCGCCACGAAGATGATCGCGGCCAAGGCCTCGCGATCACCTGCACGACGCCGGCCCCCACCTTGCGGACGTATCACCTCTGTCCGCGGGACGACCCGCCGGAACAGCATCCACAACTCGTCCGGCACCAGCCGCTCAACCAGATCCGTCATGCACGGTGCAACGAACGATCACGCCATAAGAAACGATGTCTTAGATTTCCCACTCGCGGACGCTTCGGCTCCCCGCCATGGCCACTTCAATTCCCCCTTGGCGGCCGCGTCGTGTATGCAGCGTGAGGTCATGGCCGCTGTGATGGTGTAGCGGTGGGGAGTTAATTGCACATGTCGCGGGGTGCAGGTCGCGTCCATGCTTCCTTCGGAGAGAGATAACGGCGAGGGAAGGCAACCCATTCGTCGCCCATTTCGACGAGACCGATGGTGGCGTTGCGGTCATGAGGGTGCGATGTTTTCGGGCCAAATCCTGCCGCTCCTCGGATGCCCACGGGACAGGGTCCTTGATGTGCTCATCACGGCTCGCCAAGTGCCCGGGCCAGGACCGCGAACGGCACGAGCGCGCCAACGCGGCAACGACGACGACCTGTACGCCGCGTGGGGCGGACCCTATATTCCCTGCGAACGCTGATCATTGACTCGTCGGACTCGGGGGCGGATGTGGCTCAATACAACGGCGGTGGTGACACCAGCTTGCGCCTGGGCGGCATGGCTTTGATCATCGGGCTGGTACTGCTCCTGGGTGGCGGCTGCGCTTCCATGGATGCGGAGTCCCCCAGGTGCGGCGGAGAACGCATGAAGCCGGGTGATGCCTGCGTGGGCAGCGGGTCATACGCCGGGTACGAGGACAAGAAGGACGAGGCAGGACAGGCGGCCTACTGGCTGTTACGGCTGGGCGGCGTGCTCGCCCTGGTCGGAGCGACAGCCATGGCTGCGGGCCCCATCGCCGACAAGGTACAGACACGGCGACACCGTGCACGCAGCACATCCCGCGCGCAGCGCCCTTCCACGCGGCCCACATCTCCGCCTGCCGCCGCCCTCACCGCACAGGAGATCATGGCTCTCATCGACGGCGTCGCCCCGCCCGCCCCCAACCCGGCACCGGCCGCCCCGAGACGGGCGATGGCTTCCCCGCCGCCAGAGCCGGCCTCGCGGGATCAGCTGGCCCAAGAGATCAACGACGTCCGATTCCCGATCGTGCACCTGGAAGCGGGATACGACCAGAACGACGTAGACGCCCTCCTCGCCCGGGTCCGCAGGACCCTTGAAGGCAGGGGAGCCAATATCGGCCTACCCCTCATCCAGGCGGCCACCTTCCGAACGGCCGGGCACCGGCAGCCTGGCTACGACCGCAGGGCCGTCGACGCCTTCCTGAAATCTCTCGAAAGCTCGCTGGGTAACAGCCAGCCGCGTCGTTAGCGCCGGCGCCGCCCTATGGTCAGCGCGGGACGCCTCTACGTTATTCACGGTTCGGAATGACGTGGCGGCCGGTATCGCCCTCACCGGCATCCTCACCAGCCTCACGTACGGGTGGCTCCTCGCCTCCTCCGAAGGCCACGGCTTCGCCTACTGGCTGTTCCTCACCCTGATCGTCGCCGTCACCCTCGGGGCCTTCTGCGTGATGCCCTACGCCCTCGTCCGCGGCACCGTCGGCCGCCGATGACCCGCCCGAGCCGGGGCAAGCCGTCCTGACAGCGCCGCCAGCCCCGGACACGGACAGGCCCCTCCCGGTGCACACCACTCCTGCGCCTTAGCGCGCCCTGTTTCGGATTGCCTACGTCTCGTACGGCACGACGGCCCCATCGGCGGCAGGCTGGTCGGTGGTACCGCTGCGGGAGAAGCCAGCCTTGGCCAGGACACGGCCGGAGGCCGGGTTGGCGGGGTGGTGCATGGCTTCCACCCGGTCCAGGCCGACGGTGGTGAAGGCGAAGGCGACGACCTGCTGGGCGGCGTCGGTGGCGAAGCCGTTTGCCCCAGGTGTCCTCGCGCAGGATGTAGCTGGTGGTCGCCATAAGGGGTGAGCGGCGGCGCAGGGCGATGAGGCCGATCATCTCGTCGGCGGCGAGGGTACCCCAGCTCCACTGCGCAGTCTCGGCCGCCCGTACGAGGGCGCTGCGGATCTTCTCCTGGGCCTGGTCGAGAGAGAGCGCGCGGCCGGTGGTGTACCGGACCGAGGCGCCGCCGTAGACGCGGGTGAGGGCGGGGGGGTCGTCGAAGGTCAGGGCGCGCTGGGTCACCATGCTGCGGTCAGTTCCCCTTGGCGGTGGGGCGGTCGGCAGGGTCGGGGGCCAGGCAGGCGATGATGGTGGCTTCGAAGGCGGGGAACGGCCAGGGCCGTACGTCGGCCAGCGGGTTGGTGCTGCCTTTGGCGATAACGGCCAGCTTGTCCAGGCGGTCGATGCTGTCGTCGTAGGGGCCGGGGCGGTGGCCGGTCCAGCACCAGAACAGGGAGGCGCCCAGGCTCCACCGTCGGCGGCCGGCGGTGCCTGCAGGTGTTCGTCGGCTGAGGTCGCAAGGACGGCGGCGGCGATCTCGGGGGCGGTGGTATGGGTCAGGGCGCCGCGGTACGGCAAGCGCCGGTCGGTGTCGGGGCCGCAGGCGAGGGCGTAGTCGATGACCTCGGCGCGGCCACCTGGGGTGATGAGGGTGTTGGTGGGCTGGACGTCGGCGTGGGCCCAGCCGGCGGCGTGCAGGCCGGCCAGGTGCTCGGACCAGGTGCGGGCGATCTGCTGGAGCCAGGGCCGGACCGAGGGCCGGTCGCCTTCAGGGCCGCGGGCCAGGGCGAGCGCCCGCCACAGCGGGACGCCGTCGACCCAGCCGACCGCGAGCCACCGCCCTCCGTCCCAAGACCCGGCGTCGATGCGGTAGTCGGGGCGAAGGGCCCCGGCCTAGGTGAGGCGCAGGAGGTGCTCGTCCTCCTGGGCCATCTCGGCGGCCTTGTCCCGGGCAGTGGCCCCGTCGGGGCTGTTGGCCTTCAGGGCCACGGCTCCCCGAGTTCCTTGGATCTTCCAAGCCCGGGAGCCGCGCCGGTCGCTCAGGAGGCTTGTGGTGATGGGATGCCGAGCTGTTCGGTGAGGCGGGTGAGCCCATACCGGGGGCGGAAGCGTTTGGCCCATGTCTTGAGCCCCTTCCACTGGTCGGGGACGTGCTCGAGGAGGTCGCGGCCGTCGTCCTCGGCGACGGCGAGCGCGGCCGCCAGGTCCGGGGTCGCGGTGAGGAAGCGGGGGTCGTGGCGGCGTACGGCGGCCCTCATCGGGAGGAACGAGACGGGGAGCGCCCAGGGGGCAAGGCGCGGGTGTCGGCGGCGCGGGTGTCGGCGGCGCGGGTGTCGACGGCGCGGCCTTCTCAGCTACCCCTCGACGCCTATGAGAAACGCATAACGTTGGCACGCATGAGCGGCGGGCGGCCGGGCACACGACGGCTCGGAGGTTGATAACCATGGTTCCCCTGCTCCTTGTTCTTCTGCTCGCT
>NZ_GG657750.1:7416043-7423394 GCF_000158895.1 Streptomyces sp. C | reverse complement strand
ATATATATATATATATATATATATATATATATATATATATATATATATATATATATATATATATATATATATATATATATATATATATATATATATATATATATATATATATATATATATATATATATATATATATATATATATATATATATATATATATATATATACACCGCCGTCGTATCACCTCGTGGGGGAACATGGCACTTGTCCCGGGTGAGAGCGAATGTCGCGGGTATGCGAGGTGACAACCGGGACGGTCGTCGTGACGCAGCAGGGAACCTGCTCGCCTCCACCGATCGACGGCCGCCCCGGCCCGGGGACACAACACACGCTCCACGTTTGGCCGTCGTGGATGCGAGCAGGAGAGCGGTCACGACCGATCCGGTACAACACGAGGAGGTCCCCATGTCGGGCACCGAGAAGACCAAGGCCACTGCCGAGCAGGCCAAGGGCAAGGCGAAGGAAGCCCTCGGCCGCATGACGGGCAACGAGCGGATGACCGCCGAAGGCCGCGCCGAACAAGCCAAGGGCGATGCCCGCCAGGCCAAGGAAGAGGCCAAGGACACCTTCGGCCACTGACCGCGGACACACGTCCTCTACACGGCGCGGCCCCCGACCCACTCCCCCGGGTCGGGGGCCGCACCACGCCCCCACCCCGACCCCGGCGGGCCGGTGACCGGACCGACCGCCACGGGTCGACGAGAACTCCCCCGAGCCTCGACGCGCCCAGCCGACCGCTCACCCCCCGGCCGCCACGGAAGTGATGGCGCAGCCTGATGCGGCGGTCCTTCGAGGGTTGGTACCCACGGCGGAAGCGGGCGGTGCTGTTGCGTGTGCGACGGGCGGTCACTGGAAGCTGACCTCTGGCGCGGGGGCCTCCCCGCCGAAGGCAAGCGCGTCACGCCCGCTGGAGTGCGCGGGCGGCTTGGTCGGCGGTCAGCCCGCCGCGCGCAGTGGTAGACGGCGACCGAAGACGGTGTCGAAGGGGTGCGCCTGGCGGGCACTGACCAGGCGGTAGGCGCCGTCGTGTCGGCGCTCGGCGTGGCCGGTGTGGTGGAGGATCTCGACCGGGGTCAGGACGCGCAGGTCCCCGAACACGTAGTACAGCGGCGTCGGTCGGTGGGCGGCGATGAAGTGCAGGCCGGCGTGGACAGCTTCGTCAGCGACGGTGTAGCGGCCGGAGGTACTGCTGGGCATGCAGTCGGGCCCGTGCTGCTTGCGATCAGCCAAGGCCATGACGTCCCCGCCGGCGAACGCCACCGCGGCGCTGGCCCGCCGCGGGCGAGGGCAGGGTTCGGCGCAGCGTGAGTACGGCGAGGGCGCCCGGTCGGCGGGGAAGGCGCCGGGCGCGCTCGCGACGGTGGCGGCCGCGGCGAGGCAGAACGCGCCGAGGTCCGGGCGGGCCACGGCGTCGAGCACGGCAGGGACGTCGGCGGTCCCGGCGGCCGGTGCAGCCTTCACCAGGCGGTGGAGGCGGCGTAGCCGTCGCCGCCCGCGTCAACGGCTGCGGCCAGGGCGCGCGAGCGGGCCGGATCCGTCGGCCAGCTCCAGCAGGTCCTGCGACTCCAGGGGAACGAACTGGCGGACCAGTACCGGGTCGACGGCGTCACGCGGGTCACGCAGCCCGCCGCCCTGAAGCTGGCGCAAAAGCGCTCCTGAGCAGGGCGAAGTCAGCAAACAGCGGGCCGGGTAGGAACGGCGCCCAGTCCCCCACCAGCAGCATCCCGCGGCGACGAGGTAGTGCGGCACCACCACGCGAGCGCGCAGAACAGCGACCAGCGTCAGCCACATCGCCCCCTCAGGTGCCCTCGGCCCCGGACGTGCCCATCTTCGCACTGCGCACCGGCGAGGCCGTGTCTTTCGGATCAGATTGCTCGCCGCCGTGCCGGAGGCGGTCGGTGGGGTGGTGGCCGCCGTTGTCGTCGGGGGTGCCGTGTGGGGGTGGCGGCGGGTGGGCCGGAAGGGTCAGGCGCGGGAGTAGGAGCCGATGCCTACCAGGCCGTAGACGTACTCGTGTGAACGACGAGAACGCAGCGAGGTGCGGCACCAGCCGCCGCGGGCCCGGCCTGATCCGAAAGACACGGCCTAGAGCAGGTCGGGGACGACGCCCAGCTGTTGGAGGAACCCCAGGACGTCCTTGTCCGACCACTTCTCCACGAGCCTGCCGTTCTCGATGCGGTGGATCACGGTGCCGGTCATGGTCAGCCGCGCGCCGGTGGCGGGGATGCCCGGGAGGTCACCCCGGTGCACCCCGTGGGCCGTCAGCCGGGTCACGACCTTGTCGCCCTCCGCGATCTGGTCCTCGATGTCGTGCGTTCCCGGGGTGGCCTCCCAGAAGAGCCGGAACGCCTGCTTCAGGCCCTCGCGCCCCCGTGCGAGGCCGGGGAACGGCGGGGGCGAGTGGTCGAGGTAGTCCTCGGCCACCAGGTCGTCCATGGCGTCGAGGTTCCCCGCGTCGATCTCGCGGTAGAACCGGCGGACCAGCTTCTTGTTCTCCTCAGGTGACACGGGGACCTCTCTGCGTGTGCCGGGCGCGCCGCCCGCGGGGTTGCGCGCATCGTCACCCACCCCTCCCCCGGTGGGGCTCCCGGCGCGCCGGGCCGTCGCGGACGTCGCCCGGGCAGAGCACGCGGCGGCGTCCGGTGCCCGTGCGGCGCGGATGGCCGAAACACCGTCGCTCAGGCTCTACTTGGCGCGTGCGGCGGTTTGGCGAACGCCCCACCGAGTAGGCGTACGCCTGTGCGTCCGCCGTATCCGTCGCGGTCGGGATGCCCCCTGGCCCGTAGGAGGTGACACCGCGTACGGATCGTCCGCCGACGACGCCGTCGCACCATACGGCGTCCTCCTCGACCCGGGAGAACCATGACTCCGATCCTCTTCGTCCATGCCAAGGGCGGCCCTCCCCTGGAGTACGCGGTCCCGCGCATGGCCGCCCATGCCGAGGTGCATGTCCTGGCCCTCGCGCCGTTACCCCGGACCACCGAGTCGGTGTGGCTGCCCGGGTGCGCGTCGGTCACCACCGTCCCGCCGGGCGAGGGGGTGGAACTGGTCGATCTGATCTGTTCCCACGCCCGCCGCGTCGGCGCCGGGGCGGTGCTGACCCTGTCGGAGTACGCGGTGGTGGCCGTCGCCCACGCGAGCCTGCGGCTCGGTCTGCGCGGCGCCGGCGAACGGGTGGCGGGGGCGCGGGACAAGCGCCTGATGCGCCGGATCTGGCGGGACGCCGGAGTCCCCGTGCCGGGGTTCGCGGAGGTCCACTCTCCGGATGACATCACGGCCGCCTTCGAGACCCTGCGGCCGCCGCTCCTGCTGAAGGCGGCGTGGAGCGCGGGTTCAACCGCCCACCTCACCGTGTGGAACGAGCAGGAGGCCGAGGCCGCCTGGAAGACCGGGCGTTCCGTCATGGAGACCTCCTCCGCGCAGGGATACGCCGAACTGCACGCGGCCGACGCGGGCGTCAGCGACTTCCTGCTGGAGGAGATCGTGACGGGCAGGGCCCGCGACTGGTTCGACGGGGACGGGTGGGGCGACTACGTCAGCGTGGAGGGGATCGTCGCCGGCGGCCGCTACCACCCGCTGTGCATCACCGGGCGGATGCCGACCGTCGCCCCCTTCACCGAGCGGGCGAGCCTGGCTCCGGCCGCCCTTCCGCGGGCGTTGCAGCGCCGCGTCGAGGAGGTGTCGCGCGCCGCCGTCGACGCGCTCGGGCTCGACACCTGCGCCACCCACACCGAAGTCAAACTGGGCGCGGACGGAGCCATGTGGCTGATCGAGACCGCCGCCCGCTTCGGCGGGGTGATGACCACCCGGCAGGTGGAGGCGGTCTTCGGGCTCGACATGATCGGCATGCTGGTACGCGAGCTGCTCGGCCGGGACGTTGGCTACCCGGACCGGATGCTGACCGAGGGCGAGGGCGCCGCCGGGTCCCTCGTCGTCCTCGCCGTCGACGCCGGGGGCCGGCCCTGGAGCACCCTGCCGGCCTGGGACTTCGAGGCGGTCGACTGGCCCGCCCTCATCGCGCCGGGCTCCCGCGTGGAGCTGGTGCGTGAGCACAGCCTCGCGCCGGGCAGCCCGGTCCCGCCGTACGAGGAGGCCGGCGGCGCCAACTCCATGGCCGCGCTGTGCTTCCTCACCGCCGAGTCCGCGCCGCGGCTGCTGGCCGACTGCGGCCGCATCGTGGCAGCCCTGCCCGACGCCCTCACCACCCGGACCCCCTCCCCCTCCGCCGACCGTTCGACGCCCGGGAGCCCCGCATGACCGACGCCGCAGCCGCCACCGACGCGCCGGCACCGCGGGGCGCCGCCGTGGACGCCTTGCTCACGCTCCCGCTGTTCGAGCAGCTGGCCGGGCTGCTGGGCGGGCACCCGTACGTGAAGGTCGTCGTGGACCGCGAGCAGGAGCGCTGGCACGTCCTCGACAGCGCCGTGCACTCCTTTCACGTCAACTACATCGCCACCGAGATCCAGGGGCTGACCCTCGACCAGCTCGACGCCGGCCTCGACCGCTTCAACCACGAGGTCTACCAGGACCCCCAGCGGCGCTTCTTGCTCGGCGTCCTGTCGCTGCACTCCCGGGGCGGCCCGGAGCGGGACGAGCCCTTCATGGTCCTGGAGACCACCGAGGCCGACACGATGGGCGCGGAGCTGCTGGTCGAGTTCCACGCCTTCGTGCGGGCCCACCTCGATCCCGCGCTGGAGCTGCTGGTGAAGCCGGCCAACCACGGGCAGGAGAACGCCCTGGCGGCGGTGCCGGAGACCGTGGTGCCCCGGGCCCGCGGCCACGCGCTCCTGGCGACCGCGCCCTTCGTGCCACTGACGCTCGCCTCGGCCACCGGCCGGCTACGGGCCTTCGCCTCCGGCGAGGAGTACCTGGCCGCCCGCGCGGACCTGACCTGGTACGACATCGTCGCCATGCCGGTGGTCCCCGACGACATCCCCCGGGTCGCCGGCCTGGTCAACGCCCGGCCCACCACTCCGCTGTCGCACACCAACGTGCTGGCGGCCGGCTGGGGCATCCCCAACGCCATCGTCCGCGGAGTGCTCGACACGATCGCCGACGAGAAGCTGGACGGTGCCTGGGTCCGCTACGAGGTCACCGCGGATGCCTTCACCATCGAGCGCGTCGAAGAGCCGTCGGACCTCGCCGAACCGACGTGGCACACGCACCGGGTCCGCCTGGACACCCCGCAGGTCACGGACGTACCGCTGGTGCCGCTGTCCGCGCTGCGGGCCGGCGACCGCAACCGCTACGGCACCAAGGCGGCCAACCTCGGGGAACTGCACCACGTGCTGCGCCACGGATCGGCCCGGCTCACCGGCTACTACTCCGTGCCCCGCCCGCCCCGGGCCGACCTCCTCGGCCACCTGGCCGCCCGGCTGGGAAGGCCCGGGGACGCCGACGGCGATCTCGCCGAACATGCGGGCGAGTTCCTCACCCGGCACGTCCAGGCGCCCGCGGGCATCGCCGTGCCCTTCTCCGTCCAGCAGCGCTTCCTGGACTCCTCACCGGCCGTGCAGCAGAGCATCGGCAAGCTGAAGATGGCCCTGGAGCTGGACGCCCTGGACGTCGCGGACTCGGTCTGCCTGCAACTGCAGCACCTGGTGCGCACCCTCCCGGTGCCCGAGGACCTGGTGCGCGCCCTGGACACGCAGCTGGTCGAGCACCTGGCCGGTACGGGCCGCTTCGCCGTTCGGTCCTCCTCCAACGCCGAGGACCTGCCGGGCTTCTCCGCGGCCGGGATCTACGAGTCCCACACCAAGGTCACCGACCTGCCGGGGCTGCTGGACGCCGTCCGCGGGGTGTGGGCCTCGCTGCTCTCGCCGCGCAGCGTGCGGCTGCGCCACCAGGCCGGCATCTCCCTGGACGACACGTACATGGGGGTGATCGTCCAGCGCTACGAGCCGTCCCCGATCGGAGGCGTCATGGTCACCTGCAACCCGACCAACCGGGCCGACTTCCGCAACGTGTACCTCAACTGCGCGCACGGCTCCACGGCCGATGTCGTCGACGGCCGGACGCTGCCCCTGCAGTACCTGTACAACACGGTCGAGGGCGGCGGCCGCACGGTCTCGCTGGGCGCGGCCACCGAGGACCTGCCGCAGGAGACCCGCGAGCACCTGGGCCGGCTGGCGCTGGCCGGCCGCCTGCTCCAGTCCCACTTCGCCACGGACTACACCTTCGCGGGGCCGCTCGACATCGAATGGCTGCTCGCGCCGGAGGGCTCCCTGCACATCCTCCAGCTGCGCCCGTACAGCGCCTGACCCCGTCCGTACGTCCCCGCCTACCGGTCCACCCGAAGGTCACCCATGCCCCTCTCCCTGCGCACGCGCGGGAAACGCCGCGTCCGTCCGCCCGCCGCGGTTCGCCGCGTGATCCGGCTGAACAACGGTTTCCAGCTGTTGTTCAACCTGCTGTGGTGGATGCCCGTCTTCTACCAGTACCAGAAGCAGGCGGGCCTCACGGACAGCCAGATCTTCGGCATCCAGAGCGTCTACTACGTGGCGTTCTGCCTGCTGGAGATACCCACCGGCTTCATCGCCGACCGCATCGGACAGCGCCGCTGCATGCAGCTCGGGGCGGCCGTGATGACCGCGGCGAACCTCCTGCCGGTCGCCTCGCCGTCCTTCGCGGGCTTCATGGCGCACTTCCTGGCCATCGCCGCCGCCCGCTCCCTGGTGTCCGGGGCCTCCAGCGCCTACCTGTACGAGTACCTGCACGAACACGGCGCGGACGAGCACTACGTACAGGCCGAGGGCACCGCCCGGGCCCTCGGCCTCTGGGCGAAGATCGCCTGCTGGCCGCTGGTCGGCGTCCTGATGCACGTCCGGCACGAGGCCCCGTACGTGCTGACCGCACTGTGCGCGCTCGGTTCGCTGGGGTGCGCCGCGGCCCTCCCGGCGATCCAGGCGCCCGGCCCGGGTGCCCACCCGCCGGCGGAGCGCTCCGGGCTCCTCGGTTCGGCCCGCCAGGCGGCGAAGGTGCTCGCCACGTCGCGGTCCCTCGGGCCGTTGATGGTGCAGGGCGTGGCCGTGTTCACGCTCGCCCGCATCTGCCAGGTCAACCTCTTCCAGCCGCTGCTCCTCGAGAAGGACCTCCCCGTCGCCGACCACGGTGCGGTCCTGTCGGCGATGACGGTCGCGGAGGCCGTCGGATCGGCCCGGACCGGCTGGCTGCGCAACAGGCTGGCCGACACCACGGCTGTGACCGTCCTCAGTGTGGTCATGGCCCTCACGCTCGCGGCCACCACGCTGACCGGGGGCCCGGGCACGGTCCTGTGGCTGTGCGTGTTCGCCGCCGCGGCGGGCCTCGCGTACCCGGTCCAGCGCAACCTGATCAACGGGGCCATCCCGCC
>NZ_GG657750.1:7381411-7415776 GCF_000158895.1 Streptomyces sp. C | reverse complement strand
CCGGGCGGAGTGTTCCGGTGACGGTGAGCCGCTGACCGGTCGCGGTGGTGGCCGTCGCCGTGTAGGTGTGGCGGGCCGGGGGCGCGGGCCGGGGGCGTGGTCGTACCGGACGGCGAAGACGTGCTGTCCCGGGGGGACGGTCCAGCCGGGTTTGAGGGTCCACCGGTGGGTGAGGGCCTCGCTCCCGGCGGTGGTGGTCAGGGTGAAGTCGTCCTCGGCCGCCCGCGCACGGAGGAGGCGCTGCAGTTCGGCCATCGCCTTGGAGGTCTGGCTCTTCACCGTACCGACGGACGTCCCGAGGGCGAGGGCGGTGTCCTTCTCCGACAGGTCCAGTGCGTGGTGCAGGACGACGCAGGCGCGTTTGCGGAACGGCAGTTTCGCCAGCGCACGGCATACGTCCATCACCGCGTCCACGTCGGGGTGATGCACGCGGCCGGGAAGGGCCGTCCACAAGAGGTGGACGCGGCGCCGTTCGCGGGTGAGGGCGCGGATGCGGGCGCGTGCCATGTTGGCGACCACGCCCGTGGCGTACGCCACGGGGTGGTCGGCGCCCCGGACGCGGTCCCAGCGGTGTCAGAGCGCCACGAAGGCGTCGGCGGGCGAGGGACGTGGGCAGGTCCGCGGCGGATGGTTCGAGTCCTTTGGACGCCGAGGCCCGCCGCGGTGACGGGCCCCGTGGTGATGAGGGCGAGGCGGCGGCGGGCGGGGAGGCGGCGGGATGGAGTCGGCATCGGTGGGGGTTCCTTCGGCCGGAGGCGGAGGCGGAGCCGGGTACTACTCTGTCGCCCTCCAGTTGCCGCCGGGGCCGACGGGGTTGCCGGGAAGGAGCGAGAAACCGTGCAACCTTGCGTCACACCGCCCGCGGCTCGGCGGCCGACGGCGATCGCCGCGGCGGCCTGCCCCACCGGCACGCCGGCCCCGCGCCCCGGTCGCCACCCGCGTGCGGCGGGCAGCGGGCGGCGTACGGCCAGCGGCGGGCGGCGGGCGGCGGGGGAATCGAGGCTCGCGGCCCGGCGTTGTCGAGGACATGGGCGCCTCATCCCGGTCCGGTCACAACGCGGGCGAACCGTCTACCGCCGCGGCCGCCCGCGCACGTCTGGAGGCCGACCGCGCCGACACCCTCGCGCGAGCCGCCGCGCTGGGCCGGGACTTCGACGGGATCGTCGCGGCGAACGCCCTGGTCGCGGTCGACGACGAGCACGACCCCGAGGGCTCCAGCACGGCCTTCGAACGGGCCCACGTGGCTGCCCTGCTGACGCAGACCCGCGAGCACCTGGAAGAGCTGGACCGGGCGCTGGCGCGACTCGAACGGGGCGAGTACGGCCGGTGCGAGCGCTGCGGCGAGGCGATCGCTGCCGAGCGCCTGGAGATCCGCCCGGCGGCGACCACCTGTGTCCGCTGCGCCCGCCCGGGAACGCGCCGGCCGGCGCGCCCCGCCTGAGACCGCCCAGGGGGGCGGGGCGCCGGGCGGGGCGCGGCGCGAGGGGGGTAACCAGCCGCGGGCCATGACCGAGCCCGCCCGGCGGCGCCGTTTCGGGAACATCGTGTCGGGACGGTGTCTGAGCTGCGCCTACGCGGGAAAGGGAGGACCACTGCCCCTTTCAGCTGGGGGGAGTGCGAGGGCCCGCGCGGCCCGCGTACCCGTCGCCCGAGGAGACCTCCTGCCATGAGCACCGCCGCGGCTGTGGCCGCCCCCCGCCGGTCCGCGCGTACGGCCGCCCGCAAGTCCGCCGCCGTCCCGCACTCGGCGCTCGACGCGATGCTGGACGCCGTCTACGAAACGCACCGCCGTTTCCGGCAGGGCGCGTTCGGCGAGCCGTGCCCGACCTGCCACGTCCCGGCGGGCGAGCTGTGCCTGGCGCGGCGCAGCGTGCACGCCGCACGCCGTCAGGCGCACCGCGCCCGGCTCGCGCAGACCCACCCGGCCCCCCTCACGAGGCCCGTCGGTGCCCGCCGGACCGTGCCTGCGTCGTCACTGCCGGCCGGCCGGGGAAGCGTGCTGTGACGGCCTCGCCGGCCGGCAACTCCCCGCGTACGTAGGCCGACTGGGGGTACACGGGGGTGCATGACCGTACCCAAGACGACCGTGCTCGTCCTCGACAGCGCCGAGCCCGAGTTGCTCGCACACTTCTACGCCGACCTGCTCGGCGCCACGGTGGGCCCGGCGCCGGGGGACGGGGACCTCATCCTCGTCACCGGCTCCGAGGGCGTCGTCCTCGGCGTCCGCCGCGATCCCCACCACGCGCCGCCCAGCTGGCCGCTCCCGGAAGGCTCGCACCAGGCACACCTGAGCATCCTGGTCGCCCCGGAGGCCCTCGACGAGGCCGAACGCGAGGCCGTGTCCCTCGGCGCCCGCCCGGTGGCCGCGGAGGACGACGGCGCCCCGCCCGGCAGCCGGACGACCATGCGCCGCTACGCCGACCCGGCCGGCCACGGGTTCGTCCTCGAAGCGGTGGCGCGCCAGGGGTAACGCCTCGTGAACGCCGTGCGGCGTCCGACCCGGCTTTCACCTTCCGGAAGGGTGCGGTGCGCCGTGGTCAGTTGCCACAGGCGCAGGCGGTGGTGGCGCAGCAGGCGTCCGGCGCGCCTTCGGTGCTCTTGCCCAGGGTGTCGGCGTCGGCCTTGACGACGTATACCTCCCAGGGCTCCTTGCCGGGGCCGGTGACCCAGACCTTGTCCTGGAGGGCGTAGCAGCAGGAGGTGTCGTTCTCTTCGAAGGTCGCCAGCCCCGCGTCCTTCAGGCGGGTCGTGGCGGCGTTGACGTCCTCGGTCGAGGCGACTTCCACGCCGAGGTGGTCCAGGCGGGTGTCCTCGCCGGTCTCGCCCTCGATGAGGACGAGCTTGAGCGGGGGCTCGGTGATGGCGAAGTTGGCGTAGCCCTCGCGGCGCTTGGCCGGCTCGGCGTTGAACAGCTTGGAGTAGAAGGCGATCGAGGCTTCGAGGTCGGCGACGCGGAGGGCGAGCTGGACACGGGACATGGCGGTCTCCCAACGACTTGTTTCGATGCCTGTCGATACAGTTCGACCTTGCCCCCGAATTCGACGACTGTCAAGATAGAGACATGTCGAAACAAGCTGGCCTGCCGGTGTCCAGCTGCGGCTGCTGTCGCTGATCGCCTCGCACGAGGGCGGCGAGGCGTACGTGTGCGACCCCGCGCCGCTGCTGCGGCGGACGGCGGTCGAGGGGCTGGGGACGGCCGGGCTGGTCGCGGTCGTGGTCGGCTCCGGGATCCAGGCCGCCGAACTGACCCACGACGTCGCCACGCAGCTGCCGGCCAACTCCCTGGCCACCGTCTTCGGCCTGGGCGTGCTCATCGCGTTCCTGGGAGCGGTGTCCGGGACCCTCTTCAACCCGCGGTCACCCTGGCCGCCTGGTTCACCGGCCGGCGCACCGGCGACGGCCCCGGCCCGGCCCGCGCGACGTCGCCGCGTACGTGCCCGCCCAGGTCGCCGGGGCTATCGCCGGCGCGGTGCCGGCCGACGCCATGTTCGGCAAGCCGCTGGTGCACTTCTCCACCCACGAGCGGTGGTCCGGACACCTGTGGCTGGCCGGGGTCGCGGCCTCCGCCGGGCTGGTCTGGCTCATCTTCGGCCTGAACCGCGCCGGCCGCACACACCTGGCGCCGCCGCTGGTCGCCTCCTGCATCGGGGAGGCGTACCGGTTCGCCTCCTCCACCTCCTTCGCCACCCCGTCCGTGCTGTTCGTCTGCGTGCACGACGCCGGCCGGTCCCAGATGGCCGCCGCCTTCCTCACTCACCTCGGCGGTACCCGCGTCCAGGCCCGCTCGGCCGGATCCGCCCCCGCCGACACCGTGAACCCGGCCGTGGTCCAGGCCCTGGCCGAGGCCGGCATCGACATCTCCGCCGAGACCCCCGAGATCCTCACCGGACGTGGTGATCACCATGGGCTGCGGGCGACGCCTGCCCCTACTACCCCGGCAAGCGCTACCTGGACTGGCAGCTCGAAGATCCGGCCGGGCAGGGCGTCGCGGCCGTCCGGCCGATCCGCGACGAGATCGAGCGCCGCGTCCGCGGCCTGCTCGCCGCACTCCATCCCGACGCCCGCGGCCGAGGGGTCGGCCTCGCGCTGCTGGAAGCGCTGCTCGCCTCCACCGATGCCGTCGGCATCCGGACGGTGCAGTCCGGCATCTTCCCGGAGAACACCGCCAGCCTCGCCCTGCACCAGCGCGCCGGCTTCCGCATGGAGTGATGAGACCCCACCCGCCATGCGCGCAGCTGCGCCCCATCCCCGGCGTCGCCCTGGACCAGGTGCCCACGCCGCCCTGGAGCGGCCGATCGAGCACGGGGCCGGGCACCGGCCGGCCCTCAAGGGGTGGACGGCGGGGTCAGGGCGTACCGCGCGATGACGTCCGGCAGCCAGTCCGGTTGCCCGAACTGGAGCCCGTACTTGACGGCGAGCGCCGGTATCGCGTTCTCGGTCGGCGGAGGGCCGTCGGCGAGCATCTCGGCCAGTTCGCGGAAGAAGTGCTCGAAGCCTGCCGGACTGATGATCTCGATCATCCGGGCCGGGACAGGACCGGCGTTCCACATCGCGTGCATTTCCCCACGCGGCTTGGTGATGTAACCGCCGGCGCCCAGGACAACCTCACGGTCTCCGGACCGGAAGCCGATCTCGCCCTCAGTGACGATCGAGTACTCGTCCTCCCGGGTGTGCAGGTGCGGCGGCACCAACGCCCCGACGGGGAAGGGGTGTTCGACGACGGAGACCGATCCGTTGGTATCGGCGCCCCAGAGCTTGAAAGCGACCCCGATCGGGCCGAGGTAGCCCTCACCCCCCTCGCCGGGGCGGACGATGGTCAGTGGCGGGCCCAGCGGCTCTGTCATGGTGATCACTCCTCCACCAGCTATGGAGATACGCCGGCGTTCTCCTCAAAAGTCTCGCCCTCGGATCGCAGGGCGGCCACCGGACCGGGCACCGGGCGCACGCCGGGGTGCGGCCGAGCCGCGACGGTTTCGGCAGCCCTGCCGCGGGCAGCCGCCCCAGGGGGTGATCGAGAAGAAAGACAGGACCCCGAGGGAGCGCTGATGAGTGAGAAGCAGATGGCGGACGACGCCTACCAGCCCACGGGCACCAACGAGGAACAAGAGGACGCGGCGCCCCTGGACCTCCAGAACGCGGTGGACGAGCGCACCTACGACGACATGCTGGACGAGGGTTACTCCCCTCCGGAGAAGCCGTTGGGCGTCGACAAATACGGCACGACAGCTGAGGAGCAGCAGGCCGGCGAGTCCCTGGACGAAAGGCTGTCCCAAGAGGTACCGGAGGTGGCCGAGCTCGGTGGCGACGGCCTGGGGGACCTGCCAGGCGGGCAGGGAGAGCTGATCGATGACGAGGTGGGTGGCGAACGCGCGGGGCGACTCAGCGCGCCGGACGAGGGCGTCCGTAGCGACACCACCAAGGAGCTGATCGCCCGGGACGAGGGCATCGACGGAGGAGCGGCGAGCGCCGAGGAAGCGGCGATGCACGTCATTGAAGGCGAGGACCCGGACCTGACCTGATTCCCTGCACCGGATGGTTCCTGCCCACCGCTGGTCTGGTGGGGCGGGCGGGCAGGAACCGTGGGGCAGGCGTGTCAGGAAGGGACGGCGGTGATCTGCCAGGCGACCATTCCCGTGGCTCCGGCTGCCGCCGTGATGTCGACCGGCAGGACGTCCGGGGGATCCTGGACGGGCCGGCTCGACCTCACTCCGTCGCACGGGACGGCCTGCGGCGGGGCTTTGTCCCCGATCGTCAGCTCGACCGTTCCCGTTCCGACGCACGCCACGGAGACCTTGTAGGTCCTGCCCCCGGCGAGTGCGGAGCGGGCGTGCACCCCGTCGGCGACCCTCTCCAGGCCGGATTCCACGAACTCCGGGGCATCGGGCGCGACCTTCTCCAGCAGGCCCTGGGCACGGACGCCCTGGGCCTCCTCGCTCGCCGAGCCCGACGGGGTCGGGCCGGAACAGCCGGCTGCGAGGAAGGACGAGCAGGCGAGGGCCACGACCGCGGTCAGTGGCCCGCGCCCGGCTCTCAAGAGCTCGTCTCCCAGTAGTTCCAGCCGACCTCGGAGGTGGGGAGCTTCGCGGTGCCGCTCTTGAGGAGCTTCTTGCCGCACCCGTCGGCGCTGGTCTCGTACTTGGCCCACTTCACGGAGTAGCCCCAGGAGCCGTACTGCAGGTGGCCGTACTTGCCGCTGGTCACGTTCCTGCGGTACTCGTGCCCGACGGTGACCCCGGCCTCCGTGCCGATCTTCGCGTTGATCGAGACCTTGGCCTTCGCGACGATGCCGCTGACCTCGACCTCACCGCCCACGCTGACCTCGCGCATGACCTTCCCCGACCTTTCCACCCTGACCACCATGGTGCCGCCCGGGCCGTCCTTGAAGGACGTCCCGCCGAACTTGGCGGGCATGTGGATCCCGGTCTTCGAAGGGATCTCGAACCACGTGCGGCGAGGGTTGTCACACCGCTGCGCGCCCGACTCCGAGTTGGTGGACGTCTCCGGCAACTGCGCCAGCGAGTCGTCTTCCGGGGCGGCCGCCTCCACGGCCTCCACCGCCGGCGGCTGCGACGTCGGATCGTCCTCGGCCGCCTGCGCCGGGGCCGCGAGGCCGCCGAGCAGGGCCAGGGCAAAGACCGGTCCGACGGTCCCACGCACGGTAAATCGCATAATTCCCCCATGTCAAAAGGTTTATGAGCCGCCATCAGGTCAACGAGGCGGCCCCCTGCGACGAAGACCGTAACCGCGCCGGCGGGCAAACGGGGGAACCGGAACCTTGTTCTGAGCAAGAATTGAGGAACAGCAACTGCGCTCGTGGAAGCCGGACTTGAGAACCCGCCTCGGCGGGACGTCAAGGATTTGACCATCCAGCCTTGCAGAAACCGCAGGTCACAGCAGGGACGAGCAGGAGTAGCCCAGGCGCTGGACCACCAGCCCCCTCGACCAGCAACGCGCGCGCATGGGCTGGATCGCTCTCTCCTGGGGCCGCGTCCAGCTCGGCGCGAGGCCGACGCCCTCGGTGGCCTCCGCTTCGCCGCCGCGTACTTCCACGACCTGTCTGGGACACCGGCCGAGGCGGAGCGGACACCGGACCGTGCTGGGGCCCGGGAAGTCGGGGGACGGCTTCCCCGGCCGGTGTCGCGGTATCGCGGAGGAGCGGTATGGATGCCGTGTGACACCAGGAGGAACGATGCCTAGCCCGAACGTCACGCCTCCTCTGATCGTCCCGCCACGCTCCGGAGCCGGCGGCGCCTTCCTCCTCCTTCCACCGGCCGACCGCGGGCTTTCCTCTTTGCCGGTCGGCCCCGCGTCAAGGGCGCCGCAGGGGGTACGAGCGCGGCCATGACCGTGATGCTGCTGCTCCTGCTCCCTCTCGGCCTCGCCCTCGTCCTCCTGGTGACCGCCGAACCCCCGCGCCACGGCCGGCACCGTCAGCACTGACCGGTCCGGTGTGAGCGGCCGGGCCCCTCTGTCCCGGCAAGGGCTTGTGGCCGCGGTGGGATGCTCGCTACCTGCCGCGCCTGATCCGGGCAGCGTTGGAGGGGGTGCTGGGCATGTGGTGCCGAGGCAGCCACAGAACGGGCGCAGGAGTGATGTCGAACCCTCCGGCACCCGATCGCAGGGATGCGAGCCGGTCGAGGCTCTTGCGACCCTTGGTGATCCGGCGCATCATCGAGGTGCTGCCGGCCCACGTGATGAGGGTTTCGGAGTGCTGGACGAGTCGTTCGGCGCAGTTTCTGTGGAAACAGGTTTGCCAACCTCAGGGTGCTGGTCGCCGGCGATCCGGTTCGGACTCGCGGTGTTGCGCGCGGATTCTCGGGAGACCTCAACTCTCCTCCAGCACCGCCCGGATCACGTGCCGGGCGTTGCGCGCCATCGCCGGGTTCGTTCGTCGGTAGTACGGCAGTGCGATCAGCGCCTGCGACAGCGTCCGTCCCCGGCCGCGCTTCCAGGTCGCGTCGTCCACACCCAGCGCCTCGCGGAAGACCTCGCGTGCACCGGCCGGCAGCAGATTCCACGCCGGGAACAGATCACAGGCCGGATCTCCCACTCCCGTGCAGCCGAAGTCGATCACCGAGGCCAGCCTGCCGCCGTCGACCAGCAAGTTGCCCGGCATCAGATCGGCGTGCAGCCACACGGGCGGCCCCTCCCAGCCCGGGGTCCGCAGCGCGTCCTCCCATACCGCGGCTGCGGCATCGCAGTCGACGTCCTCCTGAGGAATCCCACGCAGTTCGTCGATCGCCGCCCGGGTCTCCGCGTTGAGCGAGCTGACCGGCCCGCCGCGATGGGCCTGTGGCGCCCCCGGCAGGGTGATGCTCCGCATCGTGGCTACGAACTCGGCCAGATCCTCGGCCAGCAGCACGGGCTCGCTCAGTGCCCCCGCTTCGGGAAGCTCCCCCGCCAGCCACCGGTACACCGACCACGGCCACGGATACCCCTCGGCGGGCTCTCCGGCCCCGAGCACCTCCGGAATGGCCGTGGGCAGGCGGGGGGCGAGGCGGGGCAGCCACTCCTGCTCCATCGCTACGTCCTCGGCTCCGCCCCGCACCAACGGCAGCCGCACCACCATGTCGTCGCCCAGCCGGTACATGGCGTTGACCGTGCCGCGGGAGGGAAAGCGCGCCACCGACAGCCCCGACCACTGCGGGAACTGCCCAGCGATCAGCCGCTGTACGAGGTCGTCGTCGATGGGATGCTGGCCGGAATGCATCTGCCCTGTGCTCATGGGCCGTCATCCGATCGTCCGTCGCCGGTGAGCGTCAAATGCTTTGTGGAATCCGTGCTGGAACGCCGATCTCTCGGGGTGTCGCCCCGGCCGGCGTGTCGACGAGCGTTCCAGCAGCTGGTCGAGCGCGGCCCGGCCATCGTCGTCCGTCCCGACCTGCTGTTCCTCGACTACTTCGCCATGCCCAAGATGACCGCCCCGCAGGCTGATGACCTCTACGAACTCATCTCCGAGCGGCAGGGCCTCCGTGATCATCACCAGTCACCAGGTCATCATGAACGGCCCCAGCTACTGGCCCAACAAGCGAGCTTCCCCGGAGGGCTCCTATGCCGTGGTCACCTGGCCACCAGGCCGTCGAGCAGGAGGACCTGCCCAGACTTCGCGAACTTCTCGACGCCGGCTATGACGTCGAGGACGACAACGGAGATGGCTGGACCCTTCTGCGGCATGCCATCGACATCGAGATCGACAGCCACATTCAAAGCGGCGAGTCCCTCCATGTCGACGTGACCGCGTTCCTTCTGGCTCGCGGGGCGGATCCGCTCCGCAGCACCAATGGTGTCTTCCCGGCCGCGGCGGCGGAGAAGCGCGGGCACTGGCTGGCGGCGGAGCTGATCCGGGCCTGGGCCACAAGGCCGTCCAACACCTGATCACAGGACAGAGCAATCGCCCCCGGGGCTGGGGAATCACGTGACCACAGCCCCTGGGGAATTACGCCGTCGTCCACACCTCGATCCTGGGCAGACACGACTCGCTGACCGAGGAGCCGAGGCCGCCATCGAGGCCTTCAACACCACCACGACCCTCGGCCTGGCCCGCATTGAAGACGGTGCCTGGCGCTTCATTGCCGTCCTGCCCGAGGGCGACGGCCGCCCGCTCGTCGCACGCGGGCCCCGCACTCTCAGCGGCGAGCCCGCACCTCAATGAAGGTGCGGCGGGGAGAGCCGGCGCCGCGCGGGGTTGCCCGTTCGTCACCTCCAGAAGGTCTCCATCCGCTGTTGGATGGCTTCCACCGTGGCCCTGAGGCCGGCGAAGCCGTCCGCCGAGCCGTACACGGTGCCGACGAGCCACTCGGTGCCGGCCCTCCAGTCCGCACGCCAGGCGGGGTCGATGCGGGCGTCCACCAGATCGACCCCGGGGATCCCGTAAAGGTCGTCGACCAGCCCGGCGCCGCCCGGCGCCAGGCCGTCGAACGGCGGGGAGAGGAAGTACTGGAAGGCCACTCCCCCGTCGTGGGATCCCGGCCCCGGCAGTGCCTGCGGGGTGACGCGGTCGCCGAGGGCCAGGCCGACGGCGAGGCCGAGGAGGTCCACCCCGGCGGCACGATTGAGGATGTCGGCGACGTGGCCGCCGAGCCGGCCGTTGACCTCGATCAGGCGGGGGCCCTGCGGGGTGAACTTGATCTCCGTGTGGGTCACGCCGTGGCGGATGCCCAGGGCACGCAGGGCACGCTGTTCGAGCCGGACGACCGACTGCGCCAGTCCGTCGGGAAGGAGGGCGGGAATGAAGTAGCCGGTCTCCCGGAAGGGGAACGCCAGCGGGAGTTTGCCGGTGACGGCCGCGGTGTGGATCCGGCCGTCCTCCACCAGGGACTCGACCGAGACGTAGTCGCCCCAGAACTCCCCCACCACCGTGGTGTCGCCGGGGAGGTACTCCTCCAGCACGTAGTCGCCGCGGAGGCCGGTGCCCCTCGTGAACTCCGCGTACCGGTCTTCGAGTTCCTCGGCGTCGTTGACCAGGCAGGTGTTGACGCTGCCGGCGCCGGAGCAGGGTTTGAGGACCGCGGGGGCGCCCGTCGCGGCGAGTGCGGGCCGCAAGTCGGCCGCCGACCGGATCCGCCGGCAGACGGTGGTCTGGACTCCGGCCGCCGCCAGCGTCGCCCGCTGGCGGTGCTTGTCGACGAGGGCCTCCACGGTCGCGGGGTCGTGGAACCGCAGGCCGCACCGCTCGGCGATGGCGGCCGCGTCCCTCAGCAGGGAGTCCTTGAAGGTGACCACTGCGGAGGGTCCGAACTCATGGGCCTTCGCACACAGCTGTTCCCGGGACAGCCCCGCCGTGTCCACGACGAGGGTGCCCTCCGGCAGACGGGCGAGGTCCGCGGCGACCTCGGGATCGCCGAGGTCGCCGAAGAAGACCACGGTGCAGCGCCGACGGGCTGTGGTGAGGACGCCCGGGGCGGTGGCGGCGCCGCGGCCGTAGACGACCAGGAGCACCGGAAGCGGGCCGGTGGACGGGGGACGGGTCATGGGGGGATACCTCCGGTCAGCCGGCTGCGTTCGCGGACTCGATCGCGTGCATCAGGTCCACCATCTCGGGCGGTGCGCCCATCGCGGCGACCTCGGCCGAGCCGTGGCAGTAGCGTGGCGTGGACAACTCCGACCGCAGTCCTGCCACCTCCGCGGTGACGTCCTGCGGGGTGCCGGACAGCAGGGGGTCCAGGGCGGCTGCGAGCACTCCCATGTGACCGGCGCCGGCGCCCAGCCGGGTCAGCTCGGCCACCGAGAGGCGGAAGGCCGCGCCGTCCAGGCCGGGCAGGCCGCTGAGCTTGTTCACGAGGAGGCCCTGCTCGCGCATGCGGTCGGCGGCCCGGTCCGGGTCCGTGCCCGCGCGGGCCCGCACCCACACCTGGTGACAGTCGGTGAACCCGCGGTCGGAGGCGGCCACCTCCAGCCCCCGGCAGTGCAGGTCCCGCGCCAGGATGCGGGCGTTGTCGACCACGGCGCGGGCGTAGTGAGCGCCCCCGCACTCCTTCAGCTCCACCATGGTGACGGCCAGGGAGACCACCTCGCCGAGGTGGTGGTGGCTCACGAAGTCGGCGGAGATCGTGCCGATGCGCTCGGCGAGGCAGGGGTCGTTCGTGGCGAGGAAGCCCTTGTGCGGGCCGGGGAGCGTCTTGTGCGTGGATCCTCCGAAGGTGTGGGCTCCGCGCTCCAGTGGGTTGGCCAGGACCCCGCCGAGTATCAGGCCGTTGGTGTGGCTGGAGTCGTAGTGGATCAAGGCGGCGGGGGCGTGCCGGTCGACGAGGTCACGCAGCGGTTTGGGATCCAGCGGGAAGAGCTGCGTGGACTGGTCGACGTAGACGAGGTCCGGCGGGTCGGACTTCAGGAGCGCCTCCAGGCGGTCCAGATCCAGGTCGTGGTGGCCGCTCATCGGCAGCGGTACGGTACGGATCCCCAGGCGGGCGGCCACCGAGGCGGTGCTCATGTGGCCACCGCCGGCGACGGGGAGCACGTACATCGTGCCGCCCGGTGGGCACAGGGCCGCCATCGCGACGGTCATGCAGTTGAGGCCGGATATGGGGCGCGTGTCGACGTGGTCGGCCAGGGCCGATTCCCGCAGCAGCGGGGCCAGTACCTCCTGTTCGATCCGGCCGGGCTCCAGGGCGCCGTAGAAGCTCCACGAGCCGAACAGCCGCATGTGGTCGAAGAAGTAGCGCGAGTACACGTCGAGCGCGAGGGGCAGCCGGGCCAGCGGTGACATCGTGTTCTCGCTCGGGGTGAGGTTGAGCGACCGGCGGGCCCTCACCTGGTGGTCACCCAGGGCCTGCACCAGTATGCGTGCGCGGGTGTCGTCCAAGGCCGTGGTCCTCCTGTCAGCGGGGCGGGTGGATGACGTCGGTGCCGACCCAGGCCCGCAGCGGCTCGGGTACCGTGACGGACCCGTCGGGGCGCTGGTTCTGCTCCAGGATCGCGGGCAGCAGGCGGCTGGTCGCGAGGCCCGAGGCGTTGAGCGTGTGGACGTGGGCGGTGGGTCCGCCGGCGGCCGGCCGGTAGCGGATGTTCGCCCGGCGGGCCTGGTAGTCGCCGGCCCAGGAGGCGGACGAGACCTCCTTGTAGGAGGCGATGCTCGGGATCCAGACTTCCACGTCGTACGTCATGCGCATCGTGGCGCTCGCGTCCCGGGCCGCCAGGAGGGTGGTCTGGTAGTGCAGACCGAGCTTCTCCACGAGCATCTCGGTGCGGTCCACCAGTTCCCGGAAGGCCTCCTCCGCCTGGTCGGGGGCGGCGAACTGGAACATCTCCACCTTGTTGAACTGGTGGCCGCGGATGGTGCCCCGCTCCGAGCTGCGGTGGCTGCCGGCCTCGCGCCGGTAGCTGGGCGTGTACGCGAAGGCCTTGAAGGGCAGCGTGTCCGTCGGCAGGATCTCGTCGCGGTAGACGTTGAGGATCGCCGTCTCGGCGGTGGGCAGGAGGAAGGACTTGCGGTCGTCCTCGCCCGCCTGGACGTGGAAGACGTCGTCGTAGAACTTGGGGAACTGTCCGGCGGCGAAGCCGGACTCCTCGGTGAGCAGGTGCGGGGGCAACATGAAGGTGTAACCGGCCGCGTAGTGCTCGCGGTTGAAGAAGTCGATCAGTGCCCATTCCAGGGCGGCGCCCGCTCCGGTGTACAGCCAGTAGCCGTTTCCGCCCAGCTTGACGCCGCGGGCGAAGTCGACCAGCCCGAGGCGGTCGCACAGCTCGACGTGATCCAGCGGGGTGTCGCCCAGGTCCGGCTGCTCGCCCCAGGTTCGGACGACCTGGTTGGCTTCCTTGCCGCCCGCCGGGGTGCGCTCGTCGGGCAGGTTCGGAAGCTCCATCAGCAGGTCCCGCAGCCGCCGTTCGGCCAGGTCGAGCTCGGACTGCATCCGGGTGATGTCGTCGCCGAGGGCTGCGGCGGCGCGCTGGGCTTCCGCGGTGTCGGCCCCGGAGGCGCGCAGGAGGCCGATGTCCTTGGCCTTGCGCTTGCGCTCGGACCGTGCGGCCTCGACCTGCCCCACGAGCGTGCGGCGCCGGCGGTCGGCGTCGAGGACGGCGTCCAGGTCGACTTCGTCCATGCGCTTGAGGAGGGCCTTGCGCACGTGTTCGGTGTCCGTGCGGATGAGTTCGATGTCGATCATTCTGATGACTTTCTTATGCGCTGAAGTGGAGTGCTGTCGGCCGTGTCGGCATCAACTCGCCTTTATCACGGGCAAAGTGATGTTGTGTCACGTGCGAACGACTGGCTCCTTGGCATCGGGGGGAAGGATGTGCAGGGGCCGCTTGACGGTGACGGTCTCGCCGCGTACCACCACGGAAGTGACCAGCGAGTACAGTCCCGGCGGGCCGTCGGGTACGAGGACGGCGAATCGTGGTTCGGGCTCGGTGGCCTCCTCGGAGCCGTGCCGGACCGGGCCGGCCTCGACCGGCATCGGCCAGGGCACCGATTCCACCGCGATCCGCACGGCGCGGACGCCGCTCGGCGCCGGCGGGATGCCGACGAGCCGGTATTCCGCCTGCTGCCCCGCCGGCACCGCCAGGGGGCCCAGCAGTGCGGGCACCCGGACCGTGGAAGGCGGACCCGGTCCCCGGGAGGCCGGCGGTCCGTCGTAGACGAGGTCGCACGACCAGCACACGACGGCGTGGCGGGCCCGGGACAGCGTGTCGAGACGGAAGCGGCGCCGGTTCGCGGGCGAGCCGCAGTAGGGGCACCACTCGGTGGGCTCGCCCGGTGCGGCCGGTGTTTCGCGGGCGTTGAGGTGCAGGGCCGTCTGCATCGGCCCCAGGGCCCGCGTGAAGGCGGCGAGCACCTCGCCGAGGTCCTCGTGCAGTTGCTGCCAGCGTGACAGCTCGCTCGCATGCCATTGCAGCCGGTCGTGCGCGCGACCGCCGTCGACGACCGCCGCCGGGCGGCCGGCGAGCAGACGGGCGTTGCGCGCCAGCCGGTCGTCGAGGGCCTGGGCGACCGCTTGTGCCCGCTCGGCCGCCGGTCCCGGCAGCAGGTCGGCGGCGACGGCGGCCAGTTTCCGTGAGGTCGCCAATGCGGGCGCCGCCGCCAGCAGTTCCTCGCGCAGCAGCCACGGGAGGTCCTGTGACCGGGGCACCGCCACCACCCGGCCGGCCGGCCCGCCGCGCACCGCCACCACGGCCCGGCCGGTGCCGGGCAGTGGCTGTACCCACACGGGGGACGGCGCGGACCCCTCCGGCTCGTCCGCCACGACGGCCACGGCCTCTCCCGGCACGTCGACGAACCCGATCTCCGGCACGTGCCCGTCGTGTGGGGCCGCACCACCCGAACGAGGTATCCGGGTCAGTGGGTCGCCCAGCAGCACCCACGGCGCGCTGCCCGCCGCCGCCAGGTTGGCGGCGTTCTCGGCGGCCACCGCCCGGTGCACCGGTGCGCCGCCCCGCAGCAGGCGCCAGGCGTCGAGGTGCGCTGCGACGGTGCCCTCGGCATCGCCGACGGCGGCCAGTACGGATCCGGCGTGCGGACCGAGGACCGCTGCCGTGGCCAGGCAGGCGCCCGGTGCGTCGAGCCCGATGCGGAGACTGCGGCAGCTGTCCAGGACCAGCACGTCCGCCCGGACCGACGCGACGTCGACCCGCTCGGGCTCCTGCAGCCGGCCGGCCACCTCCCGTGCCCGGATGCACGGACCCCCCTGCATGCAGGGGTAGACGGCCTGGCCCCGCAGGTCCGCGGAGGCCGCAGCGGGCGCCGAGCACAGCATGCGCTCTCCGAGCCACATGTCGATTCCCCGGCCGTGGCTGCTCAGCGCGACGAGCGCGTTCGCCTCCTGCAGCTGCCGGGGCAGGTCGGGTGCGGGTCCGGACCGGAGGCGCAGGCCGTCGACCGTGGCCTCACGGACCGATCCGAGGACCGCCGAGGACCACACCAGTCCCGCCGGGTCCCCGTGGTACCGGTACGAGGCGGTCTTGGCCGCGTGCGCGACGGCGGTCTCCACACCGCGCCATCCCATGATCCAGCCCAGGCCCAGTTCCCGGCGGTGGGCGCGGTACACGGATGAGGCCACGAAGCCCAGGGGCGCGGGTCCGACCGAGAGGAGCGCGGTGGTGAGGCCTGGGTCGGCCAGGAGGCGTCCGGCCTCGTCCAGGTCGGCCGCCCGCAGGAGCGGCCGGCCGGTCAGGTCGTGGAACCGTTCGGCCGCGGCCGCGCCTTCGGGCGTGCACAGCACGACGTTGCCGTCGGCCGCCGGATCCGCTTCCGCCCTGGAGGCGTCCGCCCCCGGTCGCGTGGCCGGCTGCGTGGCCGGGTGGTCAGCGGGCATGGGCCGGCCCCCGGAGACGTGCAGGACCGGCGGGCCGGTCCGAGGGGAAGGCCTTCGTGCCGTCGGCGCCACGTCCGTGCACGCTGCCGGGCGGCGCCCCGCCCCGGGCGGCCGTCTGCGCGGCCGGTGCGGTCGTACTCGGAGCCGGTGCTGTTGCGGGCGCGGGGCGCGAGGGATGTCGTGGGGCTCTGGTCGCGTGCCACGTCGTCATGCTCCTGTCGGTCGGGCGCCACCGGATCGGGCGGTCGCGGCGGTGAAGCTGGTGGGAGCGCCGGCGGGGACACCATCGGGGACGCCGTCCGGCGCGGCCGGTGCGAGGAAGGGGGCGAACCGCTCCCGGCTCCAGGACCGCAGGGCCGGGGAGGAGCCGAACAGGCCCAGGGAGCCGCCGGTGTGCACGAGCACGGCCCGTGCGGCAGGGGGTATCGCCCCGCTCGCGGCGAGTCCCCTCAGCCCGAGGAACGCCTTCAGCATGTAGGTGGGGTCGAGGAGCAGGCCGTGGTCGCCCACGGCTTCGGCCATGGCCGACAGTTCGGCCTCCGACGGACGGTCGTACCCGGCGGCGAGCCACTGGTCGTGGACGTGCACGGGGGCGGCGGCGGGATCGGCGAGGTCCGGGCGGCCCAGCCGCCGGGCCGCCTCCTGCCGGAGGGCGTCGATCTCCGCCTCCACGGCTGCCCTTCCGCCGCCGATGCACACGCCGTGGACCTGCCAGCGCAGACCCAGCAGCCGGGCCGCCAGTGCGAGGCCCAGGCAGGTGGCTCCCGAGCCGGCGGGCGCCACGACGTGCACCTCGCGCCGCCCGTGAGCCGGGTCCGGCCGGACTCCAGGTGCTTCGCCGGCCCCCGTACCGAGCTGGTCGGCCAGCTCCAGGCCCAGGCCCACGCTGCCGAGCAGCCCGGGCCAGGTGGTGATGCCGGGCGGGACCGGGTAGGGCACGAGGCCGCGGGCGGCAGCCTTCCGGCAGGCGTCGGCGAGGAGTTCGGCGTTGCGGGACCAGGGGGTCCGCTCGTGCCACACCACCTCGGTCGCCAGCATCAGGGCCAGCAAGTAGCTGCCCTGCGGGTGGGACGGACGGCGCTGCTCGTCGCCGCTGTAGACCAGCACCGGTTCCAGGCCGTGGCGCCGGGCGGCCGCGGCGACGGCCACGCACTGCCCGGAGGGCAGACTGCCTCCGGTGACCAGGGCCGTCGCACCCTGCCGCAGTGCGTCGGCGACCACGTAGTCGAGCTTGCGCACCTTGTGGCCGCCGCCGAGGTCGTCCAGCAGGTCCTCGCGTTTGAGGAGCACCTCGGGGCCCAGACGGGCCGAGAGGTCGGGCCGGGCCTCCAGGGGCGTGGGCGTCCGCCCGTCGCCCAGGGGCAGGGGAAGGTCGGCATGCGGCAGCAGCCGGGCCAGCTGTCGGTGGGTCACGTCGTCTTCCTCGTGGCGGTGATCGCGTACATGTAGGGGAGGCGGCCCGGTGCGGACGCGTCCGACCACAGGCCGTCGGCGCAGGTGTCCAGCTCGTCGAAGAGGCGGTACGAGCAGTGCGGGTACTCGTGCAGCCCGGTCACCTCCATGCCGGCGCCGACCAGTGCTCCGACCACCGAGCCCACGGGGTGCTGCCATCGGTATTCGGGGTAGCGGATGGGCGCCGAGGGGTCGGTGTAGGTGCCTTCGGTCCAGACGGCCTGCGGGGGTCCGCCGGGGAAGTAGCCGCCGGCCCCGCTGAGCCGGCCCGGGTGGAGGGCCTCCAACACGGGGTGGAACTCGACCAGGACCAGGCGGCCGCCCGGCCGCAGCATGCGGTGCACGGCGCGCGCCCACCGGTCGAGGTCGTCGAGCCAGCAGAGCACCCCGTACGTGGTGACGGCCAGGTCGTACGGGGTGCCGGGCGCGTCCAGCGCCAGCACGTCGGCGCATTCGAACCGGGCGGGCAGGCCCGTCTCCTCGGCCAGGGTGCGTGCCGCGGAGACGGCGGCCGGCGAGAAGTCGATCCCGGTGGCTTCGGCTCCGAGCCGGGCCCAGGACAGGGTGTCGAGGCCGAAGTGGCACTGCAGGTGCAGCAGTCGCAGCCCGCGGACGTCGCCGGCGAGGGCGAGTTCGGGTGGGTTGAGGGTGGACTGCCCGGCTCGCACGCGGTCCACCGGGTAGAAGTCGGACTGGAGGTGCACGGCGGTCCGCAGGTCCCAGGCGGCCCGGTTGACCGTCGTGGGGGTGGTGTCGGCGGTCACGGATCACCCGTCCTTCTCGTGGAAGAACCCGCCGATGGCGATGCAGTCGATCCCTGAGGTGAAGTAGCAGGCCAGGGCTTCCTGGGGGCTCTCCACGATGGGCTTGCCCCGCACGTTGAACGAGGTGTTGACCAGCACCGGGCTGCCGGTGCGGGATCCGAACTCGCGCAGCAGCACGTCCAGGAAGGGACTGGTCCGGGCGGAGACGGTCTGTACCCGCGCCGTGCCGTCGGCGTGGACGGCCGCGGGGATCCGCTCGCGAGCCTCCGGCAGGACCGTGCTGGTGAAGAGCATGTACGGGTCGCGGTGGCCGTCGAAGAACTCGCCGAAGGCATCCTCGGTCACGATCGGCGCCACCGGGCGGAAGTCCTCGCGGCCCTTGATCTCGTTCAGCCGGTCCCGCATGGCGGGTGCGGAGGCGTCGGCCAGGAGGCTGCGGTTGCCCAGGGCCCGGGGGCCGAACTCCATGCGGCCGCGGAAGACGGCCGCAACGCGGCCCCCGGCGAGACGTTCTGCGAGCCGTCGTGCCATCTCCCGTTCCGGGAGCCGTTCGGGCTTCACGCCCGCCGCGGCGAACGCGGCCTCCGCTGCGTCGTCGCCGTACTCGGTGCCCAGGAAGTAGGAGGGCACCGATACCTGCGCCCTGCCGCCGCGCCGGATGGTGCTGAGCGCCGCGGCGCCGACCGCGGTGCCGGCGTCGCTGGCGGCCGGCTGGACGAAGATGTCGTCGAAGAGTCCGAGCCGGGCGATCCGGCCGTTGGCCACGCAGTTCAGGAAGGTTCCGCCGGCCAGGCACAGCCTGCGCAGCCCGGTGGCCCTCGCGTAGTGTGTGATCACGTGTTCGAGGGCTTCCTCCAGTCGCTGCTGGGCTGAGGCCGCCAGGTCCTTGTGGACCTGTTCCAGGGGGGTGCCGGGAGTCCGGGCCGCCGTGACGAGACGGCCCAGGGCCCGCAGCAGGCCCACGTCCACGCGGTAGCGGCCGTGGGGCAGCAGCACCACGATGCGGCGGAACTCCGGGGCGAAGCGCGGTTCGCCGTACGCCGCCAGGCCCATCACCTTGAACTCGTCGGAGAACGGCTCGAAGCCCAGGTGCCGGGTGACCAGCGAGTAGAAGATCCCCAGGGAATCGGGGACGTTCTCCTGCCCGAGCGGGACCAGCCTCCTGCCCCGGCCCGCGAACACCGAGGTGCACGCGTTCTCCCCAGCCCCGTCGCACACCACCGTCAACGCCTCGTCCCAGCCGGAGCAGAAGAACGCCGAGGCTGCGTGGCTCAGGTGGTGCGGCCACTCTCGGAAGGGCACGCGGCGGGCGTCCTGCGGGCCGATCCGCTGCCGGTAGCGCTGCGGCACGTCGTAGCCGGAGCGCAGCGACTCCGCGAGGTTGGCGAGGTTGGCGAACGCGTTCAGCTCTTCCCGCAGGGAGGAGAGCCGCCGTCCGGTGAGGCAGCCCCAGAGGCTGCGCAGGTGGGACCAGCGGTGGTAGGAGTAGGCGATCTCGTCGACGTCCGAGAGCCGCAGGTCCGCGTGGTCCAGGGCGCGGTGGACGGCGTCGATGGGGAAGTAGCTCCGGTACGGGCTGTAGCGGCGGCCGTGTTTGACTCCGGTGAACCGTTCGTCCTCCACGGCGAAGAGCAGCCGGCCGTCCTGGAGCAGGGCTGCCGACGGGTGTTCGAAGTAGCTGTTGACTCCCAGGACGATCACTCGTCCGCCTCCTTGTCTTCTCGGCGCTCGCCGGGGCTCCCGCCCTTGCCCTCGTAGCGGTCGAGGGCCTGCTCCAGGTAGCGGGCGCTGGGCAGGGAGCCGATCGTGCGGCCGAGCGGTTCGTCGAGCACGGATCGTTCGAAAGCGCGCAGGTCCGAGCGTGGTGACAGGGTGGACAGGGCCTGCGCCGCGGGCCCTGTCATGTCGACGAGCGGCATGCCGCCGAGCCGGCTCAGGCCTGGTGCGGCGGCCGTGGCCGCGTCTGCCGTGTCGAGGAACGGCACCCGGCGGTGCGTCTCCAGCAGCAGGCGCACGTACAGGCGGACGTAGTCCTGCTGGCTGGTGCCGCCCACGGCCACGATGCCCGGCAGGATGCAGCGCACGAGGTACGCGAGCACCCGGTCCGCCTGCAGCAGCCCGGACCGCAGCGCCGCTGCGACCGCCTCGGGCTCGAACGGGACGGGGACCGCCCGGCCGCCGGCCTCCCGCAGCAGTGCGGTGCCGCCCGCCTCCTCGTGTACGAGGACGGGCTGGAGCCGGGTGCCGCGCCGGACCCAGAAGTGGTCCGGGGCGGCCCGGTTGACAGCCAGGTTGCCGCGGTCCGCCACCAGCTCGCGCTTCACCGCCAGGAAGGCAGCGCGCAGCACCGGGTCGAACACCAGGTGCCGGACCGGGCTCGCCGGGTCCAGCAGGTGCTCCGCGACGCAGTCGGCAGCCGCGGACTCGTCCAGCGCGACGCGCCGCAACGAGCCGGGCAGGGGCAGCTGCGACCAGATCTCCTCGTTGCAGACCCGGTATGCCTCGGCCGCGTCGCGCCAGGTCCGCCCGGCGAGCCGGCGCAGCACGGGGTCCTCGTCGGCATACGGCCCCGGTCCCTGGAGCAGGTCGAGCCTCATCTCCAGCGGACCGGGCAGGGCACAGAACGAGGAATCCTTCAGCAGTCTCTTGGAGAACGGGAAGACCTGGTACAGCGACCCCCGGGTGCGCAGGAACAGGGGGCCGCTCACCGGTGCCCTGCGGGACATGCAGCTGACGGTGGAGCACTGGGTGACCACCATCAGCCGGTGGCCCGCCTCCCGGTGGGCGACGTGCAACAGGTAGGTGTTGAGGAACGTCTCCACGTCGAGGAGGAGGTTGGAATGGCTGGCGGCCTCCATCACGGGTACGTGCAGCAGGTGGTCTCCCGCCGCCTCGGGATCGGGGACTCCCCTCTGCCCGAGCCACCGGGTCACGGTGGCGGCGAACCGGCGGCGGTGGGGGTTGGCACTGCCGGCTGCGGGAGCCGACGGGAGCAGCGTGCCCAGGTAGTCCCGCAGGGGCATGTCCAGGGCGCCCGCCAGCTGCCGTCCGAGGTCCGAGCCGGCCGCGGCCAGCCGGGCGAGGAACGGCGCCGCGGGATAGCGGGTGCTGAGGGTGGCGCTCATCGGCCGCGCAGGGCTTGCTTCGCGCGGATGGCGGCGAGCACCTGCGGCACCGCCGACCCGGCCGGCGCCTCGGGGTCGACGTGCAGCAGCGAGACCTCGGCGAACTGCGGGTCGCTCGCACGGCGCTCGCGGAAGTGGGCGTGCAGGTCCTCGTACATGGCGTGCCAGCGCTCGACCCAGCCCCGCTTGACCGCCTCGTCGGGGAACTCGCGCGGCCGTTCGCCCGCTTCCTCGGCGGCGGCCAGGCGCTTGAGCGAGACCTCGGCGGGCGGGTTCATCAGGACGAGCACGTCGGGGTCGGGGATGCGGGCGTGCAGCACGTGGGCCAGTCCGCGGTAGGCGGCGACCTGGTCCGCTGCGATGTTCCCCGACTCGGCGTGCTCGCGTACGAAGAGGAAGTCGTCCAGGTGCGAGCGCTCCATGACGACGGTCCGGCCCAGGGCCAGGTTCCGCAGCAGCACCATGTGGCGTTCGAGCATGAAGCTGAGCTGGATGGGGAAGGCGAAGTCACGGCTGTTGGAGAACATCAGGGGCAGGAAGCGGTGGTGGAACGCCCGCTCGGAGACCCCGATCGCCGGCACCCCGTCCGCGACGAGCTCCCTGCGTAGCTGTTCCACGAGTGTGGACTTTCCGCCGGAGGTGTTGCCGGAGACCGCGACGTACAGGCCGCGGCCCGTTCCGGCGACGGGGGTGCCCAGGTCGTAGGCGTCGGGCGCGGGGGTTACCACTGGTAGTCCAGCGCGAGCAGGGCGGCCTCGGTCAGCGACGTGTCCATGTCGTCCGGGTCCAGCGGGGCGTCCCATTGCCGGGTCGCCAGGCAGGGCCGGAGCACCAGGTCGGCTCCCAGCCGCAGCGAGTGCGACTGTTCCTTGCAGCGGGCGAGGTCGCTGCAGGTCGCGCAGCGGATCCCGGACGGCGGCCGGAAGCCGCGCAGCAGCACTTCGCCGGCGTGGTGGCCGGCGTTCTCGGAGTTCACGCGCTCGACCAGCGCTTCGAGTTCCGCGAGCGGGTAGCTGTCCTCGCGCACCTCGCCTTCCGGAAGGACCGAGAACACCTTGATGTCCACGCCCTTGCGGGTGAGGGTGTACAGGAAGGCCTCCGTCCGGTCGAGTGCGTCGGCCGGCACCGGAAGGTTCAGCCGCAGGGTGAACAGGCCGGAGGCGGCGCGGTCCACCGTGGGCATCAGCCAGGGCGGGATCCCCCACTGGTCGGCGCTGCCCGCCTCTTCGAGGGGCTCGGTCTGGAGGGACACGTGCATGCGGGAGAGCCCGGCGTCGAGCAGGCCTTCCAGCCGCTGCGGGAGGAAGGTGCCGTTGGTCGTCACGCCCACGTCGTCGACGTGTTCCCGGGCGGCCCGTACGAAGTCGGGTATGTCGGGCCGCAGCAGCGGTTCGCCGCCGGTGAGCTGCACCCGGGTGAAGCCTGCCCGGGTAGCCGCCGCGATGGCGGCGCTCGCGGTGTCCACCGTGAGTTTGCCGCTGGTCGGCGCGCCCTCGTTGTGGCAGAAGGTGCAGGAGAGGTTGCAGGTTCCGACGACTGAGAGCCGGAAGTAGAGTTCGCGCTCGCGGATCGCTGCCGGCAGGGTGCTGTTCTGCTCGTGCAGTCGGTTCCGGATCCGCCCGAGTACGTCTTCTCGGCGTCCCGGTACGTGCAACTGACCCAGCATCACGGACATGTCGAGCTCCTTCGGGAGGTGGTCGTGGGCAAGGGGGACTCGGCGGCGGGGGGCCGAACGGTCCGGGGCCCGGGGTCGGCGTCCCCGGCGACGGGCTGCGGGTCGCCGGTGGGGACCGGCAGCCCGGGGCCGTCAGACGTCGTCGCCGAGTGCCGCCGCCAGGGAGGCGGCGGTGGGGTGCGCGTACAGGACGCTCACGTCGATGTCCCGTCCGAGCTCGCGTTCGAGTGCACGGATGGACCGCAAGGCGGTGAAGGAATCCCCGCCGAGGTCAAAGAAGTCCTGGTCGGCGCTGATTCCGTCGACCTTCAGCGCCGACTGCCAGATCTTGGTGATGAGCGCCTCGGTGTCCGGCCGGCCCCGGGCGGGCTCCGGCGGCGCCCCGGCCGACATGTGCGGCTGCACGGCGGTGGCCGCCAGCCGCTCGGCGAGGTTCTTCGCGTCGAGCTTGCCGGCGGCGTTCAGGGGCAGTTCCGTGACAGGGGCGAGCACGGCCGGGCGCAGGTAGCCGGGGAGGGCGCCGGCCAGCAGGGTGCCGATGCGCTCCACAGCCTGCCCGGGGTCGGCACCGGGGTGCAGGACAAGTGCCGCGGCGAGCACGGTGTCCGTGCCGCGGGCCAGTGGCAGGACCGCGACCTGGCGCACCGCCCGGTCGCGGGAGATCACCTGCTCCACCTCGCCCGGCTCGATGCGGTATCCGCGGATCTTCACCTGTCGGTCGACGCGCCCCAGGTGCGCGTACAGGCCGTCCGGTCGTCTGCGGACCAGATCGCCGGTGCGGTAGACGCGACCGGGCCGCCCACCGCGCCGGCCGGGTCCGTCCGGTCCGTCGGCACCGCCGGATGCCGCGGGTCCTTCAAGTCCTTCGAGTCTTTCGAGTCCTTCGAGAAAGACGGACGCGGTCAGGTCGGGGCGCCGCCAGTAGCCGCGTCCGACGCCCGGTCCGCCGATGTACAGCTCCCCCGGTTCACCGTCGGGTACGGGCCTCCCGTCGGGGCCGAGGACGAAGAGGTCGGTTTCCGCGACGGGTGCGCCGATGAGGACCTCCTCCGGATCCGGGTCCCGCGGGCATTCCCAGGACGTCGCGTAGACGGAGCACTCGCTGGGTCCGTACAGGTTGAACAGCCGCGCGGAGGTACGGGCGTGCACGCGCCGGACCAGTTCTGGGGTCAGCCGCTCGCCGCCGGCCAGGACGAGCCGGAGGCCGTCGTAGCGTTCGTCCGGTCGGCGGCCGAGCAGGAAGAGGTCGAGGAGGGACGGCACCATCTGCAGGACCGTCACCCGGTGCTCCGCCACGACGGCGGCCAGGCGGTCCGGGTCGCGCCGTGTGCCGGGTTCCGGAACGACGAGCTGCGCGCCGGCCGTCAACGGCCAGAAGACCTCACCGATGCTGGCGTCGAAACTGCAGCTGCTGCTGTAGAGGACCCGGTCCTGCGGGGTGAGGCCGAAGGCCTCCTGGAGCCAGGACAGCCGCCCGGTGATGCCCCGGTGTGTGATCTCGACGGCCTTCGGCGCACCGGTCGTGCCGGAGGTGTAGACGCAGTAGGCCACGTCCTCGGGGCTGGCCGGACCCCGCGGCGAGAGCGGGGCCGGGGCCGGCCGGCCGGCTCCGGGGCCGGCGGGTGGGCCGGTCAGGTCCCCCCGTTCGTCGACCAGCAGCCTGCGCAGGGCCGGGACCACGGGGCGTAACTCGTCGGTGGCCCGGTCCGTGACCAGCAGGTCGGCTTCGAAGTCGGTCAGCAGGGCGTCGGTGCGGTGGGCCGGGTCGGACACGTCGACTGCGAGTTGCACCGCACGTGACAGGGCTGCGGCGACCAGTGCGACGACCTGGGCCTGGCCGCGGGGCAGCCGGATGGCGACCCTTCGGCCGGGCCGGTCCGGGTCGTCGATCGCCTCCGCGATGCGCAGGGCGCGCCCCGTCAACTCGCCGTAGGTGAGGGTGCCGGAAGAGGTGACGACGGCGACGCGGTCGGGTGTCGCCCGGGCCTGCCGGAGGAGCATCCCGCCGAGTACGCGCGCCACGACGGGGTGGTCGTGGGGAAGCTCGACGTGTTGGCCGGGTGGAGGTCCTGAGTGTCTGTTCAAGGGTGCGACTCCTTGGGCGATGGCGGCTCACTGTCGCTGGGGAGGGCCGACTGCGCGCGGGACTGCAGGTCACGAGGGCGCAGGTGGCCTGGAGGCTGTCCGCCTCCCTTGCCGAACCGGACACTAGCATCACATGTGACATTGCATAACTGCATTCTGCTGCGGGCCAGTTGGAAGTAGCGTCACATGTGAAATGGCACTACAGTCCGGATACCTCGGGCAACGAGGGCCCGAACGGCCGTTGGGGGGCGACCCGTTGGACGCGGACGCGCAGCACCTGATCTTCGACGCAGATGACACCCTCTGGGAGAACAACATCTACTACGAGGCTGCCATCGAGTCCTTTGTCGACCTCGTCGGACACCGCGAGCCCGATCGCGCCGCGGTGCGCGAGGCCGTCGACGAGGCAGAGCGGACCAACATCCGGCGGCACGGCTACGGGGCGTCGATCTTCCAGCAGAGCCTGCTCGACTGCTGGTGTACCCTGCACGGCACCGGGACGCCAGAGCCCGCGGCGGCCGCCGCGATCGCCCGGCTGTGCGGCCCCGTCCACGCCATGGAGATGGTTCTCATCGAGGACGTGGCGGCCACCCTCGACGCCCTGGGCGCGAGGCACCACCTCTACCTGCTGACCAAGGGCTCGGAGCCCGAGCAGCGCGACAAGATCGAACGGTCCGGACTGGCGGGCCACTTCAGGGATGCGACCGTGGTGTCCGAAAAGAACACCAGCGCCTACCGCGCCTTCGCGGACCGCCACGGCCTCCAGCGTTCCAGGACCTGGATGATCGGCAACTCCCTGCGCTCGGACATCAATCCTGCGCTCTCCGCAGGTCTGGGCGCGGTCCTGGTGCCGCATCCGCACACCTGGCGTCTGGAGGCCGACGACGAACCGGGCCCGAGCGAGCGCTTCGTAACCGTCCGCGGTTTCGCCGATCTGCAGGAGATCTTTTGAGCACACCGGGCGCCCGGGCGCCCCTCCCCCGCATGTCCCCCACTCGTCCGCGCCCAGCGGAGCGGGCACCCGCGGGCCCGGGCCGCCACGCGCACTCCCCGACATGCTGAAGCAGTCCGCGGGAGGCGGAGCGGGGCAGGGGCGACAGCGTCGGGTCGTGGGCCGGGCGCTGCCCGCGCCACTGCGCCGGCGGCGCTTCCTGATCGTGTGGGCGGGTCAGTCGTGTTCCCAGATCGGCAGCGGACTCGCACCGATCACGCTGACCCTGGCGGTGCTGCAGCACGACGGAACGGCTTCCGACCTGGGGCTGGTCCTCGGCGTCATGTTCCTCTGTGAGGTGCTCAGTGCAGTGCCGGGCGGCGTGTGGGCAGACCGCCTGCCGCGCAATGTGCTCATGATCGGTGCCGAGGTGGTGAGGGCGAGTGCCCAGCTGACCGCTGCCGTACAACTGATCTCCGGTCATCCGAGCACGGCCGTGCTGCTCGTCGCGGCCGGCTGCACCGGCGCCGCGTCCGGCGTTTTCCAGCCGGCCGCCGCCGGGTTGTTGCAGTCCCTGGTCCCGCGGGAGGAACTCCAGCAGGCCAACGCCCTCATGGGGGTATCTCAGCGGGTGGCCGCGCTCGCCGGCCCGGCCGCAGCCACTGCGCTCACCCTGGCGATCGGCCCGGGCTGGGGACTGGTCGCGGACGCCGCCACTTTCGTGATCAGCGCCGCCACGCTGGCCGTACTGCCCGTGCGCCGCACCGGAAGAGTCCGGGAACCCTTCGCCGCCGAGCTGGCCGAGGGCTGGCGCGAGGTACGGCGGCACCGCTGGTATTGGACGAACCTCATCGGACACGCCCTGTGGAACCTGGGGCGCTGCGTCTTCTTCACGGTCGGCGCCCTCGTGGTCGTCCGCTCGCTCGGCGGGGAGTTCGCCTGGGGCATGATCGCTCAGGCGGGGGCGGTGGGGGCGCTGGCAGGAGCCCTGGTCGCCCTGCGGATCAGAACCTCCCGTCCGCTGGCCGTGGCCAACGTGTGCATGGCGCTCGGGTGCCTGCCCCTGGCCCTCATTGCGCTCCACGCGCACGCCGTCGTGATCGCGGTGGCAACGGCCCTGATGAACAGCGCCCTCGGGCTGAGCTCGACCCTGTGGGACGCCACCGTGCAGCGGCGAATACCTCCGGAGTTGATTTCCCGGGTCGACTCCTTCGGCTGGCTGCTGTCCACCGCCATGAACCCGGCGGGCATGGCTCTGGCCGGAGTCGTCGCCGGGGCCGTCGGCCCCGGCACGACGCTCGGTGTCGCCGCCCTCCTGGTCGCGGGTTCCTCCCTGGGCCTGCTCGGCGTCCGCAGCGTCCGGGCACCGGAGCCGGCCGCCGCGCCGTCCGGGGCCTGAGCGCCACGTGGCGACAGGGGAAGTGGGAAGCGTGGTCCGTCCCGATCCGGCGGTCGCGGTGTTCGGATGCGACGAGCAGGGCCCGGGGGATACGCGTGGGGTCCAGGGGCTCGGGCGCTCTTCGGCCATGCGGCCGCCGAGGTGCTGGGCCGTCGGGGGCGGCGCCGTTCCCCGAGCCGGAGCCGGGCGGGCCGGACCGGCCGCGCGGGCCGCGCGGGCCGCGGAGCGTGGCCGCTCCCTCCCTCGCTACTGGCGGTACGGCTTCCTCCCCAGCACCGGGACGGCACGGCGTTCCACCGCGGGCTGCGGGTCTTCCCCGTCGTCGGCTCCGGCGGCGACGACGGCCTGAGCGGCTCCAGGACCTGTGAACCCAGTGACGGACACCAGGCTGTCAGTGCGCTTTGGCAGTATGAACGCCATGAGCAAGATCGTGAACTACAGCATGGCGAACCCCGGCAACATCGTGCGCTTCGTGCCCGCTCTGGACCTGAGCGCCGACGAATCCCGACGTCTGGACAACATGCGTGCCAGGGCGAAGGAATGTCAGGACAGCCTCGACCACCAGGGCGTGGACTGGGGGCTTTCGGTCCCGGACGCCCTGGAGGAGCTGGTCTCCGGCCGTGCCGACTCGTCCGCCGCTTACGCCGGTTGCGCCTACTACGAGGCCCTCCAGATCATCATCGACCACAACGCGAGCGACAGCTCGACCCTGGCGAGCTACCGGAGCCCTGCCACCTTCTTCTCCGCCCTGGACGACGCCCTGAGCGCGGTGGGCGTGCCGGCCGACCTCCTGCCCTACCAGTACGTCTTCAGCGGCCCGCCCTCGCAGATCGGGTTCCGCATACCCGCTCCCCTGGAGGGCTCACCGGAGATCGGCTGCTGGCCCCTGGCGAAGGCCGTCCTCGCGGTGGAGGCCTACCGCGCGGTGCTGGACCGTGTCGACGCCGATCTCCGGTACGACCTCGGGGAGCTCATCGAGGCCCTCGACGGCTGGGCCTCGGAGTGGAGCACGGGTGAGGGAGCCTGGTGGTGGGCCGAGGACGGCTTGATCGTCTTCTCGATCACCGGCTGACCCACCGAGCGAGCGGCCGGCAGCGAACGGCTGCCCCTCCCTTGAACGGATGGAGTTGGCCCGGGTTTCCCCGGTTCGCCAGAGGCGCCAGGGGCCGGGTCGATGTGGCCCGGCTGAGGCGGGCCCTGGCCGGTGTGCCGCTGCCACTGCCGATGGTTGCCTGGTTCTGGCGGTGGACGTCTCCCCGTGGCTGCAGCCGGATGCCGACACGTGCTCGGACCGCTCGTTCTGTCACACGTTCGGCCGGGGCCTGGGCAAGCACCAGATGGTGCCCGGCCGGCCGTGCTCGATCGTCGCCGCGCTGGAGACGGGCCGGTCTTCGTGGACCGCGTTGCTCGACGCGATCCGGCTGGAGCGCGGCGCGGACCTGGCCGTCGTCACCGCCGGCCAGGTCCGCGAGGTCATCGAACGCCTCATCGGGGCCGGCCCCGGACGTGCTGGACGCCGGATACGACGCGTCTCGAATCGCCCACCTGCTGGGCTGACCTGCCGATCGAACAGTGGCATGTGTTGAGATGACGGACTCTGTTCGCCGACTTGCTGGGAGATCGTCTCGATGCCTGGTGCGTATCCCTCCTTGACGAGAGCTCTGGCCGAGGCTCTGGTCGATGTCCTCTGGTTCGTCGAAGGCTGTGAAGACGAGCAAATGGATCCAGACGACGCCGTCAAGGTCCTGGAGGGCGTCGCTCACGTCGTGAGCAAGCTGTCGCGTGAACAGCAGGACGAGTTCCTCGGCCTACTCGCCACCATGGCCCGCGAGGAGTCTGATCCGTCGCGGCGAGCGTTTCTGGAGGAGTTCCCGGAGGGCTTCGGACTGGTGGAGGACGCGGTCTGACCGCAGCCTCAGGAGAGCAACCCGTTTGCGCAGCAGGCCGAAGCCGGCACGGCCGGACATCTGCCTCTTGAGCGTCTTGATCCCGTTGACTGCTCCTTCGACCGGGCCGGAGTTCCGGCAGGTGGTCAGTCCCGCGGTCACCGCGTCAAGATTGCTGTTCAGCCCGGCGGCGAAGCTGCTGATGCCGGGCAGGGTCAAGGTGGCGGGATGTGCCCGTCGGTCTCGGCCCAACGGTCGGCCAGGTAGGGCTTGAACGGGTCGAGGTTGCCGGGGAGTTGCCGTCTGCGGTCCTTGACCATGTCCTGCCGGCCGGCGGCACGGGCGTACCGCTGGACGGTGTGCCGTCCCCAGCCCACGTGATGGGCGATGCCCGGCAGGCTCATGCCTTGGGCGAGGCAATCGTGGTCGAGGGTGTGGTGGGCGCGGGCCCGTTCGGCGACCAGCAGGGCCTGCGGTGCGGCGGTGTCGGCGGCCTCGGCGCGGTCGCGGCAGACCAACCTCGATTCCGGGGTGGGCTGCGAGCCACGGGGCGAAAGTGGCGGCGTCGCGTTCGGGCAGCGCGTCGAGGACCTGGTGGGCCTCGGCGTCGATCACGACCGTTCCGGAGACGTGGCCACGCCGGAGCGCGGAGTCGTCCACGCCGACGGCGCGAGGCTGCGTCGTCGCTATCGGGTCCTGCAGGTCCATCACCCGTCGCAGCAGCGTGGTGCGGCTGGTCGCGATGCCCATGGCCTGGGCGAGACGGGCGCCGGCCCGGCCCGCCAGGGCCAGCCCGATCGCACGCATCGCCCGGCGCAGCCGCTCGGTGACCCGGCCGAGGCGTCCGGAAACGGTCCTGCGTCGGGCAGCGCCCGCGGTCAGGCGCCCTGCGGGGGGAGGTCGAGTGCGATGTACGGGGCGAGTGCGTGCAGGAAGTCCGGTGCGTCGAAGATCTCACCGGCGGAGGCTACGCCTGCGGACGTGGTGCGGCCGGTCAGGACGCGTTCGAGGGCCTCGGCGACCAGGGGGGCGGTGACGGCGTAGATGTCGCGGCCGCCGGCCGTCGCCCGGCGTTCGACTCCGCCGGAGCGTACGACGGCGTCGACGAGGAAGGTCTGGTCCGAGCGCCCGCCCTCACCGGCGGCGATCGGTGCCGGTGTGTCGGGGGTGGCGACGTCCCGGACCGCTTCGACGGTCATGTAGGTGGTCACGTCGGGGATGGACAGGTGCTGGGGAACGGTGACGACGTCCGCCATCGTGAACTCCCCGATCACGTCCCGGACCCCCGTCGGTTCCGGGAAGGTCCACTGAAGAGTGGGCGGGGCGTCGGTGCGGCGCTCCCACTCCCCGCCGCGGTAGCGCAGGCGGACGTCCCCGCGCCGCTCGCGGGAGACCGCACCGGACAGGCGGGTGCCGGCGGTGGGGCGCCAGCTGCTGAGCGCGTAGGCGATGTGGGCCTCGTCTGCTGCGGTCCAGTCGCCCATCGCCGCGGTGGCCAGCAGGTCGCCGAGGCCGCCGAAGAAGGCCATGGCGGGGACGATCACCGCCCCGGCTTCTCGGGCCCGGTCGCGGTAGCGGGCGAAGGTGTCGAGGTTGGCCTCGAGCTCGGCGGCCACGTCCAGGTACGGGATCTTCGCGCGGAGCGCGGCCTCGATCACGGGACCGGTGGTCGTCGCGAAGGGGCCCGCGCAGTTGATGACCGCCACCGTGCCCGCCAGGGCCCGGTCCAGCGACGCCGCATCCTCGACCGTCGCCACCCGGGCATCAAGGCCCTGCTCCTCGGCCAGCTCCTGCAGCGCCTGGGCGTTGCGCCCGGAGGGCACCGGGACGTACCCGCGCGCGGCCAGCTCCGCGACCACGAACCGCCCGGTGTGACCGTACGCGCCGAACACCGCCACCAGCTGACCTGACTCCATGAGACTGCTCCCTTGCACTCGAACCACCCCGGCCGCGGTGTCGATCCGCCGCGGCCTGACACCCACATCCTGTCCTCGCGGCAGCACCCCGCACGAGTGTCGGAAACGACATGACGCGTACAGTTTCGGACATGCCCTCTGTCGCGCTGGCCGTCACCGACGGCATGCTCCATTACGAACTGTCCGTGGCCCTCGAGGTCTTCGGCGCCGATCTGACCCACATGGTGAACCCCTGGTATGACTTCTCCGTCTGCGGAAGCGGTCCGGTACACGTCGACCGCTTCCGCCTGGAGCCCGACCACGGACTCGACCAGCTCGCGCACGCCGACACGGTGATCGTCCCCGGCTGGGCCGACACCGACCGCGAACCGCCCACCGACCTGGTCCAGGCGCTGCGTGCCGCCCACGAGGCCGGGGCCCGCGTGGCCTCTCTGTGCACGGGCGCCTTCATCCTGGGCGCCGCCGGACTGCTCGACGGCAGACTCGCCACCACCCACTGGGCCCACACCGGGGAACTGGCCCGGCGCCACCCTGCGGCCACCGTCGACCCCGACGTCCTCTACGTCGACAACGGCGACGTCCTCACCTCCGCCGGCAAGGCCGCCGCCATGGACCTGTGCCTGCACCTGGTCCGCCTCGACCACGGCGCGGCCAACGCCAACAAGGTCGCACGCCGTCTGGTCATCCCACCCCACCGCGATGGCGGCCAGGCGCAGTTCATCGCCACCCCCCTGCCCGAGCCCGGCAACCACCCCCTGGGAGAACTCTTCCCCTGGGCGCTGGAGCGACTGGACCAACCGCTCACCGTGGAGGACCTGGCCCGTCGGGCCCGCATGAGCTCACGCCACCTCGCCCGGCACTTCAAACACCTCACCGGCACCACACCACTGCAGTGGCTCCACGCCCAGCGCATCCGCCACGCCCAGGAACTTCTGGAAACCACCAACGCCACTGTCGACACCATCGCCATGGCTACCGGGATGGGCACCGCGACCACGCTGCGCCGCCACTTCCACCGCAGCGTCGGCGTCCCGCCCGACACCTATCGCCGTACCTTCCGCCCCCAGGAGCCGATCCCAAGCGCACATCACGGAAGCTGACACTTCGCGATCAGCAGCCATCGGCGCCCCGCGGCGGCCTCGGGGATCGTCAGCGCTCACGCGTTCTCGTCCACCACCAGCACGCCGTCGCCCACTCGTTGTAGTTGGGCTCCGGCAGGGTACGGCGCTCGAATTCCTCATCGATGCGCGTGAGCAATCGACCCAAGTCCCGTTTGGCTCCGGGCGGGAGGTAAAGGATCGCCCATTCCAGGTCATCACGGGCATCTGCTACCCCGGGCGAATCAAACGCGGAGGCGTCCAGGTAGCGTCCGGGCTCCCCAAAAGCCCGCTCGGCACACGAGAGTGCCTCGGCGACCGCGTTGGGCCACATCTCCTGGTCCTCGACCCGGCGGATCGCTGCACGGGTCCGCGCGGAGACACCGGGGACCCTCAGAACCGGATACTGCCATCGTGGCCGCCACCGTCACCACCGGGCCGACCGGCCCCGAACGGCACCGTTCGGTCACCCCGACCCCGGTGTCAGGCGCCGCGCGGGGCACTCAGCCCGGACTCGTGCGCCGCGATGGCCGCCTCCACCCGATTGCGCGCGCCCAGCTTCGTCAGTACCGCGCTGACGTGTGCCTTCACCGTGCCCTCGACGAGGTGGAGCCCGGCCCGCGATCTCCGCGTTGGAGAGCCCGGCGCCGAGGCCGGCCAGCACATCGCGCTCCCGCTCCGTCAGCCGGTCCAGGGAGCGGTGCGGGTGGGCCGCACGGTGGGCGCGGATTCCGGCGATCACCCGCCCCGCGACCCGCGGGGACAGGTACGCCCCACCCGCGCCGACCGCCCGCACACCGGCGAGCAGTTCCCTCGGGTCGTCCGCCTTGAGCAGAAAGCCGTCCGCGCCCTCCTCCAGCGCCCGGGCGATGTGGTCGTCCTGGCCGAAGGTCGTCAGCATGATCACCCCAACCGCGGGCAGCTTCCGGCGGAACCGTCCCACCGCCGTCAGCCCGTCGAGGCCGGGCATCTGGATGTCCAGTAGGACCACGTCCGGTCGGTGGCGGCCGGCCAGCGCGAGGGCCTCGTGCCCGTCCCCGGCCTCCGCGACCACCACGACGTGCGGGTCCCGGGCCAGGATGGCGCGTACGCCGGCCCGGACCATCGCCTCGTCGTCGGCCACCAGGACCCGGACCGGCCGGGTCGTCGCTGTCGTCTCTTCCACGCGGACGAGCCTACGGCCGGCCCGCCGCCGCGCCGGCGGTGGGCCCACAAGATCCCTCCGGAGTCGGGGAGTTGCCACGACGAAAGGCATGACGTCCCTTCCCTTCGTCACATGGGCTCCGGCCCCGCGCGCTCGTAGCGTCGAAGCCGTACGCAGACCGCGACCGACAGCGAAGGAACTCTCGTGATCAGCCTCCGAGGACTGACGAAACGCTACGGCGGCACCCTCGCCGTGGACGACCTGACATTCGACGTCCGAGCCGGCCGGGTGACCGGCTTCTTGGGCCCCAACGGGGCAGGGAAGTCCACCACCATGCGCATGATCCTGGGCCTCGACCACCCCACCCGAGGGCGGGCCCTGATCGCCGGCCGGCCTTACGCGGACCTGCGCCGCCCGCTGCGGGCCGTGGGAGCGATGCTTGACGCCCGCGCCGTCCACCCCGCCCGCTCCGGCCGCGCGCACCTGCTCGCCCAGGCCCGCTCCAACGCCATCCCGGCACGCCGGGTGGACGAGGTGCTGGAGACGGTGGGCCTGGCCAAGGCGGCCCGTCGGCCGGCCGGCACGTACTCGCTGGGCATGAGCGGACGGCTCGGGGTGGCGGGTGCGCTGCTCGGCGATCCACCCGTGCTGATCCTCGACGAACCGGTCAACGGCCTCGACCCGGACGGGGTGCGGTGGATCCGCCGGCTCGTACGGGACCAGGCGGCGGAGGGTCGCACCGTCTTCCTCTCCAGCCACCTCATGAGCGAGATGCAGGTGACGGCCGACCACCTCGTCGTCATCGGCCGGGGCCGGCTGCTGAGCGACACGACCATGACGGAGTTCCTGGCCGCCGCCTCTCCCGCGACGGCGCGCGCCACCGTGCCCGACGCCGCGCAGCGGTCCGCGCTGGTCCGCCTGCTGGCGGCCGCCGACGGCGTGGTCGTCGAGACGGGGCCGGACGGCGCGGTGACCGTCGGCGGCAGGACCGCCGCCGAGGTCGGCGACATCGCCCACCACTGCGGCGTACGGCTGCACGCCCTGGGCGACGTGGGCGTGTCGCTGGAGCAGGCGTACATGGACCTCACCGCGCGCAGCGTCGAGTACACGACCGGCACCACGCCGGAAGGAGCACGGCAGTGAAC
>NZ_GG657750.1:7349308-7380465 GCF_000158895.1 Streptomyces sp. C | reverse complement strand
AACGCCGAAGGACACGACGCGCACCCGGAAGGACCCGCCCACACCATGTGGTACCGGCACATACCGCCCAGGTCCCTGCTCACCGACTCAGTGCTGTGGAGCGTGCTCGCGGCTGCCACCGGCTACGGGTTCCGGGACGCGGGCGGGGACGCGCCGGTCACGGACCTGCTGCTGCCGCTGGCCGTGCTGGCCGTGGCGGTACCGCTGTCCCGCTTCCGGCCGGGAGCCGCCGTGTTCCTCGTCAACTGCCTGTGCGCGGCGGGCCTGGCCGACTCCGCGACCCCGGCCAACGCCCACGTCCTGTCGCTGGCCGCGCTGAGCTGCCTGCTCGGTGTCCGGGCGGCCGGCGCCGGGGGCCCGCTGGCGGTGCTCGCCGCGTCCCTCGCGGCCGACCTGGCGGCGTGCGCCGTCCTGGGGGTGCCGGCCGTCTGGTGGTTCTACGCCCTGGCCGTGCTGCCCACCGCCCTCCTGCTGCCCTGGCTGGCCGGGCGCCACTGGCGTGGCCGACGTGAACTCGTACGGGAGGGCTGGCGGTTGGCCGGCACTCTGGAGGAGCGTCAGCACCTGGTCGCGGAGCGCGCCCGGCTGGCCGAACGGGCGGACATCGCGGCCGACATGCACGACTCCCTCGGCCACGTGCTGAGCCTCGTGGCCCTGCGCGCGGGAGCCCTGGAACTCTCCCCGGACCTCACCGACCGCGACCGGGCCGACCTCGCCGAGCTGCGTGGAACGGTCGCGGACGCCGTGGAACGGCTGCGGGAGACCGTGGCCGTGCTGCACGAACCACGGGAGGCCGGGCCGGAGGCGGACACGGTCGAGGACCTCCTCGCCCGGGCGGTGGCCTCGGGGGTGCCGGTGCGGTGGGAGCGGCGCGGAACGTTCACCGGGACGCTGCCGCCGCTGGTGGAACGCGGCACGTACCGGGTGGTGCAGGAGGCCCTCACCAACGCCGTCAAGCACGCCCCGGGCGGCGGGGTCAGCGTCGGCATCGACCACGGCCCGGACCGCACCCGGGTGAGCGTCGTCAACACCGCCGTGCGGGGCGGCCGAGCCCCCGTGACCGGGGGCGGGGGCGGCGGCGGCCGGGGGCTGACCGGGCTCCGGGAACGGGTTGCGGTTCTCGGCGGCACCCTGCGGACCGGTCCGTACCGGGACGGCTTCCAGGTCGCCGCCGTCCTCCCCCACCAGGCGCCGGCTCGCCCCGCCCGGCGGACCGACGGCTCCGGGGCGGCCGGGCCCGCCCCGGATTTGGCGAACGGACGCTGAGGTACTCCGCTCCGTCCGCCTCCGGTCCTTGGCCTCCCTCCGTGACCGACCGCCGGGCTGTTTTCCCGGCCGCCGTGTACCTGGCCTGACAGTTGACGACGGGGGTGCTGCCGCCGTCCCGCTTCGCCGAGCTGGAGCCCGGATCTTCCCGCACCGAACTCGCCCGCCTGCTCCCGGCCCGCGCGTTCCCGTACCCGCCCGACCACCTCCGCTCCGCGGCCCGGCCGGCGGGCACCGACTGCGAGTTCTACCGCTCCGGGCGGGACCTGCTGGCCCAGGTCGACCTCTACCGGCTCTGCTGGTCCGACGGCGTACTGGTCTCCAAGGACACCCTCAAGGCCACTTACAACGGCTAACACGGTGAGGTGGATTGCGGGGTCCTGTACGTGCTGCATGCCGGTATCCAGTGGGAGTACCTGCCGAAGGAGCTGGGCTTCGGCTCGGGCACGTGCGGCGCAGACTGCGGGACCGGAACGAGGCCGACGTGTGGCAGCAACTGCACGAGGTGCTTCTGGCCGAGCTGAACGCGGCCCTGCGGCTGGACTGGTCCCGCTGCGTGATCGACTCCGCAACCGCGATGACGTCACCCAGCTGCTGCCGTTGCTCGACGCCATCGCACCGGTCCGCCTTCCTCGGACTGGCCTGCTGCCTCATCACCTTCCGACGAGTGAAATCCTCGTGTTAGCTGTTATGCACTGCTGGACGGAGCTCAAGCACCTCGGACCGCAGCCGACAACCGCACCGGTGCCCATGTTTGACCTGCCCTCTCTTGGCAGCCGCCGAGACCGGCGACCCACAGGAACAAGGAAGGAACTCTGATATGCCTCATCCTGCTGTCGCTCGCCTGCGTCAGCTACTCCCGCCACCTGTCTCCGGAGGGGACGCGGTGGACTGGGAAGGGCTCGCCGACACGGCGCAGTTGGAACTCCCTGGGGACTATCGCGAGTTCGTGGAGTCGTACGGCGGGGGAGAGATCGACGAGTACCTGTCCGTCAGTACGCCTCCCGTCCCGGGATCGCCGTATGGGGATCTCGTCGACAGAGTCGATCCCGCCCTCTCGGACCGGGACTGCCAGGAACTGGGCGCTCTCCTTGGAAGGCAAGGCTTGCCGCTCCTGTTGCCCTTCGCGGACTCGGCGAGCAGCGATGCCGCCTTCTGGCTACGAAGGGGCGCACCCGACAGCTGGAGGGTGGTCACTTTTCGGAGGCAGGCGCCGTGGGGGGTGAACCGCTGGTCGGTCTTCGATGGCGGCATGGCCGAGTTCTGTCTGGCCGTCCTGACCGGCGTGGTGGATCCGTTCAGCGAGACGATCGCGGGATCAGGGCCGCACGTGTTCGTGAGCTGGCGCAACTTGTAACCACCAGGCCGACTCGCGCGATCATGTGCCATTCGAACGAGGCGAACCTGGGAGGAAGGACGAACGCCACGCTGTATCAGCCAGGCAGCACCTTTGTGTCAGCGAGCACAACACTCCGGAAAGCTCGCCAGTGGGAGTCGGGGGACCTCTACCGCAGCAGGGACGCCCCCGTCAGGCGTATGCCGGATACCGCCCGACGCAACCTCGTCGCGGCGGTCGTGGACCTGCTGGGACCGAGGACGCGGAGGCTTGCTGTTGCTCACGGCGCATCCATGGGCTCGTAGAGCACATCGGTTCTGAGAATTGTTTTCGTGCCCTCCAGAATCGGGGCCGAGTCGTGAAGCGTCCGGTGCCAGAAGAGGAGCGCATCGCCCGGTTCGGGGCGGTGGGTGCTCAATATTTCCTCAGGCTCTGCGAGCCGGGGCCAGTCCGAGAAATCGCGTTGCCCAAAGGGAAGATCGTTCTGTTTGTCGGCGATGAACCGCGTTTCTCCGCCCACTGCCTCGTACGACAGGTAGACGACGACCGTCAGGAGGGTTCGCCTTCCGTCGGGGGCAAAATAGGGCGAATCGTAGTGCGGGACCAGAAGTCCGCCGCTTTCGTACGTGATGAAGCGCATACGCGGATTGACGGCCGCCGGCTTCCAGGGTCTTCCGTCTGAATCCGTCGGATCGTCCGATCCCACTTCAAACGACAGAAACGCCCGCAGCCTGTGGTAGAACTCTGCCGCCAGAGCTGTGGAGTCAGCCGTGGCACGGAGGTGGCCGACCGGATCCCCCTCTGCGTAGTTGGCGGCAACGCCGTCTCGACCCACCGGCACAAAACGCTGGGCAGCCAGTTCGGCCGCGAATACCTCCACTTCAGCCGGAGTGAGGAAATGGCGGATCACCCTGGCATCGACGTTTGGGATCTGCGACTCGGTCGGGGCCCATGAGTCATCGACAGATATTCGACTCAGCGCTTCTTCGGAGAGCTCAAAGGGATTTACCGGTATTCCGAACATGTTCACTTCTTCGTCCTGAGGTCATCGTCGATACCACCGGGAACGGGGACCGCTCCGAGCGGTTATCGTCACGATGACGATATTAGGCCGGGGTGAACCCACAAAGCAAGCAGGACGTACCCGACGCGGCGGAAGGAGCCGGGAGGCGGGGCGGGGACCGGCTCACGCGACTACCGATGCGCGGTAGTCGCCTGCAGCGCTGGGCCGCCGCGTACCGGGTGGTCCGCACGTGCGCTGGGGGAACACCAACTTCCGTTCCTTCGGTACGCCGTGGAGCCTGCCCTTGGACGAGTGGCCAGAGCCTTCCGGCCTCCGGACCTCAAGGAAACCCAGCTCAGACACACCCGAGAGGTGCTCGACCTTCATCCGGATCAACCACTTGTCCGCTGGGAGTCCACCGCCCGCACCGTCGAGGTGCCGTGCCGCGTCGGATCCGCCAACATGGACGGGGACGAAGGAGGCCGGCCGGTGCGCGGCGTGTTGGGGGCATCGTGGTGGCGGACCCGCTCGCGGGAGCTGGCGGAGGCCGGACGGCGCGTCCGGTACCGCAGCGAGGTCCGCTTTCCCGTGATCACCCATCTGGCGGAGCGCATGATCGCGGTGAACATCTTCGACTCGGCGACCCGGGTGGCCGCCCAAGTCCTCCTGACGGTCGTGCCCCTGCTCTTCGTCGTCGCCTCGCTCGCCCCGCGGGCCCTCCAGGAGCAGCTGACCTCCTCGCTGCGTGCCCTTTTCGGTCTCACGGGCGAGTCCGGCGAGCAGCTCGACGAGTTCTTCGCCGGGACGGACGAGGACGTGCAGAACGCGGTGGGGGTGGTGGGGTCGGTGATGGTGCTGCTGTCGGCGACCGCGGTGAGCCGGGCGGTCCAGCGGCTGTGCAAACGCGCATGGGGGATCCCGCGGGGCGCGGCCCGGATCGCGGTCTGGCGGTGGGTCGTGTGGATCGCCGTCTGGACGGGCCTGCTGGTGGTGCAGGGCCCGGTGCGCGACGGGTTCGGCACGGGACTGTGGCTGGGCGTCCCCCTCACCCTCCTCCTCCAGACCGCGGCGTGGTGGTGGACGCAGCACCTGCTGCTGGGCGGTGCGGTCGGCTGGTGGCCGCTGCTGCCCGGGGCGCTGCTCAGCGCCGTGGCCGTTACGGCGCTGTCGCTCGGCGCGCGCCTGTACATGCCGCTGGCCCTCAATCGGGTGCTGGGCGAGTTCGGGGCGTTCGGCTCGGTCTTCGTGCTGCTGTCATGGCTGATCGTGCTGTGCGTGGCCATCGCGATCGGCCTCAGCACGGGCGCCGTACTGGCGCAGGAACCGTACCTGGCCGATCGCCTGGGCAGTCCGGTCCGGGCCCCGGGGAGCGGGGCGCCCTGAGTGGCGTACGTTCGGGCGGGCTCCCATCGCGCAGGGCGCAGGCTGGAGGCGAACGGGCCCGGGGGCCGCGCGCCAGGAGGTTCGCATGACGCCGGTGCACGGGACGACCGCGGCCGGCGCCCCCAGCGCCACGTTTCATTCGAACAAACCTGAACAGACGCTCCTTCGGATACCGATGACCGAAGGAGTGACCGATGCCGAACCTTTCCCTCCTCCCCGGACCTGCGCACAGGCACTGGGCCTGGCAGGCCGACGCCTTGTGCCAGGAGGTGGGCTCGGAGCAGTTCTACGGACCTTGGCACGAACGGCGCAAGGAACGTGAGCAGCGCGACGCGCAGGCGAAGAGGCTCTGCTCGGCCTGCCCGGTGCGGGAGGTCTGCCTGCGGCACGCGCTGCGCACTCAGGAGCCGTACGGGGTGTGGGGCGGACTGACCGCGCGGGAGCGGCGGAAGCTGCGTGCCGGTTACCGGCCTGCAGGTGCCGAGGAGGAGTGGTGATCACACGGGGGCGGTTGAGGGCCCTGGACGGCTGTCCCGGCTGAAGCGGGGTCGGCTCGGCCGGTGAGCGGCCGGGTCCGGCGGTCAGGAGGTCGGGCCCGTCGCGCCCGGGGGCGGCTGTTCCGCGGGGGTGTCGCGGGGAGCGGCGCGCTGGGGGCTGCCGGTGGCCCGGGCGCCCGGCCTCGGTGCCGTGAGGTGGTGCAGGGTGCCGGTGATCTCCAGGAGGCGGTTCAGTTGTACGGGGCGGCCGTCGAGGTGGAGTCCCGCGCCCGCCGTGTCGGTGCGTCGCCGGACCATCAGGAGCGCTGCCAGACCGCTGGAGTCGACGGCCGACAGTGCGGCGCAGTCCAGCCGCAGGGCCCGTAGCCCGGGCTGCTCGGCGAGGAGCCGGTCGACGGCTTCGACGAGTAGGCCGGCGTGGTGGTGGTCGAGGTCGCCGCTCAGCTCGATGCGCCCGGTGCCGTGGGAGGCGGAGGGCGTCAAGGTGAGCGGGGCGGAGGGCGGGCTCGTCATTCGGCGGTCCTGGTAGGAGGGGTGCGGGTCAGGCGGGCGGCGCCAGCCCGCAGGGTGGTGGTGGCGCGGGGGAAGTCCTGTAGTTCCCGCTCCAGGAGCGCCAGGGCCGACAGCAGGGGGGCGGGCGGGACGCGGCGGGCTTCCAGGACTCCGGCGGTCCACACCAGGAAGCCGCCGAAGAGGTCCTCGTCGTCCGTGTAGAGGGCGGCGGCGAGGAACTCGACGATGTGTGAGAGGTCTTCGGCCGTGTGCTCGCGCTGCGCTTCGGTGTAGTCGCGCACGGCCGGGTGGGCGGTCTCCAGTGCCTCGAACACGGCCCGGACCAGCCTCGGGCGGCTGCGGGCGACCAGTGTGTACTCCTGGTCCTTCAGGTGGGGCAGGTCGTCGATGGCCTGGTGAGCGGGACGGGGCTGCGGGAGCGGTCCGCGGTCCAGGGAGTCGGCGGCGGCGCGCGCGTCGGGGGCCCAGGCGTCCGCGCCCAGCAGGCGCGCGTAACGGCCTCCGGGCCCGAAGGCGGCCCCGCCGACGATCACGGGCGTGCCGACGGCCTGGCAGGCGGTGATGGTCGCGTGCGCGGCGGGCAGGCGGGTCGCGAGGGTGCCGGAGAGCGCCACGGCGTCCGGGCCGGTGCGGTGCAGGTGCGCGACGAGGTGCGGGGCGCTCACCTGGGCCCCGAGGTAGTCGACGCGCCAGCCCCTGATCCGCAGTACCTCGGCCAGGAGCCGGGCGGGCAGGGCGTGCCATTCGCCGTCCACGCAGGCCGCGGTGATCCGGCCGCGCGCCGGTGGCGTGGGCACGGAGGGGTGCCGGGCCACGGCTGCGAGGGCCCGGTCGTTGATGGCGGTCGCGGCGTGCTCCTGGGCGACGGTGATGCGGTTGGCCGCCCACTCCCGGCCGACCCGCCCCTGGACGGCGGCGATGACGTCGAGCAGGAGGTCCTCCGCGTTCATGCCCGCGTCGAGGGCGCGGAGCAGGGTGGCGATCGTGGCGGCCTCGTCGAACGCCATCACCGACTCCCACACCCGCGCTCGGAGTTCACCGGTCGGCGAAGCGGAGGTCACGGTGGGGCTCACGCGGTGAACCGTCCTCGGGTGTGGCCGTCCACGGCGCTGAGGTGGTTGGTGCGCGGCGCCGAGATGACGACGACGGCCATGTCGTCGTGGCGGCCCGTACCCACCCACTGGGAGGTGAGCATCTGCACGTGCTCCACCACGGCCTCGGCGGGCATCGCCGCGCACTTCGACAGGGCGCGCCGCAGCCGCTCCTCCCCGAACATGGCACCGCCCATGGGTCCTCCCCGTGCCTCGCTGATCCCGTCGGTGTACAGGACGCAGGTGTCCCCCGGTGCGAGGGTCACCCGGGCCGTCTCCGTGGTGATCCGGGGCAGCGCCCCGACCAGCGTCCCCTTCGTGTCGGCCTCCTCCACCCGGCCGTCGGAGCGCAGGATCAGCGGAGCGGGGTGGCCGGCGCTCGTCAGGCGCAGCCGCACGGCGTTGCCGTCGCGGGCCGCGGAGGCCAACACCATGGTGGACGAAGCGGGTTGTTCTCGGGAGTTCATCTGCGAGTGGTTGAGCAGGCTGATCTTTCTGTGGTGGGTCTTCGGCTATCGGCAGGAGGGCGTGCAGGGTGTTTCGGATCTTTGCCGGGTCATTCATGGCCGCTTCCAGGCCCTTTGTCGAATGGATTCCCCGAGGACGACCAGGGAGGCCGCTCCCTCGTCGGCGGCGGGGGGCACGTCGTAGAAGTCGCCGCCGACCCTCTCGTGGTCCTTCGACGGCCGGTAGCCGCCGGCGTACTCCACTCCGGAGACCTGGTGCAGCGAGGGGGGCAGGAGCTCGCGCATCAGGGTGTCGGTGATCGCCGCCTGTTCCGCGTAGAGGCGGGCGGCCGACATCGCGGCGCCGGCGCGGGCGGCGAACAGCCGCGCGAAGACCTCCTCGTCCTCCGTGAAGGCGGCCGCGCCGTCGGCGCGCAGCAGGACCAGGGCGCCCGCGGGCACGCCGTGTCCGGGCAGGGGGGTGATGACGATCGACCCCAGGCCGGCGAGCCCGTCCGGTACCAGCCAGGCAGGGGCTGCGGCCGGGTCGAGCCAGCGGGAGGGGACGGGCGGGAAGCCCTGGAGCGCCTCGGCCAGCCCGGGCACGTCCGCGGGGTCGACGGCGCTGCGGGACACGGACGGACTGCCGCCGCGTACGCACGAGACGACCGGCAGTTCGGGCCCTCGTGCGGGGGCGATCACCAGCGCCGCGTCGGCGAGGTGGTCGGCCGCCATCTGCGCCGTGACGTCCATGCAGCGGTCGAGGTTCAGCGACGACAGCAGGAGGTTGGAGGAGCGGACGAGGAACTCGGTGCGTGTGCGTTCCGTCGACAGGGCTTCCCGGGCGAGCCGGTGGTCGGTGTCGTCGACGAGCCACCACACGACGGTGCCGTCGTCACGGGGTGTCGGATGCGCCTCGTACGAGCGGTCGCCGACGGGCCCGCGGGCGGGGCCGGACCCGGCGGGCGGGCGCTGGGCGGGAAGGGCCGCGGTGTGGCGCGCGTGCGCCGACGCCAGCCAGCCGGGGACCGTGTCCGCCATGGGCGAGCCCGGGCGGGCGTCCGGGAACACCAGCCCGGCCGCCTCGTTGGCGTGGACCACGACCGCACCGGCGTCCGCCACCAGTACCGGGTAGGGGGCCTGACTCCACTGCGGACCGGCGGTGGGTGAGTACGGCGTCGTTTCGGTGGAAGGAACCAAACGTTGAAGGCCCGCTGCGCGAACCCCTCACCTCTTCATCGCGTTCGTCACGTCGGAAAGACTTCGGAATAACAGTTGTCCTGCGGCAACCATCCTCCATGGTCCGTGCACCTTGCAACCGGGCCGCGGGGGTACGCGGTATCGAGGGCTCACGCCCGCGGGTGACGAACGGCGGACCGGTTGCTCGTGCCGGTGCCTGTTGACCGGGCCCGCACACGATGTAGGAGTATGTCCCGGTGACCGGAGAGGAAGCGGTCGTCACCACGACCGCAGAAGGCAACGTGACCGTCGTCGGGCTGCACGGCGAGATGGACGAGGACAGCGCGCCGTTGCTGGCCCGTGCCCTCGCACAAGCCGTGGAGGGCGGCCCGCGCACCGTGGTGGACCTGTCCGGCGCCGACTTCGTCGACTCCTCGGTGCTGCACGCGTTGCTCCGGGCGCAGCGGGCCCATGCGGCCGCCGGCAGGACCCTCGTCCTCGCCGGCCCCTTCCACACGGGGGTCCGCAGGCTGTTCGAAGTCACCGGAGCCGGGACGGTGTTCCGCATGGCGGACAGCCTGGCCACCGCGATGACATGCTGACCGCCGCTCGCCCCCTGACGGTCCGTCACGATACAGTCCCTGCGGCCCTGGGCAGGCGAGGGACATGAACCCATCCCCGCCGTCCGACGTGCCCCTGGGCGCGCAGCGGCACCACGAGAACACCGGCGGCGACCGGCCCGCCGTACCGCCGGTCTCGGCGGCGGCGGCCCGTGACCGCGTCCGCGAACTGCTGCTCCTGGCCGGTGTCGGCCTCGACGGCGTGGCCGCGGCGGACGCGCTGCTCGTCACCTCGGAGCTGGTGACCAACGCGATCCGGCACGGTGACGGTGTCGTCGCCTTCCGGGCCGATGTGGAGGACGGCGTCCTGCGGTTGTCCGTCACCGACGCCAGCCCCCGGCTCCCCGCGGCCCGTACGGGCACGGCCGATCACCCCGGCGGTTACGGCTGGCCCCTCATCCAGCGGCTGGCGGAGCGCGTCGACTGCAGCACCCGTCCCGGAGGGAAGAACATCACGGCGACGCTCCGTCTGGGCTGAACCGCCCGGCACGGCCCGGGCGTTCCGTCCGGCCCCGCGTGCCGGGGCGGTGCGGCCGGGCGGCGGCGGCGTTCAGGCCGTCCTGGTGGCCGAGGACTCCGCGGGTGGCAGCCGCAGTGGCTGCGCCACCGCCGCGCAGAAGTCGGCGAGCCCCGTGGCCAGGGCGGCCCTGGAGGCCGCCGGCATCGCGGCCATCGCCTCGGCCAGCGCCTCCTGCCTGCGGGCGCGCAGTCGTTCGAGGTACTGCCGCCCCCCGGAGGTCAGCCGCAGCAGGACTTCCCGGCGGTCCTCGGCCCCGGGCTGGCGTTCGAGGAAGCCCACGGCCTCCAGGCGGTCGCACAGCCGGCTGACGGACGGCGGTGCCGCCTCCAGCAGCCTGCCGAGCTCACGCAGGTTCAGCCGGCCGTTCGCCTCGACGAGGAACAGCACTCGGGCCTGCGCGGAGGACACGGGCGGGGCGCTGGCAGTGTCCCGGCCGCGCTCCCAGACCACCTCCAGCAGCTCGATCAGCTCGCTCATCTGCGCCACCGCCGAAACGGCGGACGGAGGAGGGGAGCCGATCGGCCGATGACCCATGTGACACTCCCTGATGGACGTACGCGCAGCCCTCCCCGGCGGACCGGCGGCTGCGACGTCCCCATCTTGGCAGGTTCGAGAGAGACGGGTACGGGGCCGGTGACTACAGTCGTACGCGGCGGAGGTGTCGGTGGAGGCGGGGACGTCGGGCGTGCGCTGCGCGGCGCGGCCCCGCACGAGCTGTTCGAGGAGGTCAGGGCCATCCTGGCCCGCGAACACGGGGCCGTCGGGGCCGAGCTGCTGATGGCGGACTACGCCTCGGCACGGCTCCAGCCCGTCACGGAGCGGCCCTTCACCTCCGGTTCCGTGTCCGCGTACAACAGCACCGAGGGCCGGGCCTTCGGCTCCCAGGAGCCGCGCGTCGTCCAGGGCGAGGACGGGCCAACGGTGCACCTGCCGGTGACGGTGCGCGGCGACCGGCTAGGGGTCCTGAGCGTCCGCTTCGCGGCCGGCGTCGCGGTCGGACCGCTCCTCGGACCGCTGCGGGACGTGGCCGACGCGCTGGCGCACGAGATCCTCGTCGCCGACCGCGACACCGACTTCTTCCTCCAGGCGCGCCGGGCCAGGAGGCTCACCCTGGCCGCCGAGATGCAGTGGCAGCTGCTGCCCGGGCGCTCCTGCTCCCGGCCCGAATACGACCTCGGAGCCCAACTGGATCCCGCGTACGCCGTCTTCGGCGACAGCTTCGACTGGTCGGCCTCGGCGGACCACCTGACCCTGACCGTCAACAACGGCATGGGAGAGGGAATCGAGGCGGCGTTGCTGACCAGTCTCGCCGTCAGCGCCCTGCGCAACGCCCGGCGGGCCGGCCTCGGCCTCGCCGATCAGGCGGCCCTGGCGGACCAGGCCCTGTACGGGCAGTACCAGGGGCGGCTGCACCTGGCGATGCTGCTGCTCCGCTTCGACCTGGACAGCGGCGAGGCCGAGGTCATCGACGCGGGGTCGCCCCGGATCTGGCGGCTGCGCGGGAGCACGGTGGAGCCGATCGGGCTGGAGGCGCAGCTGCCGCTGGGCATGTTCGAGGACACCGTGTACTCCTGCCAGCGCTTCCGGGTCCTTCCCGGGGACCGGCTGTTCTTCCTGAGCGACGGCGTCTACGACGCCCTCTCCCCCGCCGGTGAGGCGTACGGTCTGCACGCGCTGGCCCGGGCCGTCCTCAGCACGCGGCTGCTGCCGTCCTCGCAGGTGCCGCGGGCCCTGCTGGAGGAGCTGCCGGGGTACCGGGGCGGGGTGGACGCCGTCGACGACGCGATGGTCGTCTGCCTCGACTGGCACGGCCGGCCCGGGCGGTAGGGGTGGTGCGGTGGGTGGGTCGAGCGGCCCGGACGGGGGCAGAGTGGGGGCATGCCCCGTTCCGGTGCGCACGAGGACCCTGCCGCGGCCCTCGCCTCCGCCGCGGAGGGTGCCCGAGGCGGTGGACTCGCTGGTGTCGGGCCTGGCGGCGTTCCGGGAAGCCGCCGCGGGGCCCGCTGCGGCGGGGCGGGCCGGCCGCGGACCCGGTGAGGGGGCGCATCCGAAGACCGAACGCAGAGACGGAAAGGACGGAAGTGAGCAGCATGGACACGTACGGCGCCGAGGCGCGCGGCAGCGTCGAGACCCGGACGGACGGGGAGGTACGGGTCGTCGTGATGGCGGGTGAGTTCGACATGGCCGGCGTGGGCCCCCTGCGGACCGCGATGGATCCCACGGCTCCGGGCATCGCCCGGTTCGTCGTGGACGTCACCGGGGTGACGTTCGTCGACTCGACGGCGCTCAGCGTGCTGCTGCAGCCCGCGCTGGACCGCCCGGTGATTCTCGCGGGGACCGTGCCGGCCAGGCTGGCCCGGGTCCTGGAACTCACCGGTGCCGACCTGGTCTTCGCCTCCGCGCCCAGCGTGGACGAGGGAAAGGTCATGATCGTCCCTCCCCGGGGCTGAGCGCCCCTCCGGCGCGGAGGCGGAGCCGGTTCGGGGCGGGCGGTTCGGGGCCCAGCTGGTTTGGCGTTCGGAATCCCGGCCATACGAGCGCCGAACAGGCTTCCGCGTCCGCCGCGGTCCTCGCCCCCGGCACCGGCCGCGGCGGGGACCGCCGTGTGCCGGGGCAGGAGGGGGACTCGTATGACCGCACCCAAGGGGGACGCGCGCGCGTCCACGCACGGCGCCGGATCCGCGCGGCGCCCCGGCGCGGGGCGGGACGCCGTGCTCGCGCTCGGGTTGCTCGGAACCGGAATCGCCGGCCTCGCCGCCTTCGTGAGGGCCGCCGGCGCGGACGGGATCCGGCTCCCGCTCATCCCGGTCGCCGCCGTGGCCGTACTGCTGCTGGGCGTGCTCCTCGCGAAGTGGGGCTACGCGCCCGCCCGCCGCCGGTCGCGCAGCGCACCGCCCGCCCGGTACGCGGCGGTGCCGGCGGACGTGCCCGGGGTCGGGGGTGACGCCTTCGACCACGCCGCGGTCGACGCGGACGGCTTCGAGCACGCGGTGGCCGCCCTGTGCGTACGGGACGGCTGCACCTCGGTGGAGGTGGTCGGCGGCGCCGGTGACCTGGGCGCCGACGTGCTCGCGACGACGGCGGACGGGCGGCGCGTGGTGCTCCAGTGCAAGCACTACGCCGAGGACAACCGGGTCGGCTCGCAGGACCTCCAGCGCTTCGGAGGCACCTGTTACGCGGTCCACGGGGCCGACGTCGCCGTCGTGGTGACGACGAGTTCCTTCACCGCACCCGCCGCAGAGTACGCCGACACCTGCGGGATAGCCCGCGTGGACGGCGAAGCCCTGGCCGCCTGGACCGAGCAGCGGGCGCCCGCGCCGTGGGAGCCCGCCGCGCTGCGCCGCTGACCTTCTCCGAGCTGTCCGGCATGCGGAGCAGACGCCCCGTCAGTTCACCTCCGACCGGGCGTGGTTGCGGCCGCAGGGCGCATCGGCGTCCCGCAGCGGGGTACACGCGCCCGCACGGTACGGAGCCGGTCACGGAGGGAGCGGTCGATGGACGTGCGCGGGAAGCTCGCCGCGGTGCGTCGGGCGAAGTGGAGGCGGCGGACGGCGACGGCGGAGAGCCCCGGGAGGGCGCGGGAGCCCGCCCCCGTCGACCGGCCTCCCACGCGGCCCGTGCTGCGGGCGCTGGCGATGCTGGCCGCCTTCGCCGGGACGGTGCTGTTCAGCCTGGCCCTGGCACACGTCACCCTGGAGCCCTCGGCGGCGTCGGCCGGACTGGTGCACAGCAACACCCGCCCGGGCGCCTCGATCGGCCCGTATCTGGACGGCGCATCCGTCAGGGAGGCCGCTGAGCAGCTCGGCGGGAACGTTCTGCTCGGCGTTCCCTTCGGGGTGCTGCTCCCGGTCCTCCTCCCACAGGCACGCGGGCTGCTGAGGGTGGCGGCGGTGACGGCCGCGGTGATGACGCTCGTCGAACTGGTCCAGGGCGCCCTGGTCACCGGGCGCGCCTTCGACGTGGACGACGTCATCCTGAACACCGCGGGAGCGCTGCTCGGCTACCTCCTCCTGGGTCGCCGGATGGGCCGGGCCGTCCATCCGCGCCGCCACCACTGGTGGCACCGACTGACCCGCCGCGCCGGCCGCGCCCCCCGCCGGGCGGGCTAGGGAGAGGTCGGGTCGGGCTCCGCGGGGATGTGCCGGCCGGCCGGTGGTGTCGCCTCAAGGGCCGCTGGCCCGGCGTGCCCGGCGCAGGGCGCGGCGCACGCCGGTGCCGCCCTCGCGGCGCAGGCGGGAGTGGCGGTCCAGCTCCTCCATGAGGCGCTGGGAGCGTTTGTCCACGTCGAGTTCGTCGAGCACCCGGTCGACGTCGGCGAGCAGGGCGCCGTGCAGCTGCCACTGTCCCGGCTCGGACCGCAGCTGCTCCAGCAGGAGGTTCGCCAGCTGGTCGCGGGCCTGGCGCGCCATTCCCAGTTCCCGGGTGAGCCGGTCCTCCTGCTCCTCGGCGTTGGTGGTGACCTGGGCGGTGATCAGCCGGGAGAAGCTGTGGACGGCGAGCGCCATGTGGCCGAACAGGTCCTGCAGGGCGCGGGTCACCGGCGGGGAGAACAGCGGCTCGTCCGTGCGGGCCTTCGCGAGGTCGGTGAGCGCCCGGGCCGAGACGCGCAGCACGACCGCGCAGATCTCCAGGGTGTCCAGGCCCGTGCGCAGGACCAGCCGGAACATCAGGCCCTCCCGTACGCGGGGGTTCATGCGCAGGCTGTCCTCCGCCTGGCGCAGGGCGGCGTCCACGTCGGCGATGTCGTTGTCGAGCCGGCGTGCCTCGTGCAGCCGGGTGGCGGCCTGCGCGACGCTGCTGCGGCCGGTGAGTTCGTCGGCCATGCCGGTCATCAGCGCGGCCATGCGGGCAGCCAGGTCGTCGATCGCCCGCCCGGCGGGTTCCACCCAGACGGGCGGGGCGAACAACAGGTTGAAGGCCAGCCCGACCACCGCGCCGATCAGCGTCTCCAGCACCCGGTCCCACGCCGTGTCGGCCACGCGGCTGACTCCGAGGACGAGCATGGCGCTGATGGCCACCTCGGGGACGAACTCGTCCACCCTGACGAGGTGCCCGACCACCAGCGAGGCCAGGATGACCAGCCCGAGGCTCCACCAGGTCAGCCCCACGAGCGCGCTGAACCCGATCGCGACCAGCACCCCCGCCACGACCGAGTTGACCCGGCGCACCCCGGTGGTGAGCGTGGAGTACAGGGTGACCTGGACGACGAGCAGTGCGGTGAGCGGGGCCGTCAGCGGTGCGGGCTCGCTGCTGAGCCGCAGCGCGACCACGTAGGAGAGGACCGCGGCTCCGGTGGACCGTACGCTCTGCACCACCACGGGGTCCCGCCGTCTGGTGGCCAGGCGGCGCAGGGCGGGGCGGAAGGGGCGGAAGGGGCTGGCGAGGTCGGGCATACCCTCGCCCCTTCCCCGTCGGCGGCCGTGATCACGCGGCGGGCGTCCCCCATACGGCTGCCCCCGCACCAGCGTGGCCGGCAACGAGGACGGCGCACAGGCAGCACCCCGGCGAGCTGAGGCGTCTCCTTCAGGCTGCGGGCTGGGGCCGGCGCAGTTCGGCCTGGCCGAAGAGGAGTGCGTATCCGTCGGGGAGTTGCCGGAGGATGCGGGCGAGGAGGTCGGGGCCCGCGAGGCGGGCGACGGCCGCGAGTACGGCGCCGGTGTCCCAGCGGGCGACGGCCGGGCTGGTGCCGGTCCGGGTGGCCAGGTCCTTGACGAAGCCCCAGCCGGTGAGCCGTTCGGTGGCCGGGATCTGGGCCGTCAGGGCGAGGGCGGCTTCCACGGGCAGGCACTGGGCGAGGTCGACGCGTTCGTCGCCGACGAGCTGGCGACCGAGGGCGGCGAGGACGGCGCGGACCGCCTCCTCGGCGCGTTCGCGGGTGGGGTAGGCGCCTTCGTACCGCACGCGTTCCAGCATCTGGTCGAACGTCGTGGCGGGCTGGGCCTGGTGCGGCCGAGGCCGGTCGTACATGGTGCTGCGGTTGCCTTTCTCTTCGAAGGGTTGGTTTCCGGTCGGTGGCGTCGGCCGGTCAGGTGGGCTGGGGGTGGCCGAAGAGGAGGTCGTAGCCGGGCGGGAGCTGGAGCAGGATCTCGCGCATGAGGGCGTCGCCGGCCGCCGCGGCCACCGTGGACAGGACGGCACCGACGTCCCACAGGGCCGTCTTCTCGCTTGCCCCCTCGATCCAGGCCGCGGTCGCGCGGACGAAGCGTTCGGGGGAGAGCGGCTCCGCGGCCTGCAGGGGGTTGAGGAGGATCAGGGCGTATGTCTCGGGCAGCCGGGCCGCGAGTGAGGCTCGTACGGCTCCGACCAAGTGGGCGCCCAGCAGGGCCAGGACGACGCGGGCCGCCCGTTCGGCTTCCGCCCGCGTCCGGTACTCGCCGTGTGCCTGGACATGGTCGAGGAAGGCTGCCGAGCGCATCGTCATCTCACGTCACCTCCGGGAAGGGGTGCAAGGGCGAGCGGTGCGGAGGATGGGGTGCCGGAGGGGGATCGGGTTCCCCGTCCTCCGCCGCCGGTGCCGGACTGGTTCAGCCCGAGATCTGCTTGCGGCCGGACTCGCCGCCAACGGCGATCTTCCGCGGCTTGGCGCGCTCGGCGATCGGGATCCGCAGGGTGAGGACACCTGCTTCGTAGTCGGCTTCGATGTGCTCGGTGTCGAGGGTGTCGGCCAGCATGACCTGGCGGGAGAAGACGCCGAGGGGCCGCTCGGAGAGCTCCATCTGCACGCCGTCGGAGTTCTCCGCGGGCCGGCGCTCGGCCTTCACGGTCAGCATGTTCCGCTCGACGTCGATGTCGATCGCCTCGGTGCTCACGCCGGGGAGGTCGAAGGCGATCACGTACACGTCGCCCTGGCGGTAGGCGTCCATCGGCATCACGGACGGCTTCGACCACGTGCCGGACGCGCCGGACAGCTGCTGGACGATGCGGTCCATCTCGCGGAACGGGTCGGTGCGCATCAACATCGCGAAACACCTCCAGTCGGTTCAGGCAGGAACTGCCAATGCGCTTCAACGTGCTTCCGTTGTAACATGTCATCGAAACGATGACAAGCGCGAAGTCATCTTGAGGATGACACAACGCGTTCAAGCCACCGGCGACAACGCCGCCGCAACCGGACCGGCGGCGCCCGCGCGCGAGGCATGAAATGGCCCCGCCGTGGTCAGACGCGGGGGGTGAGGATGCGCGACGCGGTCATCGTGGTCACCGGCGCATCGAGCGGGATCGGCCGGGCCACCGCTGTGGAGTGCGCCCGACGGGGTGCGCGCGTGGTGCTGGCCGCCCGCAGCGGCGCCGCGCTGCAACAGGCGGCCGGGGAGTGCCGGGCCCGGGGCGGCGAGGCACTGGCCGTGCCGACGGACGTCAGCGACGAACAGGCCGTCCGGCGGCTGGCCGCTGCCGCCGTCGGTCGGTTCGGCCGGATCGACGGGTGGGTCAACGCCGCGGGGGTGGGGATCCTGGGGCGTTTCGACCAGGTGCCCGCGCGGGAGCTGCGCCACCTGCTCGACGTCAACGTCATCGGTGCCGTGAACGGGGCCCGAGCGGCGGTGGCGGTCATGCGCCACCAGGGCCGGGGAGTCGTGATCGACGTGTCTTCGCTGCTCGGTGGACGGGTCACGGCCCCGTACATGGGCGGCTACGCGATGTCGAAGGCAGCCCTGTGCACGTTCGACGAGGCGCTGCGCGAGGAGCTGCGGCTCGCGGGGGACCGCGGGATCTCGGTGTGCACGGTGCTGCCGACGGGGGTGGACACACCGTTCTTCCGGCATGCCGCGAACCGTTCCGGCCGTGCTCTGCGGTCCTTGCCGCCGGTAGCCACCCCGGAGCGGATCGCCCGTGCCGTGGTGCGGGCCGCCCGCCGGTTTTTTTTACCGGGTGCTCGTCGGTCCGTACGCCCGGCTGCTCGTCCTCGTATGTCGGCTCCCGCGCTGGTGAGGCGGGCCGTGTTTGTGGCGCACCGACAAGGCCTACTTCGGCGGCGCGGCGGCCGGGGAGGTCGGCTCCTGGACGCTCCTGCCGGCCGGAGCGCCGCCGTGCACGGCGGACGCCGCGGCGGGCCGCGCACGGCCGCCCGCCGGGCGGTGGGCGCGGCCGCCGGCCTGGCCGTGCTGCGCGCTGTGCTCCCCCGGTGCCGGAAAGCAGTCGGACGGGGCGGCGTGGGGCGGGCCCGGCCGGGTAGGCGACGGGACCCCGGCCGCGGCGGCCGCGGGCAGCGTGGGAGGCAGTGATGGCAGTACAGCACCGACTGGTACGGACTCGGCCCGACCGGGTGTGGGCGGTCCTGGAGGATGCCGACTGCTATGCGGAATGGGTGGTGGGCACGCACCTCTCGCGGGCGACGGACCCCCGGTGGCCTCAGGAGGGCTCCGCGCTCACCTACCAGGTGAAGGCCGGCCCGTTCACGTACGAGGGGGAGACGGTGGTGCGCGTGCACGAGCCGCCGGACCGGCTGGAGCTGGAGGCCAGAGCCGGTGATCACGTCAGTGCGCGGATCGCGATCCAGGTACGGCCGTGGGGCGAGGAGACCCTGGTGATCCTGGACGAGCACCCGCTGCGCGGCCGGGGCTGGACCTTCCACAACGCGGCCATCGACGCCGTCGCCCAGTGGCGGCACCGCGCCATGCTGGCCCGGCTGGCCGGCGTGTGCGAGGACGGTCATCGTGAGCGGCCCTGACGCGGTGGTCATCGGTGCCGGGCCCAACGGTCTGGTCGCCGCGAACGTCCTGGCCGACGCCGGCTGGCAGGTCGTGGTGCTGGAAGCAACGGCTTCGGCGGGCGGCGCCGTCCGCAGCGACCGCGGAGTCGACGCGGCGTACGTCCACGACCTGTTCAGCGCCTTCTACCCGCTCGCCGCGGCCTCGCCGGTGATACGGCGGATGCGTCTGGAGGAGCACGGGCTGTCCTGGAGCCGGGCTCCGGCCGCCGTCGCCCACCCGCTGCCCGACGGCCGCTGCGCCGTCCTCGCCGCCGCACCCGAGGAGACCGCGGCCTCACTGGAGCGCTTCGCCCCGGGCGACGGGGAGGCCTGGCTGCGGCTCTACCAGCTGTGGCAGCGCATCGGCGATGACCTGCTGGACTGCCTGTTCACCCCGTTCCCGCCGATCCGGGCGGGCGGGAAACTGGCGCTCCGGCTCGGCTACGCCGAGATGCTGCGGGTGGCGCGCACCATGCTCCTGCCGGCCCGCAGGCTCGGCGAGGAGGAGTTCGCCGGGGCCGGCGGGCGCCTGCTGATCGCGGGAAACGCCCTGCACGCCGATCTGGCCCCCGAGTCGGCGCTCGGCGGCGGGTTCGGCTGGCTGATGTGCATGCTCGGACAGCAACACGGCTTCCCGGTGCCGCGGGGCGGCGCCCAGGCGCTGACGGACGCCCTGGTCCGGCGGCTCAGGGCCCGCGGGGGCGTCGTGCACTGCGGTCAGCCGGCGACCGAGGTCCTGGTACGGGGCGGGCGCGCGGCAGCGGTCCGTACCGCCGACGGCACGCTGGTCACGGCGCGCAGGGCCGTCATGGCCGCCGTACCCGCGCCGGTCCTCTACGGGCGGCTCCTGCGCGGGGAGCAGCTGCCCGGCAGGCTGCGGGAAGACCTGCGGCGCTTCCAGTGGGACTTCTCCACGGTGAAGGTCGACTGGGCACTGTCCGGGCCGATCCCGTGGCAGGCCGACGGGCCGCAGGCCGCCGGCACGGTCCATCTGGCCGACGGTGTGGACGAACTCACCCTCTTCGCCGCGCAGATCGCCATGCGGCAGGTGCCGTCCACCCCGTTCGCGGTCCTCGGGCAGATGACCACCGCGGACGCCGGCCGCTCCCCCGAGGGCACCGAGTCCGCATGGGCCTACACCCACGTCCCGCAGGACATCACCGGCGACGCCGGCCCGGACGGCATCACGGGACGGTGGGACGAGCGGGAGAAGGAAGCCATCGCCGACCGGGTCCAGGAGCAGGTCGAACGCTACGCCCCCGGCTTCGGCGCAACCGTCCGCGCCCGCAGGATCCTGGCCCCGCCCGACCTGGAACGCCTCAACCCCGCCCTCGCGGGCGGCGCCGTCAACCAGGGCACCACCAACCTCTACCAGCAGCTGGTCTTCCGCCCCGTACCCGGCAGCGGCCGGCCGACCACTCCGATCCCGGGCCTGTACCTCGCCTCCGCCTCCGCACACCCCGGCGGCGGGGTCCACGGCGCCCCCGGCTTCAACGCCGCCCGCACGGCCCTCCACGCCCGCGCTCACGCGCCGCTCAGCCGCCTGCGCCGGCGCCGGCGCCGCTCCAGCCGGTGACACGGCCGTCCCGGCCTCGTCCCGTCAGGCCTGATCGGGGTACGGGTGGCGAGGTACGACGCAGGCTCCCACCACCTCGTGGAGCGCGTACGCCCTTGCATTTCATGCCGCGCCGAGCGGCGAAGTGATCAGCCGAACGGCCGGACCCTTGCCGCTCGGCACGCGTGCCGTGGGCGGGCCATGATGAAGGCATGTCGGATCGTGACGATTTCCTGTCCTGGGTCGGGACCGCGCTGTACGAGGCGGAGGTCGCGCTGCACAACGGCGACGCGGCTCCCCGACGTGCGCTCTGGTCCCACACCGAGCCGGTCAGCGTCCTGGGCGCGTGGCGCAGCGCCGTCGGCCGCGACGAGCTCGACGCCCTCTTCACCGGCCTGGCGAATTCCTTCTCCCACTGCACGTCGTACAGGTACGAGCTGCTGGCGTACGACGTCTGCGGCGACATGGCGTACACCGTCGGTCTGGAGCACACTTCCGCCTCCGTGGACGGGGAGCCCCGTACGTACACGCTCCGCGCCACCCAGGTGTACCGCAGGGAGAGCGGCGCCTGGCACGTCGCCCACCGGCACGCCGACACCGTCGCCGCCACCGTCTGACCGTTCCGGTCTCCGCTGCTGAACGCCCGGGCCGACGCCGCGCCACCGCGCTCCGCCAGGCCGCGGTGCTCGGCCCGCCATGGATGCGGAGATCTCGGGTAGGGGCATGGGGTGAGTGACGAGGCGCCTTCTCCGCCGCAGGCCGACGAGCTGTTGTCCGGGCTGCGCGTGGACGACCGCCGGCCCGAGCAGCCGGTCCTGCTGAACTCCGCCGGGGCCCCTCTGCGGACCTGGCGGGAGAACTACCCCTACGACCACAAGTTGCGGCGGAAGGAGTACGAGCGGACCAAACGGATCCTGCAGATCGAGCTGCTCAAGCTGCAGCGCTGGGTGAAGGAAACCGGCGGTCGGCTGGTGGTGATCTGCGAGGGCCGAGACGCGGCGGGCAAGGGCGGCACGATCCGGCGCTTCACCGAACGGCTCAACCCGCGCGGGGCACGCATCGTGGCTCTGGACAGGCCTGGCGGGCGGGAGACCGGACAGTGGTACTTCCAGCGCTACGTCGCCCACCTGCCCGCACCTGGGGAGATCGTCTTCTTCGACCGGTCCTGGTACAACCGCGCCGGGGTCGAGACGGTGATGGGGTTCTGCACCCCGGAGCAGCACGCGCTGTTCCTGCGGCAGTGCCCCGTCTTCGAGGAGATGCTGGTGGACGACGGGATCGTGCTGGTGAAGTTCTGGTTCTCGGTCTCCCGCGCCGAACAGCGGACCCGGTTCGCGATCCGGCAGGTCGACCCGGTCAGGCAGTGGAAGCTCTCCCCCACCGACCTGGCCTCCCTGGACCTGTGGGACGCCTATACCGAGGCCAAGGTCGCGATGTTCCGGGCGACGGACACGGACCACGCACCCTGGACGGTGGTCAAGACCAACGACAAGCGGCGCGGACGGCTCGAAGCCATCCGCAGCCTGCTGTGGCGCATCGACTACGACCGCAAGGACGAAAGCGTGGTCGGCCGGCCCGACCCCCTCGTCGTCGGTGCGGCCGACACCCTCCTCGAAGCGGGTGAGGGGCCCACCGACCTCTCCCCCACTCCCCTGGCCGCGCCATCCCTCGGCCCCGGGCTCCACCCCCACCCGGAACCGCCGGCGCTCGGTGAACGGCGGCCACCTGGTCGAGGGGAATGATGTGATGGCCACATGACCGCCACCCACGAAGACGACGAGCCCCCCGAGCACCGGCGCTACGCCCGGTACCTGCAGGCCTTGGACGGTGTCCCGGAGGCGGAGGAGGCCGACCTGCTGGCCACCGTCCTTGGCGACGACGACGCAGTCATGGCCGAGAGCGCCGTGAACCATCACCTCGAACGCCGGGCGGCCCAGCAGCTGACCAGCCCCCAGTTCCCCGTCTGGGCCACGATGATGGCGGCGGTGATCGGCGATCGCGCCTTCCTCGTCCGCCGCCTGCGCGAGTGGACGCTGCTCAGGTCCATCGCGTTGGACGAGCCCTGGACCGACGAGGAGCTGCTGACCGCGTCCGACTGGTTCCAGCGCACGGCAGCCGGCGCCCAGTTCGTCACTTCGCGCGCCGCCCTCAGCCTGCTGGCCGAGCACGGACGCACCCGCCGTGTCCGCAACGCGGCGAGCCGCCGAACCTGATCGGGCTCGGCCCGTCGGCAGGGCGCCCCAGGGGGTCGGCGATGGCGGAGGGTGTCGCTGTCAGGTCAAGACGACACAACCCCGCCGCTCCAGCTCGCTGATGAGAGGGAGGGAGGGATCGACCCCGTTCCAGCGCAGATCCAGCTTTTCCAGCGATGGCATCAGGGCGAGCCAGTCGGGCAGTCGGCAGAGGTGATTGCTCCTCAGGTCGATCTGCCGCAGTCGCGGGAGGCCGGCGAGTGACTCCGGTACCTCGGTCAGGCAGTTCTCCCGGAGGTCCAGGTGACGCAGTTCGTGCAGGTCGGCCGTTGACGAGGGCAAGCGCTCGATCGCGTTTCCGCGGAGCCATAGCTCACGCAGGCTGCGGAGCTGTCCGATCGAGTCGGGCAGGGTGGTGAGCCGGTCGTGCTGGGCCCTGAACTCGATGAGGCCGCTCATGCGACCGATGGTCTCCGGCAGGGTGGTGAGGGGGTTCTCGCCGATGTTGAGGTAACGCAACCGGGCCAGGTTTCCCAGGGAGTCGGGAATCCGGGACAGCTGGTTGTCGTGGAGGTAGAGGCAGTCGCTGAGCTCGGTCAGCTTGCCGAGTTCCTCGGGAACCGACGTCAGCGCATTGTGGCCCAGGTCCAGCGTTTTCAGCCGGTGGAGCTGCCCGATGTCCGGCGAGAGGTCCGTGAGGCCGTTGTCCGCGAGGATCAGCACGCCGAGCTCGGTCTGTCGCCAGACCGACTCGGGCACCTCTCCGAGCTCTTGACGCCACAAGTTCAGCGTGTGCCTCACGGTCATATCCCCTTCATCAGCAGGCTGGGCAGGTCAGGAGGTCAGGGTGGTGGCGGAAGTGGGGGCGGGGGCGGGGGCGGGGGCGGGGGCGGGTGTCAACGGTCGCGGGTGACGCTCCAGGCCGGCATGTGCTCGAAGAACGCCACGGCCTCCGGGCGCCAGCGGTCCCGCCACGTGGCGGCCTCGGCCTCTGCCCGACGGGCGTGGTCGTCGGCTTCGGCCCGGAGCTGCCGGTCGACGCCGTGTGCTCGCGCGATGCGGCGTATTCGGTCGAGGGTTTCGTCGTCGCAGTCCGGATCTCCCGAGGCTTCGTCCAGCAGCTTGCGCTCGGCGTCGTTGCAGACGGCCGTGAGAGCGCGGAGGGTGTAGCTGCGGCGGCCCGAACGGATGTCCGAGCCGACCGGTTTGCCGAGCGCGGCCGGATCGCCGAACAGGTCGAGCCAGTCGTCGTGGATCTGGTTGGCGATGCCCAGCGCGGTCGCGTAGCGCCGCAGTTCGGCGTCGTACGGGGTGTGGTCGGCCCCCGCGGCGAGCAGGCCCATGCGCAGCGGGGCGAGGACGGAGTAGCGGGTGGACTTGAACTCGGTGACCGCGTGCAGGAAGTCGATGCCGGGGGCGGGGTGGAAGTCGCGTTCGAGGTCGATCATCTGGCCGGTCATCGTGGCGGCTCCCGTGTCGGCGTGGACGGCGGCCATGGCCAGGGCCCGGTCGGCGGGCAGACCGCTGGTGAGCAGCACGCGCAGGGACAGGAAGGCCGCGAGGTCGCCGGCGAGGAGGGCCAGCGCGAGGGCGGTGTCGGGCTGGTCGGGGAACTCGTGGCGGTAGGCGTAGTAGGTGGAGGGACCACCGCGGCGGACGGGCGCGTCGTCGATGATGTCGTCGTGGATCAGGCCGTGGGTCTGCAGCAGTTCGATGCTGATGGCCGCTTCGTCCAGTCCTGCGAGGCCGTCGTCGGCCACCAGCGCGGCGGCCTCGTACAGGAGGACCACACGGAGCCGTTTGCCGCCGCGCAGTGACATGTCGCGCACCAGGTCGAGCGCTCGGGAGGGGAAGGCGCCGTGGGGCGGGGTCTCGAACATGCCGCCCGCGGGGTCGGTCAGGGAATCGAAGTAGGCGGCGAAGCGGGCTTCGAATCGGCGCTGGTGGCGGAACGCGCGCTGCAGGGCGGCGTCGAGGGCTTCATTCACCAGCCCAGGTTTGCACGCCCGCGTCGGCGGGGGTCGACCGGCCGCCGGTTCGGGCCGTGGGTTCCGGGGCACCGCCCGCGGCGGCCGTCGGCCCGAGCCCGAGGACGCGGGGTGGAAGGACCCCGGTGGATTCGTTGCCGTTGGACGTCCCGCCCTGCCGCCGCCTACCGCGTCAGGGTTGCGAGTTCACCCAGGACTCGCGCCGCGGCCGCCGGGGCAACCAGCCATTTCAGGTGGCTGCCCTCGAGGGTCCGGACGTCGTACGGGTTGTCCGGGGTCAGCGCGTTGCCCTCGCGGATCAGCCGGTCCTGCATGGCGGGCGGCAGGCTCGTGTCGTCGGCCAAGCGGACATAGGTCTTGGGGATACGGCCCCAGGTGCCGGCTTGTGCCCGGTCGGCGGAGGTGCCGACGTCCAGGTTCTCGTCGGGCTGGAAGGTGTTCAGGAAGGTCAGGAACTCCTCGTCGGTGCCGTCGGCGAAGAAGGCCGCCTTGAAGGCGGCGAGGGCGGCCGGATCCGCGGTGCGGAAGTTGACGCGCAGCAGGCCGAGTTCGGCGGGGTTCCCGGCCAGCGCCAGTGCCAGGGAAGCGGCGTCCACCGATGCCATCTCCGGCTCGGCGTAGTAGTCGTTGACGTCGAGGTCGACCGGGCACCAGGCCGAGACGTACACGATGCGATCGATGAGGTCGGGCCGCGCGTTGGCCGCAGCGGTGGCCGTGATGCCGCCGCGGCTGTGGGAGACGAGGATGACCGGGCCGTTCCGCTTGGCCCGTTCGAGGATCCCGATGAGGTGTGCGGCGTTGTCGGCGAGGGTGACGCCCTTGATCGCGCCGGGCGTGGTGGCGAGGCCTTCGGAGTCCTGGGGCGTCTGGTAGGCGTGCGTGAAGGTCGCTTCGAAGCCGTGGCCGGGCAGGTCAACGGCGACCGAACGGTGTCCGAGGAGGCCGAGCTCGGCTTGGAGCGGTGCGAAGGGGAAGGAGTTCGAGAAGGCTCCGTGAACCAGTACGAACGTGGGTTGCATGGGCATGTCGCTCACTTTCTGGTACGTCCTGCACCATGATCATCGGAGTTCGGCCGCAAATGATCAAGGTTTGGGCGCCTCCGTTCCGGTCAAGTGGTGGTGGTCTTGAGGGCGGGGGCGCGCAGGGGGCGATCCGGCGGCGGGCTTCGCCGTGGTAGGACCGCGTTGGTGCAGATGGCGAGGTAGCGGCCGGCGGTGGGGGCGAGGTAGCGGCTGGTGCCGGTGGAGCCGTGGTGGCGGGCCACGTTTGCCCCGGGGCGCAGATCCAGAAACGGGCCCCGAAACGGACCCGCCGAGCAGGCGGGGAGACCCGCCGACAGGCTGGAGACACGGCCGCTCGCGGGCGTCGAAAAAAAATGCGTGGGTCAGCGGGAGCGGCCTCGGTGGTGGCGGGTGAGCCAGCGGGTCAGCAGTACGCCGGGGTCGCGGGGCGGGGGTGTGGGCTCCGGGGGCCAGGCCTCGTCGCCGGTGAGCGGGACCAGGGGCATGAGGTACAGCCTGTACCCGGTGTCCAGGGCGCACAGGGGCTCGTCGCCGGGGATGTCCGGGCGGCCGAGCCGGACCGTGAACGGGCGCACGGTCCCATCGCCTTCGGCGGTCTCTCCGCGTAGCTCGGTCGTCGCCGTGCGGCGCGTCCGTGCCGTCGCCACCACCTTGCCGTCGACCAGCACCTCGGCACGGCCGCGCCGGGCACTCCACACCACGGTGATCGAGTGTCCGTCCTGCTCCAGGTGGAAACGGTGCTGGTGTCGGCGAGCGTGAACCGCCACGGCGGCCTCCTGGGGGTCCTGCTGCACCACCAGCGTAGCGGCCCACCCTCACGCCACGCGTCTCGGTGGGGCGGTCGCGGGGGCTTCATCGCCCATGGCGCGGGCGGCACCAGAGCGGCAGACCGAACCGGTCGGCGTGGTCACGCCTGGGCTCGGTCTCCCGTGGCGGCTGCCGTGCGGACCGCGGCCGCGAGGCGGGTGGCCGTCTTGTCGGCGGGGTGGACGAGGCGGGTACGGGTCAGGGCGAAGGACAGGCCGCGGCGGGGGTCGGCGAAGGCGATGGAGCCGCCGCTGCCGTGGTGGCCGAAGGCGGTCGGCTCGCCGCCCGTCGGGGGCAGGCCGAGGAAGTAGCCGAGCCCCTTGGTGTGGCGGCGCAGCAGCGTCCGGTCCGGGCCGTCCACCGCGGCAGCCGTGGCCTGTGCGACCCGGGCCGGCGGGAGCAGGCGTACGCCGTCCACCTCGCCCAGGAGCGCCGCGTACATCCGGGCGGCGGCGCGGGCGGTGGTGGTGGCGCAGGCGGGCAGGTCGGCCATGAGGTACCCGGGCCGGTTGGCGAGGGTGGCGGTGGTCCACAGGCTTCGGTTGGGGGCGACGAGGCGGACGAAGGGGGCCGCGGCGGGCAGCCCGGCGAGGTAGGCCTCCCAGCCGCCTTCCACCAGCGGTGCCACCCGGGCCAGGCGGTCGGCGGGCAGGCCGAAGTACAGTTCGTCGGCGATGCCGAGGGGCTCGGTGACGTACGCGCGCAGGGCCTGCCCCGGGGTGAGTCCGGTGGCCCGGCGGACGGTCTCGCCGAGGATCCAGCCGAAGGTCCAGCCGTGGTAGCCGCTGGCCGTCCCCGGTTCCCACAGCGGGCGCAGCCCCGCGACGACCCCGCACATGTGCTCCCAGTCGCACAGTTCGGCGGCCGTGAGGGCGCGGGGCAGCTGGGGGATCCCGGCGGTGTGCGTGAGGGCGTGCCGGACGGTGATGCCCGCCTTGCCGTGGGCCCCGAAGGCGGCCCAGTAGCGGGCGACGGGGGCGTCGTACTCGATCAGCCCGCGCTCGGCGAGCACGTGCACCAGGGTCGCCGTGCACCCCTTGCCGACCGAGAAGCCGTGGACCAGCGTCTCCGGCCCGGGAACCCCGGCGTACGCCTCCACCAGCAGCCGGCCGCCCCGGTACGCGGCCACCTGGAGCCCGGTCTCCCGCCCGGAGGCGACCAGTTCGTCGACCGTCTCCTGAAGGTCCATGTGCTCCTCATTCGCCGCCCGGGGCAACGGTCACCCTATCGTCTGCGGCGGCCTGCGGCCGGGCGCCGGGCCCCCGGCGCGCGCGCCTGGGCCGGCCGAGGACGACGCCGGTCAGGACCAGGCCCAGCCCGCACAGTTGCCGGACGGTCAGCACCTCTCCGGCGACGGCTGTGCCGAGCAGTACGCCGGTCACGGGGTTGAGCAGCCCGATCAGCGCGACCGTCCCCGCGGGCAGGTGCTTCAGCCCGGTGAACCAGGCCGCGAAGGCCAGCGCCGTGGCGATCAGGGCGACGTAGCCGAACGCGAGGAGCGTCGGCGCGCGGAGCGCGGGCGCAGGGCCTTCCACGGCGGCCGCGACCGGGAGGAGGAACAGTCCCCCGGCGGTGAGCTGCCAGGCGGTCGAGGCGAGCACATCAGCGCCGGCCCCCCACCGTTTGGTCAGGACGTGGCCGAAGGAGGACACGAGCATGGCGGCGGCCGAGGCGAGGACCCCCGGTACGCTCACCTCTTCCACGCCGGTCAGCAGCATGAGGCAGACTCCGCCGAGTCCGATCGCGGCGCCGGTGAGGTGAGCGGTGCGGGGCCGCTCGGACACCAGGGGCCAGGCGATGAGCATCATCGCCATCGGGGACACCGCCATGACGGTCGCGGCGACGCTCGTCGGCAGCAGCTGGGAGGCGGCGTAGACGAGGACGAAGAACACGCTCATGTTGAGCAGCCCCAGCACGGCCGACCGCCACCACCACGCGCCGCGCGGCCGCTGCCTGCACAGGGCCAGGAGGACGAGGCCGGCGGGCAGGGCCCGCAGGGCGGCCCCGTAGAGCGGGCGGTCGGCCGGCAGGAACTCGTGCGTGACGAAGTAGTTGGTCCCCCAGGCCACCGGCGCGATCGCCGTCAGGGCCACCCAGCGCATATTGGCTTCCATGGAAGCAAATATAGCTTCCCAGGAAGGTATGCTGCTGTGCATGGAACACGGTGAACCGCTGGACCGCGTGGCCCGCATCCAGGCCGACTGGCGCCGCGAGCGCCCCGACCTCGACGTCAGCCCGCAGGCCGTGATCGGCCGGCTGCACCGCCTGGCCGACCGGCTCACGGAGGAACTCGCCCTCGTCTACGGCCGCTACGGTCTCGGCGAGGGCGAGTTCGACGTCCTGTGCGCGTTGCGCCGCGCCGGGGAGCCCTATGAGCGGGCACCGGGCGAGCTCGCCGCGCACACCATGGTCACCACCGGCGCGATGACGAAGAGGATCGACCGCCTCGAACGGGCCGGGCTCGTCACCCGCCGCCGCGCCGACGACGACCAGCGCGGCCGGATCGTCGCCCTGACCGGCCCCGGACGTGAGCTGATCGACCAGGCGTTCACCGACCACATGCGCAACGAACGCCGCCTGCTGGACCTGCTGACGCCCGCCGAGGCCGCGTCACTCGAGACGCTGCTCACCGGCTGGCTCTCCCGCATGGACCACCCGCGGGCGCCCGGCGGCGAGTAGGCGGCCCCCTCCCGCCGCGGCGGCGGCAACGCAGGCCCGTCGTCGCTCCAGGTGCCCGCGGGGCGGCCGGAGCGACGGTCCGTCAGGTGACCGTCTGCCGGGTGCCGTCGGGCAGCGTGCAGACGGTGCCGCCGTAGGGGATCGTGGTGACCTGTCCGCCCGCGGCGGTGCATTCGTCCCGGGTGATGGTCGGGGCCGTGGCGGCATGGGCGCTGACCGCACCCGTGACGCCGACTCCGCCGACACCCGTACCCGCGAGGATCGCGGCTGCCAGAGCGAGGCCCAGTTTTCGCGCACGCATGGCTCTGCTCCTCTCAGGCGCCGGTTCCGGCCTCCCGTAAGGACAGGGACACGTGTCACGCCGACGGCGCCTACCACCAGCATGGGCGACGCCCAGGGGCCCCGCGAGGCGGGAGCACACGGCTACGGCGTCGGCGTCGGCGTCGACCAGGGCGCGGCGCGGAGGTCGGCCGTGCTGCGCCGCTCGCGGACCGCGGGGGGTTCGTCGGCCGCCGTGCCGACCGCGATCACGGACACGATCGCCCAGCCGGGTCGAGGGCGCATCTCCTCGGTCAGGGCTTCGAGGTCGAAGGCCCGGAACTGGTGGGTGGACAGTCCCCTCGCCTGGGCCTGGATGCCGAGGTGGGCCACCGCCTGGACAACCGCGCGTACCGGTCATCCATTTCCGCGTCACGGCTCACACCTCGCGGGGGTGGAAGCGCCGCGGAGCCCATGACTAGTGTGGTGATCATGGCTTTGCGACCCGATGAGTTCTACGACCACGCACGTGCGGCTGCGGATGACGGGCTCCGGCTCCCGCTGGCCAGGATGACCGGTTGGGAGGTCAGCCCCTTCGAGGCGGAGGGCCTGCGCGTCTCCGCGCTCCGCCCGCCCGTTCTGCCCGAGCCGCCGCGGCACGGCGAGGACCCGGCGGACTGCGACGAGTGCCGCTCCCGCGACGAGGGCATCTGGCTCGACGACCGCTGGCGGCTCACCCGGATACCGGGGGTCGGCGTGCCGCTGGTGCTGATGCTGTACCCGCGCGACCACTACGACATGGCCGATCTGCCCGACGAGCTCGCCGCCGAACTGGGCGTGCTCACCACGCACGTCGTCCGCCACGTCCAGGCACTGCCGCACGTCTCCCGGGCCCACGTGTACCGCATCGGGGACGGGGCCGCCCACCTCCACGTGTGGTTCTTCGCCCGGCCCGAGGGACAGGCGCAGCTCTTCGGGTCGTGGCTGCCCGTCTGGGACGACCTGCTGCCCGCATACCCGCGGACGTGGCCGACGCGGACGCGGCCGCCGTCGCGGACGCGCTGGCCGCGTCGTACGGAGGCCGGCGCCCCGGCACCGACGGGCAGGCGGACCTCTGAGTCCGACGGCGGCGTGCGCCCGGCGCCCGCGCGAGCCGGGCGCACGCCGTTCCTGGGGGCTACAGCAGGGCGATGGAGCTCGCCCGGTCGCTCATCGCGTCCCCGAGGTACGAGGTCGACTGCTGGTACTCCTGGTGGACACCGGCGGTGTCGGGGGCGTCCCACAGCTCCAGCCAGCAGGACAACGTGGTCAGCGAGCTGACGGAGTTGTTCCAGGTGCCTTCGAGGTTGATCTGGGCGTCCCGGCCGTTGCCGCTCCGGCAGCCGCTCCCGCCTGTCAAGACGAGGGCCCGAGTCGATGTCGAGCACGCAGATCCTAGGGGCAGCGGTCGCGGTGGAAGCGGCTGCGTCCAGGGCGAGTCGTGGACGTTCTGCCGACACCGTGCCCGGCGCCCCGCGCACGTACGCGTCGGCGTGCCGGGTGCGCGCAGCGGTGGGTCACGGAGGTGCGCGAACCCCGGTCGGGGCGGCCCGCATCGGTGGCGAGGGGGCGCTCGTGGGCGTACTACGCGCCGGCCGCGTGCCGGCCCAGGATGGGTTCCGCCACCGTGCGGGCCAGGGGGCAGAGGGTCTGGCCGTGGCGGGTGAAGAGGGCGTCGCGCGAGTCGAAGTGGCCCAGGTCCGTCAGGACGTACGCCGACAGGTCGCAGGGGGCTCCGCCGGTCGGGCAGAGCGTCGCGGCGCCGTCCCAGTCGACGGCCGTACGGGCGATCGCCTCGAAGAGGGTCTCGGAGCCGGCGTTGGTGAAGCCGCCGCCCGGGGCGGCGCCGCGTTCGTCGAGGGCGCCGAAGAGCTCCGAGACCGTCAGCCACCGCGACGCCCCCGGCACGCGGAACTCCGGCCAGGCCAGGAGCACCTGGTCGGGGACGAGGTGGCGCAGCCGGGGGAAGCGCGGGTACCAGAAGGCCCCGTCGACGACCAGGCCGCGCACCCGTGTGGCCGTCCCCGCCGCCCGGGCCACGGCCTCTCTTTCGCGCCAGCCGCTGGCTGCACGA
>NZ_GG657750.1:7319535-7349023 GCF_000158895.1 Streptomyces sp. C | reverse complement strand
CAGGAGCGAGCTCGTCATGGCGGCCGTCCTTTCCTGGGAACCGCATCATGACACACCGACTGAACGCGTTCAATAAAACCGGCCCCGCCGCCCTGCTCCTACCGCGGGCTGATCGTCACCTGGTACGTGGCTCCGGCCCTGCCGCGCGTGGTCACGGTCACGGTCCGGCCGCGGCCGTCCCATCTGGCGTTGCCGCCGCGGACCGTGACGCGGCAGCCGTTCGGGTAGGCGTCCTCGGGAACGGTGATCTCCGTCGGCCCCCCGGCGTCGCCGCGGGTGCGGAAGGTCAGGGTGTAGGTGCGCGTGCCGGGGTCGTACGCGAAGCCGAGCGGGTCACCCGCGACGGCCCGCGCGTAGGGCTGGACGAGCAGCCGGGCGTTGGGCTTCACGGCGCCCGTCCGGTCGAGGAAGCAGTAGCCGCCGCCCCGGCACCACTGCCACCACGTCCAGCCGCTGGAGAAGCGGTCCATGGCGGCCGTCATGTCCGTGACGAACCGGCTCGCGTGCGGTACGTAGGGGTTCCCGCCCCACTCCCCCACGATCACCGGCATGCGGTTGCGGGTCGGGTAGTCGCTGATGGCGGCCTCGTAGACCGGGATGAAGGTGCCGTTGGGGTCGTAGTCGGCGCCGGTTTCCATCGCGGTCTCGTAGAAGTGCGGCGCGTACCCGGCGTGCGGGTCGTCGATGGCCCCCAGACGGGTGGGGACGCCGAGACCGACGATGACGGTGGGTTCGACGAATACCCACGACCTGCGGTCGACCAGGCGGACCGCCCGGGCGAGGCGGTTCCACATCTCGGTGAGCTCGCCGGCTTCGAAGCGGGCCGCGGCGGCCGGGAGGTCTTCGCCTTCGAGGAACTTCGCGAACGGCTCGTTCATCAGGTCGTAGCCGAGCAGCGCCGGGTGCCTGCCCAGGGCGGAGGCGACGGTCACCCACATGCGGGCGTGCGCGGCGCGCAGATCGGTGTCCTTGTACAGGTGGTCGAAGGCGGCCTGCACGGACGGCTCGAAGTACTGGGAGAACCAGTCGTCGGGTATCGGCGTGAAGGGCAGCCCGTCGTCGCGGGTGGCCCAGTCGGGGATGCCGCGGGCGCCGAAGTGCGGGCCGTACACGTCCTGGTGGGCATCGAGGACGACCTTGACGTGGTAGCGGTCGGCCCAGTCCAGGATGCGGCGCATCTTGGCGAGGTAGCCGCGGTCGTAGTGCCCGGGGGTGGGTTCGAGGTCGTCCCAGAAGAACGCCAGGCGCGCGAGGTTGAAGCCGCGGGCGGACATCTCCTTGAGGTCGCTCTCGTGGATGTCGGCGAACGCGTCAGCGCCCCGGCTGCTCTTGTCGGCGAGGTTGAAGCCGCGCCACTGCAGCGCGCGGCCCCGGCCGTCGGCGATGAAGGTGCGGTCGCCGACCGTGACGCGGTCGGCGACGCGGTCGGTGACGCGGTCCGGGCGGGCCTGGGCCTGCGCGGGGACGGTGCCGAGCAGGAGGGCTGCCACGGCGAGGACGACGGGGGCGAAGCGGGAGGTCCGGCGCATGCAGGAGACCCTTTCGGGGGCGGCTTCTCGGACGGCGTGCTACTGGCCGGTCGGATGTTACTGACGGGTGCGTCAAGTTCCCACCGTTTCAGCGGAGTTGGGAATGTGCGTTCGGCCATGACAGGGTCCGCCCGGCACTCCACACTTGTGCTGAACCGGGCGATGGGGAGGCGCTGATGGGTCGGGCTCTTCGTACGGGTGTGCCCGCGGGTGTGGTGGTGCTCGTGGCGTCGGCACCGTGGTACGCCCCCTACTACTCCACGGTCCTGGTGTGGGAGCTGCGCAAGCTCTTCGCCTGGCTGGCCCTGCCGCTGCTGGCGGTGGGGATCGTCGCGCTGGTGGGGCTCGGGCGGTGGCTGCTGCGCAGGGTGCGCGGCGAGGACGGGGGCGGTTCGGGGGAGGCGGCGGCCGTGCTCGGCTGCCTGGGGGCCCTCGTCGGTCTCGCGCTCGCCGTCTGGTGGCTGGTCTACGGCGCGCACCTGCAGGACCGCGGCTACATGGAGGCCACGCGGGTGGTGACCGAGCCGGTGCCCGCGCTGGCCCCCCGCGCGCCCTACCTCGTCGGGAAGGCGCAGGCGGCCCCGCACCTGGGCGATGTCACCGGGGAGATCTCCGACATCACGTACCTGCCCGACTCGGACCGCTTCTCCACCCTCCTCGAGCGCAGCGGCTGGTTGTCCGGGTACGAGGTCGGCCTCGTGCAGGAGGTGCCGCTCGGGGGTACCGGCCGTGCGCAGCAGCGCTGTTCGTTCGACGTCGACGTGGCCGACGCCCGTATCAGCGGCTGGTTCGGCCACAACCTCGGCCGGAAGATCTCCGGGCAGAAGCGCTGGGTCCGCTTCGAGGCCGGCGACGCGTACGTGACCTGCTCGGGCGGTACGCCCGTCGTGGTCGTGCCCCTGAAGCGGCAGACCGGGTTCCTCGTCGTGACGGAACGTCCGGCGGGGGTCGCGCTCTACGACGGCCGGACCGGCGAGGTCACCATCACCACCGAGACGGAGGCCGTCCCGGGCCCCTCCTATCCGCTGAGCCTCGCCGCCCGCCAGCGGGAGGCGGTGGCAGCCGTCGGCGGCTTCACGGACTGGTGGTTCGAACGCAGCGGCTGGGACGCCTCGGAGGACGGAGCGAACGAGGGGAACGACTCGGAGTTCACCCTGCGCTACGGCGATGCGAGCGGGCGCAGCGTCTACGTCACTCCCCTGACGCCGCAGGGCGAGGCCAGCTCGGTCGTCGCCGTCGCGACGGTGCCGGCCCGCCACCGGGGCGGCGGGCTGGCACCGCTGACCGTCCACCGGCTCGATCCGACCTGGTCCTCCCCGAAGGCGATCATCGCGCTGATCAAGGCCGAGTACCGGGACGTCTGCTGCTACAACGACGACCGGGTGTTCGAGGTGGTCCCCACGGGCGGGACCACATGGACCGCCACGATCGGCAGCGAACAGGACATCCGCTACCGCGTGGAGGGCAGGGGCCAGGTCGCGGGCCGCGAGGCGACCTGCCTGAAGGCCGCCGACGGGGCACTGATCAAGTGCGCGTTCGCGGCCCCCGGCTCACCCGAGGAGCAGGAGCTCAAGCGGCGCGAGGAACAGGCGAAGGGCCGACCCCGGACCGAGCCACCGGACCTCGGTGACCTCACCGCCTACACACCCGAGCAGCTGGCCGAGCTGAACCGCCGCATCAGCGAGGAGGTCAACCGCCGGCTCAAGGGCTGAGCGGACGCCGGAGGGGCTGGAAGGCGTCCGGCCGAGCGTGTCGGAGGCGAACGCTGTGCCCGCGAGGCCGCGTACCTGCGGCGGCTCGTCGAATCCGAGGAGGGGCACGGACGGCCGTACGGCCCGCCCCCGGGCGGAGCGACGGGTGCGCGGGCCGCACTGGAGGAGGCTGCACCGGGCGGAGGGGATGGGGTTCGCCCTGAAGGCGCAGTTCCGTGCCGTGCCGGAGCTGCCCCGGGAGGTCCGAGGCCCTCGCCGCCGCGGCAGGCCGGACGGCCCGCCCGTACGAAGATCGAGCCGGCGCGCCGGGTGCACGAGGACGACCTGCACCCGTGAGGTGGCTACGCGGTGGGCGGCGCCGGTTCCCCGGGGGCCGGCGGCCGGCAGGCGGCGCCGGCGGGGTCCTCCTCCGCGCGCGGCCAGTAGCGCCCTTCGAGTGCCTCCGCGCTGCGGTTGAGCCGGACCAGGACGTCTTCCAGCTCCCGCACCTCCTCCGGCGACCAGTCGGCGACGATCCGGGCCAGGCAGGACCGGTTGACCTCGCGGTGCCCGCTGAGCCGGCGCCCGCCCTCGTCGGTGATGCGCAGCTTGCGGGCCATGCCGCCGTCCGGATCGGCGACGCGTTCGGCGAGCCCGCAGCGCAGCAGTGCGGCGGTCTGGCGGTTCACGGTCGAGGTGTCGAGCCCGAAGGCCTCGGCCAGCTGGCCGATGGACATGGGGCCCTGGGTGTCGATGCGGCTGAGGAGCAGGTACGCCGACCGCTCCAGGCGCTCGTGGTCGCGCTCGGGCCGGCCCAGCACCTGGTGCCGCGAGAGCAGCATCAGCTCCCGCTCCAGTTTCTCCAGCACTGCGCCTCCCGCTCCTTACCGGCGCTCCATTATCGCCGACCCCTGCGGGCCGACGGGCCTCCCAGGCTGCAATATGCATGATACATAGCATGTGTACTATGCACTTCTCGTTGTCATCCGACGAGCCACAGCCACCACCCGGAGGACCCGCATGACCGCCACCACGTCGACCGCCTCCCGCGCGGCCGAGATCCTCTCCCGGCCCGTCACCTTCAACGGCCTCACCGTCCCCAACCGCATCGCGATGGCTCCGATGACGCGGATGTTCTCCCCCGGCGGCGTGCCCGGCGAGGACGTGCGGGCGTACTACGCCAGCCGCGCCGCCGCGGGCGTGGGCCTGATCGTCACCGAGGGCACCTACGTCGGCCACGAGTCCGCCGGGCAGAGCGACCGGGTGCCGCGGTTCCACGGCGAGGAGCAGCTGGCGGGCTGGGCGAAGGTCGCCGCGGCCGTGCACGAGGCGGGCGGCACGATCGTGCCGCAGCTGTGGCACATCGGCATGGTGCGCAAGCAGGGCGAGGCGCCGTACCCCGACGCCCCCGCCATGGGTCCCTCCGGCATCCGCGTCGACGGCACCGAGGGGACCGGCAGGGCGATGACCCGCGCCGACCTCGACGACGTCATCGGCGCGTTCGCCGACGCCGCCGCGGACGCCGAGCGGATCGGCTTCGACGGCGTCGAACTGCACGGCGCCCACGGCTACCTGCTCGACCAGTTCCTGTGGGAGCGCACCAACCGCCGCACCGACGCGTACGGCGGCGACGCGGTGGCCCGTACGAAGTTCGCCGCGGAGGTCGTCGCAGCGGTCCGCGAGCGCGTCTCGGCCGAGTTCCCGGTGATCTTCCGCTACTCGCAGTGGAAGCAGGAGGCCTACGACGGCCGGCTCGCGCAGACCCCGGAGGAGCTGGAGGCGATCCTGGCCCCGCTGGCGGCGGCGGGCGTAGACGTCTTCCACGCCTCCACCCGGCGCTACTGGCTCCCCGAGTTCGAGGGCTCGGACCTGAACCTCGCGGGCTGGACCAAGAAGCTCACGGGCCGGCCGGCCATCACCGTCGGCTCGGTGGGCCTCGACGGGGACTTCATCCGCTCCTTCGCCGGCGAGGGCGCGGCGCTCGGCGACATCGACAACCTGCTGGACCGCATGGAGCGCGACGAGTTCGACATGGTCGCCGTCGGGCGGGCGCTGCTCCAGGACCCGCAGTGGGCGGCGAAGGTCCTCGGCAACCGGTTCGACGAGCTGAAGCCGTACGACGTGGCGGCGCTCGGGTCGCTCAGCCGGTAGCCGGCGGGTCCGTGCGCGAACGCCCCGCGTAGGCCGGTCCGCCGGCTTCCGCGGGGCGTTCGCGCTCCGTCATGGCCGAAACCATATCTCTCGGGCATGTGCCTCATTGACCCCACAGCACCGTCGCGATTGCATGCTCTGGCCTCCGGCAGGGAGCCGGAGGCGGGGCTTCGTCGTCCTGGCTGGGGGGAACATGAGGGGAACCACGAGAAGGGTCACCACCAGACGCGTGCGGGCCCTCCTGGGCGCGGCCGTCGCGGTCTGCGCGGTCACGGCCGCCTTACCCGGAACCGCCTGGGCCGGACCCGTGGGGGCGGCGGGTAGGGCGACCGCAGGCGTCGAGAGGATCAGCGTCGCGCCCGACGGCGCCCAGAGCGACGGCGGTTCCGGCGCCGCCTCGATCACGCCCGACGGCCGCCGCGTCGTCTTCTCGTCCTCGGCGCGCAACCTCACGTCCGACAGCGCGGCCGGCCACGAAGCCGTGTTCGTCCGCGACCAGCAGACGGCGCTGACCAAGCGGATGGGTACGTACACCCCGCTCCAGCCCCCGGCGATCAGCGGCAACGGGGCGTACGTCGGCTACTCGCTCCAGTGGTTCAACGACGTGCGCATCCGCCAGTACCAGGTGAGCACCGGTGGGACGGCGTCCGCCAACTGCTCGGCCTACAGCTGCGACCAGCCGTCCCTGAACGGGGACGGCCGGTACACGGCCCTCGCCCTCCTCATGAGGAAGCCGGCCCCCACCAACCGCCAGCGCGTCGAGGTCCACGACTGGAACACCGGCGCCGTGGTGACCGTCGCCTCCTTCGAGCACACCTACCCGGCCCGGCCGTCCATCAGCGGCGACGGGCGCTACGTCGCCTACCAGGACGGCGCGGCGAAGGACGTCTTCGTCTGGGACCGGACCACCGGCACCAGCACCGGCCCGGTCGAGGGCCCGGCCACGGCGGCTTCGCTCCTCCAGCTCAGCGACGACGGCGGCACGGTCGTCTACCTCTCGGGCTCCAGCACCTACGTCCACGACCTGCGTTCGGGCACGACCCGAACGGTCACGGACGTGAAGGGCCTGGCCATCGATCCGACCGGCCGGCACCTGCTGTACGCCCCGACCGGCACGGGCGGGCCGTCGCTGGTGCTGCGCGACCTGGAGACCGGCGCCGACCAGGTCGTCTCGGACCGGCCCGCCACGGCGGGGATCGACGCGGTCAGCACGGGAGGGCGCGACGTGGTCTTCCAGTCCGCGGCCGACGACATCGTGCCCGGCGACACCAACGGCGCGTCGGACGTCTTCGTCCGCCACCTCTTCTGACCGGACCGGTCGGATCCCGTGTTGTCCGGTCACGCGGACGCACGGAAGAATCGCGGCATGTCCAGCGACCGGCTCATGCGCATCCACAGCCCCGAGTTCCAGGCCATGGCCGAGAGGGTCCTGCGCGTCACCGCGCTCACCTCCCGTCTGAACGCCCTGCCCTTCGAGGACGAGGAGGGCAGGGCCGGGCTGCTGGAACAGATCCTCGGCAAGCCGCTGCCACCGAGGGTCACGATCTATCCGCCCTTCTACACGGACCACGGTCTGCGTCTCGAACTCGCCGAGCGGGTGTTCATCAACCAGAACTGCACGTTCCTGGACTACGCCGGCATCCGGCTCGGCGAGCGCGTGATGGTCGGCCCGAAGGTCACGTTCATCACGAGCGGGCACCCGGTCGATCCCGAGGAGCGGCGGCTGTACCTGACCGGCGCGCCCATCGACGTCGCGGAGAACGTGTGGATCGGTGCCGGTGCCACGATCCTGCCCGGCGTCAGCATCGGCCGGGACGCCGTGATCGCGGCGGGCGCGGTCGTGGCCGACGACGTTGCGCCGGCGAGCCTGGTGACCGGTACGAAGGCCGCCGTGAAGCGTCAGTGGTGACGGGCGGGCCGCGCGGTGGTCACCGCGCGGCCCGTCCGGTCAGGAGCGGGGCGAGACCTTGACGATGGCCTCGATCTCGACGAGCTGCTCGGGGACCGACAGCTCGGAGACGCCGACGATGGTGTCGGTCGTGCGGTGCTTGCCGACGTACTCCTTGTGGAGCCGGGCGGCCGTGTCGAAGTTCTGGCGCAGGTCCTTGGTGAAGATCTTGATGCTGATGATCTGGCTGCGCGGCACCTTGTAGTGCGCGAGGACCTTGTCCAGGTTGTCGAACGACGTGCGCACCTGCTTCTCGAAGTCGCCGGCGCCCACGAAGTTGCCCGCCGCGTCGTGGGACACCTGCCCCGAGATGTAGATCTCGTCCCCCGCTCTGATGCCCTGCGAGTAGCCGTAGGACTCCTCCCACGGCACTCCGAAGGTGAAGTGGTCCCAGCCGCGGCGTGCCTGGTCCTGCGCGCTGGCGCCCTGCGGTCCCGTGAAGGTGATCGTCGTGGCCACGACCGCGGCCACCACGGCGCCGATGCCGAACCTGCGCCTTGACTTGGTCATTCCTCGCGTCCTTTCGTCACCGGTGAAGCCCGGAGCCCTGACGCTGTCAGAGCGGAGGGGAGAACACCTCGAACGGGAATCGAGTGGACGCGCGGGCGGGCCGGGGCGGCGCGGACTGGCCGGATCCGGTGCCCGTGGGTTCCGGTGGCGGGGCGGGGCTGGCAGCATCTGCGGGTGCTCGGAAAACGTGGTGTCGTCCTGACCGTGGTGGCGGCCGCGTACGGCATGTCCTCCATGGGGGACCAGATGGCGATCCTCTCCCTGACCCTCCGGCTGCACGACCAGGGGCACTCGGGCGTCGCCGTCTCGGCCCTGGTCGTCGCCGGGGTGCTGCCGCTGGTCGTGGTCGGGCCGCTGGCCGCCCCGCTGGTCGACCGGGTCGAGAGCGGCCGGCTGGTCGTCGTGGTGGCGGTGCTGCAGGCTCTGGTCAGCGCGGGGCTGGTGTTCGTCACCGGCCTGGCCGGCACGCTCGTACTGCTGGTGCTGCTCGGGGCCGGCCTGGCCCTGGCCTCGCCGGCGCTGCTGCTGCTGGTCCCGCGGATCGTCGGTGCCGACGGCACCGCCCGCGGCTACGCCCGGCTCGACTCCTTCCGGTCGGCCGGCAACGTGGCCGGGCCGGCGCTGGCCGGTGTGCTGATCGCCGTGTCCGACGTACGGGTCGTCCTGCTGGCGAACACGGCCACCTTCGTCGCCATGGCCGTGGTGCTGGCCTGCCTGGGGATCCGGCGCGAGCCCGTGGCGGGCGCCGGCGGCAGCTGGCCGGCGCAGGTCCGGGAGGGGGTGCGGGTCCTGGGCGGGGACCGGCTGCTGCGCACCGCGATCCTCGCGCTGGCGTCGGCGATCGTGTTCACCGCCGTGCTGAGCGTGGCCCGGGTCTTCTTCATCCGGGACGATCTGGGCGTGTCCGGCACCGGGTACGGCTTCCTGGTCAGCGCGCACACCGTCGGGATGCTCGCCTCGTCCACGCTGATCGCCCCGCGGGTCCCCTTGGAGTGGCAGCCCCGGGTGCTGGTGGGGGCCGGCGTGCTGATGGGGACCTCGCTCGCCGTCGGGGCCGCCGTGCCGGTCTTCGCCCTCGCGCTGGTCTCCTTCGTCCTGACCGGCGTCGCCAACTCCCTCCAGGGCCTGGCGATCCGCAACCTCATCCACGCCCGGGTCCCCGAGCAGGTACGCGGCCGGGCCTTCGCCACCTCGGGGGCGACGCTGAACGGGGCCAACCTGGTGGGGACCGCGCTCGGCGGGCCCGCCACGGCACTGCTCGGCGGAGCCGGGGCCTTGGAGCTGGCGGGGGCGGGGACGCTGCTCGTGACCCTGGCGGGCAGTCCGGTGCTCCTGCGCCACCGCGCCGGCGCGGATGCTCCGGAGCAGCGGTCCCGGGCCCCGGAACAGGAGGCCGGTCCCGTGCAGGAGTAGGCCCGCGTGCCGGTGGCCGGTTTGCGTTCCTGCGCGTTGACGGGCCGTCGAGGCGTCCCTAGCGTCGAAAACCGACCGTTAGAGGTCGAGTACGTCGTGTCTCCGATCTCAGAGGGTGCCAGGCAGACCCTGCCACCCGTCAGAGGGGGAAACCCATGTCCAGCACGATACTTCCCGGCAATCCCGTGATCCGTGAACTGGTGCTCCTGGGCGACTCGGCGCCCGGACGCCGGGGCGGGCGCACCGTCGTCGCCCAGTCCCACTGCGAGATCGACCTCGCCTCCGACGAGGGGCTGGAGCGCTGCGTCCAGGCGTTGCGCGCCTCCGACGAGCGCCTCGCCGAGCAGTCGGACGGCCCGTACGACTGGCAGCGCACCTGGGTGGAGCGCAACGGCCAGGGCGGCGGCAAGGTCGTCTTCGACGTGGCCTGGTACGACGAGGAGTTCTTCCGGCAGAAGAAGGACACCTTCCTCGCTCCCGGCCACCTGGCGATGTACGCGAACATCGGCGCCGAGGACGGGGCGGTGCAGGTCACCCACTGGCACAAGGTCGACTGACGCACCGCCGGGCGAGCGGTGCGGGCCCGGCCCGGTCGCCGGGCCGGGTCTCCGCCCGCTAGGGTCTGTCGTCAAACTCCCGTCGTCGCCCGGAGGGCGGCCTCGCGGACGGGAGTTTGACGACAGACCCTACGGGGCCTGCGTCGCGGGGTCGTCGTCCTCGTCGGTCGCCAGGGCGGCCGGCAGGGGCAGCCCGTACCTTTCGCACAGGAACCGGGTCTGGCAGTAGCGCTGGGCGTCTGCGGCCACTCCCCCGAGGACCGCGGAGTTCATGCCGGCACCGATCAGGACGCCCACGAAGGGCACGACCTTGGCGACGTTCTGCACCGGCACCCGCGCCCCGGCCGGGCCCAGTTGCCGCATCAGCTTCTCCAGGGCGGCCAGGAGGCGGTGGTCGTGGCGGAGCTTCTCCGACCACTTCACCCGTCCCCTGATCGCCTGCGCCGCCCGCGCGGTCTCGCTCAGCGGCTTGGCCTTGGCCGCCTGTGCCATGAAGGACCGGCGCACCAGGCGCTGGATGAAGTCCTGCTCGGCGGGGTCCTAGGCGTCGTAGCCGTAGGAATACGCGATGCGCGCGGCGATCGACGCGCTGAGGACCTGGATGACGAGGATGTCCGCCGTCATCGCGACGGGTATGCCGGCGACGGGGACCATGGCCAGCAGGCCCATGGCGCCGCCCTCGAACGCGCCGGCGGTGCGCCAGGTGAGGGTGTTGCGGGAGAGCAGCCGGTCGCAGGCCCTGAGGTCCTGGTGCCGCAGTTCCGTGAAGCTGTCGAGGTCCACGCCCCGCTTGCGGGCGAGGTCCTCCACGTTCTTCGGGTCGTTGAGCTCCATGGCCCAGTCGTTGACCAGTTCGAGGAGCGCCGCCGCAGCAGTGTGGCGGTGTGACTGCTCATCGGTTCTCCGTTCCGGCCGTGATCGCTGGGTCCACCATGCCCTACCGGCTGCCGCGTTCTGCCGGGATCGGCCTTACGGGGCGTCAGGGGAGGCCTGTTACGCCGATCGGGTGGGGGCGGGGCCGTGCGCGCGGTGGGCGGGCGGGGTGCGGGCAGAGGACGGGGTGGGAACCCACACCACCTCGGAGGCGCTTCACATGTCCGTGCTCTTCTTCGACATCGGGGCCACGCTGGCGGATGCCCGGATGGAACCCGACGGCTCGCTGACGCTGCGGCCCCGGCCCCGGGTGGTCGCCGTCCTCGATGCCCTCGCCGCCGTACGCAAGGGCATCATCTCCAACCCCGGGCCGGGCGACGGGGCGGCCGAACGGGCGGCGGGGGCGCTCGAAGCGGCGTTTCCCGGCCGCTTCACCGACGCGGGTCTCGTGCACTGGGGCGTGAAGGACGGCCGCGGGATCTTCGACCGGGCGGTCGCGAGCACCGGCGGTGTACCGGCCGACGGCTGCGTGTTCGTCGGTGAGGACGCCCAGGAGCGGGCGTTCGCGCGGGAGGCGGGGATGCGGTCGGCTCCGCATCCGGTGTTCGCGCCCGCCGCGATGGAGGGCCGTCCCGTGTTCTTCGCGCGGATCGGCCTGCCGGAGGGACGGGGTCTGCCGGAGCTGGCCGCGGTGGTGGAGACGACCGAGGCCGTTCCCCTGCATGTGGCGTCGGAGCGGCTCGTGCTCGTGATGGCGAGCGGACTCGGCGCCGAGGTGCTCGAACGCGCCGGATTCGCGGTGGACCTGCGGGAACCGGTGGAGGACAGGTCGGCCTTCCAGATCCGCGACGAGGGCCCGGCCGGCTTCTCGGAGCCGGACACCGGGATGCGGGGTTCACCGCCGGGCGGCGGCCGGGCGCGCCGAAGGCCCTGTACGGGTTCGTCGCCGAGGCCCTGGCGGCGGGCGGTGCGCCGCCAGCCGCCCTGCTCGGGCCGGCACTGGGGGGCGTGTACCTCGCCGTGCCCGCCGGTGCGCGGGTCGAGGAGGTGCACCGGCCGGGTGCCCGGCCCGGGGACACCGAGTGCCTGCTGCCGGACCCGGCGCTCCTGACGCGGCCCGGCGAGGGGGCGGGGGGTCCGCGCCCCGGTGTGAGGGGTGCGGCCTCCGGCGACGGGCTCCCGTCGGCGGAGGTGATCGCCGCGGTGCGGGCGACGGTGACCGCCGAGGTCCTGCGGGGCCATGTGGCGCGGCTCTCCGGCGCCGAGCCGCTGGTGGAGGGCGAGCCGCTGACGGTCCGCAGCAGGGACGCGGCCGCGGAGGACAACGCGCTGGTCGTCGAGGCTCTGGCCGGCCGGTTCCAGGAGCTCGGGCTGCGGGTCCGGCGGCACCCGTTCCGGTGGCGGGGGCGGCAGTTGTTCAACGTGGAGGCCGAGCACCGGGTGGCCGGGGCGGATTCCGCCGTCCTGGTCACGGCCCATCTGGACTCGACGGCGTCGGGCGGTGAGTTCACGGACGAGGACGGTGCGCCCCGGCCCTACGACCCGGCGGTGGACCCGGCGCCGGGGGCCGATGACGACGGGAGCGGGACGGCGGGGGTCCTGGCGGCGGCCGAGTGCCTGGCCTCCCTGCTCGCCGCCGGCCGGCGGCCGGCCCGCAGTGTGCGCTTCGTGCTCTTCGACGCCGAGGAACAGGGCCTGGTGGGCAGCAAGTTCTACGCGCGGGCCGCCGCCGCGGAGGGCGACCGCATCGCCGGGGTCTTCCAGATGGACATGATCGCGGGGCTGCGGCGGGGTGCCGTGCCCAGGGTCGAGATCCACGCGGGGTCCGCCGTACCGGGTCCGGTCGTGGGGGCTTCCGACGCGCTCGGCGAACTGGTCGCCCGTACCCTCGCGGCCTTCGACCCCGCGGTGACGGTCCAGCACCTCACGGGCCCCGGCGATCCGGCGGTGGGCCGCAGCGACCACGCCAGCTTCCACGAGCGGGGGTGGGCGGCCGTCGCCGTGTCCGAGGACCTCTTCTCCACTCCCGAGGGCGCGCCCGGCACGGGCACGCGGCAGTACCACACCCCGGGGGACACGCTCCTCGACGAGGACCACGACTGCGGTTTCGCCGCGACGATCGCCGGCTCGGTGACCGCCACCGCGCTGGCGTTCGCGGGGCTCTAGGGGGTGTTGCGCCCTGGCGGGCGTCCTCGGGGTGGGGCCGGTGGCGTGCGGGGGGGTCTGGTCCTCCTTCAGGAGGACCACGAAGGGCTCGTCGTCCACCCGGACCGGCGGGAGGGTCGCGAGCGGCGCAACGCGCGCGAGGGCGACTGGTGTTGGTGGAGCGAGGGGCGCACATGGCATCGGCTCCGCCTCCGCCGCGGAGCGCCGGGCGCAAGCCGCCGGAGGCATGGCGTGCGCCGCCCGCGGGCGTCGGTCCGGGCCGCAATCATGCTGCCCGGGACCAAAGTTGCGAACCCTCCCCCGTGGAGATCGCGGCCTTTGGGCGGCGCATACAGCCATGCGGAAGGCCCCTCGCGAGTGCGGGGGGCCGCCCCTTTGGCGGCATGGGCAAGATCCTGCTGCACCAGCCTGCGGCTGTCAACAATAGTTTGCACGTACCGCAACTCGTGGGCGGTTCGGGGATCTTGTCCCAACCTTCGGCACGGGAACGGGCTGCCGGTGAGCCGCCGTCGGCGCGGAGGGCTTTAGGCCCTTCCCTGCCAGGACGAAAGCGGCGATGATCGTGGCACTCGCCGTCCCGGCCGCCCCGCGCGCCTGGTGCCGGCAGCCGATCGAGCCAGCAGGAAAGAGACCGATGAGCGGCACGGGGGACGAACGGGCGTCGCTGATCTCGGCACGTCTCGACTTCCTGTTCGCACACATCTTCCCGAGGGACGGCGGCCCCCAGTCGCAGGACGCCGTCAGCCTCGCCACGGGTGTGCCCGTCGCCCTCCTGCAGCGCCTCCGGGCGGGCGAGCCCGTCACGGAGGGCGTGGACGACGACCCGTTCATCGCCAGGCTCGAACACCTGCTGAAGACCCGCAAGACCGCCGAGGGCAAGCCGCACACGATCACGGACGTGGCGAGGGCCTGCGGCAAGTCGCGGACCTGGCTCTACAACCTGCTCGACGACAAGAGCAAGCCGAGCCTGGAGTCCACCAAGCTGCTCTGCAAGATCTTCGGGGTGGACCCGTCCTTCTTCACGGACGGCCCCCTCGAGGCCCTGGCGCGGCATTTCGGCATCGAGGCGGGAGCGCGGTTCTTCGTACTCCCCGACGACGACGAACTGGTGCGGGAGACGAAGAGCCAGGTGGAACTGGTCGCGCTGCTGAGGGAAGTCGGTGCCCCTGCCGTCCTCAGCCGCTACCTCGGCACCCTGCCCCCGGGCGCGCCGCCCCGCAGCGGGGCCTGACCCCGCCGGCCCCGCGCCCACGGCCGGACCCCGAACCCCGGGCGCCGCGCCGCCGGAAGGCCCGGGCAGCCATTCGGGGCCCGCTCCCTTACGCTGCCGTGGGGTCACAGTGGGCGGTCCGGGGACGCGGAGCGGTCACGAGGGATGCGGCTGACCCGCGGACCGGACGAAGTGCGCGTCCGGCAGCGGGTCTTGTGGGAGGAGAGGCCGGCCGTGGCGGGAATCAGGGCAACCGTCGGGATCGTCGTGGAGACGGTCCGGGAGATCCGTACCCTGCGCAGGTTGCGCAACACCTTCTGCTCCCGGCTGGGGCTGCCCGCGCACCCGACCATCGACGAGGTCGTCTCGGCCGTGTCGGCGCACCGCGGGATGCCGATCCGGATCCTCCACCTGCCGTTGAAGTACCCGCTCACGGGAGGGCTCCTGCAGGGCCCCGGCGAGCTGATCGTCGTGGTCGACAAGGACTCGCCGAGCATCCTGCGGAACTTCGTGATCGCCCACGAACTGGCGCACGCCTTCCTCGGGCACGATCCGGAGACGGCGGGACACGACCTCCAGGACGAGCTGCTCGCCAGCCTGGCGCCCGCGCTCAACCCGAAGGTGGCCCGCATGATGCTGGCCCGTACGTACTTCGACGGGGCCGAACCCGGCCATTCCCACGGCGCGAGTCCGCCCGAGCGGGAGGCGGAGACCCTGGGACGTCTCATCGTCAGCATGATCACCCATACCGGCGGCAACTCGGCGACATCGGCGAGCTCCGCCCTGCGCCACAGGGGGACCGGTGTCTGAAGACACTGCGAACGTCGTCTACCTCGTCGTCGCCGCGATAGCCTCGTGCACCACCCTGGCGAAGTTCGTCGCCTGGCAGCGGGAACGCTCCCCCGCCCTGCGGCTGATCGCCGTGTGCTCCGCCGTCGGGGTGGGCGCGTTCGTGTTCGCCACGCCCGTGGTCTACCGCGGCATCGCCGGGCTCACCGGCGCGCAGAACCTAGCCGAGCTGCTGGTCTTCTTCTGCATCCTCGGCTTCTTCGCGCACACGCACGTCATGTCGCTGGTGTGGCGGCCCCTCGCCGAGCCCTCCTCCGAGCGGAACGTGCTGGTGTTCCCGCTCTGCGCCTACGCCCTCGTCGGCGTGGCCATGGCCGCCGGGTTCCTCGCCGGCGGACTCGACGACGCGCCGCACCCGCTGGACTTCAACATCGCCTACGGCCGGGACCCCGGCGCCCTGGTGATGCTGGCCGCGTTCCAGCTGGGCCTCGGCTACGCGTCGGTCTCCACCGCCCTGCGCTTCCGCCGCAACGCCCTCTACGCCCAGGACGACCCCAGGCTGCGCCGGGCCCTCCAGCACATCGCCGTCGCCACCTGGTTCATCGCCGGATACGTGGCGTGCGTCGGACCGGCCACCCTGGCCGGCGCCTTCGGCGTGCGCGCTCTGGAGCCCCTGCACAGCCTCGGGCCGGTCTCCGGCACCATCGGAGCGATCATCATCAACTGGGGGTTCTCGGGCGCCGCGATCGCCACCTGGCGCACCGACCGCCGGGACTACCTGGCGCTGGCCCCCCTGTGGCAGCTGACGCGCCGCCCGGACCCCCGGATCGCGCTGACCGAGCCCAACCGGGTGACGCAGCTCGGCCTCGTGTACGTGCGGGACTGGCACCTGGTGACGCGCATGGCCGACATCCTCAGCGGGATCCGCAGCCTGTACCCGTACTTCAGCGACACCCCCGCCGACCGGATCCGCCGGGCCGCCCCGGGCGCCGGCTGGTCGCAGGACGAGGAGCACGCCGCCGCGGCCGCCGCGGTCCTGCTGCGCGCGGTGGCGCTCGCGGAGAGCGGGGCCGCCGTCGTGAGCGAAAGGGGCCGCCCGCTGCCGGGCGCCGGCCTGGAGCCGGCCGCCCAGCGCGCCCACCTGGTCCGCATGGCCCGCCACCTCGAACACCCCGAGGTCCTGGCCGCGGCGGGGGTGGACACCGCCGGGCGCCTCGTCCCGGACTAGAGGAGCCGGGCGCCCGCAGGTGGCGGCGCCGCCTCACCGACCCGGCTGTGCTGCCTGTGCCCGGAGCGCCGCCGCGACGCGCCACCAGAACTCCGGGGTCCGCAGGGCGGCCGGCCGCCGCCGCATGTTGACGACGTCGAGGAACCGCTCGTTCACCCACGCGTCCGTCGTGGAGGCCCGGGCCATCCAGTCGGCCATCCTCCGGGCCACCCGGTAGCCCCGCGGATAGGGGCCCGTGACGTGCGGCTGTGCCAGGTCGGAGAGGGTCGAGACCTCCCATGCAGCGTCCACGACGACCCTGACGTGGCGGAAGTAGGCACGGGCCGGCGCATGGAGGTCCGCTCCCCTGCGCAGGTGGGCGGCCAGGCAGGACGCGTGCAGGAAGGCGCTGGTCATCCCCTGCCCGTACACGGGGTTGAAGGAGGCCACGGCGTCGCCCACCACGAACAGGCCGCCCGGCAGGCGGTCCAGTGCCCACCAGTTGCGCCGCAGCGAGTGCGACATGCTGTACGTCTCGACCTCGCCGATCATCGCGCACCGGTCGGCCACGACGCCGAACGGACCGGCTCCCATCTCCCGCATGCGCCGCAGGAACTCCGCGGGGTCACGGGAAGGGCGCCTGTCGGCGTAGGCGACGATGACCGCCATCCACTGGTCGCCCTCCACCGCCGCCATGGCTCCCGTGTCAAGCCGCTCCGCGGCGGCGCCGGGCAGTTGGTGCGCCACGCTCACGCCGGGCAGTTCCCCGCCCCGGCGGAAGCGGGCGGTGGCGTAGCCCAGATCGATCCGCATGCGGTCGGCCGGGGGCTCGGGCCACCCCTCCGCCGCGAGCCAGGACGTCAGCCTGCTCGACCGGCCCGTGGCGTCGACGACCGCGTCGGCGGGCAGGGCGCTCACCTCGGCCGAGCCGGCGGTGCGTACGCGGACACCGGTCACGCGGCCGTTCCGGATGTCCAGGCCGCAGGCCCTGCCCACCCTCACCGAGACCCCGTCGTCCAGGACGGTCCGTCGGCGGACGTGGTCTTCGAGGAGGGTGCGGGTCACCCCGATCAGCTCGTTGCCGGGAACGCTGACCTTGCGGGTCCCGTTCTCGTAGAGCTGGATCCCGTCGCCCGATGCGAGGACCGCTCCGTCCGCCACCAGGTCCTTCGACAGGCCGGGGAACCAGCGTTCGGCCTGCGTCCGGCCCATGTCGAGCAGCGCGTGGAGCTGCCCGCCCTGCGGCACACCGCCCCGTGCGCCCGTCGTGGCGAGTCCGTCCGGCTCGACGACGGTGACCGCCAGGCCCTGGCCGCGCAGGGCTCGTGTCGCTGCGAGCCCCGCGATGCTTCCGCCCAGGACTACTACGTGTTGCACGTGCTCGCTCCCCCTCCTCCACCGGCCGGCCTCCCGTCCGGCGATCCGCGCACAAGAACTCCGGCCCAATCTAAGGCCGTTCCGGTTGACGGCCAACGCGGAGGGGTGGGGTTCGCCGGTGGGCGTCCGGTGGTGGCGGTGCGTCAGTTCCGGGGAGGGCCGGGGAGCCGGCGGAGTTCGAGGAGGGCCATCGCGATCTTCACGCCGGTGGCGATCGTCAGGGCCTGGAGGAACGGCATGCCCGTGAGCCAGAGGGCCACCATCATCACGGTGAGGACCAGGAACGCGGGGAGCAGGTTGGTCCGCGTGATCGCGGCCTTCAGGTGGCCGGCCGGGCTCCGGCTCGGCGCCGCCGTACCGGTGGGACGCGCGGCGAGGCCTTCCTCCTCCTCTTCGGCTTGCGGCATCGCCCGCTCTCCTTCCCTCGTGCTCGTCTTCCGGCACAGCCTCCGGTGCGTCCGGGCCCGCTGCCACTCCTGCCGCCCGCCCCGCCGCCATCCGACGTACAGGTTCACCGCGACGGCGGTCCGGCGCGGAGCGGGGCGCGCGCGTGGGGGCACGGGGGGGTACGGGACCGCGCATTCGGATATTCCGCCATCGGCTGACGTGAAATTGCCTCGCCGGACTCGGGTGTACACCCCATGCTTGATGGGGCCCGGGACGGATCGGTCGTTCTTTCCGGGCCGTCTCCGCGCGTCCCCATCATTTATCCGGGGCACTGCCCCGGTCACGATTGATCAAAGGGGTAATTCTGTCATGCGCCGTGTGAGTTCCTTAGCCGCTGCCGGTCTGTCCATCGCCCTCGCCTTCGCCGCGGCCCCCCTCGCCGCCGCCACCGAGAGCTCGCCTGCGGCGTACACCTGCAACTCCGGGAATTTCTGCATCTACAGCGACTGGAACGGCGGCGGCGAGCGCTGTGAGTTCCCCGAGTCCCAGAAGGCGAACACCGCGGACAACTGCGGCTTCATCCAGCGGGGTTGGAACGTCCGGTCCGTGTGGAACGGAAAGAACAACCGGGTCCAGTACTACACCCAGACCAATTACAACGCGCGCGTGGGATCCACGCCGGGCGGTGCGGGCGGAAATCTGATGGGCAACTACCAGATCCGGTCCTTCAAGAAGCAGTAGGGAATTCCCGTGCCCGCGCCGCGTGCGGTCCACGGAGGCCGCGCGCGGCGCGGGCCGACGCCCGTTCGTCCGTCGACGTGTGAGGCGTGACACTGTTCCGGTGCCGACGGCCGGACGTGGGTGATCATGGCCCGATGGACGCTCGATTCCTCGGTATCCCCGAGCTGACCGAAGCCCCGTCCGCGGCGGTGGTGGTCGATGTCATGCGTGCCTTCACCGTGGCCGCCTGGGCCTTCGCCCGGGGCGCGGAGAAGATCGTTCTCGCCGAGTCGCTGGAGGAGGTGCTGGCGCTCAAGGCCCTCCGCCCGGACTGGGTGGCGCTCAAGGACGGCCCGCCGGCTCCGGGGTTCGACGCCGTCAACTCGCCGGGTCTGCTCCGGTCCGCGGAGCTCGGCGGGCGGACCGTGGTGCAGAAGACCACGGCGGGTACGGTCGGCGCCCTCGCGGTGAAGGACGCGTCGCTGGTGCTGTGCGCCGGCTTCGTGGTGGCGGAGGCGACGGCGCGGCTCCTGCGGGCGCGCGGGTGCGCCGACGTCACGTTCGTGGTGACCGGCGAGGACGGGCGCGCCGACGAGGATCTGGCGTGCGCCCAGTACATCGCCCGGCGGGCCGCGGGGGCCGACACGGACCCGGGGGGCTTCCTGCGCCGCGCCGCCGAGTCGCGTGCCGCCGCCGAACTGACGGAGGGCGTGCGCGAGGGGTCCCACCCCGATGACGTCGCGCTCTGCCTGGAACTCGACAGGTTCCCCTTCGCCATGGTGGCCGCGCTGGAGGACTCGCGCATGGTCCTGCGCCCTTTTGACGTGCCCACATCCGCCGACCCCACCGGGCGGTAGTTGCCCGCGGGGGCCCGGCCGTCGCTGGGGCGCGCCGATCACGACAAGATCGACATCGGCCGTCACCGGCCGAGGGTGTTCATCAGGATGATGGCGACGAGGTTCAGGAGCACGACCGTGATCACGCCGCCGATCATGGCCCAGGCCCTGCGCGATTCGTCCACGTCCGCCACCTCCCGGCTCCGCCGCTCCCAGCCATGGTGGCGCGGTTCCCCGCGGGGCACATCTCGGGCGGGCGGAGCCGGCGCCGCTCAGGCGGGGCGGTTCAGGCCCCACGTCTGCAGGACGAACGGCCGGCCCTTCTCCTCCCCCGTGATCAGCGGTACGTCGAGCAGGGCGAAGCCCGCCTTCTGCGCCACGGCGACGCTGGCGGCGTTCTCGGCCTCCAGCTCCAGGATCACCTGGTCCGCACCCATCTGCTCGAACGCGTACGCGGCCATCACCCGCACCGCCCGTGCCGCCAGCCCCTGGCCGCGGTGTGCCGGGCCGACCGCGTAGCCGATCTCCATGCCCTCGGGCGCGCGGCGCAGCATGATCTCGCCGAGCGGTGCGCCGCCGTCGACGGTGATGGCGAGCAGGATGGTCGTCCCCTCCTCGCGCAGCTGCCGGTCCCGGGCCAGCCGGGTGTGGGCGGCCGCCTCGTCGAAGGGGGACACGATCGGCGTCCAGTAGGCGATGTCGGGGTGGTCGAACAGCTCCGGCATCGCGGCGAGGTCCGCCTCCGTCCAGTCGCGCAGGACGAGCCCCTCCCCCGACAGCCGGATCCGCTCGGGCAAGGACGGCGACGTGGCACTGCTCATGATGTGGGACCTCCCGGGGCCTGTTCAGGACGAGGCAAGATAACCGGGACGCGGCACGGCCGCACAGGAATTTTTCCCGGACGCCCGCCGCTGCTCAGGCGTGGGTGTCGGGGGCGGGCGCGTCCAGGGCCGCGAGCAGGCGGAGGCCGTCTTCGGCCGGGGTGTCCGGGGCCGCCGACAGCACCACGAGTTCCATGCCCGGTTCGTGCGGCAGTGCGAAGTTCTCCTGGTGCAGTTCCAACAGTCCGACGAGCGGGTGCCGGTAGGCCTTCACGCCGTGGGTGCGGGCGCGTACGTCCGCGCGGGCCCAGAGGCGGCGGAAGCGTTCGCAGCCCATCGCGAGTTCGCCGATGAGGGTGGCCAGGCGGGGGTCCTCGGGGTGTTCGCCGGCGGCCAGCCGGAGGTGTCCGACCACGTCGCGGGTGCACTGCTCCCAGTCCGCGTAGAGGCCGGACTCGGCCTCCTCCAGGAAGAGGTGCCGGGCGATGTTCAGGCCCGGCATCGGCCGGCCGAAGAGGAGCCCGGCGAGGCGGTTGCCGGCGAGTACGTCCATCCGGTGGTCCATGACCATCGCGGGTGCGCCGGCGACCAGGCCGAGGACGCGCAGCAGTTCGGGCCGGACCCGGCCGCCCGGCGCCTTGGCGCGGCGCCGGGGCTGCCGGGCGAGCCGGTGGAGGTGGCCGCGTTCGGTCTCGTCGAGGCCGAGGACGCGGGCGAGCGCGTCGAGCACCTGCTCGGAGGGCTGGGTCGCGCGGCCCTGCTCCAGGCGGACGTAGTAGTCGACGCTGACCCCGGACAGGTGCGCCACCTCTTCGCGGCGCAGCCCTTCGACCCGGCGGCGGCCGTCGGCGGGTATGCCGACGGCGGCCGGGGCGACGCGGGCGCGCCGGGTCCGCAGGAACCCCGCGAGATCATCCATGCCCTCCAGTATGGCGCGAGTCGTGCGCGCGAGGGTGGTACTGCCGTTCCCAGGATGGCCGGTCCGATGGAAGGGCCGTCCCTGAACGGCGGCCGCGGCGGCGCCCAGGATGGGGTCATCCGATCCGAAGGAGTTCCCGTGAAGACGCTGATCGTCCACGCCCATCCCGAACCGAAGTCGCTCAACGGCTCGTTGAAGGACCTCGCGGTGTCCACGCTGGAGGGTGCCGGGCACGAGGTGCGGGTGAGTGATCTGTACGCGATGGGGTGGAAGGCGGTCGTGGACGCCTCCGACTACGGCCCCGACGCCTCCAGTCCGCTGAAGGTGGCGCTGGACTCGGGCCGTGCCTTCGAGGCCGGGACGCTCACCCCGGACGTCCTCGCCGAGCAGGAGAAGCTGCTGTGGGCGGACACGGTCATCTTCCAGTTCCCGCTGTGGTGGTACTCGATGCCCGCGATCCTCAAGGGCTGGGTGGACCGGGTGTTCACGTACCGCTTCGCGTACGGGGTCGGCGAGCACAGCGACACCAAGTACGGCGAGCGCTTCGGCGAGGGCACCCTGGCGGGACGCAGGGCACTGCTGTCGGTGACCACCGGGGGCCCGGAGCCGCACTACGCGGCCCGGGGCATCAACGGCCCGATCGAGGACCTGTTGTTCCCGATCCACCACGGCATCCTCTACTACCCGGGCATCGAGGTCCTGCCGCCGTTCGTGCTGTACGGCACCGACCGGATGGGCGACGAGGAGTACGCGGAGGCCGCCAGGGCCTGGGAGCAGCGGCTGCTGACGCTGGAGACGACCGAGCCGATCGCGTTCCGGCGGCAGAACTTCGGCGACTACGAGATCCCCTCGCTGCACCTGAAGGAGGGTCTGGAGCCCGCGGGCCGCTCGGGTTTCGGGCTGCACGTGCGCGGCTGACGGGCGGGGCGCCGCGCCTCCCCCGTACCGGCCGTTCCGAGGGTTTTGGCTTGAACTCGCCGTTTCCGGGGTTCCGGGGCGGTCCGCCGCCCGAGCCCGGGGCTCTGCGGGCCCCTTACGGGAGCAGTCGCTCCGGGGACGTCGCCCACCAGAACGTCAGCTGGGGCACCGTCTCCAGGCCCAGTGCCTCGCGCAGTTTGGAGACCTGGGCCGTCACGGTGCGCTCGCTGAGGCCGAGGTTCTCCCCGATCTGCCGGTGGCTCTTGCCGGCCACGATGCCGCGTACGATCGTCCGCTGGATCTTCGTGGTCTTGGTGTCGCCGTCGCCGTTCGCCGCGCCCGCGTCCGTCTCGCCCGGCAGCCACGGGTCGGCCCGCTCCCACTGCTGCCAGAAGTGCGCGGCGAGCACGGCGCACACCCCGCGGTCCTGGGTGTACCAGGCGGCCGCCGACTGGACGGTGCCGTCGTCGCCGTAGACCTCGAAGAACGCGTGCTTGCGGTCCACGATGATTAACCGGAGGAAGTCTTCGCCGAGGGTGCGGACCTGGGCGCCGGCCCGCGTCATGGTGGCGACCCAGTCCCGCTGCGTGGGGTTGCTCCGCCCGTGGGTCCGGTAGATCGTCCGTACGGTCACACCGCGCTGGGCGGCCTGCAGGTCACGCGGCAGCGCGCCCTTGAGGACCTGGGGTTTGCGGTGTCCGGGCTGTGCGGTGAGGATCTCGGACTCGGCGGACTGGATGGTGCGTATCGTCTCGGTGTTGACCTCCGGGACGGTGCGGAGCAGGAGCGTCCCGACCGGGCTGGGGCTGTAGTGGTAGCGCTGCTGCTCGGCTTCGAGCTCGCGCACGTGGGCGGGGACGGCGGCCAGGGCGGCGGTGACGCCGGTGAGTGCCTTGAGGATGGCGTCGGTGAGCTGGGTCTCCAGGTAACGGGACGGGGCGGGGACGTACGTACCGGGTTCGTGGGTGTTGGGGAAGAGGATGTCCCGGGCGAGGAGCGAGGCGAGTCCCTGCGCGTCGTCGGGCAGTACCTCGCCCCGCAGGGCCGCGCGGTAGGTGCGCAGTTCCACCGCGGTCAACCGGGAGGTGTCGGGGGCGGCGGCGATTTCCCGTTCCGTCATCAGATCTGTCTTCCTCTTCCTGAACTGCGGGTGGACGCAGTATCGCGAAGGTTGATCGCGCCCTTCCCCCGGTAGAGGCTTGATCCCGTGCCACAGGGCCCGTGGCGCGCAGAAGGCCCCGCTGCCCGCATCGTCCGCGGGGGTCGGGCCGGCCAAGGGAGGAACACCTTGATATCGATCAACATCCGGTCAACCATCACCGCCGTGCTGCTCGCGATCCTCGCGGTCACCGGACTCAGTGGTGTCGCGGCGGCCAGTGGGCCGGCCGGCACCAATTGGGGAAGCGCAGCCATGGGAGAGGTGGAGCAGCAGGCCGACGCCCCTGTCGTGTCAGCGGGTTCACTGATCCAGCCGCCGGACTCCGACTGGGGATGATCCTCCCGCGCTGCGGCGCACAGCACACGGCGTAGCGGTGACCCCGCCCTGCCGGGTGCGACGCCGTGTCCGGGGTCGGTCCGCCACGAGGAGATCGTGCGCCCTCGTGGCGGACCGTCACGGTGCGGCCGGGGCCGTCGTGGCCGGCGGGGCCTCGCGGGGGACGGTGAACCGCAACTCCGGGCGCTCCCAGAGGACCTTCGGCGGGATCGGGGCGACCGTTCCCACCCGCTCCGCACCCATGCGCCGGTAGAACCGCTCCGCGGGCGGATGGGACACCACGCGGACGCCGCACAGCCCGGCTTCGGCGGCCTGGCCGATCATGTGCCCGATCAGGAGCCGGCCGACCCCCAGCCCTTGCGCCTCGTCGGCGACGAAGGCGAGGTCCAGCTCGGGCGGGTCCAGGACGAGGGAGTAGAAGCCGACCGTCCGGCCGGTGGTGTCGACGGCCGTGAACACCCGGTGCCGGGCCACGTATTCGGGGGTGAGGCGGTAGCCGGAGATGATCGAGGCGTACCGCCCCCGGTAGGCGCCGGACTGGTGGATCAGTGAGGTGAGGCGCTCCGCGTCCTGCGCGACGGCACGCCTGATCGTTATGGACTGCATCCGCCGGAGTATAGGGGTGCCGGGGCTGGGTGACCATTACTGCGTGACCCGTACTGTTGTGGGTCGTCGGGGTCGACCGGGGGGGATGGGCGCATGGGGCAGCGGCTGCCGTTCGGGGGCGGGTTGCGGGCCGAGCTGGGGACACCCGGGCGCGCCCGCAGGCTGGGCAGCAGTCCCCGGTCGCGGGTGTGGCGGGTCGCGCTGCCGGACGCGACCGTGGTGGTGAAGCAGGTCGTCGACGGTCCCGACGCCGACGAGCGCTACGCCCGCGAGGTGACGGCGCTGCGGCTCGCCGGCCGGGGGGAGACTCCCGTGGTCCCGGCCCTGCTGGCCGCCGATCCCGGTGAACGGGTGCTGGTGCTGGAGCATCTGGAGCACCGGCCGCCTGGCGGGGACTGGATCGTCGGCTACGCGGGCGCGCTGGCGCGGCTGCACGCGGCGGCGGGCCCGGGGGACGCCGGGGCCCTTCCCCGGTGGCGGGGCCCGGACCGGGCGGACGCGGACGCGTTCCTGCGGCTGGCCGGGGCCCTGGACGTTCCCGTCGCGCCCCGCGTGACCGGTGAGCTGTACGAGCTCGTGGAGCGGCTCGGCCGGGCGGAGGGGCACGCCCTGCTCCACGGGGACCCGTGCCCCGGCAACGACCTCCACACCGCCGCGGGGGTCAGGTTCATCGACTTCGAACAGGCTTCACTGGGCAACGGCCTGACGGAGCTGGCCTACCTGCGCATCGGCTTCCCGACCTGTTGGTGCGTCACTTCGGCCGCGGAGCCGCTGCTGCGCCGGGCCGAGGACGCGTACCGGGACGCCTGGCGCGCGGCGACCGGTTCCGAAACCCGGGGCGACCTCACCGACGCGTGCGCCGGCTGGCTGCTCCGCGGCGACGCGCTCGTCGAGCGGGCCCGCCGCGAAGGCCCCGACCACCTGGCCAGGATTCCGCGCCGGGACTGGACGTGGGGCACCGCGACGGCCCGGCAGCGGCTCGTCCACCGGCTCGGGACCGTCGCGGGGATGTCCGCCGGCCACGACTCGCTCGGCGGCCTGGGCGGTCTCAGCGCGGCCATGCGCCGGAGCATGCTCGCCCGCTGGCCGGCTCTCGGGCCGGTGCCCGCGAAGCGCCCGTAGCAGGCCCGGCCATCCGCCTACCCGAGCCAGACGACGTCCAGGACCGACAGGCGGCGCAGCGGCCGGTTGACCCAGTAGACGACGGAGAGCGCGCCCGGGGACGCGATCCGGACGTCCTCGCCCTCGGGGTCGCCGGCGTCCCACTGCGGAAAGCCCCACGGCCCGGCGGACGCCCGGACCAGGACGTCCCAGGCCGCGGTCTCGGCGTGCTCGGGCAACCCCGCGAGCACCTGGGCGGCATGCGGGGACAGGCGGATCGCGTACGGCTGCCCGGCCATCTGTCTCTGCTCCCCGCCCCTCCGGCTCGTCCCGCGCGGCACCTGCGTCCGCATTCTGCCGCACACCGTCGGGCCGTCCGGCGTGGCATGTTCCACCGCGGGAGGGGCCGTCACTACCCTCGGCGCATGGCAGACACGTTCGATCACGCTCCCGCGGTCTGGACCGCGAGGCAGCTGCGCTCCGCCCTGGCCGATGTTCCCGACGACGCTCCGATCAGCATCGGCGTCGCCGGTACCCCCGGCGACTTCGACGAGTACGACGAGTTCGTGCTCGTGGGCGCCGAACCCGTGGAGGTCGAACCCGGCGACGGCGAGGATCCCGGCACGCCCCAGGTCGAGTTCACCCTCTTCGCCGACGCCAAGGCAGGGCTGTACTACCTAGACATGGAGTGACGCCGGCCGGGATCCGTCCGGTCCCGGCCCGCCACCGGTCTCCCACCAGTCTCCCACCGGCCTCCCTTCACCAGCTTGCCTCACCTATTGAAAATCGATAGATTCGCATCGTGATTCGATAGAAGGAGGGGCCATGGGACGACTGACGGTGCAAGCCCTGCGCGCCGTACTCGTGGTGATGCTCGCCGGCACGGTGTTCGTGCAGGCGTTGATGGTGTGGGCGCTGGCCGCGGACCCGGAGGAGGGGACGCTGCCGCTGACCCCGCTCCGCCTGATGGTGATCCTGGGAGCCGTGACGGTCCAGGTCGTGCTCGTCTGCGTCTGGCGGCTGGTGGCGATGGTGAGGCGCGGCACGGTGTTCTCCCATGCCGCCTTCCGGTACGTGGACGCCGTGATCGGTGCGTTCGTGGCGGCCGACCTGCTGGTGTTCGCGATCTTCCTGGTGGCGCGCGCGCAGATGGAGCCGCCCGGGTTCCTGTTCCTCGGCGGGGTCGGCATCGGGCTCGTCGGGGTCGCGCTCATCGTGCTGGTGCTGCGGATGCTGCTCGCCCAGGCCGTGGCGCGCGACGTCCAGGCGACGCACATGCAGGCGGAGCTGGACGAGGTGATCTGATGGCGATCGTCGTCGACATCGACGTGATGCTGGCCAGGCGGAAGATGTCCGTGGGCGAGCTCGCCGAACGCGTCGGGATCACCCCCGCCAACCTCGCCGTGCTCAAGAACGGCCGCGCCAAGGCGGTGCGCTTCTCGACCCTGGCAGCGCTCTGCGAGGTGCTCGAGTGCCAGCCGGGCGACCTGCTGCGTTGGGAAGCCGAGGACGCGGTGGAGGAGTCTGCTGCATCCTGGGCCTGACCGCCCTACGCCGCAGGCGGATTCAGGCGGCCTTGAGTGGCTCCGTCGTGAGGCCGCGACGGTGCCTCGACACGAACGCGAAGCGCGGCGACCACACGGGCAGGCACGGGCGGCTGTGAGCGCGGCCGGGGCGCCCCCGGCGCTGCGGCTCCCGGCCTCGACCCGCTCTCGACCCGGGTCCGAGGGGCCTCGTGCCAAGATCACCGGATGGGAACGACCACACCTCCGCCGCGGCCGGGAACGGAGCAGGGCTCCGAGGACCGGCTCGCCGGCTACCCCGCCGCCTACGTGACCGGCGTCGCCTACGAGGCGCTCATCGCGTACACCCGCGCCCGGCAGGCCGAGAAGGGCTACACCCAGCCCCAGTTCTGGCTGCTGCGGAACCTGTCGGTGAACGACATCTCGCCCGACGGCGAGGGGATGACCCTGACCGATCTGAGGGCGGCCATGGCCTCCTACATCCGGGCCGAGGACGACCTGGCGGCGGAGGCCGCGGTGCTCGTCGAGCGCGGGTGGCTGCGCCGCGACGACGAGGACCGGCTGTGGCTCACCGCGGACGGTGAGCGGGCCCGCGTCGACTTCTCGCGCAACGGTCCCGCGATCCGCGCCGCCCTCCACGAGGGCATCGACGAAGCGGACTACGCCACCACCGTGAGGGTGCTCCAGCAGCTGATCCGCAACGCCGGCGGGACGCCCGTCTGACGGACCCCGCCCGGCCTGCCGGACGGGTCAGGCCCCCGGGGCGGCCAGGGTGCGTGCGAAGTGGTCGGCGAGGCGGGGCAGCCAGTCGGGGCGGACGTTGCCGAGGAGGTGGTCGCCGTGCGGCACGCTCAGGTGGGTGCCGTGCGGGGCCAGCCGGGCCAGGGGCCCGCCGTTCGTGACGCCGGGAATGACGTCCGCCTCGCCGTCGACGACCAGCAGCGGGGCCGTGATCCGGCGTGCCAGGGCGGACAGGTTCACCTGCCGTGCGAAGGCGCGGGCGGCGTCGGCGCTCCCGGTGCGGCGGGCCATGATGTCCCGTACCGGCGCGGGCAGTTCCTCCCAGTCGAGGCGGAAGGGCCCGCTGACGGTGGCGACCGCCGCCACCCGGGGCTCCAGGGCCGCGGCGCGGGCGGCGAACCAGCCGCCCAGGCTGAGGCCGACGAGGCCGACGCGCTGGGCTCCGAGCGCGTCGAGGACCCGGCTGACGACCTGTTCGTACTCCGGCCGGAGGGTCGTCGTCTCCGCGAGGACGCCCTGGCCGGGGCCGTCCATCGCGAACACGGCCAGCCCCCGGGCCAGCAGCGCGGCCGCCAGGTCGAGGAACTCCTCCTTGGCGGAGTCCAGTCCGGGGACGACGACCACGGTGGCGGGCGCGTCGTCCGGCCCGCGCAGCCAGCCCGTGAAGCCGTCGCCGCTGACGCGCCGCGCGCCGGGCTCCAGCAGGGCCAGCCCGCGGCCCAGCGCCCCGTCCGCGTCGGCGGCGGCACGGCCGGCCCCCGCGTGGGGGGCGAGCGTGGCGAGGTGGAACCAACGGGCCGCCGTCAGCAGGTGTTCGCCGGCGGAGAGGGACGAGGCCGCCCGGTCGGCGCGCGCGAGATGGGTGTGCGCGGTGCGGACGAGGGCCGGGCCCCAGTCGTCGAGGGACGTCAGGGCGTCGGTGACGCGGCGGTACTCGTGGGGGTCGACTCCCGCGCCGGTGGCGCGGGTCCACTGGGCGGCGGCGAACTCGTGGGCGTTCATCGGGCGGTACCTCCGGTCAGCAGGACGGCTTTGCCGCGGATGCGGCGTTCTCGCAGGTCGACCAGCGTCTCGGCGGTGCGCGTCCAGTCGGCGGTCCGGCCGGTCTCGGGGTGCAGCCGGCCTTGCTCCACCAGGCGCACCAGTGCCGCGAGGTCGGGGCGGTAGGGGGCGCCCGCGTAGTGGAAGTGCCGGATCGTGACGCGCTCGGGTCCGTTCAGCAGGTCGAAGAAGTCGAGGGTGGCCGGGGTGCGGCTGGCCTGGCCGAACCAGACGAGGGTGCCGCCGGGGCGGACCCCGGCCAGTGCGGCCGGCAGGGCTGCGCCGCCCGTGGACTCCAGTACGACGTCGAACGGGCCTTCGGCGTCGGCGACTTCGTGGACCACCCGTGCGCCCAGGGCGGTGAGCCGCGCGCCGCGCTGCGGCGTGGCCGTCACGGCGGTCAGCTCCGCTCCGGCCCCCACGGCCAGCTCGGTGACGTAGTGGCCGACGCCGCCCGAGGCGCCGGTCAGCAGGACCCGCCGCCCGGCCAGGGAACCGGCCGTGCGCAGCAGGCGCAGGGCGGTGATCCCGGCGAGCGGCAGGGCCGCCGCCCGTACGCTGTCGACGGTGTCGGGGAGGACCGCGAGCGAGTGGGTGGGCACGGCCGCGTACTCGGCCCAGCCGCCCTGGGCGGGATGTCCGACCACGCGGGTGCCGGTGCCGGGGCCGGAGCCGTCCGCCGCGGCCTGGACGACGAGGCCCGCGATGTCCTTGCCGGGCAGCCAGCCGGGCCGGGGCCGTTCGAGGAGGAAGGTCTCGCCGCGGTTCGGTGCGAACGCGTCGACCTTGACCAGAGCCTCGTCCGGCTCCGGGACGGGCTGGGGGGACTCGGCGAAGGCGACCGGTCGCGCCGGGTCCCCGGTGGGAATCAGTCTCTGCATGCCGGGGATGCAACACCGGTGGCCGCCCCCTGATCCAACAACCGGAGCGCGAGGCCGACAACCAACGGTTGTCGCCTA
>NZ_GG657750.1:7315356-7317906 GCF_000158895.1 Streptomyces sp. C | reverse complement strand
CGCGTCGACCTGGGGGCCGCGGTGCGGGCCCCGTCGGGGCTCACCCGAACCCTGCCCGGGTGCGGCGGGAAGGTCCAGGCATGGACGCCTCCGATGTGCGGCGGCCCCGACCCGGTCGCGGGGCCCGTCCGGCGGACGCAGGAGCGGTGCCGGAGCCGTTCGACGGTCGAGGTGGTCGCCAGGCTGGTGACCGGCGTCGCGTCGGGGGGATCGGGGCGGTCCACCGGATGGCCGAGCCGCGGCGGAGGGGGCCTGGTCGAGGCGTTCCGCGGTCGTGACGGAGGCCTGCCGGGACGATCGGCGCTCCACGTCGGTCCGGAGCTCCCCGACCGTCCGCGGCGGGGCGTCGGCGGGGGTCTCGGTCCGGCGGGGTACGCGAAGGGCGGCCGGCCAGGGCGGGAACGGGGGTACGGGGACACCGCGTGAGCGCTACCGCGCCCAGGTCCGCGCGGAGATCGAGGAGCGCGTCCGGGAGCAGATCGCGACGGCCGCCGGGGTGTCGGCCCGCTCTCCCCCGACGCGATCGCCCAGCGGCTGGGCGTGAGCGGGCCGGCCCCCTACCGCCGCTGCGCCGGCCGGGACGAGCTGGTCACCGACCCGGTCCGGGACGGCTACCGGAGCCTCGCCGACACCCTCCGGGCCGCCGCCGAGGCGGGCGCGGACCTGGCGGGGCCGGCGCACGCCCTGCGCGACCGGGCCCTGGCGGACCCCCAGCGGTACGTCCCGCCCCACGGCACGCCCGTCCCCGGCTACCGCGCGCCCGACGACACCACCGCCGTCTCCGCCGAGATCACGGCCCCCCTCGACGCCTGCGCGGCCCCCGCCCCGGCCCCGGCCACGTCCGCGGCCCCGTTCACCGCCCACCTGGCGGAGCACCGCGACCGGGCCGGCGGGCACCCCGCCCCGCCCGAGGGCCTCCGCCGCTTCCTGGTCATCCGGACCCGTGTGCACGGCGTCCTGTCCCTGGAGCTCGCCGGACGCCTCGCCCCGATGCGCTTCGATCCCGCGCTGCTGTTCGCCACCGGACTCGGCGCCCTCACGACCCCCGGCAGCTGACCGCCACCTGCCGCACGGGGCGCTATGCCCCCCTTGCGTGGATATCCTGTGAACTGTGATCGAGTCCGGACGGCCGCGGCTCCGCCGGCGCCCCGGCCCGGGAAGGCTTGTGCGGCTGTCGCCGGTCATCCTGACCGTCGTCATCGCCAGCCTGGCGTACACCACTCCGCCGGAGATGGCCTTCAGCCGCCTCCTGCCCGCCGCCCCGGCCCTCGCCGCCGCCATGTGGCCGGTGCTCCCCACCGTCCTGCTCGGTACGGTCTGCCTCGTCCTGATGATCGGCCTCAGCCTCGTCTTCCCGGACCTCGGCACGTGGTGGACGGCGGCGGGGATCATCGCCGTCACCGTCGCCGCCGCGTACGGCAGCCACCTGCGGCTCCAGCGCGAGCGCACCCTGTTCCAGGTGAGGCTCGTCGCCGACGCGGCCCAGCAGGTGGTCCTCAGCCCGATGCCCCGCCGCTTCGGCGACGTCGCGATCGAGTCGCTGTACCTGGCGGCCGCGGCGGAGGCCCGCATCGGCGGGGACTTCTACGAGGTGGCCGACACCCCCTACGGGGTGCGGCTGCTCATCGGTGACGTGCGGGGCAAGGGGCTGCCCGCGGTGGGGTCGGCGGCGGCCATCGTCAACGCCTTCCGGGAGGCGGCCTACGACGAGACCGACATGGTCGAGGTCGCACGCCGGATGGACGCCAGCAGCACCCGCTACAACGCCGCCTTCCCCGCCGACGGAGCGACGGAGCGCTTCGCCACCGCCCTGCTCGTCCAGATCCCGCACGGGGGCGGGCACATCGACATCCTCAACTGCGGGCACCCCCCGCCCCTGCTCCTGAACCGGGGGGAGCTCCGGGTCCTCGAACCCGCGGCCCCCTCGCCGCTGCTCAGTCTGGCGGAGCTGATCGGCGATCACTACAGCGTCGACAGCTTCGAGTTCTCCCCCGGGGACCTGCTGCTCCTCTACACCGACGGGATCGCCGAGGCCCGCGCCCGCGACGGCGAGTTCTTCCCGCTGACGTCCTGGATGCGCCGCCAGCCCCCGACCCCGCCCCGCGAGCTGCTCACGGCGCTCCACCGGGACCTCGTCCACCACAGCAGGGGCCGTCTCGACGACGACGTCGCCGCCCTCGCGGTCCGCCTGTGCGACCCCTGACGAACCGATCACGCGCCCGCTACCCTGCCGACATGGCGTCCCCCTCCCGTCCCGGCCGTACCGGCCGCCGCGCAGCGCTGGCGGTGGCCGCCGCCGCGGTCCTCGCGGCGGGCGGCGTCTGGCTGTACCCGGACCTGGCGCGGCGGGGCGACTTCACCTCGGACCCGCCTCCCTGCTCGCTCGTGACGGCGCAGACGGCCCGGGCTGGTGGCGGGGCCGGCGGAGGCGGTGGAGGCCGGGTCGGCCTGCACCTGGGCCGGACCCCGGCGGTGACCCGCAGCCGGTCCTGGAGGTGCGGGTGACCCGGCTGGGGGACGCGGGCGGCGCGGGAGGACTTCCGGCGCGTC
>NZ_GG657750.1:7309549-7314356 GCF_000158895.1 Streptomyces sp. C | reverse complement strand
GGAGTTCCATCATGCGCATCCACCGGAGCCGTGCCGCGGCCCTGGCCACCCTCACCGGGCTCGTCCTGGGCCTGACCGGCTGTGAGGGCGGCGGCGCGGCGGCCAAGGGCCCTTCGACGAGCCCGAGCGCGGGTACGGCGGCCTCCGGGTCCGCTCAGGCCGCGACTCCGACGCCGACACCGACGCCGTCCCGCTCCGACACGCCCGCGCCCGCGCCCGGCACGAGTGCCACGCAGGCGGGGCCGGACGCCAAGGGCAGCGGCGGGCCCGGCACCGACGACAGCTACGCCTACACCCACCCCTGTTCCGCACGGGACCTCACGGTCAAGCTGACCTCGCCGGCGGGCTTCCCGGCCACGGTGCGCGTCATCACGGTGACGAACAACGGCTCCACCACGTGCGGGCTCGCCTTCCACCCCGCCGTCGGGTTCAGCGCCAAGGGCGAGGCCCTCGGCATCCAGGCGACGCCGCCCGACGGCCTCGGCGGTGCTCCGGCGCACCCGGTCCGGCCGGGAGCCACCACGTACGCGGCCGTGGACCTCAACCCGTCGGGCGGCGGCGGACCCGTCGCCGACGAGATCGTCATCCTGGCCGACCCGGACCACATGCCGAACGCGGTCAGCGTCAGGCTGCCGCTCGCCGCTCCGGGCACCGTCGCCCGCCCGAAGGTCGGCCTGTACCACTTCACCGACCGGGACTCGTTCAAGACCCTTTAGGGGGTCTCCTGCTGCCCCTTCGCCCGCTTGGCGACGACCGCGGCCGCCGCGACGGCGCTGGTGGTGAAGGCCAGCGCGAGCATCCACCGCTGGTCGAAGGTGTGGCCCGTGGCGTGGTCGAGGGAGTAGCGGCCCGCGCCGGCGAGGCCGATGGCGGCCGCGGTGAACCCGAGGAACGCCGGGTACTCGAATCCGCCGGACTGCGCGAAGAAGCCGGCCGGGGCGTGGACGGACACCGCGCCGGCCATGGCGCCCGCCGCCACGGCGCCGGCGGCCGGGGTCGCGAGGCCCAGGACCAGCAGGGCCCCGCCGCCGGTTTCCCCGAGCCCGGCGGCCAGGGCGCTCTGCCGGCCGGGGGTGAAGCCCATGTGCTCCATGGCGGCGGCGGTGTTCTCCAGACCGCCGCCGCCGAACCAGCCGAACAGTTTCTGGGTGCCGTGTGCCATGAGCACGGCGCCGGTGCCGGCGCGGAGGGCCAGCAGCGCGAGGTCGCGTCGGTTGATGCAGCTCATCGAAGTCTCCCTGGGACACGGGGCCGGATGCCGGATGCCGGGAACATCCGTATCCGTTCCGGGCGACGACGCCCCGCGTACGGGAATAGGTCCGCCGATCGGGCGAGCGGCCGGCGGCCCGTCAGCCCACGAGGACGCCGGGGTTGAGGATGCCGCGGGGGTCGAGCGCGTCCTTCGCGGCCCGCAGGGCGAGCGCGAAGGGTTCGGGGCGCTGGAGGTCGTAGCCCGGCCGGTGGTCGCGTCCCACGGCGTGGTGGTGGGTGATGGTGGCGCGGTACCGGTGCAGGACCTCGCCGGCGACGGCCTTGAGGTCGTCCCACAGGGCGACTCCGTCCTCGGGCCTGCCTGCGGCGAGGACGGTGAAGTAGGGGGCGGCGCCGTCCGGGTAGACGTGCGTCAGGCGGCAGTTGACGGTGGCGGGGTGTCCGGTGGCCTTGAGGGCGGCCGCGCCGACCTCGGTGCGTACGGCGTCGATCAGGGCGGGGACGCGGTCCCAGGTGGCGGCCGTCTCGAAGGTCTCCGCCACCGCGCCCATCCGGACGAGGCCGTCGCGGAGGTAGGGCATCCGCAGGAAGGCCGCGCGCCAGGCGCCGACGGCCGCGTCGCCGCCCCGGCCGGTGTCCGCGCCGGGCCGGCCGCCGTGGGAGCGGGCCAGTTCGACGGCGCGGGCGAGCCTGCCGTCCACCGGTTCGTGCGCGGATTCGAAGCCGAGGACGAGGACGGAGCCGCCGTCGTGGGCGGCGCCCGACAGGGCCGCCTCGCCCGGGTCGAGGAGGCGGCAGTTGGCGGGTGAGAGGTCGGACTGCGCGAGGTCGCGCACCGCGCGGAGGGCGGCGTGGAAGTCCGTGAAGGAGACGGCCGCGGAGGCCTTGTGGCGGGGGCGTTCCTGGAGCCGCATCCAGGCCTCGGTGATGACGCCGAGCGCGCCTTCGGAGCCGAGGAAGAGGCGGTCGGGCGAGGGGCCCGCGCCGGAGGCGGGCAGCCGCCAGGAGCCGCTGGTCCCGGCGGGGGTGACCACCCGCAGCGACTGGACGAAGTCGTCGATGCGGGTGCGTCCGGTGGCGTAGTGGCCGCCGGCCCGGGTGGCGAGCCAGCCGCCGAGGGTGGAGAACTCGAAGCTCTGCGGGAAGTGGCGCAGTGTCAGGCCGTGCGGGCGCAGCTGTGCCTCCAGGTCCGGCCCGAGGGCGCCGGCCTGGATGCGCGCGGCGCGCCCCTCGGTGTCGACCTCCAGGACGCGGCGCATCGCGGTCAGGTCGAGGGACAGCACCGAGCGGTGGGCGTCGCCGCGGTACTCCACTCCGCCGGTGACCGAGGAGCCGCCGCCGTACGGGACGACCGCGGTCCCGTGGCCGCCGGCCCAGTCCAGCAGGTCGGCCACGTCCTGCTCGTCGGCGGGGCGGGCGACGAGGTCGGGTATGCGGCCGGGCCGTCCGCGCAGGGCGCGCGCCACGTCGCGGTAGGCCTTCCCCATGGCGTGGCCGGCGCGGTCCGCCGGGTCGGAGGTGACCAGGTGGGCGAGGGCGGCCGGCGGCTCGACGGCGGGGTCCCCGATGCGGAGGGCGCGTACGAGGTCCCGTACGTCGGGGACGGGCAGGGGCCGGGCGAGGGTGCCGGGGAGCAGGGCCCCCATCGCGACGCATTCCGCATCGGCGGGGTGCTCGTCGGCCCAGCCCCAGCCCCACCAGGAGCGGGTGCGGGTGCGGGGAGCCGGCCGGGGGGTGGTGCCGTCCATGGAGGTACTCCAGAGGTCGCCGTGGCACGAACTTACCTTGAGGTAAATTACCTACTGGTAAGATCGGCTCATGGCAACCCCTTCCTCGAAAGCCGGTACCAAGGGAGTCCCCCGCGAACACCGTGCGCGGCAGATGCTGGACGCCGCCGCGGAGGAGTTCGGCACCCGCGGCTTCGCCGCGGCGTCACTGCCGGCGATCGCGGCGCGGGTCGGCGTCACCAAGACGCTGCTGCACCAGTACTTCGGCACGAAGGAGGACCTCTACGTGGCCTGCCTCGTGCCGGTCGGCGACCGGCTCCTGGGGGCGATCCAGGCGGCGATGGGGCCGGACGGGACCACCCCGCAGACCCCGTTGCGGGTGCTCGACGCGATCTTCACCGCGCTGGAGGGGCGGCGGGAGTCGTGGTTCGTGCTCTACGACACCACCCTGCCGCCGGGCGGGGAGGCGGCGCGCACGGCCGCCGGGTACTGGGCGGCCATCGACCGGCTGGCCGCCGCCGGCACCGCCGAACTGCTGCGCGGTGCCGGATCCGCCGACCCGCTGGACGCCGACGCGCTCCTGTACGTGTGGCGGGACCTGGTGGCCACCCTGGTCCGCTGGTGGGTCAAGCACCCGGAGCAGACCCCGCAGGCCATGACCCGGCGCTGCGCCCGCCTCTTCGCGGCGGCCGCGTCGCTCGCCCCGGAGGGCGGCCGCTGATCCCGCGGCGTCAGAAGGCGTAGAGCGGGTTGCCGTTCAGGGTGGCCGCCATCTCGCAGGGGTTGGGGAAGGTGTGCTGCCAGGCGACGCGGCTGCCGCGCCAGACCCCGTCCGCCGTGACCGTGACGGGGGCGTACTGCCGGGGGCAGGGGCGGTCCGGGGCCGGGGCGGCGAGCAGGCGGTCGAGCTTCCCGCCCGTGGCGCCCAGCGCGTCGCACGCGGCCCTCGGGTCGGGGTGCGTGCCCTCGGCGGTGTAGGCACAGCTGAGGGTGACGGCCCGCAGGGCGGTGCCGGTCGCGGCGTCGCGGCCCTGGATGACGCCGAAGACCATGGCGGACGGACCGTGCGGGGTCGCGGGCGCGGCCTCCGCCGCGCCCGTGGCGCCGGCGAGGCAGAGGAGGGCGGCGGCGGAGACTGCTGCTAAGCGGTGACGCACGACAGGACTCACTTTCGATTCAAAGGTTGAAACTGGCCCTATCTCTGCTATCCAGCGGCCAGTTGGGGGTGACACTGCCAGATCCGAAAGGCCTCCGCATACCGAGGATCGATTTACGGACGGGCCGTTCGGATATCGGATCCCTGGTGACGGCGGTCTCCGCTGCGCCGAAGGGTCGTCCAGCGTGACCGGATCGGTGCGGCGGCGGGGCCGGCCACGGATTCGGCGACGGCGCGGGCCGGGGCGTGCGGGGCCCAAGTGACCCGTGCGTACCGCACGCCGGGCTGGTGACAAACACGACTGTCGCGGGCTCCTCGCCGCGTGCCACCTTTGCTCCCGTCACCGACCGAGGGAGCAGGTGTGAACAACGGGCACGCGGCCTTCTGCGACGCCGACCGCTGGTTCTACGACGCCCCGTACCGGCGCGCCGGCGAGGAGTTCCCTGCGGCCACCGCCCCCGTACCCGAGGGCTGGCGCTCGCACCGCAGCGGCGACTGGCTCGCCCTGCGGCCCCTCGGCCTCCGGCTCCCCCCGCAGGGCTGGAAGATCCACGTGTCGGCCCGCCTCGACAACGCGGAGTCCGTCCTCGACCGGGTCCACGGCTACTGCGTGCAGCGGCGGATCGCCTTCAAGTTCGTGCCCAGCGGCTACCTGCTGCACCTGCGCAACGCCAAGTACGCGGACCGCGCGGCGAGCGGGAAGTTCCTCACC
>NZ_GG657750.1:7301703-7303396 GCF_000158895.1 Streptomyces sp. C | reverse complement strand
CCGGCGCAGGTGACGTCGAACCCGCCCTCGGATCTCAGCAGGGCGTGCGAGCGCCGACCTCACGAGGCTGACGCTGTGCAGGACGAGGACCTTGGTCATCGGGGCTCTCCTCGGGTGCTGATCAACGGGCACCAAGCGGGTGCCCAGCAACCACCGGGTAGGAACGTGGACCCGCGCGGCGCAGGGCGGCACATGGCCGAAGCCCGGCACCCGGCGGGGAGCCGCCCGGGCGGCCGCACCCGCGCCACGCTCCGCCGGAGCGGCCGCGACTCCGGGGCGGGCGCGCCGGCGGACCGAAGCGGTAGGGCTGATTCCGGGCACTTTCGGCGGGGCGCGGGCCGCCCCGCGCCGGCCCGTCGGCCGGGACCGAGGGTGCCGGAGCCTGCGGCGTCGCGCAGGGCTCCTCCGAGGGCCCCGGGACGGTCCACTTGACCGGCGATCTGATTAGCCGCCATACTTCTTTCGTGACCCAGCACCCCGACAGCGGCCCCGACGCCCCCACCGTCGACCAGGCCCGCCGCCAGATCGCCCGCTACGGCCTCACGGCCGATCCGCAGGCGATCCTGGTCGCGGCGCGGCTGATGGCGGCGGGCGCCCGGCTCGGCCAGGCCGGCGAGGTGCACTTCGGCCGCTTCGGCCTCTCCACCGGCCGCTACCGACTGCTGGCCGACCTGGAGGACCACGGCGGCGAGAAGTCGCCCTCCCGGCTCGCGGCGAGCCTCGGCGTCTCCCGGGCCACGGTGACGGGCCTGGTCGACGGCCTGGAACGGGAGGGGCTCGTGGCCCGCCGGCCGTCCACCGAGGACGGGCGCGGCAACGTGGTGATCCTCACCGCGCGCGGCGCCGACAAGCTGCGCGACCTGGCGCCGGAGCACTTCGGCCGGATGCAGGGCCTGGTCGCCGGCCTCTCCCCCGAGGAGCGCACCACTTTCCTCGACCTGCTGGCCCGGGTGGTCGCGGGCATCGACTCGCTCACCCGGGACTGACCCACCCGGGGGCGGGCCGCCACGAGGCGGCCCGCCTTACTTCCAGGCAGATAATTAGGCCCCTAATCAGCCAGACAAGAGGCGGCTCAGCCATGACGTACTGGTTAGCCACCTAAATACCTCTGACAGGAGACCCCATGACGAGCACGAAGGCTCCCGGCGCTCCCCCGCCGACCGCCCTGTGGCCCGACGTCCTGGCCGCCTACGCCATGCCCGCCCTGACGGCCGGGCTCGCAGGGGCCGTCACCGGGCAGCCGCAACTGGTGGCCGCGGCCCTCACCACCATCGGCGGCACCTCCGCCCTGGTCGCCGCCGTCCTCGGCGCGGTCCTGCGGCGTCGTCGCGCGCACATCCGGCCCGTCCGCACCCCGCGCGCGCTCGCGGCCGCCGGCCTGGGCCTGGCGGGCGCGGTACTCGCTCTGGCCGCCGGACTCGCCGCCGCCCACTGGCTGCCGCAGGTCCCAGCCCTCTCCGACAGCCCCTGGCCGCGCCGGCTGCCGGTCGACCTGCCGGTCTCCGCGGCGATCGCGGCCGCCATCACCGCCTGGCGCCGGCTCCCCACCGCCCCCCCCTCGCCTCCCCGTAAGGAACACACCGTGATCGTCATCATGGGCGCCGCCGGCGCCAACGGGGGGGGCCCACCCCTGCGCAGCCTCGGGGCCCTCGGCGTACCCGGGCTTCCGGGTCCCTGAGCCGCGACCCCGCCC
>NZ_GG657750.1:7298670-7301014 GCF_000158895.1 Streptomyces sp. C | reverse complement strand
TTAGCGGACGCCCCGGCCGGGGGCGGATCGGCCGATCGAATGACGGGCGGGTCCGCCGGGCGGCCGGTACGGGAGGGACGGCGGGCGGACCGCCCGCCGTGGCGGGCCGGGCCACGATGGGGGCATGAACCCGCACGACCGACTGCTGCTCGATGCAGCCAGGGCCGGCGACACCGACGCGGTGCGCGCCGCGCTCGCCGCCGGCGCCGCCCCGGAGGCCCGCGACGAGGAGCTCCGCACACCGCTGTTGCTGGCGGTCCTCGGCGACCACCTCCAGGTGGCCGAGGTCCTGGTGGCCGCCGGCGCCGACCCGAACGCCCCCGACTCCCGCGCGGACAGCCCCTGGCTGGTGACGGGCGTCACCGGAAGCGTCCGCATGATGCGGGCCCTGCTCCCGGCCGGGCCCGACCTGACGCAGCGCAACCGGTTCGGCGGCATCTCCCTCATCCCGGCCGCCGAACGCGGGCACGTCGGATACGTACGGGCCGTGCTGGCGGAGACGGGCATCCGTGTCGACCACGTCAACCGGCTCGGCTGGACCGCCCTGCTGGAGGCGGTGATCCTCGGCGACGGCGGCTTCCGCCACGAGGAGGTCGTCCGGCTGCTGCTCGCCGCAGGAGCCGACCCGTGGCTCGCCGACTCCAAGGGCGTGACGGCGTACGAGCACGCGGTGCGGCGCGGCTTCGACGGCCTGGCCCGGCTCCTCCGGGCGGCGCAGGACCGGTCCGGCGACGACGGCCGGAGCGCGCGGTGAGCCGCCGGGCCCGTGCCCGGGGTTTTGCTCGTTTTTCCTCCCGGCCGTCCTCGCTCTGCTGGGCGGCTGCACCACGTCGGCCGGGGCGGATGCCGCCGCCCCGCCCGCCCCGAGCGGGACCCCCCTGCCGGCCGGACTCCCCACCCCCGAAGGGACGCTGCTCGTCGCCGACTTCGGCGCCGACACCGTCACCTTCGTCGACCCGCGGCGCGGCCCGGTCGGGTCCGTGGCCGTGGGCACCGCGCCGTACGGGCTGGCCGTCGGCCCGGACGGGCTCGCCTGGGTGGCGACCGCCGAGGGCGTGGCGGTGGTCGACACCCGCGCCCGCACCCGTGTGGCCGGGATCCCGTACACGACCGGTACGGGCCCGGTCGGCACCGGCGAGTACCGGGGCGGCGGCATGGGCATCGCGCTCGCGCCGGACGGCTCGCGCGTCTACGTGGGGGTCAACGTCCCCGGCGGCCGGGGCGTCCTGGAAGTGATCGACACCGCCGCGCGCGAGGTCACGGCGACGGTGCCGGTGGGCTGCCGGCCCTTCGACGTGGACGTCGCGCGTGACGGCGGCGAGGTGTACGTGACCGGCCACGACTCCTTCGACGTCACGGTCGTGGCGGCGGACACCCTCGCGGCACGCCGCATCGAGGTCGCCCCGTACGGCACCGAGGGCGGGCTCGCGTCCTGGCTCAAGCCGCACTACGCGGTCGTACGCCCCGGTGACGGCCGGCTGCTGCTGCCGTTCGAAGGGGAGCGACTCGCCGTGGTGGACCCGCGCAGCGGCGCGGTCGCGGTGGAGCCGATGACGGCCGACACCCACCAGCACGGGACAGCCCTCACCGCCGACGGCCGGCTCCTCGTCGTCGGCACCGGCGCGGTGGAGGAGGGCGAGGGCCCGTCGCTGACCGTGCGCTCGCCGGGCGGCGAGGAGCGCGTCCACCCGCTGGACGGCCCGCACGAGGACGTCGCGGTGTCGCGCGACGGCCGGACGGCATACGTCACCGGCGGCTACACGCGGGACGGCTACTGGAACGGGCTGACCGTCGTCGACCTCGCCGACGGCACCACCCGGCGCCTCCCGGCCGGCAACCGCCCCCTGGGCATCGCCGTCCTGTAGGAGCACGGCCCGGACACGTAGGGAGGCCGCCACGGGACGATCGGACTGTGCGGACCCGGTTCGGTGCCGGCCCGGCACAGGGCACGCTCGCCCTGGGCGCCGTCGAGCGGCCGGCAGCAGGCGAGGAGCGGGCGGCGCGCTCGCTCCAAGGTCATCCCGTGGCGGGCTTCTGCCGGGTCCGGGTCATGCCCCCTGTAGGCGCGTCGTGGCCGGCGCGGGCCGCCGGTCCCGCTGGCGCCTGGGCATGCCGCCGCCGGGGACGATCTACCACGTCGACCACTCGGACCACCCGGAACTCGGCGGGCCCGAGTTCCGGGCCTTCGTCGCGCTGATCCGGATGCGCTCCATCGGCGTTTACGGCGACCCGGGCCCCTCGGTGCTGGACCTCCTACACGCCAAGGCCGCCCTCCTCGGCGACGGCACGGTCACGGCCCACATCCCGCTGACGGCCGCTGCCCCTGCCGGACGGCTGAGCCCGA
>NZ_GG657750.1:7295394-7298501 GCF_000158895.1 Streptomyces sp. C | reverse complement strand
CCGCAAAGTCTCGCCTGCCCCGCCGGGCGGACGGCGCCACTTTGCGGACACCCCCTAGGGGTGTGAACCGCCGTCCCGCCGCACACCAAGGGAGACATCCGTGCCCACCCGCGCCTCCGTACGCCGTTTCCGCGCCGGTCTGTCCGCCGCCGTGCTCACCGCCGCCGCGCTCGGCGCGCTGCTCCCGCCCGCGCAGGCGGCCGGGGCGCCGCCCGGCCCGCATCCGGACGAGCGCCTCCAGCGGCAGCTGGACCGGCTCGTCGCGCAGGACGACGGGCCGCCCGGGGTGATCGCCGTGCTGACCAGGGGCGACCGGACGCGGGTGTACACCGCCGGGGTCGGCGACATCGCCACCGGCCGACCACCGCACCTCGACGACCACATGCGCATCGCCAGCATCGCGAAGGCGTTCAGCGGGGCCGTCGCGCTCCGGCTCGTGGACCGGGGGGCGCTCTCCCTCGACGACACCATCGGCGAACTGCTGCCCGAACAGCCCGAGGCCTGGCATGCGGTGACGCTGCGTCAGCTGCTGCAGCACACCAGCGGCCTGCCCGACTTCTCGGCCGCCCCCGCGTTCCTGCGGATCCTCCAAGCCGACCCGCGGCACGTCTTCGACCCCCGCACGCTCCTCGACTTCGTCGCGCGCGAACCGCTGCTCTTCGTTCCGGGCTCCCTGTACGAGTACTCCAACTCCGACAACATCGCCGTCGCCCTCATGGCCGAGGCCGCCACCGGCCGCCGCTACGAGGACCTCCTGAAGGCCCTCGTGTACCGCCCCCTCGGGCTGCGCCGGACCAGCCTGCCCCTGGGCTACCGCCTGCCGCACCCGTTCCTGCACGGCTACGACGTCTCCCCGCCCGCCGCGCCCGAGGACGTCAGCGAGGCCGTCGGCACCTCGGGGGTCTGGGCCTCCGGAGGGATCGTCTCCACCCCGCGGGAGCTCGGCGCGTTCATCCGCGCGTACGGCGGCCCCGGCCTGCTGTCGGAGAAGACCCGCGCGGAGCAGCTCGCCTTCCGCCCCGGGGACGCCTCCGAGCCCGCCGGCCCCGGCACCAACGCCGCCGGGCTCGCGCTCTTCCAGTACACCACCCGCTGCGGCGTGCTGTACGGCCACACCGGCAACTTCCCCGGCTACACGCAGCTGGCCGCGGCCACGCCCGACGGCACGAGGTCGCTCACCTTTTCCGTCAACACCCAGACCAGCAAGGGGAACAAGCCGGCCCTGCTCGCCCGGCTCCGCACGGTCCAGGAGGACTTCGCCTGCGCGCTCCTCAAGGACCGTTGAGCGAGCGCTCCGAGGCCGATTGTCAGTGGCGGGTGCGAGGATCGGAGCATCAAGTCGGGAACGGAATCAGGGGGGTCCGCCATGGCCGGAATCCAGAATTACATCAATCACGTCGCCCTAGTGCTGGACGCGAGCTCTTCCATGTCGCACCTGAGCCAGAAGGTCGTCGACGTCGCCGATCAGCAGATCGCCTATCTGGCCCGTCGTTCCAAGGAACTGGACCAGGAAACCCGGGTCACGGTCTACGTGTTCTCGAACAAGGTCGAGTGCGTCATCTACGACAAGGACGTGCTGCGGATGCCGTCCCTGAAGCAGCTGTACCGGGTCGGCGGGATGACGGCGCTGCTGGCGGCGACGCTGCAGTCGCAGCGGGAGCTGGCACAGACCGCCCAGCTGTACGGCGACCACAGCTTCCTGACCTTCGTGCTGACCGACGGTCAGGAGAACGCCAGCCACCGGTGCCCGGGTGCCCCCGGCCGCACCCCCGCCGACCTGGTGAAGGCCGTGGGCACGATGATCGAGACGCAGGACGACAACTGGACGCTGGCCGTCCTGGTGCCGGACCAGATGGGCAAGCGCGAAGCCATGCAGTGCGGCTTCCCGAAGGACAACATCGCCATCTGGGACGCCACGAGCACGCAGGGGCTGGAGGACGCCGGTCAGGTCATCCAGGAGGCCACCGAGAAATTCATGGTGGGCCGCACCAAGGGAATCCGCGGATCGCGGGCGGTCTTCTCCACGGGCGGTGAAGCGGTCAACAAGAAGGCGATCGAGGCGGCCGGTCTCACTCCCGCGGATCCGTCGAAGTACCAGCTGATTCCGGTGGCCCGTGACGCGGCCATCCGGGAATGGGTCGTCGAGAGCGGGCACACCTACCGCACCGGTTGCGCTTTCTACCAGCTGAGCAAGTCGGAAAAGGTGCAGGCGCGAAAGCAGATAGCGGTGCTGGAGAAGAAGACGGACCGGGTCTACACCGGACCGGAGGCCCGCGCCCTGCTCGGCCTGCCCGACGCGGAAGTCCGCGTCAAGCCCGACCACAACGACGACTTCACGATCTTCATCCAGAGCACCAGCGTCAACCGGAAGCTGGTACCGCAGACGCGGCTGCTGCTCATGGTCTGAGGCCCCGGCGCCGGACGGGGCCCGGGAATCGGGGATCCGGAAATCGGGGAACCGGGGACCTGCGGGCCGCCCGGAAAGGGGGCCTGGGGGCCTTCGGCGGGGGTCCCGGGCGGCGGATGCCCGGGGCCGGGACCGGTTCGCCGTCCGGGCCCGCGCCCGGCGCCCACCCGGCCGTACACCGTTTGGTGGAAGCGGCCCTGACCTGGTGTTATGCGAGATCGCGCCTAGGCTGTGGTGGTCTGCTGGACACCGTCGAAGGGGGACTTCATGAGCAAGGACCACATCGAGTACGACGCCTCCCGCATCCAGGTGCTGGAGGGTCTGGAAGCCATCCGGAAGCGACCCGGCATGTACGTCGGGTCGGACGGCGAACGCGGTCTGCACCAGCTGGTCTTCGAGGTCGCCGACCGGGCGGTGAACGAGGTCCTGGCCGGCCGCGCCGGGGCCGTGCACATCACCCTCACCGCCGACGGCTCGGTACGGGTCGCCGACGACGGCCCGGCGCTGCCCGCCGAGGAGGCGGACGCGCTGCTGAGCCGCCTGCCCGCCGGCCGCCGGCACGCCGGCCGGCACGTGGTCGCCCTGGGTCTGGGCGGTACGGGCCTGTGCGTCGCCAACGCGCTGTCGAGCCGCCTGACCACGGAGCTGCGGCACGACGGCGTCCGCCTGCTGCGGGAGTACGAGCGCGGCAAGGAGGTCA
>NZ_GG657750.1:7270097-7295052 GCF_000158895.1 Streptomyces sp. C | reverse complement strand
CACGACTCCCCCGGCGAGCGAGTCCTGAGCTTCGCCAACAGAAAAGAACCACCCCCTGCGGCGGTGCGCACGCCGAAGGCCTGCGCGACGGACTGGCGGCGGCCGTCGGCGCGTTCGCGCGCGAGTTGGGGCCGGCACCAGCGGCGCAGCAGGGGGCCATCGCCGACGGCGTCGGTGAGGGGCTGGTCGCCGTCGTCTCGGTGAAGCTCGACCAGCCCGAGTTCCGGGGCGTGACGCACGGGGTGCTCGGCAACGCCGCGGTGCGCGGCTGTGTCGCGGACGCCGTACGGGAGGAAGTGGACGCCTGGTTCGCGCGGGACCCGGACACGGCCTCCACCGTGGTCAACCGCGTGCTGCGGGACGCCCGGGCCTGACCGGCTGCCGGCGGCCGGGCGGACCGGGCGCCGGGCGAACGGATGTCCGGGCGCTCCCGCCGTCACCCGGTCGGGCGAAGCGGCGGCGGTCCGCTACCGCGAATGGTCCAGGATCGGGACACCGGACAGGCCGTTGTCCGGTGGGGTGCCTAACGTCGTCGGGGAGGCACATCACCCACAGACCCGTTCGCAGCCCGTTCACAGACCTGTCCGCAGACCCTTTCGCAGACCTTGTGGAGACGCCATGTCCCGTAGAGGCCGCTGGATGGCCGGCGCCTGCGCCAGTACGGCCGCCGTCGTACTGCTCGCCACCGGGGGCGCCCCGGCACCGGCGCCGCACGGGGCGTTCGGAGGCGGGTCCGGGAAGGGTGTCGCGGTGGGCGCCTACCTCCACTACGGCTCGCCCGGCGTCGACCGGATGCAGGGGCTCTCACACTGGCTCGGCGGGACCGACCTGCGCGCCGGACACACCTACCTGCCCGGCGACACCTGGACGAACATCGAGGGGGCACCCGATTCCCTGCACACCTGGGCCCACTGGCGCAAGGAGCGCTCGGACCGGCTGTTCGTGCTCAACGTGCCCATGCTCGACCAGAACGAGGCCGGTGTCCCCGACGCCCGGATCGCGGAGCTGCTGCGCGCCGGCGCGGAGGGCGCGTACGACCACCACTTCCGGCGGCTGGCGGAGCGTCTGGTCTCCCTCGGGCTGCAGGACACCGTGATCGTGCTCGGCTGGGAGATGAACGGGTTCAACTACACCCACCGGTGCAAGCCCGATCCGGAGAGCTGGAAGCGGTACTGGCGCAACATCGTGTCCTCGATGCGGTCGGTGCGGGACCAGCGGTTCCGCTTCGACTTCGCCCCCAACCGGGGCCCGGACGCGATCGGTTGGACGAAGTGCTACCCCGGGGACGACGTGGTCGACATCGTCGGCATGGACTCCTACGACCAGCCGCCCGGGGAGAGCTTCGAGGAGCAGGTGACCCAGCCGTACGGCCTCCAGCAGCACGTCGACTTCGCGCGGGAGCACGGCAAGCAGATCTCGTACCCGGAGTGGGGGCTGTTCCGCAACGGCGACAACGCCGAGTACATGCGGGACATGCTGGCGTGGATCGCCGACCACAAGCCGCTGTACCACAGCATCACCGACTACTGCCCGCACGGCGTGTGGCAGTGCGGGCAGAACCCGCGCTCCGCGCAGGTGTTCCGGGAATTCCTGTCGGCCGGCCGGGGCGGGCGGCCGGCGGGCGGACCGCCGCGCCCGGACGGTCTCCCGGACGGGGCGGCCGACCGGGCGGCCGACGGGGTTCCGGGCGGTGCCGGTGGTGGGGCGGCCGGGCCCGGCGCCCTCTGGGGCGGTGCCGCCCTCGGGACCGGCACCGGTCCACGCGCGGGGAAGTGACCCGTCCGGCCCACGGCCCCGTCCGCCGTGTTCCCGGGCGTCTGTCCGAGGATGGCGGGATGACCTTCACGACACGGACCATCGACATCACCACCGGCTCCGCGGAGACCGTCCACGACCTGACCTCCGCGTGCGCCGGCTTCCTGCGCGAGGCGGCCCGGGGGCGCGACGGGCTCCTCAACGTGTTCACCCCGCACGCGACGGCCGGGCTCGCGGTCATCGAGACGGGTGCGGGCAGCGACGACGACCTGCTCGACGCCCTGGCCGAGCTGCTGCCCGCCGACGACCGCTGGCGCCACCGCCACGGCTCCCCCGGCCACGGCCGGGACCACGTGCTCCCGGCGTTCGTCCCGCCGCACGCCACCCTGCCGGTCGTCGACGGCGAACTCGCCCTGGGAACCTGGCAGTCGGTCGTCCTGGTGGACACCAACAAGGACAACCCCCGGCGTACCGTACGGCTGTCCTTCCTCGGCTGACCGGCCGCGCCGCCCGCACCGGCCCGCGCACGTGCCGCACCGGCCCACGCCGTCGGCGCGGGCCGGTGTCCGGTCATCTCCGGTGCCCCTGGCGGTGGTTCAGAGCGGACGGCCGCCGAAGGCGCCGCCGGATCGGTAGTAGTCGGCCAGTTCGTCGTGGTAGCCGACGTCGCCGAGGTGCTTCTCGCGGTGGAACTCCGGTGCGTTCTTGATCTGTTCCTTGGTCCGGTCGACGTAGATCTTCTCCTCGTCGACGTCGATCCGCGAGACGGTGCCGGCGGGCAGGAGGACCTCCTTGCCGAAGATCCACGGGCCGGTGTCGACCACGAGGTAGGCGGAGCCGACCTCGTCCGAGTGCCTGTCGACCTTGCCGATGCCGCCGTCGACGGCCTCCACCTTGAAGCCGCTCAGGTCGACGCCCTGCAGTCGGCCGGACGTCTCGCGGTAGCCCCACGCGTTCTCGGTCATCAGAAGTATTCCTTTCCGATCGACGGAAGTCTTTCCTCGCAGGACCGCACCTGCCCCGGTTGCGCTCCGGAAAACTCGTGCCGTGTCCGAGCGTGCAAGTGCGGACACTTCGTGCAAAATGGGCGGTCGTCGGGAGCCATTACGCAGTCACTGAATGCGGAGGTATCACGATTGCCGAAATCAGAAAAACGCGTGAAGAGACATCGCGGCCCCGCCTTGCTCGTCTCCGTCTCCGTTGCCGCCGCCCTGTTCGCCCCCGCCCGCCCGGCCCAGGCCGCCTCCCTGTACGGGATAAAGGCCGTGGCCGTCGCCGCTTCCAAGAAGGGCGCACCTTACGTCTACGGGGCCACCGGGCCCGATGAGTTCGACTGCTCGGGCCTCACCCTCTACGCCTTCCGGAAGGCCGGCCGGGCCCTTCCCCGCACCGCGGAAGCACAGTACGAGAGCACCCTCCACATTCCGCACGCGCAGCGCGCACCCGGCGATCTGGTCTTCTTCCCCACAGGGGGAACCATGGGCCACGTCGGCATCTACGCCGGCCACGACAAGATCTGGCACGCCCCCAAACCCGGCACCCGCGTACGGCTGGAACGCATCTGGACCGGCACCGCCCGCTACAGCCGGGCCAATTGAACGAACAGCGGGGCGAAACGACTCTGCGGCACGCGCCGCGGTCCGCCTACCGGTACGAGCGCTGCGCCTCGACGATCCGCCGCACCGAGCGGCCGACGCCGGCCCGGGCCTGGACCCGCTCGGCGAATCCGGGGAACTGGCCGGCCACGGCACTGAGCAGCCGCAGCTCCAGCGGGGCCACGTTGACCTCGCAGAGGTCGCGGCGGACGGCCCGTACGACGCCCTCGGCGACCTGTCCCGGCGTCACGGTCCTGATACCGCCCGGCGGGGTGGCGCCCGTCGCCGCGAACATGCCCGCGTCGCGGACGAATCCGGGCTGCACGAGGGACACCCCCACCCCCGTGCCCCTGAGTTCCTGGCGCAGGGCGAGGGCGAAGCCGCGCAGCCCGAACTTCGTCGCGTTGTACAGGGAGGTCGACCTGGTCGCCGCCTTCCCGGAGATGGAGCCCACCAGCACGATGTGGCCGCGGCCGCGCTCCGCCATGCGCGCCGCGAGCAGCCGGGACAGCAGGACGGGCGCGCGCAGGTTGACGTCGACGGCGCGGTCGAGCTGCTCCTCGGTGTAGTCCAGCAGGTCACCGCTGGCGGGCAGGGCGGCGTTCGCGACGAGGACGTCCGTCCCGGCGCAGGTCTCCGCGAGCCGGAGCACGTCCGGGCGGACGGCGAGATCGGCGACCACGGTGCGGGCGCCGCACGTGTCGGCGGCGTCCTTGAGGGCCCCCTCCCGGCGGCCGGTGACCGTGAGGCGGGCACCTTCGGCGGTCAGGCGCGCCGCCAGGGCGGCTCCGATGCCTCCGGTGGCCCCGGTGAGCAGGACGTTCGATCCGGACATCTCCACGACGACTCCCGTACGGCGTTCGATCGGACTGTTCGCTCTGGCTGTTCGCCCCTACTGTTCGTTCGAACGAACAGTAGGGAGCGTGCGGCTCCGTGTCCACACTCCGAACGCCCCAACTCCCCAGCCACGCAAGGAGCGTGGCGCGGAGCGGACGATGCGGCAGAATGCCGGCATGCCCCGTGCCTCCGAAACCCGCCAGAGCATCGTCGACGCCGTACTGCGGATCATCGGGCAGGACGGGATCGCCGCCGTCACCAACCGCCGCATCGCCAAGGAGGCCGGGGTCTCCCTGGGCTCCGTCACCTACCACTTCGCCACCCAGCACGAGCTGCTGCGCGAGAGCCTGCTGCACTTCGTGGCGGAGGAGACGCGGCACTTCACGGAACTCGCCGACGCCTGTACGGACGGGCACTTCGACCTCGGGCGGGCCGCGGAGGTGGTGGCACGGGTCGCGGGCGGCGACGCGTTCGACAGCCGGCACATCGCCCCGTTCGAGCTGTACGTCCAGGCCGGCCGCGACGAACGGCTGCGCGCCTCCGCCGCCGAGTGCTTCGCCGCCTACGACCTGCTGGCCGCCCGGGTGCTGAGCCGACTCGGCGTGCCGGACCCCGAGCGGCTGGCCGGCACGGCCGTGGCCCTGGTCTTCGGCTGGCAGCTGCGCCGCCTCGCCACCGGGGCGCCGGCCGAGGACCTCGTCGACACCCTGCTGGTCCTCACCCGGCTCGCCCCTGCGCGGACCCCGTAGGGGTCGCGCACCGGGGTCGTGGGAGCGCCGGTCGTGGGAACACTCCAAGATCGGCTCAAGTCGTTGTCCCCCGCCACGGCTCGGGTCCGCAGCGCTGCTGGTCCCTCCGACCTCGACTGGTTCCGCGACGAGGTCCGGCGCCCGTACGGATTCTCGGTGCCGGGCGTCGACTACACCGCCCCCGTAGCCACCGAGGTCCCGTGGCCCGCCCCCGCTCCCTGATCCGGGGGACACGGCCGGAAGCGGTCCGGCGTTCCCGCCGGGCGGGGCGGTAGGGTGCGGCGCGTGTCGGAGCATCAGCGCGATCTCGTCGGCTACGGTGCCGAGCCGCCGCACGCCGCCTGGCCCGGCGGGGCGCGCGTCGCCGTCAGCCTCGTGCTCAACTACGAGGAGGGCGGCGAGCGGAGCGTCCTGGAGGGCGACCCGGTGTCGGAGGGGTACCTCCACGAGATCGTCGGCGCGCCGCCGGTGGTCGGCGGGCGCGACCTGAACGTCGAGTCGATGTTCGCCTACGGTTCGCGGGCCGGGTTCTGGCGCGTCCACCGCACGCTCGCGGAGCACGGCGCGCCGCTCACCGTCCACGCCGTGGGGCGGGCACTGGAGCGCAACCCGGACGCGGCGCGGGCGATGGGCGATGCCGGCTGGGAGGTGGCGGGCCACGGCTGGCGCTGGACCGACTACCGCCAGGTGCCGGAGGACACCGAGCGCGCCGAGATCGCGCGCTGCTCGGCGACGATCGAGCGGCTCTGCGGCCGCCGGCCGGTCGGCTGGTACACCGGCCGGACGAGCCCCGCCACGCGACGCCTCGTCGCCGAGGAGGGCGGTTTCCTCTACGACTCCGACGACTACTCGGACGACCTGCCCTTCTACGTCGAGGCGGCCGGGCGGCCGCACCTGGTGGTGCCGTACAGCCTGGACGCGAACGACTTCAAGTTCCTGATCGTCCACGGCTTCACGACCGCCGACGACATGCTCGGCTACCTCGTCGACACGTTCGACGCCCTCCACGCCGAGGGTGCGGACCGGCCGCGCATGATGAGCGTGGGCCTGCACTGCCGGATCATCGGCCGGCCCGGGCGCATCCGCGCGCTCGACGGCTTCCTGCGGCACGTTGCGCGGCGCGGCGGTGCGTGGGTCACCACCCGCGAACGCATCGCGCGGCACTGGCTGGCCACTCACCCGCCCGCCCGAACCGTCAAGGATTTCCGACCCCGCGGGGGTTGAGCGGGGCCCCTTGAACGGGTGGGTCCGTCGTCGGTGTGCGGTCCAGGCCTCTGGGCGCGAACTGTGGTGGGTACTGGCGGTGTTGAGACGGGCGGGGGCGCGCGTTGCCGGGGTGTGAGGTGCGAACATAGACTCGCGCGTCCCGGAAGTACGTGTCGAAACGGAGCGCACCATGCCCAAGGTCACCGTGATCGCCCTGCTCAAGGCAGCCCCTGGCGCCGAGGACAAGGTTCGCGAACAGGCGCTGTCCCTGGTCGCGCCGTCGCGGGCCGAGCCGGGCAACATCGGCTACCAGGCGTACGTCCACCCCGAGGACCCGAGTGCGTGGCTGGTGTTCGAGGAGTGGGAGGACCAGGCCGCGTTCGAGGCGCACCTGTCGAGCCCGCACCTGACCGAGGCGCTCGCGGCGGGTCCGGGTCTGCTGGTGGGCCCGCCGACCGAGCACGTGTTCACCTCCGGCGAGTAACCCGCAGCTACGGCGCCGGCGTGCCGGCGGCGCCGTGGGGGTCGGCGAGGAGGGCGAGGAGGCCGGCGATCTCCTGGCCGCCTTCGGCGGGGTGCCGGAAGAGGGAGCCGGGGACGATGGCGTAGCGGTTGCGGCGGCCGTCGTCGGCGCGGGCGGCCCGGGTCAGGTAGCCGGCGTCCTCCAGGTCGGCGACGATCCCGAGCACGGTGCGCTCGGTCACGCCGCAGGTGAGGGCGACGTCGCGGAGGCGTACGCCGGGGTCGCGGGAGATCGCGAGGAGGACGCGGGCGTGGCTGGTGAGGAAGGTCCACTCCGAGCGGCTCTTTCGAGGTTGGCCCATGGATCCCATTCTGCACCTTTTGTGCATGTATCACATCACATGAAGTTGTTTTCAGGTAAATATTGACACATAAGTCTTACCCGGCCCAGAATTCGTCCAGGCACACCCGATCCGGTCCTGGAGGGGCTCATGTACTCCTTCGCCGCATCCGGCCTGCAGACGCCCGCACCCTCCGCGATCGGCGAGGCGGACATCGCCATCACCGTGACCACGACGAAGTGCGGCACGACCGTCACCGTGAGCGGTGAGATCGACTTCGCCTCCTCCGCGGCCCTGCGGAAGGCGCTCATGGCCGCCGTGGCCGCACACGACGGCGGCCCGGGCGCGATCACGCTGGACCTTTCCCGGGTCACCTTCTGCGACTGTTCCGGTCTCAACGTGCTGCTGACCGTGCGCGACGTCGCCCGCCGCGAGCACCACCTGCTGGTGATCGGCGCCGCGGGGCGTCCGGTCCGCCGTCTGCTGGAGGTGACCGGGACGGCCGGCCTCTTCGCGGGGTCCCCGTGAGCGGCGCGCACACCCCCCGCGCGCCACGCGCGACCGCGTGCGCGCCGTTGTGACGGGGGTGGCGGTTCCCTACGGTGCTCGACGCGGGTCCGGCGTACGCACGGGAACCAGGGGGGAACATGACCGCACCGGAAGGGAACCCGACGGGCGCTCCCCGGCCGAGGGGGAGGATCTTCCAGACCTCGACCATGACGGCCATGCTGGAGGGCGTCTACGAGGGCACGACCACCATCGCCGAGCTCCGTCGGCACGGGGACTTCGGCATCGGCACCTTCGACCGCCTCGACGGCGAGATGATCGTCCTGGACGGCCGCTGCTACCGGCTGCGCGCCGACGGGTCCGCCGGTGAGGCCGACCTGTCGACGCGCACGCCGCTCGCGGCCGTGACCTACTTCCACGGGGAGCACGACTGGCGGACCCGCGAGCCGGTCGACGCGGCCGGGCTGCGCGCCCTGATCGACGGGTGGCTGCCGAGCCCCAACCACTTCTACGCCGTCCGGGTCGACGGGCACTTCGACCACGTGGTCACCCGGATGCTCCCCGAGCAGCACCGGCCGTATCCCCGGCTGATCGACGCGGTCGCGGGACAGGTGATCTCCACCCACACCGCCCTGCGGGGCACCGTCGTCGGATTCCGCAGCCCCGCCCACATGCTGGGGGTGGCCGCCGCCGGGTACCACCTGCACTTCCTGTCCGGCTGCCGCACGCGCGGCGGGCACGCGTACGACTTCCTCTTGCGGTCCGGGCGCGTGCGGGTCGACGTGGGGTACGAGTTGGTCCTGCACCTGCCGCGCACGGCCGACTTCGGCCGTGCGCGGCTCGGCCGCGGCGACGTCGCGGGCGAGATCGAGGCGGTGCTCCAGGGAGGCCCGAAGCCGTGACGGGCGGGCCGGCCCGGGTGCCGTCGGCGGAGCGGGGCGTCAGAACGCGAAGACGGCGTTGCCGTTGAGGGTCGCGTTCATGGAGCAGGCGTTGGAGAAGGTGTGCTTCCACGCGACGCGGCTGCCCTGCCAGACGCCCTCCGCCGTGACGGTCACGGGCGCGTAGTGCATGGGGCAGGCGCGGTTGGTGTCGGGGGCGGCGAGCAGCCGGTCGAAGGTGCCGCCCGTGGAGTTCAGGGCCGTACAGGCGGCCTTGGGGTCCGGGTGCGTGCCCTGTGCGGTCGGCATGCAGCTGAGGGTGGCGGCCCGCAGGACCGGGGCGGAGGCGTCGTCGCCCTGGGCGACGGAGAAGACCATCGCGGACGGGGCGTACAGGCTGGTGGGCTTGGCCTCCGCCATGCCGGTGGCGCCTGCCAGGCAGAGGAGGGCGGCGGCGGAGACGGCAGCGAAGCGGTAGCGCACGACAAGACTCACTTTCGATGTGAAGGTTTAGCGCGACAATTACTTTCGTTGTCGGGCTTCGATGCGGCCGAGTCTGTCGGATGTGAAGGTGGAACGCATGTCGACGGCCGATTTACGGACAGGCCGTTCGAATATCGGATAACGAATGGTCGTTCGGGCAGCTCAGGCGGTGTGCGCCGCTCCGTGTCCGAGCGGAAACGGGGGGTGATGGACGCGGTCCCCGGCGGAACGCGGGCCGCTGACCTGGTGTCGAGCGGCCCGCGTTCACCCGGAGGCCATTCAGCTTGTCCGGATCGCTGCGGTTTCCACGCCGTCGAACCGGTCGTCGTCCCTGACCTGGACCTGGACCGTCGGGGAGGCGCACGCGACGAGGATCCCGAGGACGAGCAGCAGCACGATCAGCGCCTTCGCAGGCGCGGCGAGGAGCAGCGGACGGGTGCCGGACACCGTGCCGGGCCCGGCCACCGGGGCGTCGGCGGCCCATGCGTCGCCGAACAGGCGCTTGGGGTACGCGGAGGTCAGCATCATCGCGTACGCCTGGTAGCGCATCCGGAAGCGGACGACCGCCGCGACGGCACCGTAGACGGGGACGGGCATGCGCCCCAGCACGAGGGTGATCAGCCAGAACACCCAGCAGACGGCCCCCCAGCCGTACTGCAGCAGGGCGGTGACGATCATCGCCGGGATCATCAGGACGAGGCGGAACAGGACGGCCGCCCGGTTCAGCGGGCCGGGGCGCAGTTCGATCCGGACCGGATGGCCGGGCGCCTCGAAGGAGAACGGCGGGTACCGGTCCACCAGCAGCATCGCACTGGCCGCGACGCGGGTCTCGTACGCCAGGAACCCGCCGAGGAAGCGGGCGACGCCGTCGGGCAGACGGCCCAGGACCAGGGCGGCGAACCAGCCGGCGACGGTCACGAAGAAGGCGGCGACGCCGAGGAGGGCCGTGACGATCAGCTGCGGCAGCAGCAGGAGCAGCCGCAGCAGGACCGTCCAGCGCCGCTGCCGGCCGGGCGGCGGGACGTCGAGCTCCGGCAGGTGTTCGCCCTGCGGGTGGCCGGCGTCCGGCGGGCGGGGGGTCCAGCCTGTGGTCATGGGGCGCTCCTGCCGTCGGTCGGGACGCACGGGCCGCGCCCGCCGACCGGTCCGCGTCCGCCCGGCCGGGGCGGGCCCGGCCGGGGGCAGATACGGAAAGGGCGGTCCGCGACGTACGCCCTGTCAGGGTACCGCGCAGGAACCCGCCTTTCCAAGGATCCCGGCTGTGGCCGGCCGCCCGTTGCCCTGAAGGGCCCCCTCGGCGGCCGGGCGGCCGTCTCAGGCCTTGGCGGGCGCCGGAGCCTCGGCGGCCGCGGGCGGCTCCGGGGTCCCGTCGGCGGCGGGCCGGGGGATGCGGTGCAGTCCCCGGCGGTCGTAGAGGCGGGTGACGGCGAAGCCGAAGAGCAGGGCGGCGACGAGGGCGATCCCCATCGCGGCCCACGCCCGGGTCAGGCCCGCGTCGGCCTGGGCGCCGTAGAAGAGGATGGAGCGCAGGCCCTCGGTGATCTGGCGCAGCGGCTCGAACTCGGCGAGGCCGCGGAAGAAGCCGGGCAGCGCCTGGAGGGGCACGGTGGCGCCGGAGGAGGGGACGGCCATGGCGATGAAGACGATGGTGGCCAGCAGCATGCCGGGGGTGCCGAAGGCGGCGAACAGGGCGAGGCCGCCGATGCCGACGACGGCGATGGTGGCGACCGAGTACAGCCACAGCAGGCCGAGGTGGGAGGCGTCCATGTCGAGGATCCCGACGGTGGCGACCTCGACCAGGGTGCCCATGATCACCGACATGCCGAGCATGAGGGCGATGCCGACGGCGAGGGTCCGGACCCGGCTGGTGTGCTGGACGGGTTCGCGCTTGCGGACCGGGCCGTAGTCGGTGTGGAGGTAGCCGAGCGCGGTGTCGATCTGGGAGTTGACCAGGTTGGCGCCGAGCATGCCGCAGACGACCAGGACCAGGGCGTAGTAGAAGGCGCTCAGGCCCATGGCGCTGCGGGAGCCGACGGGGTGCCCGTCGGCGACGGTGACGGTGACCGGGTCGGCCAGCTTGAGCTGGGCGGCGGTCGGCAGCGGGGTCTTCTGGGCCGCGGCCTGCTTGAGGAGCTCCTGGCCGATCTGGGCCGAGGCCGCGTGGGCCGCCTTCTGGGCGGCCTGGGAGGACATGGAGGAGCCTATGCTGCCGGCGGACTGGTTGGTCAGCACCGTGATCACCGGCGGGGCGGGCTTGCCCTGGGCCGGCGGCTGCGGGGCGGCCAGCGCGGTCACCGTGGCGGAGAACTCGCGCGGGATGACGAGGGCGCCGAAGACCTTGCCGCTGCCCAGCCGCTCGTCGGCCTCTTCGCGGCTGACGAGCTGCCAGTCGATGCTCTTGTCGCCCTCGGCGGCCTTCTCGATGCCCGAGACGACCTGCTCGCCGAGGTTGACGCGGCGGCCGCCCGCGTCGGCGCCGGCGTCGGCGTTGACCAGGGCCACCGGCAGGTCGCGCAGGTTTCCTCTGGGGTTGACGTTGCCGCCCACGTAGAGCAGGGCGAACAACATCGAGACCACTGCGGCGATGAGTCCCGTACCGATCCACAGCTGGGGTCGGCGGAGCACGGAGGGTGGCGTGGGGTGAGGCATCGATTCTCCGGTGCGGCTGCGATTCCTGAGTTGGATACTTCTGGTATCCAGTAACTGGATACTGGCAGTATCTTGTTGTGGTGTCCAATCGAACCGATGGGCGGACACCGGACCGGACCGCATGACCAGCAGGGAAGCCGCATGAAGATCTCGGAGCTCAGCCGGCTCACCGGCGTGCCGGTCGCCAGCATCAAGTACTTCCGGCGGCAGGGGCTGCTGCCGGCCGGACGGGCGACGGCCGCGACCCTGGCGGAGTACGGGGAGGAGCACGCGGAGCGGCTGCGGCTGATCAAGGCCCTGACCACGCTCGGCGGGCTGTCCATCGCCGCCACCCGCGAGGTGCTCGGGGCGGTCGACCAGGCCCACAGCACCGAGGGCGCCCTCGGGGCGATCAGCTACGCGCTCCCGGTGCCGGTGGCCTCCCAGGGCCCCGCGGGCGACGAGGAGGAGACCGACGCCGACGAGGCCGCGGCGGAGGAGGTGGCGGAGCTGCTCGCCGCCCTGGACTGGCGGGCGCCCGGCACGTCACCCCACGTGAAGGGGCTGACGGCGGCACTCAAGGAACTGCGCCGGCTCGACGCCCAGTACGCCCCGGGCGAGCTGGCCGCCTACGCACGGCTGGCCGAGTCGGTGGCCCGGCTGGACCTGGAGCGGGCGTCCTGCCTCGACGAGCCGGTGGCCCTCGCGGAGCGGGCCGTCATCGTCTTCGCGATCTGCGCCCCGGTCTTCGAACTGCTCCGCCGCCTGGCCCAGGAGGACCAGGTCCGCCGCCGCATCACGGACGACGACGCCGACTCGCCCTGCTAGCGGCGGCCGCCGGGGCCCGCGGCGGGGCGTGGCGCGGGGGTGCCGCCGGGGGCGCGCAGACCCGCCGACGGCTTCGGGGGCGGCTGCGGCGGGGTCAGATGGTGACGCAGATGCCGTCCTCGATGGTGCGGCCGTCGCGCTCCAGGCCGCCGCAGACCAGCTTCGCGTTCGCCTGCTCGTAGTTCACCGGCCAGCGGTGGGAGGCGGCGACCACCCTGGGGCCGTGGAAGCCGCCCCAGTAGGAGCGCAGGGTGCCCGGCAGGCCGTCCTTGGTCTGGACGGTGATGTCCTGGACGAAGCGGTTGTGGTGGGCGGTCATGACGCAGATGTACTTGCCGCATTGGCTGTCCACCCCGCCCGGACGCGCGTCGGCGGGAGCACCGGCGGTGAGCGCCAGGGTGACACCGGTTGCCAAGGTCGCGGCGAGGTACCGCAGGCGGTTGTTCATGGAAAAGCCGTCTTTCTTTCTGTCGCTCTGTCGTTGTTCGGGGAGCGCCGGCGGGCGGCGGTGACCGTCGCGGCCCGCGGGGGCCGCCCTTGATCACGATTCGGTTGTAACGACCCCCGGCCGGACGGGGACAGGGCCCGAAGGGGCAGCTCACCCGTGTGGGCTAATGCGTTCACCCGGCGAAACGCCACTGCATCGATCGCCGAGTCCGGACTCAGTCCAGCAGTGCGGGGGCGAAGTAGTCGCGCAGGCGGGCGATCTTCCCGTCCCGCACGCGGAAGATCTGCACCAGCGAGACGGCCCGGTCCCCCGTGCCGTCGCCGTCGCCGTCGCCGTCGCCGTCGAAGACGGTGTCGATCTCGGCGATGAAGACGTCGGGGTCGGAGGTGGTGTGGAGCACGTAGCCGGACTTCTCGAAGTTCGGTGCGCGGCCGCCCTCGACGGGGCGGGCGTAGTACGCCGCCATCGCGGTGCGGATCTCCTCGCGGCCCGCCAGCCTCCGGGGGAAGGCGGCGCCCTCCGGCACGAGCGGCGCCTCGAAGATCCCGTCCTCCGTGAAGGTCTCGGCGAGGGCGTCGGCGTTCCGGCTCACGGTTCCTGCGTAGAGGTAGCCCTCGAAGATCTGCTGCAGTGTCGGTGGCACGGCGGCCTCCCCTGGGAGTGCGGTGGGCGTCGGAAGGCCACACCATCACAGAGCGGCCTCCCCGGCGGGGGTTTCGGGCGACACTCACCCTCCGCCGGCTCAGGGCCGCTCCAGCATCCGGCGCCGCAGGCGGTCGTAGACGGGCTCGCTCTCCACCGCGTCCGCGGCCAGTGTCGCCGCGAAGCAGGCGACCAGCAGCGGCAGGACGAGCGGGGTGGCGCCGGTCATCTCCAGCACCAGGACGACGCCCGTGAACGGTGCCCGTACGACGCCGGCGAACAGGGCGGCCATGCCGACCGCCGCGAACGCCCCCGGTCCGGCGGCTCCGGGCGGCAGCAGCGGCGCGGTGACGGCGTGCGCGAAGGTCCCCCACAGGGCTCCGAGGGCCAGCAGCGGGGCGAACAGCCCGCCCGGGGTCGCGGCCGCGTAGCTGAGCGGGCCCGCCGCGAACCGGACGGCGAAGCAGCCTGCCAGCGCCGCCACGGCGGGGACCCCGCCCGCCAGCAGGGCTTCGCTGAGCGGGTCGCCGCCCCCGGCCAGCACCGGGTCGTACGCCATGAGCAGGCCGACGACGGCCCCGATGGCGGCGGCCCGGGCCACGGGCGGCACCCTGGTCAGCCGGTCGCACACGGAGAGGGTGCCCACGACGAGGCCGCCGTAGGCCGCGCCCAGCAGCCCGGCCACGGCGCCGAACAGCAGGAAGAGGGGCAGCGTCCACACCGGCGGCACCGGCATCGGCGCGACCGGGAAGACCGGCGCGTCGCCGACCAGGAACCGGGAGCCGGCGAGCGCGGAGGCCGTGCCGACGAGGGTGAGCAGCACCATGCGGGGCCGGACCGTGCGGGTCACCTCCTCGCAGACGAACAGCAGCCCGCCGAGGGGGGCGGTGAAGGCGGTGGCCAGGCCGGCGCCGCTGAGGGCGGTGTGCAGCTGCCGGGCGTCGTCGGCGTCCAGGCGCGTGAGGCGGCCGGCGCCGGACCCGATCGAGGCCCCCATGTGGACGATCGGGCCCTCCCTGCCGAGGACCAGGCCGGAGCCGATGGCGATGAGGCCGCCGAGGAACTTCGCGGGAAGCAGCCACAACGAGCGGGGCCCCGGCTCGGCCTCCTGCCGCCAGACCGCCTCCACGTGCTGGATGCCGCTGCCCGCGGCGTGCGGGACGCGCCGGGCGATCGCGCAGGCCACCGCCGCGCCGGCCGCGGCGAGCGCCACGGGGATCAGCAGCCGGGCCGGGCCGCCGAGTCCGTCGGCGGCCTCCAGGAGCCTGCCGCGCAGTTCGGCGGCGCCTTCCAGGCACCGGCGGAACGCGCCGCCGACCAGCCCCACCAGGGCGCCGGCCGGGACCGCGACCAGGTAGGCCCGGTACCCCTCCGGGGCGCGTCCGGGCGGGCCGGGCCGAGGACCGGGCATGCGCGTGCCTCCCCACCGAGCCGTACGGACGTCGTCCGAGCCTGGACCCGTCGGGCGTCCGGTCCGGCGAAGCTCGCCGGTCGGACGCCGCGGAGGCGCCCGACCGGACGAAGCGGCGCCCGGCCCGTCAGGGGCGCTCCGGGACGCCGACCAGGGCGTGCAGCAGCCCGGGGAAGGCCTCGTCCACCTCTTCGCGACGCAGGGCGTTCATCCGGGAGGTGCCGACGTAGTACTGGCGGATCAGGCCCGCGTCGCGGAGCACGTGGAAGTGGTGGGTGGCGGTGGACTTGCCGACCGGCAGGTCGATGGTGCCGCAGGCCAGGTCCTGCCGGGCGTGGTAGAGCTCGCCGACGATCTTCCGGCGGACCGGGTCGACCAGGGCTTCGAGCACCTGCTGGAGGCCGATGGTGTGGATGTCGGGGTGGTCCGGGACGCGGTCCGTCCGGGTGCCGCTCCGCCGTGCTGCCGCTGCCGCTGCCGCCATCGGTTCGCCCGCCTCCGTGTTCCGCATCCCGTACCGGTTCCGCCTTCGGTGGCTGCCGGTCGGTGAACCGGGTCCCGGCGAACTGCTGGTCCGGGTCGACGCGATCGGCATCAACCGGGCGGAGGTGCTGTTCCGGGCCGGCCACTACATCGAGCCGGCCAAGGAGTTCCCCGCCCGGCTCGGCGCCGAGGCGGCCGGGGTGGTCGAGGCGGCCGGTGCGGGGGTGACCGGGGATGCGGGCCGGTGACACGGTGGTGCTGACGGCCGCCTCCAGCAGCGTGGGATTGGCCGCGATCCAGGTCGCCCGGCGGGTCGGCGCGGTGCCGGTCGCCACGACGCGCAGCCGCGCCAAGCGGGAGGCGCTGCTCGCGGCGGGGGCGGCGGAGGTGATCGTCACAGACGAGGAGCCGGTCGCCGAACGGGTGCCGGCCCTGACGGGGGGCCGGGGCGCGGAGTTGGTCTTCGACGCCGTGGCGGGGCCGGGCGTGGTGGACCTGGCCAGGGCGGTCGCCCCTGGGGGCACGCTCTTCCTGTACGGGGCGGTGAGCGGTCTGCCGACGCCGTATCCCGGTTTCGAACTCGGCATGCCCGCGCTGAACATGCGCACGTACACGATGCACGAGACGACCAGGGACCCCGTCCGGCTGCGCCGGGCGGAGGCGTTCGTCGTCTCAGGTCTGGAGGCGGGGGCCTTCCGTCCGGTGGTGGACCGCGTCTTCGGCCTGGGCGAGATCGCAAAAAAAACACCGCCACATGGAGTCGGGCACGCAGATCGGGAAGATCGTCGTCGAGGTCGGCCACTGAGCCCGGGCGGCGGACCGCTCAGGGGCGGTCCGCGGGCGCCCGGTCGCCGTCCACGTTCCATGTCCGGGGAAGTTCCGCGTCGCAGAAGAGACAGACGAAGTCCCCTTCCCGCACGATGTTGACCTCCCGGCAGCCGGGGCAGCGGCGGAAGACCACCGGGTGGGTGAAGCCGGCCGGGTGCGCGATGCCGGCCGTGTCCAGGGCGGCGGCGAGGTCCGCCCAGGAGCCGGTGTCCGGGCAGTAGCCGGTCGACTGGTTGCTGACCGCGTCGACCCGCCACTGCCCGGACTCCTCGCGGAAGCCCATCTCGCCGGCGGCCAGCACCGGGCCGCCGGCGGCGCACGCCACGTGCTCGCTGCGGCGCGGCGCGAGCCGCAGCACGCCGGCGCCATCGACGACGTACGTGAAGGGCTCGGCCCGTTCACCCGGCGCCGCCGCCCGCAGCCAGTCGTGCAGGTCCGCGGCCGAGCGGACGCACCGCCCCTCTCCCCCGGGCCTGACGAGCGCGCGCAGTTCCCCGGGCCCGACGTACCGGTAGCCGCGGTCCGGCGGGCGCGATGCGGGGGTCACGCGGTCTGCTTGTCGAGGAACTCGAGGTAGAAGCGGCTGCGGTCCGGGGCGTCCACGCCTGCGACCGGCACGCCGAAGAGCACGTTGACCCCGGCGGGCCGGGTGGTGAACGCCGACTGCTCGTCGAAGGTCAGGGCGGCGTTGGTCACGCGCCGGCAGCCGGCGGCGTCGAGGGCGGCGGTGAAGTCCTCGCGCAGGAAGGTCGCCGCGCAAGCGCCCGCGTCCGGAAGCACCTCGGGCGGCAGCCGGGCCGCCGAACCGGGGTCGAGGCGTATCGAGATGCCGCTGACGTGGCGCCGGGTGACGACGAGTTCCAGCCCGCCCCAGGCGTACGGGTACCCGTCGAAGTCCGGTCCCTTCATCACGATCTGCGGGTGCGGCCGGCCCGGGCCGAGGACCTCCTCGGCCCCGGCGAGGGGCATACCGCAGTGGAGCGGGCCGATCCGGCCGGTCGCGGCGAAGCCGAGGAGCACGTTCATCAAGGTCACGACGGTGACTGTGGCAGCTCCGATGGGTATGCGCACGTGATTTGACGGTCTGCACGGACAGTGCCGAGTGGACGGCGCGGGCGCTCCGAGATCGGCGTTGCGGGTGTTCTTGATCTTGTGTTACGTTTTTTATGTAACGACCACTACAGAAACGCGGGGAGTTCCTCATGGGCAAGAACGCGCTCGTCACCGGCGGCAGCCGGGGAATCGGCCGGGCCATCGCCGAGCGGCTCGCGGCGGACGGGGTCACCGTCGCGCTGACCTACGCCGGGGACGAAGCCGCCGCGCGGGAGACCGTCGGGCGGATCACCGCCGACGGCGGCCGGGCCTTCGCCCTGCGGGCCGAGTTCGGCCGGCACGGCGACGCGGCCGCGCTCTGGTCCGCCTACGACGGACTCGGCCTGGACGGCGTCGACATCATCGTGAACAACGCGGGCATCGGACTGCCCTCCCCGCTCGGCGAGGTCACCGAGGAGGGCTTCGACCAGGTCTTCGCGGTCAACGTGCGGGCCCCGTTCTTCGTCGTGCAGGAGGCCCTGGGCCGGCTGCGCGACGGCGGCCGGGTCATCAACATCTCCAGCGGCGCCGCCCGGCTGGCGATGCCGGAGATACTGGCCTACGGGGCGACGAAGGGAGCCCTCGACACCCTGACGCTGAACCTCGCCAAGGCCCTCGGCCCCCGGGGCGTCACCGTGAACTCCGTCGCCCCCGGCATCGTCGACACCGACGTCAACGCCGGCTGGCTGCGCGGCAACCCGGAGGCCGAGGCGCACGCGGCCTCGCTGGCCGCGCTCGGCCGGGTGGGGCAGCCCCAGGACATCGCGGACGTCGTCGCCTTCCTCGCCTCGGACGCCGGGCGCTGGGTCACCGGCCGCGTCGTCGACGCGACCGGTGGAGCGGGACTGTAGGTCTCAGCCGCGGCGGGCGCGCAGCACCCGGAACGCCGCGTAGAGGGCGGCGGCGGCCAGGGCGAGGACCACGGCGGTCTCGATCAGCTGCGTCGGCCAGTAGTGCGAGGCCGGGTGGAACTCCGCGTACCAGGCGGTGACGTTCAGGTCGGCGGGGCCGTCGCCCATGTTCCGGGTGCGCTCGAAGCAGGCGTACTCGGGCAGGCGCGCCCCGGAGGAGGTGATCAGTCCCGTGTCCGTCATCAGGGAGTCGGGCGGCGTCAGCCGCATCGTGCTGTCGCCGAACGGGATGGTGCTGGTCTGCGTCGGCATGAACGACCACCGCAGGGAGCCGAGGCCCAGCAGGACCAGGCCGGTCAGGAGGCCGGCAACGGCCATGGCCGCGACGGTGCGCCGGACGAGCTGGCCGACCAGGACGCCGAGGGCCACGCCGAGCAGGCAGTAGGCGGCCAGCACCGGGCCGGTGGCCTCGTACGGGCCCCGGTCGGCCCAGGTGAGCTGGTGGGTGCTGGACACCCGTGACCAGCCGAGGCGGTATACCAGGACCAGCGCGGCCGCCGCGACCACGGACACCGCCCCGGCGACGAGGACCTTCGCGCCCAGCCAGGCCCTGGGCGTGGTCGACTGGGTGAGGGCGAGCCGCCAGGTCCCGCTCTCCAGTTCGCGCGCGGTCATCGGGCCGGCCACGAAGGCTCCGGCCAGCGGCGGCAGCAGGAGCAGGCCGGTGCCGGCGTACTCCATGCAGAGCCGCAGCAGGTTGTACGCCCGGGCCGGGAACGCGAACGGCCCGTCCGAGCCCGGGGGTGCTCCGACCCAGAGACGCAGGGCGGCGACCGCGGCGAGGCCGGCCGCCGTGAGCGCGGTCAGCGCCCAGGCCGCGTGGCGGTGCTGGCGGACCGTGGCCCAGTAGGGGCCCTTCAGGGCCGGCGTGCTCATGCCCGCACCTCCGCGGCCTCGAAGGTCGGGGCATCGGGGGAACGCAGGTGGGCGAGCAAGAGCTCCTCCAGGGAGGGGGTGGACGTCTGCCAGGTCCGGCTGTCGACGGGCCCGGCCGGCCGCACGAGTGCGGTGAGCGTACGGCCCGTCGTACGGGTTTCGACCACGGTGTGGCGGGCGAGTTCGGCCGAGGCGGCGGCCGGGCCGGTGAGCAGCCGGTGGGCGGCGTTGACCTCGTCGATGGGGCCGGAGAGGCGGATGCGGCCGCCGTCGGCGAGGAGGAGGTGGTCGCAGGCGCCCTCCAGCTCGGTGAGGATGTGGGAGGACATGACCACGGAGGTGCCGTGCTCGGCGGCGTCGGCCATCAGGGTGCCCATGAGCTGGTGCCGGGCGAGGGGGTCGAGGTCGGCCATCGGCTCGTCCAGGAGCAGCAGCGCCGGCCGCTTGCCGAGGGCGAGGGCCAGGGCGACGCGGGTGCGCTGGCCGCCGGAGAGGGTGCGGATCCGGGCCTTGCGGGACAGTCCGCCCGCGTCCACGATGCGCTCGGCCGCCGCCGCGTCCCAGCGGCCGCGGTTGAGTTCCCGGCCGAGGCGCAGGGTCTCGTCGACGGTGAGCTGCGGGTAGAGGGGCTTGTCCTGGCCGACGTAGGCCAGTTCCTCGCGCGGCGCCGTGCGCAGGGTGCCCTCGGTGGGGAGCACGAGCCCGGCGGCGAGCGTCAGCAGGCTCGACTTTCCGGCCCCGTTGGGGCCGACGAGCGCACATATCCGGCCTTCGGGCAGCCGGAAGGTGCAGTCGCGCAGTGCCCATGCCCCCTTGCGGCCGTAGCGCAGTCCGAGGCCTTGCGCCTCGATCACGGTGTCCGTCATGCGTCGCCGTCCCCCTTGAAGTGTTGGTCCAGTACCTATGCGAAGAGCGCGGCCACGTCGTCCCGTTCCATCCCGGCGTCCCGTGCCCGCCGCGCCCAGCCGTCGAGTTCCTCGTGGAGCGGGGAGTCGGCCGGGGCGCCGCCCAGGGACTTCCGGATGAAGGTGCCCATCCCCCGCTTTACGGGTGCGCCGCTGTCAACCGCCGCTGTCGACCGCCGCTGTCGACCGCCGCTGTCGACCGGTGGTGGCGCAAAAGGGATCGCCGCGGGCCTGGTCCGGGCTGCCGGTCCCTATGCTGGCGGCATGATCGACATACCCCTCTCCGCGCTCGAAGTCGCGATGGTCCAGACGGGCACCCGGGCCGTGGACACCCTGCGGGACACCGCGGGATTCGCGCGGGAGCTGGAACGGCTGGGCTACCACCGGGTCTGGTACGCCGAGCACCACCACTCCCCCGCCATCGGGGCGTTCCCGCCGGTCGTGCTGACCGCGCACGCCGCGGCGTCCACCTCGGTGATCCGGCTGGGCTCGGGCGGCGTGCTGGCCCCCAACCACGCGCCCCTCACCCTGGCCGAGCAGTTCGGGACCCTGGCGGCCCTGCACGAGGACCGCATCGACCTGGGCATCGGGCGCGGACCGGGCACCTTCGACGAGGGCATCGCCCGCGCCCTGCGCCGCGGGGCGGACCCGACGACGGACGCCGAGTACCGGGAGGACGTGACGGCGGTCCTGTCCTTCCTCGTGGAGGAGGTCGCGCTCGGCCCGCTGCCGGAGCCCTGGCTGCTCGCCTCCAGCCCCGCCGGGGCCGCGCTCGCCGCGGAGCTCGGCCTGCCGGTCGCCGTCGCCCACCACATCCGGCCGGAGAACACCCGCGCGGTCCTGGAGCGGTACCGGGCCGCCTTCACCCCCTCGCGCTGGTGCGAGCGGCCCCGGGTGCTGCTGTGCGTGGAGGCGGTGTGCGCGGAGACGGAGGAGGAGGCCCAGCGGCTCGGCGGGCCGATGAACGTGGTCAAGGCGGGGCTGCTCCAGGGGATCAGCGACATGCCCTTCCCCACGCCCGAGGAGGCCGCCGCGCACCCGTTCACGGAACCGGAGCGGCAGGCCCTGGCCGGCTTCCGCGCCCAGCAGGCCGTCGGCGACCCCGAAACCGTCGTACGCCGGCTCGCGGAGCTGGCCGACGGGACCGGCGCGGACGAGCTGATGCTGACCACCCCCGTCTACGACGTCCGCGACCGGGTCCGTTCGTACGAGCTGATCCGCAAGCAGCTGGGGGGCTGAGGGCGGCCCGGGGCCGGTGCCGTCAGCGGCCCTGGAGGGCCCTGACGTTGTCGCCGAAGGTCCAGTTCCGGGAGCCGTCCCAGTTGAGGGACCAGGTCATCAGCCCCTTGAGCCGGCCGCCGTAGGGGTTCCAGGCCTGGGCGACGAGGCCGGGCGCCATGTAGCCGCCGCCGGCGCCCGGCTGGGCCGGGAGCCCCGGGACCTGCTTGTCGTAGGGCACCCTGACCGTGGTGCCCTGGACGACGAGGCCCCGGTCGAGGCAGTCGGTCTGCGCCTTGAAGCCGGCGACGGTCCCGGCGGAGTAGGAGTCCCCGGAGCAGCCGTACATGCTGCCGTTGTAGTACTGCATGTTCAGCCACCACAGCCGGCCGTTGTCGGCGTACTTCTTGACCACGGGCAGGTACGCGCCCCAGATCGAGCCGTACGCCACGCTGCCGCCGGTGACGTAGGCGGTCTCGGGGGCCATCGTCAGGCCGAATCCGGCCGGCATCTGCGCGAGCACGCCGTCGATGATGCGGATCAGGTTGGCCTGGGACGGGGAGAGGCGGGTGATGCTGCCGGAACCGACGAGGCCGGTCTCGATGTCGATGTCGATCCCGTCGAAGTTGTACTTCTTCAGGAGGGGAACGATCGTCGCGACGAAGCGGTCCGCGACGGCGGTGGAGTTCAGGTCGATGCCCGCGGCCGCGCCGCCGATGGACATCAGGACGGTGAGGCCGTCCTGTTTGGCCTGGCACATCTCGGCCGGGGTGGGCACCTTCACGGTGCTATAACAAAACCGTCCTCCCACAGCACGGTGCCGTCGGAGCGGATGACGGGGAAGGCCGCGTTGACCACGTTGTAGCCGTGCGCGCGGATGCGGCCGTCGGTGACGGGGATCCAGCCGAGCGGCGGGTGGACGCCGTTCGCGGCGCCGTCCCAGTTCTCCCAGTACCCCTGGAGGACCTTGCCGGCCGGCTTCGGCTTCACCGCGCAGGTGTCGGGGGCGCGCGGCCCCGGGGGCTCGGCCGCGGCCGCCGCGGGCAGCTGGACGCATGACGCGGCGATGCCGAGGCCGAGACCGAGCAGGCGGATGGTGCGACGGATCATGGGGGATCCCTTCGTCCGTTCGCGCCGGAAGTGGCGCGCCACCACGTAGGGTTGGTCCAGACCATCCATCCGTCAAGGGTGTGCGTGGGCCTACTTCTCCAGGGCCCGGACCGCCTCGCGCTCCAGCTCCAGGCACCGGTCCACGCGGTCCGCGCACGCGTCGAAGAGCGCCCGCCGCTCCTGCGCACCCGCCTGCGGGTCGGCGTCCCGGCCGAGCATGGCCAGCTCCGCCCAGTGCCCGGCGGACTCCCGGAAGAGGCCGGCCGCCTCCGGCCGCCCGACGCGGTCGAGGAAGTCGGCGTACAGCGGCCGGGTCGCGGCCGGGGCCGTCCACTCCTCCTCCAGGCAGGCGTACAGCCGCCCCGTGCCGGCCCGCAGGGCCTCGGGCGAGCTGCCGAACCGCCGCTCCCAGCCCGTCTTGGTGGTGCCGTCGCGCAGCTGGGCGGCGAGCTTCTCCATGCCGGTGAAGCCGAAGTTGACGTCGAAGGCGTTGCCCAGGACCGGCCCGGTGAGGTGCGTGACGGTGGACGCGACGGCCCCGTCCACGTCCGGCTCGCCCTCGGCGGGCCCGGTGGGGACGATCAGCTGGTGGCGGCCCTTGCGGTGGGCGGTCCAGGCGGCGCCGAACTCCTCGCGGCCGATCCGGTACGGGGTCTCCGCACCGTCCTCGACCAGCAGGTCGTCGCCGTCGTACCCGGCGATGACGACGGTGTACGGGTCGGTGCCGGTCATCTCGGCGTCCGGGTCGGCCGCGTGCCAGGGCAGGGAGGAGCGGTCGACCACGCAGAACGCGGGCTGCCCGCCGTCCAGCGCCGCGCGGACCCGGCCCCAGCGGGGGTTCATCGCGCGGGTGGCCTCGTACGGGACACCGAGGCGGCCGAGCGCGACCTGCACCCAGGGCTCGGGGTGGGACTGGGCCACGATCGTGAGGATGGGCAGGCGTCCCTCGTACTCGAAGACGAAGTACATGAAGCCGATGCCCCCGGCGAGGCCGGCCACGAGCTCCTCCTCGTGGACGCTGCCCAGGGCGTGCCTGATCAGCGAGGCCTCGCGGTGGCGGCCGGTGCCGAAGTCTTCGTATACGAGCACAGTCATGGGGTGAGCCTAACCGTGCGGGACCCCGGCCGGTGACCGGCCGGGGCGCCGCACGGGGGCCGGTGTTCAGCGCAGGGCGGGGATCACGTCGCGCGTCTCGTCGACCTCGATGCCGGCGGTCCGGCGGGCCGTCGCCTCCGGGGGCGCCTCGTCCGCGCAGACGGTGCCCCGGGCGGGCAGTGCCAGCGTGGCGAGGTACGTGGTGGCCAGGTCGCTGACGCACGCGCTGCGGTTGTAGGCCGTGTGGCCCTCGGCGTCGAAGGTCAGCAGGCGCCCGTTCTCCAGCGTCCGGGCGAGGGCGACGGCGTCCTGGTACGGGGTGTCGGGGTCCCCCGTGGTGCCGAGGACCAGGATCGGGGCGGAGCCGGCCGCCCGGTAGGAGCCCTCGTGGCGGCTCGCGCGCTCCGTCTGCCACTGGGCGCAGGTGGTCGCGTGGTTGTGGTCGTAGGTGGGCGGCCCGAAGCCGATCGCCGGACCCAGCAGCGGAGCGGAGGCGGCTTCGGCGCTGACCAGCGCGCCCAGGAGCAGGGGGCTCTTCGGGTAGACGCGGTCGGCGCACTCCACGGCCAGGTTGACGTTGAGGAAGTCGAAGGACCCGGGTGAGGGCGGGTTGAGCAGGAAGGTGGACTGGCGCGCCTGCGCCGACTTCAGGGCCTGCCCGAGGTAGGGCCAGATCTCCTTGCCCGAGTTGATGTTGAACATCAGGCGGTAGGCGAGGGTGTAGCCCGTCGCGGGGCGTCCGCTCGGGGTGATCACCGGGTCGGCGTCCAGCGACCGCTTGAGCTCCTCGAAGGCCTCGCGGGGCCTGCCGTCGCCGAAGCCGCACCCGGCGGGGTCCTGCGCGCACCAGTCGAGGAACCGGCCCACGGCCCCGTCCAGGGCGGTGAACTGCGCGGCGTCGTAGGCGTAGGGCAGGTCGGCATAGGTGCGGGGGTCGTAGGCGCCGTCCAGGACCATGGCGCGGACGCGGCGGGGGAACTCCGCGGCGTAGACGGTGCCGACGTAGCTGCCGAAGGAGCGGCCGTAGAAGGTGAGCTGCTCCTCGCCGAGGGCCTGGCGGAGCAGGTCGATGTCCTTGGCGTTGGAGCCGGTGCCGATGTACGGGGCGAGGTCCGCGGCGCGCTGCCGGCAGGCGGTGGCGAAGTCGAGGCCCTGGCGGACCGCTTCCCGCAGGGCTCCGGGGCCGGGTACGCCGCGTGCGGCGTCGACGGCGGCGGAGTACTCCTTGTCGTTCCAGCACTCGATCTGTCCGCTGCGCCCCACGCCGCGCATGTCGTAGCCGACGACGTCGAAGGCGTCGCGGAGGGAGGCGGGCAGGTTCTCGTAGCTGTTGCGGGCGAAGTCCACACCGGAGTTGCCGGGTCCGCCGGGGTGGAGCAGCAGGACGCCGGTGCGGTGTGCCCGGTCGGGCGCGAGCCGGCGGGTGACGGCGAGCGGGATGGTGCGCCCGGCCGGATCGCGGTAGTCCAGCGGGACGCGGGCGGTCGCGCACTCGAAGGCGTCCCCGGGGGCGGCGCCCTCGCAGGGGCCCCAGGACAGGACGGGGACGGGCGGGGCGGTGGGTGACGGTGCCGCCGTGGCGGCCCCGGGGGCGGTCCCGAGCAGGGCGGTGACCGCGGTCAGCACGAGGGTTATCCCCCACACCACTCGTTGCGCGGCTCATC
>NZ_GG657750.1:7262906-7269584 GCF_000158895.1 Streptomyces sp. C | reverse complement strand
CCTGCGCAGGGCCGTGCCGATGGCGATCTCGCCTTCGAGGCGGGCCAGCGGTGCGCCCAGGCAGTAGTGGATGCCGTGCCCGAACGCCAGGTGGGCGTTGTCCCGGCGGGTGATGTCCAGGCGGTCGGGGTCGGGGAAGCGCGCCGGGTCCCGGTCGGCGATGGCGGAGGCGATCAGTACGGTCGATCCGCGCGGGATCCGCACGCCGGCGATCTCGACGTCCTCGCGGGCGAACCGGGCGATGCCGGGGTTCACCGGCCCGTCGTAGCGCAGGAACTCCTCGACCGCCCCCGGCAGCAGACCGGGATCGGAGCGCAGCAGGCCGAGCTGGTCGGGGTGGGCGAGCAGCATGGCGAGGCCGCCGGCGATGAGGTTGACGGTGGTGATGTAGCCGGCGGCCAGCAGCAGGAAGACCATGGCGATCAGCTCGTCCTCGGTCAGCCGCCGCTCCTCGTCCCGGGCGGTGACCAGGGCGCTGAGCAGGTCGTCCCCAGGGTGTGCCCGCTTGTCCCGGATGAGCCCGGTGACGTAGCCGCGCATGTGCTGCCAGGCCTCGTTGACGACGGCCGGGTCGGGCGGCTCCGCGCCGCGGGTGATCAGGCGGTCCGTCCAGCGCTGGAAGTCGTGGCGGTCGTCCACCGGGACGCCGAGCAGTTCGCTGATCACGGTGACGGGGAGGGGCAGCGCGAAGTCGGCGACGAGGTCGGCGCGGCCGGCGGGGACGACCTCGTCGAGCAGCCGGTCGGTGAGGGCTTGGACGCGGGGCCGCATCCCGGCCACCCGGTGGGCGGTGAACGCCTTGGAGACCAGGCGGCGCAGCCGGGTGTGGTCGGGCGGGTCGCTGCGGAGCATGTTGCCGAGCATCGCCTCGCGCTCGGTGTCGGGCAGCTGCCGCAGCAGGCGGGTGTCCGTGGCGTCGCGCACGTCGCTGCTGAGGCGGGGGTCCGACAGGGCCTCCAGGCCGTCTTCGTAGCGGGTGACGAGCCAGGCGTCCAGGCCGCCCGCGATGACCGCGCGGTGGACGGGGGCCCGTTCGCGCAGGTGCCGGTAGAGCGGGAACGGGTCGGCGACGAAGGCCGGGTCGGCGTAGGGCAGCAGGACGGGCCGCTCGGCCGTGCCGGGTCCGGGGTCGTCGCCTGATCGCGTCGTCACCCGGCCATGATGCCCGGCGGGCGGGTCCCGCGGCAGGAGCGCCACGGGGGCCTGTACGACGGCCGGGGGGGGGAGGGCGGGGAGGGCGGTCCGGCCGGGCGCGTCCGCCGTGGAAGCACGTCCCGCCCGGTCGGCCGGGCCGGACCCGAAGGCACCGCCGGGCGGTCCGGACACCCGCCCCACCGACCCGCGTCGGCCCTCCGCTACCTTGACCGGATGCACAGACACAGCAGGTGGGAGCCGTATCGCCGGGCCGGGCGGGCGGCCGCCGCCACCGCCGCGGCGATCGGCGTGCTGACGGGCTGTTCGGACCTGCCGGGCGAGGAGGAGGTCCGCTACGCCGGGGACTACGGCAGCCACGAGCCGCTGGCCGTGGTCGGGTACCCGTCGGCGGGCACGCTGCGGACCGCGCAGGAGGTCGTCTGGCGTACGGCCGACGGGGACCCGGCGGAACTGGCCGCCCTCGCGGCTCCGGGCACCGCGCGGGGCGTCCCCGCGGCGACGGCGCGGAACTGGATCTCCGCCTTCGGCGAGGGCGCCCGGGGGAAGGTCACCGCCGAGTTCTACGACGAGGGCTCCAAACGGCAGAGCGTCGTCCTGTACTTCCACGCGACCGGCCAGATCAAACAGATCAACGTCCGCACGGGCATGGGCGGCGAGGACCGTGACTGGTACGTGTACATGGACGAGCCGGAGCGCGCGGCGGCCACGGCCGTGCCGTCGTGGATCCCGAAGACGCCGGGCGCGCTCGGCTCCCGGTCGGTGCCCTAGGGTCTGTCGTCAAACTCCCGTCGTCGCCCGGAGGGCGGCCCCGCGGCGTCTGGTGCGTGCTCTCGGTGCGCCGGGCGGAAGCCCGCGTACTGGACGTACTTGGCTTTCGCCCGGTGCGGCGAGAGCGCGTGCCAGGCGTCGCGGGGCAGACGGGAGTTTGACGACAGACCCTAGAAGGTGTCGCGGGGCGGCCGGGGTGCGGGAATGGTCAGACGGGCCCTGGGCCGGAGGGCTTGCGGGTGCCCGCCCCGGTCGCCGACGCCGTCAGCAGTGCTTCCAGCAGCAGTTCCTCCGGCGAGGCCGCACCGGTCACGCGGCGCAGGCTCAGCGAGAGCAGGGCCAGGGTCCGTTGCTGTGCCGGCCGCTCGGGCGAGTCCTCGGGGAGCAGGGCGACGAGTTCCGCCTGGATCTCGACCACGCGCCGCAGGACGTGGTGGTCGTGCAGTTGCACGACGCCTGCGTAGAGCGCGCCGGCCACGTCCTGGCGGAGCCTGATCCGCCAGCCCAGCGAGACGCGGGCGAAGGACGGGGCTGCCAGTACGCCCTCGGCGGCGGCCGACAGCTCGGCGAACCGCTCCGCCGTGGGGCTCCGCGCGAACGCCTTCTCCGCCTTCTCCATCCGTGCCACGACGGGGTCCAGGTCCGCTTCGGCGCGGCGGCGGGCGGGTTCGCGCGGAGTGGCGGGCGGAGCGGGCCGCAGGGTGTCCGGCCACGGCCGGGCCTCGAAGTTGTGGAGCACCCGCATGACGTCCCGGAGCATCCCGGGGGAGGTGTAGAAGTCCTCGGGGTCGGTCACCAGGCGGAAGCGGACCTCGTGGCGCCGCTCCACCAGTGCCCGTGCGGCGCGTTCGGCGGTGACGCGGGCGGTGGGGACGATGAGCACGGGCGAGGAGCTCTCGGGCCGCAGCATGAGGTAGGCCACGCCGTCGAGTTCGGAGTGCGCCAGCATCATCGTGACCGGTCCGCGTGCCTCGTCGAGGCCCAGCACCGGCAGTTCGACGAGCAGGGCGCGGTGCGGGGTCCGGTGCTGGAGGAGGACGACGCGCCGCCGCGCGGCGAGCCGGCGGTCGCCCGTGAGCACTCCGGCGAGGTCGCCGCCGTCGCGCATGCACAGGGTCGTGTCGTCGTCGAGTTCGCCGAGCCACTCGTGGAGCCAGGCCGGTGACAGGTGGCAGGCCCGCTGGTCCTGCCAGGGCGAGATGAACCACAGGGCCGTGTCGCCCTCGTCCAGCCACATCGGTTCCCGGCCGAACGGGCTCCACGCCGGGCACCCGGACGGGGAGCGCGTTGTGCAGCACCTCGACCAGGGGGAAGCCGTGGAGCTCGTCGGTCGGGGGATTGAGGTCGATCCGGCCGTTCGTGGAGGTGGTCTGGGTGAGGACCACCGACAGCAGGGCCGGATGCAGACCCGGCATGGTGAGCGCCGGCACTGCCCACATGCCGGCGAGCACGTCCCGGTCGTCCTGCGGCAGCGTGGTGTCGGTGAGGAGCGGCCCGATGACGTTCTCCACGAGTCCGTCCAGCCACTCGGGGGTCGGGATGTCGGCGGGGAGCCGGCCGTAGGCGAGGGGTTCTCCGTCGATGCGTACGTGTGCGAGCAGGCGGGCGGTCTCGTCGGGTCCGCCGTGGGCCGCGCGGAGCAGGTCCTCGTCGGGCAGCTCCCGCAGGGCGCGGCACAGGGCGGGGAAGCGGCGGTCCGGCCGGTTGCGCGGGACGCGGAACCACTGCTCGGCGCGTTTGGGCCGGTGGAGGCGCTGTTGCTGCCAGGCCTCCAGGACGGGGACGGCGAGCGCGAGCGTGCCCAGGTCGAGGGCGAGCCGCTCCCGGGCCTCCGGGGGCAGGTCGCGGGTGCGCAGCCACTCCAGGGCGTCGGCGGCGTCGAGGTAGGCCTGGGGGTGCCGGGCCCGGTAGGCCTCCGTTTCGGCGGGCCCGACGTCCAGGCCGGGCAGGAAGGTCGCCACCGCCTCCTGGGTGAAGCGGGACGCCTGGACGGTGGCCGCGAGCAGTCGCGCGCACCGGTCGCGCACCGCTCCGGGCTCGTAGGGCTCCATGGCGGAGGGGCTCAGGACGAGCTGGGTCCAGCCCAGTGGGGTGGTCCTGAGCAGGACGTCGTGCACGGATTCGTGCGCGAGGATCTCCGTGAGCGGGTCGCCGTCGGTGATCCGGTCGATGCTGACGAGGATGCGGCCGCCCCGGCAGAGTCCCGCCCAGTCGCGGCTGAAGTCGAGGACGCGCGCGGCGGATCCGGTGGGGCCGGGCGGGCGTGGGTGGGGGCGGGAGGGGGAGGTGCGGGGCATGGCGGGCCTTTCAGCGTGAGCCGTCATCGCCCGGTGCGGCGGGCGGCGCGGCGGTGTGCGGGGCCGGCTCCCGCTCGTGCTGGTGCTCGTACGGGAGGGCGGTGAGCGGTACCCCCTGCGCCCAGAACCGGGTGAGCCGGCGGCCCAGGACCCGCTCGGCTTCGGGGTCCGCGGGCAGGGTCAGGTGCAGGGCGGTCAGGAGGTCGAAGCGGTGCAGGTCGAAGGCGGCCGACAGGGCCTCGCCGTAGCCGCGGGCCGCCGCCACGGCCGCGCGGTAGGCCACCCAGGCCGGCAGGAGGAACACGGCCGGACTCGCCCGCCACCAGCCGTCGGCGCCGAGGACGAGGGGGACGCGGGGCATTCCGGTGGCGCCCTTTTTTTTTTTTTCAGGCGGCACTCTCCGGTTCGAGCTGGTCGCGCCGGTCGTCGACGACGGCCCGGATTTGTTTTCCGAGCATGGGGTAGAGTCTTTTTTTCTCTTTACCACCGCGTCCGCCCCGTATTCGGCCCCCGCCGTCGCCTCCGCGGCGCGCAGGGTGTTGCCGAGTGCCGTCGGCAGCAGGGGCAGCGGGCGTGGCGGGAAGCTCCGCGCCAGCTGCCAGGCGGCCGCGAGGATCCGTTGCCGTTCGCCCTCGGCGGGGTCGGCGGTGACGACCTCGGCGGCCCGGGCCAGGCGGTCGCGGGCCCGTTCCTGCACCGTGAGCCCGAGCCGGGCGGCGGCGCGGGCCGGGCGCGGCCAGTACCCCTCCAGCAGCCGGACGAGCGGGGTCTGGAGGGGATGCAGGAGGACGGCGACGAGCAGCGCCCCCAGGGCGAGTCCGGCGAGCGCGGCACCGGACAGGCCGTGCAGGCGGGACAGCGCCCGGGACGCCTCGATGCCGCCCCCGGGCGCCCGGGCGGCGAGGAGGGCACCGAGGTACGCCAGGGCCGCGTAGGTGGGCAGGTAGCCGACGAGCGCGAACCGTGAGGCGGTCAGCCGGGTCACGCCCGTCGCGAGCTGTGCGGGGGCGCTCACCGCGCGGCGGTCTCGTGCGGTCGCAGCGGCACGTGGTGCACCGGGCAGGCCGGCGGGACGTCCGGGTGGCGTGCGAGAAGCACGGTCGCGTCGCCGTGCGGGCAGCGGAACTCCAGCAGCGCCCAGGACACGGGCAGTCCGGGGAGAGTGGCACCGTCGCCGGCGCCCAGCGCGAACCCGCCCGCCGTGTCGTCCGGGCCCGGGCCGGTGTCGTCCTCCTCCGCTCCTCCGGCGTCCAGCAGCACGTCCTCGTCGCCGTCGGCGTCCACCCAGCGGAACGCCTCGCCGCCGAGGGCGATGACCACGGCCCTCACGCCGGCGGGCGCCGCGGCGAGGAAGCGGCGTGCGATGTCGGCGTCCCCCTCCCGGAGTTCGCCGGGGAAGCCGCCCCGGCGCACCCACACCATCACGTCGCCGGCCTGCTCCCCGTGGACGGTCCTCATGCGTGCCCCTTCCCCCGTGGCCACCGGCGGCCGGTGCGGGAGCCACATGATGCAGGGGCGGGCCGGAGCCTGTCCGGAGGTTGACGCCACTGCCGCGGATCCGGTGCCGCCCGCCCGCCCGGGGTGGCCGCGGAGCGGGGGCGTACTCGTACTGCCGTCCGGCAGGGGGTCGGCCGTACGGGTGAGCGGGGTTGTCGGCGGGCGATGGCAGCATGGCCCCATGGCTCCTGACGATCTTGAGAATCTGTTCGCCTCCCCCGCCGCGCTGCTGGCGGCCGGACCCGGTGCCCTCGGGGAACTCCCCGCCACGGGGGGTGGTGTGGGGCGCGAGGCCTTCGGGCAGGCGGTCGCGGTGCTCGACGGGGCCGAGGTGTCCCGGGCCGAGTTCGCCTCGTGGCTGCACTTCGGCGCGCGGGTGCTGGGCCACGAGGCGTACGCCGGCCTGGTCGCCGCGGCCGCGCCGGACATGCCGTGGCGGACCGTCTGGGCCTGGTGGCGCCCGGTCGGCTCCTGCCGGGCCCAGCCGAACCCGTCCGGGGGCGCGGACGTCGAGGTCCACGAGGCGGCGGACGGCCGGGTGCTGGTGAAACTGGAGGCGATGTGGGCGGGTGAGCGCTGGTTCGACGCGGCCACCGGGGAGCAGGTGCCGGCCCCGGCCGAGGGGGAGTTCACCGAGCGGCCGTACAACGCCGTGGCCGAAGCGGAGGAGGACGTCTTCTTCGACGACGAGGACGAGCCGGTCCTCCACTGGCCCGGGACCTGGGAGGAGCCCGTACCGCTCGGCGGGGGCCGGTTCGCCTTCGCCGAGGAGCGCGGGATCGCGGTCGTCGAGCGCGGCGGCGATCCGGCGGCAGCCGGCCCGGCCGGCGACGTCGTCCGGTGGGGGACGGACGGGCCCTGGTTCGCGGGGCCGGCGCCCGCCGGGACCCCGCTCGACGCGGGCCGGCTGGCGGAGGCCTTCGGGGCGGAGTGGGTCCTGCGCCTGGCGCCGGAGCGGCAG
>NZ_GG657750.1:7255494-7257265 GCF_000158895.1 Streptomyces sp. C | reverse complement strand
CCGCCGCCGCGGCCCGGTTGTCGACGCCGAGGCGCGCGAGGATCGAGCTGACGTGGGCCTTCACCGTGCCCTCCGCGAGCCCCAGGCGGCGCGCGACCTGGCCGTTGGAGAACCCGCTGCCGAGGTACCCGAGCACCTCCCGCTCGCGGCCGGTCAGGGCCTCGACCTTGGCCCGCGCCGCGGAGCGGCGGGCGGCGGCGGCTCCCGCGCCGCCCGCCGCCAGGTGGGCGACGACCCGGGCCGCGACCTTCGGTGACAGGTAGGCGGCGCCGTCGGCGACGGCCCGGACGCCGGCGATCAGCTCCTCCGGTTCCCCGGACTTGATCAGGAAGCCGGCAGCGCCCTCGCCCAGGGCCCGCAGGATGTACTCGTCCTCGCCGAAGGTCGTCAGCATCACGACTCCCCGTCCCGGGGACGGTCCTGCGTATCTCGGCGGCGGCTTCCAGACCGCCGGTTCCGGGGCATCCGGATGTCGAGGACCGCCACGTGCGGGCGGTGGGAGCGCACGAGTTCCACCGCCCGCCGGCCGTCGGCGGCCTCCGCGACCACGGTGATGCCCGGATCGGTGGCGAGGACCGCGCGGACGCCCGCGCGGACCATGGGTTCGTCGTCGGCGATCAGGATCCGGATCATCGGACGTCCTTCCCGGTGTACTCGTCGGTGGAGACCAGGCGCCCGGCCCGGAAGCAAAGGCGGTAGACGTCCCCCGAGTGGTCGTCGAACGGGTCGGCGGTCCGTACGTAGAACTCGCAGACCGCGTCCCGTGGTTCGGGCGTGGGGGCCGCGGGGCGGCGGGTCGTCTGGCGTTCGGGCAGGTACCGCGCCACCTCCGCCCGCGGCTGCCCCGCGTACAGGCGGGCGTAGTCGGCGGGCGCGAGGACCGACTGCCGTGCCGTGACGGTGTCCCACGCGCGCACCGCGCCGATCAGCAGGGCGCAGGTGCACAGCGGTACGAGCACGCCCGCTGCGGCGGTACGGCCCAACCGGCGACGGGCCGTCCGGTGCTCGGGGGGCAGTGCGCCGGCGGGCCGGGCGGGCGCCGGGGGCGGCACGGTCCCCGGGCGGTGCGGCAGCGAGGCGCGTACGGCGAAACCGTCGCCGGCGGGACCGCAGGTGAAGGTGCCGCCGGCCAGCCGGACGCGTTCGTCCAGGCCGATGAGGCCGAAGCGGTGCTCCTCCCCGCTCGCCGGGGCCCCGGCGGCTGCGGCCGGGGCGGGCCGGGCGGTCCGGCTCCGGGGCCGCTCGGCGGCACCGGGCACCGGGTGGTCGGTCACGGTGACCTCGGTCCGGTCCCCGGTGTGGCGGACGAGGACGGTCGCACGGTGCCCGGGGGCGTGCTTGGCGACGTTCGTCAGGGCCTCCTGGACGACCCGGTGCACGGCCCGCCCGACGGCGGGGGGCGTCGCGCCGCCGCCGTCCGGCCCGGTGCCGTCCGGTACGCCCTCCCCGACGCCCTCCACGCTCAGCCGCGCATCCAGGCCCGCGGCGGCGGCCCGGGCCACCAGCCCCTCGACCTCTGCCAGACCGGCGGCCGGCCCGGAGCCCGGCGCCGGCTCCGACGGCTCGCGCAGGACCCCGATCACCTCCCCGAGGCGGTCCACGGCGGCGCCCGCCCTGGCCCGGATGTCCTGGGCGGCGGCCCGGTGCCGGTCCGGCAGCCCGGGGGCGAGCTTCAGCGCCCCCGCCGACAGGGCGATGTGGTTGATTTCGTGGCCGAGGAGGTCGTGCATGTCCTGCGCGATGCGGGTCCGTTCGCGCAGCCGGGCCTGTT
>NZ_GG657750.1:7251077-7253847 GCF_000158895.1 Streptomyces sp. C | reverse complement strand
TCAGCCGGACGTCGGCCCAGTGGGTGCTGACCGCCATCCCCTCGGCGGGCGGCTCCTCGTAGAGCGCGACGGCCGCGTCGATCGCCTTCACCAGGGCCGCGGAGGACTTCAGGCGGGCCACCTCCGGGTCGCCCTCGGGCTGCGCCGTGGCGCCCTCGGCGACGAGGTCGCGGACCGTGCAGGTCTGTACGCCCTCCTCCCCGAGGCTGGGCAGGACGTCGGCGACGTAGGACAGGTACGGGCGGTGCGGGCCGACGAAGAGAACGCCGCCGCGGCGGTGGCCCAGGCGGGGGTCCGCGTAGAGGAGGTGGGCGGTGCGGTGCAGGGCGACCACGGTCTTGCCGGTGCCCGGACCGCCGTCGACGACGAGGGCGCCGCGGGATCCCGCCCGGATGATGGCGTCCTGGTCCGCCTGGATGGTGCCGAGGACGTCCCGCATCCGGGACGACCGGTTGCCCGCGAGGCTCGCGATGAAGGCCGACTGGTCGTCGAGCGCGGCGTGGCCCTCCAGCCCGTCGACGGAGAACACCTCGTCCCAGTAGTCGCCGATCCGGCCGCTGTTCCAGCGGTACCTGCGGCGGCTCGCCAGACCCATCGGGTTGGCGTGGGTGGCCGCGAAGAAGGGTTCGGCGGCCGGTGAGCGCCAGTCGACGAGCAGCCGGCGGCCCGTGCTGTCGGTGAGGCCGAACCGGCCGACGTACAGGGGCTCGGGGTCGTCCGCGAGGACGATGCGGCCGAGGCACAGGTCCAGGCCGAAGCGGCGCAGCAGGCGCAGGCGGGCGGTCAGCCGGTGGATCTCCGCGTCCCGGTCCATGGCCTCCCGGCCGACGCCCCCGGGTGCCCTGCGCGCGGCGTCGAGCCGTTCGGACACCTCCGCGATCGTCTGCGCGAGGCTTTCCTCGATGGCGGCGAAGTGCCGCTCGTCGCCGGCGACGAGCTCCGGGGCGGCCTTGGCGGAGAGGCGGTCGGGAAGGTCGAACACGCTGGTGGTCAGCGGGGGCACTGGTGCGGCTCCGATCGGGGTCGTTCGCGACCCGTGTGTTGTGCGGCGGTTTTGGCTCAGGACGGTGATTCTGCGGGAGGACGGGGGCCTTGCCGCAAGCCCCCCGATGCGTTATAACTTGAGAGTGGCAAGGAGTGGTTTCACCTCCTTGCCTTTGTTGTTTCCGCTGCCGTTGCCGCCGCGGTTTCCGCCGCTCCGCTGCGGCTTTCCGCCGCGCCCGGGTGGATGACCCGCCTCCACGACACGGCCCGGCCTGGGGAATCTGCGGAATCCCCCGGCGCCCCGGGTTCCCGGAGGTTCCCGAACTGCCCGCACCGCTGCCCCCGTACGCGCGCACGCCCGTGCGCCGGCGGCGGTTTACGGCCGGAACGGCCCGAATGCGGCGGTGCGGTGGGACGGCGTGGGACGACCGGGGTCCGCCGGCGGCGCGTTGTGCCGCCTTTCGGTCAACCTCCCTGCCCGTACGTGGAGTTATCCCCTGCTGTCGAAATGCGCCCGCTGCGGGCGGTTCGGCCCGGCGGCTAGCGTTGCGACCGCTCGTCCGCAACAGGATCCAGCCATCACACGTCGTCCCACACCCTTGGGAGTTCTCATGGCAGATTTCGACGCGGCCACGTCCTTCGAGGCCCACGACCTGGACCTCGGCGGGATCACGGTCACCGCGATGCGCGACACCGCGGGGGTTTCGGCCTTCGCCGCCGGCTCGTCCACCTCCACGTGCGGCATCCCCACCGCCACGGCCTGCCAGTGCGTCACGCAGCAGCCGCAGACGGTTCCCGGCGTCATCTGACGGTGCCCCCGCCGACCGCCCGTTCCGGCGCCCGCGTCCCGGGCCCGGAGCGGGCGATCCGCTTCCTGCCCCGCCCCTCTCTCCCTTCTCACCTCTCACCTCTCACCTCCCCCTTCTCACCTCTCCCCTCTCCCTCTTCTCCCCTCTCCCCGATCAGGCCGAGCCGGAAGGACCCGGGACGCCATGACCTCCCCAGCCCCCGCCGTGCGCACCTCCTCGTACGCCCTGGTGCGCGCGACGACGCTCGCCCACCCCGCGCAGTCGCCGGACGCGGCCGCCTTCCGTGCCGCGCTCGGGCAACTGACGCGGCTGGAGGGCGCGCTGGCCCGGCTCACGCCCGCACTGACCGACGCCCTGTACGCGAGCCGGGGCGGCCATCCCGACGCCTTCCACCGGGACGTGGTACTGCCGCTGCGCCGGGCCCTGCACAACGGCCGGGAGCCCCGGCCCGCGCTCCTCGGCGCGCTCGGCGATCTACCGGGACGGGTGCCGGCGCTGCGGGAGTGGCTGGAGCTGCGCGGCCGGCTGGCCGCCCTGCGGGCCGGACTCCGCGAACCGGCGGCGGCCGCGCTGGCGGCCGAGCGCCGGGCCCTGGCCGCGCAGTGCCGCGAGCCGGCCCTCGGCCTCGCCGCTTCGGCGACCAGCGCCCAGCTGCTGGCCGCCGTCGAGCGCGCCGGGGCCGGGACGGCCGGGCGGCGCGCCCGCAAGGAGGAGCCCGGGGTGTTGCGTCACGCCGTGCGCGCCGCCACCCGCAGCAGCCCCGTGTCCTGGTACACGGCGGTCGGCTGGGGTCCACTGCCGGCCCGGCCCGGCTCCCGGGAGCCGGGCGGCCCCGACTGGGGCGAGGGCGGCCTGCCGGGTGCGGTCGGCAACCGCGTGCGCGCCGGCCGGAGCCTGGTCGCCGCCCTGTGCGAGGCGCTGCTCACCGACCCCGCCCGGCGGGCCCGGCTCCCGCACCGGATGGCGAGCGCGGCCCG
>NZ_GG657750.1:7249629-7250977 GCF_000158895.1 Streptomyces sp. C | reverse complement strand
CGTCGGCCGCTTCGCCGTGCCCGGGCAGGACGAGGCCGAGGTCGCGGCGAGTGCGCCGCTGGAGCGGCTGGCCGGGCTGTGCCGCACTCCCGCGACGCCCGCGCGGCTCGCGGCGGCGCTGGCCGCTCCCGGGGACCGGGCGGCCGCCATGGCGTACCTGGACCAGCTCGTGGACGCGGGACTGCTGGTCCCCGTACCGCCCGTCGGCCCCCAGGAGGCCGATCCGCTCGGACGGCTGGCCGCCTGGCTGCGGGCCGGCGGCGAGAGCGGGCTCGCCGCGCAGGTCGACGAAGTCGCGGACGCCACCCGGAAGTTCGGGGCGGCCGGGCCCCGCGAGCGCACCGTGCTGCTCGCGCTGCTGCGCGACCGCTGGACGGCGCTGATGGCCTCGGCGGGACGCCCCGCTGCCCGCGGCGGACCCGGTGCCGCCCGTGCTGGCCGAGGACGTGGTGGCCCGGCACCCGGTCCATGCCCGACGGCCTCCTCACCGCCGAGGACCACGAGGCGCTGCGCGAGGTCGCCGCCCTGGCCGAGCTGTACGACCTCGGGCACCTGGTGCGCCGGGCCCTGCGCGACCGGTTCGTGGCCCGCCACGGCCGGGGCGGGGTCTGCCACCCCGTCTGGGACTTCGGGCCCTCGACGGTCGCGGCCTGGGAGGACACCGTCCGGGACGCGCTCCTGACCCCCGGAGACGGCCTGGGCTCCCTGCCGAGCCGCGCGGCCGGACTCGTACGCCTGCGGGCCTCGTTCGAGGCTGCGGTACGGGACGCGGCCGCCCTCCGGGAGGACCCGGACGCCGATGTGGTGCTGCCCGCGGAGCTGGTCGGGTCCTACGCGGCGCGGCTGCCCGCCTGGGCGGCGGCGCGCCCGCTGTCGTACGCGCACTTCCTCCAGTGGGACGCCCGGCGCGGGCTGCTGGTGCTCAACCACCTCTACGGCGGCTGGGGGCGGACCGGGAGCCGCTTCTTCGGCCTGCTCGGCCCGGACGCCGTGGAAGCCGCCGCCCGGGAGGTCGCGCACACGGCGGGGCCCGGCTCGCGTCCGGTGCAGTTCCGGCCGGTCCAGGGCTTCAACGCCAACCTGCAGCCCCGGTTCATGCCCGAGGAGATCGTCTCGCAGGAGTACGCCCCGCAGGCCCCGGACGGCGGCCGGGACCGGGCGCCGCTGCGCGAGGAGGACGTGGAGCTGTTCCACGACGAGGCCACCGACCAGGTGCGCCTGCGGCTGCGGGAGAGCGGCGAGCCGCTGGACGTCTTCTACCCGGGCCTGCTGGTGAGCGGCCTGCTGCCGGTGCGGGACGCCCCGCTGGTCCCCGACCATCCGGAGGGCGTCGTCTCCTTCGCCTCGC
>NZ_GG657750.1:7237094-7241681 GCF_000158895.1 Streptomyces sp. C | reverse complement strand
GCAGGCGGCCCGGGCCGGCGTCGACCGGCTGGTGGCGGACACCACCCAGGCGGTCCGCGACGGGTCCATCGCCTTCGAAGCCGGCGAGCCCCAGGTCGTCCCCGCGCGCACCGGCGTCACCCTGGTCCGCGACCAGGCCCTGGGCACCCTCCGGGACGCCTACCTCCGCCCGGCCGGCACCCCCGTCGCCCTGCCCGTCACCCGCACCGAACCGCGCGTGGGCGCGGACGAGACCGGGCGGGCCCTGCGCGAGTTCGCCGCACCCGCCGTGTCCGGGCCGGTCACCCTCAGCGTCGCCGGTACGCGGATACCCGTGAGCCCCGCCGTCCTGGGCGAGCACCTGGAGATGAGCCCCGACGCGGGCGGCCGCCTGGTGCCCGCCCTGGACTCCGACGCCCTGCTCGCCGACCCCGCGGTGGCCGGCCCCGTCGCCGAGGCCGCCGGGCAGCCGCGCGACGCCGCGCTCGACGTGGACGCGGCCGGACGCGTGGTGGTCGCGCAGAGCAGCCGCGCCGGGCAGGAGGTCACCGGGGAGGCCCTCGGCCGGGCCGTACTGCCCGCGCTGACCCGCTCGGGCGCCGACCGGAGCGCCGAGGTGGCCACCAAGGCCGTCGAGCCGGAGCTCACCGACGCCGAGGTGCGGCGCCTCGGCATCAAGGAGCAGATGTCCTCCTTCACCGTGCAGTTCCCGGCCGCCCCGTACCGGACCACCAACATCGGGCGCGCCGTGGAGCTGATCAACGGCTCCGTGGTCATGCCCGGCAAGGAGTGGAGCTTCAACCGCACGGTCGGCGAGCGCACCAAGGAGAACGGCTTCGTCGACGGGATCATGATCAACGACGGCCGCTACGTGAAGTCGCCCGGCGGCGGCGTCTCCGCGGTCGCCACCACGATGTACAACGCCATGTTCTTCGCGGGCCTCAAGCCCCTGGAGCACGGCGCGCACTCCTTCTACATCGAGCGCTACCCCGAGGGCCGGGAGGCCACCGTCGCCTGGGGCAGCCTCGACCTGCGCTGGCTCAACGACTCCGGGCACCCGGTGTACGTGAAGGCCACCTCGACGGACACCTCCCTGACGATCACCCTGCTCGGCACGAAGAAGTACGACGAGGTCCGCGCGACCAAGGGCCCCCGGACCAACGTCGTTCCGCCGGCCAAGATCAACGCCGCCGGGCCGAAGTGCGAGGTGCAGACGCCCCTGGAGGGCTTCGACGTGACCGTCGGCCGGGTGTTCGTCACGAACGGCCAGGAGGTCAAGCGCGAGGAGTACAAGACGCACTACACCCCGCGCGACGAGGTCACCTGCGAGCCGGAGGCCGCGCCCGGCACGGCGCCCGGCGCCGGCACCACGCCGGGCACCACGCCGGCGGGCATCCCCTCGACCGCCGCCCAGGCGGCCGCCGCACAGGGCCGGTAGGGGGAAACCGCCCCCACCCGAGGCGACCGGCGGCGCGCGCGGCGCGCTCCGCCGGGCGCCGGAGGGGCCCCAGGTGCTACAACTGGGGACGTGACCCTTCCTCGCCAGCCGTACCGGGCAATTCGGTGCGGTCACCCCTGAGCAAGGGATTCAAGAGCGTCGCCGGACAGGTGTTCGTCCTTCAGGTGGCGATCGTGGTGTTGCTCGCCGCCGGTGCCCTCCTGGCGCTGCTCCTGCAGTCCCGCCACGACGTCGACCGTGAGGCGCGCAACCGGTCGGTCGCCGTCGCGGAGACCTTCGCGCACTCCCCGGACCTCCAGGAGGCGCTGCGGACACCGGACCCCTCCGCCACCCTGCAGCCCCTCGCCGAGGTCACCCGCAAGGCCGCCGGGGTCGACTTCATCGTCGTCATGGACACCATCTTTTATTTGCTACAGCCATCCCCAGCCGGACCGCATCGGCAAGCGCTTCGTGGGGAACATCGAGCCCTCCCTCGCCGGCCGGGTCCACACCGAGAGCGTGCAGGGCCCCCTCGGCAAGGAGATCCAGGCGGTGGTGCCCGTCACCGCGCCGGACGGCCGGGTGGTCGCGCTGGTGTCCGCGGGCCTGACCGTGGAGAACGTCAGCGGCGCCTTCGACCGCCAGCTCCCGGTGATCCTGCTGGCCATGGCCACCGGCCTGGCCCTGGCCACCGCCGGCACCGCCCTGACCAGCCGCCGGCTGCGCCGGCAGACGCACGGGCTGGGCCCCCAGGAGATGACCCGGATGTACGAGCACCACGACGCGGTGCTCCACTCCGTCCGCGAAGGGGTGGTGATCACGGACGGGGACGGGCGGCTGGTCCTGGCGAACGACGAGGCCAAGCGGCTGCTCGGGCTGCCCGAGGAGGCCGAGGGCCGCCGCATCGACGAGGTGCCCGGCCTGGACAGCCGGATGGCCGACCTGCTGCGGTCGGGCCGGGTGGCCACGGACGAGGTGCTGGAGGCCGGGGACCGGCTGCTCGTCGTCAACCAGCGGCCCACCCATCCGCGCGGCCGGCCTGAGGGCGCGGCCGTCACCATCCGCGACTCCACCGACATGCAGGTCCTCACCGGCCGCGCCGAGGCCGCCCGCAAGCGCCTGCGGCTGCTGTACGACGCCACCGGCGACATCGGGACCACCCTGGACGTCGAGCGGACCGCCCAGGAGCTCGCCGACGTGGCCGTGCCCCGGTTCGCGGACTACGTCACCGTGGACCTGGCCGGCCCGGTGCTCGACGGCGAGGAGCCGGGCCCCGGCTCCGACATGCGGCGCACCGCGGTCAGCGGCATCCGGCCCGACCACCCGCTGTACCCGCTCGGGCGGCTGATCGAGTTCAAGCCCACCACCCCGCAGGCGCGCGGCTACGACACGGGGAGGACGGAGCTGGTGCCCGACCTGACCGACGCGCCGGGGTGGCGCGTGCAGGACCCGCGCCGGGCCAAGGCCATCATCGAGTACGGGATCCACTCCCTGATCGCGGCGCCGCTCAAGGCCAGGGGCGTGGTCCTCGGCGTGGTCAACTTCTGGCGGGCCCGCAAGCCCGAGCCCTTCGACGAGGACGACGTGTCGCTGGCCGAGGAGCTCGTCGCCCGGGCCGCCGTGGCCATGGACAACGCCCGCCGCTACACCCGTGAGCACACCCTGGCGGTCACCCTCCAGCGCAGCCTGCTGCCGCGCGGCCTGCCCGAGCAGAGCGCCGTGGACGCGGCGCACTGCTACCTGCCCGCGCAGTCGGGGGTGGGCGGGGACTGGTTCGACGTGATCCCGCTGCCGGGCGGCCGGGTCGCCCTGGTCGTCGGGGACGTGGTCGGGCACGGGCTGCACGCCGCGGCCACGATGGGGCGGCTGCGTACGGCGGTGCACAACTTCACCTCCCTCGACCTGCCGCCGGACGAGCTCCTGGCCCGGCTCGACGACCTCGTGCAGCGCATCGACGAGGACGACACCGACGGGGCCGGCGGGATGCTCGGCGCCACCTGCCTGTACGCCGTGTACGACCCGGTGTCCCGGGCCTGCACCCTGTCCCGGGCCGGGCACCTGCCGCCGCTGGTGGTCGCCCCGGACGGCAGCACGGAGATCGTCGACCTGCCGGCCGGGCCCCCGCTCGGGCTGGGCGGCATGCCGTTCGAGACGATCGAGCTGCGCCTGGCGGAGGGCAGCCAGCTGGTGCTGTACACGGACGGGCTGGTGGAGCAGCGGACCCGGGACATCGAGGAGGGGCTGGAACTGCTGCGGGATGCGCTGAGCCACCCGGACCGGGACCCGCAGGAGAGCTGTCTCGCGGTCCTCGACGCCATGCTGCCGGCCCGGCCGACCGACGACGTGGCCCTGCTGATCGCCCGGACCCGGACCCTCGGGCCCGACCGGGTCGCGCAGTGGGACGTACCGCCGAGGGCCAGCGGGGTCGGCGTCGTGCGGAACCTGGCGTCCGCCAAGCTGGAGGAGTGGGGGATGGAGGAGCTCGCCTTCACCACGGAGCTCATCCTCAGCGAGCTGATCACCAACGCCCTGCGGCACGGCGTGCCTCCTGTGCGGGTCCGGCTGCTCCACGACCACGCGCTGACCTGCGAGGTGTGGGACGGCAGCAGCACCGCCCCGCACCTGCGGTACGCGGCGACCACGGACGAGGGCGGCCGCGGGCTGTTCCTCGTGGCACAGCTGAGCGAGCACTGGGGCACCCGGTACACCCCGGACGGCAAGGTCATCTGGTCGGAGCAGACCCTCCAGGGCCCCTCGAACGGCGTACCCCTGGAGGTCTTCGGGGACCTCGAACCGTAGCGTGGGCGGGGTGCGCCCCCCGCGCCCCGTTTCCGCCTCCCTGACCGCGGTCGCCGTGCTGTGCGCGAGCGCGGCGCCCGGTTGCGCGCCCTCCGGGAGGGAGGGGCCCCGTCGGCCGGTGCCGGCCGCCACGGCGGCGCTCGTGGCGGAGGTGTCGGCCGTACCGGCGGGGAAGCTGGGGGCGAGCATGCGGCCCGGGTGCCCGGTGCCGGCCGAGCGGCTGCGGCTGATCCGGATGAACCACTGGGGCTTCGACGGGAAGGTCCACCGGGGCGAGCTGGTCGTCCACCAGGACGCGGTCGAGGAAAATGCTGTACGTCTTCGGCCGGGCCCTTGAGGCCCGCTTCCCGATCCGGCGGATGCGGGTGGCG
>NZ_GG657750.1:7233891-7236537 GCF_000158895.1 Streptomyces sp. C | reverse complement strand
GAACTCGTTGGGCGGAGGTGTCAGCGCCGAGCAGTTGCGGCGCATCGGCAAGGAACTGGAGAACCAGGGGCTGGAGCTGCGCTGGGCGCCGAGCGCGCGGGACGCCCGCGCCGCGCTGCAGACCGAGGCCGGGCTCGCGGCGGCCGTGGTCGCCTGGGACCTGCCGCGGACGGCGGGGGGCGCCGTCGAGGAGGGCGGCGCCGAGGTGCTGCGGCACATCGGGCGCCGCTTCAAGGACCTGCCGGTGTTCCTGGTGATGGCGGACGACTCCGACCAGGACCTGGAACGGCTGCCGCTGTGGGTCTCGGAGGCGGTGGTCGGGTACATCTGGCCGCTGGAGGACACGCCGTCGTTCATCGCCGGCCGGGTCGCGACGGCGGCCCGCGGCTACCACCGCGACCTGCTGCCGCCCTTCTTCAAGGCGCTGCGCCGGTTCGACGACTCCCACGAGTACTCCTGGCACACTCCCGCCCACTCCGGCGGCGTCGCCTTCCTCAAGTCCCCCGCGGGCCGGGCGTTCTTCGACTACTACGGCGAACGGCTCTTCCGCACCGACCTGTCGGTCTCGGTGGGGGAGCTCGGGTCCCTCTTCGAGCACAACGGGCCGATCGGCGAGGCCGAGCGCAACGCCGCGCGCGTCTTCGGCTCGGACCGCACCTACTTCGTCCTGCACGGCGACTCCACCGCGGACCGCATGGTCGGCCATTACAGCGTGACCACCGACGAGATCGCGCTGGTGGACCGCAACTGCCACAAGTCGGTGCTGCACGGGCTGGTGATCTCCGGGGCGCGCCCGGTCTACCTGGTGCCGACCCGCAACGGCTACGGGCTCGCCGGGCCCCTGCCGCCCGCCGTGACCGATCCGGCGGCGGTGGCCGCGACGATCGCACGGAACCCGCTGACGGCCGGGGCGTGCTCCGCGGAGGCCCAGTACGCGGTGGTGACCAACTCCACCTACGACGGCCTGTGCTACGACACGGTGGCGGCCGCCCGGGCCCTCGCGCCCAGCACGCCGCGCCTGCACTTCGACGAGGCCTGGTTCGCGTACGCCCGTTTCCACCCGCTGTACGCCGGCCGGTACGGGATGGCCGTCGGCCCCGACACCTTCCCGGACACCGGTTCCGGGCCCGGGCGGCCCACGGTGTTCGCCACCCAGTCCACGCACAAGCTGCTGGCCGCCCTCTCCCAGTGCGCGATGGTGCACGTGAAGTCGGCTCCCCGGGCCCCGGTCGAACACGAGCGGTTCAACGAGGCGTTCATGATGCACGGCACCACGTCGCCGCTGTATCCGGCGATCGCCTCCCTGGACGTGGCGGCCGCCATGATGGACGGCCCGCAGGGGCAGTGGCTGATCGACGAGGCGGTGACGGAGGCCGTCCGCTTCCGCCAGGCGGTGGTCCGCACCGGGCGCCGGATCGCCGCCGCCGGGGACCGGCCCGGCTGGTTCTTCGGGGTGTGGCAGCCGGAGACGGTCACCGATCCGGCGACGGGGGCGAGCGTCGCGTTCGCGGACGCCCCGCCCTCCCTGCTGAGCCGTGAGCCGTCCTGCTGGCACCTCGAGCCGGGCGCCGACTGGCACGGCTTCGCCGGGCTGACCGAGGGCTACTGCCTGCTGGACCCGGTCAAGGTAACCCTGACCTGCCCCGGCGTGACGGCCACCGGCGAGACGGGCGACTGGGGGATCCCCGCTCGGATCCTCACCGCCTACCTGGCGTCGCGGGGGATCGTGGTGGAGAAGACCGACAGCTACACCACGCTGGTCCTCTTCTCGATGGGCATCACCAAGGGCAAGTGGGGCACCCTGATGGACGCCCTGATGGACTTCAAGGCCCTGTACGACGCCGACGCCCCGCTGGAACGGGTCCTTCCGGGGCTGGTCGAGCAGTTCCCGCTGCGCTACGCGGGCGCCACGCTCGGCGGTCTGTGCCGGGGGATGCACGAGCACCTCACGCGCGCCGACCTGATCACGGCCCTCGACGCGGCCTTCCAGGACCTCCCGGAGCCGGTGGCCCCGCCGCGGCTCTGCTACCAGCGGCTGGTCCGGGGCGGCACCGAGCGGGTGCGGCTGGCCGAGGCCGCCGGACGGGTGGCCGCGGCGATGGTCACCGTCACCCCGCCGGGGATCCCCGTGCTGATGCCCGGGGAGTCCACCGGCACGGCGGACGGGCCACTGCTGCGGTACCTCAGGGCCCTGGAGGCCTTCGACCGGGCCTTCCCCGGCTTCCACAGCGAGGCCCACGGGGTGACGGTGGATCCCGGGAGCGGCGACTACCTGATCGAATGCGTCCGCCCGGAAGCCCTCGCGGGGGTGGTCGGGCCGCCCGCACCGTGACCGTGGGGCAGCGGTGCCCGTGACGGTCCCCCTCGACGTGACCGCCCGCCGCCCCGGGGACGCCCCTGGCCCGGAACGGCGGGGCAGGGTGTCGCCGCTATCGCCGTGGCGGTCCCCCTCGGCGTGACCGCCGTCAGCGCCAGGGATGCCCCGGCGCTGCGGGGCCGGGGCGTGGCCGCTGTCGTCGTGGCGGTGTCCCTCGGCATGACCGCCCGGCGCGCCGGGGCCCACGGCGCCGGAGCCGGGGGGCGGCGCGGCCGACACCGCACGGGTGATCCACGGACGGCCGTATGATCGGGTCCGCGCCGGCCCCG
>NZ_GG657750.1:7218469-7231487 GCF_000158895.1 Streptomyces sp. C | reverse complement strand
CCGTCCTGCCCCCGGCCTGCCGCGCGGGTCCCTCCGCTCCGGGTGGGCGCGCACGGCGGCCGGGACCGCCGGGGTGACCCTGCTGGGCCTGTGCGTCTTCGCGGCCGTCGCGTGGGCCGGGCTCGCGCCCCACCCCTCGTTCCAGCTGCTGGTGATCGCCGCCGCGGCCCTGCTCTTCGCGCTGCGCGGCCGCTTCCCCGGGCCGGTCCTGCTCGCCCTGGCCGTGCTGACCGGGCTGGCGGCCGGCGCCGGTCCGCTCGCGGCGGTGGCCGCGTACGGTCTGGCGCGGCGGACGGTGCGGGTACGGGGGCGTGCCCGGCTGCCGGCCGCGGCAGCGGTCCTGCTGGTGGCGACCGCGACGGCGGCCGCGCCCGTGGTGGGGCCGGGACGCGTCCCGTACGGTCTGGCGCTCGGGCTGGCCCTCGCCGCGACGGCGGTGATCGTCCCGGGTCTGGTGGGTACGGCACAGGGGCAGCAGCGGCGGCTGGTGCGGGCCCTGCGCGAGCGCGGGGACGCGGCGGAGCGGGCCCGGCTGGCGGCCGACAGCGAGGCCCGCACCCACGAGCGCTCCCGGATCGCCGCCGAGATGCACGACCTGCTCGGGCACCGGCTCAGCCTGATCTCGCTGCACGCGGGCGGGCTGGAGCTGGCCCTGGACCGGGCCGCTCCGGAGCTGCGCGAGGAGGCCGTCCTGGTGCGCCGGACCACCCGCGACGCGATGAGCGAGCTGCGGCAGGTCCTCGGAGTGCTCGGTCCGCTGGGCCGGGACGCCGGTCCCGGCGTGCTCACGGACGCGACGGGCACCCGTGCCGACGTCGAGGCGCTGGTGGCGGAGTCCCGGGACGGCGGGGTGGCCGTACGGCTGGACTGGACGGGACCGGACCTGGACGGCCGCCCGGCGGCGGTGCGCAGGGCGGCGCACCGGGTGGTGCGCGAGGCCCTGACCAACGTCCACCGGTACGCCCCGTCGGCCCACGTCACCGTCGGCGTCGCGCACGAGGCGGCGGCGGTACGGATCACCGTGCGCAACGGCGCGCCGTCCGGGGCGCCGGTCCCGGCCGGCAGCCTGGGGACCGGGCGCGGCCTGACGGGGCTCCGGGAGCGTGTGGAGCTGCTCGGCGGGTCCTTCGACGCGGCCCCGCTGCCGTCCGGCGGGTTCCTGGTGGACGCGGTCCTGCCGGCGGAGCCCGGTGACGCGGTCGTCGCGCACACCGCCGGGCCGCGGGGGGCCGACGCCGTCTCCGGCGCGGAGGGCGGCGCCGCCGAGGGAGGAGCCGCGAACGCGCTGACGCTCGCCCTGGGGCTGGGGGCGCTGTGCGTGCTGATGGCCCTGGCGACCGCCTTCGTGTACGGCAGCGCGCCCCGGCCGGACTCCGGGCCGCGCCCGCTGCCGCGGGTCGGGATGACGTACGACGAGGTGACGGGGCTCGGCGTCGTGGACAACAAGGCGGTGCGGGCCGCCGCCACGGGGCACGAGCCGCCGCGCCCGGCCGGCACCGCCGGCTGCGCGTACCCGTTCAACGGCGCGACCGAGATCCGTCCGGGCGGCCTGCTGGTGGCCCGCTACTGCTTCGACGCCGGACAGCGTCTGATCGCCATCGACCGTTTCACCGTCCCGTCGGTGCGGGACGCCTCACCCTGGGAGACCCCGTGACGACCGAGCCCGACGGGCCGATCCGTGTCCTGCTCGCCGACGACGAGACGATGATCAGGCACGGCGTGCGCCTGATCCTGCGGCACGCCGACGGCATCGAGGTCGTCGCCGAGGCGGCGGACGGGCGGCAGGCCGTCGAACTGGCCGCCGTCCACCGCCCGGACGTGGCGCTGGTCGACATCCGCATGCCGGTGTGCGACGGACTGGCGGCCATCGCGCCGCTGCTCTCGCTCGATCCGGCGCCGCGGGTGGTGATGCTGACGACGTTCGGCGACGACGAGAACGTCGTACGGGCGCTGCGGGAGGGCGCCGCCGGGTTCCTGCTGAAGGACGAGGGCCCGCAGGAGCTGATCAGCGCGGTACGGGCCGCCGCGGCGGGCGACGCCGTGCTCTCGCCGGGGGTCACCGGGGCGGTGATCTCCCGGATGCTGGGCGCCCGGGAGCCGGCCGGGGCGGGCGGCGCGGCCGCGGACGAGCGCATCGCCCGGCTGACGGGCCGGGAGCGGGACGTCCTCGCGGCGCTCGGCGACGGGCTGTCGAACCAGGAGATCGCGGCGCGGCTCGGCATCGGGACCGGCACGGTGAAGACCCATGTGGGGGCGATCCTGGACAAGACCGGTTCGGCGAGCCGGGTCCAGGCGGCGCTGCTGGCGCACCGGACCGGGCTGGCCTCCTGATCCCCGGATCTGCCCGGGGGCGGAGTGCGACGGCCGCGGCCTCTGCCGTCCGGCAGAGGGGAGCCGGGCCGGACCGCCCTTTCGGCAGAGGCCGACTCGCGCCTTGAGGCCGATGTCCGCGCAGGTCAGCGCCGTGAGGATGGATGTGTCCCCCCGGCTCGCGGCATGCTGCGCGGGCCGTCGTACTTCAGGCGGAGCATCCATGTCGCACGCGTTTCCCTCGTCCCCCGCGCCCTCCTCGCCCCCGGCCCCCGTCGAGCCGGCGGCCCGCGCGACGGGGCTGACCAAGACGTACGGGAAGGGCGGGACGCGGGTCACCGCGCTGGACTCGGTGTCGGTGGAGTTCACGCGGGGCCGGTTCACGGCGGTGATGGGGCCGTCCGGCTCCGGCAAGTCCACGCTGATGCACTGCATGGCCGGCCTGGACCCGGTGACGTCCGGTTCGGCGCGGATCGGCGGGGTCGAGCTGTCCGAGCTGAACGACCGGCAGCTGACGCGGCTGCGGCGGGAGAAGGTCGGCTTCGTCTTCCAGGGCTTCAACCTGCTGCCCACCCTCACGGCGCTGGAGAACATCACCCTGCCGCTGAGGCTCGCCGGCCGGCGGCCCGACGCGGCGTGGACGGACACCGTCGTCGCCACCGTCGGGCTCGCGGGGCGGCTCGCGCACCGGCCGGCCGAGCTGTCCGGCGGCCAGCAGCAGCGCGTGGCCGTCGCCCGCGCCCTGGTCTCGCGTCCGGAGATCGTGTTCGCCGACGAGCCGACTGGCAACCTCGACTCGCGTTCCGGCGCGGAGGTGCTCGGGTTCCTGCGCGACTCGGTCCGGGAGCTGGGCCAGACGGTGGTGATGGTCACCCACGACCCGGTCGCCGCCGCCCATGCCGACCGGGTGGTGTTCCTCGCCGACGGCCGCCTGGTGGACGAGCTGCGGGAGCCGACCTCCGGTGCCGTACTGGACCGGATGCTCGCCTTCGAGGCCCAGGGCCGCACCAGCTGACGGCGCTCTGCGTCCCTCCCCTCCGCCAAGCCCTCCGAGCCTCCCGAAAGCCCCTTCATGCTGCGAACAGCCCTGCGCAACGTCCTCGCCCACAAGGCGCGCCTGATCATGACCGTCCTCGCGGTCTGCCTCGGAGTCGCGTTCGTCTCCGGGTCGCTCCTCTTCGCCGACTCCACCACCGCCGCCTACCGCGCCTCCATGGCGCGCGACTACGCCGGCATCGCGGTCACCGTCGACCCCACGTACCCGGTCGGCGCCCCCGCCGGTGAACGCACGAGCGTCCTCGACGACGCCCTCACGGCCAGGCTGGCCGCCGTGCCCGGGGTCGCCGCGGCCCGTCCGGCCGTCGACGGGTCGGTGACGCTGGCCGCGAAGGACGGCTCGCCGATGCGGGCCGGCAACGCGATGGGCAGGCTCGCCGCCGGCTACGTACCCGGACCCGACGGCAAGGACGCCCGCTATCCACTGACGGCCGGCCGCGCCCCGCGCGACGGCGGCGAAGTCGCCCTGGACCGGGGCACCGCCGACGCCGGCGGGTACGCCCTCGGCGACACCGTCAGCCTGGCCGTCGACGGCCCCGTACTGAAGCTGCGGCTGGTCGGCATCGTCTCCACCGGCGACACCCGGGTCACGTCCGGCGGCACCCTCGCGGTGTTCGACCGGGCCACCGCCCAGACGCTCTTCGCCGCGCCCGGCCGGTACACCGGCATCGACCTGTCCGCGGAGCCCGGTACCGATCAGTTCGACCTCGCCCGGCGGGTCGGCGCGCTGCTGCCCGCCGACCGGGCGGAGGCCACCACCGCGACCGCCAAGGCCGACCAGCAGTCCGTCTTCATCGGCACCAAGACCCGCAGCTACTCCCGGCTGCCGCTGCTCTTCGCCGTGGTGTCGCTCTTCATCGGCTCGTTCCTCATCATCAACACCTTCACCATGCTCGTCACCCGGCGGACCCGGGAGATCGCCCTGCTCCGCGCGATCGGCGCCACCCGCCGCCAGGTGGTCCGCTCCGTGCTCGCCGAAGCCGCCCTGGTGGGGCTGGTCGCCTCCGCGATCGGGTTCGGCCTGGGCCTCGGCGTCGCCACCGTGCTGCCGGGCCTGCTCGGCACGGGGGAAGACCTGCTGCCCGGCGGCCCGTTGGTGATCGGCCCCGCTCCCGTCGCCGCCTCGCTCGCCGTGGGCGTCGGCGTCACGGTCCTGGCCGCCTGGCTGCCGTCCCGGCGCGCCGCGCGGATCGCGCCCGTCGAGGCGATGCGCAGCGTCGAGCAGCCGCCGTCCGCGACGCTGTCCCGGATCCGGGGCGCGGCCGGCGCGGCCGTGGTCCTGCTGGGTGCCGGTCTGCTGCTGTCCCTGGGCGGGGCCCGGAACGCCTCGGACGAGAACCTGCGGACGGCGATGTTCGGCTGCGGCGTCCTCGTGACCGGGCTGATCCTGCTGGCGCCGCTGCTGGCGGGCCCGGTGGTCCGGCTCATCGGCCGGGCCACCGGCCGGTTCGGCGTGGCGGGCGCCCTCGCCAGGGACAACGCGCTGCGCGACCCGCGGCGCACCGCCGCCACCGCCGTCGCCCTGATGATCAGTACGGCTCTGGTGACCGGGCTCTCCGTCATCGAGCACTCCTCCAGCCGGGCGCTGGACTCCCAGGCGGCCGCCGGCCTGCGCGCCGACTACGTCATCGGCACCCGCGACACCACCACCGCGGTCGACGCGGCCGCCGTCCGGCGGATCGCCGCCGTCCCCGGGGTGTCGACCGCCTCCGCCGTCGCGGACTCCGGCATCTCGGTCGGGGCCAAGGCCGGTCAGGTGTCGGGCGTCGACCCGAAGAGCGTGGAGGCCGTCATGAAGCTCCGCTTCACCAGCGGCTCCGCCAGGGACCTCGGGCCGGGCCGGATCGCGGTCTCGGCGTCGTTCGCCCGCGACAACCGGATCGCCACCGGCGAGCAGGTCCGGGCGGCCATCGGCCCCGGTTCCGGGGAGGACCGCGACCGGTCCTACACCGTCGTCGGCGTCTACCAGGACAATCCCACCGCGCAGGACGTGCTCGCCGACCGCGCCGACGTCCAGCAGCACGGGTTCCTGCGCGACTCCGTCCAGCGGGTCCTGGTGGCCGGCTCCGGGGACCTCGGCGGGCGGCTGCGCGCGGCCGTCGACCACAGCCCGCTGCTGAAGGTCCAGAGCCGGGCGCAGCTGGTGCGGGAACAGGCGGGCGTCGCCGGCGACCTGATCACCCTGGTGTTCGGGCTGCTCGCCATCGGTGTGGTCATCTCCGCGCTCGGGATGGTCAACACGCTGGCCATGTCGGTCGCCGAACGCACCCGCGAGATCGGCGTCCTGCGGGCCATCGGCATGGACCGCGCCGGGGTCCGCGGCATGATCCGCCTGGAGTCCCTCACGGTCGCCGCGTACGGCACCCTGCTCGGGCTCGCGGGCGGTCTGTTCGGGGCCTGGAAGGTCAGCGGCCTGGCCAACGGGGCCATCCCGCAGTACTCCTTCTCCCTCCCCTGGGGCACCCTCGCCCTGGTCGTCCTCCTCTCGCTCGGCGTCGGCGTGGCGGCGGCTGCGCTGCCCGCCCGCCGGGCCGCGTCGCTCAGCCCGATGCACGCGGTGGCGGACGCCTGACGGCGGTGCCGCGGCCCGGCCCGGCCTTCCGGCCGGGCCGGGCCGTTTTGGATCTTCCGCTGACCGGGGCCCGCCCCGATGGTCGGGACGGCGCATTGCGCACCCGGGTGTGGACGGACTGGAATTGCCGAGGTCAGGACCCGTCACCGCGCGCACGATCCTCGCGGCTTCCGGTCCAGGAGCCGGCACGGAAGGAATCCGATGGCATCCATGCTCGAAGGCTGCACCCCGTGGCCGCAGGCGTTCGTCGACCGCTACTGGGCGGCGGGCCACTGGGGCGGCAGCACCCTGGACAACCTGCTGCGCGGGTGGGCCCTGCAGTACGGGCCGCGGACCGCGCTCGTGCACGGCGGTACCCGCCTCACGTACGCGAACCTGAACCGGCGCGTGGACCGCATGGCCGCCGGGTTCCGGCTGCGCGGGCTGCGGCCCGGGATGCGGGTCGTCGTCCAGCTGCCGAACGTGCCGGAGTTCGTCGTCAGCACGTTCGCGCTGATGCGCGCCGGTGTGGTGCCCGTCCTGTGCCCGGTCCCGTACCCCGAGGTGCCCGAGCTCGTACGGGTCACCCAGGCCGTCGGCTACGTCGGCCCGGCGGAGTACCGGGGCTTCGACCACACGGCGATGGCCGCGGACACCGCCGCCCGCTGGCCCTTCCTGCGGCGGGTGTTCACGTATGAGCCGCCGGGCACCGAGTCCCCGTACGGCGGGCTGACGACCGACCCGTCGAACTGCCAGTACGCCCCGCTGGGTTCCCTCGACGCCGCACCCGAGCCGGCGCTCCCGCCGGACGCCGGCCGGGTGGCGTTCCTGCTGGTGGACGACGACGCGGACGGCGCCGACGGCGGGCCGGTGCTCGTGCCGCGCACCCACAACGACTTCGCCTACCAGGCGCGGGCCGCCGCCGAGCTGGTGTCGCTCACCGAGGACGACGTGTACCTGGCCGCACTGCCCGCCGCGTCCGTCTTCACCCTCGGCTGCCCCGGCATCGTCGGCACGCTCACCGCCGGCGGGACGGTGGTCCTGGCCGACGGACCGGATCCCGCCGCATGCCTGCCGCTCGTCGAGCGGGAGCGGGTCACCGTCACGTCGCTGCCGCCCGGGGCCGCCGCTGCCTGGCTCGACGCGCTGCCCTCGGCCGGGGCCGACGTGAGCAGTCTTCGTCTGGTGCAGACCGGCGGCGCGCCCCTGCCCCGGGCGGCCGCCGAGCGGCTCGCGTCCGGGCTGGGCGCCCGGCCGCAGCAGGTCTTCGCCCCGGCCGGAGGGCCGGTCGTGCTCACCCGGCCCGCCGATCCGGACGAGACGGTGTACGGCACGCAGGGCCGCCCGCTCTCGCCCGACGACGAGATCCGCCTCGTCGGCGCCGACGGCCGGACCGTGCCGGACGGCGAGCCCGGCGAGCTGCTGGCGCGCGGCCCCTACACTCCGCGGGGCCGCTACCGGCCGGCCGGGGACGAGGCCCGCCGCTTCACCCCCGACGGCTTCCTCCGCACCGGGGTCCTGGCCCGGCGGACGGCGGACGGCGACCTGGTGGTGACCGGCCGGGCCGGGGACTGACCGGCGGACTGAGGGCCGCGAAATCCCGGCGGGAAGCGGAGGACGCGGCGGACGCGGCGGACGTGGCGGACGCGGCGGACGCGGCTCGGAGTGCCCGGTCCGGGCGGTTCGCGCATCATGAGTGCTGTGTGCGACCCACCCGGCGGACCGGTCTTCCTGTCGATCGTGGTTCCCGTCTTCAACGAGGAGGAGTCCCTGCCCGCTCTGGCGGCGCGGCTGCGGCCCGTGCTGGACGGGGTCGGGGAGCCGTACGAGGTCCTCACCGTCGACGACGGCTCGACCGACAAGACCCCCCGGGTGCTGGAGGGCCTGCGCGGCGCCTGGCCGGAGCTCCGCGTCGTCACCCTCCGGCGGAACAGCGGCCACCAGGCGGCCCTGACGGCCGGGCTGCACCGTGCCCGGGGCGCCTATGTGATCAGCATGGACGCCGACCTCCAGGACCCGCCGGAGGTCATCCCGCGGATGCTGGACCTGGCCCGGTCGGACGGCCTGGACGTGGTGTACGGCGTCCGGACGGACCGATCCGCCGACAGCGGCTTCAAACGCCGGACGGCCGCCGGCTACTACTGGCTGATGCGCCGTCTGGCGGGCCCCCACGTACCCGCCCAGGCCGGTGACTTCCGGCTGCTGTCGCGCCAGGTGGTGGAGACCCTCAAGTCCCTGCCCGAGCAGCGGCAGATCCACCGTCTGCTGATCCCGTGGCTGGGCTTCCCCGACGGCCGGATCACCTACCAGCGCGGGGAACGGGTGGCGGGCACCACCAAGTACCCCCTGCACAAGATGGTCCTGCTGGCCCTGGACAGCGTCACCAGCTTCTCGGCGGCGCCCCTGCGCCTGGCCACGGCGATCGGCGCCGGCAGCCTCGCCGTGTGCCTCGGGTTCCTCGTCTGGACCCTCGTCGCCCACGCCACGGGCAACACCCTGCCCGGATGGACCTCCCTCATCACGACGGTCCTGTTCTTCGGCGCCGTCCAGCTGTTCTGCGTGGGGTTGCTCGGCGAGTACGTGGCCCGCATCTACACGGCCGTGCAGGCCCGGCCCGCCTACTTCGTGGCCCGTGACACGGACGGGGAGCAGCGCTAGTCCGTGTCTTCCGTGTCCTTCGGACCGGGCCGGGTCACACCAGTACTCCGGCGAAGAACATCGCCCCGAGCAGGGCGTACTGCGCCGCGCAGCAGGCCAGCAGCGGCAGCTGGACCCATCGCGGCATGCGCGCGACGAGGAGCAGCCCGACGAACATCTGCGCGTGGTTGCGGTACCAGGACATCTCCGCGCCGGCCAGGAACGGCACGAGGAAGACCGCCGCCGTCAGGACGGCGGCGGCCCACTCCCCGGGGTCGAGTCCGCGGCGCCGGACGAGCAGGGCCAGGACCGTGGCCAGGACGAGGAGGACGTAGGCGGTGTCGAGCCAGAGCTGCGTCCGGTGCGCGTCGAGCGCGTGCCGCACCAGCCAGGGGAGGTGTCCCTCGGGCGTGTACCAGTCCTTGAACGGGAAGCGGTAGGCCGCGGCCATCGCGTCGAACGGCTGGTGCACGCCGCCCTGTCCGTAGCTGGACTGCTGGATGGTCTCGTACGCGTCCCAGCGGCCGGTCGCCTGCCACATCAGCCATGTGGCCCAGAGCACGCCGCAGCCGGAGACGGCCGCCGCCGAACCGGCCTTCGCGCACCGGACCGGCCAGGTGTCGCCGCGCCAGGCGAAGAGGGCGCTGAGCAGCAGCATGCCGGCGGCGACGGCGCCGACGGGATGGCAGGCGGCGGACGCGAAGCCGCCGGCGGCGGCGACCGCCCAGGCGCCGCGCCGCACTCCGGCGACGCAGACCAGCAGGGCCAGGGTGGCGGTGGAGATCGGGAACAGGGCGTGGAAGTAGACGCCGCCCGGGAACACCGTGCCGACGGCGAGGGTGAGGCCGGTGGCCGGGGTGAGCCGGGCGCCGAGCAGCCACCACAGCACGGCGAACACGCCCAGCAGGGCGGCCTCGGTGACGACGGCGGCGGACAGCTCGTAGGAGAGCCCGGTGGCGGAGACCGCCCGGACGGACATGGGGTACCCGGGGAACCAGGCGACGTTCCCGCAGACGACGTCGGGGAAGTCCGGGTAGCGGTCCCGGCAGCGGAACATCTCGTAGCCGGTCTCGGCGATGGACAGGTAGTGGGCGGAGTCCCAGCGGCTGCGGCCGCCGGTGGACCAGTACCGCACCCGGGAGCCGTCGCCGGCGACGGAGGCCTCGGCGACGGCCCAGGTGAGGAGGTTGGCCACGATCCACGCGAGGACCGGGGGCAGCAACCGGTGGCGCGGGCCGCGACCCGCCGCCCGGGACGCTTGCGCCATCTCCAGCCCCGCGATCGTCTCGTCGGCGGTCCGGCCGTCCGCTGCCGCGCTTCACGATCATTGTGGGCAACGCCCCCGGGAGCCGCATCCCGGGCTACTCCGCGCCGACGGAGGGTCGGGCCGCCTCGCCCGCCCCGTGTCAGTGGCCGATGGTGAAAGGGCGTCGGACGAAGCGTGGCAGTTCCGCCTCGTCGGCGAGCGCGACGGCGGCGTCCTCCATCGAGATGCGGCTGCGCCGTCCGCGTCGAGGACCGGCTGGTCGCCGCCGACGCGGAAGCGGTCGGTGCGCTCGCCGGGGGCGATGTCCCTGGCGGGGCCGAGGTAGGTCCGGAGCCGGTTGGGGGTGCGCAGACGTCCAGGGCGTCCCGGGGGCCGCGCACGGGCGGCGACTTCGAGTGGTCCGACTTCACGGCCCCGCTCCCCCGACGAGGTCCGCCCGGCGTTCCCCGGCCTGCCCCCGGCCGGCGTGGGTCTGGCCATGCGGATCGGGGGCCGGCTGCACGGCCCTGGTGACCCTGGAGGTCTACGGGCACCTGCGCGCCCAGACCCCCAGCCCGGACGAGCTCTTCCGTGCGGAACCGGACGACCTCGTCCGCTCCTTGGGCCTCCCGGCCGGCGGGCGGAAGCGGAAGGGGTGACGGCCGGGCCGGCGCAGCAGGAAGGCCCCGGTCTCCGTGAGGAGGCCGGGGCCTTCGTTCGAGCGCTGGGCAGGCCTTGCACCTGCATCCCCCCACGGGAAGTGGGGTGTCTTTCCTTGGACCACCAACGCATCGTCCCGGTCGCCGTGTTCCGCGGCGGCGGGCTCGAGATCAACTATAGCCCACGAAACAGGAAGCTCCGCTACCGCGCTTTCACGGCGCGGAGGGAGTAGACCTGCGGGACGTACAGCCCGGCCGGGAGGCGGAAGTGGCCGTGGTCGTGCTCGTGCAGGAACTCCAGGCGCAGGCCCGCGGCTGCCAGGGCGCTGACGACCTCTCCGATGCCGTGCAGCCATTCGACGGTCCGGTTCGACCTGGTCTGCGCGTCGAGGTCGGCATAGGTGCCGGGTTCGTCGTAGACCAGCGCCCCGCGCTCGAAGTAGTCGTGCTCGACGGCCCGCCCGTCCTCGGAGAGGACGTCGGCGAACGGGTGGTACTCGGCCAGGTAGAAGAAGCCGCCGGGGGCGACGAGGTCAGCCACCGTCCGCGCCCACCGGGTGATGTCGGGGAGCCAGCACAGCGCCCCGAAGCCGGTGTAGACGATGTCGAAGGTCTTCCCGCCCAGGGCGTCGACGGCGTCGTACACGTCGGCGGTGACGAAGCGTGCGTTCCCGGCGCCGATCCGCTCGGCGAGGTCGCCCGCCGCGGCCACGGCCGGCCCGGAGAAGTCGAGGCCGGTGACGGTGGCTCCGCGCCGGGCCCAGGAGAGGGTGTCCAGCCCGATGTGGCACTGGAGGTGGAGCAGGGACTTGCCGCTGACGTCGCCGACCTCGTCGGGTTCGAAGTCCTGCAGCGAGTCGCGGCCTGCCACGAAGGCGGGGATGTCGTAGAAGGAGGTGCCGAGGTGGATCGGGACGCGCTCGTCCCAGTTGGCCCGGTTGGCTTCGCGCCAGTCGGCGGGGCCGGTGGAATCCGCGGCGCCGGCAAGAGAGTCGGTGGTCATGCTGGGACGCTAACCGCAGGCGCGAACGGTGATCAATCGGATTTCCCGGCCGCTCGGCTCCGGCCCGCCCCGGGCGGTTCCGGCGGTGCCGGGCGGCCCGGGGCCCCGGGATTTCGCTCTTAACTCGTGTAACCTGAAACGAGTAGGCGGCACCGGGCTACAGAGAGCGATGAAGCACACCATGGCCAAAGAGGCATCGGCTCCCGCGTCCGCCACCAGCGCGGACGTCGCCCGCCTGGCCGGGGTGTCACGCGCCACCGTCTCCTTCGTGCTCAACGACACCCAGGGCCACCGGGTCGGCGAGGGCACCCGGGCGCGGGTGCTGGCCGCGGCCGCGCAGCTCGGCTACGTGCCGAACGCGGCCGCCCGTTCCCTGCGCGCGGGCCGCAGCAACCTGGTCCTGATGCCCGCCTCCGTCTCCGCGGTCGGGCGCCTGGTGAGCGAGTGGGTGGACGATCTGGTCAGCGAGCTGGAGCGGCACGGCTACACCACCGTCATGCACGCGGGCCGCTTCGACGATCCACTCGAAGCCGCCCGCGCCTGGGCCGAGTTGCGGCCGGCCGCGGTGCTCTCCCTCGACGGCGACCGGCTCACCCCGCAGACGGCCGACGTGCTGCGCCGTGCCGGGGTGCGCGGGATGCTCGCCTTCGCCTCGCACCCGGTGGACGGGGTGCACACCATCGCCTTCGACCACACCTCCGTCGGCGCGACCGCGACCCGGCACCTCATCGACCGGGGCCGGACCCGGATCGGGGTGGTCATCCCGTGCGAGCGCGGCCTCGACACCCTGGCCCGGCCGCGGCTGGCCGGCGCCGAGCAGGTCGCCTCGCGGCATCCGGTGACGGTCACCCCCGTCGAGCTGGCCTACACCCGGGAGTCCGCGACGGCGCTGGCCCGCCGGTGGCGCGAGCTCGGCATGGACGGCGTCTTCGCGTACAACGACGAGTACGCGGCCCTGCTGATGCACGCGCTGATGGCGGAGGGTATCTCAGTACCGGACGAGGTGGCCGTCGTCGGCTGTGACGACCTGGTGCTGTCGGCGCTCCAGCGGCCCGCGCTGACCAGCGTCGCGCTGGAGCTGCCCTCCGCCCGCCTCCGTGGCGGACGTCCTGCACGCGCTGGTCGCGCGGGGCACGGCACCCGGGGTACCGGGCATCGAACCGGCCCTGGTGCACCGGCAGTCCTCCTGAGACGGCGGCCGGGAGGATCCCCCCGGGGCCTCCCGGCCGCCTCCGCCTCACCCCCCGACGGACTGCGGCGGTACGGTCCGCGCCACCCCCTCGGTCAGTACGGAGCCGCGCTCTTCCCGAGCGAGCGCGGGCGTGAAGGCGAAGGGCGGGCCGGGGCGGCGCGGGCGACCGCCGTCAGCAGGACGGCGGCACCGGCCGGCAGCAGTGCGAGCGGCAGCACGTGCGGTGCGCGGGAACGGGTCTCTCGCTCACGGGCGCGGCTCAGGCGTCCAGGTGGCGGGCGAGGAAGGCCACGCTGCGGGTCACGATCGGGGCGACGTCCGAAACTCCGAGGAAGATGTGGTCGGCGCCCTCCACCGGCTCCAG
>NZ_GG657750.1:7216361-7218369 GCF_000158895.1 Streptomyces sp. C | reverse complement strand
GCCGGCCTCGCGCAGCGCCGCGTCGAGCGCCTCGCTCTGGCTGTAGGGGACCAGGCCGTCCCGGGTGCCGTGGACCAGCAGGAAGGGCGGCGCGCCGGGGGCACCGGCCGCGCCGGCTCCTTCGGCTCCCTCGGCTCCCTCGGCGGCGAGCCGGGCGTACGTCACCGGGCTCGCCGCACGGGCCGCGTCCGGTCGCGCCCCCTCGGTGCCGCCCAGCAGCGCCTCGTAGGGGTCCGGGTACTCCACGCCCGGCGGCATCGGCGGCATGGGGTGCTCGCGCAGGGCGGCCAGGTCGGAGACGCCGTACCAGTCGACGACGGCCCGTACCGAGGTGTCGCCGGCGCCTACGCCCTCGGTGCCCTCCAGGGCGTCGGCGCCGGGGGTGTGGGGACCGGTCAGACCCGCCAGGGCGGCGAGGTGGCCGCCCGCGGACTCGCCCCAGACCGCGATGCGGTCCGGGTCGACGCCGAAGGCGCCGGCGAACTTCCGGACGTAGCGGATCGCGGCCTTCACGTCGTGCAGCTGCGCCGGGAAGGGCGCTTCGAGGCTGTGCCGGTAGTCGATGGCGACCAGGGCCAGCCCGGCCCCCAGCACGGCGCCGTGCAGCAGCGCGGCGGGGACCGTCGGCGGCGGGTAGCGCCGGTCACCCTCCAGCCAGCCGCCGCCGTGGATCCAGACCACGGCCGGGACGGGGCCCCGCGCGGTGGCGGGCACCTGGACGTCCAGCAGCCGCGGCCGGTAGCCCGGCCGGGTGGCGTAGGTGACCCCGTCGAAGCGGCGGACGCCGTCCTCGGCGACCACGGGCGGCACGGGCGCCAGGAAGGGAGGGGGCGGCCAGGTCAGGTCGGGCTCGACCGGGAGCGAATGCGTCATTGCGGCCCTTTCACGTGGAGCTGCACGCGACCCCTGTCCGAGTTACACGTGTAACATCAGACTGTAGCCAGCCCCGCCCAAGGCAACAAGGCGGCCGGTGCGGCCGGTTTTCGCGAGGTTGCTCCCGGTCGCTCGCACGAGCGACCCCCAGCCGGCCCCAGTCGGCCTCAGCCGCTGAGCGGATGCCCGGTCGTGGCGTCCACGTGGTCCGGGACCTCGTCGTGGCGGTCGCCCACGGTCGGCGTCCCGGCGGGTTCGAACATGAGGATGGCCGCGCCCGACGGCGCGTGCGGCTTGTGCTCCGTGCCCCGGGGGACGGTGAAGACCGCCCCGCGCGGGAGTACGACCGTGCGCTCCCCGCCGGGCTCGCGCAGGGAGATGCGCAGCTCTCCGTCGAGGACCAGGAAGAACTCGTCGGTGTGGTCGTGGGCGTGCCAGAGGTGTTCGCCCTCGACCTTGGCGACGCGGACGTCGTAGTCGTTGACGCGGGTGACGATGCGGGGGCTCCACAGGGCGTCGAAGGAGGCCAGGGCCTGGTCCAGGGAAACGGGTTCGTGGGTCATGGGCCCATGCTGCGCCGTTCCGCACGTCCGGGGTGAGTGCTAGGAATCGCACATGCCGAAAGAATCCTCGCACCGGGTCGTCGTGATCGTCGACGAGAACTCCAACCCCTTCGAACTGGGCTGCGCGACCGAGGTCTTCGGCCTGCGCAGGCCGGAGATCGGCCGTGACCTCTACGACTTCGCGCTCTGCTCCCCCGCGCCGCGCACGCTGATGCGCGACGGGTTCTTCACGCTCACGGGGGTGGCCGGGCTGGAGGCGGCCGACACGGCGGACACCCTCATCGTCCCCAACCGCCCCGACGTCGAGGTGCCCCGCCGGCCCGCCGTGCTCGACGCCGTGCGGCGGGCGCACGCGCGCGGCGCCCGCCTGGTCGGCTTCTGCAGCGGCGCCTTCACCCTGGCCGAGGCCGGAGTGCTCGACGGCCGCCGGGCCACCGCGCACTGGCAGTGGGCGGACTCCTTCCGGGCCCGGTTCCCCTCCGTCCGCCTGGAGCCGGACGTGCTGTTCGTGGACGACGGCGACATCCTCACCGCCTCCGGAAGCGCGGCCGCACTCGATCTCGGGCTGCACG
>NZ_GG657750.1:7213158-7215334 GCF_000158895.1 Streptomyces sp. C | reverse complement strand
TACACCGACCTCGACCACACCTACGCCAACGACTTCCCGGGCGCCACCCTCACCCCGGAGAACCCCCTCGCCGGGATCGACGAGCTCGCCCGGCAGGTCCACGCGGCGGGCATCACCCGCGTCGAGGGCGACGTGATCGTGGACAGCAGGCTCTTCGCCCCCGACCCGGGCCTCGACCCGGTGCCGACCCCCCTGATCGTCAACGACAACCTGGTCGACCTGCTGACCACCCCGGGCGACCGGGCGGGCGCCGCCGCCCGGCTGGACTGGCGGCCCAAGGTCGCCCCGTACGAGGTCACGTCGACGGTGGAGACCGTCGCCGCCGGGAAGCCGACGGACATCACGGTGACGGCTACCGGCGGCGGCAGCCGCATCCGGCTGTCCGGCACCATCGCAGCGGACGCCCGGCCGCTGCTGCGGACCTCCCCGGTGACGGACCCGGCCGCGTTCGGCCGGACGGCGCTGATCGAGGCGCTGGGCCGGGCCGGGGTGGCGGTCACGGCCGATGCCACGGGGCCCAATCCTGTCGCCCGGCTGCCGCGCGACTACGCGGGCCGGCCGCGCGTGGCCGCGTACACCTCGCCCCCGTACGAGCAGTACGCGAAGCTGATCCTGAAGGTCAGTCACAACCTGGGCGCCAACCTGGACGTCTGCCTGCTGGCCGTCACCACCGGCGGCCGGCAGTGCGCCGACGGCTTCCCGGTGCTGGCCGCCTTCCTGGACCGGGCGGGCGTCGACCGCGAGCAGGTGGCCCTGATGGACGGCCGGGGCGGCAATCCGGCCGACCGGGTCACGCCCAGGGTGCTGGTGCAGATGCTGGCGTACTGGCAGGGCACGCCGGACGCGCGGCGGTTCCGGGAGGCGCTGCCCGTCCTCGGGGTCGACGGGCTGCTCGCGGAGAACTGCCGTGACTGTCCCGCGCGCGGCAAGGTGTTCGCGAAGACCGGTGCGGCCGTCGGCGGCGACCTCCTCAACGACCGGCTGTCGGTGGGGGCCATCACCATCGCCGGATACCTGGACAAGGGCGGCGGACGCTTCGACACCTTCTACGCGGGCGTCACGGGCGCGATGACGCCGACCGCCGACCCGGAGGACGTGGTGGGCATCGCCAACGACCTGGCCCTGATCGCCGCATACCTCCAGGAGGCCTCCTGACCGGGCCCGTGCCTACAATGGCTTGATGATCTTCATTGTGGTGAAATTCGCCGTCAAGCCCGAATACGTGGACCAGTGGCCGGAGAAGGTCGCGGAGTTCACCCGCGCCACCCGCGCCGAACCGGGGAACCTGTGGTTCGAGTGGTCCCGCAGCCTGGAGGAGCCGGACACGTACGTCCTGGTCGAGGCCTTCCAGGACGACGCGGCCGAAGCCCACGTCACCTCCGAGCACTTCGCCAAGGCCCTGGAGACCATGCGTCCGCTGGTCGCCCGTACGCCCGACATCGTCAGCACCACCATCGCGGGCGCCACCGGCTGGAGCCGGATGGGCGAGCTCCGGATCGACTGAGCCCGGTGGGCCGGGTCCTCTTGACCGGCCGTCCATGATGGACGGTATGACGACCGGATCCCGTGCTCGTTCGTTCGGTTCCGCGGCGGCCCGCTACGCCGCGCACCGGCCCTCCTATCCGGCCGCGCTCTTCGACGCCGTCGAGGAGCTGGCCGGGTTCCCGCTGGCCGGCGCCCGTGTCGCGGACGTCGGCGCGGGCACCGGGATCGCGAGCGCGCTCCTGCGCGCCCGCGGGGCCCGGGTGGTGGCGGTGGAGCCCTCGGAGGGCATGGCCGCCGAGTTCCGCCGCCGCAGTCCGGGGATCGCCCTCGTGCGCGGTGACGGCGACCGGCTGCCGCTGGCCACTTCGGGTCTCGACCTGCTCACGTACGCGCAGTCCTGGCACTGGACGGACCCGGCCCTCGCCGGCCCCGAGGCCCTGCGCGTCCTGCGGCCCGGGGGCGCGCTGGCCGTCTGGTCCAACGATCCCGACACGGACGTGGAGTGGATCGCCGACCAGCAGGCGCGCATCGAGAAGCACTTCGGCCCCGGCTGGTACATCAACAAGCCGGCCCGTCCGCTGCCCGGCCTGGACTTCGCCACGCGCCGGCTGCGCTGGTCGCGGCCCGTCCCCGTCGATGCGCACCTCGGGAAGCTCTCCACGCACTCGCTCTTCCTGGTGGGAGAGCCCGG
>NZ_GG657750.1:7210269-7211912 GCF_000158895.1 Streptomyces sp. C | reverse complement strand
TCGCGAGGCCGCTGATCTCGGTCATGCCGCCGGGCAGGGTGCACTTCTTCTCGGGGGCGGGGGCGGCGGCCCGGGTGGTGGGAGGTGCCGGGGCGGCGGTGGCGTCCGCCATCCAGGCGAGTGCGGGCAGCAGCGCGGCGAGGGCGGCGGTCGCGAGGGCCGCGGCCCCGGGGGGTGTCAGGAGTCTGGGCATGCGGACCATGTGAGGCGGCGGCGCCGGGCAACACCACCCCCCGGGAAACCCCGTTCGAGCATCGTTCCATGCCGCCAGGGCATGGGCCCGGGGTTCAGCGCCCCGGTTCCCGTACCGGTGCCTTGTGGCCGGCGTGGGCGATGAAGGCGCGGGCCGCCCGGCTGAGCTGGCGACGGGCGTGCGCGATGCCCACGGGGCGCAGCAGCGCCGGGGTGAAGGAGCGGATCTCGGCCCTGCTGCCGAAGGCCCTGGCCACCACGTCCCGGTACCAGATGAGGGAGCCGCGTCCGTCGGTGACGCCCGTGACCCAGGCGAGGCGTTCGTCGACTTCCAGGGAGGGCACGGGGCGGACGCCCATGCAGCTGAACATGGCTTCCATCTCGGTGCGCCGGCCGGTTCCGGGGGTGGGCAGCACCATGGGGAGGCCGTCGAGCATGCGCAGGGGGACGGGGTTCGGCAGCCGGGTGCCGATCGGCGAGATCAGCACCACCTCGCGCTCCTGGATGAAGTGCGTGGAGAGTTCCTTGTCGACGGGGAGGTCGACCAGGGCCAGTTCGGCCCGTCCCCGGGTGAGTTCCTCGACGAGGGCTTCGCGGCTGTCGTGCTTCTGGAGCCGGATGTCCACTCCGGGGTGGCGCTCGCTGAAGCCCGATATCAGGTCGGTGACCAGGTCGAGCGCGAGGGTGGGGGTGGTGGCGAGGGTGAAGGCGGCCCGCGAGTCCTTGCCGTGCGGGGTGCCGATGTCGTCGATGGCCTCGACCGCGTTGAGCACGGTGCGGGCCAGCCGGACGACCCGGGCCCCCTCCGGTGTGAGGTCCACCCCCCTTCCCCGGCGTGCCAGCAGTTCGACTCCCAGGTCGCGTTCCATGGCCTGGACCGCTCTGGAGAGGGCCGACTGCGCGACGAAGACCGAGGCGGCCGCGCCGGTGATGGACCGGCAGTCGGCGACGGCGACGAGGTAGCGGAGTTGCGCGAGGGTGGGGGTCATGAGCGGACGGTAACGGCGTGGGCATGGACCTGTAAGGGCTGGTGGGTGAACAACTGACGCAGGGTCCGGGGACGGCTCCATGCCGGCTCGGCGGCAAGACATGCCCGGGCGGCATGAGCCCGGCCGGACGCCGTACGCGGGTCCGTGCGCGGGGGCCGTCCGCCCGGCCGGGAAAGGCGCAGGCCAGCGGCGGGAGGGGGGCGCGCGGCAGGCCCCGCCGGGCCGGCGGGCGGGTGCGCCGGTGGGCCGGGCGGGGCGAAGCATCGTATTCCGTATGGCTGTTGACAGTGCGGGGTGCCCCCCGCACGATGCATCGCGGCGTCCGGGTGTTTGACCACGGTTCAAGCCGGTCGCGCCGCCCGCACCGGGATGACGCCCGGCGCCGCACCTCACTTCATCGCTCTCCCCCGTTCTTCCGCCCTGTACTGCGCCATGTCACACAGCACTGGAAGAGGAGCGCTC
>NZ_GG657750.1:7202675-7204604 GCF_000158895.1 Streptomyces sp. C | reverse complement strand
CCCCGGAGGTGTGCGGCATCGGCGAACCGCAGCCCGTGCGGCTGGTGCCTGGCCCGCAGGCGCTGGAGCGACCCCGCCTCGCAGGAGCTGGTGATGCGCCGCTACCTCGGCGCCGCCGAGCGGGCGGCGTACGAGCGGCTGTCGCCGCGGGCGCGCGGGCCCTGGCTGCTCGGCCGGATCGCGGCCAAGGACGCGCTGCGGCAGCTGCTGTGGGACGGCGGCGCCGGACCCGTCTTCCCGGCGGAGGTGCCGGTCGGCAACGACCCGGCGGGCCGCCCGCTGGCGCTGGGGCCGCTCACCGCCGGGTTCGGGCTGACGATCGCCCACAAGGACCGGATCGCCGTGGCCCTCGCCCGTCCCGGCCGGGCGGTGGGGATCGACCTGGAGCCGGTGGCCGCCGACCCGGACGCGCTGGTCCGCGTCGCCCTCGGGCCGGGGGAGCTCGCCCTCGCCGAGGCGCTCGCCGGCACCCCGTCGGGCGCCTGGGGTGCCCGGGGCGCCGGCGGCCTGCCCGCCGCGCTGACCGCCCTGTGGTGCGCCAAGGAGGCCGCCGCCAAGGCGGACGGCAGCGGACTCGGCGGCCGGCCGCGCGAGTGGCGGGTGTCCGCCGACCCGGACGGCGACCCGTTCTCCGGGGACGGCTGCCTGCTGGTGCGGTCCCCGGGCGGCCGCCCGTACCCGGTGCGCACCACCCTGCTCGACTCCTCGCCGCCCGGCCACGTCGTCGCGTGGACCTGCGACGGCACACCGCCCGACGTCCCCTTCCACCTCACGGAGACACGCCATGGGAAATGACATCCTCGCCGAGATCACCGGCATGCTGGTGGAGATCGTCGGCGACGAGTACCTGCTCGCGGACGAGGTCACGATGAAGACGACGTTCAACGAGGACCTCGCCCTGGAGAGCATCGAGTTCGTCGCCCTCGCCGAGGCGCTGCACCACCGCTACGGCGCCGCGGTGGACCTGATGGGCTTCCTCGCGGAGAAGGACATGGACGCGATCCTCGCCATGTCCGTCGGTGAACTCGTCACCCACATCGGGCGGATCACGCACGCCTCCCTGGCCCGCGGCGCGGCGGGGAGCGGAGCCACCTCCGCCGCCGTGGCCGGCTGAGCCCGCCGTGGCCTTCGTCCGCGCGGGTTCCCTGCGCTTCCACGTCCAGCGGCTCCCCGCCGCCCCGGCGGCCGCGGCGGCCGGTCCCGGCCGGCCCCTGGTGGTGTTCCTGCACGGCCTGGTCGTCGACAACCTGTCCTCCTTCTACTGTCCGGTGGCGCTGCCGGCCGCCCGGGCCGGGCACGAGGTGCTGCTCTACGACCTGCGCGGCCACGGCCGCACCGAGCGCCCGGTCGACGGCTACGACAGCCGGACCGCCGTACGGGACCTGTTCGGTCTGCTCGGCTCGCTGGGGCTGGGCCGGCGGCCCGTGCACCTGGTCGGCAACAGCTACGGCGCCACCCTGGCCCTGCACGCGGCGCTGGCCCGGCCCGACCTGGTTACCGGGCTCACCCTCCTCGAACCGCCGCTCGGCGGGCCGTGGGTGGAGAACATGGTGGACACCCTGTCGGCGGCCGCGCTGAGCCTGGAGGACAGCCCGGTGCCGTCCGAGCTGCTGGCGCTGCGGCTGCGCAAGGCGGCGCACCTGACCGCCATCGCCGACGACCTGCTCAACCGGACCACCCTGATCGACGACATCGCCGGGAGCCGCGCCTTCACCCCGGCCGACTACGCGCGGCTGCGCTGCCCGGCGCTGGTCGTCTGCGGCGAGCACTCCGAACTGGTGCCGGAGGCCCGGGAACTGGCCCGCCACGCGCCGGCGGCGGAGCTGCGGATCCTGCCGGGCCTGGGGCACGACGTCCTCAAGGAGAGCAGCGGGGTGCTGCGGGACTCGGTCCTGGCGCTTCTTGCCGAGACGGCGGAGGCCGCGGCGT
>NZ_GG657750.1:7190924-7193387 GCF_000158895.1 Streptomyces sp. C | reverse complement strand
CGATGCCCGGGTGGCGGCGGCGTGGGCGGCGGTCGCGGAGGACTTCCGCGACCGGGGGCGTCCCGTACCGCGGTTCCTGAACATCTCCGTGGCCGGGGCCGCCCGGCGCGAGCACTGACCCGTCGGGCCCCGGTCCGACCCGTATCGAGGAGGAACACCCGTGCCGATACCCGTGCCGACACCCATGCCCCTTCGCCCGGCGAGATCCCGGCGTCCCGTCGCCGCGGCCGCGCTGGCCGCGTCCAGCGCGCTCGTCCTGCTCGGCGCCTTCACGGTCGCGAGCTCGCAGGCGGCCGAGGGCGGTCCCGCGCCGCGGGCGGCGGCGGCCGCCGGGCTGCCGTCGTACGACCACGTGGTGGTCGTCGTGTACGAGAACAAGCAGTACGGGGAGATCATCGGCAGTGGCAACGCCCCGTACATCAACCAGCTGGCCGCCGGCGGCGCGAGCCTGACCGGGATGAAGGCGCTGACCCACCCGAGCCAGCCGAACTACTTCAACCTCTTCTCCGGCTCCACGCAGGGCATCACCGGGGACGGCTGCTACACGCCGCAGTCGATGACGGCCGCGAACCTCGGCCAGGAGCTGATCGCCGCCGGCCGGACCTTCGCCACGTACAACGAGGACCTGCCGTCGGAGGGCTCCACGGCCTGCACGAACGGCCAGTACGCGCAGAAGCACAACCCGTGGTTCGCCTTCAAGAACGTCCCGCTGAACACCGGGAAGACCTGGGCGCAGTTCCCGCAGAACAACTTCTCGGCGCTGCCGGACCTGTCCTTCGTGGTCCCCAACCAGTGCAACGACATGCACTCGTGCTCGGTCGGCACGGGCGACACCTGGACGAAGAACAACATCGACGCGTACGCGCAGTGGGCGAAGGCCAACAACAGCCTGCTGGTGCTGACCTGGGACGAGGACAACTACCTGGGGTCGAACCAGATCGCGACGGTCTTCTACGGGGCGAACGTGAAGACGGGCACGTACGCGACGGCGTTCAACCACCACCATCTGCTGCGGACCTTCGAGGACCTCTTCGGCACGGCCACGCACGCGGGCAACGCCGCCAACGTCCAGCCGATCACGGAGGTGTTCACCGCCTCCACCACCCCGACGCCGACGCCGACGCCGACGCCGACGCCCACTCCCACCCCGACCCCGACCCCGACGCCCACGCCCACGCCCACGCAGGGCGGCCTGAAGCTGGCCGACCCGGGCCCGCAGACCTGCAAGTTCAACCAGTCCTGCACCATCCAGCTCACCGCCACCGGCGGCAGGCCCCCGGTCCGGTACGCGGCCACCGGCCTGCCGTGGGGGCTCGCCGTCGACGCGGGCACCGGCCGGATCAGCGGGAAGCCGTGGGGCAGCGGCACGGTCCAGGTCACCGCGACCGCGACCGACGCCTCGGGCGCCACCGTCACCGCCGCGTTCCCGCTGACCGTCAACTGGTTCTGACGGCGGCCTCCGTGGGGCGGCCGGCCGGCGGACCGGCCTCCCGCGGGGCTGGGCCCGGGCGGCGGAACAGGCGGGGGCACCACCAGTTGGCGCGGCCGAGGAGGGTCATGGTCGCGGGCACGAGGAGGCAGCGCACGAGGGTGGCGTCGACCACGACGACCAGGGTGAGCGCGGTCGCCAGCTGCTTCATCACCAGCACCTCCCCCGTCGCGAAGCCCGTGAAGACGATGCACATCAGCAGCGCCGAGGAGCTGATGATCCGGGCGGAGCGCTGTACGCCCGCTTCCACGGCGAGGTCGTTGCCGGCTCCGGCGCGGTACGCCTCCTGGATGCGGGAGAGGAGGAACACCTCGTAGTCCATGGACAGCCCGAAGGCCAGGGCGAACACGACCACCGGCAGCCTTTATCCCAGCCCGCCCAGGGTGTGGACGCCCAGCGGCCCGGCGCACCAGCCGTCCTGGAAGACCAGGACGAGTGCACCGAACGAGGCGCCGAGGGGACAGGGTGTTCATCACGATCGCCTTGAGCGGCAGGAGCACCGAGCCGGTCATCGCCAGCAGCAGGACGTAGCTGGTCAGGGCGATCAGGGCGGCGGCGCGGGGCGCGTGCTCGACGACCTCGGCCCTGAAGTCGGCGTCGAGCGCGGCCCGTCCGGTCACCCGGACGGGGAAGTCCGCCGGCCGCTCGGCCCGGAGTCGCTCCACGAGGCGGGTGGCGGTGGCCGCGTCCTCGTCGGGCACCGGTACGAGGCGGACGACGGCGACCCCCGGCCCCGCCGCGGTGGCGGGTTCGAGCCGTTGCACCTGCGGGGCGTCCGCGAAGCGCTCCGCCCACGCCGTGAGCCGGGCCGGGTCGGTGCGGGCCACGACCACCACGGCGTCGGGCCGGTGCTGGGGGAACCGGTCGGTGACCAGGTCGGCGAAGCGCCGGGCCTCGGTGCCCGGCGGCAGTTGCAGTTCGCCGACCGGACTGGCGAGGTGGACGCGCAGGAAGGGCGCGGCGGCGGCCAGCAG
>NZ_GG657750.1:7188278-7190266 GCF_000158895.1 Streptomyces sp. C | reverse complement strand
GGCGCGCAGCCGGGCTTCCACGGCCCGCTCGCAGTCGCAGCCGGTCCTCCCCGGCCAGGGTCCGGTCCAGCCGTACGGCGAGCAGGACGGCCCTGCGGTCGGCGGCGTACGCCGCTTCGGTGAGGGGGGTGACGCCGTGTACGCCGGGGACGGCGGCCAGGTCCCGGCGCACGGCGGCCAGTTCCCGCGTCAGGACGGGGTCGGTCACCGGCGCGCCGGAGACCACGGCGTCGATCTGCCCCCCGTACGCGCGGACGCCGTCCAGCATCCGGTTGCCCCGCACCGACTCGTGCGCGGCCACTCTTTCTTGGGCGCCGGTCCAGGCCGTCGATGACGGGTCCGGCGGCGGCCGCTCCGGCGGCGAGGAGCAGCAGCCTCAGCAGCAGGACGAGGAGGTGGCGGCGTACGCAGAGCAGGGCGAGGCGGGCGGGCATCGCCCTCAGGGTGCGCATCGGCGGCCTTCGGAGAAGTAGGCGGAGCCGATGGTGACGTCGCCCGGCCGCCGTACGGTCAGCCGGACGAAGCCGTCGCCGCGGGTGCCCCGCATCGGTTCGAGGCATCCGGCGTCCGCCGTCAGCCAGGGCGAGTCGACGATCCGCACGGTCACCGTGCCGGGGCGGGGCACCCGGACGGTGATCGCGGCCGCGTCGGAGCTCCGTACCCGGGCCGGCGGGTCGACGAGCGGGACGGCGTCCCGGACGCGGTAGATCCGCCAGTTCCGGTCCTGCCACACCGGCTCCAGGTAGGCGGGCCGGTCGGCGACGAGGGCGCGTTCGGCCTCGGAGGCGGCGTCGGGCGGGCCGTCGTGGACGACGACGAGGCCCACGGCCCACCGGTCGAGCCAGGCGCGGTAGGCGGCGGGGGTGAGACCGCCGTCCCCGTAGAAGAGGCGGCCGCGTTCCACGTCCGCCTGCCGGTTCCAGCCGCGCGCCAGGGTGACGTAGGGGGTGAGGACGGCGGCCTCGCGGTGGCTGCGCGCCATGACCGCCTCCACCCGCGTGCGGTCGGCGCCGAGGCGGCCGAGTTCGGCGAGGACCCGTCCGTCTCGGCGGCCCAGGCGGGGACCCGGACGGTGTCGCCCAGGTGGGCGGCCGTGTTGCCGCCCACCCAGAGCAGGCAGAGGGCGAGCCCGGCGGCGGCCGCGGCGCGGCGTACGCGGCCGGTCGCCGTCGCGGCGGCGGCGAGCAGGAGGGCGGGGGCGGCGAGGCCGGCGAGCCGCTCGACGTTGGTGCCCATCGGGGAGGGGACGGCGTAGGTGAGCAGGACGGCGGCCGCGTACAGGCCGGCGGCGCGCCTGACCCACCGCCAGGCGGGGGGCGCCGCCGCGAGGACGGCCAGCGCCGTCAGCAGCGGGGGCCAGATCCGCTCCGGGGGCATGGGCTGCTCGCCGTGGAAGGGGAAGAGGCGGGCCGTCAGGGCGAGGACGGCGCAGGGCGGTAGGAGCAGGGCGGCGGCCCCGGCGGCCCGGCTCCGGGGTGCGGGCGGCAGCGCCGTGCCCGGTCAGGGCGAGGAAGAGGCCCGCGACCGGGCTGGCCATGGCGGAGAGGGCCGCGCAGAGCGCGGTGACGGCGAGTCGCCCGCCGCGGGCTCCGGGCTCCCGGGCGCCGGCCCCCCGGGGCGGGGCGGCCGACAGGGCCGCGAGGCCGAACGCCACGCCCAGGACGAAGGTCGTGCGCCCGGAGGCCGTTTGGCACCACAGGGCGAGGGCCGCGGCCAGCGCGGGCCGCTGGGGCGCCCGGACGCCGCTGCGTACGCACAGCAGCGCGGCGAGCCAGGTGGCGGTCAGGCCGGCCGCCACGGTCACGGGGACCACGCCGAAGAGGGCCATGGCGTAGGGGGACACGAGGCTGTAGGCGGCGGTGTGCAGCCCGCCGTGCCAGGCGAGGTCGTAGGCGGAGCCGGGGTGGCGGGCGGCGAAGTCCGCCCAGGCCGTCTGGGCCGCGAGGTCCCCTCCGCCGGTGGCGAGGACGGCCGCCCACACGGCGTAC
>NZ_GG657750.1:7178925-7184402 GCF_000158895.1 Streptomyces sp. C | reverse complement strand
GCTCCCGCAGGTCCTGCTGAAGTCGGGCGGGGCGCTGCCCGCTTCCGCCGTGGAGCACCTCCTCACCATGCTCGCGCTGACCACGCCGTCCTCGGAATACCCGGGGCTGGAGCAGGTGCGGGAGCTGTGCACGCGGGAGTCGCTGACGGCCTTCGTGTGGGAGCTGTTCACGCAGTGGCGGCTGGCGGGCATGCCGCCCAAGGAGACCTGGGCCCTGCACGCGCTGGGCCGGTTCGGGGACGACGGGACGGTGCGGGCGCTGACCCCGGTGATCCGGGCCTGGCCGGGCGAGGGTGCGCACCAGCGCGCGGTCGACGGGCTGGAGGTCCTCGCGTCCATCGGCAGCGATGCGGCCCTGCTGAGCCTGCACGGGATCGCGCAGCGGGTGAAGTTCAAGGCGCTGAAGCTGCGCGCCCAGGAGAAGATCGCCGCGGTCGCGGCGGAACTGGGACTGACCGCGGAGGAGCTGTCGGACCGTCTGGTGCCGGACCTGGGGCTGGACGCGGACGGGAGCACGGCCTTGGACTACGGCGCGCGCCGCTTCACGGTCGGCTTCGACGAGCGGCTGCGGCCGTACGTGCTGGACGAGGACGGGCGCCGGCTGAAGGACCTGCCGAAGCCCGGTGTCCACGACGACGCGGAGCGGGCGTCCGCCGGGCGCAAGCGGTTCGCCGCGCTGCGGAAGGACGCGCGGACGGTCGCCCCGGACCAGGTGCGGCGGCTGGAGGCCGCGATGGTGGACGGCCGGTCCTGGACGGGTGCCGCGTTCCGGCAGCTGTTCGTCGCCCATCCGCTGGTGTGGCACCTGGTGCGGCGGCTCGTCTGGCTGGTGCGGGACGGGGAGTCGGTGACCGCGTTCCGCGTCACCGGGGACCGTGCGTACGCGGACGTGTCGGGCGGGGCCGTGGAGGTCGCGGACGGGGCGGTCGTCACCCTGCCCCATCCGCTGCACCTCGCGGACGCGGTGGCGGCCTGGTCCGCTGCGTTCGGCGGTCTGGGCATCGTCCAGCCGTTCCCGCAGCTCGGCCGGGCGGTGCTGACCGTGACGGAGGAGGAGGCGGGCGGTGAGCGGCTCACCCGCTTCGAGGGCGTCACGGTGCCGGTCGGCAGGCTGCTCGGGCTCCAGAAGCGCGGGTGGGAGCGGGGGGTGCCGCAGGACGCGGGCGTGGAGCGCTGGTTCTCCCGCCGGCTGGGCCCCGAGCGCCATCTGGTGATCGGCCTCGAAGAGGGCATCGCGACCGGGCTGGTCGGCGAGTTCCCGGACCAGACGCTGGAGACCGTCTGGCTCGACACCACGCCCTGCGACTACTGGCACTCCCGTACGTACCCGCTGAAGTTCGCCGACATCGACCCGGTCCAGCTCTCCGAGGCGCTGACCGACCTGACGGAGCTGACCTCGTGAGCGGCGGCGCCCGCTCGGCGGCTGAACCGGGCCACCCGCCCCGGGGAACGTCAGGCCGCGCGGCGGGCGCATGACAGAAGGCCCCGGTCTCCGTGAGGAGGCCGGGGCCTTCGTTCGAGCGCTGGGCAGGCCTTGCACCTGCATTCCCCCACGGGAAGTGGGGTGTCTTTCCTTGGACCACCAACGCACCGTCCCGTTCGCCGTGTTCCGCGGCGGCGGGCTCGAGATCGACTATAGCCCATCCCCGCAGGTCGGCGCACGGGCCGGCTGGTCGCGCACCTCGCCGGTCAGTCGATCACGATCTCCGCCTCGAACCGGGCGCCCAGGGCCCGCAGCCGGCGCTCGCACTGCTGCCGGGTCGGCGCCGACAGCACCGCCGCCGCGAGGAAGTCCGAGGAGAGGGCCGCCTCCCCGAGGACCTCGCCCGGCTCCGCGTACACGCCGTAGTACCGCACCCAGGGCTCCTCCGGGGTGACCGGGATGCCGCGCACGGTGCCGGGCCGCTTCATCATCAGGACCTGGCCGGCCATGCGGAGGGGCTCCAGCCGGGCGCCTTCCGCGAGTCTTTTTCAGGACGTTTTAGCCGCAGTCCCGTCTGGGCTTGTTTTCTCCAGCTCCATCGGGTGCACCTCGAACACGGCGTCCAGCACCTCGCGGATCCGGGCGCCGCCCGGGCGGGAGGCGACCTCGCAGACTACGAGGCGGTCGTCGGGGGTGTGGAAGACCTCGGCGTGGAAGGCGTGGTCCGCCGGGCCGCCGAGGGCCGCGAGCGCGCTGTCCGCCAGCTCCAGCAGACGCGGGGTCAGCGGGTCCGAGGGCTCCAGGGTCAGGTCCACCCGGGCGCCGGGGTCGGCCTGGAAGGAGGACAGCTCGTACTGGTACTGGGACGGCCAGGCCATCACGGTGCGGCCGCCGACGACGACCCCGTCCACGTGGCACATCCGGCCCGGGACGTACGCCTCGGCCAGCAGGTCCTCGCGGGGGGCCGCGCCCGGTGCGTAGGCCCCGGCCAGGTACTCCTCCAGTTCCCCGGGGGTCCGTACGATCCGCAGCCCGATCGAGCCGAAGCCGTCGCGGGCCTTGAAGACGAGCGGCAGTCCGTGCTCGTCCGCGAAGTCCCGCGCGTCGTCGGCCGTGGGGGGCAGGGTGTGCGGGGCGACCTCGATGCCGGCCGCCTCCAGCCGCCGCTTCATCAGGGCCTTGTCCCGGAAGGGCAGGACCTCGTCGGGGAGCTGCCCGGGCAGGCCGAGCTTCTCGCGCAGCCGGGCGGCCCGCATCAGGTCCGCCTCGTGGGGGGCGACGACATGGGTGACGCGGTACTCCTCGGCCAGTTCGAGGGCGGTCCGGTCGAGGAGTTCCTCGTCCTCGAAGTCGTCGAGCACCACCAGCCGGCGGTAGCCGCCGTCGCCTGGGGGCACCTGCTCGCGGGCGCCCTCGATGCGGTCGCGGGCGGCGATCAGCACCACGCCGCCGTCGAGTTCCGCGAGCCAGCGGTCGTAGGGGAACGGGCCGAGCGGGAACCGGTGCAGTACGAGCGCGGTCACGCGGCGACCTCCAGGTCCAGGGCGTCCGCCGGCGCCTCGGCCGGGGTCACGTCGATGCGGATCTGCCCGGTCAGCCGCTCGCACAGGGCGATGGCGGCGTCGGTGTCGGCGGCCGTGACGGCCGCGAAGCCGAGCCGGTCCCAGTTGTCCCGCAGCGGGCGCACCGGGTCGCCGGGCGCCACGGACACCTCCACGGCGAGCACGTCGGGGCGGGCGGCGACCTCCGCCACTCCGGAGACGGCCGTGACCGTGCCCGGGTCGCGGAGCACGAAGCGGGTGCAGGCGCCGGCCCGGGCCTTCGGGGGCTCCGGGAGCGCTTCGACGAGGCCGAGCGGCCAGGCGACGCCGTAGCCGAGCAGGTCGATGCCGTAGGCCGCCTCGACCAGTTCGTTGATGTGGCCGCCGCCGACCCGGTTGTGGGACTCGATGACGACGGGGCCCCGGGAGCCGAGGCGCAGCTCGGTGTGGCTGGGTCCGTCGGTGACGCCCATGGTGTCGAGGAAGTCCTCGACGGCGGCCGTGATCCGGTCGTGCGCGTCCGGTGCCAGGCGGGCGGGCAGGGCGTGGCCGAGTTCCGCGAAGTGGGTGTCGTCGACGAGCTTCTCGGTCACGGCGATCACCACGTGGCGTCCGGCGAAGCTGAAGGCCTCCACGCTGAACTCGGGCCCGTCGAGGTAGGACTCCATCAGGAACTCGCTGACGGTGTAGAGGGTCGAGCCGCGGTCGCTGCGGCGGCCGCGCAGCTCCTCGATCCGCTCCCAGGTGGCGTCCAGTTCGGCGGGGGTGGAGACGCGGATCAGGCCGAAGCTCGCGGTGGCGTCGGTGGGCTTGATGATGAAGGGGTAGCCGGCGAGGGCGGCGAAGGCGTCGAGGGAGGCGCGGTCGGTGACCCGGTCCCAGTGGATCGACAGCTTGCCCCGTTCCGTGAGGTGCTGCCGCATCAGGAACTTGTTGCGCATGCGGCGGCTGGCCTCGGGGCCGGTGCCCGGGAAGCCGAAGTGGGCGTTCAGGCGGGCGGCCATGTCGAGTCCGGCCTCGGTGAGGGAGGCGACGGTGTCGAAGCCCCACACCTCGCGGGAGGCCTCGGCGAGCGGCCGCACGGTGTCCCAGTCGGTGTAGTCGACCATCAGGAGGACGTCGGCCAGCCCGGTCTGGTACGGGGTGATCTTGTCGGGGTGCTGGAGGAGCACCACGCGGACGCCCAGTGCCTTGGCCCGTTGTAGGTGTTGGTCCGTGGCGCCGACGAGTAGCAGGGTTCGGTCCGCGGCGCGCGCGGTCGGGGCGGTCATCGCAGGGCTTCCTTCGGGGTCTGGGTGGTCGTGGTGCGCAGGGCGGTGCGGGCCGCGGCGATCCGGTCGGCGGCCTCCGCGGGGGTCGGTGCGTCGACGACGGCGTAGCCGTGGCGGGTGCCGGAGTCGGTGGTGCGGGGCAGGACGTCGCCCGGGCCGTAGGGGAAGTGCACGCCGTGCACGTGGTCCCGGGCGCGCAGGTCGTCGAGGCCGTCGACGGACTCCAGGCGTCCGGCGGGGAGCTGGAAGAAGCCGATGGCGGCGTACCGGTGGGGTGCGGGGGCGGTGACGTCCTCGCCGGCCAGGCCCCGGAAGACGGCGGCCTCGATGTCGTAGCCGGTGGCGACCTCCACGAGCAGCGGGATCCGGTCGCCGCCGAGGCGGGCCTGGGACTCGACGACGCGCGGCCCGGCCGGGGTGAGGATGACCTCGGTGTGGGCGGGGCCGAAGGCGTAGCCGGTGAGGTCGAGGAGGGCGGTGACGGTGTCGCGGATGGCTGCGGCGTCGGCGGGGTCGAGGGGGGCGGGGTGGATGTGCCCGGTCTCGACGAAGCCGGGGGCTCCCGTGGTCTGCTTGGCGGTGATGCCGACGACGTGGTGGGTGCCGCCGGCGGTGAGGGTCTCGACGCTGAACTCGGGGCCTTCGAGGTAGTCCTCGATGATGAAGGGGCCCTCGAAGCCGCCCGCCTTGACCCGCTCGGTCCACTCGGCGAGGTCGGCGGCGGTGCGGACGAGGGCGATGCCGCGGCTGCCGGCCGTGTTGGTGGGCTTGACCACGGCCGGCAGTCCGAACTCGGTGAGCAGCGGCTCGACCTCGCCGAGGGTCTCCGCCCGGCGGGCGCGGACGGCGGAGACGCCGTGGGCGTTGAGCAGGCCGCGCATCGCGTGCTTGTCGTTGAGCAGGCGTACGGATTCGGCGGTGTTGGGTGACAGGCCGAGGGCCTCGGCCTCGGCGAGCACGGGGGCCATGGTCGCCTCGCTGCCCAGGTGCAGGACGTGCTGGACGTCGTGCTCGTGCGCCAGTTCGGCGACGAGGGCGCGCAGGGCCGCCTCGTCCCCGAAGTCGACCAGGGCCAGTTCCCGGGAGTGGGCGGCGACCTTGTCGAGGTATTCGGGTGTGCGCAGCGCGGGGTCCCAGATCGACCAGACCTCGAAGCCGGCTTCGACGGCCTTGCGTACGAGCTGCTCGTACGGCATCACCATCAGGAGGCGGCCGGGTTCGCGGGGCGGGGTCATGACGTGG
>NZ_GG657750.1:7176445-7177675 GCF_000158895.1 Streptomyces sp. C | reverse complement strand
TCCGATGCCGAGCCGCAGCTTGATGTTCTGGATGGAGCTGACGGAAATTCACGCCGGGTTCCTTCGGGGGGTGGGGGGACGGGCGGGAGGCGTCAGGACTTCGTGGCCAGTACCTGGGCGGGAGCGGCCGCCGGCGCGGTGGCGGGGGTCGGCGCGGGAGCGGCCGCCGGCGCGGGGGCCGGGGCGGACTGCCGGGCGGCGGGCGCGGGGGTCTCGTTCCACAGGCTGAGGTAGCGCTCGCCGGTGTCGGGCAGGATGGTGACGATGGTGGCGCCGATGTAGTCCGGGTGGGCGGCCAGCCGGGCGCAGGCGTGGGCGACGGCGCCGGAGGAGACGCCGACGAAGACGCCCTGCCGGCGGGCGAGGGAGCGGGCGGTGGCCATGGCGTCCTCGTCCGAGACGGTCACGACGTTGTCGATCAGCGCGACGTCGGTGGTGGGGGCGACGAAGCCGCCGTTGAGGCCCGGGATGCGGTGGAGGCCGCCCTGGCCCTGGGTGAGGACCGGGGAGTTCTCCGGCTCGACCGCGACGACGCGGATCCGCGGGTCCTGCTCCTTGAGGTACTTGGCCGTGCCGCTGAGGGTGCCGCCGGTGCCGACGCCGCAGACCAGTACGTCGATCCGGCCCGCCGTGTCGGCCCAGATCTCGGGGCCGGTGGTCTCGTAGTGGGCGCGGACGTTGTCGGCGTTCTCGTGCTGGCAGGCGAACCAGGACCCGGGGGTCGCCGCGTGCAGCTCCTGGGCCTTGGCGATCGCGCCGGGGTAGCCGGCGTCGCGGGGGGTCTGCACGACCTCGGCGCCCAGCGCCTTGAGCAGGGCGACCCGTTCGGCGGTGGCGCTGTCGGGCAGCACGATGACGCAGCGGTATCCGCGGGCCGCGGAGAGGGCGGCCAGGGAGATGCCGGTGTTGCCCGAGGTGGCCTCGATGACGGTTCCGTTGCCGCGCATCAGGTCGCCGCGGTCCTCGGCGGCGCGCAGCATGTAGAGGGCCGCCCGGTCCTTGCTGGTGGACATCGGGTTGGCGGCCTCCAGCTTGGCGAGCACCTCGCCGCCCGGGGCCGAGTCGTCGAAGCGGAGGCGGATCAGCGGGGTCGAGCCGACCAGGTCGGCGATGCTGTCTGCGATGCGGCGCGTCTCACGGCTTTGCACGTGTGGTTCCTCACAAGTCGGTTCGTACGGCTGCGGGCCGGGCGGGCGGAGCTGGTCCGGCGCGGCCCGGTGCGGCCTGGTG
>NZ_GG657750.1:7153242-7166761 GCF_000158895.1 Streptomyces sp. C | reverse complement strand
GCGGAAGTCCCGCACGGCCCCCGCGGCACCCGGCCCGCGCTCTCGGCGTGCCGGGCGTCGCGGGGCGGGCGCCGCTTCGCGGACAGGCCCTAGCCCCGGGGCTCCGGCGGGGGTTGCCCGTCGACCGGTCCCTCGGCCGGTCCCTCGGCCGGGGCTTCGACCGCCGCCGGGTCGAGGACGCGGTTGAGGAAGTCGCGGGTGCGTGCGTGCCGCGGACGGGTGACGACCTGTTCCGCGGGCCCCTGTTCGACGATCACGCCGGCGTCCATGAAGACCACCCGGTCCGCGACCTCACGGGCGAAGCTCATCTCGTGGGTGACGACCATCATGGTCATCCCCTCCCCCGCCAGGACGCGCATGACCGACAGGACCTCGCCGACGAGTTCCGGGTCGAGCGCGGAGGTCGGCTCGTCGAAGAGCATCACCTCCGGTCCCATGGACAGGGCACGGGCGATGGCGACGCGCTGCTGCTGGCCGCCGGAGAGCTGGGCCGGGTAGGCGTCGGCCTTCGCGGTGAGGCCGACGCGGTCCAGGTTCTCGCGGGCGACGGCGGCGGCCCGCTCCTTGCCGGTGCCCAGGACCCTGCGCTGCGGGAGGGTGAGGTTGGCGGTGACGCTGATGTGCGGGAAGAGGTTGAACTGCTGGAAGACCATGCCGATGCGGCGGCGGGCCGCGTCGATGTCCACGTCGAGGTCGGTGAGTTCCGTACCGCCGACGAAGACCTGGCCGCTCGTCGGCTCCTCCAGCAGGTTCACGCAGCGCAGCAGGGTGGACTTGCCCGAGCCGGAGGGGCCGATGACGCACACCACCTCGCCCCGGCCGATGTCGAGGTCGATGCCCCGCAGGACGTGGTTGTCGCCGAAGGACTTGTGCAGTCCCCGGATCTCGATCTCCGGGCGGTCGCTGCCCATCGTGTCCCCCGTTCCCGTGGTCTGTGGCATCGGTTCCTCACGTGGCCTTGTCGGCACGGGCCTCGAGCCGGCGCACCACGAAGCTCAGCGGCACGGTCACGAGGAGGTAGCACAGGCCCGCGACGAGGATGGGGGTGGAGTTCGCGGTCTCGCTGGCGAGGTCCCGGCCGAACTTGGTCAGTTCCCGCTCCTCCAGCGTCACGCCGAGGAAGAGCACCAGTGAGGAGTCCTTGAAGAGGAGGACCAGTTCGTTGGTGAGCGGGGGGATGACGATGCGGAACGCCTGGGGGATCACCACCGACACCATGGCCCGGCCGTGCGAGAAGCCGAGCGAGCGGGCCGCTTCCATCTGCCCCTTGGGGACGGCCTGGATGCCGGCGCGGATGGTCTCCGCCATGTAGGCGGCGGCGACCAGTCCGAGGCCGAGCGCGACCTTCCCGTACGTACCGCCGGGGATGGCGGTGCCGGGGAAGGCCAGGGGGACCGCCACGCCGACGAAGATGAAGATGAGCAGGGCGGGCAGCCCCCGGAACAGCTCGATGTAGACGCTCGCGACCCAGCGGTACGGGGCCACCGAAGACAGCCTCATCAAGGCGATGACCAGGCCGAGCACCAGCCCGAACAGGAACCCGGACAGGGTGTACACCACCGTGTTCCGCAGGGCGATGGTGATGATCTCCGGGAAGAGCCTGGACGCCAGGTCCGTCTGCGCGAACTGGTTCTGCAGCCGGCCCCAGTCGGCGAGTACGCCGACCAGGACCAGGACGGCGACGAAGACCGCGTACTGGACGCCCTGCCAGACGCGGCGCCGCTGCCGCCGGGTGAGCCGTGAGGTCACGACGTGGCCTGGGGCAGCGGGCCGATCCACTGTTCGTAGATCTTCTTGTAGGTGCCGTCGGCCTTGGCGTCGGTGACCGCCTTGTCGATCGCGGCTAGGAGGGCGGTGTTGCCCTTCTTCACCGAGAAGCCGTACTTCTCGCCCGTCTCGATGTTCTGTCCGAGGACGAACTCGGCAGAGTTCTTGGGGTCCTTGAGCCAGCCCTGGACGACCGGGTAGTCGATGACGACCGCGTCGACCTGGCCGGTGCGCAGGCCGTTGAGCACCGCGTCCGAGCTCTCGAAGGCGACCGGGTTGAAGCCCTGGGCCTTGGCGTAGCTCTCGCCGGTGGTCTCGGCCTGCGCGCCCAGCTTCTTGTTCTTGGCCTTGAGGTCGGCGAGGGAGGTGATGCCGCTCTTCTTCGTCGCCAGCAGGGCCTGGGTCGCGTCGAAGTAGGGGACGGAGAAGTCGACGTTCTTCTTGCGTTCGTCGGTGATGGTCATGCCGGCCGCGGCGAGGTCGCACTGTCCGGAGTTGAGGAAGGCACCCGTCTTGAAGTTCTCGAACGGCGTGTCGAGGATCTTCTGTTCGACTTCGAGCTTCTTCGCGACCAGGTCGATCAGGGCGACGTCGAAGCCGACGACCTTGCCGTTCTGCTCGAACTGGAACGGCGGGTAGGGCAGGTGGGTGCAGGTGGTCAGCTTGCCCTTCTCGACGACCTTCACGCCCCCGGCCGCCTCCCCCGGCCCGTCGTCACCCGAGGAGCAGCCGACGGCGAGGAACAGCCCCGCGGCGGCGGCAGCGGCGGCCAGGGCGCGCGGGCGCCGGCGGGAGGGGTGGGGGTGGCCGCCGTCGCGGTGACTGCGGTGTCCTTCGGCCGTCCGGAACACGGTTGACCTCCACGGGGGTGCGGGGGGGAGCGGCGGTCCGCGGAAGGGGACCGTCCGTCGAGATCGTAAGCCCCGGGGGCGCACCGGCAAGGGACCGTGCGCGATGCGGCGCGAAGCGTCCTGCCGCGGAGCGCCGGGGGCGGCAGGAGTCCGGGAGGCGAAGGGCGTACGGCGTTCCCGATGCGAGCTCGTCGTTACTCCGTCGACGGTTTTGCGGGATTTCCGCCGGGGGGCCCGTCGTACTGCCGGAGAACGCCCTGGTGAGAGCCTTCCCCGCACCCGGACGGGCGACCCCGGGGGCGCGTGGGCGCGTTCACGGCGCGTGCGGGAACACATGTCGCGACTGTGGACCTCGTGCCAGGATCGGGACGGGGCAGCGTGGATTCCTCCATATGCCGACACATCCTCACTTCCCCGCCGCCCGCGCCCGTTTCCCCACACCGTGTTTTCCCCACGGCCACAACAGGCCGGAGCGGCCGGAATTCCACCACGGTTCGAGCGGCTTTCCCCTCGCCGTCCTCGCCGGGCCGCCGCCGATCGGCGTCCTCGCCTCCCGCGGCAGCCTGCGCACCGCACTGCCCAGAACCAGGAAAAGAATTCCGCTTCTGCTGGAGAAGATCCCTAGCAGTCGTTGATCACTTAGCCCAGCGCCAGCAAAGCCTTTGAAACAAAGGGGAATTGCCAGTTACAACCTTCTGTATATCTGTTACTGTGCCCGCGCCTGGTGTTCGTTCAGCATTCCGTTTCCCAGAGGTGGCGTGTACGTGTACAGCACTCCGTTTTCCCCTGCCGGGGCCAGATCCGCCCGCGCCCGCATGGGTCTGAGCACGGTTCAGGTGGCCGAGGCCATGGCGGCCTGCGGGAGCCCGGTCCATCCCGCCATGGTCGCGGCGTGGGAGCAGGGCTCCCACGTCCCTTCCGACCAGCACCTGTTCGCCCTGGCCGACGTGCTGTGGTGCGACGCGGCCACCCTGATGGGGACCACGCCGAGGACGCTCGCCGAGTTCCGGCTGGCCCGCCGGCTGAGCGTGGAACGGCTGGCGTACCGGCTGGGCATGGACCCGTCGGAGTACCGCGCCGCGGAGGCGTCGGGGCAGTGGCACGGCGACTCCTGGCAGACCAGGGTGCTGGTGGAGGCCCTGGGGCTGTCCCTGCGCGCGCTGACCATGGTCACGGGCCGCGCGGAGGAGTTGGAGGGACACCTGCGGTCGGCGGTGGCCGGACGCTGGAAGGCGCACGTCGATCCCGTGGTGGAGATCGCCTCCGTCGACGCGACGAGCGTGGGCGACGCGCTGCGGACGATGCACGCCGAGCTCGCCGCCTTCTCCGAGCGGTACATGGGCCACCTGGTCGCCCGCAACGACGACTCCAGGCTGAAGGAGATAGCCGCCGAGCGGTCCGCCTACCTGCGCCGCCTGGCCGACCACTTCTGGGAGCTGGTCGGCGATCAGGGCGAAGCCGCGCCCGGCCACCCGGCGGGCGGCTGACGCGGGGGCGGGCAGGGCGCCCGGCGGGCCGGGAGGGGTACGGTTCCCCCTCCCGGCCCGCCCGTGTGTCAGCGGGCCGGCGCCCAGGCGGGCGGCCCGGACGGGCCGTCCTCCTCGGCGTCGGGTTCGACGTCGTCCCAGTCGATCTCCATCGTGCTGCGGCTCGTGAACACGTTGAAGAGCAGGTTCAGCAGGATCGCGGAGAGGGCGCCGAGCGTGATCCCGCTGTCGAGCACGGCCCGGACGTCGTCGGGCATGCGCTCGAAGAAGGGCCTGACCGTCGTGGGCAGCAGGGCCGCGCCGAGACTGACCGCCAGGATCAGGGTGTTGCGCTCCTCCCGCAGGTCGGCCTTGGCCAGGATCTGGACGCCGACGGCCGCGACGATGCCGAACATGGACACCGCCGCGCCGCCCAGCACGGGGTGCGGGACGGAGGCGACCAGGCTGCCCGCCTTCGGCAGGAGACCGAGCACGACCATGAACACGCCGGCCGCGACCACGACGTAGCGGCTCATCACCTTCGACATCCGGACGATGCCGATGTTCTCGGCGAAGGCCACGTAGGGGAAGGAGTTGAGGATCCCGCCGAGGACCGTCGCGACGCCGTCGGCGCGCAGGGCGCGCGCGACCGTGTCGGCGTCGACCTTCTTGCGGGTGATCTCCCCGATGGCGTAGACGTCGCCGGTGGTCTCCACCATCGTGATCAGCATGACGACGAGCATCGCGGCGATCGGGAGCAGTTCGAAGCGCGGCATGCCGAAGTGGAAGGGGGTGGTGACCCCGATCCAGTCGGCCTGGGCCACGGAGCCGAAGTCGACGTCCCCGAAGAGCCAGGCGACGGCCGTTCCGACGACGAGTCCGAGGAGGACGGCGAGGCTGCTGAGGAAGGGCCTGCCGACGCGGACCAGGGCGAGGATGAAGAGCAGGGTCCCCAGCGCGTACGCGAGGTTCTTCGCGGACCCGTACGCGGGCGTGCCGATGAGGTGGGCGCCGCCCGCCGCGTCCTGCAGGGCCACGGGGATGAGGGTGATGCCGATGATGGTGAGGATCGTGCCGATGACGACCGGCGGGAAGTACTTCACCAGCCGGCTGAAGAGCGGCGCGAAGGCGAAGGTGGCGATGCCGGCCGTGATCACCGCGCCGTAGACGACGAGCAGGCCGGCGGTGCCGCCGCCGGCGCCCAGGCCGATGGCGATCATGGGTGAGACCGCGGTGAAGGTGACCCCCTGGACGAGGGGGAGCCGGGCGCCGGCCTTCCAGACGCCGAGGGCCTGGACGATCGAGGCTATGCCGCAGGTGAGGAGGTCCGCGTTGATGAGGTGGACCAGCTCCTGGCGGCCGAGTCCGAGGGCGTTGCCGAGGAGGACGGGGACGATGACCGCCGCCGCGTAGAACGCCAGCACGTGCTGGAATCCGTACAGGGCGAGCTGGGGGAACGGAAGGAGTTCGTCGACGGGGTGTGTCCCCTGTCGGGTGGACTGCCGGGAGGAATGTCTGGTGGCTCTTGCCATCTCTGCCTTGCCTTCGCGAGGTAGGTGAATGAGAGGACCGCCGCGCTTCCAGCCCCGGGGTGGCGGGGCGAGCGCAGGCCGGCTCGCACGGAGCCGACGTCGGGCGGTGTTGCCGACAGCACGTCGCTCTGGATGCAGATTGCGCCCCGGATTGGCGGGACATCCTTCGATCGCCCTCCGGATCCCTGACTGGGCATGGGATCCGAAGGCGCCGTTGACCGGAGGGCGCTCACCATAACCAAAGGGCGGGTTTCCTCGCGAGTAACCGGAGCTTCCGCTTCCCGATCAGGGCCGGCGCGGCGCGGTACGGGGACCCTCGGGCCCCTCCTCGGCGTGCCCGGCGGGAGCCTCCGGCTCGTCCAGGTCCTGGAGGCCCGGGAAGCGGTACGGGTCGAGCGCCCACTGCGGCGTCCCGGAGGAAAGTCCGTACGTCGGTGCGGTGTTCACGGTGCTCATCAGACCTCCCGGTAGTGGAGTCATCACTGAACGTCATGACTCGTTACTCTCCGCGCCCGGTTGCCGGTGCTGGACATTCCCACCCGAACGCCCTCAATGGCATCTCTTCACACCACCTCCGGACATGCGCGAGGGGCCGCGCCCAGGGGGATCCCGGGCACGGCCCCTCGCCGTCCCTCCGGTGTCAGCGCCGCTGCGGGCACGTCTTCCAGGAGAAGTGGTACACGGTGTTGAAGCTGCCGTCGGTGGAGTCCATCGCGACGAAGCTGGTGGTGTTCGCCGTGTCGGAGGAACCGGCCTGGGCGCGCAGCTCGGTGTTGATGTTCAGGTTCCGCTTGGCCCCGCAGGGATGGAAGACCAGGGCCTCGACGGGCACCGCGTCCGACACCTGCCAGTTGCCCTCGGCCGGGCCGTTCAGGGTGTGGCTCCGGTAGGCCGTCTGCTGCATGCCCTGGAAGTAGTAGCTGGCGTTCTGGGTGGCGCTCGCGCCCTGCGCCAGGCTGGCGAAGCCGCGGTAGTCCGCCTTGGCGATGGCGTAGGTGTACCCCTGGGGCACGTTCACGCTGAGGCCGAGCTGGCAGTTCTTGCGGAAGTCGGTCGTCTTGGCGTCCTTGCCGACCTGGGCGAGGTACTCGCTGTACGTCACCGTGAAGGCGGTGTTGTCCGGGGAGACCGCGACATTGGCGGTGCCGGGGCGACAGCCGGAGCCGTTGACCTGGACCACGTCGACGGTGATCTGCCCCGGCGGCGCGGGGAACGGCAGGGCGGGCGCGGCGCCCGCGGAGGGCGTGAGGGCGGCAGCGGCGAGCGCGGCGGCCGCGCCGGCAGTGAACACCGTTCTGAGCATGGGGAGTCCTTCCGATCGCTGCTGTGCGTGATCGGCACGAACCGTTCCACACTCCCCGCGGCCATCGGCGCAGGCGCGTCAGCCGCGGCCCCGTCACCCCGCACACGTCCCCCGTCCGGGGCAGTCGTCCGACCATCAGACCGTGCGCCCGAGGCGGTGTCCGCCACGACCCGGCCGCCTTTTGGCTCGTAAGGGGCGGCCCGCGCGGCCGTCCGGCGGCAGACTGGGCCGTCCAGGCCCACGAGGAGGTCCAGCGCGTGCCCGTTCCGATCATCATCGACTGCGACCCCGGACACGACGACGCCTTGGCGATCATGCTGGCGGCGGGAGATCCCGCCGTCGACCTCCTCGCCGTCACCACCGTCGCCGGGAACCAGACGCTGGAGAAGACCACCCTCAACGCCCGCCGGGTCCTGACCCTCGCCGGTGTCACGGACGTGCCCGTCGCCGCGGGTTGCGACCGGCCGCTGCTCCAGCCGCTGGCCGTCGCCGCCGACGTGCACGGCGAATCGGGGCTGGACGGACCGCGTTTCCCGCCGCCCACGGTGGACGTGGTGCCCGAACACGCCGTGGACCTCATCCACCGGATCCTCGTCGAGCACCCCGAGCCGGTCACCCTGGTGCCGACCGCCCCGCTGACCAACATCGCCCTGTTGCTGACCCGCCATCCCGACAGTGCCGGGCACATTCGCGAGATCGTGCTGATGGGAGGCTCGGTGGGACCGGGCAACCGCACGCCGGCGGCCGAGTTCAACGTCTGCACCGACCCGGAGGCCGCCGCCGTCGTGTTCGGCAGTGGCGTACCGGTGACCATGTGCGGGCTCGACGTGACCCACCAGGCGCTGGCCACCCCGGAGGTGCTGGCCCGCTTCGAGGCCCTCGGCACCCCGATCGGCTCGGTCTGCGTGGAGCTGCTGACCTACTTCGCCTCCGCCTACCGCCGGCTGTGGGGCATGCCCCACCCGCCGCTGCACGACCCGGTGGCGGTGGCCAGGGTGATCGACCCGGCGATCGTGGGCTGCGCCGACGCCAACGTCGTCGTCGAGCTCCAGGGCCGCTACACGCGCGGCGCCACCGTCGTGGACCTCCACCAGTACGTGGGACGGCCCGTGAACGCGCGGGTCGGCACGACCCTGGACACGGAGCTCTTCTGGGACCGCATGGTCGGCGCGGTGGCCGCCCTCGGCTCCCTCGGCCCCGGCGGGGCTTGAGGGCCCTGCTCGCGGCGGAGGCCGGCCCCGCGTGCGGGGCCGGCCGTTGTCGCTAGGCGGTGGTGGAGAGGAAGGGGCGGTGCAGTCCGGCCGGGGCCGCCGCGCCGGCCGCCGCGTCCGTGAACCACTGGGGTCCCGGGGCGGCGGGTGCGCTGCGGACCGGTCCGGGGGCGGGCTGGGCGCTGCCGGCCACGATGAGGGCCAGTAAGACGGCGGCGGCCTCGCTCTGCAGGATCCGGGCGGCCTGCCTCAGCCGGCCCGGGTCGGGGACGGGGATGGACAGGGCCACGCATTCGGCGTTCGGGCCCGAGGTGATGGGGACGGCCGCGCACACCGTGCCGAGGGCGTACTCCTGGAGGTCGAGCAGCGGGGCGCCCGGCCTGCGCGCGTCGAGCTGGTGGAAGAGGGCCTTCTCGCTGCCGATGGTGTGCGGGGTGAACTTGGACATCCGGTGGCGGTCCAGGTGGTCCTTCCTGTCGTCGTAGTCGAGCTGGGTGAGCAGGGCCTTGCCGACGGCTGAGGCGTGGGCGGCCGACCTGAAGTCCACCCATTCCTCGACGACGGGTGTGCCGGGGCCGTCGGCGTACTGGGTGATGGAGACCTCGCCGTCGGTGTAGCGGGCGACGTAGACGGCGGCGCCCACGGCGTCGCGCACCCAGGCGAGGGTGTCCTTGAGGTGGCCGCGCCCGTCGCCGCCCGCCGCGTCGGTGAGCGTCAGGGCGTTGCCGGCGACGTAGGCGTCGGGCCCGGTCGGGGCGGCCAGGCTGGCGCGGACGAGCTGTTCCACGGCCCGGGCGATCACCAGTTGCGGCAGTTTCGTCTCACGGGCGATCTGGGTGAGGCTGACTCCGCCCGAGTACCGGTTGACCACCTCCAGGACGCGCAGCGCCTGGTGGACGGATTCCAGGGCGGCGGACGCCGGCTGGCCTTCCGGGCCCTTGCGGGCGGCGTGCGTCAGGTGCGGCTGCTTGAGCGCTTCGAGCGCCCACGCGTTGGCCTCCCCCGTCAGGTGCAGGGGGTTGAGGCGGGCGTGGTGGGCCACGGCCACGGCGACCGGTGGGCTGGGGGTGAACACGTCGCCCAGGTCGGGGTGTTCGTGGTTGGGGCGCGCCGCGACCGCCTGGCGCAGCCGTGCGGGCAGCCGGTAGGGCGGCCGCGCGGCCCGGCCGGGGCCGCTGGTGAGCGAGCTGAGGTCCTGGGTGGTGATGGGCGGGGAGGTCCAGATCACGGAGGCGGCCAGGGCCTCTTCGAGGTCCTCGGGGATCTGCTGCAGATGGGGCAGGTGCTCCTCGGCGGGCAGGGTCCGGGCCTGCTGCTTCCAGTGCCTCGCGGTACGGACCTCCGCACGGGAGAGGTGGTGGAGGTAGAGGCATTGCGCGGCGGTGCGGGAGCCCGCCCCGGCCGCGTACTGGAACCAGAACCGGGCGCCCTCCGTCCGCTCCGTCAGGTGGAGCAGACAGCCGAACAGCAGGGCCGAGTCCACTCCGTGCGGCCAGGATTCGGCGTGCAGGGCGAGCTCCGCGAAGTCCCGGCTCTCCACGAGGGACCAGGTGACGTCGTCCAGGGCGCGGGCGGCCCGCACGTGGCAGGCGGCGTCGAGGACCAGGTCGTCGTGTTCGGCGGGGCCGGTCTGCCCGCGGGCGGGCAGGTCCGGTCCGGTGGCGCCGCCGATCGCGGAGCGGGCCCGGTCGGCCACGATCCGGCGGGCGATGCGGCGCCGGGCCGCGCCCTCGTCGTAGCCCGCGTACTCCTCCGCGAGCACCGCGGCGTTCTTCAGGGCCGCGTCCAGTTCGCACAGCGGCATGTCACGGTCAGCGGGCATGTCGCTCACTGGTCCTTCTCCTCTCCGGGGATCCAGTCCACCCCGAGCTTGCGGGACAGGGTTCGGCGTGCGCCGCGTACGTGCGAACGGACCGTCGCGGGGGAGATCCCCATCATCCGTGCGACCGTGTCGGAGTCGTTGCCCAGCAGGAACGCCAGCAGCACCACGTCGTACTGCCGCTCGGACAGCTCCGCGATGGCGGCGTACAGGCCGAGCTTGGACTCCAGCAGTTCGAGGCGTTCGCGTGACGAGCGGCGCAGGGCCGAGAACCACGCCGTCTCCACCATGGCCACCTGGCGGCCGAGGGCCGCCAGCCGGCGTTCGACGTGTTCGCGCAGGACCGCCCAGGCGAAGCCGTGCAGGCTCGCCTCCTTGAGGGCCTGGCGCCACACCTTCAGGAGGAAGGTGAACACGTCGTCGACGACTTCCTGCGCGTCCTTGGCGTTGCCCAGCTGGAGGTGGGCGTAGCGCAGGTACGCTCGGTGCTGCTGGGAGTGGAACGCGGTGAACTCCACGGGCAGGACGCCCGCCAGTTCACTGGAGACCGTCTGGTCCCCCGCTGGGTCGAACTCGCCTTCGCTCATGCACTCCCCCACCGTTGCTCGTCGCCGCCCTCCAGGGCGGTGGGTGTCACATCGCTCGAGAAAACACGGACCGTGGTGGTGACTATCAGCGCGAGGGCGACAATCTCGGCAACATTCACTTCGGCGCGGAACCTTCCAAGTGGTGTGTGGGGTGGTCGGCTGCCTGCCCCCGTGTGCGACAGCCGTGGAGCGCAAGCGCCCCCCATCACCACCCCATCGGAAAGCACGCCCGATCGTGCAAGCCGGTGCCGGAATTCTTCCGGAAGAGTGGCATCCGCCGCCCCGCACGCCCCCTGGGCACCAGCGCGCGCCCCCGGGCACGGGTACGCGCCCCACCCCGCCCGCGGCTGTGCCGGGCGGGGGTGGGGCGCGTCCTTGGTGGTGCCCGACCTTGGTGGTGCGGCGGCTCAGTCCTGGGCGCGGGCGGTGACCGGCGCGTCGGTCCGGTCGCCGAGGAACTCGTACCAGCGGCGCTGGAGGCACAGGTAGCGGGTGTCGGCCTCGGCGAGGTCGAGGAAGGACTCGACGGTCGCCGTGAGGCGCTCGCCGAGCCCCCGGTCGCGCAGCGCGCCGTCCTCGGTGAACTCCTGATGGGCCATCGCCAGGCTGAACATGTCGGGGTAGACCCGTGCCCCGAGGTGTTCCAGCGGGACGCGCAGCGCCCACAGGCCCCGGTTGCCGCCGACCATCGAGGGCGAGGCCGACACCAGCAGGACCTGCTTGTCCTTGAAGGGCTGCGGCCGGACGCGGGACACCCAGTCGACGGCGTTCTTGACCACGCCCGGGACGGAGGCGTTGTACTCGGGCGAGGCGATGACCAGGGCCTGCGCGGCCTCGATCCGCTCGCGCAGGGCCAGGGCCCCCGGCGGCACGCCCTCGTCGGCCTCCAGGTCGCCGTCGTACAGCGGCATCGGGAAGTCGCCGAGCATGGCCGGTTCGGCGGTGGCGCCGGCCCGCACCACGAGGCTCGCGACCAGGGCGGCCAGGCGCGCGTTGACCGAACCGGTCCGGGAGGAGCCGGAGAGCACGAGCGCGTGCAGCGAGGCCCTGCCGGTGGGTTCCCCGTGCTGCGGGCGGGCCGGGTCCGACGGGAAGCGGTTCTGGTCGGTGGTGTTCACGGCTGTCTCCCTTGCGGTGCGCGGCCCGCGATGACGGAGGCGGGGTGGCCGAAGCGGACTGTACGGGGCCGCCGGCCGGTGCCGGGTCCGGGCACACCGTGTCACTGCCGTACGGCCGGCGGAGATCACCCGGGTGCCCGGCACGGCTGCGCGGCGCCCGGCCCGCCGCTCTCGCACACTCGTGGCAGCGCCGCGCGGTGCGGTGCGCCGGCCGAGGGAGCGACTGTGGTGGATGTGGGACGACGTGCCGCGATGGCGGCGCTGCTGGCCGCGGGTCTGGTGCCCGCCCCGAGTGCCGTGGCCGCCGCGGCGGCGGGACCGCGGCCGCCGGCGTCGCTGCTGGGGCAGGAGGTCCGGCGGCTGCCGACCTCGCGCAGGGTGGTGGCGCTCACCTTCAACGCCGCCTGGGACGAGAGCGGTCTCGACACGGTCCTGACGGAGCTGCGGCGGCGGAAGGCGGCCGCCACCTTCTTCCCCACCGGCCTGTTCGCGAAGGCCCGTCCCGCGGCCGTGCGGGCGATGGCCGCCGCCGGGCACGGGCTGGGCAACCACTCCCACAGCCACCCGTACTTCGACGACCTCGGCACGGCGGAGCGGGAGCGGGAGGTGCGCACCGCCGACGCGGCGATCCGTACGGCGTCCGGGGCCGAGCCGCTGCCGTTCTTCCGGTTCCCGTACAGCTCGACCACGGAGGACGCGGTGGCGGACGTCAACGGCCTGGGGTACGCGGCGATCGAGTTCACCGACGACACGAACGGCTACCTGGGGCCGGCCGGCGGGATGACGGTGGACAAGGCGGTCCGCCGGGCGGTGCGCGCCCTGGGCCCGGGGGCCATCCTGCAGATGCACGTGGGCAGCAGCGCGGGCGACGGGGTCGTCCTCGACGCGCAGGCCCTGCCGCGCATCGTCGACGCGCTGCTGGAGGAGGAGTACGCGGTCGTCGACCTGCGGGAGTTCCTGACGGCCGCACCGTGACGGGCGACCGCCCGCCCCCTCGGCCGCGGGGGCCGTGGGAGCGGGCGGTCAGGGTGTTCCCGGGCGTCCGCTCAGGACGGCGCGACTACCACCAGATGACGACGTAGCCGGAGCCGCCGGTCTGTCCGGGGCTGCCGGCCTGGCCGGGAGCGCTGCCTCCCGCGCCGCCGTCGCCGCCCTCGGCGGCGCCCGGGGGAAGCTGGACGATGCCGTCGGCGGGGGCTCCGCCCTGGCCGACCGCCGTACCGGCGCCACCGGGCGTGCCGGGGGCTCCGGCACGGTTCACGCTGCTCGTGGTGCACGAGCCGTTGCCTCCCGCGCCACCGGCGCCGCCGGCACCCGCGGTGGTGGTGCCGCCGCCACCGCCACCCCCGCCGCCACCGCCGGTGGCGGTGGCCAGGGTGGTGTTGGTCGCCGTCGCGACGACGGTCGTGGGGTCGCCCGGGTTGCCGGAGGTGCCCGCGGTGCCCGCCGCACCGCCGCCGCCGGCGGATCCCCCGTCGCCGATGTCCACGCCGTAGTCGGCCAGCGGGCGCACGGTGAGGGCGCACCAGGTGAAGCCGCCCGCGCAGCCGCCGCCGCCCGCGCCGCCCAGGGAGGTGGCGGAGGCGCCACCGCCACCGCCGCCACCGCCGCCGGCGCCCCAGGCCTGGACGAACACGGTCGTGACGCCCGCCGGCACCGTGAAGGTGTTGTCGGAGGTGAACTGGCGCAGACCGTGCGGGAACTGCACGGCCTTCTTCTTGTGGTCGTCCTTGCCCTTGTCCTGGTTCCTCTGGTCCTGGGCCGACGGCTTGGGCCCGTCCGCGAACGCCGCCGGGGCGGTCACCACCAGCTGGCCGGACAGGGCCGCGGCCGCGGCGATGGTGGCGAGCAGCAGCCGGGACCGG
>NZ_GG657750.1:7136014-7153142 GCF_000158895.1 Streptomyces sp. C | reverse complement strand
CGCCGCGGGAGCGCGAGGGAACGGGTGCGTGGGCCCCCGTGTCCCGTTGCCGGGCCGGGCGCCTCTCCACGCGCTGCACATATCACCGCTCCCCGCCACCCGGGCCGGCCCGACAGGCCGGGGGCGTGGGCCGGTCAGGTGAGCGGTTCGTCAACCCGGAGCAACCGCGCCGCGCCCGAACGGGCCGGCGGAGCCCCGCCGCCCGGCGGTCGGGCGGAACGGCGGGGTCCGGGTTCGGGAGCGGCCCGGCCATGGGGCAGGATGACAGTTCCGTTCGGAATGCGTACATCCGCTCCAACGGGGCTGCGCACAACACGACCTGACAGGTGACAAGGTGACGACACAGCACATACGGCGGCCGGCCGCGGCCCGTTCCCTCGCCCTCCGCACCGCGGGAGCCGGGCGGTGACCCGGGACCTCGTCCTGCACGACTGGGTCGTGGCGGGCATCGCGCTGGCCACCGGCGGCGTGGCCGGTCTGGTGCTGCGGGCGCTGATGAAGTGGCTGGCCAAGCACGCCGGCCGGACCAAGTGGAGCGGGGACGACGTCATCGTCGACGCGCTGCGGACGATCGTCCCCTGGGCGGCCGTGATCGCCGGGGCAGCGGTGGCCGCTTCGGCGCTGCCGCTCACCGCGCGGGTCGGGGGCGTGGTCGACCAGTCGCTGACGGCGGTGCTCATCGTCATCGCCACCTTCAGCGCGGCGCGCGTCGTGGCGGGTCTGGTCCAGTCGGTGGCGGCGTCCCGTACGGGTGTCGCGGCGTCGGCGACGATCTTCGTCAACATCACGAGGATCGTGGTGCTGACGATGGGCGTCCTGGTGGCCCTGGAGACCCTCGGGGTGTCCATCGCCCCGCTGGTCACCGCGCTGGGGGTGGGCGGTCTGGCGGTCGCGCTGGCCCTGCAGGACACCCTCGCCAACCTCTTCGCCGGGGTGCACATCCTCGCCTCGAAGACCGTCCAGCCGGGTGACTACATCCGTCTGACCAGCGGGGAGGAGGGGTACGTCGTCGACATCAACTGGCGCAACAGCGTGGTGCGCAACCTGTCGAACAACCTGGTGATCATCCCCAACGGCCGGCTCGCGCGGACGAACATGACCAACTACAGCCAGCCCGAGCAGAAGCTGTCGATCCTGGTGCAGGTCGGGGTCGGCTACGAGAGCGACCTGGAGCACGTGGAGCGGGTGACGCTCGACGTCGTCGACAGCGTGATGGCCGACATCACGGGCGGGGTCCCGGACCACGAGGCCGCGGTCCGCTTCCACACCTTCGGGGACTCCCGGATCAACTTCACGGTGATCCTGGGCGTGGGCGAGTTCAGCGACCAGTACCGGATCAAGCACGAGTTCATCAAGCGCCTGCACCAGCGGTACCGGGCGGAGGGCATCTCGATCCCGGCGCCCGCGCGCACGGTCTCGCTCCGGCAGGACCAGGCGGGGGCGCCGCTGTCCGTCCCGCCGGTCCCGCACCAGCGGGACGCGTCGTCCGAGGTGCTGGCGGACCGGCGGCGGTAGGGGGAGCCGTCAGCCCACCCAGGCGGCCGTCATGGCCTGGACGGCCGAGCCGTCCAGGTCGGCGAGCTTGGTGCCGACGAAGTCGCGGGCCCAGTCGGAGGTCTGGACGCGGAAGGCGGGCCGCTCGGCGGTCAGGGCCTCGGTGATCGGCGCGGCGGCCTCGGCCGGGGTCTGGGCCGTGGTGAACGTCTTCACCGTGCGCTCGACGTACGTCTGGAGCGCCGGGGCGTAGGGGCCGGCCGCGGTGAGCATGGCGGGCAGGTCCACGCCGATGGAGTTGACGAACTCGCTGGCCACCGCGCCCGGTTCGACGAGGGTGACGGCGACGCCCGCGGTCGCGGCGACCGGTGCGAGGGACTCCATGAAGCCTTCGACGGCGAACTTGGCGGCGCAGTACGCCTCGTTGAAGGGCTGGCCGATCACGCCGCCGACGCTGGTGACCGTGATCAGGCGGCCGCGCGAGGCGCGCAGGTGCGGCATGGCGGCGCGGGTGACCTGGACGACGCCGAAGAAGTTGACCTCCATGGTGGCGCGGACGTCCTCGACCGTGCCCTGTTCGATGGTCCCTACCTGGCCGGCGCCGGCGTTGTTGACCACCGCGTCGAGCCGTCCGTGCTCGGCGAGCAGCTCCTCCAGACAGGCGTCGATGGACGCGGGGTCGACCACGTCGAGCCGCTTGACCTGGACCAGGTCCTCGACCCCCGCCTTGGCCGCGGCCCGGCGCAGCGGGCCGGCCTTCGCGGTGTCGCGCATCGTGGCGACGACCTGCCAGCCCGCCTGGGCGGCGAGGACGGCGGCCGCGAGGCCGATACCGGAGGAGGTGCCGGTGATCAGGACGGTCTTCGGGGTGGCGGGGGTACTCATGGGAGGTGCTCCGGGGGGACGAGGGGGCAAATAGGTGTGTGCACACACAATATATTTACGTGTGCGCGCACGCAAGCGGCTAGGCTGCCGGTATGGCGCGCACAGACCTCACCATGGGTGACCTCACCGCCCGCGACCACGCCTTCTACGGCCTGATCTGGGCGGGCACCACCCTCTCCGCCCGCATCGACCAGGAGCTCACGCGGGCCCACGGCCTGCCGCTGTCCTGGTTCGAGGTGATGCTGTGGCTGAACGGCCAGAGCGAGCCCGTCGCCGCCTCCGCGCTGGGGGCCAAGACCCTGCTCAGCCGCAGCCAGGTCTCCCGCGTCGTCGACCAGCTCCAGGCCCGGGGCCTGGTCGACCGGGTCCCCTCCCCCACGGACGCCCGTTCCGTGTGCGTGCACCTCACCGCCGAGGGCCGCCGCGCCTTCGCCGAGGCGGACGCGACCCGCCGGGAGGCCCTGCGGGAGGTCTTCGACGACCGCCTCGACGACGCGGACATCGAAGCCCTCGAAACCGTGTGGGCCAAGCTCAAGCGACGCTGAGCGCCCGGGCGGTCCGCAGCGGCGAGAGCAGGAGCGGAAGGACCGCGAGGAGTTCCCCCAGTGCGCCGATCCACATCGCCGGCCGGGCGCCGAGCCACTGCCCCAGCAGTCCGCCGGCCAGGGCGCCGACGGGCATGGCACCCCACACCACGAAGCGGAACGTCGCGGCGGTGCGGCCGAGCAGGGCGCGCGGGGCAGACCCGCTGCCGGTACGCGACCGAGGTGATCTTGAAGGTCATGAAGGCGGTCCAGCCCAGCCCCTGGAGGGCGACGGCGGCCGCGAACCGCCAGTCGTCCCGGTAGAGGGGCACGGCCGACAGCCACAGCACGCCGCTGACGGCCACGGACGCGCACATCGCCCGGCCCTCGCCCACCCGGGCGGCGACGCGCAGGGTGAGCAGGCTGCCGAGCAGGCCGCCCAGGGCCTCCACCGTGAACACGGCCCCGCACAGCAGGGGGGACAGCCCGAGCTCCCCCGCGAGCAGCACCATCAGCATGGCGGCGCCGACGGTGCCGAAGAGGTTGGAGACGGCGGAGGCGGCGGTGATCGCCCGCAGGGTCCGGTCGCCGAGGACGAAGCGCAGCCCCTCGGCGATCTCGACGCGCAGGTTCGCGCGGGTCCGTACGGCGGGGCGCGGCTCGGGGCGGCGCACGCGCGGGACGAGGAACGCCGAGAGCAGGTAGCTGACGGCGTCGACGGCGAGGGCCACGGGCGCGGTCAGCGCTCCGACCAGCACTCCGGCCAGGCCGGGCCCGGCGACCTGGGTGACGTTGCGGGTGGCTTCCAGGCGGACGTTGGCGTCCGCGAGGCGGTCCGCGTCGACCAGCCGGGGCAGTGCGCTCTGGGCGGCCACGTCGGAGAAGACGGTGCACACCGACATCCCGAAGGCCACGGCGTACAGGTGGGGCAGCGACAGCACGTCCAGGCCGGCGGCCGTGGGGACGGACAGCAGCAGGGCCGCCCGGCCCAGGTCGCCCGCGATCATCACGGGGCGGTGCCGTAGCCGGTCCACCCAGGCTCCGGCGGGCAGCCCGATCAGCAGGAAGGCCAGGTACTCGCACGTCACGAGCAGTCCGGCCTCGAAGGCGGTGGCGTCCAGGACACCGATGGCCACGAGCGGCAGCGCGAGGAGGGTCACGGCGGAGCCGGCCTGGCTGACGGCGTCGGCGGTCCAGAGCCGGCGGAAATCGGCGTGGAGGGGGAGGTGGTTCTTCATGCCGCGAAGATGTCGGGCGCGGGGTTGCCGGGCCAATGTTTTAGGCTGCGCGAAAAGGTCCGACCGGTGGGGGTGGGTACGTGGGGGAAGTGCGGTTCGGGGTGCACGACGTCGCCGGCATCAGGTTCGCCGTGTCGCCGCTGTGGGAGACCGTGGCCGCCTTCCGGGCCACCGCCGACCCGGGGCGGCACGCGGTCCATCTGCCGTGGATCAAGTCGGTGCTGCCGCTGCGCGAGGACCAGCAGCGCTCGCCGGTCGGGTCGCGCCGCTGCGCGCGGCGGCCGCCTCCCCGGGGTTCACCACGCCGCCGCCGCGCTGCCGCTGGCCGAGTTCGAGGAGGAACTCGCCCTGATGAGAGGACGCGCCGGAGCCGACCGGGGCGCTGCGGGCCTGGTGGGAGGACGGCCGTCCGGCCGTACTGGCCGCGGATCCGGGCCTTGCTGGAGGCGGACATCGCGTACCGCACGCGCCAGCTCGCCGAGGACGGCATCCAGGAGGTGTTCGCCCGCCTGCACCCGTCGCTGCACTGGACCGGCGACCGGTTGGTGTCCGCCGACCTGCCCCCGGCCGGACCGGACCTCGGCGGCACGGACCTCGTCCTGGCCCCCAGCGCCTTCGCCGCGCGCTGCCACCTGCTGGCCGGGACCGGGACCGCTCCTCCGGCGCTCGTCTACCCCTCGCGGGCCGTGGGCGGCCTGTGGGAGCGGCGGGGCACCCGGGCGGACGGGCTGGCCCGGCTGCTGGGCCGCAGCCGGGCCCGGCTCCTCGCCCTCACCGGTTCGCCCAGCACCACCACGCAGCTGGCGGCCCTCAGCGGGCTCAGCCTCGGCGCGGTGTCCCAGCACCTGTCGGTGTTGCGCGACGCCGGTCTCGTCACGGGCCACCGCTACCGGCGCGAGGTGCACTACACGGCGACCGAGCTCGGCACCGCCCTGCTGGAGCGGTCCTGAGCGGCCCGCGCGTCGGCACCCCGCGCCGGCCGGTTCAGCCCGTGAACAACTGACGCATCTTCAGGGCGAGTTCGTACATGCCGTAGCCGAAGGGGAGCCCGACCCAGAGCCAGGCGACGACGAACCGCGTGCGGTGCCGACCGGTCACGGGGCGGCTCCCTCGGAGGCGGCGGGAACGGCCCGCGGGGCGGCGTCCGGTGGTTCGTGGTGGCGGGGGTGCACGGGCCGTACGAGTTCGTTGGCCGCGAAGCCGACGGCCAGGAGGCCGATCATGATGAGGAACGAGGTGCCGTAGAGGGCGGTGCCGGTCCGCCCGGCCGCCTTCCCGGCGTCCGCCACGGCGTTGACGATCAGCGGGCCCACGATGCCGGCCAGGGACCACGCGGTCAGCAGCCGGCCGTGGACGGCGCCGACCTGGTGGACTCCGAAGAGGTCCTTCAAGTAGGCGGGGATCGTGGCGAATCCGCCCCCGTAGAAGGAGAGGATGACGGCGGCGCAGGCGATGAACAGGGTCTTGGAGGAGTTCCCGTTCAGCGCGATGAGGAGGTACATCAGCGCACCGGCACCCAGGTAGAGGCGGTACACCCGTTTGCGGCCGATGAGGTCCGAGGCCGACGACCACACGAAACGGCCGAGCATGTTGGCGAGGGAGAGCAGCCCGACGAACCCGGCCGCGGCTCCAGCGGAGACCGGCGCCGGCGTACCGGCGAAGAAGTCCGTGATCATCGGGGCGGCCTTCTCCAGGATGCCGATGCCCGCGCTCACGTTGGTGCACAGGACCACCCACAGGCACCAGAACTGCGGGGTGCGCAGCGCTTCGCGGGCGGAGACCCGGGGGCCGGACGCCGGCCGGTCCCCGCTCGCGGCCGGGGCACCCGGCGGCGTCCAGCCGGGTGGGGGGAGCCGCACGAGCAGCACCCCGAAGGCCATGAAGACGGCGTAACCGGCTCCCATGGCGAGGAAGGTCTTCGAGATGCCCGAGGAGTCGCGGCCGAAGACGTCCAGCAGCCGCGCCGTCCACGGCGCGGCGATCAGGGCGCCGCCGCCGAAGCCCATGATGGCGATGCCGGTGGCCATGCCGGGCCTGTCGGGGAACCACTTGATGAGGGTGGAGACCGGCGAGATGTAGCCGATCCCGAGGCCGATGCCGCCGACGCAGCCGTAGCCGAGCACCACGATCCAGTACTGGCGGGTGGCGGCGCCGAGGGAGGCGACGAGGAACCCGGACGTGAAGCAGACGGCCGAGACGGTCATGGCCCAGCGCGGGCCGTGCCGCTCGACCAGGGTGCCGCCGAAGGCGGCGGAGAGCCCGAGCATCACGATCGCGAGCTGGAAGGGCACGGCGGAGGCGGTTCCGGAGAGCCCGAGCGAGGTCTCCAGCGGCGGTTTGAAGACGCTCCAGGCGTAGGCCTGGCCGATGGCGAGGTGGACGGAGAGGGCGGCGGGCGGAACGAGCCAGCGGCTCCAGCCCGGTGGGGCGGGCGTACGCAGTCCGGCGAACATGCCGCGGACCGTACAGCACGCCGACACCGCCGCATGAGGGCCTCTCGCGCCAATCTCCCCCGGTATGTTCGGCGTCTGCCCCTGCACGGGAGGAGACGGCGTGACGGTGACCGAGGAGAAGGCCGTGGGCGTGGGACCGGCGGGCATCGAGGTGGCCTACGAGCGGTGGGGGGACGCCCAGGATCCGCCGGTGCTGCTGATCATGGGCATCGCCCTCCAGATGCACGGCTGGCCCGACGGCTTCTGCGCGGAGCTGACGGCGCGGGGCCTGCGGCTGATCCGGTTCGACAACCGCGACGCGGGCCTGTCCACCCACTTCCCCGACGCGCCGCTGCCCGACGTCGCTGCGGCGCTGGCCGGTGACCTGTCGTCCGCGTCGTACTCCTTGTCCGACATGGCCGGGGACGCGGTGGGCCTGCTGGACGCGCTGGGGCTGGACAGCGCCCATGTCGTCGGCCTGTCGCTGGGAGGGGCGATCGCCCAGACGATGGCGATCGAACACCCGGGCCGGGTGCGCTCGTTGACCTCCCTGATGTCCACGACGGGCGACCGGGCGGTGGGGCAGCCGGACCCGAAGGTCCTGGGCGCGCTGGCGGGGCCGCCGCCGAGGAGCCGCGAGGAGGCGGTGGACCGGACGGTCAACGCCGTGCGGGTGCTGGGCTCGCCGGGGTACCCCTTCGACGAGGCGGCGGTGCGCGAGCGCGCCGCCCGCGCCTTCGACCGGTCCTACGACCCGCTCGGCGTCGGCCGCCAGGCCGTGGCCGCGGTGGCGTCGGGCGACCGTACGGAGCGGCTGCGGTCGCTGCGGCTGCCGACGCTGGTGGTGCACGGCACCGACGACCCGATGTGCGACGTCAGCGGCGGCCGGGCCACCGCGGAGGCCGTCCCGGGTGCCGAGCTGGCGGTCTTCCCCGGCATGGGCCACGACCTGCCGCGGGCGCTGTGGCCCGGGATCGCCGGGCTGATCACGGACCTCGTCCACCGCACGGAGGCGGGCCGCTGAATCCGTCAGGCCGTCAGGGGGTGCGCGGCGGGCGGGTGGTCGGTGTGGACGGTCGCGGCCGCCATCCTGGGGATCGCCCGGATCAGGGCGTGCTCGGCGGCGAGGGCGAGCTCGTGCGCCTGGACGACGGTCAGGTGGCCGCCGACCACGATGTCGGCCTCGGCGCGCAGGCTGTGGCCGATCCACCGCATGCGCAGCTGGCCGACGCCGAGCACCCCGGGCACGTGCCGCAGGGCGTGCTCGGCGGTGTCCACGAGGGCGGGGTCGACGGAGTCCATCAGCCGGCGGCAGACCTCGCGGGCGGCGTCCCCCAGCACCAGCAGGATGGCGAGGGTGATGAACAGCCCGACGACCGGGTCGGCGGCCGGGAGGCCGGCCGCGGAGCCCGCGGCCCCCAGCAGGACGGCCAGTGAGGTGAACCCGTCGGTGCGGGCGTGCAGGCCGTCGGCGACCAGGGCGGCGGAGCCGATCCGCCGGCCGGTGCGGATGCGCAGCCGGGCCACCCATTCGTTGCCGGCGAAGCCGGTCAGCGCGGCGGCGCACACGGCCCACAGGTGGGTGACCTCACGGGGGTGCAGGAGCCGGTCGACGGCCGTCCAGGCGGTGAGGGCGGCGGAGGCGGCGACGGCCAGCACGACGAGCACGCCCGCCAGGTCCTCGGCACGGCCGTAGCCGTAGGTGTAGCGGCGGTCGGCCGCGCGCCGCCCGAGGACGAAGGCGATGCCGAGCGGTACGGCGGTCAGGGCGTCGGCGGTGTTGTGAACGGTGTCGCCGAGGAGCGCGACCGATCCGGACAGGGCGGTGATCACGGCCTGGGCGGCGCCGGTCGCGCCGAGCACCGCGAGGGAGGTCCACAGGGTGCGCATGCCCTCGCGGGAGGCTTCCATGGCCGCGTCGAGCTTCTCGCCGGAGTCGTGGCGGTGCGGGGTGAGCAGGTGCCGCAGCCGGCGCCGCCGGCGGTGCGCATGCCCGTGGTCGTGGTCGTGGTCGTGACCGTGCCGGTGCGCGGAGGTGCTCCGGCCGCTGCTCCGATTGCCGTCCATGGGGCCTACGTTGGCACACCGAACCCGTTGCGGCTACGGCCGTCGTACCGGCCGTGACCAGGTGCGACGGCCTCGCACCTGCGCACCCTGCTAACGTGCGGGCATGCGTGCCCCCATCGGACCCTTCGAAGACGCCCGCCCCGCCCCCGACTGCCTGGCCGAGCTGGTCTCGCCGGTCGCCGAGGCGGTGCGCGCCCGGCACCACGGGGACCCGGCCGCGGCCCGGGAGATCGTCTACGTGGAGACCGACCCGGCGGTCGCGGACACGGCCGCCTTCGTCGAGCACTACGGGCGGGGCCTGCTGGAGGCGTCCGCGAACTGCGTGGTGGTCGCCGCCAAGCGGGGCGGCGAGACCACCCTGGCCGCCTGCCTGGTGCCATCGGCGGCGCGGGCCGATGTGAACGGGGTCGTCCGGCGGCGCCTGGGGGCCCGCAAGGTGTCCTTCGCGCCGATGGCCACGGCCGTGGAGCTGACCGGCATGGAGTACGGCGGGATCACCCCGCTGGGCCTGCCGGCCGACTGGCCGCTGCTGGTGGACGCGGCGGTCGGCGACATGCCGTACGTCCTGGTCGGCAGCGGCCGCCGGCGCGGCAAGCTGATCGCCCCGGGCGCTCTGTTCGCCCGGCTCCCGGGCGCGGAGCTGATCGAGGGCCTCGCCGTCCCGGCATAGCGGGCGGCGCCGGTCGGAGCGGGTCGCCGAGGGGCCGCACTCCTCTTCCAGGTTCTCGGCCCCGTGCGCGGCGAGGTCCGGCCGGCCGCCGTCGGCGTCCGCGAAAGCCGTACTCCCCGTACAGGCCCCGGGTGGCCAGGGCCCGGCCCGACTTGGCCATGACGCCGGGGTCGGGCGGCCACTGCGGCGACGGTCCGGCCGAGGTGGGCCGGGGTCTCGGAGTGGGCGAAGTCCGGGTCACCGGCGGCGGCTTCACGCCCGTTGCCCTCGGTGACGCCGAAGTGTTCCAGCAGGGTCTCCGAGCGCGGGAAGCCGGGGGTGACGGCCACGGCGTCCGGGCCGGTGGACGGCGAGGGCGCGCTCGTAGAGTTCCGGGTCGGTGAGGCCCGCGCACGGGTACGCCGAGTGGCGGGCGAAGCTCTCCGGGGTGGCCGTCTCGGACACCGTCTCCGCCCTGAGCGCGGTCAGGGCGCCCAGCACGGTGTCGTGCTCCCGCCGCCCCTCGCCCCGCCGGCTCGCCGGCGTCCACGGGGGACCGGTCGGCGAGGGCCGGCAGCAGCCCGTGCCGGGACCCGAACCGCTGCACCAGGGTGCCCGGCACCAGCCCGACCTCGCGGGCCACCCGGCACGTGCGGCGGACTCAGAAGAGGGCCGTGAAGAGCCCGACGAGGAGGCCGGCCGCCGCGCCCAGCACGACCACCGCCACCATCGCGGCCAGCGCCGCGAGCACGAAGCCGCCCCCGTCCACCGCCCCGCCCCGCCGGGCGCAGGCCGCCAGCCAGGCCGCGAGGGCGAGGAAGGGGACGAGGAGCAGGCCGGTGGCCACGCCCAGGTTGCCGACGGCGAAGCCCGACAGTTCGTACGCCTTCCCGCGCGCGGTGCGGACCTCGACCTCGGAGCCCGGCCGGTGCTCCGCCGCGGCCGTCTCCAGCAGGATCTCCTCCTGCGGGCCCCCGCCCCCGCGGGCGGGGGTGTAGCGGCCCTTGCACTGCGTGCCGGCCGCGTAGCCCTCCACGTCGGCGGCCTCGTGGCACTCGGCGATCGTCACGATCCCGTCCACGGGGCCGAAGCCGAGCACGGCGGCCAGTTGCGGACCCGGCAGGAGCCAGACCAGCCACGCGGCGAGGACGAGGGTCGCCACCGATCCGAGCGCCGTCGCGCCCCGGGCCGCCCCGCCTGCACCACCCCGCACCCCGCACCCCCTCCCCCGCTGGGCCATACCCGTGACCGCGGCTGCCTAACGCGCGACGTGCCCAAGTAGCCACCGTCCGCCATCCGCCATAATGGGGTGCCGCCGCCCCCGCGGGAGTACCGCCCGGGCTCCTAGGATGAGGCCCGCTGCGGCCCGGGAGCGCCGCAGCACGTGTCCACAGACAGGGAGTTGACGGATGAAGCGGTTGCGCGCACTGGTGGCGGTCGGGGTCCTGGCACTGGCATCGGCGGGGACGGGCACGGCCCAGGCCGACGCCCCCTCGCCCACGTCGTCCGGCACGGGCGGCTGCCCGGCCGCGGAGGTCTTCGCCACCGACAACACCGCCGTCATCACGGACCCGGCCGACCCCCGGCTGCGCACCCATCTGCTCCGCTTCGACCGCGAGGTGCGGGAGATCATCCGCTCGCACGGGGCGCGCACCGAGTCCTCGACCCTGCTCGACGGGGTGTTCTGGTCCGAGGAGGAGCAGCAGGCCACCTACGAGCGTTCGCGCGAGTTCGACGTGGCCCGCGTCGACGCCAACGGGCTGCACCACATCGCCGACGTCATCCGCAAGCAGTACCGGCAGGAGTCCGTGCTGACATTCCGGTGCCTGCCGCGCACCTCGCCGGAGACCGACGCCGTCGAGATCCAGGCCGACGGCGTGAGCGCCACCCGGCTGCGCGACGCGCTGCTCGCCGACCCCGTGGCACGGGAGCGGCTCGGCGGCGGCTCGGTCGCCCTCGGCGGGCGGCTGATCCTGGTCGCGCCGCTCGCGGACCTGCCGCTAGCCCGGGAGTTCACCGCCCGGCTCGGCGTCGACTGGAAGTCCGCCGAGATCCGGTACGGGGACGAGGAGTTCGTCGCGTAGCGCGCCCCCTCCGTGTCCGGCCGGCGGACCGCGCGGGAGCGGCCACGCGCCGCGGGCTACGCTGCACGCCCACGGGGGACGACCACAGAACGGGCAAGGTGAACATGTTCGAGCCGGCGCAGGAGAATCCCTACCCCGACAGCCACGTCCTCGGGGAGGGGCCCGAGCCGCATCCGCTGCTCGCTCCGGTGCTCCCCCTGCTCGGGCGCTGGCACGGGCGCGGGCGGGGTCAGTACCCGACCCTGGAGCAGGACTTCCGGTACGAGCAGGAGATCGCCTTCAGCCACGACGGCCGGCCCTTCCTGCGCTACGAGGCACGCGCCTGGCTGGTCGACGCGGACGGCGCCCCGGTGCGGCCGGCGGGCCGGGAGGCCGGGTGGTGGCGGGTGACGCCCGACGCCTCGCTGGAGGTGGTGCTCGCCCACCCGACCGGCATCGTCGAGACGTACACCGGGTGGGTGTCCGCCCCGGAAGCCGCGGCCGGACTGGAGATCGAGATCGAGACCGAGGACGTGTCGCTGACGCCGCTGGCCAAGGAGGTCACCGGCACCCGCCGGCGCTACGCCCTCGACGGCGAGGGCCTGACGGTCGTGCACGACATGGCGGCCGTGGGACAGCCGCTCCAGCACCACTTGACGACCCGTCTGGTCCGCCGCACCTGACGGCGGGGGTGGCACCAGCACCACCCCGGACACGGGTGGTGGGGAGATCGTCCCGGGCCCCCGATTCGCGGAGGATCGTCACGACCGATCACCGCTACGGGGAAGGGACCACCCGGATGGACCTGTTGAAGAAGACCGCGCGCAGGGCCGCGGCCGCCGCCTGCGGGCTGCTAGCCGTGGCGGCCCTGCCCGCCGTCCCCGCGCACGCCGCGCCGGGGGCCGAGGCCCGTGCGATACCCGCCCGGTACGCGAACCAGCGCCTCGACTGGCGGCCCTGCGCATCGGGTCCGCTGGAGTGCGCCTCGATGGCGGTACCGCGCGACTGGTACCACCCGGGCCGGGGGCCGGACCTCACGGTGGCCGTGTCCCGGCACCGCTCCACGGACCCCGCCGCCCGGCGCGGCGTCCTGATGATGGCCGCCGGCGGTCCGGGGGCCTCGGGGCTGGGGCGGCCGGCGGGCCTGGCCTCGTACGCGCCGAAGCTGGCGGCCGCGTACGACATCATGAGCTTCGACCAGCGGGGCGTGGGGGCGAGCACGAACGTGGTCTGCTCCGGGCAGGACGAGGTGGACGCCCTGTTCGCGGGCGGCGACCTGCGCGACCGCTCGGAGGAGGCCGTCCGCGGGACCGTGCGGCGCGCGCGCGACTTCGTACGCGACTGCCGGCGCAACTCGGGCGGCCTGCTGCCCTACATCACCACCGACCAGGCCGTGCACGACATGGACCTGTACCGGTCCCTGCTCGGCGTCCGGCAGGTGTCGTACTACGGCCCGTCCTACGCCACCCACCTCGGCGCCGTCTACGCGACCCGCTTCCCGCGCCGGGTCGAGCGGGTGGTGCTCGACAGCAACATCGACTTCAGCGGCGGCTGGCAAGACTTCCTGACGGGGCAGCCGATGAGCTTCCAGCGCCGGTTCGAGCAGGACTTCCTGCCGTGGCTGGCGGCGAACGACGCGACGTACCACCGGGGCAGGACCCCGGCCGAGGCCGAGGCCTCGTACGAGCGGCTGCGCGCCTCGCTGCGCGAGCACCCGCTCGACCTGGAGGGCACCCGCGTCCTGCCCGACCACCTGGACGCCGCGGCGACCTCCATGATCTACAGCGGCGACCGCTTCCCGGACCTGGCGGCGCTCCTCGGCGTCCTGGAGGACCCGGCGAGCGCCCCGGCCGCGACCCGGCGGGTCCTCGCGCAGAGGCTGAAGCACCCGATGGACGCCCGGTTCGCCGCGGACTTCTTCTCCGTGGTCTGCCAGGACACCCCCTGGAACCGCGACACCGGGTACTGGGTGCGCAGGAGCGAGGCGGACAGCCGCGACTTTCCCCTGGCGGGCGCCCGGGAGCTGGCCTTCACCTCGGTCTGCGCCGCCTGGCCGCGCTCCGGCGCCCCTCGTGTGGAGGTGACCGGCCGGGGTCTGCCGCCGGTCCTGATGCTCAACTCGGAGCACGACCCCGCCACCTACTACGAGGGGGCCGTACGGGCCCACAGACGGCTCCCGGGGTCGCGCCTGATCACGGTCGGCGGCGGCGACCACGGCGCCTACCAGTCGCGGAACGCCTGCGTGGACCGCTACGTCGAGGACTTCCTGCTCGACGGCCGGCTGCCGGAGGCGGACGCCGCCTGCGCGGGGCGGCCGCTGCCGGATCCGGCCGCCCGCCGCGGGGCTCAGGCGGAGGAGCCGCTGTCGATGACGAGGTCGGTGCCGACGACCGAGCCGGCCGCGGGCGAGGCGAGGTAGAGCACGGCGGCGGCCACCTCCTCGGCCTCCGCGAGGCGGCCGAGGGGGTTCTCCTCCTTCATCCGCTCGGCGCGGTCGGCCTCGGTCTCGCCGGGTCGCAGCGACATGGGGCCGGCGGCGGCGCCGGGGCTGACCGCATTGATGCGCACGCCCTCGTGGATGTGGTCGAGGGCGGCGGCCCGGGTGAGGGCGGAGACGGCGGCCTTGGAGGCGATGTAGGCGGCGGCGTTGGGGATCCGCATGTGCGCGCCGAGGTTGGAGGAGATGTTGACGATGGCGCCTCCGCCGTTGCGCCGCATGTGCGCGATCTCGTGCTTCATCGCCAGCCAGACGCCGGTGACGTTGGTGCGCTGGACCGCGTCCCAGTCCTCTTCGCTGACGTCGCCGACGGGACCCACTCCGCGGAGTACGCCCGCGTTGTTGACGGCGACGTCGAGTCCGCCGAAGCGGGCGACCGTCTCGCGGACGAGGTCCTCCAGCCGCCCCGAGTTGGTGACGTCCGCGGGGACGGCGGCGGCGGTGCCGCCGGCCGCCTCGATGAGGGCGACCGTCTCGTCCAGGGTGGCGGCGGTGCGTCCGGCGGCCACGACGGAGGCGCCCTCGGCGGCGAAGGCGAGGGCGATGGCCCGGCCGAGGCCGGAGCCCGCGCCGGTCACGAGGACTGTCTGGCCGGTGAAGCGGTTCATCTTCGGTGACTCCTTCGGGGGCCGGTGGTGGCCCCTTATTTGAACGATCGGTTCAGAATTCGGGCATGCGGAAGCGCGCGGCGGGGGCGTACGGGACGGCGGGCCGTCAGTCCAGCAGGGCCAGCGCCTGTTCCGCCGCGTCGCGGACGCGGGCGGGGTCGTCGGAAGCCTTGCCGACGACGCGGACGCCCTGGAGCAGGACCAGCAGCATCCGGGCCAGCGCCCGCGGATCGCGGTCGCCGGCCAGCTCCCCCTGCCCCTGGGCGCGGACGAGCGCCGAGTGGAGCAGGGTCTCGAAGCGGTCCCAGCTCACCCCGACCCGGCGGGCGGCCGCCGCGTCGTGGGAGGCCAGCTCGGCCGCCGTGTTGGTGATGAAGCAGCCGCTCAGCCGGTCCGCCGGGGAGCCGGCCTCGGCGGCGAAGCGGCGCACCACAGCCCGGACGCCGGGCAGAGCCGGGCCGGGCGCGGAGAGCTGGTCCAGCAGCAGCGGGTCGAACGTCTCGGCGTAGCGGTCCAGCGCCTTCAGGTAGAGCTCGTGCTTGCTGCCGAAGGTCGCGTAGATGCTGGCCCGTCCGATGCCGAGGTGCTCGACGAGGTCGGCCACCGACGTCGCTTCGTAGCCGCGCCGCCAGAACAGTTCGAGGGCCGACTGGAGAACGGCGTCCGGATCGAATTCCTTGGTCCTTGCCACGTCGATGATCATAGGACTATCTGGAACGAACGGTCAACAATCTTCCCGGGCGCGGGCCCTGACGCTCCCGGCGGGCAGCGCCGGTCCATCCGTGCTGTGCTCGTAGGGAAGGGCACGGCGGAAGGAGGAACCATGGACAGGAACCTGCGGGCCCGGGACATCATGACCCAGGGCGTGCAGTGCGTACGCGAGGACCAGTCCCTGCAGGACGCGGCCAAGATGATGCGCGAGCTGAACGTCGGCTGCCTGCCGATCTGCGGGGACGACGGACGCCTCCAGGGGATGATCACGGACCGCGACATCGTGATCAAGTGCTGCGCGGACGGCAAGGACCCGGCGGCCATGCGCGCCGGAGACCTGGCCGGCAACCTGCACTGGATCGACGCCGACAGCAACGCCCAGCAGGCGCTGGAGACCATGGAGATCCACCAGATCAAGCGGCTGCCCGTCATCGACGTGGAAGGCGGCCGCCGCCTCATCGGCATGATCACCGAGGCCAATCTGGCCAAGAACCTCTCCGACGCGGACATCGCGGAGTTCGCGGTACGGGTGTACGCGGCCAACTGAGCGGCGGGAGCGGAGGAACCCGCCGGCCGCAGGCCGTGACCCCCGGGCCGCGGGCTCGTTGAAGGGGGCGGTCAGCGAAGTGCGCAGAGCGCCGGCCGGGCACTTCCAGCCCGGTCGGCGCCCTGTGTCCTCGGGGCCCGGGACCGGTTCGGGGGCGTGTCGGAGCAGCCGCTGTTCCGGTTCACGTCCACCGCCACCCGGGAATCCTGGAGAGAGCCGACGTGCGCACCCGCGGATTCCCGCTGACGCCCCTCACCGCCGCCCTGAGCTGCCTGCTCGTCACCGTGGCCGCGGTCGGCACGGAACCGGCCGCCGCTCCCCCGCCGCCGCGCGCCGTGACCCTGACCTCGGCCGGCGCGCCCGTCCTCGCGGACGCCCGGACCCCCTTCAGCATGCTCGCCGTCACCGCCCCCGCCGACCTCCCCGGCGGCCCGGGCGCCGGCACGTACCGGGTCCGCGCCCGCCAGCGGGGCTCCGGCCACTGGTCGCCCTGGACCGTGGTGGAGGGCGGGGAGCCGTGGTGGGCCGGACCGTCCGACGCGGTGGAGGTGCGCGCGGCGGGCGTCGGCGGGGAACTGCCGGCCGGGCTGCGCCTCGACCTGGTCGACCCGGGGCCGGACCCCCGCCCCGCCGCCGCGCCCGTGCCCGCGGCCTACGAGAGGGCCGCCGGCTCCCGGCCCCGGATCGTCCCGCGCGACGGCTGGGGCGCGGCCGAGGGGCCCGGCGAGGCGGCCGTCTACGGCAGGGACGTCAAGGCCGTGTTCGTCCACCACACCGCCCAGAGCAACGACTACGACTGTGCCGACTCCCCCGCCGTCGTACGCGGCCTGCAGGTCCTCCACCAGCGGGTCAACGGCTGGAAGGACCTCGGCTACAACTACGTGGTCGACAAGTGCGGCACCGTCTTCGAGGGCCGGGCCGGCGGCTCCGGCCGGCCGGTCACCGGGGCGCACACCCTCGGCTTCAACATCGACACCGTCGGGGTCGCGGTGATCGGCCACTACACAGACGTCGAGGCGCCGCCGGAGGCGACGGCGGCCGTCGCGCGGCTCGCGGCCTGGGCCCTCGGCCGGTTCGGGCACGGCCCCTCGGGCACCGTCGAGCTGACCTCCTCCATCGACAACGGGCTCTTCAGGGCCGGGGAGCGGGTGACGGTGGAGCGGGTTTCCGGCCACCGCGACGTCTTCGCCACCGAGTGCCCGGGCAGCGCCCTCTACCGGCAGCTCCCGGCCGTCCGGGCCGAGGCCTCGGACCCCTTCAGCGGCCTGTTCGGCGGCCGCTGACCGCCCAGGCGCGGGCGGTCAGCGCGATCGCCCCGTCGGCCCGGACCGGCAGGGCGCGGGCGAGCGCGTCGCGCAGCCGCCCGCGCGCGGCGGGGGCCAGGGAGGCGACGTAGCCGGGCGCCGGGCCCTG
>NZ_GG657750.1:7133890-7135914 GCF_000158895.1 Streptomyces sp. C | reverse complement strand
AGCCCGGCCCCCGCCCACAGCGTCCGCAGCGGCTCCGGGCCGGCACAGGGGAAGCAGCGGCGCTCGTCCAGCGCGGCCGCCGACGGGTCCAGGGCGACGGCCGCGTCCCCAGAAGTGCCCCAGGAACCCCATGCCGCCGGCGTAGTCCCAGACGTACGCGGCGACCAGCCCGCCCGGCCGCACCGCCCGGGCCGCCTCCGCGACCGCCGCGCCGGGGGCGGGCAGGAAAGTTCAGCGCGAGGGCGCTGACCGCGGCGTCGAACGCCCCGTCGCGCACCGGCAGCGCCTGCGCGTCGGCCACCGCGAAGACCGGCCCCGGGGTCCCGGCCGGTGCGGTGGCGGCCCGGGCGGCCGCCACGAAGGCGGCGGACCGGTCCACGCCCAGCACCAGCCCCGGCCGGCAGCGGGCCGCCACCGCCCCGGCCAGAGCACCCGTACCGCACCCGGCGTCGATCCACCGGGCGCCGGGGCCGACGCCGAGGGAGGCCGCGAATACCTCGGCCGCCCGCCGGCTCCACCGGCCCATGTAGCGCTCGTAGCCGTCTGCGGCGGCCCAGGTGTCGAAGCGGTCCTCCGGCACGGCTAGACGGGGTGTCCGTCGGGGCCGGTGTGTTCGGCCTGGCTGGAGAACCTGTTGAGGAAGACGTCGTACCGGCCGTCGGGCCGGCGGGTGAGGGTGGCGCCGTCCTGCCAGGTGCCGTTGTCGTCCCACCACTGGCTGCCGTACGGGTCGCCCTGGTTCTGGTGGATGTTGTGCATGCCGAGGCCGTGGTCGAAGGGCTCCCCGAAGACCATGATCTCCCGGCCGGGCAGCAGGATGGGTTCCAGCGCCCGCGCCGCGTCGAGGTTGGAGCCGGAGATCCAGGGACGGGGCGGGTTCAGCCGGTCCATCAGGTCCCGGAGCCAGGCGGGCGGGCGGACGGGGAAGGCGCAGCCGGGCCGGTGCCGCAGGGCCGGGTGCCGCTGGTAGTCGAGGGCGCCGGAGCCGGAGCTCGTCGACAGCTCGTGGTAGCCGGGGTCCAGGGAGGGCACCGGGTCGAGCACGGAGGCGGCCAGGGTGAGCACCTTCCACTGGACGCCGGTGGTGGACTGTTTGCTGTCCACGTCGACCGCGCACCGGTACCGGCCGGCGGGCGCGTCCACCTCCAGGTTGACGTGGAACCAGTGCCCCTGGGTGTCCGGCGTGTCGCGGAAGTGTCGGTGCAGCGTTCCCGACAGCACCCCGTAGGAGTCGAGCGGCATGCGGCCAGTCAACCACCGCCCCGGCGGGCGGGGGTGTGACGCGCGGGGGATCCCCTCCCCGGCCCCCGTACGGAGGGGGTTCAGCGGCGCAGGATCCGGGAGACGGCCTCCCAGGTGGGCTCGACGGGAGCCAGGGGCCGCGCGCCCACGCCGAGCCCCTTGAACCCGCTGGAGGTGGACACGCACACCACCGGGCCGTCGAAGCGTTCGCCGGCGGCGGTGCGCTGCTGGAGCCCGGCGAGTCCGGCCGCCGCGGACAGCTCCGCCCAGACCCCCTGGGAGGCGAGCCGGGCCTGCGCGCGGGCCAGTTCGGCGTCGGTGAGCAGCAGCGCCGACCCGCCGCTGTCGAGGACCGCGCGCACCGCCCGGTGGCTGCCGGCCGCGCAGTCGATGGCGTACGCGTCGGTCGGTCCGACCGGTACGACGGCGGCCGGGACGCCGGTGCGGACGGCGTGGGCGAGGGGTCCGCCGGCGGCCGGTTCGCAGCCGAACATGCGGGGGACGGTGTCCGTGACGCCGAGGCGGCGCAGTTCCGCGAAGCCCTTCCAGATGCCGTGGAGGAGCTCCCCGTAGCCGACGGGGGTGAACACGGCGGCGGGGACGCCAAGGTCGGCGTGGATCTCGTAGGCGATGGTCTTGTAGCCCTCGGACCCGAAGGGGTGGCCGGTGTGGGTGCGGGTGAGGTTGCTGACCGGGTGGTAGCCGAGGCGGTCGTGGATCTCGTTCAGCAGCGGCCAGCAAGTGTTCCACCGGGACGGGCAGGACGTCGGCCCCGTAGGCCG
>NZ_GG657750.1:7131250-7131995 GCF_000158895.1 Streptomyces sp. C | reverse complement strand
GCGCCGCCGAGCTGCTGCTGGAGGGCGGCGCCCTTCTGGGTGAGGCGCTGGACGCCGGAGCCCGCCCGGGCCGCCGGGGATCACGACGAGGGTGCCGCGGCGGGCCTGGGGGCGGTCGCTGCGGATCCGGGAGACGGCGACCTTGATCTGGGGGCCCGCGGGGTCGTCGTAGTCGAGGGGGACGGGGAGGTCGGCGCACTCCTGGCCGGCGGGGCCGCCGGGCTTGGCGCAGGGGTGCCAGGCGAGGGCGGGCGCCTCGGCGCGGGGGCCCGGGGCCGCCTGGGCGGGGAGGGTGGCGGCGGTGACCGCGGTGGCGGCGGCCGCGGCGGAGAGGGCGAGCAGGAGGGCCTTGTTCCGGGGGTTCGTCATGGGGCAAGCCTCGTGCAGCCCGCCCCGGCGTCCCATCCGGCAGACCGGCTTCCGGGGGTGGGGGTAACCCCCCTACAGGAAGCGCCCGTTGACCCGGTGGGCGGTGCAGCAGGAGTCGCGGTGCAGCTGGCGCAGGACGGGCCGCCAGGTCTGCTCCGGGGCCGGGGCGGCGGGGTCGGGGTAGGCCGCTTCCAGGTCGGCGCGTGCGTACGGGGTGCCGGCGCGCAGGACGGCCCGTACGCGGACCAGGTCTGCGAAGTCGGTGAAGGGGTCGCCGTCGACGAGGGTGAGGTCGGCGAGTTTGCCGGGTTCGGCGGTGCCGAGGTGGGCTTCGGCGCCGTAGACGCGGGCGGGGGTGCGGGTGGCGGTGGTGAGG
>NZ_GG657750.1:7125987-7126861 GCF_000158895.1 Streptomyces sp. C | reverse complement strand
CGACGGGGCAGCAAGCATGCCTCCGGTGCCGACGATGCTGCCGGCGGGCGACGCCTGCCCGGAGTGCGGTTCCGTCGAGTGATCACATTTCCCCCCGTGAGTGTGGCCCGGCGCCTCGTGTGCCGGTCGGTTCGGGTGCGCGCGATGGGTGCGCGTGGCTGGACAGGGGAGAGCGTGTTTCGAGTGCGGTGGTGTGCCGCTGGTGCGCCTGTGGAGCAGTGGTGGGGCGGCAGTGGTGGGCGGGCCGTTACCCCGCCCGGTGACGGGGCGTTGGACCGTCCGGGCGGTGCTGCGGGGTGTCCGGCGCGGCAGGGACTGTCACGTCCGCCGGTGGCGCCCCGGCCGGGGATATTGGATGAATGGCGCCGCGTACGCGCACTGCCGGGCTTATTGACGCTTCATCACAGTGGAGGCAATGCGTGATGCGCACACGGTCCGTCCTGCTGGCCACCGCCCTGCTGGCGACGCTGTTGCAGACGGCGGACGGGGCGGTCGCCGCGGGCGGGCCACCCGTGTCGCCCGACGGACGGCCGGTCCACGACGGGCGGACCGGGCACGAGGTGCCCCTTCTGCCCGACGGACGGCCGGAGGGCGGCGGACGGGCGGCCTACGACGGGCAGGCCGGGCACGACGTGCCCCTGTACGGGATCAAGGGCGCGGGGAGCGCCGGACGGGCGGGGGCCCAGGAGTTCACCACGGACGACGACCGGCTCTCGCGGGTCTCGCTGTTCCTCGGCAGCACGGCCGCGGCCGGGAGGCTGAGCGTGCAGGTGCGCACCGCCCGGGACGACGCCGGCTCCGCGGTCGCCTCGGCCACCGTGGACCTGGCCGCCCTGGGCGGGCCGGGCACCGGCTGGGTGGAGGTGCCGCTGGC
>NZ_GG657750.1:7120575-7125298 GCF_000158895.1 Streptomyces sp. C | reverse complement strand
CACCTGGGAGGCCCGTACCAAGCTGGACGGCTCGGGGCCGCCGGACACCCGGCCGTGGCAGCTGGACGCGAACGGCTGGGTGCCCTGGGCGACCTGGCAGTGGTACCGGACGGCGCCCGCGGCGGACCGGGCCGAGCGGCTGCGCGTGCTGTACCCGGCGATCCTGAAGGCGGCCGACTTCGCGGCGGCCTCCCTCGACGGGGAGGGGCTGCCGCCGGCTTCCCCGGACTACTGGGAACTGCCCACGGACACCGCCAACATCGGCACGGCGGCGCCGCTGCTGTCCGGGCTGCGGGCGGCCGCCGACCTGGCCGCGGGGCTCGGGCGGCAGCAGGAGGCCGCGCGCTGGACGGAGGCGGCGGGCCGGCTGGAGCGGGGCATCGCCAAGCGGTTCGCGCCGCTGGGCTACCAGCGCACGGTGGACGGGCTGCACGGCCACGACAGCGCGGCGGCGTTCATGGCGCCGCCGTTCAACGAGGCGCCGGCCGGTCTCCCGGGGGCACTCGACACCACCTACCGGGAGCTGCTGCGGCCCAACGGCGGTCTGGTGCCGGGCAGTGACCCGGACACGCGGTGGGGGAACATCACCTGGACGGCGAGCACCTCGTTCTTCGCGCTCGCCTGGTCGTCGACGGGCGAGCGGGCGAAGGGTTCCGCGGTGCTCGACTGGGTGCTGGCGCAGCGCAACGTGCTCGGCGAGCTCCCGGAGACGGTGGACGCGCAGGGCCTCCCGAAGGCCGTCGTGCCGCTGGGCTGGACGGACGCGCTGGTCCTGCTGACGCTCGTACAGCTGGGCGACGCGCCCCTGGCGGCGCCGCCCGCGTCCCGCGGCTGACCCGGCGCGGGGGCGGCGCACGGGCGCCGGGCCCGGGACGTGTGTCCCGGGCCCGGCTGGAGGAGCTGTCCTCCCGTTACTTCGTGGTGTAGTAGAGCCACCACTTGTGGTCGTGCTGCTTGCAGGAGTAGCTCTTGTAGTGGCCCGCCTTGCCGGCCGCCTCGCAGGACGACTTGCTGGGGTAGGGCCCCTTCTTGCCGCTGGTCTTGTGCTCCAGCACCGACACGGCGTCGGACTGCTGCTGGGGGGCGGCCAGTGCGGACGGACCGGCCAGGATCAGGCCGGCGGTGACCAGGGCCACCGGAGCGAGCTTCACGATCTTCGCGTACATGATGGTTCCTCTTCCTCGGGTTCTCCGGGCCCGTTCGGGCTTCGGACCATCAACGTACGGAGCCCCCTGTCCCGGGCACATGGTCCCCCGGTCCCGTGCCGGTCCCGGCCGTACGCGGGAGCACGGCCCTGATCACGGTCCCGGTCCCGGAGCTGACCAGGTCGAAGGTGCCGCCCAGCTCCTCGGCGCGCTCGGCCATGGAGCGCAGGCCCACTCCGCCGTCGCGGGGGGCGCCGGCGGGGACCCCGGACCCGTCGTCGGTCACCTCCACCGTCACCGCCTCGGGGGTGAGCACCACCGCCGCGTGGGCGTGGCCGGCCCGCGCGTGGCGGACGACGTTGTTCAGGGCCTCCGCCGCGATCCGGTACAGGGCGACCTCCACGGCGGCCGGCAGGCCCGGGAACGGCTCGGGGGCCAGGCTGACGGTGATGCGGAGGTTCCGGCCCAGGTGTTCGGCGAGCTGGCGCAGGGCGCGGGGCAGGTCGGCGCCGTCCAGGGCGGCGGGGGCCAGTCCGCCGGTGATGTGGCGCAGTTCGTCGATGGCCTGCCCGATGCCCTCGGACACGGCGGCCAGCGAGCCCGTGGCCCGGGTGCCGGACGGTATGGCGGCGCGGGCCGCGTCGACCTGGAGGCGCAGCCCGGACAGGGCGGGGCCGAGGCCGTCGTGGAGGTCGTGGCGCAGTCGGCGCCGCTCCTCCTCGCGCGCCAGGACGATCTGTTCGCGGCTCGTCTGGAGTTCCTCGTAGAGCTGGAGGGAGGCGATGGCGGGCGCGCTGTGGTCGGCCAGGATCCGCACGGCCTCGCGGTCCTGCTGGTCGAGGGCGAGTTCGCCGGCGCGCGGCGGGACGTAGAGGTGGCCGATGGCGTTGTCCCGGTGGACCAGGGGGAAGACCTCGTCGCCGCTGCCGGGGCTGCCCAGGCGGGCCAGTTCGCGCTCCCCGTGCCGGGTGCTGATCACCAGGCGGGCGGCGGGCAGCCGCAGGGTGTGCACGACGGTGTCGCACAGCAGGCGGGGCATGTCCCCCGGGTCGAGGGCGTGGCTGAGCCGGTCGGCGAGGGCGCGCACCGCCTGGTAGGGCTGGGCGCGTTCACCGTAGTAGTAGCGGTCGACGAGCCGGGCGGCCCATCGCGCGGTGGGCCGCAGCAGGAATCCCACGAGGAGGGTGAGGCAGGCCATCAGCCCGGACTCGGGGGTCAAGGAGCCGGGCGCGAAGTAGTCGAGGACGAAGGCGCCGCCCGCGTAGGCCATGAACAGCCCGAAGGTGAGGACGAAGGCCGTCAGGATGCGGCGTCCCGCCCGGTCCAGGGCCCAGGTGCGCTCCCGGATGTGGACGTAGCCCACGGTCGCCGGCCAGGACGCGGCGGCCAGGTAGACGATGACGACCTCGAAGCCCATCGGCGGGTCGCCGTACTGGTTGACGGCGATCACCGCGAGCCACAGCAGGTAGGGCACGGCCAGGATCGCGTAGGGGCGGTCGGACTTGGCGGTGCGCGGCCAGCGGACGGCCATCAGGAGGATGCCGATGCCCGCGATGAAGGGCGGGACCCAGCGGGAGGCGGTGTCCATCCACGGCGTCAGCAGGCGTTCCAGGCCGGCCCATCCGGGGCCGGAGATGGGGGTCTCGACGCCGTAGTACACGAAGCCGGGGCGGGTGAAGACGTAGTACTGCTGGGCGGCGCTGAAGAGGGCGGTGAACGCCACGTACGGCGCGCCCCAGCGGGGGAAGCGGCCGGTGGGCAGCCACAGCGGCATCGGGTAGATGATGGCGTTGATCAGGGTGAAGGCGACCATGACCAGGACGAACACGGCGGTGAGCACGCGCGGTCCCGCTCCGTGCACCACGGCGGTCTGCGGCACCACCTGGGCGAGGGTGAGCGCGCAGCCGGAGCAGAGCATGAGCCACCCGAGGACCCGGGCGGTCCGGCGGGCGGCGAAGACCATGCCGGTGAGGGCGATGCCGAGGCCGACGAGCACGTGGTCGGCGGCGAGGTGGAGGCGCACGGTGCGCAGCGCGGGGTGGCCGATGTGGGTGAGGGTGACGATGCCCCAGGTGATGGCGGCGAGCATGGTGAGGACGCAGACGGCGTAGGCGGGCAGCATCTCCGGCCCCGAGCGGGGCGTGTTCGCGGTGGTCCGGTTCGCTGTGCGCATGTCGGCCTCCCCGGCCGCTCGGGGGTGCGTTGGTTTCCAGCCTGGTGCGTGCCCGGTCCCGGGCGCATGGGGCGGGTGTCCCTGTTCCGGGCGGCCCCTTTCCGGGCGGCCCGTTTCCGGGCGGCCCGTTTCCGGGCGGGCCGCTCCCGGGGCGGCCCGTTCCGGGGCGGCCGTTCCCGGCGCTCGCCGGTCAGCCGGCGTCGCCGCCCAGGCCCGCGTCCCGGGCCCGGGCCACGGCCTCGGCGCGGGAGGTGACCTGGAGCTTCTCGAAGACGTGGGTGATGTGGTTGCGGACGGTCTTCTCGGACAGGACCAGCTCCCGGGCGATGCGCCGGTTGTCGTGGCCCCGCGCGATCAGTTCGAGCACCTCCACCTCACGGGAGGTGAGGGAGGGGAAGAGCTGTCCGGCGTCGCGGCGGCGGCCGCCGGCCAGGAGTTCGGAGAGGCGGGCCGCGATCTCGGAGCCGATGACGGCGCCGCCCGCCGCGACCGTGCGCAGGGCGTGCAGCACCTCCTCGGAACCGGCGCCCTTGACGACGTAGCCGCGGGCGCCCGCCTGGAGGGCGGCGAGCAGGCTGCCGTCGTCGTCGGACATGGTGAGCATCAGGACGGGCAGGCCGGGGTGGGTGCCCGCGAGGCGGCGCGTGGCCTCGATCCCGGACACGTCGGGCAGGGAGAGGTCCATCACGACCACGTCCGGCCGGTGCCGGTCCACCGCGTCCGGGACCTCGCCGCCGGTCTCGGCCTCGGCGACGACGACCGCGCCCCGGGTGCTCTCCAAGGCGGCCCGCAGCCCCTCGCGGAACAGGGGGTGGTCGTCGACGATCAAGACCCGGGGAATGGTGCGGTCTTCTTCCTCCACGGATCGACACTAGCAGTCACTCACCGTCGCTCTGTGTGACCGGGCCGTGCGGAGTGGGACCGTACGGGGCGGGGTGGGACCGGACGGGAGGGACCGCGACGGGGTCTGGGCCTCATGCCGCCGGGGCGGGGGCGCCCGGATCGTGAGCGGCATGTCCGCACACCTCTCCTCCGTCCGCATCGACCGGTCCCTGCTCGCCGGCCCGGTGCACGTCCCCGTGCAGATCCGCTGCGGGGACGGCCCGTCGGACGGACTCCCCCACGTCCTGCGGGACCTCGCCCCCGGCCGGATCGCCCTGGTCACCGACCCCGGGCTGCCGCGCGGGCACGCGGCGCGCGTGCTGCGCCTGCTGGGCGCGGCCGCGCCCACCGGGATCCTGTGGCCCGACGGCGACGGCCCCCTGGTGGTGCCGGACGGCGCCCTCGCCGTCGCGCTCGGCGGCAGCCACGTGATCGAGGCGGCCGACCGGGCCCGGTACCCCGACGGCACCCCGGCCGGCCCTGGTCCGGCTGCCCACGACGCTGCGGGCCATGACGGACGCGG
>NZ_GG657750.1:7115909-7119715 GCF_000158895.1 Streptomyces sp. C | reverse complement strand
GGGATCCGCCTGAGCCGCGGCGAGGGCTGGGCGCTGGCGTCCGGCCGGCTCTTCGACCGGGGCGGGGTCGCCGCGGCCCTCGACGGCGGGATCGGGGGCCGGCTCGCCCTGGCCACCCGGCTGGAGGTCCGCGGGCTGCCGGGGCGCCGACCGCAACGACGCGGCGCTGGTGCACTCCGCCTTCGCGCTGGACGGCGCGGGGTTCGCGGCGCACGTCGCGGGCGCGTACGCGGCGGCCGTGGTCGACGCCCGCGCCGAACCGGTGCTGGTACTGGCCGCCGCCGGGGCGGGCGGCACCCCGCTCTACTACCACTGGGAGCCGGACGGGGGCCGGTTGTGCTTCGCCTCCGCCCTGCCGGCGCTGCTCGCGCTGCTGCCGGACCGGCCGGGGCCGCGGGTGCGGGTGCTGCCGCCCGGCACCACGGCCGTCTGCTCCCGGAGCGTCCGCCCGCGTCCGGCGCCCCGCGCGGCCGCGGCCGGGCTCACGGCGGCGGCCCGACGGCGATCCGTACCGGCGGCCGGGAGGGCACGGGCGGAAGCCGCAGGGGTGTGCGCCCCGGGGTGAGGGAGCCGAGCACCCGGGGCCCCCGCGCCCCGGTGCACCACAGGGGGCGTTGCCGGGCAGGCCGTGCAGGGCGAGGTAGCCGAGGAAGGGGAAGGCGTACGCCTCCTTGGCGGCGGCGGGCAGTCCCAGGGCCGCCGAGTCCAGCAGGGCGGTGCGCGGGGGCAGTTCCTCGCGGAGCATGGCCATGAGGGCCGGGTTGCGGGTGCCGCCGCCGGAGGCGACGACCTCGGTGACGCGCAGCGGGCGCAGCGCGTCGGCGACGGTCCGGGCGGTGAGCCGGGCGAGGGTGGCGAGGAGGTCCTGCGGCGGGAGGGGGGCGCAGCCGTCGAGGGCGGCGCGCAGGTGGCCGTGGTGGAAGAGCTCCTTGCCGGTGGTCTTGGGCGCGGGCAGCCGGTAGTAGGGCTCGGCGAGCAGCCGCCTCAGGAGCGGCTCGTGGACCCGGCCGGCGGCGGCGAGGGCGCCGTCCTCGTCGTATCCGAGCCGGCCCGCGGTGAGTTCCCGTACGGCGGCGTCCATCAGGGCGTTGCCCGGGCCGGTGTCGAAGGCGACGGGCGGGCCGGCCTGCGGCAGGGCGGTGAGGTTGGCGATGCCGCCGATGTTGAGGGCGGCGGGCGTGCCGGGGCGGCCGCGCAGCAGCATCAGGTCGACGAGGGCGACCAGCGGGGCGCCCTGGCCGCCGGCGGCGATGTCGCGGGGGCGGAAGTCGGAGACGACGGGGCTGCCGGTGGCTTCGGCGATCCAGGCGGGGCGGCCGAGCTGGAGGGTGCCGTGCACCTGGCCGGCGTCGGTCCAGTGGTAGACGGTCTGGCCGTGGGAGGCGATCAGGTCGGCGCGGCCGGCGCACAGTTCGCGGTCGGCGCGGGCCGCGAGGCCGGCGAAGGCCTGCCCGATGCGGGTGTCGAGGAGGCAGACGTCGGCCAGGGTAGTGGGAGCGGGCGGCAGGGCCGCCGCGAGGGCGTCGCGCAGTCCGTCCTGGTAGGGGGCGCTGACCAGCCCGAGCGGGACCAGCCGCAGGGTCTCGCCGCCGTCCTCCGGGGTGAGGCGGGCGGCGGCCGCGTCGACGGCGTCGTACGAGGTGCCCGACATCAGGCCGATCACCCTCATCGCAGGGGCCCGCGGTGGTCGTCGCCGCGCAGCCCGGCCAGGGCGAGGGCGCTGAGGGCACAGGTGCCGGCGGCGTAGTAGGCGGGGACGTCGCGGTCGCCGGTGGCGGCGGTCAGGGCGGTGATGACGAGGCCCGCGCAACCGGAGAACACGGCGCCGGTGAGGGCGTACGCCAGCCCGAGCCCGGTGCAGCGCACCCGGGCGGGGAACATCTCGGCGAGCATGGCGGGCCCCGGGCCCGCGAGGAGCCCGACGGTGGCGCCCGCGCCGAGGACGGCGGCGGCCTTGGCGGGGGCGCCGGCCGCCGGGTCCTGGAGGAGGTGGAGCAGCGGGAGCGCGAGGAGGGTGACGCCGAGGGCCCCGGTGAGCATGACGGGGCGGCGGCCGATCCGGTCGCTGAGGGTCCCGGCGGGCAGGATGGCGGCGGCGAAGCCGAGGTTGGCGAGGGCGGTCGCGGTCAGGGCCTGCCGGAAGGAGGCGCCGAGGGTGGCCTGGAGGTAGGAGGGCAGCACCACGAGGAAGGTGTACCCGGCCGCGGACCATCCCATGATCCGCGCGACCCCGAGGAGGACGGCGCGGGCCGTGCCGGACCCTCCGGGGGGCGTGGGTGCGGGGGCGGAGCCGCTCGCGGCGGGGCCGGTACCCCTGACGGCGGTGCCGGTGCCGACGGGGCCGGGCCGCTGCGCGGGGCCGGCCCCTCCCCGCCCTTCCACCGTTCCCAGGGGCTCTGCCCCTGACCCCGATACCGGGCGCTCCGCGCCCGGTGCGCCCAAACTCCCCCGGCTACCGCTGGGAGGTGCCTCCAGCCCCGCCGGCGATTGAGTCGCGGGGGTCCGGGGCGGAGCCCCGGGGAACGGAGGAAGGGCGGGGCGGGGAGCAGCCCGCGGCGCGGCACCCGGCAACGGCGGTACGGCTTCCGGCGGTGCGGGGGCGGTCGTGGGGGCCGGCGCCGGCCGTGGGGCCTGCGCCGGCGGGTCGTCGGGGAGGCCGGCGCGGAGCCGGTACGCGGTCAGGCCGAGCGGCAGGGCCAGCAGGAAGGGGATGCGCCAGCCCCAGGCGTGCAGGGCCGCCGGCGTGAGCAGTCCGGCCAGGAGGGCGGCGACGGCCGCGCCGGCGAGCAGGCCCAGGGCGACGGTGAAGGACTGCCAGGCTCCGTGCCGGCCCCGCCGGGCCGGCGGGGCCGATTCCGTCATCAGGGCCACGGCTCCGCCGAACTCCCCGCCCAGGCACAGCCCTTGCAGTACGCGCAGCAGGGTGAGCAGCCAGGGCGCGGCGACGCCGATGGTGTCCCGGTCGGGGAGCAGCCCGATCAGGGTGGTGGCCAGGGTCATCAGGGCGATGACGAGCACCAGGGCGGTGCGGCGGCCCGCACGGTCGCCGATGCGGCCGAAGAGGACGGCTCCGGCGGGCCGGAAGAAGAAGGACACCGCGAAGGACCCGTAGGTGGCGACCAGCGGGCCGGCGCCGCTCTGCCCGGCCGCGTGCGCGGGGGTGAAGAACCGGTCGGCGATGACCGTGGCGAAGGCGCCGTAGACGCCGAACTCGTACCACTCGGTGAAGTTCCCGGCGGAGCCCGCGAGCAGCACCCGGCGCGGTCCGGCGGCGGACCGCGCCGGGCGGGGCGGCGCGAGGGGGGACACCGCTCAGGTCGTGGGGTCGAGGCGGGAGGGGGCGTCCGGCGTGCGGTGCCCGGCGGCCGCCGGGGTCAGGGCGCTGCCCGAGAGCCAGGTGCGCCAGTCCACGTTCCAGTCGCCGATGCCGTTGCCGAAGGGGTCCATCCGCTCGCCGCCGCTGTTGACCACCTCGACGATGTCGCCCTCGCGGACGGTCTCGTAGAACCAGGCGGCGTCCTCGGTGGACATGCCGGTGCAGCCGTGGCTGACGTTCTCCTCGCCCTGCGCCTCGACGGACCAGGGCGCGGCGTGGACGTACTCCCCGCTCCAGGTGACCCGGGTCGCGTAGAGGACGGGGAGGTCGTAGAACTCCTTGGTGCCCTTCTTGATGCCGACGCTGTCGCCGCGCATGCGGACCTTGGCCTCCTTGCCGAGGACGACCTTGATGCCGCTGCGGGTCAGGAAGCCGGCCTTTCCGGTGGTGACGGGGATGGTCCTGATGACGCGTCCGTTGCGGCGTACGG
>NZ_GG657750.1:7112975-7115417 GCF_000158895.1 Streptomyces sp. C | reverse complement strand
CGGTGTAGCCCTCCCCCGCGCGCAGGGGCTCGGTGTTGCGCCAGTGCTCGCCGTCCGGGCCGAGTTCACCGGCGAGGTGGCGGCCGTGCCCGTCGGTGACGGTGACGTCGGTGAGGCGGCCGGCCTCCGCACGGGCGAGGCTGATCTCCAGCGGGGAACCCGCGTCCGTGGGGAGTTCGCCGGCGTCGTCGAGGGCCGGGTCCCACAGGACGGTGCCGCCCCGGGGGGTGGCGAGCACCCGCTGCTCCTGCCAGGTGCCGCAGCCGCCGCCGCGGAAGGCTCCGGCGGCGCACCACACGGCGTCGTCCGCGCGGACCCCGCCGTCCAGGGCGTGGCCGACCAGGAGGGTGACCGCGGCCTCCGGGGCGGCGCCGGGGGGTGCGGCTGCGGCCGTGCCGCCGGGTGCGTGGGTGAGGGCCAGCGCGGCGGCCCCCGTCACCGCGGTGACCGCGGTCCACGTCTTCGTCCGTGACATCGCCACACAGCCCTCCACCTTTGTCCTCCGGCCGGATGGCAGCATCAAAGAGGACGGGAAGCCGAACTGATGATCATAAACTCGGCGCTGCGCCCGAACGGGCGTCCCAAGTGAACCCGGACGGAGTACCGCGCGCGAGCTCCGGAGTGCGGCGGTCCGGTCCCGTACGCTCGGCGGATGGCGAAGTACTTCGACGTTCACCCCGAGAATCCCCAGCGGCGCACCCTCACCGGCGTGGTGGACTCCCTCCGCTCCGGCGCGCTCATCGCGTACCCCACGGACTCCTGTTTCGCGCTGGGCTGCCAGCTGGGCAACCGCGACGGCCTCGCGCGGATCCGGTCGATCCGCAACCTCGACGACAAGCACCACTTCACCCTCGTGTGCCAGAACTTCGCCCAGCTGGGGCAGTTCGTGTACGTGGACAACGACGTGTTCCGGGCCGTCAAGGCGGCGACCCCGGGCGCCTACACCTTCATCCTGAAGGCCACCTCGGAGGTACCGCGCCAGCTGATGCACCCGAAGAAGAAGACGGTCGGGGTCCGGATCCCGGACCACCTCGTCGCGCAGGCCCTGCTCGCCGAGCTGGGCGAGCCGCTCGTCTCCAGCACCCTGCTGCTGCCGGACGAGGACGAGCCGCTGACCCAGGGCTGGGAGATCAAGGAGCGGCTCGACCACGTGGTGGACGCCGTCGTCGACTCCGGGGACTGCGGCACCCGGCCGACCACCGTCATCGACTTCTCCGGCGGCGGGGCGGAGATCCTGCGCCGCGGCGCGGGCGACACCGCGCGCTTCGAGTAGTCCTCCCGCGGTCCTCCTGCGACGGCGGATTCCGGTTCCGGACCACTATCCGGAATCCGCCAATCCGCCACCCGATCCGGCCATGCCGGAGCCGACCGGGAATGCTCGCCCTCTCCACGCTCAAGCGATCCTTTATCGCGACTCGTTTAGCTGTGAACAGAATTGACGAACCGGCGGTAACTCCACGGATCCCCGGAGTGACGGAGAGGAGGATAAGGCCGGGTGCGCCGGAATTGATCCGTATCCGAACTCGACTTTTTCAAGATCCGTTCTGTAGGGTTCCAGTTATTCACCGCCCAACGGGGGGCGGCGAGCTGCCTCGGGCGCTGGTCCGGACTTTTCCGGAGGCCTGTCCGTCCTGGCGGCTCGCGGGAACGACGCCCCCGTCACGCTCATTTGCGACACGTGACCCGACACGGGGGACCATCAATGCGGTTCCAGCTTTTGGGGCCCTTGAGTATTGCGCACGGCCCCGAGACTGTAGTTCTCAAACCATCCAAACCGACCAGCCTCCTCGCCGCCCTTCTGCTCCACCCCGGCGCCGTGGTTTCCACCGGCTATCTGCTGCGTGCCGTATGGGACGAGGAACCTCCCGCGACCGCCCGGGCCGCACTGCAGACCTGTGTGCTGCGGCTGCGCAGGTTATTCGAGAAATACGGCATATCCGCGACCACCATCGAAGCCGTGCCGGGCGGTTACCGGATGCACAACGACACCGAAACGCTCGACCTCGCCCTGTTCCGGTTCCTGACCGCGCAGGCACGGGCCGCCGCCGGCAGCACCCAGGAGCTGTACCGGCTGCGCGAGGCCCTCTCCCTCTGGCAGGGCCAACCCCTGTCGAACGTGGCCTCGGGCATGCTCCAGCGGGACGCGGTGCCGGCCCTCGAACAGGAGCGGCTGCGGGTCCTGGAGCGGGTCTGCGACCTCGAACTGGCCGCCGGGAACTGCCACCAGGTGCTCGTCGACCTGTACGAGGGCGCCCGCCACCGGCCCGTCCGCGAGCGCTTCACCGAACAGCTCGTCGAGGCCCTCTACCGCACCGGCCGGCAGGCGGAGGCGCTGGCCGAGTACCGCGCCGTGCGCGAGCGGCTGCGCGACGAACTCGGCGTCGACCCCGGGCCGGGCCTGCGCCGCCTGGAGCTGGCGATCCTGCGGGCCGAGGAACTCGG
>NZ_GG657750.1:7110368-7112119 GCF_000158895.1 Streptomyces sp. C | reverse complement strand
TCGAACAGCTCGTGGAGGCCGGGATGCTGGAGGACGGCCCACCCGGCGAGCCCTACCGGATCCACGCCTTCCTCCGCGGGTACGCGCGGTGGCTGGCCCGGGACCGGGCCGGCGCCCCGGCCCTCCTGCCCGGCTGAGGCGGCCCCTCCCGCCTCCCCGACATTTCCCACCTCACGCCTTCGTCCCCACCAGACCGCAATCAGAGGTGTTCCATGTCCCTGGACAGCTATCAGTACGTTGCCGCGACACGCCCCAGGATCCGCCGGGACGTGCTCTTCACCGAGACGCCCGACGGCGTGCTGTTCCACAATTCCGACGGGGGCTTCCGCCTCACCGCCCGCACCGCCTACCGGTTCGCCACGCTGATCGTCCCGCACCTGACCGGTGAGCACACCGTCACCGAGCTGTGCCAGGGCCTGGGCGACACCCAGCGCGCCATGGTCGGCGAACTCGTCAAGACCCTGTACGAAAGGGACTTCGCCCGTTCCGTCGCCGAGCCCGCCGACGCCGGCCGGGCCGCCGCACCGCCCCCGGACGTGGCCCGCAGATTCGCGCCGCAGATCGCCTACGCCGACCACTACGCCGATGACGCCGAAGCCCGCTTCCTGCGCTTCCGCGACACCCGGGTCGCCGTCCTCGGCGAGGACGCGGTGGCCCGCTGGTGCGCGCTGAGCCTGGTGCGCAACGGCTGCGCCACCGTCGGCGTGCTGCCCGGAGCCGACGCGGAGGAGGTACGGGCCGAGGCGGCCGAGGCCGTCGCCGACGGCTGCCCGGTGGAGGTCCGCACCCTGCCCGGACACCCGCTCGGCTGGGACGGGTTGGCGGAGTACGAGTTCGTCGTGGTGACCGGCGGGGCGGCGGCCCCGGCCCGGCTGCTGCCGCTGCTGCGCGCCGGGATCCCCGAGGGGCGCACCCTGCTGCCCGCCTGGTCGTACGGGAACGACGCGGTGGTCGGCCCGCTCATGGCGCACGGCACCGCCGGCTGCTGGTCCTGCGCGGCCCTGCGGCTGGGCTCGGCGCGCGGCGGCCCGGCCGCGGCCGCGCTGTGGAGCGCCCTCGCGCTGCCGGAGGCGCCCCTCGCCGAGGGCCCGGTGCCGGGGCGGCCGCTGTCCGCGATGATCGGCAACCTGCTGGGGTACGAGGTGTTCCGCGCGGCTTCCGGTTCGCTGCCCGCCGAGACCGCCGGACGGCTCCTCGTCCAGGACACGGCCTCGCTGGACGTCACCGCCGAGCCGCTCCTGCCGCACCCGCGCTGCCCGTTCTGCGCGCCCGGCGAGACGGAGGCCGCCCCCCTGGACCTCACCGCCGCCGGCACCTCGGGCACGCCCGCACTGCCGACGCTGGAGACCGCGCGGGAGGCGGACGCGCTGGTGGAGGAGCTGAACCGGCGCTCCGCCCTGGTGCGCCCGTACGCGGGGGTGTTCACCCGGTACGCCGACGAGGAGCTCACCCAGATCCCGCTGAAGGCCGGGGTGGTGGAGCTGGGCCTCTGTTTTTTTGCGGACCCGTACCGTCGCCGCGTTCGACGTCCACCACGTGGCGGGGGCGCGGATGCGGGCCCTGGACGCGGCGGCGCTGGTGTACGCGGAGCACGTGGTGCCGGCCCGCGACGTGACCGTCGGCGACGGGGCCCCGGGCACCGTCCCCGCGGCGGCGCTGGCGACGGCCTCCGGGATACCGGGCGGGGCGTCCGCGTACCAGCCCGCGGTGTCCCTGCTGACGAAGGAGCCCGCGCTGGTCCCGGCGGGCGC
>NZ_GG657750.1:7104808-7109448 GCF_000158895.1 Streptomyces sp. C | reverse complement strand
TGCCTGGAGCGGCGCTGGCAGGCGGTGCGGTCGGTCGCGCTGCGGGACGCCCTGGAGCTGGGCGGCGGTACCCGGGCGGCGGGCGGCTGGCCGTACGCGCACGCCTTCGCCGCCGACGCGCTGGCCGCGCTGGTGGTCTCGGCGGGCTCCGGCGCCGCCGGGGCGGCGGCCGGGGTGTTCCCCGGGGTGTGGGTGCTGGACCTGCGGAGCGGGGGCGTGCGGCGCTACCCGCTGGTGCCCGACCCGGAGTGCCCGGTGTGCGGGACGCCCGAGGCGGACACGGCCCGGGCGCTGGATCCGGAGCCGGCGCCCAAGTACCGGCCGGGGGCGTTCCGTACCCGGCCGGTGGAGGCGTACGCCATCGACGTGGCGGCGTTCGCGAACCCGCTGTGCGGGGCGCTGGGGCCCTCGCTGGTGCAGGACGTCTCCTCGACGTCCACCTCGGCGACCATCGGGTGCTTCTCGATGCGGTCGGGCGAGTACCTGCGCGAGACGTTCTGGGGCGGGCACACCGACTCCTTCGACCGCAGCGCCCGCGTCGGGGTGCTGGAGGGGCTGGAGCGGTACGCGGGGATGCGCTCGCGCTCGCGCACGACCAGCGTCACCGGCTCCCTGAACGGCTTCGGGGCCGAGGCCGTCGACCCGCGGGTCGTGGGCCTGTACAGCGGGGCGTTCCACCGGGACAACCCCCGGGTGAGGCCCTTCGACCCGGACCGGGAGATCCCCTGGGTGTGGGGGTGGTCGCTGCGCGACCGGGAACCGCGGCTGGTGCCGGAGGTGCTGACGTACTACCACGCGCCGGGCCTGGAGAACCGGTTCGTGCAGGAGAGCTCCAACGGCTGCGCCTCGGGCGGGAGTCTGGCCGAGGCCGCCTACTTCGGGCTGATGGAGGTGGTCGAGCGGGACGCCTTCCTGCTCACCTGGTACGGGCGGCAGCCGCTGCCCGAGATCGACCCGGCCACCAGTTCCCGGGCCTCGACGCGGGCGATGGTCGACCGGCTGGCCCTGTACGGGTACCGGGCGCGGTTCTTCGACACGCGGATCAGTTTCCCGATCCCGGTGGTGACGGCGGTCGCCGAGCGGTTCGACGGCGGCCCCGGCCGGATGTGCTTCGGGGCGGGCGCCGGGCTGGACCCGGAGTCGGCGCTGGACTCGGCGCTGTGCGAGATCGCCACGGACGCGGTGAACCTGCCCGGCCGCACCGCGCGGGACGAGGAGCGGCTGCGTGCGATGGCGGCCGACTTCGACCTGGTCACCGCGCTGCACGACCACCCGCTGGTGTACGGGGTGCCGGAGATGGGCCGCCACGCGGACTTCTTGCTGCGCGGGCCCTCGCGGGGTCCGCTGCGCCCGGTGTCCTCGCTGCTGGGCCCCGAGGGGGTGTCGGACGACGTGGCCGAGGACCTGGCGCGGTGCGTGGAGGCCGTCGCCGCCGGGGGGTTCGACGTGGTGGTGGTCGACCAGACCCTGCCGGAGCAGCGGGCGCTGGGCCTGCACACCGTGAGCGTGCTGGTGCCGGGGCTGCTGCCGATCGACTTCGGCTGGTCGAGGCAGCGCGCCCTGGGCATGCCGCGGATGCGCACCGCCCTGCGCGAGGCGGGGCTGCGCGGGCGCGACCTGGAGCCGGCCGACCTCAACCCGGCCCCGCACCCCTTCCCCTGACCCGGCCGCCGCCGGCCCCGCCCGGCACGGCCGCACGAACCGAGGAGGACCCGTGGGCTACGCCCATGACTACGCCAGCGCCATCCTGTACCGGGGCCGGGTGCCCATGGAGCCCGTCGACTTCGTGCCCGACTGGGCCGACCGCCCCCGCAAGGCGAAGTACTACCCCGGCGCGGAGACCCTGCCGCTGCCGGAGCCGGAGTCCGGCGGGCCGCGTCCCGCGCCGGGGTTCACCCTGCCGCTGCTGTCCGGGATGCTCCAGGAGTCGTACGGGCTGACCGGACGGCGCCTGGGCGTGCAGGCCAACACCGACCTGGCGGCGCTCCCCCACTACACGCAGGCCAACTGGTCGCGGGGCACCGCCTCGGGCGGCGGGCTCTACCCGGTCGGCGTGTACTGGGCGGCCGGCGCGGGCGGGCCGCTCACCCCGGGCCTGTACCACTACGCCCCGCACCAGCACGGGCTGCGCCGGCTGCTGGCCGGCGACGTCACCGGTGACGTGCGCCGGGCGCTGGGGCCCGGCCCGGGCGAGGGCGCGTCGCAGTACCTGGTGCTGAGCGTCAAGTACTGGCAGAACTCCTTCAAGTACAACAGCTTCTCCTTCCACGCGGTGAGCATGGACGTGGGCGCGCTGGTGCAGACCTGGCGGCTGTGGGCCCGGGCGTACGGGCTGCGGATCGCGCCCGTGCTCTGGTTCGACGAGGAGCGCCTCGCCGGGCTGCTGGGCGTGGCCCCCGAGGAGGAGGGCGTCTTCGCGGTGCTCCCCCTGGAGTGGGAGGGCGACGCGGCCGGCCCCGCCGCCGGGGCTCCGCCGACGGGCGCCGGGGTGCGGCACCGGGACGCGGAGCGGTCCCGCACCGTGCTGGCCTTCGAGACGCTGGAGCGGATCCACGGAGCCACCCTCGGCCGGGCCGGGGACCGTCCGGCGCCCGGCGCCCTCGACGCGGCCGCCGCGTACCCGCCGCGGGGCGGGGAGCCCGTCCCGCTGCCCGCCCCGCCGGCGCCCCCGATGGGGGAGACGGCCGCGCTGCGGGCCCGGCGCAGCAGCTTCGGCCGGTTCGACGCCGGCCGGGCGGTGACGGCGGAGCAGCTGGCGGCGGCGCTGGCGCAGTGCGCGGCGACCCGGCCCGGCAGTGAGGCGGAGCGGTCCGACGGGCCGCCGCTGACCTCCCTGTACGTCTTCGTGAACCACGTCGAGGGGATCGAGCCGGGCAGCTACGCCTACGACCCGGCGGAGCACGCGCTGCGGCTGGTGGTGCCGGGTCCGCCCGGGCCGTTCCTCCAGGCCAACTACTTCCTGTCCAACTACAACCTGGAGCAGGCGGGCGCCGTGCTGGTGCCGACGGTGCGGACCAGCGCGGTCCTCGACGCGGTCGGCGACCGGGGCTACCGCCTGATGGGGGCGGCCGTCGGCGCGGTCGCGCAGACCTTCTACACCACCGCCGCCGCGCACGGGCTCGGCGCGGGCGTGGCGCTGGGCTTCGACAACGTCTCGTACGCCGAGCGGCTGGGGCTGGCGGACACCGACGAGGCACCGCTGCTGATCATGCTGCTCGGCCACGAGCGGCCGCGGCCCGCCGACTTCCGCCACGAAATCGCCTGACCGGGCCACGAGAGACGCAGGGGACACAGGATGGACACCACCACCGGATGGCACACCGGCGAGCGCTTCATGCTGCGCGTCGCCGGCCTGCCGCTGGCCGCGGCCGACGCGCTGCGCTGCGCGGACACCGGGCGCTGGGCGGCCGACGTGCTGGCGGCCGAGGAGGCGCTGCGGGCGGACGCGCAGTGGCTGAGCGAGGCGCTGCACCGGGCGGTCGGCGCGACCGACCCGGAGCCGGGCGGGCCGGGCGCGGCGCTCCGGCGCGAACTGCTGGGGCTGCGCCGGCGCGTCCACAACGGGCGCGTGCCCGCCGATCCCGGGGCCGCCCTGCGGGCGGTGGCGGCCCTGGGCGAGGAGGCGGCCGAGCGGCTGGCGCTCTGGCTGGAGCGGACCCGTGAGCTGGAGAAGCTGCTCGCCGAGGGGGAGCCGCTGCTCGCCGCCGATCTGGGCCGGGGCCGGGCCGCGCTGCGCGGGCTGCTGGAGGACGACCGGCTGCGGCACGGGCTGCTGCTGGCCTCGCCCGTGCTGGAGGGGCAGCTCGACGCGTACCTGGCCGCGACCGCCGGGGGCGGGGAGCCGGGGGGACGGGCGCGCAAGGCCGAGCGCTCGGTGCTCTCGTACCTCTACCGCACCGCCTGCAAGACCAGCCCCTTCAGCACCTTCACGGGGGTGGCGACGGGCCGGTTCACCGCCGGGGCCGCGGCGGACGGCATCCGGGTGGAGGACGCCTGGAGCAGCCACGTCCGGCTGAACGTGGTGGTGCTGGCGCGCCTCGCCGAGCTGGTCCTCGCCGACCCGGTGCGCCGCCGGGACCTGCCGCTGCGCCCGGCGCCGGGCTGGGGCCGGGAGGACGACCGGATCCGGTACGTGCGGCGCTCGGTGACGGCCGGCGACGACTCGGCCGCGGTCACCTTCGACGCGGTCAAGGACCGGCTGTTCTTCCTGCGCCGCAGCGGCACCCTGGACCGGCTGCTCGCCCTCTTCGCCGACCGGGCCGAACGGGCCGCGGGCGCCGGCGGCGGCGAGCCCGAGCTGCGCCACCACGAACTGGCCGACTGGCTGGCCGCCGAGCACGACGCGGCCCCCGAGGAGTGCGAGGCGTACATCGGGGCCCTGCTCCAGCTCGGCATGGTCCGGGTCCCGTGCCTGGACACCGAGGTGCACAGCGGGGACCCCGTGCGGTCCTTCCAGCGGGCCCTGTCCAGCCTGGAGCGGCCCTGGGCCGGCGAACTGGCCGCGCTCCTGGAGGAGCCCGCCCGGCTGCTGGAGCGCTACCCCCTCGCCGGCCGCGCCGAGCGCCGCGAGCTGCTGTCGGCCCTGCGCGCCGCGCTGCGCCGGGCGCAGCAGGAGCTGGGCGCGCCGGCGGACGCGCCGC
>NZ_GG657750.1:7099150-7104708 GCF_000158895.1 Streptomyces sp. C | reverse complement strand
CGCTGGTGTACGAGGACACCAGCGCGGGCCGCGACCTGGCGGCGGCTCCCCCGGCCTGGGCGGAGCCGGGCTCGGGCGGCGGGTCGCTGCGCTCGGTCGAGCGGATCCTGCCGGCCTTCGACCTGACGGCGGCCCAGCGGATCACCTTCGAGGGGTTCTTCACGGCCCGCTACGGCCCGGGCGGGCGCTGCGAGGACCTGCTGGGGCTGGTGCACGACTTCCACGAGGACTTCTTCGACCAGTACCTGTCCTTCACCGCGCGCCGCACCCCCTTCGACGCGCGCGGCGAGTACGTGCCGGAGGAGAACTGGCTGGGCCTGCCCGGGATCCGGGCCCTGGACGCGGCGCGGCGGGCCTTCACCGACCGGATGCGGGCGCACTGGGCGGCGTACGAGGAGCACGGCGCGGGCGGCGGCGAGCTGCGGCTGTCCGGGGAGGACGTGGAGGCGGTCGCGGCCGAACTGGAGCCGGTGGTGCCCGGCTTCGCGCCGCGCTGCCACCACCTCCAGCTCGCGCGGGACCCGGAGACGGGCGCGGACCTGACCGTGCTCAACCGCTCGTACGGCGGGCTCTCCTTCCCGTTCAGCCGGTTCACGCACCTCTACCCGGAACCGGCCGGGCTGGAGGGCGAGCTGCGCGCGACGGCCGCCGGGGTCACCCCGCCGGGGGCGGTGTTCGCCGAGGTGACGGGCGGGGCGGTCACCACCAACCTGAACCTGCACGGGCGGCTCACCGAGTACGAGATCGTCTGCCCGGGCGAGAGCGGGACCCTGCCCGAGGAGCGGCTGCTGCGCCTGGACGACCTGTACGCGGAGCACGTTCCGCAGACCGGGCCGCGTGGTGCTGCGTTCGCGGCGGCTCGGCCTGGAGGTGATCCCGGTCTACCTGGGGTACCTGGTGCCGCTGGCGCTGCCCGCCGTACCGCGCACCCTGCTGCTGCTGTCGCCGTCCTCGATGTCCCCGCTGGACGTGTGGGCGGGGGTGCCGGAGGGCGCGGCGCACGCCGGGGTGACGACGCGGCCGCGGGTGGTGCACGGGGACCTGGTGCTGAGCCGGCGCAGCTGGACGACCACGGCGGGCGAACTGCCCGCGCACGGGGCGCGCGAGGCCCGGCACTTCCTGGAGTGGCAGCGCTGGCGGCGGGCGCACGGGCTGCCGGAGCGGGTGTTCGCGACCGTGTCGGCCGGCCCGTCCGCGCTGGGGGCGAAGCCGCAGTACGTGGACTTCTCCAGCCTGCTGTCGCTGGCCGCGTTCGAGCCGCTGCTGCGCGAGGGGGACCACCGGGTCGTCTTCCGGGAGATGCTCCCGGACCCCGGTGGACTGCACGTCCGTTCGGAGCGCGGCGGGCACGTCGCCGAGCTCGCCGTCGAGACCTTCACCACGACCGTCCGTACCGAGGAGGGCGCACCCGCATGTCCGAACTGACCCCGACGCGTGGCGCGTGGCAGGCCGTGCACGTGTTCTACGCCGCCAACCCGCAGCCGCTGCTGGTGCAGTGCGTGCGTCCGCTGATCGCCTCCCTGACGGCGGACGGGCTGCTGGCCGGGCACTTCTTCATCAACTACTGGCTGGAGGGCCCGCACGTGCGGCTGCGGCTGCGGCCGGTGAGCCCGGAGGCGGAGCCGGAGGTGCGCCGCCGGACCGAGGAGGCGGTGTCGGCGTTCCTGAAGGCGCGGCCGGCGCTGTACGAGGTGGACTCGGGCTTCCTCAACGAGTTCTACAACACCCTGTTCGACATCGAGTTCCCGGACGGGGACCGGGCCGCGTTCATGGGCGAGGACGGCCGGATGAACCTGCGGCCCAACAACTCCTTCTCCTACGAGCCGTACGAGCCGGAGTACGGCAAGTACGGCGGGCCGGCCGGGGTGGAGCTCGCGGAGTGGCACTTCGCGCACTCCAGCGACCTGGTCATGGAGGCCCTGGGGTCGATGAACCTGCACCTGCGGACGGTGCTGCTGGGCACCTCGGCGCAGCTGATGATGGTGATGGCCGGGGTGTTCCTGCCCGACCGGGAGGAGCTCGGGAACTACCTGGACGACTACTACCGGTTCTGGCACCGGGCGTTCCCGGGCACCGGTTTCATCGGCTCGACCGAGTACGACCGCACCTACGAGCAGACCGGCCCGGGTCTCGGGCGGCGGTTCGAGGCCGTGCTGGAGGCGCTGGCCTCCGGCGAGACGGGCCGGCTGCCGGGCTTCCTGGCCGGCTGGGCCGAGCACTGCCGTGAACTGCGGCGGCGCGCGGAGGCGCTGGCGGTGGCCGGGGATCTGGTGTTCCGGTCCTGGGACGGGAGCCGCGACGAGCGGGTGACCGATCCGGCGGCGGCGCTGCCGCTCCTGCTGTCCCCGTACATGCACATGACCAACAACCGGCTGCACGTGACGATCCGGGACGAGGCCTACCTCTCCCACCTGCTGGGCCGGGTGCTGCGCGAGGGCGCGGGGACCGGCGGGGTGGTCGTGCCGTGACCGCGCCCACCGGGATGCCGGACCACCGGCCCGCGCTGCGGGCCGGGGTCCTGCTGTCGCCGCCGCTGCTGAACGGCGCGGCCGTGGTGCACCTGGTCAAGGACCCGGTGTCCGGGGCGGCGTTCGAGATCGGGCCGAAGGAGTACTTCCTCGTGTCGCGGCTCGACGGCTCGCGCAGCCTGGCGGAGATCGGCGACGCGTACGGGCGGACCTTCGGGCGCCGGCTGGGCGAGCGGAACTGGCAGCAACTGCTCGGGCTGCTCGGCGCCCGACGGCTGCTGGCGGGCGGCCCGCCCCCGCAGGCGCAGGCCGGCCCCGGGCCGCAGCGGACCGGGACCCTGCTGCGCGGCACCCTGCGGCTGGTGGCGGACGCCGACGCCACGACGGCCCGCCTGCACCGCGTCCTGCGGCCGGTGCTGCGGCCGGCGGTGCTGGGCGGGCTGCTGCTGGTCCTCCTGGCGATGGAGGGGTGGCTCGCGGCTTCGGCGGGCGCCCTGTCCGGCGACCTGTGGTGGCTGCTGACGCGTCCGGCGCCGCTGCTGGCCGTGGCCTCGCTGCTGTGGCTGAGCACGGCCCTGCACGAGTTCGCCCACGGGATAGCCGCCCGGCACGTCGGTGGCACCGTCGGGGAGATCGGGCTGCGCTGGCGGCTGCCGATGGTGATCATGTACTGCCGGGTCGACAACTACCGCTACCTGCCGCGCCGCCGCGACCAGCTGGCCGTGGCCGGCGCGGGCGCCTTCGCCAACCTGCTGTTCCTGCTGCCGTTCTGCGCCTGGTGGGCGGCGCTCCCCGCGGGCGACCCCACCCGCCGGGTGCTCGGCGCGCTGCTGCTGCTCGGCAGCGCGCAGGCCCTGGTCAACCTCGTCCCGCTGCCGCCGCTCGACGGCTACACCCTGCTCGGGCACGCGCTGCGCGTGACCCGGCTGGCGCCCGCCAGCTCGGCGTACCTGCGGCTGCGGATGCGGGACAGGGCCGCGGCGGCCGCCTACCCGGTACGGGCCCGGCGGCTGTACCTCGGCTACGGGATCGGCTCGGCCGTGCTGGTCCTGCTGCTGGCCGGGGGTCTCGCGGCCGCCGTCGTCCTCACCGCCTGACACCCCCGACCCTTCTCCGTCCCCCCACCCGATTCCGACACCGAGGGAACCGCACGCCCATGACAACTGACCGCACTCCGCCGCCCGACGCGCCCGTGGCCGTCGCCGTCCGGGAGGTCCGCAAGCGTTACGGGGACCGCCAGGCCGTGGACGGGCTCTCCCTCGACGTGCGCCGCGGCGAGTTCTTCGGACTCCTCGGCCCCAACGGGGCCGGCAAGACCACCTTCATCGAGATCGTCGAGGGCCTGCGCCAGGCCGACTCGGGCACCGTCGAGGTCCTCGGGCACAACCCCTGGCCGCGCAACACGGCGCTGCTGCCCCGGATCGGCGTCCAGACGCAGGCCTCGGCGTTCTTCGTCCGGCAGACCGCGCGCGAACACCTCGTCACCGTCGCCGGCCTGTACCGCAAGGACGCGGCCGCCGCGGACCGCTCGCTGGCGCTGGTCGCGCTGACCGAGCAGCGCGACGTCCTCGTGGAGAACCTGTCCGGCGGCCAGCGCCAGCGGCTCGCCATCGCCTCCGCGCTGGTCCACGACCCCGAACTGATCTTCCTCGACGAGCCGACCGCCGCGCTGGACCCACAGGCCCGCCGGGACCTGTGGCAGGTGCTGCGCGCCCTGAAGGGCGAGGGCCGCACCATCGTCTACACCACCCACCACCTCGACGAGGCCGAGGCCCTGTGCGACCGGGTGGCCATCCTCGTCGGCGGCCGGATCGCCGCGCTGGACTCCCCGCACCGGCTGATCACCTCCGCCGGAGCCCGGACCCGGCTGCTGGTCCCCGAGGGGCGGATCGCACCGGCCGAGGCCGCCGCGCTGGAGGGCGTGGACCGGGTCGGCGAGCAGGGCGGCTCGCTGGTGCTGGAGACCTCGGTCCCGGGCAAGGTGCTCCAGGCCCTCGACGCGCTCACCGGGCTCGACGGGGTGATCACCCGTACGGCCACCCTGGAGGACGTCTACCTGGAGCTGACCGGCCACGCCGCGGCCGCCGGCCCCTCCCCCGCCGAGGCCAACGCCCCCGCACACACCCTGGAGTCCCGCGCATGAGCGCCTACACGGCACTGACCGCAGCCGGCTACCGGGCCCAGGTCCGGGACAAGGCCACCCTGTTCTTCACCTTCGCCTTCCCGCTGCTGTTCCTCGTCGTCTTCGGCCTGATCTTCAGCGGCCAGGACGTGGAGCAGAGCGGCCGCCCGTACATCTCGTACATCGCGCCCGGCGTGATGTCCTGGGGCGTCGCCAACGCCGCCGTGTTCGGGATCGCGTTCACGCTGATGCAGTGGCGCCGCGACGACCTGCTGCGGCTGATCCGGCTCAGCCCGACACCGCTGACGACGGTGCTGGCCTCGCGCTACGTACTGGCCCTGGTGGTCGGCGTGGTGCAGGCCGCCGTGTTCGTCGCGGTCGCCATGCTGCCCGGGTTCGGGCTCGAACTGGACGGGCGCTGGCCGCTGGTGCTGCCCGCGCTGGTCCTCGGCATCACCGCCTTCATGGCCATCGGGGTGATCGTCGGCAACTACGCGAGGACGCCCGAGGCCGTCGCCGCCATCGCCAACTGCATGATGGTGCCGATGGCGTTCCTGTCGGGCTCCTTCCTGCCGCTCGACATGATGCCGTCCTGGCTGCGCACGGTCTCGCGGGTGCTGCCGCTGCGCTACCTCAACGACGCCGCCTCCGGGGCCCTCACCGGCTCCGGCTCCCTCGCCGCGATCGGCGTGGGCTGCGCGGCCCTGGCCGGCTTCGCCCTCCTGTTCGGCGGGATCGGGCTGAAGACCTTCCGCTGGAGCGACCAGTCATGACCGGCACCGCGACGCAGACCGTACGGGCGGCCGCGGCCCCCGACGGCACCGCGCTGGAGGAGGCCCGCCGCCGGCTGGAGCGGGCCCTGGCCGCTGCCGCCGCCCCGGGCTCGGCGGCACCGTACGTGGTCACGCTCGGGGTGCACGACGCCCTCGGGCCGCGGGCCGGCGACCCGTTCGCCGGGGTCCGCCCGG
>NZ_GG657750.1:7095013-7098452 GCF_000158895.1 Streptomyces sp. C | reverse complement strand
GAAGCGCTCACCGCCTCCTACGCGGAGCTGGGCGACCGGGCCCTGAACCCGGCGGAGTGCGGGTTCTATCCGCCGGAGACCTACCGGGACGACCCGCTGGTGTCGCCCTTCGACCCCGAGCGGCCCATCCCCTGGGTGTACGGGCACTCGCTGCGCGACGACCGGCCGGTGCTGGTGCCGGCCCGGCTGGCGTACTACAGCGCGGGCCTGGCCGCCGACAACTTCGTCTTCGAGTGCTCCAACGGCTGCGCCATCGGCGGCTGCCTCGAGGAGGCGCTGCTCGGGGCGCTGCTGGAGCTGATCGAGCGGGACGCGTTCCTGCTCGCCTGGTACGGAGGACAGCGGCTGACGGAGATCGACCTGGACTCCGTACCGGGTCCGGCGGTGCGGATGATGGTGGACCGGGCGGCGTTGCAGGGGTACGACGTGCACGCCTTCGACAACCGGATCGACCTGGCGGTGCCGGTGGTGACGGGGCTGGCGGTGCGCCGGGACGGCGGGCCGGGGCTGTACTCGTTCGGCGCGGGCGCGGCGCTGGATCCGGCGTCGGCGGTGGAGGCGGCGCTGTCGGAGGTGCTCACCTACATCCCCCACCTGCCCCGGCAGGTGGCCGAGCGGCGGGGCGAACTGGAGGCGATGTCGCGGGACTTCCGCAAGGTGCTGCACCTGAAGGACCACGCCCAGCTGTACGGGCTGCCGGAGATGGCGCCGCACGCGCGGAGCTACCGGGAGCCGCTCGGCGTGCGGACGATGGCGGAGCTGTACGGGGGCTGGGAGGCCGGCGGGCGGCCGCGGACCGGCGATCTGCGGGACGACCTGCTGCTGTGCGTGCGGGAGTTGACGGAAGCCGGGCACGACGTGATCGTCGTCGACCAGACCACGCCGGAGCAGCGCCGGATGGGGCTGAGCACGGTGTGCGCCGTGGTGCCGGGGCTGCTGCCGATCGACTTCGGCTGGTCGCGCCAGCGGGCCCCGTACATGCCCCGGCTGCGGACGGCCGCGATGCGGGCCGGGCTGCGCGACGCCCCGCTGGCGGACGCGGAGGTCCGTCTGGTGCCGCACCCGTTCCCCTGACCGCGCGGGGCCCCCGCCCGGGGGTCCTCCGCGCCGCCGCCCGTGTGCCACGCCGGATGCCCCGGACCCCTTCCTGCGGGGTCCGGGGCATCCGGTGTCTGCGGGTGCGGCGCCGGGGGTGTCAGGCGCTGCAGGAGGTGGTGCTGGTGGTGGAGGAACAGGTCGAGGTGGAGCTGCAGCTCGTGGAGCCGGCGAGCACGACCTCGCTGGCGTCCGAGTAGTCCGAGATCTCGAAGGTCTCCGACTCCAGCTCCAGGATCTCGTCGGCGAGCGAGGCGAGCGGCGACTTCTCCATGGGACTCTCCTTCTGTTGGTTTCCCTGTGGGGCCCTTCCAGGAGAACCTGCGCCGCCTTCACGTCACCTGTTCATCTCCTGACACTCCTCTGACAGGAAGTGTCAGCGCCTTGACAGTCCGGCTCGGGGCCGGTGGCCGAGCATGGTCGTCATGACCGTCTCCGCGCCCGCGCTCCCCGGACTCCGGCCGCTGCTGCGGCCGTTGACCACGCTGTACCTGGACCTGCACCGCCACCCCGAGCTGTCGGGCGAGGAGGAGCGCACGGCCGGCCGGTTCGCGGACTGGCTGGAGTCCGCCGGGTACGAGACGGCGCGCGGGATCGGCGGGCACGGGGTGGCCGGGGTGCTGCGCCGGGGCGAGGGGCCGACGGTGGTGCTGCGGGCCGAGCTGGACGCGCTGCCGGTGCGGGAGACCACGGGGCTGCCGTACGCGAGCGAGGGGCCCGCGGCGCACGCCTGCGGGCACGACCTGCACCTGGCGGCGGCCGCCGGCACCGCCTCGTTGCTGGCGGGGGACGCCGCCGGGGCGTGGCGGGGCACGCTGGTGGTGGTGGGGCAGCCGGCGGAGGAGACCCTGGAGGGGGCGCGGGCGATGCTCGCCGACGGGCTGTACGAGCGGGTCGGCCACCCGGACGTGGTGCTGGCGCAGCACGCCGCCCCGCTGCCCGCCGGGATGGTCGCCCACGGGTACGGGCCGATGACCGCCGGGAGCGTGACGTTCCGGGTCGTCGTGCACGGGCGCGGCGGTCACGCGGGCGCCCCGCACCTGACGGTGGACCCGGTGGTGACGGCGGCCCACGTGGTGACGCGGCTGCAGACGGTGGTGGCCCGGGAGGCGGCGCCGTCGGAGCAGGTGGCCGTGACGGTGGGCTCGCTGCGGGCCGGCGAGCGGGCCAACGTGGTCCCCGACCGGGCGGAGCTGGGCATCACCGTACGGGCGGCCGGGGAGGCGGCGCTCGCCCGGGCGGCGGAGGCGGTCGAGCGGATCGTGCGCGCCGAGTGCGCCGCCTCGGGCTGTCCCCGGGAGCCGGAGATCGTCCGCGAGGGCTCGTCGCCCGTCACGCACCCCGATCCGGCCACGACGGCCGCGGTGCGGGCGGCGCACACGACGCGGCTGGGGCGGAGCGAGTGGCGATGTGGCCGCCGTCGCTGCCACGGAGGACTTCGGGCTGTTCGGCGACGCGGGGCGGTCCCTGCACGGGGCGCGGGGGGTGCGGCTGGCGTACTGGATGCTGGGGGTGATCGGCCCGGCCGCCTGGGCGGCGGCGCCCGGGGAGGGCGCGGCAGGGAAGCTGGCGGGCCTCCCCGCCAACCACGCCCCGGACTTCGCCCCGGACGTCCGCACGGCCCTCCCGGCCGGGGTGGAGGCGCTGGCGTCGGCGGCCCTGACCTGCCTGGCCCGGGTTCGGCGGGGTCCTTCGATGCCGCATGCGGACACCCCGCACACCATCGCAAAGCAAAGGTAAAGTCAAAAGGCGGTCCGGCGGGGTACGTCCCACGATGGACACATGAGCGTCCGACGGTACGAGCTGACGTTTCCCGGCGCCGACGGGACGGGGCAGGACACCGTGGTCGTGGAGCGCACGGAGCTGTCCGGCCCGGGCGGCCATCCGGTGTACGCCGACGCCTCCGGCATCGTCCGCGCGGAGATCAGCGACCGGGACGAGGTGCGCATGCTCGCCTCCGGCGGCCAGCAGGCCCTCGCCCACCCCACCGGGGCGCGCCGGCTGCCCGATTCCTGACCGCCGCCGCTGACCGCCGCCGCTGTGCGCCGACGGTGGGAAAGCGGGCCCGCGCCGCTCGCGCCTGCACCGTCACCGGCCGCCTTCCGTCCGATAGTCGCCAGGGTCACGACGAATCGGAGGAACGTGCGATGGACAGCGCAGGACTGCCGCGCTCGCAAGGCGCTGCTCGCGGGCGGCCTCGCGGCCCTCGCGGGCGCGCTCTCGGCGTGCACGGCCGCCGGCGCCCCACGGGGCGCGGGTACGGGGGCACGGCCCGAGGCCGCCGCGCCGAACGCGGCGGCCGGCCACGCCGGACGCGGCGTTCGCCCGGCTGATGGAGGGCAAC
>NZ_GG657750.1:7077848-7094908 GCF_000158895.1 Streptomyces sp. C | reverse complement strand
TCTCCTGCATCGACTCCCGGGTGCCGCCCGAGCTGCTCTTCGACACCGGGCTCGGCGACCTGTACGTGCTGCGCACCGGTGGTCAGGCGGTCGGCCCGGTGGTGACCGGCTCCGTCGAGTTCGGGCCGGTGACCGGCGGCACCCCGCTGGTCTTCGTGCTCGGGCACCAGCGCTGCGGCGCCATCGACGCCGCGTACAAGGCGCTGCGCGACGGGAAGAACCTGCCGGGCGGCCTCCGGGCGGTCCAGCAGGCCCTGAAGCCGGCGTACGACCAGGTGGCCAAGGAGGGCGGCACCGGCGACCCGGTCGACCGGATGATCCGCGCCCAGATCAAGCTGACCGCGGACGACCTGCGTGCCAACGCGGATCTGGCCCCCATGGTCAAGAAGGGGTCGGTCGTGGTGGTCGGCGGCTACTACTCCCTCGACACCGGCAAGGTGGAGGTCCTGACGGGCGCCCCCGCCGGCGCGGCGACGCCCAGCCCCGCGGGCACCGGCTCCGCCACCCCGGGGCCGTCCACGAACCCGGAACCCTCGGGCACCCCCGCACCGATGGGCACCATGCCGATGGGCACCCCCTCCTGAATCCCCCGGGCACGCAGGAGCCCCCCGCCGGACCGCGGTGACGCGGTCCGGCGGGGGGCTGCGTACGGGGCGGCGCGCCCCGGGCGGTCAGGCCGCCGCGGGCTCGGCGGCCAGACCCCTGCCCTCCGGCACCGGACGCGGCCGCGGGTAGACCGCCTCCTCCGGCAGCCTCGGCTCCAGGCGCAGGACGCCCAGGGCCGACACCGTCGCGCCCACCGCGAGGACCAGCCACATCGCCAGCGGTGACAGGGTGAGCAGGGCCGTCAGGACGGCCGGTGCCAGGGCGCTGGGCACCGCCCAGGAGAGCTGGTACACGGCGAGGTGGCGGCCCCGCGTCTCCTCCGGCGCGGCCTGCGCGCACAGGGCAGACGCCGTGGCCCCGTGCATCAGCTCGCCGGCCGTGAACAGGGCCGTCGCGGCGAAGATGCCGATCAGGATGGCGGTCTTGTCGCCCACCGCGGCCAGTACGGCGAACACCAGGAACGAGGAGGCGAACACGGCCGCGCCCAGGGCCACCGCCCGCGAGCGGCGGTAGGCGACCAGGGCCCGGGTGACCGGGATCTGGAGCAGCGCGATCCCGACCGTGTTGACCGCGTACAGGACGCCCACGAGCGAGGTGGACGCGCCCAGGTCCTGGGTGACGTACGCCGGGATGCCGATGGCGAGGACGGTGTAGCCGAACGCCGTGGGCACGTTGAGCAGGGTCAGGGCGAGGAACGGCCGGTTGCGGGCCACCAGCCGGTAGCCGCCCTTGCGGGAGGTCCGGGCGGCCGGGGCGGCCGACTTCGCGATCGGGATCGAGCCGAAGCAGGCGGCCGCCAGCAGGTACCCGGCGGCGGTGCCGATCACGATCACGTAGTAGAACGCGTCGCTGCCGAGGGCCAGGACCCCGCCGGCGACCAGACCGCCCACGCCCAGACCGGCGTTGCGCAGGCTGCGCTGCGCGGCGAGCAGCTTGTCCCGCTCCGTGCCCTGGACGAACTCGGCGATGAACGACTGGATCGCGGGAGGGTAGGAGGTGTCGCCCAGCGCGACCAGCAGGATCACGGCGAACATCGTGTAGCCGTTGTCGACCAGCGGGTACGTGCAGAAGCCCGCGGCCCGCAGCAGGTACCCGCCGGTGACGACTGCCTTGGCCCCGAACCGGTCGATGAGGACGCCCGCCGCCGGGTTGCTGACCAGGCCGATCACGGCGGCGGCCGTCATCAGGGTGCCCACCTGGGTGAGGGGGAGCCCCGTCACGTGGTGGAAGTAGAGCAGGGACAGGGGCAGGTACATGCCGGCGCCGGTGGCGTCGACGACCATGCCCAGCATGTACCGCGTCTTCGCGGACAGGCGGGACCCCTTCATGACGCGTCGCCGATCACACTGTGCTCGCGCACCCACTCGCCGAGCTCGCGCAGCCTGCGCTCGACCTCCGCGCGGGTCGGGCCGGTGCCCACCGCGGCCGCGAGGAAGTCGGAGGAGCCGGAGGCCGGGGCGATGACCTGGCCCTCCTCGGCGTAGAGCCAGAACCCGTCGAGCCAGTCGTGGCCGGGGACCCCGGGCAGCTCGCGCACCAGGCCGGGCCGCTTCATCATCAGCAGCTGTCCCGCCATGTGACGGGGCTTCGGCAGGTCCGCGGTGTCACCGCCGCGCCGGACGGCGGGCTGGAGCTCGTGGCCCGCGTCGGCGCGTACGGCGTACCCGCCGAGGTGCACGCCGAACAGGCTGTGGAAGACCTCGCGGATCTTGGCGCCGCCGGGGCGGCAGGCGATCTCGCACAGGACGAGGCGGTCGTCCGGGGTGTGGAAGACCTCCATGTGGAAGGCGTGGTCGCGCAGCCGGGAGCCCTCGGGGGCCAGCGAGGCGAGGACCCGTTCGGCGAGGTCGAGCAGGCGCGCGGTGATGGGGTCGTCCTCGTCGAGGGTGAGGTCGATGCGCGGGCCCGGGTCGGAGGCGAAGGAGGACAGGTCGTACTGGTACTGCGAGGGCCAGGCCATCGCGACCCGGCCGTCGCGCACCACGCCGTCGACGTGGCACATCCGGCCGGGGACGAAGTCCTCCAGCAGGACGTCGTCGCGCTCGCCACCGGCGTACACCTCCGTGAGGCACTCCTCGAAGGAGGCCTCGTCATGCAGGATGCGCAGGCCGATCGCGTTGAATCCGCTGCGCTCCTTGAAGACGACGGGGAAGCCCTCGGCGGCGGCGAACTCGCGTGCCTGGTCGGCGGTGCGGGCCTGGACCCAGGCCGCGACGTCGATGCCGGACGCCTGCGTGCGGGTCTTCATCAGCGCCTTGTCGCGGAACGGCACCACGTCGTCGTGCCAGGCGCCGCGCAGGCCGAAGCGCTCGCGCAGCCGTGCGGCGCGCAGCATGTCGGCCTCGTGCAGGGCGGTCACGCCGGTGATGCCGTGCTCGGCGACGAGTTGGGCGGCGCGGGCGTCGACCTCCTCCGCGTCGAAGTCGTCGAAGATCTCCAGGCGGGTGTAGCCGAGGTCGCCGTCCGGCACCTTCTCGCCCGCGAGTTCGATCTTGTCGCGGGCGGCGAGGACGACGATGTCGCCGGTGTGGTCGGGCAGCCAGGAGCGGTAGGGGAACGGCTCCAGCGGGTTGCGGTGCAGGATCAGCAGGTTCTCGCGCGGGGCGATCTCGGACGGCTGCGCGAGGACGGTCTCCCCGTCGGGGCCGGCGAGGGTGATGCGGATGTGCTCGCGGATCACCTCGGCGCCCCGGCGGATCGCCGCGGAGGTGTCCTCGGCGGCGACGGCGATCAGGCCGAGCCGGTCCCAGTTGTCCTTCAGGACCCGCACCTCGTCGCCCGGCTTCGCGCTGGGGGTGACGGAGATGACGCCCTCGGCGGCGCGGGCCTCCTCGATCCCGTCGATGGACTCGACCCGGGTGCCGGGGGTGCCGATCAGGGCGCGGACGCTGGCGCCGCCGTGCGCCCGCGGCCGGTCGGGGAGCTCCTCGACCAGTCCGAAGGGGGCGCCTACGGCGAGGGTGACCAGGTCGACGCCGAAGGCGCTGCGCACCAGCTCGGGGATGGAGTCGCCGCCGATCCGGTTGTGGCCCTCGATGACGCGCGGGCCCTTGGCGGTGAGGCGGACCTCGGTGTGGCAGACGCCGTCGCGCAGGCCCATCACGTCGAGGAAGCCGCGTATGCCTTCGCGTATCGCCTCCTCGTCGGCGTCGGACAGCCGGGCCGGGACGGCGTGGCCGAGCTCGGCGAAGTGGCCGTCGGCGGTGAACTTCTCGGTGACGGTGACGATGACGTGGCGGCCGCCGAAGCTGAAGGACTCGACGCTGAACTCGGGTCCGTCGAGGAACTCCTCCATCAGGAAGTCCTTCAGGACGAACAGGGAGGAGACCCGGTCGGTGCGGGTGCCGGAGAGCCGGCTGACCTCGGCCCAGACCCGGTCGGCGTCCCCGGGTCCTTCGACGCGCATGACGCCGATGCTGGCGGTGGCGTCGACGGGCTTGACGATGAACGGGAAGCCGTACTGGGCCCCGAAGGCGTCCAGGTCCTCACGGGTCTTCAGGGACCGTGCGCCGACGGCGTGTTCGGGGTCGTGCTCGGCCACGTAGCGGCGCATGGCGGCCTTGTCGCGGATCCGGGCGGTGACCTCGTAGCCGGTCCCCCCGAGCCCGTACAGGTCGTTGATCCGGCCCGCGTTCTCCAGCCCCGGCTCGGTGAGGGAGACGGCCGCGGCGAAGCCGGGGCTCTCGTGCCAGGCCCGGACCAGGGGTTCGATCTGCTCCCACTCGGTGAAGTCCACCACCTCGACGGCCGCGGCGAGCCGGTTCTGCTCCTCGCTGACCTTGGTGGGGTGCTGGAGCAGCAGCACGCTCAGCCCCAGGTCGTGGGCCTTCCGCACGGTCTCGTCGGTCGCACCGACGAGCAGCAGGGTGCGCTCGGGGTTCATCAGCTCTCTTCTCCCCCTGCGGCCGCAGGGATGTTCGGACTCGTACTCGGGTGGGGAACGGGGGGTGGGGTGGGGCGGGTGCCGGCTCACCCCGGGCCGGCGGTGTCCTCCCGGGGCCACCAGCTGAGGTATCGCTCGCCGCTGTCGGGGAGGACGGTCGCCACGACCGCGTGCGACAGGTCGTGGCGGCGGGCGAGTTCGATGCAGCCGTACGCGGCGGCGCCCGCGGAGATCCCGACGAGGAGTCCGGAGCGGGCGGCGATGGCGCGCGTGGTGGCGGCCGCGTCGGCGTCCTGGACGGGGATCACCTCGTCGATGAGGTGGATGTCGGTGACGGGGCTGACGAAGCCGCCGTTGAGGCCGGGGATGGAGTGCGGGCCGGCCTCGCCGCCGGAGAGCAGCGCGGAGCCCGCCGGCTCGACGGCGACCACCTTCAGGTCCGGGTTCCGCTCGCGCAGGTAGCGGGCGGTGCCGGTCAGGGTGGCGTCGGTGCCGATCCCGCACACCAGGTAGTCGACGTGGCCGTCGGCGTCGTGCCAGATCTCGGGGCCGGTGGTCTCGTAGTGGGCGCGGACGTTGTCGGGGTTGCGGTGCTGGCCCGCGTACCAGGAGCCCGGGATCCGGGCGTGCAGGCGCTCGGCGTGCTCGACGCAGGCGGCGAAGCCGAGGGTGTGGTCGGTGAACTCGACGTCCGCGCCCAGCATCCGCAGGGTCAGGACGCGTTCGCGGGAGGCGTTGGAGGGGAGGACGATCAGGCAGCGGTAGCCGCGGGCGGCGGAGAGGGCCGCCAGGGCGATGCCGGTGTTTCCGGAGGTGGACTCGATGACGGTGGCGCCGGGCCGGAGGGCTCCCGACTCCTCGGCGGCTCTCAGCATGAAGAGGGCGGCCCTGTCCTTGACGCTGGACAGCGGGTTGGCCGCTTCCAGTTTGGCGAGGACCCGGGTCGTGTCGGGCAGTCCGTCGAGCTGGAGCCGGAACAGCGGGGTGCCGCCGACGAGGTCCTCTAACGATGCCGCGACGCGGCGGGTGGTGCGCGCGTGGTTCACGTGCCTACCCCTTTGGTGCTGGTCGTGCGGTGGGTCTCTGCACAGTAGCCAGACCCGGTGGCGCGCGATTGGTGCCCGGCTGGAGCCGGACTCGAATGCCTCTCGCGCACCGTGTGAGTCCGTGGACCGGGCAGGTCAGAGGGCGCCGGTGGGCTTCCCGGATCAGCTGCCGGTGACCGGCGGTGATCTCCTGCGCGGTCGCGCGGGGGCCGGCCGTGCAGCGGTCCTGGGGCATGTCGGCGGCCCGGCCCGTCAGCGGCGCAGGCCCGCCAGCTTGTCGGGGTTGACCTGGATGCGGATGTTGCGCATCAGACCGTCCTCCAGGTCGTAGGTGAGGGAGCCGATCGGCTCGTCCCCGGCCAGGGCGAGGACGCCGAGCTCGCCGTTGATGACCGCCGGGACGACGGTGACCCCGGCCATGGCCGGCTTGGCCAGCACCCCCTGGAGGAAGCGGCCGACGTGGTCCGCGCCGTACAGCGGGCGGCGGGCGGCGGTGACCTTGCCGCCGCCGTCGGACCAGGCGGTGACGTCGGGGGCGAGCATCTCCAGGACGGCGTTCAGGTCTCCGCCGGCGCAGGCCTTCAGGAAGCGCCGGGTGATCTGCTCGCGCTCCGCGGTGTCGGAGTCGTAGCGGTGGCGGCGCTCCGCGACGTGCTTGCGGGCCCGGTGGGAGATCTGACGGACCGCCGGCTCCGGACGGTCGAGGAAGCCGGCGATCTTGGGAGTAGCCGAAGACCTCGCGCAGCACGAACACGGCCCGCTCCACGGGGCCCAGCGTCTCCAGGACGACCAGCATCGCCGTGGAGACGCTCTCGGCGAGCTCCTGCTCCTGCGCCACGTCGGGCTCGGTGAGCAGGGGCTCCGGCAGCCAGGGGCCGACGTACTCCTCCCGCGTGGCGCGGGCCGAGGTGAGCCGGTTCAGGGACAGGTTGGTGACCGTGCGCACGAGGTACGCCTTGGGGTGGCGGACCTCCGAGCGGTCGGCCTTGTTCCAGGTCAGCCAGGCGTCCTGGACGATGTCCTCGGCGTCGCTGACGGTCCCCAGCATGCGGTAGGCGGTGGCGAACAGCAGCCGCCGGTGTTCGTCGAAGGGGTCCGTCGCGGGTTCGGTCGTGATCACCGTTCGATTCTGCCCGGCGTACGGCGGAACCTGCTACCCCGCCCCCGCCGGATGTCAGTTGAGGGTGCTCACCCGCTGGTCGTGCAGGTCGTAGCGGGCCGCCGCGACGGCGAGCTTTCCGGCCGAGACGGCGCGGGCCAGGTCCGGTTCGGCGGCGAGCCGGTCGCGGGTGCTGCGGGCGTGGGCGTCGATGGTGGCGCGGACGCGGGCGTCGCCGTGCCGGGTCCGGTCGATCGCGGGGTTGATCTGGTCGGCCAGGTACTGGATGTGCGCGGGCAGCCGTTCACCGGTCTCGTCGGCGTGGACGGCCGCGCCGACGGCGCCGCAGGACTGGTGGCCGAGGACCAGCACCAGCGGGATCTTGAGCTCCAGGACGCCGTAGGCGATGCTGCCGAGCACCGCCTCGTCCAGCACCTCGCCCGCCGAGCGGACGGTCAGCAGGTCGCCCAGGCCCTGGTCGAAGACGAGCTCCGGGGGGACCCGGGAGTCGACGCAGCCGAGGACGACGGCGAAGGGGTTCTGCCCCTTGGCGAGCCGCAGCCGGGTCGACGGCGACTCGTGGGGGTGCTCCTGACGGTACGTGCGCCAGCGCCGGTTGCCGGCGGCGAGCTCGCGCAGGGCCTGCTCGGGGGTCGTGGGACGGGACCCGGTGGTGGGCGCCGGAGGGGTGGCGGAGGCGGGGAAGGCGGAGCCCAGGGCGAGGACGGATCCCGCGGTCGCGGTGCCGGCCACGGCGGTGCGCAGCAGGGTGCGCCGGCTGGGCGAATCCGCCCCGCGCGCGGCGGTGTTGGGGGCGGCGACCTCGGGAGAAACGTTCGAAGGGCGTATGTTCGAAAGCATGCGCGACGGTATCCGTCTTTACCGTTCCTTGACCCCTGCATGTAATTCGATTGACGCGAATCCGTCTGCCGGTGGCTCAATCCACCCTGGCGGTGGCGTGCATTCCCACAACGGCCACCCGCCCCTCGGTACGGATCACACAGGCCGGGAACTCCCGCAGCAGAACGGCGTCGTAGGGGCCGAGCTCGGTGCGGGCGTCCGGGAACCCCGGGCGGTGGAGCGCCGCCGGGCCCTCCAGGGCCACGACGATCAGGGTCTCGTCCGGCAGCGCGGTGAGGGCGAGTTCTCCCCGCACGACGGCGGCGCGGGCCCGGACCCTGTCCCGGTGGTACATCACGTTGAAGTTCACGACGGGGCCGCCCAGCAGCCGGCAGTCCGTCGCCCGGTCCCCGGGGAAGTGCTGCGGCGCGTACCGCTCGTCGACGACCCGCCGGGCACCGCCGACCGTGAGGTCCATGCCCGCCCCCTCGGCCAGGGTGAGGATCCGGTCGACGCCGGGGAAGCGCGAGAAGGGTCCGTCGGCCTCCACCTCGGCGAGGCTGACCCGCCAGGCGAAGTCGGCGGTGCCCGCGCCCTCGGGCCGGGCCGCGATCTCGCGGGTGACGCCGCCGCCGTTCTTCCACGGTGCGGCCGTCCGGTCGGCGGCGCGCAGGATCCGGATCTCGGCGGGGCCGGGCATGGCGGTGGTTCCTTCCTTCGGGTCCGTACCGCCCGGCGGACGGTACGGACCCGGGCGGCCGGGACCGAGCCTATCCGGGGGGCCTCAGCAGCCCGTCGACCAGGTGTGGGAGCCGCCCTGGTCGTTGGCGCCGGCGTTGTAGCCGACCTCCTGGCCGGGGGCCAGACAGAGCGTCACCCGGCCCAGGTGCTTGCGGCCCTCGTACACCTTCACGTGGTCCGGCACGCCCGGGCCGCTCCACGCCGTGGTTGGCCCAGGAGGAGTCCTGCTTGAACATGTCGCCCTCCCACCAGGAGTCGTCGCCGCTGTGCTCGATCTTCATGCCGTCGAAGTGGGCGTGCGTCCAGACGCAGAAGTAGCCGCTGCGGCAGTCCGCCGCCTCGGCGGTGGTCGAGGTGTCGAGGATCCCGGCGGTGGCGACCAGGGCGGTCGCGAGGAGGGTGGTGAGGCGCTTCATGCGGGCGGGTTTCCCTTCGGTGGTGGTGACGTGAGGACGGTCGTGGCTTCGGTGACGGCGCGGGCGCGCAGCCGCTCCCAGTCGGCGATCTCGCCGCGGTGGCGGGCCCGCACCTCGGCGAGGTCGCGGTGGGTGTGGTCGGCCTCGGGCCGGAGGTTGTTGACGACGACGGAGGCGCGGAACCAGCCGGGCTGGTCCCCGTAGAGCCGCTGCTGCGCGGCGGCGAGGCAGCCGTCGGTGTGGGCGCGTACGACGTGGCCGGTGGGGAGCGCGAGGGACAGCTCCGCCGGGCCCGCGCCGAACAGGGCCGCACTGACCCGCCGGTCGCCGGCGTCCCGCGGGCGACCCGGCCCGGCCCGGGGCGGTACGAGCCCCTGGCGGGTCAGGCACGCGTCGGTGAGGCGCTGCGTGGCGGCCCTGATCAGCTCATCGGGATCGGGCCGCGGCCCGGGGACCTTCGCGGCACAGCCCGCCAGCACCACACAGCCCGCCAGCACGCCGCAGACCACCGCGAACGCGCGGACCGCAGACACCCGCACCGGGGCGGACGCGCGGGCCCGGGCGGACGCCTGGGCCGGGGCGGCGGCGGACGGGGGGTGTCCGGGGCGGCGTGAGGGGCGGAGCGTCCGGGACCCGGGGGGTTCCTTGATCACGCAAAGGTGTCTAGTCGCCGGAGGCGCCCGCGCGACAGGCAGGGGGGCTCCGGCTCACCCGACCGGCCGCACCTTTCACCCGGTGAAACGTTGCTGCGCCCCCGGCGCCCGGGGGCGGGTCAGCGCAGGATGCCCGCCTGCCGGGCCGCGCGCAGCCAGGAGGGGAACTCCGACAGGAGCCGGTCGTACAGGTCCTGGTCCGAGACCCTGTCGATGTCGTCGACGGCGAAGAAGCCGACGTTGTCGACGCGCCGCCCGGGCATGGTGTCGAAGCGCTCCAGCACCCCGAAGCCGGCCCGGCCCAGTCCGACGAACTGCCAGAACACCGGCTCCTCCACGGCCGCCCGCAGCTCCCGCTCGATCTCGTCGTTGCGGTACACGCCGCCGTCGGAGAAGAACAGGACCAGGGTCGGGGCCGGTACCGGGTGGGAGCGTACGAAGTCCCGCACCTCGGCGATGACCTTCTGCTCCTCGTTCTGGAAGCCGACGTGCCGCATGTCGACCTGGCCGGCGACGAGGCCCTTGGGCGGCTTCTTGCGGCCGAAGAGGCTCATCTGGCCGACGCGCACGTGCAGGCGCAGCCACTCGGGCAGGTCCCCGACGGCGAGGTCCGGCAGCCGGGCCGGGTTGGTGGCGAAGGTCCAGGCCTGCATCTCGCCGTCGTCGTCCAGTTGCGCGGCGACGGCCGCCATCCGCTCCACCACGCTCGCGACGGTGCCGCGCGCGTACAGGGTGCTCATCGATCCGGAGGCGTCGAGGACGAGGACCACACGGGCCGTGACCCCCTGGGCGCCGGCCTTGCTCAGGCTGACGGCGACCTGCTTCTTGCGCAGCGACAGCCGCCCCCGCATGTCCTCGGGGAGCCATTCCTCGCCCTTGACGAGCCGTACGACCGCCTCACCGGCCGGCGGGGCGGCCGCGGGCGCCGGCGCGGGCGCGGGCGCGGGGACCGGCCGGGGAGCGGGAGCAGGAGCGGAAGGGGGAGCAGGAGCGGGAGCGGGAGCGGCCGCCGCCGGCGGGGCGTCGTCCACGGTGATGCCGTAGTCGGTGGCGAGTCCGGCGAGCCCGCTCGCGTACCCCTGGCCGACGGCCCGGAACTTCCAGGCCCCGGACCGCCGGTAGAGCTCGCCGCTCACGAAGGCGGTCTCCGGCCCGGCCTCCATGTCGAAGCGGGCCAGTTCGGCGCCGGAGACGGAGTCGAGCAGGCACAGGTGCAGTCCCGGGACCCGGCCGAAGGTGCCGCCGTCGGCGGAGGCGCAGAGCACGACCCGCTCGACGTCCCCCTCCAGGGCGGCGAGGTCGACGTCGAGGGTGTCCGCGCCGGGCCGCTTGCCCAGGTGGCGTACGGCCCCGGAGGCGTGGCGCGGCTGGTTGTAGAAGACGAAGTCCCCGTCGGAGCGGACCCGTCCGGTGCCGGCCAGCAGCAGCGCGGAGGCGTCCACGTCGGGCACTCCCGGCCCGGGCGACCAGCCGAGCACGGCTCTGACGGAGGGGGCGGCGACCGGGAGGTTGGCGCCTTTGCTCATTGTCGTCACGCCGCACAGTCTGCCCGCTGAACCCGCTCCCCGGACCCGAATCGGCCCGGAACGCACGCCGCCGGGGTCCGCACCCACGGGTGCGGACCCCGGCGGCGCGGGGAAGCCGGGCGGAGGCTCAGGCGGGCACGATGTTCTCGGCCTGCGGGCCCTTCTGACCCTGGGTGACGTCGAAGTTCACCTTCTGGCCCTCCTGGAGCTCGCGGTAGCCCTGGGTGGCGATGTTCGAGTAGTGGGCGAACACGTCGGCGCCGCCGCCGTCCTGCTCGATGAAGCCGAAGCCCTTTTCCGCGTTGAACCACTTCACGGTGCCGGACGCCATATCGATTCTCCTTCGGGGCCGTACCCGGATCCGCACTGTGCGGGCCCGGCGTCGCCGTGATGATTGACCCCGTCCGAAGATCTGTGGGAACCACACCTGCAACTGCCAGGACCGTAGCACAGGGCTGTCGCATAAATGCAGAGCGTTACATCGATCGGGTGTACGGAATCAGCCGCGGAACCCGTCCGTGCGCACGGGTGAGGCCTCGGCCAGGGCCCGGGTCACGGCCTCGACGCCGCCGCGCAGCCCGTAGACGGGGGTGTCGGGCTGCTGGCGCCAGGACTCGTCGAGGCCGCCCGCGTCGACGGTGTCGAAACCGAGCTCGTCGATGAGCGCGCGGACCGCCTTCTTGGCCTCCTCGTGGTCGCCGGCCACGGGGAGCGCGATCCGCTCGGGATGCCCCGCGGGCCGCGGCCGGTCGATGATGTCCGCCGCGTAGGTGCCGTTGAAGGCCTTCACCACCGGGTGTCCCAGGTGGCGTTCGGTCCAGCGGCTCTCGGTCAGGCCCTCGTCCTCGACGCCGGCGATCCGGCCGTCGCGGTGCTTCGGGTAGTAGTTGCCGGTGTCGATGACGACGAAGCCCTCGGCCGCCCCGTCGAACAGTCCGGCGGGCAGGTCGGGGACGTTCTTGAAGGGGACGGCGACCACCACGATCTCGGCGCCGCGCGCCGCCTCGGCGACGGTGACGGGGGTGGCGCCGGTCTCCTGGGCGAGGTCGGTGAGGGTCTGCGGGCCCCGGGAGTTGGCGACGGAGACCTGGTGGCCGAGCGAGGTGAGCCGGCGGGTGAGGTTGCCGCCGATGTTGCCGGCGCCGATGATGCCGATCTTCATGAGCTCTCCAGTGCGTACGGAGTCGGATGTCGCGTCCCTCGCAACCTCCTGCCGGCACGCCGCATTCCGCCGTCGCGCGGACTCGGGGGGTACGGATCGCCCGTACGGGCGAAATCTCGCCATTTCCGGGACAAGTGGAAACCGGTGGGCGTTCGGGGCCCGTCATCCAGGGCAGCCGGGAACCGTACCGGCACGCGATCCCGGGGAAAGGCCACGACCCATGCTCCAGCTCCCGACCAAGCGCGTCACCTCCATCGCCCTCAGCGCCGCCGCGGGGGCGGCCGCCCTGCCCTTGGCGGTCGCCGCCGGGACCTCCGCGACCGCGGCCGCGCCGCCGTCCGTCTCCGGCAGCCCGGAGGGGGCGTTCACCCGGATCGCCGACTTCTACGGCTCGTACATCGACGCGGTCTACGACGGGGACGGCGCCACGGCCGACCGGCTGCGCGCGTTCTACCTCTCCGAGCCCCTGCGGCGGGAGCTGCGGCAGTGGGAGGACGCCAACCACGCCGACGGGGTGCTGCGCGCCCAGAACGTGCCGCTCAAGTGGAAGGTGACCTCCGTGGACAGCGGGATGGGCAAGACCAACGCCGCGGTCACGCTGACCTGGAGCGCGAACAGCACCACCACGGTCCACGTCCAGGCCGACCTGGCCACCAGGAAGATCACCGCGATCCGGGACTGACCCCGGACACGCCGATGGGGCCCGCCGTCGGCGGGCCCCACCCGTGGTCTCAGGCGCCGCTCGCCCCGAGCATCTCCTCGCGCTCCACGATCTTCACGCGCTCGCGGCCCTGCGGCTCACCGAGCGCCTTCTCCGCGGCGTCCAGCTTGTACCAGCCGTCCCAGGTCGTGTAACGGACCCGCCGCTCGGCGAGGAAGGCCTCGACCGCCTCCGGCTCGGGAGTGGCGGGGGTCAGCAGACGCCCCTCGGCGTGGTCGGCCAGCAGGTTGGCGACGGTCTCGTTGGCGTCGCCCTTGGTGTGGCCGATCAGACCGATCGGGCCGCGCCGGATCCAGCCGGTGACGTAGGTCGAGGCGAGGTGCCCGCCGTTCTCGATGACGCGGCCGCCCTCGTCGGGCACCGTGCCGGTCGCCACGTCCCAGGGCAGCTTGGGCAGTTCGTCGGAGAGGTAGCCGACGGCCCGGTAGACGGACTGGACGTCCCAGTCGGTGAACCGCCCGGTTCCCTTGACGTTGCCCGTGCCGTCCAGCTCGGTGCGCTCGGTGCGCAGGCCGACGACCTTGCCGTCCTCGCCGAGGATCTCGGACGGGGACTCGAAGAAGTGCAGGAACAGCTTGTGGGGGCGGTCGCCGGTGTCGCGGATCGCCCAGTTCTCCAGGGTCTTGGCGACCATGTCGGTCTGCTTGTTCTTGCGGCGCTCGGCGATGGAGCCCTCGTCGTACTCGATGTCCTCGGGGTTGACGATGACCTCGATGTTGGGCGAGTGGTCGAGCTCGCGCAGCTCCATCGGGCTGAACTTCGCCTGGGCCGGGCCCCGGCGGCCGAAGACGTGGACCTCGAGGGCCTTGTTGGCCTTGAGGCCCTCGTGGACGTTCGGCGGGATCTCGGTCGGGAGCAGCTCGTCGGCGGTCTTGGCGAGGATGCGGGCGACGTCGAGGGCGACGTTGCCGACGCCGAGGACGGCGACCTTCTCGGCCTCCAGCGGCCAGGTCCGCGGCACGTCCGGGTGGCCGTCGTACCAGGAGACGAAGTCGGCAGCGCCGTAGGAGCCGTCGAGGTCGACGCCCGGGATGCCGAGGGCGCGGTCCGCGGTGGCGCCGGTGGAGAAGATGACGGCGTCGTAGAAGGTGTGCAGCTCGTCCAGCGAGATGTCGCCCGGGTAGTCCACGTTGCCGAAGAGGCGGACCTGCGGCTTGTCGAGCACCTGGTGCAGGGCGGTGATGATGCCCTTGATCCGCGGGTGGTCCGGGGCCACGCCGTAGCGGATCAGGCCGAAGGGTGCGGGCATCCGCTCGAAGAGGTCGATGGAGACACCGGGGTCGGCCGCCGCCTCGGACTTCAGCAGCGCGTCGGCCGCGTAGATACCGGCGGGGCCGGCACCGACGATTGCTACCCGCAGAGAGCGAGGCATGACTGGGTTCCCTTCGACCGACAATCTGACTGATCAAGGAAACCCTAAACTAAGGCCACCCTAACCCGGCACCCGCCCCCGGGTTATGACCCCATAACCGGATCTTATGGGGTGCCAAAGGGCGGCTTTGGGGCGGCTCAGCCCTCGTACTCGGTGAGGTCGATGCTGTGGAGGGTGAGCCGGGCCCCGGTCTCCGGGTCGGAGGTCTCCCCGTCGCTCTCCATGCCGAGCTTGCGGATCACGTTCGCGGACTCCTCGTTGCCGACCCGGTTGACGGCGACGACACGGTCCAGGCCCCGGTCCTGGAGGGCGAACTCCAGGGCCGCCTGGGCCGCTTCGGAGGCGTAGCCCTGGCCCCAGAAGGGCCGGCCCAGGCGCCAGCTGATCTGCACCTGGTGCCGCGTCTCGGGCAGGTCGTCGGCGGCCGACAGGCCGACCGCGCCGATCAGCTCGCCGGAGGCGAGGAGCTCGACGGCGAACAGGCCGAAGCCCTCGTCGTCCCACTCCTCCTCCCAGCGCTCGATGGCCTCGGCGGTCTCCTCCAGGTCGAGCGCGGAACCGTCGCCGGTCCAGCGCATCACGTCGGGGTCTGCGTTGATCTCCGAGAGGGGGACGAGGTCGTCGTCGGTCCAGCGGCGGAGGAGGAGACGGGGGGTGCGGATCTCGGTCATGCCCACATCCTGCCGAACGGGGTCCGACCAGGGGTAATCGGGCCCGCCTGATCATGGAGGAGGCCGCCCTCAGGGCACCGTGATGGCGTCGAGCTTCGCCCGCAGGTAGACGTGCGAGTCGACGGGCTCGTGCGCCACCCTGCCGACCGGGGCGGGCAGGGACTCGACGCGGGTGTGCGCGTCGCACTCGTAGAAGTAGACCAGCGACAGCAGTTCCTCGGCCGGGGCGTGCGCGGGCGGCGGCAGCACGCGGTGGCGGCCGGCCCGCCAGCGGTCCCCGGTCCAGCGGGCCAGCAGGTCTCCGATGTTGACGGTGAGCGCCGCAGGGTCCCAGGGGGCGTCCTGCCAGCCCCCCTCGTCGGTGTGGATCTGCAGGCCGCCCGCGCCCGGCTCGCGGTCAAGGACGGTCACCGTCCCGAAGTCGGTGTGCGGCCCGATGCGGAACTGCCCGGGCAGCGGCTCGCCGGTCACCTCGGCGCCCGGGTACCAGTTGACGTTGAACCCCCAGGTGGGGTGCCCGGTGTGGCGGGTGAAGTGGTCCTCGGGCTGGGCCAGGGCGACGGCCAGCAGTTCCAGCAGTTCGTCCGAGAGGGCCCGCATCGCGGCCAGGTACTCGGCCACCGGCGGCCGCAGCGCCGGAACCTCGGCGGGCCAGGTGTTGGGGCGGAACCACTCGGCGTCCACCGAGGGCACCCCCGTCGGGTCCTCCGCCGCCCAGGACCAGGACTCCTTCAGGTCGGGCGGCGAGGCCGTCCCCTCCGCGTAGCTGTTGGCCTCCGCGCCGGGGCCGAGCCAGCCGCGCCCGCCGACGCGCACGGCGTACGGCTGCTTCGCCCCGGGCGGCAGCCTGAAGAACGTGCGGGCGGCCTCCCGGATCCGGGCGGGCAGTTCCGGGTCCACCCCGTGCCCGGTGACGAGCAGGAAGCCGGCCGTCTGGAGCGCCTCGTCGACGCGGGCGGCGGTCCGGGCACGGGCGGCGGGGTCGCCGGAGCGCCACGGCCCGAGGTCGATGACGGGCACCTGGGTGCTGGGCATGGGGACCTGCCTTCCGGGAAGGGGGCCGGGTGTCCGCTCCGAGCGTAGGGGCCGCGGGGTGCCCGTGACCGCCGAACGGGGCCGCGCAGCCCGGAAGGGGCGCGCCGGCCCGCCCCCGGTTGACGACCCGCCCGGCGTCCGGCGGGTCGGCGGGCCCGGACGAAGGCACCCGGGCCGGACCGGCGATCCCGGCGGCGTCCGGCAGCGCCGGCGGTACCCGGGCCGGCCCGGCAGGGCCCGCAGAGGCCCGAACAGGCCCGGACAGGACCGGCAGGGACGGCAGTGGGTGGCGGGGCCGGGCGGCGGGGGCCGGGGGGCAGGCTGGGAGGGCGGTCCCGCAGTGGGAGCAGTAGCGGGCGGCGGGGGCCGGGGGTCAGGCCGGGAGGGCGGTGCCGCAGTGGGAGCAGTAGCGGGCGGCGGACTCCGTGGCGAGGCGGCCGCAGTCGGGGCAGACCCGGTGCAGCAGGCACGCCGGCTCCCCGCCCTCGGCGGCGCCCGCCGTCCGGCCGGCGGTGCCGATGCCGAGGCCGGGGCGCCGGGTGTGGACGGTGAGGTACGCCAGCCCCTGCGGGCCGGCCGTCAGGGAGCGCCGGGCCCCGCGCGCGAGCCAGCAGGCGGTGTGCGGGCGCAGCCGGTGCGGGCCGTCCTCGGTGTCGAGCCGGCCGCCGCCCTCCACCACGACCAGCAGGACGTCGAGGACGGGCTCCGCGTGCTCCGCGATGACCGTTCCCGGGCGGAGCCGGATCAGGTTGGCGTCCAGACCGCGCCCGGTTCCGGTCAGCCGCCACAGTGCGCCGGTCGCGTCGGCGGGGGCTTCGGCGATCACCGCGTCGAGGTCCGTGAGGATCCCGGCGAGGTGGGGGTGCGTCGTCATTGCTGGTCCTTCCCTGCCACGAGCTCGTGCCTCCGCAGTCATACACGATCACGGCCGGCCGTTTCCGGCCGATCCGCTGTTTGCGCTGCGACTGCCCGCAGTCCCTCCCGTCACACCCCGACCGGCACCCCCGGCGGCACCGCCCGAAGGCCCGGGCGATAGGGTCGTGTCCGGATTGCGCCGTCCTCACCCGGATCGGGCGCGAGGCCCGGCCGACGGTCGATCACCGTCCAGGCACGGCCGCTCCTGCCTCCCTGCCCCGCCCGTACCGGAAACCCGCCCCCGCATGCACCCCAGCACCACCACCGTCGCCGACGCCCCCGCCGACGCCCCTGCCCCCACCACCGTCCCCTCCCCGCGCAGGCGCCTGATCACGCCCCGGGCCCCCGCCCGGCTGAGCACCGCCGCCGCCGTC
>NZ_GG657750.1:7075438-7076161 GCF_000158895.1 Streptomyces sp. C | reverse complement strand
GCCGCCCTGCGCGGGGACTGCCACCTGCACTCGGACTGGTCCGACGGCGGGAGCCCGATTCGAGGCGATGGGGCGGGCCGCTGCGGAGCTGGGGCACGAGTGGGCGGTGCTGACGGACCACTCGCCGAGCCTGAAGGTCGCCCGGGGGCTGTCGCCGGAGCGGCTGCGCGAGCAGCTGCGGGTGGTGGCGGAGCTGAACGCGCGGTGGGCACCGTTCCGGCTGCTCACCGGGATCGAGTGCGACATCCTGCTCGACGGCTCGCTCGACCAGGAGCCGGAGCTGCTGGAGCAGCTGGACCTGGTGGTGGGATCCGTCCACTCGAAGCTGCGGATGGAGTCGCCGGCGATGACGCGCCGGCTGCTCAAGGCGGTGCGCAATCCGCTCCTGGACGTCCTCGGGCACTGCACGGGCCGGCTGGTCACGGGCCGGACCCGCCCCGAGTCGGTGTTCGACGCCGAGGCCGTCTTCGCGGCGTGCGCGGAGTCGGGCACGGCCGTGGAGGTCAACAGCCGCCCCGAGCGCCTCGACCCGCCCCGGCGGCTGCTGCGGATGGCCGTCGCGGCGGGCACCCTCTTCGCGGTCGACACCGACGCGCACGCCCCGGGCCAGCTGGACTGGCAGATCCTGGGCTGCGCGCGGGCGGCTGAGTGCGGGGTGCCGGAGGAACGGGTGGTCAACACCTGGCCCGCCGAGCGGCTGCTCGCCTGGACCGGACGGGACGG
>NZ_GG657750.1:7059406-7074196 GCF_000158895.1 Streptomyces sp. C | reverse complement strand
TTCAGCGGCACGGGTCGCGACTGCGCCACTCCGGGGCGGGCAAACGGGGGGCTCCCCGGCGTGTCCGCGTCGCGGGCCGGACACGCCGGAAGCAAGGCGGGGCCGGGGGAGGCGGGGGCGCGCACAGTGGCCTGACCGACCCGTCGAGGAGGGGCTCAGCCGTGCCGGATCCCCGTTCCGCCCGCCGCGGGCGCGTCCACCGCGGGCTGCTGGGCGCGCTGTTGCCCGCGCTGGTCCTGCTGATGCTCTGCGCCTGCGTCTCGGGGCCGCCCGCCGCGGGGGCGGTGGCCGGAGCCGGGGAGCGGCCGGTGGTACGGACCGCCGAGGGACCCGTACGGGGGCGCGGGCACGGGGCGTACGACACGTTCGAGGGAATCCCGTACGCGGCGGCGCCGACCGGTCCGCTGCGCTGGCGTCCGCCGCGGCCGGCGCCGCGCCGGGCGGGGGTGCTGGACGCCGGGGCGCCGGGGGCGCGCTGCGCGCAGCTGCCGGCGCTCGGGCCGGGCGGGCCGGCCGGCTCGGAGGACTGCCTGTTCCTGAACGTCACGGCCCCGGCGGGGCCCGGGCGGGAGCGGCCGGTGATGGTGTGGTTCCACGGCGGCGGCTTCCGCTTCGGTTCGGGGGACGCGTACCGGCCGGAGCCGCTGGTGGCGGCGGGCGGCGTGGTGGTGGTGACGGTCAACTACCGGCTCGGCGTCTTCGGGTTCTTCGGGCACCCCGAGCTGGGCGGCGCCCCGGACTTCGGGCTCGCCGACCAGCAGGCGGCGCTGCGCTGGGTGCGGGCGAACGCGGCCGGTTTCGGCGGTGATCCGGGCCGGGTCACCGTCTTCGGGGAGTCGGCGGGCGCGCTCAGCGTCTGCGCGCACCTGGTCTCCCCCGCCTCGGCGGGCCTCTTCCACCGGGCGGTCGTGCAGAGCGGCTCCTGCTCGACGACGATGCCGCCCTACTCGGTGCTGCCGTCGGTGGGGACGTACGAGCCCTTCGTGCCCGAGGGGCGCACGGTCGCGGCCGGTACGGCCGCGGCGTCCTCCCTCGGCTGCGGCGGCCGGCCGGAGGGCCGGGTACTGGACTGCCTGCGCGCCCTGGACACGGGCCGGCTGCTGACGGCGGAGCTGATGGAGCGGTTCTCGGGGGTCGCGTACGGCAACGCCCTGCTGCCGCTGGAGCCGGCCCGGGCGCTGGCGGCGGGGCGGTTCCACCGGGTGCCGGTGGTGCAGGGGAACACCCTCGACGAGATGCGGCTCTTCCTCGCGCAGACGCTGGCGGCGTATCCGGTGGGCGACGGGGAGGGCTACCGGGCGCGGCTGCGGACCTCCTTCGGCGCGGCGGCCGCCGAGGTGGGGGCGGTGTACCCGCCGGACGCCTTCGCGACGCCCGCGCTGGCGTGGGCCGCGCTGCTCACCGATGCCTCCTTCACCTGCCCGACGCTGCGGGACGGCCGGGCGCTGGCCCGGCACGTGCCGGCGTACCAGTACCTGTTCGCCGACCGGGGGGCACCCAACTTCACCGGGCTGCCGGAACCCGCCGGCTTCCCGTTCGGGGCGGCGCACGGCTTCGAACTGCCCTACCTGTTCACGACGGTGGCCCTGGCGGAGCCGCAGCGGGCCCTGGCCGGGCGGATGACCGGCTACTGGACGCGTTTCGCCCGCACGGGGGCGCCGGACGTGCCGGGCGCCCCCGTCTGGCCCCGGTTCGCGCCGGGCGCCTCCTCGGTGCTGGAGCTGGCGCCGGGACCGGGCGGTATCCGTCCGGTCGACGCGGCGGCGGCGCACCACTGCGCCCTGTGGGACTCCCTGGCCTTCGCGAAGTCACCGGCTCCGTGAGCGGGGTGTGTTCAGAGCCGGACGTCCCAGGTGAGGCCGGAGGTCAGGGCGCGGGCGGCTTCGGGGTCGCGCACCGAGGGAGTGCGGTCGGTGACGCTCACCGACAGCTTGTGGCCGCGCAGGTCGAGCAGCCACAGTTCGGCGACGCGGACCTCGGTGCGTCCCGCGAACCGCTTGAGCTCGCGGCCGTCGAGGTACCAGCGGATCTCCGGCTGCCGTCCGTCGGGCCCGTGGAGGCGGGGGACGGTCACCTTGGCGGTGTGCCGCAGCCGCAGGGTGCGGTCGGTGGAGGTGAGCGGGGTGGCCAGGCGGGCGTGCCGGTGGAAGCCGGTGGTCATCGCCTCGACGCCGGGGAGGTTGAAGGGTTTGCCGAGGACCCGCATCAGGGAGTTGTCGGTGGGCCGGTAGAGCCCGGTGACGTAGTATCCGCCGCCCTCGTACGCGCCGACGGTGCCGCCGTCGGGCGAGGTCTCGCCGAGCCAGCGGTACCACTTGGCCCGTTCCGCCGCCATCCGGGTGGCGTCGAGGGCGGAGGTGTTGGGGTCGCCGGGCTCGGTGCCGGTGTACTTCTCGTAGCCGGGGACGCAAAAAAAAAAAGTACTCGTCGGCGAGCTTGCCGAGGGAGTGGCCGGTCTCGTGGATGGCGACCTGCCCTGACTTGGGGTGGCCGGCGGAGGCGGTGGAGATGCCCTCGTAGCCGAGGGTGGCGCTGGGTTCGTTGTAGCCCGCGCCGCCGTACTTGGCGCTGTTGGCCAGGACGATGACCAGGTCGGCTGCGGGTGCCTTGGCGACGTACGCGTCCACCTTGGGCTGGTCCACGCAGAGCAGCCGCTCGATGGACTCGCACCAGAAGTACGAGCCGAGCGCGGTGTCCCGGACCGTGTCGGGGCCCGGGTCGCCGGAGACCCCGGACTGGGCGGAGACGGCGTCGACGGTCCAGACGTTGAAGAGGTCGCGGTAGGTGGTGTACGGCTCGACGGCGGTGACCTCGGCCCATTTGGCGCGGGCGTCCGCGTGGAAGCGGTCGAGTTCGCCGGCGGTGTAGCCGTCGCCGATGACGACCACGTCGAGCCGGTCCGCGGTGGGGCCGTTGTCGATCATCTTGGTGACCTGGCCGTCGCGGCGCCGCCGCTCGAGAGGCGGGGCGCGTCTGCCCGCCTGCGGCGGTACCAGGCGTGCGATCCGCGTCGCCGCCGTGTTCCGCCCGGTATCTCGACGCGCACGCCGCCGGGCGGGCGGTCGCGCTGCCGCGGGGCGTCGCGGCGCCAGTAGCGCGCGCTCGCGCAGGCCGCGGCGAGTGCCGCGCGCAGGGTCGGCCGGACGGTTCGCCTCATGAAGTCCTCCGTGGGGAAAAGGAGTCGGGCAGGGTGTTAAGCAACGGGTTAACTCTGCTGAACCGGCTGCTTAAACTAGGCGGCGCGCCGGACCGTGCGCCAATGGCCGACTCCGGTTCGATACTGGGGAGTTGGTACGAGCAGGGTGACAACAGGGGGATTTCATGGACGATCCGACCGAGATCGGACGCCGGGTGCAGCGGCTGCGCGCGGAACGCGGGCTCACCCAGCGGCAGTTGGCGGAGCCCGCCTACACCCCGGCGTACGTGTCCACCCTGGAGTCCGGCAAGGTGCGCCCCTCCGAGACGGCGCTGCGCTTCCTCGCCGGGCGGCTCGGCACCTCGTACGAGGAACTCGCCACGGGCCGTCCGGCCCACCTGGCCACCGAGCTGCGGCTCGCCCTGACCGACGCCCAGCGCACCCTGGCCACCGGACCGGCGCGGGAGGCCGCGGCGCAGTTCCGGCGGCTGCTGGCCGAGGCCGAGCGGCTGGATCTGGCGGACGAGCGGGCCGAGGCGCTGCTCGGACTCGGCGACTGCGCACTGGAGGCCGGGGAACTGACCGACGCGGCACGGCACTTCGAGGGGGCGGAGCTGCTGCTGGCGGACCAGCCGCTGCCCCGCAGGGCCCGGGCGGTCCGGGGCCGCGCGGTCGCCCACCTGCTGGCCGGGGAGCTGCGGTACGCCTGCTACCTGCTGGAGTCGGCGATCGACGCGCTGAACGCGGGCGGGCTCGGGGACCCGGAGGCGCTGGTGCTCCTGTACTCGGCGGTCATCGGCCCGTACATCGACATGGGTGCCCACGCCCGCGCGGCCCACGCGGCGGAGCTGGCACTGGCGCTGGCTCCGCAGGTCGGCGATCCGGCGCTGGTGGCGGGGATGCACCGGCAGGTGGCGCGGACCTTCCTGACCGAGGGCCGGGTGGCCGACGCCGACGCCTCGCTCGCGAAGGCGCAGGCGGTCTACCGGCAGCTGCGGCTGCGGACCGACCTGGCGCACTGCCACTGGATGCGCGGCTACGTACAGGCGCAGCACGGGGAACTGGACGCGGCGGAGCGGGAGTTGAGGATCGCCCGGGAGATGCTGGCGGCGCGGCGGGCGACGCTGTACACCGCGCAGGTGGAGGTGGAGCTGGCGGACGTGCTGCGTCGCCTGGGCCGGTACGAGGAGGCCGCCGGGCTGGTGTCGGGGCTGCTGGAGGAGGGTTCGGGCCCGGGCGCGGTGCACGCGGGCGGCGCGCACCGGCTGCTGGGGCTGATCGCGGAGGAGCGCGGGGACGCCGGGGCGGCCGAGGAGCACTACGTACGGGCGCTGGCGCTGCTGGAGCGCAGCGGGGCGGGCGGGGACCTGGCGGACCTGTGCCGGCTGCTGGGCGACCTGCTGCGCAGGCAGGGGCGTACGGAGGCGGCGATGGACGCCTACCGCACCGGGCTCGGGCACCGGGCGGCCCCGGGCACGACCACCCTGGGCCCGGCGCCGGCGGCCCCGGCGCACACGGCCCCGCTCCCGGCGCCGCCCCGTTGAGGGCGTGCCGGGAGCGGGGCCGGCCGGTCAGTGGTTCTCGGTGGGCTGGAGGTCGCGCGGGATCAGCGCCCAGGTGGTGGCCGCGGCGGCGACGGACAGGGCTCCGGCCAGCAGGAAGGCCGGGGTGATCGCCAGGGTGTAGGCGTGCGTGGCGGTCTCCAGGAGGGCCTGGCCGACCGCGCCGCCGAGCCGCTCGGCGGTGTGCGCCGCCTCGCCGACCGAGTCCCGTACGGCGCTCGCGGCGGGGCCGTCGAGGTCGAGCGCCGGCAGGTTGCCCCGGTAGAGCGCGGCGGCGGTGCTGCCGAGGACGGCGACGCCCATCGCGGAGCCCAGTTCGTAGCAGGTCTCCTCGATGGCGGCCGCGCTGGAGACCTGGTCGGCGGGCGCGGCGGAGACGAGGGTGACGGAGGCCACGGTGGTGGCGATGCCGGCGCCGAGCCCCATGACGGTCAGGCCCGCGGCGAAGGCCGGGTAGCCGGGCTCGGTGAACTGCTGGACGGTCCAGGGCATCGCCATGCCGGCCGCGAGGACCACGAGTCCGGCGCCCAGCACGTGCCGGATGGGGTGGCGCTGCATCAGCGCCGGGGCCACCATCGAGGCGCAGATCAGCGCCAGCGGGGCGGGCAGCAGCCGCAGTCCGGCCTCCAGCGGGGTGTAGCCCTGGCCGTACTGGAACCACTGGGTGACGAGGAAGAGGACCGCGCCCATGCCGACCATCGGCAGGAAGATCGCGGTGGCGGCGACGCTGAAGGCGGGCTTGGCGAACAGCCGCACCTGGAGCAGCGGGTGGTCCAGGCGCAGCTGGCGGCGGACGAAGACGGTGAGCGCGACGGCAGCGAGGGCGAGCAGGGCCCAGGGCAGCGGGTCGGCGATGCCGCTCTTGCCGAGCTGCTTGATGCCGCCCGCGAGGGCGAGCATGCCGACGACGGACTGTCCGACACCCCACCAGTCCCAGGCGCCGTCGCCGCGCGGGGCGCGCGATTCGGGCAGGTAGCGCAGTCCGGCCGCGACGATCACGGCGGCGACGGGGAGGTTCAGGAGGAAGGCGGAGTGCCAGCCGTGGTCCTGGACGAGGAGGCCGCCGGCGACGGGGCCGAAGGCCATGCCGCCGCCGAACACGGCGGCCCAGACGGCGAGGGCGAAGGCGCGCTCCTTGGCGTCGGTGAAGACGCTGCGCAGGATCGAGAGGGTGGCCGGCATGATGGCCGCGCCGCCGACGCCGAGGAGGGCGCGGGCGGCGATCACGTGCCAGGCCTCGGTGGAGAACACGGCGATCAGCGAGGCGGCGGAGAAGATGCCGAAGCCCGCCATCAGCAGCCGCTTGCGGCCCCAGCGGTCGCCCAGGGCTCCGGCGGTGACGAGCAGTCCGGACAGCGCGAGGGCGTAGACGTCGATGATCCACAGCTGCTGCACGGCTCCGGGCTGGAGGTCCGCGACGAGCGAGGGGAAGGCCACGTTGAGGATCGTGGTGTCCATCGAGATGAGCAGGAGGCTGCCGGAGAGGATCGCGAGGACGATCCAGCGGCGAGGGTCCCGCGTGGGGGTGTGCATGGGATTCCGTTCGAGGGGGTGCCTTTGCGCACCAGAATGAGTCTCCGTCGCCCCGAATGATACAAGGATGTCTCACTTGGAGCAACGAAGACTCATAGGAGGGTCCTCGTCCGGTGGGTACGCGGAGCCAGGAGGGTCCTCGTCCGGTGGGTACGCGAAGCCGGCCGTTCCCCGGGTTTCACCCGGGCGCCCCCGGGAACAAGCCCACTGCCGCCCCGCGCATTCGCGGGGCGGACCAACGTGCGGGGGGGCTCAGTCCTCGCCCGAGGTGCGGGCGCGCGCTCCCGAGCGGGTGCGTCCCGCGGTGGGGGCGCGGTCCGGGTGGCGGCGGACGTACTCGTCCTCCAGCTCCTTCAGCCGCTGGGTGTGCGTGGCCAGCGCGTCGTCCGAGCCGTGCAGCAGGGTCTCGTGGCGCGTGCGGTGGATGGTCTCCAGCTCCTTGAGCAGCCGGCCGTCCTCCAGCTCCCGCGCCGCCGCACCGGCGGCGTGCTCCGCCATGGCAACCACCTCCACCTCCTACGGTAGACGCGTCGGGGCGGATCAGCCGTCCGGGCCGGGCCGCGGCCGCGGCTCGGGTTCCGGGGGCCGCTCCGGGCGCGGTTCGTCCCCGGGCTCGCCGGCCTCGGAACGCAGGGCGCAGTAGACCGACCAGGCCACCGAGACCAGCGGGACCGCGACCACCGCGCCGACCACCCCGGCCGCGATGGCCCCCGCGATGACCGAGACCGCCACCACGAGCGGGTGCAGGCGCACGGCCCAGCTCATCACCAGGGGGTGCAGCAGGTGCCCCTCGATCTGCCCGATCACCACGATCAGCGCGATCACCACCGCCGCGATGACCGGCCCGCGCGCCGCCAGCGCCACGACCGCGGCGACCGCGAGGGCGACGGGCGACCCCACCAGGGGCACGAAGGCCGCGAAGAACTCCAGCAGGGCGAGCGGGACGGCGAGCGGCACCCCGAGGAAGTACAGCGCCACCCCGACGAGCACCGCGTTGGTCCCCGCGACCAGCACGATCCCGTGCGTGTACCCGGTGAACGTACGCCAGGCCGCGGTCCCGGCGAGGGCCGTGCGGCCACGCGCGCGCTCGGGCAGCTGGGCGCAGAACCACGCCCACTGGCGGCCGCCGCCGTGCAGGAAGAAGACCGAGGAGAACACCGCGAGCGCCAGCACGGTGAGCACCTGCACCACGTGGCCGGCTCCGCTCACCGCCGTGCTCAGCAGGGTCGAGCGGTGGGTGGACAGGTATTCGCCGATCTTGGCCTGGAGGCCGGTGAGCGCTCCCGGGTCCAGCCGGAAGGGAGGGCGCTCCAGCCACTTCTCGATGCTGACGAGGCCCTCGCGGAACTCCCGGACCAGGGTGGCGCTCTCCCCCGCCACCGCTTCGCCGACCAGCGCGAGGATGCCCAGCAGCAGGACGGTGCTGCCGACGAGGGTGACCGCGACGGCGGCGGAGCGGGGCAGGATCCGGGCCAGGCCCCGCGTGGGCGGCGACAGCAGGGCGGTCACGACGAGGCCGAGGAAGAGCGCCACGCCGATCTCGTGGAAACGGCCGAGCAGCGAGAACACGGCGTAGACCGCCACGCCCACGACCAGCAGGCGCCAGGCGTAGGCGGCGGCCGTGCGCAGGAACGGGGACACCGTCGACATGCCCCATGGGTGCCACGGGCGGCGGCCGCTGCCACGCGCCGGGTGCCGTTTTGACCCGTCCGGGGCGAAAACGCGTTGCCCGGGCGTCCGCCGGCCGCGCAGGATGGTCGGCCGTGAGTAGATCCCGCTTGGCCTCCGTACTGCCCGACCTGGCCCCCTGGCGTTCCAGCCGTGACTTCCGGCTGCTGTTCTTCCAGGGGACGGTCACCTTCTTCGGCTCCTTCATGGCGATGATCGCCCTGCCGCTCCAGATCAAGCACCTGACGGACTCGCCGCTGGCCGTCGGTGCCATGGGCGCGGTGGAGCTGGTTCCGCTGGTGGTCTGCGGGCTGTACGGCGGGGCGCTGGCCGACGCGGTGGACCGGCGCCGGCTGATCCTGCTGACCGAGGCCGGGCTCGGGCTGCTCGCGCTGCTGCTCCTGGTGAACTCGCTGCTGCCGCACCCGCTGCTGTGGCCGCTGTACGTGGTGGCGGCCGGGGTGTCGGCGCTGACGGGCCTCCAGCGTCCGGCGCTGGACTCGCTGATGGCGCGGATCGTGCCGCACGACCAGCTCAGCGCGGCCGCCGCGCTCAACGCGCTGCGCTACCAGTTCGGGGCGATCGCCGGTCCGGCGCTGGCCGGTGTGGTCGTGGCGTACGCGGGCTACGCGTCGGCGTACGCCGTGACCGTCGCGGGCTTCGCCGTCTCGGTGGCGCTGTGCGCGCGGCTCAGCCCGGTGCCGCCGGCCGGGGGCGCGGAGCGGCCCTCGCTGCGGGGCATCGCGGAGGGCGCCCGGTACGCGTGGAGCCGGCCGGTGCTGCTGGGCACGTACGCCGTCGACCTGGCGGCCATGTTCTTCGCCTTCCCGAACACGATCTTCCCGTTCCTGGCCGACGAGCTGGACGCCGTGTGGGCCCTGGGCCTGATGTACGCGGCGGGCGCCGTGGGCTCGCTGCTGCTGGGCCTGACCAGCGGCTGGGTGTCGGGGGTGCGCCGGCACGGGCTGCTGGTGGTCTTCGGGGCGGCCGCGTGGGGACTCGCCATCGCGGCGGCGGGCTGGTTCACGGACATCTGGCTGGTGCTCCTGTGCCTCGCGGCGGCGGGCGCCGGCGACATGCTGAGCGCGCTGGGCCGGTCCACGATCTGGAACCAGACGATCCCGGAGGAGCTGCGGGGACGGCTCGCGGGGATCGAGGTGCTCTCGTACAGCGTCGGTCCCCAGCTCGGGCAGGTCCGGGCCGGCACCATGGCCGGCTGGACGGGGACCCGGCCGGCCTTCTGGAGCGGCGGGCTCGCGTGCGTGGCGTCCGTGGCGCTGCTGGCGGCCCTGCTGCCGAAGCTGATCTCCTACGACGCGGACACCGACGAGGACGCGCGGCGCCGCCGGGCCGCCCGGGAAGCAGGGGCCCGGCCGCAGCCGGACCCGACGGGCGCGACGGCCTGATCCGGGGCGCCCGAACGGCGGTCCTCGCGGTGCGCCGGGCGGCTGGGGCCGGGAGGGTGACGGCATGGGCGACTGGTGGTACCGCAACATCCTGGAGCCGGGGAAACTGCCCCTGCTCCTGGCGCTGTCGGCGTTCGTGGTGACCTTCATGGTGACCCGGGTCATCACCCGGATGATCCGGGCCGGCAAGGGCCCCTTCCGCAACGTCACCCCGGGCGGGCTGCACGTGCACCACTGTGTCCCGGGGGTGATCCTGATGACCGTCGGCGGCTTCACCGCGATCGCGGGCGGCCGTACGGGGTGGGGTTCCTGGGTGGCCGCCGTGCTCTTCGGGATGGGTACGGGCCTGGTCCTGGACGAGTTCGCGCTGATCCTGCACCTGAGCGACGTCTACTGGACCGAGGAGGGCACCCTCAGCGTCGAGGTGGTGGTCATGACCTCCGCCCTGGCCGGCCTGCTGCTGTGCGGGTTCCTGCCGCTGGGCGTGGACGGGCTGACCGAGGACCAGCAGGCGAACCGTCTGTTCCTCGGCGCCACCGTGCTGTTCAACCTGCTGCTCGCGGCGGTGGCCCTGTTCAAGGGCAAGCCCCGGCTCGCGGTGTTCGGGATGGTCGTCCCGATGATCGCCCTGTTCGCGGCGGTACGGCTGGCCCGCCCGGCCTCGCCGTGGGCGCGCCGCTTCTACGGGCACCGCCCCAGGACCCGGGCCCGCACCATCAAGCGGGCCTACCGGCACGACCGCCGCTGGGGCGGGCTGGAGCGGCGCGTCGGCTACCTGATCGGCGGCGCGCCCAGCCGGTAGCCGGCCGGTGTGCGGGCGCGCCGCGCGTCCGGGCTCAGGCGGAGGCGGGTGCGGCGGCGGGGGTGCCGTCGAGCTCCCACGCGTGGCGCTTGAACTCCCGCTGGAAGTCGGAGTGGTCCTCCCACTGGCGGGCGATGCCGCGCAGCACGTCCCAGTGGTGCTCCACCGACTGGTCGATGACCTTGCGCAGGAGCGGCTCGGCGGTCTCCCGCGTCTCGATGAGCCCCTTGACGGCGGAGGCCTCCAGCACGCTGTTGCGCAGCGCGCGCAGGGCGCGGGAGGTGTCGTCCATCGCGAAGCCGCGCTCGCTGCCGGTCTCCGCGTCGAACAGCGGGGTCAGCCGGGCCTCGATGAACGCGGTGATCCTCTCGAAGTGCTGCACGTCCATCAGGGTTCTCCCGTTCCCGCCGGCCGGCGCCCGTCGCGCGGCACGGCTCATCGATGCTGATCACAGGTGTGTTCAGGTGCAGGATACGAGGTCGCCGCGGGCGGCTGGGCCCCGCCGTTGTCAGACCCGTGCGCGACGATCACGGCATGACGATCACCACCGCGTCGGCACTGGCCGACCGTGACGAGTACGCCGACGCCATCGCCACCGCCGTGAAGGCCTCCGCGGCCTACTACGGCTCGGGCGGTTCCCCGCTCGACGACGCCTCCTTCGACCTGCTCGTGTCCCTGATCCAGGCGTACGAGGCCGCCTACCCGGAGCACGTTGACCCGGCCTCCCCCACGGGCAAGGTCGCGGGCGGGGCCGTGGCGGGCGGGGAGGTGGCGCACACGGCGGCGATGCTCTCGCTGGCCAACGCCTTCGGCCCGCAGGACCTGCTGGACTGGGAGGCCTCGCTGGTCAGGCGCCTGGGCGGGCCCGTCACCGGCGGGTACGCGGTGGAGCCGAAGCTGGACGGGGCCTCGCTGGCGGCCCGTTACCGCGCGGGCCGGCTGGTCCAGCTCGTCACCCGGGGCGACGGCACCAGCGGCGAGGACGTCTCGCACGCCATCGGCACCATCGTCGGGCTGCCCCTGGAGCTGGCCGTGGAGGCCACCTTCGAGGTGCGCGGCGAGGTGCTGCTGACGGCGGAGCAGTTCGAGCGGGCGAACCGCACGCGCGCGGAGCACGGGGCGGGCCCCTTCTCCAACGCCCGCAACGGCGCGGCGGGCACGCTGCGGGCCAAGGGGCGCGCGTACACGGTGGAGATGAGCTTCTGGGCGTTCGCAGCGGTGGAGCTGGAGGGCGGTACGGCCCTGCCGGGCACCACCCACTCCGAGGTCATGGCGTACGTGGCGGCGGCCGGTGTCCGCACGGCCGCGGACACGGCGGCCGGGCTGACGGTGGCGGCCACCGCGGCGGGGGCGCAGGAGCAGGTGGACCGGATCGCCGGGATGCGCGCCGGGCTGCCCTTCGGGATCGACGGGGTCGTCGTCAAGCTGGACTCGCTGGCCGAGCAGGCGGCGGCCGGCACCGGCTCCCGCCACCCCCACTGGGCGACCGCGTACAAGCTGGCGGCAGTCGAGCGGCGGACCCGGCTGCTGGACGTGACCTGGGCGGTGGGCCGCACGGGGGTGCTCGCGCCGACCGCCGTGCTGGAGCCGGTGGAGGTCGACGGCTCCGTGGTGCGGCACGCCACCCTGCACAACCCCGCCGACATCGCCCGACGGGGCCTGCTGATCGGCGACACGGTGACGGTCTACAAGGCCGGGGACGTGATCCCCCGGGTGGAGGCCCCGGTGGTGGAGCTGCGGACCGGGGCGGAGCGGCCGGTCGTCGTGCCCGAGGTGTGCCCGGGCTGCCAGGGGGAGATCGACCGCTCGCAGGAGCGGTGGCGGTGCGCGCAGCCCGCCGACTGCGGGCGGATCGCGGCGATCCTGTACGCCGCGGGGCGCGATCAGCTGGACATCGACGGGCTGGGCGAGCGGTACGTAAGGGCCCTGGTCGAGGAGGAGGGGGTGCGCGACGTGGCGGACCTGTTCACCCTGGACCCGGCGGCGCTGGCGCGGGCCGCCGGGAGCGAGAAGCGGGCCGTGAAGCTGGCGGAGCGGATCGAGGCGGCGAAGGCGCTGCCGCTGTCGCGGGTGTTCTGCGCGCTGGGCGTGGTGGGGACCGGGCGGGGCATGTCCCGGCGGATCGCCCGCCACTTCGGGACGATGGAGGCGGTCCGGGCGGCGGACGCGGCGGCGATGACGGCCGTGGAGCTGGTCGGGGAGACGAAGGCGGCGGCGATCGTGGCGCAGGTCGCGGAACTGGGCCCGGTCATCGACAAGCTGGCGGCGGCGGGCGTCCGCCCGGTCGAACCGCAGGTACCGGCCGCGGCCCCGGCGGGCGAGGCGGAAGCGGGGCCGCTGGCCGGCCAGAACGTGGTGGTCACCGGGAAGATGACCGGCGCGCTGGCCGCGTACGACACGCGCGACCGGGTCCGCGAGCTCATAGAGCGGGCCGGCGGCCGGTCCTCCGGCTCCATATCGGGGAAGACGACCCTGCTGGTGGCCGGGGAGAAGGCGGGTAGCAAGGTGGCCAAGGCCGAGGCCGCCGGGATCGAGATCCTCGGCGAGGAGGCGTTCGCCGTGCGGATCGCCGCGCTGCTCGAAGCCCGTTAGGGCCTGTCGTCAAACTCCCGTCGTCGCCCGGAGGGCGGCCCCGCGGCGTCTGGTGCGTGCTCTCGGCGTGCCGGGCGGAAGCCCGCGTACTGGACGTACTTGGCTTTCGCCCGGTGCGGCGAGAGCGCGTGCCAGGCGTCGCGGGGCAGACGGGAGTTTGACGACAGACCCTAGGGCGTGACGGCCAGGACGGGCGGGGCGGGGGACGTCCAGCGGTGGCCGCAGGGGTCGAAGACCAGGACGACCGGTTCGCCCGGGCGCTGGCGCCAGGAGATCCGTTCGGGGGCGTCCGCGCACCGCGGACAGTCCGGCAGGGGGGAGGCCGGCGCGGCGAGTACCGGCGGCGCGGTGTGCGGTTCACGCATGGGGGCTCCCTGGTCCGGCGGCTGTGCTCCTGGCACTGTGCCATGCGGGAGGCCCCCCGCGCACCGGCGGATCATCCAGTGTTCTGGCTGGTCAGGGGTGCGAGGGGCCGGGGAATTCCGGGTGTCTGCGGGCACTTGGGTCTCAACCGCTCCTCCGCTCGGCCTCGACCAGCCCCGTCTCGTACGCGGCGATCACCGCCTGGGCGCGGTCGCGGACGCCCAGCTTCCCGAAGACGGCGGTGATGTGGTTCTTGACGGTGGAGACGCTGATGTCCAGTTCGGCGGCTATCGCGGCGTTGTCCAGGCCCCGGGCGAGGAGACGCCAGATCTCCAGCTCCCGCGGGGTGAGCCCGTCGGGGGTCGTCGCCGGGGCGGGCCGGGGCTCGCGCGGGGCGGTCCGTACGTAGGTGGAGAGCAGCCGGGTCAGCAGCCTCGGGGCGACCGCGGCCTCGCCGGTGTGGACGGTGCGGACGGCCGCGATCAGCTCCTCCGGGGAGACGTCCTTGGGCAGGAACCCGCAGGCGCCGGCGCGCAGCGCGGCGACCACGTACTCGTCCATGTCGAAGGTGCTCAGCGCGAGCACGCGGGCCCCGGGCCGGACTTCGGCCAGCCGCGCGGTGGCGGCCACTCCGTCGAGGACGGGCATGCGGATGTCCATGACCACCACGTCGGGGTGCAGCTCCTGCGCGAGGGCGACGGCCTCGGCGCCGTCGGCGGCCTCGCCGACGACCTCGATACCGGGGTCGGGGGCCAGGATCAGGGCCAGGCCGCGCCGGACCAGCGGCTGGTCGTCGGCGATCAGCACGCGGATCATCGGCGGATTTCCTCTCGCTGCGGGTGGGGCCGGCGGTGCGCTTCGGGGGCGGCCGGTGCGGGGAGGCGGACCGCGACCCGGAAGCCGCCGTCCTCGCGGGGTCCGGCCTCCAGGGTGCCGCCGTGCAGGACGACGCGTTCCCGCATGCCGATCAGGCCGTACCCGCCGCCGCGGTGCGGGCGGCGGGCGGTGCCGTCGGCGGGGCCGTCGTCGCAGACCTCGACGGCGACCTCGTCCGGGCCGTAGTCCAGCCGTACCCGGGCCGGGGCGTTCCCGGCGTGCTTGCGGGCGTTGGTGAGGGCCTCCTGCACGACGCGGAACACCGTCAGGCCGACGGTGGGCGGCAGCGGGCGGGCGGGGCCGCTGACGGTGAGTTCGGTGTCCGACCCGGCGGCCCGGGACTCCGCGACGATCCGCTCCAGGTCCCCGGCTCCGGGCTGCGGGGCGGGCACGGCGGTCTCCGGTTCCTCGCCGGCCCGCAGGACGTCGAGCAGCTGCCGCATCTCGCCGAGGGCCATCCGGCCGGACTGCTCCAGGGTCACCAGGGCCTCGCGGGCGGCCCCGGGGTCGTGGGCGAGGTTGGCGCGGGCTCCGCCGGCCATCAGCTGCATGGTGGTGATGTGGTGGGCGACGATGTCGTGCAGCTCCCGTGCGATGCGCCGGCGTTCGTCGGCCACCGCCCGTTCGGCGAGCAGGGCCCGCTTGGCCTCGGCTTCGGCCTGCCAGCGCCGGGCGACGAGGCCGGTGGTGACGACGAGCAGGGCCGCGGCCGTGTTGGCGAGGAGGCCGAAGCCCGGGTCGAGGAGCCGGCCGCCGTGTCCCAGGCCGGTCAGCGGGGGTGTCACGAGCGCGGCGCCCACCACCGCGGGGGTCCGGCAGGCCGCGGCGACCGAGTACAGGGCGACGGCGGGG
>NZ_GG657750.1:7056913-7059290 GCF_000158895.1 Streptomyces sp. C | reverse complement strand
CCGCCAAGGGCGTGCCCCGGAACTGGGTGTCGAAGGCGAACCCGATGAGGTCCACGGCCGCCGCGCCGACCGCCACCAGTGCGTCGTTGCGCGTCCACGTCAGCCTCTCGGCGCGCGTTCCCATCTCGTCGGCCCCTTTCCCGCGGACCGCCGTGGGGCCGCCCTCCTGGATCCATTCTCCCATCGGGCCGGGGGGCGGACACCGGCCGCGGGGACCGGTCCCGACCAGGACCAGGGTCCTGGTCGGAACCGGCTCCCGGACCGTGGTCCCGGCGGCCGTCTCCTTCTCCACCAGGACGTTTTCCGCTCCTGGCGCTGATGGTCTGGAGACCGGACGGCCACCCCGGCCGGACCGCACGGACAGACCGGAGGAGAACAGTGATCCGCGCCCTGACGGGATGCTCGACCAGGAACCCGTGGAAGGTGATCGCCCTGTGGGCGGTGCTGGGCCTCGGGCTGACGATCCTGGGCCAGGTGTTCGTCTTCCGCGCCACCCAGCCCGGCAACGACGGCTTCCTGCCCGCCTCCTACGATTCGGCGGCCGCACTGCGGATCGCCGAGGAGAGCTTCGGGGCCCGGCCGGACTCCGACCCGCTGACGGTCCTGGTGGCCCGCAAGGACGGGGCCGCGCTCGGCGCTCCCGACGAGCGCCGGATCGAGGAGGTGTCGCGGCGGCTGGCCGGGCAGCGGGTGGTCATGCCCAAGGACGAGGAGGATCCGCCCTTCATGGAGGACCACTCCCAGACGCCCCGGGTCGGCGCGGGGATGACGGCCCCGGACCGGTCCTTCCGGCTGCTGTCCGTGGAACTGAGGGGCAATCCGCAGGACCCCGGGGTGCAGAGCACGTACAAGGCGTTCCGCGAGCAGGCGCGGGCCGCGTTCGCCGAGGCGGGCCTGCGGACCGGGTTCACGGGCGGGCTGGCCGCCACGGTGGACACCGCCGACGCCGAGGAGACCCGGTCGAAGGTGGTCGGCGCGGTGGTGACGGGGCTGATCGTGCTGCTCCACGTACTGGTCTTCCGCAGCGTGTTCGCGGCGCTGCTGCCCCTGCTGGCGATGGCGGTCATCGGCGGTGCGGCCGCCGGGAGCGTGATCATGGCCTCGGTGGCGAGCGGTGTCCGGCTGGCCCCCTCCACCCCCGGGCTGATCAACGTGGTGCTCATGGGCATCGGCATCGACTACTTCCTCTTCCTGCTGTTCCGCTTCCGCGAGCAGCTGCGGCAGAACCCGGCGCAGAGCGGGCGCGAGGCCGCCGCGGAGGTCGCGGGCCGGGTGGGCACGGCCGTCACCTCGGCGGCGCTGACGATCGTGGCCGCGTTCGCCACCCTCGGGATCGCCTCCTTCGGCCAGTTCCGCGTGCTGGGCCCGGCCATCGCGGTGTCGGTGCTGGTGATGCTGCTGGGCAGCCTGACGCTGATGCCGGCGCTGCTGGCCGTGACGGGCCGGAAGATGTTCTGGCCCTCGCGCGCCCTGCGGCGGGCGCCCCGTGAGGGTGTGGCGGGCCGGCTCGGCCGGCTGACGGCCCGGCGCCCGGTGGCACTGGTCCTGGCCTCGCTGGTGCTGCTCGGTGCGCTGACGGCGGGTCTGGCCGGGATCCGCATGGACTACGGGCAGTCCGGCGCGGGCGGCGAGCGGACCGCGGCGGTGGAGACGGCCGAGGAGATCTCCCGCGCCCTGCCCGCCGGGGTCTCGGACCCGACGAGCGTGCTCGTCGCCGCGAAGGACGGCGCTCCGCTCGGCGCGGAGCGGGTGGCCGGACTGGCCGGGGCCCTGGCCCGGGTGCCCGGGGTGGGCGGCGTCGCGCCGACGGTGCTGAGCGAGGACGGGAAGGCGGCCCGGATCGACCTGCTGCTGAACGTCGAATCCGGCGGGCAGCAGGCCCGCGACCTGGTCTCGGGGCCGGTCCGGGCGGCGGTCCGGGCGAACCTGCCGGCCGGGACCGAGGCCCATGTGGGCGGCACGGCCTCGGTGTTCGCGGACATCGCGGTGGCCGTGGACAAGGACCTGAAGGTCATCTTCCCGGTGGCGGCGGTGCTGATCGCGGTGATCCTGCTGGTGCTGCTGCGCAGCGTGCTCGCGCCGGTGGTGCTGATGCTCGCGGTCGGGCTCGGCTTCGCGGCCACGCTGGGGGCCTCGGCCCTCGTCTTCCAGCACGGGCTGGGGCGGCCGGGCGTGGACTTCACGCTGCCGCTGGTGCTGTTCCTGTTCGTGGTGGCGCTGGGCACCGACTACAACATCCTGATCAGCGACCGGCTGCGGGAGGAGATGGAACGCCCCGGCCCGGCCCGCGCGGCGGTGGCCCGCGCGGTGCGGCACACCGCGCCGGCGATCGCGACGGCCGGGCTGGGTGCTCGCCGCGTCCTTCGGCAGCCTGGCC
>NZ_GG657750.1:7051989-7056651 GCF_000158895.1 Streptomyces sp. C | reverse complement strand
GCGCGTGGTCCGTCAGGCGAGCGCGGCCACCTCGGGGTGGTCGGCCAGCCAGGCGCGGACCGCCTGCTGCTCCTTGCCCTTGCCCGTCTCCTGGATCTTCGCCTCCAGTCCGGTGAGCTGGGCCTCGGTCAGCTTGAACGAGCGCAGCCAGGCGGCGACCTCGGGCTCGTCGTCGGCGAAGCCCTTGCGGGCGAGGGTGTGGATGCCGTCGCCCTCGCCCCAGACGCCCTTGGGGTCGGCCAGTTTGGTCAGCTCGTAGGTGGAGTACGCCCAGTGCGGGGACCACAGGACGCTCACCACGGGTTCCTTCTTCTCGTAGGCCCGCTTGAGCTCGGCGAGCATGCCGGGGGTGGATCCGTCGACGACCTGGTACTCGCCTTCGAGCCCGTACTCCTTGAGGACCTTCTCCTTCAGTACGGACATCGCTCCGGCGCTGGGCTCGATGCCGATGATCCGGCGCTTGAACCGGGCGCCCTTGCCCTTGAGGTCCTCCAGGGAGCGCACGTCCTTGACGTAGGAGGGGACCGAGAGCTCGATGGAGGTGGGCCCGTACCAGGAGCCGAGGTCGTCCAGCTCGTTCCCGTACTTCTCCCAGTACTGCGCCTGGGTGACGGGCAGCCAGGCGTCGGTCTGGAGGTCGACCTGGCCGCCGGCGAGCCCGGTGAACAGCGCGCCGAGTTCCAGCTGCCGGGCGTCCACCTCGAAGCCGCGCCGTTCCAGCAGCTCCTTCCACAGGAAGGTGGAGGCGATGCCCTCGTCCCAGGGGATGTAGCCGATGCTGATCTTGCGGCCCTTGCCGGTGTTCTCGGTGCCGGTGGCGGCGGCCGGCGATCCGGAGCCGCCGAAGGTGCTCAGTCCGCCGGCGACGAGGGCGAGGACGACGGCCGCGGTGACGGCGTACGCGGGCTGCGGGCGGTGGTTCCACAGGCGGGCGGTGCCGCCGGCGGCGGACCGGGCCAGGGCCTGTGCCCGGCGGCCGACCGGGGAGACCTGGCGGCCCAGGGCCCCGGTCATCCGGTCCAGGTACATGGCGAGGACGACGATGGACAGGCCGGCTTCGAAGCCGAGGCCGACGTCGACACTGCCGATGGCCCGGTAGACGGCGCCGCCGAGTCCGCCGCCGCCGACCATGCCGGCGATGACGACCATGGACAGGCCGAGCATGATGACCTGGTTGACGCCCGCCATGATGGTGGGCAGGGCCAGCGGCAGCTGGACGCGTACGAGGGTGTCGCGCGGGGCGGTGCCGAAGGCTTCGGCGGCCTCGACCAGTTCGGTGTCCACCTGGCGGATGCCGAGTTCGGTCATGCGTACGCCCGGCGGCAGCGAGAAGACGATGGTGGCGATGATCCCGGGGACCACGCCGACGCCGAAGAAGATGATGCCGGGGATGAGGTAGACCATGGCCGGCATGGTCTGCATGAAGTCCAGTACGGGCCTCAGGGCGGCGCTGACGCGGTCGGAGCGCGCGGCCCAGATGCCCAGTGGGAGGGCGAACGCCAGCGTGACGAGGGTGGCGACGAGGACCAGGGCCAGGGTGGACATGGCCTCGTCCCACAGGGCCACGGAGTCCACGAGGGCTTTTTGCCCCGAAGGCGAGCAGGCCCGCGAGGAGGCCGCGCAGCCACCAGGCGGCGAGGGCGAGGAGGCCGGCGAAGATCAGTTTTTGCGGGGGCGGACAGCACGGCGTTCACGCCGTCGTAGAGGCCCCCGACCAGCATGCTGACGGTGTCGAAGAGCCAGGACAGGTGGCGCTGGAGGAAGTCGACGGTGCTGTCGGCCCAGGCTCCGAGGTGCAGGCGGGGCATCAGGCGGCCACCTCCGCGCAGGCCATCGGGGGCCGCTGTTCGTCGCCGATGAAGGCGACGAGCCGGTCCTGGGGAACGGATCCGACGACGGTGCCGTCCGCGTCGGTGACGGCGACCGGGTGGGGGACGCGGGCGCTGACGGAGCAGAGGTCGGCGAGCGGTGTGCCGGCGCTGACGGTGGGGCAGGCGCAGGCTTCGGCGTCCTCGGCGGGCTCGTCCATGACGGCGTCGGCGGTCAGGACGCGGGAGCGGTCCACGTCCTGGACGAAGGAGGCGACGTACTCGTCGGCGGGGCGGGTGAGGATGTCCTCGGGGGTGCCCTGCTGGACGATCCGGCCGTCGCGCATGACGGCGACCCGGTCGCCGATGCGCATGGCCTCGTTGAGGTCGTGGGTGATGAAGACGATGGTCTTGCGCAGGGTGCGCTGGAGTTCGAGGAGCTGGTCCTGCATGTCGCGGCGGATCAGCGGGTCCAGGGCGCTGAAGGACTCGTCCATCAGGAGCAGGTCCGCGTCGGTGGCCAGGGCGCGGGCGAGGCCGACGCGCTGCTGCATGCCGCCGGAGAGCTCGTCGGGCCAGGAGTTCTCCCAGCCGCCGAGCCCGCACAGCGCGAGCGCCTCGGCGCCGCGGCGTTCGCGCTCGGCCCAGGGGACGCCCTGGACCTCCAGGCCGTAGGCGGCGTTGGCCAGGACGTCGCGGTGCGGGAAGAGCGCGAAGTGCTGGAAGACCATGGAGACGCGGGTGGAGCGTACGCGGCGCAGCTCGCGCGGGGTCAGCGCGGTGAGGTCCTCGCCGTCGAAGAGGATGCGGCCGGAGGTGGGTTCCAGCAGTCCGTTGAGCATCCGCAGGAGGGTGGACTTGCCCGAGCCCGACAGGCCCATGACGACGAAGATCTGGCCGGGCTCGACGCGGAACGAGGCGTCGATCACCGCCGCCGTGGTGCCGTCGGCGCGCAGCTCGTCGCGGTCGGCGCCGCGTTCGAGCGCGCGGACCGCGGCGGCCTGGCGGTCGGGCCGTCTGGCGAACACCTTGTAGACGTGCTCGGCCTGGAGCGTGGACACATACACCTCGCGGGTCGTACCGGGTCCGGCCCGCCGCCGGAGGCCGCGGGCCGGGGAGCGGGGCGGGATCGGCCCGCACGGTCCGCGCTCCCGGCCCAGCGGCCGGAGCACGCAGTTCCGCTCCAGCGGCCCGCGTGCCCGTCCTTCACCCGCGCAAACGGTGAAGTGATCCAACTCACGTCGGGGAAGGGGGTGGGGTGCGTCAGCGGCCGGGCCGCCCGGGGCCCGGCTCGGGGTGGGGGTCGGGGTCCGACAGCATGGAGGTGCGCAGGTGGGCGAGGAGCCGGGAGAGGAGCCGGGAGACCTGCATCTGGGAGATGCCGAGGGCGGCCCCCATCTGGGCCTGGGTCAGCTCTTCGCCGAAGCGCATCCGGAGCATGGTGCGCTCGCGCTCACTGAGCCGTTCCAGCAGCGGGGCCAGGGTCTGGATGTCCTCGACGAGCTCCAGGGCCGGCTCCTCCTCGCCCAGGACCTCGGCGAGGGTGTGGCCCTCGGCGGGGCCGTCGCCGTGCTCGGCGTGCGGGGCGTCGAGGGAGCCGCTGGTGTGCCCGTTGGCGGCGACCAGACCCTCTATGACCTGCTCCTCGGTGAGGTCGAGGTAGGCGGCGAGGTCGCGGACCGTGGGCGAGCGGTCGAGCCGGATCGTCAGCTCCTCCTTCGCCTTGGCTATGTCGATGCGCAGCTCCTGGAGCCGGCGCGGGACGTGGACGGCCCAGGCGGTGTCGCGGAAGTGGCGTTTGATCTCGCCTGTGATGTACGGCATGGCGAGGGTGGCGAACTCGTTCTCGCGGGCCGGGTCGAACCGGTCGATGGCCTTGATGAGGCCGATGGTGCCGACCTGGACGAGGTCGTCGACGTCGCCGGCGGCCCCTTCGGCGCGGCCGCGGAAGCGGCGGACGGCGTACTGGACGAGCGAGGCGTTCATCTCGATCAGGGTGTTGCGGACGTACTGCCGCTCGGCGGTGCCTTCGGGGAGTTCGCGGAGGCGGGCGAAGAAGACCTTCGACAGCTCCCGCGCGTCCGCCGGGGCCACCTCCCTGGGCTCGTCGATCCGGGGCAGCCCGGCGTCGCGGGCCGCTTCCCGGCCGCTGTGGCGGGGGCCGGGGAGGAGGGGTCCGGCGGTACGGGCCTCGGCGGGGTCGGCGGTCTGGGGGTGGTGGGCGGGGACCTGCATGGGGTTCGCTCCTTGGGCTGGTCGGCTTGCGGCGCGGGACCTTGACTGCCCTCGACTCTGGACCGAATCCGCTCACACGTCAAGAAATACCGGAAATACTTTTCGCGTCTTGTTCCGCGCGAAACTTGTGCCGCATCATGGCGAGATGGGGAGCATGACACGTCGACAGAACTGGACATTTCTCACAAATCACGCGCGCGTCCTGGTGACCATCGCCCGGGACCCGGCGGCGCGGCTGAGGGATGTCGCCCTGGTCTGCGCGCTCACCGAGCGCACGGTCCAGGCGATCGTGGCCGACCTGGAGACGGACGGCTACCTGCGGCGCGCCCGCGACGGGCGGCGCAACCGCTACGAGATCTCGCCGGGAGCCATGTTCCGGCACCCGGCCGAGGCGGGCGTGGAGGTGGCCGGCCTCCTGGCCCTCCTCACCGGCGCCCCGCCCTCCGGGGGCAGGGAGGGTTCCGAGGGGCCCGAGAACGCCGACGCCACAGCGGGCTTCGAGCCGGAGCCGGGCCCCGGGGGCGGCGACCAGGCCTGGCCGGTGGGCGCCGCACCGGCCGCCCGGGCGTCCCGCCCCTGAGGCGCTTGTCGAGCCCGCCGGCGATTGAGGCGCGGGGGC
>NZ_GG657750.1:7048694-7051253 GCF_000158895.1 Streptomyces sp. C | reverse complement strand
TGGTGGACCAGCGTGCGCTCCCCTCCGCACATCCCGAGCAGCCCGGCGAGCGACGGCGGCACGGTGACCAGTGCGAGCCGGGTCCGGGTGAGGCGGGGGCCGGGACCGGGACCGGGACGGGACCCGGCATCGGCCTCCCCACGGACGGCGGGCCGCGCGCTCCGGGAGCCGGTGGGCGCGGCGCCGGGGAGGACCGCGGCCCGGGTGCCCCGGCGGCCGGTGACGACCAGTCCGTCGGCGCGCAGCTCCTGGAGCGCGGCCCGGACGGTCTGCCGGTTGACCTCGTAGCGGGCGGCCAGGGTGCGTTCGGAGGGCAGTCTGCCGCCGGAGGTCCGGGCGGCGAGGTCGAGTTCGTCCCGCAGCTGTGCGGCGATCCGCTGGTACTTGGGCATGGCGGCCGGGCCGCCGCCCCGCGAAGGGGAGGGCATGGCTTCTCCTCTGACGGGTGGTCAAGGACTGCGCGGTCTGCCCACCCAACCTAGCATTGGTCTATACCTTTCGATACGGGGGTTGCGGCGGCCCGCCGCAGCTTGGCCGAATCCCACGCCCGCCCGCCGCCCGCCGCCCGCTCACTCCCCCCGCAGCGGGTTGGGCAGCGGCAGGTAGCGCGCGTCCGCGCCGTCCGCCCGGGTCCAGCGCAGCAGGAGGTTCGTCTTGGCCGGAAGCGCCGGGGCCGCGAGCAGCTCCCCGATCTCCGGCAGGCCGTGCTCGGCGGCGCAGCGCAGCAGCTCCTCGCGGACCGCGGGCCACACCCCGCCGGCCGCCCCGGGGTGCCGCTCGGCCAGGGCGCCGCCCACCTCCGCGAGGTGGTTGACGACCAGGCAGTACACGAGCCGCTGCCAGGCGCCCTCGCGCGGCATGTCCCCGGGGAGTTTCACGCCCTCCGCGTCGCGGAAGAGGGCCTGCACGGGCATGCCCCGGCCGTCCACGGCGACCAGGCAGTTCTGGAGGTGGGCCTCCAGCACGATCCCGTGCCGGGCGAACAGGTCCAGGACCGGAGGCACGACATGGCGCAGGTACGCCCGCCACCAGCCGGCCGGGTCGGACGCGGTCTCCAGCGGGCTGCCGGGATAGCCCTCCGCGAGGGCGGCGGACAGCAGCGGCACCGCGCCCGCCGCCACCCCGGTGCGCAGGCCGTCGCGGACCAGGACGGCCAGTTCCTCGAAGGCGAAGGCGGCGGTGCGGTACCCGCGGTCGGCCAGCCACACCGCGCCCGATCCGGTACGGCGGCGCAGGTCGGCGAAGCCGGCCTCCACCGCGGAGTCGGTGCGGCGCAGCTTCAGCAGGTCGTGGCGCCACAGCCGGCGCACGTCGTTGGTGATCCGGACGTCGAGGCTGAACTTCGCGAACAGGTCGCCTTCGGGGCCCGGCGCGTACACGGTCCGCACGGAGGCGGTGGGCCACACGGGGAGCCGGGTCGGGCCGAGCCGCAGCAGCCGCCCGTCGGCGAAGGCCTCGCGCACCTCCCGCCGGCCGCCGACCAGCTCCAGCTGCCAGGGGTGCGCGGGCAGCGCCCGGTAACCGGCGGGCGGGCGGGGTCCGTCGAGGATGCCGGCCAGCGCGTCGACCGCGTCGGCGGCGGCCCGGCCGCCCTCCTCCGCCACCTGGTCCTCGCGCAGCCCGAGCATCACGAGCGGGAAGCGGGTGTGCGCCTCGGGGGCGTACGGCAGCCAGCTCGCGGCGGGCGCGCCGCCCCGGGCCTTGGGCGCGGGGTGGTGCGGATGGCCCGTCACCAGGGCCTGCTCGGACAGGACGTACGGGTCCTCGGGCGGCTCGGCGGCCGCCCGGGCGGCCAGCAGCGCGGCGACGGCCTCGCGGCTGTCGTCGATCTCGCCGGGCAGTTCGTCGTTGGGAGACGCCGGTGTAGCGGTGCAGTTCGTCGGAGACCAGCTTGACCAGCTCCGCGTGCCCCAGCGGATGCCAGCCGTCCGCCGTGTGCAGCTCCGCGCGGTCCGGGCGGCGGCCGCCGGAGACCCGCAGCAGCCGGCCGCTGCCGCGCAGCCGGTGGACCCGCCCGCCCTCGGCCTCGCCCACCTCCCTGAGCAGGCAGTTCAGGAGCGGGGCGGCGCTGCGGGCGTCGGCGTCGGTGTTGAGGTCCACTGGTTCCATTCGGTCCGTCTGCGGTGTGCCGGCGGTGCGCGGGAGGGACCACCGGCTGTGATCTTCAGTATCCGCGATGATGACCTGATCATCGGTTGAACCGACCCGAGAGGACCGGACCCCTGGACCGCACCAGGCACGTTTCCCCGCCCGAGCCCGGGCACTCCCCCGCCACCGCCGCCGAGGAGGCCGCCGCCGTGGCGCTGGCCGGCGTACGGCCCGGGCTGGGGGCCGCGTACGAGGCCTCGCTGGACGGGGCCCGCTCCGCCGTGCTGACCCGGCTCTGGCGGGCGCTGGCCTTCGAACCGCTGCCGTGGGTGGTGGGCCGGGAGCAGGGGCCGGACTCCCTCGCCCTGCTGCTGGCCGGGGGCGGACGGCTTGAGGGGCCGCGCCCCGACCCGTACGCGACGGGCTCGAACGTAAGCCGAGGTGCGGCTCGACGGGCGGCCCCACCGGCAG
>NZ_GG657750.1:7045077-7047617 GCF_000158895.1 Streptomyces sp. C | reverse complement strand
CCGGGCTGGACGCCGCGGAGCCCACCGCCGACGCGGCGGCGCTGCGGAGCGGGCCGCTGCCGGTGAAGGCGCTCAACCTGAAGCGGCTGAAGTCCGGGGGTGCCGGGCGACCAGTGGACGGAGCTGCCCCCGCCGCTCGCCGGGGGCTGACCGGCGGTGGCCTGCGGGGGTGAGCCGGGCGGCCGGACGGGCTACTGTCCAGGGGCATGACACAGACCTCGCGGCTCAGTGCCGTCCAGGCGTCCTACGACACCGTCGCGGTCGACTACGCCCGGCTGCTGGGCGGCGACCTGGACGGCCGGCCCCTGGACCGGGCGGTGCTGAACGCCTTCGCCGAGTACGTGCGCGGCGGGGGCGGCGGGGCGGTCGCCGACCTGGGCTGCGGCACCGGCCGGGTGACGGCGTACCTGGACGGCCTCGGCGTACGGGCCTTCGGCGTCGACCTCTCCCCCGCGATGGTGGCGGTGGCCCGGCGCAGCTATCCGGGGCTGCGGTTCGAGGTGGGCAGGATGGCCGGGCTGGACATGGCGGACGGCGTGCTGGGCGGGGTCCTCGCCTGGTACTCCACCGTGCACACGCCGCCCGGAGAACTGCCGGCCGTCTTCGCGGAGTTCGCCCGGGTGCTGGCACCGGGGGGCCACGTGCTGGTCGCGTTCGAGGCGGGGGACGAGCGGCGCCGGCTGGAGCACGCCTACGGGCATCCGGTCGACCTCGACGTGTACGGGACCCCGCCGGAGCTGGTCGCCTCGCTGCTCGCCGGGGCGGGGCTGGCGGAGGTCGCCCGGTTTGTGCGGGGGCCTGCCGCGGACGAGCAGGGGCCGCAGGGGTTCCTGCTGGCCCGCAAGGCCCCGCGGGGGACTGCCGCCTGAGCCTCGCGGGGGCGCGGGGAGCGCGGGGACCCGGGGGACGCGGCGCGCCCGCGGCCGCCCGCGCGCCTCGCGGTGGGGGGCCGGGCGGAGCCGCGGAGGTGCAGCTCCGCCGCTCCGCCCGGGGTCTTCGGGAGAGCGGTCAGCTCTGCCAGCCGGTCCAGCTGCCGCTGTTCAGGCGGTGGCGGAACCAGCGCTCGCCGTCCATGCCCACGACGGAGATCGTCGGGTTCCAGGTGTTGTTGCCCCCGATGCGGACGCCGCCGCGAACTTCGCCGCCCATCGACTCCCAGCCGGACCAGCCGCCGCTCGTGTTGCCGTAGCGGGTCCACACCGCGAAGTCGGTGCCGACGATGAAGACCTGTCGCGTTCCGTTGGGGAAGGTCTGCCAGGCCTCCCCGTACTCGCAGATGTAGTCGCCGCCGAGGCCGGACACGTGGCATTGACCCGTCCACATCGAGGGCCGGGTCCGTCCGCTCTGACCGTCATGGCGGAGGCGAGATGGACAAGCCCATGAGAGTGACTCCCTGTTTTCCCGCTCGTCTTCTGAGGATGCCGGGCGGCCGCACCGGGCCCCCGCCCCCACGGGGCGGGGAGGACGGGTGCCGCGGTGCGGGCCTCCCCCGACGAGGAACAGCGTTCCAGCGCCCGCAAACGCGGCCCTAACGCAGGGCTAAGGAAGCGCCGCCGGTCCTTGCGTCACACTGTCGTTCGAGTGTCCGTCCGCGCGTCGTCGCAGGTACGGGCGGTGCGGGGCGGATTCACGGGCCGGTGGCGATTGGCCGGGATCCCCCTCATCCACCGAAATACCGAGACATATGCTCGGGCGGGGAAAAGCAGATGGAAGGGGCATGCATGCGGTTCCGCGTGCTGGGGACGGTCTCCGCGGTGGCGGAGTGCGGGAGGCCCGTTCAGTTGGGTCCCGCCAAGCGGCGCAGCCTGCTGGCGATGCTCCTGTTGCGGCCCAACGCGGCCGTCGGCGTCGACCGGCTGACCCGGGCGCTGTGGGACGAGGACCCGCCCCGGCACTCCCGGACGGTGCTGCAGGGCCACGTCTCGCGGCTGCGGGCCCTGCTCGCCGAGCACGGCGCCGCCGCCCACGGGGTCGAACTCCTCACCCAGGGGCCGGCGTACGCGCTGCGGCTGCCGGAGTCCCTGGTGGACGCCCACCGCTTCGAGCGGTTGCACCGGGAAGCCCGGGAACAGTGCGAACCGGCGGACGCGGTACGGCTGCTGCGGGAGGCGCTCGCGCTGTGGGAGGGGCCCGCGCTGGGCGGGACCGTGGGCGGGCCCCTGCTGGAGGCGGCCGCGCACGGGCTGGACGAGCTGCGGCTGGCCGCCGTGGAGGAGCTGGCTGCGGCGCACTCGCTGCTGGGCGAGCACGCCGCGGCGGCGGCCCTGCTGCGGGCGGAAGCCGTGCTGTACCCGCTGCGGGAGCCGCTGATCGCCGCGCTGATGCTGGCGCTGGGCCGGTCGGGCCGGCAGTCGGACGCCCTGGACTGGTACCACCGCACGCGGGAACTGCTCGCCGAGCAACTGGGTGTCGACCCCGGAGCGGTGCTCTCGAACGCGTACACCGCTCTCCTGCGGGCCGGCGAACCCGGGCGCTCCGCGACGACCCCCGTGGCGGTGGCGGCCGGGGCGGCCGGCACGTCGGCCCAGGGGGCCGGGGGA
>NZ_GG657750.1:7042136-7044121 GCF_000158895.1 Streptomyces sp. C | reverse complement strand
CGCCCGCACCAGGGGCTGGCCGCCTTCGCGGGGGAACTCGCCGACGAGCACACCCGGCTGGACCTGCTGAACGTGGGGAACACCGGCGTCGCCGCCGCTCTCCGCCTCACCCTGCAGCACCGCCGGAGCCTGCCCGGCGGTTGTTCCACCAGCTGGGGCCGCACACCGGGGCCGCCCTCGACGTCCGCACCGCCGCCGCGCTCGGCGGCTGCCTGCCCAGCCAGGCCGCCTCCGCACTGGACCAGCTGGCCGCCGCCCAGCTGGTGGTGGAGGCGGGCCCGCAGTCCTACGTACTGCACGACCTGGTACGGCTCTACGCCCGCAGCCTGTCGCCGGGGCACGACCGGGAGGGGTTGCTGCGGCTGCTCGACCACTGGCTGCGCACGCTCCTCGCGGCCTGCGCCGCCGCCGAGCCGGGCAGTGAGCCCTGCTGCGCCCTGCCCGACGGCGTCCGGCGGGCCGCCCCCGTGCGGCCGTTCGCCGACCGCGCGGACGCCCTGGCCTGGTTCTCCGCCGAACGGGACGCGCTGCGCGGCGCGGTCGAGTCGGCCGTCGCCGCCGGGCTGCACGACCGCGCCTGGCGGCTGGTGCTGCTCCAGTGGCCGCTGATCGTGTGGCAGGTCCGCGACGGCTGGGTGCCGCTGCTCGAACGGGCGCTGGCCTGCGCCGAGGCCGACGGCGACCCCGGCGCGCAGTCCCGCGCCCGGGCCCTGCTCGGCTGGGTGCTGTCCGAGGAGGGCCGCCCCGAGGAGGCCCTCGCGCAGCTGGAGCTGGCGCCGGACCTCGCGGCCCTGGCGGGCGACGCCAACGCGGAGGCCATCGCCCGGATCAACCTCGCCGTGGCGCTCGTACGGGCGGGCGAACGCGCCCGGCCCGCGGAGCTGCTGGGCGCGGCGCTCCCGCTGGCCGAGCGGGCGGGCCGGCCGGACACGGCCGCCCTGGCCCACCAGCACCTCACGGAGCACCTGCTGACGGTGGGCGCGTCCGAGGCGGCCGTCGACCACGCGGTCCGCGGCCTGGCGCTGGCCGCCCCGCCGGCGGCGGCGCCCCGGCGGGTGGTGCTGCGCACCCTGTACGGCGAGGCCCTGGCGGCGACGGGCCGCAGGGGTGAGGCGGTGCGCCAGCTCGACGACGCCCTCCGGGAGGCGCGGGCCCACGCGTACGAGGAGGGCGAGAGCGCGGCCCGCGCGGCGCTGGCCGCGTTGACGGAACGTTAAAGCCGATCGGGGGGCCGCCCGCCGGCGCGGCCGTGGTCCGTTCGGGCGGGAAGCGGCGCCCGGCGGGCCCGCCTGCTCGGCGATCGGGCCCGGCGGTGGCAGGAAGGAGGGATGAGCCTTCCACGCCGCCGGGTCCTCGCGAGTACGGCAGCCGCCGTGCTCGCCGCCACCGGGCCGGGGGCGCGGGCGGCCGGCGCCCGGGCCGGCGGGGCGCGGCCGGGTGCGCGTACCGCGGGCGGGGCGGGGCCGGACTTCGGGGCGCTCGGCCGCGCGATGGACGGCCGGCTGGTCCTGCCGGGGGACGCGGACTACGCGGAGGCCCGGCAGCTCTTCCAGCCCCGCTACGACACGGTCGCGCCCGCGGCGGTGGCCTATCCCGCACACGCCGGGGACGTGGCCGTCTGCCTCGACTTCGCCCGCCGCTCCGCCGCGGCGGTGGTGCCGCGCGGCGGCGGCCACAGCTACGCGGGGTGGTCCACGCGCGCGGGCGGACTGGTGCTGGACACCGGCGCGATGGCCGCGGTGACCGTCGAGGGCGGCGAGGTGCGGGTCGGCGCCGGGGCCCGGCTCGCGGAGGTGCACGCCGCCCTCGCCGCGCGCGGCCTGGGCGTTCCCGCCGGGCTGTGCCCCTCCGTCGGCATCGCCGGGCTGGCCCTCGGCGGGCGGGCTCGGGCTGGGGCTCCCGTGCCTACGGGACCACCTCGGACCGGCTCTCGGGGTGCCCGCGGTGGTCACCCCGGGACGGGGTGGTCCGCGAGGTCGGCGCCG
>NZ_GG657750.1:7038138-7040505 GCF_000158895.1 Streptomyces sp. C | reverse complement strand
CCGCTCGAAGGTGTGGATCGCCCCCCGGTACCGCACCGACGGGCCCGACCGGGCGGCCACCCTCGACGTGGCCTTCGCGCAGGTCGGTCCCGGTTCCGACGGCCTCCCGGTGGAGGACGTCGTCGGCGGGAACCGGCTCGTCACCGGGGCCACCTTCAACCACCCCAAGGTCACCCTGATCGGCCATCCGGCGGCGGCCGCCCGCCCGCGCACGTGCGTGAACAAGACGACCAAGTTCACCAGCGGCGACCCGAAGAGCCCGGGTTCCTTCCTGCGGATCGACTGCACCGGCTATCCGGGCGGGACCAGCGGCGGCCCCTTCCTGGCCCGCTACGACGCGCAGACGATGACCGGGGACGTCGTCGGGGTGATCGGCGGCTGGAAGACGGGCGGGCCGACCGCGGACACCTCGTACAGCTCCTACTTCGGAGCGGAGATCAGGAAGCTGTACCAGACGGCGGTTGCCGGGGCACTGGTGCGGTGACCACCCGCTCCCAGCGGGTGCGGCGCGGATTGCCGACCGTACGGGGCGTCACCGGGACGCCCGCGGCGGTCAGCGGGTCGGCCGGGGCGAGTGCGAGCTGGCGGCGCAGGTCCGCCAGGGCGGCGTGCACCGGGGCGAGGATCACCTCGGCGCGCGGGTGGACGTACGCGAGGGCGTGCGCGGTGGTCTCGATGGTCTCGGCGGCGTCCTCGGCGGCGGTCCGGCTCCAGCCGCCGGGCCCTCCCCCGCTCCAGGGCGCCACGGCGTCGTAGAGGTGGCAGGCGGCGTCGGCCGCGGCGTCGGCCCGTTCACCGACGCCCGGCCCCGCGATGGTCGGCAGCAGCTCCATGCCCGCTCAACGAGCGGGATGCGCCGGGGGAACGAGACGGTCGCGGATCCCGGTCGGCGGCGCGTGCGCATAGGCTGGCGGGATCATGAGCCTGAGAGTGCGCAAGCCTGCCGGCGGGAGAAGGCCGGACGCGGGGGCGGCGACGGCCGGCGCGGCCCGCGAGCCGCGGACGCCCGTCGGGTGGGACCGGTTCGCCATGGCGTTGCGGACGCCCGCGCGGGCGGGCGAGCCGTTGCTGGCGCGGGCGCCCGGGGCGTGGCTGCGGATGCTGCCCTTCGCCGTGATGGGCGTCTTCGTGGTGTCGCTGCTGCCGGTGACGATCGCGGTGCTGACCAACGACTACGGGATGGGCGGCGGGTGGGCCGGGGCCCTGGGCGTGGCGCAGACGGTGCCGCTGCTGCTGGCGGTGTCGCGTCCGGTGGCCGCCTGGGGCGCCGTGCTGCTCGCGGACGTCGTCGGGGCGGTCCTGCTGCTGACCGGCGCGGACCGGGTGGCCGGGCAATCCTGGCCGTGGACGCCGATGGTGGTGGTCGGGTACCTGGCGCTGATGGTGTGCGTGGGGCTGCGCGAGCCGGTGCGGACGCTGGTGCGGGTGGGGCTGGCGACGGGTGCGGCCGGGGTGGTGCTGGGCTTCTTCGCGCCGGCCGGGGTGACGAACACGGTGGCGCTGCTGTTCGTGCTCAGCGGCTGCGTGCTGGCGGTGACGGGCGCTCTGCGCGGTCTGGGTGACGCGCGGCAGCGCATCGCCGAGCAGGAGAGCATCAGCGAGGCGGAGCGGGCCCGGCGGACCCTGCTGGAGGAACGGGCGCGAATCGCCCGGGAGTTGCACGACGTGGTGGCCCACCACATGTCCGTGATCACGGTGCAGGCGGATTCCGCCCCGTACCGGCTGCCCGGCATGGAGGAAGCGGTGCGGGAGGAGTTCGCGGTGATCGCGGCCAGTGCGCGCGAGTCGCTGGCCGAGATGCGGCGGCTGCTGACGGTGCTGCGGGGCGACTCGGGCCCCGGCGGCGCGGACGGGGACCGGGCGCCGCAGCCGGGCATCGCGCGGATCCAGCAGCTGGTGGAGGCGACGGTGCGGGCGGGGCAGCCGGTGGAGTGCTCCCTGGCCGCCGCTCTGGCGGACGCGCCGGTGCCGCCGGCCGTGGACCTGTCGGCGTACCGCATCGTGCAGGAGGCCCTCGCGAACGTGGTGCGGCACGCGCCGGGCGCGCCGGCCCGCGTCTCGGTGACGTACTCCGCGCAGGACGGGGAGGTGCTGGTGCTGGTCGTCAACGGCCCGGCCCCGGACGCGGTGGTGGAGCTGGAGCGTTCCGGGACGGGGCACGGGCTGGTGGGGATGCGCGAGCGCGTACGTTTGACCGGCGGGACCCTGGACGCGGGCCCGCTGCCCGAGGGCGGCTTCCGGGTGGCCGCCCGGCTCCCCCTCGACCCGCCCGGCCCCGCCGACTCCCTTACGGAGGAGCCCAGTTGACCATCCGCGTGATCATCGTCGACGACCAGGCCATGGTCCGGGCGGGGTTCGCCGCGCTGC
>NZ_GG657750.1:7030538-7030998 GCF_000158895.1 Streptomyces sp. C | reverse complement strand
AGCGCGTGGCCGACGGGGACGGGGCGCGGGGTGGCGGCGCCGGTGAACAGCTCGGCCGCGACGCAGTGACCGGAGGCGGGCGCGGGCGGGGGCGGCGGGGCGGTGCCGTCGGCGTCTTCGCCGGGGTGCAGGACCCGCAGCCCCTTGCCCGTGTGGAGGCGGCCCGCGTCGGCGGGGCCGGCGATCAGCAGGTCCGGCGCGAGGGCGGCGAGCTGCCGCCTGCCGCCGCGCGGGTCGGCGACGTCGAGGACCGTGTAGACCCCGCCGGCCTTGAGCACGGCGAGCAGGGCCTTGACCAGCTCGCGCTGCCGGGGCAGGCCGAGGGCGACGAGGCCGTTCGCGGGCAGGCCCCCGTCGGTCAGGTGCCGGGCCAGCCGGTCGGACTCCGCGTCGAGCACGGCGTACGGGATGGTCTCGTCCCCGGTGACGAGCGCGGGGGCCTGCGGGGTCCGGCGGGCCC
>NZ_GG657750.1:7028731-7030438 GCF_000158895.1 Streptomyces sp. C | reverse complement strand
GCCCGCGTACTGGACGTACTCGGGCTTTCGCCCGGTGCGGCGAGAGCGCGTGCCGGGCGTCGCGGGGCAGGCGCCACTTTGCGGACACCCCCCCCAGGTCGCGCGGGGTCAGTCCCCGCGCAGGGCGGCGGCCGCCGGGCCCTCGCCGTGCACCTCCAGGCGGCCCGACCGGACGGCCTGCGCCACGCCGAGGGCGCCCTCGCCGAGCTCCCGGCAGGTGTCGGCGTCGAGGACGAGGCGGGCGTCGGCCGCGTCGGCGGGCCCGTCACCGTAGACCGGACCGCCACCGTGGGCCGGGCCGTCACCGCCGAGGCGGACGTGGAACACGCCCTCGTCGAGGACCACGTCGACCACGGCCGGGACCCCGGTCGGCGGGAGGCGGCGCAGCAGGGGCAGCGCGTACCAGTGGGCGCGCAGCGCGTCGGTGGGGCGGCGTTCGGCGAGGTCGGGGGCACCCCATTCGGCGAGTGCGGTGAGCACGGGCAGCAGTCCGGTGCCGCGTGCGGTCAGCTCGTACACGGTGGCGGCGGCGGGCGGCGGGAGCTTGCGGCGGGTGGCCAGGCCCTGCGCCTCCATGTCCTTGAGCCGGCCGGCCAGTACGTCCGTGGAGACGCCGGGCAGGTCGGCGTGCAGGTCGGTGTACCGGCGGGGGCCGGCCAGCAGCTCCCGGACGATCAGCAGGGTCCAGCGGTCCCCGACGGCGTCCAGGGCGCGGGCCGAGGCGCAGTACTGGTCGTAGCTTCGACGGCGTGGCTGACGAGGTGACATGCAGCGCAGTCTAGACAAGATGTTGGACTTTCCAAGCTCTCGCTTGGTAAAACCAAGCAGCAGGACCGGAGTACGGGAACAGGGAGGGCACGGCATGGAGTTCCGGCAGTCGAGCAAGCTCAGCGAGGTCTGCTACGAGATCCGGGGCCCGGTGATCGAACACGCCAACGCGCTGGAGGACGCGGGCCACAGCGTGCTGCGCCTCAACACCGGCAATCCGGCCGCCTTCGGCTTCGAGGCGCCGGAGGAGATCGTCCAGGACATGATCCGGATGCTCCCCCGGGCCCACGGGTACACCGACGCGCGCGGCGTGCTCTCCGCCCGCCGGGCCGTGGTCCAGCGCTACCAGGCCATCGGCCTCACCGATGTGACCGTGGACGACGTCTTCCTCGGCAACGGCGTCTCCGAACTGGTCTCCATGGCCGTCCAGGCGCTGCTGGAGGACGGGGACGAGGTCCTCATCCCCGCCCCGGACTTCCCGCTCTGGACCGCCGTCACCACCCTCGCGGGCGGCAGGGCCGTGCACTACGTCTGTGACGAGTCCGCCGACTGGTACCCGGACCTGGAGGACATGGCGTCCAAGATCACGGACCGCACCAAGGCCGTGGTCATCATCAACCCGAACAACCCGACGGGCGCCGTCTATCCCAGGGAGGTCCTGGAGGGCATCCTCGAACTCGCGCGCCGCCACGGGCTGATGGTCTTCGCCGACGAGATCTACGACCAGATCCTGTACGACGACGAGGTCCACCACAGCGCCGCCGTCCTCGCCCCCGACCTGGTCGTCCTCACCTTCTGCGGGCTGTCGAAGACGTACCGGGTGGCGGGGTTCCGGTCGGGCTGGCTGGTGGTGAGCGGCCCCCGGCAGCACGCGCGCAGCTACCTGGAGGGGCTGACCATGCTCGCCTCCATGCGGCTGTGCGCCAACGCCCCGGCGCA
>NZ_GG657750.1:7024451-7027640 GCF_000158895.1 Streptomyces sp. C | reverse complement strand
TATATATATATATATATATATACATATATATATACATATATATAACAAACATATATATATATACATATATATAGATAGACATTTATTCATATAGAACTGCTGGGCCTCTTCCTCCCGGGACGACGTCGGGGACGGCGACACCCCGGGGGGCGGACCGGGGGGCGGACCGGGGGGCGGGCCGGGGGGCGGACCGGAAAGCGGACCGGCCGCCCGGCTGGGGCTGCTCTTCGTGGAGCCCTCCGCCATCGGACTCGGCACCGGCCGGCTGCTGTACCGGGACGTGCTGCGCCGGGCCGCCGGCCTGGGCCTGCGCAGGCTGCTGATCGACGCCGATCCGCACGCGGCCGGCTTCTACCGGGCGATGGGCGCCGTGGAGCACCCGGGCGCGGCCCCGGAGGGGCTCGTACGGTTCGAGGCCCGGCCGGCTCCGCTCGCGGACTGGGCGCGGGCCTGGACGGGCGGGGTCCCGGCGGTGCACGTGGGCAACGTCGCCGAGTTCAACGCGCAGTTCGCCGACGCCTCCCTCGACCCCGGGCAGCGCGCCGCGCACGACTACGCCTGCCTGGCCGCCTTCTACAGCCCCCGCCCGGCGGCCCTGGTGCTGCCCCGCGCCGTGTCCCCCGGCTGGGTCGCCCTGGTCGGCCGGCAGTTGGGCTGGGACCGGGAGGTCGAGGTGTACGACGGGCTCGCGGAGCGGGGCCCGGGGCTGTCGGACGCCGTGGCGGCCCGGCCGGCGCTGGCCCGGCGGCTGACGGAGGGCGGGCGGCCCCTCGTACCGTGGGGGCTGACCGGGCCGTACGCCCGGCTCGCGGGCCTGCCGTGGCGGCCGGACGGGCTGCGGTACGAGTCGAAGTCGGCCGCGCACGCCCTGTTCGGGCGGATCCTGGCGGGCGGAGGGCACCCGGGGATCACGCTCCCCGCGCAGTGGCGGGCCCGCACCCGGCGGGCGGCCGTCCGGCTGCTGGCGGCCCGGTCCCGGGCGGGCGAGAGCACCGTTCTCAAATCGGAGCACGGTGTCGGCGGTTCGGGCACCACGGTGGTCACCCCCGGGGAGGTGAAGGCGGCCGGCGGGGCCCGGGCCGTGCTGCGCCGGCTGCCGCGCGGGCCGCTGCTGCTGGAGGAGTACGTGCACGGCCCGGCCGACGCGCGCCTGCCGCGGGACCTGACCTACGACGGGTTCGTGGACGGCGCCGGCCGGCCGCACGAGGTCGGCGCGGCGGTGATGGACGTGGCCGACGGCGGCTACCGCGGCGCGACGGTCGGCCCCGGAGTGGTGCCCGGCCGCCTGGCCGGGCCGCTGCTGGCGTTCGGGGCCGCGGTGGGCCGTCAGCTGGCCGCGGCCGGCTACCGGGGCTGGTTCGACGTGGACTTCGTCACCGACGCGGCGGGGCGGCTCGCGCCGACCGAGGCCAACCTGCGGCTGACCGGCCCGTCGGCGGCGTTCATGGTGGCGGCCCGGCTGGACGAGCTGCGGGGCGCGGGGCACCTCGTACGGATCGCGGACCGCGTGGAGCTGGGGGCGCGGCTGCCCGACGCACAGGTGGAGGCGCTCTGCGCGGACCTCGTGCGGGGCTGCGCCGCGCTCGGGGCGGTGTTCGTGCCGGCGATCCCGACGGGGGCGTTCGACCCGGAGCCGTGGCTGGGCGTGCTGGTGGCCGCGCGCGGCGCGCGGGCGCTGGACGCGGCCGAGGCACTGGTGCGGGAGCGGGCCCGAGCGGCCGGCGACGGCTTCGGACCGGACTTCGACCCCGACCCCCATCCGGCCCCCCGCCCCGGCCCCTGACCCCGCCTCAGACCCCGGCCCGGTGCCCGCCCCCGTCGGGGGTCAGTCGTCGAAGTCGAAGGGGCTGACCGGTTTCCGGGTCGCGTAGACGGCCACGACCAGGGCCGCGATCATCAGCGGGACGTTGAAGGCGTACACCAGGGCGGCCTGGCGCGGCCAGTCCTGTTTGGCCGCCAGCCGGTAGAGGTTGTCCTGCGGCCACCAGGCGATCAGCAGGTAGGCGATCGCCAGGTGTGCGGCGGCGGTGATGCCGCGCCCGCGCCGCTGGGCCAGCATCGGTCCGCGGCCGCTGAAGAGGAACACCACCCCTGCCCCGAAGGCGAGGCTCTCGCAGAGGTAGAGGATCCAGAAGAGCGCGGCCCACGGGTTGGGGACGCCGGTCAGGTCGGTGGAGCCGGGCCAGATGACGCTCGTGAACGCCAGCGCGAGGAGGCCGAGCAGCGGGGCGCCGCAGCCCAGGGCGGAGCCGAGCGGCAGCACCTCCTGGCTCCCGGCCGCGCCCGCCGTCCGGACTCCCCCGTACTTGCCGCCGCCCCGGCCCCCGGCCACGGGGGCCAGGAGCAGCGGCGGCTGCGGCACCTGGGTCCGGTCCTCGCGGCCGGCGCGGGTGCGGGGCAGGGCGCGCATCCGGACCACCGCGCGCGGGACCGCGTCGGCGGGCACCTTCCCCTTCAGGTGCTCCCGGAGCCGGGCGGTGTCCGGCAGGACCTCGGCCGGGAGCCCGTGCGGCGGGGAGAGGTACGCGACGAGCCGGTGCCCGCCCCCGGCGACGGCGACGCGGTTGACCAGGGCGGTGCCCACGGCGGGGTGCGCGCGGATCTCGGACTCCAGCGGGTAGGGGTCGATCCGGGTGCCGTCCCCGGCCTCGATCCGGTCGGCGGCCCTGCCGCCGAACTCCAGGAGGCCGTCCGGGCGGAGCACCCCGAGGTCGCCGGTGGCTATCGCCTCCCCGCCGCCGGGCGGGTCCACGGTGAGGTGCCCGTCGTGCACCCGGACCCGGCAGCCGGGGAAGGGGGTGCCGAGCAGGGAGATCCGCTCGGGCCCGTCCAGCGGGCGGGGCAGCTGCGGCAGTTCGAACCAGGCGCCGGTGCCGGCGGCCTCGGTGAGGGCGTAGACGTTGAGGACGCGGGCGCCGGGGCGCAGCCGGTCCTGCAGGGCGCTGTGTTCGTCGAGGTAGAGGCGGTCGCCACTGACGGCGAGCAGCCTCAGCGACCGGAGTTCGGCGTCCGGCTCCAGGCGGAACGGGGCGATGTCGGACGCCGGGGGCCCTTGTGCGAGCAGCAGGTCCGCGGCACCGGCCGGGTCGGTGTGGACCACGCTGACCTCCGCCTTCCGGACAGCGCGCCGCACCTGTCCGGGCAGCCACGCCGCGGTCTCGGGCAGGACGAGGGCGCCGCCGGAGCACA
>NZ_GG657750.1:7014522-7023877 GCF_000158895.1 Streptomyces sp. C | reverse complement strand
CCTGGCGGGCGGGGTGGTCCGGCTGTGATGACTGCGGTGACTGCGTCATTTCCCCGAAGGATGCCACCGGGCACCGACAGGGCCCGGTGGCGTCGAAGTTCCGTTGACAAAACGTGAGTTGACCACACCGCGGGGTGAGTGCGGGCGGAACCGTTGACCTGAAGTCCAGTTGAGGTCCTAGCGTGGGGGCATGGACATGGAAGTCACCGCCTGGCATTCGCTGCACAGCGCGATCAACGCCCAGCAGGACCGCCGCCCGCTCTCCCGGGCGAGCCTGCGCCGGATCGCCGCCTTCGCCCGCCCGCACCGGCGCGGGCTGACCCTCTTCCTGCTGCTGAGCGTGGTCGGCGCGCTGCTGGCGGTGGCCACTCCCCTGCTGGCCAGCCGGATCGTGGACACCATCGTCGGGCACGGGGACGAGGGCGAGGTGGTCCGGCTGGCGCTGCTCATCGCGGTGATCGCGGTGGCCGAGGCGGGGCTGGGCCTGCTGACGCGCAAGCTGTCGGCCACCCTCGGCGAGGGGCTGATCCTGGACCTGCGCCGGGCGGTCTTCGACCACGTCCAGCGGATGCCGGTCGCCTTCTTCACCCGGACCCGGACGGGTGCGCTGGTCAGCCGGCTCAACAACGACGTGATCGGCGCGCAGCGGGCCTTCAGCAACACCCTCTCCGGGGTGGTCTCCAACATCGTGACCCTGCTGCTGACGCTGGGCGTGATGCTCACCATCTCCTGGCAGATCACCCTGCTGGCGCTGGTGCTGCTGCCGGTGTTCGTGCTGCCGGCCCGGCGGATGGGCGCGCGGATGGCGGGGATGCAGCGGGAGGCGTCGGCGCTGAACGCGGCGATGGGCACGCAGATGACGGAACGGTTCTCCGCGCCGGGCGCGACGCTGGTGAAGCTGTTCGGGCGGCCCTCGGACGAGTCCGCCGAGTTCGCGGCCCGCGCGGCCCGGGTCCGCGACATCGGGATCCGTACGGCCATGGCCCAGTCGGCCTTCATCACCGCCCTGACCCTGGTCTCCGCGCTGGCCCTGGCCCTGGTGTACGGGCTGGGCGGGTACTTCGCGCTGCGCGGCACCCTGGAGGCCGGCTCCGTCGTCGCCCTCGCCCTCCTCCTGACCAGGCTCTACGCCCCGCTGACCGCGCTCGCCGGGGCCCGGGTCGAGGTGATGAGCGCCATGGTCAGCTTCGAGCGGGTCTTCGAGATCCTCGACCTGGAGCCGCTGATCGCCCAGAAGCCGGACGCCGTCCGGGTGCCCGACGGCCCGGTGTCGGTGGAGTTCGACCGGGTCTCCTTCGGCTACCCCTCCCCCGACAAGGTCTCGCTCGCCTCCCTGGAGGAGGTGGCCGTGCTCGACGCCCGGGGCGGCACCCGGGTCCTCCACGAGGTGTCCTTCCGCGCGGAGCCCGGCCAGATGATCGCCCTCGTCGGCTCCTCGGGCGCCGGCAAGTCGACCATCGCCCAGCTGCTGCCCCGGCTGTACGACGCGGACGCGGGCGCGGTCCGCCTGGGCGGCGTCGACGTACGGGACCTCACCGCCGACTCCATCCGCGACACCCTCGGCATGGTCACCCAGGACGGCCACCTCTTCCACGAGTCGGTACGGGCCAACCTGCTGCTGGCCCGGCCCGGGGCGGGCGAGGACGAGCTGTGGGAGGCCCTGCGCCGCTCCCGCCTGGACACCCTGGTCGCCTCCCTGCCCGACGGGCTGGACACCGTCGTCGGCGAGCGCGGCTACCGGCTGTCGGGCGGGGAGCGCCAGCGGCTGACCATCGCCCGGCTGCTGCTGGCCCGGCAGCGGGTGGTGATCCTCGACGAGGCCACCGCCCATCTGGACTCCACCTCGGAGGCGGCCGTGCAGGAGGCGCTGGCCGAGGCCCTGTCGGGCCGTACGGCCGTGGTGATCGCGCACCGGCTGTCCACGGTCCAGGCCGCCGACCTGATCCTCGTGGTGGAGGACGGCCGGATCGTCGAACGCGGCACGCACCCCGAGCTGCTGGCGGCGGACGGCCGGTACGCCGAGCTGTACCGGACCCAGTTCGCCACCCGCGGCGCACCCGCGGCCGGGTAGGCGGCGGGGGGGCCGGGTCAGTCGTCCAGGAACACGATCCGGCGGCCCTGCCCGGCGGAGCCCTGGGCGGGGCGGGGCCCGTTTCAGGGGGCGAGGACGTCGAGTTCTTCCAGGGCGCCGAGGGCGATCCGGCGGGTCAGGGCCTCGGCGGCGGCCGCGTCGCCTTCGCGGACGGCTTCGGCGACCCGTACGTGGAGGGTGACGGCGGCCGGGTCGGGGTCGTGGAACATCACGGCGTGCTGGGTGCGGCCGGTGAGGACCTCGGCGACGACGTCGCCGAGCCGGGCGAACATCTCGTTGCCGGAGGCGTCGAGGACGGTCCGGTGGAAGGCGACGTCGTGGTGGAGGTAGTCCTCCAGCTGGTGGCCGCGGGAGGTGCGGACCATGCCGAGGGCCGCTTCGGTGAGCCGCGCGCACTGCTCGGGGGTGGCGCGGGTGGCGGCGAGTCCGGCGGCGACGGGTTCGACGGCCGAGCGCAGCACGGTCAGGGAGCGCAGCTGGCGGGGGCGGTCGGTGCCGGCGAGCCGCCAGCGGATGACGCGCGGGTCGTAGACGTTCCACTGCTCGGCGGGGCGGACGGTGACCCCGACCCGGCGGCGGGACTCGACGAGCTGCATCGACTCCAGGACGCGGACCACTTCGCGGACGACGGTGCGGGAGGCGTCGAAGCGTCCGGCGATCTCGTCGGTGCGCAGGACGCTGCCGGGCGGGTACTCGCCCGCCGTGATCGCGAGGCCGAGGGTGTCCAGCACCTGGGAGTGGAGTCCATGGCCCGGACTGCCTTCGGTGGTCATGGCGTAAGCGTACGGTGACGGTCCTCAAAGGCAAAAGGTGTGATGTTTTATCGCCCACCCCTTGAATAAGTACTACTTAATAGGCTTCAGTGGTCCTCCCAGCAACGAGGACAGACGACAGCGAGGTACGACGTGAGCTCCCAGCGCGTCATTGTGGTGATGGGCGTCTCCGGCACCGGCAAGACGACCGTCGGGCGGCTGCTCGCGGAGGCGCTCGGCCTCCCGTACGCCGAGGGCGACGCCTTCCATCCGGCCGCCAACGTGGCGAAGATGTCCGCCGGCGTCCCGCTGGACGACGACGACCGCCGGCCCTGGCTGGACGCGATCGGCGGGTGGATCCGCGACCGGGCCGGGCTGGGCGGCGGCGTGGTCGCCGCCTCCTGCCTCAAGCACTCCTACCGCGACCGGCTGCGCGCGGCCGCTCCGGACGCCGTGTTCGTCCACCTCACCGGGGACCGGCCGCTCATCGAGCGGCGCATGGCGGACCGCAAGGGGCACTTCATGCCCGCCTCCCTGCTGGACTCCCAGTTCGCCGTGCTCGAACCGCTCCGCGCGGACGAGCGCGGGTTCGCCGTCGACGTCGCCGGCACGCCCGAGGAGATCACCGCACGGGCGCTGGCCGCCCTCCGCACGTTCGAGAGTTGAGGAACCCCACCGTGACCGGTCTCAGCGTCGAGACTCTGGCGGCGGCCGCCCCCGGCCCCATCACCTCGGCCGGTGACGCCCAGCTGGGTGTCGCCGTCCTCGCGGGCATCGCCGTCATCGTCCTGCTCATCACCCGCCTCAAGATGCACGCCTTCCTGGCCCTGACGGTCGGTTCGCTGGCCCTCGGGTCCTTCGCGGGCGCCCCGCTGAACAAGACGATCGCCAGCTTCACCGCCGGCCTCGGCGCCACGGTCGCCGGAGTCGGCGTGCTCATCGCGCTCGGCGCGGTCCTCGGCAGGCTGCTGGCCGACTCGGGCGGCGCGGACGAGATCGTGGACACCATCCTGGCCCGCGCGCGGGGCCGGGCCATGCCCTGGGCGATGGTGCTGATCGCCTCGGTGATCGGGCTGCCGCTCTTCTTCGAGGTCGGCATCGTGCTGCTGATCCCGGTGGTGCTGCTGGTCGCCCGGCGCGGCGGCTACTCCCTGATGCGGATCGGCGTGCCCGCACTGGCCGGCCTGTCGGTGATGCACGGTCTGATCCCGCCGCACCCGGGCCCGCTGGTCGCCGTCGACGCGCTGCACGCGAACCTGGGCGTCACCCTCGCCCTCGGGGTGCTCGTCGCGATCCCCACGGTGGTCATCGCCGGCCCGCTGTTCTCCCGGTACGCGGCGCGCTGGGTGGACATTCCGGCGCCGGAGCCCCTGGCTCCCGAGCGCCCGCCGGTGGGGTCCGCGCACCGCCCCCGGTTCGGGGCGACGGTCTTCACGGTGCTGCTGCCGGTGGCGCTGATGCTGGTCAAGGCGCTGGTCGACATCGTTGTCGACGACCCGGCCGACCCGGTGCAGAAGGTCGCCGACGTCGTCGGTTCCCCGCTGATCGCCCTGCTCGCCGCCGTCCTGGTCGGGATGTTCACCCTCGGCCGGGCCGCCGGGTTCACCCGGGAGCGGCTGTCGTCCACGGTGGAGAAGTCCCTGGCGCCGATCGCCGGGATCCTGCTGATCGTGGGCGCGGGCGGCGGGTTCAAGCAGACGCTGATCGACGCCGGTGTGGGTCAGATGATCCTCGACGTCTCCAAGGACTGGTCCGTTCCGGCCCTGCTGCTGGCCTGGCTGATCGCGGTCGCCATCCGGCTGGCGACGGGCTCGGCGACGGTCGCCACCATCTCGGCGGCCGGGCTGGTGGCGCCGCTCGCGGCGGGCACGTCCACCACGGAGACCGCGCTGCTGGTCCTGGCGATCGGGGCGGGCTCGCTCTTCTTCAGCCATGTCAACGACGCCGGGTTCTGGCTGGTCAAGGAGTACTTCGGGATGACCGTCGGGCAGACCCTCAAGACGTGGTCGGTGATGGAGACCGTCATCTCGGTCTGCGGCCTGGGCTTCGTCCTGCTGCTGTCGCTGGTCCTCTGACCCTCGGCCGGACGTCGCCGCGGCGTTCACCGGCGCCGGACGTGCGGACCCTCCAGCTGCGCCGCCGCCAGGGCGAGGCCTGCGGCGGCGCGGGCGCAGCGGTCGGCGAGGGCGGCGACCTCGGCGCGGTACGCGTCGGCCTCCTGGCCGCGCCACTCCAGGGCGGCCGCGCCCGCCCGCAGCCGCCGGGCGTGGGAGCGCAGGGCGGCGGAGTGGGGGCGCAGGCCGTCCGCCGGGGCGGGGCGCTGTCAGGGGGCAGTGGCTCACGGCTCCTCCGGGGTTCGCCGGCGCGGCGCCGCCGGGCCGGGGCTGCGGGAGCAGAAGGCCCGCACGGCGGCGCCGAGGCCCAGCAGGGGTGCGGCGGTGACGGCCCGGCCGGTGGCCACCTGCCAGCCCGCGTGGTCGTTGAAGGGGTTCTCGTCGGTCAGGGCGTGCCAGGCCAGGACGTCCGCGAACGCCGGGGTCAGCAGGGCGAAGGCGCGCGGTGCGCCGCGTTCGCGCAGCAGGGCCCGGAAGGCGCGGGCCGCGTCGGCCTGCCGGTCCTCGGAGACCGCCCGCAGCAGGGCGGCGCAGTCCGGGTCGGCCAGCAGCTCGGGGCGGCCCCGCGGGTCGCCCCGCGGATCCGGCCCCTTGAGCCCGCAGACGGCGGTGCTGACGGCGAGGCTCTCGCGGCCGCCCAGGATCCCGGCGAGCCAGCCGGCCCGGGCCAGCCCCCGTCCGCGCGGGGCCCAGCCGAGTCCGGCCGGGTCGGTGAGGGTGCGCAGCAGGGTGCGCCAGGCCCGGCGGCGGCTCCCGCCGCGGCCCGCGAGGGCCCCCGCGGTCAGACGGGGTCCGAGGGCGAGTCCGGAGGCGTACCGGGCGGCCTCGCCGACGGCGTCGGCGGCCTCGGCCAGGTCCCGGCACAGGGCGTCGAGCGTGTCGGCGTCCGGATCGGTGGCCAGGGCGGTCGCGGCGTCGGACATGGGTTCCTCGCGGGGGCTGCGTACGGTGACTTCGGCATCACCGTACGTCCGCCCCGCGGGCGGCGCGCGCGGGAGCGGGCCCGAACGCGGCCTCGCGGAACGCCGCGCGCGGCGGGCCGGAGCCCTCGCCCTCCGGGCCGGGGACGAGCAGCGCCCAGCGGTTCTGGCGGGGCGAGATCCACACGGCCGGGCCGGAGCCGGACGGGGGGTGGTGGGTCCAGACCCCGGCGGGGGCGGGATGCCAGAGCAGGCCGCGCGAGGGGGTGAGTTCGCCGGTGCGGATCCGCAGGGACTCGGCGGTCCAGGCACGGCTGACGGGCCGTTCGGCATCGGCGGCGTCGGCGTCCGCGGTGCCGGCGGTGGGGGCGGTGGCGGCCGTGTCGTCGGCGGAGAGCAGGTGGCGCAGGAACCGGGCCAGGTCGGCCGGGCAGGTGCGCAGGGTGGTGCCGGCGAAGCGGGTGCGGGTCATGCCGAGGGGCCCCCAGACCCTGGTGCGGGCGCAGTCGGCCAGGGGGGCGCCGGCGAGGTGTTCGGCGAGGCGGGTGAGGGCGTGGAGGGGGGCGGGGCCGTCGCACCGGGTGAGCAGGTGGTGGGTGGTGGTGCCGCCGGGCAGCCCCGCCGAGGCGGCCTCACCGTAGGCGGTGAGGGGGGTGTGCAGGGTCAGCTCGCCCCGGGTGACGAGGCCGCCGATGACGGGCCAGAGCGCGAGCAGCGGGGTCATGGCCCCGGCGTCGAGCGGGGCGTTCCAGCCCTCGCCGCCTCCGTCGTCTCCGTCGCCTCCGTCCTCTCCCTCGTCTCCGTCGGGGGTGCCGGGGGTGCCGGGGCGGGCGGCGTGGACGGCGTCGGCCGATCCCACCGCCCAGAGCGCGGCCGGGCCCGCGGCCCGTTCGAGTGCCTCGATCTGCGGCGTCATGGTCCTCCACGCTACGTCGCCCCGCCGGGCGGGCCGGGCACGCCGACCGGGATGTCCCGGCGGAGCCGCCGCCCGCCACCCGATTGCCGGGCGGCGGGCGGCGGCCGGGCCGGCTAGTTCTTGTCGGGGCGGTCGGTCACCCGGAGGGTGTTGACCAGGGGCTTGCCGAAGCCGCTGTGCGTGACGAAGCGGAGGTTCAGCACCCCGTCGGTGACCTTGACCGTGTAGGTCCTGTTCAGGGCGGTGTAGGTGCCCGCCTCCAGGGAGACGTCCAGCGAGGGCAGGATCTGGGTCCCCTCGGCGAGGACGTCGAAGACGCGCTTGTCGGGCCGGGTGGTGGAGAGCTCGGCGAAGCCCAGCTCCACGGTGTAGGTGCCGTTCGGGACGTTGTCGAAGCGGTACTCGTACATGCCTTCGCGGGCGCTGCGGAAGAGCCGCTGCTCGTCGGTGCCGGCGATGGTGCGGCCGGTGGAGTGGACGGAGGAGCTGCCCTGGTAGCCGTACGAGCCGGCGGTGTACTTGCGGTCCGGGGACCAGGCGTCGCCCGCCGCGTCCGTGCCGGCCCGGTCGGCGCCGGCGTCCACGGCGGTCTGGTAGCGCGGTACGACGATCTTGACGGGGACGGTGAGGACGGGGGTGCGGCCGCTGGCCGAGGTGATCCGCAGTCCGGTGCTCAGGACGGTGCCCGGGGCCAGCCCGGCGGTGTCCGCCGTCAGCGTGAGCGGGGCCTTGCCGCCGGTCGGGAGGTTCCCCTCCGCCGGGGTCACCGTCAGCCACGGCGCGTCCTCGGCGACCGCGTAGGCGCTGGCGAGGCCGGAGTTGGTGAGTTCCAGGGTGCGGGTGCGCCGCTGGTCGGCGGGCAGGACCAGTTCCACGGCCGGTGCGGCGGCGGTGACCCGGCCGGTGCGCAGCGCCTGGCTGACCGCGGTGACGTCGGCCGGCCTGACGTCGGCGGTGGTGGTGGCGGTCTCGTAGGAGGGTGCGGCCAGGGTGACCGTACGGGCTCCCGAGGGGCTCTGGACCACGTACCCGCCGTCGGCGGCGGTGGTGGCGGAGACGGCGGAGTCGCCGCTGCCGACGGTCACGGTGGCGCCGGGGACGCCGCCCCCGTCGTTGGCGTCGAGCACCCGGCCGGTGACGACGCCGCTGCGGGTGGTGCGGAAGCCGATGGAGAGGCCGTCGGTGAGGGCGGGGCTGTTGAAGGAGTACTTGAAGGCGTCTGTGCCGGCTGCGTTCTCCACGCCGACGGTGGCGGAGGACCCGCCCTTGAGGCCGGTGCCGCCCGTCCCCTTGTAGGAGTAGGTGACGTTGCCGTCCTCGCCGATGGCGGCCGAGAAGGAGAAGGTGTCGGACTGTGCGGACCAGTGGGCGACCTTGCGCCACTCGATCACGTAACTGCGGTGCGGGGCGGTGCCGGTGACGGCGGTGAAGACGCCCGATCCGCTGTCGGCGGCGCCGACGACGAGGTCGTCCCAGAAGGGGTAGAGGGCCGCGTTGGGGGTGGCGGCGCTCGGGATGTCGCCGTTGACGTCGCCGGTGTGGTTGCCGCCGAGGCTGACCGTGCCGTTGGTGCCGATCCAGGCCTGCGCGTACGTCTTCCCGTACAGCGGCAGCGGGAAGGGCAGGTCGACGCGCTCGGTGGTGTTGTCGCCGGTCAGGGCCAGGCGCCGGTCGCCGGCGGAGTACGGGCGGCCGCCGTCCGCGGCGCACGCGTAGCCGTAGCCGTCGGTGCGCTCGGGGAGGGCGACGGTGACGGTGGTGTCCGCGGTGACTGCGGCCTTGGCCGTGCCGGCGGTGAGGCAGCGGGCGGGGTGGGTGGCGGTCACGTCGTAGGTGCCGTGCGGCAGGGTGACCTCGAAGCGCCCCTGCGCGTCGGTGGTGGCCGTCACGGGGGTGTCCGCGATGGTGACGGCCGCTCCGGCGGCGGGCCCGGCGGGCGAGGTGACGGTGCCGGTGAGCCTGGCACTGGCAGCCCGGGGCAGGGTGAGGTCGGCGGTGGTGGTGGCCTGTTCGGTGACGGCCGCGGTCGTGCCGCGCTGTCCGTAGCCGAACTTCGCGGCGGTGACCTCGTACGCGCCGGTGGACAGGACGCCGAATCGGTAGGTGCCGTCGGTGGCGGTGGTGGCGGTCCGGTCGATCGGGCCGTGCGCGGTGACCTTGGCGCCCGCGACGGGCGCCCCGGCGTCGTCGCGGACGGTGCCGGCGAGCGCGCCGACCGCGCCGCGCGGGGCGGAGTTCACCGCGGCCAGGGCGTCGAGCCGGCCCTCTCCGAAGACGTTGTTGTCGGCGGCGGTGCCGCCGCACTGGCCGTTGTCCGTGTCCTGGGCGGTGCCGTCCAGCAGGGCTTCCGTCTGCGCCACGTCACCGGCGAGGGAGGGCGCGGCCGACCACAGCAGGGCCACGGTGGCGGCGGTGTGCGGGGAGGCCATCGAGGTGCCGGAGAAGGAGGCGTACTCGCCGCCGGGCACGGAGGAGCGGACGTTCACGCCGGGGGCGGCGACGTTCGGCTTGACGATGCCGCCGGGGCCCGCGCCGCGGGAGGAGAAGGAGGCGATGGCGCC
>NZ_GG657750.1:7008308-7014197 GCF_000158895.1 Streptomyces sp. C | reverse complement strand
TCGCCGACCATCGTGCCCATGGTGTGAGTGCCGTGGTCGTTGTTGTCGCAGGGCGCGGCGCCGGCGCAGACGCCGGCCGGGTCGAACCAGTTGTAGTTGTGGTCGTAGGTGCCGTCGGCGTTCTTGCCGCGGTACTGGTTGTTGACGGCGGGATGGGTGTGGTCGACGCCGCTGTCGATGTTGGCGACGACGATGCCCTCGCCGCGCACGCCGAGCTGCTCCCAGACCTGGGGTGCCTTGATCCGGTCGATGTTCCATTCGACGGCGTCGGCGGCGGTCTTCTCCCGGGTGCCCTCGGCGGGCGTGGGGAGGCTGACCTTGTCGTCGGCGTCGATGCGGGCGACCTCGGGGCGCTCGGCGAGGGTCCCGGCGAGTTTGCGGCTGCCGACGACGCGGACGGCGTTGACGATCCAGTACGAGGTGTACTCCGCCCCGGCCGCGTCCAGGGCCCTGCGCACCTCGGCCTGGGTGCGCGAGGCGTGCTCCCGCTTGGTGCGCAGAACCGTTTCGGCCTTGGCGGCGCGGGTCTGCTGCCTGCCCGCGGCGGTCAGGTCGGCGGCGCTGTCGAGGTAGACCCAGAAGACGGCCTTCTCGGAGCCGTCGAACTGGGCGCGGAGGGCGGGTTCGAGCTTGCGCTCGGCCGCGGTGGGCGCGGGGCCGGGCTCCGGGGCGGCTGCGGCGACGCCCGCGCCGACCGGGAGGAGCAGGGCCGCGCTCAGAGCGGCGAGCGCCGCGCGTAAGGAACGTCGTCGGTTGCGTTGTGGCACGTGTCGTCTCCTCTTGCGCCGTGTGCGGCGCGTGCGGATCGCGCGATCGCGCGGATCGTGTGGGTCGTGTGGGAAGTCCGTGTGTGAAGTGCGCGGGTCATGTTCTGGGAGGTGCCATGTGCATTACAAGAGGGCCTCGTGAGCCACGGAACGTACGGGTCCGGACAGGTCCGGAGGGGTCCGCGCGGCGGGGAGCCCCCGCCCGGTGGCCTTTCGGGCGCGGGCGCGTCAGCCTGGGGGGATGAGCTCGCTGCCCGGCGGACCGGTGCCCGAGCCCGGTCCCTCACCCGCGTCCGGGCCCGGCCCCGCGTCCGCGCCGGACCCCGCACCCGCACCCGCGCCCGCGGTCGCCCCGGAGCCCGCGGTCGCGCTCGGCTCCGCGCAGGGGCGGTGGATCGTGCTCGCCACCGTGCTCGGCTCGGCCATGGCCCTGCTGGACTCGACCGTGGTCAACGTCGCGCTGCCCCGCATCGGGCGGGACCTCGGCGCCGACCTGGCCGTGCTCCAGTGGACGGTCAACGCCTACCTGCTGACCCTGGCCGGGCTGATCCTGGTGGGCGGGGCGCTCGGCGACCGGTTCGGCCGGCGCCGGGTCTTCGTGCTCGGCGTGGTGTGGTTCGCCGCGGGCTCGCTGCTCTGCGGGCTCGCGCCGAACGCCGGGGTCCTCATCGCCGCCCGGGCCCTCCAGGGCGTCGGCGGCGCGCTGCTGACGCCCGGCTCCCTCGCCCTGATCCAGGGCTCGATCCGGGCCGACGACCGGGCCCGCGCGGTGGGCCTGTGGTCGGGGTTCGGCGGCGTCGGCGCGGCCGTGGGGCCCTTCCTGGGCGGCTGGCTGGTGGACGGGCCGGGCTGGCGGTGGGTGTTCCTGCTGAACGTGCCGGTGGCCGCGCTGTGCGTGCCGGTGGCCCTGAAGCACGTACCGGAATCGCGGGACCCGGCGGCGGGCGCGCGGTTCGACGTGCTCGGCGCGGTCCTGGGCGCGGCCGCGCTGGGCCTGCTGACGTACGCGCTGATCGAGGCCCGGTCCGCGGCCGCGCCGGTCATCGGCGCGGCGGTGGGCGGGGTGCTGCTCGCGGCCGCGTTCGTGTACGTGGAGCGGCACCGGCCGGATCCCATGGTGCCGCCGGACATGTTCGCCTCCCGGCAGTTCACCGCCGTCAACCTCGTCACCCTGTTCGTCTACGCGGCCTTCGGCGGCTTCTTCTTCCTCGTCGTGCTCCAGCTCCAGGTGGTGTCCGGGTACTCCGCCCTCGGCGCCGGTGCCGCGCTGCTGCCCACCACCGTCTTGATGCTGCTGCTCTCCTCGCGGGCGGGGGCGCTCGGGGAACGGATCGGGCCGCGCCTGCCGCTCACCGTCGGGCCGCTGCTGTGCGCGGCCGGGACGCTGCTCATGCTGCGGGTGGGCCCGGACGCCTCGTACGTACGCGACGTGCTGCCGGCCATGGTGGTGATGGGCGCGGGCATGACCGTACTGGTGGCCCCGCTGACCGCGACCGTCCTGGCCTCGGTGCCGGCCGGGCGGGCGGGCCTGGCCAGCGGGATCAACAACGCCGCCGCGCGGGCCGCCGGACTGCTCGCGGTGGCGGCGCTGCCGCTGCTGGCGGGGATGGGCCCGGACGCGTACCTGTCCGCCGGGGCCTTCGACTCCGCCTTCGGGCGGGCCGTGCTCTGGTGCGCGGGGGCCCTGGTGGCGGGCGCCGCGACCGCCTGGGCGACCGTACGCTCCCCCGCGCCCGGGGCCTGCCACCCGGAGTGCCGCACGCACTGCGCGATCGGCGCCCCGCCTCTGGAACACCCCTCGGCGCCGGACCGGGCACGGGGCCCGCACTGACGACGGGAGACCCCGCGTGTGCTGGAGCGCGGCGGCGGACCTGACGGCGTGCACGGCCGTGTCCGCCGTCGGGGTGGTGTGCCTGGCCCGCGCGCGGCGGGCCCGCGACCTGCCCGTCGCCGCGCTCCCCCTGCTGCTCGGCGCGCACCAGCTGGTCGAGGCCGCCGTCTGGCACGCGGGCGGCGGCTGCGGTCCGGCCACCACGGCCTGGGCGGTGATCGCGCTGCCCGTGCTGCCGCTGTGGGTGCCGCTCGGGGTGCTGCTCGCCGCCGCACCCGGGTCCCGGCGCCGGCTGCTCGGACCGGCCGCCGCGGGGGCGGCGACGGCCGCGGTGCTCGCGTACTGCCTGGCCGTGCGGCCGGTAAGCGCCGCCGTCCGGGGGCGGGTGATCGGCTAGGGGGTCGACGTCCCCTGGGCCCCGCTGGTACTGGCGGGCTACCTGTACGCCGGCCTCGGCGCCCTGCTGCTCGCCGGTGACAGGACGCTGCGGCTGCTGGGGGCGGTGCTGGCCGCCGGGGCGGTGGTCTGCGCGGCCCTGTGGCGGCTGGAGTTCGCCTCCACCTGGTGCGCTTTCGCGGCGGCGGCCTCGGTGCTGGTGCTGGGCTGGGTACGGCGCCCGGAGGGGCCCCGGACCGCGACCGGGGCTACTGGTTCTGGCCGCCCAGGACGAAGAGCAGGTAGACGAAGAACGCGAAGAGGTGCCCCACGAACAGGTACGCGATCAGCCGGATGATCAGACCGCGCGGGAACTTGGACTCGAAGCGCTCGCGGATGGTGCGCGGGGCGGGCGTCTGCGTCTGCTCCTGCTGCGGGACGGCCTGCTCTGCGGTGCTGGACATCTGGTCTCCTCGGGAGTCGGATGCGGGTTCGGACTCGGACACGGACTCGGACACGGATCCGGACATTGATTCGGACACGGTGGCGGCTCCCCCTAGTGCTGGTGCGTGGTCTTGGCGCCGAGGCACAGCCCGGCCAGGCTGCTCTGCAGCAGGGTGTGGACGAACAGCAGCTCGCACCCGCCCGGCCCGGCCGCGCCGATCCGGTGCGGGGTGAGCGAGTCGAAGTGCGCGCTGTCCCCCGGCTCCAGCAGGTGCTCGGCCTCCCCCAGGTGCAGCCGGAGCCGTCCACTGAGCACGTACAGCCACTCCTCCCCGGGGTGTACGCGCACCAGCTCGCCCTGGCTGCGCCCATGGGGGACGTGCACGCGCAGCGCCTGCATCCCCCGCCCGGAGCCGCCGGCCTGCCAGTACGTCCACCCGTCGGCCTCGCGGGCCCCGGGGCCGCCGGCCCGTACGATGGGATCGGCGACGGCGGGGGTCTCGCCGAGCAGCTCGGAGACGGTCGTGCCGTAGGTGCGGGCGAGCCCGAGCAGCAGCGGCAGCGAGGGCTGGCGCCGGCCGGTCTCCAGCCGGGACAGGTGCGCGGGCGAGAGCCTGGCCCGCGCGGCGGCGGCCTCCAGCGTGAGCCCGGCACGCCGGCGCAGTTCGCGCAGCTGTGGGGCGACGGCGGGCAGCTCGTCGGCGAGGGCCTCCCCGGGGGCCGCACCGCCGGTGCCGGTGCCGTCTGGTTCGTCGGAACGGGGCGTCATACCCCGATTGAGCCAGAGCGTTGCCTGACTGGCAAACTTCCTTGCCTCTGAGGCAAAACCCCCGTCCCGGGCCTCCCTCAGCCGTGGTCCCGGCGGCCCTGTTCCAGCACCGTCTCCACCGTGTCGGCCTCCTCCGCCGCCTTGTCCGGGCGGTGCCGCAGGACCCGGGCGAAGCGCAGGGCGACCCCCGCCGGATAGCGCGGGGAGCGCTGGAGGCCGTCGTAGGCGATCTCCACGACCAGTTCGGGCCTGACCCGGACGGTGAAGCCGTCGTCCTCCTCCGCCAGCTCGTGCAGCCGCGCGGTCTGCCAGCGCAGCATCTCGTCCGTCAGCCCCTTGAAGGTCTTGCCGAGCATGGCGTAGCCGCCGTCGTCGGTCCGCGCGCCCAGGTGCAGGTTGGACAGCAGGCCGGTGCGCCGGCCGTGGCCGCGTTCGGCGGCCAGCACCACCAGGTCGAGGGTGTGGACCGGCTTCACCTTGAGCCACTGTTTGCCGCGCCGGCCCGCCGCGTACGGGGAGTCCAGGGCCTTGACCACGACCCCCTCGTGGCCCCGGCGCAGGGTCTGCGACCAGAACTCCTCGGCGGCGGCCGCCCCCGCCGCCCCGGCGTCCTCCACCACCAGCCGCCGTACCCGGGCCGGCTCGGGGACCAGGGCGGCCAGGGCCGCGTGCCGCTCTCGGACCGGCAGGTCCAGCAGGACCTCGTCGCCGAGGGCCAGCACGTCGAAGAAGTAGACGGTCACCGGGAGGGCCTCGCGCGCCGCCGCCACGTCCAGCCGGGAGCCGACCCGGCCCGCGATCTCCTGGAAGGGCACCGGGCGCCCGTCGGCCTCCTGCCCGATGACCTCCCCGTCGAGGACGAACCGCTCGCCCGGCAGGCTCCGGGCCAGTTCGGCCACCTCCGGCAGCCGGCCGGTGATCTCGTCGAGGGAGCGGGTGTGGATCCGTACCTCGTCCCCGTCCCGGTGCACCTGCACCCGGATCCCGTCGAGCTTCTCCTCCACCGCGCAGGGGGCGAGCGCCGCCAGGGCGTCGGCCAGGGAGCGCGCGGTCCCGGCCAGCATGGGCTGTACGGGCTGCCCGATGCGCAGGGTCACGCCGCGCAGTGCCTCGGCGCCCCCGGCCAGCACGGCCGCCGCCGTCCGGGGCAGCGAGCCGTCCAGCATCACGGCCCGGCGCAGCTCGGCGGCCGGCACCCCTGCGGCCTTGGCCACCCCTTCCAGGGCGACGGCGTCCAGCGCGCCCTGGCGCACCTCCCCGGACAGCAGGCTGCGCAGGAAGCGCTGTTCGTCCGCGGTGGCGGCGCCGAGCAGGGCGGCGACGATCCGGCGGCGTTCGGCATGCGCCCCCGGCCCCGCGACGGCGGCCAGCTCCGCCACGGCGGCGTCGACGGCCGTCACGGTGAGCGCCGGCTCCGCGGCGGGGCGGTGTCCTGGGCCAGGGTGCGCCATCCGATGCCGGGGCGGCCCTGCGGGAGCCGCCCGGAGAGGTAGGCGATGACCAGGGCGGCCTCGTCGGCGGGGGCGGCCGCGAAGAGCTCCGCGAGCAGGGCCGTCTTGCGGGAGCGGGCGGAGGCCTCAGCGACCTCCCGGGACACACGTGCGACCTCGGCGAGCAGCATGCCGTCCATCCTCCCGCCGCTCACGCCCGGGCGCAGGCCCGGGCGCCCGCGGGAGGGGCCGCCGGACGGGGGGCGCCGGGCG
>NZ_GG657750.1:7007387-7008148 GCF_000158895.1 Streptomyces sp. C | reverse complement strand
ACAGGCGACAGGCGGGCGACTGGCCACCGGGCGACAGACGCCGGGCGGCAGCCGACGGGCGCCGACCCCGCCTGCGGGCGGGGCCGCCGGGCGGCGGGCGGGCGGGCGCCGGGCGACAGGCCACAGGCGGCGGGCGGCAGGCGACGCGGCGGGGGGCTGCGCCGCAGGCCGCAGGCCCACTGCGGCTGCGCTACGCCCGTCCCCGGTGTGCCACAGGCCACGGGCCCCGGTCTACTGCGGCTGCGGTACGCCCGTCCGCGCGGGTAGTCCTGGAGAAGGGGCGGAGCTCCCCTTGAGGGAGCTCGGGGAAGACGATCACGGGCTTTAGGGTGCCCGTATGAAGCTACGACTGCCCCGGCGGCCCCGCGACCGCCTGCTCGCCGGCGCCGCCGCCCTCGCCGTCCTGGCGGGCGCCGGCTCCTGGACGGCCGCCGCGTCCGGGGACGAGCCGGCCGTGCGCCGCGAGGACAGGTTCGTGCAGGTGCCCGGGCTGGACGCCGCGGGTCCGGGCGCGCCCGGTGCCGGGATCGACACCTCCTTCTTCACCTCCGGGGACCCCTCGGCGAAACGGCCCGCCGTGCTCCTGGGCCACGGCTTCGGCGGGAGCAAGGACGACGTCCGCGCCCAGGCCGAGCGCCTGGCCCGCGACGGCTACGCCGTCATGACCTGGTCGGCGCGCGGCTTCGGCCGCTCCGGCGGGAAGATCGGGCTGAACGACCCCGAGCACGAGGTCAAGGACGTCTCCGCGCTCCTCGACGCGC
>NZ_GG657750.1:7000614-7006428 GCF_000158895.1 Streptomyces sp. C | reverse complement strand
GGGGCCGGACGGGCGGCAGCAGGTGCTGCCTTACCAGCTGGTCGCGCCCGTACGGGTGGAGGACGCCGGGCAGGGCCGGAGCGTGGAGCTGCGGCTCCCGGCGATCGACCACGCCGTCCAGGCCGGGCACCGGCTGCGCCTGGTCGTCGCCGCCACCGACCTCGGCTACGCCTCCCCGGCCGCCCCGGCCTCCTACACCGTCTCGGCGGAGGGCCCGCTGCGGGTGCCCGTCGCGGACGGGGTGGAGACCGCGGCCGCCGGCCTGCCCGCCTGGACGTGGTGGATGCCGCTGGGCGCGCTGGCGCTCGCCGCGGGGCTCCTCGGGATCCGGCGGACCGGCGGGGGCCGGGCGGGGACGCGGGTGCGGGAAGCGCAGCCCGAACCCGCACTGGCCGACGTACCACTGGACATCACCGGGCTGACGAAGCGGTACGCGAAGGCACAGGACCGCTACGCCGTGCGGGACCTTTCCTTCCGGGTGGAGAAGGGCCAGGTGCTGGGCCTGCTCGGGCCCAACGGCGCGGGGAAGACCACGACCCTGCGGATGCTGATGGGCCTGATCACGCCGGACGCCGGGGAGATCCGGGTGTTCGGGCATCCGGTCCGGCCCGGCTCGCCGGTGCTGTCGCGGGTGGGGGCGTTCGTGGAGGGCGCCGGGTTCCTGCCCCACCTGACCGGACGGACCAACCTGGAGCTGTACTGGCAGGCCACGGGCCGTCCGGTGGAGGACGCGCACATGGCGGAGGCCCTGGAGATCGCCGGGCTCGGCGACGCCCTGGAGCGGGCGGTGCGCACGTACTCGCAGGGCATGCGGCAGCGGCTCGCCATCGCGCAAGCGATGCTGGGGATGCCGGACCTGCTGATCCTCGACGAGCCGACGAACGGTCTGGACCCGCCGCAGATCCGGGAGATGCGGGACGTGATGATCCGCTACGCCGCCGGCGGGCGGACGGTCATCGTCTCCAGCCACCTGCTGTCGGAGGTGGAGCAGTCCTGCACGCACCTGGTGGTCATGGACCGCGGACGGCTCGTGCGGGCCGGCGAGGTCGCCGAGATCACCGGCGGCGGGGACACCCTGCTGGTGACCCTGGCGGAGCCGGTGGACGACGTGACGGTGGGGAAGGTCGCCGCCCTGGAGGGCGTGGCCTCCGCGGTGCGCTGCGACGAGGGGCTGCTCGTCCGGCTCGACGGCGCGTCGCCCGCGGCGCTGATCGGCGAACTCGTGCGGCTGGAGCTGCCGGTGGCGGCGGTGGGGCCGCACCGGCGGCTGGAGGACGCGTTCCTCACCCTGATCGGAGGTACGGCATGAGCGCCGTGGAGGAGACCCGGGTGCGGGAGACCGCGCCCGGCTACCGGGCGGGGCGCACGCTGCCGCTGCGGGTGGAGGCGCTGCGGCAGTGGCGCAGGCGGCGGACGATGGTGATGGGAGGGGTGCTGGCCGCCCTGCCGTTCGTGATGATCATCGCGTTCGCGGTGGGCGGCGGCCCGGACGGCGGGCGCGGCGGAGGCGGAGGCGGAGGCGGCGCCGACGGCCGGATCAGCCTGATCGACACGGCGACGGCCTCCGGTGCGAACTTCGCGGTGACCTGCCTGTTCGTGTCGGCCGGGTTCCTGCTGGTGGTGCCGGTGGCGCTGTTCTGCGGGGACACGGTCGCCTCGGAGGCGAGCTGGTCCTCGCTGCGCTACCTGCTGGCCTCGCCGGTGCCGCGGGCCCGGCTGCTGTGGAGCAAGCTGGTGGTGGCGCTGGGGTTCAGCCTGGCGGCGATCGTGCTGCTGCCGGTGGTGGCGCTGGCGGCGGGCACGGCCGCGTACGGCTGGGGGCCGCTGCGGCTCCCGACGGGCGGGGCGCTGGCCGCCGGGGACTCCGTGCCGCGGCTGGCGCTGGCGGTGGCGTTCGTGTTCGTGTCGCAACTGGTGACGGCCGGGCTGGCGTTCTGGCTGTCGACGCGGACGGACGCGCCGCTCGGCGCGGTGGGCGGGGCGGTCGGCCTCACGATCGTGGGGAACGTGCTGGACGCGGTGACGGCCCTCGGGTCGTGGCGCGACTTCCTGCCCGCCCACTGGCAGTTCGCCTGGGCGGACGCCCTGCAGCCGCAGCTGGAGTGGGGCGGGATGGTCAAGGGCGTGGTGGTGTCGGTGTCGTACGCCGTGGTGCTGTTCGCGCTCGCCTTCCGGGGGTTCTCCCGCAAGGACGTCACGTCCTGACGGGAGGACCCCCGGGGGTTCAGGCCCCGCCGAGCACGCGTACAGGTGAGCCGTCGAGGAAGGCCAGGACGTCCTCGACGGCTTCGCCGTAGTAGGTGGCGTAGTTGGCCCGGGTGACGTAGCCGAGGTGCGGGGTCGCGAGCAGCCTCGGGGCCGTGCGCAGCGGGTGGTCCGGGGGCAGCGGCTCGGTGTCGAAGACGTCGAGGCCGGCCCCGGCGATGCGGCCGGAGCGCAGGGCGTCGAGCAGTGCGTCCTGGTCGACGATGGCGGCGCGGGAGGTGTTGACCAGGTAGGCGGTCGGGCGCATCAGCTCCAGTTCGGCCGCGCCGATCAGGCCCCGGGTGCGGTCGCCGAGGGCGAGGTGGACGGAGACGAAGTCGCTGTCCGCCAGCAGTGCCTCCTTGGACGGGGCGAGCGCCGCCCCTTCCGCGTCGGCGCGCTCCTTGGTGAGGTTGGCGCTCCAGGCCGTGACCCGCATGCCGAAGGCGAGCCCGATCCGGGCGACGCGGCTGCCGGTCTTGCCGAGGCCGAGCAGGCCGAGGGTACGGCCGTGCAGGTCGGCGCCGACGGTCTGCTGCCAGGGGCCGCCCTCGCGCAGGGCGGTGTTCTCCGTGACCAGCCCGCGCGCCAGGCCGAGCAGCAGGGCCCAGGTCAGCTCGACGGGCGGGGTGGAGGAGCTGGCGGTGCCGCAGACGGTGACGCCGGCGCGCCGGGCGGCGGCGTGGTCGATGACCGAGTTGCGCATGCCGCTGGCGACGAGGAGGCGCAGCCGCGGCAGCCGTTCCAGCAGGCCCGCGGGGAAGGGGACGCGTTCGCGCAGGGTGACGACGATGTCGAAGCCGGCCAGCCGGGCCGCCAGTTCGTCCTCGTCGTCGAGGTGGTCCTCGTACGTGACCACCTCGACGCCCCGGCCGGTGACCGGAGACCAGTCGGCCAGGGTGGTGGCCGCCCGCTGGAAGTCGTCGAGGACGGCGCAGCGCAGCGGGGCGCTCATGCGTGGGCCCGCGCGGCTTCGTCGACCTCGGCCAGCAGCTCGGCCTCCAGGGGCCGTTCGGCCGCGGCGGCGTTGGCGCGCACCTGCTCGGGCGAGGTGGCACCGGCGATGACGGAGGAACAGCCGGGCTGGGCGGAGAGCCAGCCGATGGCCAGCTCCAGGACGCTGCGGCCGTACCCGTCGGCGATCGCGGCCAGCGCCTCCACGGTGTCGAGGCGCTCCTCGGTGAGGTAGCCGTCGCGGCCTTCGAGGCGGGAGCCGGCCGGGACGGGGGCACCCCGGCGGATCTTCCCGGTGAGGAGGCCGTTGGCCAGCGGGAAGTACGGGAGGACGCCGAGGCCGTAGTGGCGGGCGGCGGGGACCAGTTCCCGCTCGGCGGAACGCTGGAGCAGCGACCACTCGTTCTGCGCGGAGACGAAGGGCACGGCACCGGTCTCGCGGGCCGTGTGGGCGGCTTCGGCGAGCTGCCAGCCGCTGAGGTTGGAGTGCCCGATGTAGCGGATCTTGCCCTCGGCGACGAGTTCGGTGAGGGCGGCGAGGGTTTCGGCGACGGGCGTCCCGGGGTCGGGGCTGTGCAGCTGGTAGAGGTCGATGTGGTCGGTGTCCAGGCGGCGCAGGGACTCCTCGACGGCGCGCCGGATGTAGGCGCGGCCGCCGCGGGATCCGGCGGCGGGGCCGTATCCCATGTCGACGCCGTCGTAACCGAACTTGGTGGCGAGGACGACCTGGTCGCGGCGGCCCTTGAGGGCCTGGCCGAGGTGGCTCTCGGAGCCGCCCCGGCCGCCGTAGATGTCGGCGGTGTCGAGGAGGGTGACCCCGGAGTCGAGGGCGGCGTCGACGACGGCGCCGGTGGCCCGGGCGTCGAGGCGGCCGCCGAAGTTGTTGCAGCCGAGGCCGACGGCGGAGACCTTCAACCCTGAGGTGCCCCGGGGGACGTAGCGCATGCGGGTTCTTCCTCCGTGCTCGTGCGGTGGACCACGTCGCAGTCTAGGGAGACCGGCCGGTCGGCCTGGCCCGCGGGGCGTGAACAGTGTGTGTCGGCCGCGGGCGGGACGGCGCGCGCATGGCGCGAAAGGGGTGGACCGCACCGGTACGGGCTGTTTAGGATCAAGGCGACGGCATCGCGTGTCGGTCACCGACCGGGTGAGGCATGGAGGTGCCGTGACTGCCTTTCGGAGGCATTCACCCATGTCGGTCCAGCTGAACCACACGATCGTCCACTCCCTCGACAACAAGGCGTCCGCCGCTTTCCTCGCGGACATCCTCGGTCTCGAAGTCGGCCCTGAGTGGGGCCCGTTCGTCCCCGTGTCCACCGCCAACGGCGTGACCCTGGACTTCGCGACCATCCCGGCCGAGTCCATCACGCCGCAGCACTACGCGTTCCTGATCGCGGAGGAGGAGTTCGACTCCGCCTTCGAGAAGATCCGGGCCTCGGGGGTCGAGTACTTCGCCGACCCGCACCGCAAGCACCCGGGCGAGATCAACCACAACGACGGGGGCCGCGGGGTGTACTTCATGGACCCCGCCGGGCACGCGATGGAGATCATCACCCGCCCGTACGGCGGCTAGTACGGCCTTCCGGGCCGGCCCGGCCCGTGGGGGGCCGGGCCGGATCCGTTCACAGCCGGGTCACGGCAGGTAGACGATGCTGGGGGCGCCCGTCGTCGGGTGGACCCCGACGCGGGTGCGGACCCCGTAGACCTCCGCCAGCAGGGCTTCGTCCAGTACCTCGCCCGGCGGCCCCGCGGCGACGACCCGCCCCGCCGACAGGACGTACAGCCGGTCGCAGAAGGACGCCGCGAGGTTGAGGTCGTGCAGGACGAGGAGGGCGGTCGCGGGCAGGCCGCGGACCAGGCCGAGCACCTCCAGCTGGTAGCGGATGTCGAGGTGGTTCGTCGGCTCGTCCAGGGCCAGCAGGCCCGGTTCCTGGACGAGGGCGCGGGCGACGAGGGCACGCTGGCGCTCGCCGCCGGAGAGCTCCTCGAAGCGCCGCTCGGCGTAGCCGGCCGCGCCGACCGTCTCCAGCGCCGCTGCCACCTGACGCCGGTCCTCCGGGCCGTCCTGCTCCCAGAAGCGCTTGTGCGGGCTGCGGCCCATGGCGACGACCTCGCGCACGGTCAGCCCGAAGGTGCCGGTGGCGTCCTGCGGGACCACCGCCACCCGGCGGGCCCGCTCCTTGGCGCCGAGCGCCGCGGCGTCGGCCCCGTCGAGGAGCACCCGGCCGGCGGTGGGCCGCAGGGTGCCGTAGACGCAGCGCAGCAGGGTGGTCTTGCCGCTGCCGTTGGGCCCGACCACGCCGACCGTCTCGCCGGGGCGGGCGGTGAGGTCGACCCCGTGCAGCAGGGTGTGCCCGTCCACTTCGTAACGCAGGGCCTCGACGCCGAGTTCCCCCCGGTCCGCGGGTCATCCCGCCACCCCCTCGGTGCGGCTGGTGCGGCGCAGCATCCACAGGAAGAAGGGCCCGCCCACCAGTGCGGTGACCACCCCGACCGGAACCTCCTCGGGGGCCGCCGCCGTACGGGCGACCAGGTCGGCCAGGACGAGGAAGACGGCCCCGGCGAGCGCGGCCACGGGCAGCAGCGCCCGGTGACCGGCGCCGACGGCCATCCGGGCGG
>NZ_GG657750.1:6984842-7000286 GCF_000158895.1 Streptomyces sp. C | reverse complement strand
CCAGGCTGGTCAGCGCGGACAGGACGTACTGCACGGCGACCCCGGCCAGGATCAGCCGGCCGGTGGTCATGGTGCCGCCGCGGCGGGCCAGGGCGTAGACGGCGACGAGCGCGGCCAGGGACCCGGCGAAGGCGGCGGCCGGCAGTCCGAGTCCGCCCGCGGCCGCGGCGGCGCCCGCGCCGGACACGATGACCAGCACCGCCCCCGCCGAGGCCCCGGAGGAGGCCCCGAGCAGGAAGGGGTCGGCGAGCGGGTTGCGCACCAGGGCCTGGAGTACGGCGCCGGTCACGGCGAGTCCGGCCCCGACGACGGCTCCGAGCAGGACGCGCGGCATCCGCACGTCCCACACGATGGAGGCGAAGGCCCCGCGCGCCCCGGGGCCGCCGAGGACGATGTCGAGGACCTGGCCCGGCGGGATCCGTACGGGACCGAGAGCCAGCCCCGCCACCATCGAGACGGCGAGCGCGGCAGCGAGCAGCACCAGCGAGAGCCCGCGCCTCACGGGGCGTCGAGGTGCAGCTGACGGCCGAGGGACTCGACGGCGTCGGCGACGCGCACGCCGAGCACGGCGGAGGAGAGCGGCAGCACGACGAACCGCCGGTTCTTGACGGCGGGAACCTCCGCCAGCGCCGGGTCGTTCAACAGGCGCTGCTTCTTGGCCTCCACGGTGGTGCCGCCGTAGTCGTAGATGAGGACGACCTCGGGCGCGCGCTCGATGACCTTCTCCCACGGTACGTCGCCGAAGGTGTCCTTGAGGTCGGCGAACACGTTCGTTCCCCCGGCGAGGGAGACGATCTCGTTGCCGATGCCGTTGCCTCCCGAGGTGAAGGCGGAGGCCTCGCCGGAGTCGTAGACGAAGACGGACGGCCGGGCCCGGTCCTTCACCCGTGCGGTGACGGCGTCGACGCGCCGCTGCTCGTCCCGGACGAGCTCCTCGCCGCGCTCGGGCACGCCGAAGGTCCGGGCGACCTCGGTGATCTCGGTCCTCAGCTGTTCGAGCCCGACCGGGCCCTGGGTGCAGTACTCCACGCTCAGCCGGGACCCGATGCCGGCCTTGGCCAGCGCTTCCCGGTCCCGGCCCTGCCCCTTGTCGAAGGCGCTGGCGTAACCGCCGTACACGAAGTCGGGGTTGGCGCCGAGGAGCACCTCCTTGGAGGGGTACTCCTTCGCCAGCACCTTGATCCTGTCGTAGGCGGGCCGGTAGGCGGGCAGCACGGAGTCGTCGAGATAGGCGGTCCCGGCCATCCGGTCCTGCAACCCGAGGGCCAGCATGATCTCGGTGGCGTGCTGGTTCATGGTGACGGCGCGCTCGGGCGGCGCCTGGTAGGTGCTGCTGACACCGCAGTTGGTGACGGTGTACGGGAACCCGGGCGCGGCCTGCGCCCCGCCCGCGGACCGCTCGGCCCCGGTAGGACCGCCGCAGGCGGCGAGCGGCAGGACAAGGGCGAAGGGCAGGAAGGAGCGCACGGCGGCGCGGACACGCGACATGGTGAGGCCTCTCCGGGGGATCCTCGTCCCCGGTCGAAGTGAAGAGGCGGTGCGTCAGTGTCTGACTCCCGGCCCCCACGCGCACGCACGCGGCGACCGGTCACAGTGGCGGGACCGCACCGGATTCACACCGGTTTCCTGTCCTGCACCGCCGGGACAACCCGCCCAAGTCTGCCAGACGCGTCCTTTGCACCCCGCCCCCGGCCCGGAACTCCCGCCCCGGCGCTGGATCGTGTGGGTGCGGCGGGCAGCACGGTACCGGGGCACGGCGAAGGGCCACTTGGTTCACCCTCCGCGCCACGCCGCGGTGGTGAAGCAGGGCATCGCGTACCGCGTTGGCGGTGGCCCCGGAGTCGGCCGTCAGGCGTCCACTTCACCGACCCAGCCGAACTCCAGGAGTGCCTTCGGGAGATACTCGGACTCGACCTGGATCGCCATACCCGCATCACGGGCCATGCAGGCGATCGCGAGCGGGCCGAGGGCGACCAGGCCTTCGCCGCTCCTCGAACGGGCCTCGTTCGCAGTCCAGTACTCCTTGTGCCAGGTGAGCGCCTCGGCCAAGGACTCGTTGAACCGCTCCTCGTCCCGGGTCGCATACCGGTGGAAGAGGTTGAGCGGCGGATAGAGGATCTTCAGCATCAGCTCCTGGCTGGCAATCTGAACATGTGCGGGGTCCGTGCCCTCTACTGCGCGGACCAGGCTGTCCCACGTCTCCTGCCGCCCGAAAGGGTGGTTCTGGAGCGTCTCCACCCACGAGTAGACGTACTCGTCGAACTCCGCACCGGACGCACGGAGGAACGGCAGGGGGACCTGCGCGAGCCGGTTCATGCGCTCGTCCTCCCGGCAGATCGCCGCCAGGTAGAAGGAGGTGAGCCAGTTGGCGGCGTGCAGGTACTCCTGGGGTCCCGTCGCCGGCAGCTCCCTCTCCTCGCCATTGGCGCCGACGCGGCACCTGACGGGCCCCTCGGTTGCCTGGCCGGCCGTGAACAGCGCGGAGCCGGTCTGCATGGCGAGGATCCAGGCCTGCCACGTGGTGAACCGATCCGCAACGGGGTCCGCGAGGCAGTGCCACTTGGCTGCAACAAGTGCGAGCGTCAGTGCGTCATGGCGATCGTCCTCTGATGTTCCGAGCCCCGCAAGCACCTCTTCGGCACTCTTGATGATCGGCGCCATGGCCTCGGCCACATTGTCCGTACTGAACGCGTGGCGTGGAATGCGCGTGAGCACACGCCCCCCTTTAGTCGATGTCCAGGTATTCTCCAGGTCGATCGACCTTCGCCCGAACTGACGCGTAGCGCGAGGGCCCCTGCATATAGGGAGACACTCCCTGAATCCAGGGGCTGTCAGGGCAAGTAGCCCCCGCCGGACGTCCTTCAAGCGGGATGGCCCCAGCACGGCCAAGGTCAGCCTGTTCGGCTCCGCCGAGTTCCCGGCCGTGATGTACGTCGCGGATGTCGGCCCTGCCCTGGCGGCGACTGGGCAGCCGAACAACGGGCGGACGCCCGGGACGACTCCGCCGGCCGCTCAGCGGTTCGAGCGGACCTACGCCGCCGCTCGGTCTGGGACGTACACCAACCTCGGCGCGTACAACTCCTATCCCGGCAGCCGGACGCTCCAGAGCTACTACCCGTCGGCGAACGGCCTCACCGCGTCCCTCGTCGACTTCCCCTCCTCGCTGGACGCCGACCTCAGCGGGGCGACGGCGGAGAAGGCGGAGCTGTGCCTCCACTTCGAGCACTGGTACGACTCGTCGGGCGGACAGGCCGCAATCCGAACCCATGGCCACGCTGCAATATTTCCGCACGGTACTCCGAGTGACTCCCGGCCTGCTCTCGGGATCTCCTCAGCTACCTGCCCTTGACCTGCGGTGAACGGTTTCGGAGGAGGGGCCGGACGCGCGTGGATAGATTCGGCTGCCTAGAAAAATCGCCGCGCCGTTCGACACTCTGCCCCCGGTTACACGCTCCCTCTTGTGCGAGGCAGTCGAGTGAAACCGGCATCCTGCCCGTTATCCGCTCGATCGGTTGGGCGTTCCCCGGATTGGCCTCGCGTGTGAACCGCTCCTCCCTGCGCTGCGGGGTCGAATCGGGGGGACCTTCACGGACAGGAGAAACTCGCATGGAAAAGTACGGATTGAGGCGGCGGCTGTCCTCCCTCGTGGCGGTCATGGGGCTCGGCATCGCGTTTGGCTTTGCCACAGCCACCCCCGCCCACGCTGAATCGATCATGAGTGTCACCAAGACCCACGAAGGGAACTTCGTACGGGGCGGCCAAGGCGTCTACACCATCACGGTGGCCAACAACGGCGAAGTACCGGGAAACAGCGGGCGACTGGACCTCACGGACAACCTTCCCTCAGGTCTCACGGTCTCGGACCTCGTAGACGGTATTGGTAACTGTCAAGTCACCAACAGTGGCACGACGGTCGAATGTCATCAATTCTTCTTCGGCGCCAACACCGTTGCAACGCTGGAGGTGACCGTGAACGTGGCAGACGACGCCCCGTGCTCCGTCACCAACCATGTCACGCTCACCGAGACGACGGACGGCAACCCCGAGACCTTCTCAGACAGCGACCCGACCACGATCACCGGCGGGGACTGCGACGGGGACAACGGAGGCGGCGGGGACTCGATCCTGCCGATCAACTTCAACGGCGTCGTGACGATGTTCAACAACATCACGACCAATAACAACATCAACAGCCCTGGCGGGACCAACCGCAGCCGCCAGGCCGTCGGGGTGAACGCCCCCTGAGAGCGCAGTCTGCTACCCGATAGGTCGGCGGAACGCCTGCCGTGCGGCGGCGCCATCGGACACAGTCGATCCCGCACCGCCGCACCGAGCTAGCGCGAAACCGAGCAGCAGCGCCGTGAGGATCAGGCCCAGGCGACGGCGATTTTTTGATCTTGGGCGCGGGGAGAATCCGAGCGGCTGGCACCGGCGGCTCAGTCCGGGCCCACATCGCCTCGGTGACACCTATCCGACAGGCACCTCCGATCAACTGACCAACCGAACGCGCTATGCCTTCGGCCGGCTCGGTAGGGTCGGGGTATACCGGCCAGGAGGGGCATCATGGCGTCCGAGATCGTTATCGCCCAGACATCCATTGACGACGAGGCCCGGGCGCAGGCTTTGGTGCGAGGGGCCGTTGAGGCGAGACTCGCGGCCTGCTGCCACATTGACGGTCCGTTCAGCGCCACCTACTGGTGGCAGGGGAAGATCGAGACGGCGCAGGAGTGGCGGCTCTCGTACAAGACCACGGTGGACCGGCTTCCCGAGCTGGAGGCGTGGGTGGCCGAGGAACACCCCTACGAGGTTCCCGAATGGGTCACCGTGCCGGTCACAGGTGGTTCGGAGGCGTACCTGAAGTGGGTGGTCGAGGAGACCACCCCACACTAGGACGATCGGCCCCGCCCTGACCGCTGCCGGCGTTTGGGGCCTGGGTTTCCTCAGGCCGCGAGCTCTTGCAGGTGATGTGCAAGATCTCGCTCCGAGTTGGGCGGCCGGGCCGCGACAGCGGCGGCTCGGGCCCGGCCCATGGTGTTGGGGCGTGTTTGGGCCGCCACGTCAAAGTCGTGTGCCACATGAACGCCGTGGCCGATACTGCCTCCCCGTGGAGTGCGTGGGCGAGGTCTCCGAGGATGACGACCCCGGAGTCGGACAGGTCCGGTCCGAGGCGCTGCACAGTTCTGGCTGCCGTCTCCGGGAGCTGCTGGTGGCCGAGCTGGCCGTGTACGGATAGCACGAGCGAGTCCATCCGGGCGGGGGTCATGAACTCTCGCTCGTTGGCCGGGAGTGCCCCCGCCGCCCGCCGGCGATCTCCCTTGTCCCCAGCCTGTCCCCAGGAGAAGACGAAACGGACTTCTGGAGGGGGCTCCGGAAGTCCGTTTTCGATGAAATGCCTGGTCAGGAATGGCAGGGGTAGCAGGATTCGAACCTACGACATCTGGTTTTGGAGACCAGCGCTCTGACCAGCTGAGCTATACCCCTTCGCTGGGTCACAGCCTGCCATGAAGCGGCCGGAAGATCCAATCCATTTGCCGGTGGCGGGAGCGGGGCGGGCGGAGGATCGTGGGCGGGGAGGGGGTGGGTCTGCGAGGTCGGGAGGCGTTGTGCGTCGGCGTCCGGGGCGGCTGCTGGGGCCGCTGCTCGTGCTGCTGCTCGTCGGGGCCGGGCCCGACGGGTCCGGGGAGACCGTGTCCCTCGACGGGGACCGGCCCGGGGAGCGGCTCGACGTGACGCTGACCCGGGTCGTCGACCCCGCCGGCCGGGCGGACGCCGAGCGGCTGGTGGCGGTGGAGCTGCGGCTGGAGAACACCGGGTCGGTGCCGTACGAGGACTCCCCCGCGCCGGCCGCGCACCTGCTCGACACCGAGGGGCGGCGGTTCACGGGGACGGGCACCGCGACGGGTGCCGGGCCGAGCCTGCCGGAGACGGTGAGCCTGGAGCCCGGGGGCTCGGCATCAGGTTTCGTCACCTTCCGGGTTCCGGAGGGCGCCGGCCTGGCGGCCGTGCAGTTCGCGCTGGACGCGGGGCTGGGTGACGACGTCGGGCACTGGAGCCTGTCCTGAGCTGTCCTGAGCCGCCACGTCAAGGGGAGGCAATCAGCCGGAAGTTGCTGCGACGCGTGTAGTGACTTGGCAGGCGTTCGCCAGTAGAACTTGTTCCCACTCCGTCGAGAGTGAGGAACGTCACATGAGTGACAAAAGCCTGCACAGCAAGGTATCCGGGGGTGTCTCCCGCCGTGGATTCATCGCTGGAACTGGTTCTATTCTCGGGGCAGTGGCGCTGACGGTCAACGTCACCCCGGCCCATGCCGAACCGGCCACCACCACCGCCTCCGGGCCCATCGAGTCCGGGGCCCGCGTCCCGGTCCTGGTGATCGGCACCGGCTACGGCGGCTCCGTCGCCGCGCTCCGGCTCGCCCAGGCCGGCGTCCCGGTGCACATGGTCGAGATGGGCATGGCCTGGGACACCCCCGGCAGCGACGGCAAGATCTTCGCCAACACCACCAAGCCCGACTACCGCTCGTACTGGCTGCGCACCCGGACCAAGGCCCCGCTCAGCAACTTCCTCGGCTTCCCCATCGACAAGGACGTCCCCCGCTACACGGGCATCCTCGACGCCGAGGAGATGGGCGGCATCATCGTCTACCAGGGCCGGGGCGTCGGCGGCGGCTCGCTCGTCAACGGCGGCATGGCCGTGACGCCCAAACGGCAGAACTTCGCGGCCATCCTGCCCTCGGTGGACGCCGAGGAGATGTACCGGACCTACTACCCGCGGGCCAACGCCGGGCTCGGGGTGGGGCTCATCGACCCCGTCTGGTTCGAGGCGGTGGACTGCTACCAGTTCGCCCGCGTCGGCCGCAAGCACGCCCAGCGTTCCGGGTTCCCGTTCGTCTTCGTCCCGGACGTCTACGACTGGGACTACATGAAGCAGGAGGTGGCGGGCACCGTCCCCAAGTCCGCGGTGGACGGGGAGATCCTCTACGGCAACAACGCGGGCAAGAAGTCCCTCCAGCAGACCTACCTGGCCGCCGCCCGGGCGACCGGCAAGGTCACCATCTCGCCCCTGCACCGGGTCACCACCGTCTCCCCCTCGGACGGTGGCGGCTACACGGTCGTCATGGAGCAGCTCTCCACCTCCGGGGACGTCCTCGCCACCAAGACCGTCACCGCCGGCCGGGTGTTCTTCGCGGCGGGCAGCGTCGGCACGAGCAAGCTGCTGGTACGGCTGAAGGCGACCGGCGCGCTGCCGAACCTGAACGACGAGGTGGGCAAGGGCTGGGGCGACAACGGCAACGTCATGTGCGGCCGCGCCAACCACATGTGGGACCCGACCGGGAAGGTGCAGGCCTCCATCCCCTGCGGCGGCATCGACAACTGGGACGCGGGCGGCGCCTTCGCCGAGGTGGCCCCGCTGCCGACGGGGATCGAGACGTACGCGTCCTTCTACCTCTCCATCACCAAGAACCCGAACCGGGCGCGGTTCTCGTGGAACGCGGCGGCGGGGAAGGTCGAGCTGGACTGGCAGACGGCGTGGAAGCAGCCGTCCATCGACATGGCGAAGACCATCTTCGACAAGATCAACGCCAAGGAGGGGACGATCTACCGCACCGACCTCTTCGGCACCAACAAGGTCTGGGGCGACCACCTCACGTACCACCCGCTGGGCGGTGCGGTGCTGGGCAAGGCCACGGACAACTACGGCCGGCTGCACGGGCACCCGGGCCTGTACGTCATCGACGGAGCGCTGATCCCCGGCAACACCAGCGTGAACCCGTTCGCGACCATCACGGCCCTCGCCGAGCGGAACATCGAGAAGATCATCGCCACGGATCTGTGAGCGGGTCCGCGAGCTGACCGGTTCCCGGGGCCGTCCGGATACTCCGGGCGGCCCCGGGCCGTGCACCAGGCCGGGCACCAGGCCGTGGCCCTGGCCGGGCACCAGGCCGGGCACCGGGCCGGGCACCGGGCGCCGGGGCGTCACCGTTCAGCTGCCCGGCAGCACGCAGACGCTGTCGAGGCCCAGTACGTGGTTGAGCCGGCCGAAGGCCAGCCAGGAGCCGATGCTCATGCTCAGCTCGACGATCTCCAGCTGGCTGTAGTGCGCGGTCATCCGCGCCCAGAACTCCTCGTCGAGGTTGTGGTGGTCCAGGGCGTAGCGCTCGGCGTACTCGGCGGCGAGCCGGGTGCGGTCGTCGAAGGCCTTCGTGGTGCGCCATTCGGTGACGGCGTCCGCGAACTCCTCCTCGACCTTCTCCCCGTCACGGTCGGTGCGCCAGTCCAGGCAGAAGACGCAGCCGTTGATCTGCGCGATGCGCAGCCGCGCCGCCTCGAACTCGCGCAGGCCCAGGGTGGTGTGGGCGTACACGGACAGCGAGAAGTTGGCGGCGGCCATGCCGATGCCGGGGACCATGTCCCCCCAGACGTACTCGATCGGGTGCTGTCCCTCGGGGATGTCGATCCTCATGGCTGTTTCCTTCCGAGTCTGCCGACTGCGGGCCGCAGCGGGACGTCCAGGGCGTCGTAGAGGCCGGGTTCCGCGGCCACCAGCCAGTCGATGGCGCCCACCAGGCGGCCGACGGCGGTGGCGTTCCCGCCGGCCGAGCGGTTCTCGCCCTCGTCGGTGGCCTCGACGGTGACCTCGATGCGGGGGCGGCCCTCGATGACGACCCGGTGGGCTCCGGCGCCGCCGTCGGGCGGTACGGGCCAGTCGGGGGCGCAGGAGGGGTGGATGCGGGTGACGTGCTCGATGACGATGCGGGGTTCGCCGCCGACGACGCCCTGCACCTCGAAGCGGACGGCGCCCTGGGTGCCGGCCTCGAAGACGCCCATGGAGGGGGTGCTCACCGTGGTGTCGAGGGCGCGGCGCTGGGAGGTCTCGCGTATCTCGTCGAGTTCGACGCCGAGGGCGCGGGCCATCATCCGGATCTGGCCGCCCCACACCATGGTGGGGATCGAGGGCATCAGCATCATCGGCTCGTAGTCCATGGGGTGGCCCAATGCCGACGAGTGGCGTACGGAGTCGGCTGGTCGTACGTGGAGTAGTCGAAGATCTCCTGGCAGCGGATGGCGTCCACGGTGGTGCCCAGGCCGCTGATCAGCAGCGGGAGCACGTCGTTGCCCCAGCCGGGGTCGACGCCGGAGGCGAAGAGGGAACCGCCGCCCCCGGCGATCGCGGCGAGGACGGGGTCCCGGAACTCCGGCGGGGCGCTGCGGTGGTCGTAGAGGGGGTAGAGGGCGGGGCTGACGACGACCGCGCCCGCGGTGATGGCGCGGGTGATGTCGGCGAGGGCGCCGTCGGGGCGGATGTCGCCGGAGGCGGCGTAGACGACGGCGGCCGGGCGGGCGGCGAGCACCGCTGCGATGTCGCGGGTGGCCGTCACCCCCAGCCGGTGGCCGAGTCCGGCGAGTTCGCCGGCGTCGCGGCCGGCCTTCGCGGGGTCGTGGACGATGACTGCCGTGAGTTCGAGCGCCGGGTGGGCGTCGACGGCGCGGATCGCCGCGCGGCCGACGTTGCCTGTGCCCCAGACCACCGTGGGAATCATGCGCGGAGGGTAGCGAGGGGGCGTGGAGGTGCCCAGCGTCGTGAAGGAGGTTTTTCGGACGGGCCGCGGCCGTGTCGGGCAAGCGGGTGAACACCCCCTTGACCGAGATGGTCCAGACCAATACGTTCCCGGGTGGGACGGGCGCCGCCGGTGCAGGGCCGCGCCCGTCCCCGCACGGCTCAGGAGCACCACTCCCCCGCATCCGCAAAGGAAGCCCATGCGTCCCACGCGCCCCATGCGCCGCAGCACCCTCGGCCGGCTGGCCGTCGCAGCCTGCTCCCTCTCCCTGCTGACCGCCTTCGCGCCCGCCGCGGCCGCCGGGAGCGGGGAGCGGGATCCGGCGGGCGGGCACGACCGCTCGTACCGGAAGGTCGGCTACTTCACCCAGTGGGGCGTCTACGGGCGCGACTTCCAGGTCCAGGACCTGGAGGCGAACGGCACCGCCGGCAGACTCACCCACGTCAACTACGCCTTCGGCAACATCGGCGCCGACGGCAAGTGCTTCACCGGCAACGTGGCGGGCGAGGCCGACGCCTGGGCCGACTACGCCCGTCCGCTGGACGCGGCGAACTCCGTGGACGGCGTCGCCGACACCGCGGACCAGCCCCTGGCCGGGAACTTCAACCAGTTGAAGGAGCTCAAGGCCAAGCACCCCGGCCTCAAGGTGCTGATCTCGCTCGGCGGCTGGAGCTGGTCCACCCACTTCTCGGACGCGGCCCTCACCCCCGCCTCCCGCAAGGCCCTCGTCCGCTCCTGCATCGACCTCTACCTCAAGGGGAACCTGCCGCAGGACGGAGCCCGGGGCGGGGCCGGCGCCGCCGCCGGGGTCTTCGACGGCATCGACCTGGACTGGGAGTGGCCGGGCTCGGAGGGCGACAGCGACACGAGGTTCCGGCCGGAGGACAAGCGCAACTTCGCCGAGCTGGTCCACGAGTTCCGCACCCAGCTCGACGCGTTCGGGCGCGAGCGCGGGCGCCCGTACGAGCTGACGGCCTTCGTCCCGGCCGCCCCCGCCAAGATCGACGCGGGCTTCGACGTCCGCCGCATCATGCGCGACCTCGACTTCGTCACCCTCCAGGGCTACGACTTCCACGTGTCCGGGGAGAAGACCACCGCCCAGCAGTCCGCGCTGTACGCCCGGGGCGACTTCAGCGTCGACGGCACGGTGGACTCCTGGCTGCGGCGCGGGGCGCCCGCCCGCAAGCTGGTGGTCGGCATGCCGTTCTACGGGCAGGGCTGGACCGGGGTCACCGGCGGCGGTGACGGCATGGGCAGGCCCGCCACGGGACCCGCGCCCGCGAAGTGGGCGGCCGGTTACGCGGACTACAAGGAGCTGAAGGAGCTGGCCGCCTCCGGCACCTTCCAGGTGCACCGCGACCGGCGCGGCGGCCACGCCTGGCTGTTCGACGGCACCACCCTGTGGACGTACGACGACCCGCAGGTGCTGCGCACGAAGGCCCGGTACGTCCGCGAACAGGGCCTGGGCGGTGCCATGTTCTGGTCCCTGGACGCCGACACCGCGGACGGCGAGCTGACCGCCGCCGTCGACCAGGGCCTGCGCGGCCGCTGAGCCGGCGCGGGTCCCGAACCGGCGCCGGTCCCAAGCCGGCGCCGGGTGGCCGAGGAAAAACCATCCGGCCCCGCGGCGCCCCACCACGTACCCTCCCCGGCATGAGGAACTCGACGGTACGGGCGGTCAACCGGCTCACGGCGCGCTGGGCCGCCGAAGCCCCGGACGGGGACGGGGGTACGGTCCTCACCGCGGCCGGGGTGTGGCCGCTGCTGGCCCTGCTCGCGGACGGCGCGGCGGGCCCGGCCCGCGCGGAACTGGCCGAGGCCCTCGGCATACCCGCCGGGGAAGCGGCGGGAGCCGCGCGGGAGCTGCTGACCGGCCTGTCCCGCGTACGGGGCCTGCAAGCGGCGACGGGCCTGTGGACCGCGGCGGACCTGCCGCTGGAGGCCCGCTGGCTGGCCGGCCTCCCCGACGGCACCCGGGGCACCCTGACCGGCGACTCCGGCGCCGACCGCAAGACGCTCGACGCGTGGGCCGCCGACCGGACGGACGGCCTCGTCGAACGCATGCCGGTCGCGCTGCCCGAGGGCCGGGACGCGGTCCGGCTCGTCCTGGCCTCCGCGCTCGCGCTGCGACTGAAGTGGATCCGACCGTTCCAGGAGTGGCCCGGCGGGGTGGACGAGGGCCCATGGGCCGGCCGGCGCCTGGCCATGCTGCACCGCACCACGTCCCTGCCGGACCGGGCCGGGGTGGCGTACGGCCCCCGTGGGCCGGTCACGCTGATGGAGGTGGTCGGGGACGGCGGGGTGGACGTCCACCTCGTGCTGGGCGAGCCGGACGCCGCGCCCGGCGAGGTGCTGCGCACCGGGATCGAGGCCGTCACCCGGGTGCTCCCGTCGACGGCGGCGAGCCTCCTGCCCCTGGGCCATGCCGGCCCGGGCCTGTCCATCGGGCTGGTTCCGTCGATGACGCCGGAGCCCCGGCTCACCGTCGCTACGCCCGCCTTCGAGATACGGGCCGGGCACGACCTCCTCGAACGGGCCGGCCTGTTCGGCCTGAGCACCGCCACGGACACCGGCTCCGGCCACTTCCCCGGGATCAGCTCCGACCCCCTGGCCATCGGCTCGGCGCGGCAGTCGGCGCTCGCCCGCTTCCACGCGACGGGCTTCGAAGCGGCCGCGGTGACGGCGGTCGCCGCGGCCGCGGGCTGCGCGCCCCGGTTCCCCTACCGGGTCCGTTACGTGAGCCTGCGCTTCGACCGCCCCTTCGGCTTCCTGGCCGTACACCGCACCTCCCGCCTGGTCCTGGCGGCGGGCTGGGTCACGGACCCCCTCCCCTACGAGGAGCCGGACCGGGAGGCGGAGGAGGCGGAGTTCTGGGAGGACTAGAGGGCCCAGGGGGTCTCCGCAAGGCGGTGCCCCCCAGGGGGTCTCCGTAAGGCGGTGCCCCCTAGGCGGTGTCCTCCGCCGGCGCCGCCGCGAGCCGCGCCGTCTCCGTGAAGGCCGGCACCCGGCCCGTGCCGCCGCGGCCCGCCACCGACAGGGACGCCGCCGCCACCCCGTAGGCCACCGCCCGGACGAGCGGGTCACCCAGGGCGAGCCGGGCGGTGGCGGTGCCGGTGAAGCAGTCCCCGGCGCCGGTGGTGTCGACCGGCGCCGGGTCGACGGGGACGGGGTGGTACGCCGCCCGGGTGCCGTCGTCCAGGAGCAGCCGTCCCGGTCCGGCCGTGACCGCCACCGTGCGGGCCCCCAGCGCCCGGTAGCGGGCGGCGGCGGTGGGCGGGTCGGCGGTGTCGACCAGGGCGAGCGCGTCGGCCGGGCAGGAGGACTTCAGCAGCCCGGTCAGCGGGGCGATCGCGGCGAGCAGGGAGCGGGCCTCGGCGCGGCCGGTCAGGCGGGGCCGGTGGTTGGGGTCGTACGTGACGTGTCCGCCCGCGGCGTGGACGACGCGGGCGGCGGCCAGTACGGCGTCGCGGCTGCCCGGGGAGAGCGCGCCGGTGATCCCGCTGGTGATCAGCGCCCGGCAGCGGGTCAGCAGCGGGAGCCAGTCCTCGACGTGGGCCGGGGAGAGGGTGGAGGCGGCGCTGTGGGTGCGCCAGTACACGAACTCGCGGTCCCCGTCGGGGTCCGCGGAGAGCAGGTAGGCCCCGTTGGGGCGGGGCGCGCGGTGCACGTGGGTGACGTCCACGCCGAGCTCGGCGGCGCGGCGCAGCAGCGGGACGCTGAGCTCGTCGTCCCCGACGACGGTCAGGAGCGCGGTGCGGGCCCCGGCCGCGGCGGAAGCCGCGGCGGCGTTGAGGGCGTCGCCGGAGTAGGAGATCCGGGCGGGGGTGCCGTCGGCGGCGGCGCGCAGGGCGGTGCCGGCGTGGATCTCGACCAGGACCTCGCCGAGGACGAGGACGTCGTATCGCGGGGCGGTCACGGCCCGCACCCCTCCCCGCCGCAGCAGGGCCCGGCCAGTTCCGCGAAGACGGCGGCCAGTTCCCCGGGGTCGTCGGGCAGGCCGCTGCCGATGCCGACGGCGGTCGCGCCCGCGTCGAGCCACTCGCGGACCCCGCCGGGCCGGATCCCGCCCGTCGGGACGAGCAGGGCCCCGGACGGCAGCACGGCCCTGAGGGAACGGATGTAGTCCGGCCCGCCCACGTGGGCCGGGAACACCTTCGCGGCGCCCGCGCCCCGCACGGCGGCGGCTATCTCCCCGGGGGTGAAGCCGCCTTCGAGGAAGGGCGTCCCGCGCCGTGCGGCGGCCTCGCGGACCTCGGGGGCCGGGTAGGGGGAGACGAGGAACGCGGCGCCGGCGTCGAGGGCCGCCCGGGCCTCGGCGGCGGTGGTCACCGTGCCCACCCCGATGACCGCGCTCCGCCCGCGTGCGTCGCGGAGCCCGGCGGCGCGGGTGACGGCCCGGGCCCAGCCGGGGGTGGAGGTGGTGAGCTCCACGGCCCGGCAGCCGGCACCGAGCAGCTGCCCGGTGGCCCGCAGGGCCCGGTCGGCGTCGGCGCTGCGCAGCACCGGGAGCAGGCGCTGGGCGGCCAGCACCGCGTACGGATGGCAGGACAAGGCACCCTCCCGGCTGCTCAGCGGCGTGGAACGGTGCGCCGCACGGCCCGACTTGATGGTCTAGACCATACAGGGCGCAGTGCCGTGAAAAAGATTCTTCCGGATAACCGTTATCGGGGCCCCACTCGACGGTCTCCCAGTTATCGGGCAACATCGACCGCCGGTACGGACAGGGAACTTCACATGAGTACACAGCACACGGCAGAGCTGGTGGCAGCGGCCCGCGCGGGCGATCCCCGCGCGCAGGACGAGCTGGTCAGCGCCCATCTGCCGCTGGTCTACAACGTGGTCGGGCGGGCTCTGAACGGGTCACACGACGTGGACGACGTGGTGCAGGACACCATGCTGCGGGCGCTGGACGGGCTCGGCACGCTGCGGAGCGACGAGAGCTTCCGGTCCTGGCTGGTGGCCATCGCGATGAACCGCGTACGGGCGCACTGGCAGGCCACGAGCGGCGGCCCCGGGCAGAGCGGGCTGGAGGCCGCCCAGGACGTCGCCGACCCCGGCGCCGACTTCGCCGACCTGACCGTCACGCGGCTCCACCTGTCCGGACAGCGCCGCGAGACGGCCCGCGCCACGCGCTGGCTGGAGCCCGACGACCGGGCGCTGCTGTCGCTGTGGTGGCTGGAGTGCGCGGGCGAGCTGACCCGGGCGGACGTCGCCTCGGCGCTGGAGCTGACCCCGCAGCACACGGCGGTGCGGGTGCAGCGGATGAAGGCGCAGCTGGAGTCGGCCCGCGTGGTGGAGCGGGCCCTGGAGACGCAGCCGCCCTGTGAGGGGCTGCGGGCGATGACGGGCACCTGGGACGGCCGGCCGTCCGCGCTGTGGCGCAAGCGAATAGCCCGGCACGCCCGCGAGTGCCTGCGCTGCTCGGGGCTGTGGAACGGGCTGGTGCCGGCGGAGGGGCTGCTGGCGGGCCTGGCGCTGGTGCCGGTGACGGCGGCGCTGCTGGCGGGCGTGCGGTCCGCCGCGGCGGCCGGCTCCGGCCCGGCGAACGTGGCCTTCGCCGAGGCGGCGACCCAGCTCTCGCCGGTGGTGTCCGCCCCGGGCCGCGCCGCCCGGCGCAAGGGCGGGGCGGAGGCCGCCGGCGAGGGCCCCGACAGCCGCGCGGTGCAGCGCAGGCGCCGCCGGAACCGGCGCCGGGCCATCGGCGGCGCGGTGGTCGCCGCGTGCGTCGCGGGCGGCGGCCTGGTGTACCTCGGGCAGCTGCCCGGCGCGAAGAAGACCGAGGCGGGCGGGGTGCCCGGCTCCCCGCTGGGCGCCCTGTCGGCGCCGGACTCCGGCGTGCCGCAGCCGTCCGGCTCCGCCTCGGCCTCGCCTCCCGCTTCGGCGTC
>NZ_GG657750.1:6982797-6984742 GCF_000158895.1 Streptomyces sp. C | reverse complement strand
GCTTCGGCGTCGGGCTCGCCGTCGTGCTCGGTTGCGCTTCGGCCTCTCCGTCGGCCTCGGCGAGGACCAGAAGACCTCGGCGGCTCCCGCGCCGGCGAAGAGCACCGCGAAGCCCCCGGCCCCGCCGGCTCCGGGCCCGGCTCCTGCAGGCGTGGCGGGGCAGGTCATCGCCCTGGTCAACCAGGAGCGCGCGGCGGCCGGCTGCGGCCCGCTGAAGGAGGACGCGCAGCTGCGCAACGCCGCCCAGGGGCACTCCGACGACATGGCGCGGCGGGACTTCTTCGACCACACCAACCCCGACGGTGCCGACCCGGGGGCGCGGACGACGGCCGCCGGGTACCGGTGGTCGACGTACGGGGAGAACATCGCCAAGGGCCAGCAGACCGCGCAGGCCGTCATGGACTCCTGGATGAAGAGCCCGGGCCACCGGGCGAACATCCTCAACTGCTCCTTCAAGGACATCGGCGTGGGCATCCACACCGGTTCCGGCGGCCCCTGGTGGACGCAGAACTTCGGGGCGCGCTGACCCGACCCGCCGCCCCTGCTGCTTTTTGACTCAGAATCCGGGCAAGATGGGGGCTGGAGCGGAACGAGCAGATCAACGCGGGTGAGGTGGGGTGTATGCCGAAGCAGGAGCTGCGCCCTCATCAGCGTGAGGCCGTCGACGCGGTCGTGCGCGCGCTCCAGCTGCCCGCCACCGGGCGGGTGCCCGAGCGGGGCCTGCGGACCCAGGTGATCATGGCGACCGGGTCCGGGAAGTCCCTGGTAAACCGTGCGCTCGGCCGAGGAACTGCGGGCGGGCCGGGTGCTCGTGCTGGTCCCCTCCCTCGATCTGCTCGTGCAGACCGTCGCCGCCTGGCGGGAGGAGCGGCCGTACCGGCCGGGCGCTCGCGGTGTGCTCGCTGCGCGGCGAGGACGTGGGGGTGCCGACCACGACCGCCCCGGGGCAGCTGGCCCGGTGGGGGTCGCGGCCGGTGGAGCGGCTGACGGTGTTCGCCACGTACGCCTCGCTGGGCCTGGGCACCATCGAGGGGGCGCACCTGGCGGGGCTGCCGTCCTGGGACCTGATCGTGGTCGACGAGGCGCACCGCACCTCGGGCAGGATCGGCAAGCCCTGGGCGGTGGTGCACGACAACGCCCGGATCCCCTCCGTGCGGCGGCTGTACATGACGGCCACGCCCCGGGTGTGGCGCGACGGCGAGGACAGCGAGGAGGCCGAGGAGCCGGAGGAGGAGGCCGGGGAGGGCGCGTTCGCGGCCGAGAGGGCCGGCGGCGCGGAGCCTCGGGGGCGGGGCGAGCTGGTCGCGTCCATGGAGGACGATCCCCAGGGGCCGTTCGGCGCCCGCTGCTACACCCTGTCCCTGTCGGAGGCCATCGACCGGGGCGTCTGCGCCCCGTACCGGGTGGTGTGCGTGGACGTCAGCGACCCGGGGTTCCAGTCGGCGGTGCTGCTGGGCGCCGACGGCCGCTCGGACCGGGTGCGGGGGATGCGGCTGGCGGCGCTCCAGGCGGCCCTGGTGAAGGCGGCGGCGGACCAGGGCTTCCGGCGGACGCTGGTGTTCCATCACCTGACGAAGGAGGCCGAGGCGTTCGCGGCGGGGCTTCCGGCGGTCGCGGCCCGGATGCGGGTGACCAGCCGGTCGGCGCAGCCGGTGTATCCGCGCACGGTCTGGGCGGACTGGCTGTGCGGGCAGCACACGGCCGCGCACCGGCGGCGGGTGCTGGAGGCGTTCGCCGCGGACCGGGTCGCGGACAAGGCGTTCCTGGGCAGCGTGCGGGTGCTGGGCGAGGGGGTGGACACCAAGGAGTGCGACTCCGTCTTCTGGGCGGACGTGCGCGGTTCCATGCCGGACCTGGTGCAGGCGGTGGGCCGGGCGCTGCGGATACGGCCGGGCGAGGGGAAGGTGGCCTCGCTGGTGGTGCCGGTGCTGCTGGGGCCCGGGGA
>NZ_GG657750.1:6981237-6982262 GCF_000158895.1 Streptomyces sp. C | reverse complement strand
CCGGTCGGGGTGTGGATGAAGAACAACCGGGCCGCCGCCCGGCGGGAGGGGCCGGGTGCGCTGCCGCAGGAGCGCCGGGAGGCCCTGGAGGAGATCGACCCGTCGTGGTGCCCGGCGTGGGACATCGGCTGGCAGCGGGCGTTCCGGCTGACCCGGGCCCATCTGGACGCGGGCGGTGCGGTGCCGCTCGGGCCGGGCTCGGTGGTGGTCCAGGGCGAGGACCTGGGGCTGTGGGTGCGCGGCCAGCGGCTGGGGTGGGAGCGGCTGGCCTGGGCGCAGCGGTGGCTGCTGGAGCACGGGCTGGGGCTGTCGCCGGCCGCGGAGGCGGAGCGCCCGCCCCCGCGGCGGAGCCATGCCGCCGCCTGGGCGGAGCACCTGGAGGCGGCCCGGCGGTTCCACGCCCGCGAGGGGCACCTGCGGGTGCCGCGCACGCACGTGGAGCCGGTCGGGGGGCGGGAGCTGCGGCTGGGCGCGTGGATCGCGAACCAGCGCTCCCGGGCGGCGGGGCTGGCCCCGGAGCGGGTGGCCGCGCTGACGGAGCTGGGGATGCGCTGGTCCGCGCCCGCGTCCGCATCGGCGTAGGAGCGGGGCGGTCCGCCGGTCAGTGGTGGAAGCCGGACCGGGGTGCGGTGGCGGGGGCGGCCTGGGGCGTGGCGGTGAGGTGTTCCACGGCCCGGCGCAGGTCGTCGACGAGCAGGGCGGTCTGGTCGCGGGTCACGCCGTGCCGGATCAGCACGCGCTGGACGACGGTGTCCTGCCGGTCGGCGGGCAGCGGGTACGAGGGCACCTGCCAGCCGCGCATCCGCAGCCGGTCGGAGAGGTCGTAGAGGCTGAAGCCGGTCGCGGCCGGGTCGGTGAGGGTGTAGGAGACGGCGGGCAGGGCGCCCTGGCCGTCGTAGAGCAGGGTGAAGGGGCCCATGCCCTCGATCTCGGCGGCCAGGTAGCGGGCGGTGTCGGCGCAGGCCTGCTGGACGCGCCGGTAGCCGCCGCGGCCGAGGCGCAGGAAGAGGTAGTACTGGGCGATG
>NZ_GG657750.1:6971348-6977154 GCF_000158895.1 Streptomyces sp. C | reverse complement strand
GCAGCCGGTGCCGACGTGGCCGGGCGGGGCGTTCCAGAGGCTCGGCCAGGATGTTGACGCAGCGGGCCTCGATCTCGGCGGTCTGCGGGTACTCGTCCTTGTCGATCATGTTCTTGTCGAGGCACTCGTTCATCAGGCGGTGCACGGCGTCGTCCGACCAGGTGGTGCAGAAGGTGGCCAGGTTCTGGGCGGCGTTGCCGTCGAGGAGCAGCTCGTTGTGCAGGAGGGAGTAGACGACCTCGGCGGGCGAGTGGTCGTCGGGGATCCGGTACTTCGGGAGGACCTGGCCGCTCAGGGCGGACGCGAACACGTCCGTCCCGTCGTCCCGGGCGTGCGTGTCCTTCGTCTGATGAAGAGCCATATCCGGACTATAGGGGCAAACTGCCATACATTCCGGCTCCGGAAACCCTGGAAAGCCGGTCGTGCGGGGCGGCTTCCGGCACCGCTTCCGGCCGACTACGGGGTGTGACCCCCTCCATAGGGACCCCCGCCGGACCGAAAAAATTACCGTCGAGTAGTATTTCATCCGCAGATCTTCCCGTCCGGACCACTGGAGCCGGTCCGGACGGGAAGATCGCCCAAATGGTTCTATATAGAACTTATCCGCCGATGTCCGGATAGCGGTCAACTGTCGTACGGGCACTGATAGTTCTTCCGCCATGAACAAGATCACCCGCCGGCAGGCCTTGGGCACCACTGCCGGCGCACTCACCGTCCTCGGCATCGCGGGCGCCACCGCGCACGCCGCCGCCACCGACTCCCGCGCCGCCACCACCCCGGCCGGCACCGTCGACGAGGTGTACCAGGGCCGCCGCATCCAGATATCCCCCGCCACCGGCGGCGGTCACCACGGCGGCCACCACGGCGGCACCGGAATGCCGACCGTCCGCATAGACGGCCGCGAGCTGCACGTCATGCGCAACGCCGACGGCACCTGGATCAGCGTCGTCAACCACTACGAGACCTTCGCCGACCCCGCGTCGCTCGCCCGGGCCGCCGTGCGCGAGCTCCAGGGCGCCCAGCTCGCCCCGATGCAGATGGGCGGCATGTGATGGCAGTCCGCAAGAACCAGGCCACGCTGACCGCCGAGGAGAAGCGCGCCTTCACCAACGCGCTGCTCGAACTGAAGCGCACCGGCCGCTACGACCGCTTCGTCACCACCCACAACGGCTTCATCATGAGCGACACCGACTCGGGCGACCGGGTGGGCCACCGCTCCCCCTCGTTCCTCCCCTGGCACCGCCGCTTTCTGCTGGAGTTCGAAGCGGCTCTTCAGGCGGTGGACAAGAGCGTCTCGCTCCCGTACTGGGACTGGACCGCCGACCGCACCTCCCGCTCCTCCCTCTGGGCCGCCGACTTCCTCGGCGGCACCGGCCGCGCCCGCGACGGGCAGGTCATGGACGGCCCCTTCGCCTACGCGACGGGCAAGTGGGAGATAGCGGTCCGCGTCGACGGCCGCTCCTACCTGCGGCGCGCGCTCGGCGAGGGCGTCGCCCAGCTGCCGACCCGTGCCGAGGTGGACGCCGTACTGGCCATGCCGGTCTACGACATGGCCCCCTGGAACAGCTCCTCGGGCGGCTTCCGCAACAACCTGGAGGGCTGGCGCGGCGCCAACCTCCACAACCGGGTGCACGTGTGGGTCGGCGGCCAGATGGCCACCGGAGTCTCCCCCAACGACCCGGTCTTCTGGATGCACCACGCCTTCGTGGACAAGCTCTGGGCGGACTGGCAGGCGAAGAACCCGAACTCGACCTACCTCCCGGCCGCCGGCACCCCGAACGTGGTCGACCTGCGCGACACGATGCGGCCGTGGAACGACGTGACCCCGGCCGACATGCTCGACCACCGGAAGTTCTACACGTTCGACACCGAGCCGGCCGCCGCCAGCCAGCGGTAGTGCAGTTCGGGGCGGCCGACCTGGCCGTACCGGGGCGTACGGTCCGCGCGCCCGGTGTCCACCAGGTGCTCCAGGTACCGGCGGGCGGTGATCCGCGAGATCCCGGCCGCCTCGGCCGCCCCCGCGGCGGTCAGCCCCCCGGGCGCCGCCCGCAGCAGCGCCGCGACCCGGTCCAGGGTCGGGGCGCTGAGTCCTTTGGGCAGCTGGGCCGAGGCGGGCGCGCGCAGTGCGGCGAGCGCCCGGTCCACGTCGTCCTGGCCCGCCGCCTCACCGGCGGCGGCCCGGAACTCGGCGTAGCGGAGAAGCCGTTCGCGCAGGGTGGGGAAGGCGAAGGGCTTGAGCACGTACTGCACCACCCCCAGCGACACGCTCTCGCGGACCATGGCCAGGTCCCGCGCCGAGGTCACCGCGATCACGTCGGCGGGGTGCCCGGCCGCCCGCAGCCCGCGTGCGAAACGCAGCCCGTGGCCGTCGGGCAGGGTGAGGTCGAGCAGCAGCAGGTCGACGTGGGTGCGTTCCAGCACCCGGGTGGCCTCGGCCAGGGAGTGGACCGCCGCCACCGCGGTGAAGCCGGGCACCCGGCCGACGTAGAGCGCGTGCGCGTCGGCGGCGACGGGGTCGTCCTCGACGACGAGGACCCGCACCGGCCCGCTCACGCCGCACCGCCCGCGAGCGGGAGCCGCGCGGTGAACGCCGCTCCGCCGCCGGGAGCGTCGCCGGCCTCCACCGAGCCGCCGTGCCGGTGGACCACCTGCCGGACCAGGGCCAGGCCCAGGCCCCGCCCCTCCCCCTTGCCCGACCAGCCCCGCCGGAAGACGTCCGCCCCCTCGGGCAGGCCCGGCCCGTTGTCCGCGACCCGCAGCAGCAGCCCGGCCGCGTCCCGGCGCACGGTGACGGTGATCCGCCCGCCCGGTACCCCCGTCAGGGCGTCGAGGGCGTTGTCGACGAGGTTCCCGAGCACCGTCACCAGGTCCCGGGCCGGCGGCACCCCCGGCCCCGCCTCGATCGCCCCGCACTCCGGGGTGACGACCAGCTCGATGCCGCGCTCGTGCGCCTGGGCGGCCTTGCCGAGCAGCAGGGCGACCAGCACCGGCTCGCCCACGGCGGCGACGACCTCGTCGGTCAGCGCCTGGGCCAGCTCCAGTTCGGCGGTGGCGAACTCCACCGCCTCCTCGCTGCGGCCCAGTTCGATCAGGGAGACCACGGTGTGGAGCCGGTTGGCCGCCTCGTGCGCCTGGGAGCGCAGGGCCTGGGTGAACCCGCGCTCGTGGTCCAGTTCCCCGGCCAGCACCTGGAGTTCGGTGTGGTCCCGCAGGGTGACCACGGTGCCCCGGCGGCCGCCGCCGGCCACCGGAGAGCTGTTGACGACGAGCACCCGCTCCGCGCTCAGGTGCACCTCGTCCACCCGGGGCCGGTCGGCGAGCAGCGCCCCGGTGAGCGGTGCGGGCAGGCCCAGGTCGGCGACACCGCGGCCGGTGACCTCCCCGCGCAGGCCGAGCAGTTCGCGGCCCGCGTCGTTGATGAGGGTGATCCTGCGGTGGCCGTCGAGCATCAGCAGCCCTTCCCGGACCCCGTGCAGGGCCGCCTGGTGGTAGTCGTACATCCGGCTCAGCCCGGCGGCGTCCATGCCGTGGGTGTGGCGGCGCAGCCGGGCGTTGACCACGTACGTACCCACCGCGCCGAGGGCCAGTGCCCCGGCGGCCACCCAGGCGAGGGCGGTGAGCTGCGCCGCGAGGCGGGCGCTGATGGCCCGGACGGTGATCCCCGCGCTGACCAGGCCGATGACGGAGCCGTCCGCGTCCCGGAGCGGGGTGACCACGCGGATGGAGGGGCCGAGAGTGCCGGTGTAGGTCTCGCTGAAGGTGGCGCCGCGCAGGGCCGGGGCGGTGTTGCCGAGGAAGCGCTCGCCGATGCGGCGCGGGTCGGGGTGGGTCCAGCGCCGCCCGTCCGGGGCCATGATCGTCACGAAGTCCACGCCGGAGTCGGTGCGCACCCGCTCCGCGTAGGGCTGGAGCTCGGCGGAAGGATCGGCTCCGGGCGGGCCGGCGCGTACGGCCTCGCGTACGGAGGGCGAGTACGCGACGGCCCGGGCCACCGCTCCCGCCTGCCGCCGGGCGGCGTCCTCGGCCTGGTCGCGGGCGGTGGCGTACGCGAAGACCGCGCAGCCGGCGACGACGAGCGCGACCAGCAGGACCTGCATCGCGAAGAGCTGGCCGGCGAGGCTGCGGGGCGGCCGGGGGAAGCGGAACATGGCGCTCAGTGTGCACCGGGCCGTGAACTCAATGAACGCAAGGGTGACCGGGGTCACAGGCTGGGCGATGGTCTCCCGGAACGACCTCACCACCCAGGAGCGCGACATGGCCGCCAGACGCGACAGAACCCACTACCTCTACATCGCGGTGATCGCCGCGGTGCTCCTCGGCATCGCCGTCGGCTTCGCCGCACCCGGCGTGGCCGTGGAGCTCAAGCCGCTGGGCACCGGCTTCGTGAACCTCATCAAGATGATGATCTCGCCCGTGATCTTCTGCACGATCGTGCTGGGCATCGGGTCGGTCCGCAAGGCCGCCAAGGTCGGCGCCGTGGGCGGGCTCGCCCTCGGCTACTTCATGGTGATGTCCACGGTGGCCCTGGCCATCGGGCTGCTGGTGGGGAACCTGCTGGAGCCGGGCAGCGGACTGCACCTGACCGAGGCGGCGGCACGGGCCGGCGAGGCGCAGGCCAAGGCGGGCGGGGCGGAGAGCACCCAGGAGTTCCTCCTGGGGATCATCCCGACCACCCTGGTCTCCGCCTTCACCGGGGGCGAGGTGCTCCAGACGCTGCTGGTGGCACTGCTGTGCGGGTTCGCGCTCCAGGCCATGGGCCCGGCGGGCGAGCCGGTGCTGCGCGGGATCGGGCACCTGCAGAAGCTGGTGTTCCGCGTACTGGCGATGATCATGTGGGTGGCGCCCGTCGGTGCCTTCGGAGCGATCGCGGCGGTGGTCGGGGCGACCGGGATCGACGCGCTGAAGTCCCTCGCGGTCATCATGATCGGCTTCTACACCACCTGTCTGCTCTTCGTCTTCGTGGTGCTGGGCACCCTGCTGCGGCTCTGCACGGGTGTCAGCGTCTTCGCGCTGCTGCGCTACCTGGGCCGGGAGTTCCTGCTGATCCTGTCGACCTCCTCCTCCGAGTCGGCACTGCCGCGGCTGATCGCGAAGATGGAACACCTGGGCGTCTCCCGCCCGGTCACCGGCATCACCGTGCCGACGGGCTACTCGTTCAACCTGGACGGGACCGCCATCTACCTCACCATGTCCTCGCTCTTCGTCGCGGAGGCGATGGGCAAGCCCCTGGCCCTGGGCGAGCAGGTCTCGCTGCTGCTCTTCATGATCGTGGCCTCCAAGGGCGCGGCCGGGGTCACCGGCGCGGGCCTCGCCACCCTGGCGGGCGGCCTCCAGTCGCACCGGCCCGAACTCGTCGACGGGGTGGGCCTGATCGTCGGCATCGACCGCTTCATGAGCGAGGCGCGGGCCCTGACGAACTTCGCGGGCAACGCCGTGGCCACCGTCCTGATCGGGACGTGGACGAAGGAGTTCGACCGCGAGCGGGCCGCCGAAGTCCTGGCCGGGCGGCTGCCCTTCGACGAGACCACGCTGGTGGACGACGGCCACGCGGCGCCCGGTGAACCCGCCCCGCCGGCGGTGCCCGGTCCGGCGGCCGGCCCCAAGGACGGTGTGCCGGCGGCCTGAGCCTCCGGGCCCCGCACACCCGCGGGTTCCGGCCGGGCAGGGCTCGCCCCCACGGTGCCCAGCCCGGCCGGACCGCGCCTCAAACGCCCACGAACGGCCGCGAACCGCCACTTTCGGCCATGTGATCTTCAACTCTGCTGCGCTAAAAGGTACTTCCCTCAGGGGCGGCGCGTCTGACATC
>NZ_GG657750.1:6968544-6971192 GCF_000158895.1 Streptomyces sp. C | reverse complement strand
CGCTCGCCGGCACCGCTCCCGCGGTCCCTCCGGCTCCCCGGCCTCCGCCACGGCGGCGCCCCCCAAGGCTGCGGCCCCGGCTTCCCAGAGTGCGACCTGGGCCGCCGGCACCCGCGCCTACCTCGTGATCACCGCTCCCGGTGACAGCTCGGCGGTGCGCTCGGCCGTCACCGCCAACGGCGGCACGGTCTTCTCGTACTACGACGCGATCGGCGTGATCGTCGCCCACTCGGCCTCCGGCACCTTCGCGCAGACGATGCGCGGGGTCAGCGGGGTCCAGAAGGTCGGCGCCACCCGTACCTCGGACGTCCCGGCCGACGCCTACAACCCGGCGCTGCCCGCCAACCCGGCCCAGTCGACCACCCCGGCCGGCGAGCCGGTCCGCGCCGACATGAGCCAGATCAAGGCGGACCAGGCCTGGGCCGTCAACGCCGGTTCGGCCGCCGTCAAGGTCGGCGTCCTCGACACCGGTGTGGACGACCAGCACCAGGACCTCGCACCGAACTTCAACGCCGCCGACTCGGTCTCCTGCGCCTACGGCAAGGCCGACACCCGCACCGGCGCCTGGCGCGACGTCGACACCCACGGCACCCACGTGGCGGGCACCATCGCGGCCGCCAAGAACGGCAAGGGCGTCGTCGGCGTCGCCCCGAACGTGAAGATCTCCGCGGTGCGCGTGGCCGAGCCGGGCAACTCGTTCTTCTTCGCCGAGAACACCATCTGCGGCTTCGTCTGGGCCGGTGACCACGGCTTCAAGGTCACCAACAACAGCTACTACACCGACCCGTGGCAGTTCAACTGCCCGGACAACGCGGACCAGGCCGCCATCATCGAGGGCGTCACCCGCGCCCAGGCGTACGCCGAGTCCAAGGGCTCGCTGCAGGTCGCCGCGGCCGGCAACGAGAACTACGACCTGGCCCACAAGACGACCGACACGGCGAGCCCCAACGACTCGACCCCGGTCACCCGCACCATCACCAACGCCTGCATCGACATCCCGACCGAACTGCCGGGCGTGGTGACGGTCGCGGCGAACGGCACCGGCACCACCAAGGCCTCGTTCTCCAACTTCGGCCAGGGCGTCATCGACGTCGCGGCCCCGGGCCAGGACGTCTACTCCACGCTGCCGGGCGGCAAGTACGGCAGCAAGAGCGGCACCTCGATGGCCAGCCCGCACGTCGCGGGTGTGGCCGCGCTGATGGTGAGCGCCGACCCGACCCTCACGCCGGCGCAGGTCCGCGCCCGGCTGGCCACCCAGGCCAACGACATCCCCTGCCCGTCGGACAGCCGCTGCACCGGCACCACGGCCAACAACGCCTTCTTCGGCGAGGGCCAGGCCGACGCGCTGAAGGCGGTCGGCGGCTCCACTCCCCCGGCCGGCAAGTACTTCGAGAACACCGCGGACTTCGCCATCGGCGACAACACCACGGTGGAGAGCCCGATCACCGTCAGCGGTGTGACCGGCAACGCCCCGGCCACCCTCAAGGTGGGCGTGAACATCGCGCACACCTACATCGGTGACCTGAAGGTCGACCTGGTCGCCCCCGACGGCACCGTCTACACCCTGCACAACCGGGCCGGCGGCAGCACGGACAACATCAACCAGACCTACACCGTCAACGCCTCCTCCGAGGTGGCCAACGGCACCTGGAAGCTCCGTGTGAACGACAACGCGGGCGGCGACACCGGCAAGATCGACTCCTGGAACCTCACCTTCTAGGACGCGCCGGCGCCGACGGGGCCGCCGGGGAGCGTACGTGCGCTCCCCGGCGGCCCTTCGCGTCACCGGGTGCGCAGCACGCAGTCCCCGCAGAGTCCGCCGCCCGGCACCCGGTAGTAGAGGCAGCAGCTGCGCCGTACGAAGGCCACGCCCAGCCCGGGTTCGTGGACGAAGGAGCCCGTGCCGGCCAGCGCCCCGCCGTCGGCCAGGAGCCCCCCGGCCAGCCCGGCCGCCGCCGCGCCCTCCTCGGCCGGGACCCGGTCGAGCAGCACGCGCAGGGCGCCGACCAGCCCGGAGGCGGCGTTGCCGCGCAGCACCTTGCCGGAGACCCCGTACCGCTCGCACAGGGCGGCGTCCAGCCGGGCGAGGTTCCCGAGGACGCTCTCCCCCAGGGCGTCGGCGGGCAGGTCCTCGGCCGGCTCGGGCAGCCAGAGCTCCAGGGAGCCCGCCCCGGGCAGCCGCCACCACACCCGGCCCGGGTCCAGGTCCGGCAGCCGCCCGGACAGCGCGGCGCAGCCCAGGCCCAGCGACCACAGCCGGGAGGCGATCCCGAACTGGGCGGTGGAGGCCGCGACGCGCCCCGGCCCGCTCCGGGTCCGGCGGCCCACCTCCTCGACGTAGGGGCCCAGCCGCTCCCCGTAGAGCTCCGCGAGCGGCCGGAAGCCCGGTCCGGGCGGTTCGGCGCCGTACGGGACGGAGAAGAAGGGCCCGACGGCGGCCAGCCGGCGCAGTACGTCGTCCATGTCCATCCCGGGATGATCTCAGGCGGGGTCTTCGGCGCGGCGGGTTATTTTTTCTGAGCATCGCGGGGCTTGGCGTCGAAGTGGCCGCCGTGCCCGGCATTCGGCCTGCATCCGCAGGGCCGCGCCCGGGATGCGCGTTTTTTTTTTCACTCGCCGTGGGCCGGCGGGACGAGGGTGTCCAGGCC
>NZ_GG657750.1:6960905-6968148 GCF_000158895.1 Streptomyces sp. C | reverse complement strand
CCCCGGACACCCCGAACACCGCGAAGCGGTCCAGGCCGAGTGCGTCGGCCACGGCCGCCACGTCGGCGGCCGCGTCGGCGACCCGGCGGCCCTCGTGCGGGGTGGAGCAGCCGAATCCGGGCCGGTCGTAGGTGATCAGCCGGACGCCGAGCTCGCGGAACAGGGAGTCGTCGGGGTGGCGGGCCAGCCGGCTCATCGGGCTGCCGTGCAGGTAGACCACCGGTGTCCCGCCCGGTTCCCCCCACTCCTCGACCGCCAGCGTCCGACCGCTGTCCAAGATCACTTCGCGCATGGCGGCCAAGCTAGCCCCGCCGCCGGTGCGTCGGCCAGGGCGTTCATTCACGGCAGAACGGCGAGGAACTCCAGCAGGGCACGGTTGAAGGCCTCCGGCTGCTCCACCCCCGGCAGGTGCCCGGCCCGCTCGATCACGGCGAGCCGGGCGTGCGGCGCGAGCGCGCACATCGCCTCGGCCTCGGCGACCGGGGTGTAGACGTCGTCCTCGCCGACCAGCACCAGGCAGGGCACCTCCTCGGGCAGGGCGCGGAGCACGGGCCGGTAGTCGGGCCGCTCGGCCCGCCCGCGCAGGGCCGCCGCCGCTCCCCCGGGGTCGGTGGCGCACATCATGGCGGTGACCCGGGCGGCGGCCTCCGGCTGGCCGGTCACGTTGTAGGGCGCCAGCATCTTGTCAATGACCTCTTCGGTATACGGACGCATACCCTCCGCAAGGAGCCGTTCGGCGAGCTTCCGGCGGAACTCCTTGCCGTCCTCGGTCTCCGGAACGGGGGAGGTGTCGGAGAGCACGAGGGCCCTCACCAGACCCGGGTGGCGCAACCGGAGCTCGAGTGCGATCTGCCCGCCCATGGAAACACCTCCGACGACCGCCCGTTCGATTTCCAGGTGCCGGAGGAGAGCGGCCAGGTCGTCTGCGAAGTCCGCGAGCAGGGTCCGCTCCCCGACCGCCGGGTTTTCCCCGTATCCCCGCAGGTCAGGGGCTATGACTCGGTAGCCGGCGGCGGCCAGCGCGGTCGCCTGGGGCGCCCAGATCGACCGGTTGAACGGGTGTCCGTGGACCAGCAGGACGGCCTCCGCGCCCCTGGGACCGAAGTCATCGGAAAACGATGCCGCGCCATTGCCAAATTGGGGGTTCATGAGAGGACTTTAAGGGGCTACATTGAGCCACTCGCGTTCACCTGACAGCCCGTTGCCTTTCACCCGCGTTTTGCGCGGGGGGTGACGTCAGGAGCGCACACTGTGCAACCACCCCACCGCCCAGAAGGACCGAAGGCTCCGTGCCCGTACCCGTACTCCTCGCCGGCCGCTCCGTGCGGCTCGAGCCCCTCGCCCCCCACCACACCGAGGCCCTGGCCGTGGCCGGGGCCGAGGATCGTACGACTTACGCCTTCACTCCCGTTCCGCACGGGTTGCAGGCGTCCCACGAGTACATCGACCGTGCCCTCGCCGATCAGGCAGCGGGTCGATCGCTTGCGTTCGCCGTCGTCAGAGCCACTGACGGTCGGGTGGTCGGTTCGACCCGCTTCCTGGAACTCGACTACTGGCAGGGGCCGCTGGTGTGGCCCGCCGTCCCCGGGGTCCCCTTCGGTGATCCGGCGACCGCGATCCCCGATGCCGCCGAGATCGGGAACACCTGGCTGTCCCCGGGCGCCCAGGGCACCGGCATCAACACCGAGGCGAAGCTGCTCATGCTGCGCCACGCCTTCGAGACCTGGGGCGTGCGGCGGATCTCGCTGCGCGCGGACGCCCGCAACGGGCGCTCGCGCGCCGCGATGGAACGTCTCGGCTTCACCTGCGAGGGGGTCCGCCGGGCCCATTCGCGGGGGCTGGACGGAGCGGTGCGCAGTACGGCCTTCTACTCGGTCCTCGACGAGGAGTGGCCCACCGTCCGCTCGGTCATCGAGCTGCGGCTCTCCAGCGCCGCCCCGCGCCGCCGCCGTCGCCGGACGCTGATCCCGGCGTAACGGTCCTGCTGCGCCCCGGCCCGGCCCTCGCCCCCGCCTTCCCCCGCTGGTTCAGCCGAGGAAGGCGGGGGCGAGGGCCGAGTCCGCCAGCCGGACGGGGGCGCCGCTCCCGTCGGCGGGCAGGGTGTACAGATCGGCTCCGAAGTCGCCCGGCAGGGAGTAGACGAGGGTCCGGTCGTCGCGCCACACCACCTGGTCGTCGACGCTGCGCTCCTCCGCGAGCGGGGTCTCCCGCATCGAGGCCAGGTCCAGCACGTACAGCCGCCACGGCGCCTCGGCGGGCAGTCCGGGCACCCGCTTCTTGAACACCAGCCGCGTCCCGTCGGGGGACAGCGAGGGGCACTCCAGGTTCTCCCGCAGGGTGGTGACCGTGCGCGCGGCCAGGTCCCCGCGGACCAGGTAGGTCCTGCCGCCGGTGGCGAGGGTCGCGTAGAAGGCCTTCTCGTCGGCGGTGAAGGTCACGCCCCAGAAGTTCACGTCGGCGTTGCGGTACTCCCTGCCGTCCTTGAGGACCGTGAAGTCCTCCAGGGAGGCGTCGAGCTTCCCGGTGCGCAGGTCGAGCAGCGAGGTGCGGGTGGAGAAGTCCGTGCCGGCGTACGAGTCCCCGCCGACGAAGACGGTCCAGGCGGCGAGGTGTCCGCCGGGCGAGACCCGGGCGCGGGTGGGGATCCCCGCGAGCGGGTGCGCCGACACCTCCTTGAGGGCGGCGTCGAGGACGACGGCCCGGTAGCTCTCCTGGACCCCGCCCTTGTCCGCCCGTAGGCAGATCCCGGTGCCGGCCGCGGCGTGGAAGCGCAGGCAGTTGACGCCGGAGGCGGTACGGGGGCCCCCGGGCGCGTCGGGCCGCGGCGGTGGCGAGCTCGTCGCGGTGCGGGCCCCAGGCCATGTTCCGGAAGACCATCCGGCTGCCGCCGCCCGGGGCCAGGGACACCTCGCCGCGGGTGACCTGCGGCCCGCCGGCGCGTGCCCGGTCCTTCTCCGCGCGCGAGGAGGCCCGCACGACGGCTTCACCCCCACTCCGGCGAGCAGCACGACGGCGGTGACCAGGATCAGGATCCGGCGCTGGAGGGTCATGGGGGCCTTTCGGGGAGGGGGGTCAGGCCTGCGGGGCGGCGGCGGGCCGCAGCCACAGGCATCCGGCGAGGGCCACGGCGAGCAGGACCGCGGCCACGGCGAGGGCGGGCCGGGCACCCCAGAGGGTCCAGGCGGCGCCGAAGCCGAGGGAGGCCGCGAACCGGGCGAGGGCCTGGCCGGTCTGGACGAGGGCGAGCCCGCCGCCCCGGTGCTCCTCGGGGACGGCTCCGGCCGCCTCGGCCATGAGCACGCCGTCGGTGGCGGCGTAGAAGCCGCCGTGCAGCAGGAGCACCGCGTAGGGCAGCGCCGGGTGCTGGGCGCCGGTGAGCAGCAGCGCGTACACGGCGAGCAGCGCGAGGTGGCCGCCGAGGAAGACGGTGCGGCGGCCGACGCGGTCGGCGAGCCTGCCCAGCGGCAGGGCCAGCAGGAAGAACGCGGCGGCGGTGCCCAGCGGCAGGAGCGCGAACCAGCGGTCGGCGATCCCCGCGGCGCGTTGCAGCAGCAGGAAGACGAAGGCGTCGCTGACGGTGCACAGGCCCAGGAGGAGGGCGCAGAGGCCGGTCCGGCGCAGGTCGCGGACGCGGAGCAGGCCGAGGGCGCCGCGCAGGGACACGGGGGCGGCCGCGGCGGCGGGGGTGGTGCGCCGGCCGGGTACGAAGAGGACGAGCACCAGGACGCCGAGCGCGGCCACGCAGGCGCTGACGGTGAAGACGGCGTCGTAGCCGTCGGTGGCGCCGCGCAGGATCAGGAAGGCGAGGAGCGGTCCGATCAGCGCGCCGGCGGTGTCCATGGCGCGGTGGACGCCGAAGGCGCGGCCGCGTTCGGCGGGGTCGGCGGCCAGGGAGATCAGCGCGTCGCGGGGTGCGGTGCGCAGGCCCTTGCCGGTGCGGTCGAGGGCGAGGACGGCGCCGATGGCGGGCAGGGTGTGGGCGAGCAGCAGCAGCGGCTTGCACAGGGCGGAGAGGCCGTAGCCGATCCCGGCGAGGGCCTTGTGGCGGCCGAAGCGGTCGCCGAGGTGACCGCCGGTGAGCCGGACCAGGGCGCTGACGCCGTTGTAGAGGCCGTCGAGCAGGCCGAAGCCCAGGGGGCTGAGGCCGAGTCCGGCGACGAGGTAGAGCGGGAGCACGGCCGTGACCATCTCGGAGGAGACGTCGGTGATCAGGGAGACCGTGCCGAGGGCGAGGACCGTGGGGGCGAGGGCGGCGTGCCGCCCCGGGCCGGTGCCCGGGGCGGCGGCCTGCGGCTCGGCCGGGGCGGGGGTACCGCGACTGTCCGCGACGTACATGGTCAGGAGGCCCAGATCCCCGTGATGTCCTTGGCCGTGGCGGCGTTCCCGGCGTGGGTGGTCAGCCCGGCCAGGCCCTCCAGGGTCCGCAGCACGTCGTAGTGGTTGTAGGTGGTGGAGGAGGTGGAGCCGGGGGTGACGGGCTGGCCGTACAGGACGGTCGGGATCTTGTTGCCTGCGAGCCGGTTGTCCTCGTCGAAGGTGACGACGAGGAGGCTGTTGTGGGTCTTGGCCCAGTCCGCGTAGGCCTTGAGCTTGTTCTTGAGCCACGTGTCGCCGGTGCCGACGGAGCAGTCGTGCATGTCGTTGCACAGGTCGGGGACGACGAAGGACACCTTGGGGAGGGTGGTGAAGTCGGTGGGGAACTGGGCCATCGTCTTCGCCGTGCTGGTGGGCACGTTGGAGAAGGCGAACCAGGGGTTGTGCTTGCGGGCGTACTTGCCGCTGGAGCAGGTGGTGGAGCCCTGGCTGGGCAGGCCCTCGTTGTAGCTGCCCCAGCTCTTGCCGGCGGCGATCAGCTCGGAGGCGAGGTTGGGGGCGGAGCTGAAGCCGGGGGTGTAGCAGCTGTCGCCGGTGACGCCCTGGTGGGAGCCGGAGAACAGCTGGAGGTAATTGGGCTGGCTGGGGTGGGTGATGCCGTAGGAGTTGGTGAGGCTGGCGCCCCCGGCCTTCAGGGAGTTGATGTAGGGGGCGCTGGAGCTGCCGATGACCTGGTTGTAGGCGTGGTTCTCGAAGACCACGACGACGGTGTGGTCGGGGGCGGGCAGGCCGGCCGCGTGCGCGGGCTGGGCCGTGCCGATGCCGGCCCAGAGGGCGGCTCCGGCGGCGGTGGCTCCGAAGGCGGTGGCGAGGGCGGTCTTGCGGCGAGGCCGTGAAATGGTCATGCCAAACACGGGGACATACCTCCGGGCGTGGGGAAGGTGCGGGGGTCTCGGGCGGCGGCGCGGACGCACCATACCCACCGTCATGTGCATGAGCCAGGGATGCTTGGATAACGGGAAGGGAACACCGGGGGCACCGTGGGTGACGGGTAATGAGCTCCTCCACGGAATCCCAAGAGAAGTAAAAATGAGGAACCCAGCAGCGCTGTCGTTCATCATTCGAACGGAAGCAGACCATCCCCAGACGGGGCAGCAACAGCCGGAGAGCCACCGCACATGTCGTACGAACCCGACGGCCAGGACCAGCCGCCGTACCGGCCGGACGGGCAGCAGCCCGGCCGGCAGCAAGGCCGACAGCAGGGCCCGCCGCAGTACGCGCCCCAGGGAGGCCGCCCCCAGCAGCCGTCCGGCCGCGCCCCGCAGGGAGCGGGCCCCTACGGCGGCCCGCCGCAGGGCCGTCCGCAGCCGCCCCGGCCCCCGCAGGGCCAGGACCAGTACCGCCCCGGCGGCTTCGACGAGCCCACGCAGGCCCAGCCCCGCTACGAGCGCCCCGACTACGAGCCGCCCCGCTTCGAGCAGCAGCACCCCGGCCAGGGGTACCAGCCGGGCCCGGGCCGGCCCCCGTACGAGCAGCCGCAGTACGGCTACTCCGAGCCGCCCTACGGCGAGGAGCCGCGCCGCAAGTCCAAGGTGAAGCGCTGGATCATCGCGGGCGTCACCGTCCTGGCCCTCGGCGGCATCGCGGCGGGCACGATGGCCTACTTCGAGATACCCCCCTTCACCGACAAGGGCAAGGAGGTCTCCTTCGGCGGCGGCGCCGACAACAAGGGCGGCGGCGCGGCCAAGCAGGCGCCGAACTCGAAGATGTCGATGCCCACCGGCCCGAAGACCGACTTCAAGAACACCTCGACGCTCAGCGACGGCACGCAGATCGGCGTGGCCACCGTCACCGGCAAGAAGTCCGGCTTCACGGGCAAGGTCTGGGTGTGGGCGCCCAAGGAGTACAGCGACCCCAAGTTCGCCAAGAGCGGCTTCCCCGTCATGATCGCCCTGCCGGGCGGCCCCGGCTTCCCGGGCAACTACTGGATGGGCACCGACCTGGGCCTCCAGACGAGCATCAGCAAGTGGTACCACGAGGGCAAGGGCAAGCCCTTCATCCTCGCCATGCCGGTGCTGAACCCGGCACCGGACGACGGGGGCGTCTACTGGGACGGCTCCGACATCCCCGGCCAGCCCAAGATGGGCACCTGGCTGACCGAGGACGTCCCGGACCTGATGCGGGAGAACTTCCGCACCATCAAGTCCCGTGACGGCTGGGCCTTCATGGGCTCCTCCACCGGCGGCTTCGCCGGCCTGAAGGCCGTGCTGAAGCACCCGGACAAGTTCAAGGCCGTGATCGCCTCCGGCCCGGACATCGTCCCGGACTCCTCCCTGTGGAAGGGCCACGACAAGGAGAAGGCCGAGAACAACCCGGAGCTCCTCGCCAAGCAGCTCATCGACAAGAAGGGCCCGGACGTCTACCTGGCCTTCCAGGTCGGCGACAACGAGAGCAACAAGAAGACGCTCCCGGACGTGCAGAAGTTCGTCCAGACGTACACCAAGGGCCCGATCCACACCAGCCTGAGGGTGATCCCCGGCGGCCAGCACAACGCCAAGACCTACGTCCCGAACATGGGCCTGGGACCGATGGAGTTCATCAGCAAGGTCATGGAAGGACCAGTGGAGTAACGGCCTCCGCGCCCCGTACTGCCTCCGGCTCCGGCCCGTCGAAGAACTTCGGCGGGCCGTCGCCGTCCCAGGGCGCCCAGCCGGGGTCCCCGGTGGCGGCGAAACGGACCCAGGCGCCGTGCATCTCGTCGGCCAGCGCCTGCGGGGCGTCCGGGCCGGCCAGCCACGTGGACTCCGGTTTTTCTCAGCGAGTCGAAGACGAACCCCAGTTCCAGGGCGTGGCAGGCACCCAGCCCCGGTACGCCGCTGGGCCAGCGGAACTCGTAGAGGTGGCTCGGGGCCGGGCGCGGCGCCCCGGC
>NZ_GG657750.1:6957720-6960044 GCF_000158895.1 Streptomyces sp. C | reverse complement strand
CTTCGGGTCGGGCAGCAGGGCGGCGAAGGCCGGCGGGTAGGGCACCTTGGGCGCGGTGGGCCCGAACGCCCCGGCGTCGCGTACGCCGTCCCATGCGGCAGGGGGCCGCGGGGCGTCGAACCGGCGGGGCCCGACGGGCGCGGCGGCGTAGGGGATCCCCCGGAAGACGGCGATCCCGTCGCCCTCCCAGCGGCCCTCCACGATGCCGTGTCCGGTGCCGGCCCGGGGCCGTCCGCCGCCCGCTGCGCTCATCCGTGCTCTCCTCACCAGGGTGTCCTCCGGGGCACCGTCGCACAGGCGTCCACGGCCTGACAAGGCACGATCGGGTCGCGCGGACGGGATCGCGCCGGGCCGGGAGTGTCCGGTCGCGCGGCCTGGAAGCGGCCGGGAAGCGGCTCGGAAGCGGCTCGGAAGCGGCTCGGAAGCGGCCGGGAAACGGTCACTCGGGTGCGGTCGTACTCCGGCTCTGTCCGTTTTCGTGTCACCCGGTAGCCGAACGGGCCGTGACCACTCGGCTCCCGCCGCGTTGTACGCCATGTCACGCGCCGCAGCGATGCGGCGCCCCACATCTCATGAGGAGATCTTGATGTCGCGTATCGCGAAGGCATTCGCCATCACCGCTGTGGCGGGCACCGCCGTGGCCGCGGGTGCGGGTCTGGCTGTCGCCGATGCCGGAGCGCACGGTGCGGCTGTCGGCTCCCCCGGTGTCGCGTCCGGCAACGTGGTGCAGGTCCCGGTCCACATCCCGGTCAACGTCTGCGGCAACACCGTCAACGTGATCGCCCTGCTGAACCCGGCCTTCGGCAACACCTGCGTCAACGCCTCCGGCGGCGACGACAAGCACCACACCGAGGGCGGCAGCTACGGCGAGTGACCGTCTCGCCCGCCTGACCGGCTGAAGGGCCCCCGCCACGTGGCGGGGGCCCTTTCCGTGTCCGCGTACGCATGCGGGGGCCCGGCCCCCGTGGTGCTCGGGGGCCGGCGGTCACTCGTAGCGGTAGACGCCCCGGTGTCCCAGCATCTCCCGCGGGGTGACGTCCCACGGGGGCATCGGCTCGTCGAGGGAGATGACCCGGCCGCGCTGGAGGTCGCCCAGCTCCAGGGGGGCCGCCGGCAGGTAGCCGGAGCCGGGGTGGCGCTGCTGCCAGCGGTCCCAGAGCAGGTCCACGAAGGCGTGGTGCAGCCAGAAGGCGGGGTCGTTGGGGGCGGTGCCGCCGGTCATGTGGCCGCCGATCCACTGGTGGACCTTGTTGTGGTTGCGCCAGCGCTCGCTGCGGGGCGCGGCCCAGCCCTCCAGCTTGTTGCGGAAGCCGCCTTCGCGGGCGGTGGAGTCCCAGGGCGCCGAGTCGTAGAGGGGGTCGTCGAGGGCCCACTGGAGTTCGGCGGCGGTCGGGAGGGTGATCGGGTTGGCCGGCCGGCCGAGGTTGCGGGTGAGGAAGCGGGCCTCGCTGACGCCGACGGTGATCGTCCAGTTGCCCCGCTCGTAGGCGAAGGGGCCGGTGGTCACCTGGCGGTCGCCCTCGCGGCCGGTGCCGCCGAGGAAGTCCTCGGCCCAGAGGGAGGAGACGGGGCTGCTGTCGGTGGTCCAGTCCCAGTACGGGAGGGAGACCTGCGGGTCGACGGCCCGCAGCCGCTGCTCGAACTCCAGCAGGTAGCGGCGGTGCCAGGGGAAGAACGAGGGGGACATGTGCCCGACGCGCAGCTTCCGCTCCCGGTCGGGCACGAAGTAGGTGCCGTGGGTGCGGACGAACTCGTCGTAGACGCCGCTGCGCTTGAGTTCCAGCAGGGCGGCCGTGAACCGCTTCTTCTGGGCGCTGGTCAGGTTCTTCTGGTTCTGCCGGGTGTACAAGTCGGGGCTCCTCCCGTTCCCGTCCGTCAGCCGTGGTGCGGTGCGGCGAGGGCCAGTTGGCTGGTGCCGAGTTCGTCGACGGCCGCGCGGGCGAGTTCCAGCGGGGTCCCGTAGGACTGGAAGTGGTTGACCCCGCTGAGGTAGGTCCCGTCGGCGCGCCGCATGACGTGCAGGGGCCGGCCGTCGATGCGGACCTGTGCGGAGGCCAGGTCGACGCTGATGTGGCGGCCGCGGTACGTCTCCTCGGCGAGGGGGGCCGGGGTGAGGGTCTGGCGGGGGCCCCGGGCGCGCAGTACGGGGGCCAGGGCCGCGGCCACGCCGCCTGCCACGGCCGCGCTGAAGGCCGTACGCAGGACCGCGCGGCGGGTCAGTGGTGCGGCGGGTGCTGCGTACATACGGTCTCCCTCGCTCGGCGGTCGGTGTTCGCCTGTCCAACGAGGAGCGGCCGTGCGAGGTCACCTGTCACCCGGTGTGC
>NZ_GG657750.1:6950652-6957620 GCF_000158895.1 Streptomyces sp. C | reverse complement strand
GCGGGGCCGGCGGGTGGGGCCGGCCCCGCCCGTCGGCTCAGGGCGCCGGGAGTTCCGCGAAGTCGGCCACCAGGCCGCGGTGGTGGCCGGCGGTGCCCAGGGCCAGGGAGTCGGCCTTGGCGCGCTTGAGGTAGAGGTGGGCGGGGTGTTCCCAGGTCATGCCGATGCCGCCGTGGAGCTGGACGCACTCCTCGGCGGCGCGGACGGCGACCCCGGAGCAGTACGCCTGGGCGACGGCGACCGTGAGCGGGGCGTCGGGGGCGCCGGTGGCCAGGGCGTCGGCGGCGGCGCGGGCGGCCGCCCGGGCGGAGGCCACGTCCAGCCACAGCCGGGCGAGGCGGTGCTTGAGCGCCTGGAAGGAGCCGACGGGGCGGTTGAACTGGTGGCGGGTGCGTACGTGCGCGACGGTCTCGGTCAGGCACCACTCGGCGAGCCCGAGCTGTTCCGAGGCGAGCAGTCCGGCGCCGGACAGCAGGGCTCCGGCGACGGCCGCCCGGGCGCTGGCGGGGTCCGCCAGGCGGGTGGCGGCGGCGCCGTCGAGGGTGACGTCGGCGAGCGGCCGGGTCAGGTCCAGCGGGACCCGGGGGGTCAGGGCGGCGCGGTCCGCGGGGACGGCGTACAGCCCGGTGTCGGCCAGGACCAGCAGGACGTCGGCGGCGACCGCGTCCGCGACCGAGGTGACGGTGCCGCTCAGCACCCCGCCGCCGCCGTCGTGGACCGGCGCCGGCAGGGGCGCGCCGGGGGCCAGGGTGAGGGGCAGGGCGGGGACGCAGACCAGCCCGGCGGATGCGGCCTCCCCGACCAGGGCGGCGGCGTCGGCGTTGTCGCAGGCGACGGCGAGCAGGATCTCCGTCGCGAGGACGGAGGACGTCAGGTAGGGCACGGGTGCGGCGGACCGGCCCAGCTCCTCCAGGACGACGGCGGCCTCGCGGTGGCTCGCGCCCGCCCCGCCGAGCTTCTCGGGGACGAGCAGTCCGGCGGTGCCGATCCCGGCGGCGAGGGTGCGCCACAGCTCGGGGTCGTGGGGGCGGCCGGTCTCGGCGCGTGCGAGGACTGCGGCGGGGGCGCAGCGGTCGGCGAGCAGGGCGCGTACGGCGGCGCGGAGCTCCTCCTCGGTCTGCGAGTAGAGCAGGTCGTAGGGGGCGCTGGGGGCCGCCGGGCCGGGCTGCGGCGCCGGTGCGGGCTGCGTCGTCATCGGGAGAGGTCCTTCCAGGCAGTGTCCTTGTCGTCGCGCGGTTCGGGGGGCAGGCCGAGGACGCGTTCGGCGACGATGTTGAGGAGGATCTCGCTGGTGCCGCCCTCGATGCTGTTGCCCTTGGCGCGCAGGTAGCGGTAGCCGGCGTCGTGGCCGGTGAAGTCGACGGTCTCGGGGCGGCGCATGGTCCAGTCGCCGTACAGGAGGCCCTCCTCGCCGAGGAGTTCCACCTCCAGGCCGCTGATCTCCTGGTTGAGGCGGGCGAAGGTGAGCTTCATGCCGCTGCCCTCGGGGCCGGGCCGGCCGGCGACGAGCTGCTGGCGCAGCCGTTCGCCGGTGAGGCGGGCCACCTCGGACTCGACCCACAGTTCGAGCAGCCGCTGGTGCAGGGCGTGGGTGCGCAGGGCGGGGCGTCCGCGCCAGGCGGCGGCGACGGGGGCGATCATGCCGCCCTCGCGCGGGATCCGCATGCCGCCGATGGAGACGCGTTCGTTCATCAGGGTGGTGCGGGCGACGGCCCAGCCCTGGCCGACGGCGCCGAGGCGGTGGGTGTCGGGGATGCGGACGCCGGTGAGGAAGACCTCGTTGAACTCGGCCTCGCCGGTGATCTGGCGCAGCGGGCGGACCTCGACTCCGGGGGCGTGCATGTCGCACAGGAAGTAGGTGATGCCCTGGTGCTTGGGGAGGTACGGGTCGGTGCGGGCGAGGAGGATGGCCCAGCGGGCGGTGTGGGCGCTGGAGGTCCACACCTTCTGGCCGTCCACCACCCATTCCCCGGTCTGCTCGTCGAGGACGGCGCGGGTGCCGAGGGCGGCGAGGTCGGAGCCGGCTCCGGGTTCGCTGAAGAGCTGGCACCAGACCTCCTCCCCCAGCCAGAGGGGGCGCAGGAAGCGGGCCTTCTGCTCCTCGGTGCCGTGGGCGAGGATCGTGGGCGCGGCCATGCCGAGGCCGATGCCGATCCGGCGGGGGTCGTTGTCGGGGGCTCCGGCGGCCTCCAGTTCGGCGTCCACGGCGGCCTGGAGGGTGCGGGGCGCGCCCAGTCCGCCGAGGCCCTCGGGGTAGTGGACCCAGGCGAGGCCGGCGTCGAAGCGGGCGCGGAGGAAGTCCGCGGGGGCGGTGGCGGCGGGCGGGTGCGCGGCGAGGAGGGCGCGGGTGCGGGCGCGGAGGTCTTCGGCGTCGGCGGTCATCGGGCGGCTCCGCGGTCCCGGGACGGTACGACGACCAGCCGGCCGGTGGTGGTGCCGTCGGCGACGCGCTGGACGGCGTCGGCGGCCCGGTCGAGCGGGACGCGTTCGCTGACGAGGGGTCTGATCGCGCCGTCGGCGGCGAGGCGGGTGAGTTCGGTGTGGCAGGCGAGGATCGCGGCGGGGTCCTTCGTGGCGTACAGCCCCCAGTGCAGGCCGAGGACGGAGTAGTTCTTGATCAGGGCGTGGTTGAGGGTGGGGGCGGGGACGGTGCCGCCGGCGAAGCCGACGACGACGATGCGGCCCTCGAAGGCCGCGCACTTGGCGGAGGCGGTGTAGGCGTCGCCGCCGACGGGGTCGTAGGCGACGTCGGCGCCGTGTCCGCCGGTGAACTCCTTGACGCGGGTGACGACGTCCTCGGTGGTGCGGTCGATGACGAGGTCGCAGCCGAGTTCCTCGGCGGTGCGGGCCTTGGCCTTGCCGCCGACGACGCCGATGACGGTGGCTCCGGCGGCCTTGCCGAGCTGGACGGCGGCGCTGCCGACCCCGCCGGCGGCGGCGTGCACGAGCAGGGTCTCGCCGCGCTGGAGGCGGGCCCTGCGGTGCAGGCCGAACCAGCCGGTCTGGTAGCCGATGTGCAGGGCGGCGGCCTCGGCGTCGTCCAGGCTGTCGGGGGCGGGCAGCAGGGCGCGGGCGGGGGCGGTGACGTACTCGGCGAGGCCGCCGTGGGGCAGGCTCGGGTTGGCGATGACGCGGCGGCCGTCCTCGGTCAGGCCGCAGACCTCGACGCCCGGGGTGAAGGGCAGGGGCGGGCGGATCTGGTACTGGCCGCGGACGAGGAGCGCGTCGGGGAAGTTGACGTTGGCCGCGAGGACCCGGAGTTTCACCTCGCCCTCGCCGGGGACGGGTTCGGGGACCTCTTCGAGGCGCATGGCCTCGCGGGGTTCGCCGGTCGTGTGTACTCGCCATGCCTGCATCCGGGGCCTCCAGCCGCCGTCGAGGGACCACGCTCGGCGGCATACTAAGCGGTCGCTTGCCTCCTTGGGAACCCTCGTCCGCGCCATCCCCGCCCGGCGGACCTCCGCCGGGCGGCGGGCCCGCCCGCCCGTTCCGGAAATCGGACGGACGAACCACGGGTGAACACCCGTATCCGTAGATAGCATCAACAGGCCGCTTGCACAGGGCATATGACGCACCAGGGATTTCCGCGCGCCCGGAGCCGACCGCTCCGGGCGCGCGTCTGCGCCACGCCCACACCACAGGGGGAACCCGAACGATGAACAACGCATCCATGCGCGCCCGCACGCGCCGGACCGCTGCGGCGGCCGCCGCGGCCCTCGTCCTGGCCGGGATCGTCACCGCCGCCGGGGCCGGCCGCGGCCGCGCCCGCCTGCACGCCCCGCATCCAGGTCCTCGGCTCCCTCGGGACCGGCGGCTACAACGTGGGCGGCCCGCAGTCCGAGGGCGTCCGGGCCCTCGGCTCCGGCACCCTGTCCGTCGGCGACTCCGGCGGCAAGCCCGTCTACTGGACCGGCACGAAGCTCCACAAGGTCCCGATGCCCGACGCCAACCAGGCGGGAGCGGTCCTCGGCGTCAACAAGGCCGGCCTGATGGTGGGCGTCGTCCACGGCGGCGAGGGCTACCTCTTCACCTACCGGGCCGGGGACACCGCCGTCACCCGGCTGCCCGAGAGCGACTGGGCGTCCTACTACACCGACGTGAACGACGCCGGGTACGTCGTCTCGCGCACCCGCGGCGGCCAGGGCGTGGTGTGGAAGGACGGCCGGAAGGTCCGCGACCTGCCCGTGCCGGCCGGCTCCGCGCCCGGCACCTACGTGGAGCTGGTCACCGGCATCAACAACAAGGGCGACGTCCTCGGCATCGCCCGCGAGAACCACGAGGTCCCGGAGACCGGCCAGCGCCTGGAGGGCTCCTACCCCGTCCTGTGGCCGGCCGACGGCGGCCCGGCCGAGGCCCTGCCCCGCACCTCCAACGACAGCTGGGTGCAGGACATCGACGAGAGCGGCCGCGTCGTCGGCTACGACTGGAACGGCATGGGCTACCAGTTCCGGCCCGTCAAATGAACCCCGCCGTACACGGGGCCCATCGGCGCCCCGGGCGCGCTGAAGACCCACCCGTACGGCACCTTCGAGGCGGTCAGCCCGACGAACAACGTCTCCGTCGGCACCGCCAAGTTCCACCCGGACATCCAGACCCTGCCCGACCAGGCGCAGCTGTGGACGGGCACCGGGCCGGTGCTCGCCCTGCCGCGGCTCGCCGCGAACCAGGCCAGCACCGCGCAGTCCGTCGCCGACGACGGCCGGGTCGGCGGCGCGGCCGTCAACGCGGGCGGCACGCTGAAGCCGGTGATCTGGACCTGCGCGACGAAGCAGGCGTACCTGCCGAAGTAGCGGCCCGCGTCACGGGCATGGCGATCTGCGCCCCGGCGCGCTATCGATGCCCCCATGACGGACGAGATCAGGCGCGGCCTGCCCGCGCCGCCTCCGCTGGGCGCCGCCGCCCTGCCCGCCGGCACGTACGCGGGGCAGGTGGTCCTCGTGACCGGCGGCGGCACCGGGCTGGGCAGGGCCATCGCCGCCGAGTTCGCCCGGCTCGGCGCCGACCTGCTGATCGCGGGGCGCCGCGCCGGGCAGCTGGAGGCGGCGCGCGAGGAGCTGGCGGCCGTGCCCGGAGCGGGCCGGGTGGCGGCCGCGGTGTGCGACATCCGGGACCCCGAGCGGGTCGCGGACGTCTTCGACGCCGCCGGGGCCGCGCTGGGACTGCCGGACGTGCTGGTCAACAACGCCGCGGCGAACTTCCCCAGCCCCGCCGAGGACCTGTCCCCGAACGCCTGGCGGGCGGTGGTCGACACCACCCTGACCGGGACCTGGTTCATGACCCGCGAGTTCGGCCGGCGCCACCTCGGCGCCGGCAGCCCGGGGGCGATCGTCAGCGTCGGCGCCTCGTACGCCTGGACCGGCGGGCCCGGCTTCGCCCACAGCGCCGCCGCGAAGGCCGGGGTGAAGAACCTGGTGGAGACCCTCGCCGTGGAGTGGGGCCCGTACGGCATCCGCGTCAACGGGCTGGTGCCCGGACTGTTCCCGCACACCGACATGACCGAGGACATCCGGGAGGGGCTGGAGCGGGCCGCCCCGGACTCCAAGGACTCCCGGCAGCCCGCCCTGCGGGTGGGCGCGCCGCGCGAACTGGGCTGGGCCGCCACCTTCCTGGCCTCGCCCTACGCCCGCTTCGTCACCGGCCACACCCTGGTGGTCGACGGGGCGAACTGGCAGCGCCGGGCGCTGGTCCAGCCGGAGGTGGTGCCGGTGCGCGAGCAGCTGGGGCGCGGGCCGTTCCAGCCCTGAGGGGGGTGGGGCGCGGTGCGGGGACGGGCTCCTGAGGCGTTGTCAGTGGCGTGCGGCACCATCGGGTCATGAGGATCGACGACTGGGAACCCTTCCTGCGCACCTGGAGCGCCGAGCGGGAGACGGCCATGCGGGCCGAGGAGCCCTCGGAACCGCCCCTGGGCTGGCTGGGCTTCGACCCCGCCCCGCCGGAGCGGATAGCTGCGCTCGAAGCGAGGCTGGGGGCGCCGCTGCCTCCCTCGTACCGCTCGTTCCTGGAGGTCACCGACGGCTGGCGGTGGGCAGGGGAGTTCGTGTACCTGCTGGCCCCGGCGGCGGAGGTGGGGCCGATGCGGGAACTGACGGGGCACCTGTTCGAGATGCTCAGCGAGTGGGAGCAGGAGGATCTGGAGGAGGACCTCGGCGAAGAGGATGAAGCGGAGGAGGACGGGGCCGAGGAGGAGGACCTGGAGCCGTACGAGTCCGAGCGGTGGGGCCGGACCGTCCAGATCTCCCTGGACGGGGACCAGACCTGGCTGATGCTCGACCCCGGTGACGTCAACGCCGACGGCGAGTGGGCCGCGTACCGGTACTCCAGTTGGAGCGGGGAAGGACCGGAGCGGCACGAGTCCTTCGCCGACCTGATGTACGCGGAGTTCCAGGGCTTCCACGCCCTGCGCAAGCCCGACGGCGAGACGCGGCGGGGCCTGGCCGTCCTCGTGGAGCGGGCGCGGGCGGACCTGCTGGCGGGGCGGGCCGCCGAGGCGGAGCGGGCGCTGGAGGAGGCGAAGGAGTTCGGGTACGGGCCGGCGATCGTGGGCCTGTTCCAGATACGGGCCCTGCGCGGGGAGCACTACATGCTGCCCGACGCCCGGGCCGAGCTGGCGCAGGGGGATCCGCTGCTCCGGCACGCCGTACTGCCCGTGCTGGCAGTGATCGCCGAGGGGGACCCGCGGCCGTACCGGCCCGAGGACCCGGAGCTCGACGGCTACCGGCGGCGCTACCGCGACGGCGTCCACCGGGCCTGGGAGGACGAGGCCCTGGAGCGGGCGCGGGACCTCGCGCGGTGGGGGGACCCCGAGGCGGCCTGGCGGGTGCTGGCCGAGGAGGCGCTGCCGCGGTGGCGCCCCGTCGGCGAGGGCCACGTGCTGCCGGTCGAGCTCATGGCGGACCCCTTCCTGCGGCCGCTGGTCACGGCGGAGCGGGCGGGCCGGATCCTGGCGACCCCGCGCCCCGGGAGGGCCG
>NZ_GG657750.1:6948719-6949828 GCF_000158895.1 Streptomyces sp. C | reverse complement strand
AGGCGCTCGGCGGTGGCCGCGTCGATCCGGCGGCCGGTCAGGGCGAGGAACTTGGCCCAGCCCGCCCCGGCCTCCCGGGCGATGCGCAGGTCGCCGCCCGCGTCCACCGCCACGCCCAGCCGGGCCTCGGGCAGGGCGAAGACGGCGTCGTCGGCGGCGATCCGGATGTCGGCCATCAGGGCCAGTTCGAAGCCGAAGCCCAGGCAGTAGCCCTGGACGGCGGCGACGACCGGCTGCGGCAGGCGGGCGAGGACCGAGAAGCGCTCGTGGACCCAGCGGATGCCCTCGTAGTAGTTCCGGGTCCGTTCGGCGGCGGAGCCGCCGGTGATGGCGCCGCCGGGGGCGGTCACGTCGATGCCCGCGCAGAAGGCCCGGCCCTGTGCGCGCAGCAGGACCGCGCGCACGTCCGGGTGGAAGCGGATCCGGTCGGCGAGCAGGCCCAGCTGGCGGGTGGACTCCCAGCTCCAGCCGTTGAGCTTGTCGGGGCGGCAGAGGGTGAGGAGCGCGATGCCGTCCTCGACCTCCAGCCGGATGCGCTCCGCACCCTCGCCCACCTCCCTGCCGAGCGTGTCGATCACCGGTTGCCGCACCCCCCACGTGGACTGACGGAGCGTCAGCTTAGGGGGGTCCGGTCAGCGGGGGAAGACCTCGAACGGCACCGCCGGACGGCCGCCGAAGCGGGCCGCGGCCTGCTGGACGTTGCCGGTGAGGAAGGTGCGTACGTACTCCTCGGGGTCCTGGTCGGTCAGCGCGGAGATGTACGCCTTGTGCTCCAGCAGGGACCGGACGGCGCGCTCCAGTCCGGGGCCGGCGTCGACGGCGTGGGTGGGCGTGGTGGTGTTCGCCACCGCGACCCAGCGCACCCCGTCCCACGGCTCCAGGCCCTGCTCGGAGACGAGCTCGGGGAAGATCCAGCGGTTGCCCGCGTCGGCGGCGGCGTCCAGCACGGCCCGGCCGACGGCCTTGTGGTCGGGGGTGTTCCAGTACCCGCCACCGCCCACCCCGCCCCAGGTGTCGCGGTGGTTGAGGGTGATCACCAGCTCGGGGCGGTGCCGCCGGATGGCCGCCGCGATGTCCCGGCGCAGGCCGAGCCCGTACTCGACGACGCC
>NZ_GG657750.1:6941472-6947513 GCF_000158895.1 Streptomyces sp. C | reverse complement strand
GGTCAGGCCCTCGGGCACGGTGGAGAGGTAGTGGGTGGCGCAGAACCCGCCGAAGCTCTGGCCGAGCACGGTCCAGGGGGCGCCGCCGGTCAGGGCGGGGCGGATGGCCTCGGCGTCGCGCACGATGGAGTCGGCGCGGAAGTGCGTGAGGTGGGCGGCCTGCTGGGAGGGGGTGCCGCGGGCGGGCAGGGTCTGCCGGTTGAGGGGGGTGGAGCGGCCGGTGCCGCGCTGGTCCAGGAGGAGCACCCGGTGGTCGGCGAGGGCCCGCTCCAGCCAGGCCTGGCGTCCGGTGAACCGCCGTGCCCCGAAGCCGGGTCCGCCCTCCAGGTACAGCAGCCAGGGCAGCCGCTCGGGGTCCTTGTCGTTGGCGACCACCTCGCGGGCGTACAGCTCGATGCGCTCCCCGTCGGGGCGGTCGTGGTCGAGCGGCACGGTGAAGTGGTGGTCGGTCAGGACGACACCGGGCTGGCGGTAGCTGCGCGGGAGGGTCACGGACGGCCCCTGGGGTATGGGTGCGGATCCCCGCCCGCGCCTTCGCCGGATCGCGGCGGGGCCCGGGGCCGGGGCTGACGTCCCGGCCGATTTTATGCCCCGGGACCCCAGGTCGGGGGCCCGGGGCGGCGGGTCAGAAGGTCACCACGGAGCGGAGCACCTCGCCGCGCTCCATGCGGGCGAAGGCGTCCTCGACCCCGTCGAGCGGGATGGTCTCGGAGACGAACGCGTCGAGGTCCAGCCGGCCCTGGAGGTACAGGTCGATCAGCAGCGGGAAGTCGCGCTCGGGCAGGCAGTCCCCGTACCAGGAGGACTTGAGGGCGCCGCCGCGCCCGAAGACGTCCAGGAGCGGGAGTTCGAGCCGCATCTCGGGCGTCGGTACGCCGACCAGGACCACGGTGCCGGCCAGGTCGCGGGCGTAGAAGGCCTGCCGGTAGGTCTCCGGGCGGCCGACGGCCTCGATGACCACGTCCGCGCCGTTCCCACCGGTCAGCTCCTGGATGGCCTTGACCACGTCCTCCGTGCGCCCGTTGACGGTGTGGGTGGCGCCGAGGCCGCGCGCCCACTCCAGCTTCCGCTCGTCCACGTCCACGGCGATGATCCGCGAGGCGCCGGCCAGCCTGGCGCCGGCGACGGCCGCGTTCCCGACTCCCCCGCAGCCGATGACGGCGACCGAGTCGCCGCGCCCGACGTTGCCGGTGTTCAGGGCGGCGCCCAGGCCCGCCATCACGCCGCAGCCGAGGAGCCCTGCGGCGGCCGGAGAGGCGGCGGGGTCCACCTTGGTGCACTGTCCGGCGGCGACGAGGGTCTTCTCCGCGAAGGCGCCGATGCCCAGGGCCGGGGAGAGCGGGGTGCCGTCCTCCAGCGTCATGGGCTGGGTGGCGTTGTGGGTGTTGAAGCAGTACCAGGGCCGGCCGCGCTTGCAGGCCCGGCAGGTGCCGCACACCGCGCGCCAGTTGAGGACCACGAAGTCGCCGGGGGCGACGGAGGTGACGTCGGGGCCGACGGACTCGACGACGCCCGCGGCCTCGTGGCCGAGGAGGAAGGGGAACTCGTCGTTGATGCCGCCCTCGCGGTAGTGCAGGTCGGTATGGCAGACCCCGCAGGCCTGGATCTTGACGAGGGCCTCGCCGGGTCCCGGGTCGGGCACGAGGATCGTGGTCGTCTCCACCGGTGCGCCCTTGCTCCGCGCGATGACCCCTCGTACGCGATGTGTCACGTCGTACCCCGTTCTGTTCTGATCGGTCGGATCGGTCTGGATCATCGAACGTACACGGGCACGGCTCTCCAAGGGAGTTGTGCGGGCCTTCGCGTCATCCCCCGCTTCCGGTTCCGGCCAGATCCGGCGGTACGCAGGCGCGCAGCGCCGCGGTGAAGGCGGCGACGGCGGGGTGGGCGGCCGCGCCGCTGCGGAAGGCGACCTTGGTGCGGCGTTCCATGTGCAGGCGGGTGAGGGCGACGGCGGGGTCCGGGGGGCCGGTCACTCCCAGCTGGGGGACGACGGCCACCCCCTGCCCGGCCGCGACCAGGGCGAGGACGGGTGTCGAACTCGTCGACCTGGTGACGGATCCGCGGGGGTGAACCCGGCCGCCTGGCAGGCCCGTACGGTCATGGCGTGGCAGAGGGTTCCCGGGGTGGCGGTGATCCACGGCTCGTCCTGGTGGGTGCGCAGGACCGCGCCCTGGTCGGAGCCGCCGTCCGGGGCCGGGCCGGCGGGGGCGGCCGCCGGGGGCGGGAACGCCGGGGCGGCCAGGTACATCGCCTCCCCGTACAGCGGGCGGGTGGCCAGTCCGGGCTCCGGCGGCGCGGGGACGAAGTCGTACTCGTGGACCAGGGCCACGTCCAGGTCCCCGGCCCGCAGCGCGTGTGCGACCGCGGCCGGGTCGGTCTCGCGGACCCTCGGCTCCAGCCCCGGGTGGCGCCGGGCCAGGTGGACCAGGGCCGACGGGACGATGGCCCGGGTGGCGGTGGGGAAGGAGCCGACGCGCAGGACTCCGGCGAGGCCGCTTCGGGCCTCCGCGAGGTCGGCGTCGGCCTGCTCCAGGCGTTCCAGGACCGCCTCGGCGTGGCGTACGAGGTTCTGGGCGGCCGGGGTGAGGCGGACGCGGCGGCCGGTGCGTTCCAGCAGGGGCAGGCCGGCCTCGCGTTCGAGGACGGCGAGCTGCTGGGAGACGGCGGAGGGACTGAAGGCGAGGGCCTCGGCCACGGCGGCGATGGTGCCCCGGCGGGCGAGTTCCCGCAGCAGGCGCAGGCGGCGGACGTCGAGCATCGGCTCAGCTTACGGATCGGGTAAGGAATGCGAACTGGATTCGGCGCTCGGTCCGGGCGAAGCTCTTCTGCATGCGACAGAAAACCCCTCAGGCCGGGCAAACGGCTCATAGCTCCCGTTTCACCCTCAACGGGATCCACGTCCCGCTCGTCACCCCGTTCACCCCTGGCGGGGAGGTCGCCCCCGAGGCGCTGGAGGCCCTCGCCCACGAGGTGCTCGACGCGGGGGCCGCCGGGATCGTGGCCCTCGGCACGACGGGCGAGACCGCCACACTGGACGAGGCGGAGCGGGACCTGGTGACCGGGATCTGCGCGCGGGTCTGCGGGGAGCGGGGCGTACCGCTCACGGTGGGGGCGGGGGCGAGCGGGACCCGGGCGAGCGAGGCGTCGCTGGCGCGGCTGGCGCGGTGGCCCGAGGCCCGGGCGGCGCTGGTGACCGTGCCGTCGTTCGTACGGCCCTCGACGGCGGGGGTGCTGGCCCATTTTCACGCGGCTGGCGGAGGTGAGCCCGGTGCCGCTGATCGTCTATCACATCCCTTACCGGACGGGGCAGCCGCTGGACGCGGACGCGCTGCGGGCGCTGGGCTCGCTGGCCGGGGTGGCCGGGGTGAAGTACGCGGCCGGCGGGATCGACGCGGAGACGGTGGCGCTGCTGGGCCGGCTGCCGGACGGGTTCGCGGTCCTGGCCGGGGACGACGCGTACGCGGTCCCCGATGCTGGCGCTCGGCGCCTCGGGGGCGGTGCTCGCCTCGGCCCATCTGGCGACGGAGCGCTTCGTGGAGCTCGCGGCGGCCTGGCGGGCCGGTGACGTCGGGCGGGCCCGGGAGCTGGGGCACGGGCTGGCGCGCGTCTCGGCGGCGGCCTTCGCGGAGCCGAACCCGGCGGTGGTCAAGGGCGTGCTGCACGCGCAGGGCCGGATCCCCGCCCCGGACGTACGCCTGCCCCTGCTGCCCGCGTCCGGGCGGGCCGTGGACGCCACCCTGGAGGCGCTGGCCTCCCTCTGAGGGCCCGGACCGGACCCACAGGCGCCCGAAATGCCTGATTGGCAATCTTTCGACACCCTCGTGCCGGTCGCCCGAATCGGCAGCATCGGGCCGCCAATTGACCGTATTGCGCGGGGCGGCCTCAAACCTGCCGGACCCGTGATGTGGGTCACGCCGGACCGGTCAACATCAATTCATCCGGAACGGCCGATTCCCTTTCCCCGGAAAGGAAATCGGCCGTTCCTTGATCCGCAATTCATGGTCAATTACCGCGCAGTGCCCAAGAAGTCGATCTACCGGTGCAATTCGTGTCTTGTTCCCGCGCCGCGCGCTCGCCTACGGTCGCCTCATTCCCCGCGGCCGACTGCCGAATCCGGCTGCCGCCGGGGCTCTCCCGTACCCCCACGTGAGGAACAGCGCCATGCCCCGACACGGTAAGCACCGTCGGCCGAAGCAGCACTGGATCGCCCGCAAGCTGGCAGTCGCCGGCACGGGTGGAGCGGCCCTCGCCCTCCCTCTGATCAGCGCCACGACGGCCGGGGCGACCGGCACGCAGCCGGCCTCGCTCGTCAAGGCGGCCGTGGAGAAGGCCACCGCGGTGAAGCCGTCGGTCGAGAAGTCGGCCGCGGAAAAGGCGTCCGTGGAAAAGGCCGCGGCAGCCCTGACCTATTCGGTGGTGGGCGGCGACACGCTTTCGAAGATCGCCTCCACGCATTCCGTGAGCGGCGGCTGGCAGGCGCTCTACGAGGCCAACCGGAGTGTCGTCGGCTCCAACCCCTCGGTGATCCGTCCCGGCCTGAAACTGAACCTCGGCGCGGCGGCCCGCGCGGCCGCCGCGAAGCCCGCCGCCAAGCCGGCCACCCCCGTGTACGCGAACAACCTCGACGGCTGGATCCGGCAGTCGCTGGCCATCATGGCCAAGCACGGAATTCCCGGCAGCTACAACGGAATCCACCGCAATGTGATGCGGGAGTCCTCGGGCAACCCCCTCGCCATCAACAACTGGGACATCAACGCCCAGAACGGCATCCCCTCCAAGGGCCTGCTCCAGGTCATCGACCCGACGTTCCGCGCGTACCACGTCCCCGGCACGCCCCTGGACTCGTACGACCCGGTCGCGAACATCACGGCGGCCTGCAACTACGCCGCCGCCCGCTACGGCTCGATCGACAACGTCAACGGCCCCTACTAGGGCATGTCCTTCACGTGAGGTAGGGGGCGGGGGCGGCGGCAGATCCGGGCGTACCGTCCTGAGCAGTACGAACGTCACTGCCGAGACGTCACCGGCGCCGCAGGGCGCGGACCAGGGTGCCCACGGGGGCGGCGAGGCCGTAGCCGACGTCCTTGCGCAGGGCGCCGGTGCCGGCCTTCTCCACCGCGGCCAGCTGGTGTCCCATCAGCTCCGTCATGGCGGCGACCACCGGCCGCAGGCCGGGCTCTGCGAGGTCCAGGATGCCCTCGGCCGCGGCGAGGGCGGTCCGCGCGCGGGCGCACTCGGCGGCGAGGAGGGCGCGTACCGCCGGGGTCTCGCGGGCCCGTTCGAGGTCGGGCCCCGGGGTGACGGAGTGCTCGGCGAGGCGGGAGCGCGGGACGCAGAGCCGCCCCTCGGCGAGGTCGCCGGCCAGGTCGGCGAGGAAGTCGACCCGTTGGGCGGCGTCCACGAAGGCGCGCCAGCCCGCGGCCTGGTCGGGGGCGGGTCCGCCCTGGTACTGGAGCCCGGTGAAGACCATGATCCCGGGCCAGGCGTAGGCGTCGAGGTAGGCCTGGAAGTCCTCCTCGGCGGCGAAGCCGTCGAAGGCGGCCTCGGCGGTGGCCGCGCCGTCGAGGAAGCGGGTGATCCAGTGGTCCGGCAGGCCCCTGTCGCGGACGGCGTGGGCGTAGGCGCGCAGCAGCGGGTCCGGGCTGTCGCCCGTCGCCAGGGCCGACTCGACCCGGCCGGCCAGCGCGGCGAGTCCGGCGGCCCGCACGCCCGGGGTGCCGGTCTCGGCGACGTCGTCGACCAGGTTCATGAAGGCGAGGCCCGTCGAGAGCCAGGGCACCAGGGGTGGAGCGGCGAGCAGCCGCAACGTGAGGTACGGGGCGGGTTCGCGGCGCAGCACCCGGCGGGCGGCGTGGGTGTGGTCGGCCCGCAGCCGGGGGTCGGTTATCCCGGCCTGGGTGAGGGTGCTGCGCCAGCTGGGCATGGTGGACCGTGCTCCTTGGACCGTGTCTGCCGTACGCGGGTGCGCGTACGGGGTGCGCGTACCGGTGCGCGTGTACGGCTACACGATGTCAGGAGCGGTACACCTTCTTCACGTT
>NZ_GG657750.1:6939418-6940827 GCF_000158895.1 Streptomyces sp. C | reverse complement strand
CCCGTACGGGGACCCGCCGCCGGGAGTGAAGGCGCGCGTGCCGGAGGCCGCGGGGGGCGGGCCGTACGGTCCGGGGCCCGCGAACGGGGTCGAGGCCGGCACGCCGGCGGGGACGGCGGCTCCGGCGCCTGCGCCTGCGCCCGCGCCTGCGCCGAGAGCGGTGCTCGCGGCGCGGAGCAGTGTTTCCAGCTCGGCGCCGTCGGGCCGCGCGGCCGGATCGCGGACGAGCAGCCGTTCCAGTACGGGTCCCAGCGGGCCGGAACGCACGGGCGCCGGGATCGGCTCGTCGAGGACGGCGACGACGGTGGCCAGGCTGGTGGCCCGGCGCAGCGGGTGCGTCCCCTCGGCGGCCACGTACAGCATCATGCCGAGCGACCACAGGTCGGAGGCCGCCAGGCCCTCCTCACCCCGGCACCGCTCGGGGGCGATGTACTCGGGCGAGCCGATCAGCACGCCGGTGGAGGTGAGGGCGGTCGCCCCGTGCAGGGCGGCGATGCCGAAGTCGGTCAGTACGCCCGCCCCGTCGGGCCGCAGCAGGACGTTGGCCGGCTTGACGTCCCGGTGGAGCACGCCCTCGGCGTGCGCGGCGCGCAGCGCGGAGAGGATGTCGAGCCCGAGCCGCACCACCTCGGGCAGCGGCATGGGTCCGGCCGCGAGCCGGTCGTGCAGGGAGCCGCCCTTGAGCAGCTCCATCACGATCCACGGGTGGCCTTCGGTGCCCGGGGAGGGCTCCACGATGTGGTGGATCGTCACCACGTTGGGGTGGGCGAGGCGGGCCAGGGCCCGCGCCTCGCGGATGGCCCGCTCGCGCAGCTGCACGGCGAGGTCCGGCTGCGCGGCGGCGGTGGCGGGGTCCGGCGGGCGCACCTCCTTGAGGGCGACCTCGCGGTGCAGTGCGATGTCGCGGGCGCGCCACACCGTGCCCATGCCTCCGGCGCCCAGGGGGCCGATGAGTTCGAAACGGCCGTCGATCAGCCGTCTGCCGGCCTCACTGTTCTCCATGGGCGGTCATCGTAGGCCCCGCCACCGTCAGCAGCGGAGGCGGTCCTCCGTCAGGGTGCCCTGCGCGCTGGAGACCGTACGGTCGTAACAGCCGCCGCTGATGCCCGTCCCGTACAGGCGGTAGCGCTCGGTGGAGGTGCCGACGGCGTGCCGCTGGTCGCGCGGGACGTTCGCCGTGTACGAGGCGTCGCCCGTGTACCGGTCGTCGAGGAGGGTGCGGCCGGTCTGGCGGCCGCCGCGCAGGGTGGCGGTGTCGGCCCGGTCGCCGAGGGTCAGGACGGTGCGCAGCCGGTCGCCCGTGCCGAGGGTGGTCTCGCCGTCCATGGTGTAGGTGCGGGCGGTGCGGGTGGTGGTGGCGCCGCGGGTGACGCTGTCCTCGTCGGTCCAGGTGGCGGTGAGGGCGTCGC
>NZ_GG657750.1:6930392-6931747 GCF_000158895.1 Streptomyces sp. C | reverse complement strand
GACGGTCAGCGCGTACAGGGCGGAGGCGAGGTAGGGCCTGGCCTCGGCGGCCGCGTAGCGGGCGGCGAGCAGCTTGGCCCGGTCGAGCGGGACGTCCACCGGCGCGGCCCGCCCGTCAGCGGGCGCCGGGCAGGGCCCCGGCCAGCTGGAGCAGTTCCACGAAGGCGTCGATGCCCGCGGGGACAAAGAAAGAAACAGGTCGCGCATCGCCGCGAAGTCGGCGAAAAACCCGCGCTGCCACGTCGGGCACGCCCGCGTCGACGGCCTTGGCGAGGACCTCCCAGCCAGCCTCCCAGAAAAGAGCGGGTGGGTTCCGCCTGGACGGCGGCGACGACCGCGATGAGGAAGGCCCGCTGCCGGTCCCCGCGCTCGGGCAGCGCGAAGGCGCCGGGGTCGGCCAGCACGCGTTCCGGGTCGGGCAGGTCCAGGTGCTCCAGGTAGGTCAGCAGAACCAGGCCGGCTCCGTCGCCGACGGCCCCGGTGAGGGCGGCGGACAGCGCCTCGCGGCCCGCGCCGGCCGCGTAGCCGGGTGGCCAGCAGGCGCAGCGCCATCTCCCAGGTGCGCGGGGAAGGCCAGGCCCTGCCCCGGGCCTCGGCGTCATCGGGCATGTGGTGGACCAGGCCGGGGCGGGCGGTGAGGAAGCCGGACACCGCGCCCCGGGCGCGGGCGACCGCGCCGGCGGAGCGGGCGGGGTCGACCGCGGGGAGGGCGGTCTCGGGCCAGGTCCCGGCCATGCCGCGGGCCACGGTGCGCGGGTCGTGCGTCCAGTCGAGGTGGACGAAGCGGTTGGCGAGGGGCGCGCTGAGGTGCCAGCCGTCGGCCGCGCTGGCGGGCGGGTTGGCGGCCGCGACGATGCGTACGGAGGCGGGCAGTTCCAGGCTGCCGACCCGGCGTTCGAGGACCACGCGCAGCAGGGCGGCCTGTACGGCGGGCGGGGCGGAGGACAGCTCGTCGAAGAAGAGCAGGCCGTGTCCGGTGCGGGCCAGGCGCACCGCCCAGTCCGGTGGGGCCATCGGCACGCCGGTGGTGGCGGGGTCGTCTCCGACGATCGGCAGGCCGGCGAAGTCGGAGGGCTCGTGGACGCTGGCGACGACGGTCTCCAGGGCGACCCCGAGGGACCCGGCGAGCCGTTCCATGCCGGCGGACTTGCCGATTCCGGGTTCGCCCCACAGCAGGACGGGCTGGTTGGCCGTCACCGCGAGGGCGAGGGCCTCCAGCTGGTGGTTGGCGGCGGGCTCGGTGCGGGTGGCGCCGAGGCGGGCGCCGAGCTCGTCGGCGGCGGCCAGCGCGGGCGGCGGTGCGGTGCTCATTGCCGGGCCTCCCCGCCGCCGGCGGACCCGGCCGCGGCGCGCGC
>NZ_GG657750.1:6929061-6930292 GCF_000158895.1 Streptomyces sp. C | reverse complement strand
GTACTCCGCTCACCGAACTCCCCCTCCGCGTGGCCGCTTCGGGCCGCCTCGCCGTACTGTCCGGCGCCATGCTGCCACGCGGCCGTGATCACCGTACGAACGACCGTACACAACCGGCCAGTTCCCGGGACCGCCCGGTCAGCGAAGGCGGCCCGGGCCGGCCGGGTCAAGGCGTACGGTCTCCACCCAGCCCGGTGGATTCGGAGCCCCCGCACCGATCAGCGCGGCGATCAGCCGGCAGGACGGGGACTCCTCGGGCCAGGGGGTGATGCCGTCGGTCAGCACGACGACGATCGACGGCCGGTCGGGCCGGGCCAGCGCGGCCGCGATGCCCACCCGCATGTCGGTGCCGCCGCCCCCGGCCAGCGTCACCTCCCCGGCACTGGCCACCCGGCTCACGGCGTGCACGTCGGCGTCGCAGGCGAGCACGGTGACCCGGTTGCCGCCCACGCCCACCTCGCGCAGCACCCCGGTGACCTCGGCGAGGGCGGCGGCGAGTTCCGCCTCGCCCATGGACCCCGAGGTGTCGATGACGACCGCCACCCTGGGCAGCGGCCGGCGCAGGCTCGGCAGCACCACCCGGCCGCCCAGCGCGGGCGTGCGGCGCGAGGGCCTCCGGTACGTGTAGTCCACCGCCCCCGCGGCCCAGGCCGCGGCCTCCCGCACCGCCCCCGACAGGGCGCGCCGCCAGTCGACGGCCGGCTCCAGCACCCGCTCCGCCCAGCGCTTCCCATCCGGCGGGCACGCTCCCCCGGCCCCGCGAGCGCAGGTGGGCGCGTACGGCCTGGGCGGTCTGGCGGCGCAGGGCCTCCGCCTCCACCGGGCCGATCCCGGCCGTGGCGTGGCCGGAGCCGCCGCCGAGTTCCCAGGGCGCCGCCCTGCCGTGCGCGCCCGAGCCGCAGTCCACGGTGTGCGGGGGCGTCGGCGGGATGCCGGGCAGGTAGCCCTCGAACATCCCGCCCTTGGGCAGGCCGAAGAGGCCCGGCTCCATCCGGCCGGCCGGCAGTACCAGCCCGTCGGCGAGGAGGTCGTCGTTGATCTCGCAGTCCTGGGCGATGTTGATCCGGAGCGGGTCGCGCTGGTCGGCGGGCGGCAGCCGGTCGGCGCGGCCGTGGTGGTCGCGCAGCAGGTGGGCCACCTCGTGGATCCACACCCCGGACAGTTCGGGGACGGGGGTGCGTGCCACGAACTCCGGCGCCACGTAGCAGCGCCAGTGCCGGTCGACGCCCAT
>NZ_GG657750.1:6918770-6928678 GCF_000158895.1 Streptomyces sp. C | reverse complement strand
TGGCGCGGGTGGTGACGTACAGCTGGGGCGCGTCCGGGTCCGGGGCCGTAACGGGCCAGCACGACGCGGCGGTTCGGGGCGACGACGGTGCGGCCGCCCAGGACCCGGGGCAGGTGCCAGCGCAGCAGGTCGGGGGCGAAGTGGCGCAGGTCCTCGGCGACCGCTTCGGCGACGGCGCTCCCGTGCTCCGCGGCGAGGGCGGTCGGGTCGACGGTGGTCTCCGTGCCGGCGGCGGCGCAGGCGGCGCGCCAGTCGCCGGCCAGGCGGTGCGCGGTGGCCCGTTCGATCATCCCGGCGGGCACGGCGTAGCGGCGGATCCGCTGCCAGGCCGCCGCGTCGTCGGACGGGATCCCGCCGGGCGGCGCCGTGCGGGGGTTCTCGCTCACCGGTACACGCTCCCGATGGCCCGCAGGTCCGGGTGGGAGGCGCGGGCGGGGCGCAGCCGTTCGGCGAAGGAGCGCTTGAGGCGGCGGGGGGTGCCGGGGCCGAGGCCGACGTGTTCCAGCGGGGCGTCCTCGGGCAGTGCGGCGAGCAGGCTCTTGGCGCCCCGTCCGGTGATGCCGGTGTGGCGCAGTTCCAGGTGGCGCAGCGGGCTGCCGGGGAGGGCTGCGGCCAGGGCGTACGCGCCTTCGTCGCCGGTCTCGTTGCCGGCGGAGCCGAGGCTGCGCTCGGACATGGTGCGGCCGAGGTCGAGGGCTTCGATGCCGCCGAGGGCGTCGGCGAGGGCGCGGGCTCCGGCGACGCCGATGCCGTTGCCGCCGAGGCCGAGGCGGACGGGGCGGCCGGGGCCGGCTTCGGCGGCCGCGGCGGCGATGACGGCGGCGCCCTCGTCGCCGAGGTGGTTGGCCGGTACGTACAGTTCGCGGACCCCGGCCTCGCGGATCAGGGCGGCGAGCAGCGGCGCGGCTTCGGCGGTGAGGCCGTTGCCGCCGAGGTAGATCCGCTCCAGCGGGGTCCCGCGGTCGCGCAGGGCGTCCAGGAGGAGGCGTACGCCGTCGGCGCCGATGCCGGTGTTGACGAGGTCGAGGGTGCGCAGCGCGGTGTTGCGGCGCAGCAGTGCGGCGACCGTGCGGGCGCCGTCCTCGTGCAGGGGGTTGCGCTTGAGCCAGAGGGCGCGGACGGCGGTGTCGTCGGCGAGGGCCCCGGCGAGGGCGAGCACGCCGTCGGGGCCGATGCGGTTGCAGCCGAGGTAGAGGGTGTGCGCTCCGTGGCGGCCTCCGGCGCCGGCGAGGGCCGTCGCGAGGGTACGGGCGCCTTCGTCGGTCAGGGAGTTGGTGCCGAGGAGCAGGTGCGCGGCGTGCGGGGAGGCCAGGGCGACGGGCAGCAGCAGGGCCGCGCCGGCGGGGCCGAGGCCCTGCTTGCAGAGGTCGACGCGGCCGTCGGCGCGCAGGGTGCCGAGGGGGAAGGTCTCGTCGGCCTCGACGGGGTGCTCCTGCGCGAGGCGGGCGAGCAGCGGGCCGAGGCCGGCGGGGTCGGCCAGGGGCAGGTCCGGGTGCTCGATTGCGGGGCACCGTACGGGCGTCGGCCGTGTCATCAGCATTCCACCGGTTCCTTCGCCGGCGCCCGGCGACCCTGCGACTTCGCGGAGCCGCGGCAGGCCGGCACGCCGTCGCGCCGTGCTGCCGCCGTTCCGACATGACGGAAGAGAGAAGGCGAGACCGGTCGGATTCGAACCGACGTCCTCCAGCTCGATGCTTGGGCGCGACGACCTCTGCGCTACGGCCTTGCCGACGGTGATCATAGCGGCTCCGCGGCCGAAAATCGATCACCCGTTTGAATCGCTCGACCTACCCGGGCCTGCTGCCGACAGCCCTGAAGGTGCGGCGCGTCCCGCGACGGCCTCGGCCTCGGCCTCGGCCGGCGTCCGGGCCGGGTGGGTGACCTCCTCCTCGGGGGCGCGGCGGGCGGTGGTGCCGCAGCAGAGGTCCGTTCCCGGCGTCGCGGGGGACCTCCGGGGGCTACCAGTCCCCGTCCTGGACCGGCTTGCCCGGGCGTGGCGCGTTGCCGAGCGGGAGGACCTGGCCGGGCGCCGGGGGCGTCCAGGGCGTGTGGTCGTCGCCGATCCAGTCGCCGACGGGCTTGACCCCGGCGAGGGGGCCGGCCGCCGGAAGGTCGGTGCCGGTCTCGTCGTAGTAGTCGTACCAGGGCAGTCCGGCCCGGGTGTAGGCGGCCCGGTCCACGGGCGAGGGCGGCGCGTCCTCCCCCGTGATGCGGCGCCACTCGGGCGGCGTGACCAGGTGGACGAAGACCCGTGCGGCGGGCCGGTCGGCCCAGGCGGAGAGCTTCCGGTCGTCCTGGTAGACCTCCTGGCGCATCGCGCCGCCCACGCCGAGCCCCATGGCCGGGGCGGGGGCCCGGCGTGCGGCCGGGCGGGCGGGTGCGGCACCCGGGGCGGGGGCGGCCATCGCCATGGGGGCCGCCCCGGGCGGGGCCGGCATCGCGGGCGGCATCGCGGGCGCCGCGCCGTAGCCGCCACCGCCGTAGAGGTTCTGCGCGGCGGTGGCCTCGTTGCGCAGCCGCTCCTCCTCCCGCCAGGCGGCGAGGGCCTCGGGGCCGAGCGGGAACGCCTGGAGCTGCACCCCGCCGGTGACCTCCTCGCCGGTCACCTGCCCCTCGACCGTGGCGCCGAGGCCGAGCGGCACGGCCACGAACTGGCGCACCGTCCCCTTGCCGGAGTTGATCCCGTCGAGCCAGGGCTGGCGGGGCAGCACCAGGTAGTTCTGCGGCCTGCGTTCCAGCCGGCCGGTCCACCGCTTGCCGGAGACGGCGCACACCTTGCCCACGCCGACCTGGAGCGCGGCGGGCTCGTGCGAGCCGCCGAAGCTGAGCCACATGGCCTCGCGCAGGTACACCGGCAGCATCACCCCGCCCTTGGCGAGCCATTCCGGCGGAACGGTGTCCGGGTAGTCCTCGACCCGCCGCAGGGGGAACTCCCCCAGCCCGGGCGGGAGGGCGTGCGTCCCCGACTCGGGCAGGCGCAATGTCCGGATGAACCTGATCCGTACCGCTTCGCCCAGCAGGAGCGTGTTGCCCTCGATCCTGGCCGCGCCCATTTCCTCGTTCACCACTGCGGACAGCCCCCTTATCCCGCCACTCACCGGATCCGCCGGAAGATCCTCGGCTGAACCGGATCGTTATGCTCAAGTTTTCCTCAGATGTAGTGACGGTGCGGCCGTCACCTTCCTAGCTTCCTCATACACGTGCCCCCGCGCCCCCGCGGTTCCGCACGCCTGCCCCCGTTCCCGCGATGTCCCCCGGGATTCCGCGTTCCCGAGGAAAAGAGTTCAGCATGAAGGTTCCCAAGGCCGGTGCGGTCGCCACGGTGATCGCCCTCGCCGCCACCGCCTCCGGCTGTGGTGGTGAAGCCCCGAAGGAGCCCATCTCCATCGGCATCAAGTTCGACCAGCCCGGCATCGGGATGCGTGAGCCCGACGGCACCTTCACCGGTTTCGACGTCGACGTGGCCACCTACATCGCCAAGGAGCTCGGCTACAAGGCGAACGAGATCGAGTTCAAGCAGGTCTACAGCTCGGACCGGGAACTGCTGATCCAGTACAACGAGGTCAAGTTCGTCGCCGCGAGCTACACGATCAACGACAAGCGCCGTGAGAAGGTCGAGTTCGCCGGACCCTACTTCGTCGCCCACCAGGACCTGATGATCCGCGCCGACGACAACTCGATCACCAAGGCCGAGGACCTGAACAACAAGCGGCTGTGCACGGTGAGCGGCTCCACCTCCGCCGAGAACATCCGCAAGAACCTGGCGCCGAAGGCGAGCGTCCTGGAGCTCGGCGGCTACTCGGAGTGCCTCGTGGCCATCCGGGACAACACCGCCGACGCGATGACCACCGACAACTCCATCCTCGCCGGGTACGCGGCGCGCAAGGAGAACGCGGGCAAGTTCAAGCTGCTCGGGCTGAACATGAGCAACGAGAACTACGGCATCGGCCTCAAGAAGGGCGACAACGACCTTCAGCGGAAGATCAACACGGCGATCACCAAGATGGTCTCCGACGGCTCCTGGGAGGCGGCCGTGAAGAAGAACTTCGGCCCGGCCAACTACAAGTACGAGCCGGCGCCCCAGGTCACGACCGGCAACTGACGGACCCCGGGGCGGGGGCCCCGTCCGGGCCCCGCCCCGGTCGACCGCCGGCCTCCGCCCGGCCGCTACGCGAGCGGCGCCTTGCCGCGCAGCACGGTCAGGAACTCCCGCATCCAGGCGGGGTGGTCGGGCCAGGCCCGGGCCGAGACGAGGGTGCCGTCGACCACGGCCTCGGAGTCCCGGAACGCGGCCCCGGCCGCCTTCATGTCGGGCTCCAGCGCCGGATAGGCCGTGACCCGGCGCCCGTCCAGGCCGCCGCTCGCGGCGGTGATCAGCGGGCCGTGGCAGATCTGCGCGATCGGCTTGTCGTCCCCGGCGAAGGCGGCCAGGATGCGCCGCACCTCCGGGTCGTTGCGCAGGTACTCCGGCGCCCGCCCGCCCGGGACCACGACGGCCGCGTACTCGGCGGGATCCACGTCCGCGAAGGCGATGTCGGCGGGCCAGGTGTAGCCGGGCTTCTCGGTGTAGGTGTCGAAGCCCTCCTCGAAGTCGTGCACCACGAACCGCAGCTTCTTGACCGCGGGCGCCGCGATGTGCACCTCGTACCCCTCCTCCCGCAGGCGCTGGTACGGGTAGAGCACCTCCAGGGACTCCGCCGCGTCGCCGGTCACGATGAGGATCTTCACTGCCATGGGCCACTCCAGTGAGAGCTGTCGGCGCCGCGTCGGGCCGCCGGGGGCACCCGCTACCGTGCCCGGGGCCCACCGCGGACAAACACCAAGGTCCATGCGGCGGACACATGGTTTTTACTTGTACGGCACATGACAATAGGATCCTCGCTCTGCCACCAGACACCCCGCCAACTGCCATGGCGGGGACGGTGTTTGTGGAGAGGTATCCCCCACGTCATGAGAATCTCCCGTACCGCCCCCTGGGCCGCCGGGCTCGCCGCGGCCGCGCTGTTCCTCATACCGGCCAGCGCCACCGCCGGCCAGCACCGCACCACCGCCGACACCGCGCAGGCCGCTCCCCAGGCCTACCCGGTCACCGTCGACGACTACTACGCGCCCGCGGCGGGCAAGACCGGCGCCGCGCTGAAGACCGCGCTGCACGACATCGTCAAGACCCAGTCCAAGGTCACCTACGACGGCGTGTGGAACGCGCTGAAGGTCACCGACCAGGACCCCGCGAACCCCAACAACGTCATCCTGGTCTACTCGGGCCGCTCCCAGTCCAAGTCCACCAACGGCGGCGGGGTCAACGACTGGAACCGCGAGCACGTCTGGGCCAAGAGCCACGGCGACTTCGGCACCGCCACCGGCCCGGGCACCGACCTGCACCACCTGCGCCCCGAGGACGTGACCGTCAACAGCACCCGCGGGAACAAGGACTTCGACCTGGGCGGCAGCCCCGTGGCGGAGGCGCCGGGCAGCCTCACCGACGCCGACTCCTTCGAGCCCCGGGACGCCGTCAAGGGCGACGTCGCGCGGATGCTGCTGTACATGGCGGTGCGCTACGACGGCGGCGACGGCTTCGCCGACCTGGAGATGAACGACAGGGTCAACAACGGGACCGCCCCGCTCTTCGGACGGATCAGCCTGCTGAAGCAGTGGAACCAGATGGACCCGCCGGACGCCTTCGAGAAGCGCCGCAACCAGGTCATCTACGACACCTACCAGCACAACCGCAACCCGTTCATCGACCACCCGGAGTGGGTCAACTCCATCTGGTAGCCGCCCGCTCCAGGCCCCGGCGCTCCTTCGTGCGTGCCGATGGGCCGACCCTTCACCTCGCAGGGGACTTCTTCCCCGGAAGGTGTCACCGCCGGCCGGGCGCCCCCTCGACGAGCCGGCCGGCGAGGGACTGGAAGTCGGTCCAGGCGGCCTGCGGCGGGCGGGGGTCCCAGAGCTTCTGGGACAGGGCGGCCAGCGGCAGCCGGATGCCCGCGGCCACCTGGTCCGGGGTCTGCGAGGCGGCCAGGTCGCACCAGACGGCGAGGCGGCCGCCGAGCACCTGCGGGTCGTAGCGGGCCGGGACCGGGGTGGTGCCGCGCAGCACGAGCGGGGTCCACTGCTCGTAGATCCGCTTGCCGGTGGGGTAGGTGAACTGGTTGGGCTCGCCGAGCACGTAGTAGAGGTACTCGTCGTTGAGGTTGACCACCTTGCGGCCGGCGTCCAGGTACTCCAGCGGCGGGCGGGCGCCGATCTCCTTGCCCGTCCAGTACTCGGCCTGGATGTCCTGGGCGGCCTTGGCGACGCCGCCCCGGAAGAATCCGTCGTTCCACGCCTTGAGCGCCTTGCCCGAGGGCCGGACCACGGCCGCCCGGTCGTTCAGCCAGCCCGTCGCCAGGTCCTGGACCCGGGCGGTGGGCCCGTAGCGGGCCCGGGCGGCGCTCGCGAGGGCGGGGAAGGAGGCCTGGGGGTCGCGGACCACCAGGGCCTGGTACTCGTCGGCGCCCAGGTGCCAGGCGCCCGCCGGGAACAGCGGCAGGTACTCGCCCAGCAGGTCGTCCACGAGCTTCGCCGACGCCGGGTTGGATATGTCCACGGCGCCCTTGACGGCCCGGCCCGCCGCGTCGCGCAGTTGCAGTTCGGGGTGGACGCGGAGCACGGCGCCGAGGTGTCCGGGCGAGTCGATCTCGGGCACGACCGCGATGTGCAGGCGGGCGGCGAGCGCGTTGATCCGGCGCACCTCGGCCTTGGTCAGGTGCGGGGTCGAGACGATCTCGGGGTGGGTGGCGGACTCGATCCGGAAGGCCTGGTCGTCGGAGAAGTGCAGGCCGAGCTGGTTGAGTTTGAGGTCGGCCATCTCGCGCAGCCGGCCCTCGATCCACTCCGGGGTGAAGTACTTGCGCGCGATGTCGAGGTTGAGTCCGCGCTGCGGTTTGGCCGGGGCGTCCTTCACGGTGCCCTCGGGGGCCGAACCGGCCCCGCGTATCTCCTGTTTGAGGGTGCGGGTGCCGTAGAAGACGCCCGCCTCGTCCGGGCCGGTGATCCTGACCCGGCCGTCCTTGACGGTGAGGGTGTACGACTCCGCCGGGCCGGAGCCCTGCGCGGCGAGGTCGAGCTGGACGTCACCGGCCGCGCCCTGGTCCGACTCGGCGTACCCGAGGCCCAGTTCGCCGGCGAGCAGCTTCCCCTCGTCGGCCAGGGCCGCGCTGTCGGCGGGTGCGACGAGGACGCGGGCGCCGGGGGCGGGCTTCCAGCCGGGGCCCCGGGCGGGCACGTGCTCGCGTACGGACGGCACGGTGCGCGGGGCGGCGGAGAGGGGGTACGACGACGCGGGCGGCCCGGTCGGCGTCGGCGTCGGGGACGGGGAGACGGCGGTCGGGGCGGGGGCCCGGGAGCCGGCGCCCGGAGCGGCGCCGGTGCCGTCGGCTCCGGCGGAGCAGGCGGGTACGGCGAAGGCGACCAGCGTGGCGGCCGCTGCCGTCGCGATGGCCCGACTTCCGCGGAACCGCCCGGTCGTCTGCCTCATGTCGTGCACCGTGTCCCCCGTACCAACCTGGCACGGGGGACGCGGTCGCGCGACCCGGAGCGGCTCCCTACGCGGCGGAGCCGGCCCGCTCCAGGGCCTCCAGGGCGGCGGCGCCGAAGCCGTGGTCCTGCTCGGGGGCGCCACCGCCGACGCCGACGGCTCCGATCAGGTGGCCGTCGCGGTGGACGGGGAGGCCGCCGGCGATGAACAGCAGCGGCCGGTCGAGTGCGGTGGGCAGGCTGTGGAAGGGGCCGCCGGGCAGGACGGCCTCGGTGAGGTCGGCCGTGGGGGCGTTCAGCTGGAGGGCGGTAAAAGCCTTGCGGGTGCTGGTCTCGCCGGAGATCAAGACGGGCCCGGTGGTCGCGGCGGAAGGCCAGCGGGTGGCCGCCCGCGTCCAGGACGGTGACGCTGACGGCGACCCCGGCCGCCCCGGCGGCAGTGCGGGCGGCGGTGACGAGCAGCTCGGCGTCCTCGGTGGTGAGCGGGAAAACGGCGGTGCGGGACATGGGGTGCTCCTGTTGCGGTGTGGCGGTGCGGGTGGTGCGGGTGGGGTCAGTGGTGGACGGGGGCGGGCTCCGCGGCGGGGGTTGCGGCCGCTACCACCCGGCTCGTGTTCGCCGCGCCGTTCGCCGCGCCGTTCGCCGCGCGGCGGACCGTACGGCGCTCCAGGGCTCCGGAGACGAGGGCGAGGACGAGGGCGGAGGCGGCGAGGGCGGCGCCGACCCAGTTGGGGGCGGTCCAGCCGAGCCCGGCGGTGATGACCAGCCCGCCGAGCCAGGCGGCGAGGGCGTTGCCGAGGTTGAAGGCGCCGATGTTGACGGCGGAGGCCAGCGTGGGGGCGCCGGCGGCCTGGTCCAGGACCCGCTTCTGCAGCGGCGGCACGGTCGCGAAGCCGAGGGCGCCGATGAGGAAGACGGTCACGGCGGCGCCCGCCTTGTCGTGGGCGGTCAGGGTGAAGAGGGCCAGTACGACGGCCAGCGCGCCCAGGGACGCGTACAGCATGGGCATGAGCGCCCGGTCGGCGTAGCGGCCCCCGACGAGGTTGCCGGTGACCATGCCGAGTCCGAAGAGGACGAGCAGCCAGGTGACGGAGGTGTCGGCGAAGCCGGCGACGTTGGTCAGCATCGGGGTGATGTAGGTGATCGCGGCGAAGACCCCGCCGAAGCCGAGGACGGTCATCGCCATGGCGAGCAGTACCTGGGCGTTGCGGAACGCGGCCACCTCGTGGCGCACCCGTACGCCCTCGGGGCGGGGCAGGTCGGGGACGAGGCGGGCGATGCCGAGCAGGCCGAGCACGCCGAGGGCGGCGACGATCAGGAAGGTGACGCGCCAGCCGAGGTGCTGGCCGACGAGGGTGCCGAGCGGGACGCCGACCACGTTGGCGACGGTCAGGCCGGTGAACATCATGGCGATGGCGCCGGCCTTCTTCTCGGGTGCCACGAGCCCGGCGGCGACCACCGAGCCGATGCCGAAGAAGGCGCCGTGGGCGAGGGAGGCGACGACGCGTCCGGCCAGCATCACGCCGAAGGCGGGGGCGAGCGCGGAGAGCACGTTGCCGGCGATGAAGAGGCCCATGAGCAGCATCAGCATGCGCTTGCGGGGGACGCGGGTGCCGAGGACGGTCATCACCGGGGCGCCGAGGACCACGCCGAGGGCGTAGCCGGTGACCAGGAGGCCGGCGGTGGGAATCGGGACGCCGTAGCCGGCCGCGACCTCGGGGAGGAGGCCCATGATCACGAACTCGGTGGTGCCGATCCCGAAGGCTCCGATGGCGAGGGCGAGGAGCGCGAGAGGCATGACGAAGCTGCCCTTCAGGGTGCGGGGACGGGGTGGGGGGGCGCCGGGCGCGCATTTTTGCGCTCGCCGGTTACGTTCGCCCACATTAATTGCAGACGCGGGATATTTGCAAGCGCGGGCTATTGCGCGCGTGGCCTATCCTTGGCGGTATACGCGCGAGGGCACGCCTACGCCCACGCCCCCGCCACGCCCACCACGGAGGACCCCATGACGGCCACGGACAGCGCACTGACCGGCCTCGCCCAGGGCTGGTGTGCCCTCTCCCTCCTCCACGGCCGGATCGAGGCGCACATCGAGCGGGCCCTCCAGGCCGGCCACGGGCTGAGCGTGCGCGAGTACTCGCTGCTGGACGTGCTCAGCCGGCAGCACGGCGGGCCGGGCGGGCACCTGCGGATGCACCAGGTCGCGGACTCGGTGGTGCTCAGCCAGAGCGCGACGACCCGGCTGGTCAGCAGGCTGGAGGACCGCGGGCTGCTGAGCCGCTACATCTGCGACACCGACCGCCGGGGCATCTACACCGACGTCAGCGAAGCGGGCCTGGCCCTCCTGGACCAGGCCCGCCCAGACGAACGACGCCGCCCTGCGCGAGGCC
>NZ_GG657750.1:6915854-6917124 GCF_000158895.1 Streptomyces sp. C | reverse complement strand
CGGCGAGCCATTCGGTGCGGTTGCCGGGCGGGGCCTGGCCGATGTCGAGCTGGAGGAAGTCCGAGCCGGTTGTGGACCCCTCGGCGGCGCCTTCTTTGGACCTGCTCACGGGACCATTGTGCCTCCAGGCTGGACGGCATGAGCACCTCCACTCCCACCCCGTCCGCCCCGTCCGCCTCCCTCTCCCCCGCCGCCGCCCGCTCCGTCCCGATGCGGGACCTGGCTCCCGGGATCATCGGAATGGCGCTGGTCGGCAGCAGCGTCACCGTCTCCCGCTCCCTGGTGGACGCCCCGCTGTTCGCCGCCCAGGCGGTCCGCTACGTGGCCGCCGCCGTGATCCTGGTCCTGCTCGCCCGGGCCGCCCGGGTGCCGCTGTCCCGCCCGCGGGGGCGGGAGTGGCTGTGGCTGGCCGGGATCGCGGCCGGCGGGCTGGTGCTGTTCAACGTGGCCGTGGTGCGGGGCGTCGCGCACGCCGAGCCGGCCGTGATCGCCGTCGCGGTGGCCTCCGTACCCGTCCTGCTCGGGCTGGTCGGCCCGCTGCTGGAGAAGCGCCGGCCCAGCCGCCGGGTGCTGCTGGCGGCGCCCGTGGTGGTCGCGGGGGCGGTCCTGGTCGAGGGGACGGGGCGCACCGATGCCGCCGGGGTCGGCTGGGCGGTGCTGGCGCTGGCCTGCGAGGCGGCGTTCACGTTGCTCGCGGTGCCGGTGCTGGGGCGGCACGGCGCGTGGGGGGTGTCCGTGCACGCGGTGTGGATGGGGGCGGTGATGCTGGCGGTGCTGTCGGTGGGCACGGAACGCCCGTCCGCCCTGGCGGAGCTGACCACCCGCCAGTGGGGGGCCGTCGGGTACCTGGCGGTGCTGGTGACGGCGGTGGCCTTCCTGCTCTGGTACCGCACGGTGGCGGCGGCGGGCTCCGGCCGGGCGGGGCTGCTGACCGGCGTCGCCCCGCTCGCGGCGGCCTGCGCCGGGGCCCTGTCGGGCGGCGGGGTCCCCCGCCCGGCGGTGTGGCTGGGCCTGGCGGTGGTGGTGGCCGGCCTGGCCCTGGGCCTGCGCGGCGGAGACGGCTCCCCCCACGCCTGACCACGCCCCGGCTCCGGCGGGGCGGGGGCGTACGCGCAGCCCGGTCCCGGCGGGGCGGGTCGTACCCGGGGGCTCAGGTTCCGGCGGGGACCAGGACCACGGCCGTCCCGTAGGCGCAGACCTCGGTCCCGACGTCGGCGGCGTCCGTCACGTCGAAGCGCATCATCAGCACCGCGTTGGCGCCGCGCGCCCT
>NZ_GG657750.1:6913411-6915754 GCF_000158895.1 Streptomyces sp. C | reverse complement strand
AGGGGACCGGGCTGGGCTTCCCGTTCGCGGGGTGCGTCGGGACCGGGCTCGGCGCCGCGGAAACCGGGAGGGCGCGGGCGACGGCGAGGCGGGATGCTCCCCTGCGCGGCGGAGGCCGGCCCCGGCGAGGGCGAAGGACCGCCCCGGCGGGCGGGAAGCGGCGACGGGCCCCCCGGCGGGCGGTGGCGGGAACAACGCGCTTCAGGTTCTTCACAGTGGCTCTCCACGGTCGGGTCCGGGGCGGGAACTTCGCCCTTCACCCCCGCACGACGTGCGAGTGCCCGATCGGTTGCCGCCGTTTCGAAAAAACTTTTCGCGCGTTCCCGCCCCGCCCGCTCTCACGGCCGCGGCGGCGGCCAGGGGACCTCCTCCAGCAGGGGCAGCAGCACCTCCTCCTCGTGGTCGAGGTGGGCGTTCAGCTCCGCCGTCATCCGCGCCAGCTCGGCGCGGAACCGCTCGGGTTCGGCGATGGCCACGGCGCCCAGCAGGGCCACCAGTTCGCCCTGGATCCGGGCGACCGTGCGGTGTTCCTCCCGCAGCCGCTCGAAGACGGGCGCCAGGTGCGGGTGGTGGGCCAGGGTCCCGGGGAACAGGTGGGCGTCCTCGCTCGTGTGGTGGAACTCCAGGCCCTGGCAGAAGGCCAGGCAGCGCTGGCGGATCTGGAGCCCGAGGCCGGGAGCCGGCGGGCCGCCGGGGCCGGTGTGGGCGGCACGGGCGGCGAAGTGGGCCTCCGTCTCGGCGCCGACGTGGCGCAGCTGGGCCCGCAGCCACGTGTGCACCTCCAGCAGCTTCCCGGCGAGGGTGCGGACCGCGGCGGGGGGCTGCCAGCCGTCGGGCTCGGCGGGCTCCAGCCGGACGACGGGGAGCACCCGGGTGGTGCGCTCCTGGTAGTCGGCGTATCCGGGGGCGGCGCGGACGACGGCTTCGAAGAGCTCCTCGCGGCGGGCGCCTTCCGCGGGGACGGCGAGGGCGTCGAAGGCGTCGGTGCCGAGCTCGACCCGCACCTGGGGGTGGGCCAGGAGGTTGTGGTACCAGGCGGGGTGGGCGGGGGCGCCGAGGTTGGAGCCGACGACCAGCAGGACGCCCTCGTGGCGGACGAAGCCGAGCGGGGTGGTGTGCTCGGCTCCGGAGCGGGCGCCGGTGGTGGTGAGGAGGAGCAGGTCCTCGCCCTCGAACCAGCCGCCTACCTTGCCGCGGTTGGCGCGGAACTCTTCGATGACGGAACGGTTGAAGTCCTGGGCGGGTGTGGTGGGCACGTCTTTCGTTCTCTCTCTGGGCAGGCCGGTCCGGCACGCCCGCGCTCCCCCGACGGGCCGCTGTGGAGCGGGAGTCGCCGGGGCGGGGGCGTGCGGGAGCGGCGTACGGACTCGCGTGCGTACGGAGTTGTGGAAGAAGGGCAGGCGACTGCGGCTCGATGGCCGGCCGCGACGCGGGAGCCGGCGGTGCGGCTGCGCTACGTCAACTGCGGGGCGCGGAGTACTGACTCATGGCGTGTCCCTGAGTGAAGGGTGTTCGCCCGATCACCGGCCGGCCCACTGCTCTGTGGCCGGAGTCACGCGACACCGTCGGCCATTAGACGGGGCGGGCGCGGGAGTTGTCAATGCCGATGATCTTGGAGGTGCTCGCGCAGGGCCCGGCCCAGGACGGCGACGCCCTCCTCGATCTCGCCGGCCGGCCCGGCCGCGTAGCCGAGGATCAGGCCCGGCGGGCCGGGGCGCAGCCGGTGCCAGGACAGCGGGTGCGTCTTGACCCCGAGGGCGAGGGCGGCCCCGGCGACGGCGGTGTCGTCGAAGGCCGCGCCGTCGAAGGTGACGGTCAGGTGCAGTCCGGCGGCGGCGCCGTGCACCCGGGCTCCGGCCAGGTGCCCGGCCACGGCCCGCAGCATCGCGTCCCGGCGGCGGCGGTGGCGGCGCCGGACGAAGCGCAGGTGGCGTTCCAGTTCGCCGGAGTCCATCAGGCGGGCGAGGACGAGCTGCGCGAGGACCGGGTTGCCGAGGTCGGCGTACCGCTTGGCCTCCACGACCGGCTCCCGCAGGCGGCGCGGGACCAGCAGCCAGCCCAGCCGCAGGGCCGGCGCCAGCAGTTTGGACACGCTCCCGGCGTAGCAGACCCCCTCGGGCGCCAGGGCCCGCAGGGCGGGGACGGGGGCGCGGTCGTAGCGGTGCTCGGCGTCGTAGTCGTCCTCCAGCACCAGCCCTCCGGCGGCGGCCCAGGCCAGCAGGTCGCGGCGGCGCTCCCCGTCGAGGACGACGCCGGTCGGGAACTGGTGCGCCGGGGTCATGAGCACCGCCCGCGCCCCGCTCGCCCGCAGCGCGGCCACGTCCAGCCCGGCCCCGTCGACGG
>NZ_GG657750.1:6910230-6913311 GCF_000158895.1 Streptomyces sp. C | reverse complement strand
TACGGGACGGTGCCTCGCGGCGACCGCCTCCCGTACGCCCTCCGGCGTGTCAGAAGTCCCCGTAGTTGACCTGCCAGGTCGGCAGCCCCATCCGGCGCCAGACGGCGACCACCCGGTCCCGGTCGTCGAGCGAGACCCGCACGGCGTAGCGGTCGCGGACGTGCGCGTCGAAGAGCTCGGCCTTGACCACGTCGTCGCGGCGGGTGTCGCCCTTGGGCCGCATCCACAGCTCGTCGTACGGCACCTCGTGGCGCCGCAGCCAGGACTCCGTCTGCTCCCGGTGCTCCTCGCCGCGCCCGGACAGCAGCACGATCACGTCCCCGTCCGCACGCCGGAAGGCGTCGAGCGCGTGCCGTACGGGCTCGTTCAGCAGGTCGATGTCGCAGCGCGAGAAGTCGTACGGGCCCCGGTCGCCGGTGAGGGCGAGGGTGCCGTCGATGTCGCACATCACGGCCGTCGGGAGCTCCGGGTCGGCGACGTACGGGCGGACGGGCGGCTGGTCGTTCAGCCACTCCGCGGTGAGCCGCCAGCCTCCCTTCTTCGCCTTGGCGTGCTTGTCGGCCAGGATCCGGATGATCTCCTCGCCGACCGGCCGCTCCCGCGCCGCGTCGCGGCGCAGGCACTCCTCGACGGGCACGTCGGTGAAGTCGTGCACGACGAAGGCGGCGCGGCCGGCGACCGCCGCCTTGAGCCGCTTGGGGATGTTCGACGTCAGGTGGGTGTTGTCGACGACCACGTCGAAGCCGTCGTCGACGGCCGCACGGACCGCCGCGTCCTGGACGGCGAGCACGGTCTGCTCGTGCCGGTACGAGCGGGCCCGTTCGGGGTCGGGCAGGTCGAGCATGGCCCGCAGGTCGTCGAGGTTGACCCGGCGCATGCGGCCGCCGGCCTCGGCCTGGAGGGCGCGGGCCGCGGTCGTCTTGCCCGAGGCCGGCAACCCCGTCATGACGTGGACCACGGGGAGGCGGGGCTCTTCGGACACGTTCAGTTCTCCTCGTCGGTGGTGTAGGGGTCGGCCGTCTCCGGCCGTACGGCCCGCCAGCTGACGAGCTCGGTCGAACGGCCGTCCAGGCGCAGGAACATCGCGGAGCGGATCTTGCCGTCCCGGATCTCCTTGGCGGCGCGCGCGAAGGCGCCCCGGTCGCCGGCCAGGTGCGCGAGCGCCTCGAAGGCCTCGTCGACGGCCCGCTCACGCTCGGCGAACGCGTCCTCCAGCCGGGCGATGACCTCGCGGACCCAGGCGTCGAACTCGTCGGGGACCTGTTCCAGGAGCGCGTCGAGCGGCTTGCCGCCGGCCTCCTCGACGTCCGCCGCCGTGCAGTTCAGGCCCTGCGCGAGCTGCTTGGCGGGCAGGCCCGCGAAGCGCTGGACCCCGTGGGCGCGCCAGACGTCCCGCTCGTTGACGCCGGTCAGCAGCTTGTGCAGGCGTACGTACTCCGACAGCTTGGCCTTCGCGCGCACGCCGGAGGCGAACCGCAGCACGAACCCCTCGGCGTCGGTGCCGGCCGCGGAGCCGCCGCCGGGCAGGGTGTTGGACTCGGCCAGCGCGAGGAGCTCGTCGAGCGGCACGGCGGGCCACACCTTGACGACGGAGCCGATGCCCTGCCAGTGGCCGGCTGCCTCGGCGAGCGGCACCTCGGTGCCGTCCGCGCCGAAGGCGGCGAGCAGGACGAGGTCCCGGCGGTCGCCGTAGTCCACCACGATCCGGTTCTGCGGGTAGAGCATCTCCGCGAGGTAGGTCGTGCCGGGCACCAGGGCCGAGGTGTCGCGGGCGTCGAGGAGGCGCTGCGCCCAGGCGGCCTGGGAGCTGGTGAAGGATCCCTTGGAGGCGACCCGCCAGTGGTCCGCGTAGTGGAAGACCACGGCGAGGCTGCCGTCGACCTTGTCGTAGACCTCGAACGTCTCGTCGGGCAGGGCGGGCGCGTAGGGGCGTCCGGAGGTGTGCTCGCCGACGTTGAAGAACTTCGGCAGCGGCAGCGCGACGACCGCTCCGGTCTCGTCGTCGGCGACGAGACCGCGGCAGCGGGTGGTGACCGCGTTCCACACCTGCTCGTACTGCGCGGTGCGCGTGTACGTGTAGATGGACAGGGGCAGTTCGGGGTGCCGCTTGCGGGTCACGTGTCCGGCGTCGATGGCGTCCGCCAGCTCCTGCGCGGGCAGCAGGCCGTGCAGAGTCAGGTGGTCCTGGCTCATGTGGGGTTCCTCCCGGTTCGAGATGGCTCATTCTCGCGTGCGGGAGGGAGTCCCCGGTAATCAATTACTACTGGTCACCGGCGAGGCGGTTGATGTCCGGGGAGCGCAGGATCCGGGTGCCGGGCTCCGATCCGGGGGTCGCCACCGCGATCATCGCCCGGCCGAGGGCCTTCGTGGTGGTGAACTGGTTCGGTGCGAACCGGCCCACGAGGGGGAAGAGCGGTTTGGTGACGACGTACCCCACGCGGTAGAGCCAGGTCCTGGTCGGCATGCCGCTGACGGGCTGGACGATGCTGGGCCGGAACACGTAGGCGTTGAAGGGCAGGGCGAGCAGGTCGTTCTCCGTCTTCCCCTTCACCCGGGCCCACATGGTGCCGCCCTGTTCGGTGCTGTCGGTGCCCTCGCCCGTGATGTAGGTGAAGGTCAGGGCCGGATTGGCGGCGGCCAGGGGGCGGGCGACCGCGAGCGTCAGGTCGTGGGTGACGGCGCGGTACTCCTCCTCCTTCTTGCCGAGGGAGGAGGTGCCCAGGCAGAAGAAGCAGGCGTCGTAGCCCGACAGTTCACCGGCGAGGTCCGACAGGTCGCTCGGGTCGGGGCGGATGTGCTCGCGCAGCTTGGGGTGGCTGACGCCGAGCGGGGTACGGCCGATGGACAGGACGCTCTTCACGGAGTCGTCGCGCAGGCATTCCAGCAGTACGCCGCGCCCGAGCATTCCGGTTCCGCCGTAGAGGATGACGTTCATGGGCTCAGCGTAGGTGCGGGCCCGGCGGGCCGGGCCGCAGGTGCGGCTTCCGTCGAGCGGCTGTGGGCCGTCCTTCGAGCGGTGCCGTCCCGGCCGCCGTCAGGCACAGCTCTCCGGCCGGGCCGGGAACGGCTGAGGGCGAAGGC
>NZ_GG657750.1:6901986-6908617 GCF_000158895.1 Streptomyces sp. C | reverse complement strand
CGGGGGCTCCGGGGGCTGGCCCGGCGGCCGCCGGAAGAGGATCATGGCCGCACGCCGGCTCCGCCGGGCCACAGAGTCGTGGAGGTACACGTGTCCGTCGCGCCCAGTCACGCGTCAGGAAGCACCGGGGTCCCGCTGCTGGACGAGACGATCGGGGACAACCTCGACCGCACCGTGCGCCGTTTCCCCGACCGGGACGCCCTCGTCGACGTGGCCGCCGGACGGCGGTGGACGTACGCGGAGCTGGCCGCAGACGTGGACGTCCTCGCCCTCGGCCTGCTGGACCTCGGCATCACCGCGGGCGACCGCGTCGGCATCTGGGCGCCCAACCGCGCCGAGTGGACCCTGGTCCAGTACGCCACCGCGAAGATCGGGGCGATCCTGGTCACCGTCAACCCGGCGTACCGCTCGCACGAGCTGGAGTACGTGCTGAACCAGTCGGGGATCCGGCTGCTGGTCGCGGCGGCCGGCTTCAAGGGCTCGGACTACGCGGCGATGATCGAGGAGGTCCGGCCGCGCTGCGCGGACCTGGAGTTCACGGTGCTGCTGGACGGACCGCTGTGGGACTCGCTGCGGGAGCGCGGCGCCCAGGGCGACCCGGCGGACCTCGCACGGGCGGCAGCGGCCCTGGACCCGGGGGACCCGGTGAACATCCAGTACACCTCGGGGACCACGGGCTTCCCCAAGGGCGCCACCCTCTCCCACCGCAACATCCTCAACAACGGCTTCTTCGTCGGGGAGCTGTGCGGCTACACCGAGCGGGACCGGGTGTGCGTACCGGTGCCCTTCTACCACTGCTTCGGCATGGTCATGGGCGCCCTCGCCTGCACCAGCCACGGGGCGGCGATGGTGATCCCGGCCCCGGCCTTCGACCCGGCGGCGACGCTGGCCGCGGTGGAGGCGGAGGCGTGCACCTCGCTGTACGGGGTGCCGACGATGTTCATCGCCGAACTGGCCGCGCCCGGCTTCGACGGGTACGACCTGTCGAGCCTGCGCACCGGGATCATGGCGGGCTCGCCCTGCCCGGTCGAGGTGATGAACGAAGTGATCGAGCGGATGGGGATGGCCGAGGTCTCCATCTGCTACGGCATGACGGAGACCTCCCCGGTGTCCACGCAGACCCGGGTGGACGACTCCGTGGAGCGCAGGGTCTCCACCGTGGGCCGGGTCGGGCCGCACCTGGAGGTCAAGGTCGTCGACCCGGAGACCGGCGCCACCGTCCCGCGCGGCACCCCGGGCGAGCTGTGCACCCGGGGCTACTCCGTGATGCTCGGCTACTGGGGCGAGCCGCAGAAGACCGCCGAGGCCGTGGACGGGGAGGGCTGGATGCACACCGGCGACCTCGCCGTCATGGACGCGGACGGCTACCTGGCCATCACGGGCCGGATCAAGGACATGGTGATCCGGGGCGGCGAGAACCTCTACCCGCGCGAGATCGAGGAGTTCCTGCACGGCCACCCCGACGTCCTGGACGTCCAGGTCATCGGCGTGCCCGACGCCAAGTACGGGGAGGAGCTGATGGCCTGGGTGCGGATGCGCGAGGGGGCCGAGCCGCTGACGGCGGAGACGGTCCGCGCGTACTGCTCGGGCCGCCTGGCCCACTTCAAGATCCCGCGCTACGTCCACGTCGTGGACGAGTTCCCGATGACGGTCACCGGCAAGATCCGCAAGGTGGAGATGCGCGAGGCGGCGGCCCGCCTGCTGGAGTCGATGTAGTACGCATTTGGTTGCTCCGGGCGGCAGTTGGGGCTTTGATCACGCATGGCAGGCTGTCGCCATGCAGTTGCGTGATGTGATCCTCTCCGGCGGCCCGGCGCCGTTCCGGTACCTCGGCGGCGGCGAGGAGGGCCTGCGGCGGCCCGTGCTCGCCGCCGTGACCATCGACCTGCCGGATCCGGGACGGTTCGTCTCCCCGGGGGACCTGGTGCTGTCGGGGCTGGTGTGGCTGCGGCCGGACCTCGGGCGCGCCGACGCCTTCGTACGGATCGTCCTGGAGGCGGGCGCCGTCGCGCTGGGGGCGGGCGAGGCGGAGTTCGGGAACGTGCCGGACGAACTGGTGCGGGCCTGCGAGCGGCACGGGCTGCCGCTGTTCGCGGTGGGCGTGGACGTCCCCTTCGGCCCCGTCGCCGAGTTCGTGGCGCGCGGCCGCAGCGGGGCCCGCGTCGGGAACCTCGCCGCGCTCGTGGACCGGCACCGGCGGCTGATGGCGTCCCGGCCCGGCAGCGGCGCCGGGGCGGGTGCGCTCCTGGACCTGCTGCTGTCCGAGCTGGACCTCCGCGCCCACGTGCTCTCCCCCACCGGGCGGCTGATCGCGGGCGCCCGGCCGCCGCTGCCGGAGCGGACGGCCACCGCCCTGGCCGGGCGGTTCCTGGCCGCCGAGCGCTCCGGCCGGCGCGCCCCGCACCGCACGACGGCCCACGGGGTGCCCTACTCGCTGTTCCCGGTGCGGTCGGCGCCGGGTGCCGGGCCCGCGCTGACCGACTGGGCCGTCGCGGTGGAGGCCGACAGCGGGGACTGGCACGACGAGCGCATCGGCCTCGTGGAACGGCTGGCCGGGCTGATCGCCGTGGAGCGCGGCGGCCGTGACGCCGACCGCACGGCGCGCCGCCGGGCCGCCGGGCGGCTGCTGGGGCTGCTGGACTCCGGGGGAACGGGCACCGAGGCGCGCGACCAGGTCCGGGACGCCGCCGGGCGGCTCGCGGCGGAGGCGCCCGGTGGCGGGGGCCGCTGGCAGGCCGTCGCGGCCCGGCTGGACGGCGTACCGGGCGGCGACGGGCCGTCGCCGGTGCGGGACCTGCTGGAGGATGTGCTGCTGCACCCGGCCTGCCTGGGGCCGGGCGCCGCCCGGCGGATCGGGCTCGCCGCCGCGCTCGACGGGCGCGAGGCCGTGGCCTTCGTACGGGTCGCCCCGGGCGCGGAGCTGACCCCGGAGGCGGTCCGGGAGGCCGCGTACGGGGCGCTGCCGCGCGGGCTGCGCGGCGGGGAGCGGCTGAGCCTCGGCCTCGGCGACCCGGTGGCGGAGCCGGACGACCTGCGGCACACCCTGGCGGAGGCCCGCAGCGCCCGCCGGGTCGCGGCCGGCCCGGAGGCGGAGGCGGAGGCGGTCGCCGTGCGCGGCACCGGGGACATGGCGGCGCACGTCATGTCGCTGCTGCCGCTGCTCCCCGCGGAGGTCAGGCGGGCCTTCAGCCGGCGGCTGCTGGCGCCGCTGCACGCGTACGACCGGCGCCACCAGTCCGAACTGGTCCCGACGCTGCGGTCGTTCCTGGAGCACGACGGCTCATGGGCGCGCTGCGGCGAGGCCCTGCACCTGCACGTGAACTCGCTGCGGTACCGGATCAACCGGATCGAGTCGCTGACCGGGCGGGACCTGGCCCGGCTGGAGGACAAGATGGACTTCGCGGCGGCCCTGCGCATGGACTAAGCCCGCACCGGCCCCCGTCCCCGTCTCCTTCTCCCCCGCACCGTCCCCTTCTTCCCCGCACCGTCCCCTTCTCCCCCGCACCGGCCCGCTCACCGCGCGTGCCGGATCCGGGCCAGGAGCAGGACCGTGTCGTCGGTGGCCGCGTCGGGGACCAGGGCCGACAGGACCCGGTCCACCTCCTCCTCCAACGGGCCCTCGACCGCCGCGAGCCGCTCCCGCAGGGCGTCCAGGCCCGCCTCGATGTCCTGGCCCCGCGCCTCGACGAGCCCGTCGGTGTAGAGGGCGAGGACCGCCCCGTCGGGGAGGTGGGCGCCGGCCGTGCGAAAGGGGACCCCGCCGACGCCGAGCGGGACGCCGAGGCCGCCGCCGAGGGTCTCGACGGTGCCGTCGGGGCGGCGCACGAGGGGCGGGGGGTGGCCGGCGTTCGCGATGCGGGCGCGGCCGGTGTGCGGGTCGTACTCGACGTAGACGCAGGTGGCCAGTTCGATGCCGGACTCCCGAGCGCACGCGTCGAGTTCGCCGAGGAGCCGCTCGGGCTCCGGGCCGTGGCGGGCCAGCGCCTTGGCGGTGATGCGCAGCCGGCCCATCGAGGCGGCTGCGGGCACCCCGTGGCCCATGACGTCGCCGACGACGAGGGCGACCCGGCCCCCGGGCAGGTCGATCACGTCGTACCAGTCGCCGCCGACCTCCGTGGCCCGGCTGCCCGGCAGGTAGCGGTGCGCGATGGCCACGTGCTCGCTGCGGGCCAGGGCACTCGGCAGCAGGGCGCGCTGGAGGGTGAGGGCGATGTCCTGGACCCGGCTGTAGAGGCGGGCGTTGTCCAGGCACAGGGCGGCGCGGGAGGCGAGTTCCCCGGCGAGGCTCAGGTCCTGTTCGGTGAAGTCGGGGCGGGCGGAGGCGCGTCCGAACATGGCGATGCCCTGCACGCTGCCCCGGGCGATGAGCGGGGCGATGACGATGCGGTCCAGGCCGCTCTCCAGGAGCAGCCGGGCGCGTCCGGGCCGGTCGGTGGCCCCGGCCGCGAACTCCTCGTCGACCCGTACGCAGAGCGGGCGGCCGGCGGCGAACATGCGGTGGATGCCGGAACCCGCGGGGTACTGCACCCGCTCCAGGCCGGCCACCAGCTCGGGCGCGGGCGGCGGCAGCACGGTGCCGGACGCGATGCGGCGGGTGAACAGGGGCAGCCGCGGGTCGAAGGCCTCCGCGGGGTTCATCCACTCCACCAGCTCGACGACGCAGCCGTCGCAGAAGTCCGGTACGGCCACCTCGACCAGCTCCCGGGCGGTGGTGTCCACGTCCAGGGAGGTGCCGACGCCTGCGGCGGCCCGGTCCAGCAGCGCCAGGCGCCGGCGGGCCGCGGTGGCCTCCAGCAGGGCCCGCTCCCGGTCGGTGACGTCGACCAGCAGGCCGCCCACACCCGGGCGGGTCTCCCCGGCCCGGCTGAGCGGGAACAGGCTGACGGACCGCACCTGGTCGCGGTCGGGGCGGCCCGGGGTGCGCATCCCCACCAGGGCGCCGACGAGGGGACGGCCCTCCTCGGCGACGGCGCGCAGCATCCGCTGGAACTCGCCGTCGTCGGAGGTGAGCATGATCTCGTCGGTGGCACGGCCCAGGTGGGCGGCGACGGGGAGGCCGTCCATGTCGGCCAGCGCCTGGTTGAGGTGGACGTAGCGCAGGTCCTGGTCGAGCATGACCAGGCCGATGGGGCAGGTCTCGAAGAGGGCGTCGAGGAAGGCGAGGTTGGTCTTCACCCGGTCGAGCTCGTCCGCCCTGCTGGCCAGCCCCATGATCACCGGGTCGTCGGCGCTGCCGGCCACCGGGAAGACGCGGAACCCGCAGTCGAAGACGGAGCCGTCGCGGTGCAGGGCCGGCAGCCGGACCCGCCAGTACCCGAGGGTCCGGGCCCGTTCCGTGAGCAGCGCGGCGGAGCCGGGGGTGTCCGCGGGGGGTTCGGGGAAGAGGGCGGAGGCGGGCCGGGACAGCACGTCGGCGGCCTCGTGCCCGAAGAGCCCCTGCGCGCCGGGCCCCCAGAAGCGGATCCGGCCGTCGCCGTCCATGCCGAAGACGGCCACCGCCACGTGCTCCAGCAGGGACCCCGGCTCCGACCGGATCGGACCGGCAGCCCCCGCGCCCCCCGCCTGCTCCGACGGCACCGGAAGCCTCCTCTGCCCGGGCGCGCGGGGGGACGCGCCGCTCCCCTACATTCTGCGCGCCATCGGCGGAGCGGACATCACGGCGCCGGCCCGTCCTGCGCGACCACCCGGCGGGGGTCGAGGACGATCTGCCGGGGGGTCCAGCAGTCGGCGCTCTCGATCGCGATCGCGGCCGAGCAGCCGGCGCACAGCATGTTGGCGCCGCCCGTGCCGTCGGGGCCGCAGCAGCCGCCGCGGTTCCTCCCGTCGGGGGTGGGCGCCATGCCGCGGGCGTCGCCGGGGCCGATGACGATGCTGCCGGTCGGGCCGCCGGGCGCGAGGTGCGACTTCAGCGTGGGGTGGGGCACCTTGGAGAAGGCGGACGGCCGGGGGTCGTAGGCGAAGCGGCCGGGCGGGATCCGCGGCGGGCACTCGCCCTCGGCCTCGTAGGGCAGCGGTCCCTCCCGCTCCGGGAGGGGCACCTCGTCGACCTCGGCGGTGACGGCCGTACCGCAGTCGGCGCATCGGAAGACGGTCATGCCCCGTCCTCTCCGGCCGCCCAGCCGGTCAGGGCGACGACGTCGAGGGCGATGCCGGTGACGGACCGGCCGTCGGTGGGGACGCGCACCACCCAGGGCGGCGCTTCGCCCTCCAGCCGCCGGGACATCAGCCGGCTCCGGGCCACGTGGGCCTCCAGTTGGCTGCCGGTCTCACGGACGGCCAGACGGCGCCGGGCGGTGGCGTCGGTGGCGGTGAGGAGCACCCCGATGACGCGGGGCGTGCCGCCCATGGCGCGGGTGATCAGGGCGGGGTCCAGGACGGAGACGGTGTTGGTGTAGATCAGCCGGCGCTGGCCGAGCGCAGTGTAGTTGCGCCAGAGCGCGGCCAGGTTGGCCTCGGTCAGCCGGGAGCGGTCGGGGTCGCCGGGCGGGGCGGGGTGCGCCTGGTCGAGGTTGTCGCCCTCGACCAGGCAGTGGGCGACCCGGGCGGCGCGCAGCCGCACCGAGACCTCCCAGCCGACCGTGGACTTCCCGACGCCGGACCGGCCGCCGATGAGCAGTACCTCACAGGGCCC
>NZ_GG657750.1:6899641-6901047 GCF_000158895.1 Streptomyces sp. C | reverse complement strand
GCGGCCGCGCCGACGGCCACCGCCCAGCGCGCGCCCGTGCCACGGGGGACGACGCCGCCCAGCCCCTTGCGCGCGGGCTTCGCCGGCTGCTGGGCGGTGGGGTCGGGCTGGTCGGACGGGTCGGACGGCGGCAAAGACTCAGACATACCGGGACTCCTCAGGCACCACCGGGCACCACGCCCGGCTCGTCGCCGAGCATGCCGAGGCAATGCTGAAGCCCACCTGAAGCCGCCTGAAGACCCCTTCAGCAAAGCCCGCACCCCACCTGAGACCCTGGTCGGCATGCGCGTACTGGTGGTGGAGGACGAACGACGGCTGGCGCTCGCCCTCCAGCGGGGGCTCCGGTCGGAGGGCTTCTCGGTGGACGTCGCCCACGACGGGCCGCAGGGCCTGTGGATGGCCTGCGAGCACGACTACGACCTGATCGTGCTCGACATCATGCTGCCGGGCCTCAACGGCTACCGCGTCTGCGCCCGGCTGCGCGCCGCCGGCAACGAGTCCGGGATCCTGATGCTCACGGCGAAGGACGGCGAGTACGACGAGGCGGAGGCCCTGGACACCGGCGCCGACGACTTCCTCTCCAAGCCCTTCTCCTACCTCGTCCTCGTCGCCCGGCTCCGCGCCCTGGGCCGGCGTACGGGCCGCCGCGCCCCGCGGACCATGCAGTTCGGCGACCTCCTGGTCGACCCCGCGCGCCACCTGTGCTCCCGCGGCGGGACGGAGATACGGCTGACCGCCCGCGAGTTCGCGGTGCTGGAGTGCCTGGCCCGGCGCGCCGGCGAGGTGGTGCCCAAGCGGGAGATCCTGGAACAGGTGTGGGACAGCGCCTTCGACGGCGATCCGAACGTGGTCGAGGTGCACGTCAGCGCGGTGCGCCGGAAGATCGACGCGCCGTTCGGCCGGTCCGCCCTGGAGACCGTGCGCGGTGCCGGATACCGGCTGGCGGCCGACGGTGGCTGAGGCGCCGGCCCCGGCGGAGTCCGGCGCGGTGCGCCGCCCGCTCGGCCGCGTACGCGGACCCGTGCACCGCCTGCTGCGGCGGATCGGGCCCGCCACCGTCCGCGGAAGGGCGACGGCCGGCGCCGTCGTCGTCGTGGCGGCGGCCCTCGCCCTGGCCTCGTTCGCCCTGCTCGGGCTGCTCAAGGCCAACCTGCTGCGCAACGCCGAGCGCGACGCCGAGCGGCAGGCCGTCACCATCGCCCGGCTCGCCGCCTCCGGCGGCCTGGACCGGATGCGCGCCCCGCTGCCGGGCGCCGACTTCGTCCAGGTGGTGGGCGCCCGCGGCCGGGTGCTGCGGGCCACCCCCAACCTGGCCGGCGCGCCCGCGCTCGGCCCCGGCGGGCCGTCCGGTCCCGGAACGGCACTTCCACACCTGGCGGGTCCGGCCGCTCGGCGGCGAACACCGG
>NZ_GG657750.1:6875894-6895060 GCF_000158895.1 Streptomyces sp. C | reverse complement strand
TCGTCTGTCGATGGCGGCTTTGTCAGCTCCCGTAAGCCCGTTCGCAACGGCTGACGTATGCCCCAACGGGCGGACCATGCCCTGCCCCGGCTCGGCATTTCCCACGAGCGCGACCACTGACGCACCATCGAACGAGAGCGGAACAATGCATTCTTCGGCCACCGACGTCACTCCTCCCGCCCGCTCCGGCCTCTCCGGGCTGGTCGGCAACACTCCCCTGCTGCGCGTGTCGGAGCCCCTGGCCCCGGCGGGGCGCGGCTTCTGGGCGAAGCTCGAGGGCTTCAACCCCGGCGGCATCAAGGACCGGCCCGGCCTGCACATGGTCGAACGGGCCCGCGCCCGGGGCGAACTGAAGCCGGGCGCCCGGATCATCGAGTCCACCAGCGGCACCCTCGGTCTCGGCCTCGCCCTGGCCGGCATGGTCCACGGGCACCCCGTCACCCTCGTCACCGATCCGGGCCTGGAACCGTCGATGACCCGCCTGCTGACGGCGTACGGGGCCCAGGTCAACGTCGTCTCCGAACCGCACCCCACCGGAGGCTGGCAGCAGGCCCGCCGCGACCGCGTCACCCAGCTGCTGGCCCAGCACCCCGGCTCCTGGTGCCCGGACCAGTACAACAACCCGGACAACACCACCGCCTACACCCCGCTCGCCCTCGAACTGGCCACCGAGCTGCACCACATCGACGTCCTGGTGTGCAGCGTCGGCACCGGAGGGCACTCCGCGGGCGTCTCCCGCGTCCTGCGCCAGCTCTACCCCGAGCTGAAGCTGGTGGGCGTGGACACCGTCGGCTCCACCATCTTCGGCCAGCCCGCGCGCACCCGCCTCATGCGAGGCCTCGGTTCCAGCATCTACCCGCGCAACGTCGCCTACGAGCAGTTCTCCGAGGTGCACTGGGTCGCCCCCGGCGAGGCCGTGTGGACCTGCCGTCAGCTCGCCGCCTCCCACTACGCCGCCGGCGGCTGGAGCGTCGGCGCGGTCGCCCTGGTGGCCGGCTGGCTGGCCCGCACCCTGCCCGAGGACACCCGGATCGCCGCCGTCTTCCCCGACGGACCGCAGCGCTACCTCGGCACGGTGTACGACGACGACTACTGCGCCGCGCACGGGCTGCTGGACTCCCCGCCGACCGCGGAGCCCGACACGATCGGCCGCCTGGACGAGAAGGAGGTCACCCGCTGGACGCGCTGCGCGAGCGTGGTGGACCCGCTGACCCTGCGCGCCTCGGAGGTTCCCGCCTGATGAAGGGCACCCTCGCGCAGGTCCGCACGTACGAGCGCAGCGTCCAGCTGCTGATGGTCAACCAGTTCACCATCAACCTCGGCTTCTACATGCTCATGCCCTACCTCGCCACGCACCTGGCCGGCCCGCTCGGACTGGCGGGCTGGACGGTGGGCCTGATCCTCGGCGTGCGCAACTTCAGCCAGCAGGGCATGTTCCTGATCGGCGGCACCCTCGCCGACCGCCTCGGCTACAAGCCGATGATCATCGCCGGGCTGGCGCTGCGCATCGCCGGGTTCGCGACCCTCGGGCTGGTCGACTCCGTCCCGGCGCTGATCGCCGCGTCCGCGGCGACCGGGCTGGCCGGGGCCCTGTTCAACCCGGCCACCCGGGCCTACCTGGCGGCCGACGCGGGCGAGCGCCGGGTGGAGGCCTTCGCCCTGTTCAACGTCTTCTACCAGGCGGGCATCCTGCTGGGCCCGCTGGTCGGCATGGTGCTGACGGGCGTCGACTTCCGCGTCACCTGCCTGACGGCGGCCGGGATCTTCGCGGTGCTGAGCATCGTGCAGATCCGGGCCCTGCCCGCCCGCCGGGGCAACGACGCCGCCGAACGGGCCGACGGCCCCCGGGAGGGGGTGCTCGTCCAGTGGCGCGGGATCCTCGCCAACCGGCCGTTCCTGCTGTTCTCCGTGGCGATGATCGGCTCGTACGTGATGACCTTCCAGGTCTACATGGCGCTGCCGCTGGAGGTCCGGCGCGTCGGCGGCGAGGGCGGCTTCGGCACGGCCGCGGTGGCGGTGCTCTTCGCGGTCTCCGGACTGAGCACGATCCTCTTCCAGACCCGCGTCACCGCCTGGTGCAGGGCCCGTCTGGAGCCGGGCCGGGCCCTGGCCTGGGGGCTGCTGGCCATGGGGGCGGCGTTCCTTCCCCTGTTGGCGGCCACGGCACTGCCCGTCCCGGGGTCGCAGTTGGGGACACGGCTGCTGGCGGCGGTGCCGCCGGTGCTGGCGGCGCTGCTGCTGGCCGTCGGGACCATGATCGCGTACCCGTTCGAGATGGACACCATCGTCCGGCTCTGCGGGGACCGCCTGGTCGCCACGCACTACGGTCTGTACAACACGGTGTGCGGGGTCGGCATCGCCGTGGGCAACCTGCTCACGGGGGCGGCGCTGGACGCGGCCCGCGCCGCCGGGATGTCGGCGCTGCCCTGGCTGGCGTTGTTCGTCCTGGGCCTCGGGTGCACGGCCGCCCTGTACGGCCTCGACCGCACGGGCCGCCTCGCCCCGCCCGCCCGCGCGCCCCGCGCCGAACCCGTACCGGCCTGAACCCGTACCGGCCCGAACCCGTACCCGCCGCCCGACTCAGCCCGGGCGGCGGGTACGGGCGCTCAGGAGATCCCGTACCACTGGCTGGCCCAGCCGGTGTTGATGGTGCTGGTGGACTGCTCGGCGAGGTTCACGGTGGCGGGCAGGGAGTTCTGGCCGGTCAGGAGGGTGCTGTAGCGCAGGTTGGGGGGCGTGAGGCCCGCGTTGACCGAGATGCCGGCGCCGGTGGACTTCAGGGTGAGGGCGTTGGTGGCCCAGTTGCCGTTGAGCAGGAGGGCGATGAAGTAGGTCCCGGGGGCGGCGGTGAACGGCTTGGCGAGGGCGAGCGGCTTGGCCACGGGGTCGGTCATCAGCTGGGGGGAGACGTCCGGGCTGGCCGCGCGCAGGGTGCCGGTGGCGTCGTACACGCCCACGTAGCAGTGGGAGAGCTGGGCGTTGGGGTCGATCCCGGCCAGCCCGAGCCAGATGTTCGACCAGGTGATCTCCTGGCGCAGGACGATGCGGACCAGGGTGACGCGTCCGCCGACGCCGGCCGCCGACTGGGCGGTCACGTGGCCCGCGTCGTTCGGGTCGCCGGTCCAGGCCAGCAGGTTCTGGTCCTGGGGGCGGGGTCCCTCGTACCCGGCTCCGGTGCCGCCCGGTGCGGGCGGGGCCGCCACGGCCGCCGGGGAGCCCGAACCGCCCGCCGCCTTCGGGTCCTTGTCCGGCGAGGTGCAGCCGGTCAGGACGAACAGCGCGGCGAGTGCGGCGGCGAGAGGGCGCGCGACGGTGGTGCGGGTGGCCATGGTTCCCCCAGGTGGTGCGGATGTACCGGGGGCCATGGTCACATGCCCGTCAGGGGCCGGGTCCGTCGGCTGACGGTCCCGGCCCCTGGCGTCCGCGGGCGGGCTCGGTCGGAGCGGCCCGCTCAGAGCCTGGTCAGACGCGGTCGGCGGCGATCAGGACGTACTGGAAGGAGCCGTCCTCGTAGGACTTGATGAACGCCTCCTCGATGCCGGTGACCAGGGAGGACGTGGCGCGCAGCTTCCAGTAGGGCAGCGTGTCGGGGGTCAGGTCGATGACGGCCTGCGGGACGAGGCGGTTGTCGGCCATGGCCCGCAGGTACTCGCGGCGGGAGTGGATGTTGCACTCGAAGTGCGCGTTGATCTGCGAGACCCACTTGGAGGGCTGGCCGTAACGCGGGTTCCAGCAGCCGGTGATGGTGACGTAGCGGCCGCCGACGGCGAGCACCCGGGAGTGCTCGGCGAAGAGGTCGTGGAGGTCGACGTACATGCTCGACTCGTTGTTCCACGAGGCCGCGGCCCGGCCGGTCTCGAAGGGGGTGTTGAGCATGTTGCAGACGCGGGCGCGGACGTGGTCCTCGATGCCGAGTTCGCGGGCGCGCTGGTTGGCGAAGTCGGCCTGCTTGGTCGACAGGGTGACGCCCTCGACCTTGCATCCGAAGCGCTGGTGGGCCATCACCATCGAGCCGCCGCGGCCGCAGCCGGCGTCGACGAGGGTGTCGTCGCGGCCGACGGGGCCGAGGTGGTCCAGCAGCACTTCGGCCTGGGCCGACTCCAGCCGGTGCAGCTCGGCGATCAGCTTCTTCTCGTATTCGCTGTCCTCGGTGTCGCCGAGGGCGGCGTGGTCGACGTCGCCGATGCCGTAGTGGTGGTGGTAAAGACCGTCGACGTCGCCGAGGCGGAGGTTGACGGGGCGGGCCTCGTTGTTCCAGTAACGGGCGATGTCGCCCTGGTAGGGCGTCGTCGGCGCGGGGATGAGCACGGAGCCGACGGAGGGGGTGGTGGTGAGATCAGTGCTGGTCACGAATAAGTCCGTCCTTACCAGAAATCGGGCAGGCTGTAGCGATAGGTGTTCGTCTGGTGCCAGTAGTGGTTGCCGTCGACCCACACGGCCACCCCCCGCAGGAAGCGCAGCGCGCTCGGTACGGGGCAGGCGGCGGCCAGGGCGGCGGTCTCGGCTTCGAAGTCGTGCATGAGCTCGTTGTGGACCTCGATCGCCTTGAGGTAGCCCTCCCGGTCCGAGACCCCCTCGCGTTCGGCGATCACCACGGGGAGGTTCAGGTGGCGCCCGGGGCTGGCGAGTTCCTTGGTGTACGAGTAGAGGTCGTTGACGATGGTGCTGACGTTGCCGGCGAGTGCGAGGACGCGCTGCATGGCGGGCTGGGCGTGCAGGTCGGAGGGCAGTTCGTAGCCGCCGACGGTGTCCGTGATGGTGGGGCACGGCCGGAAGTTGTTGAACTGCCGCATGACGAGGTACTCCCACACCTCGGGCATGTGGTCCGTCTGCGCCCAGGCGGCCTCGGCCAGGTACCCCATGTGCAGCCGGGCCATGTCGTGCCGGAAGCGGTCGGCCTGGGAGGGCGTGGACTGCTGGACGAAGTACTCCATGGCTGAGCGGTAGGAGCGCCGGGGGGCGTCCTCGTGGAGCGACTCCGCCCACCGGGGCCGGTACTCCTCGGTGGTGTGCAGCGGGTCGAGGGCGCTGTGCGCCAGCAGCAGGCGGCCGCCGAGGCCGATGGGCGAGCCCCCGTGGTCCTCGCAGTACATGTCGTCGACCGCGTTCTCGGCGACCATCAGCCGGGCGGCGATCATCAGGTGCTCGATGGTGGGGGCGTCCGGGTGGCAGGCGACCATGTAGCGGCCGGTGGAGAAGCCGTCGAACTCGCCCTCCCAGTCGTCCGGGTACAGCTGGATCTCGTCCAGCGCCCAGGCCTTGATCCGGCGGCTGAGCTCGGCCACCCGCGCCCGGGTCGGGTTCCGGGACGGGGTGGTAGTACAGGCCGGGGATGTGGAGGGCGTCCCACCGGTGCGGCGGGCGCCGGTGCGGCGGCCGCCGGCGGCTCCGCGTACGGGGCGAGGTGCAGGGCGGCCGTGCCCAGGCCGCTGGACCCGCGGATGATCCGCTCCAGTGCCTCGCCGGCCTGCCGTACCGTTCCCTCGCCCGCCGCGGGCGCGGGTGCGGCCGGGGCGGGGGTGCGGGTGCCGAAGGGCAGGACGGGCGCGGACGGCAGGGCGGAGCGGGTGGCCTCGGGGGCCGTGACGACGGGCGTCGCGGCGACGGCCGCCTCGGGGACGGCCTCGGCCGCGGCGGCCTCCGCGACCGGGGCGTCGGCCGGGGCCCGGCCCAGGCTCAGGGTGTGGGCGAGGACGTGCGCACCGAAGTGGGCGGCGGCTGAGGGCAGGCTCGACTGCAGAGGGGAAGGCCCGGGATCGGGCATCCGTGACTCCTTGGTGAGGTGGGTGAGGTGGCCCGGATCCCGGGCGTGCTCGGCCGGACCCGGGGCGTGCCGGGGGTCGCGGCCGGTGGGCAGGTCCTCTAGTCGCGCCTGCGGGCGATCTGTACGTTCTCCAGGACGCCGAGGGCGTCGGGCACCAGGATGGCCGCGGAGTAGTAGGTGGTGACCAGGTAGGAGATGATCGCCTGCTCGTTGATGCCCATGAAGCGCACCGACAGGCCCGGCTCGTACTCCTCGGGCAGGCCGGTCTGCCGCAGGCCGATGACGCCCTGGTTGTCCTCGCCGGTACGCATGGCGAGGATGGAGCTGGTGTTCTCCTTGCTGATGGGGATCTTGTTGCAGGGCAGGATCGGCACGCCGCGCCAGGCCGGTACCTGCTGGCCGCCGACGTCGACGTGGTCCGGGTAGAGCCCGCGCGCGTTGAACTCGCGCCCGATCGCCGCGATCGTCTTGGGGTGGGCGAAGAGGAACTTGGTGCCGCGGCGGCGGCAGAGCAGCTCGTCGAGGTCGTCCGGGGTGGGCGGGCCGGAGTGGGTCTGGATCCGCTGCTTGAAGTCGGCGTTGTGGAGGAGGCCGAACTCGCGGTTGTTGATCAGCTCGTGCTCCTGGCGCTCGCGCAGCGCCTCGATGGTGAGCCTGAGCTGTTCCTCGGTCTGGTTGTGCGGGCCGTTGTAGAGGTCGGCGACCCTGGTGTGGACCCGCAGGACGGTCTGCGCGACGGAGAGCTCGTACTCGCGGGGGTTGAGCTCGTAGTCGACGAAGGCGGTGGGGAGTTCGTACTCGCCGGTGTGGCCGGCGGACATGGCGATCTCGGCCTCGCCGTGACGGTTCTGCCGCTGCTGCGGCAGCGAGCTGAACTCCTGGATGTGCGCCTGGAGGGTGGGCGCGGAGGCCAGTACGGCGGCGAACTCGCTGCGGGAGAGGGTGAGCAGGGTGCCCGGGGTCTCCGCGGTGGCGGTGTAGTCCCAGCCGGCGTCGCCGTCGAGCAGGGCGTTCTCGCCGAAGCGGTCGCCGTCGGCGAGGGTGGCGATGGCCACCTCGTCGCCGTACTTGCCGAGGGAGGTCTGGCTGATCCGGCCGTGGGCGATCATGTGGATCTGGTCGGCGGGGGCGCCGCGCTCGACGAGCACCTCGCCGGCCCGGAAGTCGCGCTGGACGCACCGGCCGGCGATCGCGGTCAGCACCTCCACGTCGTCGAAGCCGCGCAGCAGGGCGAGTTCGCCGAGCTCCTGGGGGATCACCCGGACCGAGGCGCCGTCCTGGACGAACTCGATCCGCCCGTCGCCGACGGTGTAGCTCAGTCGGCGGTTCACCCGGTAGGCGCCGCCCTTGGTCTCCACCCAGGGCAGGCTCCGCAGCAGCCACCGGGAGGTGATCTCCTGCATCTGCGGGGCGGACTTGGTCGTGCTGGCAAGGTTGCGGGCGGCTGCGGTGCTCAGGCTGGACTGCTGCGGCGGATCCAGCTGGGCTTCCGGGCTGGTGTCAACGGTCATGCGACGAGCTCTCCTTCGTAAGCTCGGTGACGGACATAAGCGCACGTCACCGGTGAAAAGGAAAAAGAAGGGCGAATATCCGGAATCCGTCCAGATCCCTAGGGACAGTAACCACCGGTCCGCCCTGATGACCTTGAAACGCCGTGGGCATTACCTCAATGCAGTGATCTTGACGGCCGGGAGGTTTGGCGCGGAAAACAACGGTTTCCGGCCAGGTCCGTCCGGGCATGCGAAAGCCCCTCCCGCCGACGGGGGTTCCGTCGTCGGGAGGGGCTCAGGGGGTCGACCGTCAGGTGCGGTACGCGAAGTAGCGCGCGTCCGGGTAGGACGCGATGATGCTCGCGAGCGACTTACGGTACGTGTTGGTGGAGTGGTACGTGAGGTACGGCATCCCCGCACGGCTGCGGTAGCTGACGATCATGGAGTGGTCCTTGGACCCGTCCTTGTTGAAGTCGACCTGAAGGATGTCGCCGATGTCCATCTGGTACACGTTCGCCAGGTTCGCGGCCCGCTCGTTGGAGAGCGTGAACCAGGCCCACTCGTTCGCCCCGACCCAGGAGTCGGACTGGCGGGTGCCGTCGTACCACCAGTTGCGGTAGTCCGACGAGGTGCCCGGGACCGGCTTCCAGCCGCCGGCCTGCAGCGACTGGCTGATGAAGTTGGTGCAGTCACCGCCGGCGCCGTTGAACTTCCGGAAGGCCGGGTTGTAGTTGCTCCAGTACTTCTCCGCGTACTTCGCCATGGCGTTGTAGTCGTACGCGCCGCCGGTCAGCGTCTTGGGCTTGGGCGCCGGAGCCGGGTACTTCGTGGACGCGGGCGTGCCGTCCGGGTACTGGTTGCCGTCGTCCTTGACGGTGGCGGCGACCTTGGCGGCGACCGGCTCGTTGACCGCGACGGGCGCGTTGGCGCTGTCCTGGGACTTGATGGAGTCCAGCTCCCAGGAGCCGCCCTTCTTGCCCGTCAGCGTCAGCTCGTAGCGCGTCTTGAAGTCCGTGGTGTCCGGTTCGTCCCCGCGCACCTTCTTGTAGGTGAGCGTGGTCTGCTCGGTGACCTGGACGGTCGCCTTGCCGCCGGTGACGGTCGCCTTCTCCACCACGACGCGGGTGTCGGCGGCCGTGTAGGCCTCACCGAGCTCCGCGAGGCGGGTCTTGCGGGACTTGAGCGACGCGATCGCCGCGTCCTGGTCCTTCTTCAGCTTCTCCGACAGGCGGGCCTTCTTCTTGGACGAAGGCGCCGCGTCGCGGTGCTTCACGTGGCCGTCGACCAGGGCCTGCGTGCGCTGCGAGAGCACGTCGTCGGCTATGCGGCCGAAGGCGTCCGCGGTGGCGCGGTCGGCTTCCTCCGTCGTGCCCGCGCTCGCGGAGTAGGCGAACAGGCTGCCGGACGCTATGGCCACGGTCAGGGCCCCGATGGCGGCCAGCCTGAACCTCTTAGGTATCACTGTGTATCCCCTTGTCACCCGGTCCACACGGACCGGGAGGACGGAATCTTCGCACAACTGGGCGACGCTGTGGCCGCGTTCCGTTTCGTCCCCGGTTGCCCGGCAATGATCGTTCCGCGCACCGGTCGCCCCGACTCCGCTTCCGCATCGCGAGACGCGCCGGGGCGGCGCTCCGGTTCCCACCACCTCCTCATCGTCTTCACAGGAAATGCATCTAGGGTGTAGGTGGCAGCGGAGTACGGGGGGCATACGGAGTGAGCAGGCAGGACATGTCCTCGAGAGGGCGATCACGGGGCAGGCGCGCGGCCCCGAAGGGCAGCGGCGCGGGCCCCGCCGGGCGTCGCAGGAAGTCCGGGGGCCGACGGGCGGCTTCCGGTTCCGGCCCGGCGAGCCGCCTCGCGCCGCTCCTCGGCCCGGCCCTCGCCAAGGCGCGCCCGGTGCTGCGGCGCCTGCGTCCGTCGTACCCGCGGCCGGGGCGCAGCGGCTGGCGCAGGTGGATCCCCTCCGGCCGCCAGTGGCTCGGCGCCGTCCTGTACCTGTTCGTCGGCCTGGTCGGCTTCGTCGGAATCGCGTACGCCACAACGGACATACCCGACGACCTCAACTCTTTCGCGACACAGCAGGACAATGTCTACTACTGGTCCGACGGGTCCACGATGGCCCGCACGGGCTGGGTCCAGCGGCAGGAGATGCCGCTGGGGAAGGTGCCCGAGAAGGTCCAGGGGGCCGTCCTGGCGGCCGAGAACACCAGCTTCTACACCGACCCGGGCGTCTCGCCCTCCGGTGTGCTGCGTGCCGTGCGCGCCGCGCTGACGGGCGGTGAGACCCAGGGCGGGTCCACCATCACGCAGCAGTACGTGAAGAACGCCTACCTCAACCAGGACCGCACCCTGTCGCGGAAGTTCACCGAGCTGCTGCTCGCCGTGAAACTGGACAGCCGCGCGGGCAAGAAGCAGATCCTGGAGGACTACCTCAACACCAGCTGGTTCGGGCGCGGCACGTACGGCATCCAGCGCGCGTCCCAGGCGTACTACGGCAAGGACGTCTCGCAGCTGAACGCCAGCGAGGGCGCCTTCCTGGCCTCCCTCCTCAAGGGCGCCGGCCTCTACGACCCCTCGCTCGGCAAGGAGAACCACGCCCGCGCCGTCGAGCGCTGGAACTGGATCCTGGACCGCATGGTCGAGACCGGCCGGCTCTCCGCCGCCGAGCGGGCCGGCTACACGAAGTTCCCGGAGCCCTCGGACGCCTCCCTCGTGGGCATGCCCGGAGCGCAGAACGGCTACCTGGTGGAGATGGCCAAGGCGTACGCGATCAAGGCCGGGCACCTGAAGGAGTCCGACTTCGACCTCGGCGGCTACCAGATCTACACGACCTTCGACAAGAACCGGATGGCGGCGCTGACCGCGGCGGTCCAGCAGGCCCAGAAGGACTTCGACCCCGAGAAGCGGCCCGACACCGACAAGTTCGCGAAGGTCGGCGCGGCCAGCGTGGCCCGCGACGGCCGGCTGCTGGCCGTGTACGGCGGCCCCGACTACCTGAAGCAGGGCTTCAACGAGGCGAACGCGACGACGATCCCGGCCGGCACGGTGTTCACTCCCTTCGTCTACGCCGCCGCGCTGGAGGACGGGGTGGTGCGCACGCGCGGCCAGGCCCGTACGCCCGTCTCGTCCTCCAGCGTGTACGACGGCAACGACCAGGCGACGGTGCAGACGCCCGAGGGCCCGTACTGGGACCGCAGCGGGAAGGTGCTCAAGGGGCACAACGAGGGCGACCGCAGCTGGGGGCAGATCACCCTGCAGCAGGCCGTCGCCAACTCCGTCAACACCCCCATGCTCCAGCTCGGCATCGACGTCGGGGTCGACCGGGTGGAGGCGTACGCCGAGCGTTCCGGGCTGCTCCCGTCGAGCCTCGGACCGCGGATCCCCACCTTCGCCCTCGGGGAGAACTCCAAGCCCAGCGCGATCCGGATCGCCGGCGCCTACCAGACCTTCGCCGCGGACGGCATGCACACCGACCCCTACTCGGTGCGGTCGGTCACCCGGGCCGGCGCCGTCGTGCCGCTGGGATCCGCCGAAGGCGGTCAAGGCGATGTCGCAGAAGACCGCCCGGGACGGTGACGGAGGCCCTGCGCTCGGCCGTCAGCGAGGGTTCGGCGAAGTCCGCCGCCAAGGCCCAGCCGGGAGCGGCGGGCAAGACCGGCACGACCTCGGCGAACACGGCGGGCTGGTTCGTGGGGAGCACCGCGCAGGAGACCACGGCGGTGGTGGTCTACCGGATGTCGCTGCTGGACCTGATCCCGCTGCCGCTGACCGGGCTGGGCGGCGACGCCCCCGGCAAGCCCGGCAGCGCGCGGGCGGTCGACCTGTGGGCGGACTACGCCAAGGCCGTGAAGTAGGGGGACGAGGGGGCCGGAAACGGCGGAGGGGCCGGGTGGCGCGTGCCGCCCGGCCCCTCCGCCGTCCGCGTCCGGCGGTCTACTTGACGACCGCCTTCCAGTCCGGCGCCTGCGCCGGGTCGAGCATCCGCAGCTGGGCCAGGACCTTGGGGTCCTGGGCGTCCATCCAGTCCGCCACCTCCCGGAACGAGGCGCAGCGCACGTCCTGGCGGTTGCAGACGTCCTTCATCACGTCCTCGACGGCCTTCATGTAGATGCCGCCGTTCCAGTCCTCGAAGTGGTTGCCGATGAACATCGGGGCCCGGCTGCCGTTGTAGACGCGGTTGAAGCCGTTCATGTAGGAGCCTCGGACCTGGTCCCGCCACGCCGGGAACTTCGAGGGGTCGCCCTGGGTGCTGTCGCCGGACTGGTTGTAGAGGAAGTTGAAGTCCATGGAGAGGACCTGCACCTCCTTGCCCTGGAGCGGGACCAGCTGGAGGGGGAAGTTCCAGATGCCGTCGATCTTGGACGGCCACAGCTGGAAGTCGCCCGAGGAGCTCGCGTCGTAGCGCCAGCCGTACGGCTTGATCGCGGTGATCAGGTTCTTCTGCCCCTCCAGGCAGGGCGCGCGGCCGCCGACCACCTCCCGGTCCGGGTCGAAGGGCAGGGGCGCCTCGGCGCTGAAGCCGGTGTTGGTCTTCCAGGCCTTCATGAAGCCGTACGCCTGGTCGATCTCGCTCTTCCACTCCTCGGGGCTCCAGTCCCCGCCGCCCTTGGGGCCGCAGAAGTGCCCGTTGAAGTGGGAGCCGATCTCGTTGCCGTCGGTCCAGGCCCCGCGCAGCTGCTGGAGCGTGGTCTTCACGTGCGGGGCGGTCGGGTACGAGATGGCGGCCGCGCCCTGGCCGTGCTGCGGCGGGCGGTAGAGGTTCTTCTTCGCGTCGGGCAGGAGATAGATGCCCGTGAGGAAGAAGGTCATGTGGGCCTTGTTCTGCTTGGCCACCTGGCGGAAGTGCGAGAAGAGGTGGTCGTCGCCCTCCAGGGCGCCGTCCCAGGAGAAGACGACGAACTGCGGCGGCTTCTCGCCCGGCTTCAGCTTCTCGGGCTTGAGCTGTCCCGGCTGCGGGCCGGTGTAGGAGGTGGAGCCGTCGCCCAGCACCTCGACCTTGCCGTCCCAGTTGGGCTTCGGCCCCTTGCCGAAGCCCGGGCCGCCGGTCACGCCGCCCGCGCCCGCCGGGGCCGCGAGCCGAGCGTCGCGCTGGGCGTCGGAGGAGCCGGAGAACCCGACCGCGAATGCGGTGGCGGCCCCGCCGACGACGAGCACGGCGCCGGCTATGCCCAGGCGCTTGCGGTTGCGGGTCTTGCGGCGCGCTTTGCGGGCCGTCCGGGACTTCGCCCGTGCGCCGCCGGCGGCGTCGGTCTCGGCCATCGCGGTCGTACCCCCCTGAATCTCCGCAGCCGGGCCGCGCGTGGATGCTTCGTACGAATATAGAACTTGTTGGCACACCGCCCGTACCACACCCCCCGCGAAACACCCTTTCACAGCCGATCCACAGCCCGGCGGCCGTTCGCGGCATCGGTGTGCGGCACTCGGGTGAATCCCGGGGCCCTGCGGTGTCGCCCCGCCGGGCCCCGGGGGGTCTCCGGCGATAACGGCAGCATGACGCAGTCCCCCACGGCCGAGGCCGCCGAGATCAAGGTCAGCTTTGCCGGGACGGAGGCCGGGGCGGCGTTCGACGCCTTCGGCCTCGACCGCGACGAGGGCCGGCGCCGGTCCGTCCACTTCTGGGACAGGCCCGCGAGGACCTCCGGCGCGGAGGTGTCCCTGCCGCTCCTGGAGCGCGGCGTCATCCTGCGGCTGCGCCGGGACCGGGAGGGGCACGGCTCGAAGGAGGAGGCGGACGTGACGGTCAAGCTGCGTCCGTGTCCCGGGCTGGCGCCGCGCTGGCTGGAGGAGCGGGAGGGCGAGGACTGGGAGTACCGGATCGAGGAGGACCGGGCGGCGCCGGCGTTCAAGCCGGTGGTGGCGGCCTCGTTGCAGGCCGGGGTGGGCTTCGCGGCCTCCCTGGACCCCGGCTCGCCCGGCCGGCTGCTCGTGGAGGAGCAGCTGGAGCTGCTCGGCGCCGCCGGACCGGTCGACGGAGGCCTCGACGGTCTGACGGCCCTGGGGCCGGTGCACGCCGTCAAGTGGAAGCAGGAGTGGGAGGAGCTGCCCCGGGCGGTGGCCGTCGAGGAGTGGACCACCGAGGGCGGGCTGCGGTTCGTCGAGGTCTCGGTACGCGCGGACGTGGAGGACGCCGCGGACGCCCAGCACCTGCTCGACGGGGCCCTGCGCGCACGCGGCCTCGCCCTACCGCCGACCGGCGACACCAAGACCAGGATCGTGATGACGGCACTCGCCCGAGCCCTGCTGGGGTAGCCACGCGTCGCCCGGTCGCCTCCTGCGGCGGGTGCGCCGCCTGACTGAAAATTCAGTCAGCAGAAAAGGCGGCAGAACGTCCCCGCCGCCCCAGGGCGGGAACGACAGGGGTTCAGCCCTGCTTGAGGCCGGCCAGTTCGGCGTCGATGGCGCCGAGCATCAGCTCCCGCGCGTGGCCGATCCTGATGCCGCCGCTGAGCCAGCGCATGCTGAGTCCTTCCAGCAGGGCAGTGAGCCGCTCGGCCGCCGCGGCGAGCGCCGATGCCGCAACCATGGGCTGGACCCGGCCCAGCAGCGCGGCGACCTCCTGGACCCACACCAGGGTGGCGCGGGCGAGGTCCTCGCGGAGCACCTCGTCGAAGACGGCGCTGGCCCGCAGCTCGCCCCACGCCGCGCTGTTCTCCCGCACCTCGACGGTGTCCTGGAGTTCCAGCAGGAGGGCCTCCTCCAGTTCCCGGCGGGGCGAGAGCGGCGGCTCGGAGGGGTCGCGGTCGGTGGTGTACCGCTCGGCGCGGTCGTTGATGAACTCCAGGGTCTGGCGCAGGACCCCGGTGCGGTCCTTGAAGTGGTAGTAGATCAGGGCGGTGGACACCCCGGCCTCGGCCGCGAGTTCTTCCACGCGCAGCCCGCGGACCCCGCGCCGGGCGATCACCCGGGCGGCCGCTTCGAGGATCTGAGTGCTGCGAGACGCCATGTCCCGCACCCTACCGGGGCGCCCCCGGCCGGACGTCGGCGGCCCGCACCGGGCGTCGGACCGCGGGCGCGGCCGGTTTGACTGAAATTCCAGTCAGTGCCACAGTACCGACACGGGCCGTTCCGCCTTCCTGCCGGACGGCCGACCGCGGGGTCGACGCGCACCCTTGTGGTGAGGAGCCCCGGGCCCGAGCCGCCGGCAGCGCCCCCGCGCCCGTCCCGGCGAGGCGTTCCCGTCCCGCCGGTAATCGATCGGAGTCCCCGTGACGAACCCGCCCTCCACGCGCCGGACCGTCCTGCGCACCCTCTCCGGGCTCGGTGCCCTCGTCTTCGGCGCCGCCGCCTGCGGCCCGGCCGGGACCGCCCTGCGCTCCGGAGAACCGGCCGGCTCGGCCCGGTCCGCCTCCGGCGCCCCCGAGCGCCGGCTCGGCGCCGAGTGGGAGAGCCACACCCGCACCTTCATGTCCTGGCCGGCCCTGGCCGCGGGGGTGTGGGAGGAGGACCTGCGCTACGTACGGGAGGACATCGCCCGCATCGCCCGCGCGATCGGCGAGTACGAGGCCGTGGTCATGATGGCCCGCCCGGAGCAGGTGTCGGCCGCGCAGCGGGCCGTCGGCTCCCAGGTCGAGGTCATCCCGCTGGCCGTCGACGACCTGTGGGCCCGGGACACGGTGCCCGTCTTCGTCGAGGAGGGCGGCAAGGTCACCGGTGTCGACTTCAACTTCAACGGCTGGGGGAACAAGCAGAAGCACCCCAATGACGCCCGGGTCGGGCGGGCGCTGCTGCAGAAGTACGGGATCCCCCGGGTGCAGGCACCGCTGGTCGCGGAGGGCGGCTCGTTCGAGCCCGACGGCGAGGGCACGCTGCTGATAACCGAGAGCTCGATCGTCAACGACAACCGCAACCGCGGCAAGTCGCGCGACACCGTCGAGGCCGAGCTGAAGCGGACCCTCGGCGTGGAGAAGGTCGTCTGGCTGGCCGGCGTGCGCGGCGAGGACATCACCGACGCCCACGTCGACAGCCTCGTACGGTTCACCGCGCCCGGTGTCGTCCTGCTGGACCGCGCGCACCCCGGCACCCCGCCGGACTCCTGGTCGCGCTCGGCGGACCAGGCGAAGTCCGTCCTGTCGAACACCGCGGACGCCCGGGGCCGGCGCTTCGAGATCATCGACCTCCCGCAGCCCGACCCGAACCGGATCACGGGGCGCGGCGACGACTTCGTCGCCACCTACGCCAACTTCTACATCGCCAACGACGCGGTGTTCATGCCGGAGTTCGGCGACCGCGCCGCCGACGACCGCGCCCGCGGCATCCTCCAGGAGCACTTCCCCGAGCGCGACGTCGTCCCGCTCCCCATCGGCACGATCGCCTCGGGCGGCGGCGGCATCCACTGCTCCACCCACGACCAGCCGGGCAGGCCCGCCGCCTGACGCGCCCCCCTCCGGCGGGCCTCCCCCGCTCAGAGCATCACGTGCTTGACCCGGGTGTAGTCGAGGAGGCCCGCCATCGAGAGGTCGCTGCCGTAGCCCGACTGGCCGGTGCCGCCGTGGGGCATCTCGGAGACCGTGGTGCCGTGGGTGTTCACCCAGACGATGCCGGTGCGCAGGGAGCGGGTCGCGCGCATGGCCCGGTCGTGGGCGGTCGTCCACACGCTGGCGGCCAGGCCGTGGCGGACGCCGTCGGCCAGGCGCAGGGCCTCCTCCTCGTCCGCGAAGGACTGCACGGTCACGACGGGGCCGAAGACCTCCTCCTGCACGATCTCGTCGTCCTGCCGGACGGTGGCGACGACGGTGGGCTCGTGGAAGAAGCCCGGGCCGGGGAGGCGGGCGCCGCCGAGATCCAGCGCCTGATCATCGCGGGCGAGCTCGTCAAGCGCGGCACGGGCGTCCTGCGGATGCCGTCGGCCGGCTGACCCCCTGCCGGGGCGGTGCGGACGGCGTGTTCCGCACCGCCCCGGCGCCACCATACGGAGCCAGTGGAGGGAGAACGCACGGATGACCAGCGTCCACATCGATGCCGGGGCCGCTTCCGGTGCCGGCTGGGCCGCAGGACGGGCAGGGGCTTCCACGCCCACGGCGGTCCCGGGGGCCGCGCGATGAGCGAGGATGGTGGTGTGCCGACCCGGGCAGCCGGGCGGGCCCGCCCGGTCCACGGGCGCCGACACGGGGAGCAGCCGACGTGACCAAGGCCGAGCGCGCGATCGAGACACGTGAGCGGATCCTCACGGCCGCGTGCGAGGTCATCGCGGACATCGGCTTCGAGAGCATCAGCATGCGCAAGGTCGCCGAGCACGCGGGCGTCTCGAAGGCCCTGCTCCACTACCACTTCGACACGCGGGAGAAGCTCTTCGCCGAGGCGATGACGCACTCCTTCGCCCAGACGGGCAAGGACACCGCGGCCGACGCCGGTCCGGTCCCGGCGTCCGTCGCGCTGGCCCGGATCCTGCGGAGCATGCTGCCGACGGACGAGGAGCTGCGCCAGGACTGGAAGCTCTGGCAGGAGCTGTGGGTGCGCGCCCAGCGCGACGCGGCGGCCCGTCACCTGGCGGTCGACCTGTACGACCAGCTGTACGCGTGGGTCGGCGGCGCGGTAGAACGGGGCATCGCGTCGGGGGAGTTCACCGACTGCGACGTGGCCGGTGTGAGCACGCTGGTGCTGGCGCTGTGCGACGGCCTCGGCATCCGGCTGATGCTCGACGACCCGCGGGTGGACCTGGCCACGGCCCGCGCGGTGATCTGGCGCACGATCGCCCCGGCGCTGGGCGTGCCGGAGGCCTTCCCGCAGGACTGACGTACCGGCCCGTGTGCGGTGGGGGCGCCGGAGTCGCGCGCGGGGGCAAGTGAGGCCCCGCGCACGGGGGATGACGCGGGGCCCTCGCACACCACCATAGCGCGCCGCGGCTCCGCGCGACGGGCGGCCCGGGTCATCGGCCTGGCTCACTTCGGGGAACACCACGGGAACGGCGGGCGTCATCCGGCAGCTCCGCCCCGGCGCCGAGCGGAACCCGACCCGTCCAGGACGTCCGCGAGGTGGCCCCGCGCGCCAACGGCCCGAGCGTCGGCAGCCCGACCGCACCCCCTGGGGCCGTTCTTCGCCGGGGCAGCCGCGAACGTGCCAGCATGGGGGCGCGTTCCGGCGTCACCAGAGTGAGGACATGGACCTTGAACAACCGCGCGCCTCGTGCGAGGCGCTCCCGCACGGGCGGCCGCCCGGCGGCCGAGCACGCGGGCGCCGCCCCGTGACCGACCCCCGGCAGGACCCCCTGCGCGACCCGCGCTTCTTCGCCGACCCCTACCCGGCCTACGACCGGCTGCGCGAGGAGTGCCCCGTCCAGCGGATCCCCACCGGCTCCGGCGGCCGCCACGCGTACCTGATCACCGGCCACGCCGAGGCACGGCAGGCGTTCACGGACCCCCGCCTGTCCAAGGACACGGGCCGGTTCTTCGCCGGACGGCCCTCGGACCGCGACCTGCACCCCGCCGTCTCCCGCAACATGCTGTCGAGCGACCCGCCCGTCCACACCCGCCACCGCCGGGTGGCGACGCCCCTGTTCACCACCGGCCGCGTCCGCGGACTGCGCCCGTTCGTCACCCGCGTCGTGGACGACCTCACGTCCGCGTGGCGGCCGGGCACGGAGATCGACCTGGTGGCCGACCTGGCCGTCCCCCTCCCGGTCACCGTGGTCTGCGAACTGCTGGGCGTGCCCGAAGCCGACCGCGCGAGCCTCGCCGAGTGGTGCCACGACCTCTTCGACGCCACGGACACCGCCCTCGTCGACGCGGCCTCGCACCGCATCGGCGACCACCTCACCGCCCTCCTGGACCGGGCCCGCGCCACCCCCGGAGACGGCCCGCTCCACTCCTTCCTCCGCGACTGCGACGAGGGCGGCCTCGACCGGGACGAGGCCGTCTCCCTGGCGGCCCTCCTGCTGGTGGCCGGGCACGAGACGACCACCCACTTCATCGGCAACTCCGTCCTGGCCCTGCTGCGGCACCCGGAGGCGTTCGACCGCCTGCGCCGGGACCCGGACCTGATCCCGGGCGCCCTCGACGAACTCCTGCGCCACGACTCCCCGGTGGGCGTGGCCACCTTCCGCCACAGCACGCAGGACCTGAGCATCGGCGGGACCGCCGTCCCGGCCGGCCACCCGGTCCTCATCGCCCCCGGAGCCGCCAACCGCGACCCGGCCGCCTTCCCCGCCCCGGACCGCCTGGACCTCGACCGCGACGCCGGCGCCCACCTCTCCTTCGGCCACGGCATCCACCGCTGCCCGGGCGCCCCCCTGGCCCGGGCCGAGGCGGAAACCGCCCTGCGCACCCTCCTGACCCGCTTCCCGGACACCCGCCTGGCCGTCCCCCCGGAATCCCTGACCTGGCGCCGGACCCGCCTCACCCGGGGCCTGGCCGCCCTCCCCCTCGCCCTCGCCTGACCCGCCCGGCCCACAGCCGCACGGCGAGGACGGCCGCGGAGGCGGCGAACAGGCAGGCGGTGATCAGCAGCCACCGCCCCAGGAACACGCCGGACGGCAGACCGGTGGTGACCGTGTAGTGGCCGACCTCCCCGAGCACCAGCGGCCAGTAGACGAGCAGCAGGACCCCGGAGACGAAGGCCGGCACCCGGACGTGGTTTCACACCTGCCCGGGGCGTACGCGCCCCGGGCCCGGCCCGGCGGCCGAGGAGCCGCTGGACGGCCAGGTCGGCGACCGCGTACAGGGGCAGCAGGACGAGGTCGTGCAGGATCGCGGCCCCGACGAACCACACGGCCACACCGAGGGGGTCCCCTTCGAGCAGGCGCACGCCCGCGTAGCAGGCCAGCGCGAAGGAGGCGAGGACGAGGAGCAGGTGGAACGGGGAAGCCCCGTAGCGGTGCCGGAAGGCGGTCGCGGCGGAGCCGGCGGCCGGCGGCTTCATGAAGGCTCCCCGAAGGTCAGGCGGGTGACCCACTTGGTGTTGTGGACCCCGGGAGC
>NZ_GG657750.1:6875085-6875516 GCF_000158895.1 Streptomyces sp. C | reverse complement strand
GGCCGTCTTGTTGATCTGGAAAGCCGTTGGGGCCGGAGCCCGGTTTCCTGTCCGTTGCGGCGCCAGCAGCGCCGTCCGGCGGAACCACCCGCCCACGCTCTGCCCCGCCGTCACGGCGAACAGCGCGAACGAACCCAGCCCGACCATGCCAAGGGCGCCCCGCCGGGAGATCGTCGGGGCGGCCGGGCGGGGCGAGACCAGGCCGGCCGCCTCCTCGCTGTCCGGGTCCGGCTGCCGCGGCCCGGCGCGCAGCGCCCGCGCGGCCCGTCCCAGCCGGAACGCCACGTGGACGGCGAAGGCGCCGATGAACACCCAGGCCCCGTAGAAGTGGAGCGTGTAGAAGGAGCCCGGGAAGACGTACTTGAGCTGCGTGTTGAGGATGCCGGTGGCGAACTCGAACCCGGCCCCGCCCTCCAGCAGGAGCAGCGAGA
>NZ_GG657750.1:6857967-6872507 GCF_000158895.1 Streptomyces sp. C | reverse complement strand
CCGGCCGGGCACGGGCGCTTTGGCGATCACAAGCAGGCTGGTCACCTCACACCGCCGGACCGCTCGGTGCGGGCGGCCCCCGCGGGGGCGTACGGCGGCTCGGCGAGCACCGCGCGCATGTCGCGGACGGCCTGCCAGGTGCCCCGCCAGGTGCCGGTGACCTTGGACTTGCCGCTGCGCGGCAGGTAGGGCACGTCCTCCTCGCGCACCCGCCAGCCGGCGTCGGCGGCGCGTACGACCATCTGCAGGGGGTAGCCGGAACGCCGGTCGGTCAGCTCCAGGCGCAGCAGGTCCTCGCGGCGCATCGCCCGCAGGGGGCCGAGGTCGTGCAGGCGCAGGCCGGTGCGGCGGCGCAGCATCCGGGAGAGGGCGAGGTTGCCCGCCCGGGCGTGCGCCGGCCAGGCGCCCCGGCCCCGGGGGCGGCGCCGGCCGAGCACGAGGTCGGCCTCGCCCGCGGCGACCGCCCGGACGAAGCCGCTCAGCAGGCCGGGGTCGAGGGAGGCGTCGCAGTCGCAGAAGCAGACGTACTCGGCCTCCGCGGCCAGGAGTCCGGCGTGGCAGGCGGCGCCGAAGCCGCGCCGGGCCTCCTGGACGACGGTGGCGCCCAGGGAGCGGGCGAGGTCGGCGGACCCGTCGGTGGACCCGTTGTCCACGACCAGGGCCCGCCAGCCGGCGGGGATGCGGGCGAGTACCCAGGGCAGGGCCCCGGCCTCGTTCAGGCAGGGCAGGACGACGTCCACGGAGTTTTCGGTCACGACTGCCACGGTAGGAATCCCCCGGGGACATAGCGGACATCGACTCCTTACGAAACGCGGACGTCGGCCGTCCGGGGACGGGCCGCCGCAGACGCGAGGGCGCCGCCGGTGGGAGGCTTGCCGTCATGAGCACGGCCACGAGCACTCCCCCGCCCACCCCGCCCGCCCGGGTCCTCGTCGTCGACGACGATCCCACCGTCGCCGAGGTCGGCACCGGCTACCTGCGCCGGGCCGGCCACGACATCTGTCACGCCGCCGACTGCCCCGCCGCCCTCGACGCCGCCGCCCGGTACGTCCCGGACCTGGTCGTCCTCGACCTCATGCTGCCGGGTTCGACGGGCTGGAGGTGTGCCGGCGGCTTGCGCGCCGAACGCCCCGTTCCGGTGATCATGCTGACGGCGCGCGGCGGCGAGGACGAACCGGATCGCCGGCCTGGAACTCGGCGCGGACGACTACGTCACGAAGCCCTTCAGTCCGCGCGAGCTGGTCCTGCGCGTCGAGTCCGTCCTGCGCCGCAGCCGGGCCGCGACGCCGGAGCCCGCCGGGCGGGGGCTGCTGACCGGGGCGGGAATCCGGCTGGACCCGCAGACCCGCCGTGCCGACCGGAACGGGCGGGAACTCACGCTCACCCTGCGGGAGTTCGACCTCCTGGCGCACTTCCTCACCCGTCCCGGCCGGGCCCACGGGCGGGAGGAGCTGATGCGGGAGGTGTGGGGCTGGGACTTCGGAGACCTGTCCACCGTGACCGTCCACGTGCGCCGCCTGCGCGCCAAGATCGAGGACGACCCGGCCGCGCCCCGGCTCATCCAGACCGTCTGGGGCGTGGGGTACCGCTTCGACGCGGGCGGGGAGGAGGGATCCCGGTGAAGGACGTTCTGCTGATGGCCGCTTTCGCGTTCGCGGGCGCGGCCTGCGCCGGTCTGCTCGGCGCGGTCGCGCTGCGCCTGCTGCGGCACCGGTCGGTCGCCGTCTCCCTGGCCGTCGTCGCCGCGGTCGCCGTCGCCGCCATGCTCGCCGGCACCCTCGCCGTGGCCTGGGCGATGTTCCTCTCCCCCCACGACCTGAGCGTCGTCACCCTCGTGGCCGCCATGGCCGCCGTCGTGTCGCTGGCCACCGCGCTGCTGCTCGGACGGTGGGTGGTGGCCCGCGGCCGCGACCTCGCCCGTGCGGCCAGGGACTTCGGCGACGGCGGCGGCTTCGCCGCACCCCCGGCCCGGGCAACGGCGGAACTTGCCGGCCGTAACGGCGGGGAGTGGCTTGCCACCAGTGCCCGGCTCGCGGCCTCCCGGGAGCGCGAGCGCGCTCTGGAGTCCTCCCGCCGCGAGCTCGTCGCCTGGATCTCCCACGACCTGCGCACCCCGCTGGCCGGGCTGCGGGCCATGGCCGAGGCCCTGGAGGACGGGGTCGCGGCCGACCCCGCCCGCTACCACCGGCAGATCCGCACGGAGGTCGAACGCCTCGGCACCATGGTCGGCGACCTCTTCGAGCTCTCCCGCATCCATGCCGGGGCCCTGGAGCTGACTCCCAGCCGGGTCTCGTTCCGGGACCTCGCGGCCGACGCCCTCCTCGGTGCCGACCCGCTCGCCCGCGAGCGGGGGGTGCGGCTGTGCGGCGAGGACATCTCCCACGTCCCGGTCGAGGTGGACGGCAAGGAGATGACCCGGGTCCTGACGAACCTGCTCGTCAACGCCATCCGCCACACCCCCGCCGACGGCACCGTGGCCGTGCGCGTCGACCGGCACGAGGACACCGCCGTGCTGTCGGTCACCGACGGCTGCGGCGGCATCCCCGAGGAGGACCTGCCCAAGGTCTTCGACACCGGCTGGCGCGGCAACTCCGCCCGTACGCCCCCGGCGGGCGCCGGACTCGGGCTGGCGATCGTGCGGGGCATCGTCGAGGCCCACGCCGGACGGGCCCGGGTCCACAACGTGCCCGGCGGCTGCCGCTTCGAGGTCACCCTTCCGCTCGCCGCCGCGAGCACCTGACCGGGGCCGCCGCCAGACCGTGTCTTCCGGATCGGGCCGGGCCCGGGGCGGGCTGATCCGGCCCGATCCGAAAGGCCCGGCCTACCCGACCCCGGCGGAGGCCCGCTGGCCGGCCCGCGCGAACTCGGCCATGCCCTGCTCGAACCCGACCTCGGGACGCCAGCCCAGCTCGCGCCGCAGCCGGGAGGAGTCCGCCGTGATGTGCCGGACGTCGCCCAGCCGGAACTCCCCCGTCACCACGGGCGCCGGGCCGCCGTGCTCCGCGGCGAGCGCGGCGGCCATCTCCCCCACGGTGTGCGGGTCGCCGCTGCCGACGTTGTACGCGGTGTGGCCGCCGGCCGGCAGGCCTTCGACGCCGGCCAGGACGGCCGCGTTCGCCCGGGCGACGTCCCGTACGTGGACGAAGTCCCGCCGCTGCGCACCGTCCTCGAACACCCGCGGGGCCTCGCCCCGGGCCAGGGCGGACCGGAAGAAGGAGGCGACACCCGCGTACGGGGTGTCCCGCGGCATGCCCGGCCCGTACACGTTGTGGTACCGCAGCGACACGGCCGTACCGCCGGTGGACCGCGCCCAGGCGGCGGCCAGGTGCTCCTGCGCGAGCTTGGTCGTCGCGTACACGTTCCGCGGATCCGCCGGCGCGTCCTCGTCCACCAGCCCCGGGACGAGCCCGTCCCCGCAGCGCGGGCAACGGGGCTCGAACCGGCCCGCCTCCAGGTCCGCGGCCGCCCGCGGCCCCGGCCGCACCACTCCGTGCCCGCGGCACTCGTACCGCCCCTCCCCGTACACCACCATCGACCCGGCCTGCACGAACCTCCGCACCCCGGCCCGGGCCGTCTCGGCCAGCAGCACCGCCGTCCCCAGGTCGTTGCAGGCGACGTACTCCGGCGCGTCCGCGAAGTCCTTCCCCAGGCCCACCATGGCGGCCTGATGGCACACGGCGTCCACGCCGCGCAGCGCGCGTCCCACCGCCTCCGCGTCCCGGACGTCGCCCCGGACGACCTCGGCGTCCGGCAGCTCGGGGGCCCGCGGATGCGCGGCCGGCAACAGCGCGTCCAGCACGACCGGGGTGTGTCCCCCGGCGGCCAGGACGGCGACCACGTGCGAGCCGATGAACCCGGCTCCTCCTGTGACGAGTACTCGCATGCCCGGCACGCTACGGAACCGGGGACCCGGCCGGCGGCTCCCGCACCGCGCCGTAAGACTTCCGTCACCCTCCCCACCGGGCGGCGCGGTCCCGGCGCGGAGTTCCGACGGACCGAAGGGCCCTCGTTCGGGAAGATCTCCGGCACGGGGCCGGTCTCACGGACGTCTTTGCGGTGATCCATTGACCGGGGCCGAAGTGCCCGGATAGAAAGATCACGATCAGGGCCGCGATCCGGTCCGCACAGCTCCGCCCGGGGGATTTCGCTTGCCGCACGCAGACGCGCCTCGCCCTGCCCGCGCCCTCGCGGTCGTCACCGCCGGCTCCGGCGCCCGTCCGGCCCCCCTGTGTCACACCCCTACGACCGAGACAAGTGAGCGAGCAGAGAGCACCATGACCGTACAGCGACGACACGACCCGGACGAGCGCGGCTTCGCCAGCGACAACTACGCGGGGGCGCACCCCGAGATCCTTGCGGCGATCGGCCTGGCCAACGGCGGCCACCAGGTCAGCTACGGCGCCGACGTCTACACCGAGCGCCTCCAGGAAGTGGTGCGCGGCCACTTCGGCCCCACCGCGCAGGCGTACCCGGTCTTCAACGGCACCGGCGCGAACGTGTTCGCGCTCCAGACCATGCTGGCCCGCTGGGAGGCCGTGGTCTGCGCCGAGTCGGCCCACATCAACGTCGACGAGGGCGGCGCGCCCGAGAAGATGGCCGGGATCAAGCTCCTGACGGTGCCCACGTGGGACGGCAAGCTCACCCCCGAGCTGATCGACCGTCAGGCATGGGGCTTCGAGGACGAGCACCGGGCCCGGCCCAAGGTCGTCTCGATCGCCCAGTCCACCGAGCTCGGGACCTGCTACACGCCGGACGAGATCCGTGCGATCTGCGACCACGCGCACGACCTGGGCATGCTCGTCTACCTGGACGGCGCCCGGCTCGCCAACGCCGCCGCCACCCTGGGCGTGTCCCTGCGCGAGATGACCACCGACGCCGGCGTGGACGTCCTCTCGCTCGGCGGCACCAAGAACGGTCTGCTCTTCGGCGAGGCGGTGATCGTCCTCAACCAGGACGCGGTGCGCGGCATGGCCCACCTGCGCAAGACGAGCATGCAACTGGGCTCCAAGATGCGTTTCATGTCGGTGCAGTTCGAGGCGCTGCTGGGCGGCGACCTCTGGCTGCGCTCGGCGGCCCGTTCCAACGCGATGACCCAGCGGCTGTACGCGGCGGTGCGCGACCTGCCGGGCCTGGAGATCGCCCGCCCGGTGCAGGCCAACCAGATCTTCGCGGTCCTGCCTCCGGCCGTCACCGAGCGCCTGCAGAAGCGTTTCCGCTTCTACACCTGGGACGAGCAGGCCGGCGAGGTCCGCTGGATGACCTCCTTCGACACCACCGAGGACGACGTGGACGCGTTCGCGGCGGCCATCGCGGACGAGCTGGCGGCGGAGCGCGGCGAAGGGCCGTCGGGCGCGCTGACCACGTCCGAGCGCGAGGAACTGGCGCAACTGCGCCGCAGGGTCCGCGACATGGAAGAGGCGATCGAAGCGCTGGGCAAGGCTCCCGCCTTCTCCGCGGACCGCACCACGAAGTAGCCGGTGGCCCACCCCGGCGGGCCGGCGCGAGCGCCCCGGCCCGCCCGGTGGTCCAGGCCGAGGCTCTCGGCGGCCCTGTCCGGGATCCGGCGGAGGGACGAGTCCCGCCGGTTCCACGACCGCCTTCCAAAGCGTCAAGCCCACCTGACGAAGCACTACCGGCCGTCCTTTCGACTTGCTCCGGTCGGGTGGTTCTTCAGGGGATCCCGGTGAATTCCCGTGACGCAGTCCCCGACGCCCGGCGGCACGGACGCCCCGCTGCCACAGTCCTCCCGAACAGCACGCGGAGTCGCCGGTCAGGTGCGGCCGTCGGGCTGGAAGGAGAGGGATGTACAGAGCAAGAGAGCGGGACGCATGCTGAGCCATCACCTTCGCAAGCGTGCCCTCACCATCGTCAGCACCATTCTCCTCGTGCTGCAGTCGCTCGTGATCCTCGGCCCCGCCGCCTCCCCGGCATGGGCGGGCGACGACCGGAGGATCGGCACCGGCAACAACGAGCCCCACAACGCCACCGCCAATCCGCGAAGGCCCGGACAGGTCGCCGTCATGTCGGGGTGCACCGTCCACATCGACCTCAACTACGGCCGGGACGGCTTCCCGATCACACGGACGACGACCGTCACCCCCTGCAACGGCGACCCGGTCCTCACCTTCGACGCCGACGGCCGCCTCTTCGTCACGCACCTGTCGCGCGGCGGCCTGAACACCAACCCGACGCCCACCCGGCTCGGGGTCGGCGTCGGCCGGATCAACGACACCACGACGCCCGGGACGCAGACGTACACACCGGTCCAGGTGAGCGCGAACGGCAACATCGACCACGACAAGCCGTGGCTGGTGGTCGACGCCAACCCCACCAGCCCGTACGTGGGCAACCTCTACATCATCTGGACGGAACTCCCCGCCGCCGGCGGTTCGCGGATCCTGTTCTCACGGTCCACGAACGGCGGCACGACCTGGTCCGCGCCGGCGTCCGTCTCCCAGGCGGGCGAGGGATTCGTCTGGCCCTCGCACGCGGCCGTGGCTCAGAACGGCGACCTCTACGTCGCCTACCACACCGACACCTGCGTGGGCGACGGAACAGCGGGCACCATCCAGCTGATCCGGGACGGCTCCGGCGGTGCCGACTTCGCCGCCGGCACTCCCCGCCAGCGCACCGTGCCCTTCGGGGCGGGCCAGGCCAGTGTCACCTGCAACCGGCAGAACGACGCGACCACCGAGATCCCCGGAACCGACTTCTGGCTGCAGGGCAGCGTGCAGCCGTACGTCCTGCCCGACCCGGCCCGGGCCGGGAACGTCTACGTCGTCGCCAATGACGACCCGAACAACAACTACGGGGACGGCGACGACGCCGACGTCGTCATCGCCCGCTCCACGGACAACGGCCTGAGCTTCGCCCGGAGCCGCGTCGACCACGGGCCGGGCCAGACCTTCGCCGTCATGCCCAACGCCCACATCGACCAGGACGGCAACGCCGTCGTCACCTGGTACGACAACCGCAGCGGCCGGCGCAACGGCGGCACCGGACCGAACGGCGCCGACAACTTCCTGCTGGAGCTGTACGGCACCACCAGCCGGGACGGCGGCCAGACCTGGGCGCAGGACTTCCGCATCAGCGACGCCCCCTTCGACCCCGACCGCAACGCCCCGTGCCGCTTCGGGAACGTCACCGGCTGCGGCACCGTCGTCGCCGGCGAGACCCGCCAGACGCTCCGGATCGGCGAGTACAACGGTGTGTGGACGGTGGACGGGATCGCCTACGCGTCCTGGACCGGCAACGCCACCCCGCCGACGCCCACCACCCCCTCCGCGGGCAACCAGGACACCTACTTCGACGTCTTCTCCATGCTCGGAGCCTTCCCCGACACCCACGAGCCCAACGAGTCGATCGACCACGCCGTGGCCGCCGACCTCGGCTCGAACGAGCAGTTCAACCGGCGCGGACTCACCCTGCACACCGCGACCGACGTGGACTTCTTCCGGATCACCCCCCGCCACACCGGCCACCTCACCACCGAGATCCGCTTCAACGAGGTGATCGCCCCGCTCGCGGTGCGCGCGTACGACAAGTTCGGCAACCGCGTCGCCACCGGCACCGTCACCACCCGCGCCGGCACCTCCACCGGCCGGCTCGCGATCCCGGTCGTCCAGGACGAGCAGTACTACGTCGTGGTCAGCGCCGCCGGCGTGACCGACCCGACGCGGCCCGGGGACGCCTCTCCGACCGACCCGCCGCAGGGCACGTACGACCTCGTCGTCGTCAACCGTGCGGCTCCCGAGCCGTTCGCCCTGGACCTCAAGCAGCAGTCCGACTCGGGCCGCTCCGACACCGACGACATCACCAAGACCGTCGGACCGGACCTCTTCCTGCGCGTGAACGACGCCGAGCTGCGCGCGGCCGGCATCACGCCGTCCCCGGAGAACTCCACGCCCGCCCTCACCGACGACGCCCCCGGCTACAAGGTGGCCGTGGAGCGCGACGGGGAGCGCGTCGGCTTCGCCACGCCGGTCGACCCGACGAACAAGCCGGGGCTGTACCAGATCCACCTGGACCCGGTCCTGCGGGAGGGCGAGAACCAGATCACCGCCGAGGTGATCATCGTCGACCCGTCCGACGACCCCCGGGTCGCCGGCACCACCCACGTCACCGGCTCGGGCGCGGAGAGCGCGCACGCACTCGTGATCACCCTGGACACGACCGCGCCGGCCCGGCCGGCCTCCGCGCCCGACCTGCTGTCCTCCAGCGACAGCGCGGGCAGCGACGTCGACAACATCACCACCATCATCAAGCCCGCGTTCCAGGGCTGGTCGGCCGAGCCGAACGCGCTGGTCCGGCTCCGGACCACCCCGGCCGGCGGCAGCACGGCCGTGGTCGGCAAGGACACCGTCACCCCGGCCGGTGAGTACGAGGTCGTCAGCTCCGCGCTGCGCGACGGCCGGTACGAGGTCGACGTCCTCCTGGAGGACCTCGCCGGCAACGTGAGCCCGGCCTCTCCGTCCCTCCCGGTGACCATCGCGCACAACTCGCTCAGCCTTGCCGGTGCCACGGCGGACGTGCTGGTCGACATCGCCCAGGGCCAGGTCACGGGCTACCCGGGCATCCCGGGCGGTTTCGTCGGCATCCAGGGGATCCCCGTGGTCAACCTGGACGCGAACGGGCACGGCGCGGCCGTCACGGGCGGGACGGGCGACGACCGGCTCACCTTCACCCCGCTCAGTGTCAACAGCGGCCGGCTGACGCGCCGGGACTCCGCGCAAGTGCTGAACTTCTACAACGTCACCGGTGACGTGGGAATCAGCACCGACGGCGGAGACGACGAAGTCACCATCGTGGGCACCACCCGGGGCGACCGGATCCGGGGTGTGGTGGACACGTTCACCACACTCCACGTCGAATCCCTGCCGCTGCTCCGCAAGCCGGAGCCGCTCGTGACCCTGCTCGGCCTGCGGATCACCACGGCACAGACGGAGCGGATCGGTGTCCTCGCCCGCGGCGGCAAGGACACCGTCGACTTCCTCGTCAAGGACTCCGTCAACGCCAACATCTCGGTCAACGGCGGCGACCCGTCCCACGTACGGCCGGAGAAGGGCGACGAACTGATCGTCCGCGCCGGCTCGCCGGGGGGCCTGCTGAAACAGGAATCCAACGGCACGTCGGGCTCGGGCTCGGTCCTCGTCGCCTACCCGCACACGACCCAGGCCAAGACGCGCATCGACTTCACCGACACGGAGGCCATCACGCTGGAGGAGAGCAAGCACGAGGACAAGGGCTAGGCAGTGTCATCCGGCTCCGCGACGAAGTCGCGGAGCCGCGTAGTCGCAACCGGAGGGCCGGGAGCGAGCGCGGCACCCGACCCTCACCTCCACGTACCAGCAGGTCAGCGGAGCCTTCCCCTGGGCTTCAGGTGGGTCGGGGGAAGCATCGGGGCGGGAATCGGAGGGCCGTCGTAGCCCTTCACCTCGCCGAATCGGGAGCCGTTCATCCAGTCTTCGCGGGCCTGCGCGATCTCCTCGTGGGAGCGGCCGATCCAGTTCCAGAACATCACGATCTCCTCCTCGAACGGCTCCCCTCCCAGCAGCATCAGGCCGGCGTCCGAGGCGGCGCGGAGGGGGAGTTCGGTGCGGCCGCAGCCCAGGTAGAGCATCGAGCCGGGGAGGACCGGGACGCCGTCCACGTGGGCCTCGCCCGACATGGAGAGGACCGCGTACTCGAAGTCCGGGTTCAGGGGGAGGCGGGTCTCGGTGCCGGCGGTCAGGGCGAGGTCCGCGCCGACGATGGGGGTGTACGCGGTGCCCGGGGAGGTCGCCGTGTCCAGGGTGCCCAGGATGACCGTCGCGTCCAGGCCGGGGGCCGTGACCCGGGGGAGGTCGGCGTGGTGCTGGAAGTGCGGGGCGACGTCGCGGTGGGCGTCGGGGAGGGCCACCCACAGCTGGGCGCCGTGCAGGAAGCGGGCGTGCGGGCGGGGGCTCTCCTCGGAGTGGCTGATGCCCCGGCCGGAGGTCATCAGGCCCAGCTCGCGCGGGCGGATCGTGGCGAGGCTGCCCGTGCTGTCGCGGTGCAGCACCTCGCCCTCGTGCAGCCAGCTCACCGTCTGGAGGCCTGCGTGCGGGTGCGGGGCGACCTGCATGCCGGGTTCGTCGGCGATGTCGTCCGGGCCGTAGTGGTCGACGAAGCACCAGGCGCCCACCATGCGGCGGCCCAGGTTCGGCAGGAGTCGTCGGACCTCGGTGGATTCCCCCAGCTTGACCGTGCGCGGGCTGAGGAGCTCGCGCACCGGCTCGGCCACGACGAAGCCGCGGCCGCCGCAGGCGGAGAGAGCGGGCTGACGATCGAGATTGCTCATGCCGCCCAACTTAGTGGCGCGGGGGCTGACCGGCACCGTTACTTTGCGGGGAATGTCAGGGCGCGGGGTGCGGCCGGACACCGGTCCGGGGCCGCCTCGGCTAGCCTGGGTGCCAATATGAACCGCCTGACCACGCCTTTCGGCTCCTACGAACTCACCCGCTTCCCCGCCGACCCCCGCGACCGGCTCCGCGCCTGGGACGCCGCCGACGAGTACCTGCTGCGCCACCTCGACGCCGGTACCGGCGAGCGCGGACCGGTCGACCTGGCCGGCGCCGGGCAGATCACGGTCGTCGGCGACCGCTGGGGGGCGCTGACCACGGCCCTGGCCGCGTACCGCCCCACCCAGATCACCGACTCCTCGCTGGCCCGCGCCGCGACCGAGGCGAACCTGGACCGGGCCGGGATCGGCACCTCCAAGTCCACGGTGACCCTGCTGACCACGCGGGACGCACCGCCCGCGCGGATCGACGTACTCCTCGTCCGGGTCCCCAAGAGCCTGGCGCTGCTGGAGGACCAGCTGCACCGGCTGGCCCCGCACGTGCACGAGGGCACCGTGGTCGTGGGCACCGGCATGGTCAAGGAGATCCACACCTCCACGCTGGACCTCTTCGAGAAGATCCTCGGCCCGACGCGCACCTCGCTCGCCGAGAAGAAGGCCCGGCTGATCTTCTGCACGCCCGACCCGGCGCTGTCGGCCGCCGCCGGCCCCTCGCCGTGGCCGGTGACGTACACCGTCGACGAGGACGGCGGCTCGGGGGCCGGGCTGGCCACGGTCAACCACGCCGGGATCTTCTGCGCGGACCGCCTGGACGTCGGCACCCGCTTCTTCCTCCAGAGCATCCCGACCAACACCGACGGCGCCCGGGTCGTGGACCTGGGCTGCGGCAACGGCGTCGTCGGCACGGCCGTGCAGGTGGCCGACCCGGACGCCGAGGTGGTCTTCACCGACGAGTCGTACCAGGCCGTCGCCTCGGCCCGGGCCACGTACGAGGCCAACGTCCGCCCGGGCCGGCGGACCGCGGAGTTCCTCGTCGGCGACGGGGTGGCCATGCTGGCGCCCTCCTCGGTGGACCTGATCCTCAACAACCCGCCGTTCCACTCCCACCAGGCGACGACCGACGCGACGGCGCTGCGCATGTTCGCGCAGTCCCGCAAGGTGCTGCGCCCGGGCGGGGAGCTGTGGGTGGTCGCCAACCGGCACATGGGCTACCACACGCACCTCCAGCGCCTGTTCGGCAACTGTGAAGTCGCCGCGAGCGAGCCGAGGTTCGTGGTGCTGCGGGCGGTCAAGCGCGAGTCGCGGCCCCGCCCCGTGTGACCTGCCGGTACACCCGCCGGTAGGTCCTACACTCGGCCGCGTGAGCACCGAGGCGCAGACGGACGGTACGGAGGACGCGGCGGCCGCCGGCGGGGAGCGGCGCTACCGGCGGGAGGACGTGGCCCGCGCGGCCGGGGTCAAGGTGCGCAACCTGCGCTACTACCAGGAGCGCGGGCTGCTGCCCCCGCCGCGCCGCGAGGGCCGGATCGCCTGGTACTCCGACGACCACCTGACCCGGCTGCGGCTGATCAGCGACCTGCTGGGGCGCGGGTACACGGTCAACGGCATCGGCGAGCTGCTGGCCGCCTGGGAACACGGCGGCGGCCTCTCCCAACTGCTGGGCCTGGAACGGGAGATGACCCGGGACTGGGTGCAGGAGGAGCCGGTGACGATGACCCGGGCCGAGCTGCGCGAGCTGTTCGGCCCGGGGGCGACGGCCGAGCACACCCGGCGGGCGGCCGAGCTGGGCTACGTACGCCTGGACGGGGAGCGGGTCACGTATCCGAGCCGGCGGCTGCTGGAGGCGACGGTGGCGCTGGTACGGCAGGGGGTGCCGCTCGGGGAGATCCTGGACGCGGGGGACTTCGTACAGGTCCAGGCGGCGGCGCTGGCGGACCGGTTCGTGGGGCTCTTCCGGCGGCATGTGATCGGCGTGGAGGGGCTGGGGCCACTTTCGGCCAGTCAGCTGGATCATGTGCGGGAGGCGGTGGCGGCGCTGCGGCCGGTGGCCGGCGAGGTGGTGGCCACGGAGTTCGCGCGGGCGATGGGCCGGCGGGTGGAGGCGGAGGTCGCCGAACTGCTGCGTACGGAGCAGTAGGAGTCGGCCTAAAGGGTGCTCTCGCACAACCTTGCCAACCACCATTGGCACTCTTACATTCAACTCGTCGGTAACAAAGGTGCACAGCCGAGATAGGGACCATCTCATGGCAGACTCACCGAACTTATCCGAATCCGGGCCCAGCTCCTCTCCCGGGGCCGAGCCGCCCGGCGAGGAGCTCGTCAGAGACGGCGGGCGGGTCCGCTGGCGCAGGTTCGTCCTCCTGACCGCCCCCGCCGTCGCGGTCACCGCCGGCCTCGGCATCGCCCTCGCGCAGGGTGCGCTCGCCGCCTCCTTCGCGGTGTCGGGCCAGCAGTTCAAGGTGTCGGCGAAGAGCCTGGAGGGCGAGGGCTTCGCGCAGTACGGCAGCGTCGACGTCAACGCCCGTCAGGAGCTCATCCCGGTGGCGGTCACCGCCATCAGGGAGGCCAAGCTGCACGACCTCTGCCAGTCGGTGGTCACCACCCTCCCCGTCATCGGGGACATCTCCCTCAACCTGACGGCCGGCAAGAAGACCCCCGTCGAGGCCTCCAACCTGTTCGTGGACGCCACCCAGCTCGCCGGCGACGCCGAGTTCACGAACATCGAGATCGGGCGCGACGCCTCCACCCTGGACAAGGGTCCGGCGGAGGCGCAGGGCATGCAGGACCTGTTCGCCCAGCAGGCCGACAAGGTCAGCATCAGCAGTCTCCAGCAGACGGCGTGGGCGACCAACGCCGGCACCTTCAAGCTCTCCGGGCTGAGCATGAACATCAGCAAGGGCAAGAAGGAATGCTTCTGAGCCGCTGGCGGCGGTGGCGGCGCGGCAGGCCCTTCTGGGGCGGCCTCCTCGCCGTCCTGGCCGGGGCGTGGATCAGCGTGCTGCCGCTGGCCCCGCTGAAGATCATGCTCCAGCAGGGGGTGGCGGGCATCCCGTCCGTCCTGATGGGCGTCGTCATGATCGTCCTCGGCCTCACCGGCTGGTTCTCCCCCGCACAGCGCACCCTCGCCGGGATCCTCACCACGCTCGTCGCCACCGCCGCGCTGGTCATGTCGAACCTCGGCGGGTTCCTGATCGGCACCCTGTTCGGCATCCTCGGCGGCGGGCTGATGTTCGCCTGGCAGCCGTACGCCGCCCCGCGCGCCGGGGGCTCCGCCGCCCCCGCCCGGCCCTCCCCCGCCGGGAACTCCCCCACTCCGCACCCCGATCCCCAAGGAGCACAGCCATGAGCCGTACGCGCACCGCGTTCGCCCTCGGCCTGGCCGCCGCGGCCACACTGACGGCGGCCTCCGCCACCGCCACCGCCGCGCCGTTACCGGCGGCCGGGTCGACCACCGTCACCCCGGCCGGGCACGCCTTCAAGGCCACCCTCAGCGGGAAGGCCACCCTCAAGGCCGGTTCGGTCACGGTGACCTGCACGGTCTCCGTCTCCACCGGCTCGGTGCCGGCCGCCCCCGGCAACCAGAACCCGGCGGGTCCGGTCTCCTCGCCCATCTCCCCGCCGACCTACAGCTCCTGTACGACCAGCATGCCGGGCGTGAGCGCGACGGTGACCACCAGCGGGTCCTGGGCGGTGTCCATGCAGAACGGCTCCCCGATCACGGCGACCATGACGGTCCCGGCCGGCGGGCTCGTCGTGCAGACCTCGGGCCTGGCCTCCTGCACCGTCACCGCCGCCCCCGGCGGGGCCGCCAGCGCCCCGGGCAGCTGGACGAACGGCGCCCCGTCGAGCCTGACCTTCACCAACGCGACCGTCCCCGTGACCGTCACCGGCGGCTTCGGCTGCCCGACGAGCGCGACCACGTCCACCTTCAACGCCGTCTACAAGGTCACCGACACCACCGACCCGTCCCAGCAGATCACCGTCACCCCCTGACGGCTCCCGCTCCGCGTCCCCCGCTCCCCGGGCCGTCCCGGGGGCGGGGAAAACGCGTTGCACGGCCCGACGGGTGCGGGCGAAGCTCTGGGCATGTCACAGACCACCGATCAAGACAGCAGCACCCAGCACGCCGCCATCCCGCACCACCCCGCCCGGCACGGCGCCACCCAGCACGACGCCGACCAGCGGGGACCCGTGGGCCGGCGGGAGCCGCGCGGGGTCGCGG
>NZ_GG657750.1:6835403-6857419 GCF_000158895.1 Streptomyces sp. C | reverse complement strand
ACCTCCTGCGGTGTGGCGGTCAGTATGCCGTCGAGCCACTCCAGCGTGGAGTCCTCCAGGTACCCGTGGTGCTCCCCCGGGACCGAGGAGTCGCACACCGCCAGGACGAAGCCCTCGCCCCGCAGCACCTGGTCGACCGGGGCCGCGGAGGGCTCCTCCTCCCCCAGCAGGCCCCGCCGGAAGGCGAGGCGCTCGTCGTGGTTGCCGGGGCAGACCACCAACGGGTGCCGCGAGGTCAGCAGCTTGCGCGCCTCCTCGTACTCGTCGGCGGTCCCGTGGTCGGCGACGTCCCCGCTGACCAGGACCGCGGCGAGGTCGTACGGGAGGCCGTCCAGGTAGTCCAGCACGGCACGGGTGCGCTCGGCGGCCCGGGGCCCGCCGTCGAGGTGGACGTCACTGAGCTGGGCTATCACGATCACGGGCGGTGGCTCCTTCGTCGCCGGTCCGGGCCCCGGCGCGCGAGGTGACGATCGGTCACCGTGCCGCCGGGTGGGCTGAGTTCAACCTATCCGACGTGATCACCGGCGGTTCGGGCGCCCGCGCCTCCCGCCGGCCGCGCCGTCGGCCCCGGCCCGGCTCCGGTCGGCCCCGCTCCGGCCCCGCTCCGGCTCCGGTTGCGGACGGCCCGGGGATGGGGTTCGTTCGAAGGGGACGCCCGGAACGGGGTGAGCCGCTGTGATCTTCACCGACCGTGCGGACGCGGGACGGCGTCTCGCGGACGCGCTGCGCCATCTGCGGGGCGAGGACACCGTCGTCCTGGGGCTGCCGCGCGGCGGCGTGCCCGTGGCCTTCGAGGTGGCGCGGGCACTGGGCGCCGACCTCGACGTGATCGTCGTCCGCAAGCTCGGCGTGCCGCACCACCGCGAGCTGGCCTTCGGCGCCATCGGCGAAGGCGGGGTACGGGTCGTCAACGAGGACGTCGCCCGCCGCAGCCGCGCCTCGGAGCGGGAACTGGCCGAGGTCGAGCGCGACGAGGAGGCCGAGCTGGAGCGGCGGGCGCACCGGTTCCGCGAGGGCCGGGCGCGCGTGCCGCTCGACGGCCGGACCGTCGTCGTGGTCGACGACGGGATCGCCACGGGCGCCACGGCCGCGGCCGCCTGCGAGATCGCGCGCGCCGCGGGCGCGGCGCGGGTGGTGCTGGCCGTCCCGGTGGCGCCGCCGGAGGCGGTCCTCCGGCTGCGCGGGGCGGCGGACGAGGTGGTGTGCCTGTCGTCGCCGCCCGCCTTCCGCGCGGTCGGCGAGTGGTACCGGGACTTCTCCCAGACCCCCGACGAGGAGGTCGTGGCCGTGCTCGCCGAGGCGGCGGCCGGGCGCGGGGACGGCGGGGGTCAGCCCCGGTAGGCCTCCAGGAGCCGCAGCCAGACCTCGCTGATGGTGGGGAAGGCGGGCACCGCGTGCCACAGCCGGTCGATCGGCACCTCCCCCGCCACGGCCACGGTCGCCGCGTGCAGCAGCTCGGCGGCGCCCGGCCCGACGAAGGTGGCGCCCAGCAGCACCTGCCGGTCGAGGTCCACGACCATGCGGGCCCGGCCCCGGTAGCCGTCGGCGTACAGGCCCGCACCGGACACCTTGCCGAGGTCGAAGTCGACGGCGCGGACCCGGTGGCCCGCCCGTTCCGCCTCGGCGAGGGTGAGACCGACCGCCGCCGCCTCCGGCTCGGTGAAGACGGCCTGCGGCAGGGCCTCGGTGTCGGCGGTCGCCGCGTGCGCGCCCCAGCGGCCGGTGTCCGGGGCCGGGGCTCCCGGTCCGGCTGCCCGGGCGACGATGGCGGCCCCGGCGATACGGGCCTGGTACTTCCCCTGGTGGGTGAGGAGCGCCCGGTGGTTGACGTCCCCGACGGCGTAGAGCCAGTCGTGGCCGGTGACCCGGCAGCTCTCGTCGACCCCGATCCAGTCCCCGGGCGTCAGCCCCACCGTGTCCAGCCCGATGTCCTCGGTACGGGGGGCGCGGCCGACCGCCATCAGCAGCTCGTCGCCCTCCAGCAGTTCGCCGCCCTCCAGGACCACCGTGACCGGGCCGGTGGGCCCGTCCCGTACGACCGCCTCCACCGACACCCCGGTACGGACCACCGCGCCGGCGCCGGTCAGCGCTTCGGCGACCAGTTCCCCGGCGAAGGGCTCCATCCGGGGCAGCAGCCCGGAACCCCGTACGAGCACGGTGACCCGCGAGCCGAGGGCCTGCCAGGCGGTGGCCATCTCGGCGGCCACCACCGAACCGCCGACGATCAGCAGCCGGCCGGGCACCTCCCGGGCGGAAGTGGCCTCGCGGCTGGTCCACGCCCCGGCGCCGGCGAGGCCCGGCAGGTCCGGGAGCACCGCCCGGCTGCCGGTGGCGACGACGACGGCGTGCCGGGCCGAGAGCACGTGGTGCAAGCCCTCGGGGCTGGTCACGGCCACCTTGCGGAGGCCGTAGAGGCGGCCGTGGCCCCGGTAGAGGTGGGCCCCGATGGATTCGACCCAGTCGACCTGACCGTCGTCCTTCCAGTTGCCCGTCCAGTAGTCGCGGTGCGCGAAGACGGCCTCGGCGTCGAGCGGCCCCCGGACGGCCTCCGCGAGCCCCGGCACGCGTCGGGCGTCCGCGCGGGCGAGGGCCGGGCGCAGCAGGGCCTTGCTGGGGATGCAGGCCCAGTACGAGCACTCCCCGCCGACGAGCTCGCTCTCCACCAGGGCCGTGCTCAGCCCGGCGGCGCGGGTCCGGTCGACGATGTTCTCGCCGGCCGGTCCCCCGCCGAGCACCACGACGTCGTACTCCACGGCTTCGGTCATGCGCTCCAGTGTCCCCGCTGCGGCCGGGCCGCGTCCGGCAAGCTCAGGCCTCCGGCGTGCCGGGGGCGCCCTCCTCCTGCTGGGAGGCGGCGATCTTCGCCCTGACCTCGTCCATGTCGAGGGCTCGGGCCTGCCCGATCAGGTCCGTGAGGGCGGCCTCCGGCAGCGCTCCGGGCTGCGCGAAGATGGCGACCTGGTCACGGACGATCATCAGGGTGGGGATCGAGGTGATCTGGAAGGCCGCGGCCAGCTCCTGCTGGGCCTCGGTGTCCACCTTGGCGAAGACCAGGTCGGGGTTGGCCTCCGCGGCCTTCTCGTAGACCGGCGCGAACGCGAGGCAGGGGCGGCACCAGCCGGCCCAGAAGTCGATCAGCACGAACGGGTTCTCGCTGACCGTCTCGTCGAAGTTCTCCTTGGTGAGCTCGACAGTAGCCACGGTTTCCAGACCTCCTGAATTGCGGGTGTGCTGAAGGAACGACCGGCCGCCCCGCCGCATTCCGCTGCCGTGCGGGAACCGCTAGAACGGGTGGCCGGGCGCGCTGGTGCGGGCCGTGGTCCAGCGCAGTTCGGTGAACGCGTCGAGGTTGGCCTCCCCGCCGAACCGGGCGCCCGTGCCGGACGCGCCGACACCCCCGAAGGGGGCCACCGCCTCGTCGTTCACCGTCTGGTCGTTGACGTGCGCGATCCCGGTCGGGATCCGTCCCGCCAGCTCCAGGCCGCGCCCCGCGTCGGCGGTGACGATGCCCAGCGAGAGCCCGTACGGGCCCGCCGAGGCCAGCTCGACCGCCTCGTCCTCGGTCGCGAAGGAGCGTACGGGCGCCACCGGGCCGAAGACCTCCTCGGCGTAGGCGGGGGTGTCGTCGGCCACGCCCGCGAGCACCGTCGGCCGGTAGAAGAGCCCCTGGTGGGTGCCGCCCGCGACGAGCTTGGCGCCCTGCTCGACGCTGGCCCCGACCAGGCCGTGGACCCGCTCCAGCTGCGTCCGGTCGAGCAGCGGGCCCAGGTGGACGCGCTCGCGGAAGGGGTCGCCGACGGCGAGGGCCTCGGCGCGGGCGGCGAGCCGCTCCACGTACTCGTCGTAGAGGGAGGAGTGCACGAGGTGGCGCCCGGCCGTCATGCAGATCTGGCCCTGGTGGAAGAAGGAGCCCCAGGAGGCCTGCGCGACGGCCGCCTCGACGTCGGCGTCGGCGAGCACGACGAGGGCCGAGTTGCCGCCCAACTCCAGGTGCGCCCGCTTGAGGTGACGGCCGGCCAGCTCGCCGACGGCCCGGCCGGCCGCGGTGGACCCGGTGAAGGAGACGACGCGCACCAGCGGGTCCTTGACCACCGCGGCGCCCGTGTCGGCCCCGCCCGGCAGTACGTGCAGCAGCCCGGTCGGCAGTCCGGCCGCCGCGAGCACGGCGGCCAGGGCGAGCCCGCCGCTGACGGCCGTCCGGCGGTCGGGCTTGAGCAGGACGGCGTTGCCGAGCGCGAGGGCGGGGGCGACGGAGCGGATGGAGAGGATCAGCGGGGCGTTGAACGGCGCCACCACCCCGACCACCCCTGCCGGGACCCGGCGGGTGAAGGACAGCCGGGGCGCCTCGCTCTGCAGGACCTGCCCGGCCGGGCGGGAGGCGAGCGCCGCGGCCTGGTAGCACTCCTGGGCGGCGACGTGCAGTTCGAAGTCGGCCTTGCCGGGTATGGAGCCCGACTCCCGGACCAGCCACTCGCGCAGCTCGTCGGCGTGGGCCGTGAACAGGTCCCCGGCGCGGCGCAGTACGGCCGCCCGCTCCAGGTGGGTGGCGCGCGCCCAGTCGAGCTGCGCGGCCCGGGCCCGTACGGCCGCCTCGGCGACGTCGGCGGGGGCGGCGAGGTCGACGGTGGCGAGGGTACGGCCGGTGGCGGGTTCGACGACCGCGGCGGTGCCGCCGGTGAGCATGGGTCCGTCCTGCCAGAGGGTCGGATCGAGCAGCGGCATGGCGGGGGCCTCCGGGTGGGGTCGGCGGGCGGGGCGGGGGCGGCAGCAGGCGCCATCGTGCCAGACCGGGGGCGTCATCTCTGTTCAGTTATTGGGCAGTTGGCGGGACCCGGTGACCGGAAACGATCGCCGGGGTCCCGTGGGGTGGCGGGCGGCTGTTACCGCTCCAGGACCAGGGCGATGCCCTGGCCGACGCCGATGCACAGCGCCGCCATGCCGGTGCCGGAACCGGCCGCCGCCAGCTGGTGCGCCACCGAACCGGCAAGCCGGGCACCGGAGGCGCCGAGCGGGTGGCCGATGGCGATGGCGCCGCCGCGCGGGTTCACCACCGCCGGGTCCAGCTCCGGCCACGCCGCCAGACAGCCCAGCGCCTGCGCGGCGAAGGCCTCGTTCAGCTCGAAGGCCGTCAGGTCGGAGAGGGACCGGCCCGCCCTGCCGAGGGCTCGCTCCACGGCATCGACCGGGCCGAGGCCGAACAGCTGCGGCTCGATCCCGGTGACGGCGGAGGCGCTGATCCGGGCGAGCGGCTCCCGGCCCGTCGCGGCCAGCCCCTCCTCGTCGGTGAGCAGCAGCGCGGCGGCGCCGTCGTTGAGGGGGGAGGCGTTGGCGGCCGTGACGGTACCCGAACCGTCCGTCCGGAACGCCGGCTTGAGGCGGGCCAGCGCCTCGGGGGTGGAGCCCTCGCGGATGCACTCGTCGCGCGGGAGGTCGGCGCCGGGGTACGGCACGACCTCGCCGTCGTACAGCCCGTCCGCCCAGGCCGCCGCCGCCTTGCGGTGGCTCTCCAGGGCGAAGGCGTCCTGCGCCTCGCGGGTGATGCCGTGCTTCTCGGCGACGAGCTCGGCGCCCTCGCCGAGGGAGACCGTCCACTCGGCGGGCATCCGGGGGTTGGTCATGCGCCAGCCGAGGGTGGTGGACCACATCTGCTGGTGCCCGGCGGGGAAGGCGCGCTCGGGCTTCTGCACCACCCACGGGGCGCGGGACATCGACTCGACGCCGCCGGCGATGGCGACGGAGGCGTCGCCGAGCGCGATCGCGCGGGCCGCCTGGATCACGGCCTCCAGGCCCGAACCGCAGAGCCGGTTGACGGTCACGCCGGGGACGGTGACCGGCAGCCCGGCGAGCAGCACCGCCATGCGGGCGACGTCGCGGTTGTCCTCGCCGGCGCCGTTGGCGTCACCGAAGACGACGTCGTCGATGCGGGCGGGGTCGAGGTCGGGCGTACGGTCCACGAGCGCGCGCACGACGTGCGCGGCGAGGTCGTCGGGGCGGGCCCCGGCGAGGGCTCCGCCGAACTTGCCGATCGGGGTGCGGACGGCGTCGACGACGTAGACGTCGCGGACGGTGCGGATGCTCATGGCAGCTCTCCTGGGCGGCTCCGTACGGTCGGCGGCGGCCCGGGTGCCGGCGTCGACACCGGGACCCGCCCCCGGTCACGCCCGGTGGGGCGCGCCCGCAGTCTCCGCCGAGGCGTCGCGGTGTGTCAACGGTTGCCGGCGGGCGGGGCGTCAGGAGGGGGTCGAGTCGCGGGGCACCGCAACGGCCGCCATCAGGTCGTGCCGCTCCGTGATCTCCGAAGGATCCCGCACCGCCGCGTCCACCAGCCCCGCCAACCGCTCCCCCGTCGGCATCTCGATCCGCACCGTGCTCAGCCTCGGCCGCAGCAGCCGCCCCATGAGCAGGTCGTCCGCGCCGATCACCGCCGCGTCCGCGGGGATCCGCACCCCGGCGTCCTGCAGGGCCCGCATCAGCAGCATCGCGTACTCGTCGTTGTACGCGAACACCCCGTCCAGCCCCAGCTCCCCCCACCGCGCGGCCAGCGCCGCCGCTGACTCCTCGGTGTAGGCCATCGGCAGGGACCGTACGACTTCCGTGCCCGCCACCGATTCGGCGCCCGCCAGTCTGGGTGCGGAGAACAGTTCCAGGCCGTCCTCGCGCGGCACGACCACCCCGATCCGCCGCCGGCCGCGTTCCACCAGGTGCGCGGCGGCGCGTGCGCCCACCTCCGCCTGGTCCATCACGAGGGCGTGTGCGCCCGGGACCGTGTCGGGGCCCATCGTGATGACCGCCCGCGCTCCGGCCCGTTTGAGGGTGGCGACGTTCTGCGGGGACAGGGCGGTCTCCCCGAGGGAGATCACCGCCACGGGCCTCAGTTCGGCCCAGGCGCGGGCGGCCTCGTCGCCGCTGAGGCCGAGGCTGCCGTACTGGACCACGGTGTAGTCCCGGCGGCGCAGGGCCCATTGGAGTTCGTTGAGGAAGTTGCTGTAGAGCGGCCCGGCCGGCACGTGCGAGGTGGGCAGCAGCACGATGCGGGTGTGCCCGGCGCGCAGGCTCCGGGCGGCGGCGTGCGGTACGTAGCCCAGTTCCTCGGCGGCCTCGCGGACCCGGCGGCGCGTCGGCTCGCTGATGCGTACGGCTTCCGCGTTGTTCAGGACGTACGAGACGGTCGCGCGCGAGACGCCCGCCAGGCGGGCGACGTCGGCGCTGGTCGGCACGGGTGCCGCCGCGGGCGGGGCGGGCGGGGTGCGCCGGCCCGGTGGGTTCGGTGAGTCAGCCATGGCCCGGGCATCTTTCCAGACCGGTTGCGCACGGGGGCTGGCGGTTGGCCGGAAACGGGTGCTAGACAGTGCTTACACGTTTCAGTGACACGTGTAACTCACTCTTCGCCGGCCCCCTCCCAGACGTGCCGCCGCCCCCTCGCACCCCTTCGCGCCCCGCCACCCGCGACGGGGCGGCGCGCACCCCTCCACCCCTGCCCAGGAGGGCACCATGGCTCTTTCCTCCCACGGCACCGGCACCGCCGCCACCCCCGACAGACCCTCCCCCGGCCGCGGGCTGCTGCCCATGCTGCTGCTCGGCAACACCGCGATGTACGCCCTCTACGTCGGCGTCGCCGGCATCCTGCTCGCGCTCCAGGTGGAGCGCGTCGACCCCGCCGACAAGGTCGCCAACTTCGGCCTGATCGCGGGGGTTTCCGCGGTCTTCGCGACGGTGTTCAACCCCGTCGCGGGTGCCCTGTCCGACCGCACCGGACGCCGTAACCCCTGGATCCTCGGCGGCGGGCTCGCCGCGGTGCCAGCGATGCTGCTGCTGGGCCTGGCCGACACGATCCTGCTGATCACCATCGCCTGGTGCCTCGGCCAGGCCGTCATGAACGTCTACCAGGCCGCCATCACCTCCGTCGTCCCCGACCGGGTGCCGGTGAGCGCCCGCGGCAGGGCCTCGGCGGCGGTCGGGCTCGGCCTGCCCTTCGGGTCGGTGCTGGGTGCGCTCGCCGGGGCGGCGTTCTCGGACGACTTCCGTACCGGTTACCTCGTTTTCGGCGCGATCGTGGCGGGCGCGGCGGTCCTGTTCACCGCCTGCACCCGTGAGCGGCGGCTCCCGGCGCGCGCCCCGCTGCCCGTCCGGGCCCAGCTCGCCGCCTTCGCCGGCGCCCTGCGCGATCACGACTTCCGCTGGGCGTTCATCGGGCGGGCGCTGCTCGTGCTCGGCTACTTCGCGGTGAACGGGTACCAGCTGTACGTCCTCCAGGACCACACCGTGCTGCCCGAGGGGATGGAGCCGGAGGCGGCGGTGGCCCTGCTGATGCCGCTGAGCAGCGTCGCGATGGTCGTCTCGACGGTGGCGGGCGGCTGGCTGTCGGACCGGCTGGACCGGCGCAAGCTGTTCGTGGGGGCCTCGGCGCTGCTGTCGGCGGTCGCGCTCGTCCTGCCGGCCGTGTCGGCGAGCTGGACCGCGATGCTGGCCTTCTCCGTGGTCAACGGCCTGGCGTTCGGCAGCTACATGGCGGTGGACACGGCGCTGGTGACGATGGTCCTGCCGGCGGCCGAGGACGCGGCGCGCGACATGGGCGTGCTCAACATCGCGAACGCCGGTCCGCAGATCGTCGCCCCCTTCGTCGCCTCCGTGGTGGTCTCGGTGAGCGGCGGCTACACCGCGCTGTTCGTCGTCGCCGCCGTGCTGGCGGTGGCGGGGGCGCTGGCGGTACGCCCGATCCGCGGCGTCCGCTGACCTGTCGTGTGGGACGAAGGTCCCGGAAGGAGCCGTACCACCGTGCGACTGCACACCCGTACCTGGGGCGAGGGCGACCGCCTGGCCCTCCTGATCCACGGCATCATGGCCGACCACCGCACCTGGCGCCGGGTCGGACCCGCCCTCGCCGGGCTCGGCTACCGCGTGATCGCGGTGGACCTGCGCGGCCACGGCGCCAGCGGGCGGGGCGAGTACGGCCCCGAGCTGTTCGCCGCCGACCTCGTCGAGACCCTGCCGTCCGGCGCGGAGCTGGCCCTCGGCCACTCGCTGGGCGGCCTGGCACTCGCCCTGGCCGTGGACCGGCTGCGGCCGGCCCGTGCGGTGTACTCGGACCCGGCCTGGCACCTGGCTCCACCGGAGCCGGGCTTCGGCCCGGAGGCCCTGGCGGGCTTCAAGGCGGCGGACCGGGAGCGGATCCGGGCGATGAACCCGCGCTGGGAGGAGGCGGACGTGGACGTCGAGCGGGAGACCCTGGCCCTGTGGGACGAGGCCACCGCACCGAGCCTCGTACCGCTCCTCGGCCGGGACCTCCTCCCGGCGGCCCCGCTGGTCCCCTCCCTCGTCCAGCTCGCCGACCCGAGCTCCGTCGTCCCGCCGGAGCACTCGGCCCTGCTGGAGACGCGCGGCTTCGAGCTCCGCACGGTCCCCGGCGCCGGCCACACCATCCACCGCGACGACTTCGACGGCTTCATGGCCTCGTTGGAGGGCTGGGTCTGACCTTGCGGGTTGTGGCCCTGGCCCCCGGTGAGGGGGTCGGGGCACCCCGCCTGGACGGGGCCTTGATAGACGGCGGCCGGTACGAAGGTGGCCGCCACGGCGGCGGGCGGCGCGAAGCCGGGCGCGCGGAACCGGGTGGCGCGGCGCCTGACCGGCCGACGGGCCGGGCCGGGCCGGGCCGGGCCGGGCCGGGCCGGGCCGGGCCGGGCCGGGCCGGGCCGGGCCGGGCCGGGCCGGGCCGGGCCGGGCCGGGCCGGGCCGGGCCTCAGATGATGATCGTGGTCGTCGTCACCAACGTGACCGCGGCCATCGCCGCCTGGGTGTCGCGGATCGCGGTGCGGACGCTCTCGGCCGCCCACTGGCCCTCGGATATCTCCGCCATCCGCGCTGCCACCGCCTTGCGCGGGCCGTCGGGGAAGGCCAGGCCGTGCAGTTTCGCCGAGTGGATCAGCGCGATGAGCCCGGCCGTCCGGGTGTCCGGTTCCGCGCCGTCCAGCACGACGGCGGCAAGGCGGGCGCGCAGCTCGCGTTCGGCCGTGCCGTCCGCTTCCGGGTAGCGGCGCACCGGGAACATCCCGAGCACCTTGCGCTTCTCCTCCACGATCACCCCGCGCTCGCACAGCCGCTCCACGGCCGCGGTGACGGCCCTGGGCTGGTCCTTCGTCAGCCAGTCCGTCGCTCGGTGCCGTCCACGTCCCCGCAGCCAGGTCCCGATCAGCTCCGCGCGGCCGTCGAGCAGCGGCTCCCCGGTCGGGCTCGGGTCCGTCACGACGACCGCCTCGCCGTTGACGGAGACCCGTTCGGCCAGGACCAGTTCGAGCAGGAACCCCCCGGCGACGGCCCAGCCGGCCGCCTGCCGCCGCTGCGCCGAGCCGGACTCGTCGTCCAGCGAGAGCAGCACGATCTCCTCCGCCAGTGTGATCGCCATACCGCTACCCCCGCACGCTCCGTGATCGTCCTCTCTACAGGTGAGACGCCCGACGGCCGGCAGGAGTTCCCGCGCGGCGCTCCCGGCTCCTTTGGCGTGCGTGGGCGGTGGCCGTTCCACCCGCTGACCGTCCGCGTGCGGGAACTCGTGGCCGAGGACGACCGCGCCGTCGCCCGCGTCGTCCAGTCCGGCACCCACTGCGGCACCCACCCCCGCATGCCGGAGCCGACCGGCCGGAACTTCGAGATCGAGGCCAGCTGGCTGTTCACCCTGGCCGGGGCTCGCTCTCGCACTACCGCGCCCTCTCCCCCGGCCGCCGGGAGGCGGTCCTCGCGGACACCGCCCGGGTCCGCTGAGCCCCACGTCGGCCGGCTGGAGACGACCCGGCCGACCGCGGTGCGGTCGTCCCCATCGGAATGTCCGTCAGGAACGATTGCCGCAAAGCGCCGTTGACCACCGCGGACGGCCCGTCCTACGTTGCAGGCATCCACTTGCGACCTTGGAGGTCGACGTGACGGCCACCGGTTCCACTCCCCTCTCCTACCCCTTCAACACCGCCGAAGGACTCCGGCTCGCCGAGGAGTACGAGCGCGTCCGCGACCTGCCCGGCCTGTTACGCGTGCAGATGCCGTACGGCGAGGAGGCCTGGCTGGTCACCCGGTACGCGGACGCCCGCCTCGTGCTCGGTGACGCGCGGTTCAGCCGCGCGGCGGCTGCCGACCACGACGAACCCCGGCAGTCCGAGGGCCGCGGCGGGTCCGGCATCCTCGGCATGGACCCGCCGGACCACACCCGGCTGCGGTCCCTGGTGGCCAAGGCGTTCACCGTCCGGCAGGTCGAGAAGCTCCGCCCCCAGGTGCGCACGCTCACCGCGGAGCTGCTCGACGGGCTGGAGGCGGCCGGACCCCCGGTCGACCTCGTCGACCGCTTCGCACTGCCCGTCCCGGTGGCCGTGATCTGCCGGCTGCTGGGCGTGCCGGTCGAGGACCGGCCGCGCTTCCGGGTGTGGAGCGACGCGGCGCTGTCGACCAGCTCGCTGACGGCGGAGGAGTTCGGCGCCAACCTGGAGGAACTGCGCGGCTACATGGCCGGGCTGATCGAGCTGCACCGCCAGGAGCCGCGGGACGACCTGATGACGGCGCTCATCGAGGCCCGGGACGGTGACGACGACCGGCTTTCCGAGCCGGAACTCGTCGACCTGTGCGTCGGGGTCCTGGTCGCCGGGCACGAGACGACGGCCTCCCAGATCCCCAACTTCGTCCTCACCCTGCTGGACCATCCGGACCAGCTGGCGCTGCTGCGCTCCGAGCCCGGTCTGATCGCCCGGGCCGTGGAGGAACTCCTGCGGTTCGTTCCGCTGGGCCGCGGGGCGAGCCAGGCCCGTTACGCCACCGAGGACATCGACGTGGGCGGCACCCTCGTCCGGGCCGGGGAGCCGGTGCTCGTCGCGACGGGCGCCGCGAACCGTGACGCGCTGCGCTTCACCGCCCCCGGAGTCCTCGACATCCGCCGCGCCTCCAACCAGCACCTCGGTTTCGGCCACGGCGTCCACCACTGCCTGGGCGCCCAGCTGGCCCGCATGGAACTCCAGGAGGCGCTGGGGGCGCTGCTGGCGCGCTTCCCCGGGCTGAAGGTCGTGGGGGACGTCGTCTGGAAGTCCGAGATGCTGGTGCGCGGGGCACGCGTCATGCCGATCGGCTGGTGAGCGCCTCGTCCAGCTCCTCCGCGGAGCGCAGGCGCGCGGCACGGTCGAACAGGACCCGGACGTCGTGGTGTTGCGGGTACGGGTAGCGGACGTGCCGGTGCGCGGCGACGTACTCCAGCAGGTCGAACCGTCCCGGGTGGGCGATGGCCGATGCGGCCACCAGGCTCTGCCGGACGTCGAGCCGGGTCATCGGCGGATCGACCCGGTCGGCCTTGCGCACCGCCGTCAGGGCCTGCGTCGCCAGGACGGGCTCGGGCGAGGTGGAGAGGCCGGGCAGTACCGGTACGGGCTGGCGCGCCGGGCCGAAGGTCCGTCCCGCGAGCACGGCGCTGATGCGCGCGGCGTTCTCCTCGTGGTCCCGGGCGAACTCCTCCTGCACCAGGCGGGCGTTGAGCCGGGAGTCGTCCCGGGCGAGCGGCTCCTGGACCTCGGGCCGCGGGCAGGACGTCCAGCCGCCCCCTCGAAGTCCCCGGCGCGCGGGGCGCGCCACTGCTTCTCGACGGCCCCGGCCTCGGCCGCCGCCCCGCCTGCGCCGCCGACCGCTCCTGCGCGGGGAGGGCCGGGGCGACCGGGGCCGCCGCGTCGCGTGCGCGGGGGACGGCTTCGCGCACAGGCCGGCGACCGGCGGAGCGGCTGCGTGCAGAGCCCGGTGAACGGCTGCCCGAGCGCCGCGCCAAAGGCGGGCACGGAGGGGCCCCGAAACCTAGTAAATCTCCGCGAAATGACGGCACTTTCGCACCACGGCAGCAGCCACGTCGAGCAGCCCGGCCGGGACGGCCCGACCGCCACCGCCGAGGCCGATCCCCGCGCCATCGGCCCGGTCCGCACCGAGTACGCGCCCGACCCGGACGGGGATCCCGACCCGGGGGAGATCGTGTGGACCTGGGTGCCCTTCGAGGAGAACGACGGGCGGGGCAAGGACCGCCCGGTGCTGGTGGTCGCCCGGGAGGCGGGCGGGGCGACGCTGCTCGCCGTCCAGCTCTCCAGCAAGCGGCACGACCACGACCGGGAATGGGTGGCGATCGGCTCGGGCCCCTGGGACGGCGCCGGCCGGGAGTCCTGGGTGGACCTGGACCGGGTGCTGCGGGTCCACGAGACGGGCATGCGCCGCGAGGCCTGCGCGCTGGACCTGCCCCGCTTCCGCCTGGTGGTGGACCGGCTGCGCGACCTGTACGGCTGGCAGTAGTGCCTCAGCCCGCCCCGGCCAGCATCCGGTGCGCCGCTGCCCGGAGGTGGGCGAGGACCACCGGGTCGGCGTCGAGCGCGTAGTCCGCGTCCAGGCCCGCGAGAGTGGCGGCGATGCGGGGCAGGAAGTCGTCGGAGGCGTCCACCCGGCAGGTGGCGGCGGTGACGGGGCGGACGCGCGGGCCCAGGTGGCGCAGGGAGTCGGCCGGGGTGTCGACGGTCGCGACGGCCCGGTAGCGGGTCGGGGCGGCCGTCAGTCGCTCGGCGGTGAAGGCGGCCGGGTCTCCGCCGGGCACCTCGCGCGGTGGGACGCGCCGGCCGGTGGCGGCGGGGTCGGTGATGCGGTCGAGGCGGAAGAGGCGCCAGTCCTCCTTGCCGGTGTCGTGGGCGAGGAGGTACCAGAGGCCGCCGGAGGCGACGAGGTGGCAGGGCTCGACCCTGCGGTGCGCGGCCGGGCCCTGGCGGGCGGTGTAGGTGAAGGTGAGGACCTCGTGGTCGCGGCAGGCGACGGCGAGGGTGGTCAGCAGGGCGGGGTCGATCCGGGCTCCGCCGTCCTGCCAGGTGAGGCCGGCCAGGGTGGACTGGAGGGCGCCGACCCGGCCGCGCAGGCGGCGCGGCAGGACCTGTTCCAGTTTGGCCAGCGCCCGCAGGGCGGTCTCCTCCATTCCGGTGAGGCTGCCCGCAGCGGTGCGCAGGGCGACGGTGACCGCGACGGCCTCCTCGTCGTCCAGGAGCAGCGGCGGCAGGTCGGTGCCGGCTCCCAGACGGTAGCCGCCGGCGTGGCCGCGGGTGCTGTCGACGGGGTAGCCGAGCTGCCGCAGGCGGTCGATGTCGCGGCGGACGGTGCGGACGGTGACCTCCAGCCGGTCGGCGAGGTCGGTGCCGGGCCATTCCCGCCGGGTCTGCAGCAGGGACAGCAGCCGGAGCATCCGTACGGTCATGTCACTTGTCATGTGTCCCACTGTGCCCGGGTCAAAGGACACGCCCTGTCCTGAAATGCTCCTACCTTGGTTCTGCCCAAAGGGAACGAACCAGGAGGAAACCCATGAAGATCGCCGTTCTCGGCACCGGTGGCGGTGCCCGCGCCCACACGGCCAGGCTGCTGGAGCTCGGGCACGAGGTGTACGTCGGCACCCGCGACGTGGAGGCCACCATGGCCCGCACCGAGCCCGACATGATGGGCAACGCCCCCTACCCGCAGTTCCTCGCCGAGCACCCCGGCGTCACCCTGCTGACCTTCGGCGGGGCCGCGGCCGCCGCGGACGAGCTCGTCGTCAACGGCATCGACGGGCACAGCGCGGTCGCCGCGCTGAGCGGGATCGCGGACGAGCTGGCGGGCAAGGTCCTGGTCGACTACGCGGTGCCGTACGTGTACGGGCACGAGAGCGAGCACCCCTGGCCCACACCGTGGGGCGTGATGCCGAAGTTCGACCCGTGCGACACCGACAGCCTCGGGGAGCGGATCCAGCGCGCCCTGCCGGCCACCAGGGTCGTCAAGTCCTTCGTCACCCAGGAGCAGGAGACCGTGGTCCGTCCCGGCGCGGTCAACGGCGGGGACCACACGATGTTCGTCGCCGGCGCCGACGCCGGCGCGAAGCGGCGGGTCACCGAACTGCTGGAGGCCTACGGCTGGAGCGACGTCCTCGACCTCGGCCCGCTCGTGTCCGCCCGCGGCATGGAGATGTACGCCCACCTGCACAGCGCGATCGGCTTCGCCCTGGGCTTCGGGACCCCCTTCGGGATCAAGGTCGTACGCTGACCCGCGCGCCCGGGGCCGCGCCGGTCAGCAGCCGTCGAAGGCCGCGGCGAAGGTCTCTCGCGTGTGGGGGTCGCGGTCCAGGATCCCGAACGCGACCCGTTCGAAGGTCCCCGCGAAGCGGCCGGTCAGGGCCGCCCGGAAGGCCTCCGCCACCTGCGCCGGGTCGTTGCGGAACACCCCGCACCCCCATGCGCCCAGAACCAGCCGCCGGTACCCGTGCAGTGCGGCCACTTCCAGGACCAGCCCGGCGCGCCGGGCCAGGGCGGCCGGGATCCCGTGCGCGCGCTCCGGCTCCTGGCGGCGGATGGTGCCCGCGTTCGGGGCGGGCGAGGTGAGGAACCCGGCCCGGAACGGGGTGTCCAGCAGTTCGCCCCGGTCGTCGCGGAAAACCGGTACCCCGGGGGAGTGAATCACCCGGTCGGTGTAGAAGGTGCTCTTTCCCGCGCGGTGGACCTCGTAGTACTCCCGGGCCTCCAGCAGGGTCTCGTACAGGGCCGAGGCACGGCACAGCGCCTCCTCCTGGGCCTTGGCCCCGCGGACGTACCCGCCCCCGGGATTGCGGGCCGAGGCGAAGTTCAGGACCGCCACGCCGCCCTCCCCCGCGAGGCGGCGCGCGGCGACCGTGCTGCTCTCCCCGGTGACTTCGAAGACCGTGGTGCGGCCTCCCCCGACGGGCCCTTCGCCCGGTATGACACGGTTTGGCCCGTATATTCTGGTTCCGGCCTTGGCGTCCGCCAGGTCGGCGGCGAGGGAGACCCGCCGCCCCGACCGCGTCCGGTACTCCCCGGACGCCGCGATCAGTGCGTTCTCCCGCGCGATTTCGCGCAATCTGCTGCTCACGCCGGAATCCTCGGCCCCGGAACCGCAGACGGCAAAGGAATTAGCGCTCCGGTGAGGGGTAGTGCACGGGTGACATCACGGCCGACGACAGGAGACGAGGTTCCGGTCATGCCCGAGAACTCGCCCGCTCCATCCGCCCGGAACGCCGAACACGACCGCCTGACCGAAGCGGCCGCCGAGGACCTCGTCCACGGCATCTGCTTCAAGACCGGACCGCCGCGCCTCCTCGGTGCCGAGCTCGAATGGCTCGTCATGGACGCCGAGCGGCCCTGGCTGCCCCTGCCCCCCGAGAGGCTCACCGCCGCCCACGCGGCCGCCGGCGCACTGCCCCTGAACTCCCGGCTCACCGTCGAGCCCGGCGGCCAGCTGGAACTCAGCTCGGCCCCCGCCGACTCCCTCACCGCCTGCCTGGACGGCCTGCGGGCCGACCTCACCGCGGTCCGCGGCGCCCTGCACGGCCAGGGCCTCGTCCTGCGCGGCCTCGGCCAGGACCCCCGGACACCGCTCGACCGGCTGCTGGCCAGCCCGCGCTACGACGCGATGGAGACGTACTTCGACCGGACCGGCCCCGCCGGGCGCGCCATGATGCGCTCCTCCGCCTCCGTGCAGGTCTGCGTGGACGCCGGCCACGAGGAGCCCGGCCCGCTCGGGCACGGGCGGCGCTGGCACCTCGCCCACCTGCTGGGCGCCGTCCTGGTCGCCGTCTTCGCCAACTCCCCCGGCCGCCATGACGGCCCCTACCGGGGCTGGCGGTGCGCCCGGCAGGGGATCTGGAGCGACATCGACCCGCGGCGTGCGCTCGCCCCGCCCCTGGCGGCCGAGCCCCGTGCCGGCTGGGTGCGGCACGCCCTGGACGCCGAGGTGATGTGCGTACGCGCGCCCGGTGACGGCCCCTGGACGGTGCCGAGCGGGCTCAGCTTCCGCGACTGGCTGCGCGCGGGGCCGCGTTCGGGCGCCGGGCGGCAGGCCACCGCCGAGGACCTGGAGTACCACCTCACCACCCTCTTCCCGCCCGTCCGGCCGCGCGGCCACCTGGAGCTGCGGATGATCGACGCGCAGCCGGGCGAGGACGGCTGGCTGGTCCCGGTCGCGCTCGTGCACGCGCTCTTCGACGACCCCGGGGCCGCCGAGACGGCCTACCGCGCGGTGAAGGCGCTGGCCGACGCGTACGGATCCCGGTGCGCCCCGCGCAACCCCCTGTGGCGGACCGCCGCCCGGTCGGGGCTCGCGGATCCGGAGCTGCGCACGGCCGCCGCGGTGTGCTTCCGGGCGGCGGCCGAGGCGCTGCCCCGGCTCGGGGCGGGCAGGGAGGTCCAGGACGCGGTGGGCGCGTTCGCGGATCGCTACGTGCGGCGCGGGCGCTGCCCGGCCGACGACGCCGAAGCCGAAGCCGGACCCGAATCAGGCTCCGGCTCCGGCGGCAGAGCCGGAGCCGCGGGCCGCGCCGTCAAGGCCCGCGCCACCGCCACTGCCACCGCCGGATCCGGCGCGGGGGAACACCGGCGCCGGCCCACCGCCGCGAAGGGACCCCGCCCGTGACCGCCGAGACCCGCCCGGGAAGCCACCCCGGGATCCACCCCGAGCTGCTGCGCGAGCGCGCCGCGGCCGCCCTGACCGCCGCCCGGGCCCGTACCGCGGCGCTGACCGACGCGGTGAGCGACCGGGACCTGACCGCGCAGCACTCCCCCCTGATGTCCCCGCTGGTCTGGGACCTGGCGCACATCGGGAACCAGGAGGAGCTGTGGCTGCTGGGCCGGGTGGCCGGCCGGGAGTCCATGCACCCGGAGATCAACTCCCTGTACGACGCCTTCGAGCACCCCCGCTCCGAGCGGCCGAAGCTGCCCCTGCTGGGCCCGGAGGCGGCCCGCCGGTACGCGGCGGAGGTGCGCGGCCGCGTCTTCGCGCTGCTGGAGCACACTCCGCTGGAGGGCACGGAACTGCTCGACGGGGGCTTCGCGTTCGGGATGATCGCCCAGCACGAACAGCAGCACGACGAGACGATGCTGATCACCCATCAACTGCGCGCCGGCGCCCCGGTGCTGGCCGCCCCGGACCCGGATCCCCCGCAGGGCCCCCCGCCCCCGTCGGCCGAAGTCCTCGTACCCGGCGGCCCGTTCACCATGGGCACCTCCACCGAGCCCTGGGCGCTGGACAACGAACGGCCCGCGCACGTGCGGGAGGTGGCGCCCTTCTGGATCGACACGGTCCCGGTGACCAACGCCGCCTACCAGGCCTTCATCGCGGACGACGGTTACCGCGAGCCCCGCTGGTGGGCCCCCGAGGGCTGGGAGCAGATCCTGGCGCACGAGATCGGGGCCCCGCTGTTCTGGCACCGCGAGGGCGGCCGGTGGCTGCGCCGCCGCTTCGGGGTGACCGAGCCCGTACCCGATGAAGAACCGGTTCTGCACGTCAGCTGGTACGAGGCCGACGCGTACGCCCGCTGGGCGGGCCGCCGGCTGCCCACCGAGGCGGAGTGGGAGAAGGCCGCCCGCCACGACTCGGCCTCCGGCCGCTCCCGCCGCTACCCCTGGGGCGACGCCGACCCGACCCCCGCCCACGCCAACCTGGGCCAGCGCCACCTGCGCCCCTCCCCTGCGGGCGGCTACCCGGCCGGGGCCTCCCCGCTGGGGGTGCGCCAGCTGATCGGCGACGTGTGGGAGTGGACGGCCTCGGACTTCCTGCCCTACCCGGGATTCCGCGCCTTCCCCTACCGGGAGTACTCCGAGGTGTTCTTCGGCCCGGCGCACAAGGTGCTGCGCGGCGGCTCCTTCGCCGTGGACCCGGTGGCCTGCCGGGGCACCTTCCGCAACTGGGACCTGCCCGTACGGCGGCAGATCTTCTCCGGCTTCCGCACCGCGAGGGACGTCTGATGTGCCGCCACCTCGCCTACCTGGGGCCGCCCGTCGCGCTGGAGCGGCTGCTGAGCGAGCCCGAGCACTCGCTGGTCCGCCAGTCCTGGCAGCCGCGCCGCCAGCGGTTCGGCACCGTCAACGCGGACGGCTTCGGCGTCGGCTGGTACGCCGAGGGCGACCCGGTCCCGGCCCGCTACCGGCGTGCCGGGCCCGTCTGGGGCGACCTCACCTTCGCCGACCTCGCCCGCGTGGTGCGCAGCGGCGCCTTCCTGGCCGCCGTGCGCGACGCCACGCTGCCGGGCGCGGACGGGGAGGCCGCCGCGGCGCCCTTCGCCTCGGGGCCCTGGCTGTTCAGCCACAACGGGGCCGTGCGGGACTGGCCCGACGCGGCGGGTCCGCTCGCCGCCGCCCTGCCGCCGCGGGAGCTGCTCCAGCTGGCGGCGCGCACGGATTCGGCGCTGGTCTGGGCGCTGGTGCTGCGCCGGCTGCGGGAGGGCGACGACATCGGCACCGCCCTTGCGGAGCCGGTCCGCGAGCTGTCCACGGCGGCCCCGGGCTCCCGGCTGAACCTCCTGCTGACCGACGGCGCCACGATCGCGGCGACCGCCTGGGGCGACTCCCTGTGGTACCTGGCCGAGCCGGCGGCGGGGCGCGTGATCGTGGCGTCCGAGCCGCATGACGACGACGCCCGCTGGTGCGAGGTGCCCGACCGGACCCTGCTGACCGCCACCCGCACGCGGGTCGCCCTGACCCCCCTCAAGGAGACCTCCCCGTGAGCGATTTCCAGTTGACCCGGACCCTGGACGAGCACGCCGCCGACGAGGCGCTGCGCGCCGACGTCCTCGACGGCCTGACCCGCTTCCCGAAGGAGCTGCCGCCGAAGTGGTTCTACGACGCCCGGGGAAGTGAGCTCTTCGAGGAGATCACCCGGTTGCCGGAGTACTACCCGACCCGTGCCGAGCGGGAGATCCTGCTGGAGCGGGCCGGGGAGATCGCGGCGGTGAGCGGGGCGCGCACGCTGGTGGAGCTGGGCTCCGGATCCTCGGAGAAGACCCGGCACCTGATCGAGGCGATGCCCGCGCTGCGGACGTACGTACCGGTGGACGTGAGCGAGAGCGCCCTCGTCGGCGCGGGCGAGCCGCTGCCGGCGCGGCATCCGGGCCTGCGGGTGCACGCGTTGCTGGCCGACTTCACGAAGCCCCTTCACCTGCCGGACTCCGAGGGGCCCCGGCTGGTGGTGTTCCTGGGCGGCACGATCGGCAACCTGCTGCCGCCGGAGCGGGCGGTGTTCCTGGCGTCCGTACGGGCGATGCTGTCGCCCGGGGACGCGCTGCTGCTCGGCACCGACCTGGTGAAGGACGAGGCCGTGCTGGTGGCCGCGTACGACGACGCGCGGGGGGTGACCGCCGAGTTCAACAAGAACGTGCTGGCGGTGATCGACCGCGAGCTGGGCGCGGACTTCCACACCGCCGACTTCGACCACGTGGCGGTGTGGAACCGGGAGCACGAGTGGATCGAGATGCGCCTGCGGGCCCGGCAGGCGGTGACGGTCAAGGTCCGGGCGCTGGACCTGCTGGTGCCGTTCGAGGCGGGCGAGGACATCCTGACGGAGGTCTCCGCGAAGTTCCGTCAGGACGGGGTGCGCAAGGAACTGGCGGTAGCGGGACTCGAACTGGCGCACTGGTGGACGGACGCGGCGGGCCGCTTCGCGCTGTCCCTGTCGGTGGCCCAGGGCTGATCCGGCTCCGCGCCGGGCCGCTGCCGCGCGGGTACGCCCGCCGGCAGCGGCAGTTCCCGCCCGGTGCTGCCGAGTACGGCCTCCCGTGCGGCCGCCGCCAGTGCGCGGCGGTCGGGGTGGTGGCCCGGCGGGATGCGCGGCAGCAGCCGCACCTCGGCCCGCACCCCGCGCGCCCGGGCGATCCGCCACAGGGAGGCGGTGAGCGGGTCGTCCCCGACGAAGGCGGGCGCCCCGGCGAGCGATCCGTCCGCCAGCCGGTACGCGATCCGCAGGGGCTGTACGGGTACCCGCGCGTCCAGCGCCGACTGGAACGCCGCCCGCCGGAAGGGGCCCTGGGCGCGCCCGCACCAGGTGGAGCCCTCGGGGAAGACGGTGACCCGGTCCCCGGCCCGCATCGCCCCGGCGAGGGCGGCGACGGTGCGGGGCAGGGCCCGGATCCGGTCGCGTTCGATGAACAGGGTGCCCGCCCGGGCGGCGAGCGGGCCGAGCACCGGCCAGGCGCCGATCTCGCTCTTGGCCAGCATCCGGCTGGGCAGGACGGCGGCGACGAGCGGGACGTCCAGCCAGGAGATGTGGTTGGCGACGATGAGGCTGCCCCCGGCCGGGCCCGGGGTGCCGTGCACGGTGATCCGTATCCCCATCGACCGGACGAGCGCGGCGGACCAGGCCCGGACCAGGGCCCGCCGGGACCGGGCGGGGAGCAGCCGGACCGGCGGGGCGGCCGGGACGGCGAGCAGGACCAGGGCGAGGGCGGTGGCGAGCCGCAGCACCGCCCGGACCGCACCGGCGGGCTTCCCCGGCTGGTACGCGCAGGCCCCGGGGGTACAGGGCGAGGTGGGCAGCCAGGCGTTCATGCGCCCGGGGCGAGCGAGAGGAAGTGGTTCAGGTAGCGCGGGTTGGTCCGGCGCAGGGAGAGCAGCACGTACAGGTCGGCGCAGCCGAACTCGGCGTCGAAGGCGGGCTCCCCGCAGACCCAGGCGCCGAGGCGGATGTAGCCGCGCAGCAGGGGCGGCAGCTCCGTGCGGCCGGACACGGTGATCCCTCCGGGGCTCCAGGGCAGGTGCGGGGTGACGCGGTACTCCTGCGGAGCGAGGTTGCGGGTGAGGACGGCCTCGCGGGTGGCGGCGGCCAGCACCCCGCCGTCGGCCAGCGGTATCGAGCAGCACCCGGCGAGCCAGTTGTGGCCGGTGCGCTCCATGTAGCGGGCCAGCCCGGCCCAGATCAGGGCGATGACGGCGCCGTTGCGGTGGTCGGGGTGGACGCAGGAGCGGCCGACCTCGACCAGGTCGGAGCGGATCGGGGCGAGGGCGGAGAGGTCGAACTCGCCCTCGGAGTAGAGGCGTCCGGCGACGGCGGCGCGCTCCGGCGGCAGCAGCCGGTAGGTGCCGACGACCTGCCCGGTCTCCTCGTCGAGGACGAGGAGGTGGTCGCAGTAGGCGTCGAAGGCGTCGGCGTCCAGGCCGGGCTCGGGGCCGTCGAGGCGGGCGCCGAGCTCTCCGGCGAAGACCTGGTGGCGCAGCCGCTGGGCGGCGCGGACC
>NZ_GG657750.1:6818062-6835303 GCF_000158895.1 Streptomyces sp. C | reverse complement strand
ATATATATATATATATATATATATATATATATATATATATATATATATATATATATATATATATATATATATATATATATATATATATATACATATATATAGAGGGGGATCGGGGACAGGGGGGCGATGGTCATGGCTGCTCCTGATCCGGGCACGGGGAGCCGGGTCCGCAGGTGGCGGGCCCGGCTCCTCTACTTCTTCCGTGACCGGCTGGATTCGACATGACCGACCGGCGGCTCCCGGATGTGCGGAGGCTGAACTCGGCGGTCGGCGCCGCGGCGGGTCCCCGCCCCTCGGGGGTCAGCGGTCGGAGTTGAGGACCCGGCTCATGGTGTCGGAGGCCGCCTTCGCCGCCTGGCGGGGGTCCTGGCCGCTGAGTACGGCCGTCATGTACGGCTTGATCGGATTGTCGGCCTCGACCTCGGCCCAGCGCGCGGACTTCGGGGTGGCGCGGCCCTGGGCGGCGCCGGGGGCCATGGCGGCGGCGCCGTCGTTGCCCTCGACCACGCGGGCGAGGGTGGTCTTGTTGGGGACGTAGCTCATGGTGCGGGCGAGTTCGGTCTGCCACTTCTCGCTGACCAGGGCGGTGATTACGTCCACGGCGCGGGCCCGGTGGGCGGTCTTCTCGGGGATGATCAGGTCGGATCCGCCGGTGAAGACGGCGCCGGCCCTGTCGGCGGTCTTGCCGGGGATGGGGAAGAAGCCGAGTTTGCCCTTGAGGGCCGGGTTGGCGGCCTCGATCTGGGCGACCTGGCCGGGGGTGGCGATGATCTGGGCGACCTGCCCGCGGGCGAAGACCTCGGACTGCGGCGGCGTCTCCTCGTCGCCGCTCCTGGGGCCGTCGCCGAGGGCCTGGAGCTGCTTGTAGAAGTCCATTCCGGCGAGGGCCTTCTCGTCGTCGAGGGCGCCGACCCACCGGCCGCCGGTCTCGACGGCGAGGTCGCCGCCCTCGTCCCAGACGAACCCGGCGAGGACGTACCAGTTCTGGCCGGGCAGGTAGATGCCCTGCTGGTCGCCCTTGTCGAGCTTCTGGGTGGCGGCGATCCAGTCCTGGCGGTTCCTGGGCGGGGTCTTGATCCCGGCGGCCGCGAACAGGTCCTTGTTGTAGATCACCACCCGGTTGGCGGCGTACCAGGGGACGCCGTACTGGGCCCCGTTGACGCTTCCCGGGTCGGAGAGGCCCTTGAGCCAGTCCTTGCTGCCCCATTCGCGCAGCCCTTCGAGGGTGACCTCGGAGACGCCGCCGGTCTCGACGTACTGGGCGACCTGGGTGTTGCCGACCTCGATGACGTCGGCGCGGTCCTTGGACTTGCCGCCGAGGACGGCGTTGACCTTGTCGCCGATCCCCTTCCACTCCTGGATCTTCACTTCCAGGTCGATGCCGGGGTGCTGCTTCTCGAAGTCGGCGGTGAACTTCTGGACGAAGTCCTCGGAGGCGCTGCCCTTCATCAGCCACAGGGTCACCTCGTCGGAGCCTCCGTCGGAGCCCGCCGACTGGCCGCAGCCGGTGAGGGCGGTCGCGGCCGCGAGGGCCGTGCACACGGCGAGGAAGCGCATCTTCACGAGGGGTCACCTTCTGGGGATGGATCTCAGATGGCTTGAAATTGGCATAGACCAATGGACGGGTCAACCCCCTTTCGCCCGGGATTGTTCACGCATAGTTCGCGGACCCGGGCTTACTGGGGCACCGTGGAACAAGGCAACAGCGACGACTGGCGGGAGACCCCCATGTCCAACCACACCTACCGGGTGACCGAGATCGTCGGCACCTCCCACGAGGGCATCGATCAGGCCATCCGGAACGGGATCGCCCGCGCGGGGCAGACCCTGCGCAACCTGGACTGGTTCGAGGTCACGCAGATGCGCGGACACATCGAGAACGGCCAGGTCGCGCACTACCAGGTCGGACTCAAGGTGGGCTTCCGCCTCGACGGCGAGGACTGAGGGACGGGACGCGCGGGGCCCGACGACGGGCGCACGGCAGGCGGGCGTGCGGACAGGGCGGGCAGGCGGGCGTGCGGACAGGCGGGCAGGCGGGCGCGCGGACAGGCGGGCACGCAGGCGGGCAGGGACGCCGCGCCCGCCCCCGCCCCGCCCGCACGGGCCGGGCGCGGGCGGGCACACGGGGGTCGACGGGCCGTCAGGTGCGGCCCTCGCCCTCCTGCGCCTGCTTCAGTTCCGGCGCCTCCGCCGCCCAGTCCGCCAGGAGCACCCGGAAGCCGGCCGCACGGGCGGCCTCGCAGACGAGTTCGTCGTCGTCGACCAGCACCCGCACCTCGCGCCCCCGGGCGATGCGCCGGAGCACCTCCAGCTTCGTCAGCCGGGCCGGGCGCCGGTCCTGGTTGCCGCGCATCCACACCCGGCCCTCCGGCAGCCCGTGCCGGGCCAGCCAGTCGGCGGTGTCGGCACGGCACCGCTCGGGCCGCCCGGTCACGTAGACCACCTCGCAGTCGGCCGCGCTCTCCACCGCCAGCGCCACCCCCCGGGCGAGCGGCGGATCGGCCGGCGCCGCCCCGAAGAACCCCGCCCAATCACGGGGACGGCCCTCCAGGAAGTGCTGGCGGTGACTGGTGTCCGCAAGGGTGTTGTCGATGTCGAAGACGGCCAGCGGACGGCCGGACGGGGTCTGTGTCATGCACGCAGCCTAGGCGTGCGGTACGACAACCGGACGACAGCGCGACCCGGGCCGGGGGAATCACCGGCGCCGCCGCGCGTTGAGACGGGTGTGATCCGAAAAGTCTCCATCCTCGACCGGTCCCGCACCCGCGAGGGGCACCCCGCCCCCGAGGCCCTGCGCGACACCGTGGAACTCGCCCGCGCCGCGGACGGGCTGGGCTACCACCGCTTCTGGGTGTCGGAGCACCACAGCGTGCCCGGCGTCGCCGGCTCCGCGCCCACCGTGCTGGCCGCCGCCGTCGCCGCCGCCACGCGTCGGATCCGGGTGGGGACCGGCGGCGTGATGCTGCCCAACCACCAACCCCTCGTGGTCGCCGAACAGTTCGGGGTCCTGGAAGCCCTGTTCCCCGGCCGGATCGACATGGGCCTCGGCCGGTCCGTCGGCTTCACCGGCGGCATCCGCCGCGCCCTCGGCCGGGACACCGCCGACGCCGACCGCTTCGAGGAGCAGCTGGCCGAGCTGCTCGGCTGGATCGACGGCACCCAGCGCTCCCACCCCGAGGTGCACGCCCGGCCCGCCGAGGGGCTGCGGATCCCGCCCTTCGTCCTGGCCACCGGCGAGGGCGCGGGAATCGCCGCCCGGGCCGGACTCCCGGTGGTGGTCGGCGACCTGCGGGGCCGCGCCAGGGTCGCGGAGGCGGTGCGCCGGTACCGCGAGGAGTTCCGGCCGTCCCCGTGGGCGGCCGAGCCGTACGTGGTGGTCTCCGGGACGGTCGCGGTCGCCGCCACCGAGGAGGCCGCCCGGCGGATCCTGCTCCCCGAGGCCTGGGCGCTGGCCCGCTCCCGGACCCGGGGCAGCTTCCCGCCCCTGCGCCCGGCGGAGGAGGTCGCGGCGCTGGAGATGACCCCGAAGGAGCGGGAGCTGTACGAGGGGGCACTCGCCGGGCACGTCGCCGGCACGGAGGAGCAGGTGGCCGCCGCCCTCGCCGGGGTCGCCGAGGCCACCGGGGCGGACGAGCTGCTGGTCACCACCTCCACGTACGACCGCACGGCCCTGCTGGACTCCTTCACCCGGCTGGCCCGGATCACCGGGCTGAGCCGGACCCGGCCCGGGAGCCCGGGGCTCTAAACTGGGGCGGATGCACCACTCCCCCGACACCCCCGCCGAGCCCGGCCGGCCGGACGCCCCCGATCCCTGCGTACGGGTACGCGGTGCCCGGGAGCACAACCTGCGCGGGGTCGACGTGGACATCCCGCGCGACACCCTGACCGTCTTCACCGGGGTCTCCGGCTCCGGGAAGAGCTCCCTGGCCTTCGGCACCCTCTACGCCGAGGCGCAGCGCCGCTACTTCGAGTCGGTGGCCCCCTACGCGCGCCGGCTGATCCACCAGATCGGCGCCCCGAAGGTGGACTCGGTGACCGGGCTGCCGCCCGCTGTCTCCCTGGAGCAGCGGCGGTCCGCCCCCGGTTCGCGGTCCTCGGTGGGGACGGTGACGCTGCTCTCCAACTCCCTGCGGATGCTGTACTCGCGGGCCGGCACCTATCCGCCGGGCGCCGAGCGGCTCGACTCGGACGCCTTCTCCCCCAACACGGCCGCGGGCGCCTGCCCTTCCTGCCACGGGCTGGGCCGCATCCACCGCACCAGCGAGGAACTCCTCGTACCAGATCCCGGCCTGTCGATCCGTCAGGGAGCCATCGCCGCCTGGCCGGGCGCCTGGCAGGGCAAGAACCTGCGCGACATCCTCGACGTGCTCGGCCACGACGTGGACCGACCCTGGCGGGAGCTGCCGGCCGAGGACCGCGAGTGGATCCTGTTCACCGAGGAGCAGCCGGTGGTCACCGTGCACCCGGTGCGGGAGGCCGACCGGATCCAACGACCCTACCAGGGCACGTACATGAGCGCCCACCGCTACGTGATGCGGACGTTCTCCGACACCAAGAGCGCCACGCTGCGGGCGCGCGCGGAGAAGTTCCTCACCGACGCCCCGTGCCCGGTGTGCGAGGGGCGCAGACTACGGCCGGAGGCGCTGGCCGTGACCTTCGCGGGCCGCACGATCGCGGAGCTGGCGGCGCTGCCCCTGGACGACCTGGACGGCGTGCTGGCCGCCACGCCGGCGGCGGACGAGGCGGCGCGGGTGCTGGCAGGGGATCTGCGCGCGCGGATCGCGCCGGTGGCGGAGCTCGGGCTCGGCTACCTGAGCCTGGACCGGACCGCGCCGAGCCTGTCGGCGGGCGAGCTCCAGCGGCTGCGGTTGGCCACCCAGCTGCGGTCGGGGCTGTTCGGGGTGGTGTACGTACTGGACGAGCCGTCGGCGGGGCTGCACCCGGCGGACACCGAGGCGCTGCTCGGCGTGCTGGAGCGGCTGAAGGGGGCGGGGAACACCGTCTTCGTCGTGGAGCACCACCTGGACGTGGTGCGCCGCGCCGACTGGGTGGTGGACGTGGGGCCGCTGGCCGGGGAGCACGGCGGGCGGGTGCTGTACAGCGGGCCCCCGGCGGAGCTGGCGGCCGTCGCGGAGTCGGCGACGGCGCGGCACCTGTTCGCGCCTCCGGCGTCCGGCCTCGGGCGGACCCCGCGCACGGCAGCCGGCGGGATCCGGCTGTCGGGCGTGGAGCGGCACAACCTGCGGGGTGTGGACGTGGAGTTCCCGCTCGGGGTGTTCACGGCGGTGACGGGGGTGTCCGGTTCGGGGAAGTCCACGCTGGTGGGGCAGGTGCTGGCGGGCGAGGTCGCCGGACGGCTGGCCGAACCGGGCTTCCCGGTGCGGCGGTTGGTGGAGGTGGACCAGAAGCCGATCGGGCGGACCCCGCGCTCGAACCTGGCCACGTACACGGGCCTGTTCGACGTGGTCCGCAAGCTGTTCACGGCGGCTCCCGAGTCGCGGGCGCGCGGCTGGAAGGCGGGCCGGTTCTCCTTCAACGTGCCGGGCGGGCGCTGCGAGACCTGCCAGGGCGAGGGCTTCGTCTCGGTGGAGCTGCTGTTCCTGCCCAGTACGTACGCCCCGTGCCCGACGTGCGGGGGCGCCCGGTACAACGCCGAGACGCTTCAGGTGCGTTATGCGGGGCTCACCATCGCCGAGGTGCTGGGGCTGACCGTGGAGGCGGCGGCCGGGTTCTTCGCGGAGGTTCCCGCGGCGGCGCGCAGTCTGCGGGCGCTGGAGGAGATCGGGCTGGGCTACCTGCGGCTGGGGCAGCCGGCGACGGAGCTGTCGGGCGGCGAGGCGCAGCGCATCAAGCTGGCGACGGAGCTGCAGCGGCTGCGCCGCGACCACACCCTGTACCTGCTGGACGAGCCGACGACGGGGCTGCACCCGGCCGATGTGCGGGTGCTGCTGCGGCAGTTGCACGGGCTGGTGGACGCGGGGCACTCGGTGGTGGTCGTGGAGCACGACATGGAGGTGGTGGCGGGCGCGGACTGGGTCGTGGACCTGGGGCCGGGCGGTGGGGCGGAGGGCGGCCGGATCACGGCCGCGGGTCCGCCGTCGGCGGTGGCCGCATCCGCGGATTCCCGCACGGCCCCCTACCTGGCGCGGGCGCTGGGGCTGTAGGTCGTGTCCGTTCGGCTCAGGCGTCGCCGGGAAGCAGTTCCTGCGGGAGTTCGCGGAAGGCCCACTCGCCGCGCGTGCGGGTGAGCGTCCAGACGAGGTCGTAGCGGTCGGGCCAGGCGGCGGGGACGCCGATGACGCGGTGCGCGCCGAGGGCGTGGACCAGGCGGGGGATCCCGGCGGCCTCCCAGCACACGAGTACGGGCGTCCGGGCTTCCAGTACGGCCCGCGCCAGCCCTGTTTCGGCGCCGAGCGCGAACTGCGTGCGTACGGGGACCCGCAGGGCGGTGGCCAGGGGCGCCAGGGTCTGCCTGGACCGGGCGGGGGCGGTTCGCGGCCCGCCGGTCGCGAACAGCGCGGCGGGCCGGGGCAGCCGGGCACTGTGGGCCGGTCCGAAGAGCCGGGTCAGCTCTTCCGCGCGGCGGCGGCCCCGGCCGGCGAGGAAGCCGGGGTCCTCGTTGCCCTCGTCGTCCTCGCCGGTGGCTCCGGCGAAGGGCTTCTCCGCGTGCCGGATCACCATGACGAGGGCGTCCCTGTCGGCGGGCCGGCCGGGGGCGGGGCCGGGCGGCCTCCGGCGGGTCGCGGTGTCCTCGGCCGTGCAGCCGGCCGCGGCCAGGCAGGCGAGGGCGGCGGCCAGCGCGGTGCGGCGGCGCGGTCCGGACCCGGCGGGGGCTTGGGGCATGGGGTCCACTGAACCCCACGCACCGGACCGGGCCGGGGCGCGGCGCGGCGTACGGCCCGTACGAGCGCCCGGTCGGCGGATCGGGTCAGCCGATCGGCCCAGGGCGGGCCCGTACGGGGTCGGGGTGGACGCTCAGGCCTTGCGCAGGGCGCGGAGCCACTCCTTGTTCATCGCGGCGATCGACGGCAGCGGGATCCCCTTGGGGCAGGCGGTGGCGCACTCGCCGGTCAGGGTGCAGCCGCCGAAGCCCTCGTCGTCCATCCGCGCCACCATGTCCAGCACGCGCGTCTCACGTTCCGGCGAGCCCTGCGGGAGGACGTTCAGGTGGTTGATCTTGGCGGAGGTGAACAGCATCGCGGAGCCGTTGGGGCAGGCCGCGACGCAGGCGCCGCAGCCGATGCACTCGGCGTGTTCGAAGGCGGAGTCGGCGGCCGGCTTGGGCACGGCGGTGGCGTGCGCCTCGGGGGCGGAGCCGGTCGGGGCGGTGATGTAGCCGCCGGCCTGGATGATGCGGTCGAAGGCGCTGCGGTCCACGACGAGGTCCTTGACCACCGGGAAGGCCGAGGCCCGCCACGGTTCGACGTCGATGGTGTCGCCGTCGGCGAAGGAGCGCATGTGGAGCTGGCAGGTGGTGGTGCGTTCGGGGCCGTGGGCGTCGCCGTTGATGACGAGGCTGCACGCGCCGCAGATGCCCTCGCGGCAGTCGTGGTCGAAGGCGACCGGGTCCTCGCCGCGCAGGATGAGGTCCTCGTTGAGGGTGTCGAGCATCTCCAGGAAGGACATGTCCTTCGATATGCCGTCGACCTCGTAGGAGGCCATGGCGCCGGGGGCGTCGGGGTTCTGCTGGCGCCAGACGCGCAGGGTGAGCTTCATGCGTAGCTCCGCTGGGTGGGGTGGACGTACTCGAAGACGAGGTCTTCCTTGTGCAGGACGGGGGCGGTGCCGGTGCCCCGGTACTCCCAGGCGGCGGCGTAGCCGAACTCCTCGTCGCGGCGGGCGGCTTCGCCGTCCGGGGTCTGGGACTCCTCGCGGAAGTGGCCGCCGCAGGACTCGGCGCGGTGGAGGGCGTCGAGGCACATCAGCTCGGCGAGTTCCAGGTAGTCGACGATGCGGTTGGCCTTCTCCAGCGACTGGTTGAACTCCTCTCCGCTGCCGGGGACCTTGATCCGCCGCCAGAACTCCTCGCGGATCTCGGGGATGCGGGCGAGGGCCTTGCGCAGGCCCTCCTCGGTGCGGGACATGCCGCAGTACTCCCACATGAGTTCGCCGATCTCGCGGTGGAAGGAGTCGGGGGTGCGGTCGCCGTCGACGGCGAGGAGCTTGGCGAGGCAGTCGCGGGTCTCGCGGACCGCGGCGGCGGCTTCCGGGTGGCTGTCGTCGACCGGTTCGGGGTGGGGGTGGCGGGCGAGGTAGTCGTTGATGGTGGAGGGGAGCACGAAGTAGCCGTCGCCGAGGCCCTGCATCAGGGCGGAGGCGCCGAGGCGGTTGGCGCCGTGGTCGGAGAAGTTGGCCTCGCCGATCGCGAACAGGCCGGGGACGGTGGTCTGGAGGTCGTAGTCGACCCACAGTCCGCCCATCGTGTAGTGGACGGCGGGGTAGATCCGCATCGGGACCTCGTAGGGGTCCTCGGCGGTGATCCGCTCGTACATCTCGAAGAGGTTGCCGTACTTCTCGGCGACCTTGTCGCGGCCCATGCGGCGGATGGCGTCGGCGAAGTCGAGGTAGACGCCCTGTCCGCCGGGGCCGACGCCGCGGCCCTCGTCGCAGACGTTCTTCGCGGCGCGGGAGGCGATGTCGCGGGGGACGAGGTTGCCGAAGGAGGGGTAGATCCGCTCGAGGTAGTAGTCCCGCTCGGCCTCGGGGATGTCGGCGGCGGGACGGGTGTCGCCCTTGGCCTTGGGGACCCAGATGCGGCCGTCGTTGCGCAGGGACTCGCTCATCAGGGTCAGCTTGGACTGGTGGTCGCCGGTGCGCGGGATGCAGGTGGGGTGGATCTGGGTGAAGCAGGGGTTGGCGAAGTACGCGCCGCGCCGGTGCGCCCGCCACACGGCGGTCGCGTTGGAGTTCATGGCGTTGGTGGAGAGGTAGAAGACGTTGCCGTAGCCGCCGCTGGCCAGGACCACGGCGTCGGCGTAGTACGTGTCGATGCTGCCGGTGACCAGGTCGCGGGCGACGATGCCGCGGGCCACCCCGTCGACGGTGATCAGGTCGAGCATCTCGGTGCGGGCGTGCAGCTCGACGTTGCCGGCGGCGATCTGCCGGGAGAGCGCCTGGTAGGCGCCGAGCAGCAGCTGCTGTCCGGTCTGGCCGCGGGCGTAGAAGGTGCGGGAGACCTGGACGCCGCCGAAGGAGCGGGTGTCGAGGAGGCCGCCGTACTCGCGGGCGAAGGGGACGCCCTGGGCCACGCACTGGTCGATGATCTCCACGGAGATCTGGGCGAGGCGGTGGACGTTGGACTCGCGGGCGCGGAAGTCGCCGCCCTTGACGGTGTCGTAGAAGAGCCGGTGTACGGAGTCCCCGTCGTTGCGGTAGTTCTTGGCGGCGTTGATGCCGCCCTGGGCGGCGATGGAGTGGGCGCGGCGCGGGGAGTCGCTGAAGCAGAACTGGACCACGTGGTAGCCCTGCTCGGCGAGGGTCGCGCCGGCGGCAGCGCCCGCCAGGCCGGTGCCGACGACGATCACGGTGTGCTTGCGGCGGTTGGCCGGGTTGACCAGCTTCGCCTCGAAGCGGCGGCGGTCCCAGCGGTCGGCGATCGGGCCGTCGGGGGCCTTGGTGTCGCGGACGGGCTCGCCGGTGGTGTAGGCGGCGTACTCGGTGTGCTCGGTGTGCTGGGTGTGCTCGGTGTGCTCGGTGTGCTCTGGGTACTTGCCGTTCTGCGTGCTCATGGTCAGCTCACCACTCCGGTCATGACGGCGACGGGGACGGACACGAAGCCCGCGAAGAGGACGAGGGCCAGCGCGTTGGCCAGGGACTTCAGGGTCCGGTCGCGCCGGGCGTTGCCCGCGCCGAGGGTCTGGGCGGCGCTCCAGAAGCCGTGGCGGACGTGCAGGCCGAGCGCGGCCACGGCCACGATGTAGATCGTGTTGCCGTACCAGGTGGAGAAGGTCGACAGGACGTTCTCGTAGGGGTGGCCGGCCCAGGCCCGCTCGTTGACGGTGAGGGTGGTCAGGTCGAGCAGGTGCCAGACGATGAAGAGGCCGAGGATGATCCCGCCCCAGCGCATGGTGCGGGTGGCGTAGCTCGCGCGGCGGCGCTTGCGGGCGTACTTGACCGGGCGGGCCTTGATGTCGCGGCGGCTGAGCTGGTAGGCGCAGACGGCGTGGGCGACGACGGCGGCGACCAGGACGACGCGGACGATCCACAGGGCCCACTCGTGGTGCAGGAAGGGGGAGCCGAGGGTGCGCAGCCAGTGGGCGTAGCCGTTGAACTCGTCCGCCCCGAAGAAGATCTTCAGGTTGCCGAGCATGTGCACGACGAGGTAGCCGAGCATGACGAGGCCTGATGCGGCCATCACGGACTTCTTGCCGACGGTGGAGTCCCAGAGCGTGCGCGTGGTGGACGGCCGTCGATCCGTCCGCGTTGCCAGAGCCATGCCCTCGACGGTAAGGACCAAGGTCCCGAGAGGTCCAAGACATGGTGGAGCTGATCGCGATAGGCAGTCCCTATGGATGGCGCTAGTCTGGGGGCATGCAGTTCCAGCAGCTGGTCTATTTCGTGGCCGTCGCCGAGACCCGGCACTTCACCCGCGCCGCAGAACGGGAGCACGTGGCGCAGCCCTCGCTGTCCCAGCAGATCAAGGCGCTCGAACGGGAGCTGGGCGCCGAGCTGTTCAGCCGGGCGCGGGGGAACATCGCGCTGACGGACGCGGGTGAGGCGCTGCTGCCGCTGGCGCGGCGGATCCTCGCGGACGCCGACACGGCACGGCTGGAGGTGCAGGAACTGGCCCAGTTGCGGCGCGGCCGGGTGCGGCTGGGGGCGACCCCGAGCGTGTGCACCGGCCTGCTGCCGGGGGTGCTGCGCGCCTTCCACACGGCGCACCCGGGCATCGAGCTGCTGATCGAGGAGAGCGGCTCCCTGGACCTGGTACGGGAACTCGCGCGCGGGGTGCTGGACCTGGCCCTGATCGCGCTGCCGCTACCGCCGTCCGCGCCCGCGCTGACCACGGTGGAGCTGCTGACGGAGGACCTGGTGGTGGTCTCGTCCGCGGACCTCCCGCCCCCGGCGGGCGGCGGGGAGCCGGCCATCGCCGACCTGCGCGGGGAGCCTATGGTGATGTTCCGCCACGGCTACGACCTGCGGGACCTGACGGTGGCGGCGTGCCGGGCCGCCGGGTTCGAGCCGGTGTTCACGGTGGAGGGCGGGGAGATGGACGCGGTCCTGGGCTTCGTCCGGGCCGGGCTGGGCATCGCGGTGGTTCCGGCCATGGTGGTGGAGCACGCCGGCCCGGGCCTGCGCGCCACCCGCCTCGCGGGCTCCCCGCTGCGCCGCACCATCGCCCTGGCCCACCGCACGGACGTGGCACCCCCACGGGCGGCCCGCGAACTGAAGCGCATGCTGGTGGGCGACTGAGCGGCCCGGCGGGCCGGGCACCCGGGCCGGGCGCGGAACAAGACTCGCCGGAGTACCGGGCGATCGCTCCGCTGCGCATCCGCAACACCCACGGCGAGCGGCTGATCGTCCAGGGCCCGTAGGCGCGTCGCACGGTGCGTCGGGGTGGCGTGCCCGCCAGATCATCCGTCAGACAAGGTTCAGGCCGTCTTGGGGTCAGGCCGGACCACCCCCGGTGGGGGCCGGCTCGGGCGGCCCGGATGCCGCGCGTCGGCGCAGGAGCCGTTTGTCGGGTTTGCCGCGGGCGGTCAGGGGGATTTCCCGTTCCCAGAACACGGCGGTCGGGCGGTGGGCCGGGGCCAGGTCCCGCTCCACGAGGTCGCAGGCTCCGGCGGCAGCCGCCCCGCTCGGCTCACGGCCGGGGGCCGGCACCAGGAAGGCGCAGACCTCCTCGCCGGTGAGCGCGCTGGGGCGGCCGACGACCACCGCCTGGGCCACCGCGGGGTGCCGTGCGAGGGAGGCCTCGACCGGCAGGCAGTAGATGTTGGCGCCGTTGACGATCACGATGTCCTTGACCCGGTCGTCGAGGTAGAGGTACCCGCCGTCACCGACGTGCCCGACGTCCCCGGTGCGCAGCCATCCACCACGCAGCACTTCGGCCGTCAGGGCGGGCTGGTTCCAGTAGCCGGACATGACGGTCTCCGAGCGCACCCACACCTCGCCCGGGCGGCCGGCGGGCAGTACGGCGCCGCGGTCGTCCCGCACTTGGACTTCCACCCCGGCCACGGGGCGGCCCGCCGATGCCAGCAGCTCGGGGCGGCCGGCCACCGCCGCCTCGTGGTCGCCGGGGGTGAGCCGGCAGATCACTGCCGCCTCGTTCATCCCGTAGCCCTGCCGCCACCGCACGCCCCACCGGGTCACGGCCTCGCGCAGACGCTCGGGGAGGACGGGCGAGGCGCCGTACGAGACGGCCTCCAGGCCCGGGATCCCCTCGGCGGTCGCCGGGTCGTCCAGCAGCCGGTAGAGCATCGGGGGCGTCAGGTACGTGGACACCCGGCCCAGGCGCCGGCAGGCGGCGGCGAACTCCCGCGGCGCGAACGGGTCGAGGATCTCCACCCTGCCGCCGGCCCGCAGCTGTTCCAGGCACCGGCCGCCGGAGCGCTGGGCGAGGGTGGTGACCGAGAGGTACACCGACTCCGTCCAGCGGGCTCCGCGCCCGGTGTCGCGCGCCGCCAGGGCCCCGAAGGTGGAGGCCACCCCCTTGGGCCGTCCCGTGGTTCCGCCCGTGTACATGACGCGGGCGAGGTCCTCCTCCCGCGCCCGCACCGGTACCTCCGCGGGCTCGCGTGCGGCCGCCGCCGCGAGCAGCCCGTCGAGGCCGAGCCGGGGCGCACCCGTCTCCGGCACCGGGACGTCGTGCAGCACCAGGGCGGGGCGGCAGTCACGCAGGATGAACTCCACGCCGTGGACGGCCGGACCGCCCACGACCTGGGTCAGCCGCGCGCCCAGCACGTGCGCGGCGAGCCGCACCAGCAGCGCTTCCGGCCTGTTGCCGCCCGTGACGCAAGCCAGGCCCGTGCCCCGCCGGACGCCGGCGTCGGCCAGCGCCCCGGCCAGCCGGTACACGGCGTCCAGTACCTCGCGGAACCGCAGGACCTCGGCGCCGGCGCCGATCGCCGGCCGTTCGCCGTGGCGCTCCAACGCCCCGATCAGTTCGGTGACATACCTGGCGACCATGCGCTCACCCACTCCGCGACCCGGCTTTACCGGCGGTCCCGTCCGCCGGTGTCAGGAGGGTATGAGCGGGCCGAGGGTCCGGTCGAGTCCGTCGGCCAGCATGGCGAAGGCCCCGTCGGCTTCGGCGACGGCGGCGGGGTAGGCCGCGTCGGCGCTCTGGCCGGCGGAGATCCGGCGCCAGTTCTCCCTGCCCAGCTCGTGGCGGACGGTCACCAGGTGCAGCGCCGCCAGCCGCGCGGTGAACGGGGGGACTTCCTCCGCCTCCAGGGCGGCCGTGAGCGCTTCCACCTCGCCGGCCGTGTAGTGGGCGATCCGCGTCTGCAGGCTGGCGGTGGAGTAGAGCAGCTCCTGGAAGGCGAGCACGTTCGGGTGGTCGCAGAGCCCCGTGATGGGGTCCCGCTCGGCGAGTGCCGCCAGGAAGTGCTCGTGGACCGCCCGCACCGGGGTCAGTCCCTCCGGACGCTCGCGCACGATCCGGGCCGCCTCGTCCTGGTGGTCGGCGAACCGGTCGAGGACCAGGTCCTCCTTGCTCGGGAAGTACCGGAACAGGGTGGGCTTGGACACCTCGGCCGCGGCGGCGACGTCGGCCACCGACACGGCGTCGAAGCCGCGTTCGAGGAAGAGTTCGAGTGCGGTGGCGGCCAGCTGCTGCCGCGTGCGTGCCTTCTTGCTCTCGCGCAGTCCCGTGCGCGAACCCGTGGTGTTCTGCATGCACCCACCGTACCACGAAACAATGACCAGGTTAATTTAATTACCCGGTTGCTTTTTTGCCCGGGTCGCGCTTTCCTTGGTTCATCGAGCGATTCGGCACCCGAGGAGAGGACACTCCGATGAGCGACGTACTGATCGTGGGCTCCGGACCCACCGGACTCACACTGGCCTGCGACCTCGCCCGCCGCGGCATCCCGGTCCGCGTGCTCGACCGGCGGCCCGGTCCGCACCGCGAGTCCCGCGGCAAGAGCCTCAACCGGGACGGCCTCGACGCGATGGCGGACCTCGGCGTGCTCGGGCGGATCTCCGAGGTGGGCCGGGAGCTGGTGCTGCGCAAGTACTTCGACGGCGCGCACGCCGAAGACACGCGGCTGACGGACATCCTGTTCATGGGCCAGTGGCAGATCGAGGAGGTCCTGCGCGAACGTCTCGCCTCCCTCGGCGTCCGGGTGGAGTACGGCGCCCGGGTCACCGGGATCGAGCAGGACCGGGAGGGGGTGACCGCGCGGCTGGCGGACGGCGGCTCGATCCGCGCCGGATACCTCGCCGGCTGCGACGGCGGCCGGAGCACGACCCGGGGGCTCCTCGGGATCGCCTTCGAGGGGGACACGGAGGAGACCGGGACGATGGTGCTGGGCGACGTGACGGCCCCGGGCCTGAGCCGGGACGTCTGGCACCAGTGGTTCACCTCGGACGGCGGGGCCGTGATGCTCTGTCCGATACCGGGGCCCGGTGTTCCAGCTCCAGGCCTCACCCGAGACGGACGCCGACGGTGAACCCGGTGCCGCCCTCACTGGAGGGCTTCCAGCGAGCTCTTCGACCCGGCACGCCCGGATGGAGGGGATACGGCTCGCCGGGGCGGCCTGGCTCTCCCTCTGGCGGGTCAACGTCCGCAGGGCCGCCCGGATGCGCGAGGGGCGGGCCTTCCTCGCCGGGGACGCGGCCCATGTCCACTCGGTGGCCGGCGGGCTCGGGATGAACACCGGGATCCAGGACGCGATGGCCCTCGGCCGGACGCTGGGCGCGGCCCTGGCCGGGGAGGCCGGGGCGGGGGTACTCGACGGGTACGAGGCCGAGCGGCTGCCGGCGGCCGCTCGGGTGCTGGCCGACACCTCCGAGCGGCACCGGCGGGTCCTGGCCGCGGTGCGCGAGCCCGGCCGGGGAACGGAGGCCGGTCTGGGCTGACCTCACCGGGACCCCGGCCGGGACCGGCTCAGGGGGTGGGGACCGCGTCCGAGAGGGAGAGGGCGTGGATCCGGTCCGGGGCGCCGGGGCGGGCGTAGTACCAGCCCTGGGCGGTGTCACAGCCGAGGGCGCGGAGCTGGGCCGCCTGGGCGCCGGTCTCCACCCCCTCCACGGTCACCGCCAGTTCCAGGCTGTGGGCGAGGGAGACGATGCCCTCCACGATCTTGACGTCGACGGGGTCGGCCGGCTGCTGTTGCATCCCCTGGGTGAAGGAGCGGTCCAGCTTCAGGACGCTGACCGGCAGGCGGCGCAGGTTGGCCAGGTTCGAGTAGCCGGTGCCGAAGTCGTCGAGGGCGATGTCCACGCCGAGCGCGGCGAGCCGGCGCAGCGGTTCGAGGAGCTCGTCGTCGGCCCCGATCAGGGCCGACTCGGTGACCTCCAGGCACAGGGCGCCCGGGGCGAGCCCGGAGGCCTCCAGCACCCGGACGGTGTCGGCGACCAGGCCGGGGTGGTGGAGCTGGGTCGGCGAGAGGTTGACGTTGACGCGCAGGGCGGCCCCGCCGTGCTGGCGCTGCCAGGTCCGGGCCTGGCGGACGGACTCCTCCAGCACCCAGCGGCCGAGCGGCACGATCAGCCCGGTCCGCTCGGCGAGCGGGATGAACCGGTCCGGGCCGAGCACCCCGTACTGGGGGTGCGACCAGCGCACCAGCGCCTCCGCGCCGTGCACACTGCCGTCGTGCATGTGCACCAGGGGCTGGTACTCGATGAAGAACTCGCCGCGCTCCAGCGCCGCCGGCAGGGCGTTGGTCAGGCCGTGGCGGGTGATGGCGCGGGCGTCGGCCTCCGCGTCGGCGAACTCGAAGCGGTTGCCGCCGGCCGCCTTGGCCCGGTACATGGTGATGTCGGCGCTGCGCAGCACCTCCGCCGGGGTGCGCTCCCCCGCGCAGCCCTCGACGATGCCGATGCTGCCGCGCACCGACAACTCCCTGCCCTCCAGCCGGATGGGGGTGGAGAGCGCGGACAGGATGCGCACCGCGAGGTCGGTCACCTTCTCGCCGGGGTCCTCGCCGCTGCCGGCGGGGCTGGTGGTGAGGGCGACGAACTCGTCGCCGCCGAGGCGGGCCACGACCTCGCCCGGTCCGGTGGCGCAGCTCTGCAGCCGGTCGGCGACCTCGACGAGGAGCCGGTCCCCCGCGGAGTGGCCGAGGCTGTCGTTGACCGTCTTGAAGCCGTCCAGGTCGAGGTAGCACAGGCCGAAGCGGCTGCCGGGCGGGCCGCCCAGGGCCTTTTCCAGCCGCTCGAAGAACAGCGTGCGGTTGGGCAGGCCGGTCAGCGCGTCGTGGGTGGCCTCGTAGCGCAGCCGGAGGTTGAGCAGCCGGCGTTCGGTGGTGTCCTCCATCAGGGCCAGCTGGTACTGGGGCACTCCGTCGGCGTCGCGCAGCAGGGACACCGTCAGGTTGGTCCACAGCACGGTGCCGTCGTGGCGGTAGTAGGGCTTCTCGACGCGGTAGTGCTCGCGTTCCCCGCGCACGAGCTCCCCGTACATCCGCCAGACGTGCGGGGTGTCGTCGGGGTGGCCCCATTCGCTGCCGTTGCGGCTGCGGACGTGGCCCTCCAGGCCGCCCGAACATCTTCAGCAGGGTGTCGTTGACCTCCAGGACGTTGCCGTCGAGGTCGGCGATGCCGATGCCGACGGCCGCGCCCTCGAAGACCGCCCGGAAGCGCTCCTCGCTGGCGTGCAAGGGCCTGCTGGGCGTCGGTGCGGGCGGTCAGCGCGGAGCGGGCGATGGCCTCCTGCTCCCGCAGGGTGCGCTCGCGCAGCGCCCGGGCGAAGCCGGCGGCGATGCCGTGCTGGAGCCGGGCGCAGCGGGAGCGGTACTCCTCCCTGCTCTCGGTCCCGGCGCCGTCGGGCCCGCAGTAGAGCACGAGGTAGGACTCGACCACCCCGAGGGTGCCGGCGAGCGCCTCGGGGTCGGTGCAGTGCACGGCGACGAGCTCGGCGCCCACGCCCTGGGCGACACCCGCGTCGAAGGGGCGGGCGTGCAGGGCCTCGGTCAGGGTCCGGGTGAGGGGGACGAGGTGCTGTTCGAACTCGGGGCGGGTCAGGGAGGTCGCCGTGACGGGGAAGATCGCCCGGCCCCAGATGGTGGCGAAGCGGGCGATCCGGTCCTCCAGCCCGCTGCCCCGTTCGCGCACCGGCGCCCGGCCCTGGTGCGG
>NZ_GG657750.1:6812881-6815893 GCF_000158895.1 Streptomyces sp. C | reverse complement strand
GGCTGGCCGCCCGGGCGATCTCGTGGACGTTGCCGAAGGTCGGGATGCCGGAGCCGATGTCCAGGAACTGGGTGACGCCCTCGGCCACGGCGTGCCGGACGGCGCGGCGCATGAAGGCCCGGTTGGCCTGCATGATCTTGGGCAGGCCCGGCATGAACTCCATGGCGCGGCGGGCGGCCTGGCGGTCGACCTCGAAATTGTGGGAGCCGCCCAGGTAGTAATCGTAGATGCGGGACACGCTGGGCACCGATATGTCGATGCCTGGCGGGGCCCAGGCGGGGCGTTCCATCGGGGTCTCCAAGCCTCGTCGTGCCGTGGTCGGGCGGGTTCCGTCCGGGGGTGGGACGGTGGTCGGACTGCTGTCCGAGCCGAATGTACTGATCATTTCCCAACAGGGCGAGCAAAAGCGGAAATTGGCGGTCCGTTCTTGGTCACACACCAAAGGCACGTGCGGACCCCGCCACCTGCGAAGAAGAAACCGACAAATACCATTTGAGATTTCGACCGCGAACACCCTGAAGCGGTCCGGGGCTGGCTCAAACATCTACGCTCCACACTCCACCCGATCAGGCGAACCGGTACCGGGCCTCGCGTGCGCGGGCGCGCGCGGGCCCATGCTCCCGGGGTGAACAGAGCCTTAGCCAGACGCCTGCTGGCGGCCCCGGTCCTGCTGTGGGCATCGCTGTCCGCCACGCCGGCCGTGGCCGATAGCTGCGCCTACGCGACGGTCGGCTCCGCCGACGGCACGAGCGTCGTCGAGCTGTACGCGTACGCCGGAAGCGGCGGCAACGGGGCCGGCCGGGGTGGCGGACATCACGGCGGCCACGGCAACGGACACACCTGCGGCCACCGCGGCAAGGGCCACGCGCACGACTGCCCGCCGTGGAGCACCACGTCTCACCGGTCACCTTCACCCTCATGACCGCCGCCCCCGCCGTGCTCGCGATCGTCGCGCTGCGCCCGCGCTAGGCCGCACCCACCGCTCATCGATTGGGAGTCATCTTGTCGGAATGGCTCGTCCTGTCCCTCGCGATGGCCGCGGCCTGTGCCGTGGTGCTGTCCATCGCCTTCTTCAACCACCGCAGGATCGGCGAGGACGACGATCCGAACGAGACCCCGGACGTCATCGAGTACATGACGATGATGATCGGGGTGATCTACGCGATCGTCCTGGGCCTGGCCATCGCGGGCGTCTGGGAGGGCCGCGGGGCCGCCCAGGAGTACGTGCGCCAGGAGGCGCAGGCCCTGCACGAGATCAGCGTCCGCTCCCAGGTCTACCCGGCCGAGGTGCGCGGGCGGATCCGCGCCGACGTCGACGCGTACGTGACCTACGTGGTCGACACGGAGTGGAAGAGGATGGCCGCCGGCGAGGACGTCACCGAACGCAGCGGGGAGCTGCTGGAGAAGATCCGCCGCGACGTCACCGACTACGAGCCGCAGACCGACCACGAGGGACAGGCCTATCAGCCGCTGGTCGACCAGGTCGCGATCGTGGACGACGCCCGCAACGCGCGCGGCCAGAGCGCCGGGGCCACCATGCCCGGCGTGGTGTGGTTCGGGCTGATCGCCGGGGCCCTGGTCACGGTGGGCCTGATCTTCACCCTGCAGATCCGCCGCTCCTTCCGCGAGATGCTGCTGGCCGGCCTGTTCAGCGCGCTGATCGCCTTCCTGCTCTTCCTGATCTGGGACTTCGACTCGCCCTTCGGGCGCGGCATCTCCGCCACCGCGGAGCCGTTCCTCGCCCAGTTCCCCCACCTGGACCTCAAAAGCTGAACGGGCGCCCGCTCCCGGGAAACCGGGGGCGGGCCTCCCGTCGCCGGTTCGGCCTACGTCCGTGCCCCATTCGCCCGCTCCTGATCGCGGGTCACCGGACCGGCGCCTAGCGTGGCGGACAGCGAGGTGCACGACCCCCACCTGCGCAAACGCTGCGCGAGTGCGCCTCGGGATCCGGAGGACCGACCATGGGTGCGATACGCGGCTCCGCCACCGCCCTGCTCAGCGCCGGCGCCCTCATCGCGCTCGGCGCGTTCTGCGCGCCCTCCGCCATGGCACCCGGGACCGCACCCGCGGCCCCGGCTCCCCAGGCCGCGCCCGTGACCTCCTTCGCCTTCGCCCTCATCCCGTCCACGGTCGCCCCCGGCGGCCAGGTGATCCTGTCGGTCAGCGACTGCGACGCCGCCTACGCCACCGCCTCCTCCGGCGTCTTCGACACCGTGAGCATCCCGCGCGGCCAGACCGTCCGGGTCACGGTGGACCGGGACGCCCGGCGCGGAGCCCTGTACTCCGTCACCTTCACCTGCAACGGCGAGAACGGCTCCGCCGACCTCACCATCGCCGGCGCCACGTCGACGCCGAGCACCAGCTCCACCACCGGCGTCCGCCCCACCCCTTCCGCGGAGCCCACCATCGGTGTCCGGCCGCGAGCCACCACCCCCACGGCCACCCGCACGGCCACCCACGCGGCCACCCCCAGGGCCACTCCCACCGCCGTGCGCACCGCCCCGGCCGCCCGGATCACGCCCACCGCGCGCGCCTCGGCCCCGGTCTCGGCCCAGCGCAGCACCCCGGCCGCGCTCGGCGTGCGCGGCGGACTCGGCGGCAGCGTGGCCGGGATGGACCACCGGGAACTCGGGGTGGGTGCCGCCCTCTTCGCCGCCGCCGCGGGCGGTACCGCGTACGCCGTGCGCCGGCGCCGCCCGGCCCGCGGCCACTGACACCGCACCGCACGGCCCCGCACGGCGCCACACCGCACCGCACCGCACCGCTCCGCAGCCGTGCCACCGGCCGGTCGCCCCGGGTCCGGGACCCGGGGCGTACCGTGGCCGCGGCCGGCGGGTGCGTCAGCCCCGGGAGCCGACCGGACGGCGGCGGCGGATCACGTGCGCGCCCGCGCCGAGCGCGGCGGCGCCGACGAGGCCGGCGCCGATGGCCGTCTCGGCGGTGGACGGGCCGAAGGAGCCGCCGAGGCCGCCCTGCGCCCCGTTGCCCGGCAGGATCGTGAACCGGTGCGTG
>NZ_GG657750.1:6799797-6812781 GCF_000158895.1 Streptomyces sp. C | reverse complement strand
CGGTGCGTGGCGACGAGGCTGTTGTCGTGGCACTTGACGGACAGCGTGTGGTTGCCCGGCGAGGCGTGGTTGAAGATGCGGACGGTCGCGAAGCCGATGGAGCCGGCCGAGAGGTTGGTCTGCGGAAAGTTGCCGTTCGACCAGACCGTGCCGCCGTGGCCGCAGCCGGCGGCGCTGACCTGCATCGAGGCGCCCTGGTGCACGGAGTACGGGTTGACGGTGACGTTGCTGGGCCCGTTGCCGCCGCCCTGCGGCGAGTTCGCGGCGGCGAACGGGGCACTGAGACCGATCGCGGCGCAGGCGGCCGCCGTCACGGTGAGAGCGCGCAGAACACGCATGGTGGAACCTCCAGCGGGAAGCGCCCCGGAGCGGTGGCCCGGGCAGATCGACGAGAACGCCTCCCATCACGAACCCTCGGGCCACCGTGCAACCAGCGCATTTCCGCCTTTGGGCCGCCCGGTTGAGCGACACGCCGAAGCGCGCACTGATCATCTGACGGATCCGCAGGTCATGAGCCGTCAGGCATTTATGTGACGAATACCTGGATGGGCGCACCCCGACCGGACGCGACCACCCGTTCGCCCTTCCCCGATCGCCGTCCCGCGCGCGCACCCTTAGCGTGCGTGAAGAAGGGCGTACCGGGGAGGGACTGGAACGCGGGTCGGGACCCCCGCGTCGGGAAGGGAGAGCCATGACCGAGGACGAGTGCGAGCAGCGGCCGAGGAGACGCTCCCCCTGGGGAGCGCTCGCGCTGGTCATGCTCAGCGGCCTCGCCATGATGAGGAACGGGGCGAACGCCGCGGAAGGCCCGCCGCAGCCGGCCGCCGCGGCGGGCCGTCGCGCGCGCGGACCACCTGCCGGCCCGGGCGCCCAGGCCGCCGGCGGATCTGGAGGTGCTGGAGCACTCGTCGGTGCAGCGCATCCGGATTCCCGCGATCAACGTGGACGCGCCGGTGATGACGGTCGGACTGGATGCTCAGGGCTGGATCGACGCCCCGCCGCCGCAGGACCGCAACCTGGCGGGCTGGTACCTCAACGGCATCTCGCCGGGCCAGCAGGGGTCCGCGGTGATCGTGGGCCACGTGGACAACGCGCAGGGCCCGGCGGTCTTCTACGGCCTCGGCTCGCTCAAGCCGGGGAGCCGCGTCGAGGTGGAGCGCTACGACGGGCGGACCGCGGTCTTCGAGGTGTACGGCGTGGAGGTGTTCTCGAAGGAGGCCTTCCCCGGCTCCCGGGTGTACGGGGACACCGGCCACCCGGAGCTGCGCGTGATCACCTGCGGCGGCAGCTACTCCAAGGCCAAGGGCTACGACGGCAACGTGGTCGTCTTCGCCCGGATGGTGGCCGCCCGCTGACGCGGCGATCCACCGACCGGCCCGCTCCCGCGGCGGGAGCGGGCCGGGCCGCGGGCCTCAACGGGTCGGCAGCGTCATCCGGTAGCCGCGCCCGATCAGCTGCGGCAGGTACGCCTCCAGCGCCCTGACGGTCTGCGAACGGTCGCCGCCGGCGTCGTGGTTCAGCACGACCACCCCCGGCCCGGCGCCCGACAGCACCCGGGAGATGATCGTGGCGCTCCCGGGCTCCTTCCAGTCGAGGGTGTCCACGGTCCAGGCGAACGGCTCCATGTTCAGGTCGGCGCCGATCTCGAAGGCGGCCCGGTTCCACGCCCCGTAGGGCGCCCGGAACCAGAGCGGGGCCTGCCCGACGACCTGGTGCACGACCTCGCTCGTGCGCCCGATCTCGGCCTCCAGGGCGGACCGGGAGAGGCTGGGGATGAGCGGGTGCGTCCAGGTGTGGTTGCCGATGGCATGGCCCTCGGAGGCGATCCGGCGCAGCAGGTCGCGGTTGTCCGTGGCCATCTCCCCGCAGACGAAGAACATCGCCCGGACCCCGTACCGGGCGAGGGTGTCGAGGATGGCGGGGGTGTAGCGGGGGTCGGGGCCGTCGTCGAAGGTGAGCACCATGGCGTTGCCGGTGTCCGGCCCGGCGGGCAGCTCCAGGATGGGCCGGGTGCGGACGGCGGGCTTGGCTGCGGGGGGCCGGGCGGGTGCCTCGGCGGTCATGGGCCGCAGCCGGTAGGACTTGTCCGGGGGCCCTTCGGGGCGCAGGCCCGGGGCTCCGGGTGCGGGAGCGGGGGTGCCGGGGCCGGGGGCGCCGGCCGTGGCCCCGCCCCGGGGGCCGTCCTCGCCGGCGCTGAGCAGTCCGGAGGCGGCGGCGATTCCGAGGAAGACGGCGGTACGCAGGAGCACGCGTCGCCCCACTGTCGGCTCGTCATTTTTCATTATTACTACGTATCAACGAGATCGCCGGAGATGTCGAGAGGCGCGGACGCACCCCGCCCCCGTCACCCCCTCGGACCAGCCACTCCGTTGATCAGCCCTGTCGCACCAGGGGGAACGGCAGCGTCTCGCGGATCGTGAGGCCCGTGAGGAACATGACCAGCCGGTCGACGCCGATGCCGAGTCCGCCGGTGGGCGGCATCGCGTACTCCAGGGCGTCCAGGAAGTCGTTGTCGAGCTCCATCGCCTCGGCGTCGCCGCCCGCCGCCAGCAGCGACTGGGCGGTCAGCCGGCGGCGCTGCTCGATCGGGTCGGTCAGCTCCGAGTAGGCCGTGCCGAGTTCGGTGCCGAAGGCCACCAGGTCCCAGCGTTCGGCCAGCCGGGGGTCCTTGCGGTGCTGCCGGGTGAGCGGGGAGACGTCGGTCGGGAAGTCCTTGTAGAAGGTGGGGAGCTTCGTCCGCTCCTCCACGAGCCGCTCGTACATCTCCAGGACCACGTCCCCGCGGGTGTCGTCGGGGCCGTGCGGTACGCCCGCCCGGTCGCACAGCACCCGCAGCACCTGCTCTTCGGTGTCGGCGTCGACCTCCTCGCCGAGGGCCTCGCTGATGGCCCCGTACATCGTCTTGACCGGCCAGGGCCCGGAGATGTCGTGGACGACGAGCTTGCCGTCGGGGCCGGCCTTGTGCGCCACGGGTGAGCCGAAGGCGGCCGTGGCGGCGCCCTGGATCAGCTCCCGGGTGAGGTCGAGCATCACGTCGTAGTCGGCGAAGGCCTGGTAGGCCTCCAGCATCGTGAACTCGGGGTTGTGCTTGTAGGAGACGCCCTCGTTGCGGAAGGTGCGGCCCATCTCGAAGACCTTCTCCATGCCGCCGACGCACAGCCGCTTGAGGTACAGCTCGGGGGCGATGCGCAGGTAGAGGTCGAGGTCGTAGGCGTTGATGTGGGTGCGGAAGGGCCGGGCGTTGGCCCCGCCGTGGATCTGCTGGAGCATCGGGGTCTCGACCTCCAGGTAGCCGCGGTCCAGCAGCCCCTGGCGCAGGGCCTGTACGGCGCTGGAGCGGGCGCGTACGACATCCCGCGCGTCGGGGCTGGCGACGAGGTCGAGGTAGCGGCGGCGGACCCGGGCCTCCGGGTCGGCCAGGCCCTTGCGCTTGTCGGGCAGGGGGCGCAGGCACTTGCCGGTGAGCTGCCAGGAGCCGACCACGACGGACGGCTCCCCGCTGCGGCTGGCGCCGACCTCGCCGGTGGCGACGACGTGGTCGCCGAAGTCGACCTGGGAGGTGAAGGCGTCCAGCACGTCGGGGCCGGACTCGTCGCGGGTGAACATCAGCTGGGCGTCACCGGTCCAGTCGCGCAGTACGGCGAAGACCACGCCCCCGAGGTCGCGCACGACCATCACCCGCCCGGCGAGGGTGACGCGCTCGCCGGTGCGGGCGCCGGGGGTGCGGCCGGGGTGGGCGGCCCGGAGGGCGGCGGCGGTGTGGGTGCGCTGGGGGATGCCGACCGGGTAGGGGTCCGTTCCGGCGGCCCGGATCCGTTCCAGCTTGGCGTGCCGGACCCGGACCTGTTCGGGCATCCGCTCGGCGGGGGCCCGGTCGCCGTCCTCGCCGACGAGGTCCAGGCCCAGCGAGTCGATGGAGGGCAGCCCGGCGGTGTTTGCGGGGGCGGTGAGGCCCTTGGCGTGGCCGTTGCCCCAGAGCTTGCGCATGCTGGGTACGGAGACGAAGCCCTCGGCGATGCCGGAGGCGAGGCTGACCCGGGCCAGCGAGCCGGCGTCCTGGTAGCAGAGGAAGCGCGGGTACCACTCGGGGCCGTACTTGACGTTGGAGCGGTACAGGGCCTCCAGCTGCCACCAGCGGGAGAAGAACAGCAGCAGTCGGCGCCACAGCTTGAGCACCGGGCCGGCGCCGATCCGCCCGCCCTCCTCGAAGGCGGAGCGGAACACGGCGAAGTTGAGGGAGATCCGGCGCACGCCGAGGCCGGGGGCGGCCGCGCAGAGCTCGGCCACCATGAACTCCATGACCCCGTTGGGGGCGGCGCGGTCGCGGCGCATCAGGTCGAGGGAGATGCCGTCCCTGCCCCAGGGGACGAAGGAGAGCAGGGCGATCAGCTCGCCGCCCGCGTCGAAGGCCTCGACCAGCAGGCAGTCGCCGTCCTCGGGGTCGCCGAGCCGGTCCAGGGCCATGGAGAAGCCGCGTTCGGTCTCGGTGTCGCGCCAGCGGTCGGCCCGGTCGACGATGGTGCGCATCTCCTCCTCGGTGAGGGCCGAGTGGCGGCGGATGACGGTGGTGGCGCCGGTCCGCCTGACCCGGTTGACGGCCTGCCGGGTGACCCGCATGTCGCGGCCGTCGAGGTCGAAGTGGGCGACGTGCAGGATGGCCTCGTCGCCGAGCTGGAGGGCGCTCAGGCCGGAGCGGGCGTACGCGGTCGCCCCGTCCTCGGAGGCGCCCATGACGGCCGGCTGCCAGCCGTGGCGGCGGGCGACGGCGAGCCAGGCGTCGATGGCGGGGGTCCAGGCGCCCGGGTCGCCCACCGGGTCGCCGCTGGCCAGGCAGACGCCGGCCTCGACGCGGTAGGTGACGGCGGCCTTGCCGTTCGGGGCGAAGACGACGGCCTTGTCGCGCCGGGTGGCGAAGTAGCCGAGGGAGTCGGCCCGTCCGTATGCGCCCAGCAGGGCACGGATCCGGGGTTCCTCGTCCCCGTGCAGGGCGGCGGTCAGCCGCTGCGAGCGGAACAGGGTCGCGGCCGCGTTCAGCAGGGCGAGGGCGCCGAACAGGCCGAGCAGGAAGTAGAGGGGGCGGGGCGGGCGGCCGTCGAACTGCCGGGCGGAGAAGAGCCCGCCGAAGACCTGCTTGGCGGCCCAGTCCAGCCACTGTCCCTTGGGCAGGGTCCCGGGGAAGAGCGCGACGAGCGCCCAGCCGAGGAACACGGCGCCGAGCAGCCCGAGGCCGAGCACCAGCATGGCCCGCCAGACGGCGCCGGGGCGCGAGGCCGCATAGAACTCCTTGTGGGCGGCGACGAGGACGCCGAGGGCGGCCACCGCGAGGACCATCGAGGGGCCGCCGACCCAGAAGTCCCCGTCGGCGATGATCAGCAGGTCGACCAGGATCAGCAGGGCCAGATAGGTGACGACGATCCACCAGGCGATCTTCTTGCGGGTGCCGAGGGCGGCGGCGAGGAGGAAGAGGAAGACGGCGTACGCGAGGTTCTCGCTGACCGGCACCACGAAGTCGTCGAGGAAGCGCACCACGGGCCGCAGCAGTCTGCGCAGCGTCGGGGAGAGCGCCAGCAGCGCGCACACCAGGCCCAGGGTCCCGAAGAACGCCCCGAAGGCGTCCGGGACCCGGTGCAGGAAGCGGTTGCGGGTCCCCCGGGTCTCCTCCAGCGTGGCACTCATGCTTGGCACTGTAGGGAGGGCCGCGCCGGTCCGCGCGCCGAACCCGATAGCCTCGGGAGGGTGACGGAGCACGTGGGCACGGGATTCGAGCGGGGCACCGACGGGCCGAAGGTGATCCTCGCCGGGGTTGACGGCTCGGAGTCCTCGCTCCGGGCGGCGGCCTACGCGGCGGGGCTGGCCCGGCGGCAGAACGCGCTGCTGGCCCTGGTGTACGTCCAGCCGGTGCCGGCCGCCGGGGCCGCCCTGGGCGCGCTGGTAGCGGACACGACCGGGGAGATCGCCGAGGGACTGGTGGCCGAGATCCGGGCCTCGGCCGAGCGCCTCAAGGGCGTCTTCGACGTGCGCTGGCAGTTCCACACCTTCCGCGGCGACCCTTACGCGGGCCTGGTCGGCGCCGCGGAGGAGCTGCGGGCGGACGCGGTGGTGGTGGGTGCCTCCGAGCAGGCCGGCCACCGGATCGTGGGCTCGGTCGCGGTCCGCCTGGTGAAGGCGGGACGCTGGCCGGTGACGGTCGTCCCGTAGCCCTCCCGCTGCCCGCTACCGGGCGCGTTTCAGGCCGTCCTCGGCGGCGCCGCGGCTGAGGACGGCCTCGGTGACGGCCTCGTCGGCGCTCTCGTACTCCTCGTCGCCCGGGTCCTCGGCGAGGGCGGCGGGCAGGTTGACGACCCTGCCGATGGACAGGTCCATCATCTGCGGGACGAACTCGGCCCCGGTCACCTGCCAGCGCTGTCCGGGGGCGGCGGGCGGGGCGAAGGTGAAGCGGGCGATGGAGCCGTAGTTGCCGCGCATGTCGCGGGCGCCGGAGTGGTTGAACATCTCGCCGGCGACCTGGTCGCCCATCCCGTAGACGATCCAGGTCCCGTTGACCAACTCGTAGGCCTGCGGGATGTGGGCGTGCGTTCCGAGGATCATGTCGATGTCGGGGCGTCCGCCGGTCTGCGAGGCGGTGAGCGCCCTGCCCAGCGAGAGCTGGGTCCCGTCCGGTTCGGTCTGCCACTCGGTGCCCCAGTGGAGGCTGACCAGTACGACGTCCGCACCTGCCTTCCGGGCCGCGCGGGCGTCCGCGAGGATCTTGTCCTGGCGCATCAGGTTGACCGCCCACGGCTGTCCGTCGGGCAGGGGGTAGCCGTTGGTGTCGTAGGTGTAGGCGAGGTGCGCGACCTTCGCGGAGCCCGCCGTGTAGAGGGTGGGCCGCGCCGCCTCGGCGGCGGTGCGGGCGGAACCGGCGTGGCCGAGGCCGACCTCGTCGAAGCGGTCGAGGGTGCGTTTGAGCCCTTCGGCGCCGTCGTCGAGGGTGTGGTTGGAGGCGGTGGAGCAGCCGTCGTACCCGGCGTCCTTGAGGGCGTCGGCGACGGTGGGCGGGGAGACGAAGGCGGGGTAGCCGCTGAAGGGGCCGTCGTCCTCGCCGTAGATGGTCTCCATGTGGCACAGGGCGAGGTCGGCCGCCGCGACGACCGGTTTGACCTTGGAGAACATCGGCCGGAAGTCGTACCCGTCGCCGCCCGCGTCGGCCGCCGCGCGCTTGATGACCGAGGTGTGCGGGAGTACGTCCCCGCTCGCGACCAGGGTGAAGCCCCGGGCGGCGGAGGGGGTGGCCGGGGCCGTTCCGGCGGGGGCTCCGGCGGCGCTGGAGCCGAGGCGGGCCGGGGCCCGGTCCCCGGTGGCGGAGCAGGCCGCCGCCGACGCCGGGAGCAGCAGGGCGGTCAGCAGGGCGAGGGCCCGCCGCGTGCTCTTGGTCATCTGCCCCAGCTCCCGTTCATAGGACTGTCGGATCAACCGAAATCCATAGGAGAAGGGCTTCCAAGTCAAGGAGCGGCGCCGCCCTCCGGCCGTGCGCCACCCCGACGGCCGATGGCCGTTCGCCGTGCCGTTCGACCGTTCGTCGCCCGGCGCGGCCGCCCACCGGACGACCCGGGGCCTTGGGCGCAACGCCCCCGCCGGACGGTTCCCGGGCGGCTCCGTGCAGGTGAGGGTGAGTGGGACGCCAACAGCCCGGGCCCCGGCCCGGGCCCACGGCCCGAGCCCCACGGCCCGGCGCGCGGCCAGGCCCGGCCCGCAGTGCGGGCCCGCGGCCCGGCAGCCGGCGGACCCCGGACCCGGAAGGAGCCAGTCGTGTCGCCCTCCCCCACCCTCCAGCGCACGGAACCCGAGGCGCTCGCGGAACTCCAGCGCGAACACGGGCGGGCCCTGTTCGGATTCCTCCTCGGCCTCACCGCAGGGGACGCGCAGCGGGCCGAGGACCTCGTCCAGGAGACCCTGGTACGCGTCTGGCAGCACCCGGAGGTGCTGACGACCGGGCACGAGTCCATGCGGCCGTGGCTGTTCACGGTGGCGCGGCGGCTGGCGATCGACGCCCGCCGGGCACGGCTGTCGCGGCCGCAGGAGGTCGACCCCGACGGTCTGGAGCAGGCGCCGGCCCCCGAGGACGCGGTGGCCGGGTCCGTCACGGCGATCGACGTCCGGCGGGCGGTGGGCAGCCTGGGGCCGGAGCACCGGGCCGTCCTGATGCAGGTCTACTTCCAGGACCGCTCGGTGGCCGAGGCCGCGGCGGAGCTCGGCATACCCGCCGGCACGGTCAAGTCCCGCACCTACTACGCCCTGCGCGCCCTGCGGAAGGGGCTCCAGGGGTACGGCCTCGGCGCCTGAGCGCCGCGGCGGTGGTGGAGAAACACTCAAGGAACGCCCGCGATGCGCACGATCCGGACACGGAGCACACCGATATCGGCACCAGTCCGTGCAAGTTGAGTAAACATCCCCCGCCCCGCGAGCCGTCCGGTGAAGGCTCGGGGATGACGGCGGCAGGCTCGACACGCGGGAGAGGGTGGCACGGTGCAGCCCGAGGGTATGAACGGCACCAGCGACGGCGGACTGGCGGTTCCCATGGCGTGGCTCTACGCGGAGTACATCGCCGACGAGCTGCTGCGCACGGGCCGGCTGATCCCGGCCGGCACGCTGGAGTTCCGGGCCGGGCGCGACACGCTCGCGCTGACGATCTACCTCTCGGACGCGGCCGGTGAACTGTCCGGGATCCGGGTGGTCTCACAGCTCGACGAGTGGCTCTCCCTGACGGCGTACGGGCACCCCTGGCGCGACTGGGTCCACACCCGGTTCCTCGCGCTGGGCGAGGAGGCCCGCGAGCGCGGCCGCGGCGAGGACCCGGACCTCGAACTGGCCCGGGCGGCGTGGCGCTGGCTGGACCACACGGAGCTCTTCGCCACCAACCTCGACCCGGGCCGGCACGGCGGATCCGACACCCCGCCGCCCCTGGACGAGAACGCCCGCGTCTGGACCCCGGCCTGGCAGCTCGGGCTGCCGCTGGGGCACCTGGCGATGCACCTGTTCTAGGGGTCCGGGCCGGTCCGGGCCGGCCCTAAGCCGACTCGGCCGGGTCCGTCACCAGGCCCGTGAAGTCGGCCTCGTTGCGCTCGGCCCGGCCCACGTACCAGCGGGCGATCAGCCACATCACCGGGTAGGCCACCAGCCCGAGCGCGACCCAGACCAGCGGGCCCGCGGCCGGCCGGGGCAGCAGGAAGGCCAGCGGCAGCAGCCCGAGCACGAGGGCCAGCACGGCCAGCGCCCCCAGCCCCGCCCGCAGCTGGCTGCGCATCAGGGCCCGTACGTAGGTGGCGCCGAGGCTGGTCTGCTCGGAGATCTCCGAGCGGGCGGGGGTGTGTGCGGGCGGACGGCGGCGCGCGCCGCGCGGGACGCCGGTGACGATCTCCCGCCGGGGCGGCGGCTGCTGCTCGGCCATGGTGCCGGAGTCTACGGGGGTGTCCGCGAAGTGGCGCCGTCCGCCCGGAGGGCGGGCCCCGCGGGGTCCGGTGCGTGCTCTCGGCGCGCGGGGCGGAAGACCTCGTACTGGGCGTAGCCGGTCCTTCGCCCTGTGCGGCTACTTGAGGAGGCGGGAGAGCCTGCGGTCCGCGAGCGGTTTGCCTCCGGTCTGGCAGGTCGGGCAGTACTGGAGCGAGGAGTCCGCGAAGGACACCGAGCGGACGGTGTCCCCGCACACCGGGCAGGGCTCGCCGTCGCGGCCGTGGACCCGCAGCCCGCTCTTCTTCTCGGCCTTCAGGTCCTGCGCCGCCAGCCCGTGGGCCCGCTCGACGGCCTCCCGCAGGGTGTCCCGCACGGCCCCGTACAGGTGGGTGACCTGCTCCTCGTCGAAGGAGGCGGCCAGCTTGAACGGCGACACCTTCGCGGCGTGCAGGATCTCGTCGCTGTACGCGTTGCCGATCCCGGCGATCACGCTCTGGTCGCGGAGCACGCCCTTGATCTGCCGCCGCTCCCCGGCCAGCAGCGCGGCGAAGGCCTCCCGGCCGAAGCCGTCGGCGAGCGGGTCGGGGCCGAGGCGGGCGATCCCCGGGACCTCCTGGGGGTCGTGCACGACGTACACGGCGAGGCGCTTCTGGGTGCCCGCCTCGGTGAGGTCGAAGCCGCCGCCGCCCTCCAGTACGAGGCGCAGTGCGAGCGGGCCCTTGCCGGGGCGGGGCGGCTGCGCGGGGAACTCCTCGCGCCAGCGGAGCCAGCCGGCCCGGGCCAGGTGGGTGACGAGGTGGAGCCCGCCGACGCGCAGGGCGAGGAACTTGCCGTAGCGGGCCACGGGGCCCGCGGGCTGCCCTTCGAGGGCGGCGGGGGGAGGGTCGTACGTCTTGAGCACGCTGACGGCGAGCGGGAGGACGCGTTCGACCACCCGCCCGGCGAGGTGCTCGTCGAGGAACTCCCTCAGGGCCTCGACCTCCGGCAACTCGGGCACCCTCCCAGCCTGGGGCCCCGCCCGGCGCCGCGCGACCCGGAAGCAGCCCGGGGCGCCGCGATCCGCGACCCGGAGCCCGGATGGGGCGCCCCGCGAAGGGAACGGCCCGGGGTGGCCCGGGGCCCGGGGCCTGGGCTGCATGCGTCCGCGCGGCCCGGCCCGGGGTGGCAGCGAGCCGGGAACGGCCCGCCCCCCGGCCCCGCGGAAGCCTGCGCGGGGCCGGGGGGCGGGCCGTAGTTCAGCCCATCACGAACTTGCACCACAGCAACTTGCCGCTGGCCCGGGACTCACAGCCCCAGACGTCGCAGCGGTCCACCAGCATCAGGCCCCGGCCCGAACACCCCGACTCCCCCAGCTCGCAGCGGCGCGGGAGGGCGCTGGAGCGGTCCTCCACCTCCACCAGCAGCCGGCGCTCCGGGCCGCCCAGGACGCGCAGGGTCACGATCGCGGGGCCGTCGGTGTGCATCAGGGCGTTCACGATCAGCTCGTCCGCGACCAGCTCGATCTCGTCGGCACGCTCCCGCGCGCCCCACGAGCGGACCGCCGCGCCGATCATGTGCCGGGCGGCGACGAGCGCCTCGGGGTCCCCGGGGGCCACGTGCTGCTGGAGCCGGCCGCCGCCGGGCCGGGTGTCCTCGCCCTGGCGGCGCAGCAGGAGCAGGGCCATGTCGTCGTCGCCGCCCCGGTCGTCGACGACCTCGCACAGCCGGTCGGCGAGCCGCTGGAGGTCGGCCGGGCCGCCCTTGACCACGGAGGTCAGCAGGCTGACGCCGTCGTCGAGGTCGGCGCCGGGCAGTTCCACCAGTCCGTCGGTGCACAGCAGGAGCGTTTCGCCGGGGTCCAGCTCCACGGTGGTCACCGGGTACTCCAGCCGCCCGAACTCCGCCGACAGGCCCAGCGGCATCCCGCCCTCCACCGGCAGCCTGCGGCACTCCCCGTCGCGGGTGCGCAGGAGCGGGTCGATGTGGCCGGCGCGGACCAGCTGGAGGACACCGGTGGAGAGGTCCGCTTCCACGTAGGTGCAGGTCGCGAAGCGGTCGGTGTCCAGTTCGTACAGGAACACCGAGGCCCGGGCCATCACCGTGGCCGGGGAGTGCCCCTCGGCGGCGTACGCGCGGAGCACGATGCGCAGCTGGCCCATGACGGCCGCGGCGTGGGTGTCGTGGCCCTGCACGTCGCCGATGACGGCGCCGACCCGGCCGCCGGGCAGCGGGATGACGTCGTACCAGTCGCCGCCGATGTCCCTGCCCATCCGGGCGGACCGGTAGCGGACGGCGATCTGGGCCCCGGGTACGTCCGGGATCCGGCGGGGCAGCATGGCCTGCTGGAGGCCTTCGGCGAGGTCGTGCTCCTGTTCCAGCAGCATGGCGCGCTGGAGGCTCTGGGCGATGCTGCTGCCCAGGGCGACGAGCAGGTTGCGCTCGTCCTGGGTGAAGCCGTCCTTGTCCTGGTAGAGCAGCCCGATCGCGCCGATCGGCCGGGCCTGCGCGATCAGCGGCAGGTAGGCGGCGGCCGATATCCTCATGTCCGAGATCTTCGACCAGAGGTCGGGGTACCCCTCGGCGAACTCCTCGGCGGAGTCGAGGAAGCGGGGCTGGAGCGAGCGGACGACCTCGCTCATCGGGTACTGCTCGTCGATGCGGGTGTAGCGGGTGCCGGGGACGAAGCTGTCGGCGGGGCCTTCGGCCACCAGGTGGATCCGGCCGGCCTCGACGAGGCCCATCACCATGCCCATGGAGCCGAGCCGCTCCAGGCCGTGGGCGTCGCCGATGACGTCGATGACGTCGCGTACGGTCCGGGCGTGCGCGAGGGCGGCGGTGGTGCTCTCGACCACGGTGGTCTGGCGCTGCCGCTCCTCGTCGAGGCCGAGGCGTTCGGCGGAGTGGCTCAGCTCCTCGGTGGCGTCGCGGACGATGCCGATGATCCGGTACGGGCGGCCGTCCGGGCCGCGCATGACCCGGCCCTGGGTGTGGGTCCAGCGCAGGCCGCCGTCGCGGCAGCGGATGCGGAAGTACGCGCCGTAGGTGTCGACGCCGCTCTTGAGGGCGCTGGAGACGAGGGCGTCGAGCCGGGCGGACTCGGCGGGCGGGACGCGCGGGGAGAGCGATCCCGGCCGTCCGTCGTACTCGTCCGGGGTCGTGTCGAAGACGTCGAGGGCCGCCGCGTCCATGTGCATGAGCCCGGTGACCAGGTCCCAGTCGAAACTGCCCATCCGGTTCAGTGACAGGGACCGGTCCGCGTGTGCGGGCCAGTCCTCCGGCAGCGATACGGTGCTCGGCACCGGTCCACCATGACACAGCGCGGCGTCAGGCGCTCTCCAGGTACGGGGGCTGGTCGGTGACCTGCTGCCCGTCGGGGAAGCCGTCCGGGGCGGCGGGATCGGCCGCGTCCGGGGGCAGGGCGGGATCGGTGCCGCCGGTGCCCGGTCCGTCGTCCGGGGTGTACGTCGGGGCCTGGTCGGGCGGGACGTTGCCCGGCAGGTCGCTCGGGAGGTCGCCGCCCGCGTCGGGCGGGGTGGCGGCGGGGCCGTCGGACGGGGGCAGGCCGCCGCCGGGGAC
>NZ_GG657750.1:6791953-6799456 GCF_000158895.1 Streptomyces sp. C | reverse complement strand
CGGGCGGCCCGTCCGGGCCCGCTGCCGAGGGGCCGGCGGAGGGGATCGGGGGGCCGGCCGGCGGCGGGGAGGAGGAGCGCGGGGTGGTCCGGGCCCGGCCGTCCGCTTCCGCGCCGGCGCAGGGGTCTTCGGCCGGGGTCGCGGGGGCGTCCGGGATGCCGTCGGCCGGGTCGTAGGGGGGAAGGGTCCTGGGAGGCTTGTCCTGCGCCCCGTCGTCGCCGGCCTTGCGCTCGATCCAGGTGTTGTCGGCGACGTTGACGATGACCAACCGCTTGATCACCTGGATGGTCGGCTCGATGACGATGACCTGCGTGGGCTGGTAGCCGTTCCACTGCTCGCCCTTGAGCACCGGGTTCCCCTTGGCGGAGCGCGGCGCGGCGAGGGGGTTCCCGCAGCCGCAGCGCACCCGGGGCATGCCGTGGTCGTCGACGAGGACGGCCGTGCCCGCCTGGAGCACCGACTGGTAGCCCTCGGCCCGGCCGTCGCGGAAGCCGTGGTTCGTGACGCGGGTGTCGGCCCGCAGCACCACGGGCGTGAGGGCGCGCAGGAAGTCGGGGATCTTCTCCTGTTCGATGCCGGCGGCCTGGGCGAAGGAACGGGCCTTGGCGGCGTCGGAGGTGAGGAAGGCGACCTGGCGTTCCACGTCGCAGCTGCCGAGCCGGCTGGTGCCGCCGTACAGGCCGGGGGTGGCGGCGCCGACCGTGCGGATGCCGCGGCCGCTCGCGTTGGGCAGCGGGGGCTGGACGGGGGCCGACTCGGCGGTGGCGGAGGAGGGGGTGAAGGGGTCGGGCCCGGCCGCCCCGACGGGCTGGAGGGTGAGCTCCAGGCTTTCGGGACCGGGCCCTTGGTCTGTTCGGGGGCGGTGCCGGAGCAGCCGGCGGCGATCAGGCCGAGGGCCGCCAGGAGGGCCGTGCGGAGCGGGTACGTGACGGCGCGGTGCCTGACGGCGCGCTGCCTGACGGGATGTCGGTGCGGGCACGTCGTTCAGGTCGTTCACGCTGCTCTCCCTTTTCGCCCCGGTTGCTCCCTCTTGTCTGCCCCATGTCCCGGGGTGCCGCAACCGGAGCGCCGCCGGATACTGGAGGCGATGGAGTGGTTCACCGCGCCCGGCTACTGGCTGGGCCGGCTGGTCTTCCAGCGGGCCCTGGCCGGTGTCTACGTCTTCGCCTTCGTCGGGGCCGCCCTGCAGTTCCGGGCACTGATCGGGGCGCACGGCATGCTGCCCGTCCCGCGCTACGTGCGGTACGTGCCGTTCCGCCACGCCCCGAGCCTGTTCCAACTGCGCTACTCCGACCGGCTCTTCGCCTGCTGCGCCTGGGCCGGGGCGGCCGTGGCCGCGGCGCTGGCCGCCGGGGCGGGGGACCTGGTGCCGCTGGGCGCGGCCATGGGGATGTGGGCGGTGCTGTGGCTGCTGTACCTCTCCATCGTCAACGTGGGCCAGACCTGGTATTCCTTCGGCTGGGAGTCCCTGCTGCTGGAGGTCGGCTTCCTCGCCGTCTTCCTCGGCAACGCGCGGGCCGGGCCGCCCGTGCTGGTGCTGTGGCTGCTGCGGTGGGTGCTCTTCCGGGTGGAATTCGGCGCCGGGCTGATCAAGGTGCGGGGCGACGCCTGCTGGCGCCGGCTGACCTGCCTCTACTACCACCACGAGACGCAGCCGATGCCGAACCCGCTGAGCTGGTTCTTCCACCACCTGCCGAAGCCGCTGCACCGGGTGGAGTGCGCGGCGAACCACTTCACCCAACTGGTGGTGCCGGTTCTGCTGTTCACCCCGCAGCCGGTGGCCTCGTACGCGGCGGGGGTCATGGTGGCCACCCAGCTGTGGCTGGTGCTGTCGGGGAACTTCGCCTGGCTGAACTGGCTGACGATCACCCTCGCCCTCTCGGCGGTGGACTTCACCGGGATCGCCGGCCCGCCGCCCGCCGCCGCCTCGCTCGGGGCGCCCGTCTGGTACGCGGTCCTGGTGTGCGCGGTGACCGTGCTGGTGCTGGCGCTGAGCCGGCACCCGGTGGCGAACCTGGTCTCGCGCCGCCAGGTGATGAACCGCTCCTTCGATTCCCTGCACCTGGTCAACACGTACGGGGCCTTCGGCACCGTCGGCCGGATCCGCGACGAGGTGGTCGTCGAGGGCACCGCCGACCGCGTCCCCCGGGCGGACGGGGACTGGCGCGAGTACGGCTTCAAGGGGAAGCCGACCGAACTGCGGCGGATCCCGCGCCAGTTCGCCCCGTACCACCTCCGGCTCGACTGGCTGATGTGGTTCGCGGCGCTCTCCCCCGGCTACGCCCGGGACTGGTTCGGGCCGTTCGTGGAGCGGCTGCTGGCGGGCGACCGGGACACGCTGCGGCTGATCCGCCACAATCCCTTCCCGGACGCCCCGCCGCAGTTCGTGCGGGCCAGGCTGTACCGCTACCGGTTCACGACCTGGCGGGAGCTGCGCGAGACGGGCGCCTGGTGGCACCGCCGGCTGCTGCGCGAGTACCTGCCGCCGACCCGCCTCGCGGAGGCCGCCTCGTCAGAGCCCGAGTAGTGGTGGATTCCGTTCCGCCGAGATCCCCTTGCGCGGACGGTCGGGGCGCTGCGGGGCGACCCCGCCGATCGAGCGGAGCCAGGCCCAGGTGTCGGCGACGGTCTCCTGGACCGGCCGGCAGACCAGACCCGCGGCGAGGGCCTTGGTGACGTCGCTGCCGAACATGTAGTCGTGGAGCTCGCCCTCCGGGAGCCAGATCGGCAGTTCCGTCCAGGCCTCGATCCCGGCCTCCCGGATCGCGTCCGCGTCGGTCCAGCGCAGCTCGGGCGTGGTGCCGGTGGCGGCGGCGCAGGCGTCCAGGAGGGTGCCCATGGTGGCGTGGCCGCGCGGGGAGACCAGGTCGTAGGGCCCGCCGAGGCCGGCCGCCGCGGCGTCCAGGGTCCAGCGCGCGAGGTCGCGCGCGTCGATGTACTGGAGCGGCAGGTCGCGGGGGCCGGGGGCGAGCATCGGGCCGCCCCGGGCGGTGCGGTCCAGCCACCAGGGCAGCCGGCCGACGTTCTCGTACGGGCCGATGATCAGGCCGGCGCGCACGAGCAGTGCGCGGTCGCCGAAGGCGTCGAGGGCGGCGAGCTCCCCGCCCCGCTTGTCCTCGGCGTAGGCGGTGGAGCCGGCGTCGGGCGAGCCGTCCACCACCGGGCCGTCCTCGGTGAGGCCGACGGGGGCGGGGTAGGCGTACACCGAGCGGCTGGAGACGTACGCGTACCGGCCGGCGCGCGCGGCGAGCAGCCGGGCGCTGTCGCGGATGGCGGTGGGGGCGCCGCTCCAGGTGTCGACGACCAGGTCCCACTCCCCCTCGGCGAGGGCGGCGAGCCCTCCGGGGGCGGTGCGGTCGCCGTGCAGCGCGGCGGTTCCGGGCGGGGGCGCGTGGTGCCCCCGGTGGAAGACGGTCACCTCCCAGCCCCGGTCCAGGGCGTCTTCGGTGATCGCGCGTCCGACGAATTCGGTCCCACCCAGCATCAGGAGTCTCATGGGCCCGACCCTGCCGGGCGCGGCGGGACGGCGGAAGGCTTGATCGCCCACGGCGATGACGCTGACGGCATAGCCCCTGCGGGAACCGGCGGCGGCGGGTCCCCGTACGTGCCGCGCCCCCGTCGCCGTCGGGCGCGGGGGCGCGGTCCCGTTCTGCGGGCCGGGGCCGTCAGTCGATGCCGGGCAGGATGTGCGGCTCCGCCAGGTCGTCCTCGTAGCCGGCCAGCCGGATGGGCGCCGAGCGGGCCCAGACCTCCAGGCTGCCGAGTTCGTCGGACCGGGTGATCGTTCCCCGTCCCGGGAGCTCCAGAGTCGGGTCGGTCTTCTTGGTCTCAGTCACCGCGCACTCCCTGTGTGTCGCGTAACCCGGCGGGCGGGACCGCGCGCCGGATAGGGGGATTCAGTGGTTCGTCCGGACGCGGTGGCGCCTTGGTGGAGCGGGTGCCCGGGTGGGGGCTCCTTGCGCCTTAGGGTACACATATGAGCGGGGGTCCGCTCGATGGAACGGTAAAATCCGCGCCGGACCGCTTGTTTTCGCCCCGAGTTCAGGAAGTCGTACACCGGCGTGTCCGCCGGGGCTGATCTGCTCGTCGGCGGTGGCGCGTGCGCGCGGACGACGGAGGGAGCCGTTGTGGCTATGTCGGGGTTGCCCACGATCGACAGTGTCGACGAGCTGATGGAACTCCTGCACGCGCACCGGAGCGGCCGGGGGCTCCAGGCGGCAGCCCTGCTCCGCCGCTCGCACCCCTTCGACAAGGAGCTCCAAGTGGCCGGGCTGGTGCACTTCCTGGGCCCGCTGCTGGCCGCCCGGGGAGGCGACGCGGCCGAGGCGGTCCGCCCCCTGCTGGGAGACCGGGTGGCCCGCCTGACCAGGGCAGACGGGCCGGAGGCGGCCGGGGACGCGGCGGCCGAGGCGCTGCGCCAGGCGGTCCGTGCGGGCGGCACGTCGGGGCTGGACGCCGGGGTGGTGGAGGACTGGCGGCCGCTGCTGGAACTGGTCGCGGCGGGGGCCTACGGAATCCACGGGACGGTTCGCCCGTACGAGTGAGGGGCCGGCCGTCCGGGCGGGACGGCCGGCCCCTCGTGGGCCTGCTACCAGTTGGCGGGGGCGTAGTCCTTCAGGAAGACCCCGTAGAGGTCCTCGCCCGCCTCGCCCCTGACGACCGGGTCGTAGACGCGGGCGGCACCGTCGACCAGGTCGAGCGGGGCGTGGAAGCCCTCCTCGGCCAGGCGCAGCTTGTCGAAGTGCGGGCGCTCGTCGGTGATCCAGCCGGTGTCGACCGAGGTCATCAGGATGCCGTCGGACTGGAACATCTCCTGGCCGCTGGTCCGCGTCACCATGTTCATCGCGGCCTTGGCGGCATTGGTGTTGGGGTGCCCGGCGCCCTTGTAGCCACGGCTGAAGACGCCCTCCATCGCGGAGACGTTCACGACGTAGGCGCGCCCGCTGGACGCCTTGCGGGCGGCCTCGGCCATCGACGGACGGAGCGCGCTGATCAGGATGAACGGCGACGTGTAGTTGCAGAGCTGGGTCTCCAGCAGCTCGACCGGGGAGATCTGGTCGATGGTCTGCACCCAGGTGTTGGTCTCGACGACGTCCGGCAGCAGGCCGCCCGCGTCGATGGCGGTGCCGGCGAGGTGCCGCTCCAGGCTGGCGTTGCCCGCGACGAGGGCGAGGTCGGCGACCTTCTGCGCCTCCAGACCGCTCACGCCGACGGGCAGCGCCGCCAGGCCGTCGACCGCGCCCGAGTTGAAGGCGCCGATGACGTGGTGGGCGGGGAGCTCGCCGGCCGGCAGCGGGGCGCTCTCCCCCTCGACGAGCGCGGCGTACGCGGTGGGGAGGCGGCGCACGGTCTGCGTCGCGTTGTTGATCAGGATGTCGAGCGGGCCGGCCGCGGCCACCTGCTCGGCGAGGGCCACGGACTGGGCCGGGTCGCGCAGGTCGATGCCGACGACCTCCAGTCGGTGCATCCAGTCCGCCGAGTCCTCCATCGCCTTGAAGCGGCGGATGGCGTCCTTGGGGAAGCGGGTGGTGATCGTGGTGTGGGCGCCGTCGCGCAGCAGCCGCAGCGCGATGTACATGCCGATCTTGGCGCGGCCGCCGGTGAGCAGCGCGCGCTTGCCGGTGAGGTCCGCGCGGGCCTCGCGCTTGGCGCGGTTCTCGGTGGCGCAGCCCGGGCAGAGCTGGTGGTAGAAGTAGTCGACCTCGACGTACCGCGCCTTGCAGACGTAGCAGGAGCGCGGGCGCTGGAGTATCCCGGCGATCCGGCCGGCCTCGGTGACGGAGGAGGGCAGGATGCCCTCGGTCTCGTCGTCGATGCGCTCGGCGGAGCCGGTCGCGGTCGCCTCGGTGACGGCCTTGTCGTTGGCGGTCTTGGCGGCGCGGCGCTCCTGGCGGCGGCGCTGCTTCACCGTGCGGTAGATGCCGGCGGTGGCGCGGCGTACGGTGATGGCGTCGGGGTGGTCGACGTCGATCTTGTCGAGTTCGTCGAGCACGCTGAGGCAGACGGCGAGGCGCTCGGGGTCGATGCCCGGCCCGTATGCGTGGTTGTCTTCGGTCACCGTCATGGCCGCTGCCGTTCCTTGTTCGCTCGTCCGCGTCCGCCTGCTGCGGAAGTCCCCAAAACGGAAACTGTACGGATCCGACACGCCCGGGTCCAAACCCGTTCCCGCCCGGCTCACGGACCGCGAGCGGCCTGTCACGGTATGGAGGGGATCAAGCCCCTTCGCCCCCCTCGGGCGGCTTGCGCGTACTCCCGCTGGTGTATGCCACGAGGATGACTCGGCCCGCGATCAAGGGGTCTGCGGGCGGATGAACGGGGCGTCCCTTTGGGGCATGGTGGATCTCATGAGTGCCCTGGCCCTGTCGGTTCTGCTCTGCCTGGTCTCCGCCGTCGCGTACGCGGGCGGCGCGATCCTCCAGGAACACGTGGCGGCGAGTTCGCCGGACCGCCGCTACGCGCCGCTGCGCCGCGCCGGCTGGTGGGCCGCGGTCGCGCTGAACGGCCTCGGGGCGCTGCTGCACGTGGTGGCGCTGGCGTTCGGGCCGCTGAGCCTGGTGCAGCCGCTGGGCGCGCTGACCATCGTCTTCGCGCTCCCGATGGCGGCCGTGTTCGTCCGGCGCCGGGCGGGCGCGGCCGCCTGGCGCGGGGCGCTGCTGGCGACGGCCGGGCTGGCCGGGCTGCTGGCCCTGACGGGCGGGGAGGGTGCGGGGCGGCAGGCGCTGGCGGGCGGCGAGCGGAGCCTGCTGCTGGCGGTGACGGCGGCCGGGGCGGCGCTGCTGGTCCTGGCGGCGGGGCGGATGCGGCGGGCGGTGCTGCGCAGCGTGCTGCTGGCCGCGGCGGCCGGTACGGCCTTCGGGATGGGCTCGGTGTTCACCAAGTCGGTGGCCGAGGGCTTCTCGCCGGGGACCCTCGGCGCCCTGTGGCCGGACCTGGTGGCGATCGCCGTACTGGGCGTCCGGCGGGCTGCTGCTGTCGCAGGCGGCCTATCGGGGGGCGGGGCTGACCGCGCCGCTGGCCACCGTGACCGTGGTCAACCCGGTGGTCGCGGCGGCGGTCGGGGTCTCGCTGTTCGACGAAGGTTTCCGGTACGGGACCGCCGGGGCGGTGGCGGCGCTGACGAGCGGCGTCCTGGCGGCGGCCGGCCTGATCCTGCTCACGGCCGTGCCGCCGCACGTGCGGGGGTCAGATCCCTCAGATTCCGACGCCCTTGTTCCGGAGGTACTTCAGGGGGTCGATGTCGGAGCCGTAGCCGGGGGCGCTGCGCATCTCGAAGTGCAGGTGGGGGCCGCTGGAGTTGCCGGTCGAGCCGGAGCGGCCGATGCGCTGGCCGCCGGAGACCTGCTGGCCGGCCTTGACGCCCAGCGCGGACAGGTGGGCGTACTGGGAGTAGCGGCCGTCGGAGTGCTTGATGACGACCTGGTAGCCGTAGGCCCCGGCCCAGCCGGCCGACTCGACCGTGCCGGGTCCGACGGCCTTGACGCTGGTGCCGGTGGGCACCGGGAA
>NZ_GG657750.1:6790579-6791630 GCF_000158895.1 Streptomyces sp. C | reverse complement strand
CCCGGGAAGATCAGGTTGGGGTTGCCGCCGACCGTGGAACCGGTTCGTCTCGTACAGGGCCTGCCAGCCGCCCTCCACGTGCTGCTGGGAGGCGATCGTCGAGAGGGAGTCCCCGGGGGCGACCACGTACGGGTTCGGCAGGACCGGGGTGCCGGTCGGGCGGGGCATGCTGACGGGGGTCGCGGTGGTGGCCTTGGTCGGCCGGACCAGGTCCTTGTGGGCCTGACCCGAGGGCTTGGCGGCAGGCTCGGCCGCCGGCCGCGCGGGGGCCTTCGCGGGGGCTTTGGGGTCGAGGGCGGGGGCCGGCCCGCTGCGGCTGAGCCCGGCCTGGGGCCCGCACGCGGGCCAGGCCCGGGGGCCCTGACCCTTGAGCACCTTCTCGGCTACCGCGATCTGCTGGGCCTTGGTGGCGAGGTCGGCGCGCGGGGCGTAGGCGGTGCCGCCGAATTCGCGCCAGGTGCTCTGGCTGAACTGGAGGCCGCCGTAGTAGCCGTTGCCGGTGTTGACCTGCCAGTTGTTGGTGGATTCGCAGGCGGCGACCTTGTTCCAGGTGTCCACGGAGGCGGCCTGCGCGTCCGTGGCGCCGATGAGGGGGAGCGCGATCCCGGCGCCACCTGCGGTGACGACGAGCGAGGCCCGGTTGATGCTGCTCGGCTGGTACCGGCGGTGTCGACCCCGTACACCCATGGGAGCCCCCCCCTAGAAGACATCAGGAACCGCACAACCTAACGGCGGCCCCATGAGCTGACAAGGGCGACAACCAGCCGTAGGGCGGCGTGAGTTGACGATCCCACAGACCCGCGGCCGGAGTCCGGCGAATCCACGGATCCATGCCGGGGCCCGCCTCCGGGGGGGGCACGGGGGGCGGGTGCGGGGTGGCGCGCCGTTGCGCGGGCGAGGTCCCCTACCCGCCCTTCCACCGTTCCCAGGGGCGCTGCCCCCGACCCCGTACGGACGCTGCGCGCCCGTTGGTCGGGCTGCGACCGCCCCGCCCGGGAGCGTCAGCTCGGCGGCCGGGGTGCGGGGATCGGCGCGGGGCACACGGGCAGGG
>NZ_GG657750.1:6786985-6789593 GCF_000158895.1 Streptomyces sp. C | reverse complement strand
CGGCCGGCGCCCCGGGCGCCAGCTCGGGATGCCTCCCGGCCCATGCGGCGGCATAAGGGCAGAGCGGCACGACCGGCACGCCCTCCCCCTCGGCCATCGCATAGAACCCCTTGACGAGCTCCCCGCCGATCCCCCGCCCCTCGTGCCCGGGCTCGACGACGGTGTGCACCGCCACCAGGGCATGGGGCTCCGCGGCGAGCACGAAGTACGCGATGAACCCGACCACCCGCCGGTCCTCGACGGCCAGCAGCCGCCCGGCCTTCCGCTCGTCCACCAGCTCGATCGCCACGGCCCCACTCCCTCAGCTCAGACAGCCACCGAATGCGGGCTGCGCTCCTGATCCGTACCCGGCACCGGCGCGGAAGGATCCGCCCCCAGCTCCACGATCCGGTTGTCACCGTCCACGTGCACCACGCGCGGCTTCAGCGCCCGCGCCTCGGCATCCTCGACCTGCGCGTAGCTGATGAGGATGACGAGGTCCCCGGGGTGCACGAGATGCGCGGCGGCCCCGTTGATCCCGATCACCCCGGACCCGCGCTCGCCCTCGATGACGTAGGTCTCGAGCCGGGCCCCGTTGGTGATGTCCACGATGTGGACGAGCTCCCCGGGCAGCAGATCGGCGGCGTCGAGCAGATCGGCATCGATGGTCACGGACCCGACGTAGTGCAGGTCGGCCTGCGTCACGGTGGCCCGGTGGATCTTGGACTTGAACATGGTGCGCATCATCGAGGTACTCCTGGATCTATGCTCCCTGCCTGCGTTTTTGCAGGTCAAGTGCGGTTCCCCTACCGTACAACGAGTCGCAAGTTCGATCAGCTTTCTCCATGTTCCCGAGGACCAATGCTGACCGATCTGCCGACTTTCCCGACTCGCCGTCAGCGGACTTCGGAGGGGCTGAGCAGCCTCACCCACTCCCCGGCCGCGACGACGACGCCAGCCTACGCAACGACCTTCGGCAGCCATCCAGGACCACTGTCACTGTGACCGGAGCCACGCGAGCAGGTCGCCGGCCTGCACGCGCCGGGGCTAAACGGCAGGTCCCCGGTTAGCCGAACCGGGGATGCTCGTGACCATTGCTGTAGCCCGCACGACGACAGGGCGCCCGCTGGGTGACACCTACCTCTGGCGCCACCTGCGGGCTGCAGGCTGCAAGTGACTGGAGCAGCAAAAGATCCACTAGCGCCGGTCGCCAGCCAGGCCCCGCATCAGCCGAAATCGCTGCGGGCCTGCAAGCAAACTGACAGCATTCCGGAAATGACGACGCACCCGTTCGAGGACGTTACTCACGTCCCGGCGCTCGAGCCTCTGCTGGCCCGGCTGGGCACCGTGTTCCAGCGATTCGATGATCAAGACTCCGGCTGCACCTCGTACGGATTGCTGGCATCGGGACAGCGCTGGTTCGTGAAGAGCGCGGCGGCACCCCAAGCCGTCCCGTCATTGGACAGGGCGATGGCCGTTCACAGTGCCATCTCACATCCGCGCATCGTGGCCTTGGCGCACTCCTTCACCACGGACACCGGCCCCGTGCTCGTCTATCCGTGGACGAGCGGTGAGGTTCTCTACCACCCGACCCGGTCGCGCCACGGCGGACGCGCCAATCCAGGCAGCCCCATGGCACGGTTCAGGGCCCAGCCGCTCGCCCAGATCAATATCGCCCTGGAAACGCTGCTCAACGCCCATCTGGCTGTCGAGGATGCTGGATATGTAGCCGTGGACTTGTACGACGGCTGCATGCTCTACGACTTCGATCAGCAGCGCATCATGCTCTGCGATCTTGACGAGTACCGCCCCGGACCCTTCACCCTGGAGGCGGACCGGCTCCCAGGCTCCAGCCGCTACATGGCGCCCGAGGAGTTCGTCCGGGGTTCGCTCATCGACATCCGCACCACGGTCTTCAACCTGGGCCGGGCACTGCGCCTCCTCCTCGACGCCGGCGACGAGGAGACGCAGTGGCGCGGAACGCCGGCTCAGCTGGCTGTCATCGCGCAGGCGACGGCACCGAAGCCGGAGGATCGGCTGCCGTCCGTGGGCGCCCTGTCCGATGCCTGGCAGGCAGCAGGAGGACGACCTGGCTTCGCTGCGACAACGGGGTAGTGACCGCGCCGCCATCCACGCGGTCGACTGCCGGGAGGCCCCAACCAACCGGCCAGCCATGACCCGACGGCAGGCGCTTGATCACGGAGCTCTTTCAGAGTGGCCACTGATCGAGTGGCCCAGGCGGAGTCAGGATGAGGACCGCAACGCACAGGGCTCCCGCGCCGTTGAGGGAGGTGTTCGAAGTCTCGCGCAGATCGCCGCCGGCTTCGGCATATCCGTCGGCACCGCCCACGCCTACGTCATGGCCGTCGTCCAGCACTTGTCCGGCCGTGCACCCGGCCCTCCTACGGGTCCTGCGCGAGGCCGATCCGGACTACGTCCTGCTCGACGGGGCGCTCGCCGAGTGCGATCAACCGGGCCCTGTCAGGGGCGCGGGCCCCCGTCGAACGGAGCGTCGCGCGACTCAAGTCCTGGCGCATCTTCCGCAAAGTCTCCCGGAGGAGACTCATTACGCGGGACCAGCTCTCAACCCACACTCATTTCCCCCGCTGCCCCCTCTCTGCACGGATTT
>NZ_GG657750.1:6783691-6786543 GCF_000158895.1 Streptomyces sp. C | reverse complement strand
AGCCTCGTGAAGGGAGCGGGCCGGTGATCACAGACACGGAAGACTGCTGCGCAGCACACTGAGCGACCTCGCCGCGTCGGTGCCGGCCGGCTCGGCGACGTCGTACCGCAAGGAACAGGCCCGCTGGCGCCGCCGGGAGTACCGGCGCCGTTGCGTCGTGGCGGTTCTGGTGCTCCTCATCGTGGCCGTTGTCTGTGCGATCGGCCTGATGACCCTCTCCGACGCGTCGCCGGACACCCATGTGATCTTCAACAACGCCGGAGAGGCGTTGGCGGCCGGCGCCGGACTCTGAACGGGCGGTCCCCCGGGCCCCCTTCCCCGTGTCGCGCGCGTGTCAGCCGCCGTCCGCCGCCGGGTGGAGCGCCGCCACTGCGGAGAGCATCAGCTCCAGGGCGAAGGGGTAGCCGCTGTCGCGCATGTCGGCGGCGAGCAGCGGGAAGGTCGCCGCGATGTTCGGGTGGGTCTCGGGCGACAGCCTGCCGTACACCTCGTGCCAGACCTCCTCGTCCGCCTCCCGGGCCGGGTCCGGCAGGGCGAGCGCGGCGGCGTCCTGTGCGGCGAAGGCCAGCGCCTGGTCCACGAAGGCGTGGTAGACCCGCACGGCGAGGGCGTCCGGGAAGCCCGCCGAGCGCAGGGTGGCGAGGATCGTCTCGACGGCCCGGGTCTCGTGGTGCCGGCCCGTGGTGCGGTGCGCCGTGAGGAGCGCGGCCTGGGGGTTGGACTGGTAGGAGGAGTGGATGCGCAGCCCGATGGCGCGCAGGTCGGTCCGCCAGTCCCCGGTGGCCGTCCAGCCCTCCTGCGCGCGGCCGATCAGCTCGTCGGAGAGGGCGAGGAGCAGGGCGTCGGTGTTGCGGAAGTAGCGGTAGAGGGCGCTGGGGTCGGCGCCGAGCGCCGCCCCGAGCCGGCGCGCCGAGAGCGCCGCGGCGCCGTGCTGCGCGACCAGGCGCAGGGCGGTGTCGATGATCACCCGTTCGGAGAGCACGGCGCCCTGCTTGGTCGGGCGGCGGCGCCGGCGGCCGGCTTCGGGGACCACTCGTTCTGACATGCACGGACCTTACGACAACACCATTGACGTGTAAACGGCCGCCCGGCTTCCATGTCCCCGTCCCCCAACTGACGCCCCTCGTACTGGAGCTCCGTATGGCCAAGGCCGATCTGCTCTTCACCCGCGGTCCCGTCTTCACCGTCGATCCGGCCCGCACCCGGGCGACCTCGCTCGCCGTCATCGGCGACCGGATCGCGGCCGTCGGCCACGACGAGGTGCGGGAGCTGATCGGCCCCCGCACCGAGGTCGTCGACCTGACCGGCAAGCTGCTGATCCCCGGGTTCCAGGACGCCCACGTCCACGCCGTCTACGGCGGTACGGAACTGGCCGAGTGCGATCTGACCGGCACGGTCGGCGTCCCGGAGTACCTGACCCGCATCCGGGCGTACGCGGACGCCCACCCGGACCACGCGTGGATCACCGGCGGCGGCTGGTCGATGGAGAGCTTCGACGGCGGGCTGCCCACCCGTCAGCTGCTGGACTCCGTGATCCCGGACCGGCCGGCGTTCCTCGTCAACCGGGACCACCACGGCGCCTGGGCCAACACGCGGGCCCTCGAACTCGCCGGGATCACCGCCGCCACCCCGGATCCCGCCGACGGCCGCATCGAGCGGGAGCCGGACGGCGGTCCCAGCGGGGTGCTCCAGGAGGGAGCCACCGCACTGGTCTCCCGTCTCGTGCCCGCGGGCACCCCCGCCGACCGGCTGGCCGGCCTGCTGCGGGCCCAGGAAATGCTGCACTCGCTCGGCATCACCGGCTGGCAGGACGCACTGCTCGGCGTGTTCGGCGGCAAGCCCGATCCCTCGGACGCCTACGTCACCGCCGCCCGGGACGGCTCGCTCACCGCCCGGGTGACCGGCGCGCTCTGGTGGGACCGGGACCGCGGCGCCGAGCAGATCGGGGAACTGGTCGCGCTGCGGGAGAAGTTGAGCCACGGCCGGTTCCGGGCCGGCTCGGTGAAGATCATGCAGGACGGGATCGCCGAGAACTTCACGGCTGCGATGACCGCCCCGTACCTCGACGGCTGCGGCTGCGCGACGGCCAACACCGGCCTCAGCTTCGTCGACCCCGTGGCGCTGCGCGGGTACGCGACCGAACTCGACGCCCTGGGGTTCCAGATCCACTTCCACGCCCTGGGCGACCGGGCGGTCCGCGAGGCCCTCGACGCCCTCGAAGCCGCCGTGGCCGCCAACGGCCCGCTCGGCAACCGCCACCACCTCGCCCATCTCCAGGTCGTCCACCCCGATGACCTGGCCCGCTTCGCCCGGCTCGGCGCCATCGCCAACATCCAGCCGCTGTGGGCCGCGCACGAGCCGCAGATGGACGCGCTGACCATCCCCTTCCTCGGCCCCGAGCGCGCGGCCTGGCAGTACCCCTTCGGCGATCTGCTGCGGGCCGGTGCCACCCTGGCGGCCGGCAGCGACTGGCCCGTCAGCAGCCCCGACCCGCTCGCGGGCATCCACGTGGCCGTCAACCGCAGGGACCCCGAGGCCGATCCCGCCGACGACCGGGTCTTCCTGCCCGAACAGCGCCTCGACCTCGCCACCGCGCTGGCCGCCTACACGGCCGGCTCCGCCCACGTGAACGGCCTCGACGACGCGGGCAGCCTGCGCCCCGGCCATCTCGCCGACCTGGTCGTCCTGGACCGCGACGTCTTCGCCGCGCCCCCGGAGGAGATCGCCGAGGCCAGGGTGGAGCGGACCTACGTCGGGGGCAGGCTCGTCCACTCGGTCTGAGGGGCGCGCGCCGCCCCGGGCCGCCGTACGGAGGACGCCCGCACGTCGAGCCGGGTCGGCACGAGCACCCC
>NZ_GG657750.1:6758246-6783323 GCF_000158895.1 Streptomyces sp. C | reverse complement strand
GCGAGCACCTCCCGGTGGAACCGGGTGGTGCTGTCGGGCAGCACCATCGCGGGCCGCCGGGCCCCCTGTTCCCGCAGGTGGTCCAGGGTCCCGTACACGGCGGGTCCGGCTTCGACGTCCACCCAGTACGCACCCGGCCGCCCCTCGACGGAGCGGTCGCTGAAGACCGGGATGCGGGCGGCGAGCAGGTCGTCGACGACCCGGTCGGCGGGGACGGGGTCGGCGACGACCACCGCGTCCAGCGGCAGGCCGGCCCACTCTGCCTGCAGGGAGCCGGCCGGCAGCAGCACCACGGCGTAGCCGCGGTGCAGCGCGGTCGCGGCGGTGGCGCCGGTGAGCCTGGCGAAGTACGGCGATTCCAGGAAGGACCAGGGGGTGTCGGCGAAGTCTCCGACCATGTACCCGATCAGCCGGGCCCGTCCCGTGCGCAGCTGGCGCGCGGTGGCGTTGGGCCGGTAGCCCATGACGCGTGCGGTCTCGCGCGCCTTCTCCCGCACCTCGGGAGAGAGCCGTCCGGTGCCGTTGAGGGCCGCCGAGACGGTCGTCTTGGACAGCCCCGCCTCGCGGGCCACGTCGACGAGCCGGACGCGCGGGGCGGGCTGCGGGGCGGCTCCGCCGTGCCCTGGAACATCGCTCATGGGGACGATGCTGCCACCCCCGCGACCTCTGCAAAACCGTTCCCGCAAAGTCTTGTGCGGGAACGTTCCCGCATCAATACTCGCTCCATCCCCAGCGCCCGTCACTACACCCGTAAAGGGGTGGGTCTGCATGCGCACGCCCAGGATCGCCACGCTTCTCGCCTGTACCGCCGCGCTCGCGGCCACCAGCAGCGCCTGCTCGGGCGCCTCCGCCCCCCGTCCCGCCGACGGCGTCGGCGGCTACCAGGTCACCGCGACCTCGCCCCCCGCGCAGGGCGGCCTGGACTCCTTCACCTGGTCCCTGTACGCCGAGCCCTACACGCTCGACTACGCCCTCGCGTACGACTACCCGCCGAACTCGGTGCTCGCCAACGTCTGCGAGCAGCTCCTGCGGGTCACGCCCGACATGAAGATCGAGCCCGGTCTCGCCGTCAAGTACGCGCAGCCCGACCCGCTGACCCTGGTCTACACCCTGCGGCCCGGGGTGAAGTTCCACGACGGGACCACGATGACCGCCGACGACGTGGTCGCCTCCCTGGACCGCCACCGGGACCCGGAGACCGGATCCCCGTGGGCCTCGGCGTTCAAGAACGTCACCGCCGTCGAGAAGACCGGCCCCCTGGAGGTCACGATCCGGCTCTCCCGGCCGGACGTGCTCCTGAACGAACTCATGGCGGCCTCCCCCGGCACCGTGGAGAGCGCCGCCACCCTGGCCAAGGCCGGCAAGGACTACGGCACCCCGAAGGGCACGGTCAACTGCACCGGCCCGTTCGCCCTCGACCAGTGGGCCCAGGGGGAGAGCATCACCCTCAAGAAGAGCGCCGACTACTGGGACCGGTCACTGACCCCCAGGTCCGCCGGCGTGAAGTTCACGTTCATCGAGGACGCCGCCGCCCGGGCCAACGCCTTCCTGTCGGGGACGGCCGACGGCGGGTACATGGTGCCCTCCTCCTCCATGGCGCAGCTGCGGAGCAGCGGCAGGGGATCGGTCCTCTTCGGCCCCAACACCGCCGCGGCGAACCTGGCCGTCCTCGACTTCCACGGCACGCTCGGCGACCTCAAGGTCCGCAAGGCCCTCTCGATGGCGCTCGACCGGAAGAACATCGTCAAGGCGGCGGCCGGCGGCGTCGGCCACCCCGCCAAGGCTCCCGCCGCGCGCGGCGCCTGGTCGCTGGCCCCGGAGAAGACCGCCTCGCTCTTCGACTCCCTGCCCGAGCCGCCGTTCGACGTCAAGGCCGCGAAGGAGCTCGTCCGGGAGGCGGGGGCGACCGGCCGCACCGTCGTCCTGGCCACCAGCACGCTCTCGCCCGAGATCAGTGTCGTCGCCAACGCCGTCCAGGCCGCCGGCCGCCAGATCGGCCTCGACGTCCAGCTCAAGTCCGTCGCCCCGGAGGCGTACAGCAGCATCTTCGTCGACCCGGGCGCGCGCGCCGGCCTCGACCTGGTCATCACCAACGGATACGACAACACCCCCGACCCGCTGGAGTTCTACCAGTACCTGCGCACCGGGGACTTCGGGAACTACGGCAGCTGGTCGAACCCCGAGTACGACGCCGCCTTCGACAAGGCCAACGCCCAGCCCGACCCGGCCCAACGGGCCGAGCTGACCGCCGAACTCCAGCGGATCGCGCTGCGCGAACTGCCGGCCATCCCCGTGTACGAGGCGCCCTACTCGGTCTTCCTCGGCGACCGGGTGACCGGCGCGCCGACCGGGATCTCGCAGCTGTACTACCCGTGGGCCGCGACGATCGGGGCCGCGAAGCGATGACCCGCTACCTCGTCGGACGGCTCCTCGGCCTGGTGACGGTGCTGTTCGTGACCTCCCTCGTGGTCTTCGGCTCCATCCACCTGGCCCCCGGCGACCCGGTGTCGTTCCTGCTCCACGGCCGCCCCGCGACCCCCGAGGCCGTGTCGGCCCTGCGCTCCCAGTACCACCTGGACGACCCGCTGCCCGTGCAGTACGCGAAGTGGCTCGGCGGTGTCCTGCGCGGCGACTTCGGCCGCTCCGCGCAGTTCCACCAGGACGTCACGGCGCTCATCGGCGCGCGGCTGCCCGGCACCGCCCTGCTCGTCGGGTACGCGGCCCTGCTGGTCGCCGTCCTCGGTGTGTCGGGCGGCATCCTCGCGGCGCTGCGGCCCGGCCTGCCGGACCGCGCGGTGCTCATCGGCACCGGCGTCGCCACGGCGACCCCCTCGTTCGTCACCGCCATCGCGCTCGTGTCGCTCTTCTCCGTCCAGCTGGGCTGGTTCCCGGGGCCGGGCGGCACCCCCGCGGGCTTCTCGGACCGGCTGTACCACCTGACGCTGCCGGCCTTCGCCCTGGCGCTGACCTTCGCGGGCATGCTCGCCCGGGTGACCCGTTCGGCGATGCTCGACGAGCTCGGTCGGGAGCACGTCGAAGTGGCGCACGCCCGCGGTGTCGCACCGCGGACCGTGGTCCGCAAGCACGTGCTGCGGGGCGCCCTGGGCCCGGTCGTCACCGTCGGCGGCACGATGCTCGCCGGACTGCTCATCAGCACCTCGATCGTCGAGACCGCCTTCGACGTACCCGGGCTCGGCTCCCTGCTCGTGCAGTCGGTGACCGCGAAGGACTTCGCCGTCGTCCAGGCGATCACACTGCTCAGCGTGGCGGCCTTCGTCCTGGTGAACCTCGCCGTGGACCTGCTCGCCCCGCTCATCGACTCCCGGCTGTCCCTCCACGGGGAAGGCTCCTCATGACCCTCACCACGCCCTCCCCGGGCTCCCCGGCCGGCGCGGCTCCCGCGCCGCCGCGCCGCCGGCCCGGCCTGCGCCTCCTGCGCCGGCTCGGCCAGGGCCCGCTGTTCACGGCCTCGGTGGCGGTGCTCGCAGCCCTCGTGCTGATCGCGCTCCTCGCCCCCGTCCTGGCCCCGTACGACCCCGAGGTGCTCGACCTCGCCTCGCCGCTCGCCGGCACCACCGGCGACCACCTGCTCGGCACCGACCAGTCCGGGCGGGACGTCCTGTCCCGGCTGCTCCACGGCGCCCGCACCGGCCTGCTCGGACCGCTGCTCGTCGTCGGGGTCTCCACCCTCCTCGGCACCCTGCTCGGCGTCGTGGCGGCCTGGCGCGGCGGCTGGGCGGACTCGGTCCTGTCCCGCTCGATGGACATGGTCTTCGCGATCCCCGGGCTGCTGCTCGCGATCCTGCTCGTGTCCGTCGTCGGCTCCGGCATGACCGCCCCCGTGATCGCCATGGCGGTGGCCTACACCCCGTACGTGGGACGGCTGGTGCGCGGGATCGCGCGCCAGGAGAAGGCCCGCCCGTACATCGAGGCCTACCGGGTGCAGGGCTGGTCCGGCTGGAACGTCTGCCGGCGGCACCTGCTGCCGAACATCGCCCCGACCGTCTTCGCCCAGTCCGCGATGAACTTCGGGTACGCGCTGATGGACCTGGCGGCGCTCTCCTTCCTCGGCTTCGGCGTGCAGCCGCCGACCGCCGACTGGGGAGCCATGATCAACGAGGGCCAGTCGGCCGTGCAGCAAGGGGCGATGCTGCCCGCCCTGGCCCCCTCGGCGTGCATCGTGCTCGCGGTGGTGGCGTTCGGCATCGTCGGCGAGGGGCTCGCCGACCGGATCGCGAGGCGGGAACGGTGAACGGCATGACCGACAGGAATCCACCGGCCGACGGGCCGCCCGTCCTGGAGATCGACGGGCTCGGCGTCCGCCTGGCGGACGACCGGGCGGCCCGGCCGATCCTGGACGGGGTCAGCCTGCGGGTGCTGCCCGGCGAAACGGTCGGCCTCGTCGGCGAATCCGGCTCCGGCAAGTCGGTGGCCTGCCGCAGCGTCCTCGGGCTGCTGCCCGCGGGCGCCCGTACCAGCGGGCACGTCCGGGTCGCCGGCCGGGACGTGCTCACCATGAACCGCGCCGAACGGACCGCACTGCGGGCCCGGCAGGTCGCGATGGTCTTCCAGGACCCGCGGTCCTCCGTCAACCCGCTGCGCCGCATCGGCGATTTCCTCACCGAGGGACTGCGCGCGGCCGGAACGCCCGCCGCCGCGGCCACCGCCCGCGCCGTGGAGCTCCTCCACGCGGTCGGCATCCGCGATCCGCGGGGCGCCCTGCGCCGCCGTCCGCACGAGTTCTCCGGCGGCATGCTCCAGCGGGTGGTCATCGCCGCGGCGCTCGCGGCCGAACCCGCCCTCCTCGTGGCCGACGAGCCGACCACGGCCCTGGACGTCACGACCCAGGCGGAGGTCATCGCGGTCCTCACACGGCTGCGGGCCGAGCGCGGCACGGGCCTGCTCTTCGTCACCCACGACCTCGAACTCGCCTCCGCCGTCTGCGACCGCGTGTACGTGATGTACGCGGGCCGGATCGTCGAAACCCGGCGCACGGACGAGCTGTTCGAACGGCCGCGCCATCCGTACACGGCGGGGCTGCTCGCCTGCACCCCGCGCATCGAACGGGGCTCACCGGCCCCCCGGCCGATCCCCGGCCGCCCCGTCTCCCTCGCCGAGGCGCCGCCTGGCTGTGCCTTCGCCGCGCGCTGCGTCCACGCGCTGCCGCGCTGCACCGAGGAGACACCCGCACTCGCGCGGTACGGCGACGGCCTCGCCGCGTGCCACCGCGCCGACGAAGGGATCACCCCGTGACCACCACGACCCGCGCACTCGTCGTCGAGGGGCTGTGCAAGCGGTACGGGGACCACGCCGCCGTCGACGACGTGTCGTTCACCCTGGCGCCGGGAGCCTCCCTCGCCGTCGTCGGGGAGTCCGGCAGCGGCAAGACCACGACGGTGCGCATGCTCGTCGGCCTGGAGCGCCCGGACGCCGGCACCGTACGCCTGGGCGGCCGGGACCGTTCGGCGCCGGTCCGGAGCCGGGCCGAACGGCTCGCCCGGGCCCGGGAGATGCAGATGGTCTTCCAGGACCCGTACCTCTCGCTGGACCCGCGGGTGACGGCGGCCGGATGCGTGGACGAGGTGCTGCGGCTCCACACCCGGCTGGACGCCACCGCCCGCCGGGCCCGGGTCGCCGAGCTCCTGGACCAGGTCGGCCTCGGCGAACGCGAGGCCTCGGCGCTTCCGCGCCGCCTCTCCGGCGGGCAGCGCCAGCGCGTGGCCATCGCGCGCGCCCTCGCGGTGGAGCCCGGGGTCCTCGTCCTGGACGAGGCGGTCGCGGCCCTCGACGTCTCCGTGCAGGCGCAGATCCTCGAACTGCTCTCCACGATCCGCCGCGAGGCCGGGATCGGCTACCTCTTCGTCACCCACGATCTTGCGGTGGTCCGGCACATCGCGGACGAGGTGCTGGTGCTCACCTCGGGGCGGGTCGTCGAATCGGGCCCGACCGGCCAGGTGCTGGGCACCCAGCGGCTCCCGTCCCCGCGGCTGCTGCTCGACTCCGTACCCCGGCGCGGCTGGGACCCGGGCGCGGCGGTGTCGGGGCGGCGGGGGCCCGACTGACCGGGGCGGGGCGGGGTCGGGCCGGGCCGGGGCCGGGGCGGGCCGGGCCGGGGCGGGCCGGGCCGGGCCGTCGGTGACGTGGCCGGGTACTCAGGCGGCGCCCGCGGCCCGGTCGAGCTCCGAGTCGAGCGCGAGCGCCGCGGTGATGAGCGCCAGGTGGGTGAAGGCCTGGGGGAAGTTGCCGAGCTGCTCGCCGGTGAGGCCGACCTCTTCGGCGAAGAGCCCGACGTGGTTGGCGTACGTGAGCATCTTGTCGAAGGCGTAGCGCGCCTGGTCGAGGCGCCCGGCCCGGGCGAGGGCGTAGACGTACAGGAAGGTGCACAGCGAGAAGGTGCCCTCCGAGCCCCGGAGGCCGTCCGGGGAGGCCGCCGGGTCGTAGCGGCGGACGAGGCTGTCGGAGACGAGCTCCCGGTCCATGGCGTCCAGGGTGGAGAGCCAGCGCGGGTCCTTCGGGGTGATGAAGCCGACCAGCGGCATGAGCAGCAGCGAGGCGTCCAGGACGGCGCCGTCGTATGCCTGGACGAACGCCTGCCGTTCCGTGCTCCAGCCGAGGGTCATGACCTGTTCGAGGATCGCGTCCCGTGCGGCCGTCCAGCGGGGCAGGTTCCCGGGCCGGGCGGTGGCCGTGGCCTGGCGGATGCCGCGGTCGAGGGCGACCCAGCACATGAGGCGGCTGTAGGTGAAGTCCTTCCGGCCGCCCCTGGTCTCCCATATGCCCTCGTCGGGGCGGTCCCAGTGCTCGCACAGCCAGTCGAGCAGGGCCGCGCAGCGCCGCCAGTCGTCGTAGCCCACCAGGTCACCGGCCGCACCGGCCTGGGAGAGTCCGTGGACGGCCTCCCCGTAGATGTCCATCTGCAACTGGTCCGCGGCGCCGTTGCCCGCGCGCACGGGAGCGGAGCCCCGCCAGCCCTCCAGGTGGTCGAGCACCTCTTCGGTCAGGCGGGGGTCCCCGTCGACCCGGTACATGATCTGCAGGGGCTCGCCGTTGGGAGCCCTGCCGTCCGCCACCCGCTGCATGAGCCAGGTCCGGAACGCGTGTGCCTCCTCGGTGAAGCCGAGGTCGCGCATGGCCCGCACGGCGAGGGAGGCGTCACGGATCCAGGTGTAGCGGTAGTCCCAGTTGCGCTCGCCGCCCTCCTGCTCGGGCAGCCCCATGGTGGCGGCGGCGACCGGCGCCCCGGTGGGGGCGTACGTCATCAGCTTGAGGGTGATCGCGGAGCGGTTGACCATCTGCTGCCACCTGCCGCGGTACGAGCAGCGTCCGATCCAGCGGTGCCAGAAGTCGCGTACGGCGTCGAACGCCCTGACCATGTCACCCGGGCTCACCGGTGGCGGGGGCGGGCCGCCCGCGTCGCAGACCGTCAGCAGGACGGCCGCGCGTTCGCCCTCGGACAGGGTCACCGTCGCCCGCACGTCCGCCGTCCCGTCGGCCTCCAGGGCCACGGGGCCCAACGCCTGCAGGTGGGCGGTGACTCCGGGCCCGTCGAAGCGGGCGGTGGCGCCGTCGTCGCGGGTGAGCGCGTGGGGCGCCCGGCCGTAGTCGAAGCGCGGGCGGCACTCCAGCACGAAGCGCACGGTCCCGCGTACCGCCCGCATGATGCGCACCACCTGGTGCCGGTCGGTCGCGGTGTGCGGCTGGTGGACGGGCATGAAGTCGACGACCTCGCCGACGCCTTCGGGGGTGAGGGAGCGGGTGATGAGGACAGCGGTGTCGGCCATGTACAGCTGGCGGGTGACGACGTCGGCGTCGCGGGCGGCGTCGGTCGTGATGGCGAAGTAGCCGCCGCGGTCGTGGTCGAGCAGGCTCGCGAAGACGCTCGGCGAGTCGAAGCGCGGTGAGCAGAACCAGTTGAGCACCCCCTCGGACGAGACGAGGGCACAGGTCTGGAGGTCCCCGATCAGACCGTGTTCGGCGATGGGCGGGTAGCGGTGCATCACGCGGGCGCGGGGGCGAAGGGGTGCATCGCGTCGGCGCCGGGCCGGACGATGCCGTAGGTGCTCTCCGGCACCTCGTGCCACGCGCCGGGCAGGTCACCGAGGGGTTCGGACACGATGAGGCGGGTCTCCTCGGAGATCTCCCGCAGGAACGCGACGTCGGGGTGCAGCCTGCGCAGGGTGTCCACCCGGCTGCTGTAGAACAGCGACCGCGACGCGTGTCCACTGGAGTAACGGAAGGCCCAGACGCACGCGCCGTCGGTGACGGCGAGCGTCATCTGGAGCGGGAACTCCACTCCGTGGTCGTGCCCGGCGCGCTCCACCACTCCCGCCATCCGGGCCACGGCGGCCGGCGGGTCCTGGTCGAGGCCGAAGGTGAGGGCCAGGTAGAACATCACCTCCGAGTCGGTCGTCCCTTCGATGTCGGCGTACAGGGCGGGGTCGACGAGCATGGTGAGGTCGCGCCGCATCAGGTGGAAGCCGGAGATCGCGCCGTTGTGCATGAACATCCAGCGCCCGTGCCGGAACGGGTGGCAGTTCGACTGCTGCACCGCGGTACCGGTCGACGCGCGGATGTGGGCGAAGAACAGGGGCGCGCGGACATGATCGGCGATCTCCCGCAGATTCCGGTTGTTCCAGGCCGGCCCCACATCCCTGAGCAGCGCGGGCGTGACATTGCCGTCCGAGTACCAGCCGACCCCGAACCCGTCCCCGTTGGTGGTCTCGACGCCGAGCTTGGAGTGCAGGCTCTGGTCGATCAGGGAGTGGGCGGGCTTGTAGAGGATGGTGTCGAGCAGCACGGGCGTCCCCGAGTAGGCGAGCCATCGGCACATCTGCGATCACCTGGGTCCTTGCTCCCCGCCAGAACCGCACCGCGCTCCCCGTCGCGCCCGGAGCGTCGCCACCCCTCCGCTACAACTGCCGCGCCCGGGCAGGGATCACCCCGGATCCCGCGGGCGGCACCGTACGGCCCGGCCCAGCAGTCCAATTCTCGGCTCGCTCCCGGGAGCCCGCCACACGGGGCGGGACGGGGCCGGGGGCCCGCGGGATCAACGGCCAAGCGCTCACCGCCCCGCGGTGTCCTGCCGGTCCACCACGACGAGGGCCACGTCGTCGCCCAGGCGGCCGTGCGTGTGCCGCAGGAGGGCCTGGCGCAGGCCCTCCAGGAAGCCCTGGCGGGAGCGGTCTCGCAGGGTGGACACGGCTCCGGCCAGGTCGAAGAAGGCCCTGTCGCGGTCGCGGGCCTCGATGACGCCGTCGGTGTGCAGCAGGAGGCGGTCCCCCGGGGTGAAGGGGTAGGTCTCCGTGCCCGGCGGGGGCCCGGTGATGAACTCCTCCAGGCCCAGCGGCGGCTGGGGCGTGCCGGGCGTCAGGGGCCGGACCTCGCCGGCGTGGAGGAGCAGCGGCGGGGGGTGGCCGCGGTTGACGACCTCGACGTGCGGGCCGTCGGGGACCTGGGCGACGAGGGCGGTGACGAACCCCTCCAGGAGGGCGTCCGCGCCGTCGGCCGGATCCGTCTCGGCGTGGGCGCTGGTGCTCGCCAGGGCGGCGTCCCTGCGGAGGGCCTCCGCGCAGTGGTTGACGACCTCGGCCAGGTCGTCCTCGTAGTGCACGGACTCCCGGAAGGCGCCCAGGACCACCGCCGCGGCCCGTACGGCGGGCAGCCCCTTGCCCCGGACGTCCCCGACGATCATCCGGACCCCGTACCGGGTCTGGACGGCGTCGTACAGGTCGCCGCCGATCTGCGCGCCGGTCTCGGCGGCCAGGTACATGCTGGCCGCGCGTACGGGGCCCAGCCGGTCGGGCACGGGCCGCAGCAGCACTTCCTGGGCGGCCGCGGCGATCCGGCGGACCTGGTTGAGCTGGCTCTCCCGGCGCGTGCGGGCGGCTCGGCTCGTCGTGAAGCTCGCCGCCGTGACCAGGGACAGGGCAAGGAAGTTGGTGTAGACCTGTTGGCCGCCCCAGGCGTGGTTGTGGGTGGCGGTGACCACGCTGACGACGACGGCCAGGGCCGCCGCCGCGAGCGTGCCCCTGGGGCCGGTCGTCACCGCCGCCAGGGCGGGCGTGGCGACCAGCAGCGGCCCGGTGTAGACGACGTGCGCGGGCGTGAGCTCCAGCAGGAGCACCAGCAGGGCGATCGCGAAGGGCACGCACTCCGCGAGGAGGAAGAGGACCTGGTGGTGACCGCCGGCTCCCGGTCCCGGGGGCGAGCGCAAGGGCGCTCTCATGAGTCCAGCCTGCCCCTGCCGGACGTGCGGACGCCACTCCGTGCGCCCGGGCGCACGGAGGCGGGGGCGCGGGGGCGCGGCGGCGGGGGCGCGGGGGCGGGCGCGGCCACCCGAAGGGGCCACGCCGGGAACCCGTCTGCCCCGCTCGGCACGACACGGCCGCGCGCGTGGGGAAACGTCGGGGGAAGTGCGGGGAAGCCCCCGGAAGCCCCCCACCCCCTTCGTGAAGAGGCGCGCATGGACGAGGTCGAGCGGTACGAGCGATACGTCGGCGGCAGCCCGCAGACCGAGCGGCTGGCCTTCGAGCGGCTGGCGAAGGAGCTGCTGCGCGTCCAGCTCAAGGCGAAGCGGCGCAGCGGCGCGGCCGCCCCGGAGCGGACCTTCCACGCCAAGGCGGTGCTCGGCGTGGAGAACGGGCGGCTGCGGTTCCGCGACGACCTGCCCGAGGCGCTGCGGACCGGGTTCGCCCGGCCCGGCGCCGAGTACCCGGTGACGGTCCGGCTGTCCAACGCCAGCGGGGTCCGGCGGCCCGACTCCGCGCCCGATCTGCGCGGGGCGGCGCTGCGCGTCGAGGTGGGGCCCGAGGAGACCCACGACCTGCTGATGACCAGCTTCCCGGTCTCGCACGCCCGTGACGCGCGCGAGTTCGTGGCCTTCGCCAAGGCGATGGCGGGCGCCGAGTCGCGGCTCGCGCAGGGGTTCGCCCTGTTCGTGCGGCTGCCCCTGGCGGTCGGCTGGTCCACGGCGGCCCGGATGCGGCGCAACGTGATGGCGGGGACCAGGCGCACCGTGTCCAGTCTGGCGCTGGAGACGTACTGGAGCCGGGGCGCGATCCTGTGGGGCGAGGCGGGGCCGGTGCGCTACCAGCTGCGGCCCGCTCCGGGCACCGCCCCGGCCCCGGCGGGGCCGCCGGCCGATCCCGACGGCCTGCGGGACGAGCTGGCGCGGAGGCTGGGTGCGGGGGACGTCGTCTTCGAGCTGTGCGTGCAGCGCTACGTGGACCCGCGGCGCACCCCGATCGAGGACGGCTCGGCCGAGTGGAGCGAGCGGGACGCGCCCGTGGTGCCCGTGGCCACGCTGACGGTTCCGCGCCAGGACCTGCACACGGCGGGGGCGCGGGCCGCCGGGGCGCGGGTCGAGCTGCTGGCCTTCAACCCCTGGCACACCTCGGAGGGCTTCCGTCCGCTGGGGAACCTGAACCGGGCCCGCAAGCTCGCGTACGAGGCGAGCAGCGCGCACCGCCTGGGCCGCCGCTTCGTGACGGTGGAGCCGCGCCGCAACACTCTGCTCGGCGCCCCGCTGCGGGTCGCGTTCCGCTCCGTGAACCGGTTCGTCCCGTGGCACCGGCTGCCCACGCCGGTCGCGCTGCTGAACCTGATGGCGTTCCGGCAGACGCTGCGCCGGGACAACCTGATCGACACCGAGCTGCACGAGGCGCCGCCCCAGGCGGGCCCGGTGGAGCCGCCCGTGGACGAGGAGCTGCTGGTCAGGCGCAGCTACGACGGCAGCCACAACGACCTGTCCGAGCCGCGGATGGGTGCCGTCGGCGCGACTTTCGGGCGTTCCATGCCGCCGGACTACCGGCCGGAGCGGTTCGACACCCCGAACCCGGTGGTCGTCAGCCGGGAGCTGCTGCGGCGCGAGGCCTTCATCCCGGCCACGTCGCTGAACGTGATCGCGGCGGCGTGGATCCAGTTCCAGGTGCACGACTGGGTCAACCACAAGCGGTTCCCGGTGGGCACCCGGAGCGTCGAGGTGCCGATGCCGCCCGGCACGGACTGGCGGAACACCCCGGGCGGGCCGCTCGAGAAGGTGATGCGCTTCGGTGACGACGAGCCGCTGGACGCTGCGGACAGCGGGCGGCCGCCGATCCGGTTCGCCGGCGGGGTGTCGCACTGGTGGGACGGTTCGGAGGTGTACGGCGGCGACCAGGGCGTCGCGACGTCGCTGCGGGAGCCGGACGGCGGCGCCGGCTTGCGGTTGGAGCAGGGGCACCTGCCGACGAGCGCGGACGGTCTGCCGGTGACCGGGTTCAGCGACAACTGGTGGCTCGGCCTGAGCGCCGTGCACACCCTCTTCGCCCGCGAGCACAACGCGGTGTGCGCGGCCCTGCGCGGCGAGTACCCGCACCTGGGCGAGGAGCGGATCTACCACACGGCGCGGCTGGTCGTCTCCGCGCTCATCGCCAAGATCCACACCGTGGAGTGGACCCCCGCGATCCTGGCCACCAGGACGCTCGACATCGGGATGCGGACGAACTGGGAGGGGCCGCCGAAGAACTGGCTCGACCAGCTGGGCGTCTGGCTGCTGGAGGCGAACGCCAGGGACGGCATCCCCAGGACCCTGCCCGAGCACCACGGGGCCCCGTACGCCCTCACGGAGGAGTTCGTCACGGTCTACCGGATGCACCCGCTGATCCCCGACGACTACGAGTTCGTCGACCACCGCTTCGGCCGCCGGCTCGACACCCTCGGCTTCTCCGACCTGCAGGGCGCCGCGGCGGAGCCGCTCCTGCGCAAGACGGGGCTGGTGGACTCCCTCTACTCGCTGGGCATCGCCAACCCGGGAGCCATCACCCTGCACAACTTCCCGCGCTCGCTGCAGGCGTTCCAGCGCGACGGGGAGGTGATCGACCTGTCCGTGGTCGACCTGGTGCGCACCCGGCGCCGCGGGGTCCCCCGCTACAACGACTTCCGGGCCGGGCTGCACAAGCCGCGGATCCGCCGGTTCGAGGACCTCTCGGGAGATCCGGAGACGGTCGCGCGGCTGCGGGACGTCTACCGGTCGGTGGACGACGTCGACACGGTGGTGGGGCTCTTCGCGGAGAACCCGCCCGCGGGGTTCGGCTTCAGCGACACCGCCTTCCGCGTCTTCATCCTGATGGCGAGCCGGCGGCTGCAGAGCGACCGCTTCCTCACCGTCGACTTCCGGCCCGAGATCTACACGCCGCTCGGCATGGACTGGATCGCCCGCAACGGCATGACGAGCGTCATCCTGCGGCACTGCCCCGAACTGGCGGGCGTCCTGCCGCGCGGGGCGAGCGCCTTCGCGCCCTGGCGGCCGGTCCAGCCGGTCCGCAACCACGACGGCCGCGGCTGAACGGGGAGGGGCCATGTCCGCACCCGAAGGCACCGGCCGCCGCCACCCCGGCCTGGAGGAGCTGCTCGCCCGGCCGCTGCTGCAGACGGTCTTCGGCCGGCGCACCCACCGGGTCAGCCGGGGCGCCTCCGTGCCCGCCGGGTCGATGAGCTATAGCTCCCCGCACCGGCCGCGGCCGCTGGACGAGCTGGAGGAGGCGGTGCTGATCGCGCTCACCGGCTCCTCGGGGCTCACCATGCCCGACCGTCCGTTCGAGGACCCGCGCGACCACAAGCCGATCATGGCGAAGCCGAACCTGAACATGACGGGGCGCACCGCCGGCAGCCCCGACAACGCGCAGGCCACCCACTTCTTCATGATCAACGACAGCGGCACGTACTACCTGCGCAAACTGCCGCCCGCCCCGGAGGCCCCCTTCGACCCGGACACTCTGGTCGAGCGGGCCCGCACGGCCAAGGTACGGGTGCTCGACCACCGGCTGGACGTCGCCGAGGGGATGCGCGACTTCCCCGCCTACCTCGACTCCAACCGGTTCCTGTCCAACCTGCCGGGCACCACCCTGTTCCTGCCGGTGGTCGACCTCTCCCACCAGTACGTCAACGCCCTGATGTACCTGCTCACCCAGCCCGACGGGGCCCGGCCCACCCTCGTCGACGACCGCAACTTCTACCGCCCGGCCGGGGTCCGCAAGTGGATCGACAACGGCTTCCTCAACCCGGACATCAAGATGCCCCTCGGCGCCCTGGGGCCGATGCGCACCCAGATCGAGGCCGATCTGCTGCTGCAGAACATGATGCTGGTCGCGGACGCGATGGGGCTCGGCGCCTGGATCCACGCCACGATCAGCCCGCAGATCATGCTCGGCGACCCGAAGTTCTCCCGCGCCTACGGGCGGATGCTGGGCTTCGACTTCGTCACCCCGAGGTTCCGCCCCCTCGACGTCCTGCGCTGGCAGGTGCCGCTGCCGAAGTACGCGGCCCTGCGCGCCCACCCGGTGGGGCTGCGGTCCGGCGGCGAGCACCTCATCAAGGCCGCCTGCCCGCCCCACTACCCGTCGATGCGCGAAGCCGTCGACTCCGTCGTCCGGTCCAAGTTCGGCGAGGACGGCATCTACGCGGACAAGGGGCTCTTCGACCGCGTCTACAAGGACGACTACGCGCGGCGCTACCTCGCGGAGGCGAGCGAGTACGACCGGCAGGTCGTCGACTGCGCACGGGACATCTGCGTGTACGTCCACGAGACCCACGGCCGGTTCCCCGCGCACACCGACGCGATCCACGTGCCCGGCGTCTGGCTGCAGGCGCACCACGTGGAGTCCGAGTACTACGAGCGGTTCTTCCGCAGCGGCCTGACCGACGCGCACCGCCGGCACGCCGCGCACTGGGACGCGTAGGGAAACACCCAGAGAGCGCAGAGAGCGGGGAGAGGCGATGAGGGTCTACGAGGCCATCGTCAAGGGGCTGGAGGGCGTCGGGGTGCGGGCGGCGTTCGGCGGTGCCGGGGAGAACGCGGCGGGCTTGATGCTGGCGCTGAAGCACTCGAAGCTGATCCGGCCCGTCATCACGCGCCACGAGCAGGCCGCGTCGTTCATGGCCTGCGGCTACGCCATGTACACGAACCGGCTCGGCTTCTGCTTCGCGACGGCCGGTCCGGGCGCGTTCAACCTGTTCTCGGGGCTGGCCGTGGCCATGTCGGACTCCTATCCCGTGCTCGCCGTCTCGGGGTACGCGTCGATGGAATGGCGCGGTTGGGGCTCGCTCAACGAGACCTCGGGACTGAACCGGACGCCCGACTCGCAGGCCATGTTCGCCGCGACGACCAAGAAGTCCTTCCTGCTCACCGATGCCGCCGACACCTGCGACGTCCTGGAGGAGGCGGTGAACACCGCCTTCGAGGGCAGGCCCGGGCCGGTGCACATCCACGTGCCGGAGAACCTCACCCACCGGGGCGTCGAGGTCCGCGGCTTCCGGCCGGTCAGGCTCGACGTGGCGCCGGTGCTGCCCGATCCGGCGCGGGTCGAGGAGATCGCGGACGTACTGGCGGACGCCCTCGCGCGGGGCCGGCGGATCGTCGCGCTCGTCGGCTTCGGCGCGGTGCGCAGCGGGGCGGGGTCCGAGGTCAAGCGGCTGATCGAACGCTTCCGGATCCCGCTGCTCACCACCCTGGACGGAAAGGGCATCGTCTCCGAGGGGCATCCGCTGTCGGTCGGCGTCTTCGCGGACAGCGGCCACTCCAGCGCGTGGAAGGCCTTCCGCGAGGCGGACGTGGTGCTGTGCGTCGGCAACTCCCTCAACCAGCACGCGACGTTCAACTACCGCCCGGACCTCTTCGAGGGCAAGGTGCTCATCCACGTGAACATCTCCGAGGGCGAGTTCCACAAGGCCTACCCGCCCGACCACGCGCTGCTGTCCGACGCGCGTCCGGCGCTCGCCGCGCTGACCGAGGCGCTGGAGCGGAGGGTGGGCGAGGTCCCGCCGGTGGAGGTCGCGGGCCGGGACTACGAGGCCCGGCACATCACCCACCTGACGGGAGGGATCCACCCGGGGCAGCTCGCGCAGTCGATCGGCCGGATGCTGCCGCCGCGGGGGGTGCTGCTCGCCGACGCGGGGGCCCATCTGGCGTGGCTGGGGTACTACGTGGAGCTGGAGGAGGGGCAGAACTTCCGCAAGGCCGGCTCCTTCGGGCCGATGGCCGGGCACGTCAACGGGGCCATCGGGCTGAAGGTCGCCCATCCGGATCGGACGGTGGTGGTCGGCTGCGGCGACGGCTGCTACTCGCTGTCCGGCTTCGAGCTGATGACGGCCGTGGAGAACGAGATCCCGGTCGTCTGGGTCGTCTTCAACGACGGGCAGTTCAAGCTGATCAAGCTCTTCCAGCTGGTCACGTACGGGGAGTCGGCGCTGGTCGAGTTCCGCAACCCGGACTTCGCGGCGTACGCGCGCGCGTGCGGGGCGGAGGGCTACCGGGTGGAGACCCTGTCCGAGTTCGAGGAGGCCTTCCGCGCGGCCCTGGCCTCGGGCCGGCCCGCGTTGATCGACGCCCGGATCACCCGGTGGGCGGTGCCGCACTACAGCCCGTCGCCGGACGGGGTGATCGCGGGGCTGGTGGAGACGGTGGAGGAGCGGTTGCGGGACGCGTGGGACTGAGGGGCCGGACCTACTTCGGCCGGGAGTCGCTGCCGGCCAGGCTGCGCCACACGCCCACGACGATCGCCAGCTGGGCGGCGAGGTAGGCGACCTGCGTGGACAGTCCGCGCAGCTGGTAGACCGACAGCAGCAGGCCGACCCGGCTGGGCCAGAACCTCCTCTCCTCGCTGAAGGTCTCCATGTCCATCCAGATGCTGGTGAGCGTCAGGACCAGGAGCATGAGCGCGACGTGCAGGAACACGTAGCCGAGTTCCGTGTCGGTGATCTGGGCGATCAGCGCTCCGACGCAGATGGGGATGGCGTACGCGGCGGTCAGGCTCAGCGCGCGCACCGGACTGCGGCGGCCCGGCAGTAGACGCCACAGGGCGCCCAGGACGAGGCCCGCGCCAGCCCATGCGACCTGCCACGCGCCGAACTTCGCCGCGATCTCCATCAGCCCGTTGGGGCTCTGGAACGTCGCCATCCGGATCCGGGCGTCCCCGAAATAGCCCACCCAGACTAGGGCGGCACTGGCCGGGAGCCCGAAGCAGAAGGCCAGCCGCGCGGCGTGCCGGGCGTTGTCCCACCAGTCCTGACCGGGTCCCCAGCTGAGAGCCGCGTCCAGCACCGAGATCTGGGCAGGCGGACGGCCCTTGCCCCAACCGGCGAACAGCCATTGGTGGAGCCCGTCCAGTCGCGCCTCCAACTCCTCGCGCTTCAGACCGCCTTCCCCACGGCCGCGGTCCAAGGAGTAGATCTGGTGGTGCAGATTGCGGAATTCGTGGGCCTTCACGAGCAACTGGTTCCGGCGCCGCCTCGTGCCCAGCCTGCGCCTGCAGAACTCTTCGCCCGTCCGCCCCAGCACGGAAACCCGCCGGCCTGCCGCCACCACGACGTGTAGCGACGCGATCATCATCAGGATCCAGAGTCCGAACAGCACGTTGGAGCCGGCGAACTCGACCTGCCTCAGCCCCACCGCCAGGGCGAAGATCGTGACCGTCAGGAAGAGATCGACACCGGCTGGCCCGAGCGAGACCCCCTGGTTCACGTCATCGGGCCGGGCCCGCCGGGCCTCGACACGCAGGTGCAGCAGCGCGACGAGCGCGATGCCCGCCAGCAGCCAGGCGTAGGCGTAGACCCATGCGAGCCCGACGTAGGCGAACTCCTGCATGAATCGGAGACGCTGTTCGGCGCGTTCGGTCCCGGACGGATCGATGAGCCAGTAGGCGCGCCGCCATTGGCGCTCGCGGGTCCACCAGCTGGAGGCGAAGAGGGCCACCACGGCCGCCGCCAGCAGGCTTCCCACCACCGCGGTGCAGCGAACCGGCGCCCTGACCCAGGCGGCGTTCCAGGACCGCGGGACCAGCTCCCCCTCCCGCGCGAAGCGCCACGCCCATGCCGCCATCGCGGCGAACCACAGCCACAGCGTGGCCAGCGACAGCAGCGCGTACCCGACGAGGTGAGGAGTGGTGGCCCTGGCCGGCCGCAGGGCCATGACCAGAAGGAAGCAGAACAGCACCGCGATCGACGCGGCGACGGTCACGGCACGGGCCTGACGGCGTTCGGCGCCATCGCCGCCGGGGTTCCCGTCGGCCCGGGGCTGCTGCGCGGCGGAAGAAGGCGCGACGCGACACCACGGCTGGGCCACCAGCACCAGGACCAGACCCAGTGCGACGGTGACCACGTAGCGCCACGACGTACCGAGCACGGCCGGGTACGACATCGCCAGATGCAGCGCCACGGCCACCGCCGCGCTCAGTGCGACCCAGAGCAGGACCACCCGCGCGAGGACGCTCCGTGCCTGCGGTCCGGACGCGACGGACGGTTCCGCCCTCGCGGCATGGTGGACGGCCAGCACGATCAACGCCCAGGTGAACACCCACCAGGAGGCGACGCCCGCCCACCCCAGCGACCACCATCTCTCACCCACGTTGAAGGAACGCTGCCAGGGCGGATCCACGTAGACCTGCACCCTGACGGGTTTCGGATCGAACCACACCAGGCGGGCCGAATCGGCGGACGCCACCTTGGGAGCGATGTCGTGGGCTTCGAGACCGTTCAACTTGACTTCGATCTGCCCCCACTTGGCGTTGTCCAAGGCCTTGGGAGGCACGAGGCGAACGGTCCATTCCTCACCCGCCGGATCGACGCCGATGATCCAGGGGCCGAGCCGGAACCCTCGATTCTGTTCGATCCAGGCAGTCGCCTCGTAATCCACGGTGACCACGTCGCCCCGCACCGTCACCCGCGGCTCACGGTAACGCCATTCGCGATTCCGTGGTCCGTCGTCATCGCTGCGCAGCAGGCAGCGCATGACCGTCTGGTATTCGTCGGACGCCTCACTGCTCGCCAGGAACAGCGCGGGGGGCCATTCGTCCGCCGAGACACTGACGGTCAGGTTCGACGTCACCTGGGCGTAGATGCGGTCGTGGTAGTCGAAGTCGACGCTGGCGGACACGTTGCGGGCCTTCAGCCGCTCCCTTTCGCAGGGGTCGGCGACCGCTCCGCGCGCCCGCGCCGCTCCTCCCCACCCAACTAGCACGGAAATCAACAGTAGAAGAAGCAACCACCACCGGGTTTTCACGATCGCGCCCCATCCGCACCGCCTCGTCCAGCACCCCGTCCTCAAGGCCTTAACACGAGGTACGACCGGCCATACCCGGACACGCGGCCGCAGGACCCGGCACTCACCCCCTCGGACGCCGTCCACGGGATTGCACAGGCCCGGCGGGCGTTCGATGATGGCATCGGGGATCCGCCGACACCCCATGGGACATGTCATGACCCATTCCAAGGAATCCACCATCGCGAGGAAGCCGCTCCCCCGCTTCGAGGAGGCCGCAGGGCTGGGGCCCTCGGACGCGGCTTTCGTACAGGACCTGGTCGACGTGCTCGAAAGGCACGGGAACCTGGACCGCTTCGGCCTGTGCCTGCTCCATGACCACTTCCCGCTCGCCGCGGACGAGGTCATGGTGGAGACGAACGACTCCGCGACGCGCACCCTGCACGCCCATGTGGAGAAGACGGGCCGGACCCGGCACGTCAAGCCCTCCCAGTGGCGGTTCGCACCCCACGGCACGGACTGCGCGCAGGGCCCCTACCAGGTCGTCATGCTGTGCGACCCGCTCGACCTGTGCCCAGGCCGTGAGGGCCACCACAGGTAATCGATGCCGCCGACCGGATGGCCTTGCCGGGCCGTCCGGTCGGCGTTCGGCGCCACGGGGTAGTACCGGTCCGTGCTGCTTCTGCCTGCCGACCGCCGCGGCCTGCGCGAGCGCTTCGCCGCCGAGGGCTACGTACCGCTCCCCGGGCTCGTCCCGCCCGACCGGCTCGTGCCGCTGCGGCGCGAGATCCGGCGCCTCGAATCGATGGCACAACACCAGGAGCGGGGGGCGCCGCGCCCCATGACCACCCTCGGCGGGCACCTGATCGCCGAGGAGTCGGAGCTGATCCCGCGCGTTTACCACGACCCCGCGCTGATCGAGCTGGTGCGCGGGATCTCCCAGCTGGACGCGGTGCCCGTGGCGGATCCGCTGGAACGCCACGTGATCGACATCCTGCACCGGCACGACGACGCCCACGGCGAGCACACCCACGGCCACCCGCTGGCCCTGGTGGTCTTCTCCGAGGCGCCCGGCTCGGCCCGCGACGGCGGGCTGCTACAGTACGCGCCCCGGGGCACGGGCCTGCCGGCGGAGGCGGACGAGGTCGCGCACCGGGCCCACCACCGGCCCGGGGACGCGTACCTGCTGCGCGCCCACACCACCGACCACCAGGTGACCGCGCTGCGCCGGGCCGGGCTGCGGCGGGTCGCGCTGAACTTCGCGTACACCACGCCCGACCGGCAGCCCGCGGCAAGATAGCAGCCCGCCGAGGGCCTGCCCGGATGTTTGTCCGATGGTGATGGTCCTTCCGCGGCGGCCCCGGCCAGGGCACTAGCGTCCCGTGGCACCCCAGGAGTTCGGGTGCGCACCGCAGGGCGCCTGCCGCCGCTGCCGCCCCGCTCCTCCTGCCGGCCCACGGAGCGAGGAGGCACTGTGCTGTCACTGCGACGGCGATCCGTCAGCGGCTTGTCGGTGGCCACGAGATACACGATCGGGAGCGGTCTCGTCATCACCGCCCTGGCCGTCACGCTCATCGCGCTGCTGATCCCCGTGTCGAAGTTCGGCGACCGGGCCTCGGCCGCCGCGGCGGGCACGGCCGCGAAGCCGGGCACCGAGGACGACGGCGCCGGGACCATGAGCACGGCGTACGGCCCGCTGTCCGCCGCCGACCGGGACTTCGTCCGCAAGGTACGGCTCGCCGGGCTGTGGGAGTTGCCCGCGGGACGGCAGGCGCAGCAGCGCGGGACCCGGCCCTCGGTGCGCACCGCCGGAATGCACCTGGTGGAGGGGCACACCGAGCTGGACCGGCAGGTGCTCCAGGTCGGCCAGGCCCTCGGCATGGACCTGCCCGACAAGCCGAGCGCCCAGCAGCAGGAGTGGCTGAACCAGCTGACGAACGCCTCCAACGCCGAGTACGAGCGGCTGTTCATCCAGCTGCTGCGGCGCGCGCACGGCAAGGTGTTCGCGCTGCTGGCGCAGATCCGGGCGCAGACCCGCAACTCGATGGTGCGGTCCCTGGCCACCTCGGCCAACGCCACCGTGCTGGACCACATCACGGTCCTGGAGGAGAGCGGGCTGGTCGACTTCGACTCCGTCTCCGACGCGAGCCCGGCGCCCGCCTCCCCGTCCCCGGTCCACCACCAGGGGGCCGCGCCCCCTCAGATGTCCGACCGACGATACGAAGTGAAGTGATCGCATGAGTCACAAGGGCCACAGGCGCCCCCGGTTCAAGCTCCTCGCGGTGGTCTCCGCCCTGGTGCTGGGCGGTGGCGGGGTCGCCGTCGTCGCCGGCAACGCGAGTGCCGGCCAGGACGGCCGTACGGGACAGGTGACGGCCACCATCGACTGCCCGGACGTGGGCGACCGGCTGACCTCGGTCCCCGACCAGGCGAGGGGCGAGGTCGACGAGAACCTCGCCCAGCTGGACGTCCAGGTCGCCGACGCCTACCGGCAGCTCGCCTCCGGGCAGGTGCAGGGCAAGTCCCAGAAGGACGCCCTCCTCGGCCGGCTGCGGGACCAGCGCGCGACGACGATCAGCCGGGTGTCCGACGCGATAGGCCGCTCCTCCGGGCGCCCGGAGGGGCTCGACAAGCTCAGCGGGTGCGACATGAAGGAGGCACCGGCGGCGCAGGACGAGGCGGCGCCCGACGCCGCGGCGGCCGCGGCCTCGGGTCCGGACGCCGCCGCCCGGAGCATCGGGCAGAAGAGCGGGCCGGCCAGGAGCGACTTCGCCGACATCACCAAGGTGAAGCCGAACGTACGGACCCCCGCGCCCTCGGGGGGCGCGTCCAAGGGCTCCTTCAGCTCCGAGTGCGGCCGCAACGAGAACGGCCACTTCAACCCCGACAACGTCATCGTCGCGCCGGGCGTCTCCAACGGCGCGCACCACATGCACGACTACGTGGGCAACAAGACCACCGACGCCTTCTCCACCAACGACAGCCTCGCCGCCTCCGGGACCACCTGCGGCAACGGCGACCAGTCCACGTACTACTGGCCGGTGCTGCGGCTGCGCGACGGCCGGGCGGAGAAGGACGCCAAGGCCCCGGGCGGCGGCCAGGACGCCAACGTGGGCACGATCCTGAAGCCCAAGCAGGTGACGATCAGCTTCAAGGGCAGTCCCGTGAGCCAGGTCAAGGCGATGCCCCGGTTCCTGCGGATCATCACGGGTGACGCCAAGGCCTTCAGCAACGGCACGGCCAACGCCAACGCCTCCTGGAGCTGCACCGGCTTCGAGGACCGCCAGCTGAAAGACAAGTACCCGGTGTGCCCCAAGGGCAGTGACGTGGTGCGCACCTTCACCTTCCAGAGCTGCTGGGACGGCCGCAACACCGACAGCGCCAACCACCGCACCCACGTGGACTTCGCGGACAGGAACGGCCGTTGCAAGAAGGGCTTCACGGCCATTCCGCAGCTGGTGCAGCGGATCACGTACGGGGTCGCGCCGGGGTCGCGCATCGCGGTGGACAGCTTCCCCGAGCAGCTGCACAAGCCGGTGACCGACCACGGGGACTTCATCAACGTCATGTCGAACGGGCTGATGGCCAGGGCCGTGGGCTGCATCAACAGCGGGCGCACCTGCCGCTGACGGCACGGACGGGCGGTGGCCCGGAGCCTGAGGGCTCCGGGCCACCGCCCTTCGCGTGTCCGCCGGGACGGGGAGCGCGCGGCTCACAGTCCGTTGACGCGGGCCATCCGTCCGACGACCAGGGGGGTGAAGTCGGCGGTGACCACCCGTCCGTTCCTGCGGCCGCTGCGCGAGTTCTGGCGCCGGACCTGGGCCATCAGCCGACGGCTGCGCAGGGCCATCTCCAGTTCGAAGCGGGTCCGGGGGTCGCGCAGTCCGGGCCCGAAGAGCTTCTCCAGCTGGCGCATCCGGTAGCGCACGGTCTGCGGGTGCACGCTCAGGGCCTTGGCCGCCTCCGGGGCGCCGCCGCCCTCCAGCCAGGCGAGCAGGGTGACCTCCAGCCGTTCGCTCTGGCGGGGCGTGAGGTCGGCGAGGGGCTTGAGCAAGCGGGCTGCCAGGGCGTGGCGAAGGGGTTCGTCCTGAGCAGCAGGAGCGTCGAGAGGTGGTCGTCGACGAAGACGGCCCGGGTGTCCAGGCCGCGCGGTGGGGGGTCAGGGTCAGCAGGCGCAGCGCCCAGCGCAGCGAGGAGGCCGTGTCGCGGGGGGCGACGGCGTGGCCGACGGCCGCGAACCGGCCGCGGAGGGGGACTTCGAGGGCGGCGCGGGCGTCGGGGTCGGGGCTGGGGAGCAGCAGGCAGGGCCGGCCGGCGAACATGCCGGCGAGGGCGTCGTCGAGGACGGCCGCCAGCTGCTGCGTCTCGCCGGGGGTGGCGAGTGCGACGGCCCGTACGGCGGGCGGGAGGGGCCAGCGGGCGGCCTCGGCGAGTTCGGCCAGGGAGCCGTCGCAGGCGGTCCGGTCGTCGGTGAGCGCCCTGAAGAGGTCCTGCCTGGCCCGGTCCGGCGGGGCGGCGGGCACCTGCCGGAGCTGGTGGCCCGGGGCGTGCTGCCCGGCGTCGGTGCGCTCGTGCTCGCGCGCGGGTTCGCGTCCGTACTCCCCCGCGGCGCCGCGCGGTTCCTCGACGCGGCCGTCGTGGCGGTCGTCGGGCTCCGGGTCCGGGTCCTGCGCGCGGTCCGGTCCGGGGTCCGGTCGGGGGTCCGGTCCGGGGTCCGCGCACCGCGGGTCGCGGTCGCCTTCGTCGTGGTAGCCGAGGGCGGAGAGAAGGGCCTCTTCCACCCTCAGCCTGAGCAGATCGTCATCGATGGCATCGTTGTCATCGACAAGGGCGGAAAATTCCGGAATTCCATGCAGAAGCTCCTCCACTATCTCCGCGGCGAGCGCGGGGAGTTCCCTGCGCAGGACGCGGGTCCACTCTCCGCGGGGGCGGGACCAGATGCGGTTCAGAAGTTCGCACATCGTTTCCTCGTTCTTGCCGGGGTGAGGCCTGTCCGGTGCAGGGGTGACAGGCCCGCCAGGGTTGCCGGTTGCGCCAACATCCCTGTCTGCCAAGAGAGTTGCAGCCACCGCGTCCCCTTCTGGAGGGTTCCGGCCACTTTCGGTCCCACGGATTTGCCTTGTTTTTGCCGCCGGGGACGTATGGATGGCCGACGAGGCGGTGGCCTGTCGCAACCTCCACTGGAGGGGAATCTTCCGGGGTTGTTCGATGCGCTGTGGACGCGGTGCGAGAAATTATCACGTTTCGATAAATCCTGTGGAGATGCTGCGTAGCTCCACGATGCTGCTGCACTCCGGCCCCCGAGAGCCTCGGCCGGCGCGGGAATTCGCAGCGCTGCCGGCCGCCACCGTCCCCCAACCCCCGGGTGCCGAGCGCGAGGTGGACCGCTCGGAGCCCGGGTGCTCAGGAGAACCGCATGCCCCTGCCCCAGCCGCACATACCCCGCTCCCACAGGGCACGACGCAGGAGTCGCCACGCGGCCGAGGCCGCCGCGGCCCCGGCCGCCGGGCGGCGGGCCGTCCGGCGGCCCTCACTGCTGCCCTCGACGGGCAGACTGCGCCCCAGTGCGCTGTGCGCCGCCGGCGCCGCGCTCGTCTCGCTCCTCGTGGCGGCCCGCGCGGGCGCCCTGACCCGCCTGTGGGAGTTCCTCGACTTCGGCGCGGGCGTGCTCTCGCTCGTCTGCCTGACCTCCACCGTCCTGTGGGGGCTGGTGGCAACCGACCGGGTGCTGCTCGGGTCGGGCCACCGGCTGCTGGCCCAGGGCGTGCACCGGGGGCTCGCCGTGGCGGGACTGGGCTTCCTCGGCCTGCACATCTGGGTCAAGGTGGCCGGGAAGCAGGCCGACGCCGCAGCCGCCGCGGTGCCGTTCGCGGACACGGACCGACCCGTCGTCATCGGCCTGGGCACCCTGGCCGGATATCTCTTCGTGGCCGTGGCGGCCTCCGGAGCCCTGCGTAGTGTGTTCGCCACCAAGAGCCGCTCCCTGTGGTGGCGGGCCCTGCACATCGGCGCGTACCCGGCGTGGGGTGCGTCGCTGCTGCACGGTCTGAAGGCCGGCCGTGCCG
>NZ_GG657750.1:6756870-6757977 GCF_000158895.1 Streptomyces sp. C | reverse complement strand
CCGCCGCCGCGGGCCCGGGCGCCGACCGGCGGCCCGGGCCGCTCGGCGACGGGGAGCGGTGGTCGTGAGCGGACCCGCGCGCCCCGGCCTCGGCTGCGTGGGCACCCCCCGGCTGCTGGCCGGGCTCGACCGGGACCCGCGGCTCGACCGCGAGGCCCATCTGGCGGCGCACGGCCCGCTGCCGCGCTACGCCTCCGACGAACTCGTGGACCTGGCCGCCGACATCGACCTGCGGGGCCGCGGCGGAGCCGGGTTCCCCTTCGCCCGGAAGCTGCGTGCCGTCATCGGCTCCGCGCGGGAACGGGAGGGGCCGACGGCCGTGGTGGTCAACGGCAGTGAGGGGGAGCCGAGTTGCCTCAAGGACAAGGCGCTGCTGCTGCACGCCCCGCACCTGGTGCTCGACGGCGCGCTGCTGGCCGCCGCCGCGGTCGGCGCGGAGGAGGTGGTGGTGGCCGTCACCCGGGCAGACGTGGAGCGCTCGGTACGGGACGCCGTCGCCGAACGGGGGCCGGGCGGCCGCCGGGTGCGCGTGGCACGGCTGCCCGAGCGCTTCGTGACCGGCGAGGGGACCGCGATGGTGGGCGGGCTGAACGGGGGCGCGGCGCTGCCGTCCGGCCGGCGGGTGCGGACCAGCGAACGGGGCCTGGGCGGGGTGCCGACGCTGCTGTCGAACACCGAGACGTACGCGCAGCTCGCCGTCGCCGCCCGGATGGGCGCTCCCGACTACCGGGCGGCCGGCCTGCCCTCCGAGCCGGGCACCGTGCTGCTGACCGTCGCCGGGCAGACGGTGGTCGAGACCCCGACGGGGACCTCGCTGGCGTACGTCCTCGACCTGTGCGGCACCCGTACCGGGCAGGGTGTACTGGTCGGCGGCTACCACGGCCGCTGGCTGGATCCGGGGGCGGCCCGCTCCGCGGACGTGTCCCGGGGCTCGCTGTCCGCCTTCGGCGCGGTGCTGGGGGCGGGGGCGGTGCTGCCGTTGCCCGAGGACACCTGTCCGGCCGGCGAGGTCGCGCGGGTGACGCGGTGGATGGCGAAGGAGTCGGCCGGGCAGTGCGGGCCCTGCGTACGGGGCCTGCCCGGGCTGGCCGACGTACTGGAGGACGC
>NZ_GG657750.1:6752839-6756770 GCF_000158895.1 Streptomyces sp. C | reverse complement strand
CCGTCCGGGGGCGGGGCCGCGAGCAGCCATCCCGACGGCACCTCGCACTTCGTGGCCTCCGCGCTCGCCGCGTTCCCCGAGGAGTTCCGCGACCACGCCCTCGGCAGCGGCTGTGGGCGGCGGATCGTGGGGGCGCTGCCGCTGCCGCAGGACGAGAGCCCGCCGGAGCGGCTGGTGGTGGACTGGACCCTGTGCAAGGGGCACGGGCTGTGCGTGGACGTCCTGCCCGACGTCGTACGGCTCGACGCGGACGGCTTCCCGGCGGAGGCGTCCATGCCGGTGCCGGGCCACCTGCGGCCCAAGGCGCTGCGGGCGGTGCGCCGCTGCCCGGCGCTCGCGCTGCGCATCCAGGAATGAGCGGGCGCACGGGTGCGGGACGCCTCCGAGTTCACTCTTGGCGCGATCTGACAAATTCCCGCGGAATTCCGCTCCGGCCGCTGTTCGCCCCGTATCAATGACCGCAGGCAAAGAGCACGACGGCACCGAATCCCAAGGAGAGATCGTGAAGACAATGCGCCGGGAGACAATGCGCCGGGAGATAATCGCCGGGTCGGCGGTCGCGGTATTGCTGCTGACGGCCGGTTGCGGTGCCGCCGAAAAACCCTCCTCGAAAGCGGACGCGGTCCAGCCGGCGGGCTCCGGGAAGCAGCTCGGCGCATACGGCTCCGACGGGGGTTCGGGATACGGGGCGGGATCCGGATCGGGTTACGGCGAGGGCTCCGGCGCCGACCCGGCCGGCGGCGGGGGGCAGAGCGGTCCGGCCGGGAAGCTCCAGGTGCGGGAGATCGCGAACGTGGGCTCCGGCGTCGCCGACGGCGACGGGTTCACGCTCTACCGCTTCGACAAGGACACCGCGAAGCCGCCCAAGTCCAACTGCGAGGGCGACTGCGCCAAGGCCTGGCCGGCGGTCCCGGCGGACGACGCCTCGGCGGGGGCCGGTGTCGACGCCGCCCTGCTCGGCTCGGTGACCCGGGCCGACGGCAGCAAGCAGCTGACGGTCGGGGGCTGGCCGGTGTACCGCTACGCCAAGGACACCAAGGCGGGCGACGCCCTCGGCGAGGGCGTCGGCGGCACCTGGCACGTCCTGGGACCCGACGGGAAATGGGCCGCCGCCGGAAAGGGAGCGGCACCGGGAACGGGAACGGGAACGGAAATGCAGGGACACGGAACGGAACAGGGAGGAGCAGCGAAGGAAGGGTCCCAGGAGGCGGCGAAGGTCGCGCTTTCGGTACGGAAGGACGCCAGGCTCGGGAACATCGTCCAGAACGCGGAGGGCTGGACCCTCTACCGCTTCGACAAGGACAGCGCCTGGCCGATGAAAATCGGCTGCGTGGATTCCTGCACGGACACCTGGAAGCCCGCCCCGCTCGTCGACAAGACGCAGGTGTCGGGAATCGACCCCAAACTGATCGGCTCGGTGAAAAGGCCCGACGGGACGGAGCAGTTGACCATCGACTGCTGGCCGGTCTACACGTTCACCGGTGACAAGGCGCCCGGGGACGTCAACGGGCAGGGCAAGCAGAACCTCTGGTGGGCCGTCACTGACAAGGGGAAGAAGGCGGCCGGCTGAGCCGGCCGGGACACCCATGAGCCGTGGTGCCCGGTCCCCCTCCCCTCCCCGCCGGGCACCACACCCCCTTTCTCCCTCCGATCCCCTCCAGTGAGGTCGCCATGCCCCCGTCCGACCGCCCGACCCGCCGCCCCCTCCTCGCGGCCGGTGCCGCGCTGTGCGGTGCGCTGCTGGCCGGCGGCTGCGCCACGGAACCGCCCGCGCGCCCCGGGGCGGCGGCCCACGCGGCCCACGCGGGCGAGGGCCCGGCCGGGAGGGCCGCCACGGTGGAGGAGCTCGCCTCCGCCCTGGGCTGCACCGCCGAGTCGATCACCGAGGCCGACGAACTGCGCCAGGCGGCGTGCGCGGGCGGACAGGGCTCCTACCGCCTCACCACTTTCGCCGCCGAGGAGGGCCTGCGCTCCTGGCTGGCGGAGACCCGGGTGTACGGCGGGGTCTACCTGGTGGGGAACCGCTGGGTGGTCACCGCCCAGTCTCCGCAGGCCCTGACCGCGCTCCGCGAACGCCTCGGCGGCACGCTGGAGTCGGGCGAGGAGCACACCGGGCACTGACTCCGCGACGGATCACAGCGTCCTCCAACAGTCGTGGCGCGTCGGCCAGTTGTCCGGAATCTCCCTCATTCGCGAGTTGCACGAAGACGTACGGGGAGCCGCCCTGAGGGATGATTCGCCCCACCGCCCGCGTGCTCCAAGGTGGCACGGAACCGCCCCTCGACGAAAGGAACGGCTCTCCGTGCGCCTGAAACGCCTCGCACCCATGCTCGCCACCGCCGGGCTCCTCGCGACCTCCCTCCCCATGCTCGCCGCCACCCAGGCGGCGGCCGCCCCGGCTCCTTCCGACTACCAGCCGCAGCAGCCCGCCTGGCACCGCTGCACCCCGGACCGGCCGGCCGCGTACGAGTGCGCGACGATCAAGGTGCCGCTCGACTACCAGCGTCCCCGCGGCAGGACCATCGACCTCGCCATATCCCGGATCAAGAGCCCGGACCCGGCCAAGCGGCACGGGGTCGTGCTGCTCAACCCGGGCGGACCCGGCGGCTCGGGGCTCGACCTTCCGCTGATGATGGACGAGGCCATGCCGAAGGAGGTCAGGGAGCGCTACGACCTGATCGGCTTCGATCCGCGCGGCGTCGGGGCCAGCAGCCCGATCAGCTGCGGACTGAACGAGGCGGAGCAGAACTTCGACCGCGCGTACCGCCCCGAGACCTTCCCCGCCGACGTCGCCTGGGCGCGCACCGTCGCGGACAAGTGCCGGGAGAAGGCCGGTTCGGTCCTCCCGTACATCACCACCCGCAACACGGCCCGCGACATGGACTCGATCCGCGCGGCCCTGGGCGAGCGGAAGATCTCCTACGTGGGCTACTCGTACGGGACCTACCTCGGCGCGGTGTACACCCAGATGTTCCCCTCCCGTACCGACCGCTTCGTCCTCGACAGCGGGGTCGACCCGCAGCTGCTCTGGCGCGGGATGCTCCAGGTGTGGGCCACGGAGGCCGAGCCGGCCTTCGCCCGGTGGACGCGGTGGACGGCGGAGCGCGACGGCGAGTACCGGCTCGGTGCGACGCCGCAGGCGGTGTCGGCGACGTTCTGGGGGCTGGTGGCCCGCGCCGACCGCGAGCCGATCGAGTTCCAGGGGATGAAACTGACGGGTGACGACATCCGCTCCGCGCGCGGCCTATTCTTCTACCCGCAGCAGGCGGCGCCGCTCGTCGCCGCGCTGAAGGCGGCCGCCGAGGGCGCCCCGCAGCCCGTCGGCGCGGCCGTGCCGGACCTGAAGAAGCTGCTGCGCGTGGCGGATCCGGCCTCCGACAACGGCACGGCCGTCTTCTGGTCCGTGCTGTGCGGGGACACCGGCGCCTGGCCTCGTGATCCCGGCCAGTACGCGCGGGACGCGGCCCGGGACAAGGCCCGCTACCCGCTGTACGGGGACATCGCCTCCAACATCAAGCCCTGTGCCTTCTGGCAGCGGCCCGCCGAGGCGGCCACCCCGATGAAGACCCGGGCGAACGTGCTGACCGTGCAGAACGAGTGGGACTCGCAGACCCCGCTCGTGAGCGGGCAGGGCCTGCACCGGGCCCTGAAGGGCTCGCGGATGGTGCTCGCGAAGGGCGGGGAGGGCCACGGCGTGTACCTGGCCGACCCGGGCTCCTGCGCCAACGCGCCGGTCAACTCCTACCTGGCCACGGGCCGGCTGCCCGACCGGGACGTGACCTGCGAGGCGGCTCCGGCCCCGGCGCAGCGGCAGGACGTACTGCCGGCGCCGAAGCCGCTGCCGCTCCCGGCGGGTCCGCGGCGGTTCTGACGTCGCGGGGTCAGCCGAGCAGGGCGTAGACCGTGGAGGCCTTCGCCGCCGGTTCCACGG
>NZ_GG657750.1:6742748-6752406 GCF_000158895.1 Streptomyces sp. C | reverse complement strand
CCCTGGCGGATGGCGCGCTTGGGCGTCGAGTTCGGCGGGCGACGTCGGCGCCGCCGATCAGGTGCGCCTCGATGCCCTCGGCGCGCAGCGCCTCGTACAGGTCGCGGCGCGGCTCCTGGCCGGTGCACAGGACGACCGTGTCGGCGGGCACGAGGTGCGGTTCGCCGCCGACGGTGATGTGCAGGCCCTCGTCGTCGATCCGCTCGTACGTGGCCCCGGCGACGGAGACGACCCCGCGGTGCTTGAGTTCGGCGCGGTGGATCCAGCCGGTGGTGGTGCCGAGGCCGGCGCCGACCTTGGTGGCCTTGCGCTGGAGCAGGGTGACCTGCCGGGGGGCCGCGGGCCGCTCGGGGGCGGTGAGGCCGCCCGGGCCGGCGTACGCGGTGTCGACGCCCCAGTGCCGGAAGTAGACCTCGGGGTCCTGGGAGGCGCCCTCTCCGCTGTCGGTGAGGTACTCGGCGACGTCGAAGCCGATGCCGCCGGCGCCGACGACGGCCACCCGCTGCCCGACGGGGGCGCCGTCGCGCAGTACGTCGAGGTAGCTGACGACGTTGTCCCGGTCCGCGCCCTCGATGGCGGGGGTGCGGGGGGTGACGCCGGTGGCGACGACGACCTCGTCGTAGCCGCGCAGGGTGTCCACGTCGGCGCGGGTGTCCAGGCGTACGTCGATGTCGCGGGCGGTGAGCTGGGTGCCGAAGTAGCGGATGGTCTCCTCGAACTCCTCCTTGCCCGGGATGCGGCGGGCCACGTCGAGCTGGCCGCCGATGTGGCCGGAGGCCTCGAAGAGGGTGACGGCGTGGCCGCGTTCGGCGGCGGTGACCGCGCAGGCCAGGCCGGCCGGGCCGGCGCCGACGACGGCGACGCGCTTCTTCGTGCGGGTGGGCGAGAGCACGAGCTCGGTCTCGTGGCAGGCGCGCGGGTTGACCAGGCAGCTGGTGATCTTGCCGCTGAAGGTGTGGTCGAGGCAGGCCTGGTTGCAGCCGATGCAGGTGTTGATGGTCTCGGAGCGTCCGGCGGCGGCCTTGGCCACGAAGTCGGCGTCCGCGAGGAAGGGCCGGGCGAGCGACACCAGGTCGGCGCGGCCGTCGGCGAGGATCTCCTCCGCCTTCTCGGGGGTGTTGATGCGGTTGCTGGTGACCAGCGGCACGCTCACCGCGCCCATCAGCCGCTTGGTGACCCAGGTGTAGGCGCCGCGCGGGACGGAGGTGGCGATGGTGGGGATGCGGGCCTCGTGCCAGCCGATGCCGGTGTTGATGATGGTGGCGCCGGCCGCCTCGATCTCCTTGGCGAGGTGGGCGACCTCGTCGAGGGTGGAGCCGCCGGGGATGAGGTCCAGCATCGAGAGCCGGTAGATCAGGATGAAGTCGTCGCCGACGGCGGCGCGGGTGCGCCGGACGATCTCCAGCGGGAAGCGCACGCGGTTCTCGTACGCGCCGCCCCAGCGGTCGGTGCGCTTGTTGGTGGCGGCGGCGATGAACTCGTTGACGAGGTAGCCCTCGGAGCCCATGATCTCGACGCCGTCGTAGCCGGCGAGCTTGGCGAGGCGGGCGGCTCGGACGAAGTCCTCGATGGTGCCCTCGACCTCGTCGCCGGTGAGCTCGTTGGGGACGAAGGGGCTGATGGGGGCCTGGATCGCGCTGGGGGCGACGAGGTCCTTGTGGTAGGCGTAGCGGCCGAAGTGGAGGATCTGCATCGCGATCTTCCCGCCTTCGGCGTGCACCGCCTCGGTGATCACGCGGTGCTCGGCAGCCTCCTCCTCGGTGGTGAGGCGGGAGCCGCCCTCGAAGGGGCGTCCGGCGTCGTTGGGCGATATGCCGCCGGTGACGATCAGGCCGGCGCCGCCGCGGGCGCGCTCGGCGTAGAAGGCGGCCAGGCGCTCGAAGCCGTGCGCGTGCTCTTCGAGGCCGGTGTGCATCGACCCCATGATCACGCGGTTCGGCAAGGTGGTGAAGCCGAGGTCCAGGGGGCTCAGCAGGTGCGGGTACCGGCTCTGGGAACTCATGAGGGGGCGCCTCCTCGCGCGGGGGTGATGAACCTGTTCTAGCGAGGAGGGCCAGGTTTTGCAACTAAGTGCATAACCGGATGCGCGCCCCCGGGGCCGGGGATCCCGGGCCCTGGGGGCCGTGCCGCCGGGGGTGTGGCGGAGTTCACGCCGCGCCCCCGGGCGGGAGCGGTCAGTGGATGACCCGGAAGCTGCGCCAGGGCAGGCTGTGCGGGGCGGTCACGTTCGAGAGCGTCGTGGCCACGTAGACGCCCTCGGCGCCCTCGGCCCCTTCGGCCTCGGTCTTGCCGCAGTTCTCCGTCCGGTACAGGACGATGTCCACGAGGGTGTTGTTCTCGACGTGGGTGGCCCCCTTCGGGATGCGGATCTTGTGGCAGCCCTTGACCGGGGTGTTGGCGTAGCTCAGCTCGACCGGTGAGTCGTGGCCCCGGAACGTGAGCATGCCCACGGTGCTCCGGCCCAGGCCGGAGCAGGCGGAGGCGGTCAGCAGCAGTGCCGCGACCCCCACGATGGTGCTGATCCGTCGGCTGTGGGACATGGGGCGGTCCTCGTCTGTGCGGTGGTGGTCCTCCCCACAGCCTTGCCCGGCGGAGCCCCGGCGGCCTGCGCTGCTCGGCCGACCGGATGAACGCGGCGGAGCCGGACCGGTACCCGGCCCGGCTCCAGGGGGCTCACCCGCGCCGGAGGCGGACCGTGACGATCTGGAACGGGCGCAGGGTCAGGGGGACCCCGCCGTCCCCTGCCGGGGCGCCGACCGCCGAGCCCGCCAGGGGCCGCTCCAGGAGGTCGCTCTCGACCGCCTCCGCGACCGCGAACCCGGGCGTCAGCACGGCCTTCGCCCGGCCGCCCCGGGACTCGTACAGCCGGACGACCACGTCCCCGGAGCGGTCCTCCGCGAGCTTGACCGCCTCCACCACCACCGCGTCGTGGTCGACGGCCAGCAGCGGGGCCACCGGACCCGCGCCCCGCAGGATCCGCTCGGGCAGGTTGAAGGCGTGCCCCTCGCGCACCGCGTCCCCGATGCCGGCGCCGGGCGCGAGGGAGAAGCGCAGGGTGTGCCGCCCCTGGTCGGTCTCCGGGTCCGGGTAGCGGGGGGCCCGCAGCAGGGAGAGGCGGACGGTGGTGGTCTGGCCGCCGTCCTCCCGGATCCGGCGGGTGACGTCGTGCCCGTAGGTGGAGTCGTTGAGCAGCGCCGCGCCCCAGCCGGGCTCCTCCGCGTGGATCCAGCGGTGGGCGCAGATCTCGAACTTGGCCGCCTCCCAGGAGGTGTTGGTGTGGGTGGCCCGGTACACGTGTCCGAACTGGGTCTCGGAGGCGGTCCGTTCGGCCTTGACGTCGAGCGGGAAGGCGGCCTTGAGGAACTTCTCCGTCTCGTGCCAGTCCACGTCGGTGGTGATGTCCACGGTCTTGGCCCCGGCCCGCAGGGTGACGGCCTGGGTGACGGCGGAGGAGCCGAAGGAGCGGGTGACCGTGACCGTGCAGGAGTCCGGGCCCGTGCCGGTGACCTCCAGGGAGTCGACGGCGGTGAGGTCGGTGACCTTGTTGCGGTAGAAGGCGTCGACGTCCCAGGCGTCCCACATGTTGGGGAAGTCGGGGTGGATCTGGAGCAGGTTCGCGGCACTCCCGGGGGCGAGCGCCTCGCGGCCCTCCTCCAGGTCGTACGCGGAGACGATCAGGCCCCGCCCGTCGACCTCCACCAGCAGCCGCCCGTTGGCCAGGACGTGCCCGCCGCCGTGCCGCTCCTCCACCGTGACCGGCTGCTCGGCCGGGCGCGGGCGGCCCGCGCCGCCGGCCGGGACGCCGCGGCGCTCGTGCGGGGCGCAGTTGAAGACCAGTTCCTCCTCGCCCGCACCCGCGAGGGCGGTCTGCGCCGCGAGGGTGATCGCGGCCAGCTCCCCGCGCACCTCCTCGTAGGTGGCGCGGGCCTCCCGGTGCACCCAGGCGATGGAGGAGCCGGGCAGGATGTCGTGGAACTGGTGCAGCAGGACGGTCTTCCAGAGGCGTTCCAGGTCCTCGTACGGGTAGCCGAAGCCCGGTACGCGGACGGCGGCCGTCGCCGCCCACAGTTCGGCCTCGCGCAGCAGCGACTCGCTGCGCCGGTTGCCCTGCTTGGTCCGGGCCTGCGAGGTGTAGGTGCCGCGGTGGAGCTCCAGGTAGAGCTCGCCGGCCCAGACGGGGGCGTCCTCGTACTCGGCGCGGGCCTTCTCGAAGAAGGCGTCGGGCCGCTCGATCTCCACGCGCGGGGAGCCTTCGAGGTCGCGCTGGCGCCCGGCCCGGGCCAGCATCTCGCGGGTGGGGCCGCCCCCGCCGTCGCCCCAGCCGAAGGGCACCAGGGAGCGCGAACCCCGGCCCTTCTCGCGGTAGTTGCGGGCGGCGTGCGCCAGCTGGGCGCCGCCGAGGTCGCTGTTGTAGGTGTCGACGGGCGGGAAGTGCGTGAAGACGCGGGTGCCGTCGATGCCCTCCCACCAGAAGGTGTGGTGCGGGAACCTGTTCACCTGGGACCAGCAGATCTTCTGGGTCAGGAACCACTGCGCTCCGGACAACCTGACCAGCTGCGGCATCGCCGCGGTGTAGCCGAAGGAGTCGGGCAGCCAGACGTTGCGGGTCTCGATGCCGAACTCCTCCAGGAAGAACTTCTTGCCGTAGAGGAACTGGCGGGCCATGGCCTCGCCGCCGACCATGTTCGTGTCGGACTCCACCCACATGCCGCCGACGGGCACGAACTGCCCGTCGGCGATCTTCTTCTTGACCCGTTCGAAGAGTCCGGGCCGGTGGGTCTTGACCCAGTCGAGCTGCTGGGCCTGCGACATGGCGAAGACGAACTCGGGGTGCTCGTCCATCAGGGCGAGCATGTTGGAGGTGGTGCGCGACACCTTGCGCACGGTCTCGCGCAGCGGCCAGAGCCAGGCCGAGTCGATGTGGGAGTGGCCGACCGCGCTGATCCGGTGCGCGGAGGCGTTCGCCGGGGCGGCCAGCACCCCGGCGAGGCGTGCGCGGGCGGCGGCGGCCGTCCCGGCGACGTCGTCGAGGTCGACCTCGTCCAGGGCGGAGTCGACGGCGCGCAGGATCTCGTGGCGCCGTGCGTCGTCCTCGCCGAGCTGGGGCATCAGTTCGGCGAGGACGTCGAGGTCCTGTACGAGTTCCCAGACCTCGGCCTCGAAGACGGTGAGGTCCATCCGGGCCAGCCGGTAGAGCGGCCGGTCCCCGCTGGTCAGGCGGTCGCCCTCGGAGGTGGGGGCGTGCTCGACCAGGACCGGGTTGGAGGCGGCCTCGACGTACCACTCGACCCGCTCGCCGCCCGTCGCGGCGTCGGCGACCCGCACCCAGTCGTTGTACGGGTTGAGGGCCTTGACCTCGCTGCCGTCGGCCCGGTGGACCAGTCCCTCGCACTGGAAGCCGGGCATCATCCGGTCGAAGCCGAGGTCGAGGACGGCCTCGACGGTACGGCCCGCCCAGTCGGCGGGGACTTCGCCGGTGACCTTGAACCAGGTGGTGCCCCAGGCCGGCCCCCAGGCGTCGCCGACCGCGCACGGCCCGTACGGGGCTGCGAGCGCCTCGGCGACCGGGACCGGCTCGCCCGGGACCTCCCAGCGCTCGACGGCGAGGGGGATGGAGCGGGAGTGGACGGCGGGCCGGATGCGCTCGCCCAGGACCCGGCGGAGGCGGTGTTCGGTGATGCTGCGGTCGTCGTGCACGAGGCGGCTCCAGGAGGTCGTTCGCGGACGTGGCGTGGCGGGGGACGGGCGGGGCGGGAACGGGCGGGCGGTCAGGTCTTGACGGCCCCCTCGCCCACTCCCTTGAAGAAGAAACGCTGGAGGAGGAGGAAGAGCAGCACCATCGGGACGAGCGCCGTCATTGCGCCCGCGGCGACGATCCGCTGGTCGCTGGTCGTGGTGGCCCCGGCCAGGGTCTTCAGGCCGAGCTGGAGGGTGTAGTGGTCGCTGTCGGTGAGGACCAGCAGGGGCCACAGGAAGTCGTCCCAGGCGCCCATGAAGCTGGTGACGCAGACGACCGCCAGGGCGCCCCGGGCACCGGGGAGGAACACCCGGGTGAACCGGGTCCACTCCCCCGCGCCGTCCAGGACGGCGGCCTCCTCGATCTCCCGGGGGACGGCGAGGAACGCCGCCCGCATGATCATGACGTTCAGGACGGACACGGCCCCGGGCAGCCACACCCCGACGAGGGTGTCGACCAGGCCCATCCCGCGGACCGTGAGGAACATCGAGATCATCACGGACTCGAAGGGGAACATCAGGGTCGCCACGAGGACGGTGAAGACCGCCCGGCGGCCCTTCCAGCCGGCCCGGGACAGGGCGTAGCCGCCCATCGCCGCGAACAGCGCGTTGGAGGCGACCGCGAGGAGCGCCACCACCAGGGTGTTGCCCACGTACTGGAGGAGCGGGAAGGACTCGGCGACGCGCAGGTAGTTGTCGAAGGTGGGGTGCGAGGGCAGCAGTCCGTCGTACACGTTCTCGGTGCGACCGCGGACCGAGGTCAGGAACTGCCAGACGATCGGGCCGAGCATCAGCACGAGCACCAGCGCGAGCACCGCGTAGCGGGCGGCCAGGCCGCCGCGGCGGCGCCGGCGGCCGGTGCCGGGGGCGCTCACTCCTCGTCCCCCTTCGACAGGCGGTGGCCCAGCAGGCTGAAGGCCAGGGTCAGCAGGAACAGCAGCAGGGAGATGGCGCAGGCGTAGCCGGTCTCCCCGGCGAAGCCGAGGCCGACCTGGCGGATGAGGAACGGCAGGGTGCGGGCGCCGCCGCCGGGGCCGCCGCTCTCGCCGCCGAGGATGTAGATCTCGGTGAAGACGCGCAGCGCGGAGACCGCGGAGAGGGTGCCGACGAGCAGCATCATCGGCTTCACCTGGGGGATCGTGATGCTGAAGAAGCGGCGTACGGGGCCGGCGCCGTCGAGGGCGGCCGCCTCGTGGAGGGAGGCGGGGACGTTCCCGAGGGCGGCCAGGTAGAAGACCATGTAGTAGCCGAGGCCCTTCCACACGGTCACGAGCATGGCGGAGAACAGCAGCAGGGTGCTGTCGGTGAGGAAGGGGACCGGCTCGGAGACGACGCCGAGCGCCTCGAAGACGGTGTTGACCAGTCCGTCGCTGCGCAGCACCCATTGCCAGATCAGGCCGACGACGACGGCCGAGGCGATCACCGGGGTGTAGAAGGCGGAGCGGAAGAGGCCGATGCCGGGGACCTTCGCCTGGACGAGGACCGCGAGGGCCAGCGGCAGCAGGACCAGGCAGGGGACGACGACCAGCAGGTACAGCACGCTGTTGCCGGTGGCGGTCCAGAAGTCGGGATCGGCCAGGGCCCGGCCGTAGTTGTCGAAGCCGACGAAGGAGCCGCCGCTCAGGATGCGGGCGTCGGTGAAGGACAGCACGACGGTGTTGAGGAACGGCCAGAGGCTGAACAGGGCCACCATCAGCAGGCCGGGGGCGAGGAACAGGTAGGGGGTCCACCACTTGCGGTGGACCAGGCCCGGGTCGGCCCCCATGGCGCGTTCCGCCCGGCGCCGGCGCAGCCCGTCGCGGCGGTCCCGCACCGGTGCGGCGGCCGCCGGGGCGGGAGCGGTCACCTGCGCGTCCCGGCGGCCAGCAGCCGGTTGGCCTCCTCCTGGGCCCTGCGCACCGCCGTCCGGGCGTCCTGTTCGCCCTGGATGGCCCGCTGCACCTCCCGCACCACCGCGTCGCCGACCTGGTTGGTCCACTGGACGGGGGTGTTGGCGTCGAGGCCCGCCGTCTTCAGCTGCTCCGCGCCGATGGCCCGGGCCAGGGTCTCGGCGTCCCGGCCGTCGCCCCGGTCGGCGAAACGCGGATCGGCCAGACCCTTGGCGTTGGAGGGGTAGATGGTGGCGTTCCTGGAGAACTCCACCTGGTTGGGGCCGTTGGTGACCCACTTGGCGAACTCGGCCGCCGCGTCCGGGTGCCTGGTGTCCTTGCGGATGCCGAGGGACTGGGCGTAGATCCCTATGTGGCCGAGCGTGCCGGTGACGGCGCCCGCGACGCCGGTGCGTGCGTAGACCTGCGGGGCGTTCTGCCTGATGTCCCGGACGAAGCCCGGGGAGCCGGGGCCGAAGACGAGTTTGCCGGCGCCGTAGAGCTGGTTGATGTCGTCGGCCTTCAGGAGGGACTCCTTGGGCATGGCGCCCTTGGCGTAGAGGTCCTTCATCCGCTCGACCCAGGCGACGGCCCGGTCCGTGTCGAAGGTGAAGCGGTCCCGCGCGTCGTTCAGCAGGGGGACGCCCATCTTCTGCCAGTCGCCGGGCAGCCGGCCCTTGGGGTCGGCCATGAACGCGGCGTACTGCCCGCCGGAGCGGGCGGCGATCCGCTCCGCGTAGTCGAAGAACTGCTCGACGGTGGTGGGCGGCCGGTCCGGGTCCAGGCCGGCCTTGGCGAGGAGGTCCTTGTTGTAGGTGAGGATCTCGGGGGTGACGTACCAGGGGTAGGCGTACACCCCGTCGCCCTTGCCGGGCAGTTTGAACTGCTCCCAGGCGCCCGGGACGTACTCCGCGGCGACCGCGCCGTCGAGCCGGGCCACGTCGGCGAGCATGCCGCGGTCCCCGAGGAGCTGGAAGGAGTCGGTGGAGAGGTTGACCACGTCGGGCAGGGCCCCGGCCTGGGCGTCGGCGACGAGCTTCTCGTTGTAGCCGTCGCCGGGGACGTCCTCCCACTTCACCTTCACCTTGGGGTGCTCGGCCTCGAAGGCGTCGATGACGCCCTGGACGTAGGCGGTGAACTTCGGTTTGAGCTGGAGGGTGCGGAAGGTGATCTCGCCGGACACCTCGCCGGTTCTGCGGGCCTCGTCGGCACCGGCGCCGCCTTCGCTCAGGCCGCATCCGGACGCGGCCAGGAGGCCCGCGGCCACCAGCGTGGCGAGGGCCGTGCGGGTCAGGGGGGAACGAGTCATCGTCGCCGCCTTCGGGGAGGTTCCGGCTTCGCTGCCGGAGGGCGGTGCCCACGCTGACCCCGCGGCGGGGGGCCGTCAACGAGGCCCCCGCCGCGATGGCCTGAAGCGGTTTATCTCCCGCGGGCGTACAGGCGGGCGGGCGTACGGGCGGGCGTACGGCCCGGCTCCCCGGCCGCCTCCCCGCCCGCCGAGCCGCCCGGCACAAAAGCCTTTGCGCGGCCGGCGGGCCGCCGCCTAGGTTGACGGCTACCACGACGTGTAGCTCAGCAGCAGAGCGCCGGGCTTCCTACCCGGAGGGCGCAGGGGCGGAACCTGCCACGTCGGCCATGGACGCACACGCTGACAAGCAGCCTCCGAACCCGTCCCGGACCGGCCCCGCGCCCGTCCCGGAACCCACCGCGACGCCCTTCGCCGGCCCCGCGCCGGTGGCCGTATCCGTGTCCCCGTCGTACGCGGCGGAGCGCCTGGCCCGCGCCCTGCGGACCTCGCGGACCCACGGCGACACCGCCACCCGCGAACGCGCCGCATCCCGCGCCCGCAAGTGGCAGAGCGTCCTGGCGGGCATCGCGGACGGCTCCCTGGCCATCGGCTCCCGCACCCCCGTCGCCGCGCTGCCCGCCTGGGTCACCCCCGAGGTGGTCACCGGCGGCTTCGCCACCGGCGCCGCCTCGGCCGGAGGGCCGCTGCTGCCGTACGAGGAGGAGGCCGCCCGGCTGGCCGGCGTGCCGGCAGACCGTGCGGAGCT
>NZ_GG657750.1:6732962-6741973 GCF_000158895.1 Streptomyces sp. C | reverse complement strand
AGGCCCGCGAGACCGAGCTGCCCGCCGGTGCGGAGGTGCCGGCGGCGGTGGCCGGCACCGTCCGGGCGGCGCTGAGCGCTCCGCTGGAGGTGCTGGTGGAGCGCGGGGTGGTGCCGTCGGCGGAGGTGCTGGCCGAGCTGGTGCCGCAGCTCGTCGCGGCGGTCACCGCCGAGCGGTACGCGGACGGGCCGCTGCGGAACCTGGTGGCGGCGACGTACCGCGCCTTCCGGGGCCGCCGCTCGCTGCTCCTGCTGAACCTGGAGTCGCAGGTCCGGGTCGAGGAACTCCCCTGGCTGCGGGCGGTCTCCGGCCACCTGCGCGCCGACGGCCCGGACACCGGGCCCGCCGCGGAGGCGCTGCGCCGGCTCGGCGGGCTGGCGGTGCGCGCCTTCCCCGGCACGGTGCTGCCCAACCCGCTGGTGCGCGAGCTGGGCCAGCTGGCCCGGCAGGCGGAACTGGGCGCGCCGTTCACCGAGGAGCTCGCCGCCGACATCTTCACGGGCACCTTCGGCCCGAAGTTCCTCGTCGCCGCCCGCGTCGCCGGGGAGCTGCTGGAGGAGAGTCTGTACGCGCGCTACTACGGCATCGACTACGCGGCGGTGCGCCGGATGGCGGTGTCCCAGGCCGCCGAGTCGGCGCGCAGCGGCCGACCGGCGCGCACCGCGCCGGAGTTCGCGGCGCTGTGCGCGCAGCGGGCGGGCAGCGACCGGGCCTGGTCGGTCGCGGCGAACGGCAAGGTGATCGAGCAGGCCCAGGTCCTCACCACGCACAACCTCGCCACCCTGGTCGGGCGGGCCGGGGTCACCGTGCCGGGCGGCTGGGCGCGGCCCGCCCGGGAGTGCTTCGAGACCGTGTGCCGGCTGGTGGCCCGGGTGGAGGGGAACCCGCGGCCGCTGCCCGCGATCAAGGACGCGGCGTACGCGTGGCGGCAGATGCTGTTCCACCTGTCGCTGTGCGGTCCGGACGAGCGGGCTTCCGTACTGGCCTGGATCGAGGCGGAGTCGGCGCTGCGCCCGGCGCACGTGCGGGCCCGGCTGGCCCCCGCGCTCGCGGGGCTGCGCCTGGTGGCCCGGGGCGGCTCCTTCGACGCGGACGGCACGGGCGAGGGCGGCCGGGCGCGCCGGCTGCTGGGCTGGAGCACGGACGGCCACTGGATGCGGATGCCCTAGCCGGGCGGTGACGAAGGTAGCCCGGCCCTGCGTCCCGGGCCGCGCGGCCGGGGACGCAGGGCCGGACAGGAGCGGGCCCAGCCGCGCAGCCCCGGCGGGCGCGGCACGAGGGCCCGCAGGGCGCCCCTCAGGACGAACGCCCCCTACCCGCACGGGTAGGGGGCGTTCGTCGTGCCCGGGCCGGGCCGATAACACGCGGGGCGGGCGGTCGCCAGGGGTTCTTCGGCGTCCGACCCGAACGGATCATGGATTTTGCCTTGATCAACGCAATGTGATGCATTGATCACCCACTGCTTCCGCCCGCTCCGCGAAGGAACCCCCATGCGCACGGTCCGCGAGTCGGCCCTCGACGTCCTGCGAGCCCGCGGGATGACCACGGTCTTCGGCAATCCCGGCTCCACCGAACTGCCCATGCTCAAGCAGTTCCCCGACGACTTCCGCTACGTACTGGGGCTCCAGGAGGCCGTGGTCGTCGGCATGGCCGACGGCTTCGCCCTCGCCTCCGGCACCACCGGCCTGGTCAACCTGCACACCGGCCCGGGCACGGGCAACGCGATGGGCGCGATCCTCAACGCGCGCGCCAACCGCACCCCCATGGTGGTCACCGCCGGCCAGCAGGTCCGCGCCATGCTCACCATGGAGGCCCTGCTCACCAACCCGCAGTCCACCCTGCTGCCGCAGCCCGCCGTCAAATGGGCGTACGAGCCCCCGCGCGCGGCGGACGTCGCCCCCGCCCTGGCCCGGGCCGTGCAGGTCGCCGAAACCCCGCCGCAGGGGCCGGTGTTCGTCTCGCTGCCGATGGACGACTTCGACGTGGTCCTCGGTGAGGACGAGGACCGGGCCGCCCAGCGGGCCGCGGCCCGCACCGTGACGCACGCCGCCGCGCCCTCCGCCGAGGTGGTCCGGCGGCTCGCCGCCCGCCTGTCCGGCGCCCGCAGCGCCGTCCTCGTCGCCGGCAACGACGTGGACGCCTCGGGGGCCTGGGACGCCGTCGTGGAGCTGGCCGAGCGCACCGGCCTGCCCGTCTGGTCGGCGCCCACCGAGGGCCGGGTCGCCTTCCCCAAGTCCCACCCGCAGTACCGGGGGATGCTGCCGCCGGCCATCGCGCCGCTGTCCCGCTGCCTGGAGGGGCACGACCTGGTCCTGGTGATCGGCGCCCCGGTGTTCTGCTACTACCCCTACGTCCCCGGCGCCCACCTGCCCGAGAACACCGAGCTGGTGCACCTGACCCGGGACGCGGACGAAGCGGCCCGCGCCCCCGTCGGGGACGCGGTCGTCGCCGACCTCGCCCTGACGGTACGGGCCCTGCTCGCGGAGCTGCCCGCGCGGGAGGCCGCCGCCCCGGCCGCGCGGACCGCGCGGGCCGAGTCCACGGCCGAGGTGGACGGGGTGCTCACCCCGCTCGCCGCGATGACGGCCATCGCCCAGGGAGCCCCGGCGAACACCCTCTGGGTCAACGAATCCCCGTCCAACCTGGGGCAGTTCCACGACGCAACCCGGATCGACACCCCCGGTTCGTTCCTCTTCACGGCGGGCGGCGGTCTCGGCTTCGGCCTGGCCGCCGCCGTGGGCGCCCAGCTCGGTGCCCCCGACCGGCCCGTGGTCTGCGTCATCGGCGACGGCTCCACCCACTACGCCGTGCAGGCGCTGTGGACCGCGGCCGCGTACAAGGTCCCGGTCACCTTCGTCGTCCTGAGCAACCAGCGCTACGCCATCCTCCAGTGGTTCGCCCAGGTGGAGGGCGCCCAGGGCGCCCCCGGCCTCGACATCCCCGGCCTGGACATCGCGGCCGTCGCCACCGGCTACGGGGTCCGCGCCCACCGGGCGACCGGCTTCGGCGAACTGTCCAAGCTGGTCCGGGAGTCGGCCCTCCAGCAGGACGGCCCGGTGCTGATCGACGTACCGGTCACCACCGAACTCCCCACCCTGTAGCCCCTACCGCACCGCCCCGGAAGGCCGGCATGCCCCTCACCAGCGACACCACCTCCCTCCTGCTCGAACGGCTCCGCTCCGCGCTCCCCGCACAGGCCCTGCTCACCGATCCGGCGGAACTCGCCGCCCACTCCCGGGACTCCGCCCCCTTCTCCGCGTGCGGTACCCCCGCCGTGGTCGCCGTCCCCCGCACGGCCGAGCAGGTCGAGCACGTCATGCGCACCGCGTACGCACTGGACGTCCCGGTCGTCCCGCAGGGCGCCCGCACCGGCCTGGCCGGCGCCGCCAACGCCGTCGACGGCTGCGTGGTGCTGTCCACCGCCGCGATGGACCGGATCCTGTCCGTCGACCCCGCCAACCGCCTGGTGCGCTGCGAGCCCGGCGTCACCACCCGGCGCCTCGCGGAGGCCGTGGCCGAGCACGGGCTGACGTACCCGCCGGACCCGGCCTCCTGGGACCGCTGCACCATCGGCGGGAACATCGCCACCGGCGCCGGCGGCATCTGCTGCGTGAAGTACGGGGTGACCGCCGACTACGTCCTCGGGCTGGACCTCGTCCTGCCCGACGGGCGGCGGATGCGCACCGGCCGGGACACCGCCAAGGGCGTCGCCGGATACGACCTGACGCGCCTGGTCGTCGGCTCCGAGGGGACCCTGGCGGTGGTCGTCGGCGCCACCCTCGCGCTGCGTCCCGCCCGGCCCCCGGCCCTGTCGCTGCTGGCCCAGTTCCCGACGCTGACCGCCGCCGGGGACGCCGTCGCCGCCATCACCGCGGCCGGGCACACCCCGTCCGCGCTCGAACTCCTCGACCGGGCCACGACCCGGGCGATCGTGGACCTCGGCACCCATCCGCTGCTGCGCCCCGGCAGCGCCGCCACCCTGATCGTCGAGAGCGACTGCGCCGACCCCTCCGCGGAGCTGTCCGCGATGGAGATCCTCTGCAAGGAGGCCGGGGCCGAGCACATCGCCGCCTCCGCCACCAGCGAGGAGGCGTACGAGATCATCGAGGCGCGCAGACTGGTCAGCCCGGCCCTCGCCGCGTACATGGCCTCCCGCGGCGGCGGGCTCACCGCGTTCATCGAGGACGTGGCGGTGCCGCGGACCGCGCTCCCCACCCTGATCGGGCGGATCGAGGAGATCGCAAGGGCAGTACGACCTGAAGATCTTCACCCTCGGCCACGCCGGGGACGGCAACCTGCACCCCACGGTCGTCTTCGACGAGTCCGACGCGGACGAGTTCCGCCGCGCGCAGAGGCGTACGACGCCATCATGGCGCCGGCTCGAACTGGGCGGCACCACCACCGGCGAGCACGGCATCGCACGCTGAAGCGGGAGTGGCTGGAGCGCGAGCTGGGACCGGTCTCCCTGGAGCTCCAGCGCGGCCTCAAGCGGCTCTTCGACCCGAAGAACCTCCTCAACCCCGGCAAGGTGGTCACGGCATGACGCAGTCCACCGAGGCCCCGGACACCGCGCGCGGCGGCGCCCCCGGGCTTCCGCCCGTCCGGGCAGGCCTGGCGGAGACCGTCCGCTTCGTCGCCACGCACACCCTGCCCGTCTTCGTCCGCGGCGTCGCCAACCCCCGCTTCCCGGTCATGGCGCTGTACTCCCGCGTCAACCAGCCCGCCTGGTCGAACGCCACGCTGCGCGCGATGCGGGCCCGGCACCGGGGCGCGCCGGTGATGGTGCGCGCGCTCTCCGGCGAGATGCTCGTCCTGTTCGACCAGGGCGACGTCCGGCGGTTCTTCGAGGAGCCGGTGTCGGACCTCGCGATGGACGCCGACGACAAGTACGCCAGCCTGTCCGTCTTCGAACCGACGGGGGTGATCTGCTCGCACGGCCCGGTCCGCGAGGACCGGCGCCGGGTCAACGACCACGCCCTCGCCGCCGACCAACCGGTGCACCCCTCCTGCGCGGAGTTCGCCGGCGTCGTCGAGGAGGAGTGCCGCCGACTCACCTCCCCGCTCCGTCGTCGACTTCCCGCTGCTGTGGAAGACGCTGACCCGCATCTCCCGGCGGGTGGTCCTCGGCGACCAGGCCTCCGACGACCAGGAGCTGTCCGACTGGCTCGCCACCCTGCGCGGCCAGGCCAACTGGATGGGCCGCAGCAAGCCGGAGGCGGCGAAGGCGCTCTACGCCAGGATCGAGGCCCGGATCACCCGGTACGCGGCCGACGCCCCCGCCCACACCCTGGCCGCCCGCGCCCTGGCCGAGCCCTCCCCGGAGGGCACCGACCCGCTCGGCCAGACCCACCACTGGCTGCTCGGCATCGACCTCGCCACGCCCGTCGTCGCCCGCACCCTGCTGCTGCTGGCCCACCACCCGGCCGAGCAGGACGCCGCCCACGCCGAGGCGGCCGGCCGCGTCCCCGGGCTGCCGAGGCTGCGGGCCTGCCTGGAGGAGTCGGTGCGGCTGTACCCGATCGTGCCCGACCTCGTGCGGGTCACCCGCACCGAGACCGAGTGGGGCGGGGTGCGCTACCCGGCCGGCACCAACGTGCTGGTGCCGATGGGCTTCCACCAGCGCGACCCCGAGCGGGTCGACGGCGGGAACCTGTTCGCCCCGGGCCGCTGGCTGGCCCCGGACGCGCACCGGGACACCCGGGTGGCCCCGTTCAGCCACGGCGGCGCCCGCTGCCCCGGCGAGTACGTCGCCCTGCTGCTCACCTCCCTGGTCTGCGCCGAGGTGCTGCGCGGCCACCGGCTCACCGGGGCCCGACCGGTGCTCGACCCGGGGCGCCCGCTGCCGGGGATCCTCGACACGGCCGGCATCCGGCTGCGCCTCGGCCGGGTGTAGGAGGAGTCCGCCATGACCGAACCCACCGGTGCCGAAGCGTCCGTCACCCAGCCGGACATCGCCTCGCTGCACCACGTCTGCCGCGAACTGGCCGAAGCGGCCGACGCGGTGCGCGGCGCCGCCCGGTACGCCTCCCGCGTCGCCCTCGGCACCCGGCTGCCGCTGGCGGCGGCCGGGCGGCGCCGGGCCCGCGCCGCGCAGCGCGAGCTGCTGCGCACCCTGATGGACCCGAAGGGGCTGGGCTGGGCCCCGCAGGGCAGTGCCCCGCTCGCCGGGGCGCTCTGGCTGGCCGGGGTGCTGACCAGCCGGGAGAGCCTGGCGGTCAGCCTCGCCGTCACGGGCCTCAAGGCGCGGATCCGGGCCGCGGCCGTGCGCCACCCGGAGCTGCTCGCCAACCCGACCACCTCGCGGGTGCTGCGCGCCATCGACGAGGACCGTCAGGCCGAGGCGGTACGGCTGTTCCGGAGCCTGCTGACGGAGAAGGGCGCCGAGTACGCCCTCGCCCTGCTCGCGCCGTCCTTCACCGACATCATGGCCTGGAACGCGCTGACCGACGAGAACCCCTTCAACGACACCGCCGGCTGGCAGATCGCCACCGGCCGGCCTCTGACCTCCGAGTATCTCGTCGGCATCGGCAACTCGGTGTGGGCGTTCCTCAACCGGGGCCCCGGCCGGGCGGAACCGCACACGCCCTCGGCCGCACTGCTGGGCAGCATCGACGACTCCGGAACGATCGTCGGCTACGTCCGCAACATCGGCAGGATCGGCACGCGCGGGCTGCTCCTCGTCCAGCAGGTCGCCGGGCCGGACGGGGAACACCGTTACGTCGTCCAACTCGCCGGGATGGGGCCCTGCTTCAACCAGGAGAGCCCGCAGGACCTGCTGGGCAGCTTCAACGCGGTGGGCGCCATCGACACCACCTACACCCGTGCGGTGGTCCGCGCCCTGCGCCGGCTCGTGCCCTCCGGTGCGCAGGTGGCGCTGGTGGGGCACAGCCAGGGCGGGATCACCGCGATGAACCTGGCGGCGAGCCGGGACTTCAACGCGCTGTACACGGTGAGGCACGTGGTCGCGATCGGTTCGCCCATCGACCACAAGCGGGCCGCCGATCCGCGCACCCGGGTGGTCTCCCTCGTCAACGAGCACGACATCGTGCCGAGCCTGGAGGGCCGCTCGACGGTGTCGCCGCTCGAACTCCCCAAGGAGTTCACGGAGTTCACCTGGACCGACGACACCCACGCCTTCCCGCTGTGCCACGCCGCGGAGCGGTACGCGCACAACCTGGAGCACGACGTCCCGCACGCGCGCACGCACGTCGACTCCGAGCTCGCCGCCTTCCGCGGCCGGGTCACCGGCACGCACCTCTTCACCCTCCACGACCGCTGAGGACCCCGCATGACCGACACCGACTCGCACACTCCCCCGACGGACGCGGCGCCGGCCGCGCCCGAGCTGCCGGCCCAGAGCTCCCGCCGGCACCAGCCGCCGCCCGCGCCGCCGCAGCCGTACGGCCCGCCCGGGCTGCTGGAGCGGCTGGAGTCGGCGGCGTTCGCCCGCGTCAACCAGACCCGCGAGTGGTACGAACTTCCGGCCCCGCTCGGCCTGCTGAACCTGGCCGTGATCCGGGAGGACCTGCGCCGCCACAACCTGCACGACACCTTCGGCGCGGGCGGCGAGCGCGACCGCCGGCCCACGAAGCACCTCGCGCCGTACCGCTCGTACGACGGCTCCGGCTACGACCCGTACGACGAGGACATGGGCCGGGTGGGCACCCGCCTGGACCGCAACACCCCGCTGCACATGGCGTATCCGGACGAGGACGAGGCGCTGATGACGCCCAGTCCCCGCGAGGTGAGCCGGCAGCTCCTCGCCCGGCGCGGCTTCGTCCCCGCGCCCTCCCTGAACCTGCTGGCCGCCGCGTGGATCCAGTTCCAGAACCACGGCTGGGCCAACCACGGGGACAACGAGGAGGCCGAGCCGTTCACCGTCCCGCTCGCCGCCGACGACGACTGGGCCGAGCAGGGCGGCGGCTGCCCGATGCGGGTGAACCGCACCCGCCCCGACCCGGTCGCGCACACCACCCCGGACGTTCCGCCGACGTACGAGAACACCGTCAGCCACTGGTGGGACGGCTCGCAGATCTACGGGTCGGACGAGGCCCGCTGCCGCTCGCTGCGGACCGGGGAGCACGGCCGGCTGATCGTGGACGGCGGACGGCTGCCCGCCGATCCGCGGCCCGGGATGGACTGCCTGGACGCCACGGGCATGAACAGCGACTACTGGAGCGGCCTGTCGCTGCTGCACACGCTCTTCGCCAAGGAGCACAACTCCATCTGCGACCTGGTCCGTTCGCACCACCCCACCTGGGACGACGAGCGGATCTTCCACACGGCGCGGCTGGTGAACACCGCCCTCATGGCGAAGATCCACACGGTGGAGTGGACCCCGGGCATCCTCGACCACCCCGTGGTGCACCAGGCGATGCGCGCCAACTGGTACGGGCTGCTGCCCCGCTGGGTCACCAAGACCTTCGGCCGGATCGGCGGCGAGGTCCTCAGCGGCTCCCGGGGGTCGGGCACCGACCACCACGCCGCGCCGTTCTCCATGACGGAGGAGTTCGTCTCGGCGTACCGGCTGCACCCGCTGATCCCCGACGAGATCACCGTCCGGGACCACCGGCGCGGGGCGCCGCGCGAGACCGTCGGCTTCGACGACATGCAGGGCGCGACCACGCGCACCGCGGTCGACGCGTACGGGATGAGCGACCTGTTCTACACCTTCGGCGTCTCGAACCCGGGGGCGCTGGTCCTGCACAACCACCCGGACGCGCTGCGCAACCTGAAGCGGCTGTCCGGCGAGCACCTCGACCTCGGCACGGTGGACGTCCTGCGCGACCGCGAGCGGGGCATCCCCCGCTACAACGCCCAGCGGCGGATGCTGCGCAAGCGGCCCGTCACCTCCTTCGAGGAACTCACCGGCGGGCACCCGGCAGACACCCCGCTGCTGCGGGAGCTGTACGACGGCCGGCTCGACCGGGTCGACACCCTGGTCGGGAACCTGGCCGAGCCCCGGCCGGCGGGCTTCGGGTTCAGCGACACCCTCTTCCGGGTGTTCGCCC
>NZ_GG657750.1:6727774-6732669 GCF_000158895.1 Streptomyces sp. C | reverse complement strand
CCTTCCGGGCCCGGGTCGAGGAGCTGGCCCGGCGGTGCGCCACGGCCGCGGACGGGCTGTCGCGTTCCGCGGCCCGGCTGGACGGCCGGGGGTAGGGTCCGGGGCGGGGTGAGGCCCGGTGCCGGTGCTACTCCATGCGGTACTGGGCCTTCTCCGCGAGCTTGCCGTCCTTGAAGCAGAGGCGGAGCACGTCCTCGGTCCGCCCGTCGGCGGCGGAGAGGTACCAGGCGCAGACGCTGCCGGCGGGCTCGGCCGGGCCGCCTTCCTTGAGGGCGTCCTTGACGAAGGTGTCGCCCGAGGGGAGCTTGCCGCGGACCTCGCTCTCGGGGTCGCCGACCTTCACCGCCTCGTAGACCTTCGGGTCGAGCAGGGTCTTGTCGGCTATGTCGAGGACCTTGGCCGCCCCGAAGAACAGTGCCACGAGGAGCCCGATCCCCAGCACCAGCGCGATACCGCACCCGATGAGACAACCCTTGCGCTGAGCCATGGTCCCGTTCCTCCGTGCCCTCGACGTTCCGGTGCGGTCCGCACCCTCGTGCCGGAGCCTGGCAGGCGCGCGGGGGCCGGTGCCGTACTCGAAAGTCTCGGGGCGGGGAGACGATCGTCGTTCAGAGGTCCCGGGGGTCGGTGTTGGCCCCGCACAGGATGACGGCGACCCGCTCGCCCAGCGGCTCCGGTGCGGTGCGCAGGGCCGCCAGCGCGGTGGCGGCGCCGGCCTCGACGACGATCCGGTGCTCGTCCCAGAGCGCCTTGCGGGCGGCGGTGATCGCCCCGTCGGGGACGAGCACCGACACGGCGTTCGCGTGCCGGGCGGCGGCGAGGGCGTCGGCCGAGACGCGGGAGGCGCCGAGGGAGTCGGCGGCGACGGAGGCCACCGGGACGTCGAACGGGCTCGCCCGCCTCCAGGGCGGCGTTCAGGGCCCGGCAGTGCTCGGGCTCGGCCGGCGACCACGCGTACGCCGTGTTCGCGGGCGGCGGTGGCGACGCCGGCGAACAGCCCGCCGCCGCCGACCGCGACGACGACGGTGTCCAGACCGGGCAGGGCGGCCCGTACCTCGTCGAGCAGGGTCCCGGCGCCGGCGGAGACGAGCGGGTGGTCGTAGGCGTGGCTGCTCAGGGCGCCGCTGCCGGCGGCGAACTCCCGGCAGGCCGCGAGGGCTTCGGCGTACCGGTCGCCGACGAGCCGTACGTCGGCCCCGTAGCCGCGCAGCCGGTCGACCTTGACGCGCGGGGCGTTGCCGGGGAGGAACACGGTGGCGGGGATGCCGTGGGCGCGGGCCGCCCAGGCGCAGGCCAGGCCGGCGTTGCCGCCGGAGGCGATGGTGACGCCGGCGGCCGGGAGGCGGCCCGCCTCGCGGTGCGCGGCGAGGAAGTTGTGGGCGCCGCGCGCCTTGAAGGAGCCGGTGTGCTGGAGGTATTCCAGGGCGTACCAGACGCCTGGGGAGGCGGGTACGACCGCGGCGGGCCGGACGGCGCCGGCGGTGCGGGCGGCGGCGGCGCGGACGGCGGCGTAGTCGAGCTGCTGTTCCATGGTCGGTCTGCCTTTCGCGGTGTCAGGACGCGCGTCGTTTCAGGACGCGCGCGGTGTCAGGACGCGGGCGGTGTCAGGACGCGGGCCGCCGGCCGGCGGGCCGGGCCGCCTCGATGAGCTGGCGCAGGGCGCCGTGGTAGACCTCGTGGTCGGTCAGCGGGGGCAGTACGTCGGCCAGTGCGCCGGTGAGGACCGGGAAGTCGTCCGGGTCGAGGGCGGCGATGGCGGCCCGGGAGGCGGCGGTGGCCCCGGCCGGGTCGCGGTGGTCGACGAAGGCGGCGCTCCCCAGGGTGAGCAGGTACATCCGCCGGTAGGCGGTCATGGCCTCGGCCGGGGTCATCCCGGCGGCGATGCCGTCGGCGAGTGCGGGTTCGACGAGGCGGGCCAGCAGCTGCCGGCCGAGCCAGGGGCGGCCGCCGCGCAGGACGAGCAGTCCGGGGTGGGCGGTGAGCAGCCGGTAGAGGGCGCCGAAGCGCTGTTCGCAGGCTTCGGACCAGCCGGTGCCCGCGGGGACTTCGGGGAGCTGTCCGGCCAGGTGGTCGGTGCACAGGTCCAGTAGGCCGGCGAGGTCGGTGCAGCGGCGCTGGACGGTGGCGTGGGAGACGCCGAGCCGTTCGGCGAGGGCGCGGAAGCTGAGGGCCCCGGGCCCTTCCTCGTCGAGGATGCGCAGGGCGGTGAGGGCGATGGCCTCCGGGGTGGCGCGGTCCAGGGCGGGTGATGTCCTCGGCATGAGATACACCGTATCAGCCGTCGTAACATACGACGTCTCTCGCCCCCCTCCGCCACGGACGTGTGACATCGGCAGCGGCCAAATTGCTGGTCATTGAGCCATAACCACCGACTCTCGTTGACAGCGGGTAGCCGCACCGCTGCACTGAGGCACGAACGTCCCCCGGTACCCCCACGCCAAGGAGGCCCCGTGCCGCCTCGCCCGCGCGCCGCGCTCCCCTGTCTCACCGCGGCCGCCCTGCTCGCCCTCGCGCTCGGCCCCGCCCCCGCGGCGGCCGAGCCGACCGCGACCTGGGACACCCCGCTGGCCCTCACCCCGCCCATGGGGTGGAACAACTGGGCCCACTACATGTGCGACATCGACGAGGCCACGGTGGTCGCCAACGCAGACGCCCTGGTCTCCAGCGGTCTCGCCGCCAAGGGCTACGACACGGTGACCGTGGACGACTGCTGGATGCTCAAGGAGCGCGACGCGGAGGGGAACCTGGTCACCGACCCCGTCAAGTTCCCGCACGGCATGGCCTGGCTCGGCGAGTACCTGCACGCCAAGGGGCTCAAGTTCGGCATCTACGAGGACGCCGGCTCCCTCACCTGCGAGCGCTACCCGGGCAGCGGCTCCCCCGACGGCGGCGGCCCGGACCACTACGCCCGCGACGCGCGGCTGTTCGCGTCGTGGAAGGTGGACTACGTCAAGATGGACGGCTGCAACCTGTGGGTGCCGCCGGGGAAGACGAAGGAGCAGGCCTACCGGGACGCCTACAACGCCGTCGCCCGGGGGCTGCGCGACAGCGGCCGCCCGATGGTGCTGTCCGCCTCCGCGCCCGCCTACTTCCAGCAGGGCGAGTGGGGCGGTTCCGACTGGCACAAGGTCCTCGACTGGGTCGGCGAGACGGGCCAGTTGTGGCGCGAGGGCCGGGACATCAAGGTGTACGCCCCGAACGCCCCCGCCACCTCCCGCTGGAGCTCGGTGCTCGGCAACTACGGCTACAACCGCTGGCTCGGCCGGTACGCGGCCCCCGGCAACTGGAACGACCCCGACTTCCTGATCGCGGGCGCCCCCGGCCTCACGGACGCGGAGAGCCGCAGCCAGGTCGGGCTGTGGGCGATGATGGCGGCCCCCTTCATCCTGTCCTCCGACGTCTCCGCCCTCACCCCGGGCGGGCTCGCCGCGCTCGGCAACACCCGCCTGATCGGGCTGGACCAGGACCCGCTGGGCCGGCAGGGCGCCGTGGTCTCCTCCAACGCCACCTTCGAGGTCCTGGCCCGGCCGCTCGCGAACGGCGACCGGGCGGTGGCCGTGCTCAACCGCTCCGGGAGCGCACGGGACGTGTCCGTGCCGCTGGCCGACGTCGGACTGCCCGCCGCGTGCGTGGCGGACGCCGAGGACCTGTGGACCGGGCGCCGCACCGAGGTCGTGAACGCGCTGACCGGCCGGCTCGGCGCGCACGACACGGCCGTGTGGCGGCTCACCCCGCGCGGCTGCGCCGAGGCGGTGCCCACCGGGCAGATCAACGGGCTCGGTGCCAAGTGCGCCGACGGGGCCAGCACCAGCGGGGTCGGCTCGGTGGTCCTCGGCACCTGCACCGCCGGGGCCGACCAGCGGTGGACCCTGGGCGGCGGCGGACGGCTGAAGCTGGCCGGCGAGTGCCTCACGGCCCGCGCGGGCGGCCTGGTGGAGCTGGCGGACTGCGCCCCGGGCCGGCAGGCGGGCCAGAGCTGGAGCCACCGGCGGGACGGGACCCTGGTCGAGGAGACCGGCGGGCAGTGCCTGACCGCCCCGGCGGCACCCGCCACCCCCGACGCCCCGGCCGAGCGGCTGCGGCTGACGGCCTGCGGTGACCACCAGGTGGACCAGGCCTGGTCCCTCCCCGTGTAGACCCCCTCAGGCCGTCTCCGGCGGGCAGCGGCCCGGCGCCATCACACTTCCGGGGGAATCGGCGCCGGGCGTGCCCCCGCCCGGCGGGGGTGCCGGGTTCACTGGCCCGGACCGGAGGGGCGGCGGAACGATTCGGCGGCCGCCCCTCCCCGATGCGGGCCGCGAGGCGACAGGAGTGCACCGACATGTCCGAGACCGCGCACGAGCGCACCCAGGCCCCCGCGCCCGCCGCCGGCATCACCGACGGCGTCGTGGAGCTGCGCAAACGCCGCCCCGCCGGTCCCGCCCCCGAGGGACGTGCCGCCGGCGGGGGCTGCGGCTGCGAGGCGGTGCGGGCGCAGACCCCGGGAGCGGCGCGCCCGTGAGGGCTGCGGGGCTACCGTGACAGGGCGGAGGTGGCTCCGGATGACCCGTGTACGGGAGGACCGAGGAACGCGCTGGGCGGGCGCCGTCGCCGGCCTGGCCGCGGCGTTCGCCGGGCTGGCCGTCGCGGAACTGGCGGCGGCGTTCGTACGCCCCGAGGCGGCCCCGCTCACGGCGGTCGGCGGGGCCGTGGTGGACCGTACTCCGGCGGCCGTCAAGGAGTGGGCCGTCCGGGCCTTCGGCACCGCCGACAAGCCGGTCCTGACCCTGGGGACGGTACTGCTGCTGGCCGTGCTCGCCGCGGCGGCCGGGGTCCTCGCACCGCACCGTCCCCGCGCGGGCTGCGCGCTCGCCGCCTCGGTGGGGCTCCTCGGGGCGGTGGCGGCCCTGGGCCGG
>NZ_GG657750.1:6713394-6726994 GCF_000158895.1 Streptomyces sp. C | reverse complement strand
CGCCTGCAAGTGGCTGCGCGAGCTGCGGCTGACCACGTTCGACGCGTACGACGCGTACTGGGTGCGCCGCTCCTGGGCGCAGCGGGCGCCGGTCAAGACGCAGTCGCGGATCGACACCCCGCGCCCCTTCTCGCAGCGCCCGGCCGGCCCCGTCGCGGTGGCGGGGGTGGCGTGGGCGCAGCACCGGGGGATCGCCCGGGTGGAGGTGCGGGCCGACGGCGGGCCCTGGCGGGAGGCCCGGCTCGGGGCGGCCGACGGGGTGGACACCTGGCGGCACTGGATGTGGCCGTGGGAGGCGCCGCCGGGGCGCCACACCCTGGAGGTCCGGGCCACCGACGGCCGGGGCGAGGTCCAGCCGGAGCGGCGTACGGGGACCCTGCCCGACGGGGCGACGGGCTGGCACTCCGTCACGGTGGACGTGCGCGCGTGACGCGGCGGGACCGGGCATGGTGAGGGGGGTGTCCCCGCCCCGCGTCCCGTACCGTCCCGCACCCCAGGAGCCGACGCCGTGGAGCTGACCAGCACGTCGTTCCTCGTCACACTGATCGCGGCCACCGTGCTGGCCATGCTCCTCGCGCTCCTGTGCTGGAACCGGGTGCCGGGCCCGCGCGCGGCGCGCTGGGCCGTCCGGGTGATGATGCTCGGGCTGTGCCAGCTGACGGCGGTCTGCGTGGTGGCCGCCTGGACCAACGCGGGCTTCGGGCTGTACGCGTCCTGGGACGACCTGCTGGGCACCGGCGGGCGCGGCACCTCCGCGATGACCGGGCCGCCGGTCGGCCGGGCGAAGTTCACGCCGGGCGCGAACGGCACCCGCAGCACGTACTTCCGGGGCAGCCACTCGAAGCTCGCCGGCCAGGTGATCGTGTGGACCCCGCCGGAGTACGACGCCCCGGGCGCGGACCGGACCCGGTTCCCGGTGCTGGTGCTGCTGCACGGGTACCCGGGCTCGCCGGGCTCCTGGTTCGACCTCGGCTCGATGCCGGACGCGCTGGAGCAGCTGGTGGAGCTCGGCGCGGTGCGGCCGTTCGTCCTGGTGGCGCCGGAGATCTATCCCGGCGGGGTGAACACCGACTGCAGCGACACCCCGTCGCGCAAGGTCGCCACCTGGCTCGCGCGGGACGTGCCCGAGCTGGTCGCGCGGAACTTCCGTACGCTGCCCGAGCCGGAGGGTTGGGGGCTGATGGGCGTGTCGACGGGGGCGTTCTGCGCGGTGAAGCTGCCGCTGCAGTACCCGGGGGTGTTCCGGGCGGGCGCGGCCCTGGACCCGGACCCGCTGACCGGGGACCCGGAGGTGCTGGCCGATCCGGTGCTGCGGGAGCGCAACAGCCCTATGTGGCTGGCCGGGCACGCGAAGGGGGCGGACGTCGGGCTGTTCCTGGCCACCTCCGCCCAGGACGAGGACAGCCCGCCGAGGCAGCTGGCGGACTTCACCCGGGCGGCGCGGGGCACCGGGATCCGGGTGAAGACGCTGGTACGGCCGTCCGGGGGCCACAACTTCCGGACCTGGAGCGGGATGTACCCGGACGCGCTGGGCTGGCTGAGCACGGAGCTGTCCGGGCCGGCCGCCCGTTAGACGGCCTGGGCGAGGCGGACGGGGAGGGTCTCGACGCTGTTGCCGATGAAGCTGCGCTGGTGCGGGAGTTCCGCCTCGGGGACGGCGAGGTCGAGGCCGGGGAAGCGGGTGAAGAGCCGCTCCAGGGCGATGGTGGCCTCCAGCCGGGCGAGCGGGGCGCCGACGCAGTAGTGCGCGCCGTGCCCGAAGGAGAGGTTGCGGCCGGCGCCGGGGCGGGTGACGTCGAACCGGTCCGCGTCGGGGCCGTGGACGGCCCCGTCGCGGCCGGCCGCCGTGTAGCCGGCCAGGACGGGGGTGCCCCTGGGGATCACGGCGCCGCCGAGGGGCAGGTCGCGGGTGGGGTAGCGGAAGGGGAACCAGCTGACCGGCCCGTCCCAGCGCAGGGTCTCGTCGACCACGTCCGACCAGCTCGCCTTGCCGTCGAGGACCAGGGCGAGCTGGTCGCGGTGGGTGCACAGGGCGCGGACGGCGTTGCTGATCAGGTTGAGGGTGGTCTCGTGGCCGGCGACGAGCATCAGCCGCATGGTGCCGATGAGTTCGGCCTCGCTGAGCCGGTCGCCGTCGTCGTCGCGGGCCGCGATCAGGGCGCTGGTGAGGTCCTCGCCGGGTGCGGCGCGGCGGGCGGCGGCGATGGTGGCGATCAGCTCGACGAGTTCCCGTACGGCGGCCATGACCTCGGCGGGCGGGACGTCCGTGGAGATGATCACGGTGTTGGAGAGGTGGTGCAGCCGGCCGCGGTGCTCGGGGTCCACGCCGAGCAGTTCGCAGATGACGCTCATCGGCAGCGGCAGCGCGAAGTGCGTGCGCAGGTCGGCGGTCCCGTCGGCGGAGTCCTCGGCGGCGCGGGCGAGGCCGTCGAGGAGGTCGTCGGCGAGCTCCTGCACGCGCGGGCGCAGCCGTTCCACCTGGCGGGCGGTGAAGGCGTTGCCGACGAGGGAGCGCAGGCGGCGGTGGTCGGCGCCGTCGGCGGTGTGCATGCCCTGGGCGTTGGCGAAGACCCGCAGCGGCCAGTCGGCGGGGACGGTGCCGTCGTGCAGGCCGGGGAAGTGGCGGGCGTCCTTGGCCACGTCGGGGTGGGACAGGAACTCCTTCAGCTCCTCGTGCCCGAGTACGACCGCGCCGGGTACGCCTCCCGGGAGGACCACCTCGGCCACCGCGCCGCGGGCGCGCAGCCGGGCGTTGAGGGTGTGGGGGCAGCCGCCGGCGGGGTCGATGACGTGGGCCTGGGGGTGCGCGGGGGCGCGGTCGGGTGACAAGCGGGCTCTCCTGAGGCTGGCCGGACGGGCGGATCCCGGCCAACAGTGCGGCCTGACGGGGGTGTTGTACAAGGGCGGCCGCCTCATTTCCCGGTCTCCGGACCGCGCCGGGGCGCTACCGCCGGGCCGGCTCCGGACGCCGGAACAGGGCCGTCCAGAGGAAGGCTTCGCCGAAGAGCGGTGACGCGGCGTCCTCGTCGCGCATCCGGCGCAGTTCGGTCTCCTCCAGGCCGGAGAAGATCAGGCGCAGCGACTCGGGGGTGTAGGCGAGGCCGCCTCCGAGGCTGCCCTGCCGGTAGAGCTCGGCGTCGGGGAGTTCGCTGCCCATGGCGCCGGAGGCGAAGCAGGTGAGGGCGAAGTGGCCGCCGGGGGCGAGGACGCGGTCCAGGAGGGCCAGGTAGCTGACGCGCCGGTGGGGCGGCAGGTGGTGGAAGCAGCCGGAGTCGTACACCAGGTCGTAGGGGCCGGCCAGTTCGGCGGTGGTGAGCCGGAACGCGTCGCCGCGGTGGAAGCGGACGCCGGTGGCGCCGGTCTCGCGGGCGCGCTCCTCGGCCCAGGCGACGGCCGTCGGTGACAGGTCGACGGCGTCGACCTCGAAGCCGAGGGAGGCGAGGTGGAGGGCGTTGCGGCCGGGTCCGCAGCCGAGGTCGAGGGCACGGCCGGGGCGGATCAGGCCCCTGTCCGCGTACGAGACGAGGTTCTCGTCCGGCTTCGCCACGAAGAAGGGCACGGGCTTGGAGCGGTCCGCGTAGAAGCCGTCCCACCAGGAGGTGCCCTCATCGGTCCAGCGGTCGGCGTCCTGGGCGAACAGCCCGTCCAGGAGGTCCAGTACGTCTTCCGTCGAGCGTATGGTGCGGTCCATCAACTCCCTCTCGGTCAGGGGGAGATCATATCGCGGCGGGGTACGTGATCCCAGGTCGGAGGCGGTGCGGGAGGGTCGTGGGCGGGCGCGTGGGGGCCTGCGGGGAGGGGAGCCTCCCCGCCCGTCCCGGCCGGGGCGTGCGGCCGCCGCGGCACCCTCCGAGGGTCGCCCCGGGGCCGCTGCGGGGCGGGCCGGGCCCGCTTTCCGAACGGATTCCGCGGATCCCACGCACGGGTGTACGCATGATGCGTACACTGTTCGCATCGGGTTACGCTGAGAACATGTCCTCTTCAGAGCAGCAGACCCTCGCGCCGGTGCCCTCCGTGTGGACCAGGCCGCGGCGACGGAAGGAACAGCCCGCGCTCAGCCAGGAGCAGATCGTCGCGGCCGCGGTGCGGCTCCTGGACGCCGAGGGCATCGAGGCGCTCAGCATGCGCAAGCTCGGCGCGGAGATGGGCACCGCCGCCACCTCGCTCTACCGGCACGTGGCCAACAAGGACGAGCTGATCGAGCTGGTCGTGGACGAGGTCTACGGCGAGCTGGAACTCCCCGCGGCCGAGGGCGCGGGGGAGAAGTGGCGCGAGGCCCTCGCGCAGTGCGGCCACAGCCTGCGGGCGATGGTGCTGCGCCACCCCTGGGTGGCCTCGGTCCTCGGCCAGGTCGGACTGGCGCACCTGGGGCCGAACCTGATCCGCATGTCGGACCGGCTGCTGGGCCTGGCCGTGTCGGCGGGGTTCCCCGCGGGCGAGGCGGACCTCGCGGTGAAGGCCGTGATCTCCTACGTCATCGGCGCCACCACCAGCGAGGCCTCCTACCTCTCGCTCCTCGCCCGCAGCGGGAAGAGCGAGAGGGAGTGGCTGGAGTCGCTGCTGCCCGCCGCCGAGGCCGCCCTGGAGGACCACCCCGTGGTGAAGGACCACGCGTACTCCCGGCACGTCCAGGACCCGGCGCGGCTGCGGGACGAGAACTTCGACTACGGGCTCCAGCGGGTCCTCGACGGCCTCGCGGTCCGGCTCGGCCGGGACTGACGCGGGAGGCCGGGCGGCCCGGGCCGCGGGGAGCGGTGCGGGCCGCCCGGCGACCCGGATCAGCCGCGGCCGGCCCCGGACTGCGGGAAGGTCAGCTCGCGGTCCTCGCCGAGCGGGGCGAAGTGCCGGTCCACCGAGGCCTGGCGGACCTGGAAGAGGGCGGCCGGCGACCAGCGCGGGCGGCGGTCCTTGTCGATCACCTGGGCCCGGATGCCCTCCACCAGGTCGGGCGTCGACAGGGCGGCGGCGGAGACCCGGTACTCCTGCTCCAGCACCCGCTCCAGGGAGTCCAGTTCGCGGGCGCGGCGCAGCGCGGCGAGGGTGACCTTGAGGGAGGTCGGCGACTTGGCGTGCAGGAGCCGGGAGGCCTCCCGCGCTGCCGCCAGGCCCGACTCCAGCAGCCGCTTGTGGATCTCCTCCACGGTGTCGGCGGCGTAGCAGTGGTCGATCCACTCCCGGTCGGCGGCGAGCGGGGCCTCGGGGGTGGTGGTGTCGTGGAACTTGGGCAGCACGTCGGCGACGGGCGCCCTGGTGAGCTCCCAGGTGAACTCCTCCAGCCAGCCGGAGGGCAGGTAGTGGTCGGCGAGCCCGCACAGCAGGGCGTCGCCCGCGCCGACGGCCGTGCCGGTGAGGGCGAGGTGGGTGCCGAGCTCGCCCGGGGCGCGGGAGAGCAGGTAGGTGCCGCCGACGTCGGGGACGAAGCCGATCCCGGTCTCGGGCATGGCGACCCGGGACCGCTCGGTGACGACGCGGACGCCGCCGTGGGCCGAGAGCCCGACGCCGCCGCCCATCACGATCCCGTCCATGAGGGCCACGTACGGCTTGGGGTAGCGGGCGATGCGGGCGTTGAGCCGGTACTCGTCGCGCCAGAAGTCGAGGGAGCCGGTGGTGCCCGCCTTGGCGTCGGCGTGGATGGCCCGGATGTCCCCGCCCGCGCACAGGCCGCGCTCGCCCGCGCCGCGCAGCAGGACCTGGCTCACGGCGGGATCTTCCTCCCAGGCCGTCAGGGCTTCCCCGATCCGCAGCACCATGGCATGGGTGAGGGCGTTGAGGGCCTGGGGGCGGTTGAGGGTGATCAGCCCCGTACAGCCGTCGGTCTCGATCAGAACGGTGTCGTCGGTCACGTCCGTCAGTATGTCTCCTCCCCCGCCCCATGAAGATCGTTTCTGGTCGACTTGTCAAGTCTGACCGGATTCGGGATGAACCAGGTCTGTACCAGAGGTGCCCGTGACCGGGGGCGCTTCGCCCGGGGGCGGATTCAGTCGCGGGGGCGGGACCGGTGCTCGCGCCAGGCGGCGAGGGCTCGGTCACGGGTGCCGTCCGGGTGGCGGGCGTGCCAGTCGCGCAGGAACCGGTTGAACTCGAACTGGGCGCCGACCTCCTGGGGTCCGGCGGCCCGCTGCCGGGTGGCGTGCCAGTGGGCGACGGCCTCGGCGAGGGTGCGGCCCGCGCCCTGGGCGACGTACTCCCGCATGAAGGCGTCGAAGTGGAAGCCGGGCCCGATCTCGCGGAGGAAGAACTCCCGGAGCACCTGGCTGCTGGTGGATTCCTCGGGGATCACACTGGCCCCGTCGACGGGCGCCTTCAGCTGCCGCCCGCCGCGCCGGCCGGCCGGAGCGGGGGCCGGGACGGCGCGGCCGTCCAGCGCGGCGGCGAGCCGCTCCGTGAGGGCGGCCTTGCCACCGCCCGCCGGGACGCCCGCCCGTCGGGCGAGCCCGGTCAGTTCCTCCAGCGTCCAGTACCAGCGCAGCAGCTCGGCCCCGGACAGCTCCGGGGTCGGCTCGGGCCGGCTCTCCCCCACACGATTCGCACTCACGTTCCCATCCTAGGGGTGGCGGGGTGCTGGGTGCGGTGGCGACATGGCCGGTCCGCCGCGGGAACACGCGTGCAACCGCGCCCACCCTTTCCTACGGTCGTCCCCATGACCTCCCCCGCTTCCGCCCCGGCCCTCGACGCCGGCACCGCCCTCGTGCTCATCGACCTCCAGCACGGCATCCTCGCCCTGCCCACCGCGCGGCCCGGCGACGAGATCCTGCGCAACGCCATCGCACTCGCCGAAGCCTTCCGCGCGCACAAGCTGCCGGTCGTCCTGGTGAACGTCGCCTGGTCGCCCGACGGCTGCGACCTGCCCACCACCGACGTCGACCGCCCCGGCCCGGCCACCGCCCCGCCGGCCGCCTTCTCCGAGATCCCGGCCGAGCTGGCCGCCCTGGGGGACGTGACGGTCACCAAACGCCACTGGGGCGCCTTCACCGGCACCGAGCTGGACCTCCAGCTGCGCCGACGCGGAATCCACAAGATCGTCCTGGCGGGCATCTCGACGAGCATCGGCGTCGAGTCCACCGCCCGCGCCGCCTGGGAGCACAGCTACGGCCTGGTCTTCGCCGAGGACGCGACCGCCGACCTGGACGCCGACTCGCACGCCCACACCTTCGGCAAGATCTTCCCCCGGATCGGCCGGGTCAGCTCCACCCGCGAGATCATCGCCGCCCTGGACCCGCTCAGCTGAAGGCGGCCGGGCACGCCACCTCCACCCAGACGCACTTGCCGGCCGCCCCGGGCCGCGCGCCCCAGGCCCGGGCCAGCCGGTCCACGATCACCAGCCCGTGCCCGCCCGGCTGCCGGGGGTCCCTCCCGTCCCCCGACGGGAGGGGCGGTGCCGGGTTGGAATCGGTGACCTCGATCCGCAGCCGCTCGTCCGTACAGTCCAGGACCAGGACCCCGGGCCCGCCGCCGTGCAGGCAGGCGTTGGCGACCACCTCCGAGACCAGCAGCAGGACGTCCTCCACCGCCTCCCGTGCCGCCGGACTCCGCACCGGCAGCCATCGCCACGCGGTCAGCGCCCGCCGGGTGAAGTCACGGCTGCGCAGGACGGGGTCGGACATGCCTTCGAGAACCAGGAGCCAGTTGCGTTCGGCCGTGCCACGCTGCTCCACGGCTCTCGCCCCCTCTCATCGGCCCTGGTTCGCACCCAGCGCCTGCGTGACATCGGCGTGGACCGGGAAGACCCCGTCCGCGCCGGTGATGCGGAACATCCTGGCGACCGGCCCGGTCAGCCCGGCCAGCTCCAGGCTGCCGCCGGCCTCCTGGACGGCGAGCCTGCCGTGGAGGAGGGCGTTGAGGCCCGTCGAGTCGCAGAAGCGCAGTCCCGCCATGTCCACCAGCAGCCGGCCGCCCCGCCGGGCGGCCGCGTCGAGGGCCTCTTTCAGGGGGGCCGCCGTGTCATGGTCCAGCTCACCGCCGAGGGTGAGCAGCACAGCCCCGTCCACCGTCCGCACCGCGACGGTGAACCGCTTGTCGTCCGCTCCGGAGACCATCCGGCATCACCTTCCGTCAGCTGCCCCCTACGCCTTCCCCCGGCCCGACGCTATATGCGGCGCCGCCGCACTCCTCGGGACTCTCGGGGAAGCCGGCGGGTATTTCCCCCGGGCGGCCCGGTCCACGGCCGGCACCCGGCGGTGGCGTCGCGGTGGCCACCGATGGCGCCAGACGGTGCCACGTGGTGCCACATGGCGCCACGTGGCACCTCACGCCCCTCACAAACAGCCGCTCCGACCGCACCCTTCCCCCAGCCGCCACACATTTCCGCAGGTCAGAGGCCGTGACATCAAAAGCAGCGCCACCTGGCGCCATCGATGCTTGCGCATGGCGCCACAGTGGTGCCATGATGGCGTCATGGACCTCACGCCGTATATCGACACCCTCCGCCGCGAACTGGCGGTGGCCGCCGAAGCCGGCGGGGACGACGCCCGCGAGCTGGCCGAGCGACTGACCGCCCCCCTGGAGTCGGCGACCCGGCTGACCATGCTCAACGTGTTGTCCGCCGCGATGGACGAGATCACCCGCGAGCTCGCTCCCGGCTCGGTAGACGTACGGCTGCGCGGGCTGGACCCCGACTTCGTGGTGACGCTGCCGGCCGCCCCCGGCGCCCCGGCGCACCTGCCGGCCGCGCCGGCCGAACCACTCGGCGCACCGGCCCCGGCCGAGGGTGACGAGGGCGGCACCGCCCGCGTCAACCTGCGCCTGCCGGCCCACCTCAAGGCCCGCGCCGAGGAGGCCGCGAACCGCGAGGGGACGTCGGTCAACGCCTGGCTGGTGCGGGCGGTGTCGGCGGCGGTCGAGGGCGGCACCCGACCGCGCCCGACGGACCGGATCCAGACCATCGGCCAGAGCGTCACGGGCTGGGTCCGCTAGCCGGGCCCGCTAGCCGGGCCCGCGCGCACCACACCACACCACACCACACACCGGCACCACTCCACCCCAAGACCCAAGAGGACGGGACAGCCATGCCTTCTTTCGACACCCCCGAACCGATCTCGGTCACGGCGCACGTCGAGGCCGGCTCCATCCGCTTCACCGCGGGCGACCGCCGCGACACGGTCGTCGTGGTGCTCCCCCGCACCCCGGAGAAGGACCGGGACGTCCGGGCCGCCGAGCAGACCGAGGTCTCGTACGCCAACGGCACCCTGGCCGTCAGGACGCCGAAGCAGCGCAACTCGCTGCGCCGCCCCGGGATCGTCGACGTGACCGTCGAGCTGCCGGCGGGCTCGGACGTCGACCTGACCGGCGCCTGGGCCCAGGTGCTCGGCGAGGGCCGGCTCGGCGAGGTCCGGGTGAAGACCTCGACCGGCGATGTCCGGCTCGACGCGACCGGGCCGCTGCGGCTGACCGCGTCGCACGGCTCGATCACCGTGGACCGTGTGGTCGGCCCCGCCGAGATCACCACCAGCTCCGGCAGCATGCGCGTCGGCCTCGTGGACGGTCCCGGCGTGCTCAAGAACTCGCACGGCAGCACGACCGTCGGCGCGGCCACCGGCGAGCTGCGGGTGAGCGGCGCCCACGGCGACATCGACGTCCGGCGCGCCGAGGGCTCGGTCACCGCCACCACCGCCCACGGCGCCCTGCGGATCGGCGAAGTGGTGCGGGGCGCCGTCGACCTGGAGACCGGCTACGGAATCATCGAGGTCGGCGTGCGCGAGGGCACGGCCGCCTGGCTCGACGTCAACTCCGGCTCCGGCCAGGTCCGCAACATGCTCACCGCGACCGGCGCCCCGCAGGACACCGAGGACACGGTCCGGATCCGCGCCCGCACCCGGCACGGCAACATCGACGTCCTGCGCGCCAAGGCCTGACCCGGCCGCGGGCGGCGCCCTCCGGGCCGCCCCGGCCACCCCCTCCCCCCGGCAGCTCACGCCACTCCGGCCACGCCAGCCACTCCGGCCATGCCAGCCAAGCCAGCCAAGCCAGCCACTCCAGCCTTCGAACGGAGGGCCCCGTGCCTTCTTCTGTCATGCCCACATCAATCCCCGCCCCGACCCGGGAACGGCCCGCCGCGGTCCGCGCCGTGGGGCTGCGCAAGTCGTACGGCGACAAGACCGTCCTCGACGGGGTCGATCTGCACATCCCCGCGGGCTGCGTGTTCGCGCTGCTCGGGCCGAACGGCGCCGGCAAGACCACCGCCGTGAAGATCCTCTCCACCCTCGTCACCGCCGATGGCGGGCAGGCGCAGGTCGCGGGTCACGACGTCGCCTCCGCCCCGGACGGGGTGCGCGCCGCGATCGGCGTGACCGGGCAGTTCTCCGCCGTCGACGGGCTGATCACGGGCGAGGAGAACATGCTCCTGATGGCGGACCTGCACCACCTGCCCAAGCCGGAGGGCCGGCGCGTGGCCGCCGGACTGCTGGAGCGCTTCGACCTGACGGCGGCGGCGAAGAAGCCCGCCTCCACCTACTCCGGCGGCATGAAGCGCCGCCTCGACATCGCCATGACCCTGGTCGGCGGCCCGCGCATCATCTTCCTCGACGAGCCCACCACCGGCCTGGACCCGCGCTCGCGCCACGCCATGTGGCAGATCATCCGAGAGCTGGTCGCCGGCGGGGTCACCGTCCTCCTCACCACCCAGTACCTGGAGGAGGCCGACGAACTCGCCGACCGCGTCGCCGTGCTCAACGGCGGCAGGATCGTCGCCGAGGGCACCCCCGAGGAACTGAAGCGGCTGGTCCCCGGCGGGCACGTCCGGCTCCGGTTCTCCGACCCGGCGGCCTACCGCACGGCCGCCGCCCTGGACGGGGCGGCGCGGGACGACGAGGCGCTGTCGCTGCGCATCCCCAGCGACGGCAGCCAGCGCGAGCTGCGCTCCGTACTCGACTGGCTGGACGCCGTCGGCGTCGAGGCGGACGAGCTGACCGTGCACACGCCCGACCTGGACGACGTGTTCTTCGCCCTGACCGGCGACCGCGCCCCCGGGACCCAGCCCGCCCCTGCCGAGGAGGACGTCCGATGAGCTCCCTCTCCCCCGCCCTGCGCGACTCGTCCACGATGCTGCGGCGCAACCTGCTGCACGCCCGCCGCTACCCGTCGCTGACCCTGAACCTGCTGCTCACGCCGGTCGTCCTGCTGCTGCTCTTCGTCTACGTGTTCGGCGACGTGATGAGCGCGGGCATCGGGGGCGGCGGCGCCGACCGCGCCGACTACATCGCGTACCTGGTCCCGGGCCTGCTGCTGATGACCATCGGCAGCACCACGATCGGTACCGCGGTGTCGGTCTCCAACGACATGAGCGAGGGCATCATCGCCCGCTTCCGCACGATGGCGATCCACCGGGGCTCGGTCCTGGTCGGGCACGTCGTCGGCAGCGTGCTCCAGGCGGTCGTCAGCGTGGTCCTCGTCGGCGCAGTCGGCGTGGCCATCGGGTTCCGCTCGACGGACGCCACGGCGCTGGAGTGGCTCGCGGCGTTCGGACTGCTCGCGCTCTTCGCCGTGGCGCTCACCTGGATCGCGGTCGGGATGGGCATGGTCAGCCCGAACGCCGAGGCGGCCAGCAACAACGCCCTGCCGCTGATCTTCCTGCCGCTGATCTCCAGCGCGTTCGTCCCGGTCCACGCGATGCCGGGCTGGTTCCAGCCGGTCGCCGAGTACCAGCCCTTCACGCCGGCCATCGAGACCCTGCGCGGGCTGCTGCTCGGCACGGAGATCGGGAACAACTGGTGGATCGCCCTGCTCTGGTGCCTCGGCCTGACCGTCCTCGGCTACCGGTGGTCGAAGTCGGCGTACGACCGCGACGCCGGGTGACCGTCGGGTCCGCTTCCTGCCCCTCCGCCCCCCGGAGGGGCTTCGGCGTTCACGCTGTGTGACCGCCAGAGCAGCCGGGCGGAAGGTGGGTGGCACGCGTTGCCTCGATGTCATTGTGCGTTCGCTCAGCGGAGGCTCAGATCCGGATAACGATGACATCACTGCGCAAGGGTCTTTGGGCCTGGTCACGGGCGAATGGCCGATTTGCCGGTGATGTACGCCACGGCCCCGAGCCGGACACCGTGGTACATCTTCTCGACCGCCTGCCGGACCACCCACGTCCGGACAGGGGCGCTGAAGTCGGCCGACCGCCGGCATGCAACTCCATCAGCATCCGGGGGATCGGAACCCGATCCGCGGCCGAGCACGGCGGCGGATCGGCATGGAGCGGAAAGGCGCACCAGAGCATGACCTCGACGCAGGTCGAACAGCAGCACGGCGACGACAACGCCACCACGGGCACCACGCCCGAGGAGGGCTACGAGCGCGGCCTCGGCAGCCGCCAGGTCCAGATGATCGCCATCGGCGGCGCCATCGGCGTCGGCCTCTTCCTGGGAGCCGGGGCGAACATCGCCAAGGCCGGACCCAGCCTCATCCTCATGTACGCCCTCGCCGGCGTCATCGTCTTCTTCATCATGCGAGCGCTCGGCGAGCTGCTCCTGTACCGCCCCGTCTCGGGTTCCTTCGCGGAGTACGCCCGCGAGTTCCTGAGCCCGTTCTTCGGGTTCGTGACGGGCTGGACGTACTGGCTCATGTGGGTCGTCACCGGCATGGCCGAGCTGACCGCCGCGGCCATCTACGTGCACTTCTGGTTCCCGGACGTCCCCCAGTGGGTGACCGCCCTGGTCTTCCTGGTGGTCCTGTACGTCGCCAACCTCATCTCGGTGAAGATCTTCGGCGAGATCGAGTTCTGGTTCTCGATGGTCAAGGTCACGGCCCTGATCGGCATGATCGTGATCGGCATCGGCGTGGTCACCTTCGGGTTCAGCCAGGCCGGTGACACCGCCGCCGTGTCCAACCTCTGGGCCTTCGACGGCATCTTCCCCAAGGGCGTCGGCTCCAGCCTGATGACCCTGCAGGGCGTCATGTTCGCCTACCTCGCCGTCGAGCTCGTCGGCGTCACGGCGGGCGAGTCCGAGAACCCGGAGAAGACCCTCCCCAAGGCCATCAACACCCTGCCCTGGCGCATCATCGTCTTCTACGTCGGTGCGCTCAGCGTGATCCTGATGGTCGTCAAGTGGACCGAGTTCCAGCCCGGCGTCAGCCCGTTCGTGGCGGCCTTCGCCAAGATCGGCATCCCGGCCGGTGCGGCGATCGTCAACTTCGTGGTGCTGACCGCGGCCCTGTCGTCCTGCAACTCCGGCATGTACTCCACCGGCCGCATGCTGCGCGACCTGGCCGCGAACTCCGAGGCCCCCAAGCTGCTGGGCAAGCTGAGCTCCACCAAGACCCCGGCCGTGGCCATCACCCTCTCCACCGCCCTCATGGGCATCGGCGTGGTCCTGAACTACGTCGTGCCGGAGAAGGCCTTCGGGTACGTCACCTCGGTGGCGACGGCGGCCGGCATCTGGACCTGGCTGATGATCCTGGTCAGCCACATCCGCTACCGCCGCGCGGTGGACGCGGGCAAGCTGCCCGCCTCCTCCTTCCCGGCGCCGGGCGGCACCATCTGCAGCTGGATCGCCGTGGCCTTCCTGCTGCTGGTCACCGTGATGATCGCCATCGACCCGGACAGCCGCGTCTCCCTGTACGTGGGCGCCGGCTGGGCGGTCTGCCTGGCCATCGGCTGGGCCGTGCTGAAGTCGCGCAA
>NZ_GG657750.1:6700900-6713061 GCF_000158895.1 Streptomyces sp. C | reverse complement strand
CCCGCTCCAGCCCCGGGGCCGCCCGCTCCACCAGCCGGTCGACGAGCATCCGGGCGGGCGCCCGCCCGCCGGTCCACACGTCCAGGCCGGGTCCGTCGATCCCGTACCGGGCGGCCAGCCGGTGGGCGGCGCGCAGCACCCGCTCGGGCGGTTCGGGCGGCGGTACGCCGGCGTCGACCTCTTCGAGCAGGGCCGACGCGAGGCCGCGTACCAGGAGGGCCGTCAGGACGACGGTGTCGAGGTCGGCGTTGACGTCGGCGATGCGGATCTCCAGCGTCGGTACGTGCTCGGAGGGGCGGGCGTGCCAGTAGACCATGCGGCGGTCGAGCAGCACCCCGGCGGCGACCAGGCCGTCGACGTACTCCAGGTACTGGGGCTCGTCGAGCAGGGGCGGCGGCCCCACGGTCGGCCAGTCGGAGTAGGCGACCGAGCGCCAGCTGTCGAGGCCGGTGTCGCGGCCACAGACGAAGGGGGAGTTTCCGGTGATCGACTGGAGCGCCGGCAGCCAGGGCCGCATCTGGTTCGCCAGCGCGAGGGCCCGGCCCCGGTCGAGGCAGCCGACGTGGACGTGGCAGCCGCAGACCAGGCGGTAGGGCCCCAGGAGCCCGGGGAACCGGCTCGCCATCAGGCGGTAGCGGGGGTTGTCGGTGATCGTGAGCGGCTCCTGCGGCGGGACGACGGGACTCCCCGAGGCCACCGCCAGGCAGCGGGCCCGCGCGGCGGCCTCCGCGACGGAGCACCGCAGCCGCACCAGCTGCCGGCGCAGGTCATCGCGGTCGGCGGCGGGCAGGGTGCAGACCTCCACCTGGGTGTCGTAGAACTCGGCCTGGACCTGATCGCCCAGCTCCGCCGCGAGCTCTCCGATCACCTCCGGAGCCCGGTTCACCGGCGCCCTGCTGTCGCGGTCGACGAGGTGGAACTCCTCCTCCACCCCCATGGTCAGAACGTCCATCGGGTCCTCCTTGCCGAGTGCCCGGCACCTACCCGTCGGCCGTGCCGCCATGCGGGGCGCGGTCACCGAGGCCCGTCCGCGGCGTCGCGGAGCCCCGCGGCCGTGAGCACCTTCCACGTCCATCATGCGCGGTACCGCGACCCCGGGCCCGGGGTCGCGGTACCGCCGTCATCCGGCCCGCTCCGCCGCCGCGAAGGGACTGCGGTCGAGGTGGGCGAGCAGGTCGGCCGGGTGCCGGTACACCGCGCGGGCGCCGGCCTCCTCCAGGTCGGTGCGCGGGATGCCGCCGCACAGCAGGCCGACGCAGGAGACGCCGGCCCGGGTGCCGGCCCGCATGTCCCACACCGTGTCGCCGACGAGGACGGAGCCGCGTGCGGGCGCGTCCGCGAGGCCGAGCGCGTGGTGCACCGGGTCGGGTGCGGGCTTGCCCTTGTCGACGTCGTCGGAACTGGCCGTGGCGGTGATGGCGTCGTCGGCGTCGACGGCCCGCCGCAGGGCGTCCAGCTCGGCGTCCTTGGCGGAGGTCACGAGCACCACCCGCCAGCCGCGCCGGTCCAGTTCGCGCAGCAGGCGGGCCGCCGAGCCGAAGGGGGGCAGGCGGTCGAACCAGGTCGCGTAGAGGGTCTCGTGCGCGGCGGACAGCCGCTCGTCCTCGGCGGTGTCGCGGTCCTCGCCGAGCAGGTGAGCGAGCAGGTCCTCGCCGGGGAGGCCGACCGCGCGGTGGACGTCGTGCATGGCGACCTCGTGTCCCGCCTGCCGCAGTGCCTCCCACCAGCAGGTGACGTGCAGGTGGTTGGTGTCGACGAGGGTGCCGTCGACGTCGAACAGTGCGGCCCGGTTCATGCGTGCCTCCCGGGGGGTCGGGGTTCAGTAGCCCAGTTCGCGTTCGAGTTCGGCCTTGTCCATGGAGGAACGGCCGTGCAGGTTGCGGCGCTTGGCCTCCGCGTAGAGCTGGTCGTACGTGGGGCCCCGCGACCCGCTGTGGGAGTGCAGCCCGCCGCGCCGGGAGGAGGAGATGTCGTCGAGCGAGCTCTTGCTGGCGGTCTTGGACTCGCCCGCGCGGGCGCGTTCCTTGTTCACGGTGCGCGCCGCGATCTCCTTGGCCCGCTCGGGGCTCTCGCCGCGTTCCTCGGCGCTCTCCTTGATGTGTTCGTACTGCCGTTCACGCTTGGGACTGGAACCTCGGGGCATGGTGACTCCTCTGCCGGGACGGGACCGACACGGTGAACCCGCTGCGCGGCCGTGTCGGGATGCGGTGGAGCGGGATCCGCAGGTCCTGCTCGGGGACGTCGGTGTCCAGGCCGGCCAGGGCGGAGGCGAACTCCGCGAGCAGGCCGACGGTGATGTCCTCGCCGGGGCAGCGGTGGCCGGTGCGGGCGTCGCCGCCGCCCTGGGGGATGAGTGCTCCGGGGCCGGGCTCGCGGCCGAGGAAGCGCAGCGGGTCGAAGCGGTAGGGGTCGGGCCACAGGGCGGGGTCGTGGTGGTGGCCGTACACGTCGAGGAGGACCAGGGTGCCCTCGGGGACGGCCTGGCCGCCGAAGCGCAGGTCGCGGGCGGCGAGACCGCCGACGAAGGGCACGAAGGGGTAGAAGCGCCGCACCTCGTGGGCGAAGGCCCTGGCGTACGCGCCGTCGTCCGCCCGCAGGGCGTCGGCGAGCCGGGGCCTGCGGTGCAGGGCGTGCGCGGCGAAGGCCGCGAACCAGGCGACGGCGACGCAGGGGCGGATGACGTTGAGCAGTTCCACGGCCGCAGTGCGGGCGTCGAGGAGCCGGCCGTCGGCGTCGCGGTGCCGGGCGACCGTCTCCAGCGCGGTGTGCCCGCCGCCCGGGGGGAGGGCCTGGTGGAGGCGGGTCACTCCGCCGCGCAGCTCCTCCACGGTGCGCGCGAGGGATTCCTCCTGGCGGGCCCGGGCCCGGCGGGCCCGCCAGTGGCGCGGTCCGGGGGTCGCGAAGCCGTCGACCATGGCCACGCAGTCCTCGGCGATCTCGCGGGCGGCGTCCTCGGGTACGGCGAGGCCGGTCCAGTCGCAGACGGCCCGGGCGAGAACGGTGGCGGCCTCGTCGAACAGGACGGCGCCCCGGCCCTGCCATCCGTCGACGGCGGCCGTCCAGTGCCGGCGTACGAGTGCGGTGAGCTCGTCCACGGAGCCGTCCCGCATCAGCAGGGAAACGAACAGGGCCTTGCGGACCCGGTGCCGCTCGCCGTCCAGGGTGTGGACGGCGCCCCGTCCGAAGAGGGTGTCGAGCACGGGTCCGGGGAGGGCGCCGTCCCGGAGCACGTGCCGCTCGTCGTAGAAGAACTCCACGGCGGCCGGTCCGTGCAGCAGGAGGGCGGGCCGGCCCATCAGCCGGGTCCGGACGGCGGGCGGGTCGCCGTGGCGGCGCCGCAGGTCGGGGGCCCAGGCGTAGCCTTGGACCAGCAGGGGGACCGTGCTGTCGATCAGTGGGGACATGCCGCGCGCCTACCCGGCGCGCCCCGCGGCACTCCTCGTGTCCCGGGGGTTTCGAGACGGCCGGACGGGTTAGGCGGGGGCCATGCCCGACCGTGACACCGTGCGGGTGGAACCAGGGAGGCGCCCCGTGGCCGTTCGTACCTCCTCCGCCCTCGGGGGCATCGCCCCGCCGGAGGGCCTGACCGCTCCCGCCCCGGCCGAGGGCGTGCTGCCGAAGGACCACACCCAGGCGATCCTGGAGACGACCAAGCGGGTGGCGGCCCTCCTGAAGCGTTCGGGGCCGCCCTTCGCCCTCGCCGGCAGCGTGGCCGCCTTCGCCCACGGCCTGCCGGCCCGCTTCCAGCACGACACCGACTTCTGCGTGCGCCCCGAGGACGCCGACCAGGCGATCAAGGCCCTGGAGGACGGTGGCATCGACATGCGCCGGGCCCCCGAGGACTGGCTGGTCAAGGGCCGCTCGGGCGGGGAGGAGATCGACCTGATCTTCGAACTGGCCCGGCGTCCGGTCGGCACGGAGCTGCTGGAGCGGGCGAGCGTCAAGGCGGTGGACTCGGTGTGGATGCCGGTCCTCTCCCCCACCGACCTGATGGACAGCCGCCTCGCCGCGCTGTGCGAGCACTACTGCGACTTCGGCGACCTGCTGCCCATGGCCCGCATGCTGCGCGAGCAGATCGACTGGGCCCGGCTGGAGCGCGACCACCGGGCGCTGCCGCTGCCCGACGCGTTCTTCCACCTGCTCGAACGGCTCCGCGTAATCGAACGCGCGGACGTGACGGGAGCGGAATGACGGGAGCGGAAGTGACGGGAGAAGGAATGACGGGAGAAGGAACATGAGCTCCACCGGCATCATCGAGTACCGCATCGAGCACCTGCGCGAGCGGCTGGCCCGCGAGGAACTGGCCGAGCTGGGTGTCCGGGTCGAGCTGCACGGCGCCCGCGCCGTGCTCCGCGGCTGCGTCGGCGACGAGGAGCGCAAGGCGGCCATCCTGCGGATCGCCGGCGAGGAGCTGGCGGGCCACGACTGGTACGGGGACATCACCCTGAGCCGGGCCCAGCCCCCCGACCACGCCGAGGAGCTGTCGTGATCCGCGTCGCCGCCGTCGGGGACATCCACCTCGGCCCGGGCAGCGCCGGGGTGCTGCGGCCCGCCTTCGACACCCTGGGCAACTGCGCCGACCTGCTGCTCCTCGCCGGCGACCTGACCCGGCACGGCACCCCGGAGGAGGCACGGGTGGTGGCCGCCGAGGCCGCCGGGCTGCCGGTGCCCGTGGTCGCGGTGCTCGGCAACCACGACTACCAGAGCGACCGTCAGGAGGCCGTCGCGGACGAGCTGCGCGCGGCGGGCCTGTACGTGCTGGAGGGCGACGGCGTCCTCCTCGACGTCGACGGCACCCCCGTGGGGATCGCCGGGACCAAGGGCTTCTGCGGCGGGTTCGCCGGCCGCGCCGGCAGCGAGTTCGGCGAACCCGAGATGAAGTCCTTCATCCGCTACACGCGCGACAGCGCGGAGGCCCTCGGGCGGGCCCTGCGCGAACTGCGCGAGGCCGGCAGCGCGCTGCGCATCGCGCTCACCCACTACTCCCCCGTGCCGGACACCCTGGCGGGCGAGCCCCGGGAGATCTACCCCTTCCTCGGCAGCTACCTCCTCGCGGAGGCGATGGACGAGGAGGGCGCCGACCTCGCCGTCCACGGCCACGCCCACCTCGGCACCGAGCACGGAATGACGGCGGGCGGGGTCCAGGTCCGCAACGTGGCCATGCCCGTCATCGGGCAGGCGTTCTCGGTGTACCACCTCTCCCCCGACGGCGCCGCGGCGCACGGGGCCTCCACCACCCCCCAGGAGGCACGCGCATGAACTCCCCCGACCGCGCCGCCCGCCGCGTGGCGGTGGACCCCGGGCGGGCCGGTGCTCGTCGAGGGCCCCGTGGAGGTCGTCCTCGACGACGGCACCGTCGTCCGCTCCGACCGGTTCACCGTCGCCGTGTGCACCTGCCGCCGCAGCCGCACCTATCCGTGGTGCGACACCAGCCACCGGCCCCGCCGCCGCGAAGCGGCGCCCGGGGACGGCGGGGCGCCGTGCACGGGCCCGCCCGACCGAGAGGAACCGTCATGAACAGCCGCCCCGCCGCCGACGGCCCGGCCCCCGACCGCCCGGCCCCCGAGCTGCTGGGCGTCTACCTCAACGACCACCTCACCGGGGCGAGCGCCGGCACCGAACTGCTGCGCCGCGCCGCCCGGGCCCACCGCGGCACGGCCCCTCGGGCCGCCGCTGGCGGCGCTGGCCCAGGAGGTCGCCGAGGACCGGGAGAGCCTGCGCGCCCTCATGGCCGGCCTCGGCGTCCCCGAGTCACGGGGCCGCGCGGCCCTCGGCCGGCTCGCCGAGAAGGCCGGCCGGCTCAAGCTGAACGGGCACCTGTTCACCCGCTCGCCGCTCAGCGACGTCCTGGAGCTGGAGGCGATGCGCCTGGGCGTGGAGGGCAAGGCCTGCATGTGGCGGGCGCTCCAGGCGCTGGCGGACGGCGGCGTCCGGGTCGACGGGGCCCGCCTGCACGCGCTGCTGAGGCGGGCCGAGCGGCAGATCCGGATCCTGGAGACCCTGCGAGCGGAACGCTCCGCGCAGGTGTTCGCCCCCGACGTGGCGCGGACCACGGCCGCCCGCCGCCGCAGCGCCGCGCGTTCGCCGGGGCACCACGCGGGGAGGCGCACGGCGTGACGTACGTGAGCCCCGGCAAGGGGTACGAGCGCGACAGCCGCTACATCGCGACCCGGATCACCGCCGACGGGCGCGAGGGCTTCCCCGTGCGGCCGGGGCGCTACCGCCTCGTCGTCAGCCGGGCCTGTCCGTGGGCGAGCCGGGCCGTGGTCGTACGGCGGCTGCTCGGTCTGGAGCAGGCGCTGCCGATGGCCGTGGCCGGCCCGGTCCACGACGACGACAGCTGGACCTTCGACCTCGATCCGGGCGGCCGGGACCCGGTGCTCGGCATCGAGCGCCTCAAGGAGGCCTACCTCGCGCGGGAGCCCGGCTACGACCGCGGCATCACGGTCCCCGCGATCGTCGACGTCCCGACCGGCGCGGTGGTCACGAACGACTTCCCGCGGATCACGATCGACATGTCGCTGGAGTGGGCGCCCCACCACCGCCCGGGCGCGCCCGAGCTGTACCCGGCCGCGCTGCGGCCGGAGATCGACGCGGTGAACGAGGTGGTCTACCGGGACGTGAACAACGGCGTCTACCGGGCCGGGTTCGCCGGCTCCCAGGAGGCCTACGAAGAGGCGTACGAGCGGCTGTTCGCCCGGCTCGACTGGCTGGGCGACCGGCTCGCCCGCTCCCGTTACCTGGTCGGTGACACCATCACGGAGGCCGACGTACGGCTGTTCACCACGCTCGTCCGCTTCGACGCCGTGTACCACGGGCACTTCAAGTGCAACCGGAACAAGCTCGCGGAGATGCCGGTGCTGTGGGGGTACGCGCGGGACCTGTTCCAGACGCCCGGCTTCGGCGACACCGTCGACTTCGACCACATCAAGCGGCACTACCACCTGGTGCACACCGACATCAATCCCACCGGCATCGTGCCGGCCGGGCCCGAGCCGGAGACCTGGCTCGCCCCGCACGACCGGGCCGGCCTCGGCGGCCGGCCCTTCGGCGACGGCACCCCGCCGGGGCCGCCGTCCGCCGCGGAGCGGGTGCCGGCGGGCCACAACCCCCTCGCGGGCGCGGGCCCGCCGTAGCGGCCCGCCGGTCACCGGCTCACGACGGCGGTCACCGGCTCACCACGGCGGCGGTCACCGCTTCACGACGGCCCGGACGTTCTCGATGCTGCCGCAGTCCGACTCCAGCTGCCGCTCGCGCTCCTTCAGGAACGCGGCGCCCAACTCGGCCCTGCGCTCGTCCGGGACGTTCTCGCGGGCGCCGTTGAGGATGGTCCGCTCCTCCTCGTCCAGGTGGTGGGAGACGGCCCGGACCAGGTCCTCCAGCTTGGAGTCCCACTCCTCGGAGCCGACCTCGTCCACCTCCAGCAGGGCGAGGAGCGCCTCGTTGCCCTCCTCGTGCTCCTCCACGCCGTGCTCGACCTCTTCGTCGTCGACGTTCCGGAAGCGCTTGAGCGCGCCGTAGACCTCCGACTCCTCCGCCTCGCCGTGGGCGATGAGCAGCGCGGAGAACTCCCGCAGCGCTCCCGCGCGGTCGTCCTCGACGCTGCGCATCCTGCGGAACAGCTCCTCCATGGTCCGGTGGTCCTCCAGGATCACCGCGACGACGTCCTGTTCCCTGCGGTCCGCGGACTCGGGCATGGCTCTACCTCCTCGATCGGGGTCCGTCGGTCGTCTGGCGCGTGCTCGCTCGCGGCCGGTTGAAACCCGCCCCTGCGGCCGGCGGCCCCCGGCCGCCCGCCGGTCAGGCCGGGTGACCGGCCTCCACGTCGCGGACGGCGCCGAAGCGCAGCGGCCCGGGCGGCTCCGCGGGCACGGCGCCGGGCCCGGCCGGGGAGAGCACGAAGCCGACGTGGTCGCCGCCGGCCTCGACGACCTGCTCGACGCGGCCGGTGAACCAGACGCGTACGTCCGACAGCACCGGGCTGCCGTCCAGCCCGGGCCGCCAGGCGGTGCGGGCGAACTTGTCCACGTCGTCGCCCGTCCGCCCGCCGAAGAGCTCCGCCAGGGCCTTCTGGTCCCGGCCCAGTACGTGCACGGTGAGGTGGCGGGCCGCCCGGGCGACGCCGTAGGTGTGGTTGGCGGTCGACAGCCACACCACGAAGCGCGGCGGGTCGATCGAACAGTGCGAGGCGAAACCGACCAGGCAGCCGGCCCGCCGCCCGCCCGCGGCGGCCGTGACGACGTACATCGTGCCGTCCACCGCCTCGGCGAGGTCGCCGAGGTCAGGGTCGGGCTGCTGGTCCGGTTGCGGCACTGCGGCTCCTTTGCTGCCGGGCCGCGGCGGGGCGCCGCGGAGACCCTTCCCATCGTCGGCCACCGCACCGCGGAAGCGGGTGCTTGGGCGCCGCGTGTCCGGGCCAGGCGGGGGTGGTACGCGCGAACCGGATCGAGCACGAGGAGGTGGATTCGGTGCGCATCGCCTTTCTGACCGCGCTCGAAGGGGTCGAGGAAGTGGAACTGACCGCGCCGTGGAAGGCCGTCGAGGGGGCCGGCTGGAACCCCCAGCTGGTCTCGACGGAGGCCGGACAGGTCCAGGCGTTCGACCACCTCGACCGGGCCGGCCGTTTCACCGTCGACCACGTCCTCGCCGGGGACACCGCCGACGCCTTCGACGCGCTGGTCCTGCCGGGCGGGGTCTTTCTATCCCGACGCCCTGCGGACGGACGCGCGGGCCGTCGGCTTCACCAGGAGCTTCTTCACCCAGGGGAAGCCGGTCGCCGCGATCTGCCACGCCCCGTGGACCCTGGTCGAGGCCGACGTCGTGCGGGGCCGGACCCTGACCTCGTGGCCGAGCCTGGCCACCGACATCCGCAACGCCGGCGGCACCTGGGTGGACGAGCCGGTACGGGTCTGCCGGGCGGCGCGGTCGACGCTGGTCACCAGCCGCAAGCCGGACGACCTGGACGTCTTCTGCGCCGCCGTGCTCCGTGAGTTCGACCGGGCGGTGCAGGCCTGAGGTCCGGCCCGGTGTCACCCGGACGGCGGTGGCGACGCCCGGGGGCCCGCCGTCTCCGGCAGGCCCCCGGGCCCTGCTCTGCGGTGTCCTACCACCGGTACCAGCGCCCGCCGCTGCCGCGGGCGACGAAGCCCACGAGCCAGAGCACCAGCACCGCGAGGGCGATCCACCAGAGCAGCTTCACGGCGAAGCCGGCGCCGAACAGCAGCAGAATCAGCAGCAGGACCAGAAGGAGCGGAACCATGACCCACCTCCAGAGCAGGACGACCGGAACGGGACGCCCGAGGACCGGGCGCCCGCAGGGAGCGCATGCCCCCGGTCTCCCGCTCCATGCGCGGGTCCGGTCCGCCGCAGGAGAGGTGAGTAAGCCGTGACGCATCCGACCCCGCCACCGCCCGAGAGGCCCGAACCGGTCCCGTCCGGCCCCGATCCGGTCCCCCGCGACCCGCGGCCGCAGGACCCCCCGGACCGCCCGTCCGGCCCCCCGTCCGACCCCCCGGACGGCAACCCCGAGGAGCCGGTGCCGGAACCGCCCGACTGACCGCGCGGACCGGCTATCCCTCCATCACCAGGACGGCGTCCCGGCACGCGTAGCCGATCGTCGGGGAGGACACCTCCAGGGTCCACGTCCCCGGTTCGGCCCGCAGCTCCGCGCGGAAGCGTCCGTCGCCGGCGGGCCGCATCGGCTCGGCGGCGACGCACCGGCCGTCCTCCGCGAGGCGCCGGACGCGGAGGTCCATGGCGCGGTCCGCGTGCGTGGCCCACACCTCGATCGGCTGCCCCGCGAGGGCCACGTCCGGGAGTTCGATGCCGATGTCGTGGTCCGAGGCGAGGAACCGGGGGCGTTCGACGCCGTTGCAGATGTGGCGCAGCTGGTACTGCACGGGTACGGCGTCCAGGAGCGAGGCGTGCCGGTGCGGGAACCACATGGTCGTCGCCGTGGTGCGGTGCTCCGGAGGGGTGGCGGACAGCTGCGGGACGGTGCCGTCCCCCAGCCACGGGCCGCCTTCGCCGGGCAGGCCGTCGTGGAACATGGGGCGGCCCGCGGTGTCGAACGAGACGCCGTGCGCGGTGCGGTGGGTGGCGCCTCCCAGCGGGACGAGGTCGTAGCCGGCGGCCCCGCCCGCCTCGTTCGCCCTGTTCGCCCTGGCGGCCTTCTGCATCTCGCGGTGGAACCTGAAGGCGTCCACGACCATCGCGGTCGAGAGCCCGGCGACCGGCGGTACCTCGCCGAGCCGGGCCGGGTAGCCGTCGTCGGTCACGACCGCCCGGTAGACCGGGAGCAACTGGTGCAGGGACGGGTACGTCGAGCAGACCTCGGCGATCGCCTCCCGCCACGCCCCCGGCAGGGGTCCGAGCCCTTCGCCCAGCAGGAACCGGAGCGCCTTCACGCTGCCCAGGTAGGGCGTGCCGAGGGAGGCGACCGCGCGCGTCACTCCGTGGCCGCCGAGCACCTCCACGTAGTGCCGTACGACCAGACCGCCCATGGAGCGGCAGACGAAGACCACCTTGGCGTCCCGCCCGCCCGGGAACCGCTCCGGGTCCGCGCCGGTCCGCCACCGTTCGAGGCGCTCGCCGACGAACCGTTCGAGTTTCATGGCGGAGTTGACGTTGCTGAGCCGCCAGTCGTACGGGAACACGGCCAGCCGCTCGCGCTCGATGCCGAGCCGCCCGGCCAGTCCGCCGTAGCCGAGGTGCGCCACGAGGCCGGGCAGGACGCGCTGGGTCCGGATCGGGCCGCCCAGGGACAGGGCGTGCCGCGGCTCCGGGTCCTCGTCCCCGATCCCCTGCTGCAGCCGCAGCCGCTCCAGCGTCGTCCCCGGCCGGAAGAGCCCGGCGGCGGCGCGCGGGCCGAGGTTCCAGACGTCCGCGCCTTCCCAGGTCAACGCGGTGCCCATGATGCCCGGTACGACAACGACGAGGTCGTCCTTCACGGCAGCTGCTCCTCGGGGAAGGGGGTGGGTGGGGTGGGTGGACGGAACCCGGCGGTGTCCGCCGCGGTGACCGGAACGCCGAGCCGGATCAGGTTCTGCGGGGTCAGCAGCAGCTGGTCGCAGCGGAGGGCGGCCTGCGGGCCGCCCCGTACCAGGAGGGTGATGCCCGCGTCGCCGAAGGTGGAGGCCAGTTGGGAGACGTCGTAGCCGCGGGGTTCGACGTCGGGGAGCGCCCGTTCGGCGACGACGTCCCACAGGTGGAGGCGGCCGGAGGTGTTCCGCCAGCCGACCAGCAGCGGCCGGTGGGCCGGGCCGGCCAGCGCGAGGCCGTCGAGGGGGGCGTCGCCGGGTGGCGGCGGCAGGGTGGTGCCGGTGCCGAAGAGCCAGCCCTCGCACTCGGCGATCTCCACCTCGTTGCCGGACGCGATGGCCACCAGCGGGACCGTCCGGCGCCCCTTGCGCAGGACCCCGGTGGCGACCGCGTGGATCAGGACGGAGTCCACCGGGAAGGGTCTGGCCCCCGCGGCGTCGAGGTCCCAGACGCGCACGGCGTCGCCGCCCCACGCGGAGAGCCAGGACCGCCCCTGAGGCGTCCCGGCCACGGCGAGGCGTTGCACCGCGCCCGAGGCGCCCATCGGCCGGGTGGTCCCGCGGGTCCAGCCCGTGCCGGGCGCGGGGGCGCGTTCCCAGCAGGCCACGCCCTGGCCGGAGGGCCAGAACAGTTCGAGGCGCCGTCCGGCGGCCGCGTGCAGGGCGACGGACGGTACGGGGACGTCGCGGGCGCCCGCGAGGTGGAGTTCGTCGGTGGCCTCGGTGTCCAGGCCGGGGCCGAGGGTCCACACGCGGGCGGTCCGGCGGCCGACGGCCGCCACCGTCCACCGCTCCCCGTCCGGCACGGCGGCGAGGGCGGTGACCGGGTCGCCGTGGGACAGCAGCGGGCCGACGAGCCGGGGGCCGGCCGGGGTGTGCAGGCTCACGAGGACGTCACCGTCCTCGGACCTGCACAGCAGGAACTCCCCCGCCGCTCCGGTGGCGACCACGGCCCGCGGGTGGGCGCGGGGGTCGCCGCCCCGGGGCCCCCGCCGGGCCGTCGACGCGGCCCGGCCGGCGGGCACCGCCCGGTCATCGGGGACGGCCCGGTCATCGGGGACGGCCCGCTCATCGGGCGAGTGCGGCTCCCAGACCCGGACGCGGGTCTCGTCGGCCACGGCC
>NZ_GG657750.1:6699027-6700294 GCF_000158895.1 Streptomyces sp. C | reverse complement strand
TCGGGCGCCCCGCCCCAGTACAGCTCCTTCGAAGGGGTGTCTCTTCTTGGCCGCGGCACAAAGCCGCAGCGCCCGTCCGTCGTGCGTCGCCATCACCCGGCGGCCGGCGCCGCCTTCGGCCACCGCGAGGCCGCGCTGCCGGCCGGCGGTGGTCCAGCCAGCCGGTCCGGTGTCGCGGCCCCGGACCTCCTGTCCGCCGGCGGTCCACGATCTGATCACTCCGGCGCCCGCGGCGTGGATGAGGCCCTCACCGTGTCCCTCCCGGCCCTGACCGCCCTCCCAGTGGACCGCCAGCGCGCCACCCATCGGCGCCGGCCAGCTCCGTTGCAGCGGGAGCCGGTCCGCGCTGCTCCACACGTCGTCCCAGAAGACCTCGGGGGGCCGGGGGATGCCCTGGAGGACCTCGGCGGGGAACACGGCGAGGGCGGTCGCGCGCAGCACGGCCCAGCGGGCGGCGGGTGCCGGATGGGTGCGGAAGTGGTCGGCGACCTGCGCGTAGAGCGCCGGCCGGGGCGCCACCGCCAGGCGGGTGGCCACCAGCGGTTCGAGGACGTCCGGTGAGGCGTGCACGGCGAAGTGGTAGTCGCTGGTCAGCTCGTCCAGGGTGGCGTCGCCGGCGAGCGCGGCGTGTGCGGCGGCGTAGTGGGCGACGTAGGGTTCGGCGCTCGCCCAGTCCTCGCTGCGGGGCGGCCGCAGGGCCAGGGCGACGCGCCGGTGGAGCCGTCGTTGCCGGGCCTCGTCGCCGAGCAGGTGGGTGCCGAAGCTGGGGTGGTGCAGCCGGTGGACCTCCGTGCCGAACTCGCCGTCCCGGGCGAGGACCACTCCGGTGGCCGCGTCGATGACGTGTCTGAGGTCGTCCTCGGTGTACTGCCTGCTGCCGGGCGGGCGCACGGCGTCCGCCATGGCCAGCCAGACGCGCGGCTGGGGCAGGCCGTTGCCCTGGGCCAGTGCCAGGGGGCGCAGCAGGTCGCGGATGCGGGCCGGTTCGGCCGGGTCCAGCCGGTCGAGTTCGGCGCCGAGCAGCGAGTCCAGGACGGCGGTTCCGTGCCGGAGCTCGCCGTCCAGCCGGTCGGGTCCGGGCAGCTCGTCCAGACCGGCCAGGCGGCGGGCCCAGAGGGTGGCGACCAGGAAGAGGCCGTTGCTGCGGGAGGCGATGTGGCGGGCGGCGGCGCGCCGGGCCTCCTCGGCCCCGGCGGGCCGGTAGGGGGAGCCGTCCCGGCCGAGCAGGCGCTCGACGTGCCGCGCGATGTCGCCCTCGGTCTCGGGG
>NZ_GG657750.1:6682920-6698860 GCF_000158895.1 Streptomyces sp. C | reverse complement strand
CCGGCGGCCGCCTCGTCGAGCCCGTCGAACAGCAGGGTCAGGCTGCCCTTGCGCCGGGCGAGAGCGGCGATCCGTTCGACGAGGAGGTGCGGGGCCGCCTGGGCGGGTCCGTCGGGCCGGCCGAGGCCGAGTGCGCCCAGCCGGCGTGCGAGTTCCTCGCAGAGGGCCGTGAGGGTCTTGCCCCGGCAGTGCAGGGCGGCGTGCACGGAGTAGAGCTCGGGCTGGATCCGGGGCCGCCGGCCGGCGGGCAGGGAGGCCGCGAAGCCGCGTGTCGTCAGGTGGGCGAGATAGGTCAGCAGCGTGGATTTGCCGGCGCCGGAAGCACCGGAGAGGGCGAACAGGCCCGTGCTCCTGGTCGCCATCCAGGTGACCAGTTCCCCGAGGATCCGGTCGCGGGAGGAGAACTCGCGCAGGCTGCGGCTTTCCCCGGAGCCGGAGAAGAGCGGCATGGCGTCGGCGCTGAGCTCCTCGCCGATCCACGACTGGTCGTCGGAGGGGCGCAGGGCGGGTCTGACGCGTTCGGAGCAGTAGGGGTTGAGCAGGAAGTCGGGCCGCAGGGGCCGCACTTCGGACCACTCGGGCACCTGGTCGGTCGTCAGGGCCCGGACGGCCAGCATGAGGTGCGTGAACGGGACGACGGGGTTCTCCCGGTGGAAGAGCGGGACCGCGCGGGTCTGGGCGTCGGCCGTGTCCAGCACCTCTTTCAGCCGGGCGGTCCACCGCCCCTCGACCGCCTCCTCGGCGGCTTCGGCCGTGGCGATCACGGCGAACCCGGCGTCGCCGCGCGGCCCGCTCCCCGCCCTGGCCGCCTTGACCTGCTGGTTGACGTCGTCCAGTGCCGCCCCGGAGAAGCAGGCGTCGAGGACGAGGAGGGTGTCGGTGGTGTCCTCGGCCAGCCAGGAGACGAGTTCGGCGGCGGAGACGGCCCGGGCGGGGTCGAACCGGCCGGCGGCGTAGGAGTCCTGGCAGGCGAGGTAGAAGGTGTCGCCGACCCGTTCACCGTGGCCGGTCCAGTAGAGGATCTTCCGGCCCGCCGGCTGCGCGCGGAGCCTCGCCACCAGCTCCCGGACGCGCCCGCGTTCCAGGGGCGGGCCGGCGGTGCCGGCGTCCGGCGTGCCGGCCGCCCGCAGGGGCGGCGCGTCGAAGCCGAGCCGCTTCGCCTGCTCGGTGAACCGGTCGGCGCTGCGGCGCAGGTAGGAGCGGTCGCGCCGGCGGAGCGTGTCGCCCTGGTACGTGTCCACCACCACCGTGGCCACGACGCCGTCGTGCGGGACGTCGACCATCCGCAACCGCCCTCCCCCGGGAAACCAGGCCCGCCGCCGTCCGGCGCATGGCACGATTTTCACTCAACTCGGCATCCGACCAAGGGGTTTCGGTGACGCAGCGCGAGGGATTCACCGTTGGGCATCTCCTGACGGACTGTTACGTCTTCGAGGGTGACGGCACCCGCCCGATCCTGGAGGAGAACGTGAGGGTCCTCCACGAGCCCGGGCTCCGCCGGGTGTCGCTGCCCCTGGAGGTACAGCAGTGGCGGCGGGCGATCCAGGCGGAGGAGGAGCGCAAGCAGGCCGCGGGCGAGCCCCACCGGTGGAACAACCCCCGTTTCGCGGTGGAGAGCATCGTGCTCTCCCGCACCGACGAGGACGAGCTGCCGGTCGTGCAGCTGAGCCTGTGCGACGCCGACTACTTCGACTTCCTGGCCACGTCGGTCAACCTCGACAGGCCCCTGCGCGAGGGCGAGCCGGCGACGCTGCGCACGCAGTACCTGGAAGACACCGATCCGGTGGCGGCGCCCGCCTTCCTCTCCTGCAGCTTCGGCGTCAACGTGGCCGTGCGGACCGGGCCCGACCGGAAGATGGTCTTCGCCCGCCGCAGCGCCCGCGTGGCGGGCCACAACACCGAGCGCTGGAACTCCTCGGCGAACGAGGGCCTCGCCGCCGTCCACGACGTCCCCGCGGACGGCTCCCCGATCAGCCTCCACGCCGTGGCCCGCCGGGCCCTGCGGGAGGAGCTGGCCGTCCAGGACGAAGACGAGGTGGAGCTGGAGCTGCTCGCCTTCGCGCTGGACCTTCGGGGCCACCAGTGGGCGGCCTTCTACCGCGCGGTGCTGCCCGGGCTGACGGCCGACGACCTCACCCGGCGACGGAGCAGGGGCGTGGAGGACAAGTGGGAGCACGATCAGTTCAGGTTCGTGCCCGCCGATCCGGACAGCGTCCTCGACTTCCTCCTGGAGGAGGGCCGGGAGTGGACCCCCTGCGCGCCGGCGCTCTTCTACATGGCCCTGGTGCGCGAGGCCGTCGTGGCACGCTCCGGCAACCCCTCGGGCCGCCTCGACGTCGAGGCCGCCGAACGGCGGGCCGTGGACCGGAACGCCGCCCGGCAGGGGGCGGCGGCCCGGCCCGCCCAGGCGTAGGCCGCGAACGCAGGAAGGGCCGCCCGCCGATGTCAGAGGGCGATCCACTCCGTGGACGTGGTGACCTCGTCGAGGAGGTCGCGCAGCGGCTGGACGCCGAGGCCCGGGCCCGTGGGGACGTCGAGGTGCCCGTCGGTGAGGACGAACGGCTCGGTGATGTCCGTGGCGAAGTAGCGGCGGGAGCCGGAGGTGTCGCCGGGGAGCGTGAAGCCGGGGAGGGCGGCGAGGGCGACGTTGGCGGCGCGGCCGATGCCGGTCTCCAGCATGCCGCCGCATCGAGCGCGGCCGGGCAGGTACAGGAGACGGCCCCGCGTCGAGCAGCGCCGCGGTCCGGTCCGGAACGGCGGGATCGGCCCACATGACGACGGGCAGGTGCGCCTGATCGGAGCCGGCCGGAGTGCGCTCGACGAGCCGACGGTAGAAGTCGGCCGTGGCGAGGGGCCCCATTCCGCCGAGGACGCCCAGGACTGGACGGGGTGCGTAACGCATGGGGGGCAGCCTTCCGCTTCTTCCCGCCGTAGTCCGCGGGGCCTCCCGTGATCGTGGCCCCGCACGATGCGCGCGATGTTGGTCGCCCGCTCCAAAAGCCCCGGCGGAGATTGGTGCGGACCCACCGCACCGCCCGCGCACCGGTTCGTCCAGGCGGACGAACGACAGGGTGAGGGCGACGGCCGGCATCCGGAACGCGCGGCTGCGTACGACGTGTCCGTGGCCGCCGGTGACGCGCGGCGGGCTCGGGCTGCTGCGATCACCAGCAGGCTTGGCGAAGCCAGGACGAGCCTGCGGTCCGTGGCCGCGACCGGACCTCCGTCCCGGTCGCGGCCACGCCGCTTTGAAGGTCGCTCACGTCAGCAGCCGCCGGAGGAAGCGGGCGCGGCACCGATGGTGAGGGTGGCCGGGGCCGCGCAGCAGCCGCCGCCGGTCTCCTCGGCGGCGGCGGGCTCGTCGAAGAGGCCGGCGCCGCCGCAGACGCCCGTTTCGGGGAGGGTGAGTTCGACGCGCTCGGCGGCTTCGCGGTCCCCGGCGAGGTGGGCGGCGATGGAGCGGACCTGCTCGTAGCCGGTCATGGCGAGGAAGGTGGGGGCGCGGCCGTAGGACTTCATGCCGACGAGGTAGACGTCCTTCTCCGGGTGGGAGAGCTCGCCCACGCCGTGCGGGTAGACCGTGCCGCAGGAGTGCTGGTTGGGGTCGATGAGCGGGGCCAGCTCGACCGGGGCCTGCAGGCGCTCGTCGAGGGCCAGGCGGAGTTCGTCCAGGAAGGACAGGTCGGGGCGGAGACCGGTGAGGACGATGACCTCGTCCACCGGGTCCAGGCGGCGGCCGTCCTCGCCGACGAGGATCACGCTGCCGCCGTGGTTGCGCTCGAAGGCGTCGGTGCGGAAGCCGGTGACCGCGTCGGCGTAGCCGCCGTCGACGGCGGCCTTCGCGGCGAGACCGAGGGCGCCGCGCGCGGGGAGCTGGTCGGCCTCGCCGCCGCCGAAGGTGGAGCCGGAGATGCCGCGGCGCAGGATCCACACCGCGTGGGTGCCCTGGCCGTCCTCGGATTTGGCGAGGTCGGCGAGGTAGGCGAGGGCGGTGAAGGCGGAGGCGCCGGAGCCGATGACCGCGGTGCGCTTGCCCGCGTACCGGGCGCGGGTGGCGGGGTCCTTCAGGTCCGGGACGCGGTACGTGATGCGGTCCGCGGTGGCCTTCTCGCCGAGGGCGGCGAGTCCGCTGCCGCCGGCGGGGCTGGGGGTGGACCAGGTGCCGGAGGCGTCGACGACCGCCCGGGCGAAGACCCGCCGCTCGCGGCCGTCGGCGCTCTCGTAGTGGACGACGAAGGGCTGGGCCTCGCGGTCGGCGTCGACGATGCGGTCGCGGCCGGTGCGGGAGACGCCGGTGACGCGGGCGTCGTAGCGGACCCGCGCACCCAGGACGTGGGCCAGGGGCTGGAGGTAGAGGTCGGCCCAGTCCCCGCCCGAGGGGTAGGTGTCCTCTTCGGGCCTGACCCAGCCGGTCGGAGCGAGGAGCTTCTCGGCGGCCGGGTCGACGACCTCGCCCCAGCGGGAGAACAGCCGCACGTGGGCCCATTCACGGACGGCGGATCCGGCGGTGGTCCCGGCTTCCAGGACGAGGGGTTCGAGGCCTCGGTCGACGAGGTGGGCGGCGGCCGCGAGTCCGGCGGGGCCGGCTCCGATGACGACGACGGGCAGCTCGGTGGTGGCCTCGCTCATGACGACTCCCTCGTGTTTCGACGTTTGTCTATGTCTTGTGTGATCAGCATGGCAGCTGCATCGATAGACGTCAACATAGACATTCATCTAATTCACGGGAGTCGGAGTGGAGCACGTGGAAGCTGTCGCCATCGGCAGCGGGCAGTCGGGACCGGCGTCCACAGACGCCCTGTCCGGGCGGCTGAAGCCGGTGGCGCTGGAGGCGTCGGACCGGGCGGCGGGATCGTGGCCGCACCACCACGACAGCCCGACCCCGCTCCCCACGGCCCGGTTCGGTGCACAGCCCGGTGTGCCGTTCGGCGGGAATCCGGACCGCCCCCACCCCGGCTGGACGGTGACCAGGAAACGCCCCCTGCCACCCTAGTTCGACATGTGTCAACATAGACGTATGTCGAATGCGAAGGTACTGCCGCTCCTGGAGCCCGAGGCGGTCGCGCCCTGCTGCCCCCCGCTGAACGAGCGCCCCATGTCCGCGGACGAGGCGGAGGTCGCGGCGAAGATGTTCAAGGCCCTCGGCGACCCCGTCCGCCTGCGCCTGTTCTCCGCCGTCGCCTCCCACGAGGGCGGCGAGGCGTGCGTGTGCGACATCTCCGACGTCGGCGTCTCCCAGCCCACCGTGTCCCACCACCTCAAGAAGCTGAAGGAGGCCGGGCTGCTGTCCTCGGAACGCCGCGGTACGTGGGTCTACTACCGGGTCGAGCCGTCCGTGCTCGCCGCCATGGGTGCGCTGCTGGCCGGCGCCGCCAAGGCGGCGTGACCGGAGTGCGGGTCGAGGCACTTCTCCCGGCGCACGCCGAGCAGGTACTGGGCATCTACCAGGCGGGGATCGACGAAGGCAACGCGACGTTCGAGTCGGAGGCCCCCGACTGGGCCTCGTTCGAAAAGGCCAAGCTGCCGGGGCACCGTTTCGTCGCCCTCGACGGCGACGGCGACGGCGGCCGGGTGCTGGGCTGGGTCGCGGCGAGCGCGGTCTCCGACCGCTGCGCGTATGCGGGCGTGGTCGAGCACTCCGTGTACGTCCACCCCGACGCGCGCGGCCGCGGCGTCGCCCGAGCCCTCCTGGAAGCGCTGATCGCTTCCACGGAGGAGGCGGGTATCTGGACGATCCAGTCCGGGATCTTCCCCGAGAACACCGCCAGCCTCGCCCTGCATGCGCGGGCCGGGTTCAGGGTCATCGGTACGCGCGAACGGATCGGCCGCCACCGCGGGGTCTGGCGGGACGTGGTCCTGCTGGAGCGCCGCAGCCCCGTCCTGACGTGAATCGACGTACGCCGGCACGGGTTCGCCAGGCAGCAGCGTGGCGGGGCAGGGCGGCCGGCGCTGTGGCTCGGAGCTCCCGACGAGTCCCGGGCGGCTGCCCGGTGGCATTCCCCGAAGCTGCGGCCCGGCCCTAGCGGGAGGGCCGGTGACCAGCAAGGATGCCGTGATGCGTACCGAACCGAGCCTCGACGGCCTCCGGCCGACCCACACAGCACCCGTGGTGTTCGCCGCAGGTGCCGCGATCGGGGTGCTGGGGGGAATGATCGGGCTGGGCGGTGCGGAGTTCCGCCTGCCGCTGCTGATCGGACTGTTCGGGTTCGCCGCACTCTCGGCGGTCATCCTCAACAAGGCGATGAGCCTGGTCGTGGTCCTCGTAGCGCTCCCCGCCCGGCTGGCCGCGGTCCCGGCGGCCGAAGTGGCCGCCCGCTGGCCCGTCGCCGCCAACCTCCTGGCCGGCAGCCTGCTCGGTGCGTGGGCCGGAGCCTCCTGGGCCGTGCGCATGCGCTCCGCCACCCTCTACAAAGTCCTGTCCGCCCTCATGGTGCTCATGGCGGCAGCCCTGTTCCTCACCCACACCACCACACTGGGCACACTCGATCTACCGCAGTGGGCACGGATTCCCGCCGGAATCGCGGCCGGGTTCGGCATCGGCGTGGTCGCGGCGATCATGGGCGTGGCCGGCGGGGAACTGCTGATCCCGACGATCGCGCTGCTCTTCGGCGAGGACATCAAGACCGCCGGAAGCCTGTCCCTTCTGGTCTCGCTGCCGACCATGCTCGTCGCCTTCGCCCGCTACAGCCGTGACGGCAGCTTCGCCGTCCTGGGCGCCAACCTCCGCTTCACCACGATCATGGCAGCGGGTTCCATCGCCGGTGCGGTCCTGGGCGGACTGCTGCTCGGGGTCTTCCCGGACGTGGCCCTGATCCCCGTGCTGGCGGCGATCCTGCTCGTGTCGGCGTACAAGCTGGCCCGGCACGACTGACTTCACCGGGCCTCCGGTTCCTTCTGCCCGCTGAAGCGGGGCGGGGTCAGGTCAGCGAGTCGCGGATCTGCCGGGCGGCGTCGCGGGCGGGGCGGCCTACGCCGATCAGGGTGGCGGAGGCGGGGCCGGTCCAGTCGCCGTAGCCGAGCAGGTGCAAGCGCGGCTCGTCCACGGCCTGGGTACCGGCCGTGGTGACATGCCCGCGGGTGCCGCGCAGACGCAGGGCCGAGAAGGGGGCGAGTGCGGGTCGGAAGCCGGTGCACCAGATGATCGCGTCGACGTCTGCGACGGTGCCGTCCGCCCACGCCACGCCGGTCGCGGTGAGCCGGCTGAACATCGGCGTCGCGGTCATGAGTCCGGCGTCGCGGGCGGCGCGTACGGGCGGGACCGCGACGATGTCGCCGAGGGAGGCGACGCCGCCGGTGTCGGTCTGGCCTTCGTCCAGGGCGCGGCGGCGGGCGGTGGCGTGGTCGAACAGGGCCCGGCCGTCGACGTCGTCGGCGAGGTAGCGGGGCGGGCGCCGGGTGACCCAGGTCAGGTCGATCCCGGCACCGGCGAGGTCGGCGGCGATCTGCGCGCCGGTGTTCCCGCCTCCCACGACGACCACCCGCCGGCCGGCGAACTCGGCGGGGCTCTGGTACTGGACCGTGTGCAGCTGGCGGCCGGTGTACGCCCGACGGCCGGGGACCGCCGGCAGGAAGGGGCGGGTCCAGGTGCCGGTGGCGCTGACGACCGCGCGGGCCTGCCAGTCGCCGCCGTCCGTCGCCACGCGCAAGAACGCGCCGTCCCGGTGGACCGCTTCCACCCACACCCCGCGCTGCACGGGCAGGTCGTACCGCTTCTCGTAGTCGGCGAGATAGTCGACGACATGCTGCGCGTCGGGGTAGGTCCGGCCGGGCTGGACCGGCATGAGCCGCCCGGGCAGCGACGAGTACTCCGCCGGGGAGAACAGGCGCAGGGAGTCCCAGGCGTGCTGCCAGGCTCCGCCGGGCGCCGTCCGGGCGTCGAGGATGACGTACTCGACGCCCAGACGGCGCAGGTGGTAGCCGGCGGCGAGTCCGGACTGGCCGCCGCCGATCACCACCACGTCGGCACGCCGCGTCATGCCGAAAGCGTCCCGGAGCCGGTCTTCCCGCGCATGAAGACGACCGCCACCAACGCCAGGCCCACCACGGCACCGACCAGCTGCATGGCGATGAAGCCGGGCACCGACGCCGGGGCGATGCCCGCGAAGGTGTCCGTGAAGGCACGGCCGATCGTGACCGCCGGGTTGGCGAACGAGGTGGAGGAGGTGAACCAGTACGCGGCGCCGATGTACGAGGCGACCGCGACGGGGGCGAACCGCAGCCTGTCCGTACGCGCGAGGCCGAAGATCAACAGGACCAGGCCCGCGGTGGCGACCACCTCGCCGAGGAGAAGGTTCCCGGCGGAACGGTCGTGCTGCGACCAGTCCACCAGCGGCTCCCCGAACATCGCGTCGGCGAGGACCGCACCCGCGATCGCACCGGCGATCTGCGAGGGCACGTAGACGGCGAGCTCGCGGGCGTTCACGCCGGCGCCGCCGCGGCGGGCGGTCCACCACTCGGCCAGGGTGACGGCCGGGTTGAAGTGGGCGCCGGAGACCGGGCCGAGGAGGGCGATCAGGACGCCGAGGCCGAAGACGGTGGCGGTGGAGTTGGCCAGCAGTTGCAGCGCGACGTCGTCGGTGAGCTCGGTGGCCTGGATGCCGGAGCCGACCACGACCGCGACCAGGGCGGCGGTGCCGACCAGCTCGGCGGCCGCGCGGGCGATCAGCGGGGTACGGGGCGGTGTCGCGCCGGGCGCGGGCTGCGGCGCCGTGTCGGCGGCCATGGCCTCGCTCGCGGCGGGCTCGGTGGCGGTCAAGGCAGGTTCTCCTCGGGCAGGTGAGGCAGGGCGGACGAGGCCGCGAGGGCCTATGGGCAGGACCGCTTGAGGTTCGCTTCGGCGGTGGCTCGCGCGGTCTGGGCGAGGTCGGCGAACTGACCGGCGAGGGCTTCGATGACTTCCGGGCGCAGGCGGTAGTAGATGTACCTCCCGCACGGCTCCGTATCCACGACCCCCGCCTCGCGCAGCACCTTCATGTGGTTGGAGAGGTTCGTCTGCTTCGCACCCGTCTCTTCCACGAGGTGGGTGGTGCACAGCGTCTCGCGGGCGAGGAGGGTCACGATCCGGAGCCTGAGCGGGTCGGCCAGAACCCGGATCAGATCAGTGTCGACTGACGTCATCATCCGCTGATACTGTCACATCACGAAGGGCTGATACCAGCCCCGACTGATCCGTTCCGCCGGTTGACGGTGGTGACGTAGCCGTATCTGCCACCACGAGGAAGAGCCGATGCCCGCGAACCCGCTCGCGTCCGTCCTGTTCGTCTGCATCCACAACGCGGGCCGCTCCCAGATGGCGGCCGGATTCCTGCGCCACCTCGCCGGGGACCGCTTCGAGGTCCGCTCCGCCGGCTCCGTGCCCGGCGACCAGATCAACCCCTCCGCGGTGGCCGCCATGGCCGAGCTGGGCATCGACATCTCCGACCAGAAGCCGAAGGTCCTCACCCCCGAGGCCGCCCGGGCCTCCGACTACATCATCACCATGGGCTGCGGCGACGCCTGCCCGTACTTCCCCGGCAAGACCTACCTCGACTGGCAGCTCGAGGACCCGGCCGGCCAGGGCGTCGAGGCCGTCCGACCCATCCGGGACGAGATCAGGGCTCTGATCGAGGAGCTGATCGCCGAGATCGACGCCCGGGAACCGGCGAACTGACGCCGGCCGGCCCCCTGGCCGGGGTGGACGCACCGCTGCGGAAGGCAGTTGCCGGTGCGGTGCCGGCCGAACACCCGGGTGGTGCCCGCAGGCCGGTCACCTCCGCATGTTCCACGGCAGCGGGATCATCCGTGCTCCGACGACGGGGTGCGGAGGAGGCGTGGCGGGGGTTCCGCCATCGGTCTCCCGGGCATCCTCGACCCTTCGCGCGTCTCTGACGCGGAGGCCGTTCGCGGCTTCGTCGCTCATCAGGGTGCCGACGGCCCGGACGTTGCCCGGGCGGGCGGCGGCGGTCATGAGCCGGTCTGCTGCGGCCGGCTCGGTCTCGGGCGGGATCACCAGCAGGTCGCAGCGGCCGACGGCACAGGAGAGCAGGATCATCTTGTCGGAATCCTCTTCCGTGAACCAGCCGACGTACACGATGTGCCCCGCGACGAAAACCCTGTGCGGGACGACGGGCCAGCAGGTGGGATTCACCGCGACCCGCGTGATGCGCCCGAAGCGGCCCTCCAGCGCCTCGACCAGCGGCGGAAGCTCAGCCGCGAGATCGCGGGACCTGGGCCACCACGCGCCGTCCAACAGGCCGGCGAGGGCGGTCTTCGGTGTCAGGGCCAAACGTGCGGAGAACAGGGAAGCGGTGTTAGCCATGATCGCGGACTCGTTCCCGGACCGCCCTGCCGGGCGGAGCAATGTCTTGATCGCCGGAAACGACGTCCGCTGGGGCGCGGGTGCACGAGTTACTCCCGGTAATCCCAGCCTACTCCGCGGCGGGGTCAGAAGAGGGGTTTCGAGAGTCCGCGGCTGGGACGCCGACGCCTGTGAGCCGAAGTGCCCACGCGCCCGTCATCCGCGCCACTCGACCAGGACGAGGGTGGCATCGTCCGAGGTGACCTCGCCGCGTGCCCGCTTGAGGGTGCGGGAGAGGTCCCGTGCCACCACGCGGACCGCCCGGTCCGTCTCCTCCAGCTGGTTCACCCAGGCGATCAGCTGGTCCTCGCCGAACTGCTCCTGCCCGCTCTCGTGCTCCTCGATCAGCCCGTCGGTGAAGCAGAGGATGCGGTCCCCCGGTTCGAGCGCCACCTCACTGACCTGCGGCTGCGCTCCCCCGAAGCCGACGGGCAGGGTCGTGGGACTGTCCAAGCGGCCCACGACCCGGTGCCCGCGGACCAGCATGGGGGCAGGATGGCCGGCATTGACCCACTGCAGGCGGCCCGTGTCGGTGTCGAGGCGCATCATCTGGGCGGTGACGAAGTGGTCGGGCGCGAACTGCTCGGCCACCGCCCGGTCCATGAAGAGGTAGATCTCGGAGAGCTCGATGCTGATCCGGCGGGCGTGCCGGTACGCGCCGATGGCCACCGTCGCCATCGTGGCCGCGTTCAGGCCGTGTCCCATGGCGTCGATCATCGCGAGGTGGAAGGTGTCCCCGTTCAGCGCGTAGTCGAAGCTGTCGCCGGCCACGTCGTAGGCGGGCTCCAGGACTCCTGCGACGGTGACGCGCGGCGTCACCATGACCAGGGGCGGCATCAGCGACCACTGGATCTCCGCGGCAACGCTCATCGGCTCGCCGCGCCGGGTGCGGAAGAACAGGTCGGTGTAGCCGTTCTTGCTCTCCAGCATGTCGGCGGCCAGCGCCGCGATCCTGCGCAGGATCCGGCAGTCGTCGTCATCGGCCCGGTCGAGCGTGACGGCGAGGACACCCGCCTGGTCGCCGCCGCCCCACAGCGGCACGAAGACCCGGACCCCTTCGCCCAGCGCCACCTCGACCGGCCGGGACGTGAGAAGGCACCGACCCGCGTCCGAGCGGTCGATCCACAGCGGGTCACCCCCCGCCAGCCCCTCGCCCTCCACGGGAACCAGCTTCTCCTGCCCGTAATCCTGGAGGAGGATCTGCACCTGCCGCCCTCCCAGCCGGGCCACCGCGCCGGCCACGACCGGACCGACCAGGTGGGCCGGCAGCTCCGTGGCAAGGTCGAGGAGCCCGCCCAACAGCTCCTCCCCGAAGCTCTCGGAGTGATCGGAACCCCCACACTGTCCGGCTGCCATCCAGTTGCCTCCAACCACGCGGGCTGCGCGGCCCCGTCCGGCACTGCCGTCACCCCGACGCGGGCACCGGGCTCCCGGGAGCGCGCCCCCGCAGCCGGTCAGACACCCGACCCGAACCGAGGGCTCACCAACAAGAATGCCCCTCGCCGACCCGGCAAGCCACACCGCGGCCGGGCACGACGCCGCCGACAGGGGGCATCCGCGAGCGCGGCATTGATACCAGGTTGGGCTGGCGGACGTCGAAGACCCACGAGACCCTCGGCCGACTCCGCTCCCCAGCGCCGCCGGCCTTCAGCGTCGCCGCCAACCAGCCACAGGGTGGACGGGCCACCCCATTGCGACCGCCGTGGTCCCGGACGCACGACAGGCCGTCCTCTCACGGATGAGAGAACGGCCTCCGACATACGTTCCCGCGTGGTCGGGACGACAGGACTTGAACCTGCGACCCCTTGCCCCCCGAGGCCGACGACCGCCTGGGCCGTCCGCCGCGGCGCGGTTGCGGGCTGAAGGTCAGGGCCGTTCGACGACCTTGATGTCGGTGATGAGGGGGCCACAGGCGTGGTTGGTGTCGGAGATGAACTGCAGGCGGCTGAAGCGGTCGGTGCCCCACAGGGTGGCGCGGCGCAGGGTCCAGGTGCTGCTGCCGCGTGCGGGCTTGGCGATGCTGCCGAGTTCGAACCGTTGGGCGTGCTCGGCGTCGGCGGCGAACTGGACGCGGAAGTCCTGGGCGGCGTCACGGGCACCGGAGACGCAGTCGGGGTGGTCGTTGATCTTCGCCTTGAACGTGACCAGCTCTTCGGCGTCCTCCTCGGTGGCGATGGTCTGCTCGATGCCGCCGCGCTCGCTGCCGCCGAGGTCGACGGCCTGTGATCCGTCGGGAGTACGGGAAGCGGCGCGGCCGAACACGTCGACGCTGCCGCGCACGACGCGCCAGTCGCGGAGGGGGCGTCGCGGCAAGACCAGCACGGCCGTCGGAGCTTGACGACCCCGAGATCGTTTCTGCGCCCTGAGGGATCACTCGGCTGGGCGAGGCGAGGTAGAGCAGGACCGTTTTACCAGGTCAGAGCGGTAGCCGTGAGCGATGACCACTCATGCCCGGCGTCGTGAAGGCGGCTGCCTCCCCGCCGAGAGCGGAACAGACCGGCTGAGAAGGGTGCCGGTTCCGGGCGGTGAGGGCTACCTGGGTGAGGAGCAAACGATCCCGCACTGCCCGGGGGTTCTTCCCGCTGCTCAGCCGCCGCCACGATGCCGCTGGGCGAGCAGCCGCTGCCGTGACGGGTGCCGGAAGATCCCGCGCTCCACGTTTTGCACCTGGCTGCCCTCCCATCCCCTGTCACTTCCCCGAACGAAAGAGGTTCCTCTGTGCCTTTGACGCTTGCGACGATCGACGCCGAGCTGGAAGCGGCGAGCAAGGTCGGTGACCCCAAGGCCGACGAACTGGTGTCGGACCTGATCGACAACAAGGAGATCGACGGGGTCAACGCCCTGTTCCGCACCATCGGCACCCTCAAGCCCGGGGTGGACATGTCCACCCTCCCGCCCCGGCTGGCCGCCTTCCTCAAGGAGGCCGCCGCACCGCCGCCGGACTGGTCGGAAGCCGACACCAAGGCCGCCGAGAGCTTCTTCGCCCACCACCACGGCGAGGCGACCATGCTCCAGGGCACCGTCGGACTCATCGGCACCTACCTCTCCCCGACCGGCGCCTTCACCCTGCGCTCCACCGGCCGCCTCGGCGGCGTCGACGGACCCGGCCGCCGCCTGTCGCAGTCCTCCCGCCTCTTCCTCGACATGGGCAACAAGAACGCCCTGCGCGACGGGACCCTCGCCGCGAACGTCACCAAGGTCCGCCTCGTCCACGCCTCCGTGCGCCAGCTCCACAAGAAGAGCGGCAAATGGGACTACGCCAAGTGGGGCGAGCCCGTCTCCCAGAAGTACACCGCCGGCGCCGCCTGCATCTTCTCCACCCAGATCCTCAAGGCCATGGACCGCCTGGGCATCGACGTGACCAAGGACGACGCCAAGGGCTTCATGTGCGCCTGGCACTACGTCAACCACTACCTCGGCACCCCCGACAAGTGGCTGCTCCCCAAGGACCCCGACCTCGTCGAGGCCCTGTGGGACCACGAGCGCGACAAGGAGTGGAAGAAGACCGACGACGGCGTCTTCATGACCAAGCAGGCCGTCGACTTCTACAAGAAGTTCTACCCGCCCGGCGTCCACGACGCCTTCATCGCGATGGTCCGCCACGCCCTGACCGACAAGTACGCCGACATGGCCGGCCTCCCCAAGAGCGTCCTGGACGCCGCCGCCAAGCCGATCGCCGCCGGCAACGACGTGATCAGCGGCATCGGCGGCGGCTTCCTGGGCGGGAGCGCGAAGAAGGCCACCGGCGTCAACCCCTACAAGGAGATCGTCGGCATCGCCTCCAAGGGCTTCAACGAGGTCCAGAAGTTCGCCCTCACCCAGGGCGAGGACGACCAGCCGCAGATGCACCAGGAACTCGGCGACAGCCGCTGACCACGCCACGACGACATGGCAGTGCGAAGAAGCCTTGCCGCACTGCCGTGTCGGTCAGGAGGGGCGTCGGCTGTCAGCCGCCCCGTGTTACTCGCCCGGGTCCATTTTGATCTCGTCCACGGTTTCGTCGTAGTAGACCGGACTGACGTGGATCACGGAGACGTCGGCAGGGGCGTCTTGTGCGGAGGCGTCGGCGAGCACGAGGGCGGCGGCCGTCCAGGCAAGGGCTGCCACCACGCGGACCAGGAGTTTTCTCGTCATGTCCTGCCAACGAGCCTGCCTGGTTCGAACCACGGTGTAGGGGCCATATGGGCGAGGCAACCTTGCGGGGGTCCCCTGTTCGGCACGAGGCGGTCACAACTTCACATCCGCGGCGTGCGCGACGACTACTCGGTCCACCAGCTCAGCCAGCCGGACATGCTGAATCTGGAGTACTTCTCCGCCTGGTCCGACGAGGACCTGGGCCGGCTCTTCCACACGATGCTGAACGACCCGTCCAGCCGGCACTCTCCCTGTCCGACACGCTGTGGGCGCCGCGGGGGACCACACGGGTCATCACCTCGCCGGGCGGCCTCCCACAACCAGCGGGATACTGACCAGGGGGAATCCCCACACCCCCACCGATCAGGAGAACCGGTCATGGGCAACGACGACGACAAGTTCCGCGAAGCAATCGACCGCATGCCCTTCTCCAAAGAGCTCAAGGCCCGCGAGGAGGAAGCGCGCAGGACCCGCGAGGAAGAAGCCAAACTCAGTCCCGCAGAGCGCGAGATGCGCACGCGGGGAGGCATGATCGACGTCGGACTCACCCACGATCTGGGCGGTCTGCTCGACGGCCTCGAGGGCGACAAGAAGTAGGCCGGCACCTCCACCGGCCGCCGCCCTCCGGGCCGGCCGCAGGAACCGTGGCGGTGGCCACTGCCCACCGCAACCCGCAACCGGCCCGCGGCCGCGAACTCGTCAAACAGCCTCTGGCCGCCCGGCGTGGCTGCGACCACCATGGCCCCGGACGCACGAAAGACCGTCCTCTCACGGATGAGAGAACGGCCTCCGACCTGCGTTTCCGCGTGGTCGGGACGACAGGATTTGAACCTGCGACCCCTTGACCCCCAGTCAAGTGCGCTACCAAGCTGCGCCACGTCCCGTTGCTGCTTCGTGCCCCTCACCTGGAGTTTCCCCCTCGTGCCGGGCACATGCAGAACATTACCCCACGCTGAGGGGTGCGTGTGCACGGGTAATCGGCGGCGGGCAGGATGGCCGGGTGAAGGAACGGGAACGCGACCGGGACGGTGAGGGGCGGGCGCGCAGTGCGCGGCCGCGGGACGGGCTGGGGCGGCCGCTGCGGTACGGGGCCGAGGGAGTGGCGCGGCAGCCCGAGGGGGTGGTGCGGGCGCCGGCGCTGACGGTGGCGGAGGCGCAGCGGCTGCTGGACGCCGGGATGCCCTTCCACGCGCACGAGGTGTTCGAGGACGCGTGGAAGTCCGGGCGGGCCGAGGACGCCGGCCTGTGGCGGGCGCTGGCGCAGCTGGCGGTGGGGCTGACGCACGCCGCGCGGGGGAACTCCGTCGGCGGGGCGCGGCTGCTGCGGCGCGGGGCCGGGGCGCTGGCCGGGCTCGGGTCCGGGGAGGCGCGCGGGGAGGCGTACGGGATGGACGTGGCCGGCCTCGTCAGGTGGGCCCGGGAGCTGGCCGGGCGGGTGGAGGCCGGGGAGCGGGTCGACGCGGCGGCCGAGGC
>NZ_GG657750.1:6680145-6682820 GCF_000158895.1 Streptomyces sp. C | reverse complement strand
GACACCCCCTAGGCCGGCTGGAGGAGGTCCCAGCGGTTGCCGTAGAGGTCTTCGAAGACCGCGACGGAGCCGTACGGTTCGTGGCGCGGCTCCTCCAGGAAGCGGACGCCTTCGGCGGTCATCCGGGCGTGGTCGGCGGCGAAGTCGGCGGTGTAGAGGAAGAAGCCGACCCGGCCGCCGGTCTGGTCGCCGATGCGGGAGCGCTGGGCGTCGTCCTTGGCGCGGGCCAGGAGGAGGGCGGACTCCTTGGCTCCCGGCGGGCGGACCACGACCCAGCGGGAGCCGTCGGGCCGGGGGGTGTCCTCGGCGAGTTCGAAGCCGAGCGCGCGCGTGTAGAAGTCGATGGCCTCGTCGTAGTCGTGGACCACGAGGGCGGTCAGGGCGATGTGGGATGGCATGCGGCTATTGTGCGCCGAGGAGTACGACCTCCAGGGTGCGGGGGCCGTGTACGCCCTCGACCCGGTCCAGTTCGATGTCGCTGGTGGCGGAGGGGCCGGAGATCCAGGTCAGCGGGCGGGTCGGGTCGAGGCGTTCGAGGGCCTGCGGGACGGAGTCCACGACCTGGGCGGGGACGCGGACCACGCAGACGTGGTGGTCGGGGATGAGGGTGACGCGGCGCCGGCCCTGGTCGGGGCCGCCGTCGAGGACGATGGTGCCGGTCTCGGCGATGGCGAGGGCGCAGCCGGTGACGACGCTGTCGACGCGGTCCAGGTCGTGCGGGGTGGAGGCGGCGCGGTCGTGGACGCGGGTCGCGTCCGTCGCGGAGAGCCAGTGCGGGGGGAGGGCCGGCGGGACGAGCACCGTGCGGGAGGCGGTGAGCAGGCGGGCCAGGAGCAGGGCGATGCCGTCCTCGTCGGTGCGGTGGACCTTCGCCCGGTACTCGGTCAGGTTGGCGGCGAGGAGGCCGGCGGTCTCGGCCGGGGTGCGGGTGCCGTGGACGCGGAGGTAGTCGCGGGGGACGGGCGGGGCTTCGGGGGCCTCCGCCGTGGCCCGCCGGATGCGGGACAGGATGCGGTCCTTGGTGCTCAACCTCGGTTCCCCCGTTCTCGGAGCCACCAGTCGCGGAAGGATTCCGCCGGGATGTCGGGCAGTGCGCGGGTGTCGGTCCAGGCCCGGCCGGGGCCGGGGAGGCGGCGGGGGCGCAGCCTGCGCGCGCGGGCCAGCAGCCGCTCTCCCGCGCGCAGCGCTCCGGGGTGGTCGAGGAGCAGCCGGGCGGCGCGCATGGCGGCCCGTTCGGCGGTGTGTCCGTGTGCGGGGCGCAGGTGTACGCGGACGCCCTCGCGGGTGACGGGGCCGCCCTGGACCACGCGTTCGCGGAGGTGGACGAGGATCTCGGGGATGTCGATGGCGACGGGGCAGACCTCGTAGCAGGCGCCGCAGAGGGTGGAGGCGTAGGGCAGGGTGGCGTCGACGGCGCCGGCGGTGCCGCGCAGTTGGGGGCTGAGGACGGCGCCGATGGGGCCCGGGTAGACGGAGCCGTAGGCGTGGCCGCCGGCACGTTCGTAGACGGGGCAGACGTTGAGGCAGGCGGAGCAGCGGATGCAGCGCAGGGCCTGGCGGCCGGTCGCGTCGGCGAGGGTGTCGGTGCGGCCGTTGTCGAGGAGGACGAGGTGGAAGGCGGAGGGGCCGTCCCCCTCGTGGGTGCCGGTCCACATGGTGGTGTACGGGTTCATCCGCTCGGCGGTGGAGGAGCGCGGCAGGGTCTGGAGGAAGACCTCCAGGTCGCGGAAGGTGGGGACGACCTTCTCGATGCCGACGACGGAGATGAGGGTGTCGGGCAGGGTCAGGCACATGCGTCCGTTGCCCTCGGATTCGAGGACGACCATGGTGCCGGTCTCGGCGACCATGAAGTTGGCGCCGGAGACGGCCACTTTGGCGCGCAGGAACTTCTCCCGCAGGTGGAGGCGGGCGGCTTCGGCGAGTTCGCGGGGGTCGTCGCCGAGGTCCTCGGGGGCGGGACGGCCCCATGCGCCCATTTCGGCGCGGAAGATCTCGCGGATCTCGCCGCGGTTGCGGTGGATGGCGGGGACGAGGATGTGCGAGGGCCGGTCGTGGCCGAGCTGGACGATGAGTTCGGCGAGGTCGGTCTCGTAGGCGGTGATCCCGGCGGCTTCGAGGGCTTCGTTGAGGCCGGTCTCCTGGGTGGCCATGGACTTGACCTTGACGACCTCGCTCTCCCCGGTGGCGCGGACCAGGTCCGTGACGATGCGGTTGGCCTCGTCGGCGTCGGCGGCCCAGTGGACGGTGCCGCCGGCGGCGGTGACGGCTGCCTCCAGCTGGAGCAGGTAGCGGTCGAGGTGGCGCAGGGTGTGGTCCTTGACGGCCTTGCCCGCAGCGCGCAGCTGCTCCCAGTCGGCGAGTTCGGCGACGGCGCGGGCGCGTTTGTCGCGGATGGTGTGGGTGGCGTGGCGGAGGTTGGCGCGCAGTACGCCGTCCCGTACGGCCTCCCGGGCGGCGTCGGGGAACGGCGGGAAGGCGGGCATGCCGAGGTGCGTACCGGTCATGGCAGGGGGTCCTCCTCCATGGGGCCCTCCTCCATGGGGTCCTCCTCCGTGGCGGCCAGGATCTCGGCGAGGTGCAGGGTGCGCATGGGGTCCCCCGCGCGGTGGAGGATGCCGCCGAGGTGGGCGAGGCAGGAGTTGTCGGCGCCGCAGAGCACTTCGGCGCCGGTGGCG
>NZ_GG657750.1:6665990-6680045 GCF_000158895.1 Streptomyces sp. C | reverse complement strand
GGCCCTTGACGGCGGCCAGCAGCCGGCGGGGGCGCTCGCCCAGGCCGAGGGAGCGCAGGCCGTGGCAGGAGGGGTGGTAGGTGACGGTGTGCGGGAAGTACGCGCCGACGTCGGTGACGCCGAGGACGTCGACGAGGAACTCGGTGAGCTCGTGGACGCGCGGTACGAGGTCCTCCGCGAGTTCCGCCAGCCCGCTGCCCCGCCCCTCCTCGGCGGCCCGGCGGCCGATGCGCGGGTAGTGCTCGCGGATCATCGCGGCGCAGGAGCCGGAGGGGGTGACCACGTGGTCGTGGCCGGCGAAGGCGGCGGCGGTGCGGCGCAGCAGCGGCTCGGCCTCGTGGCGGTAGCCGGTGTTGTACTGGGGCTGCCCGCAGCAGCTCTGGGCGGCGGGGAAGTCCACCTGGACGCCGAGTCGCTCCAGCAGCCGTACGACGGCGATGCCGGTGCGGGGGTACAGCGCGTCGTTGACGCAGGTGACGAACAGGGCGGCGCGCATGATGGGCACAATAGCCCGGTGAAGAAGTTCTCAGTCATCGGCATAGGCGCGGGCGACCCGAACCACCTGACCCTCCAGGCGGTCAAGGCGATCGGCGCGGCGGACGCATTCCTCATCCTGGAGAAGGGGGAGGAGAAGTCGGACCTGACCGGTCTGCGGCGGGCGATGCTCGACGCGCACGCCCGTCCCGGCCACCGGCTGGTGGAGGGCCGCGACCCGGACCGGGACCGCACCCCGTCCGATTACACCCCGACGGTGGACGGCTGGCGCAGCGCGCGGGCCGAGATCTTCGAGCGGTTCATCGCCGAGGATCTGGCGGAGGGCGAGACGGGCGCGTTCCTGGTGTGGGGCGACCCTTCGCTGTACGACTCCACGCTCGCGATCCTCGAAGAGGTGCTGGAGCACGGCCGGGTGGAGTTCGAGCACGAGGTGGTGCCGGGCATCAGCAGCGTGTCGGCCCTGCTGGCCCGGCACCGGACCAACCTGAACCGGGTCGGGCGGCCGGTCCAGATCACCACCGGCCGGCGACTCGCGGAGGGCTGGCCGCAGGACGTGGACGACGTGGTGGTGATGCTGGACGCCCGGCACGCCTTCACCGCCCACCTGGACCAGGACCTCTACATCTACTGGGGCGCCTACGTGGGCACTCCGGACGAGATCCTGGTCCAGGGGAAGCTGGCGGAGGTGTCCGGCCGCATCGAGGAGCTGCGGACCGAAGCCCGCGCCCGCAAGGGCTGGATCATGGACACCTACCTGCTCAGGCGTCCCTGAGGAAGGCGGGCAGGACCTCGGCGAGGCGTTCGTACTCCTCGGCGCGGTTGTAGAGCTGCCCGCAGACCCGGATTCCGCCGCCGCCCGGCCGGGCCCAGATCAGGGTGCGGACGCGGGCCTTGGCCGCGATCTCCTCGCGCATGGCAGCGGCGGCGTCCTGGGTCTCGGCGGTGCCGGGCGGCAGCAGCAGGGAGCGCATGGCCAGGCCCGGGGTGTGCGGGAGCGGGGTGAGGCCGGGGATCCGGGCGAGCAGTGCGGCCCCGTAGGCGGCGAGGGCGCTGTTGTGGGCCCGGACCCCGTCGGCGCCGAGCCGTTCGATGAGGTCGAGGCCCTCGGGTGCGGCCAGCCAGCCGGTGTAGTCGGCGGTGGCGCGGAACTCGACCGAGCGCGGGTAGCCGTGGTGGTCCTGCCAGGACGGGGAGAGGGAGCGGACCCGGGCGCGGTGGGCGGGGGCGACGGCGAGGAGGGCGGTGCCGGAGGGCGCGTAGCCCCACTTGTGGAGGTTGCCGAACCAGAAGTCGGCTCCGGCGACCGGCTCGGCCAGCATGCCGGGGGTGTGGGCGCCGTCGACGACGGTGGTGATGCCGCGTTCCGAGAGCTCGGCGAGCAGCCGGGGCGAGGCGATGAGCCGGGCGGTGGGCGAGCTGACGTGGTCGAGCAGCACCGCCTTGGTGCGGGGGGTGAGCGCGGCGAGCACGGTCTCGCGTACGGCGTCCTCGTCGGGCAGGTGCGGGTCCAGGGCCACGGTGGTGACGCGGGCGCGGCGGGCGGCGGCCGCGGTGACGGTTCCGTAGCCGTGGTCGGTGACGAGGACCTCGTCGTCCCCGGCGAGCGGGATGGCCTCGAAGGCGAGGTTCGCGCCCTCGGTGGCGTTGGAGATGAACGCGAGGCCGTCCGGGTCGGTGCCCAGCCGGGCCGCGATCCGGGTGCGGGTGGCGGCCAGCCGGTCGGGGAGGGCGAAGAAGAAGGCGTCGGGGTCGGCGTGGAGCTCGGCCCGCAGGGCCTCCTGGGCCTCCTGGACGGGCAGCGGGACGGCGCCGTAGGAGCCGTGGTTGAGGTGGGCGACGGCGGGGTCCAGCCGGAAGAGGCCGGGGCCGCCGGGGTAGGCGGGCGGGGCTGAGGGGGCGGACGGCGCGGGCACGGGTACCTCCGGGGCGGGACGTGTCGGGTGCGGGCCTCGTGGGCCCGCACCCGGAGCATGGGGTCTCGTCGCCCCGGGAGGAAAGGGCCGCTTGGGCCGGATTGGCCTGCCTGTCCACCGGCGACCGGGGGCGCGGCACGCGGCCGGCGCCGGGGGCGGGTCCGTGGCACCACGTCTACCGGCCCGGCCCGGCCCTGCAGGGCAGCAGCGGCAGCGGCAGCGGCAGCAGCAGCAGCAGCAGCAGCCTGACCAGGGCGTTCCCGGACCATGCGCCGGAATACGGCATTCCCCTGGCCATACAGCCGAATTGACGCATAATCATCGTCACGCGGCGCGAAACAACCCTCGTGCCGCACTGGGTCACGTATGCAACGGGGGGCATCGTGATGATGGGGGACTCCCGGCCGACACCATCGGGCGGAGCGACCGGAACACTGCCGACCACGTCCACCGAACTCTCCCGCCTGCTCACCGCCGTCCGGCGGGGCCGGGTGCTGACGGTCACGGGCCGGTTCCACGAGGCCCGGAGCCTGCTGGTGCGGGACGTCGCCCGGCGGCTGGCGTCCAACTTCTGCGACGGGGCCGCGGTGGTCACCGTCAGCCCGGACGGCGGCGTACGCGGCCTCGTGGCCGGGCTGGGCTGCGTACCGGGCATGCCCTTCCTGCCGTGCGGCACGGCCAACGCCGCCTCCTGGATGGCGGAGCGGGACATGCTGCTGGTCCTGGACGGCAGCGACCGGCTCGGCCCCGAGGCGCTGACCTGGCTGCGGGAGCTGCTCGCCGCCGCGCCCGGGCTGCGCATCCTGGCGGCCGGCCGGCATCCCCTCGCCGTGGGCCAGGGCCGGGTGCACCGGCTCTGAGCCCCGGGGGTCCGGACGCGCGTCCGCCCCGGCCGGGCACGGGGCCCGGCCGGGGCGGAACGCGGACTGCCTACCGCCGTGGGCGTCAGCCCAGCAGGGCGAGCGCCTGGTTCAGCGTCGCGGAGGGACGCATGACCTCGGCCGCCTTGGCCGGGTCGGGCTGGTAGTAGCCGCCGATCTCGGCCGGGGAGCCCTGGACGGCGTTCAGCTCGGCGACGATCTTCTGCTCGGACTCGGCCAGCGTCTTGGCGAGCGGCTCGAAGGCCGCGGCGAGCTTCGGGTCCTCGATCTGGCGGGACAGCTCCTGGGCCCAGTACATGGCCAGGTAGAAGTGGCTGCCGCGGTTGTCGATGCCGCCGAGGCGACGGGTCGGCGACTTGTCCTCGTTGAGGAAGGTGCCGGTGGCGCGGTCCAGGGTGTCGGCCAGGACCTGGGCGCGGGCGTTGCCCGTGGTGGTGGCGAGGTGCTCGAAGGAGGCCGCCAGCGCGAAGAACTCGCCGAGCGAGTCCCAGCGCAGGTAGTTCTCCTTGACCAGCTGCTGGACGTGCTTCGGGGCGGAGCCGCCGGCGCCCGTCTCGAAGAGGCCGCCGCCCGCCATCAGCGGGACGACCGACAGCATCTTGGCGCTGGTGCCCAGCTCCAGGATCGGGAAGAGGTCGGTCAGGTAGTCGCGCAGCACGTTGCCGGTCACCGAGATGGTGTCCTCGCCGCGGCGGATGCGCTCCAGGGAGTACTTCGTGGCCTCGACCGGGGAGAGGATCTCGATGGTCAGGCCCTCGGTGTCGTGCTCCGCGAGGTAGGTCTTGACCTTGGCGATGAGCTGCGCGTCGTGGGCGCGGGTCTCGTCGAGCCAGAAGACGGCCGGGGCGCCGGTGGCGCGGGCGCGGGTGACGGCGAGCTTGACCCAGTCCTGGATCGGCAGGTCCTTGGTCTGGCAGGCGCGGAAGATGTCGCCGGCGGCGACCTCCTGCTCGATGAGCGCGTTGCCCGCGGCGTCGACGACGCGGACGGTGCCCGCGGCGGCGATCTCGAAGGTCTTGTCGTGGCTGCCGTACTCCTCGGCCTTCTGGGCCATGAGGCCGACGTTCGGCACCGAGCCCATGGTCGCCGGGTCGAACGCGCCGTGGGCGCGGCAGTCCTCGACGACGGCCTGGTAGACGCCCGCGTAGCTGCTGTCCGGGAGGACGGCGAGGGTGTCGGCCTCGGCGCCGTCCGGGCCCCACATGTGGCCGGAGGTGCGGATCATGGCCGGCATGGAGGCGTCGACGATGACGTCGGACGGGACGTGCAGGTTGGTGATGCCCTTGTCGGAGTCGACCATCGCGAGGGCGGGGCCCTCGGCGATCTCGGCGTCGAAGGAGGCCTTGATCGCGTCACCGTCGGCGAGGCCGCCGAGGCCGTTCAGGATGGTGCCGAGCCCGTCGTTCGGGGACAGGCCGGCGGCCGCGAGGGCCTCGCCGTAGCGGGCGAAGGTCTTCGGGAAGAAGGCGCGGACCACGTGGCCGAAGATGATCGGGTCGGAGACCTTCATCATCGTGGCCTTCAGGTGCACGGAGAACAGGACGTCCTCGGCCTTGGCGCGCTCGATCTGGCCGTTCAGGAAGGTGCGCAGGGCGTCGACGTGCATGACGGACGCGTCCACGACCTCACCGGCGAGGACCGGCACGGACTCGCGCAGCACCGTGGTGGCACCGTCGGCGGCGACGTGCTCGATGCGCAGCGTGCCGGCCTCGGCGATCACGACGGACTTCTCGGTGGAGCGGAAGTCGTTCTCGCCCATCGTGGCGACGTTCGTCTTCGACTCGGGGGTCCAGGCGCCCATGCGGTGCGGGTGGGCCTTGGCGTAGTTCTTCACCGAGGCGGGGGCGCGGCGGTCGGAGTTGCCCTCGCGCAGGACCGGGTTGACGGCACTGCCCTTGATCTTGTCGTAGCGGGCGCGGATCTCGCGCTCCTCGTCCGACTTCGGGTCGTCCGGGTAGTCCGGAAGGGCGTAGCCCTGGCCCTGGAGCTCGGCGATCGCGGCCTTCAGCTGCGGGATCGAGGCCGAGATGTTGGGCAGCTTGATGATGTTGGCCTCGGGGGTCTTCGCCAGCTCGCCGAGCTCGGCGAGGGCGTCGGCGATCCGCTGCCCCTCCTCGAGGTACTCGGGGAAGACGGCGATGATCCGACCGGCCAGGGAGATGTCACGGGTCTCGACATTCACACCGGCCGTCGACGCGTAGGCCTGGATCACAGGCAGGAAGGAATACGTCGCGAGGGCCGGGGCCTCGTCAGTGTGCGTGTAGATGATGGTCGAGTCAGTCACCGGATGCTCCGCTCCACAGTCTGCGTCTCTCGTCTGCAACATTGCTCGACATCAAGATATCTCGTGATCGGGCATGTCTGGACAGCCCCCTGCCGCAAGAGCCGGGGAGACGCGCGTCACGGCAGCGCGAAAGGCGCCGCCGCCGGCCTCCGGGGCCGGCCGCGGCGCCGCTGCGCCGTGCGTTTCAGGCCGTGACCTGCTTGGGGTTCGCGCCGTACTCGTTCGGTCCGGCGTCGCCCTCCAGCGCCATCAGGACGATGATCGCGATCCAGCCGACGAAGGGGATGAAGCCGATCAGGTACCACCAGCCGGACCGGCCGGTGTCGTGCAGCCGGCGGACGCTCAGGCCCAGGGTGGGGAGGAAGACGGCGAGGTTGTAGATGTAGAAGATGACCGGGTAGCTGCCGAGCGCGAAGTCCAGCACGATCGCCACGATCATGATCGGGATGCTGCACAGGACGAACATCCAGTACTCCTGGCGGCGCGCGCGGCCGGCGAAGTCCGCGTAGCGCTTGATGACGTCGACGTAGTAGTGCACGAGTCCCCCTAAGGACGGCATCGACGGCCCTTCGGCCTGGAAGGGGCCGGGCCCGGGTTATGCCCTGGGGCCGTCGCGCCCAAGCCATCTCCGGGTGCCTGATTCAGGCCACGGGGCTTGGTTTCAGGGGGAGTTGACGTCGCCTGCCACTGGCGTCCCGGGCGCCTCAGCCGATGCGGTAGGAGTCCCCGTAGACCTTCCATTCGAGCGGGGTGTCGAGGCCCAGGTTGCCCTTCTTCAGGAAGACCCGCTGGGCGGTGTCGACGCGGCTGGTGTCGCTGTGGGCCTCCTCCTGCTTCATCGCCCACACCCGGGCGTCGAGGAAGGCGTTCAGCCACGCGGTCTCGTTGCCGCCCTGGGCCGGCGGCTTGGCCTTGGCGAGGGCCCGCTTGCGGATGTTGCGGAAGCTGGTGGAGTCGCCGCCGTCGCCGTGCATGACGATGGCGTCGTAGTAGATGAACTGCCCGAGGGTGCCGACCCCGTCGGACTTGCCCTGCCCGACGGCGGGGTTGAAGTAGACGCGGTCGCGCTCGTGGTCCTGGGCCTTCTTGAACTCGGCGTCCCGGGCGGCCTTGGCCCAGTCCCCGGTGAAGTTCGGGTCGAGTCCGGCGTGCGAGTCGCTGCCGTCGACCTTGCGGAGGGCGGGGAGGTACTTGGCGAGCACGTTCCCGGGCTTGACCTTGGTGTAGTACTCGACGAGGTCGAGCATGTCGCCGGTGCCGGAGCAGAAGCCGATGATGCCGGCGGTGTAGCCGCGGCCGTCGCCTATGTCCTCGATGTACTTGTACTGCGCCTTCCAGTCGAGGGAGGAGTTCTCGGCGCTGGAGACGATCCGCATGGCGATGTCCTTCTTCGCCGGGTCGTCGAGCCCGGTGGCGGCGGCGGCCGCGGTGGCGGCAGCCGCGGTGGCACCGGGCGCGGGCGCGGCGGGCGGCGCGGCGGTGGCGTGCGCCGCGACCGGGGCGGTGAGGAGGGCGGCGCCGAGCAGGGCGCCGGCGGCCATCGTCTTGCGACGGGGAGTGAACACAGGGCCTCCATGGGGGGTTTGAGTCTTCCCTGATCCGTTAGGAAACTTTCCTACCAGACATTGGAGACAGGGAACACCCCCGCGGCCACCCGCCCGGCAGGGCGACACCCTCAGCGGCATCCGCCCGGCCAGGGCAAGGGTCAGATCCAGCCGTTGCGCCTGAACCCCCGGTGGATCACGAAGCAGGCGACCGCCATCACCGCGAGGACCAGCGGGTAGCCGTACGTCCAGTGCAGCTCGGGCATGTGGTCGAAGTTCATCCCGTACACCCCGCAGACCATCGTCGGCACGGCCACTATCGCCGCCCACGCCGTGATCTTGCGCATGTCCTCGTTCTGCGCGACCGTCACCTGCGCCAGGTGCGCCTGGAGGATGGAGTCGAGGAGTCCGTCGTACGCGCCGATCTGCTCGGTGGCCCGCGTCAGGTGGTCGGCGACGTCGCGGAAGTACGCGCGGACCTCCGCCGGGATCACCGGTATCGGCTGCGTCGCCAGGTGCTGGAGGGGCCGGCCGAGGGGGGCCACCGCCCGGCGGAGTTCGAGGAGCTCGCGCTTGAGCTGGTAGATCCGGCCCGCGTCGCCCCGGCCGCCGTGTTCGCTGAACACGGCCGTCTCCACGGCGTCCATGTCGCTCTGCACCGCGTCCGTGACGGCCACGTAGTCGTCCACCACGTGGTCCGCCATGGCGTGCAGGACGGCCGCCGGCCCCTTGGCCAGCTGGTCCGGCTCCGCCTCCAGTGCCTCGCGGACCGGGCCGAGGGTGCCGCGTCCGCCGTGCCGGATGGTGATGACGAAGTCCTCGCCGATGAAGGCCATCAGCTCGCCGGTCTCCACCACCTCGCTCGTCGCGGTCAGCTCCTCGTGCTCGACGTAGCGCACGGTCTTGAAGACGGCGAAGAGCGTCTCGTCGTAGCGCTCCACCTTCGGCCGCTGATGGGCGTTGACGGCGTCCTCGACGGCGAGCGGATGCAGGCCGAACAGCTCCGCGAGGCCGGCCAGCTCCTGCTGCGAGGGTTCGTGCAGGCCGATCCAGACGAACCCGGCGCCCGTCTTGCGGACCCGTCGCAGGGCCTCCTCCACCTCCCCGCAGCCGTCCTGGCGGACGCCGTCCTGGTAGACCACGCAGTTGACGACGGCGCTGCCGAGCGGGGAGCGGGCGGGGTGGCTGAGGTCGACGGCCCGCCGGTAGCCGCGGCGCACGGCACGGCGCAGGTTGCTGAACATGGACACGGGCGTACTCCCCTTCGGCGGATCAGCGGCCAGTCTGCCACCGCCCGGCCGGCGGCTCGCCACGCGCCCGCGCCCACCACCCCTGCCCCTAGCAGGCCGGGGAGGAGCCCTTCTGGCCCTTGAGGTCGCGGTTGTAGAGCCACCCGGTGGTGTTGGTGCCCTCCACGCGCACGAACGTCCACTGGTTTCCGTAGGAGTTGACGATGTAGCAGTGGTACCAGAGCTTCGTGCCGTCCTTGACCAGGGCGCCCCGGGCGCACTGCTGGTACGGCGCGGCCAGCAGGTGGTGGTCGCCGGATATGTAGCCGTACGTCCCCGGCGTCGGGTCCCGGTGGGTCCAGCCCGCGCAGCCCGTCGGTACGGGGCTGGGCCCGCCCGGCGCGGGCGAGGACGGCTTCTTGGAGGGCGACGGGGTGCCCTGCTTCTTCGAGTTGCTCGCGGAGGGCTTGGCCGTGGGGCCGGAGACGGAGGGCGAGGGGCCCGGGGTGGCCGTGGCGGGCTGTGCGCCGCCCGTCGGGGAGCCGCCGGGCGCCGGGGTGGGCGCTGCGACGCCCTTGCCACCCCCGCCCGAGGTCACGGCGTAGGTGACCCCGCCCGCGGCGAGTACGGCGACCACCGCGACGGCCATCGCGGCCCGGCTGCGGCGGCGCGCCCGGTCGACGTCCGCCGAGCAGGACCGGGCGACCATGGGCAGCCTGACCAGGGACGGCTGTTCCTGCGACGGGAAACCGAGCTGCGGGGCTGCGGGGGGCGTAGGGGCTGCCGGAAACGTTACGCCGCCGCTGCCAGGGGCCGGGGCCGTGGCCGGTGCCGGGCCCGGGGCCCCGCCGCCGGCGGGGGCCCGAACCCGGGGGCCGGCGCCGCCGCGGGCCCGGGCCCGGGCGCGTACGGCGACGGCGCGACGGGGGCCGCCGGGGCCGAGCCGCCCGCCGCGACCTGCTCCAGCATCGCGCGGGCCTGCTCGGCGGTGGGCCGGTGCTCCGGCTCCTTCGCCATCAGCGCCCGCAGCACCGGCGCGAGCGGCCCCGCGCGCCGGGGTTGGGGCAGCGGGTCCCCGACGATCGCGGCGAGCGTGGACCACACCGAGGTGCGGCGGAACGGCGACACCCCCTCCACCGCCGCGTACAGGGTCATCCCGAGCGACCAGATGTCCGAGGCGGGGCCGGGCTCCCGGCCCTGCGCCCGCTCCGGGGGCAGGTAGTCGAGGGAGCCGACCAGTTGGCCGCTGCGGGTGAGCTTGGCGAGGGCCTCGTCGTCGGAGGACTCGATGGTGGCGATGCCGAAGTCGGTGAGCACGACCCGGCCACCCCGCTCCAGCAGCACGTTGCCCGGCTTCACGTCCCGGTGCAGGACGCCCGCCCGGTGCGCGGCGTCCAGCGCGTCCATCAGCTTGGCGCCGATCGCGGCGGCCTCCTGCGGGTCGAGCGCGCCGTACCGCGTCACGGAGTCGTCGAGCGAGGGCCCGTCGACGAGTTCCATGACGATGACGGGCAGGCCCCGCTCGTGCGTGACGTCGTGGACCGTGACCACGCCGGGGTGCCGGATGCGGGCGGCGGCCTGTGCCTCGCGCTCCATCCGGGTGCGCAGGTCGGCCAGTTCGTCGTCGTCGGCGTCGGTGTAGGCCCGCAGGACCTTGACGGCGACCTCGCGGGCGAGCAGTTCGTCGACGGCGCGGGCGACGACGCCCATGCCGCCCCGGCCGATCACCGAGGTCACCCGGTAGCGCCCTCCGAGCACCTTGCCGACGAGGTCCCCGTCGTTCGCTTCGCCCGCTTCCCCCGCTTGACCCGCTGGCACCGCATGCTCCGTTCCACGACCGGTCGTCCGTCTCGACGATCTGACGGGGCACAAGCGTAGAGGCACGACCGGCGGGCGGTCCGGGCGGACACCCCCTACCCTTCACCGCGCGGCAGATGGGCCTTCGCCTCCTCGTAACCGGCGCTGCCGGGCCGCTCGGCGGGGGCGTAGAAGAGGTTGAGCACGCCGGTGTCGAAGGCCTCGCAGGAGAGCAGTTCGAGCGGGATCGCCGGCTCGCCCTCCTCGAAGAGGCGCAGGCCCTTGCCCAGCACGACGGGGTGGACGAGCAGCTGGAGCCGGTCCAGCAGTCCGGCGGCGAGCAGTTGGCGGACGACGGACACCGAGCCGCTGATGACGATCGGGGCCTCGCCCGGCTCGTTCTTCAACGCCGTGACCCCCTCGACGAGTTCCCCGTCGAGGCGTTCGGAGTTGCGCCAGGTGAAGTCGAGCGGCTGCCGCGACACGACGATCTTCCGGGCGTCACCGAGCCGCCTGGCGAAGCCGGCGTCCTCGCCGCCGTCCGCTTCACGGCCGGGCCAGGCCCCGGCGAAGCCGTCGTACGTCCTGCGGCCGAGGAGCAGGGTGTCGGCGGAGCCGACGACGGCGTCGACGGCCGCGCCCATCTGGTCGTCGAAGTAGGGGAAGTTGCTCTTTCGTGCGGCGCCTCCACGACGCCGTCGAGCGAGATGAACAGCTCTGCGGTGATCTTCCTCATCGGGCGCTCCAGGGAGGTGGGGTCCTGCCGCCTCCCAGTAGACGCCGCGGGGCGGCCCGCCGCGTCCGGGCCGCGCCGGGCTTCCGGTCAGACCGGCCGCAGTTCCTCCATGGCCGTCTCGGCGACCACCCGGGCGACCAGGGCGAGCGCGGGCGAGTCCAGCTTCCACTGCTGCCAGTACAGCGGTACGTCCAGCCACCGGCCCGGAGCCAGTGGCACCAGCGCACCGCTCTCCAGCAGCGGCTCCGCCTGCGGTTCGGGGACGAGCCCCCAGCCGAGGCCCGCCGCCACCGCGTCCCGGTAGCCCTCCGAGGTGGGGACGAGGTGCCGTGCGGCCGAGGCGGGCGAGGCGCCGCCGGTGAGCGCGCGGACGAAGTCGTCCTGGAGGACGTCGCGCCGGTCGAAGACGATCAGCGGGGCCTCCCGCAGGTCCCGGGCCGGGGCCCCGGTGAGGTGCCGGGCGGCGAAGTCGGGGCTCGCCACCGCGAGGTAGCGGGCCAGCCCCAGCGCCCGTACCGTGCAGCCGGCCACCGGGTCGGGCGAGGAGGTGACGGCCGCCATGACCTGGCCCTCCCGCAGCAGGGCCGTCGTGTGGGACTCGTCCTCGCGGTGCAGCTCGAAGCAGATGGGCGGCTGCTGCGGCACCCGGGTGAGGGCGGGCAGGAACCAGGTGGCCAGCGAGTCCGCGTTGACGGCGATCGGCATCCGGACCGGCCCGAGGCCGTCGGCCATGCCCATGCCCAGCTCGGCGCGCGCGTCCCGTTCCAGCCGGGCGAGCTGCCGGGCGAAGCGGATGACCACCTCTCCGGACTCCGTCGCCCGGACCGGCTTGGTCCGCATCAGCAGCACCCGTCCGGTGCGCTGTTCCAGGGCCTTGACCCGCTGGCTGACGGCGGAGGGCGTCACGTGCAGGGCTGCGGCGGCCGCGTCGAAGGTGCCCTCGTCCACGACCGCGAGGAGGGTCCGGACCTGTTCCAGGGGGAGCTCGTCCATCACGGGTGCTAATGATACGTAAAAATCTTTAGCTGTACGCGAGGGCGCGCGGTCCTTACGGTCGGACCATGACGAACGGCATCACCACAGCACTCCTGGCCGGCTTCGGTGCCGGCCTCTCCCTCATCGTCGCGATCGGCGCACAGAACGCCTTCGTGCTGCGCCAGGGCGCGCGCCGGCACGCCGTCCTGGCGGTGGTCGCGATCTGCGCCGTCTCCGACGCGGTGCTCATCTTCCTCGGCGTGGCCGGGGTCGGCGCCTTCGTCACCGCCTGGCCCGCCGCCCTGACCGCCGTGGGCATCGCCGGCGGCGGCTTCCTGATCTGCTACGGGATCATCGCGGCCCGGCGGGTGCTGCGCCCCGCCCCCGGCGCGGCCCTCACCGCCGAGGGCACCACCGCCGGTTCCGTCCGGGCGGCGGTGCTCACCTGCCTGGCCATGACCTGGCTCAACCCGCACGTCTACCTGGACACCGTCCTGCTGGTGGGCTCGCTGGCCGCCGACCGGGGCGACCTGCGCTGGGCCTTCGGGATCGGGGCCGGGCTGGCCAGCCTGATCTGGTTCGCCACCCTGGGCTACGGCGCCCGGCTGCTCAGCGGCCCGCTGTCGCGGCCGGGTGCCTGGCGGGTACTGGACGGGCTGGTGGCCGCCACGATGGTCACGATGGGCGGAATGCTCCTCGCCCGCGCCTGAGGCCGGGCCGGGACGGGACGTGGTACTGGTTCCGGTGGGCCGGAACCGATCCCGGCCCGCCGCCCCATTCCCCCTCCCCATCCCCGACCCCCTCGCCCTCCCCCTCCTCCTCCCTCCCACCCCTCTCCCCCACCCCGGAGCCGCCGCCGTGCCCGACCGCCCGTCGCCCGAGGCCGTGCGCGCCTACTACGCGGCCCAGCCGTCCCCGCTCGTCGCCGCGACCGGCATCGTCCTGGACCGGCGGGGCCGGGTCCTCGTACTGACCCCCTCGTACAAGGACGGACTCGAACTGCCCGGCGGCACGGTGGAGGACACCGAGACCCCGGAGCAGGGCCTGGCCCGGGAGCTGGAGGAGGAGCTGGACCTGTCCGTCCCGGTCGGCCGGCTGCTGGCCGTGGACTCCTGTCCGCCGGGCGCGCTCGGCCGCTCGCTCGTGGTCCATGCCTACCTCGTGGGGCCGCTGACCGACGCCGAAGCGGAGGGGATCGCCTACGCGGACGGCGAGGTCGCCGAGGCCCGCTGGCTCACCCCGGAGGAGGCCGCGGAACAGCTGCCCGAACGGCTGGCGCCCCGGCTGCGCGCCGGGCTGGCCGCCCTGTACGCCGGATCCGTCGCGCACCTCGTCGACGGCGTCCCGCAGCCCGGCTCCCCCGCCGGGCTGGACCCGGCCGACCGCGCCGCCCTGGAGCACTCCGGCCGCTACGACCCGGCCGGCCACCGCGCGGCCCGGCCCAAGGCCCTCACCGCCGCGAACGTGGTGTTCACCGACGGGGCGGGCGGGGTCCTGCTGGTCCGGCCCGGCTACGGCGAGCCGGGCCGCTGGCTGCTGCCCGGCGGGCGGCGTCGACAGCGACCTCGGCGAGACCCCGCGGGACGCGGCGGCGCGCGAGGTCCGCGAGGAGACCGGCCTGGAGCGGGATCCCGGCCGCCTCCTCGCCGTGAACTGGACCCACCGGCCCGGCTACCCGGCGCGGATCCGCTTCCTCTACGACGGCGGGGTCCTGGCCCCGGCCGAGCTCGCGGCGATCCGGCTGCCGCCCGCCGAGCTGCTGGAGTGGCGCACGGCGCGCCGCGAGGAGCTGCGCGGCCTGGTCAAGCCCAAGCTGCGCCGTCAGATCGAGGCCTGCCTGACGGCCCTGGCCGAGGGCTCCGGCCCGCTGGAACTGCACTCGGGGCGCCGGGCGGGCCCGGCCTGAGACCCGTTCGGCCTCCGCGGGATCGCCGGGGCGGCCGGGCGGCGGGAGGCTCGACGGCGACGGCCCGGGGACCCCGTACGCACCCGGCCCGACCTGCTCCCACCACCGGAAGGGGCGGCCCATGCCCCCGGCGCCACCCGGCACCGCTTCGGTGGTGCTGTCCGAGGGCGGGCCCGGCCTCGTCGACCTGCCGGCCGCCTCTCCCCCTTCGAGGGCTGCACGGCGCAGCGCCTAAAAGAACTCGCGGGGTGCCTGGAGGGGCACCCTCCGCTGCGGGCTCACGGGCGTCCCAGGA
>NZ_GG657750.1:6662596-6665101 GCF_000158895.1 Streptomyces sp. C | reverse complement strand
CGCCTGCGGTGGGAAGGCCGGCTCCGCCTCCTCGGCCCACGGCAGCCACGAGGCCACGGCGTCCGCGTCCGCGTCCGCGTCGGCCTCCCGCCGGCGCCGCGCAGGCCGCCAACAACGCCGCCGACACCGCCTTCGTCAAGGGGATGATCCCGCACCACCGCCAGGCGGTGGAGATGGCGGACCTCGCCGCGACCCGAGCCGAGTCGGCCGAGGTGAAGGAACTCGCCGCCGAGATCAAGAAGGCCCAGGACCCGGAGATCAAGACGCTGTCCGGCTGGCTGACGGCCTGGGGCGAGCAGGTCCCGCCCGCCGACGCCGCGCAGGGCGGGCACAGCGGCCACTCCATGTCCGGAATGATGACCGGCGAGGAGATGGACCAGCTCGCCAAGGCCTCCGGCAAGGCCTTCGACACCGCGTTCCTCGACCTGATGGTCAAGCACCACGAAGGTGCCGTCGCCATGGCCAAGACGGAGCAGTCCGACGGCAAGTACCAGCCCGCCAAGGAGATGGCCGGGGCCATCATCGGCTCGCAGAGCGCCGAGATCACCCGGATGAACAAGCTCCTCGGCAAGGGCTGACCCCCACGGCCGGGGAGCCCCGCACGAACCCGCGGGACTCCCCGGCCCTCCGGGACCGGGGCCCTTCAGAACCGGCGCTCGGTGCGCCAGGTCGCCTGGCTGGACGGGTTGGTCAGGTCGTAGGTCGTACCGGAGAGGCGGCCGTCCGGGCCCCGCTTTCCGGTGTAGCGGCCCACCGGGCCGTGCGACCAGGCGATGACGAAGTAGATCTCCTGGCCGTCGACCGAGCCCTCCCTGACGTTGCCGACGGTGTTGCCGGAGCGCACCGACCCGAACAGGCGCCCCTCGGCGTTCTGCGTGAAGTCCACGTGGACGGTCGCGTTGCTCTGGTAGATGTCGTACACCCCGCCCGCGTTGAACCCGGGCACCCGGGCCGAACGCTCCGCCGCCACGGCGGCCGTGGCGCCGGTCGCCGGGGCGGCGAGGCCCGCTCCGGCGACGGAGAGGAGCACGGCGACGGAGGCGGCGGTCAGCAGCTGGGGAATACGGCGTGCGATGGACATGGGCCCTCCAGGGGCGGCCGGGACGATCGGCTCCGGTGCATGGTGCACGGAACCTCGGCGGCAGGCTTACCCACCCCTTTCGCCCTGAGGCCTGACTTCACCCGAACGAGTCGCAACCGGCCCGGCGGGACGGCGGGTTCAGCCGCCGACGCGGGCGACCATCAGGGCGATGTCGTCGTCGGCCGCCGCCGGGACGAGGTGGGTGATGAGCGAGTCGCAGAGGTGGTCCAGCTGGCGCTGGGGGTCGGCGAGCAGCTGGGTCAGTTCGCCGAGCCGCTCGTCGAGGTCGCTGCCGCGCGCTTCGATGAGGCCGTCGGTGTAGAGGACGAGGAGGCTGCCCGGGGGCACTTCGACCTCGGTCGGGGTGAACGCGATGCCCCCGACGCCGAGCGGGACCCCGGGCGGGGTGTCGAGGAGGCGGACGGTTCCGTCCGGGAGGGCGAGGGCCGGCGGCGGGTGTCCGGCGCGGGTGACGGTGCAGCGGCCGGTGGCCGGGTCGCAGACGACGTAGAGGAAGGTGGCCAGCATCGGCTCGGCGAGGTCGGCGAGCGCGGCTTCGAGCTGGTGCAGCAGCCGTACCGGTGAGAGGTCCAGGCGCGAGAGGGACCGTACGGAGGCGGAGAGGCGGCCCATGACCGCGGCGGCGGCGATGCCGTGGCCCATCACGTCGCCGATGAGGAGGGCGGCCTTGCCTCCGGACAGGGCGAGTACGTCGTACCAGTCGCCGCCGACCTCGTTGACGTCGCTCGCGGGCAGGTAGCGGTGGCTGACCTCGATGCCGGGCGGCGGGGTGATGTGCTGCGGGAGCATGCTGCGCTGGAGGATGACGGCGGTCTCGTGCTCGCGGTGGTAGAGCCGTGCGTTGTCGATGCTGAGCGCTGCGCGGGCGGCGAGTTCCCCGGCGAGGGTGACGTCCTCGGAGGTGAACGGCCCGACCGGGCGGGTGCGGTAGAAGGTCGCGACGCCGAGCACGGACTCCCGGGCGACGAGGGGGGCCATGACGAAGGAGTGCACCCCCGCGGTGACCAGTTGGGCGGGTTTCGCCGTGTGGCGGGCGGCGGGGGCGACGGCCTGCTCGTCGAGGCGGGCGATGAGGAAGGGCTGCCGGGCGGCGAGGGCCTGGGTGTAGGGGGCGGTCGCGGGGAAGGTGAGGGTCCGGCCGAGGGGGGCGAGGATGTCGGTGACGCGGGATCCGGACAGCGGGGCCCGGCCTAGCCTGCGCAGGGCCGCGCCGCCGGTCAGCCCCATGCCGGGCTCGTCCCCGCGGGCGAGGGCGTCGAGGACGTCGACGGTGACGGCGTCGGCGAGGCGCGGTACGGCGAGGTCGGCGAGTTCCTGTGCGGTGCGTTCCAGGTCGAGGCTGGAGCCGACGCGCATGCTGGCCTCGCTGAGCAGGGCGAGGCGGCGCCGGCCGGCTTCGGCTT
>NZ_GG657750.1:6596626-6661796 GCF_000158895.1 Streptomyces sp. C | reverse complement strand
GTGTGGCTCCTGCACGCCTCCATCGTCTGCCGGTCCGGGGACGCCGCCTCCCGGGGCCCGCCGCCCGCCGCCTGCGGGGCGCGGCCGCCCGGTCTCGGGGGTGAGCTCGACACCGCGCTCGGTGACCCGTACGGCGGTGAAGGCCGGATCCGTGCAGGTCGGCGCGCGGGGCACGGCCCGGATGGCGGCGCGGTCCGCACCAGGCCCTCCCCGGCCCGCCCGGGTAGACCGGCCGCCCCACCCGCCGCCGCGCCGTGGCCGGCCACCACCGCGTCGTGTCCGGCCTGCACGGCGCGGGGGCGGGTACGGGTCAGGAGCGCAGGTCGGCTCCGGCCGTGGGAGTGTCGTCGAGGAAGCCGCCCGACTGGTGCTGCCACAGCTTCGCGTAGGCACCGTCCGCGTCGAGGAGTTCCTGGTGGGTGCCCTGCTCCACGATCCGGCCGCGGTCGAGGACGACGAGCCGGTCCATGGTGGCGACGGTGCTCAGCCGGTGCGCGACGACGAGCGCCGTCCGCCCTTCCATGAGCCGCCACAGCGCGTCCTGGACGAGGATCTCGCTCTCGGAGTCGAGGGCGCTGGTGGCCTCGTCGAGCAGCAGGATCGGGGCGTCCCGCAGGATCGCCCGGGCCAGGGCGACCCGCTGGCGCTGTCCGCCGGAGAGCTTCACCCCGCGCTCCCCCACCATGGTGTCGAAGCCGTCCGGCAGGGCGTCGGCGAACTCCGTCACGTGCGCCGCCTCGGCGGCCCGGCGGATCTCGGCGTCGGTGGCGTCCGGACGGGCGAAGGCGATGTTCTCGCGCAGGGTGCGGTGGAACATGGCCGGCTCCTGCGGTACGTACGCCATCAGGCCGCGCAGGTCGGACTGGGCGAGCCGGGTGATGTCCTGCCCGCCGACCGTGATCCGCCCTCCGTCGATGTCGGTCATCCGCAGCAGCAGCCGGGTGAGGGTGGTCTTGCCGCCGCCGGACCGGCCGACGAGGCCGATCTTCGTCCCGCTGGGCACGGCCAGGTCGAGGCCGGTGAAGAGCGGTTCCCCGCCCGCGTGGGCGAAGTCCACCTTCTCGAAGCGCACTTCCGCGCCCTGGGACAGCAGCGGCTCCGGGCACTTCGGGTCGAGGACGGTCGGCGGGGTCAGCAGCAGGGCGGTGAACTGCGCGGCCTCCGTCATCGAGCTTTCCAGGCGGCGGTAGATCTGGTTGAACTCGAACATGATCCGGGTCGCGTTTCCGTAGTAGGTGAAGGCGACGACGACCGTCTCCACCCCGTGCCCGCGTGCGGCGAGCCCGACGGCGACCAGCAGGCCGAGGGCGTTGGTCAGTACGGACATGGGGGCGACGATCGTGTCGATGCGCAGGTTGCCGTAGTCCCACGACCGCAGCATGAGCCGCCGCGACTCGGCGACCCTGGAGCGGTGTTCGGCGGCCTCGCGTTCCTCGGCGGCGAAGGCGCGGACCGTGTCCATGTTCATCAGGCTGTCGGCGACGTGGCCCGAGACGCGGGCGATGGCCGCCTCGCGCTCGTCGACGAGCCGCTGCCGCCTGCGGATCAGCGGTGTCACGAGGAGTCCGGTGACCGCGATCATCGTCAAGAGGCCGACCACGAGCAGCGGTTCGTACTGCCACAGCACCACCGAGCCGAAGACGAGGGGCACGAACTTGCCGACGATCTGGAAGGTCAGCGTGTCGACGAACTCCTCGAAACGGGAGGCGAAGCTGAGGACCCGCTTGGTGAGCGAGCCGGCGAAGTTGTCGTGGAAGAACCCGGCGTCCTTGGCGAACAGCTCGTCCATCCCGAGGACGTAGAGCCGCTCGACGCCGAGGGCGTCGAGCCGGTTGAGGCAGTGCAGCCCGAGGCGCCACATCGCCTCGGACAGCAGCAGGGCTCCGGCGAACCCGAGGACGTAGGGCAGGACCGGTCCGATGCCCGAGGCGACGGCGCCGCGGTCGTCCGCGATCCGGCCGACGAGCTTGGCGACGACGAGCGGTGCGACGTAGTTGATGCCGATGTTGCCCATCGCCGGGAACAACATGGCGGGCGCGGCCAGGCGGCGGAGCCGGAACAGCTCCCGCCCGTAGTGGCGCAGTGCGAGGAGTACCGGGCCCCTGCCCGGCGGAGTTCGGTGTGCTTCGGGAGATCCCATACCAACCCTGTGCGGTGTGAGCGGTGCCAGGACAGGAGTCGCAGTGTTCCGCAGGGCCGCTCGCCCCGTCCAAGCGTTTTCTCCGTTTTTCCGCCGATCGGATGGCGTCTGCACGTCATCGCCCGGGCGAAGCGGCTGAACCGGCCGAACCGGGATCCCGGGAAGAAACTTCGGCCGCCTGCGAATCCTCCGGGCACCTCCCCGCCTCTTATCCGCGTACGGACCCACCGGACGCACACCACACCCCCATGGAGGAACCCCATGCTGATCACCGCCGTCGCAGTCGTCGGAGCCCTGCTCGTCGGCGCCTGCTCCTGGCACCTGCTGCGGCGCTTCAAGAGCCGCGGCTGAGCACCGAACGCACCCCGAGGCACCCCGAGGCACCCGTCGGAGACGAGCAGCACATGAAACAACGTTTCACCTGGCCGGACGACCGGCTGATCAAGGCCGCCCAGGACGGTGACGTCCCGTCCCTCACCGCCGTCGTCATGGAATCGCAGCCCCACGTACGCAAGTTCGCCCTCTCGCTGTGCTCCTCGCCGCAGGACGCGGAGGACGCCGCGCAGGAGGCGCTGATCATCCTCTACCGGAAGATCGGCAGCCTGCGGGCCACGGGCGCGCTCGCCTCGTGGATGTTCCGCATCGTGCGCAACGAGTGCCTGCGCCAGGTACGGCTGCTCGTCCCGCGGACCGACGACGGCCCGGACGGCCCGGACGCCTCGGCGGGACCGTCCGCCGAGGAGGCGGTGCTGCGCGGGCTGGAGGCGGAGCGGATCGCGGCGGCGGTGAGCGCGCTCCCCCGGGACCAGCGGCAGGTCCTGATCATGCGGGACGTCCAGGGCCTGCCCGGCAAGGTCGTGGCGGACGCCCTGGGCCTGAGCACCGCCGCGATGAAGTCCCGGCTGCACAGGGCCCGCGCGACGCTGCGGCTCTCACTGGCACAGGCCACCCAACCAGCGGCAGGAGACCCACGACCATGACGACCACGAAGCCCGCACGGCCGGCGACCGCCCGGCCGGACTTCGCCAGCAGCTCCGTCCCGCGCCACCTGGCACGGGGCGTCCTCGGCTTCGGCCTGATCATCGGCTCGATCGCCCTGGTCCCCACGGCCGGCCCGGCCGCCCTGCTGGCGGCCCCGCTGTCCCTGATCGCCTTCCGGGGCTGCCCGACCTGCTGGATGGTCGGCCTGGCCCAGACCATCTCCCGCGGCCGCCTGCAGCGCGCGTGCGCGAACGGCACCTGCACCCTCACGAGAGCGGACCCGGCGGGCACCGCCCGCCAGTGACCGGGGCTTCGGCGCCGCCTGGGCGGGCATCATGAAGCGCTACTTCGGCAGCGACGACATCGCCTTCGACCTCACCACCGACGAGCCGAACGCCCCCGTCAGGCAGCGCCACTTCACCAGCTTCAGCGCCGCCGCCGGCGCGCGCCCTACGGACCGGGCGGCGGCAGCTGGTGGGGCGGCTGTTGAGAGGCGGCCGGTGGGGCGAAGAGCGCCTGGACGGTTTCGGTGGCCAGTTCTCGCAGCCAGGTGTGGGCGCGGTCGTCGTCGTAGCGCTGGTGCCACAGCAGGTACAGGGGGACCTCGGGCAGCGGGAGGGGCGGCGACAGTACGGCGAGGCCGAGTTGTTCCCGGGCTGCGCGGGTGACCGCACCGGGGAGGGTGACGACCAGGTCGGTGTCGAGGGCGAGTTGCAGCGCGAAGGCGGCGGTGGGCCCGGCGGCGACGACGCGTCGTTCCACGCCCCGGGTGCTCAGGGCGTCGTCGATCGGGTCGCGCAGGCTCCCGCGCCGCGAAACGGTGAGGTGCTCGGCGGCTGCGTAACGCTCGATGCTCAGCGGGCCTTCGAGGAGGGGGTGACCTGGTCGGACGGCGACGACCAGCCGGTCCCTGCCGACGAGACGATGACGGATGTCGGGGAGCATCGGAGCGCTGGAGCTCGATTCGAGGTCGACCTCACCCCGGCGCAGCTCGGCGTCGTCCGTCCCGGGTTCGGCCGACAGGCGCAGCCGGACGCCGGGGGCCTGGCACCGGGCGGCGGCGATCAGGGCGGTTCCGCAGGCGGCGGTCAGGGCGTCGTGCCAGCGCACGGTGAACACGCGGTCCAGAGCTGCCAGGTCGAGTTCCTGCTGCGCGGACAGGAGCTGGTGGGCCTGCTGCACGAGGGTGTGGACCTGGGCGCGCATGGCCAGCGCACGGGTGGTGGGGACCATGCTGCGGCCGGTGCGGACCAGGATCTGGTCACCGGTGGCCTTGCGGATGCGGCCCAGGGAGCGGCTCATCGCCGGTGCGGTGACGTGGAGACGTGCAGCGGCGCCGGCGACGCTGCCCTCCTCCAGCAGGGCGTCCAGAGCCGTCAGCAGGTTCAGGTCCAATTGCATGCCAGTAACTCTACAACTGAATGGCATGCACTTGTTGTTACTGATCGGGAGACCTACCTTCGAAGGGCGGGCACGACACGAGCCGCCCGCATCCATCGAACCCAGGGAGCCCGCCATGAGCACGACCATGCCCTTCGCCGCTGACACGACGCTCCTGTCCGAGGTGACCGCCGTGGTGAAGGCCGCGGGCCTCACCCTGCGTCAGCGCCACACACCGCACGCCCGGGGCGTGAGTCTGGACGAGGTCGTCGCCGAGATCCACGCCAACGACGACGCGGTGCTCGCCGTGCTGCGGGAGCCCCTGCTGCGGGCCCGGCCGGGCTCGCGGTGGGCCGAGGACGAGCTGGCCGGCGGCGCGCTCCCGCCCGGGGAGTGGTGGGTCGTCGACCCCGCCGAGGGCAACATCAACCACGTCCACGGCATGGAGGACTGGGCCGTCACCGCCACCCTGGTCCGCGACAACCAGCCGGTACTCACCGTCGTCCACCTGCCGCTGACCGGTGACACCTACACGGCCGTCGCCGGCGGCGGGGCGCGCCTGAACGACCGGCCCCTGAAGGTGTCCGCCAAGACCGACCTGGGCGCCGCGCTCGTCGGCACCGGCCAGGCCAGGCCGGGCGAGGACGAGCGCACCTTCCGCCGGATCGGCGACTCGGTCACCGCCATGCTCGTCAACGGCCTGGTCGTGCGCGTGTCCGTTCCCGCCACGATGCAGCTCATCCACGTCGCGGCCGGACGCACGGACGCCTTCTGGCAGTTCTCCGACGTCCGCTCCGGTCTGGTCGCCGGCGCGCTGCTGGTCTCCGAGGCCGGAGGCACCGTCACCGACCTGGCGGGCGAACCCTGGAACGCGGCCGGCCGCGACTTCCTGGCCGCCGCCCCCGGCATCCACACCGCCGCCCTCGAAGTCCTGACGACGATCGCCTGACCGAACACCTCCTCTCCGGCCACCTCGCACCGCAAGGAGCATCACCTCATGACCAGCATCGGCATCCTGGGCGCCGGCCGCGTCGGCGCCAACCTCGCCGGCAAGCTCGCCGCAGCCGGACACCGTGTCACCCTCGGCATCCGAAACCCGGAAGGATCCGCAGCCCTTGCCGCCGGCACCGCGCCACGGATCGCCTTCGCCGACCAGCGCACCACTGCCCGTACCGCGGACATCGTGATCAACGCGACGCCCGGCCACACGTCCCTGGACCGTCTGGCCGGCCTGCGCACCGAGCTCTCCGGAAAACTCCTCATCGATGTCTCCAACGCCACCCGCGACGCCGACGACGGCCTGCCCGACGCCCTGTGTTATCCCGGCAGCAGCCTCGCCGAGCAACTCCAGGCCGCCCTCCCCGACACCCATGTGGTCAAGACCCTCAACACCATGCTGTTCACGGTCATGGCCGCTCCCGACACGCTGGCCACCCCACCGACCGCCTATCTGTCGGGCGATGACGAGGACGCGAAGAGGACCGTCACCGGCCTGCTCGGCGACCTGGGCTGGCAGCCCGCATGGATCGAGGACCTCGGCGGCATCAGCACGGCCCGCGCCACCGAGGCCATGATCCTCGTGGTTCCCCACATCCTGCGCCGAGACGGCTTCAAGCCCTTCGCCGTCTCCCTCGCCCGCTGACCCGTCAAGAAGCCCGTATCAGGTGCGGGTGAGCGCCGCAGCCCCGAAGGAGACGTCGAACCGGTCGCACCAGATGCTGACGCTCGGATACTTCGACCAGTCGACATCCGCGGGCAGCGGGTAGTTCTGGTCTCCCTTGTTGCCCTTCAGCTTGGCGAGGTTGACGTACTTCCCGTCGTCGAAGACGCCCCACCCCGCCTTGCCCTCCTTCACGGGGGCATCGCTCAGCCAGACGCGCACGTCAGGGCCGCTGCTCGTGTCCAGGCCCTCGAGGCGGAGCGTGTGGGTGCCGTCCGCGAGCCGGACCACCTTCACCACACCCGTGGTGGCGTGCTCGTGGCTGATGAAACTGCCCTGGGCGACGGTGACCGGGCCGGACGGTGCGGGCGTGGCCGACGCGGAAGGCGGCGCACCCGTCGTCGGGGCCTGCGAGGTCGCATGTGCGGAGGGAAGCGCCTCGTTCACCGTCTCATCCACCCACAGCGCCCAGGGCGTGAACCACAGCAGCCCGGCCGCCGCCACCGCCAGACCCGTGACGCCCACCGCGCCCCACCACTGTCTCCTCGTGCCGCGCCCCACGACGCCCCTCCTCCGGTCCGCTGTTCGCCTTCGTCCGCCATTCAAGGCGATCGAGCGCCCGCCGGACAGCCCCGCCCGATGACGAAAGGCTTACGGCATCGGGCGGACCGGGTCCCCACCGGCGCGGAATGGCGACGTGTCGCGCCGGGTCACCACTGGGCGACGAGCGGTGTGTCCGGTCCGTGCTGACGCCAGGCTTCGGTGAGGCGGGTGAGGCGAGCGGGGGCGGCGATGCCGCGCACGGTCGCGATCTTGCCGTCTGCGATGTCGAAGGTCACCGTTCCGGTGATCTGGTCGCCGACCACGAAGAGGACGGCGGGGGCGCCGTTGACGAGCGCGTAGTGGACAGCGGGCGTGCCGCCGGCCAGTCGCCGCTTCGCGGGGGTGGGCTTGAAACCGGCCCGGGCGACAGCGGCGACGCGCTGCGGAGTCTCGTACCGCAGCAGCTTCTCCGTCAGGCCGGCGCCGTCGGAGATCGCGATCACGTTGTCGGTGAGCAGCGCCACCAGTCGTTCGGTGCGGCCCGAGGAGGCAGCGGCGAGGAACTCCTCGACGATCCTGCGGGCGGCGGCCGGGTCGACTTCGCCGCCGCTGCGCGCGGCGGTGACGCGGCGCCGGGCCCGGTGCAGGTGCTGCTGGCTCGCGGACTCGGTGACGTCGAGGATCTCCGCGATCTCGGCGTGGCCGTAGGAGAACGCTTCGCGCAGGACGTAGACGGCCCGCTCGACGGGTGTCAGTCGCTCCATGAGCGTCAGCACGGCCAGGGAGACCGATTCGCGCTGCTCGAAGGTGTCGGCCGGGCCGAGCATCGGGTCGCCGTCGAGGAGCGGTTCGGGCAGCCAGGCGCCGGCGGTGCGTTCGCGGCGGGCCTGGGCCGAGCGCAGCCGGTCCAGGCACAGGTTGGTGACGACCTTGGTCAGCCATGCCTCCGGCACCCGGATCCGCTGCCGGTCGGCGGCCTGCCAGTGCAGGAACGCGTCCTGCACGGCGTCCTCCGCGTCGGCGGCGGAGCCGAGGAGCCGGTACGCCAGCGAGGTCAGTCGCGCGCGGTCGGCCTCGAACCGGCTGGTGTCGAAACGATCAGTGGCGGTGCTGTCCATGCGGACCACCCTAAACGGTGCGGTAGAAGGCTCTGCTCGGGCCATCTGGCCTGCACGGACGGGCAGTTACGCGACCGCCTTCTCGGCGGGCACGTTCTGCGCGGCGGCCAGGCGGTGCTTGCGCTTGGGCATGCCGAAGGTCGGGTGCGAGGTGGCCCAGAGCGCCATCCCGACGATGCCGTTCTTGATCCGCGCGGCCTTCCGGCCGCCCATGAACTTCGGCTTCGCCCGCCCTTCCGCGTCGACCATCTGCAGGATCCCGTCCAACCGCCCGAGGCTGATGTGGTTGCCCAGGTACTCCAGCTTGGCGTTCGGGACCTCACGACCCGTCAGACGGCCCACGACCGCCTCCACGGCCTGCCGGCCGGTGTAGCCGGCCGAACCGCAGGACATCGGCAGCGGCCGGCCGTTGTCACCTACGGCGTAGGCGCTGTCACCGACGGCGTAGACGTCCGGGTGCGAGACCGACCGCATGGTGCGGTCCACGGCGATCCGACCGTCGTCGGTGACCTCGAGACCGCTCGCGGCGGCGAGGGGGCCGACCGTGAACCCGGCCGTCCACACTGTCGCGTCGGACGCCAGCACGGTGCCGTCGGCGCAGAGCACCCGCGTGGCTTCGACGGCTTCGACAGTGGTGTGCTCCAGGACCGTGACGCCCAGCCGGGCGCACGCCTGGCGCAGATGGCCGCGGGCTCCGGCGGAGAGCGCGGCACCCAGCTCACCGCGGGCGACCAGCGTCACCGACAGGCCGGGCCGGGATTCGGCGATCTCGGTGGCGGTCTCGATGCCCGTCAGCCCGTCGCCGACGACCAGCACGCCGCCACCCCCGTCGCGCCCCTCCAGGCCGTCCAGGCGCTCCCGCAGGCGCAGCGCCGAAGGCCGGGCCGCGATGTCGAAGGCGTGGTCGGCCACGCCGGGGACTCCGTGGTCGGCGCCGCGGCTGCCGAGCGCGTACAGCAGCGTGTCGTAGCCGAGCTCGCCGCCGCCGTCGGCGCCGGCATCGGCCAGGGCGACGACCCGGCGCTCGGGGTCGAGGGCGGTGACACGGGCCACGCGCAGCCGTACCTCCGTCCCCGCGAAGACGTCGGCGAGCCTCGGAGCCTCGACCTCCTGGCCGGCCGCGAGCTGGTGCAGCCGCATCCGCTGGACGAAGTCCGGCTCCGCATTGACCACGGTGATCTCGGCGTCCGCCGGAGCCAGCCGACGCGCCAGGGTCCCGGCCACGTAGGCCCCTGCGTACCCGGCGCCGAGGACGACGATGCGGTGCTTCATGAGTTTCTCCCGTCGGTTCGTTCGCTCTCGGGGACTTGAGCGGGACAGCGCCCCGATTCCTGACAGGGACCGCACGTGACGTGCGTCACAGGACGGCGGGAGCCTCACCTGACGGCGTCCGCGCACCGAGCGCGCCACCGCTCCGATCTCGTATGCCTGACCGCTGCGGGCGAGAACCACCCCGTCCACCCCGCTCACGACCGGCCGGCGCGGATGGTTTACAGCCCCGGGCACGCGTGCCTAACGTTGAAGAACCAGCTTCGCGCACCAGCGGAGCAGAGGACGTCATGCCTCATCCCGCTCACCCCCACCGCACCGAGACCCGGCACCGTCCTGACGGATCGGGCGGTGCGGACAGTGGGCGAGAGGAGAGATTCCATGACGTACACGATCTCGGGGCACTACGTTGCGAGCTGCTCGTGCGCCGTACTCTGCGGATGCGCGGTCGACGCGCAGCCGAACGACGGCAAGGGCGGCACCGAGTGCCGCGGCTTCGCGGCGTTCCACATCGTCGAAGGACGCCTGGACGACACCGACCTCGCGGGGGTCGACTTCGCCTTCTACAACTACTTCCCCTCCCACCTCACGAGTGGCGACTGGAAGGTGGGAGTCGTGATCGACAGCGGCGCCAGCGACACCCAGGCAGACGCGGTGGGCAAGATCCTCTCCGGTAGCGAAGGCGGTCCCCTCGGAGAGCTCGCCCAGTTCGTCGGCGAATTCCTCGGCACCGAACGGGGCGAAGTCAAGGTCACCGACGGTGACGACCCCGGCGCCACGGTCGCCGGCCGCTCCACGGTCTCGTACGAGCCGCTGCGCGGCGCCGACGGGACTCCGACCACAGTGAAGAACGCGATGTTCGGATTCGCCCCCGAGTACGAGATCGGCCGGACCACCGGCTCCTCGTCCGCCTTCGGATTGACCTTCGAGCCGGCCTACGGCGAACAGTCCGACTTCGTCTTCAGCAGCGCGCAGGAGGCAGGAGCACCCGCAGGAAGGATGTGACCGAACCACTGGCGGGTCGGGGCCCGCGCCGACAGGCAGGTGTGCCGACGACCCGGCCGGCCGGCAAGCTGTTCACATGGGCGCCATGGGGGTCCGCAGGCCCGGCAGCAGCCAGTCCTGGAAGGGCGCCAGCACGGCCAGCACCAGGAACGCGACGCCTGCCACCCGTGCCAGCAGCGGCCCCCGGTACCAGAGCTTCTCCAGGAAGATCAGCGCCGCCACCCCCGCCATCGCCGCGATGTTCATGACGCCCAGCGGGACCAGAAGGACCATCAGCGCCCAGCAGCAGCCGACGCAGTACGCACCGTGGTGCAGCCCCACCCGCAGGTCCCGCAGCCGCGGCCGGTACGAGGCGTACCGCATCAGCTGGGCCATGGGGCTGCGGCAGTGCCGCAGGCAGATGTCCTTCAGCGGGCCCAGCTGGTACAGCCCGGCCAGCGCGAACGCGGCCGCCCCGATCCACTTCCCGACGTCCGCGTCCCGCTCGACCAGGCTGCCCGTCAGCGCCAGTCCGCCGTACGCGAGCAGCCCGAACGCCGTCCACGCGATCAGGTAGCCGCAGATGAACTCGGTGGTACGCAGGGCCCGCACGGCCCCGCTGGACCGGCGAGCGATCCCCTTGGCCCAGGTCACCGCGACGGGGGCCACGGACGGCAGCATCATCGCCGCCATCATCGCCAGCCACAGCAGGAGGAACAGCGGCAGCGCCATCCCCATCGTGCCGGGCCCGACCCCCATGTCCCGGGCCTGTCCCACGGTCAGCACCCAGGCCAGGGCCGCGATCACGACGATCAGCGACCAGGCCACGACGAGGTCCCGGACCGGCAGCAGCACTCCGCCCCGCAACGGATGGTCGTTCGTACCCTGCCGCTGAACCGTACGCATGTCGCACTCCCGTCGGACCCTTCCAGCACAGCACAGATCCCGGTGACGGCAACCCTCCCGCCGCCCGGCCGCCGCCGCGGTCCAGGCGCACGCTGGAGGTGAGGAATGAATCGAGCCGTTCCTGACGCGGTCCGCGCGCGCGGCTGACGCACCTCGCCGGCCCCACGAGATCGCCGGGGGCGTCCAGCGGCTGCTCCACCACGGACGGCTCCGGATCGACGACGGCGGTCACGCCCACGGCCACGTCGACGTCACTCCGGGTCATGGCGCCAGTCCATGGCGTAGGCCGCCCCGCTCGCACGGCAGCGGGATCACCCGTTCGGCCGTCACGTCGATGCCCATCCGCCACCGTCCGATGCCCCCTCCATGGACCCATCCCGGCCGGGCGCCGGCAACCCGACGCAGGCCGGCGATTCAGGAACGGCACGGCTTTGCGCGCCCTACGCCCCGGCACCCCGCTCTCGGGGCGAGACGCGGGCCCACACCCCGCCGGAGATGTGGGCCCGCGGGCTCTCGCCGGACGCGCGGTCACTACCAGGACGACTTGGTGACTCCGGGGAGGAACCCGGCGTGGGCCTGCTCGCGCATCCGGACCCGGGAGAGCCCGAACTTGCGGAGGTGCCCGCGGGGCCGGCCGTCGACGCTGTCCCGGTTGCGTACACGGGTCGCGCTGGCGTCGCGGGGCTGCTTGCGCAGCTCCGCAACGGCGGCTTCCCGTTCGGCGGCCGTCGAGGAGGGCCGGCGGATGATCTCCTTCAGATCGGCGCGCCGTACGGCATACCGGGCGACGACCCTCTTGCGCTTCTCGTTCAGCGCGATCTTGCTCTGCTTGGCCATCAGACCTTCACCCCCCGGGCGCGGATCCTTGCCACGGCGGCCTCGACGCCGATCACATCGACGGTCTTGATCGCCTTCGCGCTCAACTTCAGGCGGACGTGGCGGCCCTCACTGGGCAGCCAGTACCTCTTGCTCTGGATGTTGGGATCGAAACGGCGGGAAGTACGCCGGTGCGAGTGGGAGATGTTCTTGCCGAATCCCGGCTGGGCGCCGATCAGTTGGCAGTGGGCGGACAAGGGGGGAACCTGCCTCTCGCTCGAAGGGAAAGCATATTGGTAATGGAAACCATTGCCAATATAGCCCACCGCCGACAGCGGGGGCGCCGAGGAGGGAGCCGTATTGAACATGGTCGTCGTTTTCATATAGGCTCGCGCCGAACACTTCGACACCCCAGGAGCTCCAATGGCCGTCCCCAAGCGGAAGATGTCCCGCAGCAACACCCGCCACCGCCGGGCCCAGTGGAAGGCCACGACGCCGCAGCTCGTCCCGATCACGGTCGACGGCTCCGTGTACCAGGTTCCGCAGCGACTGGTGAAGGCGTACGAACGCGGCCTGCTGCGCCCCGAGGGCTGAGCCGATGGCACGCCCGACCGACACTCCGCTCCCGGTGACCGTCCTGTCCGGATTCCTCGGAGCAGGCAAGACCACTCTGCTCAACCACGTACTGGGCAACCGCCAGGGCCTGCGCGTCGCGGTCATCGTCAACGACATGAGCGAGGTCAACATCGACGCCGCGCTCGTACGCGGCGGCGAGGCCGCCCTCTCCCGCACCGAGGAGCGGCTGGTCGAGATGACCAACGGGTGCATCTGCTGCACCCTGCGCGACGACCTCCTGGAGGAGGTCGACCGGCTGGCCCGCGAGGGGCGCTTCGACTACCTGCTCATCGAGTCCAGCGGGATTTCCGAGCCGATGCCCGTGGCGGCCACGTTCTCGTTCCCGCGCGACGACGGCGCCACCCTGGGTGACCTCGCCCGTCTCGACACCATGGTCACCGTCGTGGACGCCGCGAACTTCCTGCCGGAACTCGCCGGCGGCGATGAACTGACCGCCCGCGGGCTCGACCAGTACGAGGACGACGAGCGCACCGTCAGCGATCTCCTCGTGGACCAGATCGAGTTCGCGGACGTCATCGTCCTCAACAAGCTCGATCTGGTCGGGCCGACGGAGGTCGCCCGGCTGCGCGCGACCCTCGCGCGGCTCAACCCGGAGGCGAGGATCGTTCCCGCCGTCCGCGGGCAGGTGACCCTCGAACAGGTGCTGGGCACCGGCCTGTTCGATGTCGAGCGCGCTCAGCAGGCCCCGGGCTGGGTCAAGGAGCTGAACGGCGACCACGTCCCGGAGACCGAGGAGTACGGGATCTCCTCGCTGGTCTTCCGCTCCGACCTCCCCTTCCACCCGGGCCGGCTGTGGACCTTCGTCACCAAGGGCCTCGACAGCGGAACGTTCGGGCGGATCCTGCGCTCCAAGGGCTTCTTCTGGCTGGCCAGCCGCCCCCGGGTGACCGGGCTGTGGTCGCAGGCCGGCGCGGTGGCCCGCTTCGAGCCTTCGGGCGCCCGCGGACCGGACGCCGTGCAGGGTCAGGAACTGGTCTTCATCGGCACGGACCTGCGCGCCGAAGCGCTGCGCGCAGCGCTCCAGGCCTGCCTCCTCGGCCCGGGCGAAGCCGTGCCCGCCGTGGACGACTTCCCGGACTGGGACACATACGGGATCGACGACGCCTGCGAGCACGAACACGGACCGGCCGCGGGCGCGGCCGCCTGAAGACTCCGGGCCGGACGGTGGTCGCAGCCACGGCACCGTCCGGCCCGGCTTTTAAACCATTATTGAAAACGATTCCCATTCTCGTATACTGAGGCCATGGCACGCAACGAAGTACGCCCGATCATCAAGCTCCGCTCCACCGCCGGCACCGGCTACACCTACGTCACCCGCAAGAACCGGCGTAACGACCCGGACCGGATGGTGCTGCGGAAGTTCGACCCCGTCGTCCGCCGGCACGTCGACTTCCGCGAAGAGCGCTGACCCCCTCCCCAAGAAAGGGCAACCCATGAAGCCTGGAATCCACCCCGCCTACGGACCCGTCGTCTTCCGCGACAAGGCTGCCGACTTCGCCTTCCTGACCCGCTCCACCTCCACCAGCAGCAAGACGGTGGAGTGGGAGGACGGCAACACCTACCCCGTCATCGACGTCGAGATCTCCTCGCAGAGCCACCCCTTCTACACCGGCACCGCGCGCGTACTCGACACCGCGGGACGCGTCGAGCGCTTCGAGCGCCGCTACGGAGGGCACAAGTGACCCTCCCCGTCGTGATCGTGGGCGGCATGCACGCCGACGCCCGCAGGGAGGCCGTCGAACACCTGCTGCGCGCCGTGCCGGGAAGCATCGCCCTGCACCACGACCTGTCCTCGGCGGCCGCGGGCAACGTACTTCGCACGCTGCGCGATTCGGGCGGTGCGATCTCCGCCGACGAGACTCCGCTGGTCAACGACTGTGCCTGCTGCGCCCTGCGCGAAGACCTCGTCCCCGAGCTGGAGCGACTGGCCGCGGGCGGGCTGACCCGCCTGGCCGTGGTGGAACTCTGGGACTCGGTCGAGCCCCGGGCCATGGCCGAGGTCGTGGCCGCCCACGCCGGTGAGGTCCTGGAACTCACCAACGTGATCACGGCCGTCGACCCGGCCCTCGTCCTGCCCTGCCTCGGCAACGGCGACGACCTCAGCGAGGCCGGACTCGCCGCCGCGGCCACCGACCAGCGGACCGTCGGGGACACCTGGGCCCGCCAGCTCGAATACGCGCCGGTCCTCGCGATAGCCGACAGCGAGGAGGCCGACGACGAGGACCGCGCCCTGCTCACCCAGCTGCACCCGACGGCCCGCCAGGTGCCCACCGGCTCCAGCGAACTCACCCGCTTGGCGTTCGCCGGATTCGACGTCGAGACGGCCGCCGCCGCGCAGCACCCCGCGTGCGCGCTCCTCCCCCAGGATGCCGACGAGGCGGGGGTTGCCACCCTCGTGTGGCAGCGCCGGCGGCCGTTCCACCCCGAGCGGCTCTACCAGGCCCTGGAGGACCTGACCTGCGCTGCGGCCCGTAGCCGCGGCCGGTTCTGGCTCGCCGACCGGCCCGACACCCTCCTCGCCTGGGACGCCGCGGGCGGCGCGCTGTGCGTGGAGAACGCCGGCCCCTGGCTGGCCTCGCTCCCCGACGCCGCCTGGGACCTGGTCCCCGCCATGCGTCAGGCCGCGGCCGCCCTCGACTGGGACCCCGAGCACGGCGACTGCTGCCAGCACCTGGTCTTCACCTCGCCCGGCCTTGACCGCGACGGGATCGAACAGCTCCTGGAGTCCTGCCTCCTGACCGAAGCCGAGTACGCGGCCGGGCGGGAAGCGTGGCAGCAGCTCCCCGCCGCCTTCGGTCCCCTGCTCGACTCCGTCTCCTGACCCCTCCACCCCGCTTACCGACACCCCGAAGCCCCGTACCCCCGAGGAACACCCATGGCCCGCCGCCCCTCCCCCAGCAAGCCCCTGAAGTCCCGCCCCAACCCGCTGGACACGGCAGGGATCACCTACATCGACTACAAGGACACCGACCTGCTGCGGAAGTTCATCTCCGACCGCGGCAAGATCCGCAGCCGCCGGGTCACCCGTGTCACGGCGCAGCAGCAGCGCCGGCTCGCACTCGCCATCAAGAACGCCAGGGAGATGGCCCTGCTCCCGTACGCCGGGCGATAGCGGCCGCCGTCTGGCAGGCTGATCGGCATGCCAATGCCCGAATCCCCCCGATTCCTCCAGGCGGTCCGGCCCGACGCGCTGACCGCCGGCCTGAGGCGGCAACTGATCGACTGCTGGGTGGCCGTGGCAAACACGGGCGGTGCGGTCATCGCGCTTGAATTCCCGATGCCGCCGGTCAGCGCGCGCGATGTGGCCCCGGTCGTGGATCGGCTCATCGCCGGGCTCGAGCCGGAGCGCAGCCGGATCCTCGTCGCCGCCTACGGGGACACCCTCGCGGGCTGGCTCGTCCTCCGGCGCGATCCGCACCCTCTGATCGCGCACTGCGGTGTCGTCAACCACGTCCAGACCTGCCCGGCCTTCCGCGGCCGAGGGATCGGCGCGGCGCTGATGGAGCGGGTGCGGGTGGTCGCCCGCGAGGAGATGGGCCTGGAACGGCTGCAGCTCAGCGCGCGGGCGGGGCTCCGCCTGGAGGAGTTCTACGGGAGGCTCGGGTGGGTGGAGGTGGGCCGGTGGCCGGGTGCGCTGCGCGTGGCACCGGGAGACGACCGTGACGACATCCTCATGAGCCTCAGCCTGTGAACCGGCCCGTTCCGGCCGATGCCGGAGCGGAATCCGGCCCGCCCCCTGGAGAGTCGGCCCGAAGGGGGCTCATGATGGAGCCAAGCCGTACGGCCGAACGCTGAGAGCAAGCCTGCATTCCTCGTCGGGGAGGCACAGCCGGCATGAGCGACGCGCCTTTGTACCTGCAACCTCGGCTCAGTGCGGCGATGGCGTCGCTCCTGCGGTCGGGCTCCTTTCTGCAGTCACTGGTGGACGGGCTCGGATCCCCGCTCAATGTGCTGCTCCCTGATCAGATCGCTCTGAACCTGGGCGCGTTCCGCTCCGTGCTGCGCGGGCACCAGCTCTCCGGTCGGGTCTTCTTCGCGCACAAGGCGAACCGGTCAAGCGCTCTGGTGCGCCGTCTGACGACGACCGAAGCCGGGCTGGACGCGGCCTCCCTCGCCGAGTTGCAGCACGCGCTGGGATCCGGCTTCACCGGCGACAAGGTGATGGTGACCGGCCCGAAGGACCCGGAGTTCTTGTGGCTGGCCGCGCGAGCCGGTGCGATCGTCAATGCCGACGGGATCGGCGAGCTGGTCGAAGCCGCCGGCTTCGTCCGGAGCCACGGCCTGCCGCGGCTGAGGATCCTGCTGCGCCTGTCCGAGTTCGAGACCTCCGGTGCGAGGACGCTCTCCCGCACGAGCCGGTTCGGCACCTCCTTCAAGGCCCTCGGCCGGCTCCTCGACACCCTGGAATCCTTCAAGGAGGAGCTGGAGCCGATCGGCGTCGGCTACCACCTCGACACGACCGGCCTCGACGAGAAGGCGACGGCGCTCGAAGGGTGCCTGATCGCCGTGGAGGAGCTGAGGCTGCGCGGCTTCGGGCCGCGGGCGGTCGACGTCGGCGGAGGTTTCGGCATCAGCTACCTGGCTCACGCGGACCAGTGGGAGCGCTACACGAGCGCGCTCACCCAGGCCGTGCTGGGCAAGCACACCCCCATGACCTGGGGAGGGCACGGCTACGGACTACGCGCGGAGAAGGGCACCCTCAAAGGTGCGCTGGGCCTCTACCCCGCCTACCGCCCGGTCGCGGGTGCCGGATACCTGGATGAGCTCCTGGCCTGCCCCGCTCCCGGCCTCGGCCGCCCGCTCGGCACCCTGCTGCTGGAGGGCCTGTGCGACCTGTACGCCGAACCCGGGCGCGCCCTGGTGGACCAGTGCGGAGTCACCCTCGGCAAAGTCCTGGAGGTGAGGGCGTCGGGCGGCGGTCCGGCCATGGTGCGGCTCGCCATGAACTCCGGCGACGTCGGACTGGAAGAGCACGGCATCCTCGTGGACCCCGTACTGCTGCGCCGTGACGGCGCGCCCGGGGTCGGCCGACCCGTCGGGGTGCACCTCGCGGGGAACCTGTGCCTGGAGTCCGATCTGATCACCCGCAGGACGGTCTTCCTTCCCGACCTGCCGCAGCCCGGCGACCTCCTCGCCTTCCCCAACACGGCCGGCTACTGCATGGACTTCACCGCCACCGCGGCCCAGCAGCAGCCCTCGGCCCGCAGAGTCGCCGTCAGAGAGGAGGGCGGGTCCTGGCGCTGGTGTCTCGACGAGAAGTACTGGCCGGTCTTGGATACGGGGGGACAACGGGCATGAGGTACGACAGCATCACCGAGGCCATCGGGAACACCCCGCTGGTCCGCATCGATCCGGACGTGCACGGACTGCGCAACATCGACCTCTACGCCAAGCTGGAGATGCTCAATCCCTTCGGCTCCCTCAAGGACCGGGCCGCCTGGAACATGGTCCGCGCGGGGCTGGCCGGGGCGGCCGAGCGGGGCGAGACGATCGTCGAGCTGTCCAGCGGGAACACCGCCAAGGCCCTGGCACTCATCGGCGGCCTGCACGGGTTGCCCTTCAAGAGCGTCACGAACCGCATGCGCATCCCCGAGGTCAAGGACCTCCTCCTGCTGCTGGGCGCCGAGATCGAGGAGCTGCCGGGGCAGAGCGAATGCCTCGACCCGACCGCCACCGATGATCCGCTGACCGTCTTCCACCAGCGGCTCGGCCGCCCTGGCAACGCACACCTCCACACCGACCAGTACTTCAACCCGCTCAACGCCGAGGCCCACGCGCAGGGCACCGGTCCCGAGATCATCGCCGACCTGGACGGCCGTGCCCCGGACTGGTTCATCGCCTGCGTGGGCACGGCCGGGTCGTCCACCGGCGTCGCCTCCGCGCTGCGCGCCCACGACCCGGCCGTCCGTGTCATCGGCCTGGTCGGGGAGAAGTCCGACTTCGTCCCGGGCATCCGCACGGCCGACGAGGTGCAGGAGGTCGGCCTCTTCGACCCAGCCGTCTACGACGCCATCGAGACCGTCAGCACGGGCGAGGCCCTCGACGGGATGGTGACCCTGCTGCGGCGCTGCGCGCTGCTGGCCGGACCGACGGGCGGAGCCGCGTATCTCGGCGCCCTGCGCCACCTCCGCCCCTTGGACGCCGAGCTGACGGAGCGCCGTACGGCGGTCTTCATCGTGTGCGACCGGGCGGAGAGCTACCTGGGCTACGTCCGTGCACGCCGGCCCGAGCTGTTCGGCCGCCCGGCGGTCAAGAACTCCCTGACCACGCTGACAGCGGCGGACCTGGGCCAGGTCACGGCCATCGCCGTCGACGAGGCGCAGAAGTGGATCGGGAGCGGACGCCCGCTCGTGGTCGACCTGCGCGGGCCGTTCGCGTACGCCGCCCTTCACATCGACGGCTCCGTCAACATCGTCGACGAGCTCTTCGACGAGCTCGTGCGGAACGGAATGCCCTTCAGCACGAGCCGGCCGGTGCTGCTGGCGTGCCCGGTCGGCGAGAAGTCCGCCCGGTACGCGGCCCTGCTGACCCGGATGGGGCATCCCGACGTACGGAGCCTGGCCGGCGGCATCGTCGCCTGGCGGGACGCGGGTGCACCACTGGTCCGGGACTGACATGGAGGACCCCGCCACCGAACTGAAGTCCCTCGCCTCGTGGCAGCGTCCGCTGCGCGCCCAGTTCCCCATCGTGGTCGGCAATCCGGAGCTGGCGTACCTGGACAGCGCCGCCACCGCGCAGAAGCCGCAGGCGGTCCTCGACGCCGTGCACACCTACCTCACGACGTCCAACGCCAACGCCGGGCGGGGCTCCTACCCGTGGGCGAACACCACGACCTCCCTGGTGGAACGCACCCGCGAACGGGTGAAGGAATTCCTCGGCGATCCGGCCCCGGAACGCTCGTCGGTCCACTTCACGAGCGGGGCCTCCGAGGGGCTGCGAACGGTGGCGCGGGACTGGCTGCCGGGGCTCGTCGAGGACGGTGACGAGATCGTCGTCCCCTACGCGGACCATCAGGCGAACCTCGCGCCCTGGCTGGAGGCCCGGGAGCTGCTGGCCCGGCAGGGCGTACGGGTCCTCGTGCGGGAGCTGCCGTGCCAGGAGGGCTCCGGGGACTACGATCCGCAGGCTCTCGCCCGGGCGACGGGGCCGCGCACCCGGCTCGTGGCCGCGACCCACGTGCACCACGTGTACGGCGCGGACATGAACGTGCACCGCATCCGCGAGGCCGTCGGTCCGGACGTGGTCATCTGTCTGGACGCGGCGCAGAGCATCGGGCACCTGCCGGTGTCGGTGGCTGCTCTGGACGTGGACTTCCTTGTCTTCTCGGGGCACAAGGCACTCGCCCTTCCCGGAACCGGCGCCGTCTGGGCACGCGGGCTGCGCGGCCCCGCCTTCCGTCCCGGCGGCTGGCAGGGCACCCCGAACACGGCGGGGATCGCGAGCCTGGCGGCCGCTCTCGGCTGGCTGAGCGCCGCGGGAACCGACCGCATCGAGCGCTGGACCACGGCGCTGGCATCGCTGCTCACCGACGGGCTGAGCAGACTGGACGCGTACGAGGTGCTCGGCTGCCGGACCAGCCTCGCGGCGGACTCCGCCGTGCAGCGCCGGAGCAGCATCGTGACCTTCCGGCACCGTGAGATCAGCGCCCAGGACTTGGGCTTCATCCTCTTCAGCCGCGGTTTCATGGTGCGCTCCGACGACCATTGCCAGGCCGGGCGGAGTGTACGCGATGGCTCGGTACGCGTCAGTCTGCACCTCTACAACACACCCGAAGAGGTGGAGGAGTTGCTGACCCTGCTCACCGAACTGCAATGATTTTCATGAGCAGGGTGAGAGCGCGGCGACGGAGGCAGTTCGATCACGATGGTCATGAGCACAACGGTGGCGGCGCAGTGGGTGGAGCGCTGGGAGGGCCAGCAGCAGCGCTACGCGATCGACCGCGAGGAGCGGTTCACGGTCATCGCGGACGTGGTCGAGCACGTCTCGCGCGGCCGCACCGACCCGCTGGTCGTGGACCTGGGCAGCGGCCCGGGAGCGCTGGCCTCCCGCCTCGCCGCCCGCCTGCCGGCGGCCGAAGTGCTGGCCGTGGACGCCGACCCGCTCCTACTGGAACTGGGCAGGGCCCACTACGGCACCGCCCTGCGCTACGTCGAGGTCACGATCGGGGCCCCGGGCTGGCTCGACACCCTGGCCCTGGACCGGCCACTGGACGCGGCCGTGTCCACCACCGCCCTGCACTACCTCGGAGAGGGAACGCTGCGCCAGGTGTACCGCGAGCTGGCCGAACGACTTCGTCCCGGTGGCGTGTTCGTCAACGGCGACCACATCAACCCCGACTCCGCGGCCATCCACGACCTCGCCCACGAAATCGGCCGGCGCCGATCCGAACGGTGCCAGGCCCTCGCCCAGGAGGACTGGCAGACCTGGTGGGCCGGCGCGACGGCCGACCCCGAACTCTCCGTGCTGCCCGACCGGACGGAAGAGCACCGCCACCCGCCCTGCGAGGGCAACGACCTCTCCGTCTCCGGGCACATCGAGCTTCTGCGCGAGGCGGGGTTCGGGCATGCCGGAACCGTCTGGCAGTTCGGCAACAGCCACGTTCTGGTGGCCGTGCGCTGAGAACGGCCTCATCGTCGGCGGCGAAACCTTTGCGAGAACGGGATTCATGGATCCGCCGGCGAGTGCGATGTCGGCGGTCTCCAATGTGACGTGGGAGGAGTGCTCCCCCATGGTGATGCCGACGTCTGCCAGGGCGAGGGCGGGAGCGTCGTTGGTGCCGTCGCCGACCATGGCCACGGTGTGGCCTTCGGCCTGTAGGTCCCGGATCAGCTGGAGTTTGGCCTCCGGGAGCGCGTGGGCGTGGACTTCGGTGATCCCGAGGGTGTCGGCGACGACCTGGGCCGTCTCCGGCGCGTCGCCGGTGAGCAGGATCAGGCGGGAGACTCCGAGGTCACGCAGCTGCTGGATGACGGTCTCGGCGCCGGCCCGTACGGCGTCGGAGACGCCGAGCATGCCGATGAGGTCCTTGTCGTGGGCCAGGCAGATGACGGTCTCACCGCCGGCGCGCAGCCGTTCGGTCCAGTCCCGTGCGTCCTCGGTGAGGGCCACGCCGTGCTGGCGCAGGAGGGCGGGACTGCCCACGAGCAGGCGGGTGCCGTCGAGTTCGGCCCGCATGCCCATCCCGAGGACGACTTCGCACGCCTGGTGGATCGGCACGTGGAGGTGCTGTTCCTCGGTGCGGGCGACGATGGCCTGGGCGAGCGGGTGGCGTGCGTGCAGTTCCCCGGAGGCGGCCAGGCTCAGCACCTCGTCGGCGGTGACCTTCTCGTTGAGGGTCACCACGCTCGTGACCAGGGGGCGGCCGAAGGTGAGGGTGCCGGTCTTGTCGAAGACGACCGCGGTGACCCGGCCGATGCCTTCCAGGTGGGTGCCGCCCTTGATGAGGGTGCCACGGCGGGCGCCGTTGCCGATGGCGGCGCTGATGGCGGTCGGGGTGGCGAGTCCCGCCGCGCAGGGGCAGGCGATGAGCAGCATGGTCATCGCGCGTCGTGCGTCGCGGGTGACTACGTAGGTGACTGCGGCCAGGGCGAAGGAGACGGGGACGAAGCGCTGTGTGAAGCGGGTGGCCACGGTTTGGATCGGGGCCCGGTCCGACTGGGCTTCCTCGACCCGGCTGATGATCCTGCCGACCGTGGCGTCCGCGCCGACGGAGTCGGCCCCGACGAGCGCGCCCGCACCACGGACTGAGGAGACGCGCATGGCGTCCTCCCTGCCGGAGGGAAACCGAAACGGTCATCACTTCCAGTGTCTCCCCGTGTGGTCGCGTCCTCCACTTGGTGGCCGAGCGCCATCCGGTGCCTTCAGCATCGCGGCGCGGGGTCTGGCAGCGCCGTGAGCGAGGCGGACAGCAGCTCCTTGGTGACGGTGTGCTGCGGCTTCTCGATCAGCTGATCGGCCGGGCCGGCCTCGACGATCCGGCCTGCGTCGAGTACCGCGATCCGGTCCGCGAGGGCTCCGGCGGCGGTGAGGTCGTGGGTGATGAAGACCAGGCTGAGTTCGCTGGTTTCCCTGAGCCGGGCGAGGGAGTCGAGGATGGTGGTCCGTGTCGCTGTGTCGAGGCCGGAGGTGATCTCGTCGCAGATGAGGACGTGTGGCCCGGCCAGCAGGGCCCGGGCCAACGCCGCTCGCTGGAGTTCGCCGCCGGAGAGCTCTGCGGGGCGGCGCCCGGCAAGGCTTTCGGTGAGGCCGAACCCGTCGAGGGTGCTCAGGGCCGTACGCCGCGCGTCCCCCGGCACAGCTCCGCGGAGCCGTACCGCGCTGCGGGCGACCTGGTCCAGGATCGGCCGGTGCTCGTCGAAGGCCGCCTTCGCGTCCTGGAACACGTACTGCACTGCGGCCAGTTCGGCTCGAGTGCGGGAACGGAGACTTCGCGGCAGCGGCATGCCGTCGAGCAGGACCGTGCCCTCGTACGCGCGATGCAGCCCGGCCAGGCAGCGTCCGAGGGTGGTCTTGCCGCTCCCGGAGCGGCCGACGAGCGCCAGGCACTCCCCTGCCGCGAGCGAGACATCGATGTCGCTCAGCACCTCGGCGGCTCCCTGCACGGTCCGGTGCCGTGCAGTCAGGTTCCGCGTCTCCAGGCGCATGCGGCCGCGGGGGCGGGGCGTTCGCGCAACGCGCGGCTTCTCGGGTACGGGACCTTCCAGGACGGATGACGCTGGTCCTCGGTCGACGACCTTCCCGGCCTGCATCACCACGACCTCGTCGGCGAGTTTCCGTACGACGTCCAGGTCGTGGCTGAGCAGGATGACGGCGATGCCCTGTGCGGCCACGGCGGCCAGCTCCGCCACGATGCCCTGTTTGGTGAGGACGTCCTGGCCGGTGGTGGGTTCGTCGGCGACGATGACCCGGGCGCCCAGCAAGAGTGCCTGGGCCAGGACGACCCGCTGCTGCTGTCCGCCGGAGAGTTGGTGCGGGAAGCGGCGCAACACGGTGTCGGGGTTCGGAATCTGGGCGAGGCTCAGGGCCTGTTCGATGCGGCTCATGCGCTCTCGCCGGTCGCCTCCCTGGCGGGCGGTGATGTCGGTGAGCAGGGCGCCGACGCGCCGGGCGGGGTTGAGAACGGAAGCCGGGTGCTGGGGTACGTATCCGACCGGGCCCGCGGGTGTGTGGACCTCGCCGTCGACGACAGCGCCGGCCGGGTATTCGCCCAGGAGGGCGAGCCCCGTGGTGGTCTTCCCGCTGCCGGACGGGCCGATGACGGCGGTGATCCTGCCCGCGTGCGCGGCGAGGCTCACGCCGTCGACGATCGGCCGCCCGCCGATCTCCACGCGCAGGTCGTGTACCTCTGCGACGAGGGTCATCGTCTCGCTCCCTTCTGGGGGGTGCGCCGTTGGAGGGCGGCATCGAACAGGAGGTTGGTGCCCATCGACAGGGCCGCGATGAGTAGGGCCGGCACGACCACGGCCCAGGGCTGGAGGAACAGGCCGGTGCGGTTGCGGTCGACCATCACCGCCCAGTCGGCGGCGTCCGGCTGTACGCCCACGCCGAGGAAAGCGGCGGTCGCGACCAGGTAGAGGGCTCCGGTGAGCCGGATTCCGGCGTCGGCGGCGAGGGTGCGGCGCATGGAGCGGGCCACGTACCCGATGGCCGTGCGCCACCAGGATTCGCCCTGCATGCGCAGCGCTTCCACGGCCGGCCGGGAGGAGATCTCGACGGCCGCCGCATGCACGACCCGGGCGGCGTCGGGTACGGCGGCCAGGCCGACCAGGACGGTGAGTCCGGCGGGTCCCGGGGTGAGGGTGGCCGCGACGAGCAGCACCAGCAGGAGGGAGGGGACCGCGATGACCACGTCCAGGGGGCGCATCAGTGCTTCTTCCAGCCAGGTGCGGCGGGTGAGGGCTGCGGTGAGGCCCAGCGGGATGGCAACGAGGTAGGCGAGGGCGGTGGCCGCGATCGCCACGAGGACGACGGAGCGGCCGCCGAGGAGTACCTGCTGCCAGACGTCGCGTCCGCTGAAGTCGGTGCCGAGCCAGTGCCCGTCGCCGGAGGCGAAGGAGACCGAGCGGGGACCGGCCGGGCCCGCCACGAAGGGGCCCACCAGGGCAAGGAGGCCGGGGAGGCCGATCAGCGCGAGGGCGAGGAGGGACCTCGTGGGTTTCTGCTTCATGCCGCCACCTCGGATCGGGGTGCGAAGCGGCGGGCGGCCAGGTCGGCGGCGAGGTTGAGCGCGACGGTGACGATGCCGAAGACGACGGCCATGCCCTGGACGACGGGGATGTCGCGGGCGGCGACGGCTTCGATGAGGACGGTGCCCAGGCCGGGGATCACGAAGAGGGCCTCCACGACGATCACTCCGCTGAGGAGCCAGTCGCAGGTACGGGCCAGTTGCTGGGTGGCGGGGGCGAGCGCGTTGGGCAGGGCGTGGGTCCAGCTGATCCGGGCGCCGGAGATTCCGTAGCGGCGTGCCTGGGCGACGTACGGCGATGCCATCGCGTCGATCATCCCGGCGCGTACGAGGCGGCTGATGGTGCACACGGGCCGCGACAGCAGAACGACGACGGGCAGGATCAGGACGGCGGGCTCGGTGAACACGTCGGCGCCGACGGCGGTGGGCGGCAGCCAGCCCAGCCACAGCCCGAAGAGCGTGGCGAGCAGCACCCCGACGGCGAATTCCGGTACGGCGTGCACGGCGAGGGTCAGGGCGCTGACTGTCCGGTCCAGCGGGCCGCCCTCGCGGCGGGCCGCCAGGACCCCGAGGCCCACCGAGACGGGGACGAGCAGGGCGAGGGTCGCCGCGGCCAGGAGGAGGGTGGGTCCGAGGCCTGCGGTCAGGTAGCCGGTGACGGGCCGTCCGCTGATCAGGGAGGTGCCGAGGTCGCCGTGCAGGAGGCCGGCGACCCAGTCGGCGAGGCGTTCGGCGGCGGGCCGGTCCAGGCCCATCGTCTCGCGGATGCGGGCGATGCGGGCGGGATCGGGCTGGTCCCCGGCGAGCGCGACGGCCGCGTCACCGGGCAGCGCCTCGGTGAGGGCGAAGACGAACAGGACGACGGCCGCCGTCTGCCCCAGGCCGAGGAGCAGGCGGCGGCCCATCCACGAGAGGTGCGGTGTCACGCCAGCCAGATCTTGTCGAAGCGGGCCCAGTCGAGGGTGTTGGCGGGGGCCGTCTTCGACACCCCGTGCACCTTGGGCGCTGTGGCGATGATCCAGTCGGCGAAGCCCCAGATCAGGAAGCCGCCCTCGTCGTACAGCCGGCGCTGCATCCGCTCGTAGAGGGCGCCGCGCTGCGTGACGTCGCGGGTGGACTGGGCCTGCTGGTACAGGTCGTCGAAGTCCTTCTGCTGCCACTTGGTGGCGTTCGTGGTGGAGCCGGTCAGCAGCCGCTGCGAGATGTGGGACTCGATGGGCATGGCGCCCGAGCGGTAGGAGGCGAAGGTGCCGTTGTTCAGGATGTCCTTCCAGTACGTGTCCTTGTTGCCCACCTTGATCTCGACGGTGACCCCGGCCTTGGCCGCCTGCTCCTTGAAGATGCCGGCGGCCTCGACGAAGCCGGTGGCGGCGGGGGCGGTGTCGAGGGTGACCTTGAGTCCCTCGGCCCCGGCCTCCTTGAGCAGGGCGCGGGCCTTGTAGAGGTCCTGGGTGCGCTGAGGGAGACCTGCGGGGTAGTACTGGTAGCCCTTGCCGAACAGGTCGTTTCCGATCTCGCCGGCGCCGGAGAGGGCCCCGTCGACGAGTTCCTTGCGGTCGGCGATGAGGAAGAAGGCCTGACGGACCCTGGGGTCGTTGAAGGGCGGGCGGTCGGTCTTCATGACGAAGCCCTGCATCGCGCTGCCCGGGAGCCGGACGATCTCGATCTTGCCCTTGCCCTCGTGGGTGCGGGCGGTGGCGGGGTTCAGCTCGTGGGCGTACTCGACCTGACCGCCGAGCAGGGCGCTGACGCGCGCCGACTCCTCGCCGGCGACGACGAATTCGAGCTCGTCCAGGTGCGGGGCGCCCTCCCAGTAGGCCTCGTTGCGCTTGACGACCAGAGACTTGCCGGGAGTGAAGGAAACGAAGCTGAACGGGCCGGAGCCGATGGGCTTGTCGAAGGCGTTGGCGTCCTTGGGGACGATGTACGCGCCGAAGGCGGCGAGGACGTTGGGGAATTCGGCGTACGGCCGCTTGAGCTTGAACTCGATGGTGGAGGCGTCCACCGCGCGGCTCGCGTCGAGGTCGATGGGCTCCAGGGATGCCTTGGCCCGGAAGGTGCCCTTGGGGTCGGCGATCCTGCGGTAGCTGTAGAGGACGTCCTCGGCGGTGACCGGCTTGCCGTCGTGGAAGGCGGCCTTGCGCAGGGTGATGCGCCAGGTATCGAGCCCCTCGTTGGGCTCCCAGCGCTCGGCGAGCCTGGGGACGGCAGCGAGGTCCGCGCCGAAGTCGGCGAGCTTGTCGAAGAGGGCCTTGGCACGGGCGGCGTCGACGAACAGGTTGGCGGCGTGCGGGTCGAGGGTCTCGTTGGCACCACCGCCGGCGAAGGCGGCGCGCAGTCGGCCGCCCTGCTTGGGGGCTCCCTCGGCGGCGTTCTTGGCGTCCGGGGTGGTGGTGCCGGTGCCGCAGGCGGCGGTGAAGGCGAGGGCGGTGGCGCCGGTGGCGAGGAGGAAGCCTCTGCGGGCGAGGCTGGAGCGGACGTCGTTCATGCGGGGGTGTCTCCGTTACTGGGGTGAGGCATGAGCCGGGCGACGAGGTGGAGGCGGTCGGAACTCGTGGTCCCGTGCGGGGCCCCGCCCTCGCTCCACGGCGGTTCGGTGCGGGGGCCGGGTCCGTCGTGCAGCGCGAGGACCTCGAAGCCTGCGGTGGTGAGGAAGTACCGGATTTCCTGCGGGAAGAGCAGGCGCCAGGCGGAGCGCTGTTCCTCCTGTGGGCAGCCGTCTTCGGCGGTCCAGATTCTCCGGCGGCGCAGGAGTTGCGCGCCGTGGTCGATCCACAGGGTGGTGTGGGAGGTGTACGTGGTGCCGCGCCAGGCGAAGGAGGCGGTGTGCGGCCCGTCGAGGAGTTCGGTGTTGCCGAGGAAGAAGGCGCCGTTGCGCATTTCGGCGACGAGCAGCCCGCCCGGGGCGAGATGGGCGCGGCAGCGGGCGAGGAAGGCGGTCAGGTCCTCGTTGGTGTGGCAGTAGAGGAAGGCGCTGTCGAGGCAGACGATCGCGTCGAAGGTGGCTCCGAGGTCGAACTCGCGCATGTCGGCCAGGCGGTATGCGGGGCCCGGGTTGTGGGTCCCCGCGTGGGCCAGCATCGCCTGCGAGGTGTCGATGCCGGTGACTTCGCGGCCGGCTCGGTGGTGCAGCCAGGCGGCGTCGCGGCCGGTGCCGCAGCCGACGTCGAGTACGCGGGGTCCGGCCCCGTGGCGGGCCAGTACGTCCTCGGTCCAGCGGGCGGCGAGCCGTTCGGGGTCGGGGAAGCGTTCCTCGTAGAGCTCGGGGTGGTCGGTGAGCAGGTTGCCGCTGGTGGTGGCTGTCATCGGGTCTCGCTTCGGGGACGTGCGGGGTGAGCGTGGGCCGTCGGATCGGGTGCCTGCCCCACGGGCAGGAGGCGTCGTCGCTGGAGATGTGCGACGGCCACGGCCGAGGCCAGGCCGAGAGCGAGGCAGCAGACGTACGGCAGCCAGGTCAGGCCGGTGTGTCCGGCCGTGTCCATGGACCAGCCGATGGCCGCGCTGCCGGCTGCGGCCGCGATGCCGGAGACCGCGTAGAAGAGGCCGTAGAGCGTGCCGGTCAGGTTCGCGCGGCCGAAGGCCGGTATCAGCTCCATCACGAAGGGCTGGGCGACCATCACCCCGAGGTGCAGCAGCAGGGCCCCGGCGAGCACCGGCAGGAGGCGCAGCGGGTGCGCGGTGGCGGTGCCCGCCACGAGCATCGGGGGCAGGAATCCGAGGCCCATGACGCCCAGGCCGGTGGCGATCCAGCGCCCCCTGCTCCCCCGGGCCTTCAGGGCCCGGGTGATGCGCAGCTGGAACAGCAGGTTGGCGACGGTCCCGGCGAGGAACAGCAGGCCGACCGAGCCGCCCCAGCCGGAGGCATCGGTCGCCGCCCGGGGCAGCAGCAGGTACAGCTGGTTCTCCAGCCCGTACATGCCGACCATGGCGAGGGAGAACGCGAGGAAGCGACGGTTGCCCGCGGCCTCGCGCCAGTCGGCGAGGACACCGGTGTCGGGGGCCGGTACCTCACGGGCAGGCAGCACCAGCAGCTGGGCCAGGGTCAGGGCGGCGAACACGCCGGCCGCGGTGACGGCGGCGGCCCGGAAGTCCACGAGGAGCAGCAGGGTGCCCAGCAGCGGGCCGAGCAGCGCCCCGGTCGTGGCGAAGACGTTGAACAGCGCGAACGCCTCGGCTTTGCGCTCACCCGCCTCCTGGGCGACGTAGGTCCGCACGGCGGGGTTGAACAGGGCCCCCGCGAGCCCGCTGAGTATGGACGCGGCGATCAGCAGCGGCAGGCTGTCGCCAAGGGCGAACAGACCGAATCCCATCGTGCGCAGCGCGCACCTCGCGATGATCACTCCCGCGGGCGTCGAGCCGGTCGGCGTCGAGTCGTCGATCAGGAACAGGCCTGCTGGCTGAGGTTGCGCAGGCCCGAGGACGACGCCGACACGGCGGCCGAAAGCCCGAGGTCGTCGGAGAGGTGGGTGGCGAGGTACGGGACGAGCAGGTAGAAGCCGGTGTTGACGCCGAGCTGGTTGACCAGGAGCAGGCGGACGGCGAGGGGGAAGCCTCGCATCGAGGTGAGCATCTTCACCGTACGACCGCCATGTGGGTGCGTCTGACGCCGAGTCCGGCCCGGTCGGCGGCGCGTACGGTGCCGTCCGTGCCGCCGATGCCGGTCCAGGGGTCGTCGGCGAGCAGCAGGTGCCCGTCGAGGTCGACCCAGCGGGCCCGGTCGGCGAGGTGCACGGCGGGGGCGATGCCGAGGGAGCTGGCGGTGAGGCAGCCGAGCATGAGGTCGGTGCCGCTGCCGCGCAGGGCTTCGTGGATGCGCAGGGCGGCCCGTACCCCGCCGCACTTGGCGAGTTTGACGTTGACGCCGTGGACCAGTCCTGCGAGCGCGACGGCGTCCTCGTACGAGACGGCGTCCTCGTCGGCGATGACGGGGACCGGGGACTCCTTCGCCACGCGGGCGAGGGAATCGGGGCTGCCCGGTGCGACGGGCTGCTCCACGGCGGTGACGCCGAGCTCGGCGAAGCGCGGCAGCAGCTCGATCGCCTGGCGTTCGGTCCACGCACCGTTGGGGTCGAGCAGCAGGGCCGCCTCGGGAGCTCCGTCGCGTACGGCGGCCACGCGCGCGAGGTCTTGGGCCGGATCGGGGGATCCCGCTTTGACCTTGAGGGCGGTGAAGCCGCTCATGGCGAACCGGGCGGCCTGCACGGCGGCGGCCACTGGCGCGGTGATGCCGATCGTACGGGTGGTCGGCGCGGTCGGCGCGGTCGGCGTCCCCAGCAGGTGGTGGGCGGGCCGGCCGGCCCGTTTGCCGACCAGGTCGAGCAGCGCTGCCTCCAGACCGGCGAGCACGCCGGCCGGCAGCTTCGGCAAGCCGGGCAGCGAGTCGGTCATGTGTTCGCCCCACGCGGTCTCGGGGTCGGGAAGGTGTTCGACGGCGGCGCGCGCCGTGGTGAGGTGCCGGAGGATGCGAGCAGTGGGCAGGCCGAGGAAGTCGCTGCTGACGACTTCTCCCCAGCCGGTCAGGCCACCGTGCTCGATCGCGGCCCAGACGGCGTCGCGGCGGGCCATCACCGAGCGGGAGATGCGCAGCGGCTCGGCCAGTTCCAGCTCGGTGACGTGCCAGGTGAGCCTCATGCCGCGCCTCCCCGCGTCGGTGCGGGCAGCTGCGGCCAGGTGGCCGCGAGCGGGTCGACGACGGTGCGGCAACGGGTCCAGCCGACGGCCTCGGTGGCGTGCGGGTGTGCGATCTCCAGCGGACGGCGGGCGAGTTCGGCCCGGTCGAGGCCGTGCGCGTGGCAGAAGTCGTCGTCGTAGACGGTGCCGAGGTAGCGGTGCGGCCCGTCCGGGAACACGGTTGCGACGACCGCGCCGGCTTCCACCCGGGAGGCCCAGGCGGAGACGAGTGCGACGGCGCCGGTGCTCCAGCCGCCGCTGACGAAGCCGGTACGGGCGAGCCGGCGGCAGGCGTCGACCGCTTCGGCCGCGCCCACCCAGTGGACCTCGTCGAAGGCGTGGTGGACGACGTTGCGCGGGTGGATGCTGCTGCCGAGCCCCCGCATGAGGCGGGGGCGAGCGGGCTGGCCGAAGATGGCGGAGCCGACGGAGTCGACGCCGATCACCTTCAGGTGCGGCCAGCGGCGGCGGAGCGGGCCGATGAGCCCGGCGCTGTGGCCGCCGGTGCCGACGCTGCACACCAGGACGTCCAGGTGGTCGAGCTGCCCGCAGAGTTCGGCGGCCATGGACAGGTAGCCGGCCGCGTTGTCCGGATTGTTGTACTGGTCGGGCCAGTAGGCATCCGGGATCCGGGCCAGGACCTCGCGCAGCCGGCCGATCCGGGCGGCCTGCCAGCCGCCCTCGGTGGCGGGCCGCTCCACCAGCTCCAGCTGCGCGCCGTACGCCCGGAGCAACTGCCGCATGGACGGTTCGAGTTCGCGGTCGCCGACGAGGACGACGGGATGGCCGAGGGCCTGTCCGGCGAAGGCGAGACCGACCCCCAGGGTTCCGGAGGTGGATTCGACCACGGTGGCGCCCGGGCGGAGTTCGCCGCGCTGCCGGGCGCCGCGCAGCATGGACACGGCGGACCGCGCCTTCATCCCCCCGGCGCCGAGGCATTCGAGCTTGGCCCAGAAGCCCGGGTGGGCGTAGGGCAGTTCCGTGCGGATCCGGGCGATCGGAGTACGGCCGACCAGGGTCAGCAGCTCCGGGCTCGTGGTGTGGACCGGCGGGCGGTCCAGCGAGGGTGCGGTGGTCACCGGGTGCTGCCTCCGTAGCGATGGATGACGCCCGGGCCGCCGTCGAGCCAGAAAAAGGGGTAGGGCTCGGCCGACACGGCGCTGACCCCGGCGCCCAGGAAGCACGGGAGGACCGCGCTGCCGGTCTGGGCGAACATCACCAGGGGGTCGCCGGTGGCTGCGGCGTGGTCGAGCAGCGGCTGGAAGCTTCCGTTCCCGAGGGTCATGCCGGAGGCGAGGACGGCGTCGCAGTGCTCCAGCTCTGCGAGGGCGTCGGTCCGTACGGGCTCGCCCCACTCGGTGGTGCCGCCCTTGAGGTCGCAGGGCACGTATTCCAGGCCGCGCGCACGCAGCTGTTCCAGCAGGGAGTTGACCACGCCGATGACGAGGACCCGGCGGATCCCGGTTGCGGGCAGCAGGTCGACCACCGCGCGAGCACGGGCTCGGGACCGGTGCAGGGAGCTGCCGGCCGGCAGGGTGTAAGGGCGGGCGCCGTGATCGGGGGTGTGGGGGCGTACGTGGCTCAGGTACGCGTCGAGCGCGGCGACTCCGCACGGGAAGCATCGGGTGGCTGAGGAGTTCGGCCACCGAGGCTCCGACACAGTCGTCGAGTGCCGCCGCGGGCAGGGCGCCCGGCTCCACGGCGCAGGATCCGACGGCAGCGTCGAGGCGCAGGCTGAGCACCTCGTTGCGGTATCCGCTGCTGCGGCCGGCGTGCGGACCGCTTGGGCCGTGGTGAAGGCGAGCGCGATGCGTTCCCGGGCGGGGTCGGGACCGTACGTCCCGGTGCGGACCGCTTCGACGAGCTGGTCGACGGTGCGTACGGCGGGCTCGTGCAGGGTGGGGTGGTCATGCGGCACCACCGAAGGCAGCTCGGCGAACACTCTTCATACGCGGGGTGCAGGTGCGCGAGGAGCCTGCTCGGCGGTTTCCCTCGCCCCACTGCCCTGGGTGTCGGCGGTCATGATGTGGCCGGGGTATTCGTTGTTGCTGGTCGCGGCCCGTACTGCACGGCCCGGCCCGGCAAGGGTGAGCTCCAGGACCCCGGGCTGCGCCCTGACCTCGTCGGCGCCTTCGATACCGGTGAGGGTGCCGGTGGTGTCGGGGAGGAGGAAGGCGATGGCGGCGCTGTGCATGCCGGTCGGCCGCGGCTCGAGGTCGGGCAGCTGACCGAGGGCGACGTCTACGCAGGCGGCGGCCAGATCGATGCCCGTGACGTGCCGGACGAGTTCGGTGATCCGGTTGCCGGCGGGCCGGGGGTTGACCTCGACCACCTTGGGACCCTCGGACGTCAGTTTGATTTCGGTGTGGCACACGACGTGGTCCAGGCCGAGGGCCTTGATCGCGACCACCGCCGCGTCGACCGCTTCCCGCTCCGACTCCGGCGTGATGCCCGCCGGGAACATGTGGCCGGTCTCGATGAAGGCGGGCGCCCCACCGATGCTCTTGTCCGTGACACCGACCACGCCGATGACACCGCCGAAGGAGACGGTCTCGACGCTGACCTCGGGGCCGGTGAGCAGTGCTTCGAGGAGGAGAACGGGGCTGCGGTCCTGCCCGCGCGCGTTGACCGGGAACTCTTCCAGCGCCCGGCAGGCCGCCTCCAGCTCGCGCTCGTCGCGGACCTCCCGCACCAGCATCCCGGCACACAGGTCCACCGGCTTGACCACCAGCGGATACCCGATTTCCCGGGCGGCGGCCGCGGCCTGAGCCGTGTCCGCGCAGAGCGCGAAGCGGGGGCCCGGCACCCCGGCCTCGGCCAGCACCCGGCGGGTCAGGTCCTTGCGGCAGGCGGCCTCGACGGCCTCGGCGGCCGGGCCGGGCAGGCCCAGCCGCTCGGCGATCCGGGCTACGGCCGGCAGGTAGTAGTCGCAGGACGAGACGACCCCGTCGAAGGCGAGCACCGCGTGCAGCCGCTCCAGGTGGGGCAGCAGTTCCCCCATGTCGTTGGTGTCCGCGGTGATGATGTTGCGCGCCGCCAGCAGCGGGTGCGGGCCGTCGGACCCGGCGCCGCGCAGATAGTGGTGCAGGTCGCGGGTGACGAACGTGAACTCGTGCCCGCCCTCTCCGATCGCCCTGGGCAGCAGCCTGCTCATCGACCCCACCCAGCTCTCGACAACCAGCAGATGCGCCAAGGGACTTCCTCTCAAAATGCCGTCACGACCGCGGGGCCCACCTGCGGAGCGGACTGCCTGACGGGAGACATCCGCACCGGACCGAGGAGGAAGTTACCCGAAATCGTTTTCATTTCCAATAGAGTGGATTTCCGGTAGCCTGCCGCTCACGAGACCGGCGTGCCGGAAGGGAGCCACCGAGACATGAGGGACCTGCCGCAGGGGCGAGGGAGCGGGCCGTACGTCGTACGGCACGCCGGGCGGAGCGACGTAGCCGGCGCGCGGAGCGTCATGCTCGACACGTTCTACCGGGAGTTCGACTACGGGTACGTACCCCAATGGCACGACGACGTCGTCGACATCGTCGGCACCTACCTCACGCATCCGCGCCACACCCTCGTCGTGGCGGTCCTCGGTGAGGAGGTGGTCGGCACCACCGCACTGAACTCCCGGGGCCCCGCCCACCCCCCGCACCCCCGCCGGCTCACCGAGCGCTACCCCACGGGGCGCACGGCACAGCTCCTGCGGGTGTACGTGCGCCCGGACCACCGCAGGCACGGACTGGCCCGCGCCATGGTCAGGACGGCCTGCGAGTTCGCCGCGGGCGTGCCCGGTTACGACGCCATCTACCTGCACACCAACGTCGACATCCCCGGCGCGGAGGCCTTCTGGCGCAGCATCGCCGACGAAGTCTGCGACGCCCGGACGACGGGCGAGCACGGCGGCTACGGGACCGTCCACTTCGAAATCCCGATCCCCGTCGCGGCCGCCACCGGCCGCTGCGGCGGCTAGCCGGCGCGGCGCTTCCCCTGCGAGGGCCGCCCGGGTACGTCGTCACCCGTGCGTGGCACGTGCCCGCTCCTCGGGCTCTCCGAGCCTCACCGGGACCGCGACCGGGATGGTGCGGTCGGGCCGACGATCCGTCACGTCGGATGCCGTCACACGTTCTTCATGCTCCGTGCATGGTCCTGGTGCGGCTCCCCCGCGCACGATCGAACAGAGCCGGGCCCGAGCCAGCCCGGTCGCACCCGCAGCCGCACCCGAGGAGCAGTCCCCCATGCCCAGCCGCCGTACCTTCCTGGCCGCTTCGACCGCTACGCTCGGTCTGACCGCAGTCACCGCCACCACCGCCGGGTCGGCACAGGCGGTGCCCGCGGTGACGGTCCCGGAAACGAAGGACGGCTCCGGCACCCGGCTGCCGAACATCGTCGTCGTCCTCGCCGACGACCTCGGCTACGGCGAACTCGGCTCCTACGGCCAGAAGCTGATCTCCACCCCCCGCCTGGACCGGCTCGCCACCGAGGGGCTCCGCTTCACCGATGCCTACTCCACCGCCGCCGTCTGCGCACCCTCCCGCTGCTCCCTGCTGACCGGACTCCACACCGGCCACTCCACGGTCCGCGCCAACCCCTCCTCCGGCGGCCAGGGGTCGCTCACCGCCACCGACACCACCTTCGCCCAGGTGCTCCGGGCGCGCGGCTACCGAACCGCCGTGATCGGCAAGTGGGGCTTCGGTCCGGAGGCCGCCGGCCAGGACAGCCATCCGGCCGCCCGCGGCTTCGAGGAGTTCTACGGCTACATCGACCACAGCCACGCCCACCAGTACTACCCCGAGTACCTCTGGCACAACGCGGTCAAGGAGCCCATCCCCGCCAACGCCGGCGGCGCCAAGGCCGTGTACGCACCCCACCTCCTCGAACAGCACGCCCTGGAGTTCATCGACACCCACGCAGCCGAACCCTTCCTCCTCCTGCTCACCCCGAACGTCCCGCACGCGCCCAGCGACATCCCCGACAGCAGCGCCTACGCCGACCGCAGCTGGACGGCCGCGAACAAGGGGCACGCGGCCCAGGTCTCCTACTTCGACTCACTGGTCGGCAAGGTGGTCGACCGGCTCCGCTCCCTCGGCCTGGAGCAGGACACCGTCGTCCTCGTCACCAGCGACAACGGCCCCCACGAGGAGGGCGGGGTCAACCCCGACCTGTTCGACGCCAACGGCCCGCTGCGCGGCTACAAGCGCAACCTCTACGAGGGTGGCGTACGCGTGCCCCTCATCGCCTGGGGCCCCGGCCGGGTCCAGCAGGGCACCAGCAACCGCCCCACCCCGCTGACCGACGTCCTCCCCACCCTCGCCGAGCTCGGCGGCGCCCCCGCCCCCACCGACGTGGACGGGCTCTCCGCCGCTCCCCTGCTCGCCGGCAGCCCCGACTCGGCGCGCCACGGACACCTGTACTGGTTCCGCGACGAGCTGGGAGTCACCAGCCGGGCCAACGCCCAGGACGGCAAGCGCGCCACCTGGCTCGCCGAGGCGGTCCGCAGGGAGAACTGGAAGGCCGTGCGCTTCGCCCCCGAACGCGACCACAACCTCCCCGACGACAAGTGGCAGGTGGAGCTGTACGACCTGGCGACCGATCTCGGCGAGACCCGCGACGTCCTCGCCAAGAACCCCTCCAAGGCCGCGGAACTGGTGGCGCTGATGCGCTCCTCCTGGAAGGACACCTATCCGCGCACCCCGTTCGGGACCCGCCTGACGCTGCCCCGCCTGGCCGTCCCCGGCCAGGCGTTCACCGTGACCGCCACCCTCGACAACGGTTCCGCACGCCCCTGGACCACCGCCGCGCTCGGCCTGCGCGCCCCCGCCGGATGGACCGTGACCTCCGCCTCCCCGACCACGGCCGAGGAGCTCGCCGTCGGCGCCCGGCTCACCGCCTCCTGGCAGGTCACACCGCCCGTGGACGCCGCCCCCGCGGCCACGTGGGAGCTCACCGCGGAGGGCACCGCCCTCACCCCGGCCGGCCCGGTCCACTACCCGGCGACGGGCATCGTCCCTACCCCTCCCCCCGCCCCCACTCGCGACTCCTACCTCTCCGACCTCACCTGGATCAGCGCCACCAACGGCTGGGGACCGGTGGAACTCGACACCTCCAACGGCAAGAGCGCCGCCGGCGACGGCCCGCTGATCTCCTTCGGCGGTACGACGTACCCCAAGGGTCTGGGCGTCCACGCGCCCAGCGACCTCGCCTACCACCTCGGCGGTGCCGCCGTACGCTTCACTTCCCTGGTCGGCATCGACGACTTCTCCGCCAAGCAGAGCACCCTCGGCGCCACCCGCGCCAAGGTCTACGGCGACGACCGGCTGATCCTCACCACCCCCACCCTCACGGCCGCCACCGGCCCGGTCCAGGTCGACCTGGACGTGCGCGGCGTCCGCGTCCTGCGACTGGTGGTCGAGGACGCCAACAACCGCACGTCCTACGACCACACCTCCTGGGCCCTGGCCCGGGTCACCGTGTCCTGACCCCCGCGCCGACATGCCAGAGGCCGTTCCGGATCACTCCGGAACGGCCTCTTCCGCAGCTGACGCGCCGTATTCGGTCGACGGACCGTACTACGCGGGGTCGGCGGCCACGCGGAACCCGATGTTGCCGGTCGAGCTGTCGGGCGTGTTCGAGCTTCGCGCGGCGACGCGGTAGCGGTTGCAGTAGGAGTCGTGGCAGAGGTACGAGCCTCCGCGCATCGCGCGGGACGTCTCCTCGGCGGGGGTGAACCAGTCCGCGCACCACTCCCAGACGTTGCCCACCGTGTTGTAGAGGCCGAAGCCGTTGGGCCGGAAGGACTTCACGGGGGCGGTGGAGACGTAGCCGTCGGCACCGGTATTGAGTACGGGGAAATCGCCCTGCCAGATGTTGCACATGTGACGGCCGTCGGGCATGAGCTCGTCGCCCCATGGGTAACGGCGCTGCTCCAGGCCGCCGCGGGCCGCGTACTCCCACTCGGCCTCGGTGGGCAGGCGGGTGCCGGACCAGGCGCAGTACGCCTGGGCGTCGTGCCAGGACACATGGACGACGGGGTGGTTCTGCCGGTCGGTGGCATGCGAACCGGGACCTTCGGGGTGGCGCCAGCTGGCCCCCTCCACCGCCCGCCACCACGGGACGGCCGCCACGGGCGCGGAGACCGCGGCGACCTCGTCGGCGAGGAAGGCCCCGAAGGTGAAGGAGAAGCCGAAGCGTTCGGCCTCTGTCGTGTAGCCGGTGGACTTGGCGAAGGTCGCGAACTGGGCGTTGGTCACGGCTGTGGCCGCGATCCGGAAGGGCTCCACGGCCACCTCTCGGATCGGCCCCTCGGCATCCGCCGGGAAGCCCTCCGGGTCGTCGGTGCCCATGAGGAAGCTGCCACCGGGCAGGGCGAGCAGCTGCCGGGCCACCCGGGAGCCCGGGGACGCGGGGGGCGGCGGCGCGAGGGTGAGCGTCGGGGCATGGGCGTGGCCGGGGGTGCAGCAGTCGGACATGGCGGCTCCGTCGGGACGGTGGGCGGCCGGACGCCCGTACCTCGCGGTGGGGGCGCCCGGCCGGCGGTTCTGTGGTGTGGGTCAGGCCACGCGGTCGGCGGCGAGCCGGGCGGCCAGGGCGGGGATGCCGAGAGCCTGCTCGTCGGCCGAACTGGCCTGGTGGAGCTTGTTGGTCAGCTGGTACGGGTCGTTCACCAGGTCGTAGTACTCGCGGAACTTCACCTGGCCGGTCCCGGACACCGTGCCGTTCTGGTCGGTCGTCAGGTCGTAGTACTCCGTGTACTGCTTGTCCTTGGCGACGTACGAGGACCAGGTCGGCACCCCGCCGGTGGTGGTGCCCTGCTTCCACCACTCCACCAGCAGGTGGTCGCGGCTGTAGGAGGAGAGCAGGGACCGGCCGTCCTGGGGTGCGGCCGGGGTGATGCCCGCCGCGTCGAGGATGGTCGGCGCGATGTCGATGTTCGCGACGATGCGATCGTCCACGGCCCCCGCCCCTCGCCCGCCGGCCGGCCAGGAGAGGTAGAACGGCACCTCGTGAGCCTGGCGGTAGGGCACCGACTTGGCGGTCCAGCCGTGGTCGCCCCAGCTGAAGCCGTTGTCGCCGATGTAGATGACGAGGGTGTTGTCGAGCTGGCCCAGGGCCTGGAGCCTGTCCTTGAAGGCCTGCACCGCGTCATCGACGGAGAGCAGCGTGCGCAGCTGCTCGGCGCGGATGGTCTGGCCGTCGGCGAGGGTGCCGGTCGCGTTCTTGATGTAGGCCGGCTTGTCGCTGCGGTCGTTCTCGGGAACCGAGGGCCGGCCGCTCCAGTGCGGGACGGGTGTGCCCGCGTACTTCGCCTCGGGGGTCCGCGGGCCGTGGGAGGCGTACGGGGTGACGTACGCGAACCAGGGCCGGGTGTCGGTGGCGGCCTTGTCGAGGAAGCTCAGCGTGCGGTTCTTGATGATGTTGGTGGTGTAGCCGTTGATCGTCTGGACGGTGCCGTTGACGTTCCACTGGGCGTCGACGTAGCCGGGCTGGAGGAGGGCGAACTCCTCGAAGTGCGGCGGGTTGTCGGCCAGGGCCCAGGAGTTGAGGTATTTGCCGAACAGGCCGGTGCGATAGCCCGCCTGCTTGAGGTACTTCTGCACGGTGGTGCTCTGGTCGAGCGCGTACGCGGACTGGTTGTTGCGCACGCCGTGGTTGTGGGCGTGGCGGCCGGAGAACACACTCGACCGAGAGGGCGCGCACAACGGGGTGGCGACGTGGCCGTTCGTGAACTTCACCCCCTGGTCGGCGAGCCAGGCGACGGTCTTGGGCAGAGCCCATTCGGTGTGCTTCGGCTGGTCGTCGGTGACGATCAGCAGGATGTTCGGGCGGCCCGCGGCAACGGCGGGGCCGGCACCGGCGACCTGCGCGAGGACGGGTACGGCGGTGGCGGCCGCCACGGCGGCGGCGCCGCCGAGAAAGCCGCGGCGACTCACCGGGTGTCGTCTGTTCGCGCTGTTCTCGCTGTTCTCGCTCATGATGTCCGTTCCTCCTGGATGCGTCCGCGCACGAGGGCACGGCAGACGAGCGGCTTCGAGCCGCCGACTGCGGTGTGAGAGGGGAAGAGACGGGAGTCGGGCGGGGGCGCCAGGTGGGGATCCCGTGGTCCTGTGGGAAAGACGCGTTCAGCGCGCCGGGGCCGTACACAGGGCGCTCGCCGTACGCCCTTGGTCGACGTGGCGGCGCGCAGTGAGGATTCCTGCTGCCATGGCGACGAGAGTAGGGGAAGCGGAACCGCCGTTCCATGTACGGCAGATGAAATGGGGGGCGCTGTGACGTCCCACCGCGGCCTCGGCCTCGGCCTCGTCTACCGCCGGTGTGGCTGCGGGGGCTACCAGCACCACCCGCTCAGCGCACGGCCCTCACCTGATCACCGACAGCGAGCCCGGACCTGGAGCTTCGCCGCCGATGTCCAAGAACGATCAAGAGGCCGTTTCGGATTCCTCCAAAACGGCCTCTGACCTGCGACTCTTTCGAGTCGGGACGACAGGATTTGAACCTGCGACCCCTTGACCCCCAGATGGCTGCGCCAGGCCCACAATCGGGACATGTGGCGCTATTTGAGGGCGGGAATCGTGCATCAATGCGCGTGCCGTGCACCTGCGGGCGGCGGTGCTGGTCCCCAACTGGTCCCCAACCAGCCGTCACCCCGAGGCACCACTCGGGAGGTTCGGACGGATTGGCTGGGCCCCGCACACCGTGGACTTTCAGTCCGGCCCCCAAGCCGAGCTGGACTCCCACTGACCCAATTGTGACGCTTCTCACTCTCACGGGCTACCCGAAACCGTGATGCGACAGGTAAAGCGTGCCGGGCCTGTCATCGCGGTGGAGGCGTAGGCGGGCGCCGCACTGGACGTCTTCCGTGACATGAGCGGGCCCAGGCTGTCACCACCGAGCAAGTGCGCCACATGCTTGCCCAGGCTGCGGAACCGTGGCGGACACGCCATGGGCACCCACTCTCTGCCCCGAAGCCGTAAGTATGAACCTGCAGGCCTACACCATGGTCGAATCGGAGACGCGCAGCCGAGCGTTGAACCCGGCTCGTGGTGTCGCCGTCATGAGGAGCCGCTTCGGTCGGGTGACCACGCCCGCGCGGGCTACGGACAGCACACCGCAGCTGCCGTGCCCTTGTTCAGCGGCGGGTGGGCACCATCAGCAGCCGGTCGGGGCGTTCCACCATGCCGACCCGGGAGCGCACCGGGCGGTCGCCGGCCGGGCGGAGGCGCCATTGGGCCTGGAAGTCGGTGAGCATGAGGGGCAGTGTGGCCAGGCGTATCCGTCGCCGACGCAGCGGCGGTGGCCGGCGTTCCGGCCTTCGGCCGCTGGCCGATCCTAGAGGGCGGTGCAAGCAGGAACTTGGAGCCATGCTTCGTTCGAGGGATCTCAACGTCGCATCACCACGACGACAGGCCAGGGTGGGACGTTTCTTCACCGCATTTGGCCGCCAGCCCGCGGCCATGCCGGGGAGAGCGGCTTGGGGATCATGCGTCGCATGGCGTTTCTGAAGAGTTTCAGGTGTCCGTGGTTCGCGCATGCGAGCGGTGATCCGCGGCAGGGTGCGGTCGGCCCGGCCGGAGGGACGCGGTGATTCCCGTGCAGGGCGGTCGGCACGGACGGGATGTGCGGGTGATGGTGGTCGGAGCGGGGTTCTCGGGGCTCGGCGCCGCCATCCGGCTGCGCGAAGCGGGGTTTCGCGATGTGCTGGTGCTGGAGAAGGCGCCGCAGCTGGGCGGTACGTGGCGGGAGAACACCTACCCGGGTTGTGCCTGCGACGTACCCTCGACGCTCTACAGCTACTCCTTCACCCCGCACACGGCCTGGAGCCGCATGTTCGCCGGACAGGAGGAGATCCGCACCTACCTCGCCGCCACCGCCGAGCGGTACGGACTCGGCGACGTGCTGCGCTGCGGCGTGCAGGTGCACGGAGCCCGCTGGGATCCGGCCGCCGGGCGCTGGCTGCTTCAGACCAGCGACGGGCCCTACAGCGCTGCGGTCCTGGTCATGGCCACCGGCCCCTGGGACGTCCCGCGCCCACTGGACGTGCCGGGGCTCGACGAATTCGCCGGGCCCGTGCTCCACACCGCCCGCTGGGACGACAGCGTCGACCTGGCCGGGAAGCGTGTGAGCGTGGTCGGCAGCGGCGCCTCCGCCGTGCAGGTCGTCCCGGCCATCATCGGCCGGGCGGCAGCCGTGCACCTCTTCCAACGCACCGCCCAGTGGATCCTGCCCAAACCCGACCTGGCCCTGTCCCCCGCTTTCAACCGTGTCGTCAACCGACTGCCCGGCGCCCGACGCGGTCTGCGCGCCTCCCAGTACGCACTGCAGGAAAGCTTCGGCTACGCCTTCCGCCACCCCGAGCTCGCCCGCCTCCTCGAAGCCGGCGCCCGGGCGCACCTGCGACTCGCCGTTCCGGACCCGCAGCTGCGCCGGGCCCTCACCCCCGACTACCGGCTGGGCTGCAAGCGCCTGCTCACCTCCGGCACCTACTACCCGGCCCTGAACCGGCCGCACGTGCGCCTGCACCCCACCGCGGTGAGCGCCGTGCGCGGCAACACGATCGTCGGCGCCGACGGCACCACCGCCGAAACGGACGTCCTCATCACCGCCACCGGCTTTCGCGTCGGCGAACTACCACTGGCCCGGGACCTGTACGGCGCGGACGGCCGGACCCTGCACGACGTCTGGGGCGGCGACCCGCAGGCCTACCTCGGCACCACCGTCACCGGCTTCCCCAACCTCTTCCTGCTCCTGGGCCCCAACCTGCTCGGCGGATCCACCTCCGCCATCACCGTCCTGGAAGCCCAGCTCACCTACCTCACCACCGCCCTGACCCACCTCGACCAGAGCGGCAACCAGGCGCTGGAGGTCCGGCCCGCCGTCCAGGACACCCACAACAGCGCCGTACAGAAGGCGCTGGCGACCACCGTCTACAACACCGGCGGCTGCACCAGCTACTACCTGACCCCCAGCGGCCGCAACACCTTCGCCTGGCCCTGGTCCACCGCACGCCTCACACGCCGGCTTCGCCACTTCGACCCCACCTCCTACATCTGGCACACCCCCTCCCCACCCCTCCCCCTGCCCATCCCGCGAGCACCGCAGGATGACAACCTCGGGGCCTTCCGGCGCCGGCAAACCCGCGATTGAGCCGGGTCGGGGTCACGGATGTGCCCGGGCTCAGGGGCGGCTCCCCTCTGACACTGGAAAGCCACGGCGGCAAACTCCACGACGCCGAACCTCGCCGGCGTCCGCCGCGGTGACGTCGCCTCGGCTGTGGTTGCGCGTGCCGTCCGCGGGGCCCCTGCAGAGCCACTGCGAGCGGATGGGCCTGTGCCTACGGAGCCCCTTGTGCCCTCGGTGGGCTGATCGTTGCCGAGCAGATCGCCGTCAGTTAGAGGTACCTCTGAGCTCCCCCGTCGATCCGGGACGAGGGCCGTCACCAAGCGGGTTGCGGGCGGGCTACCGGCGGCCCAGCGAGCGGGTGGCCGCCCGACCAACTCCGTTGCACCGCACAGGAATGTCTTGCTGATCAGGTTTCGTGTGGAGTGTTCTTGGCGAAGTACTTCCACCATGGGCTTATCGCCGGTTGCCGGTCATCCTGCTGTCGCTGTCTTCCGAGAGCCCCGAGGCGGGCGTCCCGTGCCGGAGTTGGGCCCACGGGTCGATGCGGAGGCGAAGCGGACCGCGCGCGTGCTGGCCGGGCTGTCGACGCATGCCGGACCTGTCGAGCGGACCCTCGCGCTGCGGGAGGCCGCCGCGGCTGCGGGTGAGTTGGTGGTCGCGCTGTCGGATCTGGCTCCGGCGGTGGTCGGTGAGGGGCTGCCGGCGGAATCGATCAGTCAGTCCTACTTCCGGGTCCGCGAGGGGGAGCTGTCGGATCAGCAGGCTGCCCTGCATGGTGTCCTGGTCATCCACCGCGGTCTGGATGATCTGTGTGATGCTCCGCTGTCGGGTTCCGACCTGGCGCTGGAGGTGGCCGGGATGCGGCAGTCGGTGCTCGATCTCACCGGCGCAGCGCCGGGCGCGGACCATGACTCCGTCCCGCCGGTGACCGTCCCCGAGGCCGGTGCGGGGTCGTCGTTGGAGAGTGTGTGGAGTGCTCGGTGGCTCATCGGTCACCAGGTCCATGTCCTGTTCAATATCTACGCCGCGGTCGCCGTGGCCGACGCCACCCGCCATCTGCGGCACGGCGACGGCGACGCCGCGCTGCTGAGACTGGCAGACGCGACGGTGTACGTGCGGGGCTTCTCGGCGGCTATGACCCACGCCAGTACGGTCCCGGCCGATTACTACATGGCGGCGATACGCCACACCATGGCGCCGCCGTCGGTGGACGTCCCGTTGAGCGGGCGCCAGCATCGCGGATACAAGCTGTTCCGGGCGGCGATGAAGGACCTGCTGTCCGTGCTTCCCGACTCCTACGCGCGGTTGGCGGCCCGCGCCCCGGAGCTGGCGGAGGCACGTGGCGCGCTCCTGGAAGCCGACATCGTGGACGGTGAACGGCACGTCACCCTCGCGTACTCGATGGTGCACCTGCGCCGTTCCATCGCTCAGAAACCCGAAGGCCCCGACAATGCCGTGGCCGAACTACGGCTCATGCGGCATCGCCGCGCGGCCCAGTACGCCTCGCTGATCCGATTCGGGGACCACTACATCGCCGACGCCGTGGCCGGCCTGCGCCACTCGTGAGTCCGCGCGTCCACCGCCCACACCCCGGCAGGAGACCCCCATGCCCGAGACGACGCCCGACACCACCCGAACTACCGTCCAAGCCGCGGACTGGGAACTGGATCCGGCCGATGCCGGCGCATGCGAACGTCTGGCCCGCACCCTGTGCACTCGCGGGGACCACCAGGTCGACAGCCCCGAGTGGGTGACAAGGGCCCGGGACGCCTGGGAAGACCTTCCGCTACAGCTGCGCCGCGAAGTGCGCCGGTTCCGAAGGCATTCCGGCCCACACGGCACCTTGGTGATCGGTGGCCTGCCCGTCGATCAGGCGGCCTTGCCCGCGACACCGTCCGTACCGGGCTCGGTCCAGCGCCAGGCCACCATTGCGGCGGCGGTGCTCACCATGGTGGCATGCGGGCTCGGCGAGCCCCTCGCCTACCGGGCCGAGAAATCCGGCGCCCTCGTTCAGGACGTCGTGCCCGTGCCCGGGCAGGAGACCTTCCACGGCAACGCCGGATCGGTGCCGCTGTCCTTCCACACCGAGAACGGCTTCCACCCCCACCCGCCCGACTATGTGATCTTCCTGTGCCTGCGCGCCGACCACGACCGACGCGCCGGCATGCGCGTCGCCGGCATCCGCCAAGCGCTGCCGCTCCTCACCCCGGCCAGTCGCCAGATCCTGTTCGCACCGGAGTTCATCACCACACCACCACCCTCCTTCGGCTTCGACGCTGCCGCGAGCGGGCCCGACACCGAGCCCCGACCGGTGCTGTCGGGAGCGGTCGAGGATCCCGACATACGCATGGCCCAACTCGTCACCACCCCGCTCACCCCTCGGGCTACAGCGGCGCTGACCGAATTCGGCCGCGCCTGCGAGGCGACCGCCCGCACCCTGCTCCTGACACCCGGCGACCTGGTCGTCATCGACAACCGCGTCACCGTCCACGGCCGCACCGCCTTCCGCCCTCGATACGACGGAGCGGACCGCTGGCTGCAACGCACGTACGTCACCACCGACCTGCGCCGCTCCCGCGACCACCGCCCCCACGACGGCCACGTACTCGCCCGCTGACCGGCCCCTGTATGTCAGCCGTCTCCCAAGTCCTCAGGGGGTCGTTCGATGGCCTGGGAGCGCAGTTGCTGGGCGAGACCCCCGTCGAAGAGGTAGGTCGCGCCGTTGGCGAAGTCGAAGACCGGTGTCGCCAGCACCGCGACGGCGTGGACCACCTCGACAAGGGTCGCGTAGCGCTGGAGCGGGACGTCCAGGACGAGGTCGCCGAGGTGTGCCCCGTCGGCCGAGGTTGTCGATGTCCCACGGCTCCACGATCTGCCAGTCCTCGATCACCGGCCCGCAGGCGTCCGCTCCCACCGGCGGCGGTGCCAGGATCCGGCGGCCTTGCTGCGCCGCGGCCACCAGCACGCCGCTGGACCACACCCGCTGGTAAGGCAGCGCAACCCAGTCCACCTGCTCCAGCAGCCGCACGAACTCAGAACCGGGGTGGAAGCCCGGAAGGTAGCGGACCCGATCGTGGGCGACCGGGAGCTCGCTCAGGGTGTGGTGGGTGGCCGGATCGTCCGGGTATCCCGCGATCAGCAGCCGCTGCTCCCCGGTGGCGTGCCGGACGAGCGCCTGAGCGAAGGCCGCGGTCCGCTTGTAGGGGCGCAACCGGCCGAAGCAGCCGATCGTCGCGCCGTACGGAGATCCCCCTCGACCGGGGACGAGGTGAAGGTAGAGGGGGTGGGGCAGGTGCAGCGCCGGACCGGGCAGTCGGCTGCGGATCCGGCGGGCGGCCAACTCGTGCTCTTTGGTGAAGAAGTGGGCGCCGTGCGTGAGCGAGTCGACTACGTCGATGAACGCCACATTGCCGTGCATCCCTTCTTCGTGCGGGGCAAGGTCGTGCACCGTCTGCACCAGACGCGTCCCCCTGGCGGCAAGCTCCCGCAGAAGGGCGACCGCCTCGGTGTCGCCGAGCAACCGGGCGAGCATTTCGGGCCAGTGCAGGTGCACGATGTCCGGCACAGCCCCGACCAGCTGGGAGAGGTCTCCGGGGGCGAACCCTGGTTCGTCGCGACACAGCCCCGGCGCAACACCACAGCCCCTCGTGCTGCGAGGTGGCTCTCCTGGAGTGCGACGTAGTCGTTCCAGCCGCAGGTCTCGGGTATCTGGAGCACGCGGAGGCCGGTCACCGCACAGCCGCCCTCCGAAGCCCCACTGCGGGGCAGAGGTCCCTGGGTGCGGGGAGGGCCGGGGGTGACAGCGCCGTACGGGGCATGAATCCTCCGCCGTGGATGGCAGTGCACTTGACGTGTCCGTGATGAATGTTCACAGGTGAGGCGGCAGGTAGCGCCCGGTATCCGGGAAGTGGCCGGATCCCGTCGGCACCGACGCGCGTGCCGAGTTCTTCTTGACGGCGTTACCGCTATCCATGCGCCGCTACCGCCGGCCCCGAGAGCCGACGGGTACACCGTCCACCTCGACAGTTCGCCGATCGGCGCATGGGCCGGACTCGGCGAGCACGGCTGGTATGGGAGGTGGTGGCGCCGGGTAGGGCGGAACCATGCCCAACATCCCCCTGGCCGAAGTGGCGCTGCGAAGGTTACTGACGGTCGTCGACCAAACGGCCGAGTTGGCGACAGGGTTGGCGTCCGCCCTCCGGATCAGCCCGAATGACGTCGCGCCTCGTACGGCGGAGACACCGCTCGGCGTCGACGTACTGGCCTTCGGGCCCTCGGAGTTCGAGGCGGTGACTGGCCATCTGGAACCACTGGATCAGCTGATCGCGGCCGTCCCGCCCGATGCCGACGGGATGCGGTGGCGCTACCTGGACGAAGCCGTGTTGTTCCGTTGCGAGGCGGAAGTGCCCACTCCGTTCGACGACTTCACCGCATCCCTCGACATCAGCCGGGTGATCGGTCTGACCAGCGGCTACCTTGGCGGCAGTACGGATGTCCGGGCGCGGGATGAGGCCGGCAGGCCGATCCGGCAGCTCGAGCGCAGCATCAGCCGGGCCCAGCCCGCCTACCTCGCACTCTCCGGCGCGGATGTGCTCGACGTCTGCAAGCTGGAAACCATTGACTACGGCCTGGACAAGCAACTGCTCCGCTGGCGGCAGGTGCACAGTGCGAACGGCTCCGCCGTCCAGGACGACGGCTCGGTGTCCTTCGCCCGGACCCCGGGCGGCACTGGAGTGACCGTCTGCGCCTATCAGCAGTTCGCCCTTCCTCCGTTGTGGCGGGCGATCACCCCCGTGCTGTGGCCCGCAGTCAGGCGCGCTCTGGTGGAGGACGCCTACCGCACGTCCTTCCGTATCACCCTGAGCACTATCGCGGCACACGGGCAGGGCAGCGCCGAGCCGGTCGGGGAGGCGGCCGGTGCCGCCTCCTCCCTCTGGGACACCGTCGCCCGCGCGGCCGAGCCGTTGAGCCCGCCGGCCGGGTGGGCCCCGTGGAGGCCGATGCGGCCCGGCTACACCGACAGTTCTGGCTTCCGTCACTTCAGGCCCGAAAGGCAGCCCCGTTGATCCCGTTGGCCACCGAGCCGCACGAGTACCCGTACGCTTTCCACATCGCCCTCGACGGCAACGGCCTCAACGGACTCGAAGGCCGGGCAGGCGTCTGCGTCTTCCACTACGACCCCGCCACCGGCCGGTACGCCTATAAGATCGACTACTACGACGGCATCGCCGGCGGCCACGCCGTCAGCGTCAGCCCGGACCACGCCGTCGGATTCCTCGGCAACACCGGCCAGCACCTGCTCTTCTACGACACCGCCACCCTCGACGAGACCGCCCGCCTGTCCACCCTGAGGATCGAACCCACCGACTCGTCCATCAAAGGCACCACGCACGTCACCTGGCTGGGTGACCGGGAGTTCGTCGGCGCGATCGGGGAGCACCTGTGGCGGTTCGACCTCGACAAACTCGACGCTCCCGAGCGCCTGGGCCCGCACGGCCTGAAGCTGCCCCACGCCATGAAGACCACGGCTTCCGGCCGTTACCTCGTCTACGGCGGCATGGACCACCCCGGCCGCGGCGAGGCCCGCGAGGTCGGCATCTTCGACCTGCACACCGGCACGGCCCGCCACGTCGGCCTACCCGCCACCTGCTGGCACGTGGCCGCCCACCCCCGCGAAGACCGGTTCTACGCCCTCTCCTTCCGCGTCCTGCCCCAGGAAGGACACGACTGGCACGAATGGGCCATGGCCTACCTCAAGGAATACGTCTTCGAGATCGACGCCGCACACGGACAGGTCCTGCGCCATTGGACGGCCCCGCGGGAGACCCCGGCGCACATCAACTCGGACGTCTGCGTCTCCGACCGCGAACTGATCTACTGCAACGGCGGCAGCGGCACCATCGTCATGATCGACCTGGACGACTTCGCCACCCACCGGATCATCGACGAGCGCCCCGGCCTGCCCGAGCAGCTCCTCGCCGGCCGACAGGCACTGCACCAGGTGACCGACGCCTTCACCCGCGGCTCACCGACCGCGAGCAGCAGGCACTTCCTCGCCGCCCTGCGGGTCTCGCGCGGAACCCTGCTCGATTCCGTGTACGCCTGCCAGCTCTCCGCCGACCAGACCCTGCTGTTCACCGCCAACCGCGGACTCAACACCATCACCATCTACGACTACCCCGCCAACACGGTCCGCCAGCGCGTGCACATGCCGGAACTGCGGCAGTACGTCGACGGCCTCTCCTGGCGGCACGACCCTCGGCTCGGCTTCCACCACGGCACACTGATCTCTCCTCGTGATCGCGAATTCAAGACCCAGGCCGGCGACTCCCCAGCCTGACGCTCAGCGCCCGCTACGACCCAAGACGACGCTGTCCCTGGGCGGACCGAGATCCGGACCAGTTGCGGACCACCCGCTGCCATCCCGACCATGAGCAGACGATCTCCGGTCCCCGGGGGTATGCCCACCGCCGCTGCGGCTGCCGGGACACCCACCGCCACCAGATCGGTGCTCGCTGTCCTCACCTGGCCACCGACAGCACCCACGGGACCTGGGCCTTCGCCGTCGATGTCCCTGCACCGGACCGTCGTCGGGCGACGGTCCGTCGAGGTGGTTCGTCAGCCAAGACTCAGCCGATGCATTGCGGCGGTTCCTCGAGGGCGAGGCTGGCGGGTTCGACGCCGACCCGAACCACTATCGCCGCCCCTATCTGAACGCGTGGCTCACTGCGAAAGCGCTCGTGCTGAAGCCGACGACGATGGCCCGGTACCGCGACTACGCTCGCAACGACCTCGTCCCCACGGCGGCACCCTCAAGCTCGACCAGCTCGCCCACCGCCACATCTCGGCCTACGTGGAACACGTCCTCTACGTCCGCTGCACCCTCTCAGCCATCGACAACAACCACCTCGTCATCACCACGCCGAAGACCCCCTCCAGCCGCGGCCGGGTCGCCATCTCACCCCGCGTGCCGCTGACCGTGGTCTCCAAGACGCTGCCTCACCCAGCAGGCAGCCTGCGAAGCCGTCGACCACACGCTGACCAGAGCCGAGAAGACCAGCACGCGTACAGACCGCCCGGCATGGCTGCGACCACCACGCGACCACATCCAGCACCTCCGCGAAGCCCTCCAACGGCTCCGCTCCCCCGCCCCGACCGCGTACAGCACCATGGCGAACCAGCCCCGAACCGGGCGTGCGACCACACTGCGACCACCAGCATTCCGGGCACGGAAAAGGCCGCCCTCTCACGTGTGAGAGAACGGCCTCCGACCTGCATAAACGCTGGTCGGGACGACAGGATTTGAACCTGCGACCCCTTGACCCCCAGCGGCAATCCGAGGGCGCACAGCATGCACATCCATACATGCTGTGCGCCCATCGACGTGGGCACTGGGCCCCAACTGGTCCCCAAGGGGCACCACATGACCCTCCCCGCCGCATGCCTCCAGGAGCTTCGGCAGGGGCTGACCTCCCGCGCCAAACCGGTGGGCACGGCAGGCCCCCTCAGCGGGCCGCCGACAAAGCGTCACCTGCAACACCTGTCGGCCAACTGCTTTTCCCGGCCCTTCCCCCGGAGGGGGGGTCCGCAGCCGCGCAGCGACCGGCCGGACACGTGCTGGAGTGCTTCGTCAGATCTGTCGCAGGGCTGCCATGAGGTGGCCTGTCGGTCGGTGGCAGGTGCCGGTCCAGGTGACAAGTGGGTTCGGCTGCGCTGTTATGGCGACCGGGTCACCCACTGCTGCACGCCGCTTCGAGTAGGAGTTCGTAGCTCTCCCGTGGGGCAGGCCAGAGTCAGTGCGTCCCTGCGGGTGCGGGCGCCGTACCGAAGACGGTGTCCCAGTAGGGGCAGCTGATGCCGAACCCGCGGCCGTCGTCCTGGAAGTGGTGGCGCAGGTGGTGTGCGCGCAAGCGACGCCCGAGTACGGATGACGGCGAGTTGTGGTGCAGGTGGTAGTGCAGTGCCTCGTAGAGGAGGTAGCCGGCGATGAATCCGGCAGGGACGGCGTCCGCGGCGCCTGCGTCGAAGAGGGTGTGGCTGAGGCCGTAGGTGGTGCTGTTGCCGAGGAGGGTGGCCAGAGGGTGCAGGACCAGGCGCCGCGAATCGCTGGGGTGGTCATGGTGAAGACCGTGCACCATCCAGTGCAGCCTTTGCGTTCGTGGTCCTCTCGGGGTGAAGTGGAAGGCTGCCCGGTGGACCCAGTACTCCGTCAGTGTCCATGCCAGGTAGCCGAGCACGCCGTATCCGACCAGTGCGGGCCAGTCGACGTACGGAAGCGCCAGAGCCGTGAGCAGGATGACGGCCGGGCCGTAGAGGATGACGGGCACGGCCGGGTGGATCCGGGTGAAACCCTCCGGGATTCCGGATCCGAACTCGGGCGGCGAGGCAGGTCGGCGCTCTGTGCGACCTGCGTGGGAAGGCGTCATCGCTCGCTCCTGATGTGCATGGATTCACGGGGCCCGGAAGGCAAGGACCACGTTGTGGCCGCCGAAGCCGAACGAGTTGCTGAGTGCCGCCTCGATGCGCCGGCTCTCGGCGGCCTTGGTGACGAAGTTCAGGTCGCAGCCGAAGTCCGGGCTCTCCAGGTTGGCAGTCGGGGGGACCAGGGAGTGCTGCACGCTCAGGACGGTCAGAGCCGCTTCGACCGCGCCTGTTGCCCCCAATGAATGGCCCAGCACCCCCTTGGTGGAGGTGACCAGGGGTCCGCGGGGCAGCAGGGTGCGGATCACGTCGGCTTCGACGGCGTCGTTGAGGAGGGTCGAGGTGCCGTGCGCGTTGACGTACGCCACGTCATGGTGGCTGAGGTCGGCGTCGGCCAGGGCCAGGCGCATGGCCTCCTTGGCGCCGCGGCCTTCAGGATGGGGCGCCGTGGGGTGATGGGCATCGGTGGTGGAGCCGCAGCCGGCGAGTAGGGCGCGGGGCCGGTGGCCGCGTGCTCTCGCGTCCTTCGCCCGTTCGAGGATGAGGACGGCGGCTGCTTCGCCCAGGACGAATCCGTCACGCGCCTGGTCGAAGGGCCGGGAAGCGGCGGCGGGGTCGTCGCATCGCTTGGAGAGGGCGCCGAGTTGGGCGAGGCCCGTCACGATCAGAGAGGTGGCGCAGGATTCGGTGCCGCCGGCGATGACGATGTCGCACTGTCCGGTCGCGAGGAGGTCGCGCCCGAGCGAAATGGCCGTAGCGCCGGAAGCGCAGGCGGTTGCAGTCATGAGGCTGGGGCCGTGGGCGCGGCAGGCGAGCGCGACTTCCCCTGCCACCGCACTCGGCCCGATCATGGTGATCATTAGGGGCGACACTTGCTTGGGTCCACGGTCGCGCAGGATGTCGTGCTGGTTCTCCCAGGTTTGGGAGGCGCCGAGGGCGATGCCGGTGATGACCGCGACTCGGGCGCTGTCCCAGGTGTTCGGGTCGAGACCGGCATCGTTCAGCGCCTGTTTGGCGGCTGCGATGACGAGCTGCGTGGAGCGGTCCAGGCGACGGGCGGTGCGGCGCCCGATCGCGGCGTCGGCGTCGAACGACGGGATGGAGCAGCAGAAATCGACGGGAAGTCCGGCGAGCCGGTCGAAGGTGGCAGCGGTGGGCGTGCCGTCGCAGACGCCGTGCCAGGTGGTTTCCACATCGGTTCCGGCGGGGGTGAGCATGCCGAGGCCGGTGACGGCGATCTCGGGTCGCTTCGTCAATTCCTGGCCCGGGACTGGGCCGAGACGTGCGGTTGCCGTCGCGGGTTGTTGGCGGGTGCCGGTCATGGATTTTGCTTTCATCGGTGAGGTCAGAGGGCGGCGCTGATCGCTGCAGGTTCCGCTGGCGTGGCGGGGAGGTGGGGGCGACCCGCCGCGTCACGCCTGTTGCGGCTCGGCTGCCTGCGTCAGGCGCTGTGCGGCCTGGGCGAGGGTCATGTCCCTGACCTCGCCGTCGGCGAAGACGCCCGTGTCGTCCGAGATGTTGACAGCCAGCTCGGTCAGCGACAGGGAGTCCATCTCCAGGTCGCGGAAGGTGGTCTGCGGTGTCGCCTGCGCGATGTCGATGCCCATCTCGTCCAGCAGAGCGAGCAGCTTCTCGTACATCAGGGGTTCTCCATCTGTAGGGGCCGGTCCGCCTCGGGATGTGCATGACCGGGTCGGGTATCGAAGTCGTCGGGCCGGATCGCGGCGAGCATCTTTCGGTGCCGGCTCGCGGTCCACGGCCAGATCACCGGCACGCCGTGCACGTCCTGGTACCAGCTGGCACAGCCGGCGGCGAAGACGGTGCGTGGGAGCGCCCGGTTGATGGCGGCGTTGTAGGAGTCGGTCGCCTCACGGGTGGGGGCGGCCTGCGAGATCTTCCCTTCTTGAAAGAGGGAGATCCACTGCATGATGTAGTCGGCCTGGGTTTCCGCCGTTCGCAGGACCGGCTCGTTGGCATAGGGGCTGTTGGGCCCGCACAGGAGGAACATGTTCGGAAAGCGCGGGACGGCGACGGTCCGGTAGGCGCGTGGACCGTCCGCCCATGCCGCGTCCAGGGTGATCCCGTCCTGTCCGGTCACCTTCATGGGCCGGGTGTAGGCGTCCGCGTGGTATCCGGTGGCGAGGATGATGACGTCCACCGGGTGTTCCTGGCCGTCGGCGGTGAGGATCGAGGTGGGCGTGATCTTCTCGAGCGACTCGGTCACCACGTCGACGTGGGGTAGCTGGACGGCCCGGTAGAACCCGGAGGCGGTGACGATCCGCTTGCACATCGGCTGGTAGTCGGGGGTGAGTTTGCGCCGTAGCGGAGCCGACCGGACGCTCCTCAGCGCGAGGCGGCATCCGAGGCCGAACAGGGCGCGCCGCAGCCCCGGCTTGACCAGCGCCGCGCCGATGGTGTGTTCATAGGCGAGACGCCATGCGTGGTCGGCGAGGCGGGAGAAGCCCGGGATGCGTCGGTGGGCCGCCTTGGCCCAGGCGCTGTAGCGCTTGTTCACCTTCGGGAAGACCCACTGCGGGGTTCTCTGGAAGAGCATGAAGCGGCCGGCCGTTTCGGCGAGTGCGCAGGTGAGCTGGACGCCGGTTGATCCCGTTCCGATGACGGCGATCCGCCGCCCGGCCAGTGGGACGGTGTGGTCCCAGCGCGAGGAGTGGAATGCGGCGCCCGCGAACTCGTCCAGGCCGGGGATCTGCGGAACCTTCGGATGGACGAGCAGTCCGGTGGCGCACAGGAGGAAGTCGAACGATTCCGTCGCTCCCAGGGCCGTCTCGAGAGTCCACTGCCCGTCGGCGAAGGTCGCGGTGGTGACTTCCTCGCCGAGCCGAATGTGCTCGCGCAGGCCGCAGGTGTCCGCTACGTGGTTGAGGTAGCGGCGGATCTCCTGGCCGTCGGAGTAGAACTGCGTCCACTCCGCGTTCGGGGCGAAGGAGTACGCGTAGTTGCGCGAGGGCAGGTCGCAGTTGAGGCCCGGGTAGGTGTTGTCCCGCCACACCCCGCCGACCTCGGGCGCCCTCTCGTAGATGACGAAGTCGTCGATGCCCGCGCTCTTGAGCCGGTGCCCCATGCAGAGGCCCGATACGCCTGCCCCGATGACAGCGACGCGCGGCGATCGGCCGGCCGGACCGCTCATGCCGCGCCTTCCCCGGTCGAGGAAAGGGCTTCGGTGGGGTGCTGGGCGACGAGGCCGTTGAGGTGGGCGCAGAGGGACTCGACGCTGGGGTGGCGCCTCAAGTCGGTGAGGGGGATGGTCAGCCCGTACTGCTCTTCCAGGGCGCCCGTGAGGGCGACCTCTTCCATCGAGGTGACACCGAGGGCATCCAGAGGCACGGTGGTGTCGATGTCCGCGGCGGGGACGTCCAGCAGGGCGGCGAGGTGGCCGGTCAGCCAGTCGGTGATGTCCGAGATCTCGGTGTGGTCTTTCACTGGGCGTCCCTGATCTTCGTGGCCAGGCAGGTCGCGTCCCGCTCCGCGAGGTAGCGGTCACGGCAGTCACCGCGCCGGAGCTTGCCGCTGGTGGTGCGTGGCAGGCTGCCGCGCTTGGCGGCGAGGACGTCGTAGGGCCGCACGCCGTGGCGGCTGGCGACGGCGGTCTGGACGCGGTGGCGCAGGCCGATGGACTCGGCTTGCAGGGGGCCGGCGGTGAGTTCCACGACGATGACAAGCCGGTCGCCCTCGTGGTCGTCGCCGGGTACGGCGAAGGCGGCGATCCCGCTGGGGACGGCTTCGCCGATCGTCTGGTGGACGGTGTCCTCGATGTCAGAGGCCGCGTGGTTGGCGCCGTGGATGATGATGACGTCCTTCATCCTGCCGAGGACGAACACCTCCCCCTCGTGTACGAAGCCCAAGTCCCCCGTACGCATCCAGCCGGGCTCGGCGCCGTCAAGGCTCTTCAGGGTCCGGTCGAAGAGCTCGGCGGAGGACTCCGACTGGTTCCAGTAGCCAGCGGCGATATTGGGGCCGCGTACCCAGATCTCACCGGTGAGGCCGGGCTCCCGCTCGACGCCGGTCTCCGGGTCGGCGATCCGTACGTCCTGGCCGACGGGCCGACCGCAGCCCACGACCGTGGTCGCCCCTGCACCGGCGGCGGTTGCGGTGCCGTTCAGGACGCGGACCCGGCCGGAGGCGAGCGCTGCGCTGTCCAGAACGAGTTCGGTCCAGCGCTGTCCGACGCGGTTGCAGGACACCAGCACGGTGGCCTCGGCCAGCCCGTAGCTGGGCTTGACCACATCAGGGGCGAGCCCCGAGCCCGCGAAGGCCTCGGTGAAGCGGCGCAGGGTGCCCGGGCGAACCGGCTCCGCCCCGTTGGTCAGCACGCGCACGCAGCTCAAATCCAGGTTCAGGTCCGCGGGTTCGGGGATCTTGCGGACGCAGAGGTCGTAGGCGAAGTTCGGGCCGGCACTGAGGTGGGCCCGGTGCGCGTCGAGCAGCCGCAGCCAGCGCGCGGGGCGCTGGATGAATGCCAGCGGGGACATGAGCGCCAGGTGCGCGCCGGCCAGCATCGGGAGGAGCACGCCGTTGCAGAGCCCCATGTCGTGGTAGAGCGGCAGCCAGCTGGCAAGGGGGGTGCTGTCGGACAGGCCGCAGCCCTCGATGACCTGGCGCGTGCTGGCCACGAGGTTTCCGTGGGTGATGACGGCACCCCGGGGGTTGCCGGTGGAGCCGGAGGTGTACTGCAGGTAGGCGGGGTCCGCCGGGGCGGCCGCGTGTCCTGACCAGTGGGATGCGAGGCTGAGATTGATGTCGTCCACCGCCCATACCGGCAGACGCCCGTCGGCCAGGTTCCGGCAGGGTGCCGACTCCTGCTCCACGGTGAGCAGGCACACCGGATCCGCGTCCGCCAGCACTGCCTTCAGCCGGCCGGTACGGCGGGGATCCTCCGGCGGGAACAGCGGTACCGCGATCATGCCGGCGTACAGGCAGGCCAGGAACGCCAGACCGTACCCGGTGCCTTGCGGGCACAGCACGGCCACGCGCTCACCCCGGGGGAAGCGGGCTTCGAGAGCAGCGGCAAGCGCCCGTGCCCGCAGATCCACCTCCGCGAAGGTCAGCGTGTGCCAGGCCCCTTCCGGTACGCGGCTGTAGCTGACGAAGCTGAGCGCGGGACGGTCACCGCCGCGGACGGCATGGCCGCTGACGACCACCGGAAGCGGCGCCCACTCCGGATTCGCCGATAAGGCACCCGGGGCAGCAGCAGCGAGCGAGGAAGCAGAACCGGAGTCGCAGTGGCCAGGCATGACCGAAGGTTCCTTTCACCGAGCATCGGGCGAACTGTAGGTATGCGGAACGGACGTTCCGACGGAGAGGTCCACTGTCCCGGGCCGAGCTGGCCGGCTGGGTAGGGCAGGCCGAAGCACGGAGGGCGGCCGTCCATGACCAGCAGCTGACCGTACGTTGGACTCCCATCGCAATCGAGCAGAAGCCACCTGATCCATTCGGGTCATTCATGCCGCCGTTCAGGTGACTGGGGAAGGGCTGAGGTGACGCCCCCACCAGCACCGGTAGTAACCAAACCCGTCCAGGGCCGTTCCCTTTCATGTAAAGACCGAGAAGTGGAGGAACCGGTGGCGGCCAAGGGCAATGGGGGGCCTGCCGCGCTCTCGGCCGAGGGGGAGTTCAGCCCCGCGCAGGACCGCGGCATGCTGGAGTGGGCGCGTCAGCGTCCCGACGACGGATTCGTCGTCGGTGTCGCCCTACGGCTGCGCGGCCCCAGACCCGGCCCGGAGCGGCTTGCCTCCCTGATCGCTGCCCGCCTGGCTGAAGTACCCGTACTCCAGGAGCATTTGGACGGCCCGCCCCGCGAGGAGCGCTGGAACCCGTTCGACTCCTTCCATGTGGGCGATCACGTTCACGTTCTCGGTGGCGGCGGCGATCCACGCACAGGTACGGAGAGGATGGCCAACCAGCCGGTTCCGGACGACCGGCCGCGCTGGGGTGTGTGGCTGCTGGACGCTGAACGCGAGGACGAATACTTGCTCGCCTACCGCGTCCACCACGCCGCCCAGGACGGCGCAGCCGTCGCGCACACGATCCGGCGCCTGTTCACCGACCGCGTCCCCGCAATTCCCTTGACCGGGCAGCCACTTGAAGGCCGCCGGTCGGCAAGCTGCCCACCATGCACCGATGATCGGCTCCTGACCTGCACGGACGTTCCCGTGGACACCATGCGTGCCGTGGTCCGCGCCTCGGGCGCCTCCCTCAACGACATCTACCTCGCCGCCCTGGCTGGTGCCGTACGGACCTGGCTGTCACCGGGCGCATGCCAGCAGCCCGTCCCCGTGCGGGTCCCGTTCAACGTACGACTCCGCACCGAGCGCCAGGACCGAGGCAACCGGATGGGGCATGCGCGCCTGCTCCTTCCGGTGGACGAGCCCAGTGCGGGCCAGCGCCTCGAGCGCATGGTCGAGCAGACCCGCTTCTGGCCCCGAGACCAGATCCGCCGCATCCTGGACCGGGCGCCCCACCACATGTTGTGGCAGCACATCGCGCCCTCACTCAGCCCGGGGGACGCGCTGGCCAGCGCCACCCTGCTGGGGATCCCGACCCCGTTGGCCTTCGATGGAGCCCCCGTCATCGGCAGCACCGCCATGCCACCGCTCGCCGCCGGCCATCTCTTCTCCAGCGCGCTCCTCCTCTGCGGCACCCGGGCCACCGTCTCCTTCACCGCCCGCGGCGAGCACCAGCACGTCCGAGACCTGCCCCGCCTGTGGGAGCAAGAACTGGCGACACTGGCCGCCGCCACCCGCCATTGAACTCTTGCGGCAACCAGTCTCGAACCGGGCACCGCATCCGCCGTCCCGCCCACAAGCCCGATGGAGGCACACCATGACTTCGCCTCGCCCGACCGTCCTGATCACCGGCGCGACGGGAGTGATCGGCTCCGCTTTGCTCCCGGCGCTCGCCGCCCGCTACCAAGTCACCGCACTCGTCCACCGCAGCCGCCCCCCGGGCGCCCCCACCTGCGTACAGGCCGACCTCACCGCCGAGGGCCTCGGACTGGACACCCGCCGGCGCCGCGATCTGGCGGCTCGTACCGACGTCATCGTCCACTGCGGCGCCCTGACCGCCTTCGCCCCGCCCGATCTCACCGCCTTCGACGACGTCAACGCCGACGGCACCCGCCGGATCCTCCGACTCGCCGCAGAGGCACAGGCACCCGTGGTCCTGCTCTCCTCGGCCGCGGCCGCCTTCGAGGTCACCGGCGACGACCTCACCGCCCGCTCGATGCGTGCCTACAGCAGCTCCAAGCGCCGGGCCGAGGAGTGGGCAGCCCACAGTGAGCAGCCCGTCGCCATCGTGCGGCCCGCTCTGCTGTTCGCCTCGCGCAGCGCCTCCACGCCACCCCGGCACCAGTTCCCCCACGTCCTGTACGACGTACTGCTGCGCGGCAGGGCCGGCGGCGTGCCCGTCAACCCCGACCACTGGTGCGACATCCTGCCCATGGAACTGCTCGTCGACTACATCATCGCGCTGACCGAAGCCCTGCTCGCCGGGGACCCCACCGTGGGCGGCGTTCACTGGGCCACCGCCGGGCCGGCGCGGCTGACCGCGGCCGACATCGAGGAAGCCTGCCTCGACTGGTTGGAGGAAGCCGGCCGACCCGCCCGGGGCCCACTGCTGGCCGAACCCGCCACGGCGCACTCCCGCACCCACGGCATGGCGCGCCTGGCCCAACTCGGATTCCAGCCGCCCACCCAGTCCGCCCTGCCCTGCGACCTGCCTCGGCTACTGCCGCGCCAACTGACCCGGGCGGAAGCGATGAAGGCCCTCGCGCACGATGTCCGGCGCTGCGCACCGTGGGCTATCTGACCTGGCCTGGCGCCGGCTTCCCGGCAGAAGAGCTTCGTGAGTCGCCGCGAGAGGCTGGTACGTGGCATTCGGGTGATCATGATCCGCTGTTCGCGTCGTATCCGGAGGCGATTCGTTACCGGGGCATGAATATCTCTCCCACCCAGAAGCGCCTGGCCACCCTGTCACTCGTGGCTGTGGCAGCCGTCGCCACCGTCGCCGCCATCGGCCCCGACCTGTCACTGCGCGGCACCGGAACGTACTGCCTCACCCCCGAGGCAGCTCGCGCCGCGGAAGCCCAGGGCGTCACCATGGAAGCCATCGCACCCGCGACGGCCACGGGCACCTGCGTCACCCTGCCGGGCACCGGCACCGCCAAGGCCAACCTTTCCGGCGGGGAAGCCCCCCTCCAAGGCGGCATGCGCTTCTCGCGCAACGGACACCGTCTGGACGTGACCAACCTCCACATCCACGTCCGCCTCACCGAAGGCGACACCAGCGCAGACTTCGCCCCGGACGGCTCACCGGCCACCCCCACCGACTTCCTGCACTACAAATCCTCGCCCAGCCTGGCCAAGGTCACCCCCACCACCTTCGACGCCTCACCCAACACCCTGTACATCACGACCCCGGCCGCGGCGGCCTTCACCGACACCTTCGGTACGAGTCCCGCAGCAGCCGGTACCGCGCTCTTCACCTTCGAAGGGCACGCTGAGATCGTCAACCCTCTGAGCAAGTTCCCCATGCCCTAGGTATCCGCAGGCCGGAGCGGGGTGACAGCGCCCTGCTCCACCGGGGCCATGTCCGCCGATAGACGTGGCCGGTGCCGAACGGCACCGGCCGCGACCTGTACGAACCCCAACCTGGGGCTCACCGGCGGCTACAGCTTGGGTAGCCCTCCGAGCGGGTTGGTGATGCCCCGTGCCGTCGAAGAGAGAGGGGATCGTACGCCGCTCCCGCAGAGCTGGGTAACCGCGCTGCCCTTGGCGCACTGCCAAGGGAAACGTGCTGGTCAGGAGGCTCTGGAAGGCGTGGTGGTCGCCTGTGGTCGCACGCTGGAAGAATCCACTCCCCCCTCTCGCCTCCTGGAGGCGATCCCCATGCGTACCAGCGTCGGCCGCGGCCGGATCTACCGCCGCTGCGGCTGCAGAGACCCCCAGCACCACCAGCTCGGCACCCGCTGCCCCCATCTGACCACGGACAGCCAGCACGGCACCTGGAACTTCGCCGTCGACGTCCCCACCCCGGACCGTCACCGCACCACGGTGCGACGGGGCGGATTCTCCACCCAGGACGCGGCCGAGCAGGCGCTGGGCCGGTTCCTCGAGGGCGAGGCCGGCGGGTACAACGCCGACCCCAGCCAGACGGTCACCGCCTACCTCGACACCTGACTGCAGGCGAAGGCCCTGGTGCTGAAGCCGACCACGATGGCCCGCTACCGCGACTACGTCCGCAACGACCTCGTCCCGGCCTTCGGCACACTCAAGCTCGACCAGCTCGCGCACCGGCACATCTCGGCCTTCGTCACCTGCCAGCTGGCCGCTGGCCGTGGCCGCACCACCCTCTACCGCTGCCTGGCCACCCTCTCCAGCGCCCTCGGCGACGCCGTCCGCCAACACCGCCTCCCCCACAACCCCGCTTCTCCCCCGGTCCTGCGCCGCCCGCCGGCACCGGAACGACGCATCTGGACCGCGCAGGAGGCCGCACGCTTCCTCACCTACTGCCACCAGGCCGACCCGGACATGGCCGACCTGTTCGAGTTCCTGATCGGGACCGGCATGCGCAAGGGCGAAGCTCTCGGGCTGCACTGGGACGATGTCTACCTGGGCGAGGCCGTCCTCTACGTGCGCTGCACCCTGTCCGCCATCGACAACAACCGTCTCGTCATCACGGCGCCGAAAACTCGGTCGAGTCGCGGCTGGGTAGCGATTTCACCGCGGGTCGCCACCGCCCTCCGGCACCATGCACGCACGACACGGCCTACGAGGGGTGATCCTGACGATCCGTTCGCAGGGCTCGTCTTTTGCCGATCCGACGGGCGCCCGCTTGGACCGCATCAGGTCCTCGACCGGCTGCATGAGCTGTCCGAAGAGGCCGGCGTCCCGCGGATCACCGTCCACGACCTGCGTCACCTGGCTGCCACGATCACCATCTCCGCCGGCGTTCCGCTCACTGTGGTGTCCAAGACGCTGCGGCACTCCACCCTGTCGACCACCGCGAACATCTACAGCCACCTCACCCGGCAGGCAGCCCGCGAAGCCGTCGACACCATCGACCGCACCCTCACCGGAGCCCAGAACACCGGCCAGGAAACGCACCGCCCGGCATGGCTGCGACCACCACGCGACCACCTGCAGCAGCTCCGCGAAGCCCTCGGCCGGGTCCACTTCCCCGCGCCGCCGGCCTTCTGCGCGGCAACGGACCAGCCACAGGCTGGACGTGCGACCACATTGCGACCACCATGGCCCCGGATACACGAAAGGCCGTCCTCTCGTGGATGAGAGAACGGCCTCCGACCTGCATAAAGCATGGTCGGGACGACAGGATTTGAACCTGCGACCCCTTGACCCCCAGTCAAGTGCGCTACCAAGCTGCGCCACGTCCCGATGCCTGCTGACCTGGGGTTTCCCCCTGGCCTGACCGGCACGAGAACAATACCGCACTTCCGGGGGTGGTCGCGCGCACCTTTTCGGGAGCGGGGCGGGAGGGCGGGGTTGACCTCAAGTCTGCTTGAGGTTGCATGGTTGGTGCATGACACAGGTATCCGCGGACACCGGGCTCCGCTACGAGGATCTGGACCGGCTGATCGCGCTCATGACAGGGGCCGAGAAGCACGGGCCCGCCGCCACCTCCACCCTCGACGTGCTGTGGGTGCTCTACGACCGGGTGCTGCGCGTCGGCCCAGGAAGCGCGCGGGACGCCGGGCGGGACCGGTTCCTGCTGTCCAAGGGGCACGGGCCGATGGCCTACTACGCCGTGCTCGCCGCCAAGGGGTTCTTCCCCGTCGACTGGCTGCCCGGCTTCGGGGCGTACGACTCCCCGCTCGGCCACCACCCCGACCGCACGCTGATCCCCGGCGTGGAGATCTCCAGCGGCTCCCTCGGGCACGGGCTGCCGCTCGGCGTCGGAACCGCGCTCGGGCTGCGGGCCCAGGGGCTGGACGAGGCCGCCGTGTGGGTGCTGATCGGGGACGCGGAGCTCGACGAGGGCAGCAACCACGAGGCCATCGCGCACGCCGGCTCGGCCGGACTGGAGGCGCTGCACACCGTGGTGATCGACAACGACTCCGCCACCCACGGCTGGCCCGGCGGGATCGCCTCCCGCTTCGAGGCGGCCGGCTGGAGCGCCGTCACCGTGGACGGGCGGGACCACGCGGCGCTGCACGCCGCCTTCACCACACCGCATCCGGGCCGGCCGCACGCCGTCGTCGCCCGCGTCGAGAAGAAGTTCTGAGGGGAAGGGGCACGGACGTCATGGACACCATGCGGGAGAGGTTCATCTCGGTCACGTCGCGGCTGCTGGACGAGGACCCCCGGCTGGCACTCGTGCTCGCCGAGATCTCCATGGACGGCTTCCGGCCCGCCCAGGAGCGGCACCCGGACCGGGTGGTCAACGTCGGGATCCGGGAACAGCTGCTGATCGGGGTGGGCGGCGGGCTGGCCCTCACCGGGCTGCGGCCCGTGCTGCACACCTTCGCCAGCTTCCTCGTCGAGCGGCCGTTCGAGCAGGTCAAGCTGGACTTCGGACACCAGGGCACGGGCGGGGTCCTGGTCAGCGCCAGCGCCAGCTACGACTGGCCCGCCGGCGGGTACACCCACATGGCGCCCGGGGACGTGGCGCTGCTCGACACCCTCGACGGCTGGACCGTCCACGTCCCCGGCCACCCCGACGAGGCGGAGGCGCTGCTGCGGCACGCCTACGCAGCCGGAGACGACCGGGTGTACGTCCGGCTCTCCCAGCAGTCGAACGCCGCCCCGCGCCCCCTGGGCGACCTGCGGTTCCAGACCGTGCGGGAGGGGCGCGCGGGCGTGGTGCTGGCCGTCGGGCCGCTGCTGGACAACGTCCTCGCGGCGACCGAGGGGCTCGACGTCACCGTCCTGTACGCGGCCACCGTGCGCCCCTTCGACGACGCGGCCCTGCGCGCCTCCGTCGCACGGGCCTCGGCGGACGTGGTGCTGGTGGAGCCGTACCTCGCGGGGACCTCGGCGGCGGCCGCCGGGCAGGCCCTCGTGGACGTCCCGCACCGGGTGCTGCCGCTGGGCGTGGGGCGCGCCGAGCTGCGCCGCTACGGCACGATCGACGAGCACACCGCCGCCCACGGCCTGGACGCGGGCACCCTGCGGGAGCGGATCACCGGCTTCCTGCGCTGATCACCCCCGGCGGCCGGGCCGGGCGTGCAGCAGTTCCGCCAGCTCGGCGGCGAGGGCCTTGACCGTCGCGAGGCCCTGGGTCCCCCACCGCCTCGGCACCACGTCCACCGCGCAGACGGTGCCGAGGACGAAGCCGCGCCGGTCGGTGAGGGGGGCTCCGAGGTAGGAGCGCACCCCGCTCTCGTCGACGACCGCGTTGCCCGCGAAGCGCGCGAAGTCGCGTACGTCCTCCAGGACCAGGGCCCGCCGCCGCACCACGACGTGGGGGCAGTAGCCGTGGTCCCGGGGCAGTACGCGGGCCGGGTAGCCGCTGGCGGCGGCGTCCGGGCCGTGGTGCAGGCCGGCGAAGAACTGCCGGTCCTCGCCGACGAAGTTGACGCCCGCGTGGGGGGCCTCCAGGGTCCGGGCCACCCGGCGGGCGAACTCGTCGAGTTCCGGGTCCTCCCGTTCGCCGAGGTCCATCTCGCGCAGCCGGACGGCCCGCGCGGGCGCCTCCCGGTCCACGGGGGTGAGCAGCAGGTGGCCGGTCGATTCGTAGTAGGTCATGGCGGTTCCCCCGGGTCCGGGTGTGGTGGGCGGCCCTGGCGGGCCGTGGACAGCAGGTGGTGGACGAGCGCGGCCAAGGTCCCCGTACCGGAGCGGGCCAGGCGCGCGTCGCACCGGACGACGGGTACGTCCGGGTCGAGGCCGACGGCGTCGCGGACCTCCTGGGAGGTGTAGCGGTGGCTGCCGTCGAACTCGTTGACGGCGACGACGAAGCCGATCCCGCGGCGCTCGAAGAAGTCCACGGCGGGGAAGCAGTCGGCGAGCCGGCGGGTGTCGGCGAGGACGACCGCCCCGAGCGCTCCCGCGCACAGTTCCTCCCACAGGAACCAGAAGCGCTCCTGCCCGGGCGTGCCGAAGAGGTACAGGACGTGCCGGTCGTCCAGGGTGAGGCGGCCGAAGTCCAGGGCGACGGTCGTGGCCGTCTTGGACGTGACCCCGTCGAGCCGGTCGGAGCTCTCGCCGAGCCCGCTCAGGAGTTCCTCCGTGCACAGCGGTTCGATCTCGCTGACCGCCCCGACGAAGGTGGTCTTCCCCGCCCCGAAGCCGCCCGCGACCAGGATCTTCAAGGTCGCGGGCAGGGCCGGGGCGGCCGTCTCACAGCCGTCGGCGAAGGCCATCGAGCACCGCCCGCAGCAGGCACAGGTCGTCGGCGGCGAAGGAGCCGCCGCCGTTCGGGAAGCGGGGCGCCTGTGCCATGACGGCCCCGTACTCCATCAGGTCGGACAGCAGCACCTTCACCACCACGGCCGGGAGCCGCAGCTGCCCGGCCACCTCGGCGACCGTCACCGCCGACGCGCCGGCGCAGGCGCGCAGGGCGAGGGTGTGCTCGGCCCCGAGCGGGATGCCCGGGCGGACGCCGGTGGCGGTCATCCGGGACAGCAGGTCGAGCGCGACGGCGGGACGGGTCCGGCCGCCGCAGGCGGTGTACGGGCGCATGACCCGGCCGGCGGAGTCGTCCAGCCAGGGCGTGTCCCGGGCCGTGGCGAAGCCGGCCGGCGGGACACCGTGGACCCCCCTCGCCCAGGCCCTCATCGCTCCGCGTCGGCGACGGGCCGGCGCGGCGGGGCCGCCAGGTACGGCCGTACGCTCTTGACCAGCATCGCCATCTCGTAGCCGAGCACGCCGGCGTCGGCCTCCCGGTCCGCGAGCACCGCCAGGCAGGTGCCGGAGCCGGCCGCCGAGACGAAGACGAGCGCGGTGTCGAGTTCCACGACCACCTGCCGGACCTCGGCCCCGTCCCCGAAGCGTGCGCCGGCGCTGCGGCCGAGGGAGTAGAGGCCGGAGGCGAGGGCGGCCATGTGGTCGGCGCTGTCGGAGTCCAGGCCGTGGACGCAGGTGACGAGTCCGTCGGCGGTGAGCAGTACCGCGCTGCGGGTGTACGGGACCCGTTGGACCAGACCGCTGAGCAGCCAGTCGAGATCGGAGAGGCTTCCTGTCTTCGTCGCCAGTTCGCCGGCCATGGGGGTGTGCTCCTTGCTGGGGTTCATGGCCTGTTCCGTCCGATCTGGGCGAGGCCCGAAGCCCCGCTTGGAAGGCGGCCATCAGGCCTGGGTCGTGCACGGGTTGTTCGGTTTCGTCGGTCCGTCGGGGGGCGGGGGCGTCGCGCAGCTGGGGTGCGAGGTGCTGCTGGGCGCG
>NZ_GG657750.1:6596094-6596526 GCF_000158895.1 Streptomyces sp. C | reverse complement strand
CTCTGCGGGGGGACGCGGCGCGGCTGCGGTTCCGTCGCCCAGGCCCGGGCGGGGCCCGGCCGCGCGGCCGGTGCCGGGCTGCCGGGGTGCCGGGGCCGGGCCGGCTCCAGGCCGGGCGCCACGCCGGTGCCGGTGTCCAGGGGCCAGGCCGGGTCCGGCTCCGGGGTCTCTTCGGCTGCGGGGCCCCAGGCCCAGACCGACCCGCCGGAGCCCGGCGCCACGACGACCGGTCCGAGTCCGGCGGCGTCGGCGCCGGCGCCGGGGTCCACGTCCCATGCCGCCGGCTCGGAAGCCGGGGCCGGGACGGGGGGCAGGGCCGGCGTCAGGACGCCGTCCAGCCCCCCGACCGGCTCCGGGAAGGCGATCGGGCCCGGGCCCACGGCCGGATCGGCTCCCACAGCCGGGGCCAGGTACCGCTGCCGGGGCGGCTCC
>NZ_GG657750.1:6594640-6595568 GCF_000158895.1 Streptomyces sp. C | reverse complement strand
TCGCGGGGCGCGGGGCGGAGCGTGTCCGGCCAGTTAGACGGTGCCCCACGAGGTGGCCCGCGAGCCGCCCGCCGCGTCGGCCGCGCCCGGGGCCTCCGCGCCCAGCAGGCCCTGGGGCAGTACGAGGACGGCCAGCACCCCGCCGTAGATGTTGGACTTCAGCTCGACGGCGATGCCGTGCCGCCGGGCCAGCGCCGAGACCACGAACAGGCCGATCCGCCCGTCGGCCAGCAGGTGCCGGACGCTCACCTGGTCGGGGTCGGCCAGCAGGGTGTTCATCCGGTGCTGCTCCTCCGCCGGCATGCCCAGCCCGCGGTCCTCCACCTCGACGGCGATCCCGGCGGTGACCCGCTCGGCCCGCACCACCACGTCCGTGTCGGGGGCGGAGAACACGGTGGCGTTCTCGACGAGTTCGGCCAGCAGGTGCACCACGTCGGCGACGGCGTGCCCCCGGACGGTGCCGCCGGCCGGGGGCACCACCTTGACCCGGGTGTACTGCTCGACCTCGGCCACCGAGGACCGCAGCACCTCGCTCAGGTCGATGGGCCGGGTCCACTGGCGCCGGGACGCGGCCCCGCCCAGCACCGCGAGGTTCTCGGCGTGCCGGCGGATCCGGGTGGCGAGGTGGTCGACGTGGAAGAGCTCCTTCAGCAGGTCGGGGTCCTCGACGGTGTCCTCCAGCCCGTCGAGCAGTGAGATCTCGCGGTGCACGAGCGACTGAAGCCGGCGCGCGAGGTTGACGAAGACCTCCACCTTGCGGTCGCTGTCGGTCGGCGCGGCCGGCAGGGCCAGCCGGACGAGGGTCGTCTGCGCCTGTTCCCGGGCGCTGCGCAACTCCTGTGCGAGCAGCCAGAACTCGTCCACTCCGGCCTGCTCGCCCTCCGGCGGGGGGCCGCTCCGGTCCCCGCGGACGGAGCGGACCGCGCCC
>NZ_GG657750.1:6566081-6593847 GCF_000158895.1 Streptomyces sp. C | reverse complement strand
CCGACGGCCGTCTCGGTCTCCCGCGTCACCGCTCCCCGGCGAGGTCCAGGTCTGCGGCCCGGGTGTCGCTGCGCGGCAGGTCCTCCGGTGCCTGGGTGCGCCACGGGCGGGCGATGGGCGTGGACACCGGGCGCCACCAGCGCTCGACGGGCAGCGTGCCGGCGGGCTCGAAGGGTTCGCCGGGGCGCGGGGCGGCGACGCGCTGGTCCGCGTCCTCGGCGACGTCGAGGGTCCACTCGGCGGGCTCGGCCCAGGCGTGGAAGGCCAGGTTGAAGGTGCCCCAGTGGATCGGCAGCAACGTGCCTGCCGGGGCGCCGCCCTGGAGGTCGAGGTGGGCCCGCAGGCCCTCCTCGGGGGTCATGTGGATGTCGGGCCAGTACTCCGAGTACGCGCCGATCTGGATCATCGTGGCGTCGAACGGGCCGTGCTCGGCGCCGATTTCCTTGAAGCCCGGGAAGTAGCCGGTGTCTCCGCTGTGGAAGATCCGGTGCTCTCCGCTGCTGACGACCCAGGAGGCCCACAGGGTGAACTGCTGGTTGCGCAGGCCGCGCCCGCAGAAGTGCCGGGCGGGGGTGGCGGTGAGGGTGAGGCCCGCGACCTCGGTCGCCTCGTTCCAGTCGAGCTCGCGCAGCCGGTCCGGGGAGACGCCCCAGCGCTCCAGGTGCGCGCCGACGCCGAGCGGGACGGCGAAGACGGTGTCCGTGCGGGCCAGGGCCTTGATGGTGGGGAGGTCGAGGTGGTCGTAGTGGTCGTGGGAGATCACGACGACGTCGACGGAGCCCAGCGAGGCCAGCGGCACCGGGACGGGGTGGAGCCGCTTGGGCCCGGCGAAGGGGAAGGGGGAGCACCGGTCGCCCCAGACGGGGTCGAAGAGGACGCGGCGGCCGTCGATCTCCGCGAGGATGCTGGAGTGGCCCATCCAGGTCAGTCGGAGCCCGCTCGCCGGCGGCTTGGCCAGGTCGGCGAGGGTGGTCGGGTGGACGGGGATCGGCGCTTCGGGGCTGCGGCGGGCCCGCTGCTCCTTGTGGAAGTAGATCTTGGCGAACTCCGCCATCGATCCGGAAGGCCTGGTCCGGGCCCCCACCGGGTTCTGGAAGACGCCGTCGGCGAAGTTCGGCGAGCGCAGGATCCGCTCCAGCCGTGCGCCGGACGGGTCCGCGCCGAAGGCTTCGGGCCGCAGGGCGCGCAGCCGGGGACGCAGGGGAAGGGAGCCGGTCAAGGCGCCTCCTGGGAAGGTGCAGGACGGGACGGTCGAGGTCTACGACCATCCCAACGCACACCGGCTCCGGAGGATTCCGCCGCGCGGTGTCCGGGCCGCCGTGGCACCCGTCACCCTGCTGCCCGTCCCCCGCTGCCCGTCCCCCGCTCCCCGTCCGCCGCTCTCCCTCCCCCGCGCGTCCGCTACAGCGGCAGCAGGTCCGGGCGCTTGGCCTCGACGTGGTCGCCGGAGGACTCGCCGCGCAGCCGGCGGCCGATCCACGGGACGAGGTGCTCGCGCGCCCACTGGATGTTGTCGCGGGTCACGTCGACCGAGCCGCGCGGCGGGACGGGCGGCCAGGGCTGGTCCGGGTCGGCCGGCACCTCGTAGCCGAGGACCTGTGCGGCGCGCAGCGCGACGCGCGTGTGGCCCTCGGGCGAGAGGTGGAGCCGGTCGTCGTCCCACGCCCGGCGGTCCTGGACGGTCTTGAGGGACCACAGGTCGAGCACGGGGCAGTCGTAGCGGTCGGCGATGGCGCGGACGTGGACGTTGTACGTCGCGATCTTGCCCCGCAGGTGCCTGAGGACCGGCACGCCCCGCGTGTCGAAGCCGGTGGTGATCATCACGAGGCCCACGGAGGCCTTGAGGTCGGCCAGGGCCGCCTCGAACCGCTCCGCGACGTCGTCCGGGTCGCTGCCGGGGCGGATGATGTCGTTGCCGCCCGCGCAGAAGGTGACGAGGTCGGGTGCGAGCTCCTTGGCTCTGGGGACCTGGTCGGCCACGATCTGGTCGAGTACTTTGCCGCGCACGGCCAGATTCGCGTACCGGAAGTCGTGCTCGTCGCGCCGATCGGCCAGGAGCACGGCGAGGCGGTCCGCCCAGCCGAGGTAGGAATCCCCGGGTCCCGGGTCTCCCACGCCTTCGGTGAAGCTGTCCCCGATCGCCGCGTACGAGCCGATGGTCTTCAGTGTCGTCTTCGTCGCTGCCACAGGACAGCATCCTTCACCTTGGCAACCAACCTACGCCAACGTAATGAGGGGTTGACGGGCCGTGATCTATACCACGCGGGGGATAAGGAATAAGTACACGCGGGGCCGGGACCCCCCTCGGGTCCCGGCTCCGCGCGCGTTCTCGTGCCGACGGCGGGTGCCGTCAGATGCTCACGCCCTTGGACCGGAGGTAGGCGAGCGGGTCGATGTCCGAGCCGTAGGACGGGCCGGTGCGGATCTCGAAGTGGAGGTGCGGGCCGGTCACGTTGCCGGTCGCGCCGGAGAGGCCGATGGTCTGGCCGCCGGTGACGCTCTGGCCCACGGAGACGGAGAGCGAGGAGAGGTGGCCGTACTGGGAGTACTTGCCGTCGGCGTGCTTGATGACGACCTCGTTGCCGTACGCGCCGCCCCAGCCTGCGGAAACCACGGTGCCCGCGCCGACGGCCCGGATGGTGGTGCCGGTGCTCGCGATGAAGTCGACGCCGGTGTGGTAGCCGGAGGACCACATGGCGCCGCTCGTGCGGTACTGGGTGGAGACGCCGCCGCTGACGGGGGCGGTGAAGCCGGACGCGGCGGCCGGCGCGGCGGGCGCGGCGGCCTTCTCGCTCTTGGCGGCGGCGCCGGAGCCCTGGGCTGCCGCGCCGCCGGAGGTGCGGCCGGCCGTTCCGGCGGTGGTCTTGCCCGCGGCCTTCGGCGCCCGGGCCTTGCCGCCCAGGTCCTCGGGTGCGGCCGGAGCCTTGCTGGAGGATCCCTCGACCGGGGGCGCAGGGGTCTTCGGGGCGGGGGCCGCGTCCTGGCCGCCGACGAGGTTCAGCTTCAGGCCCGGGTGGATGAGGGAGGGGTCGGTGCCGACGGCCTCGCGGTTGTCGGCGTACAGCTGCTCCCAGCCGCCCTCGATGTGGCGCTCGGCGGCGATCTTGGAGAGGTAGTCGCCCGGCACGACCGTGTAGACGGCGGGCGCGGCGGCCGTCGGCGCGGTGGCGGGGGTCGCGGAGCGGAGGGCCTCCGGGGCCTGCGCGCTCTGGGCGGGCACGGACGCGGCCGGGGCGGAGGCCGGGGCGGCGTTGGCGCCGGTGGCACCCATCAGCGGGAGCGCGAGGGCCGCTCCGCCGGTTCCGGCGACGGCGAAGCCACGGGATATCGAACGGGACTTCGGACGGCGGTGCTTACCCTTTCCGGGCATGGCGAATTCCTCTCCGGCGCCTGCGAGGTGAGCTGTCGGGTTCGGACTGGAGATGTCCGGCCGTACGTGCGGTGCACGGGTTCGGCTTCACCCCTAGCTGCGCCGGAAATGATCCGGAACAGCGGCCTACCTGGTTCCCCCGCTCCTGCCGCGCGCGATGGTCGGGTGCGGTTCCCGGGCGGCGGCAGGATTAGGCGGTCCACCCGGATCGATCGCGAAGGTAATCGAGCGGGGCGCCGGTCAACAAGCCGCGAATTCCCTGACGGATTCGCAGATATGGGGGACCGGCGGAATTCCGGTCACCCTGCGTCCATTCCGCACCATCAACAACCGCTCTCACAAGGCAATTCGGTTCCCGCGATCAGGCACGCACGGTCACCGTATGATCTGGCTCACGGGGCCGGGCCCGATCTCGCCTCCACATATGGCAAGTTGTTCCCAACCGGACCAATTCGGACACCACGGACCCACGCGGAGGAGTACACGTGACCCAGCAGATACCCCAGCCCCTTCCGGCCGGACCCGAACGCGGCACGGAGATGACGGGAGTGCGCAACTTCCGTGACGTGGGCGGGTTGCCGACCACGGACGGACGGAGGGTCAGGCCGGGACGACTGTTTCGAAGCGGACATCTGGCGCATGCCACCGAAACCGATACAGAGTTCCTCGCCTCGCTGGGGCTGCACACCGTCTTCGACTTCCGCAACGGAGCGGACCACGCGCTGGAGGGCCCGGACGTCGAACTGCCAGGTGTGCGCAACGTGAACATCCCGCTGACGGATCCGGCCGACGGCCGGGAGTTCTGGAAGATGGTCCGCGACGGCGAGCTCGAACAGCTCCGGGGCCTCCTGGGCGAGGGCCGGGCCGCCGCCCGCATGACGGACTCGTACCGCACGATCATCCGCACCCGCACCGCCGAACACAGCCGCGTCGTGCACGCGCTCGCGCTGGACAGCGTGCCGGCGCTGATGCACTGCGCCGCCGGGAAGGACCGGGCCGGGCTGTCGGTGGCGGTGACCCTGCTCGCGCTGGGCGTGGAGCGCGAGGCGATCATGGCGGACTACCTGGAGTCCAACGTCCCGCACAACCGCTACCGGGTGCGCCGGGGCAGCGACGCGCCCGAGGCCCGCTCCCCCGAGGTGATGGAGCTGCTGGCGCCGCTGTTCGACGCCCGCGCGGAGTACCTGCTCTCGGCCTTCGCGGTCATCGACGAGCAGTGGGGCGGGGTGGAGCGCTACCTCGCCGAGGGGCTCTCGCTCGCGCCCGAGTCCCTGGACCGGCTGCGGGACCGGCTCCTGGAGGGCTGACCCCGGACGGCCGGAGGGGGCCCGTCCGGGCCCCCTCCGGCGCCGTCGCGCCTCAGCGGTTGCCGACCGCCTGCTTCACCAGGGTCCGGCCGAAGTCCCACATCAGGGCGCCCCCGCCGTGCGCCTCGTCCATGACCTCCTGGAAGGCTCCGACGAAGCGCTCCACGTCCGCCTCGTCCACGACGAGCGGCGGGATCAGCTTGATGACCTCCAGGTGGTCCCCGGAGACCTGGGTGAGGATCCGGTGCCTGCGCAGCAGCGGCACCACGACCATCTGCGCGAACAGGCCCTTGCGGGCCGCCTGGAGCATCGCCCACCGGCTGCGCAGCCCGAGGGAGGAGGGCTTGCCGAACTCGATGCCGATCATCAGTCCGCGCCCGCGCACCTCGTGCAGCAGCTCGTACCGGTCCACGAGCGCCGTCAGGCGTCCGCGCAGCAGGTCGCCCATGGCCCGGGCGTTGGCCACCACCTGCTCGTCCTCCATGACGGACAGGACCGCGAGGCCCGCCGCCATCGCCTGGGCGTTGGAGCCGAAGCTGGCGGAGTGCACCAGCACCCGGTCCATGGACGAGTAGACCTTCTGGAAGATCCAGTCCCTTCCCAGGGTCGCGCCGACGGGCACGTACCCGCCGGAGAGGGCCTTGGCCACGCACACCAGGTCCGGTTCCACGCCCGGCTCGTGCTGGTACGCGTAGAAATCTCCGGTCCGCCCGAGGCCGGTCTGCACCTCGTCGGCGATGAGCAGGGCCTTGTGCCGGTGCAGCAGCTCCTGCGCGGCGCGCAGGAATCCGGGCGGGGCGGCGTGCACTCCCTTGCCCTGGACCGGCTCGACCACGAAGGCGGCCACGTCCCCGCGCGCGAGTTCGCGTTCCAGGGCCGCGAGGTCCCCGAGGGCGATCTTGGTGTCGGGGAGCAGCGGGGCGAACCCGTCGCGGAAGCCGCCTTCGCCGTTGACCGACAGGGAGCCGGTGGTCAGCCCGTGGAAGGCGTGGTCGCAGTAGAGGATCCTGGGCCGCCCGGTGGCGCAGCGGGCGAACTTCAGGGCGGTCTCCACCGCCTCGGTGCCGCTGTTGCCGAAGAAGACCCGGTCGAGGTGCGGGCTGTACGACAGCAGCTTCTCGGCCAGCAGACCGGGCAGCGGCTGGCAGTCGAAGCGGGTGAGGTCGGCGAGCTGGGCGTCCAGGACGTCGTGCAGGGCCTGGCGGACGACCGGGTGGTGCCGGCCCAGGCCCATCACCCCGAAGCCGGCCAGCATGTCGAGGTAGTCGTTGCCCTCGGCGTCCCAGAAGTGGGCGCCCTCGGCCCGCTCGTAGACCTTGTCGAAGCCGATGGTGTGCAGCATGCGGGGCAGCTGGTGGTTGAGGTGGCGGGCGTGCAGCTCGTAGCGCTCCCCGCCGCGCTCGGCGAGCAGCGCGGCGAGGTCGAAGCCCCGCCGCGCTCCCTGTCCGCCGGTCATGCCGACGCGTCCCGGTTGCCCGCCACGGCCTCCCGGGCGGCGCGCAGGGACTCCTTGAGGGAGCCCATGGTGGCGAGGACGGCGGTGGGCTCGTAGCCGCAGTGCGCCATGCAGTTGGCGCAACGCGGGTCCTTGCCGCGGCCGTACTTGCTCCAGTCGGTCTCCTCGATGAGCTCCCGGTACGTGGGTACGTAGCCGTCGCTCATCAGGTAGCAGGGGCGCTGCCAGCCGAAGAGCGAGTAATTGGGAATGGCCCAGGCCGTGCAGGGGAAATCGGCCTTTCCTTCGAGGAAGTCGAGGAAGAGCGGGGAGTGGTTGAGCCGCCAGCGGCGCCGGTTGCCGCCGGCGAAGGCCTTCTTGAAGAGTTCCCGGGTCTGTTCGACGCCGAGGAAGTGTTCCTGGTCGGGTGCCTTTTCGTAGGCGTAGGCGGGCGAGATCATCATTTCGTCGACCTGGAGGTCGTCGTTGAGGAAGTTCAGCACCTCGATGATCGTCTGCGGGGTGTCGGTGTTGAAGAAGGTGGAGTTCGTGGTCACCCGGAATCCGCGGCGCTTCGCCTCCTTGATGGCGGCGACGGCCTCGTCGAAGACGCCTTCCTTCGCGACGGATTCGTCGTGGCGCTCGCGCAGTCCGTCGATGTGGACGGCGAAGGCGAAGTAGGGGGACGGGGTGAACTTCTCGATCTTCTTGCGGAGCAGCAGTGCGTTGGTGCAGAGGAACACATATTTCCGGCGGGCCACCAGCTGGCGCACGATCTCGTGGATCTGCGGGTGCATCAGGGGTTCGCCACCCGCGATGGAGACCATGGGCGCCCCGGATTCCAGGACCGCGCCGACCGCCTGGGCGACGGGCATGCGCTGCTTGAGCACTCCGGCCGGGTGCTGGATCTTCCCGCAGCCCTCGCAGGCGAGGTTGCAGGCGTAGAGCGGCTCCAGCTCGACGATCAGCGGGAACTTCTCGCGCTTGCGGAGCTTCTGTTCGAGAAGATAGGTCCCGACCCTGATGGACTGTCGCAGGGGCATGGCCATCTGGATTCACCTCCTGGGAAGCAGCAACGAACGGTGCCATTCGTAATACGCGGGCATTACGGCACGTAGTACACGGAAGGCAGATATTCCACCGCGGACCGTGCCGATACGGACGAGCTCGTGCTCCGGAGCGTCCACGATCACCCGGACGGCCGCAAGGGGGCGTCCCGGCGCCGCGGCGGTCCACAGGGTGGCCGCGGACTCCATGTCGACCGCGACGGCGCCGGTGGCGCGCAGCTGCGCGCGCTCCTGGCCGCGGACGACGTGGTCGGATCCGGTCAGTGCGCCGGTGTGCACGGTCCGGCCGGGTGCGGCGCGGGCCAGTGCCTCGGCGAGCAGGGCGGTGCCGGTGCAGCCGACCGCCCCGCGGGGGTCCCGGGTCTCCTCGGCGACGACCAGGTCGCCGGGGTGCATGCCGGGCACCAGGCCGGCGCAGAACCCGGTCGCGAGGACGGCCGCCCGGTGCATGCCCGGCCGCGCCAGGGCCCGGGCCACGGACCGGTCGGCGGCGCGCGGTCCCATGCCGGTACGCAGGACCGTTCCGCCGCCCGCGGCCGCGCGGCCCGCGCTGCGCAGGGCCGCCTCCTCGATGCGCAGGGCGCAGGCGACCACCAGCGGCGGCGGGGGGTCGGCTCCGGCGGGCCCGGCGGGCATCAGGACTCCCCCGCCGGCGGGACGTTCCGCCGCTCCGGGCCGAACGGCTCTCCGTGGAGGTAGCGGCCGAGGGCGGTGAGCGGGAACACCTGCCGGTAGAGGTGGTAGTTGATGGAGAAGTCCCAGGGGAAGCCGGTGCCGGTGAAGTACGGCTCGTCCCAGGTCCCGTCGGGGCGCTGGGTCTCCACCAGGTACGCGAGGCCCCGCGCGACGGCGTCGCCGTCCCGCTCCCCCGCCGACAGCAGGGCCATCAGGGCCCAGGCGGTCTGCGAGGCGGTCGAGGCTCCCTTCCCGGCCCAGGAGCGGTCCCGGTAGGAGCGCTGGTCCTCGCCCCAGCCGCCGTCCTCGTTCTGTACGGACTCCAGCCAGCGCACGGCCCGGCGGACGGCGGGGTGCGAGGGTGCGATCCCGGCGGCGGTGAGGGCGGGGACCACCGAGCCGGTCCCGTACACGTAGTTGGTGCCCCAGCGGCCGAACCAGGGGCCGTCCGGCTCCTGTTCGGCGAGCAGCCAGGCGATGCCGCGCCGGGCGCGCGGGTCGGCGGCCCTGCCCTCGGCGGCGAGCATCTCCACCACGTGGGCGGTGACGTCCGCCGAGGGCGGGTCGATGACCTCGCCGAAGTCGCAGAAGGGGAGCCGGTTGGGGAAGGGGCTGGTGTTGTCGGCGTCGAAGGCGCCCCAGGCGCCGTTCTTCGACTGCATCCCGAGGGTCCAGGACACCCCGCGGGCGATGGCCGCCTCGACCCCGCCCGGCTGCGGGTGGCGGATCCGGCGGAGCGCCAGGACCACCTCGGCGGTGTCGTCGATGTCGGGGTAGTTGTCGTTGTGGAACTCGAAGGCCCAGCCGCCGGGGGCGAGTCCGGGACGGCGCACGGCCCAGTCCCCGGGGCGGCGGATCTCCTCGCCGAGCATCCAGTCGGCGGCCCTGACCAGGGCGGGGTGGTCGGGGGGCAGGCCCGCGTCGGCCAGGGCGATGGCGGCGAGGCAGGTGTCCCAGACCGGGGACTGGCAGGCCTCGACCATCCGGGCGCCGTCCTCGCGCCACACGGCGAAGCGGTCGAGGGACTCCAGCCCGGCCCGCATCACCGGGTGCCCCAGGTCGTAGCCGAGCAGGTGCAGGGCGATCACGGAGTACACGGCGGGGGGCTGGATCCCGCCCCAGCAGCCGTCGTTCTCCTGGCGTTCGACGATCCAGCGGCCGGCGGCGGCCATGGCCGCCTTCCGCAGCCGCCGCGGCGCGACCCGCCGGTAGAGGTGCAGGGCCTTGTCCATCCGCTGGAAGGCGCCGTCCCAACTGGCGAGCGGCGGGAGGGGTTTGGCGGGGACGGGGTCGCGGGCGTCGGTGTGCAGCTCGTCGAGCGCGAAGGGGGCCGAGCGGACCGGCCGCAGCGCGGAGACCACGGTGAGCGGGACGATGGTCTGGCGGGCCCAGCAGCCGAAGTCGTAGATGTTCAGCGGTACCCAGGGCGGCAGGAACACCAGCTCGGGCGGCAGCTCCGGCAGCCGGTCCCAGCTCCACCAGCCGAACAGGGCAAGCCAGATCCGGGTGAACACCCGGGCGGCGGCGATCCCGCCGTGGGCCCGGATCCAGGCCGAGGCGCGGGTCATGTGCGGGGCGTCGGGCGGGTCCCCGGCCAGGCGCAGGGCGACGTACGCCTCGATGGTGGCGGAGAGTTCGGGCGGTCCGCCGTGGAAGGTGGCCCAGGTGCCGTCGCCCTGCTGCTCGCCCCGGATGAAGAGGGCGGCGGCGCGGGTGACGGCCTCGTCCCGGATGCCGAGGAACTGGCGCAGCAGCAGGTCCTCGGCGTCCATGGTGACGTTGGTCTGCAGGTCGCCCTTCCACCAGCCCGCCGGGTCCTGGCGGGCCAGCAGCTCGGCGGTCGCCCGGTCGACGGCCTCCCGTACGCCCTCCGGCAGGCCGGTGCCGCCGCCGGACGGGCCGGCGGCAGCGGCGGCCGGAGCCGCCGTGCTGTCGTGTCGCGGATCCGCGCCGCCGGTGATCGCACCGCCGCCGTCGGTCGTCGCTGTCATGGCTTCCCCTTCGAACAGAGCTTCGGCTGTGCCCGGGTCTGCCGTCGGCCGCGGGGTCCCTAGGCGGGGTCCCCGGCCGGCGACTCGCGATTCATATCCACTTTCCGGCGGAGATCACCTCTTGCGCACGACGACGAAGTCGGCGAGGGCCACGAGCTGCTCCCGCACGCGCTGCGGCATGTCCACGTCGTCGAGCGCGCGGATGGCGATCGCGTGCTGGCGGCGCGCCTCGTCGGCGGTCCACTGGCGGCCGCCGGCGGCCTCGATGAGGGCGGCGCGGTGGGCGAACTCCTCCTCGGAGAAGTTCTCGAAGTCGTTGCTCTTGGCGTCGGCCGCGAGCAGCCGCGCGAGCTCCTCACACGCGGGTCCGCCCGCGGCGAGGGCCGCGACGACGGGCAGGGACTTCTTGCGCTGGCGCAGGTCGCTCCAGGTCTGCTTGCCCGTGGACTCGGGGTCGCCCCAGATTCCGAGGAGGTCGTCGACGGCCTGGAAGGCGAGGCCGAGGTGGTAGCCGTACTCCTCCAGCTTGTCGGCCGTGCGGTCGTCGGCGCCGCCGAGCACGGCGCCGATCGACACCGAGCACGCGAGCAGGGCTCCGGTCTTGTTCCCCTCCATCTCCAGGCACTCCTGGACGCTGACGCGCTCGCGGTGCTCGTACGAGATGTCCTGGGCCTGGCCGTCGATGAGCTTGCGGCTGGCGGTGGTCAGGCGGCGGGTCGCCCGGCCGGCCTCGACGGTGCCGAGCTCCAGCAGCACCTCGTTGGCGAGGGCGAACAGGGCGTCGCCGACCAGGATCGCGAGGGCGGGGCCGTGCACCTTCCACACCGTGTCGCGGTGGCGGCGCTGCTCGTCGCCGTCCATCAGGTCGTCGTGCAGCAGCGAGAAGTTGTGGACGAGCTCGACGGCGACGGCGCCGGGGATGCCGACCTCGGCGGCGGCGCCCGCCGCCTCGGCGGAGAGCAGCGCGAGGGCGGGGCGCACGGCCTTGCCGCCGTCGCCGTCCGCCGGGTTGCCCTGGGCGTCGATCCAGCCGAAGTGGTAGGCGGCGACGGTGTCCATGGGCGCCGCGAGCCGGCTCACCGCCGCGCGGAGCACGGGCGTCGACAGGTCGCGGCCGCGTTCGAGGAGGGCGAGGGTGGCGGCGTTGCCCGCTCCCCCTCCGGCCGCGCCCGTGCCGGCATCCGTGTTCTCGACAAGCCGGGTTCCCCGGGTTCACTGGCTCTCCTCTGGTTTCCTGTGCCGTGCTGTGCCGGTGGTGCTGGTGGTAGTGGTGCTCATACCCCCCTCCCTGCAGGGGGTGTTCGCGGGGGCGGCCGAAGAGCGGCCAGCGCGGCGTGCGCCGCGCCGAGGCCGCTGCGGACGGCGCTCTCCATGGTCGCGGGCCAGCCGGTAGCGGTCCACGCACCGGCGAGGTAGAGCCCCGGCGTGTCGGTGCGGGGGCCCGGGCGCAGCCGGCCCACGCCGGGGCTGGGGGCGAAGGTGGCGGTCCGCTCGCGGGTGACGAAGAAGTCCCGTACCTTCGCGCCGCGCGCGGCCGGCAGCAGCCGTTCCAGCTCGGGCAGGTACTTGGAGCGCAGGACGGAGACGGGCTCGTCGATGTCGTCCTGGGCGACGGACTGGGACAGTGCCAGGTACTGGCCGCCGTCGGTGAGTCCGGAGGCGTCGGTGCGGTCGAAGACCCACTGGACGGGGGTGCCCAGTGCGGCGAAGAAGGGCTGCTTGAGCACCTTGCGGTCGTAGACGACGTGGACGTTGAGGATGGGGGCGGTGCCGATGTCGAGGAGCTTGTCCGGGTCGGCCAGCGCCCCGGCGGGCAGCAGGGCGTGCGCCTCGCGCTGGGGGACGGCGAGGACGACGGTGCCCGCGTCGAGGGACTCGCCCTCGGTGTCGACCCGCCAGCCGCCGTCCTCGGTGCGGGTGACCGCGGTGACGCGGGTGCGCAGTTCGGTGCGCACGCCGGCGGCGTCGAGGGCCTTGCGGGCGAGGGTGTCGTGGAGGTCGCCGAGCGGGACCCGGGCCCAGCCGATGTCGGCGGCGCCGTTCTCGGAGAGCAGGCCGGTCTTGAAGACCATGGCGGCCAGGCCCAGCGAGGAGTCGCCGGCGGTGGCGTTGAGGGTGGCGATGCCGACGAGGTCCCACAGGGCGGCGACGGTGCGCGGGGACTGGCCGTAGCGGGCGAGCCAGGTGCCGAAGTCGAGGCCGTCGAGGGCCGGGTCGGCGGGGTCGAGGCGGCGCAGCGCGAGGGCGGCGCGGCCGACGCTCGCGCGCTCGGCGAGCGAGAGGTGCGGGTACGTGGCCAGCGAGGCGGCCAGGTGCAGGGGGACGGGCAGCGCGCTGCGGCGCAGCCGCCCGAGGCGGGGCCCGCGGGGGTGGGCCACGTCGAGGACGGGCACGTCGAGCCGGTCCTGGAGCGGGGCGAGGGCCGCGCCGTCGACGCGGTCCAGGAACCACCGGTAGGCGGTGCAGCAGCGCAGGTAGACGTGCTGGCCGTTGTCGACGGTCAGGTCGCCTCGCTTGAAGGAGAAGGCGAGGCCGCCGAGCCGGGGCCGCCCTTCGAGGAGGGTGACCCGCAGTCCGGCGTCGGCGAGTTCGAGCGCGGCCGTGACGCCGGCGAGGCCGCCGCCGATGACGACGGCGCGTTGGTCGCTGGCGCTCATGAGGCCTCCCAGATGGTGCGGTGGCCCTGCGGGCCGGGGTGTACTGCGCTGCGGGCGGAGCCCGCCCCTACGGACGCCCGGGAGCGCCGCGGGGTTGCCCGCCGGGCGGCGCCCACCCGCACCGGAGCGACCGGCCCCGGTCCGGAGCGGCCCCGCGGGCAGGTGCCGGCGGCGGACCCGGTCGGCGGGGCGACCGGAGCCGTCGGGCGGGCGGCGCGGGCCGGGACCGGGCGCGGGCCCGCGGTGGGCGGGGTGATCGGGGCCGTCAGGCGGGTCGCGCGGGCCTGGCGCGGGCCCGCGGCGGGCGGGGCCGTCGGGCAGGCGGTGCGGGCGGTGCCCGCAGGCGGCATCAGGGCCGCCGCCGGGTGTTCTGGCGGGAGACGGTGCGGGCGTCGAGGCCGGACAGGCCGCGTACGGCCACGTACGCCTTCTCGTGGGTCGGCAGCGAGACGCGGCCGCGGAGCACCGCCTCGGGTTCGCGCTCGATGCGGTCCAGGAGGCGGCGGTAGATGCCGGCCATGGCGGCCACGCAGGCGCCGCTGCGCCGGTCGAGCATCGGCAGCAGCCGGTAGCCCTCGGTGAACAGGGCCCGGGCGCGCCGGACCTCGTGGTGCACGAGCCCGGCGAAGTCGGAGCCGGCGGGGGCCCGGCCGCCCTGGAAGCCCTCGCCGCAGCCGAACTTGGCGAGGTCCTCGGCCGGCAGGTAGGTGCGTCCGTTGCCGGCGTCCTCCCGGACGTCGCGCAGGATGTTGGTGAGCTGGAGGGCCAGGCCCAGGGTGTCGGCGTACTCGTCGGCGCGGTCGGCGGGGCCGACGGTGCCGAACACGCCGAGCGAGAGCCGTCCGATGGCCCCGGCGACGCAGCGGCAGTAGGCCTTGAGGTCGTCCCAGGTCTCGTACTCCTCGCCGCGGACGTCCATCAGGACGCCGTCGATGAGCTCGTCGAGGCCGCCGAGGGGGATGGGGAAGCGGCGGGCGGCGTGCGCGAGGGCGACGGCGACCGGGTCGGTGTCGTCCTCGTCGACCTCCCCGGCGCGGATCCGGCCGAGCAGGGCGCGGGTGTCCTCCAGCCGGGCCAGCTTGGCGTCGGGCGCGAGGGCGCCGTCGCCGATGTCGTCGACGCGCCGGGAGAAGGCGTACAGCGCGGACATCGCCTGCCGCTTGTCGGTGGGCAGCAGCCGGATGCCGTAGGCGAAGTTGCGCGCCTGGGTGCCGGTGACGGCCTCGCAGTAGCTGTAGGCCGCGAGGACCTGGGCGGACGGTGCTGACGCGTGTGCGGTGCCCTCCACGTTCGGGCTCACCCCTTTCTCGGCGCTGTGCGCAGGACGGCGGCCACCTCGCGGAGCAGGAGGCTCCGGGTGGGCTTGGGAGGGCCGGGCAGCACGTCGAAGCCGGCGGCGGCGACCGCTCGCAGGGCGGCTCGCCCCCCTCCCGTGAATCCCGCGAGCAACAGCCGCAGCCTGCCGTGCACGCTACCCACGAGCGGGGTGCCCTCATTCAGCAGGTCGCGCGCGCGTTCGGCCTCGAAGGCGATCAGGGACCGCACGGAGGCCCCGGCGGACGGGGCCCCGAGGTCGGCCTCGGCGACGTGGAAGCGGCGCATGTCCTCGGCCGGGAGGTAGATCCGGTCGCGGCCGAGGTCCTCGGCGACGTCCTGGAGGTGCTCGACGAGCTGCAGGGCGGTGCAGACGGCGTCGGAGCGGCGGATCCGCTCGGGGGTGCTGGTGCCGGTGAGCTCCAGCACGAGGCGGCCGACGGTGTTGGCGGAGAGCTCGCAGTAGCCGAGGAGCTCCCCGTACGTCTCGTAGCGGGCCACGCGCTGGTCCTGGCGGTTGGCCTCGATGAGCCCGAGGAAGTGCTCGGCGCTGAGCCGGTGGTCGCGTACGACGGGCTGGAGGGCGAGCAGCAGGGGGTGGCGCGGGGGGCCGTCGGTGCCGCCGAAGACGCGCAGCAGGTCGGCTTCGAGGGCGTCGAGCATCGCGGGCCGGTCGTCGGCCGCGGCGGCGTCGAGGCCGAGGAGGACGGCGTCGCGGCCGCCGGGGGCGAGGTCGCCGTCGCCGATGTCGTCGACCAGGCGGGCGAACCCCGTAGAGCGCCATGAGGCCGTCGCGCCAGGCGCGCGGGAGGAAGGCGGGGGCTACGGGGAAGTTCTCCGCCGCGGCCTTGCCGAGGGTGGCCCGGGTGTGCTGCGGGTCGGGGGCGCCTTCGCCGGTCGCCGGCGCGGGACGGATGCCGTGCCCGGGGGTCACCGCCCGCCGCCCGGGACGGCCGCTGTGCCTGGGGGCCGGAGAATTCCCGTAGCCATTGCCGTCACGTCTCCCGTTCTACACTGCCGACCCAAGTCATCCTATTTCGGACACGCCGCCGGACCTTACCCGGGGGTATCCCCACGGAGCCGGCTGCGGGGAATCGTCCACTCTTGGCGCGATTGAGAACTGGTCCAGCTTACGCTGTACAACGCCGCGGGGGCCTATCGGGTGTCCCCGCGCCCCGGAATGTCGGCCGCCGCTCCGGATCTCCCGCTGCGCCCGCCGGTCCGCCGGCGCCCGCCCCCATGGCGAGGCCCCCACCGCGGGGAGCGGTGGGGGCCTGCGGGCCGGGGGCGGCGGCGGACCCTCGGGTCAGTGGCCGCTGGCCTTCTCGTACGCGGAGACCACTTCCTCGGTGGGGCCGTCCATCAGGAGCTCGCCCTTCTCCAGCCACAGCACCCGGTCGCAGGTGTCGCGGATGGACTTGTTGTTGTGGCTCACCAGGAAGACCGTGCCGGCCTTCTCCCGCAGCTCGCGGATGCGGTTCTCGGAGCGCACCTGGAAGCTGCGGTCGCCGGTGGCGAGCGCCTCGTCGATCATCAGGACGTCGTGGTCCTTGGCGGCGGCGATCGAGAAGCGCAGGCGCGCGGCCATGCCGGAGGAGTAGGTGCGCATCGGCAGGGAGATGAAGTCGCCCTTCTCGTTGATCCCCGAGAAGTCGACGATGTCCTGGTAGCGCTCCTTGATCTGCTCGCGGCTCATGCCCATCGCGAGACCGCCGAGGACGACGTTGCGCTCACCGGTGAGGTCGTTCATCAGGGCGGCGTTCACGCCGAGCAGCGAGGGCTGGCCGTCGGTGTAGACCTTGCCGGACTCGCAGGGCAGCAGGCCCGCGATGGCGCGCAGCAGGGTCGACTTGCCGGAGCCGTTGGAGCCGATGAGGCCGATGGCCTCGCCGCGGTAGGCGGTGAAGGAGACGCCGCGTACGGCGTGGACCCGGCGGACGCCGGGGGCGTCGCCCTTGCCCCGGCGGAGGATCTTGCTCAGCGCGGCGGTGGCGCTGCCCTTGCCGGAGCTGCCCGTGTTGACGCGGTACACGATGTGCACCTCGTCCGCGATGACGGTGGGGACCCGCCCCTGGGTGTTGTCAGCCACGGCCGTAACGCTCCTCAGCCTTCCAGAAGTACACGAAGCCGCCGACGCCGATCACCACGGCCCAGCCGACCGCGAAGGCCCAGACGTGCGGCGGGAGGTTCTCCGCGCCGTAGCCGTCGATCATCGCGAAGCGGACCAGGTCCATGTAGATCGCGGCGGGGTTCCACTGGAGCACGTCCGCGATCCACGCCGGCCGGTCCTTCAGCATCTCGCTGATGGAGAACATGACGCCCGAGGCGTACATCCAGGTACGGGTGAGGAAGGGCATCAGCTGCGCCAGGTCGGGGGTCTTGGACCCCATGCGCGCGAAGACCAGCGCGAGCCCGGTGTTGAAGACGAACTGCAGCACCAGCGTCGGGATCACCAGCAGCCACGACAGCCGCGGGTAGTTCCCGAAGGCCACGGCGACGACGACCACGACGATCATCGAGTACAGGAGCTGCTGGAGCTGCTGCATCGAGAACGAGATCGGCAGGGAGGCGCGCGGGAAGTGCAGCGCGCGCACCAGGCCGAGGTTGCCCGGGATCGCCCGGACGCCCGCCATCAGCGAGCTCTGGGTGAAGGTGAAGACGAAGATCCCCATCACCAGGAAGGGGATGTAGACCCCCTTCTCCATGCCCCGGCCCGCGTTCAGGATGAGGCCGAAGATCAGGTAGTACACCAGCGCGTTGAGCAGGGGGGTCGCCACCTGCCACACCTGGCCGAGCTTGGCCTGGCTGTACTGCGCCACCAGCTTGGCCCGCGAGAAGGCCATGATGAAGTGGCGCCTGCCCCAGAGCTGCCGCACGTATCCGCCCAGGCTGGGCCGCGCGCCACTGACGGACAGGCCGTACTTCCGGGCGAGCTCCGCGGGGCTGAGCCCTGCGTCGTCGGACGGCGGCTTGCTCGTGGCGAGGGCACCGTCGTGGGTTGTGTCACTCACAAGTTGGAACTTTCCGTCTTCTGGATGCGGCAGGAGGGGCATCGGGGGCTGGGACGCCGGACCCGGGATGGGCCCATGGTCCCAGACCCGAGCTTGTCAGATGACCGGCGGGCGGCCCAGCCGCGTCAGCCGCCAGACCGTGCGCCACCTCATGGGACGCCGGGGACCACAGGGGGTGGTCCAGCCCTCCTTGAACCCGCCGAACCAGGCCTTGAGCGCCGGCGCGGAGGGCCTGCGTACGAGCGTCAGCGCGAGCCAGACGCCCAGGTAGACCGGGACCAGGGGGGCCGGCAGGTTGCGGCGGGCGAGCCACACCCGGTTACGGGCCACCATACGGTGGTACACCGCGTGCCGGGAGGGGGCGGTGGCCGGGTGCAGCAGCACCATGTCCGCCCGGTAGTCGATCAGCCACCCGGCGTCGAGCGCCCGCCAGGCCAGGTCGGTCTCCTCGTGGGCGTAGAAGAACTCCCCGGGGAGCGTGCCGACCTGCTCGAACACCTTCGTGCGGACGGCGTTGGCGCCGCCCAGGAAGGTGGTCACGCGGGAGGAGCGCATCGGGTCCGAGGCGCGCAGCCGGGGCACGTGGCGGCGCTGGGTGGTGCCGGTCTCGGGGTCGGCGATGCGGAAGCTGACGATCCCGAGCTCCGGGTCCTCGGCGAAGGCCTGCCGGCACAGCTCGGCGGTGTCCGTGCGCTCCAGCAGCCCGTCGTCGTCGAGGAAGAGCAGGGCGTCGACGTCACGGCCGCCGGGGCCGAAGGCCTCGATGCCGACGTTGCGGCCGCCGGGGATGCCCAGGTTCTCCGGGAGGGAGACGGTGCGCACGCCCTCGGGGAGCCCGGTGACCTCGACGCCCTGGCCGACGACGACCACCTCGACGGGGTCGCCCTCCTGGCGGGCGACCGAGTCGAGGAGCGCCTTCAGCTCGTCGGGGCGGTTGCCCATGGTGATGATCACGGCGCCCAGCCGCATCGGGGCCGTCACTTGAGCCTGCTGGAGGCCAGGACCGACACCAGGTGCAGCAGGGTCTGGAGCAGCGCGATGCCGGCGAGCACGGCGACGCCGAGGCGGGAGAAGAACAGGTCGCCCCGGACCTGGTCGGCGACGGCCAGGACCAGGATCAGCAGGGACGCCTCGATGCCGAGGATCAGCCGGTGGAACTTGAGCGCGGCGGCGGCCCGGCGGGCGAACGCCATGCCGGAGGAGCGGGGCTCGGCGGCGGACTCCTGCACCACGGGCTTGCCGGCCTGGTGCCGGGCCACGCCGACCAGGTCGGTCTCGGCCTTGATCAGGATGGCGCCGAGGGCGGCGAGGGTGCCCAGGAAGGCCCACAGCCAGTCGATGCGCCCGCCGCCCCACAGGTCGGCGGCGCGCAGGCCGAAGCCGACGAGGACGGCCGCGTCGCACAGGTAGGCGCCGACCCGGTCCAGGTAGACCCCGGAGAGCGAGTACTGCTTCTTCCAGCGGGCGACCTCGCCGTCGACGCAGTCGAGCAGCAGGTACAGCTGGACCGCGACCACGCCGAGGGCGGCGCCGAGCACGCCCGGCACCAGCAGGGCCGGGGCGGCGAGGACGCCGGCGAGGGTCATCACGTAGGTCAGCTGGTTCGGCGTGACCTTGGTGGTGACCAGCAGCCGGGTGATGCGCAGGGAGACCTCGCGCATGTACAGGCGACCGCCCCAGTGCTCGCCACTGCGCCGGTCCTTGACGCCCGGCGGGTGAACGACGGGCCGGAGTTCAGCTACGGATGGTCTGGGCATAGTCGGCGTAAGCGTCCCTGATCTCGGCTGCGGACAGGTTGAGGTGCTCCAGGACCGTGAAGCGTCCCGGGCGGGTCTGGGGGGCGTACTCGACGGCGGCGACGAACTCGTCCACGCTGAACCCGATCTCCTCGGGCAGCACGGGCAGGCCGTGGCGGCGCAGCACCTCCGTGAAGAGGCCGGCCTGGTCGGCGGCCCCGCGCAGGTGCATGGCGAAGGCGGCGCCGATGCCGACCTGCTCGCCGTGGAGCGCGGAGCGCCCGGGGTAGAGCAGGTCGAAGGCGTGGCTGATCTCGTGGCAGGCCCCGGAGGAGGGGCGGCTGTCCCCGCTGATCGACATGGCGATGCCGGAGAGCACGAGGGCCTCGGAGAGCACGGTGAGGAACTCGTCGTCGCCGCATCCGCCGGGGTGGCGCAGTACCGACTCGCCGGCGGTACGGGCCATGGCGGCGGCCAGGCCGTCCACGGACTCGCCGGTGATCCGGTGCGAGAGCTCCCAGTCGGCGATGGCCGAGATGTTGGAGATGGCGTCGCCGACCCCGGCGCGGATGAAGCGGGTGGGGGCCTCGCGGATCACGTCGAGGTCGATCACCATCGCGATCGGGGTGGGGACGCCGTAGGAGCCCCGTCCGTTGTCGTTGTCCAGGATGGACACCGGGGAGCAGATGCCGTCGTGGGAGAGGTTGGTGGCGACGGCCACCATGGGCAGGCCGACCCGCGCCGCGGCGTACTTCGCCACGTCGATGATCTTCCCGCCGCCCAGTCCCACGACGGCGTCGTAGCGGCGGCCCTTTATGTCGTCGGCGAGCTTGACCGCCGAGTCGATGGTGCCGTCGACGACCGGGTACCAGTCGGCGAGCGGCAGGGCCGGCTCCAGACGGGCGCGCAGCGCCTGTCCGGAGCCCCCGCTGATCGCGATCGCGAGCCGGCCGGACGCGGAGATCCGCTGGTCGGCGAGGATACCGTCCAGCTGGTCCATCGCCCCGCGGCTGATGTCGACGACGACCGGCGAGGGGATCAGCCGCGTCAGTACTGGCATGCGATCGTCCGGCCCTTGGCGAGGTCGTCGTGGTTGTCGATCTCGACCCACTTGACGTCACCGATGGGGGCGACGTCGATGGTGAAGCCGTCGTTGACGAGCTGCTGGTAGCCGTCCTCGTAGTAGAGGTCGGGGTCGCGCTCGAAGGTGGTCTTGAGGGCCTCGGCGAGCTGCTCGGCGGCCTCGGGCTCGATGAGGGTGACGCCGATGTACTCGCCGGTCGCGTCGGCGGGCTCCATCAGCTTGGTGATCTTCCGCACACCCTTGTCGCCGTCCACGACGACCTTCATCTCCTCGTCGGCCAGGTTCTTGACCGTGTCGAGGGCGAGGATGATCTTCTGGCCGTCGCCGCGGGCGGCGAGCAGGGTCTTCTCGACGGAGACGGGGTGGACGGTGTCGCCGTTGGCGAGGATCACGCCCCGCTTGAGGACGTCACGCGCGCACCACAGGGAGTAGGCGTTGTTCCACTCCTCGGCCTTGTCGTTGTCGATCAGCGTGATCTTGACGCCGTACTTGGCCTCCAGGGCCTCCCGGCGCTCGTAGACGGCCTCCTTGCGGTAGCCGACGACGATCGCGACCTCGGTCAGGCCGACCTCGGCGAAGTTGCCCAGGGTCAGGTCGAGGACGGTGAGGCTGTCCTCCTGCCCCTCGGGACCGACGGGCACGAGGGCCTTGGGCAGGGTGTCGGTGTAGGGACGCAGGCGGCGTCCGGCACCGGCAGCGAGGACAAGGCCGATCATGCTGGTTCTCCTTCGTCATGTACGGCGGGTGCCCCGGAGGAGACCCAGAAGCGGATGCTCTCCACGAGCACCACGAGTGCCACGAACACGGCCGTGGCCGTGAGCGCGACGGGGAACGCGTCACGGGCGAGGACGGTGGCGAGGACCACGGTCAGCAGGACCCTGCCCTCGTGACCGCCGGTCGTCCGCACCAGCCAGTGCGGGGGAGCGCCCGAGCCACCACGGATGCGGTAGACGGTGTCGTAGTGATGGTAGGCGACCGCCGCGACCAGTCCGAATGCGGCCGGAAGGGCCCCGGGGACGTCCGCCTTGGCGGCGAGCACGAGGATCGTCACGTACTCGCCGAACCGGAAGAGCGGCGGGATCAGCCAGTCGAGGGGGCCCTTGAGGGGGGCCGACACCGCCGCGCCGGCGAAGAGCGCGTACACGGCGGCGGTCCCGATCAGCCAGGGGTTGCCGAAGTCCCGGGTGAGCGCGGCGCCGGTCATCAGCACCGAGACGCCCAGGGCCAGCCAGGGCGCGGCGCGGTCCGGCCGCTTCGTGGGCCGGGGGTAGCCGGTCCAGGCCAGGACGCCCGAGTCGGCGAGGTCCGCGAGGGCCCGGGCGGCCCGGTCGGTGCGCTTCGCCTTGCGGGTCACCGAGCGCAGGACGCGGCCCGCGGTGGTGTACAGCGCGCCGAAGGCGCAGCCGATCAGCAGGGCGTAGAAGACGGTGCGGGGGCTGGTCACGGCGGTCAGTACCGCGATCATGGCCCAGCGCTCGCCGATCGGCAGGATGATCATCCGCCGGACCCAGACGGTCCAGCCGACGCTGTCGAGCCTGCCCGAGAGGGCCGCCGTCGGGCTGGTGTTCGCCGTGGCGTCGTGGTTGGCCTCGTTGAAGGAGAAGTCCACCACGTGCCGGCAGGTCATCAGGATCATCGAGCCGAGCGCGAGGGCCCAGACGTCGTCGCCGTTCCGGGCCGCGCCGAGCGCGAGGCCCGCGTAGAAGGCGTACTCCTTCGCACGGTCGAAGGTCGCGTCGAGCCAGGCGCCCATCGTCGAGTACTGCAGCGAGTAGCGGGCGAGCTGCCCGTCGGTGCAGTCCAGGACGAAGGAGACGAGCAGCAGCACGCCGGCGGTGACGTAGCCCCAGCGCTCCCCCGTGGCCGCGCAGCCCGCCGCGACCAGCGCGGTGATCAGCGAGGCGGTCGTCACCTGGTTCGGGGTCAGGCCTCGGCGCGCGCACCAGCGGGCGATGTAGCGCGAGTACGGGCTGATGAAGAAGGTGGTGAAGAAGCCGTCGCGGGACTTCACCGCGGTGCGCAGCCGTACGGCCTCGTCGTCCACGGCGGCCACGGCCGCGAGGGCCTCGGAGCGCTCGGCCTCCCCGTCCGGCACGGCCGCGACCAGGCTGCCCAGATCGGGCCGCTGGACGGTGGTCCCGGCGGCCTCCACCACGGCGGCGAGCCGGTCCGCGTACGGTCCGGTACCCGCCGGCGCCAGCGCGGCGGCCTGGTCGAGGGCCGCGCGGGCCCCCGCCTTGACGGCGAAGGCGCCGGTCACGGCACAGGCGTCGAAGCGCGGGTCGGTCAGGGCGAGGCGCAGTGCGTGCGGGTGCCCGACGAAGGCGCTGTCGACGACGGCCACCCGCTCCTGGGCCGGCACCCCGGCGAGGGCGGTGGCGGTGTCTTCGGGACCGGCGGCCGGGCGGACGTCGAACCCGAGCGACCGGAGCTCGTCCTGGAGCGGTGATCCGGGTACCGGCGGGCCGGTGAGGATGACGGTCGGCAGACGAACTCACTCCTTGCGACGGACATTCCCGACGGCCGGGCGCCCGGGTGGGGGCGGTGGCAGCGCGTCGGCAGGGCTGTCGGCAGAGGCTATCGGATGAATGGAAGGCCTCATTCATCAGCTGTTCAGCCCCAAACGGGGCCGTTCGGGGCCGGATGTTAGGGTGGACGGCGGCGCACACGGGTCACGTGGTGCGCGAAGGCGGGCCGACGCGGCCCGGAACGGGAAACGAGGTGGGTTGATGACCGTCGCAGTGGTCGCTGCCGTGCGCAGCGAACTCCGGTACATCCCCGTTTCCTTCCGGGCGTCCGGCCGGGTCTGAGCCCACACCGGTAAGACCTCGTCGGCCGGAGCCCCCGTTCAAGGGTTCACGTTGACCGACAACACCGCTTCTGCTGCTTCCGGCTCCGACGACGGCGTCTTCGCCGCCTTCATGGAGCTGCACCGCGGGCTGCCCCGGCAGTCCCCCGGTTCCGACGACTCCACCCGGCACCTGCTCTTCCTGTGCGGACCGCTGCCCGAGCGGCCGCGCGTCCTCGACCTGGGCTGCGGTCCGGGCCGCAGCGCCCTGCTGCTCGCCGCCGAGGCGGGCGGGGCGGGCCTCGCCGAGGTGACGGCCGTCGACCTCTACGAGCCCTTCCTCGACGAGCTGCGCGCCGCCGCCCGCGAGCGGGGCCTGGAAGGGCGTGTCCGCACGGTGCGCGCCGACATGGGCGCACTGCCCTCCGAGGGGTTCGAGGACGGCTCCTTCGACCTCGTGTGGGCGGAGGGCTCCGCGTTCGTCCTCGGCTTCGACCGGGCGCTCGCCGAGTGGAGGCGCCTGCTGGCGCCGGGCGGGCGGCTCGTGCTGAGCGAGTGCGAGTGGACCGCCGAGGAGCCCTCGGCCGGGGCCCGGGCCTTCTGGGACCCGCAGTACCCGCTGCGCTCCACCGCCCGCAACACCGCGGCCGCCCAGGCCGCCGGGTACCGGGTGCTCGGGACCCGGCTCCAGCCCGACTCCGACTGGGCCGAGTACTACGGCCCGCTCGGCGAGCGGGTCCGGGCTGCCGTGCCCGCCTCCCCCGCGGAGGAGGCGGCGCTGGGTTACGTACGCGAGGAGCTCGCCGTACGGGAACGGCACGGGCACGAGTACGGGTACACGGGCTTCGTGCTGGCCCCGGTGACCGCCGGGGACGGGGGCCGCTGGCGGACCCGCCCGGAGGCGCCGGCCGACGTGGCGGCCGTGCGCGCCGTCAACCTGGCGGCCTTCGGTACCCCGCTGGAGGCTGATCTCGTGGACGCGTTGCGCGCCGACGCCGGGGCGTGGCTGCCGGGGCTCTCGTACGTGGCCGAGGGCCCGGACGGCGAGGTGGCCGCGCACGCGCTGCTGACCCGCTGCCGGGTGGACGGGGTGCCCGCGCTGGCCCTCGCGCCGGTGGCCGCCGATCCCGCCGTCCAGCGCTCGGGCGCGGGGAGCGCCGTCGTACGGGCGCTGCTCGCGGCAGCGCGGGAGGCCGGGGAGGCGCTGGTGCTGGTCCTCGGGCACCCCTCGTACTATCCGCGGTTCGGTTTCACGCCGGCTTCGCGGTTCGGGATCAGGGCGCCCTTCGAGGTGCCCGACGAGGCGATGATGGCCCTGGTGCTGGACGATTCCGTTCCGGTGCCGGCGGGCACGATCCGCTATCCGGCGCCCTTCGGGATCTGAGCCCCGGCCGAACCTCCGCCCCCCGCCGCTTACCACGCGGCGGGGGGCGGACATGCGCGGATTGCCGAAGTGGGGACAAGCCTCTTTTGTACGGCAGACTGAAGGCCGAAGTCCGAAGCGAAGGATGGGTATGCCGACCACACCAGCCACCGACGCCACCAGCAGCGCGTCCGCCGGCACCGGAGCTCAAGAACCGATCATGCTCGAACTGGTCGACGAGTCCGGCAACACCATCGGCACGGCGGAGAAGCTCTCCGCGCACCAGGCACCGGGCCTGTTGCACCGGGCGTTCTCCGTGTTCCTCTTCGACCAGCAGGGCCGACTGCTGCTCCAGCAGCGCGCCCTCGGGAAGTACCACTCCCCCGGCGTCTGGTCGAACACCTGCTGCGGCCACCCCTACCCCGGGGAGTCGCCGTTCGCGGCCGCGGCCCGGCGCACCCACGAGGAGCTCGGGCTCTCGCCCTCGCTGCTCGCGGAGGCGGGTACGGTCCGCTACAACCACCCGGACCCGGATTCCGGGCTGGTGGAGCAGGAGTACAACCACCTGTTCGTGGGACTGGCCCGGCCGGTGCTGAACCCGGATCCGGAGGAGGTCGGCGACACCGCCTTCGTCACGGCCGAGGAGCTGGCGAAGCGGCACGCGGAGCAGCCGTTCTCCGCCTGGTTCATGACGGTGCTGGACGCGGCGCGCCCCGCGATCCGCGAGCTGACGGGCGACGCGGCCGGCTGGTAGCCGCTACGCCGTTCAGGTGCGGACGCCCGGGACGGCCGTCCCGGGGTCAGATCCCGGGGGCCGGGGCGGCGAGCGGCAGTGCCGCCCAGATCACCTTGCCGCCCGTCGCGGTGTGCTCGACGTCGCACACCCCGCCGGCCTCCAGGGTGATCTCCCGGACCAGCAGCAGGCCCCGGCCGCCGGTCTGGCCGAAGTCGGCCTCCAGCGCCTTGGGCCGGTACGGGTGGTCGTCCTCGACGGCCACCCGTACCCACTCCCGGCCCACCGCCACCTCGACGGCGACCTCCGGGGAGAGCAGGGCCGCGTGCCGGACCGAGTTCGTCACCAGTTCGGAGACGATCAGCAGCAGGGAGTACACGAGGTCCTGCTGGGCCGGCACCCCCTGGCGGCCGAGCAGGTCGCGGACCGCGCGGCGGGCCTGCGGAACGGATTCTTCAACCGCGGGCGCCGTGAAGCGCCACACTCCTTCGTAAGCGAGGGGGTCGGCCGGGGCCGACACCTCACCTCCCCGGGCCGGCGGGATGCTCCCGCTGTCGTCCATCTTCCGGCCCCCGTCTTCGCGCTCGATCGTCTCCACGTGTCCAGAGTGGGGAAGACCCTGGTCCGGACCGCGCCGCTGACCAGAAGTCAGCGTCAATCGGACGCTTTCTGACCACTGGTTTATGACAGAGTCAGTTGTTGGGCTGTTCCTGATCCGGTGCGGGCCGGTTCCCGGCCGCCTCCCGCGTCCCGTCCGGCGTACCCGGCGCGGCCCCGGCGTCATCGTCCCTGACCAGACCGAGGATCCGGCGGGCGCCCATGCCGAGCCCCACCAGGCTCAATCCGTCGAACAGCAGGGCGAGCGAGAAGAACGTCCCGATCACGTACAGGCTGCTGCCGGGCCAGCTGGACAGGATCAGGATGCCCAGCAGCAGCCCGAAGGCGCCCTGGACCAGGGAGATCCCGAAGTTCGCGCCGCGCACCACCAGGGCGCCGACGAGGCGGAACACCCCGCCGGTGAGGAAGAGCAGGGCCGCGAACATGGTCAGGGCCTCGGCGCTCGCCTCCGGGCGGCGCAGGATCACGAAGCCGGCGGCCAGGTTGACGGCCGCGACGATGACGGCCAGCCAGAAGTAGCTGGTCCCCCGCGACTGCACGGCCTGCGCGAGACCGACGACGCCGCCGACGAGCAGCAGCCAGCCGAAGAGGAACATCGAGGTCAGGGTGGCCACGCCCGTGTAGACCAGGCCCACCATCCCGGCCAGGACGAGGATCAGCCCGAGCAGGGCCAGCAGCCCGAAGCCTCGCTTCAGCTGCTTCTTCTCCCGCTGCCGCGGGTCCGGGTCACTGCGGTCGGCGCCCATGGACGTGCCACCTCCTCGGCACCCCCCGGGGTCGGACTCCCCTTGATCATAGGATCGGCTGCCCGGGATAGCATCCGGCGCATGGACGCAGCCCTCCACCACACGGTCGGCGACGGGGTCGCCACCGTCGTCATCTCGCACCCGGCCAAGCGGAACGCCATGACCGCCTCCATGTGGCGGGCGCTGCCGGAGCTGCTGGAACTGCTCGCCGAGGACGACGCCGTACGGGTGCTGGTGCTGACCGGGGCCGGTTCGACCTTCTGCGCGGGGGCCGACATCTCCTCGCTCACCGGCAAGGACGACCCGCAGGCCCTGTCCGTGGCGGCGGAGGAGGCCCTCGCGGCCTTCCCGAAGCCGACGCTGGCCGCGATCCGCGGGTTCTGCGTCGGCGGCGGCAGCCAGCTGGCGGCGGCGTGCGACCTGCGCTTCGCGGAGGAGGGCGCGTCGTTCGGGGTGACCCCGGCGAAGCTGGGCATCGTCTACCCGGCGTCCTCCACCCGCCGGCTGGCCTCGGTGGTCGGCCCCGCGTGGGCCAAGTACCTGCTGTTCTCCGCCGAGTTGATCGGGGCGGAGACGGCGCTGCGGGCCGGGTTCCTGAACGAGCTGCTGCCGGCCGGCGGCCTGGAGGAGCGGGTGGCCTCCTTCGCCCGCACCCTGACCGCCCGCTCGCGGCTCACGCAGGCCGCCGCCAAGGAGTTCGCGGACGGCCGCACCGACCGGGACGCGTACTGGGCGGCCCAGGCCGCCGCGAGCGGCGACACCGCGGAGGGTGTCGCCGCGTTCCTGGAACGGCGGGCCCCCGCCTTCGGCTGGCGTCCTAGCTGAGCGGGTTGGCGGCGCGCATCCGGGCGACCAGCTCCGCCGGGGCCTTCTCCGGGGAGCCGGCGTCGTACGGCGGCTGCGGGTCGTACTCGCACAGCAGCTGCACGGCCTGGGCGTACTCGTCCCCGGAGATCCTCCCGAGCAGCCCGAGGCCCATGTCGAGGCCGGAGGACACCCCGGCGGCGGTGACGTACTTCCCGTCGAAGACCACCCGCTCGCCGGTCGGCTCGGCGCCGAAGGGGACCAGCCTGTCGAGGTAGAGCCAGTGGCTGGTGGCCCGCCGCCCGTCGAGCAGGCCGGCGGCGGCGAGGAGCAGCGAGCCGGTGCAGACGGAGGTGGTCCAGGTGGTCGTGGCGTCCACGGCCCGCAGCCAGTCGAGCACGGCGGGGTTCTTCATCTCCACCTCGGGGTGCGGCCCGCCGGGCACGATGACGATGTCCGGCCGGGTCACCTCGTCGAGCGCCTTGTCGGCGACGAGCCCCAGCACCCCGTTGTCCGTCCGCACGGGACCGGGGCGCTCCGCGACGAACACGGTCTCGGCGTCGGGGACGCGGCTGAGGGTCTCGTAGGGCCCGACGGCGTCGAGCGCGGTGAAGCGGTCGTAGAGCAGTACGGCGAACTGCATGGCTCCTCCGGAGCGGTGGGCCGCCCCTGCTTGTGGGGGCGGAAGCATGTGTGTGTACCGGGCGCCGGTACAACGCCGGCGCCGCGCTTGGCGGCACGCCTTTTTCACGCGCCGCTGCGCCGGCTCCGTCCGTCGGGCCGCCGGGGGGGGGTGGCGGGGCCACGGGGGTGGCCGGGGGGTGGGTCGTCCGCGGGTGGATTGCCGCTGCGCGGAGCGGTCCCCTACCCGCCCTTCAACCGTTCTCGCCTCAGTTGCCGGCGCGGCTCCGCAGGGGCCAGGGCTCCGCCCCGCACCGCGCACGGGCGCTCCGCGCCCGTCGCCTCAAACGCCGGCGAGGCTGGACTCGGCTGAGCTCCGCTCAGATGTGCCGCTCGACGGCAGGACTGCGCGCGGCCCACATCCACCCCCGCCAGCCGCAACCCCA
>NZ_GG657750.1:6564688-6565981 GCF_000158895.1 Streptomyces sp. C | reverse complement strand
CCACCACACCCAGCCCCGCCGGCGCTTGAGGCGCGGCTCCGGGCGGAGCCCGGCCCTTCCAGCCCCGCCGGCGCTTGAGGCACGGGTCCGGGCGGAGCCCGGGGAACGGTGGAAGGGCGGGTAGGGGACCTCGCCCCGCGCAGCGGCCCACCCACCCGCAGCCGACCTACCGGCCCCAACCAGGGGCACCGGCCCCGCCCCGGGTCCGACGGCCGGAGGCTGTCGCAGCGGCGCGTAGCCCGGGAGGCCGCCTGCGGCCGAGCGGTGCGAGGGTCGCGTCAGGAAGGGGCGGCGCGGCGGCCGAAGCGGCGGCGGTATTCGGCTGGGGGCTGGCCCAGGGTTTTGACGAAGGCCCGGCGGAGGGCCTCCGGGGTGCCGTAGCCGCACGAGCGGGCGATCTGCGCGATCCCCTCCCCGCCCTCCTCCAGCAGCCGCCGCGCGTGCTCCACCCGCACCCGTTCCACGTACCGCCCCGGCGTCACCCCCGTCTCCGCCTGGAAGGCCCGCGCGAAGTGCCGCGGCGACAGCGCCGCCCGGGCCGCCAGGGCCTCCACGCCCAGGTCTCCGTCCGGGTGCTCGGCGATCCACTGCTGGACGTCCCGCAGCGGCTCCCGCCGGGCCGTCTGCGCCGCCAGCTGCGCGCTGAACTGCGCCTGGTTCCCGGGGCGGCGCAGGAACACCACCAGGTGCCGGGCGATCACCAGCGCCGCGTCCCGCCCCAGGTCCTCCTCCACCAGCGCCAGCGCGAGGTCGATCCCGGCGGTGACCCCGGCCGAGGTGGCCACGGGGCCGTCGCGGACGTAGATGGGGTCCGGTTCCACCGACACCCTCGGGTAGTCCCGGGCCATCCGCTCGCACACCGACCAGTGCGACGTGGCCCGCCGCCCGTCCAGCAGCCCGGCCTCGGCCAGCAGCAGTCCGCCGGTGCAGACCGACACCAGCCGGCCCGCGCGCCCCCCGTACGCGCGCAGCCAGCCGGTGAGCCTCGGTTCGAAGTCGGCCGTGTAGCGCCCGCCGGGCACCAGGAGGGTGGTCTGCGGGCCGGGGCGGGCGCCCTCCAGGTCGCCGTGCGGCAGCAGGGTCAGCCCGCTGCTGGTGCGCACCGGAGCGCCGCCGAGGGAGACGGTGCGGATGGCGTACCCCTCCTCCCCCGGGAGGCGGCCGGCTCCGTCGAAGACCTCGACGGGGCCGGTGACGTCCAGGCTCTGCACCCCGTCGTAGAGGACGACGAGCACGTTTCGCGGTGACATGGCTCCATCCTGTGACTCGTGGCGCGATGGCCGCAATGACGGG
>NZ_GG657750.1:6558912-6564299 GCF_000158895.1 Streptomyces sp. C | reverse complement strand
CGGGCGGGGCGCGGCGGGGCTGCTGGGTGGAGGATCGTGGTGGCCGCGGCGGTCACCGCCGCGCTGAGCCAGGACGCCACGGTGGTGCTGCTGACGCCGGTGGTGCTGGCGACGTCGGCCCGGCTGGGCGCCCGGCCCCGCCCGCACGTGTACGCCACCGCGCACCTGGCGAACTCGGCCTCGCTGCTGCTGCCCGTCTCCAACCTCACGAACCTGCTGGCCTTCGCCGCGAGCGGGCTCACCTTCACCCGGTTCGCGGCCCTCATGGCGGCGCCCTGGGCGGTCGCCATCGCGGTCGAGTACGCGGTGTTCCGCCGCTTCTTCCGGGCGGACCTGGCCGCCCCGCCCGAGCACGTGCCCGGGGCGGCGGAGCCGGCGCCCGTGCCGCGGTTCGCCCTCGTCGTGCTGGTGCTGACCCTGGCGGGCTTCGCCGTGGCCTCCTTGGCGGAGGCCAGTCCCGCCTGGGCCGCGCTGGCCGGCGCGGTGGTGCTGGGCGTACGGGCCCTGCGGCGCCGCGAGACCACCCCGCGGCGGCTGGTGGCCTCCACCGCGCCGGCGTTCTGCCTGTTCGTGCTGGCACTGGGGGTGGTCGTACGGGCCGTGGTGGCCCACGGGCTCGGCGACGGGCTGGAGTGGCTGCTGCCCGACGGGGACGCGCTGCCCGCGCTGCTGGCGGTGGCCGGGGTGGCCGCCGTACTCGCCAACCTGATCAACAACCTGCCCGCGGTGCTCGCGCTGCTGCCGCTGGCCGCCCCCGGCGGGCCGGGGGTGGTGCTGGCCGTGCTGATCGGCGTGAACATCGGCCCGAACCTCACGTACGTCGGCTCCCTGGCCACCCTGCTGTGGCGGCGGCTCCTGCACGCCCACGGCGAGGACGTCCGCCTCGGCGATTTCACCCGGCTCGGGCTGCTGACCACGCCGGTGTCCCTCGCGGCGGCGGTGACGGCCCTGTGGGCGGGCCTGCGGCTGATCGGCGGGTAGGGCGGCGGCGCGCCGCTAGGATCGGGGCATCATGACTGCAACCCTCGTCGCCAAGAACCTCACCGCCGCGCACGGTGAGCGCACGCTCTTCGCCGGTCTCGACCTCGTCGTCGCGCCCGGCGACGTCATCGGACTCGTCGGCGTCAACGGCGCCGGGAAGTCGACCCTGCTGCGCCTGCTCGCCGGGCTGGACACCCCCGAGACCGGAGAGCTGCGGCTCTCCCCTCCCGGGGCGGCCGTCGGCCACCTCCCGCAGGAGCCGGAGCGCCGCGAAGGCGAGTCGGTGCGCGGGTTCCTGGCCCGCCGGACCGGCGTGGCCGCCGCGCAGGCGGCGCTGGACGAGGCCACGCAGGGGCTGGTGGACGGCACCCCGGGCGCCGACGACGCGTACGCGGACACACTCGACCGCTGGCTGAACCTCGGCGGCGCCGACCTCGACGAACGCGCCCAGGAGGTCGCCGACGAGCTGGGTCTGGCCGTGAGCCTGGACCTGCCGATGTCGGCCCTGTCGGGCGGCCAGGCCGCCAGGGCGGGCCTGGCCTCCCTGCTGCTGTCCCGCTACGACGTGTTCCTCCTCGACGAGCCCACCAACGACCTCGACCTGGCGGGTCTGGAGCGGCTGGAGCGGTTCGTGACGGGGCTCCGCGCCGGCACGGTGGTCATCAGCCACGACCGCGAGTTCCTGACCCGGACGGTCACCAAGGTCCTCGAACTGGACCTGGCCCAGCAGCAGATCAACCTCTACGGCGGCGGCTACGAGTCGTACCTTGAGGAGCGCGCGCGGGCCCGCAGCCACGCCCGCGAGGAGTTCGAGGAGTACGCGGACAAGAAGGCCTCGCTCGAAGGCCGGGCGCAGATGCAGCGCAACTGGATGGACAAGGGCGTGCGCAACGCCCGCCGCAAGTCCACCGACAACGACAAGATCGGCAAGGCGCTGCGCGGCGAGTCCAGCGAGAAGCAGGCCGCGAAGGCCCGCCAGACGCAGCGGGCGATCGAGCGGCTGGAGGTCGTGGAGGAGCCCCGCAAGGAGTGGGAGCTGCGCATGGAGATCGCGGCGGCCCCGCGTTCCGGCTCGGTGGTCGCCACCCTGCGCGAGGCGGCGGTCAAGCGCGGCGGCTTCTCCTTCGGCCCGGCGAGCCTGCAGATCGACTGGGCGGACCGGGTGGCGATCACCGGGGCCAACGGCGCTGGCAAGTCCACCCTGCTCGCGGTCCTGCTGGGCCGGCTGGCCCCGGACTCCGGCTCGGCCGTCCTCGGCTCGGGCGTCCTGGTCGGGGAGGTCGACCAGGCGCGCGGCCTGTTCCTCGGCGGTGAGCCACTGCTGGAGGCGTTCTGCGCGGCCGTCCCGGACACCGAGCCGGCGGAGGTGCGCACGCTGCTGGCCAAGTTCGGCCTGAAGGCGGCGCACGTGCTGCGCCCGGCGGCGACCCTGTCCCCCGGCGAGCGCACCCGGGCGGCCCTGGCGCTGCTCCAGGGGCGCGGGGTGAACCTGCTGGTGCTGGACGAGCCGACGAACCACCTGGACCTGCCGGCGATCGAGCAGCTGGAGTCGGCCCTGGAGGCCTACGAGGGCACGCTGCTGCTGGTCACGCACGACCGGCGGATGCTGGACGCGGTGCGCGTGACGCGGCGCCTGGAGGTCGCCGACGGCAAGGTCACCGAACTCTGACGGACCCGGCGCCAGACCGACCCGGGCACCGCAGGGCCCCGGCCTGCGCGTTCCGCGCGGCCGGAGCCGGGACCGGCCCGGGCGTCTAGAACTCGTCCGGGCCCTTGCCGTGGCTGCGGTGTTTGCGGGGCTCCGCCGGGTCCTGCTCCGGGGTCCCGGGGCGGTCGAGGCGGCTCGCCTCGTCCGTGTCCTCGCGCCGGACGGGCGCGGGCTCCGGCTCCGGCCCGGATCCCGGGGCGGAGCGGTGCCGCTCGGCACGCGGCTTGCCGTGCTGCCGTCCTGCGTCATCGTGGTGGAGCGGGACGCCTCCGGCGCCGCCTTGCTCGTCCATGACGGATCCTCCTTCGGCCCCCGGGTCGCCCGCCCCCCCTCCGCCAGGCTGCTGCCCGGACCGCCGTCCCGCCAAACCGGCCCTGCTCAGGCGGGCCGGCCGGCCGGGGGGCGCCGGTCGCGGGCCATCCTGCGGGCCACGAAGGCGCGCGGCAGGTGCCGGACCGCGAAGGCGTACGCCTGGTAGTGGCGGCCCGTGACGCTGATCGGGCGGCGGCGTTGCGCAGGTCGCGCAGGGCCTTGGCCACCACGGCCTCCGGCTCCAGCCACACCGCGTCGCGCAGGGCGCTGACGTCCATGCCGGCGCGCTCCTGGAACTCGGTGCGGGTGAAGCCGGGGACGACCGCGAGCACGCGGACCCCGTAGGGCTCCATGTCGACCCGGAGGGATTCGCTGAAGGCGGTGATCCAGGCCTTCGCCGCCCCGTAGGTGCCGGTCGGGAGCAGGCCGGCGACGGAGGAGACGTTGAGGACGGCGCCCCGGCGGCGTTCGCGCAGGCCCGGCAGGAGCGCGTGGGTGAGCCGGAGCGGGACCTTCACGAGGAGGTCGAGCATCCGCTCCTCGTCCTCCACCGGGTTGTACGGGTAGGGCGCGGGCAGGCCGAATCCGGCGTTGTTGACGAGGACGTCGACGGGGCGGGCGGTGTCGGCGAGCCGGTCGGCGACGGTGGCGAGGGCTCCGGCGTCGAGCAGGTCGGCGGGCAGCACCTCGCAGGTGCTGCCGTGCTCACGGCCGAGCTCGGCGGCCAGGGCCTCCAGGCGGTCCTTGTCGCGGGCCACGAGGACCAGGTCGCAGCCCTTGGCGGCGAAGGCCCGCGCGAAGGCGGCGCCGAGGCCGGCGCTGGCCCCGGTGATCAGTACGGTGGTGGGCACGTGGGCTCGCTCTCGGGTGTTCAGGCGGTTCGGGTGGCGGGGGCGAAGGCGGCGGCCGTGGGCGAGGCGTAGGCCTGGGCGACGTCCACCAGGAACCTGGCCTCGTCCTCCAGGTCCCCGCCCTCGGCGGAGGTCCGCATCACGGCCGGGAGGTCCAGCGCGGGGGCCCGTGGCGGCTGTCCGGGCAGTCCGGGCAGTCCGGCGAGCTTCGCCCGCCGGGCCTCCTTCAGTACGCAGGCCAGCGCGGCGGCGGTGCGCCGCTGCTCGGGGACGCCCGTGCCGGCGACATGGCCGCGGGCGAGTTCCGGGACGCCCGGGGTGACGTACTCCCCCAGGATCAGGATCGCGTCGCGGGTCTCGATGACCTTGCGGTAGACGAGCAGGTTGCGCGGCACTGGCGGCCAGAGCAGTTCCAGCAGCCGCCCGGTGCGGGGTTCGGTGAGGACCACGTACGGGACCGCCTGCACCAGGTCCCGCCACAGCGGCCACAGCCGCCAGGCGGTGGTGGTGTCGGCGAGGGTGCGGCGCAGCGCGAACACGGTGGGCACGAGGATCGCTGCGGCGCGCAGCAGGCCGTGCAGGTTCATCATCAGCGGCAGGGCCGGCAGTGCCCAGGTGCTGCCGAAGAGGGCCTTGAGCAGGTAGGCGAACCAGAACGCCCAGGCCAGCGCGGTGCCCAGGCCGAACAGCCGCAGTCCCAGGGCGAGTGCGCGGCTTTCCGAGCGGCGGCCGTAGCGCCAGCAGACGAAGACGCAGACGGTGTTGGCGATCAGGTGGGCCGAGATGAGCACGAGCCAGTACGCGAGGGAGGGCACGGGCGTCCCGGTGGGCGGGATCGTGTGCGTGCCGTGCTCGGGCGCGGTGGCGTCCAGGGTGATGAGGACGGCGAACCAGAGCACCGTGCCCGCCCAGGAGGCCAGTTGGAGCCTGGGTCCGCGGGTGGCGGCGGCGACGAAGTAGAGCACGGCGCCGGCCGACAGGACACCGATGAGGTTGCGGACGAGGCCGACCGTGTGGGCGTACGAGGGCTCGCGGCTCATGGCGTACGTGACGACGGCGGGCAGGTTGAGGGTCATCGCGGCGGCCGCGGTGGCGACGGCCAGCCACAGTCCGCGCTGTTCCGGGGAGCGCAGGGCGCCGGGGGCGCGGATCAGGACGGCGATCCACAGGCAGACCACGCCGGGGACGGCGAGCCAGTCCCCGGCGGCGGCGAGTTCAGCTGCCATCGCGGTGGCCCCGTGCGTAGCCCATGGCGGACTCCAGCCGGGCCAGGGCTCCCCGGGGCGCCGCGCCGCGGCGGGGGTGGCCGGCGGTGGAGGTACGGGTGCGGATCATGCTCGCGAGCATCTCCGCCTCCTGCTCCTGGCGGGTGGTGTAGTCGGTGCGGCCGCGGACGACGGGGGCCCGGCCGTCGGTCTCCTCGCCCTCCAGGGAGTGGTGGCCGAAGAGGATGTGCCCGAGCTCGTGGAGCACGATGTGCTCCCGGTGCAGGGGGGTGGTGCGGGCCTCGTAGAAGACGTAGTCCACGGTGTCGG
>NZ_GG657750.1:6554125-6557070 GCF_000158895.1 Streptomyces sp. C | reverse complement strand
GTCGGTGGCGACGACCTTGCCGGTCGCGTCGACGACGGCCACCTTGACGCCGGTGCGGAAGCCCGGGTCCAGGCCGAGCGTGGCACGCGTGCCGGCGGGGGCGGCGAGCAGCAGGTCGCGCAGGTTGGCGGCGAAGACCCGTACGGCCTCGTCCTCGGCGGCGGCGCGCAGCCGGGACCGCAGGTCGATGCCGAGGTGCACCTGGATCTTGGTGCGCCAGGCCCAGCGGACGGTGTCGGCGAGCCACTTGTCTTTTTGGGCGGCCGCGGTCGGCGATGCCGAAGCGGCGGGCGATGACGCCCTCGTAGGTGGAGGGGCCGGGGGTGTCGGAAGGCTCCTCGGGCTCCAGGTCCAGGGAGAGGACGTCCTCCTTCTCGCCGCGCAGCATGGCGAGGACGCGGTGCGAGGGGAGGGCGGTGAAGGGCTCGGCGAAGTCGAAGTAGTCGGAGAACTTGGCGCCCGCCTCCTCCTTGCCCTCGCGGACCTTCGCGGCGAGCCGGCCGCGGCCCCACATGCGCTCGCGGAGGTCGCCGATCAGGTCGGCGTCCTCGGCGAACTTCTCGGTGAGGATGGCGCGGGCGCCCTCCAGGGCGGCGGCCGGGTCGGCGACGCCCTTGCCGGCGTCGACGAACGCGGCCGCGGCGGCCGCGGGTTCGGCGGAGGGGTCGGCGAGCAGGCCTTCGGCGAGGGGCTCCAGGCCGGCCTCGCGGGCGATCTGGGCCTTGGTGCGGCGCTTGGGCTTGAAGGGGAGGTAGATGTCCTCCAGCCGGGCCTTGGTGTCGGCCGCGGCGATCCGGGCCTCCAGCTCCGCGTCGAGCTTGCCCTGCTCGCGTACGGAGTCGAGGATCGCGGAGCGGCGGTCCTCCAGCTCGCGCAGGTACCGCAGCCGCTCCTCCAGGGTGCGCAGCTGGGCGTCGTCGAGCATCTCGGTCGCTTCCTTGCGGTAGCGCGCGATGAACGGCACGGTGGAGCCGCCGTCGAGCAGCTCGACGGCGGCCTTGACCTGCCGTTCCCGTACGCCGAGCTCCTCGGCGATCCTGCCTTCGATGGACATGGTCACTGTGCGGTCCCGCCTGCCTTCGTGCGTTTGCGTGGAAGGCTGTCAATTGTGGCAGGTGCCGCTGGTGGACCGCGGGAGCCCCTCGGCCCTTTCCGGCGCGGCCGTCAGTTGATGGACTCGCCGTCGTAGCGGCCGCCCACGCAGATCCACAGGCCGGAGACGGAGTCGTACTCCACCGATCCGTCGTGGGCCACGCACGTCGGCCCGTCGACAGCGGGTGCGGCGGCCTGCGCGGCGGGGGCCGCGACGCCGAGAGCGGCCAGGACGAGGGCGGCGACGAGGCCGGGAAGCCGGGTACGCATGACGACTCCTGTGGGGACGGGGGATGAGCGGCCCGAACCCGTGCGGATCGGGTTCGACCCGAGTCTCATGTCCAGGTTCGCCCCGTTCCGCCCCGGGCGCACGCCGGTTCGGCGCGCCCCGTTCCGGAGGCGCCTTCGCCGACCGGGCGGCAGGCTGGTGTCATGGCGAAGACGCCCGATGTGACCGTCGGGCCGCCTGACGGCCTCGGCTGGCGGAACGTCACGGTCAACGGCAAGACCGCGGACAGGGTCCGGTCCTGTGAGGGGCTCGGGGAATTCCTGCGTGGTGCCGGGCTGGCCCATGACCACCCCGTCCGGTGGCTCGGCGGCGACAGCGGCGTCTGGCCGGACCAGACGGTCAGGCGCCGGACGGTCGGCACCCTGATGTTCGCCGGCTTCTTCTCGACCGCGTGCCTGCTCGGCTGGATCGGCTGGATCGACTGCCGCAACGCCCTGACGTTCGGCGGGCGTATCGCGGGGTATTCCGTGCTGGCCGCGGCCCTGGTCGAGCTGGCTGCCGCGCTGGCCGCCGTCGACTACTGGCACAGGCGGGAGCGGCGGTACTCCGGGGCGGTCGCGCTGGCCGGAGTGGTGATCGTGTTCCTGTGCAGCTCCTCGCTCATCCTCCTGCAGCGCGCCGAGCACTTCACCGGCTGGTCCGTGGCCGCGATCGTGTTCCTCGTCGGGTCGGTGGCGGCCGGCGCCGAGCTCATCAGGTCCCGGGCGTGGAAGGCCCTGCGCCATCCCCAGCGCATCGCGGTCGGGGCGATCGTCCCGACCCTCCTCGCCTGCGTCAACCTGGCGTACGCGCAGGTCTACGTGCCCTACGCGACGAGTCCGCTGATCACGAGCGGGGCCGAGTTCAGGGAGGCGAGCCTGGTCGGCACAGGGCGGATGTACGTGACCGTGCACGTGTTCGTGAGGAACGACGGCCGCGTTCCGGTGTACGTCCTCGGAAGCATCTACTGGGTCCACGGCGGGGCCGTGAACACCATGTCGGAGCGCAGGCCGCCCTCCGACATGCTGATCTACGACGGCGAGTTCGTCACTCCGGCGGGCCGCGAGCTGAACCCCGGGGAAGAAGTCGCACAGGACGTGGTCGTCGAGATCAAGGATCCCTACAAGGCCGGCTACGAAGCCCTCAGGGCCCAGACCGAGGCGTACGTGGTCCGCCGGGACCGGATGACGCTGGGCTCCGAGTACGAGCAGTCCCGGGCGACCGTCAAGACCCTCAAGGAGGAGGGCAAGTGGCGCGCCGAGGAGCCCGAGAACGCGAAGTACCGGAACGAGTCCGGCATCTCGAACAGCAGCGAGATCCTCAACATCGCCCGCGGCCCGCAGCGCATCACCGTGTGGCGGGTGCCCAGCGGTGACCGGTCCCGCATAGACGTGGCCGTGTCGCCGCCCGGGGACAAGATCGTCTTCGATCCCGACAATCCCCTCTACAGCAAGCCGGTCATCGAGCGGTACGGCCTCTCCAAGGTGCGCGGTGCGATGGACCAGACCCCCTACCAAGGGCTCCTGGACAAGGCCCGATCCGGCGAGGAGGGCTCTGGCCCTTAGGGCCTGTCGTCAAACTCCCG
>NZ_GG657750.1:6534275-6554025 GCF_000158895.1 Streptomyces sp. C | reverse complement strand
TACGTCCAGTACGCGGGCTTCCGCCCGGCACGCCGAGAGCACGCACCAGACGCCGCGGGGCCGCCCTCCGGGCGACGACGCGAGTTTGACGACAGGCCCTAGCGCTTCGGCGCAAGAGCGCCGATCGGGCCACTCTGCGCCCTGCGCGGCCCCCGGTGTTCCGGCACCGCCGGGGCGGCCGGAAATCGCCCTGCCGCGGTACGCGGGGCCGCCCGGCCCACGGGGCGGACGGCGCACGCCTGTCCGAATACCGCCCCTCACCTGACGCACGGTCAACACACCCACCGCGCCCGGCCGAGCCGCGGATCCCGCCCTCCTCGCGCCCCGCGCGGGCACGAACCCGCACGTCAGCGGCTCCTTCCGGCCGTCGCCCCGCTGCGGGATCATGACGGCCGAATGGCGATCGTGTGACAGCAGGAGCCATGGACATGACCTGAGGCGCCACGGGTGAATACGGTCGAACGACGAGACCTTGACCGATCTGTCTCCCCTACCCCTTGGAGCTCTTCGTGCACCGCAAAGTCATCGCCCCGAGCGTCCTGGCCGCCTCCCTCCTGCTGGTGATCCCGGCGTCGGCGGCCAGCGCGGGTCCCGGCGCCCCGGGTATCGGCGACACCTACTACCCGGCCAGCGGGAACGGCGGCTATGACGTCTCCCATTACGACCTGCGCCTCCAGTACCAGCCGAAGACCGACCTGCTGGAGGGCACGGCCACCCTGCTGGCCACCGCCAAGCAGGACCTGTCCCGCTTCAACCTCGACTTCGGCCTCAAGGTCAGCGAGGTCCGGGTCAACGGGGCCAAGGCGAAGTTCGCGACCTCGGGCGCGCACGAGCTCGAAGTGACCCCGGCGCAGCCGCTCCAGAAGGACCGTCAGGCCACGGTCGTGGTCAAGTACGCGGGCAAGCCGTCCGAGTTCAAGGTCGACGGCTGGTCGGCCTGGCAGCGCACCCCGGACGGCGGCGTGGCGGCTCAGGAGCCGGACGCGGCGGCCTGGTGGTTCCCGAGCAACGACCACCCGCTCGACAAGGCCACCTTCGACGTGTCCGTCAACGTCCCGGACGGCACCCAGGCCATCAGCAACGGCGTTCTCCAGTCGCAGAGTTCGAAGCTCGGCTGGACCCGCTACAACTGGCGGTCCAACAAGCCGCAGGCCACCTACCTGGCGACCCTCGCGATCGGCAAGTTCGACATCACCACCGACAAGACGGCGAACGGCCTGCCGATCCTGAACGCGTACAGCAAGGACCTCGGCGACAACGCCGGCGCGGCGCGCGCGAGCGTCGAGCGGACCGGCGAGGTCGCGGAGTGGCTGGAGGGGGTCTTCGGCCCGTACCCCTTCAACGCCCTCGGCGGCTACGTCCCGAACGTCCCCTCCGGCTTCGCGCTGGAGACCCAGACCCGGCCCTTCTACAGCCCGCGCCAGTTCGCGAGCGGCGCCAACGTCTCCGTCGTCGTCCACGAGCTGGCCCACCAGTGGTACGGCGACAGCGTGTCCGTCGACAACTGGAAGGACATCTGGGTCAACGAGGGCTTCGCCCGCTACAGCCAGTGGCTCTGGTCGGAGAAGGAAGGCGAGGGCACCGCGCAGGAGCTCGCCGACTGGGCGTACGCCTCCCGCCCGGCCGAGGACCCGTTCTGGCAGGTCAAGCCCGGTGACCCGGGCCCGGAGAACCAGTTCCACGGCGCCGTGTACGACCGCGGCGCGATCGCGCTCCAGGCGCTGCGCAACGAGATCGGCGACGAGAAGTTCTTCAAGATCCTCAAGGGCTGGCCGACCGAGCGGGCCTACGGCAACGCCAAGGTCGGGGACTTCGTCCGGTACGCGGAGAAGATCTCGAACAAGCCCCTCGCCCAGCTCTTCGAGACCTGGCTGTACACCCCGGGCAAGCCGGCCTTCGCCCCGCCGGCCGCCAAGTCCGGCGCCCGTACCCTCCAGTCGCCGGCCAAGCCGGCCGCGGAGCCCAAGTCCTGGAAGAAGATCGCCGCGACGAACACGGTCCACGACCACTGAGCCACGCGCGCTGATCCACGCGCCGGCACCCGTCAGAGGGTGCCGGCGCGCCACCGCGCCCGCGCGGCGCGGGCCCTGGGCAGGTAGCGCAGCCGTTCCGGCAGCACCGGTACGAGGAGCCGTACGGCCGTACTGAACCGCCGGAGCCGGCGCTCCTGGGCGGGGGTCCACTCCAGGCCGATGGCGGCCCGGGCGTCGGGCGGCATGTACCCGACGGTGACGAAGGCGCGGAAGCGCAGGTAGCTGGCGCGCAGGGCCGGCCAGGTGATCGCCAGCAGCAGCCGCAGCACCGGGGAGCCCACCTCGGGGCGGGGCAGGTCGGCATCGGTCGCGACGAGCTCGCGGGCCACCTTCGTGGGCTCGATCTCCTCGGCCAGCATCCGCCGGTAGTAGGGCCAGAACTCCTCGACGGTCTGCGGCATGTCCCGGTCGCGCAGCCCCAGGATCCGCCCCACCCGCAGCCACTCCGCGTACAGCTGCCGCTCGTGGGCGGGGGTGATGGGCCGGAACAGGTAGCGCCCCGCGTACAGGGCGACGGGGAAGCCGGTGGCGTGCACCCAGGCGTAGCAGGAGGGGTCGAGGGAGTGGTAGCGCCGGCCCCGGGTGTCCGTGCCCCGGATCTCCTTGTGCAGGCGACGCACCCGCCGCCCCTCGGCGACGGCCTCCTCCCCGCCGTAGACCCACAGCATCACGGAGCGCAGCGAGCGCTCGCCCCGGCCCCAGGGGTCGGTGCGGAAGACGGAGTACTGGTCGACGCCGGCGCCGACGGCCGGGTGGGCCACCTGCATGGTGAAGGCGGCGGGCAGGGTGAGCAGCGACCGCACGTCCCCGGCGGTCGACCACAGCACCCCACCGGGCGGCGGCGGCTCGGGATCAAGGCCCCTGCCGGGCTTTGCGGCCGATATGCGATCGGTGTCGTCCATGGGACCAATTATGCGAGCGCGAGAAGTCCTCGGTCCGGACAGAAAGTCTTGTCACGGGTGTTACCCAGAGGTAACCGCGGCTGCTTGGATTGCGGGCGTCGATCTTCCCCGCAGGAACCACCGGACTGACGGAGACCCCCATGCCGCAGATCTCCCACCGCCGCGCCCGCGCCGCCGCCACGGCCGTGGCCGCGACCGCCGCCGCAGCCCTGACCCTCACCGCCGCGCCCGCCGCCACGGCCGCCGAGGATTCCGCCACCCCGCGGCTGAGCGTCCTGACCTACAACGTGTTCCTGATGAGCAAGAGCCTGTACCCGAACTGGGGCCAGGACCACCGCGCCGCCGAGATCCCCCGGGCCTCCTTCTTCCAGGGCCACGACGTGGTGGTGCTCCAGGAGGCCTTCGACAACGGCGCCTCCGACGCCCTCCAGGCCAACGCCTCGGCCCAGTACCCGTACCAGACCCCGGTGGTGGGCCGCAGCAAGAGCGGGTGGGACGCCACGGGCGGCTCCTACTCCACCACCACCCCCGAGGACGGCGGCGTCACGATCCTCAGCAAGTGGCCGATCCTGCGCAAGGAGCAGGTGGTCTACAAGGACGCCTGCGGCGCCGACTGGTGGTCCAACAAGGGTTTCGCCTACGTCGTCCTGAACGTCAACGGCACCAAGGTCCACGTCGTCGGCACCCACGCCCAGTCCACCGACCCGGGCTGCGGCGCGGGCGAGGCGGCGCAGATGCGCAGCCGCCAGTTCAAGAACATAGACGCGTTCCTCGACGCCAAGAACATCCCGGCGAACGAGCAGGTCATCGTCGCGGGCGACATGAACGTCGACTCCCGCACCCCGGAGTACGCCTCGATGCTCGCGGACGCCGACCTCGCCGGCGCCGACACCCGCACGGGCCACCCGTACTCCTTCGACACGGCGCAGAACTCGATCGCCAACTACCGCTACCCGACGGACCCCCGCGAGGACCTCGACTACGTCCTGTACCGCAAGGCCAACGCCCGCCCGGCGGGCTGGGAGAACAACGTGGTCAAGGAGCAGTCGACCCCCTGGACGGTCTCCAGCTGGGGCAAGTCCTACACGTACTCGAACCTCTCGGACCACTACCCGGTCATCGGCCGCTAGCCCCCCGGGACCGCCATGGGCGGGATCCCCTGGCCCGCCTCACAGTCGGCATGGGGGTTTCCCGCCAGTCCACCGTCCTTCCGTGTCGTGCCGGCCTGCGCGGAGCGATCCGACGCGCCCGTCCGCTCCCTGGGCTGCTCTGATCGCCCTCTCGTGCGGGTATCGGCCCAGGACGGCCGCCGGACGCCAAGCCGACAGGAGCGCGTAGCGATCTGGTGCGCCTGGGGGCTCCGCAAGGCGGTCTGTTCGCCTTCTCGTGCGGGTAGGTCGCGCCCCGGCTCCGAATCTCGACTATCGAGGGCCCGGATGCCCGGCGGGCCGGCCCCCGGCCCCTCGCCTCAACGCTGAGATGCCCGCCCCTCCCCTCCTGCCCCGTGACCGTTTCTTTGGGGGTTTCCCGGCAGTCTTTCGGCTTTCCGGTTCGGGTCGGTCGGTCAAGGGTCGCCGAAGGCGATCGCGTAGCGACGCGACGAAGGAGCGCCCTTGAGGGACCGGCCCGAACCGGAAGGACGATGGGACTGACGGGAAACCCCCACCCCTTCTCTGAGACCGTCCAAGGGGGTAGGGCCCCCGACCACGTTACTCGTACAGCCCCTCGATCAGCGTCCCGTACTTCTCCCGGACCACCCTGCGGCGGAGTTTCAGCGACGGGGTGAGTTCCCCCGTCGCCGGGCCCCATTCCTCCGCGAGCAGCCGGTAGCGCTTGATCTGCTCCGTGCGGTTGAGGCGGGCGTTCGCGGCGGCGACCGCGCGGGCGGTCTCCTCCAGGACGGCCGGGTGTTCGGCGAGTGCCGCGAGGGAGTCGGTCTCGATGCCGCGGGCGGCCGCCCAGACCGGGGCCAGTTCGGGGTCCAGGACGAGCAGGGCGACGAGGTAGGAGCGGCCGTCGCCGTGGACCAGGGCCTGGCCGATGAGCGGGTGTTCCTTGACGGTGTTCTCCACCAGCGCCGGGGAGACGTTCTTCCCGTTCGAGGTGATGATCAGCTCCTTCTTGCGGTCCGTCAGCCACAGGAAGCCGTCCTCGTCGAGCCGCCCGATGTCCCCGGTCGGGAACCAGCCCTCGGCGTCGGCCGCGCTCTCCACCGACCCGTCGGGGCGCAGGTAGCCGCCGAAGACGGTCGCCCCGCGGGTGAGGACCTCCCCGTCCGCGGCGACCTTCAGCTCCAGCCCCTCGATGGGCCGGCCCACCGAGCCGAGCCGGAACCCGTCGGGGGTGTTGCTGTTGAGGGTGCACACGCCGGAGGTCTCCGTCAGCCCCCAGGCGTCCATGATGGTGATGCCCCAGCCGGCCCAGAAGCGGACCACGTCGATCGGCATCGGCGCGGTGGCGCTGGCCGTCCAGACGAGCCGGTCCAGCCCCGCCAGCCGCAGCAGCGGGTCCAGGACCCGTTCCTTCGCCCCGGCGTACGAGGCTTCGAGCGCGGCCGGCACCTCTTCGCCGCGCTCCTGGAGGCCGGTCCGGGCCCTGGCCAGGTCGCCGGCGGCGTCGATGGCGCGCCGCTGCTCCTCGGGCAGGCCCGCCAGGACCGCGCGTACGCCCGCGGCAAGTTTCTCCCACACCCGGGGCACCCCGAAGAACTGCACGGGGCGCAGCTCCCGGACGGCGGCGGCCACGGCGGTGGGGTCGGCGACGAGGCGGACGTGGGCGGCGCGCAGCAGGGGCAGGTAGATGCCGAGGATCCGTTCGGCGATGTGCGCGAACGGCAGGTAGCAGACGTGTTCGGCGTGTTCGGGGAGCTGGACGCCGCGGTCGAGGCGGACGGACTGGAGCAGGATGTTGCGGTGGGTCAGGCGGACGCCCTTGGGGTCGCCGGTGGTGCCGGAGGTGTAGACGACGGTGAGGGGGTCCTCGGGGCGGGTCTCCTGCCAGGCCTTCTCGAAGCCGTCGGCGCGGTGCAGGCGGGCGCCGTTGGCGTACACGGTGCCGTAGGCGGTGTGCGGGCCGGCCTCGGCGGCCTCGGCCACGACGAGGCGTTCCAGTGGGGTCCCGGGGTCGTCCAGCAGGGGCGCCCACCGGTCGCGTTCGCCGGCGCCTTCGACGACGGCGAGCCGGGCCCGGCTGTGGCGGGCTATGTGGGCGATCTGCTCGGGCGCGGAGGTGCCGTAGACGGTGACGGGGACGGCGCCGAGGTGGACGAGGGCGAGGTCGCTGAGCCAGTGCTCGGGGCGGTTGCCCATCATCAGCAGGACGTGTTCGCCGCGTTCGACGCCGAGGGCGGCGTAGCCGGCGGCGAGGACGGCGACCTCGCGGCGGACCTGGCCCCAGTTCAGGGTCTTCCAGCCGTCGCCCTCGCCGTCGCCCTCGCCATCGCCCTCGCCGTCGCCCTCGCGCCAGGAGAGGGCGGGCAGGTCCGGGTGTTCGGCGGCGTTGCGGGCCAGCAGGGCGGGGAGGGTGATTTCTTCGGGTCGTCCGGGCAGTCGCAGGTTCGTGGTCATGGGCAGCTCCTGGCCGTTTCACATCGTTGGTGCGACAGCAATACTGTTGAACCCAAGCCGTGGATCAGAGAGCTCAGAGAGCGAGGAGCGGACGATGGCCGACCAGGCGACCGAGCCGATGCTCACCGTGGACGAACTGGCGTCCAAGGCCGGTGTCACCGTCCGCACCGTACGGTTCTACAGCACGCGCGGGCTTTTGCCCCCTCCCGTGATCGGACCTCGTCGCGTGGGGCACTACGGGCCCGAGCACCTGTCGCGGCTCGCTCTGATCGAGGAGCTCCAGCACCAGGGCATGACCCTGTCGGCGATCCAGCGCTATCTGGACGCCCTGCCGGACGACCTGAGCGCCCACGACCTGGCGATCCACCGGGCGCTGGTGGCGACGTGGGCTCCGGACGCGGCGCAGGAGGTGTCGCGGGCGGAGTTGGAGGGGCGGGCGGGGCGGGCCCTGTCGGACGGGGACCTGCGCCGGCTGGCGGCGATGAACGTGGTGGCGGAGTCCGGGGAGGGTTTCCGGGTGGACGTGGGGCTGCTGCGGCTGGGGGTCGCGCTGCTCGACGTACCGATCGCCCACGAGACGCTGCTGGTGGCGCGGGGGATCCTGCTGGAGCACGCGCGGACGGCGGCGCACCAGTTGACGGAGCTGTTCCGGGACGAGGTGTGGGGGCCGTTCACCGAGGACGAGGACGACCCGGAGCGGGTGGAGTCGATGAAGGCGCTGTCGGCGCACATGCAGCCGATGGTGGTGCAGGCGCTGGTGACGGCCTTCCAGCGGTCGTTGAAGGAGGAGTTGCGGGCGGCGTTCGCCTCGGAGTGAGGGTAGGTTCGACCGCATGGCGATCATCCATCACACCACGCTGTCCCCGACCAAGCTCGAACTCCTCGCCGAGTGGCTGCCCTTGAGGCCCTGGTACCAGGGCGTGGAGAAGTCCGCGCGACTCGCGAAGGCGGGCGGTTTCCGGCTGGACGACCCCGAGGGCGAGGTGGGGATCGAGTTCATGGTGGTCACCGACGAATCCGGGCCGGAGCCCGTGTCCTACTTGGCGCCGCTGACCTACCGGGGTGCGCCGCTGGAGGGTGCGGAGGCGGGCCTGGTCGGCACGCTGGAGCACGGGGTGCTGGGTACGCGCTGGGTCTACGACGGGGCCCACGACTTCGTGCTGGTCGAGCAGTTGCTGGCGCTGCTGGCGGGCGGGGCGGTGGCCCAGGCCCAGAGCGAGACGGATGCCCCCGACCCGACGGTCGAGGTGCGCTCCTCCGGAGGGTGGGACCTGCCGGCGGGCCTGACCGGTCCGGGGACAGTGGCGGACACCGCCGCCGGTACGGAGATCACGGTGGGCCCGTTCATGGAACCCGGACCGGTACTGACCCTGACCCTGAGCCGGGTGCTGCGTCCCGGGACCGCCTCCGGCGAGGGCCTGCTCGGGCAGGTGCTGGCCGGCTGGTCCGTCCCGGGCGGCGCCGCGGAGCGCGGGGTGTTCGCGTACCTGCGCGGCTAGGGGGTGTCGTCTGCCAGGGGCGAGCCGTGATCGGCCCGCGTCCTGCGATAGGGCGCTGCGGCGTTCGCGGCGGCGTCCGCGGCGAACGCCGGCAGCAGGCCCCGCTTGGACCCGAAACGCTGCGACAGGGTCGCCGGGGGTTCCCGGGGCCGCCCGCGCGGGGCGGTCCCGGGACCACCGGGTCGTGTCAGTCGGCGTACGTCTCGCCGCGCTCGGCCTTCGCCACCAGGGAGGCGGGCGGGGTGAAGCGCTCGCCGTAGGTGGCGGCCAGCTCGCGGGCGCGGGCGACGAAGCCGGGCAGGCCGCCCTCGTAGCCGTTGATGTACTGGATCACGCCGCCGGTCCAGGCGGGGAAGCCGATGCCCATGATGGAGCCGATGTTGGCGTCGGCGATGGAGGTGAGGACGCCCTCGTCGAGGCAGCGGACGGTGTCCAGGGCCTCGGAGAAGAGCATCCGCTCCTTCATGTCGTCGAACGGGATCTGCGCGTCCGGCTTGGCGAAGTGTTCGCGCAGGCCGGGCCAGATGCGGCTGCGCTTGCCGCTCTCGTCGTACTCGTAGAAGCCGCCGCCCCCGCTGCGGCCGGGGCGGCCGAACTCGTCGACCATCCGGTCGATGACCCGGTCGGCCGGGTGCTCGGTCCACTCGCGGCCCTCGGCCTCGAAGGCCTTGCGGGTCTCGTTGCGGATCTTGCGCGGGAGGGTGAGGGTCAGCTCGTCCATCAGCGAGAGCACCTTGGCCGGGTAGCCGGCCTGGGCGGCGGCCTGCTCGACGGAGGCGGGCTCGATGCCCTCGCCGACCATGGCCACGCCCTCGTTGATGAACTGGCCGATGACGCGGGAGGTGAAGAAGCCGCGCGAGTCGTTGACCACGATCGGGGTCTTGTTGATCTGGCGGACCAGGTCGAAGGCGCGGGCGACGGCCTCGTCGCCGGTGCGGTCACCCTTGATGATCTCCACGAGCGGCATCTTGTCGACGGGCGAGAAGAAGTGCAGGCCGATGAAGTCGGCGGGGCGCGAGACGCCTTCGGCGAGCCCGGTGATGGGGAGGGTGGAGGTGTTGGAGCAGAGCAGCGCGTCGGGGGCGACGACGTCCTGGACCTCCTGGAACACCTTGTGCTTGAGGGCGGTGTCCTCGAAGACGGCCTCGATGACGGCGTCGCAGCCGGCCAGGTCGGCGGCGTCGGCGGTCGGGGTGATCCGGGCGAGCAGCTCGGCGCGCTTGGCCTCGGTGGTGCGGCCCTTGGCGAGCGCCTTGTCGAGCAGCTTCTGGGAGTACTCCTTGCCCTTGGCGGCGGCCTCGGCGGTGACGTCCTTGAGGACGACCTCGATTCCCGCGCGGGCGCAGGAGTAGGCGATGCCGGCGCCCATCATGCCGGCGCCGAGGACGGCGACCTTGCGGACCTTGCGGGGCTCGGTCCCCCGGGGGCGGCTGCGGCCGGCGTTGACGGCCTGGAGGTCGAAGAAGAACGCCTGGATCATGTTCTTCGCGGTCTGGCCGGTGACCAGCTCGGTGAAGTACCGGGCCTCGATGGTCAGGGCGGTCTCGAAGTCGACCTGGGAGCCCTCGACGGCGCAGGCGAGGATGTTGCGCGGGGCCGGGTACGGGGCTCCGTTGAGCTGCTTCTTGAGGTTGGCGGGGAAGGCCGGCAGGTTCGCGGCGAAGCGCGGGTTGGACGGCGTGCCGCCGGGGATCTTGTAGCCGGGGACGTCCCAGGGCTGCTTCGACTCGGGGTTGGCGTCGATGAAGGCGCGGGCCTTGGCCAGCATCTCCTCGGGGGTGGCGGCGAGTTCGTGGACCAGGCCGTTGGCCAGGGCGCGCCGGGGGTCGTACTGGGTGCCCTGGAGCAGGACCTTGAGCAGCGCGTCGGCGATGCCCATGAGGCGGACGGTGCGGGTGACGCCGCCGCCGGCGGGGAGCAGGCCGAGGGTGACCTCGGGCAGGCCGATCTTGGAGCCGGGGGCGTTCAGGGCGACGCGGTGGTGGGAGGCGAGGCAGATCTCGTAACCGCCGCCGAGGGCCGCGCCGTTGATGGCGGCGACGACGGGCTTGCCGAGGGTCTCGATGCGGCGCAGGGACCGCTTGATCTCGGTGCCGGTGTCGAAGGCGAGCTGTGCGTCCTCGGGGCGGAGCCGGATCATGTCCTTGAGGTCGCCGCCGGCGAAGAAGGTCTTCTTGGCGGAGGTGTAGATGATGCCGCGGATGGAGTCCTTCTCGGCCTCGGCGCGGTCGGCGATCGCCGCGATGGAGTCCTTGAAGGCCTGGTTCATGGTGTTGGCGGACTGGCCCGGGTCGTCGAGGACCAGGGTGACGACGCCGGTCTCGTCCTGTTCCCAGCGGATCGTGGTGGACTCGCTCATGTTCGCTACTTCCGTGTCAGAGGTGGGATCAGGGTCCGGGATCTCGGATGCGGGATCCGGGATCCGGGATCAGGACGGGTCAGACGCGTTCGACGACGGTGGCGACGCCCATGCCGCCGCCGACGCAGAGGGTGACGAGGCCGTAGCGCTTGTCCTGGCGCTCCAGTTCGTCGACGACGGTGCCGAGGAGCATGGCTCCGGTGGCGCCGAGGGGGTGGCCGAGGGCGATGGCGCCGCCGTTGACGTTGACCTTGTCCAGGGAGACGCCCATGTCCTTGACGAAGCGCAGCACGACGCCGGCGAAGGCCTCGTTCATCTCGATCAGGTCGATGTCGTCGATGGTCAGTCCGGCCTTGGCGAGGGCCTTGCGGGTGGCCGGGGCGGGGCCGGTGAGCATGATGGTGGGCTCGGAGCCGGAGACGGCGGCGGACACGATGCGGGCGCGCGGGCGCAGGCCGTTGCGGTCGCCCGCCTCGCGGGTGCCGATGGCGACGAGCGAGGCGCCGTCGACGATGCCGGAGGAGTTGCCGGCGTGGTGGACGTGGTCGATCTTCTCGATCCAGTGGTACTTCTGCAGGGCGACGGCGTCGAAGCCGCCGAGGTCGCCGATGTCGGCGAAGGAGGGCTTCAGCTTGGCGAGGGTGTCGGCGGTGGTGCCGGGGCGGACGAACTCCTCGTGGTCCAGGACGACCAGGCCGTTGCGGTCGGTGACGGGGACCACGGACTTGGCGAAGCGGCCCTCCTTGATGGCGGTGGCGGCCCGCTCCTGGGACAGGGCGGCGTACTCGTCCACGTCGCGCCGGGAGAATCCCTCGATGGTGGCGATCAGGTCGGCGCCGATGCCCTGCGGGACGAAGCCGGTGTCCCAGTTGGTCATGGGGTCGGCGAACCAGGCGCCGCCGTCGGAGGCCATGGGGACGCGGGACATGGACTCGACGCCGCCCGCGAGGACGAGGTCCTCCCAGCCGGAGCGGATCTTGGCGGCGGCCAGGTTGACGGCCTCCAGGCCCGAGGCACAGAAGCGGTTCTCCTGTACGCCGGCCACGGTGTCCGGCAGGCCCGCGGCGATGGCGGCGATGCGGGCGATGTCGGAGCCCTGGTCGCCGACGGGGCCGACGACGCCGAGGACGATGTCGTCGATGGTCGCGGGGTCCAGGCCGGGGTTGCGCTCGCGCAGGGCGTCGATGAGGCCGACGACCAGGTCGATGGGCTTGGTGCCGTGCAGGGCGCCGTTGGCCTTGCCCCGGCCGCGCGGGGTGCGGATCGCGTCGTATACGTAAGCTTCGGTGCTCACTGGTCAGGCCTTTCGAAGGTGTCCGAGGGGGAGGTCGGGGGCGGAGTCAGCCGAGGAGGGAGCGGCCGATGATCTCTTTCATGATCTCGGTCGTGCCGCCGTAGATGGTCTGGATGCGGCCGTCGGTGAAGGCCCGTGCCACCCGGTATTCGGTCATGTAGCCGTAGCCTCCGTGCAGCTGGAGGCAGCGGTCGGCCACCCGCTTCTGGAGTTCGGTGGCCCACCACTTGGCCATCGAGGCGTGGACGTGGTCCAGTTCCCCGTTGGCGTGGTCGGTGATGCAGCGGTCGAGGAAGGTGCGGGTGACCGCGCACTCGGTGGCCATCTCGGCGATCTCGAACCGGATGTGCTGGAGCTTGGCCAGCGGCCGGCCGAAGGCCTCGCGTTCCTTGACGTACGTGGTGGTGATCTCCAGCAGGTGTTCGGCGGCGGCGATGGCGGCCATCGCGATGCCCATGCGCTCCTGCGCGAGGTTGGTCATCAGGTGGACGAAGGCGCCGTTCAGCTCGCCGAGCAGGTTCTCCTTGGGGACGCGGACGTCGTTGAAGAAGAGCTCGGCGGTGTCCTGGGACTTCTGGCCGATCTTGTCGAGGTTGCGGCCGCGTTCGAAGCCCTCGGCGCCGCGCTCGACGACGAGCAGGGACAGTCCGTGCGCCCCGCCCTCGGGGGTGGTCTTCGCGACGACGATCACCAGGTCGGCGAGGATGCCGTTGGAGATGAAGGTCTTGGAGCCGTTGAGCAGCCAGTGGTCGCCGCGGTCCTCGGCGCTGGTGCGGATCCCCTGGAGGTCGGAGCCGGCGCCGGGCTCGGTCATCGCGATCGCGGTGATGGTCTCGCCGGAACAGAAGCCGGGCAGCCAGCGGCGCTTCTGCTCCTCGGTGCCCAGCGAGGTCAGGTAGGGGCCGATGATGTCGTTGTGCAGGCCGATCGCGAGCCCCGGGGCTCCGGCGCGGGTGAACTCCTCGGCGAGCACCGCCGCGTAGCGGAAGTCCGGGTTGCCGCCGCCTCCGTACTCCTCGGGGACGGCCAGGCCCAGCAGGCCCTGCCGGCCTGCGGCCCGCCAGGCGTCCCGGCTGACGATGCCGTCCTTCTCCCACTGCTCGTAGTGCGGCAACACCTCCTTGTGGAGGAAGGTGCGTACGGTCTCGCGGAACGCCTCGTGGTCGGCGTCGTAGATGCGGCGTTGCATCGGGGCCCCCTACAGCCAGCTCTTGACGGTTTCGATCAGCCGGGCGGGGTCCGGGCCGACCGGTGTGACGTTGAGCATGGTGACGCCGGCCTCCCGGAAGGCCTCGACGCGCTCGCGCACGTACCCCTCGGGGCCGCACAGGGTCATCAGTTCGCAGAACTCGTCCGGGACGGCGGCCGCCGCGTCGCGCTTGCGGCCGGCGAGGTACAGCTCCTGGATGCGGCGGGCCTGCTCCTCGTAGCCGTAGGCGACGGCGAGGTCGTTGTAGAAGTTCTTGCCGACGGCGCCCATCCCGCCGACGTAGAGGGCGATCTGGGGCCGGGCGAGGTCGCGGGCGGCGGCCGCGTCCTCGCCGATGGCCAGCAGGCCGCCCGCGACGGTCTGGAGCGGTCCGAGCTCCGGTGCGCGCTTGGCGGCGCCCTCGGCGAGGGCGCTCTCCCACACGGTGTGCGCCTTCTCCGGGATGAAGAGGGTGGGCAGCCAGCCGTCGGCGATCTCGGCGGTCAGCGCGACGTTCGCCGGGCCGAGGGAGGCCACGTACACGGGGATCCGGTCGCGGACGGGGCGGGTGAGGATCTTCAGGGGCTTGCCGTGCCGTCCGCCCTTGGCGGCGGGCAGCGGCATGTCGGTGATGCCGTGGTGGTCGATCGTCTCGCGGCGCCAGATGCGCCGGCACAGGTCGACGGTCTCGCGGGTGCGGCCGAGCGGCTTGTCGTACGGCTTGCCGTGCCAGCCCTCGATCACCTGCGGGCCGGAGGCGCCGAGGCCGAGCAGGGCGCGGCCGCCCGATACGGCGTCCAGGCCCGCGGCGGTCTGGGCGATGAGGGCGGGGGTACGGGAGTAGACGTTGACGATGGCCGAGCCGATCTTCATGCGCTCGGTGCGCGCCGCCAGGTATCCCATGATCGTCGGGGAGTCGAAGCCCCAGGCCTCGGCGACCCACACGGCGTCGAGTCCGGCCGACTCCAGCGCGGCCGCCTCGTCGGCGGCGCGGCGCGGATCGCCGGCGTAGTCGAGCAGCATGGACAGTTCCATCAGGCCTCTTTCGGGAGCAGTGCCGGTACGCCCCAGTCGGCGGCCACGGACCCGGTGTCCGCGCCGGGCATGGCGGGGCCGGAGGCGACGCGGGTCGGCGTCGCGGAGAAGCGGGGGGCGGGGGCGGGCTGGAGGGTGCCGCCGAACTCGGTGAAGGTGGCGCGGGCGGCGAGGTGGGGGTGGTGCGGGGCCTCGCGGAGCGAGAGGACGGGTGCCACGCAGGCGTCGGTTCCCTCGAAGACGGCCGTCCACTCCTCGCGCGTACGGGACTTGAAGCGCGCGGCGACGGCCTCGCGCAGCTCGCCCCAGCGGGCGAGGTCCTTGCGGGCGGGGGCCCGGTCGGCGATGCCGAGGAGCTCCGTGAAGGTGTCGTAGAACTGCTGCTCCAGCGCGCCGACTGCCATGTACTGGCCGTCGGAGGTCTCGTAGGTGCCGTAGAAGGGGCAGCCGCCGTCCAGGAGGTTGGCGCCTCGCCGGTCCTGCCAGCCGCCGGCCGCGACCATGCCGTGGATCATGGCGGTGAGGTGGGCGGTGCCGTCGACGATCGCGGCGTCCACGACCTGGCCGGCGCCCTCGGGGCCGCGGGCGTGGTGGAGGGCGGCGAGGATGCCGATGACGAGGTAGAGCGAGCCGCCCGCGTAGTCGCCGACCAGGTTGGCGGGGACGGCCGGGGGCTCGCCGGGGTTGCCGATCATGCCGAGTGCGCCGGTGACGGCGATGTACGCGATGTCGTGCCCGGCGGTGTGGGCGAGCGGGCCCTCCTGGCCCCAGCCGGTCATCCGGCCGTAGACCAGCTTGGGGTTGCGGGCGAGGCAGTCGTCCGGTCCGACGCCGAGCCGCTCGGCGACGCCCGGGCGGAAGCCCTCGATCAGCACGTCGGCGCGCTGGACGAGGTCCAGTACGAGGGCGGGGCCCTCGGCGGACTTCAGGTCGACCAGGACGGAGCGCTTGTTGCGGTTGGTGACGTCGTGGGCCGGGTCGATCGCGAGCCCTCCGCCGCCCGGCCGGTCCACGCGGACGACGTCCGCGCCGAGGTCGGCGAGGACCATGGCGGCGAACGGGCCGGGGCCGATGCCCGCCAGTTCGACGACGCGTACTCCCGCGAGCGGGCCTGCTGTCACTGCCATCGTGCCCCCGGCATCCTGGTGTACGGGTGGGTGGGTGTGCAGGTGTGTGACACAACCGATGTAACACCAGTGATGCTAGGAACGCGCCCCACTCAGCACAAGAGCAAGCGCTTAGCAGGTTTGCGCTGTGGCTCGTTCCGGTCAGGCGTCCGGCCGGGCTTCTGGTCCGGTGGCTGGCCGGGCTTCCGGTCCGGTGTCCGGCCTGGCTTCTGGTCCGGTGTCCGGCCTTGCTTCCCGTAAGGCGTCCCGTCAGGCCCCCTCCGCGGCCCGGGCGTCGAGGAGCGCCACGTTCCGTTTGAGCGCGACGGTCCGGTAGCTCTCCTCCACCCATTCGCACAGCACCTCCACCGACGGCGCCCCCCTCTCCCCCAGCGGCACGGAGACCCAGCCCGCCTTGCCGAGGCCGTAGCCGGTGGGCGCGGCACCGGGGGCGGTCATCGCGTGCCCGTGCAGGTCCTCGTCCTTGAGCTTGACGGACAGGCCGGGCGGCTCGGGGCCGTCCGCGTTGCCGAGGAACACGAAGATCTTCTTGTTGACCTTCACCACCCCGTCCTCCGGCCCCCAGGGATGCTCCTCCACGGCCTCCGGCAGCCCCAGCGCGAACTCCCGCACCGCCTCCCACTTGCGCACCGCAGCCTTCATCGACGCCTCCACTCACCGCAGGTCACACCTGCTCGCCCGGACACTCGACGTCAACGCTAACCTCAGCCACCGACACCAGCTGGGAGGAACGTTCCATGACCGAGCAGGTCCACAACGAGCCCGTCCGCGGCGGCCGTCCGGGGCGGGAGCTCGACCTCGTGCTCTTCGGTGCCACCGGCTTCGTCGGGGTGCTGACCGCCGAGTACCTCGCCGAGCACGCGCCCGCCGGCACCCGGTGGGCGCTCGCCGGGCGCGACCTCGGCAAGCTGGAACGGCTGCGCGAACGGCTGGCCGCCCTGAACCCGGACTGCGCGCGGCTGCCGCTGCTGCGGGCCGACGCGGGGGATCGGCGGGCGCTGCGCGAACTGGCCGCCCGCACCCGGGTGGTGGCCACCACGGTCGGGCCGTACGTCCATCACGGGGCGGAGCTGGTCGCGGCCTGCGCGGAGGAGGGCACCGACTACGCCGACCTCACCGGGGAGCCGGAGTTCGTGGACCGGATGTACGTCGAGCACGACGCGCGGGCCCGGGAGACGGGGGCGCGGCTGGTGCACGCGTGCGGGTTCGACTCGATCCCGGCCGACCTCGGGGCGTACTTCACGGTGGGCCTGTTGCCCTCCGGGGTGCCGCTGCGGGTGGACGGGTTCCTGCGGGCCGGCGCGCTCGCCTCCGGCGGCACCGTCGCCTCCGCCCTGACCGCGCTGGGCCGGGGCCCGCAGACCCTGGCGGCAGCGCGAGCCCGCCGGCTGCACGAGCCCCGGCTGCCGGGGCGCCGGGTACGCGGGCCCGTGGGCGTTCCGCGCTTCAGCCGGGAGACCGGGACCTGGGCGCTGCCGCTGCCGGTTCTGGATCCGCGGATCGTGACCCGGTCGGCGGCCGCGCTGGAGCGGTACGGGCCTGACTTCCGCTACCGCCACTACGCCTCGGTGCGGCACCTGCCGGTCGCGGTGGGCCTGACGGCGGCGGTGGGCGCGACGGCGGCGCTGGTGCAGGTCCCGCCGGCCCGGCGGTGGCTGATGGGGCTGTGGGAGCCGGGCAACGGCCCGGACGCGGAGCGGCGCGCCCGCAGCTGGTTCACGGTCCGCTTCGTCGGCGAGGGCGGTGGCCGCCGCGTGTTCACCGAGGTGTCGGGCGGCGACCCGGGGTACGGGGAGACCGCGAAGATGCTGGCGGAGTCCGCGCTGTGCCTGGCCCACGACGCCCTCCCGGATCGCGCCGGCCAGCTGACGACGGCAGTGGCGATGGGTGACGCGCTGTCGGCCCGCCTCCTGAAGGCCGGAATCCGCTTTCGGGTGGCGGCGGAGCGGTAGGGCGTACGGCGGCGGGGCCCGGGCGCTCGTTCCGGCCCGGTCCCCGCCGCCTCCCCCGGCCGGCTAGCGCCCGCCGGGCCCGTCGCCGTGCTCGTCCCCGTGCTCGTTGTGCTCGTTGTGCTCGTTGTGCTGCTTCGGCTCCCTGGGCTCCTTGGGCTGCTTGGGTTCTTCCTCCCCGTCGCCGCCGGCCGGCTTGATCTTCGTGGACGCGAAGCCGGTGTTGTTCTTCCTGTACGGGTCCTCGTCGTCTCCGAAGACCGTGGCGGTGTTCGGCACGGCGGTCGGCTTGGTGACCTCCGCGGCGGTGCCGGTCACCGTGATCTTCACGCGGCCGCCCTCGCGCAGCGGGCCGCCCGTGCAGGAGAGGAGGCCGTTGCCGATCGTGCAGCCCTCGGTGTCCGTGGCGGGGTCCAGGACCTTCGCGGGGAGGTCGTCGACCAGGGACCAGCCGGAGGAGGCGCCCTTGTGGTCGTTCTTCACCGTGATCTCGTAGGTGATGTCGTCGCCCGCCTTGACGACCTTGGGGCCGCGCTTGTGGACCGACAGGTCGGCGGAGGAGTCGAAGAAGCAGGAGGTGGCGTCGACGTTCGTCAGCGACTCCTCCGGCGTCGCCTGCCGCGACAGCACGGTGAACTTCGGGTTGGATCCGGCCGCGTTCTTCACGTGCACGCGGATGAGCTCTCCGGCGTTGCGGAAGAACCCGAGGTCGCCGTTGCCGTAGACGAAGACGCCGCCGAAGTCCGAACCGCCCGGCAGGACACCGGGGAAGAAGTCCGCGCTCGCGTTCTCGACGTCGATCCGTACGATGGCGCCCGCCTCGGTCGAGCCCCAGAGGTACCCGTCGTGGAAGGCGATGTCGAAGATGTCGAGCGCGTCGGGAGCCAGGGCCTGGATGTCGATCGTCCGGACCACCCTGTTGTTCTTCACGTCGATCTGCTGGATCAGACCCGTGTTGTCGGCCAGGACGAAGTAGTTGCCCTCGTCGTCGAACGTGCCCGAGATGTAGAGGGCGGCCGGCAGGCCCTCGACCTCGTCCTCGTACAGGACGTACTCGCCCTTGCCGTCGAAGCGGACCAGCTTGTTGCCCACGTCGCCGAACGTGGTCCCGTACAGGAAGCGGTCGTCCGGATTCACACCGATGGCGTTGTAGAGGAACGGCGTCGGCTCGCCCAGCTCCTCGAACCGGACCTTCCCGGCCTCCCGTTCGACGGTGTAGAGCTGGTCCGGATCACCCTTCGAGAGGTAGATCTTCCCGTCGCACGCGACGGGGGTCCCGTCCGGCTGCTTCGGATCGGAGACCGCCGCGGAGCCCCTGGGGCCCGCTGGGGCCGCGGCGGCGCCGGCCGGCGCCGCCAGCGCGCCGGCCGCGAGCCCCGCGACGACTCCGAGCGCGCTCAGCGCGGCCACCGCCCGCCGCTGCCGCTTCCTCTGGCCCGCTCCGTTCGTACCTCTGCTCACGAATCTGCCCCTTCCGCCGCCAAGCGCAGCCGGGCTGCGCACCGTCGATACCGCACGTACCGGACAAAGACCAGCACAAGGGGCATTGGGCCGTACACGGAGGCTCGGGGTTGACCGGCCGAGTTCGCTCAAATGCACCAGGAGCGCGAACACACGGGCGAGCGCCGGTCACTGGAGGGCGTCGACGGCCTCGCGGAGGGCGCGCCGGCACAGGGAGTCGGCGTGCCGGGTGGTCTCGGGGATGCGGAAGCGGGGGCTCAGCGCGAGGGCGTGGGCGCAGGCGTTGTCCAGCGAGACGCGGTGGCCGACGGACACGTACACCGGCTTGATCCCGTGCTGGGTGCGCAGCGCCCGGCCGACGACGGCCCCGTCGGGGGCGAGCAGCGGGGAGGACTCGCCGCGCGGGGCGCCCGGCTCCTCGCAGGTGAAGGTGAAAGGGTTCTTCGCGACGCCCATGCTGGGCAGGCCGGTGACCACCCCGAGGTGGCAGGCCAGGCCGAAGCCGCGCGGGTGGGCGAGGCCGTAGCCGTCGCAGACGACGAGGTCGGGGGTGACGGGGAGGGCCTCCAGGGCGGCGAGCACGGTGGGCAGCTCGCGGAAGGCGAGCAGGCCGGGCACGTAGGGGAAGCTGACGCTCCCGGCGGCGGTGGACTCGGCCACGACCTCCAGGGTGGCGGCGTCGAGCACCACGGCGGCGGCCGCGACCAGGTCCCGTTCGTCGTCGTAGGCCACGTCCACCCCGGCGACCAGCCCCTGTCCGGGCGGGGGGCCGGCCTCGTCGAGCACGACGCGGCCGCGCAGTTCGTCCTGTATCGCGCGGGCCTCGGCCTCATTGGCGGGGGTCTTCACAGTCGTCATGGGGTGCGAGGGTAGCCTGGCGATCATGTTCGTCATGGAGCTCAGCTACACCGCGCCGATCGAAGCCGTCGAAGAGCAGATGGACGCCCACCTGGCGTGGCTGGACGGGTACTACGCGTCCGGCGTCTTCCTCGCCTCGGGGCGCAAGGTACCGCGCGACGGCGGGATGATCCTGGCCCGCGGGGTCTCGCGGGGCGAGATCGAGGAGATAGCGGCCGGGGATCCCTTCGTGGTGGCGGGCGTCTGCGCGTACCGGATCACGGAGTTCATCGCCACGAAGACCTCCGCCGGGCTGGCGGCGGTCCGCGAGACCCTGCCGTAGCCCTGGCCGGGCGGGGCGCGGTCCCGCTGCGCGGGGCTCGCCCCTCCCCCACCGGGCTCGGTGCCGCTGCGCGGGGCCGTCCCCGACCCGCCCTTCCCCCGTTCCCAGGGGCTCCGCCCCTGACCCCGCGCCTCAAACGCCGGCGGGGCTGAAAGA
>NZ_GG657750.1:6524026-6533887 GCF_000158895.1 Streptomyces sp. C | reverse complement strand
TCACGGAAGGCCAGGGCGAACACCCCGCGCGCCGGGTCCCCGCCGGGGACGGTGGAGTCGGCGACCCGCCAGGTCAGGCCCCGGTCGGCGGAGTGCATCACCCGCGCCGTCGACCCCCCGCCGGTGGCCAGCCACACGTCCCGCGGCCCGGAGGCCGTCAGGCACTGCCCGCTCGCCGCGAACCCGGCCTCGCCGGGCAGCGCCGGCGGCATCCCGGCGTCCGGGAGCACCCGCCAGCTGCGCCCGCCGTCGTCGGTGGCCAGGAGGCGGAACTTCCCGTCGACGGGGTCGCTCACGGCCAGCCCGTGGCGGGGGTCGAAGAAGGTCAGGCAGTCGTAGAAGGCTCGCGGATCGGTGTTGCGGAAGGCCTCGGTCCAGGTCGCGCCGCCGTCCTCGGTGCGCAGGACCCGGGAGGCCTCGCCCTCGCCGATGGACAGGGCGACCGCCCGCCGCCCGTCGAAGGCCTCGATGTCGCGCAGTTCCAGCCCCTCGGCCACCGCCGCGGGCGGCGAGACGTCCCGCCAGCTGCGGCCGCCGTCGCCGGTGCGCAGTACCCGCCCCTGGGAGCCCGCGAGCCAGGCCGTACCGCGGCTGACGGCTGCCAGGCCGCGGAAGCGGACGCCGTCGACGCCCGTCTGCCCGGTGTCCTTGACCGCCCAGCCGGCGCCGCGTAAGGCCGGCGACGGGGCATCGCCGCCGTCCCCCTGTGCCTGCGCCGGCGCCACGGCGGTGGCGACCAGCAGGGCCGCCGCGCACATGCCAACTCCCAGAAGTCTCATGGCGCGGGAAGCTAACGCACCCGCGGAGGCGCCGTCCAGGGTGCCTCCACCCGCCCCGGGGGCCCCTCCCGCATCCGCTTACGCCTGCGGAGCGATCGAATACCGGACGTATTGGGATCGATTCGCGGGCCGGGTCACCGCTCCCGCGCCCTTTGACCGCATGTCACCATCGCTCACTCTGTGCGATCACACGGATGAGATCGCGCCAATCGGTGACACAGCTCACGTCATCCGCCATGCACGGATTTGCCGATTCCGGCGTCTATCCGGTTGCCGGGCTCCACCCCACAGCCCGACAGCAGATCCGCCGCAAGGGAGCGAGCCTTGATCACTGTCATCGAGCAGGCCGTGCAGGCCCGACTGATCGCCACCGCACCGAAGGTCGAGACCGTCCCCGTCACCCTCTGCTACGACCGCTCGGATCCCTTCGCCGTCCGCATGGCCTTCCCCGCCCTGGCCACCCTCGAAGGCGTGGAGGTGTCCTGGACCTTCGCCCGCGAGCTGCTGATGTCGGGGCTGCGCCATCCGTCCGGGTGCGGCGACGTGCGGGTGCGGCCGTACGACGGGGACCGGACCACGGTCGAGTTCCACGCGCCCGAGGGCGTGGCGATCGTGCTGATGACCACGGCCGAGCTCCAGCGGTTCCTCGAACGCACTTCCGCGCTCGTGCCGCCAGGTCTGGAACACCGCTATCTGGACATGGACCACAGCCTCGACGAGCTGATGCGCGGCTCCTGCTGATTAATTCGTTTGCGGGCGGCCCCGGGCCGCCCGTAGCTTCGTGAAGGCCCTGCAGTCGCCGAAACGGAGTAGGACATTGCTCTTCTGAGGTACGAGACACCGACACCTTCAGCCACCCGCCGCATCCTCGCGGATCCCGTGGCAGTCGGCCGTCTCACCACGTTGCACGCACCATCCACGCAACCTGGAGGCCTCCATGAGCCATGCCCCTGTTTTCGCCACCTGCACCGCCCTCTCCTTCGACTGGCCCGACGGCAGCCCCGTCCTGGACGGGTTCGACCTGACCGTCGGGCCCGGCCGGACCGGCCTGGTCGGCCTCAACGGGTGTGGGAAGTCCACCCTGTTGAAGCTCCTCGCCGGCGAGCTGACCCCGTCCTCGGGGCAGGTCTCGGTCGCCGGGACCATCGGCTACCTCCCGCAGGACGCCACGCTCGACACCGCCCTGCGGGTGGACGAGGCGCTCGGCATCCGGGCCGCCCGCACGGCCCTGCACGCCATCGAGGCCGGTGAGGCCACCGAGGCCAACTTCACCGCCGTCGGCGACGACTGGGACGTGGAAGAGCGGGCACTCGCCGTCCTGGACCAGCTCGGCCTCGCCGGAGTGGGCCTGGACCGGACCGTCGGCGAGCTGTCGGGCGGCCAGTGCGTCCTGCTCCGGCTGGCGGCCCTGCTGCTCGCCAGGCCGGACGTACTGCTCCTCGACGAACCCACCAACAACCTGGACCTGCGGGCCCGGCGCCGCCTGTACGCGGCCGTCGAGTCCTGGTCCGGGGTGATGGTGCTGGTCAGCCACGACCGGGAGCTGCTGGAGCGGGTCGACCAGATCGCCGACCTCCGCGAGGGTGAAGTCCGCTGGTACGGCGGCAACTTCAGCGACTACGAGCGGCTGCTGGCGGCCGAACAGGAGTCGGCCGAGCGGATGGTCCGGGTCGCCGAGGCCGACGTGCAGCGCCAGAAGCGCGAACTGGCCGACGCCCAGGTCAAATTGGCCCGCCGCAAGCGGTACGGCCAGAAGATGAACGAGAACAAGCGCGAGCCGAAGATCGTCATGGGGGCCCGCAAGCGCGCCGCCCAGGAGTCGGCGGGCAAGCACCGCATCATGCACGCCGAGAAGCTGTCGGACGCCAGGGAGCGGCTGGACCAGGCCGTGGAGGCGGTGCGCGACGACGCCGAGATCCGCGTCCGGCTGCCCGCCACCCAGGTCCCGCCGGGGCGGCGGGTGCTCACCCTGAGCGATCTGCACCTCGCCCACGGCGGCGCGCGGGTGGCGGGCGAGTGGGAGGTGCGCGGCCCGGAGCGGATCGCGCTGGTCGGCGCGAACGGCTCGGGCAAGACGACCCTGCTGCGAACCGTCGCCGGCCTGCTGCCGCCCGCGTCCGGGGAGGCGGCGACCCACGTCCCGGCCCGGTTCCTGCCGCAGCGGCTGGACGTGCTGGACGACGAGCGTTCGGTGGTGGAGAACGTGGCGCGGTTCGCCCCGCAGGCCACGAACAACGTGATCCGGGCGCGGCTCGCGCACTTCCTGTTCCGGGGAGCCCGGGCGGACCGTCCGGCCGGCACCCTGTCGGGCGGCGAGCGCTTCCGGGCGACGCTGGCGGCGCTGCTGCTGGCCGAGCCGGCTCCGCAGCTGCTGATGCTGGACGAGCCGACGAACAACCTGGACCTGGCGAGCGTGCGGCAGCTCGGCGCGGCCCTGGAGTCCTACGAGGGCGCGCTGCTGGTGGCCAGCCACGACGTGCCGTTCCTGGAGTCGATCGGCATCACGCGCTGGCTGCTGCTCGACGGCGGGGCGCTGCGGCCGACCTCCGCCGAGGAGGTCCGGGGGTCAGCGGGGCAGTAGCGCCCACGCGCAGGCGGTGCGCGGGAGGGGTTCGGTGGGGTGGTCCGCGCCGTCAAGGCTGTGCCGCGGACCACCTTCCGGCGTGATTCTCACCCCTGCGGAGCAGTCCGGCACCCCCTCAAACTGCATAGATAACCGGATGTAGCCGGACAGAACGATGGCTGGGGCTTGGCGCTCCTTGATGTCGCGCTTAACCTACGACTCCGTAGGCTACGGAACCGTAGGTAATTCGCTTTGTCCCCAGGAGCACCCGTGACGATCACCTCTCCCCACCTCGGCAGCTCGGAGGCGTGGACCGACGCCAAGCTGCTGTACGCGCTGGAAGAGGTGGTCGAGAAGGAGCTCAACCGCCATCTGAAGGTCACCAAGGACTGGATGCCCCACGAGTACGTGCCGTGGAGCGACGGCCGGAACTTCCCGGGCTTCTTCGAGGACGGCGAGGCCTGGGACCCCCAGCAGTCCAAGGTCACCGACATCGGCAAGATCGCCCTGGTCGTGAACCTGCTGACCGAGGACAACCTGCCCAGCTACCACCACGAGATCGCGACCCTTTTCGGCCGCAACGGCGCGTGGGGCACCTGGGTGCACCGCTGGACCGCCGAGGAGGGCCGCCACGGCATCGTGATGCGCGACTACCTGCTGGCCTCGCGCGCCGTGGACCCGGACAAGCTGGAAGCGTTCCGCATGCAGCACATGTCGGAGGGCTTCGAGTCGGACAACAGCCACTCGATGCTGCACTCGGTCGCGTACGTCGCCTTCCAGGAGCTGGCGACCCGCATCTCGCACCGCAACACCGGCCACCAGTCCGGTGACCCGGTCTGCGACCGGATGCTCGCCCGCATCGCGCAGGACGAGAACCTGCACATGATCTTCTACCGAAACCTGCTGGCGGCGGCCTTCGAGATCGCCCCCGACCTGACGATGCAGGCCGTGCGGGACGTCGTCGTCAACTTCCGGATGCCCGGACACGGCATGCCCGGCTTCGAGCGGATGGCCGCGCAGATGGCGATCGGCGGGGTCTACAACCTGCGGATCCACCACGACGACGTGCTGAGCCCCGTGATCCGCTTCCTCAAGATCATGGACATCGAGGACCTGGGTCCGGAGGGCCAGAAGGCCCAGGAGGAGCTGGGGCTCTTCATGAACGGCCTGGACTCCGAGGCCCGCAAGTTCGACGAGCGCCTCGCCGCGCGCGCCGCCCGCATGGCCGCCCGCAAGGGCTGAACCGCCACCCGGAACCCCCGGCCCCGCCGGGGGTTCCGCCATGTCCGCCGGCTCCGCCGGGGGTTCCGCCCGTCCGCGCCGTTTCAGCCGCGCGGGCGCAGGGCGGAGCGCTCCGCCTCCGACAGCCCGCCCCACACCCCGAAGCGCTCGTCGTTCGCGAGCGCGTACTCCAGGCAGGCCGCCCTGCCCTCGCACGCCCCGCAGAGCCGCTTCGCGTCCTGGAGCGAGGACCCCGGCTCCGGGAAGAAGAAGCTCGGGCCGGTCTGGGCGCACAGGGCCTGGTCGTACCAGGCGGGGGCGGCAATGGAGTTCATCGACATGCGCCGATCGTGGACGGGCGGGATGGACGTCCGATCAACACCTGATCAACAGCGGCGCTCGTGTCCGATTAGGGTGAAGATCATGGAAGACATTCCGTTCGCATGGGGTGAGCCGGAGCGGCGTGCCGCCGAGGGTGACGTCGCGTCCGTGCGCGAACTGGGGGCGCGGCTCGCCGACGGGTACGAAGACGCCACCCGGCGGGCGCGGACGTACCAGGAGCAGCTGGCGCGCGTCGTGCGGGTGCTGGCGCTCACGCCGGGCCGGGAGAGCCTGGTCGAGCTGATGCGGCTCGTCGACGAGAAGCGGCTCCCGTCGCATCCGCGGGAGCTGGCCTCGCTGCTCGCCGAGCACCAACGGCCCGCCGATCTCGCCGCCGCCGTCTTCCGCCGCCCCGGCGCGGGGACACCGTACGAACTCGAAGCCTGCCTCTTCCAGGAGCTGCTCCTGCGGGGCGTGGACATGCACGGCTTCCCGCCGCCGCCCGCCTCGCACCCCCTGTCCTGGCTGCCCGGGCGGCTGCGCGACTTCGAGTCCGGCGCCGAGTTCCCGCGCCGCTCCGTCAACGGCTCCGCCTACGGTATCGGGACCGAGATGCCGACCGAGGGCCGCGTCGACCCGCCGGTGCCCCGCGCCGCCGAGCGGTCGGCGCTGCGGAACTCGGTCACCGCCGAGGTGCACGAGGCCATCATCGCCGCCCCGGAGTCGGGCGAGTGGGGGAACGCCGACGCCTGGGTCTTCCAGCCGGACGAAGCCCTCGCCCCCGAGCAGGTCCCCGCCCTCCTCCCGACGCTGCCGATGCCCTGTACCGACGTCGGGCCCACGGGCCGCTTCGAGGTCGCCCGCACGCCGCTCGGCGACGTCTGGCGGCCGCTGTTCGCCTCCGCGTCCATAGGCGGGATCTACGGAGGGGGCGTGTGCGGAGCCTGGGGGCGGATGTGGGCGTGGCGGTCGATGGCGGGCCTGGCCGGCGCGGCACCGGGCGCCGACGCGGAGGAGGTGGAACGCCTGGCCCGCGCGACCACCTGGTTCCGCTTCGAGGCCGACTCGGGCTGGTTCCACAACGAGGTCGGCGCCGACTTCGGCATCGCGGCCCTCTCCCCCGACCACCGCCGCCTGGCCGTCCTCACGGCCACGGACACCGACTAGCGCGGCCGTCCCCACTGCCCGAACCAGCCACCGAGCGCGGCGAAGTCCGCGTCCGTCAGGCCCGTGCGCGGGTCGACGCGGTGGAGGAGGGCGCGGGCCGGGTGGTGGGTGGCGGCCCAGGTGCGGTCGGCGGGGGTGATCTCGTCGTCGGCCCAGGCGAACGGGCGCCCGCCGGCCCGTTCCAGGATGGTGCGGGTCTTCCAGTGGAGGCCGTCCCGGCCCTCGGCGTCGGAGGGCTCCGGCCAGTGGATCACGGGCAGGCGCGGCAGGCCGAGGCGCGGGGAGAGCGTCTCGTTGGCCTCGTCCTCCCAGGTGGTGGCCCACACCAGCTCGCACGGCAGCGCCAGCAGCCGGGGCCCGAGCCCCGGGTCGAGCCGGGCGAGCAGGGGATTGCCGGGCCCTGCGGCCGGGGGGTAGCCGGTTCCGCCGAAGGGGATCAGCGGGCCGTCCACGTCGAGGAAGAGCAGCGGGATTGGGGCGGGAGCGGCGTCCATGCCGCCAGGCTAGGTCCTGTCGCCCCTGCCGTGCCAAGGAGTTGCCCGCGCTGCGGGTTCCGGGGAGTCGGGTCGGCTGTCAGTCCTCGTGTTTGGCGCGGCTCGGCTGGACGCGTTTGGGTTCGCCCGGCATCTTCGGGTAGTCCGGCGGGTACGGCATGTCGCCCAGGCCGTGGTCGTGTTCGTCGCGGGCCGCGAGTTCCAGGACGGGTTCCAGGCTGAAGGCGTGGTCGTCCATGTCGGCGTGCAGGTCGCCCAGTTCGGCGAAGCGTGCCGGCATCGTCACGATGTCGAAGTCGCGCGGTTCCGCGTCGTCCACCTCGTCCCAGCGCAGCGGCGCCGAGACCGGGGCGTGCGGGCGGGGGCGGACGGAGTAGGCCGAGGCGATGGTCCGGTCGCGCGCCGTCTGGTTGTAGTCCACGAAGATCCGCTCGCCGCGTTCCTCCTTCCACCAGGCCGTGGTGACCTTGCCCGGCATGCGGCGCTCCAGCTCCCGGCCCAGGGCGATGGCGCAGCTGCGGACCTCGGTGAAGGTCCAGCGCGGGGCGATCGGGACGAAGACGTGCAGGCCGCGGCCGCCCGAGGTCTTGGGCCAGCCGCGCAGCCCCAGCTCGTCGAGCAGGGCCCGCAGTTCGTGCGCCGCCGCCACCGCGTGGTGGTAGTCGGTGCCGGGCTGCGGGTCGAGGTCAATGCGCAGTTCGTCCGGCCGGTCGGTGTCCCCGCGGCGCACCGGCCAGGGGTGGAAGGTCAGGCAGCCCAGGTTGGCGGCCCACAGGACGGCGGCCGGCTCGGTCGGGCAGATCTCGTCGGCCGTGCGGCCGCTGGGGAAGGCGATGTGCGCGGTGGGGATCCAGTCGGGCAGGTTCTTCGGGGCGCGCTTCTGGAAGAAGGACTCCCCCTCCACTCCGTCCGGGTACCGCTCCAGGGTGGTGGGGCGGTCGCGCAGGGCGCGGGTGATCCCGTCGGCGACGGCCAGGTAGTACTCGGCGACGTCCCGCTTGGTGAGGCCGCGCTCCGGGAAGTACACCTTGTCCGGGCTGGACAGGCGTACCGCCCGCCCGCCCGCTTCGAGCTCGATCGCACCACCCGCGCTACCGCCCATGGGCGCCACGGTAGGCGGGTGCGGGCGGACTCGCACACCGAGCGGGCCCGGACGGACCACCGCAGAATCGAGGGCATGGACCTGCCGGTGATGCCGCCCGTGAAGCCGATGCTCGCCAAGTCGGTGAGCAGGATCCCGCCGGGCATGCAGTACGAGGCCAAGTGGGACGGCTTCCGGGCGATCGTGCACCGCGACGGGGACGAGGTGGAGGTCGGCAGCCGTACCGGCAAGAGCCTGAACAGGTATTTCCCCGAGCTGGTGGCCGCGCTGAAGGAGAACCTGCCGGCCCGCTGCGTGGTCGACGGGGAGATCGTCGTCGTCCACGGCGGACGCCTCGACTTCGACCGTCTCAGCGAGCGGATCCACCCCGCGGCCTCCCGGGTGAAACTGCTCGCCGGGACGACGCCGGCCAGCTTCGTCGCCTTCGACCTGCTCGCGCTCGGCGACGAGTCCCTCCTCGACACCCCGCTCGGCGAGCGCCGCAGCGCCCTCGTCCACGCACTCTCCACGTCCCGGCCCCCCGTCCACCTCGCGCCCGCCACCACGGACCCCGCGCTCGCGCGGGAGTGGTTCGAGCGGTTCGAGGGCGCCGGGCTCGACGGGGTCGTCGCGAAACCCCTCGATCTCCCCTACCGGCCCGACGCCCGCCTCATGTTCAAGATCAAGCACGAGCGTACGGCGGATGTCGTCGTCGCCGGTTTCCGTTTCCACAAGAGCGGTCCGATCATCGGATCGCTACTGCTCGGCCTGTACGACGGCCACGGCACCCTCCAGCACGTGGGCGTCTGCGCCGCCTTCCCGATGAAGCGCCGGGCCGAACTCGTCGAGGAACTCGAACCCCTGCGCATGCCGGACCCGGCCGGCCATCCCTGGGCCGCCTGGGCCGAGGAGGCGGCCCACGAGACCGCCCGGCTTCCGGGCGCGCAGAGCCGCTGGACGGGGAAGAAGGACCTGTCCTGGGTACCGCTGCGCCCCGAGCGGGTCTGCGAGGTGCGGTACGACCACATGGAGGGCGACCGCTTCCGGCACACCGCGCAGTTCGCGCGCTGGCGCCCGGACCGGACGCCGGAGAGCTGTACGTACGCCCAGTTGGAGGAGGTCGTCGGCTACGACCTGGCCGAAGTGCTGGGCGGCACCGGCTGAGCCGCCGTGCCGGCCCGCTCCCGCACCCTCGGGAAACGGCTCGGCTGCGGACGGGGCAGGCTCTGCCCAGCGACCCGGGCAGGATCCGGCCCCGCCCGCTCACCCGGCTGCGCCCCGGGCCGCGCCGGGTACCGCTGCCCGGCCCGGCCCTCTCCCGGTGCCGGTGAGCTGCTCCCATTCCGCCCGGTCCGGGCCCACCGCGTTCGGCGTCCAGTCCGGCCGGGCCGCCAGCCAGCGCGCCACCCTCGCCCGGACCTCGGGGTCCGCGTAGGCGCGCTCGGGCGGCTCGGCCAGGTGCCGGACCCTGGCCCGGGCCCGCATCACCTCCGGGTCCTCCAGCGCGCACTCGAACAGCGCGGCCGCCTCCCGTGCCCGGCCCGCCACGCCGGCACCGCCCGCCGCGCCGGCCCCCGCGGCGAGCCGCTCCCCGACCGCCGCGTCGGCCCCGACCTGGAGGTCGAACCACGGCTTCAGGGTGCGCAGCGCCCAGCCGTGGTACGCGGCGGCGAAGCCGAAGGAGCCCGGGTCACGGTGGGCCGTCCGGGCCACCCGGTCGGCGGCCCACAGCGCGAGCGAAGTCCCTTGCCCCAGGGTCGGGTTGGTGTGGGTGAGCGCGTCGCCGACCGGCACCATCCCGCCGGCCACCGGGCCCCGCCCGTCGGCCAGCGGGCTCCACCGGTTGTCCAGGCCCGCGGTCGCCAGCACCCCCGACAGCGGCTCGGCGCCCAGCCCGAGCCAGGCGGCGCCGGGCGGGAAGGCCCGCGCGGCGGCCTCGAAGACGGCCGGGTCCCGCAGGGCGGCGCGGGTGGGGTCCCCGGTGTGCGCGAACACCGTGACGGCGAAGACCCGGTTGTCGGACGGGAAGACCGCACAGCCCGCGAAGGCGCCGCCGGTCACCGTCCACGGCTGGCGCGGCCCCTCCTCCGTCCCGTCGGGCAGCCGGTACCAGCGGCAGAAGTACGCCAGGCCGGTGCGGTGCCGCTCGACGGGGGCCGGACGGCAGCCGGCGGCGGCCGCCAGGCCGGCGGAGCCGCCGCGCCGGCCGGCCGCGTCCACCACGAGGTCGCCCCG
>NZ_GG657750.1:6512277-6523875 GCF_000158895.1 Streptomyces sp. C | reverse complement strand
TCCCGCGCATCCCCCGCATCCCCCGCAGCCCCCACCGGCCCCTCATCCCGCGTCAGGCCGACGACGGGCTCCCCGTACCGCACCACCACGCCCGGCTCCGCCCGCACGGCGGTGGCCAGCGCGCTCTCCAGCACGATCCGGCGGGCCTGGATCATCACCAGGTCCTCGTCCCCCGGCCGCGCGGGCGGCCGCACCTCGAACCAGTCCAGCTCGTGCCGTTCGCGGGCGCCCAGCCGGAGCAGCTCGGCGTGCACGTCGGGCAGTTCGGCGCGCAGCAGCCGGCGGGCGGCGCCGAGCAGGACGTGCGGCTGCGCCGCCTGCGGTACGCCCGAGCGGCGCCAGCCGAAGAAGTCCCGGTCGAGGGCGGTGCCCGGGGCGCGGGTGTCGCGTTCGAAGACCTCGGCGGTATGCCCCCGGCGGGCCGCGAGGAGGGCGGTCGCGAGCCCGGCGATCCCTCCGCCGATGACCAGCAGATGTGCCATGGCTACCCCCGAACCGGCGTCCCGTACGACGATCTGACCGCCCAGAGCCTGCGCGTGCGGGCCCCTATTTTTTTTTCGTACACCCGTCCGAGGGGTCCGGCGGGTAGACGCGCCGCCCCACCGGCGAAGATGACCCCATGGCCAGCGAACACGAGAACGCCCCCGGCGCCGCCGGATCCCGCCCCGAAGGCTCCCCGCCCGCCCGCGCCGTCGCCGGGATCCACGCGACCGTCGGCGTCGGGCTGATCGTCGTCGGCCCCGACGGCCGGGTCCTGCTCGGGCAGGCCCACGACGGGAACTGGGAGCTGCCCGGCGGCAAGGTGGACCCCGGGGAGCGCTTCGAGGAGACCGCCGCCCGCGAGCTGGCGGAGGAGACCTCCCTGCGGGCCGACCCCGGGGACGTGGAGCTGCTCGCCGTCCAGCTGTCCGCGGACCCCGCGCCGCCGACCCGCCTGACGGTGGCCGCCCTCACCCGTTCGGCCGCGGGCGTCCCGGCCGTCACCGAGCCGCACAAGATCACCCGCTGGCAGTGGTTCGCCCCGGAGGAGATCCCCGGCGCCCTCTACCCTCCGTCGGCGGCCGTCCTGCGCGTCTGGCGCCCCGGCCTCCGGACCCTGCCGCCCGCCCCCTCGCACGACTACCCCACCGGAACCGGCAGCACGGCCTTCTAGGCGGTGCGCCGGGGCGCGAAGTTGCCCTCGCCCAGGTCCTCGGCCAGCAGCCGCTTGGCGATCGCGTCCGCCGCCGCCCGCAGTTCCTCGCTGCGCGGGCGGCCGCGGTCCTGCTCCAGCCTGTCGCCCAGCCAGTCCGCCCAGGCCCGGGAGATCACGGCGGCCTCGCGCTCGCCCGCCCGGGTGTGGGCGAAGAAGCCGTTCTGCCGCGTCAGGAACCCCTCCTCCACCATCCGGTCGAACACCGGCAGCAGCACCTCCGGCGGCAGCGACAGCCGTGAGGCGATCAGCCCCAGGCCGGCGTGCCCCACGGTCCGGGTCATCAGGTCCACCTGCATCACCGCCCACGCCCCCGCCATGTCCAGGCGCGTGTCGGAGGCGTTGACGATGGCCCGGGCCGTGTCGGGCCCCATGTTCCGCACGAGCTTGCCGACCGCCAGCTCCAGCAGCTTGGCCGAGTCCCCCGAGGCCGTGGCCGGGGAGGCGAAGCCGTCGCCGATGTCGGTCGAGCCCGCCCGGGCGCTGTCGCGCAGCCGGACCTGCTTGAGGAACAGGGCGACGACGAAGCCCACGGCGGCCACCGGTACCGTCCACAGGAACACGGTGTGCAGGGCGTCGGCGTACGCGTCGATGACCGGGCCCGACGCGGCCGGGTCGAGCCCGTGCACCCCCTGCGGGCTCTGCGCGGCGGCCCCGATGCGGGCCGGGTCGGTGCCGGTGGCGCGGGCGGCCTCGGCGACCCCGGCCTCCAGTTCGGGCTCCAGGCTGTTGGCGTAGAGCGTGCCGAAGACGGCGGTCCCGAAGGAGCTGCCGAGCGTACGGAAGAAGGTGACCCCGGAGGTCGCCGTGCCGAGGTCGGCGTAGTCCACGGTGTTCTGCACGGCGATGGTCAGCACCTGCATGCACAGGCCGATGCCGGCGCCGAGCACGAACATGTACGCGGACTCCAGCCAGGCGCCGGTGCCGGGCCCCATCAGCGACAGCAGGTAGAGCCCGGCGCCCATCACCGCGCAGCCGACGATGGGGTAGATCCGGTACCGGCCGGTCTTGGAGGTGGCGTTGCCGCTGAAGACGGACGCGATGAGCAGGCCGATGACCAGCGGCAGGGTCCGTACGCCGGACAGGGTGGCGGAGTCCCCGTCCACGTACTGGAGGTAGGTCGGCAGGAAGGTCATCGCGCCGAGCATGGCGAAGCCGACGACGAAGCTGAGGACGGAGCAGACCGTGAAGACGGGGTTGCGGAAGAGCCGCATCGGCAGCATCGGTTCGGCCGCCCGGGTCTCGGCCAGGCAGAACAGGGCGAGGGCCAGCGCGCCGCCCGCGAACAGGCCGATGATCACCGGCGAGCTCCAGGCGTACTCGTTGCCGCCCCAGCTGGTGGCCAGGATCAGGGCGCTCGCTCCCGCGGCGACGAGGGCGATGCCCAGGTAGTCGATGACGGGCCGGCCGACGGCGCGTACCGAGGGGATGGTGCGGGCGGCGGCCGCGACGACGACGACCGCGACGGGGACGTTGACGTAGAAGGCCCAGCGCCAGCTGAGGTGGTCGGTGAACAGGCCGCCCAGCAGCGGTCCGATGACGGTGGCGACACCGAAGACGGCGCCGATGGCGCCCTGGTACTTGCCGCGTTCGCGCAGCGGGACGACGTCGGCGATCAGCGCCATGGAGGTGACCATCAGGCCGCCGGCGCCGATGCCCTGGAGGCCCCGCCACAGGATGAGCAGGGTCATGTTGCCGGCGAGGCCGCACAGGAACGATCCGGTGATGAAGACGACGGCGGAGATCTGAAAGATGATCTTCCGGCCGAAGAGGTCGCCGAACTTGCCGACCAGGACGGTCGCGACGGTCTCCGCCAGGAGGTACGCGGTCACCACCCAGGCCATGTGGGCCGCGCCGCCGAGGTCGGCGACGATGGTGGGCAGGGCCGTGCCCACGATCGTCTGGTCGAGCGCGGCCAGCAGCACGCCCAGCATGATCGTGCCGAAGACGACGTTGCGCCGCCGCCGGTCCAGCACGGGGGGCGCCGCGGCGACGGCGCGGGCAGTGGTCACATCTCGCACTCTCACAGCGCCCCCACGGCACCGCATGCCGCAAGCCTCCGTACGGGTGAAACCCCGCACCCGGCTCCGGCGCGGGCGTCAGCGCAGGTACGCCAGGCCCGGGTGTTCCGCCGCGTACCCGTCCAGCAGCCGCCGGGCCACCGCCACGGAGTCCACCAGCGGGTGCAGCGCGAAGGCCTTCACCGCGTCGGCGCGGGAGCCGCTCGCGGCGGCGGCCAGCACCGCCCGCTCGGCCGCCTTGACCGAGGTGACCAGACCCACCGCGTGCAGCGGCAGCGGTGCCACCGACACCGGGTGGGCGCCGTTCGCGTCGACCAGGCAGGGCACCTCGATGACCGCCTCGGGGTCCAGCACGGACAGGGTGGCGCCGTTGCGGACGTTGAGGATCAGCGTGGCCCGCTCGTCGCGGGCGATGGCCCGCATCAGGGCGAGGGCGACCTTCTCGTAGCCGCCGGACTCCAGGTCGCTCTCCTCGCGCTCTCCCACGCCGGCCACCTCGCGGTTCTCCGCCATGTACGTGGCCTCGCGCTCGGCCCGGGTCCGGTCCCAGGCCGCCAGGGCCGCCCCGGCGGGCTGACCCGGCCTGCCGGCCTCGGCGTAGAAGCCGCGCTGCTGGTCGCGCAGGAAGGCGCCGCGGGTCTGCTTCGCCTCCTGGTAGGCGCGTACCGTGTCACGGTTGAAGTAGTAGTAGTGCAGGTACTCGTTGGGGATCGCGCCGAGCGAGCGCAGCCAGTCGGCGCCGAAGAGGCGCCCCTCCTCGAAGGACTCCAGGGCCTCGGGGTCGGCCAGCAGCCGGGGGAGTTCGTCGCGCCCGCCGATCCGCAGGCCGCGCACCCAGCCGAGGTGGTTGAGGCCGACGTAGTCGATCCAGGCCTCACCGGGCCGGGCGCCGAGCAGCCGGGCGATCCGGCGGCCGAGCCCGACGGGCGAGTCGCAGATGCCGATGACCCGGTCGCCCAGTTCCTCGGCCATGGCCTCCGTGACCACCCCGGCGGGGTTGGTGAAGTTGATCACCCACGCGTCCGGGGCGCCGCGGGCGATCCTGCGCGCGATCTCCCGGGCCACGGGCACCGTCCGCAGGCCGTACGCGATCCCGCCGGCGCCCACCGTCTCCTGGCCCAGCACTCCCTCGGCCAGCGCGATCCGCTCGTCGGCGGCGCGGCCCTCCAGGCCGCCGACGCGGATGGCGGAGAAGACGAAGTCAGCTCCGCGCAGGGCCTCGTCCAGGTCCCCGGTGGCGGTGACGGCCGGGGCGTCCGCCGCCCCGGAGGCCGCGGCCTGGTCGGCGAGGACCCGGGCCATGGCGGTGAGCCGGGCGGGATCCTCGTCGTAGAGGGTCACATGGGACACCCTGCCCTCGGCGCGGTCCGCCAGCAGGGCCCCGTAGACGAGCGGGACGCGGAATCCGCCCCCGCCGAGGATGGTCAAGCGCATGCCCATTTCCGCCCTTCCGCCGTCGTGGCCGCGGCCACGGCCCGGGGCTGCCCCGGGCACGGGCGAAGCCACGGCTCCGGCGGCACCGCCGGAGTGCCACGGTCCGTGGCATTCGCGCGGTGTCGCGGATCGTGGCATCCGCAGGCACCGAACCAGGCAGTCGGTATGGCACCGTGCCACCGACCCCGCCCCGGCACGGGCCGTGGCGCGTGCTTCAGGGGACCAGTCTCCCCTGCGGCGTCACTCCCCCAGCGGCGGCACGGCCCGCAGACGGGCGCCCTGCTGCTGCGGGAAGCCCCCTCCGCCGCGCACCGGACCGGCCGGCAGGCCCTGCGGGGCCGAGAGCACGAGGGTGATCCGGGTGAGGCCCATGCCCTCCAGCATTCGGCTGGATTCCGCCACCATCCGGCACCGCACCAGACCCCAGCCGGGGTCGGGGTGGCGCACCGTCCGCACCGCGCCGTCGAGTTCGGCGGCGTCCTCCCCGTGGGTGGTCAGCCAGTGCGGGACGCCGTAGCGGTAGGCGGCCTCCATGAACGGGTCCCGGGCCACCTCCTGACGGATGCTCCGCAGCCCCTCGTCCTCAGGGGCCTCGGCCAGGGCGGTCGCGAACCGGGCCAGCAGCGGCACGCACCAGGCCGGTTCGTGGTCCTCCAGCACGGCCGCGGCGTCCGGGTGGAACAGCACGAAGCGCAGGAAGTTGTCGTCCGGCAGGGCCGTCGGGTGGGGGCGGACCGACTGGAACAGCCGGTCGAAGGCCGAGTTGGTGAGGGCCACGTCCCAGCGGTGGTCCACCAGGAAGCTCGGGTAGGGCACGGCCTCCATGAGGGCCGCGTAGTCGACCAGGTAGTCGCGCTGGGCCGGGTCCTGGGGCAGCCGGTTCTCCTCGGCCGCGCGCCAGGTGGGCGGCGGGTCCCGGTCGACCATGACCCGGAACAGCCAGAAGCACTGCCGCTCGCTCATCTCCAAGGCCTCGGCCAGGGCGAGGAGTTTGCGGTCCGTCCACTCCTTGACGAGTCCGCGTTCCCAGTTTCCGTACGCGCGCACGCTGATGCGCAACCGCGACGCGACGTCCTCCTGACTCAGGCCCAGTTCTTCTCGGCGCTGGCGCAAAATCTCCTTGCGCCGCTCCGTTCGCACTGCGCCGCGGGGCTCTTCGCCCGCCAGGCGCTCCTCACCGGCTCGGACGAGGCCATCAGACGGGCCCACCGCTGCGAGATGTGGCACCGAGAGCTCCCCCTCCTCAACGGTCTGGATCTTCATTTCCGTGTGGCGATCCTGCTACCGACTTCATTCGAGTGTCAACTATTGTGGCAATTCCAGCCGAGCGACAGCTCATTCCCGCCACAGCTGTGGCAAGTTCTGGCTCTCCCAAAACAAACCGGATAGATTCCTCTAGGCCGACCACGTGCCCACTGACCTCGCGCGATCTAGGAGAACCACTGGTGACAGACGGCTTCCCGGCTCCCGTCGCGGTGGCCAACGCGCCCCTGGCAGCAACCGTCACGCGGGTCGCCGAACTGGCGAACAAAATGGGCCGCGACCCGAACCAGGTCTTCGACCTCCGCCGGCTCTCCGAGGCCTCCGGGGTTCCCACCGACGTGATCAGGACCCTGCTCGAAGGCCGGCGGGCGGGCGAGCCCGATCTCCAGGCGCGTTTCCTCCAGCGCCTCGACCTGCTCCGGCGGACCCGGGTCAAACCCAACGGGCGCCGCTACACGCAGCAGGAGATCGCCGACGGCGCCGGCATGTCCCGGCAGCAGGCCGGCGCCCTCATCAACGGCGACCGGCGGCCCACGATGGAGCACTGCGACGCCATCCAGCGGTTCTTCGGCGTACACGCGGGCTTCCTCACCGCCCATGACGCCGACGCCCTCACGGACGCCCTCCAGCGCACCGAGCAGCAGCTGCTCCAGGACTTCGCCGGGCGCGAGCGGCAGACCGTACCGGCGGAGGCGGCTTCGGCGGGCGATCCGCTGGCAAGACTCCTGCAGAACCACGGCGTACGGGGCATCGCCTGGCGCGCCGCCCAACTGCCCAGCGACAAGCACCGGGACAAGGTGACCGAATGGCTGGACATGCTTCTCGAAAGCGTCAAACCGAACGAATCATGACCCAGTCGAAAGTCTGGATCTGATCCTTGAGTCCTGATCCGGATCCGCGCCGACGGGGAGAACGGTGAGCATAGGCAGAGCGCAGCGGCGGTTGTGCGCGGAGCTGGTGTCCGGCATCAAGCTGGCCGCCCCCGTGGAACCACTGGACCTCTACGCCGCCCTCTGCGAGGGCATGAGCAGACACCGCGGCCGCCCGGTGGAGTTCCGGATGGCCGCGTTCCCGCAGGGGACCGCGAGCGGCCTCTGGCTCGACATGGCGGACCGGGACCTGGTGGTCATCGAAGAGCGCACCGCGCCCGACCACCAGCTCGTGATCCTCGGCCACGAGCTGTGGCACATGAAGGCCGGCCACTGCAGCCACCACGTCGACGGGGCCGCCGTGGCCGCCCGCCTGCTGACCGACGCCGCCGACCTCGGCGAGACCGTCCGCAGCGTCGCCGCCCGCACCCGGGCCGACGTCCAGGAGGAGACGGAGGCCGAGAGCTTCGGCCTCCTGCTGGGCAGCCGCTGCCGCACCTGGCTGGCCGGTTCTGCGGGCCACCGGCCACCGGCCCAGCGGGACGAACTGGCCGGCCGGATCGAGACCTCGCTCGGCTACCGGGGGCGCAGGAACGACCGTTGAGCGGACCGGACTACTACATCCCGGCTGCCGCGATGGCAGTGGCCCTCGTGTGCAAGCTGCCGGCGCTGCGCGCCAACGGGCGCGATCCGCTCCTGCGGTCCGTTTTCGTCCTGCTCCTCCTCGGCGGCTCGGTCTTCACCTTCGCCGCCCCGCCCACCATCGCCGCCGTCAACCGCTGGACCGGCGTCCCCAACGTCTCCGCCCCGCTCGTCTACTGCCTGATGACCGCCTTCAGCGCCTCCTGCCTCGTCCTGATGTTCAACTGGCGCGGCGGCCCGGCGGAGGAGATCCGGCGCACCTCGCAGCGCTGGATCGCGGGCTACTCCGTGGTCATCGCGGCCATCGTCGTCCTCTTCGCCCTCGGTGACGCCCCCGTCGAGCGGCTGCGGGACTTCGACACCTACTACGCGAACACGCCCTACATCCGGCTGATGATCACGGCCTACCTGCTGGCGCACAACGCCGCCGTGCTGATGATGGTGTCGATGTGCTGGCGCTGGTCCCTGCGGGTCGGCGGCTGGCTCCGGGCCGGACTGGTGATCATCGTCGCCGGGTACACCATCAGCCTCGCCTACGACGCGTCCAAGATGTCCGCCGTCGCCGCCCGCTGGCTGGGCCACGACCTGGACTACCTCAGCACCTACCTCGCCCCGCCGCTGGCCGCCTTCGCCGCCCTCGTCAGCTCCGTGGGCTTCGTCCTGCCGCTGGTGTGCCAGCGCGTGTCGGACAGCTGGCGCACCTGGAGCACCTACCGCCACCTCGGCGCGCTGTGGCACGAGGTGCAGAGCACCGCGCCCCGCGGCACGCCCTGCGTACGGATGTCCTGGTGGTCCCCGGCCTCGATCCGGGTGATCCAGCGGGAGTCCGACATCCACGACGGCTTCCTGCGCCTGGGCCCGGCCTTCGACCGGCACCACCGCGACACCGCCTACGAAGGGGCGCGGGCGGCCGGGGCGGACGAGGAGACGGCCCGCGCCGTGGCGGACGCGGCGATGGTGGTGGCCGCCGTACGGGCCACCACCGCGGCCCCGGAGGGGGCCGGGAGCGGCGACGAGGAGCGGGTGGCGCTGCTGGCCGACGGGCCGCGCGACCTCGTCCGGATCTCGCACGCCCTGCGGCACTCGCCGCTCGTGGCCGCCGTACGGCGGCAGGAGGCCCCGGCGGGGAGCTGAGCGCCGCCGCACGGGGCCCGGCGCGGACGCTCAGCGGGGGCCCCGGCGCGGGGCTCAGCAGGCGCTCAGCAGGCGTCAGCGGGAGGCCGTCACCGACAGGGCCGGGAACAGGTCCTGGAAGGGGCCTGCGGAGTCGGTCCCGTCCCGCCCGTAGGGGGCGTCGAAGCTCCACACCATGAACAGCAGGAACACGATCAGCGCGCTGAACAGCCCGGCCAGCAGCAGCTCGCGCCCCGAGCGCCGGATCTGCAGGGTGAAGATCAGCCCGATGGTGACGAGGCCGCCGACGACCAGCCCGAACCAGACCACGCTCGGCAGGGTGGACTCGTCGCTCTGCGTGCGCGAGTGCCGGGCGTCGTCCGCGGCCGCGATGTGGTCGAGCAGCGGTTGGTAGGCCTGCGCCTGGAGCTCGTTGGCGGGGCTCTGGTGGGTGACGTCGGTGCGCAGCCTGCCGAGCAGCTGCGCCCCCTCGGCGGAGGCGTCCTGGCCGGAGACCAGCCGCGGCCAGTCCACGCTGACGGTGTGGGCGACGTACGCGTCCACCTCGCCGCGGATCCGGTCGCGGACGGGCCCGGGGTAGACGTCGGCCCGCTGGGTGACCTCGTACAGCGACTGGGCCTCACGGCGGACGCTGTCCTCGGCCGCACCGCGCGCCTCCCAGACGCCGGCGATGGCCAGGCCCAGGACGATCGCGTAGACCACGCCGACCATCATCGTCATGTACTCGATGACGTCGGGGGTTTCGCTGGTGTCCTCGTCGTCCGCGACCCGGCGGTGCCGGACCACGGTCATGGCGAGGACGAGGGCGCAGACGAGCGCCATGGCGATGGCCAGGACCAGCCATTCGGACACGAGGGATCTCCCGTTCGTGGGTGCGTGGATGCGTGTGCGTGGATGCGGGGACGCGGGGATGCGGGGACGCGGGGATGCGTGGGGGGGGGCGCCGGGGACGTCAGCTCCGGCTCTTGGAGCGGGGGCGCAGCGCGGCGGCGGCCAGCACGGCCGGGGTGGTCATGACCACCATCAGCATCATGGTGCTCAGTCCGTCCGGGCCGCGCCGCGCCAGGGCCGCCGAGTGGTACGGGCGCACGTGGAACCTGCTCACCCGTTCGGCGGCGGCTGCGGCCCCGGGCGGGGCGGTGGCATCGGCCGGGGCCGGCCCCGGCTGCGGGTCCGCCGCCGGCGGAGCCTGCGGCGGCTGCGCCGGCCCGCCGGGCACCGCCGCCCCGGGCGCGGGCCGCTCCGCCAGCCCCGGCGCGTCGCCGGGGTGGCGCACCGTGGGCCGGACGGCGCCGGGCACCGTCACCCGTACGGGCGGCCGCGCCGACGGGGTCCCCGGCCGCGCCACGGGCGGGGGCGGCATGGCGGGCGGCCGTACCGCGGGCGGCTTCGGCGGCCCGCCGGGCACGCACACGTCGACCCGGGCCCCGTGGCCGTGGCCGTCGCCCGCGACCGCCACATGGCCGTGCAGCGGGCAGAGCGCGGCCACCAGCCCCGCCCCGGCGAAGTACTGCCAAGCCGTCACCGCGGTCCTCCCGATCCGGCAGCCGACATGAGGGTTACGGCTGAAGAAACGATCAAGGCCCGCCTTCGGACACGCGCCGGACAGGTCAAGATCCTTGTGCGACGCCTCACTTCGCCCCGTGCGCGGGACCTCCGGGCCGGACCGGCGGGCTTGGCCCTCACCCGCGCGGCCCAGCACACCACGCCGCCCGTCGCCCGCCCGGCCGATGATCGGAGCAACGAGCGGCAGAGGGACGGTGGCGCGTGACAGCAGACGATCGGCCCCCTTCCGCGAGGCCCCGGCCGGAACCGGCGCCACGGCCGGAACCGAAGCCGCAGCCGCAACCGGGGCCGGAACCCGGGCCTGAACCGGAACCGGAGCCGGCCGCCCCCGCCAAGGGGCTCCGCTTCCCCAGCGCGCTGACCGTCCTGGCCCTGGTCACGGTCGCCGTCTGGCTGCTGGCCTTCCTCGTCCCCGCCGGGCTTTACGACCGCGGGGAGAACGGCGCGCCCGTCGCCGGCACCTACCACCGCGTCGAGGGCGACCGGAGCCTCACCGACCGGCTGGACGACCTCTTCCTCGCCCCGGTCAACGGCCTCTACGGCATCCAGGACACCGCCACCGGCGAGGTGGGCCCGGGGTTCACCGGCGCCCTGTACGGCAGCGCGGGCGTCTTCCTCTTCGTCCTCGCCATCGGCGCGTTCATCACCGTCGTCTTCGCCACCGGGGCCCTGGACCGGGGCATCGCCCTCCTCGCGCACCGGCTCCGCGACCGCGGGGCCCTGCTGATCACCGCGGTGATGGTGGTCTTCTCGGTCCTCGGCACCGTCGAGGGCTTCGCGGAGGAGACCCTCGGCTTCTACGGCCTGCTGGTGCCGATGATGCTGGCGCTGGGCTACGACCGGCTCGTCGCGGTCGGGGCGTCCATCCTGGGCGCGGGCATCGGCGTGCTGTGCTCCACCGTGAACCCCTTCGCCACGGGCGTGGCTTCCTCGGCCGCGGGCATCTCCCTCGGCGACGGCATCCTGCTGCGCGGCGCCATGTGGGTGGTGCTGACCGCCGTCACCGTCCTGTACGTCGTCCGCTACGCGCGGCGCGTCCAGCGGGACCCGGAGAGGTCCCTGTGCGGCTTCCTGCCGGGCGACCTGACGCGGAAGGCGGCCGCCGACGCCGATGTGGAGCCGGAGCTGACGCGGCTGCACAAGGCGGTCCTGGTGCTGCTCGTCCTGGTCTTCGCCTTCATGATCTTCTCGGTGGTGCCCTGGTCGAGCGCCCTCACCGGGAAGGCCGACGCCACCCCCTACGGCTGGGAGCTGGACTGGTCCTTCCCCCAGCTGTCCGCGCTGTTCCTGTGCGCCGCAGTGCTCGTGGGGCTGGTGGCGCGGATGGGCGAGGCGAAGCTCAGCTCCACGGTCGTCCGGGGCGCCGCCGACTTCATCTCCCCGGCCCTGGTCATCATGCTGGCGCGCGGCGTCACCGTGATCATGAACAACTCCAAGATCACCGCCACCGTCCTGCACTCCATCGAGGGCGTCGTCA
>NZ_GG657750.1:6508312-6511366 GCF_000158895.1 Streptomyces sp. C | reverse complement strand
CCTGGCGGGAGTTCGGGTACGCCGCCCTGCTCGGGCTGGTCTTCGGGGCGGCCGGCTTCGGGGTGCTGTCGCTGCTGGCGTTCTCCCTGATGCTGGTGGCCTCCCCCGTCATCGTGTGGGCGCTCGCGCCGGAGCCGGTGATGCTGGTGCCCGGCGAGGCGGTGGCCGGCCCGCTGGAGGCGCTGGGCGGTACGGCCGTGGGGCTGGCCGGGCTGGTGCTGACCGCGTACGCGGGCGCCCTGATCGCCGGGGCCCAGGTCAAGTGCGCCCGGCTGCTGCTCGGGCCGCGCGCGGAGGACGACCGGGTGCTGGAGCTGACCCGCTCGCGCGTCCGGCTGGTCGAGGCGTTCGAAGCCGAACGGCGGCGCATCGAGCGGGACCTGCACGACGGGGCCCAGCAGCAGCTGGTGGCCCTCAGCATGACCCTGGGCCTCGCCGAACTGCGGCTGCGCGCGCACCCGGAGGCGGCGGACGCGGCGGCGCTGGTGAGCCGGGGCCGCGAGGAGGCGAAGCTGGCCCTCGCCCAACTGCGGGACCTCGTACGGGGGATACACCCGCAGGTGCTCACCGACCACGGGCTCACGGCGGCGGTGGCGGAGGTGGCGCTGCGCCATCCCGTGCCGGTCACGGTGGACCTGGAGCTGCCCCGGCTGCCCGAACCGGTCGAGGTCACCGCCTACTTCACCGTCGCCGAGGCCCTCGCCAACGCGGCCAAGCACAGCGGCGCCTCGCGGGTCGGCGTCGCCGGTAGGGTCGAGGGCGGCCGGCTCACCCTCACCATCACCGACGACGGCCGCGGCGGGGCGGACCCCGGCGCGGGGGCGGGCCTGGCGGGTCTCGCGGACAGGGTGGCGATGTTGCAGGGCAGGCTGACGGTGTCCAGTCCGGTGGGCGGTCCGACCGAGCTGAAGGTGGAGGTCCCGTGCTCCGGGTGATCCTGGCCGAGGACTCCGTACTGCTGCGGGCCGGGCTGACGGAACTGCTGACCCTCGGCGGCCACCGCGTCCTCGCCTCCGTCGGTGACGCCCCCGCGCTGCTGCGGGCCGTGGCCGCCGAGCGTCCCGACGTGGTCGTCACGGACGTGCGGATGCCGCCCGGGCTGCGCGACGAGGGGCTGCGGGCCGCCCTCGAACTGCGCTCGGCGGACCCCTCCCTGCCGGTCCTGGTGCTCTCGCAGTACGTGGCCACGGCGTACGCGACGCAGCTCTTCACCGGTGGTTCGGCGGCCGGGCTGGGCTACCTGCTGAAGGACCGGGTCGGGGACGTGGAGGAGTTCCTCGACGCGCTGCGCCGGGTGCACCAGGGGCAGACCGTCATCGACCCGGAGGTGGTCCGCGTCCTGCTCACGCCCCGGCCGGCGAACGAGCCGCTGGCCCGCCTGACCCCGCGCGAGCGGGAGGTGCTCGCGTTGATGGCGGAAGGCCTCAACAACCAGGCCCTGGCGGCCCGCCTGTTCATCACCGAGGCCTCCGTCGTCAAGCACGCGAGCAGCATCTTCACCAAGCTGGACCTGGACCCGACCGAGGGCAACCGCCGGGTTCTGGCCGTCCTGGCCCATATGCGGGGCACTGCGGATTCCGCATAGCGATAAGGCTGTGACCTGCGGGCATTCAGTTCAGATGGGGTGATCGCTAAGGTCGCGGGGTGTCGAAGAACGATGAGATCACGCCAGGCCGCGACGAGTCCGAAGAGCAGCGCTGGCGGGCCTTCCAGGAGGAGTTCGAGCGGTCCAACGGGCCCTTCGAGCAGCCCGCGCCCGCGCCCCGGCGGGTGTGGCCCCGCAACCTGGCCATGGCCCTCCTGGCGGGGTCGCTCGCCTTCGCCGCGCTCAAGCTGACGGCCTCCGCCTCCGAAGACGGACCCACGGCCACCGCCGCCGCGGCCGCGGAACCCACGCCCGGATCCGGTCCCGGGGCCACGCGCGGGGCCACGCCCGCGGCTCCGGCCGCCCCGGCCGCCACCACCGCCGCCCGGCCGATGGTCCCGCTGGCCGAGGTGTTCCCCGAACGCGTCCCCGACGGTGCCGGGGGCTCCTTCACCCGGGTGGACTCGGCCGTGATGCCGTCCTGCACCGAGCGCGACTCGATCGGCCCGCGCCTCGCCGCCATGATCGAGTCGGGCAAGGGCTGCGTGGGCGAAACAGATCGCGCTCTACAAGGACGCGCACGACAACCAGTACGACCTCGCCGTCTTCACCATGAAGGACCCCCAGGACGCGCTGCGGGTGGTGACCGGGCTGACCATGGCCTTCGACGACTACCAGGTGGGTACGCAGGCCCCGCCGCGCGGATCCGGCCTGGCCACCCTCGGCCCCGAGACCGGCATGGTGCAGTCCTTCGCCGGCTACGGCCGGGTCATGGTGGTCTCGCTGGGACAGTGGTCCGACGGCCGGACCGGCGACTTCGAGAAGCTGGTCGACGGGATGCAGCCGCTCCAGAAGGCGGTCACCGACCGGGTGACGCGGTACGAGGGAGACCGCTGACCCCCTCCCGGGAGCGCGCCACCACCCGCGAGGCGGCCGGGCCTGCCGGGGCCGCCGACCGGGCCCAGGCCACCAGCAGCAGCGGCAGCGCCAGGTAGCCGAAGCGGCCCGCCGGGGCCAGCAGGAACGCCAGGGTCAGCCCGAGCGCGAGCCGGTCGGCCGCGGCCACCACCGTGCGCGGCGGGCGCACCAGCAGCGAGAGCGCCACCCCCAGCCCGCCGAGCAGCAGCAGACCCACCGTCAGGTACCAGCCCCACGGCCCGAGTTCCGCCAGCAGGTGCCCCGGCAGCGGGCTGCTCGCCGGGGTCGCCACCTCGGCCCGCCCGGTCGGGAAGGCGAACACCTGCCGCCACAGCTCCCCCGGCTGGAGCAGCACGCCCGGCACCACCAGGGCCGCCGTCCCCGCCAGCGTCACCAGCGCGCACCGCACCGCCGCCCGCCGCCCGCCCCGGCCCGCCGCGAGGAGGGCCAGCACCACCGCCACCGCGGGCAGCGCCGTCCACTTGAGGGCGCACGCCGCGGCCAGGGCCGCCCCGGAGGACGCCGGACGGCCGGAGGCGGCCGCCGCGAGG
>NZ_GG657750.1:6503781-6507956 GCF_000158895.1 Streptomyces sp. C | reverse complement strand
CCGACCTCGGACTGCCCCTGTCCGGTGAGCACCAGGTACAGCAGCGGCACCGCCACCGCGCCCAGCAGCGCGGCGGCGAGTGCCTCCCGGCGCCGGCCCAGGGCGGTGGCGGCCGCGGCGGCGAGGTATCCGGCGGCCGCACACCAGCCCCACAGGCGGTGCGGGGCCAGGGTGGAGAACAGCGGGAAGGACAGCGCCCAGGCGGCGGCGAGCAGCCAGCCGGCGGTCCACCGGGCGGTACGGGAAGGGGTCATGGACCCATTCCAGCCGCGCGGCACCGGCCTGGTCTGCACGCCCAGGCGGAGTCCTGACGGTCGGGTTTCCCCTACCACCGGCGGGGTGCGCGGATACGCCGGAGGGGCGCGACCGCGCGGGCCGCGCCCCTCCGGGGCGGTCATCGGGGCGCTCAGGCCTCCGGGTCGCCGCCGAAGCGCTCGCGGTAGGACTCCAGGTCCTCCTCGGTGATCCGGGCGAAGAGCACCGGCGGCACGGTGAACGGCGTCCCGGCCGGGACGGTGTCCAGCGCCTTGGCCTGCTCCGGGGTGACCCAGGCGGCGGTGTCGCCGGGCAGCTCGAAGGAGGAGCGCATGGCGCGCGCCGAGGCCGGGATGAACGGCTCGGAGACCACCGAGTAGAGGTGGATGAGGTTCATCGCGGTGCGCAGGGTGAGGGCCGCGGCGTCGAGGTCGGTCTTGACCTCCAGCCACGGGGCCTTCTCGTCGAGGTAGGCGTTGCCGGCCGACCACAGGGCGCGCAGCGCGGCGGCGGCCTTGCGGTACTGGAGGGTCTCCATGTGGCCCTCGTACTCGGCGAGCAGCTCGGCGATCTGCTCGCCGAGCCGGCTCTCCGCCTCGCCCGCCGGGTTGCCGGCGGGGACCTCGTCGCCGAACTTCTTCCGGGAGAAGGTCAGTACGCGGTTGACGAAGTTGCCGAGGGTGCCGCCGAGGTCCTTGTTGACCGTGGCCGCGAAGTGCTCCCACGTGAAGGACGAGTCGTCGGACTCGGGGGCGTTGGCGATGAGGAAGTAGCGCCAGAAGTCGGCGGGCAGGATCTCCAGCGCCTGGTCGGTGAAGACGCCGCGCTTCTGCGAGGTGGAGAACTTGCCGCCGTAGTACGTCAGCCAGTTGAAGGCCTTGACGTAGTCGACCATCTTCCACGGCTCGCGGGTACCGAGCTCGGTGGCCGGGAACATCACCGTGTGGAACGGGACGTTGTCCTTGGCCATGAACTGGGTGTAGCGGACGTCCTCGGCCTCGTACCACCAGGACTTGTAGTCGCGGTTCGCCGGGTCGGCGTCGGCCCACTCCTTGGTGGAGGCGATGTACTCGATCGGCGCGTCGAACCAGACGTAGAAGACCTTGCCCTCGGCGGCCAGCTCGGGCCAGGTGTCGGCCGGGACCGGGACGCCCCAGTCGAGGTCGCGGGTGATGGCGCGGTCGTGCAGGCCCTCGGTCAGCCACTTGCGGGCGATGGAGGAGGCCAGCTGCGGCCACTCGTCCTCGTGGCGTGCGACCCAGGCCTCGACCTCGTGCTGCAGCTTGGACTGGAGCAGGAAGAGGTGCTTGGTCTCGCGGACCTCCAGCTCGGTGGAGCCGGAGATGGCCGAGCGGGGCTCGATCAGGTCCGTGGGGTCCAGGACGCGGGTGCAGTTCTCGCACTGGTCGCCGCGGGCCTTGTCGTAGCCGCAGTGCGGGCAGGTGCCCTCGACGTAGCGGTCCGGCAGGAAGCGGCCGTCGGCGGGCGAGTACACCTGCCGGATCGCGCGCTCCTCGATGAAGCCGTTGGCCTGGAGCTGCCGCGCGAAGTGCTGGGTGATCTCCACGTTCTGCGCGGAGGAGCTGCGGCCGAAGTAGTCGAAGGACAGCTCGAAGCCGTCGTAGACCGCCTTCTGGGCGTCGTGGGCCTGCGCGCAGAACTCGGAGACCGGGAGGCCGTTCTCCTTGGCGGCGAGTTCGGCCGGGGTGCCGTGCTCGTCGGTGGCGCAGATGTACAGGACGTCGTGGCCGCGCTGGCGGAGGTACCGGGAGTACACATCCGCCGGAAGCATCGACCCGACCATGTTGCCCAGGTGCTTGATCCCGTTGATGTAGGGAAGCGCGCTGGTGATCAGGTGTCGAGCCATCCTCGGATGCTCCATTCGTTTCATTTGTACGGATCTACGCGTGACGACGCGCGGTTCATCGTATCGAACCGGCGAAACGCCACGCGTCGGGTTTTCCCGGGGGTCCGGGGGTCCGGCGGCGGTGCGTCGGGGACGCAACGCAAAAGCGAGGACTGTGACCTCTCCGTCACGGCCCTCGCGATGGGCCCATGCTACAGCCGCACCGCCGGGGCCCCGACCGGCGTCCGCCCGCCGGACCGCCCGCCGGACCGCCGGCCGGACGCCGGACGGCCCGGACGGTCCGGACGGCCCCGGCATATGCGTTCGGGCTCCGCGGCACCTCGCGTGATCGGCATCGGTCACCATCCGATCACCCCCGCGCCTAATCCCCTCATGTTGCTCCTCCGCCCCCTCGGAGGGCGTAGGCGCTGCTCTCATGGACCCCGCACAGGGGATGAGGTGGGGAACGGTGAACGATGGCGGACCGGAGGAGTCCGGCGGGGCCGTGGGACTGCCCAGCCGACGGCGGCAGCCGACGCCCATGAGTCAGTGGGATCCGACCGCGCGCCTGTCGTACTGGGCGTTCCACACGAACCGGCGGCCCGCGTACATGCGCTTCGCGTACCTCCAGCTCGGCTCCGACGCGGCCGCCGAGGACGCGGTGGACGCCACCTTCGACTCGATCATGCACGAGTGGCTGCGCATGCTCCACATGGACCGCCTCGACGCCTACGCCTGGACCGTGCTCAAGCAGCGGATCGTCGACTGGCAGCAGCGCCGCGACCCGCGCCTGCGCCGCCCCGAGCCGATGGACATCAGCGCCTTCGAGGCGGCCCTCAAAGAGGCGCACGCCGACCAGTACGAGGTGCTGACCGACACCATCCGCTTCTACTCGGCGGTCTCCCGCCTCGCCGAGCGGCAGCGGGACACCGTGCTGCTGCGCTACGGGCTCCAGTGCACCCCCGGTGAGGCGGCCGCCGTGATGGGCGTCGACGAGGCCACCGTCCGCTCGCAGCTCGGCCAGGCCCACCGGCGCCTCGCCCGGCTGCTCGACACGTCCGCCGGATCATGAGGCCCGGCGAGGACGCCGGGGGCGGCGACCCCGGGGGCGGCCCCGGCGGCGGCCGTGCGGCGGCCCCGCGCAGCCTGGCGGAGTTCCTGGCCCGCGCGGGCGTGCGCGACCGCTACCCGCACTACGACCTGGGCGCGGCCGAAGCCCGGCTGCTGCGCGTGCCCCGCGCCCCCGGCGCCCCGGCGGCCGCCCCGGCCCGGAGCCGGCGGCGCCCCTTCGGCTGGAGCGACCCCGCACGGGACCGCCCGCTGGAGTCGGAGCGGGCCCGGCGCGACCTGAAGGCCGCCTGCCTGGCCGTGGTCGGTGAGCCGCGCGCCGGGGCCGACCTCGAAGCCTTCCTGGAGAGCCGGCACAGCGACCTGCCGGGCGCGGTCGTCTTCGGCTGCCTGCTGTACCTGGCCGGGCTGCGCGAGGGGTCCCGCTTCTGGTGGCAGTTCGCCGCCGGCTCCGGCAGCCCCCGCACCGCTCCGGCCGCCTACTGCCTCTTCCTGGACCACTCCCGGCGCGGCGAGCACCACGACGCCCGCCACTGGGCGCGGGAGCTGGGCCGCCGGGGGTTCCGCCCCGGCGGCCGCCGCGAGCTGCGCGAGGTGCGGCTGTGCGCCCAGGCGGCCGTCCTGCGGTACGTCGACCAGTGCGACGACCCCGACCTGGGCCCGGTACCGCTGCCCAGGCCGGGGCTGCCCGCGGTGCTGGCCGCGTTCCTGCCGCCGCCCCCGCCCCCGGCGCCCCGGCCGCGCCCCGGCCCGGGCCCGCTGCGCCACCCCGCGCTGACGTCGGCCGCGCGGGGGACGGTGGTCCAGTCCGACACCGGCGAGGCCCTGGCGCAGGCGCGGCGCGCGCTGGCCGCCGTACGGGTCCTGGAGCGGCACCCGCTCGGCGTGCGGGCCGCGCAGCTCGCACGGGAGTCGGGGCTGGCCGGGGCGGAGGTGCGCCCGCTGCTGGTGATGCTGCGCGAGGAGGAGTACGCGTACTGCCCCGCCCCCGGGGTGTACGCGCCCG
>NZ_GG657750.1:6496587-6503645 GCF_000158895.1 Streptomyces sp. C | reverse complement strand
CGCGGAGGGCGAGGTCCGGATCACGCAGATGGCGGACGGGCCGGTTTGTTCCGCCGGTACGGGAGTGGGTGGACTTCCGGGCGGCCGCGCACGCCAGCGCGGTCGGGAAGTGCCTGCTGACGCAGCTCGACCACGACGGCCGGGCCGACCACGTGGCCCGCCACCGCCCCACCCGGCTCACCGCGCGGACCATCACCGACAGCCGGGCCCTGTTCAGCGCCCTGGACGCGGTGGCTCCGGGCGCCCCGGTGTTCGACCTGCGCGAGTACTCCCCCGGGGTCGTCTGCTCGGCCGTGCCGATCGCGACGGGCGACGCCGCCGGGAGCCTGGCCCTGTCCCTGCCGGCCGCGCACGCGCACCGGCTGGGCCCCGCGACCGAGGCCCTGCGCCGCAAGGCGGTCCCGGTGCTGCTGGCACTGCTGCTGTCGGGGGCCATCCCCCCGGACGTCCCGGCCGGCGCGGCGCCCGCCGCACCGCCCGCCGCTCCGGAGACGCTGCGCCAGCTGGGCCGGCTCTTCCGGACCCCGCTGACCCGCTTCACCGCGTCGGCCGGCGGCCCGCACCTGGTCAGCGACTCCTCGTCGGGGGCGGCGTACCTCTTCGACGCGCCCCCGGAGGGCGGCGGGCCGCGCCTCTCCCTGCCGCAGACCCTGGGCCCGCTCGCCCCGGGCAGCTTCCCGGCCCCGGAGGGCCTGGTGGTCCTGGGCACCCACCCGGGACAGGGCGACTCCTAGGCCCTGTCGTCAAACTCCCGTCTGCCCCGCGACGCCTGGCACGCGCTCTCGCCGCACCGGGCGAAAGCCAAGTACGTCCAGTACGCGGGCTTCCGCCCGGCACGCCGAGAGCACGCACCAGACGCCGCGGGGCCGCCCTCCGGGCGACGACGGGAGTTTGACGACAGGCCCTAGCCGCGGCTACCCGACGGGGACGAAGGAGTCCAGGGCCGCGTCGAAGTGGCCCCTGGACTGGGTGAGGCGTCCGACGGGGGCCGAGACCCAGACGTCGTACATCCGGCCGTTCTCGTCCCAGCAGAGGTCGAAGGTGTGCCGGGGCCCCTCGGCGGCGGTGAAGCCGTTCCAGGTGAACTCCCAGAGGGCGGCGGGCAGTCCATTGTGCGTCGTGGGGACGATCGTGTTGTCGCGGTAGCCCGGGTTGCTGGACGGGCCGTTGGCGTCGGACTGCCGCATCGCGGCGAGCGGCCCGCCCGCGGCCGGCTTCACCTTGATCCCGATCCGGATCGCGCCGTCCGCCGACACGTAGAAGACCCGCTGGTCGTCCGTCTCGCGCCGGAAGCCCTGCGGCACGGCGAGCCCGAAGCCCTCCGGGTCGGAGACGAAGCGGTACCCGGCGGGCGCCGACTTGCCGGGGACCTGCTGGACGGGCGGGGCCGGGGCCGGCGCGGTCACCGTGGTCGTGGCCGTGGTGGTGGCCCCCGCGGCGGCCGCGGGAGGGGCGGGGGGCGTCGGGGACTGTGGGGCGGACGTGGTCACGCCGGGGGAAGGGGCGACGGGGTTGCCCGGCCCGGCCGCCCGGCCCTTGTCCCCGGCCCGGTCCGAGAGCAGTGAGGTCACGGTGACGGCGCCGATGACGGCCACCACGACGAGCGCGGCGACCAGCCCGGCGCGCAGGCCTGCCCGGCGGGTCCCCGGCTCGGCCGCGGGTCCGGTCCGGGCGGTGACGCGTTCGGTCGGCGAGTACCCGGGAGGGGCGGCGGGCCCGGGCGGGGTGGCCGGGCCCGTGGGACGGGCCGGGCCGGGGGTGCGGTCGAGGAGGGGCAGGCTGCCGGTGGTGACGTACGCGGACAGCATCCGCTGGGCGTCCGCCACGCCCAGCCGGCGTTCGGTGTCGCGTTCCAGCAGGCCCCGGACGAGCGGGGTCAGGGGTCCGGCCTGCGCCGGCGGCCGGATCTCGTCGTAGACGACGGCGTGCAGCACCCCGCCCAGCGAGTCCCGGTGGAAGGGCGACTCGCCGGTCAGTGCGGCGCACAGCAGCGCGCCGAGGGACCACAGGTCGGACTCGGGTCCGGCGGCGGCACCCTGCATCCGCTCCGGGGAGGTGTACTCGGGCGAGCCCACGAAGGCGCCGGTCTCGCTGATGGTGGTGGAGCCCGCGAGGCGGGCGATACCGAAGTCGGTGAGCACGACCCGGCCGGTGCCCGCCTCCATGAGGACGTTGGCGGGCTTGACGTCCCGGTGGAGCACCCCGCGGTCGTGCGCCGCGCTGAGGGCGCCGAGCAGGGCGAGCCCGATGCGGGCGGTCTCGCCGGCGTCCAGCGGACCGGTGGCGCCGAGGCGGTCGGCGAGCGAGCCGCCCTCGACGAGTTCCATCACGATGTACGGGCGGCCGTCGTCCTCGACGACGTCGTGCACGACGACGACGTGCGGGTGCTTGATCTGTGCGACGGTGCGGGCTTCGCGCAGGGCTCCGGCGGCTTCCTTGCCCTCGCCGACGTGGAGTTCCTTCACGGCGACCGCGCGGCCCAGGAGCTCGTCCGAGGCCTGCCACACGGTCCCCATGCCGCCGCGGCCCAGCCTCTTCCCCAGTCGGTACCGCCCGGCGATCACGACGTCGTTCCGCGGTGCGTCCTGCGACACGTTCCCCCCTTGACCCGGTCAGGCCCCATGATGCCGCACGGGTGGATCCGGCCACCCCGTTCCGCGGAGAGCTCACCCGGGCTCCGCCGTCGGGGGCCCGCGCCCCGGTGCTCAGGCCGCGGCCTCGCCGGGGTCCTCGTCGTCCTTGGGGTGCACGTAGGTCGTGCCGGGAGGGAGGTCCTCCCCCTTCTCCGCCCTGTACTGGGCCTTCTTCTCATCGCTGGCCTTGTGACCGGGGTGGAGCTTCCGCAGGTGGGGCGCGGGGGAATCGCGAGTCTCGCGCTCGTCTCCCTGGTCGGCGCCCTGCTCGGACTCCCCGGAGTCCTCTGCGTCGTACTGCTCGTCGTACGTCTCGGCGTCGTCGCGCCCCGCCGCGAGATGGGCGACCACGAGCATGCCCGCCAGGGTCACGCCGCCGCGGATCACGGCCCGGATCTTCGGATCGTGCTTCCGGCACCAGTTCTTGGCGGTCTCCAAGCGGGAGGAGGGCTCGCCGTTCTCGGGGGGCGTGGAGTCGTTCACGGGCACACATCTACCGGACCCGTCCCGCACCTGTCAGGCGATTCCCGACATCTCCCGGAAACGCGGAAAAGCAAAAGACCCCAGATCAACTGGGGTCTTCGACTGTGTGTGTGTCCGAGGGGGGACTTGAACCCCCACGCCCGATAAAGGGCACTAGCACCTCAAGCTAGCGCGTCTGCCATTCCGCCACCCGGACCAGGTGGTCGGCCCCGGTTTCCCGCGGCGACATGGACAACCATAGCAGGGGATCGGCGGGCTTCCGACCATGTTTACGAGCGGCCGTCGGTCCGCCACGCCGCGCTGACCTGGGCGCATGCGGGGAGCCGCGCGGCACGGGGCCCGCTCCCCGGGGGCCGGGGCCGGGCCGCGGCCGGGGGGCCTGGCCGGGGCTCGGGCTAGGGGCAGCTGATGACCTGGCCGGCGTAGGAGAGGTTGCCGCCGAAGCCGAAGAGGAGGACCGGGGCGCCGGAGGGGATCTCGCCGCGTTCGACCAGCTTCGAGAGGGCCATGGGGATGCTCGCGGCGGAGGTGTTCCCGGAGTCGACGACATCGCGGGCCACGACGGCGTTGACGGCGCCGATCCTCGCGGCGAGCGGCTCGATGATCCGCAGGTTGGCCTGGTGCAGCACGACCCCGGCGAGCTCCTCGGGAGTCACCCCGGCCTTCTCGCAGACCTTGCGGGCCAGCGGCGGCAGCTGGCTGGTGGTCCAGCGGTAGACGGACTGGCCCTCCTGGGCGAAGACGGGGGGCGTGCCCTCGATCCGCACGGCGTGGCCCATCTCCGGGACCGAGCCCCACAGCACCGGGCCGATGCCGGGCTCCTCGCAGGCCTCGACGACGGCCGCGCCCGCGCCGTCGCCGGTCAGGACGCAGGTGGTGCGGTCGGTCCAGTCGGTGATCTCGGTCATCTTGTCGGCGCCGATGACCAGCGCGCGGGTGGCGGAGCCGGCCCTGATCGCGTGGTCGGCGGTGGCCAGGGCGTGGGTGAAGCCCGAGCAGACGACGTTGATGTCCATCACGGCGGGCGCGCCGCGCATGCCCAGCTTGGCGGCGACGCGCGCGGCCATGTTGGGGGAACGGTCGATGGCGGTGGAGGTGGCGACGAGGACGAGGTCGATGTCGTCAGGGCTCAGGCCGGCGTGCGCGAGGGCCTTGCCGGCGGCCTGGTAGGCGAGCTCGTCGACCGGCTCGTCGGCACCCGCCACGTGGCGGGTGCGGATGCCCACCCGGGAGCGGATCCACTCGTCGTTCGTCTCGACCATGGCCGCGAGGTCCTCGTTGGTGAGCACTTTCGCGGGCTGGTAGTGCCCTAGCGCCACCACGCGTGAACCGGTCATGGGCGGGGTCCCCCTCTGTACGGCAGGCAGTCAGGTTGACCAGCTTTGCCTGCTACCGGCGGGTACGGGTGCGCGTGACCCAACAGGATTCCGCCACCGGAATTTGGAGCATTCCGAGCAACTTCCTGCCGGAACCGGTCGCGGCGGCGGATCCGGGAGAATGTCCTCGTCAGGTGTACGCGAGGACGGAACAGGTGGGCTGATCACGATGGGACGGGTCACCGAACGGCGCCGCGTCGTACGCATCCGGGGCGGAGCGGTCGGGGTCCGGCCCGACACCCTGGTCACGGAGGAGCCGCTGGAAATACGGCTCAACGGCAAGCCGCTGGCCATCACGATGCGCACCCCGGGGGACGACTTCGCGCTGGCCACGGGCTTCCTGGTCAGCGAGGGCGTCATGGCCCGCACCTCGGACGTCCAGGCCGTGACGTACTGCGAGGGCGCCACCGAGGACGGACCCAACACGTACAACGTGGTCAACGTGCAGCTGGCCCCCTCGGTTCCCGTCCCGGACATCACGCTGGAGCGGAACGTCTACACCACCTCCTCCTGCGGGCTGTGCGGCAAGGCCAGCCTGGACGCGGTCCGTACGGCGACCCGTTTCCCGGGGCTCGCCGCCGATCCGGTACGCGTCCGCGCGGAGCTCCTCTCCGAGCTGCCGGACCGGCTGCGCGCGGCGCAGAAGGTCTTCGACCGCACGGGCGGGCTGCACGCCGCCGCGCTGTTCTCGGCGGAGGGCGAGCTGCTCGACGTACGGGAGGACGTGGGCCGGCACAACGCCGTGGACAAGATCGTCGGACGGGCGCTCCAGGCGGGCCGGCTGCCGCTGGCCGGCTCGGTGCTGCTGGTGTCGGGGCGGGCGTCCTTCGAGCTGGCGCAGAAGGCGGTCATGGCCGGCATCCCGGTGCTGGCGGCGGTCTCGGCACCGTCCTCGCTGGCGGTGGACCTGGCCCTGGAGGCGGGCCTGACCCTGGTCGGCTTCCTGCGCGGCGCGGACATGAACGTGTACGCGGGCGAGCAGCGGATCATCCTGCCGGGGGGCGGGTCCTAGACGCCTTGAGCGCTCAGCGGCGGCGGCCCCGTCGGGGCGTGGCGGGCTGCTTCGGCTCCGGGGGGTCGATGCGGTGCAGGTCGAGGGTGGCGGGGAGCGGGGTGGCGCCGGGGCCGCCGGCTTCGGCCCAGGCGATGATCTCGTCCGTCGCGGTGTCGTCGAGGGCCCAGCCGAACCAGACCGCCCGGGCGCCGCGCCGACGGGCCTCGGTGGTGGGCTGGACCACGATCACGTTGGCCTGGGCGCAGGGCCCGAGGCAGTCGCTCGTACGGACCGCGAGGCGCCCTCCGGACGCGGCGGCGGCCTCCCGCAGCCGGGCGAGCTGGCCGGCGTGGTCGGTGCCGGGGTTCTTGCGGGGGTCCCCGCAGCAGCAGCCCCGGCAGACGACGAGGGTGCAGGGGCGCGGGGCGGTGGCGGCGAGCGGGCGTATCCAGGTCACCGCCGCACGTTACCGGCCCTGCGCGGCGGGGGGTTGCACCCCGGGCGAGACCTCCACCACACGGTGGGCGTCGAGTTGGTCCCGGAGGACCGCCTCGGGGTCCCGGGCGCGGCGGCGGGCCAGGACCGCGCAGACCATCAGCTGCATCTGGTGGAACAGCATCAGCGGCAGCACCGCCAGGGAGGCCTGGGCCCCGAACAGGACGCTGGCCATGGGGAGTCCGGCGGCCAGGCTCTTCTTCGACCCGGCGAACTGGATGGCGACGCGGTCCGCGCGGCCGAAGCCGAGGCGCGCGGCCCCGTACCAGGTGGCGAGGAGCATGACGGCGAGGAGTACGGCCTCCACCGCCATCAGGGCGCCCAGGCGCGGGAGGCTGACCTGGTGCCAGACGCCGGCGGCCATGCCCGCGCTGAAGGCGGCGTAGACGACGAGCAGGATCGAGCCCCGGTCGACGTAACCGAGCACCTTCTTGTTGCGGGTCAGGAAGCCGCCGACCCAGCGGCGCAGGCCCTGGCCGAGGAGGAAGGGCAGCAGCAGCTGGAGGACGATCTTGAGGAGGGAGTCGAGGGAGAAGCCGCCGGCGTCGTTGCCGAGGAGGGCGGCGGCGAGCAGTGGGGTGAGGAGGATGCCGGCGAGGGAGGAGAACGAGCCGGCGCAGATCGCGGCGGGGACGTTGCCCCGGGCGATGGAGGTGAAGGCGATGGAGGACTGGATGGTCGAGGGGACCAGGCAGAGGAAGAGCAGGCCGCTGTAGAGGGGCTGGGTGAGCAGGCCGGGGACCAGGAGGCGGGCGGCCAGGCCCAGCAGCGGGAAGAGGACGAAGGTGCAGGCCAGGACGGTGAGGTGGAGCCGCCAGTGGCGCAGCCCGTCGAGGGCCTCCCGGGTGGAGAGCCGGGCCCCGTAGAGGAAGAACAGCAGGGCCACGGCGGCGGTGGCGGCCCCGTCGGCGACGGTGGCGCCGGCACCGGTGGCGGGGAGCAGCGCGGCGAGGCCCACGGTGGCGAGCAGGGCCAGTATGTACGGGTCCAGGGGTAGCCAGGCGGGGAGGCGGGGGCGTCGCATGGGGGTGCTCACTTGCTGTCAGTACGGGGACGGGAGGGACGGGGTGGCGGGGT
>NZ_GG657750.1:6495261-6496487 GCF_000158895.1 Streptomyces sp. C | reverse complement strand
GGGGGGTACGAAGGTACGAGGGGTATGACCATCGTCGCCGGTGGGCGGTCATCGGGAAACACGCACACCGCACTGACTGCCATCGCGGAACGTGATGACGCGGGCCTAGTCTGGGGTCATGTACGACCCGGTCCAGCTGCGCACCTTCCTCACGGTGGCCCAGACGCTGAGCTTCACGCAGGCGGCGGCCCGGCTCGGGGTGCGGCAGTCCACGGTCAGCCAGCACGTGCGGCGGCTGGAGGAGGCCACGGGGCGCCCGCTGTTCGTGCGGGACACGCACAGCGTCGGGCTGACGGAGGACGGCGAGGCGCTGCTGGGCTTCGCGCGGACCATCCTGGAGGCGCACGAGCGGGCGGCGGCCTTCTTCACGGGGACGCGGCTGCGGGGACGGCTGCGGTTCGGGGCGTCGGAGGACTTCGTGCTGACACGGCTGCCGGAGATCCTGGAGGGGGTTCCGGCACGAGCACCCCGAGAGTGGACCTGGAGCTGTCGGTGGAGCTGTCGGGGACGCTGCACGAGCGGCTGGACGCGGGGCGTCTGGACCTGGTGCTGGCCAAGCGGAGAAAGAAACGGGGGACGAGCGGGGCCGGATGGGGTGGCGGGACCGGATGGTGTGGATCGGCGCGGAGGGGCTGCGGGTCGACCCGGAGCGTCCGGTGCCGCTGATCGTCTTCCCGCCGCCGGGGATCACCCGGGCGCGGGCCCTGGAGGTGCTGGAGCGGGACGGCCGGGCGTGGCGGATCGCCTGTACGAGCGGCAGCCTGAGCGGCCTGATCGCGGCGGCCCGCGCGGGGCTCGGGGTGATGGCGCACACCCGGGGGCTGATCCCGCCGGGACTGGTCCGGGTGGGCGGCCTGCCGGAACTGGGGCCGGTGGAGTTCGCCCTGCTCCAGGGCCGCCGCCCCACCCCGGCGTCGGAGGCCCTGGCGGCCGCCGTCCTGGCAGGCGGCGACCGCCTGAGCCGGCCAGCGTAGGGGGCGGGGGCGGGGGGTGGGGGTTGCCCACGCGCCCCCTTGGATGCGGGGCGGGAGCCGGGAGGCGGTATCCCCTCGGACCGGATCAGAGCCGGTTGGGGGCTTCCCGTCAGTCCCATCGTCCTTCCGGTTCGGGCCGGTCCCTCAAGGGCGCTCCTTCGTCGCGTCGCTACGCGATCGCCTTCGGCGACCCTTGACCGACCGACCCGAACCGGAAAGCCGAAAGACTGCCGGGAAACCCCCAAAGAAACG
>NZ_GG657750.1:6493941-6494609 GCF_000158895.1 Streptomyces sp. C | reverse complement strand
GCCCGTCCGCTCCCTGGGCCGCCTGTTCGCCCTCTCGTGCGGGTATCAGCCCAGGACGGTCGTCGGACGCCGGGCCGGGAGGAGCGCGTAGCGATCTGCCGCGTCCGACCGCTCCCCGGGCCGCCTGTTCGCCCTCTCGTGCGGGTATCGGCCCAGGACGGTCGTCGGACGCTGAGATTTGAGGAGCGCGTAGCGATCTGCTGCGTCTGGGTGGTCTGGAGGGGGTTCTGGTCGGCCTTCGTGCGGGTGGTCGCCTGCCCGGCTCGGATCTCGACTGCTGAGGGGCTGGATGGGCGGTGAACCGGCCCCCGGCCCCTCGTCTCGTCACTGACGGGGCCGCTCCTCGCTTCTCTGCCCCGTGACCGTTCTTTTGGGGGTTTCCCGGCAGTCTTTCGGCTTTCCGGGGCGGGTCGGCATGTCAAGAGTGGCCGAAGGCCATCGCGTAGCGACGCGACGAAGGAGCGCTCTTGACAGGCCGGCACGACACGGAAGGACGATGGACTGCCGGGAAACCCCCATACCGGCTTTGAGGCGGGCCAGGGGGATCCCGCCCTCCCCCGCCCCCGTCCCACCCGGCCCACCCCGCCCGATCCGGACCCCCGTTCGTGAGCCGTACGGGCGACTGCGTGGGGAGGTCGTGGGGGGTGTGGGGGCGGGGGGATCTTGTG
>NZ_GG657750.1:6488695-6493642 GCF_000158895.1 Streptomyces sp. C | reverse complement strand
TGTCCCGTACGCGCTACGAGTGGACGCTGTTCGACTTCGCACTGTGGGCGATCGGGGCGCAGCCCGTCCCCGTGTACCCGACCTCGTCGGCGGAGCAGGTGCACTGGATCCTGTACGACTCCGCCTGCACGGGCTGTCTGGTGGAGGACGAGGACCAGGCGATGACGGTCGGCTCGGTGATCGAGCGGCTTCCGGGGCTGCGCCTCTTGTGGCAGCTCGACGCGGGGGCGGTGGAGGAGCTGGTGGCGGCGGGGCGGGGGGTGGCCGAGGACGTGGTGCACCGGCACCGGGGGGCGGTGACCCCGGACGCCGTGGCGACCGTCATCTACACCTCGGGGACCACGGGTCGGCCCAAGGGGTGCGTGCTCACCCACGCCAACTTCATGTACGAGGCCGACACGCTGGTGGCGCGCTGGGAGGCGGTCTTCCGGGCCGGGCCGGGTGGGGAGCAGCCGTCGACGCTGCTGTTCCTGCCGCTGGCGCACGTGTTCGGGCGGATGGTGGAGGTGGCGGCGGTGCGGGCGGGGGTGAAGCTGGGCCACCAGCCGGCGGTGGCTGCCGCCGAACTCCTGCCGGACATGGCGGCGTTCAGGCCGACGTTCGTGCTGGGGGTGCCGTACGTCTTCGAGAAGATCTTCGCGGCGGCGCGGCGGGCGGCTGAGGCGGAAGGCCGCCGGGGTCCGTTCGACCGGGCGGTGGAGGCGGCGGTGCGGTACGCGGAGGCCCGTGAGCAGAAGGCGTTCGGGAACGGTTCGGGGCCTTCGGCGGCGCTGCGGGTGGAGCACCAGCTCTTCGAGAAGCTGGTGTACGGCAAGGTCCGCGAGGCGCTCGGCGGGCGGGTGCGGTACGCGATGTCGGGCGGGTCGGCGATGTCGCGGCGGCTGGGGCTGTTCTTCGACGGTGCCGGGATCACGGTGTTCGAGGGGTACGGGCTGACGGAGTCGTCTGCGGCGGCGACGGCGAATCCGCCGGGGGCGGTCAAGTACGGGACGGTGGGCCCGCCGATCCCGGGCAGTACGGTGCACATCGCCGACGACGGGGAGGTGTGGCTGCACGGCGGCCACGTCTTCTCGGGCTATCTGGGGGATCCGCGCTCCACGCAGGAGGTGCTGCGCGGCGGCTGGCTGGCGACCGGGGACCTGGGCCGGCTGGACGAGGACGGCTATCTGACCATCACGGGGCGCAAGAAGGAGATCCTGGTGACCTCCAACGGCAAGAGCGTGGCCCCGGGGGCGCTGGAGGAGCGGGTGCGGTCGCATCCGCTGGTGTCGCAGTGCGTGCTGGTGGGCAACGACCGGCCGTTCGTCGCGGCGCTGGTGACCCTCGACATGGAGGGGGTCGCGCACTGGTTGTCCATGCGGAAGCTGCCGCAGCGGACGGCCGAGCAGGTGGCGGGGGACCCGGACCTGACGGCGGAGGTGCGGCGGGCGGTGGTGGCGGCGAACACGCTGGTGTCGCAGGCCGAGGGGATCCGTGCCTTCCGGGTGCTGGCGGAGCAGTTCACGGAGGAGCGGGGGCTGCTGACGCCGTCGCTGAAGCTGAAGCGGCGGGCGATCGAGAAGGCGTACGAGCGGGAGGTGGCGGGCCTGTATCCGTCGTAGGGGGTGTCGGTCCTCCCCGGGCCCGTGACCCCCGTATGCCGCACTCGTCTCCCGGCGTTCGGGTGAAAGTGGGCAGCGCCCATGGCGGGCACCGCCCGTGAGGAGCCGTCTGTGCGAGCGTTCCGACCGTCACCGAACCCTCAGGACGGGAGAGACAGGCCGATGGGTGCATCCACGTGGAAGCGGCGTCTGATGGCGGCCGGAACGGTGCTGGCGGTGAGCGGCGTGCTGCCCTTGACGGCCGGGGCCACTCCCGCGTTCGCCGCGGCGTTCCTGCAGATCGAGAAGTCCCACACGGACAGCTTCGTCCGCGGCGGTATGGCCATCTACACCCTCACGGTGACCAACGGGTCGCAGGACACGTCCACGGGCCTGGTGACGGTCACCGATGTCATGCCGGAGGGCCTCACGCTCGCCGGTGCCAGTGCCGAACTGGGATGGGACTGCACCCAGTCCTCCTTGGAACAGCTGGTGTGCACCACGTCCATGTCCCTGTCCATGGAGACCCCCCAGGTCTTCGACGTCTCGGTCAACATCGCCGCGGACGCCCCCTGCAACCTGACCAACTCGGCCTCCGTCTCCGGCGGCGGCAGTCCTGCGGATTCCGACAGCGACCCCACGGTGGTCACCGGGGGCTCGTGCAACGGGGGGAACGGGGGCGATGGCGGCGGGGGCGACGGCGGCGGGGGCTCCCTCCTGGGTGTCAACCTCAACGGCGTCCTCCCGATCTACAACAACATCAGCACCCAGAACAACGTCCTCAGCCCCGGCGCCTCCAACAGGTCCCGCCAGAACCTGGAGCTGAACGCGCCCTGAGGTTCCCGCGCGACCGGCCGCGTACGATCTGACGGACCGTCATTCAAGCCCGCCAAAAATATTGACGGTGCGTCAGGTCGCGCACAGAATGCGGGGATTCCTACGGAGGGGATCCCACCCATGTCGCGACCCATCCGCGTCCTGGCCGCCTCGGCGGCCGTACTCGCGCTCGTCTCCGCCTGCAATTCCGCCTCCACGTCCGGCCAGACGGTGCCGGCCAAGTCCGGGGACGCGCCCGGGACCCGGCGCGGGGTCACCGACAAGAGCATCAAGGTCGGCGGGATCGTGTCGATGACCAGCGCCAGCGGCTACAGCAAGAAGGACACCGACCTCGGGGCGAAGGCCCGCTACCTCCGGGCCAACGCCGAGGGCGGCGTCCACGGGCGCACGATCGACTACATCGGCGCGGAGGACGACGGGCAGGACCCCGGGAAGAACCTGGCGGCGGCCCGCAAACTCGTCCAGCAGGACAAGGTCTTCGCCGTCGCCCCGATGAGCTCGGTGACGTTCTCCGGCGCCGACTTCCTGGAGCAGGAGAAGGTACCCACCTTCGGCTGGGGCACCCTGCCCTCCTTCTGCGGCCCCAAGTACATCTACGGCTTCAACGGCTGCCTGGTCCCCTCCCCCGGAGGCACCCCCAACCAGACCTGGCCCGAGGGAATCGCCAAGGTCCTCGGCGGGGCCAAGGGCAGGTCGGTGGCGGTCATCGCCAACGACAGCGACGCCGGCAAGTTCGGCATCCGCACCTTCCAGCAGGGCTTCGCCGCCGCCGGCTTCACCGTCTCCTACGCCAAGGCCTCGGTGCCCGCGACGGCCGTGCCCAGCGACTGGAGCGCGTACGTCAAGGAGATCATGGAGAGCGGCGGCGGCAAGGCGCCGGACGCCGTCGTCTCGGTCATGCAGACCCCGAACAACATCGGCCTCTTCACCGCCCTCAAGCGCGCCGGCTACAAGGGCGTGATCTCCGACCCCACGGACTACGACCCGGGGCTGCTCGCCAAGGACGCCACCCGGCAGGCCCTCGAAGGGGTCCACGTCCTCCTCCAGTTCGAGCCCTTCGAGTCGGACAGCCCGAGGATGAAGCAGTTCAAGGCCGACATCAAGGCCGCCTCGGGCGGACAGGACGTCCCGCTGAACATGCACATGCTCACCGGGTACATGTCGGCCGACCTCTTCCTCTCCATCGCCCAGAAGGCCGGGAAGGACCTCACCACCACGCACTTCCAGAACGCCGCCCAGAGCTTCTCCGACACCGGCACCCTCGTCGGCGACCGCGCCGAGCCCAAGGGCCAGAAGGACAGCTTCGGCTGCGGGGCGCTCGTCCAGCTCAAGGGCGGCCGGTACGAGGTCTCCGTGCCGTTCGAGTGCCACGAGCCGATCCCCTTCAAGTAGGGGCGACGGCATGGGCGACCTGCTCGTCTTCGTACTGAGCGGCCTGGTCTCCGGCGCCCTGTACGCACTGCTCGCCACCGGGCTGGTGCTGTCGTACTCGGCGTCCGGGCTGTTCAACTTCGCGCACGGCGCCACCGCCTACCTGTGCGCGCTCACCTTCTACGAGCTGCACTCCGGCCTGGGCTGGCCGGCCGCCCCGGCCGCCCTGCTGGTGGTGTGCGTCCTCGCACCCGGCCTCGGGTGGGGGCTGGACCGGCTGATGTTCCGCCGGCTCGCGCGGGTCGGGGAGACCGCCCAGATCGTGGCGACCATCGGCCTGCTGGTGGCCCTGCCCGCGGCCGGACTGTGGGCCGTGGACGTCCTGACGGAGGCGGGCCTGCCGCTGAAGCCGGCCGAGAACCAGTTCGGGCTGCCCGGCGTCGGGCCGAGTCCCGCGCGGTCCTGGCAGCTCGCGGACGGCGTGGGCGTGGACTCCGACCAGCTGATCACCTGGGTGGTGACGGCGGTGGTCGCGGCCGCCCTGTGGGTGCTGCTGCGGCACACCCGGCTGGGGCTGCGGCTGCGGGCCGCCGTCGACAACCGCTCGCTGACCGAGCTGCGCGGCATCAGCGCCGACCGGCTGTCGTCGGTGGCGTGGATGATCGCCTCCGCGCTGGCCGGGCTCGCCGGGGTGCTGGCCACGCCGCTGCTGGGGCTGTCCGCGCACGACTTCACCCTGTTCCTGTTCGTGTCGGCGACGGCCGCCGTGATCGGGCGGTTCGCCTCCGTTCCGCTGGCCTTCGCGGGCGGGCTGGGGCTCGGGGTGGTGCAGAACCTCGTCGCCGGGTACGCCTCCTTCGCCGAGGGGATCACCGGGTTCCGCACGGCGGTGCCGTTCCTGATCCTGTTCGGCGGGCTGCTGGTGCTGACCCGGCGGGCCCGCACCGCCGGGGTGACGGCCGTCGAGCCGCCGCCGCCCGACCACCTGGCCGGGGCCCCGTGGGGCCGCCGGTGGGGGCTGTGGGCTGCGGGCGCCGTCCTGCTGGGCACGGCCTTCTACACCGTCACCAGCCCGTTCTGGAGCGGGCTGCTGGCGCAGGGGCTGGCCATCGGGCTGGTGTTCATGTCCTTCACCGTCGTGACCGGGCTCGGCGCGATG
>NZ_GG657750.1:6468625-6488595 GCF_000158895.1 Streptomyces sp. C | reverse complement strand
GGGGCTGCTGATGAGCCGGGGCTGGCCCTTCGCGGCGGCACTGGCGGCGGGGACCTGCGTGGCGGCCGCCCTGGGGGCGCTGGTGGCGCTGCCCGCGCTGCACCTGGGCGGGCGCTCGCTGGCGCTGGCCACCCTGGCGCTGGCGTTCCTGGCCGACCAGGTGCTGTTCCAGATGCGGTGGCTGCGCGGCGGGGACGCCGGGTGGGCGGTGCCGAGGCCGGTGATCGGGCCGGTGGACCTGTCCGACGACCGGGCGCTGGGGGTGGCCCTGGTGGTGCTGGTCTCGCTGGTGGCGGCCGCGCTGGGCGCCCTGCGGAACTCCCCGTCGGGGCGGGCGATGCTGGCGGTGCGCTCCGCCCCGGCGGCGGCCATGGCCTCCGGGGTGTCCGTCCTGCGGACGAAGCTGCTGCTGTTCACCCTGTCGGCGGGGCTGGCCGGCTTCGGGGGCGTGCTGTACGCCTCGTACAACACCCGGATCACGGCTACGGACTTCACCGCCATGACGGGGCTGGTGTGGCTGGCGGTGGTGGTGGCGGCGGGGGTGCGGCGGGCGCCGTACGCGGTGGTGGCGGGGCTGGTGTTCGCGGTGGCCCCGCGGCTGCTGTCGGACTACGTGACGGAGTCGGCCCACCTCCCGGTGATCCTCTTCGGCCTGGCCGGTCTGGCCCTGGCCAACGACCCGGACGGCTACTGCTCATCACTCCCGGCCCGCCGAGCCGCGGCCCTGGCCGGGCGGAAGGGAACCCGGACGGTCCCCGCCCCGGCCCGGCCCGGAGCCGCCGGGACCACGACCGCCGGGAGCGGCAGTGACGGAGCCGGGGCCGCGACGGCCCCGGCCGGGAGCGACGGAGCCCGGGCTGCCGGGGCTGCGGACGGCGGAGCCGGGGGGCCGGCCGCGCCGGACCCTTCGGGCGCGGGCGACCGGGCCGGAGCCGGGGGTGCGCCCGGCCCGCACCCTTCCCCGGCACTCGGCAGCCGTCCGGGCCCCGCCGGGCCGGGCAACGGGGGCCCGGGGCGGAGCCCGCGCCCGCTGCGGAGCCGCTGATCGGTACCGCGGGAAGGGGCGGGGCGGGGGAAGGCACCGCCGGGGCCGGACCCGCCGCACCGGCGGGCCGCCACCGGGCCGTCCCGCAGCCGCGTGCGGCAGTGCTCGGCGGGGCGGCGGCCGCCGGGCCCCGGGCGGCTCCTCCGGCACGGGCGCGTGCGGCTGGGGCCACCGGGCCGGCGGCGGAGCCCTCGGCGGCGGGCGGTGGCGGCGGGCCCGTTGCCCTGGAGCTGCGCGGGGTCACCGCCGGGTACGACGGCGGGACCGTGCTGCACGGGGTGGACCTCACCGTCCGGCGCGGGGAGACCCTGGCCCTGCTCGGGCCCAACGGCGCCGGGAAGAGCACCGCCTGCCGGGTCGCGGCCGGGCTGCTGCCGGCCACGGGCGGGACGGTCGCCGTGGCCGGGCGGGACGCCACCCGCGACGGGCCCGTGCGGCGCTCGCGCGCCGGGGTGCTGCTCGTACCCGAGGGCCGCGGGATCTTCCCCGCGCTCACCATCGAGGAGAACCTGGCGCTGTACCTGGAGGACCCCGCCGAACGGGACGCCGTGTACGGCCGGTTCCCCCGGCTGCGCGAGCGGCGCGCCGTCGCCGCCGGAGCCCTTTCGGGCGGGGAGCAGCAGATGCTCGCGCTCGCCCCGCTGCTCCAGCGCCCGCCGGCGGTGCTGATCGCGGACGAGCCCTCCCTCGGCCTCGCGCCGCGCGTCGTGGAGGAGGTGTACGCGCTGCTGACCGAGCTCCGCGACGCCGGCACCGCCCTGCTGCTGGTGGAGGAGAAGGCCGTCGGCGTCCTCGGGTTCGCCGACACGGTGGCCTGCCTCGCACAGGGCCGGGTCTCCTGGTGCGGTCCCCGGGCCGCACTGGAGGAGGACCGGCTGACCGAGGCCTACCTGGGGATGGCGCCATGAGCGGTGGTACGGGCGGGTACGTGCTCCGAGCGAGCGGGATCGGCGTGAGCTTCGGCGGGGTCCGGGCGCTGGCCGGGGTGGACCTCGGGATCCGGGCCGGGGAGGTGTGCGGGCTGATCGGGCCGAACGGGGCCGGGAAGACCACCCTGTTCGACGTGCTGTCGGGGATCCGGCGCCCCGACCGGGGGCGGATCCTGCTCGACGGGGCGGACATCACCCGCCGCTCCCCCGTGTGGCGGGCCCGGCACGGGATGCGCCGCACCTTCCAGCGGCAGCAGCTGTTCGGGCAGTTGACGGTGGCCGACAACGTGCTGGTCGCGCAGGAGTGGCGGGGCGGCGGGGGCGGCCCGGCCGCCGACCTGCTGGCCCTGCCCGCCCGCCGGGCCCGGGAGCGGGCGCGGCGGGAGCGGGGCGGGCGGGTGCTGGCGGACTGCGGGATCGGCGCGCTCGGATCCTCGTACGCGGGCGGGCTGCCGGTCGGGCGGGCCCGGATGGTGGAACTGGCCCGCGCGGTGGCGGACCGGCCGGGGGTGCTGCTGCTCGACGAGCCCGCGTCGGGGATGTCGGCGCCGGAGCGGGAGCAGCTCGCGGGGGTGGTGCGGCGGCTGGCGGCGGAGGGCTGCGCGGTGCTGCTGGTGGAGCACGACGTGGCCTTCGTGATGGACCTCTGCACCCGGGTCGTCGTCCTGGACCTGGGCTCGGTCCTCGCCGAGGGCACCCCGGCCGAGGTCCGCGCGGACCGGCGCGTGCGGGAGGCGTACCTGGGGCCGGCTTAGGGGGGGTGGCCGCGTACACCGCCCGCCGGCTCACCGCGAGCCGGCAGCGGCCACTGGGGTGAACGCCCGCCCCGATGGCGGGGACGAACGGGTGAGACGGCCGCTGCCTTCCTTGATCCCCCACGCCCGATGCGTTGCGGTGTGGTGCAGGAGATTCCCGCGTGCCGTCCGTCAGGAGCTGCTCCCCATGTCCGTGCACACGTTGAGGCGACGCCTCTGCGCCCTCGGGACCGTCGTCGGGCTCGGCGTCGTCCTGCCGTTCACCACCGGCGCCGTCCCGGCGTTCGCCGTCGCCCAGATCAGCCTGACGAAGACGCATGAGGGGGACTTCGCCCGCGGCGGGCAAGGGGTTTACCACATCAAGGCCACCAACACCGGCACGGCGACCGTCGGCACCCTGCGCCTCACGGACACCTATCCCCAGGGACTCACCGGGGCGGGCATCTCCGTGAGCGGCAGCAATTTCGGGGCCGCTTGCAGCAACGACCCGGCGGGGCTCGTCTGCGAGCTCTCACTCGGCGCAGGCGGCACGGTGAGCATCGACGTCACAGTGGACGTCGCTTCCGACACCACCGCCTGCACCGTGACCAACTCCGTCACCGTCAGCGGTCCCGAGGACGGGGTCCTGGTCACGGCGAACGACCCCACCACGATCACCGGCGGAAGCTGCCCCGACGACGACGGCGGCTCGGTCCTCCCCGTCAACCTCAGCGGCGTCGTCACGCTCTTCAACAACATCAGCACGAACAACAACATCCTCAGCCCCGGCGGCAGGAACACCAGCACCCAGAACCTCGGGATCAACGCGCCCTGAGCGGAGCGGACGGGTGGCGGGAATAGGGTGGGCGGGGGGCCGGTTGCCGCCCCCGTGCGCCGCGCCCCGTGGCGCGGCGCAGCCGTACCGCTCCACCGAACCCGAGGGAACGACCAGACGTGAACCAGGTGCCCGCCGTCCGGCTCAACAACGGCACGTCCATGCCCCAGCTCGGCTACGGCGTCTGGCAGGTGCCGGACCCGGAGGCGAAGAAGGCCGTCTCGACGGCGCTGGAGGCCGGCTACCGCAGCGTCGACACGGCGGCGGTCTACGGCAACGAGCGCGGCACCGGCAAGGCGATCGCCGCCTCGGGGATCCCGCGCGAGGAGCTGTTCGTCACCACCAAGCTGTGGAACAGCTCGAAGCAACGGTGGGGCCGGGACGAGACGCTGCGCGCCTTCGACGACTCGCTCGGCAAGCTGCGCCTGGACCACGTCGACCTGTACCTGATCCACTGGCCGCGTCCGATGCGCGACGACTTCCTGACCATCTGGAAGACGTTCGAGGAGATCGCGGCGAGCGGCCGGGCGCGGGCGGTGGGGGTGTCCAACTTCCGTCCGGAGGACCTGGAGCGGCTGCGCGAGGTGAGCCCGCTGGTGCCGGCGGTGAACCAGATCGAGCTGCACCCGCTGTTCCCGCAGGCCGGGATGCGCGCCCTGCACGCCTCGCTGGGCATCGCCACCGAGGCCTGGTCGCCGCTGGGCCAGGGCAAGGAGCTGCTCGGGCTGCCGGCGGTGGTGTCGGTCGCCGCCAAGCACGGCCGCAGCGCCGTGCAGGTGGTGCTGCGCTGGCACCTCCAGCTGGGCAACGTGGTGATCTCGAAGTCGGTGACCCCGTCGCGGATCCGCGAGAACCTGGACGTGTTCGGCTTCGAGCTGGACGCCGAGGACCTGGCGGCGCTGGACGCGCTGGGCGCGGGCGGGCACCGGATCGGGCCGGACCCGGCCGTCTTCGACATCTGAGCCGCGGGTGGGTTTCCAGGACGGGTCCTACCGGATCCGGAACGTGGACAGCGGGCTCGTGCTGCAGCTGGAGGGTGCTTCCCGGGTGCGGGTCGGCCCCGACGGGCCGCCCGCTCCGGCGGCGGCCCGGCGGTGGCGGGTCTCCGCCGTGCACAGCGGGGGCGGGGTCTTCCACGTGGTGAGCGAGGACAACGGGCGGCGCCTGGACGTGGCGAACGCCTCGACCGAGAGCGGGGCCCGGGTGCAGGTGTGGCGGGCCAACGCCTTCGGCGCCCAGGAGTGGCTGGTGGAGCGGCACCTGGACGATCCGGGCGTGGTGTCGCTGGTGGCGTGCATCAGCGGGCTGCCGCTGGAGGCCGACGGCGAGGGCCGGGTCCGGCAGGGCGAGGACACCGACTCGCCCTCCCAGTGGTGGCGGCTGGAGCCCGTCTGAGGCGCCCGCTGAGACGCCCACCCGCGCGGGCGCGTCATGCCGCGCTGTCGCGTCAGGCCGCGCTGTCGCCTCAGGCCGCGCCGTGGGCGGGGGCCAGGGTTTCGACGCGTTCGGCGAGTGCGAAGTCCTTCTCGGTGACGACGCCGCCGGCGTCGTGGCTGTTCACCGAGAGGCGGACGGTGTTGTAGCCGAGGGTGAGCTCGGAGTGGTGGTTCAGTTCGTCCTGGACCACGCAGATGTGGGAGACGAGGGCGCTCGCGGCCCGGTGGCTGTCCACGCGGTACGTGCGCTCGATGCGGTCGTCCTCGAAGGCCCAGCCGGGGAGTTCCCGGAGCCGGTCCTCGATCTCCTTCTGCGAAAGCGGGTCGCTCGGCATCCGCTGTCTCCTTCCCCGTGGTTCCGCCCGTGAGCCCGTGATGTGCTGTCAGTTTTCCACGGCGCGCGCCGTGGTGAACCTTTCCCGCCATAGTGCGCCCGGGTGCTTCACGGCGCTTCCGGGCCCCGGCCACCCGCCCTATGCTCCAGCGCCGGACTGAGCATTACCACCGGTAACAAGGAGGCGGCGCATGGCCGGTACGGGCGACCCGGGCGACGGCACGGGCGACATGAGCGACACGGACGGCACGGCGGGCGCGGGGACCCCGGGAAGCTCCAGGCGCGCGTTCATCGCGGGCGCGGCGGCCGCCGCGGGCACCCTCCCGGCCCTCGGCGCCCTCGCGGCACCCGCCGCGGCAGCCGCGGGCCGGCCGCCGGCCCCGGCGGGGCGCTCCGTCGCCGTCCTGGGCGGCGGGGTGGCCGGGCTGACGGCCGCGCACGAGCTCGCGGAACGCGGCTACGCCGTCACCGTGTACGAACGCCGCGCGCTGGGCGGCAAGGCCCGCAGCATGGACGTGCCCGGCAGCGCCCGGGGCGGCCGCAGACCGCTGCCGGCCGAGCACGGGTTCCGCTTCATCCCGGGGATCTACCACAACCTCCCGGACACCATGCGCCGCATCCCCTTCCCCGGCAACGCGAACGGCGTGTGGGACAACCTGGTGGCCCCGCCGGAGATGATGTTCGCCCGGGCGGGCGGACGCGAGGACCTGCGCGCGCCCATCCCCTGGCCCGGCCACTCCCCCGCCGGGCTGACACCGGAGGAGCTGCGGCGCGCCCTGACCGGGATGCTGGAGTCCCTGGTCCGGCTGCCCGCGCACGAGACCGCGTACTTCGTCAACCGGGTCCTGGTCTTCCTGACCAGCTGCGACGAGCGCCGCGACGAGGTGTGGGAGCGCACCCCCTGGTGGGAGTTCACCCGCGCCGCGCGGATGTCCGGCGAGTACCAGCGCATCCTGGCCGTGGGCATCACCCGCAACATCGTGGCCACCAAGGCCGAGGAGGCCTCGACCCGTACGGTCGGCACCCTCGGGGAGGCCTTCGTCAGCAACGCGCTCGGCCGGGGCGCGGACGGCCCGCCGGACCGGATCCTGAACCTGCCGACCAACGAGGCGTGGATCGACCCGTGGGAGCGCCACCTGCGGTCCCTCGGCGTGGAGTTCAGGATCGGCTGGACCGTCCAGGAGGTGCGGTACGGGGACGGCCGGGTGAGCGGGGTCGCGGTCCTGGACCCGGACGGGGCGCGGCGGACCGTCACCGCCGACCACTACGTCAGCGCCCTGCCCGTGGAGCACGCCCGGCGCACCTGGAGCCCGGCGCTGCGGGCCGCGGACCCCATGCTGGGGCGCTGCGACCGGCTGCGGACCGACTGGATGACCGGCATCCAGTTCTATCTGACCGAGCGCGCCCCGCTGGTGCACGGGCACCTCAACTGCATCGACTCGCCGTGGTCGCTGACGGCGATCCAGCAGGCCGAGCACTGGCCGGCCCGGGACTTCCCGGCCGACTACGGCGACGGCACGGTCGTGGACTGCCTGTCGGTGGACGTCTCCGAGTGGGACAGGCCCGGGATCCTGTACGGGAAGACGGCCAAGCAGTGCACCCGGGAGGAGGTGGCGCGGGAGGTGTGGGCGCAGCTGAAGGCCTCGCTCAACGACACCGGCAGGACCCTGCTGGCCGACCGCACCCTGCACTCCTGGTTCCTGGACCCGGGCGTGGACGGTCTGGGCACCCCGGAGCCCAGCAACCAGGACGAGTTGCTGATCCACCCGACCGGGACCTTCCACGACCGCCCGAGCGCGGGCACCCGCGTGCCCAACTTCTTCCTCAGCGGGGACTACGTGGCCGTCGACATCGACCTCGCGACGATGGAGGGCGCGAACGCCTCGGCCCGCGCCGCCGTCAACGCCCTGCTGGACCGGGACGGTTCGGGGGCGGCGCGGTGCGCGGTCATACCGCGCCACCGGCCACCGGAGCTGGAGTCCGCGAAGCGGCACGACCTGTGGCGCTACCGTCTCGGCCTGCGGAACGTCTTCGACCTGGGCTGATCGGGGCCGCTCGGCTCGACTACGGTCGTGGCCATGACCCCTTCGACCCCCTCGACCCCTTCGACCCCCTCGACCTCCTCGACCCCCTCGACCTCCTCGGTGCCCGCGGTCGGCGCCCTGCTCCGGACCTGGCGGGAGCGGCGCGGGATCAGCCAGCTGGAACTGGCGGGCCGCGCCGACTCCTCGTCCCGCCACATCAGCTTCATCGAGACGGGCCGGTCCCGGCCGAGCGAGGAGATGGTGCTGCGGCTCGCCGACCGGCTCGACGTACCGGTGCGGGAGCGCAACGCGCTGCTGCTGGCGGCGGGTTACGCCCCGCACTACGCGCACACCGCGCTGGACGACCCGGCCATGGAGACGCTGCGCGAGGGCATGCAGCGGCTGCTGACCGGCTACGAGCCCTACCCGGCGCTGGTCGTGGACGCGGTGTACGACGTGGTGGCCGCCAACCGGGGCATCGGGATGCTGCTGGACGGTCTGCCGGAGCACCTGCTGACGCCGCCGCTGAACGCGATGCGGATCACCCTGCACCCGGAGGGCCTCGCCCCGCGGATCCGCAACCTCAGGGAGTGGCGCGGGCACCTGCTGGCGCAGATGGAACGGCAGATCGCGCTGGCCCGCTCCGCGCCGCTGCGCGCGCTGTACGAGGAGGTGTCGGCCTACCCGGTGCCGGAGCGCCCGGGCGACGCCGAACCGGACGAGCCGGTCCCGTACATCGCGCTGCCGATGGTGATCGAGCACGACGGGCACCTGCTGTCCTTCGTGTCGTCGATCGCGACCTTCAACACGCCGATGGACGTGACCGTCGCCGAGCTGGCCATCGAGACCTTCCTCCCGGCCGACCCGGCGACGGTGAAGTACCTGCGCTCATTGGGCCCCTGAGCCCCCGCCGGCCGAGCGCAGCGCCAGCTGCTGGAGGAGCGCGAAGCCGGCCACGGTGAGGGCCTGTGCCGGGATCCACACGGTGCCGACGGTGGTCGGCTCGAACCAGACGGCGAGGGCGACCAGACTGAGGGCGGCCCACGCGTAGTTGGCCTCGATGACGAACTTCACCGGGAGGACCGGCGGCCGCCGGCGCGAGGCCAGCCAGCCGACTCCGGCGCCGAAGGCGGTGAGGAAGAGGCCGAGTTCGAAGAGGGCGGTGGGGCCGACGCCGAGGAGCCGGCCGAGCGGCGCGGAGAACGCCGCGTAGGCGAGGCCGTTGCCGGCGGTGACCACCGCGTCGAGGGCGAGGAAGCGGCGCAGCACGGTCTGCGGGGCGGTGGTGCGGGCGATGCTGCCGAGCAGGGTCGCGGACATGACGGTTCAGCCTCCATCGGGTCGTTCGTACAGGTGGGGTGGGGCGGGCCCGGGAGCCCGAGTGCGCCGGCCCCGAAACCAGATTGCCCCCACTCTGGCGCCCGGCCCGCTAGGCGGGTCGATTACCTCCGGGATCATGGCCGGCCCGGCGGGGTGGGGGCGGGGGGCAGTGTGGGGGATGCGGTGGTTGGGGGCGGGGGGTGGCGGCTAGGCTTCACCGCACCGAGCCACCGACCCGAACGCCCTGTCGAGACGCGGAGAACCCTCCGGTGCGGGCCGCCGCCCGAGGCGGTCCCGGCGGGGCCGGGGCCGCCGCGCCGTGGTGCCGGCGGGGCCGGGCCCGAGTCGCGGGCCGCGCGCCCGGACCTTACCGCCGAGGGGGAAGCGCCATGAGGACCACACGGACCATGCGGAAGCTCGGCGCCGAGCTGATGGCGGAGGCGCGGCTGACGGCACCGGTCGGGGCCGAGGCGATCATCGGGGGTCTGTGCGCGGCGTTCGGGCGCCGGCGCGGCGGGCGGCCGGTGGAGTTCCGCTTCGCCCCGTTCCCGCCGGAGACCGCCAGCGGGCTGTGGCTGGAGCTGGAGGAGCGCGACCTGGTCGTGGTGGAGGCCCGCACCCGGCCCGAGCACCAGCTGGTGATCGCCTGCCACGAGCTGTGGCACATCGAGGAGGGCGCCTGCGACGGGCACGGTCCCGGGATGGCGGTGGCCGCCCGCCTGACGGGCCCGCACGGCAGCCTCGCGGACCTGCTGCGGCAGGACTCCGCGCTGGACTCGGTGGTCCGTCAGGCGGCCGCCCGCGCGGACCGGGAGGATCCGGCCGAGATCCGGGCCGAGACCTTCGGCCTGCACCTCGGCAAGGTGCTGAAGGCGTTCCTGCCCCCGCCCCGGCAGGAGCCCTCCCCGGACGGGACCGAGCGCATCAAGTCCTCGCTCGGCTGGAACCGCTGACCCGCCCCGAGAGAAGGAAAGCACCGCACCATGTCCCGCACCTCCGCGCCCACCCCGGCCCCCGCCCCGATCCCCCGTACCGACGTCCCCGGCCGTGCGCGGTGAAGGACGGCCTGCCGCTCTACCTGGCGGGTTCGGTGCTGGTGCTGGCCCTGCTGATCAAGGCGCCGGCCCTGCGGCGGGGCTGGGACCAGCCGCTGATGCGGGCCGTGTGCGCACTGCTGGTGGTCGGCTGCCTGCTCACCTTCCTGGCGCCGCCGCCGTCCCTCGCGGCGGTCAACCGGCTCACCGGGGTCGCCAACTTCGCCGCCCCGCTGGTGTACGGCGTGCTGACGGCCTTCTCGGGGGCGTCCATCGTGCTGATCCTGCACTGGGCGGGCGGTCCGGCGGCCGCGCTGCGGCGGGCGACCTGGGTGACGGTGGCGGTGTTCGGCGCGGTCACCGTGCTGATCGTGGCCTTCTTCGTGCTCGGGGACGCGCGTGTGGAGCGGCTGCGGGACCTGGACACGTACTACGCGAACACGCCGTGGCTGCGCGAGATGATCGTCTCCTACCTGCTGGCGCACACGGTCGGCAGCGCCGCGCTGAGCCTGCTCTCCCTGAAGTGGATGCTGCGCGTCGACCCCGCGCTGCGGCCGCTGCGGACCGGGCTGGCGCTGCTGACCCTGGGCGGGGTGCTGGACCTCGGGTACCTCGTGGCGAAGTGGGCGGCGGTGGGGGCCCGCTGGGCGGGCCGCGACTGGGACGGCCTGTCCACGTACGTGGCCCCGCCGCTCGCCTCGGCGGCGGCGCTGCTGGTGGGGACCGGGTTCATCGTCCCGATGGTCGGCGGTTCGGCGGCCTGGCGGGACTTCGGCCAGTACCGGCGGCTGCGCCCGCTGTGGAAGGCCCTGCGCGGGTTCGCCCACGCCGGGGTGGCGACGGTGCCGCTGACCTGGTGGTCGCCGGTCGGGATCCGGCTGATCCACCGCGAGTCGGTGATCGACGACGGGCTGCTGGCCCTGGCGAGCTGGTTCGACCCCGCCGTGCGGGCGGCCGCGTACGGGGCCGCCCGCCGTCAGGGCCTGACCGAGGCGTGCGCGGCCGTGGTGGCGGACGCGGCCATGCTCGCCGCCGCCTGCCGGGCCCGGGCCGCCGCCGATCGGTCGGGCGCCCCGGTCACCCCGGGCGCGGGCTCCGCGGAACCCGCCCCGTACCGCCTCGACGGGCAGCCGCTGGCCGCGCTGGCCCGGGAGTTCCGCGGCTCGCCGATCGTGGACGCGGCCCGCCGGGGCCTCCCGGTCGACGGGGAGGCCGCGTAGGGGGCCCTGCCGGAAGGCCCGCCCGGCGGGCCGGTGGGGCCGGGATTTGCCGGGATCTGCCGGGAGAGCCTAGGGGGACGTACCGGGCGTGCCGGAGGCCGGCTCTCTGGCGAGCCAGGCGCCGTACGCGCGGACCCTGCGGCGGTGCCGGAGGCTGTCGGCGGTGAAGATCCAGCGCGGTGAGACGCGGCTGCGGGGTTCCAGCCCCTGGGCGAGCCGGTCCAGCTGGAAGCGTACGAGGGCCAGCGTGCCCGCGGCCGCCAGGCTCCGGTCCCGCCAGCCGAGCCGGGGCACGTCCACCCGTACGTCCTCGCCGGCGCGCCAGCGCTCGGGCAGGTCGGGGCGCAGGGCCAGGGCGGAGGCCATGCCGACGACGGCGACGCCGCGGGCCAGGGCCTTCTCGGCGGTGGCCCGGCGGGTGATGCCGCCGGTCAGCATCAGCGGCACGGGGGCGGTCTCCAGCAGGTGCTCCGCGAGGGAGAGGAAGTAGGCCTCCCGCTCCAGGGTCCGCTGGTCGGTGGTGTGGCCCATGCTGGCGGGGCTCTCGACGGTGCCGCCGGACAGTTCGACCAGGTCCACGCCGAGGCCGTCGAGGGCCTTGATGACCTGGGCGGCCTCCTCGCTGTCGAAGCCGCCGCGCTGGAAGTCGGCGGCGTTCAGCTTCACGCCGATCGCGAAGCCGGCCGAGACCCGGGCCCGGACGGCGGCGACGGTGTCGGTGAGCATCCGTACGCGGTTGTCCAGGCTGCCGCCCCAGCGGTCGGTGCGCCGGTTGACGAGCGGGGAGAGGAACTGGCTGAGCAGGTAGCCGTGCGCGGCGTGGACCTGCACGCCGTGGAAGCCCGCTTCCTCGGCCCGGCCGGCGGTGAGGGCGAAGCGGGCGATCGTCGCCTCGATGTCGTCCTCGGTCATGGCGGTGGGGTGGGCGAAGCGCTTGGTGTGCTTGCCGAGGCTGATGGGGACGGCGGAGGGGGCCCAGGCGGTGCCGGGCATGTCGGAGCCGACCTGGCGGCCGGGGTGGTTGATCTGCATCCAGACCCGGGCGTCGCCGGAGGCCGCGGCGGCGGCCCAGCGGCGGAAGGGCTCCAGCGGGGAGTGCTCGTCGAGGACGACGGTGCCCGGGGAGGTCAGGGCGCGCCGGTCGACCATCACGTTGCCGGTGATGACCAGTCCCGCGCCGCCGCGCGCCCAGCGCGCGTACAGCCGCTCCATGCGCTCGTCGGGGAGCTGGCCGGGCTGGGCGGCGAAGCTCTCCTCCATGGCGGCCTTGGCGAGACGGTTGGGAAGGGTGGTGCCGCCCGGCAGGTCGAGCGGTGTGAACAGGTCCATCCGAGTCCCCCAAGCTTGTGGCGCGGCCGTCACGCGGGGCCGCGCCACAAGATGATCGCCTCAGAGGTCCGCGAGGTCCAGCCCGGCCTGGGCCGCGGCGGCCTGGACGGTCTGCTCCAGCAGGACCGCGATGGTCATCGGGCCGACGCCGCCGGGCACCGGGGTGATGAGGGAGGCGCGGGCGGCGGCCGACTCGAAGTGGACGTCGCCGACGTTGCCCTCGTTGTAGCCGGCGTCCAGGACGACCGCGCCGGGCTTGATGTCCTCGCCCCGGATGAACTCGGCCTTGCCGACGGCGGCGACCAGGACGTCCGCCTGGCGCACGATCGAGGGCAGGTCCTGGGTGCGGGAGTGGCAGTAGGTGACGGTGGCGTTCTTCTCCAGCAGCAGCATCCCGGCCGGCTTGCCCAGGATCGCGCTGCGGCCGACGACGACGGCGTGCTTGCCGGTGAGGTCCACGTCGTACTCCTCCAGCAGGCGCATGATGCCGCCGGGGGTGCAGGAGACGAAGCCGGGCAGGCCGAAGCCCATGGCGGCGAAGGAGTGCATGGTCACTCCGTCGACGTCCTTGCCGGGGGCGATGGCCTCGAAGGCGGCGCGCTCGTCGATGTGGTGCGGGACGGGGTGCTGGAGCAGGATGCCGCTGATCTCCGGGTCCTCGGAGAGGGCGGTGATCGCTGCGACGAGCTCCTCGGTGGTGGTCTCCGCCGGCAGCTCCACGTGGCGGGAGGTGATCCCGGCCTTGGCGCAGCGGTTCTGCTTCATCTTGACGTAGGTCACGGAAGCGGGGTCCTCGCCGACGAGGACGGTGGCGAGGCAGGGCGCGGTGCCGGTGCGCTCGGTGATCTTCGCCGCGAGGGCGGCGGTCCGCTCGGACACGCGGCGGGCGAGGGCGGTGCCGTCCATGAGCTGGGCGGTGGCGGTGGGGGCAGTCGTCACGGGGTCTCCTGAACGTCGCTGCGGATCGCGGTTCGCTGATCGCGTTTCGCCCAGGCGCGCGGCAGACGACGTACGTACCGTGGAGGCGTACGCCGGGCCGCTCCCCGGTGGTGATCCACCCGAACGCCAGTCACGGCCCGGGGCCCACTGTAGTCGACATATCCGGTGGATGACCGGGGCCCGAGCTGGGACGATCGAGACATGACGCGCACTTTCGACCATCTCGTCGCCGAGGCGGAGTCCGTTTCCGTCGACGGCTGGGACTTCTCCTGGCTCGACGGCCGGGCCACCGAGCAGCGGCCCTCCTGGGGCTACCAGCGGCTGCTGCGCGAGCGCCTGGCGACCGTCCGCTCGGCCCTGGACATCCAGACCGGCGGGGGCGAGGTGCTCGCCGGAGCGGGCCCGCTGCCCCCGCTGACGGCCGCCACGGAGTCCTGGCCGCCGAACATCGACCGGGCCACCCGGCTGCTGCACCCGCTGGGCGCGGTGGTGGTGGCGGACACCGACGAGCCGCCGCTGCCCTTCGGGGACGGGGCCTTCGAGCTGGTCGCCAGCCGGCACCCGGTGACGATCTGGTGGGACGAGGTCGCGCGCGTGCTGGCACCGGGCGGCACCTACCTGTCGCAGCAGGTGGGTCCGGCGAGCGTCTTCGAGCTCGTCGAGTACTTCCTCGGCCCGCAGCCGGAGGAGGTCCGCCGGGCCCGCCACCCCGACGACGCGGTCGCCGACGCCACCCGGGCCGGACTGGAGATCACCGATCTGCGCTCCGAGCGGCTGCGTACGGAGTTCCACGACATCGGTGCCGTGATCTACTTCCTGAGGAAGGTGATCTGGATGGTTCCCGGCTTCACGGTCGGCCAGTACCGGGAGCGGCTGCGCGAGCTCCACGAACGGATCGAGCGTGAGGGTCCGTTCGTCGCGCACACCGCCCGTTTCCTGATCGAGGCCCGCAAGAAGGAGTGACCCGGGGGGCGGACGGATCCACGCCGGATCGGTTGCACGGCCACAGCGTGGCGCAGGTCACTCAATTCAGCGCGTAACGAATCGACTCGGGCAGGCGATGAACCGACAGGTGTCCTCGCGCGGCCCCGGAATACAGACCCGCCCGGGTCTGTTTCCCGAGTCCGCGCGATGATGTCCCGCCCACTCCTTATCTGTTCGCAACGAGAGGCTCCTTGTGTCGCTCAGCCCGTCCCGTACGTTCCCTCCGGAGATCGCCGAATCCGAGGCCCTGGTCGCGCTCGTCGAGCGCGGCCGCGAGCAGGGTCACATCAACGGTGACGATGTCCGCCAGGCCTTCGAGGCCGGCCGCATCCCGGTGGACCAGTGGAAGCGGGTCCTGCGCAGCCTGAACCAGGTCCTGGACGAGGAGGGCGTCGCCCTCCACGTCAGCGCCGCCCCCGCCACGAAGGCTGCTGCCAAGAAGCCCCGCAAGGCAGCTGCCGCGCCGGCCCGCACCGTGACGAAGAAGGCGGTCGCCCCGCCGCGCCCGATCGGCGCGCGCAAGGCCTCCGCCACCGCTCCCGCCCCGGCCGCCGCCGCGGCGATATCCGCTCCGTCGGCCGCCGCGTCGGAGGAGGTGTCGGCCGAGGCCGTCGCCGAGCCGAAGAAGCGCGTGGTCAAGAAGGCCGCCGCCAAGAAGGCAACGGCCACCAAGAAGACCGCCGCCTCGAAGAAGGCCGGTGCCAAGGACGCCGACGACGCCGAGAACCCGGCCGTCGAGGGCGAGGACTGGGCCGTCGAGGACCTGGCGGACGAGACCGAGGAGGAGGCGCCCAAGGCGGGCGGCCAGGGCTTCGTGCTGTCCGACGACGACGAGGACGACGCCCCGGCGCAGACGGTCATGGTGGCCGGTGCCACCGCCGACCCGGTCAAGGACTACCTGAAGCTGATCGGCAAGGTGCCGCTCCTCAACGCCGAGCAGGAGGTCGAGCTCGCCAAGCGCATCGAGGCGGGCCTGTTCTCCGAGTACAAGCTCGAAGAGGAGGAGGACCACAAGCCCGCGTTCAAGCGCGAGCTGGAGATCCTCGTCGAGGACGGCCGCCGGGCCAAGAACCACCTGCTGGAGGCCAACCTCCGCCTCGTGGTCTCGCTGGCCAAGCGCTACACGGGCCGCGGCATGCTCTTCCTGGACCTGATCCAGGAGGGCAACGTCGGTCTGATCCGCGCGGTGGAGAAGTTCGACTACACCAAGGGCTTCAAGTTCTCCACGTACGCGACCTGGTGGATCCGGCAGGCGATCACGCGTGCCATGGCCGACCAGTCGCGCACCATCCGCATCCCCGTCCACATGGTCGAGATCATCAACAAGCTCGCCCGTGTGCAGCGCCAGATGCTCCAGGACCTGGGCCGCGAGCCCACCCCGGAGGAGCTGGGCAAGGAACTCGACATGACCCCCGAGAAGGTCATCGAGGTCCAGAAGTACGGCCGCGAGCCGATCTCCCTGCACACCCCGCTGGGTGAGGAGGGCGACAGCGAGTTCGGTGACCTCATCGAGGACTCCGAGGCGGTCGTGCCGGCCGACGCCGTGTCCTTCACCTTCCTCCAGGAGCAGCTCCAGTCCATCCTGGGCACGCTCTCCGAGCGCGAGGCGGGCGTGGTCTCCATGCGCTACGGCCTCAACGACGGCCAGCCGAAGACGCTGGACGAGATCGGCCGCGTGTACGGGGTCACCCGTGAGCGCATCCGCCAGATCGAGTCCAAGACCATGTCGAAGCTGCGCCACCCGTCGCGTTCGCAGGTCCTGCGCGACTACCTGGACTGATCCGGTCCCGGTTCCCGACACACGAGAGGCCCGCGCCGTCACGGCGCGGGCCTCCGCGTTTCTCCCCGCCCCGGGGGGTGCTTCAGTGCTCCAGGAGGTGCTTGAGCTTCTCCTCGCTGCGCGGCATCTCCTTGCGGATCCTGGGCTTGACCACCAGGGGGACCAGTCCCCGGCCCAGGCCGTGGCCCTCGAAGTCCACCGACAGGGTCACGCGGGAGCGCGTCCCGTTGTCGAGGGGTTCGATCCTTCCGTGCACGTCGGGCCGGACCGGGCCGTCGACGCCGTGGACGTGCCAGCTCCGCGGCGGGTCGAGCTCGGTGAACTCCACGGTGGTGGGGATCCGCCGCTTGCCGAACTGCCGCGTGATGGCGACCCTGGAACCGACGTGCACGGGCAGGTCGCCCACGGGGACGGCGGCCACGGCGCTGTCCTGCCACTCGGGCAGGTGCGTGGGGTCCGTCACGTAGGCGAAGACGTCCTCGGGCCTGCGGTCGATGTCGATGGTGTTGCTGATCGCGGACATGGCGACCCCTCGGAGCCCCCCTGGCCGGTCTTTTCTTCCAAATTACTCCGCGGCCGTACCGGCCGCGCGGCGCTTGCGGGCGGCCATCAGCGCGTAGACGAGGACGCCCGCGAAGAGGAAGAGCACGCCCTGGTAGACGGCCGCGTAGCCGGACCCGGCGACCAGCCACATCGAGAAGGCGAAGGCCGCTCCGGCGAGGACGGCGTCGCGGACCAGCCGCCCGCGCCGGACCCGTTCGCCCTGGCCGGAGGCCAGGAAGTACAGCTGGGCGGCGGTGGAGAGCAGGTAGGGGACGGTCGCGGTGAAGGTCGTGATCAGGACGAGCGACTCGAAGACCGCCGCCGAGCCGGCCGTGTAGTTGTAGACCGTCAGCGCGGAGGCCAGGACGACCGTGACCACGACGCCGACGACGGGAACACCGCGCTGCTTCTTCTCGAAGGCCTTCGGGAAGAGCCCGTCCTTGGCGGCCGCGTACGGGGTCTGCGCGCTGAGCAGGGTCCATCCGTTGAGGGCGCCGAGCATCGAGACCACGGCCGCGCCGGCGACGAGGGTGCCGCCCCAGCTGCCGCCGAACATCACGTTGACGGCGTCCGTGAAGGGGGCCTCGGAGGAGACCAGCTTGTCGTGGGCGACCAGGCCGAAGACGGACAGGGTGCCGAGCAGGTACACGGTGGCGGCGCCGATGGTGCCGAGGACGGTGGCCCGGCCCACGTTGCGCGCCGGGTCGCGGACCTCGCCCGCGCTGACGGCGGCGGACTCGACGCCGATGTAGCTGAAGAGCAGGATCGCGGCGGAGGCGGAGACGGCTCCCACGGGGTTCTGGTCGGTGGCCTGGAAGGGGCCGAGGTTCGCCGGGTCGAAGAAGAACAGTCCGCCCACGGCCACGAGCAGCAGCGGGACCAGTTTCAGGACGGTCGCGACGACCTGGACGGCGCCCACGTACCGGGTGCCGGCCAGGTTGGAGAGGGCGGGCAGCCACTGCACGGCGAGGGCGGCCAGGCACATGGTCCACCGGTGCTCCCCGACGGCCGGGAACAGCACCGCGAGGTAGCCGACGGAGGCCACGGCGAGCGCGGCGTTCGAGACCCAGGCGGTCATCCAGTAGCTGTACGCGGCGAGGAAGCCGGCGAAGTCGCCGAAGGCGGCGCGCACGTACACGTACGGGCCGCCGGTCTGCGGGTGGCGCTGGGCGAGGCGGCCGAAGACGAGGGCGAGGGCGATCGCGCCGAGGGTCAGGACCGCGAAGGCGAGGAGGCTGATGGTGCCGAAGGGGGCGACCGAGGCGGGCAGCAGGAAGATGCCGCCGCCGATGACGTTGCCCATGACCAGGCAGACGGCGACCGGGAGGCCGAAGCGGCGGGCGTGCCGGTCTCCCTGGCGGGATGCCTGCGGGGATTCCTGCGGGGGTGCCTGCGCGGGTGCCGTTGCTTCGGCGGGCGGGGCTGCGGTGCTGGTCATCGGTGGTGCGCCTCTGGATGTCTCACATGCTGGGCAGGTCAACACATGGTTGACCACCGTGAAGTGGGCGCCAAATCACCGGGTTTCGTCCGGCGCGGGGACCTCTCCGGAAGGAAGGATTCCATCCGAAGGGGCTCCCGGCCGCGAATCATCCCGCGGGGACTCCGCGAGCGGCGGGATCCGTGGGGCCTGCGGAGCTTGTGGGACCTGCGGGGCCTGGAGGGCCAGCGGCACCTGGGGGCCGTCCGCCTCGCGCAGCCAGCGGCGCAGCACCGCGTGCACGGCCTCGGCGCCCACCGGCTCCGAATCCGGCTCCGACAGCACGGTCGGCCACATCAGGAAGGGGTGCGCCTGCTCCCCGCCCAGCCCGCCGTGCGAGCCGATCTGCTCCTCGAAGGCGTGCACGGTCCCGGTCTGCGGGTCGTACGCCGAGTTGACCATGATGTCGGCGACGTGCGGGAAGGAGTCCGTGCGGCGCACGGCCCGCGCCGCCCCCGGCCCGAACGGCGCCAGCAGCGCCTCCGCCTCCCCCGGTACGTCCAGCCGCGCCACCGCCCCGTCCGGGCCCAGCACCTCCCCGTCGACCAGCAGGAAGCCGATGCCCGGGTGGTTGGCCAGGGTGGGCAGCAGGGCGGGGTGGGCCCGCTCGATCAGCGCCCGCGACGCCCGCCCCGGCAGGTGCGGGAAGGAGATCAGGCCCAGGTTGCCCGACGCCAGCACCACCGGCCCTGGCCCCGGTCCCGGACGGGCCTCCTCCGCCTCCTCCTCCACCGGCCGGTGCAGGGCGGCGAGCACCGCCGCACGGGCCTCGGCCCCGCTGCGGGTGCGGCCGGCCCGGCGGGGGACGGGCAGCCCGCAGCCCGCCCGGACCAGGTCCTTCAGGCTGAGCCCGTACCGGCCGAGGAAGGTCTCCCCGGGGCTCTGGCCGTGGTCCGACAGCAGCACGACGCGGTACTCCCGGGGAGCGTGCTCGGCGACCCGGGCGATCAGCGCGAGGCTCCGGTCGAGGCGGGCGAGCACCCGGTCGGTGTCCCGGCCCCGCGGGCCCGAGTGGTGCGCGACCTCGTCGTAGGCGACCAGGTCGGCGTAGACGGCGGTGCGGCCGGCGAGCACGTCCCCGATCACCGCGGCGACCACCACGTCCCGCTCGACCACCGTCGCGAAGGCCCGGATCAGCGGATAGAGCCCGCCGCGCGCCACCCGGGGCAGGTCGCCGCGCAGCCGGGAGCGCAGCGACTGGCCGATCTCGCGGCCCACTTCGGCGACGAAGGACAGCGCGGTGCGCACGGCGTTGGCCGGGTCCGAGAAGTACGCGAAGTAGCCCGCGCGGGAGCGGTTGGCGCGGCCCCGCCGGGCCGCGACGGACAGCACCAGCGCCAGCTGGTCGGCGCCCCCGCTGAACAGGTTGCCCCGGCTGGCGCCGTCCAGGGTGAGCAGCCCGCCGTCCCGGGTCCGCTCGACGGCCCGGCGCTGGAGTTCGGCGGCGCTGGTGGGCCGGTTGCAGACCATCACCTCGCCGGTGTCCTTCTCGTACCAGCGGAAGGCCGGGACGTCGAAGTTGGAGCCGTGCAGGATGCCGAGCTGGCTGGCGCCGGTCTGGCTGGACCAGTCCGTGTGCCAGGGCATGACGCGGTGGCTGCGCTCCAGCCAGCCGGCCACGGTGGGCATCAGCCCCTCGGCCGCCGCCCGGCGCAGCGCCTCGTAACCGACCCCGTCGAGCTGGAGGAAGACCAGCCCGGGGCTGCCGCCGGGGGGTGCCCCGAAGCGGCGGCGGCGCCGGTCGGCGAGCCGGTACAGCCGGCGCCGGTACGCCTCGTCGTCGCGGACCGCGAGGGCGGTGGAGGTGGCCGAGGCCACGGCGGACATCGCGGCGGCCACCACCACCGCCGTCTCGGGCTCGACGGCGGCGCCCCGCCCGGCGGGGATCAGGCTGAGGGCCATCAGCAGCAGCGAGCCGTTGAGGAAGAACACGAGCAGCCCGAGCACGAGGGCGGGCACCAGCAGCAGGGCCCGTACCAGGACCGGCCACACGAGCGCGCTCAGCAG
>NZ_GG657750.1:6465688-6466939 GCF_000158895.1 Streptomyces sp. C | reverse complement strand
CCGGAGACCACGCAGCAGGCGGTGGGCTATCCGGCGCTGTTCGTGCTGGTGGCGCTGGGGGCCCTGGTGCCGGTGATCCCGACGGGGGCGCTGGTGAGTTCGGCGGCGGTGGTGGCGTTCCACCAGCGGTCGCTGCCGCTCGGGGTGCTGCTGGTGATCGCGGTGGCCGCGCTGGCGGCCTTCTGCGGGGACGTCGCGCTGTACTGGCTGGGGTCGCGCGGGGTGCGTTCGCGGGGCGGCTCGCGGTGGCTGGAGTCCCTGCGGGGCCGGGCCGAGCCGGAGCGGCTGGAGCGGGCTCGGGGCAGGCTGGACGAGCACGGGGTGCTGGTGCTGGTGCTGTCGCGGCTGGTCCCGGCGGGGCGGATCCCGGTGATGCTGGCCTGCCTGCTGGGCGGGCTGCCGCTGCGCCGGTTCGCCCGGGGGGACGCGCCGGCCTGCGTGGCCTGGGCGGCGACGTACGGGCTGATCGGGATCCTGGGCGGCTCGCTGTTCTCGGAACCGTGGAAGGGCGTCGTGCTGGCGGTGGGTCTGACGCTGCTGATCAGCGCGGCCCCGGGGGTGTGGCGGCGGCTGCGGCCGGGCAGGGTCCGGCAGTGAACTCCGCCCCCTGGGACACGGTCCGCGCCCTCGCCGCCCACTTCGAAGCGGCCGCCGCCGCACGCGGGGTGCACCCTCCGCAGAGCCACGTCCTGCAAGTGCTCAAGATCGGCGAGGAGTTCGGCGAGGCCGCGCAGGCGGTGATCGGCGCGACGGGGAGCAACCCGCGCAAGGGGCACTCGCACAGCTGGGACGACGTGCACGACGAGGTGTGCGACGTCATCATCACCGGGATGGTGGCGCTGGCCCGGATGCGTCCCGACGCGCCGGCCTACTTCGCGGAGCAACTGGCGCTGAAGTCGGCCCGCTTCCTTCCCTAGGGTCTGTCGTCAAACTCCCGTCTGCCCCGCGACGCCTGGCACGCGCTCTCGCCGCACCGGGCGAAAGCCAAGTACGTCCAGTACGCGGGCTTCCGCCCGGCGCACCGAGAGCACGCACCAGACGCCGCAGGGCCGCCCTCCGGGCGACGACGGGAGTTTGACGACAGACCCTAGCGGGTCTCCGCCGTCCTCGGCCTTTGTTGCCGTTGCGGGGGCGGTGGGGTGGAAATGCCCGCATGGACGCCCCTGCCCGTGACCACGCCCACGACCAGGCCCACGACCGTGACCACGCCGACGGCCGCGGCGACGGCCCGCCGGACGGGCCCTCGTCGCA
>NZ_GG657750.1:6459429-6462670 GCF_000158895.1 Streptomyces sp. C | reverse complement strand
CCGGCAGGCCCGGTTCGGGGGCGGGGGGACCGTACCTGACGGGCCCGCGCCCCTCCGGTGCCGGGCGGCGCCAGAGCCCGGCGAGCCCTTCCGTCATGCCCTCGGCCATCCCCGACACGTGCCCGCCTTCCGCCGCCACCACCGATCGACCCGCCCTTTATACGATTATTTACACCGATACGCCCGTTAACCGTGACGGCCCCGTCGGGCTTTTCCCCTTTACCCCTCCTCCCCAGGAGGGCCAGCAACCGCGTCTGCGCGTCCGCTCCGGCCGGCACCTCCAGCGGCTGCGCGTACATCCCGCTCGCGGCGAGTCCGTCGGCGTACGGCATGACCTCCTTGATGGAGAACTCGACGAGGTCGGCCGGCAGCCGGTCGTCCGCGCCGATGGCCCGCGAGAGGTCCCAGGTGTGCACGACGCAGTCCGCCGTCAGTTCCGAGCAGTACGCCGATCCGCGCGTGGGCCCGTACGAGAGCGTGATCGTCCGGTCCAGCGCGCCGGGCGCGGCGAAGGCCGCGTGCCCGGCGGCCGCGGCCCGTTCCCAGGCGGCCTGCGGGTCGTCGCCCAGCAGGTCGCCGGAGAGTTCGTCGCCCACCTCCGCGACCGTGCGCCCCTCGGTGACCAGCGGCGGGATCCACAGCTGCTCGCCGGGTGACGTGTTTGACCAGGTCGCGCACGTTCCACTCGGTGCAGGGGGGGGCCGGGTCCCACTGGGAGGCCCCGACGGCGCGCACGCGCTCACCGAAGAGCCGCAACGCGGCGGCGTGCCATTCCAGCAGCGTCTGCGGCATGGGTCCCACCGTCCTTCGCCCCGAGGTCGGCCGCCCCCTGGGCCCCACGATCCTCGCCCCCACCCCTCCCTGCCACCGACCCGGCCAATCCCCTTGCCCCACAAGAGGCTTGTCTACATGGCAAAACGCCTATCTCATATCGCGAGCGCATCCCCTACGGTGATCACAACGCCTTCGACGACCTTCGACGACGAGGAGTACGCCATGACCGACGCCCGCGACGCCCACGAGACCGCCCTGTACACCCACGGCCACCACGAGTCCGTGCTGCGCTCGCACCGCTGGCGCACCGCCGCCAACTCGGCCGCGTACCTGATCGGCGAACTGCGCCCCGGCATGCGCGTGCTGGACGTGGGCTGCGGCCCGGGCACCATCACCGCGGACCTGGCGGAACTGGTCTCCCCCGGCGGCCACGTCACCGCGGTCGACGCCGCGGCCGACGTACTGGAGCAGGCGGCCGCGTACGCCGCCGAGCGCGGCCTGTCCGAGGCGGTCGACTTCGCCACGGCCGACGTCCACGCGCTGCGGTTCCCCGACGACTCCTTCGACGTGGTCCACGCGCACCAGGTGCTGCAGCACGTCGGCGACCCGGTGCAGGCGCTGCGCGAGATGCGCCGGGTGTGCCGGCCCGGCGGGATCGTGGCGGTACGGGACGCCGACTACGCGGCGATGACCTGGTACCCGGCGACGCCGGGCCTGGAGGAGTGGCAGAGCCTGTACCGGCGGGTCGCCCGGGCCAACGGCGGCGAGCCCGACGCCGGACGCAGGCTGCTGTCGTGGGCGCGGGCGGCCGGCTTCACCGACGTGGCGGCCTCCGCGACGTCCTGGTGCTACGCCACGCCGGAGGAGGTGTCGTGGTGGTTCATCGCTGTGGGCGGACCGCACCACCGCCTCCTTCCTACGCCTCCGTCGCGACGGAGGGCGGCCACGTCACTCCCCGCAGGAGCTGACCGTCGTCGCCGAGGTCTTGCACGCTCTTGGGGAAAGGCCTCCGACGCCTGGTTCTCCGTCCTGAACGGCGAACTGCTGTGCCGCGTCTGAGGGTTCACGCGCACGGAAGGCGGTGCTCGGTAGGGTGACCGTCATGGACGGTCACTCGGGACTCCGCGTCGTGTCACCGGCACTGCTCGGCATCGGCGGCGACTGGCTGCCCGTCACCACCGGCGAGTCGGGGGCCTTCGTCTTCCGCAGCGCGGACGCCGGCCGGTACGCCAAGTGCGTCCCCGTGGCGGACGCGGCGGACCTGGCGGCGGAGCGCGACCGGATCGCATGGCTGAGCGCCCGGGCGGTACCGGGCCAGGCCGTCCTCGACTGGTACGACATCGACACGGGAGCCTGCCTGGTCACCAGTGCCGTCCACGGCGTTCCCGCCGACCGATTGCCGGCCGAGGACCTGCGGGCCTCCTGGGACCGCATCGCGGACGCGGTCCGTCGACTGCACGAGGTACCCGTGTCACAGTGCCCGTTCCACCGGGGCCTGGACACCATGGTCACCCTGGCGCGCGACGTCGTCGCCCGTGACGCCGTGAACCCCGACTTCCTCCCCGACGAGCAGCAGCACGCCCCTCCCACCGACCTGCTGGCCCGCCTGACCCGGCAGGTCCCCCGGCGACGGGAGCAGGAGGCCGGTGACACGGTCGTCTGCCACGGGGACCTGTGTCTGCCCAACATCGTGCTCGACCCCCAGACCCTGGACGTGTCCGGCTTCATCGACCTGGGCCGCCTCGGACGGGCCGACCGCCACGCCGATCTGGCACTGCTCCTGGCCAACGCACGGGAGACGTGGCCGGACGAGGAGCAGGCACGGGCCGCGGACGCGGCGTTCGCCGAGAGGTACGGCATCGCCCTCGACCAGGAACGCCTGCGCTTCTAACTCCACCTCGACCCGCTCACGTGGGGCTGACCGGGCGCATCCGGAAGTCGTACTCCGGGGGCAGGGGGCGGTCCGTGAGGGCCGCCCACACCTCGGAGAGGGTCTCCTCCCCCTCCCGCAGGTCGGCGATCTCGAAGCCGTCCTCGAAGACCCGCCGGGCCGCGCCCACGTGTCCCTCGGCGGCCAGCAGCCGGGCGGCCAGCAGCCGGAACCGGCCCTGCTCGCGCAGCGACGGCCGCAGCCGGTCCCAGACGGCCCGCGCCGCCGCCGGCCGCCCGGCCGCGAGCAGGACGGTCATCGCCTCCCGCCCCAGGGCCGCCTCGGCCGCCGCCCAGGTCGCACCGCCCCGGTCCTCCGCCGCCAGCCCCGCGAAGGCCGCCTCGTAGCGGTCGGCGGCCCGCTCCGTGTTCCCGGCCAGGGCGTCTGCCGCCGCCAGTTAGCGCTCAGCGGCCAGCTTTTTTTGTTTCCTGGGCCAGCCCCCGCTCCCAGCTGCGCACCGCTTGGGCGACGTCGCCGGCGTGCCACTGGGCCACCCCCAGGTGGTACTCGTTCTTCGGGTCCGCCGGGGCGGTCTCC
>NZ_GG657750.1:6456533-6459329 GCF_000158895.1 Streptomyces sp. C | reverse complement strand
GGGCTCCTGCTCCTCCTCCAGCGTGGACTCCGGGAAAGGGGTGCCGGGCAGCTCGAAGCCCCCGCACAGCACCTCCAGCGCGCCCCACCCCGAGCCGTCCGCCAGCCGCTCCCCCGGTTCGGTGTCGGCGTGCCCGCGCCACGCCTTGTACGCCGCGTCCAGGGCCCCGGCCGGCAGGACCGCGTCGAGCGCCGCCGAGGCGGCCCCGCGCGCCGCCGCCCAGTCGGCCCCGTGCACCGCCGAGGGATCCGCCCACAGCGGCCCGTACGCCTCCAGCCAGCTGAACTCCGCCCCCGCGTCCAGCCGTACGTGCTCCAGCTGGGTCCGGGCCAGCCCCGCCTGGATCTCGGCGTAGCCGCCCGTACCGGGCTCCGTCAGCCACTCCTGCCACCGCCGGCCGCCCGGCCCCGCACCCCACGTGAACAGCTTCCGCCCCCGCAGCAGCCCGGTGGAGGCCTGCACCAGCCCGTGCCCCTCCCCGTCCAGGGCGGCGATCCAGGGCCGCTCGGCGGCCCCGCCCTCCACCTCGTAGAAGAAATCGGCGGGATACGTACTACCCAGCGGGTACGTCCGGTCCGCCCCCTCCCACTCCGGCACGGGGATCCGCCGCAGCGCCCGCTCGTACCCGAAGTGCCAGGCCTCCTCGGCGGGCGCCAGAACTCTCGTCCCGGCACCCTCCGGAACGGCGGTGTTGGACCACCAGTACACGGGGACGGGCCGCTCGTGCGGATTGCGCACCCGCACCCCCACGTACAGGAACTCGGAATCCGCGGGCAGCCACAGGTCCACCTGGAACGGCAGGTCACGCAGCCGCTCCCACTCCCACAGCCGCACCATCACACCCCCGTCGGGCGCCGCCACGATCGCGGCGTGCAACGGCGAGCAGGACAAGGCGGTATGCCCGGTGGCTCCGATGTTCCACTCGACGCCACCGGAGAACCAGGCCCCGTTGAGCGCGAAGTCGGCGGGCTGGAACACCGGGTTGCGATAAAGGAGTTCACGGCCGCTCCCCAGATGAACCATCGAGTGGATCCGCCCTCCGAGCCCGGGCAGCACGGTGACGCGCAGCCGCCCGTTCTCGATGACGACCGCCTCGAACTCCCGCTCCGCGCGCTGCCGTCCGTATCCGTCACGGATCGGGACGGGCAGCAGGGAGCGCAGCGGCTCGTAGCCGATCTGCCGCGCCATGTCGCGCGGCAGTCCCCGCCGCGAGCGCTCGTCCAGCTCGTGCACGCCGTCGGGAGCGCGCAGCGCGGGCAGCGGGTTGTCGGGGCCCAAGGGGGCGGCGGGAAGAGTCAGCTGGGCACGTCGCACGGTGGTGGCCATGGGGGAATGGAACACGCGGGTGGGCCGCGTGCACAGTGGTTCCGCACATCACCACCGGTCAGGATTACGCAAAGGCCCCCACGACCAGCTCGGCAAGCAGGGCGCCCGCACGCGCGTCCGGATCCAGATCAGGATCGTAGATCGTCACGTTGAGCCCGACACACCGGGGCGAACGGGCCAACTCGCCCAACAGTTCCCCCAGTTCCCCCGGCAGCAGCCCGCCCGGGTCCGGGCTGTCCACGGCCGGCATGACGGAGGGGTCGAGTACATCAGCATCGAGGTGGATCCAGAACCCCGCCGTCTCCGGCGGATGCAGCCCGTCCAGCGCCGCCCGCGCCACCGCACCGGCGCCGCGCTCCCGGATCTCCCCGACGGTGTGGGCCGCGATGCCGACCGCACGCAGCTCCGGCAGGTCCTCGTCCCCGTCGCGCAGCCCGAAGAGCCGCACGTCCTCCTCCCGCAGATAGGGCCCGAGCCCCTCCAGGTCACTCAGGGCGCCCTGCCCCCGCCCCGTCGACAGCGCGAGCTCCTCACCCCCGGCCGCCCCGACGGGCCCGTTGACGGCCTCGTTGCCGGGATGCCGGAAGTCGGCGGAGCCATCGATGGCGGCGAGCCCGTACCGGCCGAGCCGGCGCATCGCGAGGGCGGCGCCGAGCTGGATGGAGCAGTCACCGCCCAGCACCACCGGGAACTCCCCATCCCTCAGGTGCGCTTCGATCCGGTCGGCGAGGGTCACGGTGTACGCGGCGATGGCGTCGGCGTGGAAGACGCCGTCACCCTCCTTCCACTCACCCCGGTCGTAGCGCGGCGGAACGACCACCCCGCCCTCCCGGGCACCGAGCCGCTGGAGCAGCCCTTGCTCGCGCAGCGCGCCGGCGAGCTTGTAGACCCCCGGCACGGTCCCTGGGGCGGGCGGGCGCAGGCCGAGGTTGGAGGGGGCGTCGAGGAGTACGAGGCTTCGCATACGCCCCATCCTGTTCCATGCGCCGCTGTCCGTACCGGCTTTTCCGTCGCGCGGGGCCCTGCCCCTCCCCGCCCTTCCCCCGTTCCCCGAAGCTCCGCCCCGGTGCGGGCATCGGCCCAGGACGGCCATCAGCCGCTGAAATCCGCGGAGCGATCTGCCGCGCCCCTGCGCATCCTCGCCGCTCCGAGCGGCCTTCGGTGCGGCTATCAGCCCCAGACGGCCGTCGGACGCCGAGCCGGGAGGAGCGCGTAGCGATCTGCCGCGCCCGGGGGCTCCCCGGGAGGCTCTGGTCACCCTCTCGTGCGGGTAGTCGCGCTCCGGCCCGGCACCTCGCCTCCTGAGGGTCCGCATGCCCGGCCGGCCAAGGCCCGGCCCCTCGCCTCATCGCTGAGAGACCCGCCCCTCCCCCTCCTCCCCGGTGACCGTTCCTTCGGGGGCTTCCCGGCAGGCCTTTGTCTTTCCGGTTCGGGCCGGTCGGTCAAGGGTCGCCGAAGGCGATCACGAAG
>NZ_GG657750.1:6434351-6456394 GCF_000158895.1 Streptomyces sp. C | reverse complement strand
CCCCCCACCCAGGCAGCGGGTGGGCAACCACCGCCCGGCCCTGAACCTTGAGGAGAGATAGCGGCCCGCAAGGGAACCCGGGTGGGCGCCCCCGACCCGCCCGACTCGCCCCGCCCCGCATCAAGAAGCCCGCCGCGTCACCGCCCACCGCTCGTGGTCCCGCCACGCCCCGTCCACGTGCAGGAACTCCGGTGAGAACCCCTCCAGCCGGAAGCCCCGCCCCCGAACCAAACCGATCGACGCGGTGTTGCCCGGCTGGATGTTGGCCTCCAGGCGGTGCAGCCCAAGGCCGTCCTCGGCGAAGGCGTGTGCCAGCAGCAGGTCGAAGCCCTCCCCGAACAGCCCGCGCCCGGCGGCGTGCGCGAAGGCCCCGTACCCCAGCGCCCCGCACTGGAAGGCGCCGCGGACGACGTTGTTGACGTTGACGAACCCGGCGATGTCCCCGGTGTCCAGCTCACAGACCAGGAACCCGCTCCCCGCACGCTGGGCCGCGTACGGCTCGTAGTCCTCCAGGGTCGCGGGCGGGAACAGCCAGGGCCGGTGCAGCTCGCGACTCTCGCGCACCCGCGCGGTGAACTCGGGGCCGTCGCAGGGCCGGAAGGGACGCAGACCGACCCGGGCGCCCGCACTGACGTACTCAGCGGAATAAGACATCGCCCCAGGCTAGGCACTGTGCAAGCATCCCGGCGTGACCATCACCCCGACCACACCCGAGCAGCTCCGTGCCGCCGCCGCCCGCAACAACGCCGAGTGGTGCTCCGCGGTGTCCCGCAGCGGCCACTTCCGCGACTCGCTCTGGTGCAGCCCCCACCGCACCCCGCCCCTGTACCCCGACGCCGTCACCCTCACCCCGGGTGCCACGGCCGCCGAGGTGCTCGCCGGGGTCGACACGGCCGTGCCCGGCTGCTCGGTGAAGGACAGTTTCGCCGCACTCGACCTGGCCCCGGCCGGCTTCGAGGTGCTGTTCGAGGCGCAGTGGATCCACCGCCCGGCGGGGATGGCCGCCGCCCCGGCGGGCAGCCGACTGGACTGGGACGAGCTGGAAGCGCCCGGGGAACTTGCCGCGTGGGAGACCGCCTGGGACGGCGCGGACTCCACCGGCCTGTTCCACGAGGGCCTGCTCCGCGAGGGCATCCTCTTCCTCGCGGGCCGCGACGGGTCCCGGATCACCGCCGGGGCCGTCCTCAGCACCGGCGGCGGCGTCGTCGGCGTCTCCAACGTGTTCGCCCACGACGCCCACGACGCCCACGACGACGCGGACGCCGACGCCGCCTGGGCGGCCGCCCTCGACGCGGCCGCCCGGCACTGGCCGCAGCTCCCGGTGGTGGGCTACGAGCACGGCGAGGACCTCGACACCGCCGTGCGCGCCGGGTTCACCCCCCTCGGCCCGCTTCGGATCTGGCTGCACACATAGGGAGATCCACTCGGCGGCCCGCACCCGCACCCGCACCCGCGCCCGGCCCGGCCCGCTACTCCGTCCCCAGCTCCAGCCGCGGCACGTCCCCCCTCTCGACGCCGAACACCTGGACATACAGCGACAGTTCGGCCTCCAGCGCCCGCACCATCGTCTCCGCGCGCCGGAAGCCGTGCCCCTCGCCCTCGAAGGTGAGGTACGCGTGCGGGACCGCCGGCTCGCGGCCGCGGAGGGCGGCCAGCAGGCGTTCGGCCTGCGAAGGCGGGCAGACGGGGTCGTCCAGGCCCTGGAGGAGGACGAAAGGGGCTGCGATCCGGTCGGCGCGGGCCACCGGGGAGCGTTCCCGGCAGCGCAGGGCCAGGGTGGCCGGGGGGCCGGCCAGGCCGTCCGTGTAGTGCGACTCCAGGTCGTGGGTCTCGGCGGCGAAGCCGCGCAGGTCGAGCACCGGGTAGATGACCGCGGCGCAGGCGTACAGGTCGGTGGCGGCCAGGGAGGCCGTGGCCGTCCAGCCGCCGGCGCTGCCGCCGCGGATCGCGAGCCGGGCGGGGTCGGCGGTGCCCTCGGCGGCCAGGGCCCGGGCGACGGCGGCGCAGTCCTCGACGTCGACGACGCCCCACTGTTCGCGCAGCCGCTCGCGGTAGGCACGGCCGTAGCCGGTGGAGCCGCCGTAGTTGACCTCGACGACGCCGATGCCGCGCGAGGTGAAGTAGGCGATGTGCAGGTCCAGTACGGGCGGGACGTGCTCGGTGGGGCCGCCGTGGGCCCACACCACGTACGGGGGCAGTTCGTCGTCGGGCGGCCGCAGGGCGGGGTGGTGCGGCGGGTAGACGTGGGCGTGGATCTCGCGGCCGCCGGGGCCGGGGAAGGTGCGGCTCTGCGGCTCCGGGTAGTAGGCGGGGTCCACGGGGTCGGCGGCCCGGGCTCCGACGACCCGCGCGTGCCCTCGTACCGACGTCCAGCTCGACGACCTCGTAGGCGCTGCGCGGGCTGGCGGCGACCCCGTACACCCGGGTTCCGCTGACGGCCAGGGCCGGCTGCCAGGCCGTCCAGGGCCCGGCCGCGTCGACGAGGTCGCCGGTGTCGGGGTCGAGGACGCCGAGCACCGAGGAGCCCTGCCCGTGCAGTACGGCCACCGTCCCCTCCGGCAGCGGCGCCAGCCAGGTCAGGCCCGGCTTCCACAGGGCGCCGCCGAACTCCTCTTCGCGGGGGCACAGGTTGACCGGCTCGCCGCCGTCCGGGTCCACCCGGTACGGGTTCCACCAGCCGGTTCGGTCGCTCACCGCGAGCAGGGTCCCGTCGGCCGCCCACGCCACCTGGGCGACGGCCTCGTCCGGCCCGCCGAGCACCGTGCGGGGCGCGCCGAGCGTCCCGTCGGGGCGTACGTCGGCCAGCTCCAGCTCCGTGCCGTCCCAGGGCATCCGGGGGTGGTCCCACACCAGCCAGGCCGCGCGGCGGCCGTCGGGGGAGGGCTTCGGCCCGGTCCGGAAGCGGTGCCGGTCGTCGGTCAGCTCCCGGACGGCGGACCGGTCCCCCGCGGCAGACCCGTCCAGCGGCACGGCGGCCGCGACCCGGCGCAGGTCTCCCGGGCCGGGGCCGGTGAACTCCTCCAGCACGCACCAGACCTCGCCTCCGCGCAGCACGGGGTCCGCCCAGCGCAGGCCGCCGCCGACGGCGGAGACGGGGGTGAGCGGGCGGGGCTGGGCGGCGGCGCCGGGGGCGTCCGGCTCGTACGCGTACAGCCGCTGGTCGGCGTGGTGGACGAACACCACCAGCGGTCCCCGGCCGGGCTGTTCGGCGCCGGCCCAGGGCAGGCCCCCGTACTCGGTGAGCCGGCTGCGCACGTTCCAGGGGGCCTCCAGCACCGACCGGGCGGCGCCGCCGTCGGCGGGCCGGCGCACCAGGGTGCGGCGGCCGCCTTCCTCGGGGCGGGGTTCGGTCCACCACACCTCGGCGCCGACGGTGCCCACGTACTCGGGCCGGCCGTCGTGCGCGGCGGCGTGTTCGGCGGTGATCGGGGAGGGCCAGCTGCCGTAGGGACCCCCGAGGGCGGCGGCCGCCATCATCCGGTTCCCATCACAGGGCCCGCAGCGCGCGGTCGAGGACGCGGACGCCGAAGTGCAGGGCGTCGACGGGGACCCGCTCGTCCACGCCGTGGAAGAGGGACCAGTAGTCGAAGCCCGGCGGCAGTTTGAGCGGGGAGTAGCCGTAGCCGGTGATGCCGAGCCGGGAGAACTGCTTGGCATCCGTTCCCCCCGCCATGCAGAAGGGGACCACGTGCCCGTCGGGGTCGAAGTGTTCGACGGACTCGCGCAGGATGCCGTACGTCCGCCCGTCGACGGGGGCTTGGAGGGCCACCTCCCGGTGCTGGAACTCCCAGTGCACGTCGGGGCCCGTGAGCCGGTCGAGGGTGTCGGTGAACTCGGCCTCTCCGCCGGGGACGGTGCGTCCGTCGACGTAGGCGGTGGCGTGGCCGGGGATGACGTTGAGCTTGTAACCGGCGCTGAACATGGTCGGGTTGGAGCTGTTGCGGACGGTCGCCTCGACGAGGGCGGCGGCCGGGCCGAGCTTGCCGAGGAGGCCGTCGAGGTCGGTGCCGGGGGCGCGCGGGTCGACGGTGAGGCCCTGGAGGGCGGCGAGTTCGGTGATGCAGGCGGTGACGGTGTCGGTGAGGCGGACCGGCCAGTCGTACTCGCCGATGCGGGCGACGGCGGCGGCGAGCCGGCTGACGGCGTTGGCCCGGTTGGGCTTGGAGCCGTGCCCGGCGGTGCCGTGGGCGGTCAGCTTGAGCCAGGCGGTGCCGCGTTCGCCGGCGGCGATGGGGTAGAGGGCCTGGCCGGGCCGGGGGTGGACGGTGAAGGCCCCGGACTCGCTCAGGCCCTCCGTACAGCCTTCGAAGAGGTGCGGGTGCTCGTCGGCGAGGAAGCCGGACCCGTCGACGGCGCTGTCCTCCTCGTCGGCGGTGTAGGCGATGACGACGTCCCGGCGCGGCCGTACGCCGTGGCGGGCCCAGGCGCGTACGACGGCCAGCACCATGGCGTCCATGTTCTTCATGTCGACGGCGCCGCGGCCCCAGACCACGCCGTCGCGGACCTCGCCGGAGAAGGGGGCGACGCTCCAGTCGGCGGCCTCGGCGGGGACCACGTCGAGGTGTCCGTGGACGAGGAGGGCGGGGGCGGAGGGGTCGGTGCCGTGGATCCGGGCGACCACGTTGGTGCGGCCGGGGGTGCGTTCCAGCAGTACGGGCTCCAGGCCTGCTCCGGCGAGGCGCTCGGCGGCGTACTCGGCGGCGGGCCGCTCGCGGCAGTCACCGCCGCCGCGGTTGGTGGTGTCGATGCGGATCAGGCCGGAGGTGAACTCGACCACCTCGGCGAGGGCCGTCTCGTCGATGCAGGCCCCGGCGGGGGCCGCGGCTTCTTCGTGGACGCTCCGTCGGGGGGCGCCTTCGACCCGGTGCATGTCAGCCATACTGCTCCTCCACGGCCGCCGAGACGACCGTCGTGACCGCTTTGAAGGTCCGGATCGCCTCGTACATCGTCTCGCTGGTGTACGCGACCCTGCGTTCGCCGGAGCGCTCGACGCCGGGGACGACGGTCGCGGCCATCGACAGGTGCTCGGCGTCGAACTCGACCTCCATCGCGTGGGGGCCGCCGCGCACCGGCTCGTGCCGGACCGCGAGCTTGACCGCCTCGGTGGCGGCGGCGCGGATGTCGGCGGCGGTGCGGGCCGGTGTGCGGCAGACGGCCGCGTAGCGGGAGACGTGGTCCTTGACGGCGACGGTGCGGGCGTCGGGGGCGTATCCGGCGGCCTCGGCGCAGGTGAGGTCGTCGCCGGTGACGAGGATGACGGGGACGCCGTACTCGGCGACCACGTGGGCGTTCAGGACGCCCTCGCTGGCGCGCCGGCCGCCCAGCCAGACGCCGGTGATGGAGTTGGCGAGGTAGGTGTGGGCGAGGACGCCTTCGCTGCCGGCGCCGGTGTGGTAGCCGACGAAGGCGATGCCGTCGACGTCGCCGTGCTGGACGCCCTCGACCATGGAGAGGGACTTGTGGCGGCCGGTGATCATCTCGGCGCGGGCGTCGAGCTTCTCCAGGAGGAGGTTGCGCATGGTCCAGTGGGCCTCGTTGATGAGGACCTGGTCGGCGCCGCCGTCGTGGAAGCCGAGCACGGCGGCGTTCACGTCGGAGGTGAACATGCCCCGGCAGCGCTCCCATTGCGGGGTGCCGGGCAGCACGTCGGCGGGCCAGGTGACGCCCGTGGCGCCTTCCATGTCGGCGGAGACGAGGATCTTCATCGGGCCCCCCGGTGGGTCGGGTCGCGGAGCCCCACCCTAGCCGTCCGGCCCGCCCCCGGCCCCGGGCCACGCCCGGGGGCGGGCCGGGCTGCGCGGCGGGTCTCGGGGCGGGTCTCGGGGCGGCTCACGGCGGCCGGGAATTCCACCCGAACCGGTGAGCCGTCCCCGGGCGTTGTACCGCGCGGCCGAGGGGCCCGTCAGGCGTCGGCCTTGACTTCCTTGGCCAGGTTCTCCAGGACGGTGTCGTAGATGCGGCCGAGGCCCTTGGGGGCGAAGGTGCGCTCGAAGAAGCCGCCGATGCCGCCGGCGCCGTTCCAGACGGTGCTGACCACGGCCCGGGAGCGGCCCTCGCCGGCGGGGGTCACGGTCCAGGTGGTGACCATGGAGGAGTTGCGGTCCTTCTCCACGAGCTGGCCGTCGGTGGGCTCGGTGACCTCCAGCAGGCAGTCGCGTACGCGCTTGCTGGTGGCCTGGAGCTTCCAGTGGACCAGGGTGCCCTCGCCGTCCCCGCCCTCGCGCACCTCGTACTCGCTGAAGTGCTCGGGGAGCAGCTTGTTCCGGGTGCCGCTGTAGTCGGCCAGCGCGTCGAACACGGTGTCCGCGTCGGCCTCGATGATGCGCTCCGTGGTGGCTTCGACCTGCGCCATACCTGTTCCTCCAGCAGTCGTGAACGTTGCGGCGGCAAGCCAATCACCTCCGGGGCGGGCGCCCAAATCCGCCCTCCGCCCCCGGGCGGCCGCGGCCGGGGACCGGCCGGAGGGAACAACCCCTCCGGTGCGGCGCCCGCGGCCACCCGCAGCACCGCCCGCGGCGCACCGGGCGGCCTCGCCCGCACGATCATGGGAACGTTTGTTCTATTCTCGGGTCCCCGTCACCGAGGAGGCATCCATGCGCTGGGAGAATCTGACCGGGGCGCCGGGCAGCGGTCCGGCCGCCCTGTTCGGGGCCGGCTCCGTCGTCACCCGCACCTTCGACACCCCCGAGTTCCGCGGGATCACCTTCCACGAGGTGCGGGCCCGCTCGATCGTCAACCGCGTGCCCGGGGCCTCGCGGATGCCGTTCGAATGGACCGTCAACCCCTACCGGGGCTGCAGCCACGCCTGCGTCTACTGCTTCGCCCGCAAGACCCACGGCTACCTCGACCTGGACACCGGGATCGGCTTCGACTCCCAGATCGTCGTCAAGGTCAACGCCCCGGAGATGCTGCGCCGCGAGCTGGCCGCGCCGCGCTGGGGCGGCGCGCACATCGCCATGGGCACCAACGTCGACTGCTACCAGCGCGCCGAAGGCCGCTACGGGCTGATGCCCGGGATCATCGGGGCGCTGCGGGAGCGCGCGAACCCCTTCTCGATCCTCACCAAGGGCACCCTGATCCTGCGCGACCTGCCCCTGCTGCGGCAGGCCGCCGAGGTCACCGAGGTCGGCGTGTGCGTCTCGGTCGGGTTCACCGACACGGACCTGTGGCGGACCGTGGAGCCCGGCACCCCCTCCCCCGCCGCCCGGCTGGCCGCCGTACGGGCGCTGACGGACGCGGGCCTCGAATGCGGGGTGCTGATGGCGCCGGTGATCCCCTTCCTCGGCGACTCCCCCGAGCAGCTGCGGGCGACCGTCCGGGCGATCGCCGCGTCCGGTGCGGCCTCCGTGACACCCCTGGTACTCCATCTGCGGCCGGGGGCGCGCGAGTGGTTCACGGCCTGGCTCGGCCGCCACCACCCGCACCTGGTCGAACGATACGAACGGATGTACGCGGGCGGCTCGTACGCACCCACCTGGTACCAGCGCCGGATCACCCGCCAAGTCCACGAACTCGCCGCCGAATTCGGCATCGGACCGGCCCGGCGCGGACGGCCGCGGGCCCTGCCCGAGCCGGAGCGGCCAGCCAGCCCCGACCCCGCCGGTCCGACGCAGCTGACGCTGATGTGAGCCCGCCGCGCGCACCGCCCGTGACCCGGACGCCTCCCGACGGGTCATCACATCGGGCCAATACGCGGCCCAATCCCGTCTTCCCGCCACGGTTTCCGGGACGATTCCGCCCAGAACCCTCGGCTGGGAGGCCCCATGCTCCACCCCTCGAAGCTGCGCCCCGCGAAGAAGCGGGCCGCCGTCCTGCTGGCGATCTCCACCGTCGCCGCCGCACTCGCGACCCCGCTCACCGCCGCGCCGGCCGCGCCCGCCGAGGCGCCCGCCCCGGCCGCCGCGGGCCTGCGCTGGACCGGCTGCGCCACCCCCCGCTACCCGACGCTGCAGTGCGCCTCCCTCAAGGTGCCGCTCGACCACGAGCAGCCCGCCGGGCGGCAGGTCTCCCTCGCCCTGACCCGCGTCCCGCACACCGCCGCCACCTCCCAGGGGCCGCTGCTGGTCAACCCCGGTGGCCCGGGCGGCAGCGGCCGCGCGCTGGCCGGGTTCATCGCCTCGGCCCTGCCCAAGGACGTGGCCGCCCAGTACGACGTGATCGGCTTCGACCCCCGCGGCGTGGGCAAGAGCGAGCCCACCCTCGACTGCGGGTCCGGCCACTTCAACCCGGTACGGCCCGACTCCGTGCCGCGGGACGGGGCGACCGAGCGGGCCAACCTGGAGCGGGTGCGGTCCTTCGCGGTGTCCTGCCAGGAGAAGCACGCGGACGTGCTCCCGTACGTCGGCACCGTCTCGGCGGCCCGCGACCTGGAGGTGCTGCGCACCGCGCTGGGCGCGCCCAAGCTCAGCTACTTCGGCTACTCCTACGGCACCTACCTGGGCGCCGTGTACGCCAAGCTCCACCCCGACCGGGTGCACCGGCTGGTGCTGGACTCCGTGGTCGACCCGGGCGGCGTCTGGTACGCGGACAACCTCTCGCAGGACCTGGCCTTCGACGCCCGCCACAAGGCGTTCCTGGCCTGGGTGGCCCAGTACGACTCCACGTACCACCTGGGCACCGACCCGGCCAGGGTCGAGGAGCGCTGGTACGCGATGCGCGAGGCGCTGCGCGGGGCGCCGGCGGGCGGGAAGGTGGGCCCGGCCGAGCTGGAGGACACGTACATGCCGGGCGGCTACTACAACGGCTACTGGCCGTCGCTGGCCGAGGCCTTCGCGGCGTACGCGGTCAAGCAGGACCCGAAGCCGCTGGTGGCGGCGTACGAGCGGCTGGGCGCGGTGGAGCCGTCGGCGAGCAACAGCTACAGCGTCTACACGGCGGTGCAGTGCCGGGACTCGGCGTGGCCGCGGGACTGGAACCGCTGGCGGGCCGACATGTGGCGGACGCACGCCAAGGCGCCCTTCATGACCTGGAACAACGCCTGGTACAACGCGCCGTGCGCGTTCTGGCCGACGCAGCCGCTGGAGGCTCCGGACGTGACGAACACGGCCCTGCCGAAGGCGCTGCTGTTCCAGGCGACGGAGGACGCGGCCACCCCGTACGAGGGTGCGGTGAGCATGCGGGACAAGCTGGCGGGCTCGGCGCTGGTGGTGGAGGAGGGCGGCGGCAACCACGGCATCGCCCTGAGCGGCAACAAGTGCCTCGACGAGAAGCTGTCCGCGTACCTGAGGACGGGTCAGGCGGCGGACGCGACCTGCCAGGCGCAGCCCGCGCCGAAGCCGGCCGCGGCGACCCGGGCGGTGCCGTCGTCGGCGGGCGGTGCGGCCCTGCACGGGCTGCTGGGCTTCCGCGGCTGAGGCCGACCGGGCAAGATCGTCCGCATGACATCTCCTGCGTACGACGCCGACCACCTCACCCGCATCGCCGCGCCCGAGGGCGTCAGCCCCGGTACCGGTTACAGCCACGTCGTCTGGGGCACCGGGCGGTTCGTGGCCGTGTCGGGGCAGTGCTCCTTCGACGAGAAGGGAGCGGTGGTCGGCGAGGGCGACCCGGCCGCGCAGGCGCGGCAGGTGTTCGAGAACCTGCGGCGGTGCCTGGCGGCGGCCGGGGCGGGCTTCGAGGACGTGGTGAAGCTGACGTACTTCGTCACGGACGTGGCCCACCTGCCGGCGGTGCGGGCGGCCCGGGACGAGGTCATCGCCCCGGACCGCCTGCCGGCCTCCTCGGCGGTCCAGGTCGCGGCCCTGTTCCGCCCGGAGCTCCTGCTGGAGGTCGAGGCCTTCGCGGTGGTCCCGTCCGGGAGGTGAGGGCCGGCCCGCTGCGCGGAGCCACTCCCCGCCCCACCCGGCCAGGGCTCACGCGTCGGGGTGCCCCGTCACCAGCCCGGCCAGGGCTTCGGTGGCGGCCGGCGCCAGCCGGGGGTGGGCCTGGGCGCGGACCAGGACGTCGCGGGCCCGGGCGTCGGCGAGGGCGCCCAGGCCCTCGACGCAGGCCAGGGCCACCCGCCAGTACGGGTCGTGCGGGGCCAGCAGCCGCGACAGGGTCTTGATCAGGGCCGGGGCCGACTCGGGCGCCCGCAGCGCGGTCAGCAGCCGGACCGGGTGCAGGGCGTAGGCCGTGCGCAGGGAGTTCGTCGCCAGGGCCGCCGCCGCGCGGGCGGTGCGCGGGTCGCCGAGGACGCCGAGCGCCTGCGCGGCGGCGGCGCAGCGGGCCGGGTCCCGGTGGTTGAGCAGCAGGACCAGCGGCTCGAAGGCCCGCCGGTCCCCGGACATCCCGAGCCGGTAGGCGGCCAGTTCGCGGGCCCACAGGGGCAGCCCGGCGGAGGTCAGGGAGGCGGCCAGGGCGTCCGGCGCCGCCGCGAGCAGTTCCGCGTACGCGGCCGGGTCGTCGGCCTCCGCCCGCAGGCGTTCCAGGACGTCGTTCACGCGGCCACCCTAGGGCCCCGCGGCCCCCGGTAGGCGGTGTTCCGCGGAGCCCGCTGATCGATGATCGATGATCGGTACATTTGGGCGGTACAGGTCACATCTCCGCGCTCTGGCGGACCAGTTACCGGCCGGTTAGTCTCCTTCCCAACACGTACGGACGCGGCCTGGTGACGCAGCCGCCCCGTACCAGTCGGTCCGTTCGCTCGACCGTTTCACCCGTACGGCTGGACCCCGGGACAGGGTTTGGCCGTTTCCACCCGCCGCGCCCCCATCCCTCTCCGGGCGCACCGCCGGGTCCGCTCCGCACGGCTCTTCCGTACGGCATCCGCGCGCGCCGTGCGCCGCGCGCTCCCTCAGTCGTCACCCTCTTCCACTGGAGTCCCGCGATGGACCTTCCGTCCACGTCCAGTCAGTCCTCCCTCCGCACCGTCGCCGTCGTCGGTCTCGGCACGATGGGCACCGGCATCGCCGAGGTGCTCGCCCGGGCCGGCCGCGAGGTCATCGGCATCGACATCAGCGAGGCCGCCACCCGCCGCGCCGCCGGGGCCCTCGCGGCCGCCACGGCCCGTTCGGTGGCCAAGTCCAAGCTCACCGAGCAGGAGCGCGAGGCGGTCCTGGCCCGCTTCCGCACCTTCACGGACATCGGGGCGGCCGCCGGGGCCGACCTCGTCATCGAGGTGGTCCCGGAGGACTACGACCTCAAGCACCGGATCATCGGCGAGCTCGACGCGGTCGTCCGGCCCGACACCGTGCTGGCGACCGGTACCAACGCGCTGTCCGTGACCCGGCTCGCCGCCGAGTCCCGGCACCCGGAGCGGGTGCTGGGCATGCACTTCTTCAACCCGGCGCCGGCGATGAAGCTCGTGGAGGTCGTCTCCAGCGTGCTGACCGCGCCGGCGGCCGTCGAGGCGGTCACCGAGCTGGCGGTGGAGCTGGGCAAGCAGCCCGTCGCGGTCGGCGACCGGCCCGGCTTCGTCGCCGACGGCCTGCTCTTCGGCTACCTCAACCAGGCCGCCGCGATGTACGAGGCCAAGTACGCCTCCCGCGAGGACATCGACGCGGCGATGAAGCTGGGCTGCGGTCTGCCGATGGGCCCCCTCGCCCTGCTCGACCTGGTCGGCGTGGACACCGCGCGCACCGTGCTGGAGGCCATGTACGCCTCCTCGGGCGACCGGCTGCACGCTCCGGCGCCGATCCTGGGGCAGCTCGTCGAGGCGGGCCTGACCGGGCAGAAGGCCGGGCGCGGCTTCTACACGTACGAGGCCCCGGGCAGCCCGGTGGTCGTCCGCGACCTGCAGACCCCGCTGGACGGGTCGCTGCTGGGCGCGGGCCGTCCGGTCTCCTCGGTCGGCGTGGCCGGCTCCGGGACCATGGCGAGCGGCATCGCGCAGGTCTTCGCGCAGGCCGGGTACGACGTGGTGCTGGCCGCCCGCAGCGAGGAGAAGGCCGAGGCCGCGAAGGCCGCGATCGGGAAGTCCCTGGGCCGTGCGGTGTCCAAGGGCCGACTGACCGAGGAGGCCGCCGCGCAGACCCTGGACCGGATCACCCCGGCCGGGTCGCTGGAGGCCTTCGCGGACGTGGACCTGGCGGTCGAGGCGGTCGCCGAGGACCTGGAGGTCAAGCAGCAGCTCTTCGCGGGTCTGGACAAGGTCTGCAAGCCGGGCGCGGTGCTGGCGACCACCACCTCCTCGCTGCCGGTGATCGCGGTCGCGCGGGCCACCTCGCGTCCGCAGGACGTGATCGGCATGCACTTCTTCAACCCGGCGCCGGCCATGAAGCTGGTCGAGGTGGTCCGCACGGTCCTGACGGCCGACGACGTGCACGCCACGGTCCGCGAGGTCTGCACCAAGGTGCGCAAGCACCCGGTGGACTGCGGGGACCGGGCCGGCTTCATCGTGAACGCGCTGCTGTTCCCGTACTTGAACAACGCCGTCAAGATGGTCGAGCAGCACTATGCGGGCATCGACGACATCGACGCCGCGATGAAGCTGGGCGGCGGCTACCCGATGGGGCCCTTCGAGCTCCTCGACGTGGTCGGCCTGGACGTGTCGCTCGCCATCGAGAAGGTCCTGTACGAGGAGTTCCGCGACCCCGCCCTGGCGCCGTCCCCGCTGCTGGAGCACCTGGTGGCGGCGGGCTGCCTGGGCCGGAAGACCGGCCGCGGATTCCGTGAGTACGCCCGCCGGTAGGGGGTCACCCCCTGACCCCCGGCCGGGCCCCGATCAGGATGCGTGGGGAGGGCTGCTCGGGTCCGCCGGACCCTCACGGCGGACGTACCCTCCCGAGCCCAGTGCGGGCCCTCCCCCGCATCCACCCCCCTCGCACCCCCCTCCGGCGCGCGCGCCTGCGCGAATGAAGTACTTTCGCTCTATGTCCCAGCCCGCCAAGACCTCACCCCGTGCCGCGTCGTCCGCCGACTCCCAGGAGAGCGCGGCCGGCACCCGGGCGGCCGCCCAGCGGCTCAAGATGCGCCGCGAGCTCGCCGCCGCGGCGATGGAGCTCTTCGCGACCAAGGGGTACGAGGCCACGACGGTCGACGAGATCGCCGCGACCGCCGGGGTGGCGCGCCGGACCTTCTTCCGGCACTTCCGTTCCAAGGAAGAGGCGATCTTCCCGGACCACGACGACACCCTGACCCGCGCCGAGGCCGTCCTGGACGTGGCTCCGGCGCACGAGCACCCGCTCGACACGGTGTGCCGGGGGATCAAGGAAGTCATGAAGATGTACGCCGCCTCGCCGGCGGTGTCGGTGGAGCGCTACCGGCTGACCCGCGAGGTGCCGGCGCTGCGGGAGCGGGAGATCGCGTCGGTGGCCCGCTACGAGCGGCTCTTCACCCGCTACCTGCTCGCCCACTTCGACGAGACCGACCACCACGACGGCAACGACGACCCGCTGCTCGCCGAGGTGGCCGCCTCCGCGGTGGTGACCGCGCACAACCACGTGCTGCGGCGATGGCTGCGGGCGGGGGGCCAGGGGGACGTGGAGGCGCAGCTGGACCACGCCTTCGCGATCGTCCGCAAGACCTTCGGGTCGGGGATCGGCGCCGGGCGGACGCAGGGAGCGCCCGCCGGGGCCCCGCAGGCGGCGGTGCGGACGGAGGGCGAGGTCCTGGTCGCGGTGGCGCGTACGGACGCTCCGCTCGACGAGGTCATGCGGACCATCGAGGAAGCACTCAAGAACAAGTAGTCACTCTCGTCACAGCGGCCGCTCCCGATTCCGGGGGCGGCCGCTTTCGTATGCCCGAGTTGCCCCTACTCGCGGGTAACTCTGATCGATCATCGCTCATCTGCGCAGGTCAATCGGCAAGTGAGAGAAATTTTTGGCACCCAGTGCCTTGCCGAGTGACACGGGGTGCCATACGTTGAATCCCGTCCGGATGTCCCCGCGGCCCACGCCCACTCGGTACGGAACGCGCCCCGGATGCCTGCGTCACCAGGCCCCGCTCCGCCCCCACCACAGGCGCGACAGCACCGCAGCACCGAGCTCCTCCCCCAGCCTTCGGCCGGGGGGACCCCCAGGACCGACGGCACCTCGCAGCACCACACCACACACGTAACCGCGCACCCGCGTATCCCTCAGCGCACCCTCATCAGCGCTCGCCGGAGGCAATACCGTGAAGGACATCCTGGACGCGATTCAGTCGCAGTCCGCCACCGCCGCAGACTTCGCCGCACTGCCGCTCCCCGACTCGTACCGCGCGATCACCGTGCACAAGGACGAGGCGGAGATGTTCGCGGGGCTCACCACCCGCGAGAAGGACCCGCGCAAGTCCCTGCACCTGGACCAGGTTCCGGTTCCGGAGCTCGGCCCGGGCGAGGCCCTGGTGGCCGTCATGGCCTCCTCGGTCAACTACAACTCGGTGTGGACCTCGATCTTCGAGCCGGTTTCCACCTTCAACTTCCTGGAGCGCTACGGGCGCCTGTCGGAGCTCACCAAGCGCCACGACCTCCCGTACCACGTCATCGGCTCCGACCTCGCGGGCGTCGTGCTGCGCACCGGCCCCGGCGTCAACTCCTGGAAGCCGGGCGACGAGGTCGTCGCGCACTGCCTCTCGGTCGAGCTGGAGTCCTCGGACGGCCACAACGACACGATGCTCGACCCCGAGCAGCGCATCTGGGGCTTCGAGACCAACTTCGGCGGCCTGGCGGAGATCGCCCTCGTCAAGTCCAACCAGCTGATGCCCAAGCCCGACCACCTCAGCTGGGAGGAGGCCGCCTCCCCCGGCCTGGTCAACTCCACCGCCTACCGCCAGCTGGTCTCCCGCAACGGCGCCGGCATGAAGCAGGGCGACAACGTCCTGATCTGGGGCGCCAGCGGCGGCCTCGGCTCCTACGCCACCCAGTTCGCCCTGGCCGGCGGCGCCAACCCGATCTGCGTCGTCTCCTCCCCGGAGAAGGCCGAGATCTGCCGGAAGATGGGCGCCGACGCGGTCATCGACCGCAACGCCGAGGGCTACAAGTTCTGGAAGGACGAGCGCACCCAGGACCCGCGCGAGTGGAAGCGCTTCGGCTCCAAGATCCGCGATCTGACCGGCGGCGAGGACATCGACATCGTCTTCGAGCACCCGGGCCGCGAGACCTTCGGCGCCTCCGTCTACGTCACCCGCAAGGGCGGCACCATCACCACCTGCGCCTCGACCTCGGGCTACATGCACGAGTACGACAACCGCTACCTGTGGATGTCCCTCAAGAAGATCATCGGCTCGCACTTCGCGAACTACCGCGAGGCGTGGGAGGCCAACCGCCTGATCGCCAAGGGCAAGATCCACCCCACCCTCTCCAAGGTCTACTCCCTGGAGGAGACCGGCCAGGCGGCGTACGACGTCCACCGCAACCTCCACCAGGGCAAGGTCGGCGTCCTCGCGCTCGCCCCCGAGGAGGGCCTGGGCGTCCGCGACCACGAGATGCGCGCCCGGCACCTCGACGCGATCAACCGCTTCCGCAACGTCTGAGTCCGCTCAAAGGCCATAAGGATCGCCTGAGATGACAGAGCGCCAGAAGGACCGTCCGTGGCTCATGCGGACGTACGCCGGCCACTCCACGGCCGAGGCGTCCAACGAGCTGTACCGCCGCAACCTCGCCAAGGGCCAGACCGGCCTGTCGGTCGCGTTCGACCTCCCGACGCAGACCGGCTACGACCCCGACCACGTCCTCGCCCGCGGCGAGGTCGGCCGGGTCGGGGTCCCGGTCTCCCACCTCGGCGACATGCGGCGGCTGTTCCAGGACATACCCCTGGAGCAGATGAACACCTCGATGACGATCAACGCCACCGCCATGTGGCTGCTGGCGCTCTACCAGGTGGCCGCCGAGGAGCAGGGCGCGGACATCTCCCAGCTCCAGGGCACCACCCAGAACGACATCGTCAAGGAGTACCTCTCGCGCGGGACGCACGTCTTCCCGCCCGGGCCCTCGCTCCGCCTGACGACGGACATGATCGCGTACACGGTCAACCACATCCCGAAGTGGAACCCGATCAACATCTGCAGCTACCACCTGCAGGAGGCCGGGGCCACACCGGTCCAGGAGATCTCGTACGCGATGTCCACCGCGATCGCCGTCCTGGACTCGGTGCGCGACTCGGGCCAGGTGCCCGAGGAGCGCTTCGGCGAGGTGGTCGCCCGTATCTCCTTCTTCGTGAACGCGGGCGTCCGCTTCATCGAGGAGATGTGCAAGATGCGCGCCTTCGGCCGGATCTGGGACAAGGTCACCAAGGAGCGCTACGGCATCGAGAACGCCAAGCAGCGCCGGTTCCGCTACGGCGTCCAGGTGAACTCGCTCGGCCTGACCGAGGCGCAGCCCGAGAACAACGTCCAGCGGATCGTGCTGGAGATGCTCGCGGTCACCCTCTCCAAGGACGCCCGCGCCCGCGCGGTGCAGCTGCCCGCCTGGAACGAGGCGCTGGGCCTGCCCCGGCCCTGGGACCAGCAGTGGTCGCTGCGCATCCAGCAGGTCCTGGCCCACGAGAGCGACCTGCTGGAGTACGAGGACATCTTCGCCGGCTCCCACGTCATCGAGGCCAAGGTCGACTCCCTGGTCGCCGACTGCCTGGCCGAGATCGACCGGATCCAGGAGATGGGCGGCGCGATGGCGGCCGTCGAGTCCGGGTACCTGAAGTCCCAGCTGGTCTCCTCGCACGCCGAGCGGCGCGCCCGGATCGAGGCCGGCGAGGACAAGATCGTCGGGGTGAACTGCTTCCAGCAGACCGAGGAGAACCCGCTCACCGCCGACCTCGACGGGGCCATCATGACCGTCGACCCCGCGGTGGAGGCGTTCACCGTCGAGCGGATCGCCCGCTGGCGGGCCGAGCGGCAGGAGTCCTCGGACCGGCAGGGGAACGGCGACCCGTTCGTCTTCCCGACCGCCGGGCAGGCCCTGGACCGGCTGAAGGAGGCCGCCGCCGGGACCGAGAACCTGATGGAGGCCACCCTGGAGTGCGCCCGCGCCGGTGTCACCACCGGCGAGTGGGCGAACGCCCTGCGCGAGGTCTTCGGCGAGTTCCGCGCCCCGACCGGGGTCTCCTCGGCCCCGGTCGCGGTCACCGCCGAGGAGGGCACGCCGCTGGCCCTGGTCCGCGAGAAGGTCTCCCGGACGGCCGACGAGCTGGGCTCCGGCCGGCTGCGCCTGCTGGTCGGCAAGCCCGGTCTGGACGGTCACTCCAACGGTGCCGAGCAGATCGCCGTGAGGGCCCGCGACGCCGGGTTCGAGGTGGTCTACCAGGGCATCCGGCTGACTCCCGAGGAGATCTCCTCGGCTGCCCTGGCCGAGGACGTGCACTGCGTGGGACTGTCCATCCTGTCCGGTTCGCACAGCGCACTGGTCCCGGACGTCCTGGAACGACTGCGCACGGCGGGGGCGGGCGACATCCCCGTCATCGTCGGGGGCATCATTCCGAACGCCGACGCCGTCACGCTGAAGGCCGCCGGGGTGGCCGCCGTGTTCACCCCGAAGGACTTCGGCATCACGGAGATCATCGGACGTATCGTCGACGAGATCCGCAAGGCCAACAAGCTCCACCCTCTCAACATCGCTGAAAGCACGGAGGTCCCCGCATGACCACGCCCCTCTCCCCCGTGAACCGGCTGCGTCCGCGCCGCTCCTGCCTCGCGGTCCCGGGCTCGAACCCGCGGTTCCTGGAGAAGGCCCAGGGCCTGCCGGCCGACCAGGTCTTCCTGGACCTGGAGGACGCCTGCGCCCCGCTCGCCAAGGAAGGCGCCCGCCACACCATCGTGGACGCGCTGAACAACGGCGACTGGACCGGCAAGACCCGCGTGGTGCGCGTCAACGACTGGACCACCCACTGGACGTACCGCGACGTCATCACCGTCGTGGAGGGCGCGGGCCAGAACCTCGACTGCATCATGCTGCCGAAGGTCCAGGACGCCCAGCAGGTCGTCGCGCTGGACCTGCTGCTCACCCAGATCGAGAAGACCATGGGCTTCGAGGTCGGCAAGATCGGCATCGAGGCGCAGATCGAGAACGCCAAGGGCCTGGTCAACGTCGACGAGATCGCCGCCGCCTCGCCGCGCCTGGAGACCATCATCTTCGGCCCGGCCGACTTCATGGCCTCGATCAACATGAAGTCCCTGGTCGTGGGCATGCAGCCGCCCGGCTACCCGGCGGACGCCTACCACTACATCCTGATGCGGATCCTGATGGCGGCCCGTACGCACAACCTCCAGGCCATCGACGGCCCCTTCCTCCAGATCCGCGACGTGGACGCCTACCGCGAGGTCGCCGGCCGCGCCGCCGCCCTGGGCTTCGACGGCAAGTGGGTGCTGCACCCCGGCCAGGTGGACGCCGCCAACGAGGTCTTCTCGCCCTCCCAGGAGGACTACGACCACGCCGAGCTGATCCTCGACGCCTACGACTGGTGCACCTCCGAGGCGGGCGGCAAGAAGGGCTCCGCGATGCTCGGCGACGAGATGATCGACGAGGCCAGCCGCAAGATGGCCCTGGTCATCGCCGGCAAGGGCCGGGCCGCCGGCATGCAGCGCACCAGCAAGTTCGAACACCCCTCGACTGAGAAGACGGCGGAGGCCTGAGCGAGATGCAGTTCGGACGCACTTACGAAGAGTTCGAGGTCGGCGCTGTCTACAAGCACTGGCCCGGGAAGACGGTCACGGAGTACGACGACCACCTCTTCTGCCTGCTGACCATGAACCACCACCCGCTGCACATGGACAGCAACTACGCCGAGAACACGACCGACTTCGGCAAGAACGTCGTCGTCGGCAACTACGTCTACTCCCTGCTGCTCGGCATGTCCGTGCCGGACGTCTCCGGGAAGGCCATCGCCAACCTGGAGATCGAGTCCCTGCGGCACGTGGCGCCGACCTTCCACGGCGACACGATCTACGGCGAGACCACGGTCCTGGACAAGACCCCGTCCAAGTCCAAGGACGACCGCGGCATCGTCTACGTGGAGACCAAGGGCTACAAGCAGGACGGCACCCTCGTCTGCGTCTTCCGGCGCAAGGTGATGGTCCCGACGGAGACGTACATCAAGGCGCGCGGCGGCGAGCAGCCCGGCCGGCCTCAGCTGAAGGAACAGGGGAAGTAGCCATGGCACGACTCGCCCAGACCGCCGGGCTCACGGACGTCCAGCAGGAGATCCTCAAGACCGTCCGGGAGTTCGTCGACAAGGAGATCATCCCGGTCGCGACCGAGCTGGAGCACCGCGACGAGTACCCGCAGCAGATCGTCGACGGCCTCAAGGAGCTGGGCCTCTTCGGCCTGATGATCCCGGAGGAGTACGGCGGCCTGGGTGAGTCGCTGCTCACCTACGCGCTGTGCGTCGAGGAGATAGCCCGCGGCTGGATGTCCGTCTCGGGCATCATCAACACGCACTTCATCGTGGCGTACATGCTCAAGCAGCACGGCACGCAGGAGCAGAAGGAGTACTTCCTCCCGCGCATGGCGCTGGGCGAGGTGCGCGGCGCGTTCTCGATGTCGGAGCCGGGGCTCGGCTCGGATGTGTCGGCCATCACGTCCAAGGCGGTGAAGGACGGCGACGAGTACGTCCTGAACGGCCAGAAGATGTGGCTGACGAACGGCGGCTCCTCGACGCTGGTGGCCGTTCTGGTCCGGAGTGACGAAGGACACCCCGAGGGCACCGCGCCCCACAAGTCGATGACCACCTTCCTCGTGGAGAAGGAGCCGGGCTTCGGGGAGGTCCGTCCGGGTCTGACGATCCCGGGCAAGATCGACAAGATGGGCTACAAGGGCGTCGACACGACCGAGCTCATCATGGACGGACTGCGCATTCCGGCCAATCGGGTCCTCGGAGGCCAGACGGGCCGAGGGTTTTACCAAATGATGGACGGCGTCGAGGTCGGCCGCGTCAACGTGGCGGCGCGTGGCTGCGGCGTCGCGCAGCGTGCTTTCGAACTGGGTGTCTCCTACGCCCAGCAACGTCACACTTTCGGCAAGGCGATCGCCGAGCACCAGGCCATCCAGTTCAAGCTGGCCGAGATGGCTACCAAGGTCGAGGCCGCCCATGCCATGATGGTGAACGCGGCACGCAAAAAGGACTCCGGGGAACGAAACGACCTCGAAGCCGGGATGGCGAAGTACCTCGCCTCCGAATACTGCAAGGAGGTCGTCGAGGATGCCTTCCGTATCCACGGCGGCTACGGGTTCTCGAAGGAGTACGAGATCGAGCGCCTCTACCGTGAAGCGCCGATGCTTCTGATCGGTGAGGGAACCGCCGAGATCCAGAAAATGATCATCGGGCGACGCCTGCTAGAGGAGTACCGACTCCAGGGCTGAATGTCCCTTTTGCGGTGGATCATCCGATGATCCACCGCAAAAGAGTCACCAGCAGTCACTGGCCGACGGCCATCGACTCGGCTTCTGGCTTGCCCAGTTGTTGCGCGCAACCGATAGCATTCCAGTAAAGCCGCCGTCCCGTCCCCCCGTTTGCGGCGCGGCAATCACCCGCTACGAAGGTCATCCATGCCCCACAGCCAAACCTCTGCACACCGCGACAGCCTCTCCGGCGTACGCCTCGCGCGCGGAGCATCGCCGTGGCTTCTGCCGACCGTCGCCACCGCGGCGCTCAGCCTCGCCCGGGCCCGCAAGTCCGGACGCTGGGCCGCGGCGGCCGTGCCCGCCACCGCTCTCGCGGCGGGCATGCTGTGGTTCTTCCGCGACCCCGAGCGCGAGATCGCCCAGGGCCGCGTCATCTCGCCCGCCGACGGCGTGGTGCAGAGCATCATGCCGTGGAAGGACGGGCGCACCCGCGTCGCGATCTTCATGAGCCCGCTGAACGTCCACGTCAACCGCGCGCCCCTGGCGGGCACGGTGACGTCCGTGGAGCACATCCCCGGCGGGTTCGTCCCGGCGTTCAACAAGGAGAGCGAGAACAACGAGCGCGTTGTCTGGCACTTCGACACCGAGCTCGGCGACATCGAGATGGTGCAGATCGCCGGCGCCGTCGCGCGCCGCATCGTCCCGTACCTGCCGGCCGGAACCAAGGTGGAGCAGGGCGAACGCATCGGTCTGATCCGCTTCGGCTCCCGCGTCGACATCTACCTCCCGGAGGGCGTCGAGGTCGCGGTCGAGGTCGGTCAGGCCACCACCGCGGGGGTGACCCGAATTGACCGTGACTGACCCCGAGACTCCTGCCACCGGCTGGGTTCCCGAATCCGCCGAGGAGGAGTCCGCCGAGGACGACATGCCGCTCTCGCTGCGGCTGTCGATAGCGGACACGCTCACCCTCGGTAACGCCACGTGCGGATTCATGGCGGTGTACTTCACCACCACCGGGATCCTCATCCCGCACCTCACCGGCAGCGGCGAGTCGGGCATGGCCCGGCACAGCGCGGCGACCGCGGTGATACTGATGCTGCTCGCGGCGGTCTTCGACCTCTTCGACGGCATCGTGGCCCGCAAGCTGCGCAGCTCGCCGATGGGCGCGGAGCTGGACAACCTGTCCGACCTGATCAGCTTCGGGCTGGCGCCGGCGTACTTCGTGCTCGTCTACGGCATGGTCGCCGACGACGCGCACCAGAAGATGTCGGCGCTCGCGGCGATCGTGGTCCTGCTGGCGGTCGTGCTGCGGCTCGCGAGATTCAGCTGCGTGACGATGAAGGACGGCATGTTCCAGGGCATGCCGAGCCCCTTCGGCGCGCTGACGGTCGTCTCGATCGTGCTGCTGGAGCTGCCGTTCGTCCCGACGCTGCTGGCGATCATCGGGGTGGCCTGGCTGATGGTGAGCCGGGTCGAGTACCCGAAGCCGCGGGGTGTCCTCGCGGCGGCGATGCTGAGCTGGATCGTCGGGGCGATGGGCCTCCTGGCGGCCTGGGCCTTCGAGGCACCGGGCGGGCAGCTGCTGCTCCAGACGGGCTGTGCGCTGCAGATCGCCCTGGCGGCGACCATCCCGCTGTTCGCGACGACCCGTCGCGCGAACACGTTCCGCCACAACCGGCGAGAGGCGCGGGCGGCGTCCCAGCCGTAACGCTGCCGCTCGGCTCTGCACGGGGAAGGCCCCGGGTCCTACTGGCCCCGGGGCCTTCGCCTTTTTGACGCGCCGCTCGCGCGGTGCGGCGCCGGGGCGCCTTGCCGGCTTCGCGCCGCTGCGCCGGACTCCGTCCGTCGGAATGGGGGGGGGGGGGCCGGGTTT
>NZ_GG657750.1:6427689-6433957 GCF_000158895.1 Streptomyces sp. C | reverse complement strand
CCAGCCCGCCGCCGGGGCTACCGGGATGCTGGAGCCATGTACACCGACACCGACCGCTGCGTGCGGGCCGTGCAGTCGAAGGACGCCCGGTTCGACGGGTGGTTCTTCACCGCGGTCCGGACGACCGGCATCTACTGCCGGCCCAGTTGCCCGGCCGTGCCGCCCAAGGTCGAGAACATGAGCTTCCTGCCCAGTGCCGCCGCCTGCCAGCAGGCCGGGTACCGGGCCTGCAAGCGGTGCCGGCCCGACGCCAGTCCCGGCTCCCCCGAGTGGAACGCCCGCGCCGACGCCGTCGCACGCGCGATGCGGCTGATCCAGGACGGGGTGGTGGACCGCGAGGGCGTGCCGGGGCTGGCGCTGCGGCTCGGGTACTCCACCCGGCAGGTGGAGCGGCAACTGGGCGCCGAGCTCGGCGCCGGGCCGCTGGCCCTGGCCCGGGCGCAGCGCGCCCAGACCGCCCGGCTGCTCATCGAGACCTCCGAGCTCCCGATGGGGGACGTGGCCTTCGCCGCCGGGTTCTCCTCGATCCGGAACTTCAACGAGACCGTCCGCGAGGTCTTCGCCCTCACCCCCGGCGAGCTGCGCCTGCGGGCGGGCCGCGGGACGGGCGGGCGGGGCGAGCCGCGGATCCCGGGGACGATCAGCCTGCGGTTGCCCTACCGGGCGCCGCTCAACCCCGACAACCTCTTCGGGCACCTGGCCGCGACCGCCGTCCCGGGGGTGGAGGAGTGGCGTGACGGGGCCTACCGGCGGACGCTGCGGCTCCCGTACGGCTCCGGGGTGGTCGCGCTGACGCCCGGCCCCGAACACATCGGCTGCCGGCTCGCGCTGACCGACCTGCGGGACCTGACCATCGCCATCAGCCGCTGCCGGTGGATGCTCGACCTGGACGCCGACCCGGAGGCGGTCGACGGGCAGCTGCGTACGGATCCGCTGCTGGCCCCGCTCGTGGACAAGGCGCCCGGGCGCCGGGTCCCGCGTACCGTCGACGCGGCGGAGTTCGCCGTACGGGCGGTCCTCGGGCAGCAGGTGTCCACCGCGGCCGCCCGTACGCACGCGGCCCGGCTGGTGGCCGCGTACGGGGAGCCCGTGGAGGACCCGCACGGCGGGCTGACCCACCTGTTCCCCTCCCCCGCCGCGCTGGCCGGCATCGACCCCGAGTCGCTGTCGATGCCGCGCAGCCGCCGCACGACCCTGACCACCCTGGTCGCGGCCCTGGCCGACGGTTCGCTGCCGCTCGGCATCGACAGCGACTGGGAGGCGGCCCGCGCCCGGCTGTCCGCGCTGCCCGGCTTCGGGCCGTGGACCACCGAGGTCATCGCGATGCGGGCGCTGGGCGACCCCGACGCCTTCCTCCCGTCCGACCTGGGGGTCCGCAAGGCCGCGCGGGCGCTGGGGCTGCCGTCCACGCCCGCCGCCCTGACCGCCCGGGCGGCCGGCTGGCGGCCCTGGCGCGCGTACGCCGTCCAGTACCTGTGGGCCACCGACGGCCACCCGATCAACCATCTGCCCGTAGCGCAAGGAGCACCGTCGTGAGCAGCACCGCCAGCACCGTCAACACCGTCAGCAGCAAGGTCCACACCGTCGTCGACAGTCCGTACGGGCCGCTCACCCTGGTCGCCACCGACGGGGTCCTCAGCGGGCTGTACATGACCGGACAGCGTCACCGGCCGGCCGAGGAGTCCTTCGGCGAGCGGGTGGCGGACTCCGAGGAGCCGTTCCCCGAGGTGCGGCGGCAGCTGGCCGCGTACTTCGGCGGGGAGCTGACCGAGTTCACCGTGCCGGTGCGGCTGGAGGGAACCGCCTTCCAGCGCAGCGTCTGGGAGCAGCTCGTCCGGATCCCCTACGGGCGGACGTGGTCGTACGGGCAGCTTGCGGCGGAGCTCGGCAAGCCGAACGCCTCGCGCGCGGTCGGCCTGGCGAACGGGAAGAACCCGGTCGGCATCATCGTGCCCTGCCACCGGGTGATCGGGGCCTCGGGCTCGATGACCGGGTACGGCGGCGGCATCGAGCGCAAGGTGCGGCTGCTGGAGTTCGAGAGGGGGGCCGGCGCCTGAGTCAGATCACCACGAGCGGGGCGAGCAGGGCGAAGCCGGCGCCGGCTTCGACGGCGTAGGCGTAGAGGGACGGGTGCTGGACGGGGGCGGCGAGCAGGACCACGCTGTTCTGGGTGGCGGCCGCCTTGATCCAGTCGTCGTCGGCGCCGAGCCGGCCCTGGTACCAGCCCTCGCAGGCGCCGGGGCCGGTGACGGCGAGGACGTCGTCCTCGCGGCGGTAGAAGGCCTGCCAGCCCTCGGCGGGCGCGGACCAGCCCTCGAAGTCCTCGAAGGCTGACCAGCCGCCTTCGCGTATCGCGGTGTCGAACAGCCAGATCGGCATTCCCTCTTCGGAGACCTCGCCGCCCGACTGCTCGTCGGTGGTGAAGTGGACCATGGGGAGGGCGTCGGGCCCGTCGGCCGTGCTCGGCCAGGCGTACATCGTGATCATCTGTTGATTCTGCCCTGGTCGGAGGAGTCCAAGTACGCGGGGTGGTTCAGGGGTTGACCGGCCGGCGGCCGTTCTCCAGTTCCACGGTGCCCTCGCCCGTCTCCAGGGCGCGGTACGCCTCCTGGGTGCGCAGGCCGAGCGATCCGAGGAGGTGGGCGGTGAGTTCGGTGGGCTCGACGAGCTTCCAGGAGAGCAGTTCCTCCTCCTGGAGCCTGATGGAGTCGAGCTGTGCGGCGTCGAGGACGCCGCCGTCGTAGAGGTAGGCGACGAGCGGCGGGCGACCGGCGCCGAGGCTCCAGTCGACGGCGAGGAGCCGGCCGAGCGGGACGTCGATGCCGATCTCCTCGGCGCTCTCGCGCCGGGCGGCCGTACGGGGTGACTCGCCGCTGTCCGATTCGACCGTTCCGCCCGGCAGGGCCCAGCCCTCGCGGTAGTTGGGCTCGACGAGCAGGACCCGGCCCCGTTCGTCGCGGAAGAGGGCGGCGGCTCCGGCCAGCACCCGGGGCAGGCTCGCGATGTAGGTGGCGAAGTCATCCGTGGTGGTCACGCGGCCACCCTAACCGGCGGTACGGGCTTCCCCGCAGGGCGGGCCCGCGCGGAACCCGTTCAGGTGCCGTCGCCGTCCTCGCGGTCGCGCCCCCGGGATCCGGCGACGCGGCGCAGCCGGGGGTGGCGGGTCTGGCCGTGCTCGGTGATGGCGTCGCCGACCATGGCCTTGACGGCGTCCCGCAGTCCGTGGAGGGCGGGGTGGCGTGCGGGTCCCGCGCCGGGGTCCTCGCGCAGTTCCTTCAGCAGCGCCCAGCAGAGCAGCAGCATGACGATCACGAAGGGCAGGGCGACCAGGATGGTCGCGGTCTGCAGGGACTTCAGGCCGCCGGCGACGAGCAGGACGGCGGCGACCGCGGCCATCAGGACGCCCCAGGTGACGACGAGCCAGGTGGGCGGGTGCAGGGAGCCGCGGCTGGTGAGGGAGCCCATGACCAGGGAGGCCGAGTCGGCGCTGGTGACGAAGTAGGTCATGACCAGGGCCATGGCGACCCAGGAGGTGAGGGTGCCGAGGGGGAGGGCGTCGAGCATCGCGAAGAGGGAGGCCTCGGCGCCCTCCTTGACCTTGGAGGCGAGGTCGGCGGCGCCGGTGGAGTCGAGGCGGATGGCCGTGCCGCCCATGACGCAGAACCAGACGACGGTCGCGCCGCTGGGGACGAGCAGGACGCCGACGAGGAATTCGCGGATGGTGCGGCCGCGGGAGATGCGGGCGATGAAGGTGCCGACGAAGGGGGCCCAGGAGAGCCACCAGGCCCAGTAGAAGATGGTCCACGCGCCGAGCCAGGCGCTGTCGGTGAAGGCGCCGGTGCGGGAGGCCATGGGCAGCAGTTCGTGCAGGTAGCTGCCGACGCCGGCCGGGATGACGTCGAGGACGTAGACGGTCGGGCCGAGGACGAAGACGAAGAGCATCAGGGCGGCGGCGAGCACGATGTTGAGGGTGCTGAGCCATTTGACGCCCTTGTGGAGTCCGGAGAACGCGGACAGCACGAAGGCGGCGGAGAGCGAGGCGATGATGACCAGCTCGACGCCGGTGGAGTCCTCGATGCCGGTGGTGATGTTCAGGCCCTTGGAGACCTGGAGGGCGCCGAGGCCGAGGCTGGTGGCGGTGCCGAAGACGGTGGCGAAGACGGCGAGCAGGTCGATGGCCTTGCCGGGCCCGCCGCCCGCCCGTGCCTCGCCCATGAGCGGGACGAAGGCGGAGCTGAGGCGGTTGCCGCGGCCCTTGCGGAAGGTCGCGTAGGCCAGGGCGAGGCCGGCGATGCCGTAGATCGCCCAGGGGGTGAGGGTCCAGTGGAAGAACGAGTAGTCCAGGGCGGCGCGGGCGGCGGCGCCGGTGCCGGGGGCGGCGCCGCTGGCGGGGGGCGGGTTGAGGTAGTGGGTGAGCGGCTCGCCGACCCCGTAGAACATCAGGCCGATGCCCATGCCGGCGCTGAACATCATCGCGATCCACGCGAGGTTGCCGAACTCGGGCTCGGAGTCGTCGGCGCCGAGACGGATCCGGCCGAAGCGGCTGATCGCGAGGACGACGCACATGACGAGGAAGACGTCGGCGGCGATCACGAAGAGCCAGGCGAAGTTGGCCAGCACCCAGGCCAGGGCGGTGGAGGAGGCGGTGTCGAAGGAGTCCTTGCCGAGGGCGGCCCAGCCGACGACGGCGAGCACGGCGAGCACCCCGACGGTGACGACCCCGAGGTCGGGAGAGTCGTCCGCCGGACCCCCGGACCCCGTTCCGGGGGCGTCCGGACGTGCTTGTTCCAGTGATTCCGCGCTCATGGGGCCACACTATGCGGGGATATATCCCTATTTACGCGCATGGCGCGCCGCTTGTGGCCCAGGCCACTCATGGGCATAGGAGGATCCTCCGGATAAGCTCATGGTGGCGCGACTGCACTGTTCGAAAGCAAGGGATAGCAAGGTGACGGACGGAGCAGTAACTGAGGCCGCGCGCGTGCTCATCGCCGCGGACAAATTCAAGGGCTCGCTCACGGCCGTTCAGGTCGCCGAGCGGGTGACGGCCGGCCTTCGCAGGGCCGTACCGGACGTGGAGGTCGAGACCCTCCCCGTCGCGGACGGCGGCGACGGCACGGTCGCGGCCGCCGTGGCGGCCGGTTTCGAACGCCGGGAGGTACGGGTCACCGGACCCCTCGGCGACCAGGTCACGGCCGCTTTCGCCCTGCGCGACGGCACCGCCGTGGTCGAGATGGCGGAGGCCTCCGGGCTCCAGCTGCTGCCGGCGGGGACCTTCGCCCCGCTGACGGCGACCACGTACGGCTCCGGCGAGGTGCTGAAGGCCGCGCTGGACGCGGGCGCGCGCTCGATCGTCTTCGGTGTGGGCGGCAGCGCCACCACCGACGGCGGCGCGGGCATGCTGGCCGCGCTGGGTGCGGTGTTCCTGGACGCGAACGGCGAACCGGTCGGTCCGGGCGGCGGCGCGCTGGCGCAGCTGGCGTCGGCGGACCTGTCCGGGGTCGACCCCCGCTTCGCGGAGGTGGAGTTCGTCCTCGCCAGCGACGTGGACAACCCGCTGACCGGCCCGAAGGGCTGCGCGGCGGTGTACGGCCCGCAGAAGGGCGCCTCGCCGGAGGACGTGGCGACGCTCGACGCGGCGCTGGCGCACTTCGCGGTGGTGCTGGAGAAGTCGATCGGCGCGAAGGCGGCGGAACTCGCCGCCTCCCCGGGCGCGGGCGGCGCGGGCGGCATCGGCTACGGCGCGCTGCTGCTGGGCGCGGGCTTCCGCCCCGGCATCGAGCTGATGCTCGACGTCCTGGGCTTCGCCCCGGCGCTGGAGCGGGCCACGCTGGTCATCACGGGTGAGGGCTCCCTGGACGAGCAGACCCTGCACGGCAAGGCCCCGGCCGGTGTCGCGGCGGCGGCGCGGGCGGCGGGCAAGCCGGTCGTGGCGGTGTGCGGACGGCTGCTGCTGGGGCAGGAGGCCCTGGAGGCGGCGGGCATCCGCAAGGCGTACCCGCTGACGGACCTGGAGCCGGACCCGGCGAAGTCCATCCCGAACGCCGGTCCCCTGCTGGAGCGCGTCGCGGAGAACATCGCCGCCGAGGTCCTCTGACCCCGGCGCACCGGACCCCCGAGGCCCGTCACCCCGTACGGGGTGGCGGGCCTCGCCCGTCCCCGGTCCGGGGGCGTCCCCTGCTGGGGCGCGACCGACGCGGGGCGGGGGCCGGGGGCTGCCGCTGCGCGGAGCTGTCCCCTACCCGCCCTTCCACCGTTCCCAGGGGCT
>NZ_GG657750.1:6420530-6427511 GCF_000158895.1 Streptomyces sp. C | reverse complement strand
CGGAGCCCCTGGGAACGGGCGAAGGGCGGGTAGGGGACCTCGCCCGCGCAGCGGTCAGGCCGGTGCGGCGGCGGCGAGCAGTTCGGCCGTGGTCACGATGCGGGCGAAGCCGCCGCCCTGGAGGTTGACCGCGGTGGCAGTGGCCAGTTCGGCGGCGGTCAGGGACAGGCCGCCCGGGCCGGCGAGGTCGAAGGTGTGGGTGGCGTCCAGCGGGACCAGCACCTCGTAGCCGAGGTTCCCCGCCATCCGGGCGGTGGTCTCGACGCACATGTTGGTCTGGATGCCGGTCACGACCAGCTGGCGGATGCCGATGCGGGTGAGCCACTCGGCCAGGTCCGGGGTTCCGTAGAACGACGAGTTGACGGTCTTGGTGACCAGCAGGGCCTCCTGGCCGCGGCGGTCCTCGACGAAGTCCTTGAAGGCGTGTCCGGGGTGGGCCGGGGCCAGTACCGAGCCGGGCCGCAGCGAGGCGTGCTGCACCAGGACCACCGGGCGGCCGGCCTCCCGCCAGGCGTCCATGAGGGCCGCGATGTTCCCCTCGGCGTCGGGGTTGTCGCGCTTCCCCCAGAAGGCGGTGTCGTCGAAGCCCTTCTGGACGTCGATCACGAGCAGGGCGCTGTCGGCGGCGATCTCGATCGCGTTCTCTGTCATGGCTCCATCGTGTCCGCCCGGCCGCGCCCGCCCCAGGGGCCCCGGGGCCGCGAACCGATGGGATCCTGCCAGTCTGGCAGTACCGCCCTTCCGGGCTCTGGCACAGTGGCCCCATGCAGCGCGTCGCCATCGTCGCCCAGCCCGGGATCCGCAGCTTCGACCTCGCCGTCATCACCGAGGTCTGGGGCCCCGACCGCAGCCGCACCGGAGTGCCCGTCTTCGAGCTGCGCCGCTGCGCCCTGGACGAGGGGCCGATCACCTTGCCGGGCGGGCTGACCCTGATGCCCGACCGGGGCCTGGACTGGCTCGGACAGGCCGACCTGATCGTCGTACCGGCACTGGCCGAACCCGCCGACCCGACGCCCGAGCCCGTCCTCGCCGCCCTTCGTACCGCGCACGCCCGCGGGGTGCCGGTGGCCGCGCTCTGCGCCGGGGCGTTCGTCCTCGCCGAGGCCGGGCTGCTGGACGGCCGCCGGGCGGTGACGCACTGGTGGCTGGCCCCGCAGCTGGCGGCCCGCTACCCGGCGGTGCTGGTCGAGGAGGCCCCGCTCTTCGTGGAGGACTCCGGGCTGTGGACCTCGGCCGGGGTGGCCTCCGGGATCGACCTGTGCCTGCACCTGGTCCGCGAGGCCCACGGCGCGGAGGCCGCCGCCGCCATCGCCCGCTCTATGGTGACCGGCCCCTTCCGCACCGGCGACCACGCCCAGTACCTGGACCGGCCCACCCCGGCGGCGGACCGCACCGCCGAGGCGCTGGCCGCCGTGAGGCAGCAGGCGCTGCGCCGGCTGCACGAGCCGCTGGACGTGGCGACCCTGGCCCGCTGGGCGGGCATGTCCCCGCGCTCGTTCGCCCGCCACTTCACCTCGGCCACCGGCACCACGCCGCACAGATGGCTGCTGAGCCGCCGCCTGGACGAGGCCCGCAAGCTCCTGGAGCGCACCGACCATCCGGTGCCCGAGGTGGCCCGGCGCGCCGGGTTCGCCAGCGAGGTCACCTTCCGCCAGCACTTCGGCGCCTCCTTCGGGCTGAGCCCGCGCGCGTACCGGGCGGCCGCGGCCACCGCTCCCGCGGGCGGCGACAGTGTTAGAAATGGCTCATGACCGGACGTTCGGGTCGGCACAGGGAGACGCGGCCCGCCAGCCTGCCCGCACGCCTGTGGGCGGCCCGGAACAGCATCGCCGGACAGGTCTTCTCCGTCACCGCCGTCATCGTCCTGGTGCTGATCACCGCGGCCGCGCTGGCCCTGGTGTTCCAGGCCCGCTACGACAGCGAGCGGAGCGCCCGGGACCGCTCGCTGGCCGCCGCCGAGGCCTTCGCGCACGCCCCCGGCCTGCCCGCGGTCCTGGCGTCCGCCGATCCGACGGCCGCCCTCCAGCCGCTGGCGGAGGGGGCCCGCCGCGGCTCGGGGGTGGACTTCGTCGCCGTCATGACCACCGACGGGGTCCGCTACACCGATTCCAGACCCGAGCTGATCGGGCAGCGCGCCACCGGGGACCTCGCCCGCGCGGCCGCCGGGGAGTCCTTCACCGAGGTGTTCCGGGGCGACCCCAGTGACGCCGTCCGCGCCGTGGTCCCGGTACGGGACGCGCGGGGCACCGTCGTAGGGCTGGTCTCCACCGGCATCGAGGTGGAGAACGTGGGCCACGCCGTGGAGGGCCAGCTCCCGCTGCTGCTCGGCGCGGCGGCGGGCGCCCTGCTGCTGGGCACGGGCGGCGCCGCGCTGGTCAGCCGCCGGCTGCGGCGCCAGACCCGGGGCCTGGGCGCCGTGGAGATGGCCCGGATGAACGAGCACCACGAGGCGGTGCTGCACGCCGTGCGCGAGGGCGTGCTGATCGTCGGGGCCGACCACCGGCTGCTGCTCGCCAACGACGAGGCCCGCCGGTTGCTGGACCTGCCGCCCGACGCCGAACAGCGGTACGTCGGCGACCTCGGCCTGGACCCGCGCACCACCGAGCTGCTGCTGTCGGGGCGGGTCGCCACGGACGAGGTCCACCTGGCGGGCGACCGGCTCCTCGCCGTCAACGTACGGCCCACCGAGCCGTTCGCCGGGCGGCCGTCGGGCAGTGTCACCACCCTGCGCGACACGACCGAGCTGGCGGCGCTGTCCGGGCGCGCCGAGGTGGCCCGGGAGCGGCTCCAGATGCTCTACGAGGCGGGCGTGCGGATCGGCACCACCCTGGACGTGGTGCGGACGGCCGAGGAGTTGTCGGAGGTGGCGGTGCCGCGCTTCGCGGACTTCGTCACCGTCGAGCTGCTGGAACCGGTGCTGCGCGGGGACGAGCCCTCGCCCGCGGCGGGGGCGCACACCCGGATGCGCCGGGCGGCGATGAGCGGGACGCGCTCCGACCAGCCGCTCCAGCCGGTCGGTGACGTGATCCGCTTCGACGTGCCGACGGCTCCGATGGCGACGGCCCTGGCCGCCGGGCACGCGGTGCTGGCCGCCGACCTGCACGCGGCGATGGGCTGGCGGGCGCAGGACGAGGCGGGGACGAAACAGGCCCTGGACTACGGGTTCCACTCGCTGATCTCCGTACCGCTCCAGGCCCGGGGCGTGGTGCTGGGCATGGCCAACTTCTGGCGGGCGGCGGACACCCCCGAGGCCTTCGACGAGGAGGACCTGTCCTTCGCGGAGGAGCTGGGGGCGCGGGCGGCGGTGTCCGTCGACAACGCCCGCCGTTTCACCCGCGAGCACGCCACCGCCGTTGCCCTGCAGCGGAGCCTGCTGCCCCGGGTGCTGCCGGAGCTGAGCGCGGTGGACACGGCGTTCCGCTACCTGCCGGCGACGGCGGGGGTGGGCGGGGACTGGTTCGACGTGATCCCGCTGCCGGGGACCCGGGTGGCCCTGGTGGTGGGCGACGTGGTGGGGCACGGGGTGCACGCGGCGGCGACGATGGGCCGGCTGCGGACGGCGGTGCACAACTTCTCCACCCTGGACATGCCGCCGGACGAGCTGCTGGGCCACCTGGACGAGCTGACCGACCGGATCGACCAGCTGGAGGACGGGGAGTCCGGCGCGGGCGCCGGGGGCGGCCCGGGCCTGGCCGGGGAGGCGGAGGAGCCGCCGGCCGGGATCACCGGCGCCACCTGCCTGTACGCCGTCTACGACCCGGTGTCCGGGCACTGCACGATGGCCAGCGCCGGGCACCCCGGGCCCGCCCTGGTGCACCCGGACGGGCGGGTGGAGTTCCCCGAGCTGCCCACCGGGCTGCCGCTCGGGGTGGGCGGCATGCCCTTCGAGACGGCGCGGCTGGTGCTGCCCGAGGGGAGCCGGCTGGTGCTGTTCACGGACGGGCTGCTGGAGGACCGCCACCGGGACTTCGACAGCGGGCTCGCGCTGCTGAGCGAGACGCTGTCGCGGCCGGGCCGCAGCCCCGAGCAGGCCTGTTCGGACGTGCTGGCGGCGATGCTGTTCCCGGTGCCGGGCGACGACATCGCGCTGCTGGTGGCGGACACCCGGCGGCTGGAGCCGGACCGGATCGCGGAGTGGGAGGTGCCCGACGATCCGGCGGCCGTCTCCCGGGTGCGGCGGGAGGCCGCCGCGCAGCTGCTGGACTGGGGGCTGGAGGAAGCTTCCTTCACGGCGGAGCTGATCCTCAGCGAGCTGATCACCAACGCCATCCGGTACGGCAACGAGCCGATCCGGGTCCGGCTGCTCCGCGACCGGGCGCTGATCTGCGAGGTCGCCGACGGCAGCAGCACCTCCCCGCACCTGCGGTACGCGGCGACGACGGACGAAGGCGGCCGGGGCCTGTTCCTGGTGGCCCAGTACGCCGAGCGGTGGGGCACCCGCTACACGGAGCGCGGCAAGGTCATCTGGGCGGAGCTGTCGCCGTCGGGCGGCGAGGCCCAGGTGCCGCTGGAGATGGACCTGGACTCCCTGGAGGACCTGGCCTGGTGAGGCCCGCCCGGCACCCCCTCACGGGGTGCGGGAGGTGGGGGAGGTGCGGGAGGTGCGGGAGGTGCGGGCCAGCAGGACGGCCACGTCGTCCTGCGGGGCCTCGGGCAGCAGCCGGGCCAGGACGTCGTCGCAGAGCTCCTCCAGCGGCCGGTCCGCCCGGCGCAGGGCCCGGGCGAGGCGGTCCATGCCCTCGTCGAGGTCCCGGTGGCGGCACTCGATCAGCCCGTCGGTGTACAGGGCGAGCAGGGTCCCGGGCGGCAGCGGGACCTCCTCGGTGCGGAACTCCCGCCCGCCGGTGCCCAGCGGGGTGCCGGGCGGCCCCTGGAGGAAGGCGACCCGTCCGTCGGGGGTGGCCACGGCGGGCGGCGGGTGCCCGGCGCGGGCGACGACGCAGCCGCCCGCCACCGGGTCGTGGACGGCGTAGACGCAGGTCGCCATCTCGTCCTCGCCGAGGTCGGCCACGACGGCGTCGAGGGAGCGGAGCATCTGCGCGGGCGGTACGTCGTGGCGGGCGAGGGTGCGTACGGCCGTGCGGAGCTGGCCCATGACGGCGGCCGCGTGGATGCCGTGGCCCATGACGTCGCCGATGACGAGGCCGGTGCGGCCGCGGGGCAGCTGGATGACGTCGAACCAGTCGCCGCCGACGTCGTGGTCGCTGGCGGGCAGGTAGCGGCCGGTGAGTTCCAGGCCGGGCACCTCGGGGAGGGCGCTGTTGGTGAGGCTGCGCTGGAGGGTGAGGGCGGCCTGGCGCTGGCTGGTGTACATGCGGGCGTTGTCGATGTTGAGGGCGGCCCGGGCGACGAGTTCGTCGATGAGGACGCAGTCCTGCGCGTCGAAGGGCTCGCGGGAGCGCAGCCGGGTCACGGCGACGGCTCCGAGGACCTTGCCGCGGGCGACCAGGGGCACCATGCGGGCCGATCCGAGGGTGGCGAGGTAGTCGCGCAGGGCGTCGGCGCGGGGGTCGGTGATCAGTGCGGGGATGTCGGAGACGTACAGGTTCATGGGCACGCCCTCGGCGATGACGCGCTCGTAGACGGTTCCGGCGGGGATCTGGAAGGTCTGGCCCGGTGCGAGGCGGGAGGTGGGGGCGGCGGGGTCGGGGAAGGTGGCGGCGAGCCTGCGCAGCACCCCGTGGGTGGAGGCGGCGGCGACGGCGCTCTCGTCGGGGTCCAGGACGGCTTCGAGGAGCTGTACGTCGGCGGAGTCCGCGAGCTGCGGGACGAGCAGGTCGGCGATCTCCTGGGCGGTGCGGCCCAGGTCGAGGGTGGTCCCGATGCGGGTGCCGGCCTCGGCGAGCAGGGCGAAGCGGGACCGGGCCCGTTCGGCCTCCAGGAGGGCCCGCTGGCCCTCGGTGATGTCGATGAGGGAGGCGATCAGGCCGAGGGCGCGGCCGCTGCCGTCGAGGAGGGGGGCGTAGGAGCAGGACCAGGTGCGGTCGTGGTCGGGGTCGGCGGGGGTGCGGCCGGTGCGGCGGACGTCGACGACGGCGGTGCCCCGCTCGAGCACCTGGCGCATCGTGTCCTCCAGGGCGGTGGCGTTGACGCCGGGGACGACCTCGCTGAGGCGCCGGCCGAGGTGTTCGGCGGCGGGGACGCCGTTCATCCGGGCGAGGGCGTCGTTGACGCGCAGGAAGCGCAGGTCGGGGCCCAGGGTGGCGAGGCCGATCGGGGACTGGGTGAAGAGGCTCTGGAGGGCGGCGAGGGAGTCCCGCATGCGCAGGACCTCGGAGGTCTCGACGGCGATGAGCATGGCGCCGGTGCGGCCCTGGGGGTCGGCGGCGGGGACGATCCACATCTCCATGGCCACCCGGTGTCCGTCGCGGTGGCGTACGGGCAGGGTGCCGACGACGGTCTCGCCGGCCTGGACCCGGCGGGTCAGGTCGTCGGCGAGCTCGCGGTTGGCTTCCGGGACGAGCACGGCGGTGCCGGGGCGGCCGAGGATGTCCTCGGGGCGGTGGCCCAGCAGGTCCTGGGCGGCCAGGGACCACTCCACGACGCGGCCGTCCGCGTCCTCCCGCCACAGGGCGATCGGGAGCAGTTCGCGCAGTACGCCCGCGTACCCGACCGCCGCCGCCGGCGGGTCGGGCACCTTGCTCGTCGACTGGTACGTGTCCAATGCACCGACCTCACCCCGAGGGGGCCTGATTCGTACCGATTCACCCTATCCGAGCCCCCGGCGCGGGGCGCTCCGCGCGGTCCGGGCGGCGACGGGGAAGGGCCCCGGTCCGGGTGCACCGGACCGGGGCCCCGCCAGTCAGAAGTCGACCTGGGAGCGGACGTCCTCCCGGCCGACCGATTCCAGCTCCCACATCGTGCAGTAGGCGCGGCGGATGTACTCGATGTCGGCGTTCCGGGCGCGGGCCTCGCGCACCGGGTACATGACCGTCAGCTCGTACGATCTCTCCCGGTTGATGTCGCCGTCCTTGTCACGCC
>NZ_GG657750.1:6416102-6419975 GCF_000158895.1 Streptomyces sp. C | reverse complement strand
CCCGGGGCGACCCGCGCGATCAGCTCCTCCGCCTCGCGCCAGGCCCCGGCCCCGGCCAGGGCCGAGAGGAGCTCCGCGGTGAACAGGTGCCGGTAGGAGGGGCCCGGGGCGGTGGCCGCCCGGTGCAGCAGCGGGACGGCCCGGTCCCAGCGGCGCAGCCGGGCCTGGACCCAGCCCTCGTGGCCCAGCAGTTCGGCCTCGTCGATCCACCAGGCCCAGTGCGGGTCGTGGCGGGAGACCCCGTCCAGGAAGCGGCTGCGGGCCCGGGAGATCAGCTCCAGCGGCTCCGTGCGGGCGCCGAGCAGGGCCGTCGCGTGGGCCTGCCGGATCAGTACGAGGCCGGCGACGCGGGCGGGGAGCGGCCGGGGCCCGCCCACCCGGGCGGCGGCCGCCAGGGCGGCGCGGGGGCGTCCGGTGTGGGTGGTGAGCATGCTGTGGTTCAGCAGGACCAGCCGGGCCGTCCAGCGGTCGCCGCAGAGGTCCGCCAGGGCCAGCGCCCGCGCGTTCATGCGGCGGGCGCCCCGGTAGCGGCCCGCGTCGAACAGGATCCAGCCGATGACCTCGCTCAGCTCCGCGAGGGCCGCGAGCCGGTCCGGGCCGTACGCACGGAGGGCGCGGGGGTCGGCCGACAGCTCCGGGATCCGGCGCACGGCCTCGCGTACGGCGGGCACGGCGGCCGTCGCGCCCTGCCGGGCGTCCAGGGCCACCAGGCGGCCGATGGTGCGCACGGCGAGCCGGAGCGCCGCGTCGTGCTCCTCGGCTCCCCCGGGCGGGGCGGCCGCGGTCATGACAGCAGGCCGGCGTCGAGGGCGCGGGCGCGGCGCCGGCCGAGGTCGTCGAAGGAGGAGGCCACCTTGCTGAGCCAGTCCACCTCGTCGCGGAAGTCCTCGTAGGGGGGCCGTGCGGGGATGTCGGAGGCCTCGGCCCGCTCGGCGCGCTCCGCGCGCTCGTGCGGCGGGCGGCTGAGCACGGCGCGCACCTGGAGCGCCTCGCCCAGCGGCGAGGTGGGGTCCTCCGGGAGCTCCAGGGAGCGGGCGACCCGGACGAAGTCCTCCAGGGACAGGGAGGTGCGCAGGATCAGCTGGCCGTCGCGTATCTCGATGACGCGCCGGTAGAGGCGGTAGTGCGGGTCCCGGGGCGGGACGAGGTCGCGCAGCCAGGAGCGGGGCGGGTCCAGGGCGATGTCCGGGGAGGCCTCGTAGAGGGCCCACCACAGCGGCCGCAGCCGGCGGTAGGAGCGGTAGCTGCGGGCCCAGCCGCGGGCGCGGGTGATGCGGATGCCCCAGGAGGGGATGGTCCAGCCGGCGATCTGGAGGAGGGCTCCGACGCTGCCGCAGGTCCACTGGACCGGGTCGAGCGCGGCCGCGTCGTAGTCCAGGCGGGTCCCGGCGATCTGGATGCTCCGGGTGACGCAGTAGACGAGGATCATGCTGGCGCCGACGGTGACGGTGCGCATGCCGACCTTGAGCCACTGCCGGTTGGCCATCGTGGTGAAGCGCAGTGACAGGCGGACCGTCTCGAACTGCCCGACGGCGCAGATCAGCAGGTAGAAGGACATGTAGAGGGCGTAGCTGCCGTGCTGGATGCTGAGCAGGATCGTGGAGGTGGCCGTCTCCGAGTGCGCCACGGGGCCGACGGCGAAGGACGCGACGACCAGGACGGCGAGGGCCGCGGCGAAGAAGAGGACGCGGTGGCGCGCCATGCGCCGGGCCTCGGCGGGCGGCGAGGACCAGTAGACGAGGACGACCTGCTGGGCGGCCGTCAGCACGACCACGGCGGCCTGGGTGATCAGCGAGGTGATGTTCGGCAGGCCGAAGAACGCGGAGATGTGCAGCCGGAGCTGGTCCAGGTCGACCAGGAAGCTGATCCCGGAGCAGAGGAAGTAGGTGCACAGCGCCCACAGGGCGATGTCGTTCCTGCGGCGCAGCAGGTCGGGAAGGCGGTACGCGAAGGCCGCGAGGCCCACGAAGGCGCAGACCCACGCGAGGACGGTGTAGATCACGCGGGCCCCTGCTCGGGCCGGCCGAGCCCGCTCTCGATGCGGGCCACGATCTCGGCAGCCTCGTCGGGCACGCCCCAGGCCCGCTCGGTCCAGCGCTTGGTGGCGCGGGCCAGGATCAGCGAGGCCATGGTCTCGGCCTCCTGCTCCTCGTCGTCGCTGTAGCGGGAGCGCATGAGGACGCCGCGCACCGCCTCGGGGTCGACGTCCGAGAACAGCGCGCCGGGATCGCCCGGACCGGCCGCCGGGGAGGGTCCGGCGCCGAGCTGGTCCAGCTGCACGGAACCGTCGTGGTCGAAGGCTATGTGGGCGAGCTCGTGGGCGATGATGTGTTCCTTGTGCGACGCCGAAGCGGCCTTCTCGAAGGCGATGATGTCGAACTCATCGGTTTTCAGCCATATGCCGAAGAGATGCCGTTCGGGGAAGGCCGTCGGAATCAAATGGATGGGCCGCCCGCGCTGCTCGCTGAGATATGCGTGGAGTTCGTCGATGCCGCAGCCGTGCTCCATGCCCCACTCGGAGAGCAGGGTCTCGCAGGTGTGGCGGACCTTCTTGAGACGGCGCCTGAGCCGCCTGTCCTCCGACGCCGGTAACGCGGAGCCAGGTAACTTCATCCCTCAGTCCTCCGGGGAACCCAGCGGTCGGACAATGCGGCCATGATGCCACACCCCAACTCGGCCCTGCTCAAGGCCAGTTCTATCCGGCCATTCCCTTCCGGATTCCGGCTTCCGATTTCCCTTGACTACGGGATGACGGGGAGGAAAATCGGTGATACACCGGAATACCGGAAAGAGCCGCACCTCCCCTGGGAGACGTCCCCGGGCCCGCGTGACCCTTGTCCAGGCTCTGGCCAGGCCCCCGGCCGTTCTCGCGGACCACGGGAGCCATCGGCGACGGCGGATGGCTCATGGCACCGGCGGGAGCGCCGGGGACCGCCACGTCCGGGGAGCCCGCGGAGCGGGGCCCGCGTTCCCTCACTTCCGCGCTCCCGCGCTCCGCGCGCCCCCGGCCGCCGCTCCGCGTCCTGCCGCCCGGCCCGCCCGGCCGTCAGCGGCCCGCGAGCACTCCCGCGATGCCCCGCGCGAGGCAGGGGATCCGGTCGGCGGGGATGCCCGCGATGTTGATGCGCCCGGCGGTGGTCCCGTAGATCGCGTACTCCCGGCGCAGCCGGAGCATCTCCTGCGCCGTCAGCGGCAGCATCGAGAACATCCCGCGCTGCCCCGCGAGCGAGCGGGCCTGCGCCTGCCAGCCCATCGCGGCCAGGCGTGCGGCCAGGTCCGTCCGGTTGGCCCCGATGCGGGCCCGCATCGCGTCCAGTTCCGCGCGCCACAGGTCCCGCAGCCCCGCGTCCTCCAGGACGGTGGTGACGACGGCGGCGCCGTGCTCGGGCGGCATGGAGTACAGGGTCCGGGCGGCGTTCTGCAGGGCCGTCTCGGCGTGCCGCACCGCCCGCGCCGACGCGCCGAGGACGATGGCGCAGCCCGTGCGGTCGCTGTAGAGGCCGAAGTTCTTGGAGCAGCTCACGGCGACGAGCATCTCGGGGACCCGCTCGGCCAGCAGGCGCGTGGCCGCCAGGTCGGCCTCCAGCCCGTCGCCGAGCCCGTGGTAGGCGAGGTCGACGAACGGGACCCAGCCGTCCCGGGCCGCCAGCTCCGCGAGCGCGGTCCAGTCCTCGGGCGCCGGGTCGGCGCCGGTCGGGTTGTGGCAGCACCCCTGGAGCAGGACGACGTCGTCGCGGCGCGCCCCGGCCAGGTCGCGCAGGACTCCGGCGGCGTCGAACCCGCCCTCGGCGTCGCACCAGCCGAAGGTGCGGACCTCCAGGCCGGCGGCCTCCAGGATGGGGCGGTGGTTGACGTAGGCGGGGTCGCTGATCC
>NZ_GG657750.1:6385623-6415898 GCF_000158895.1 Streptomyces sp. C | reverse complement strand
ATATATATATATATATATATATATATATATATATATATATATATATATACATATATATATACATATATACATATATATATATATATATATATATATATATATATATATATATATATATATATATATATATATATATATATATATATATATATATATATACATAAAGAGCTGGTGCGGGACGGGCGGGTGCGGGACGGGCGGGGGTGCGGCGGCGGTTGGCGAGCACGACGCCGGCGGTGATCAGCGGTACGCCGACCAGCACGGCCGGGGTCGGGGACTCGCCGAGGACGGGGACGGCGAGGAGGACGACGGCGACGGGGCTGAGGCTGCCGACGACGGAGCTGCGCTCGGCGCCGAGGCTGCGGATGGCGTAGGCGTAGAGCAGTCCGGCGCACAGCCCGACCCCGAGGCCCTGCACCACGAGGAACGTGGCGATGTCGCCGCCCGTGGCGTGCGCGAGGCCCGTCGGGAGCGCCCCGGTCAGGACCAGCAGCCCGATCACGGCGAAGGAGGGCAGGCACAGCAGCCCGATCGACCCGACGGGGTCGAGGTCGACGTCCCGCAGCCCGACCGTGTACAGGGCCCACAGTCCGCTGGCGACCAGGAGGGTGCCGGCGCCCTCCAGGACGTCGGCGTCGACGGGCACGACGTAGCGCCAGACGAGGGCGGCCACCCCGGCCGCGATCAGCGCGAGCCCGGCGACCTGCGTGCCCTTCGGCAGTCCGTGCCCGCGGGCGGCCATCAGCGCGGCGACGAAGAGCGGGACCATGCCGGGGACGATGGAGCCGACGAAGGCGGCCGAGGTCAAGGATCCGCCGTGCATGGCGGCGAGGAAGAACGGCACCCCCGCCCCGCAGACGATCTTGAGTGCGGTGCCCGGCTTCACGGCGGCGATGCGGCGCCGGCGCCGCCACAGGGCCGGCGCCAGGACGAGCAGCGGAACGCCGAAGCGCAGCAGGGCCGCGTCGGCGGGCAGGAGGCTGGAGGCGCTCAGGCCCCGGGCGCTGAGGGCGAAGCCCGCCCAGATCGCCACGGTCACCAGCAGCGCGGCCATGCCGCGGGCCTGGGATGACGGTCCGCGCCGGGCGGGGTTGCCGGCCGGCGGAACCGCCGTGTCGTGAGGCGCGGCCGCGCCGGTGGTGTTGGTCGCGACCAAGGGATCTGCTCCAGCCTGTGAGAGCGGGCCGGTCCGGCCCGTTCGCGGGCAACGTTAGGGCTTTTGCCGGGGCAGCCGATTGCCAGTTCTGCCGCTCGGACATACGTTTGGGGCAGGATCTGCCAAGAAACGGCGGAGAAGCCCCCCGGAACGCCCGGGAAAGCCCTCGGGAGCAGTCGTGGACGCGGTCGACCTGCAGATCATCCGGGAGTTGCAGGCCGACGGCCGGCTCTCCAACCAGGACCTGGCGGACCGGGTCCGCCTCTCCCCCTCCCCGTGCCTGCGTCGGGTCCGCCGGCTGGAGGAGGCGGGGCTGATCCGCGGCTACACGGCCGTGGTGGACCAGGTGTCCTTCGGGCTCCCGATCACCGTCTTCGTACGCATCCGCCTCGAACGGCACACGGCGGAGGCGGTCGCCCTCTTCGAGGAGCACGTCGCGGTGATCGAGCACATCCAGGACTGCTACCTGATGGCGGGCAGCAGCGACTACCTGCTCCGGGTGGTCATCGAGGACCTGGAGGCGTACGAGTCCCTCGTGCGCCACCGCATCCACGCCATCCCGGGCATCGCGTCGATCGAGTCGAGCTTCGCGTACGGCAGCGTCGAGGAGCACGTCGCGGTGATCGAGCACATCCAGGACTGCTACCTGATGGCGGGCAGCAGCGACTACCTGCTCCGGGTGGTCATCGAGGACCTGGAGGCGTACGAGTCCCTCGTGCGCCACCGCATCCACGCCATCCCGGGCATCGCGTCGATCGAGTCGAGCTTCGCGTAGAGCACGCACCAGACGCCGCGGGGCCGCCCTCCGGGCGACGCCGGGAGTTTGACGACAGACCCTAGGCCTGTCCCAGGACCCTCTCGAAGACCGCGTGGGCGGCGGCGTCGAAGAGGACGAAGCGGACCTCCTCCACCGAGGTGCGGGCGGCCCGGACGGTCTCGATCGCGATGCGGGCGCCGTCGTCCATGGGCCAGCCGTAGATGCCGGTGGAGATCGCCGGGAAGGCGACCGTGCGCGCCCCCAGTTCGTCGGCCACGCGCAGGGACTCGCGGTAGCAGGACGCGAGGAGGTGCGAGCGGTCCTCCTCGCGCGACCAGACGGGGCCGACGGTGTGGATGACGTGGTCGGCGGCCAGCCGGCCGGCCGTGGTGGCGACGGCCCGGCCGGTCGGGAGGCCCTTGCCGTAGTGGGAGCGGCGCAGGTCCTCGCAGGCGGCGAGGATCTCGGGGCCGCCGCGGCGGTGGATGGCGCCGTCCACTCCCCCGCCGCCGAGCAGGGAGGAGTTGGCGGCGTTGACGATCGCGTCGGCCTTCTCGGCCGTGATGTCGCCCTGGACGAGGGTGATGCGCACCATCAGTTCGCCTTTCGCAGGTGGCGCCAGACCGCCTTGGCCGCGTTGTGGCCGGACATGCCGTGGACGCCCGGGCCCGGCGGGGTGGCCGAGGAGCAGAGGAACACCGCGGGGTGGGCGGTGGTGTAGGGGGACAGGGTGAGCTTGGGCCGGAGCAGGAGCTGGAGGCCCGCGGCGGCGCCGCAGGCGATGTCCCCGCCGACGTAGTTCGGGTTGCGGGCGGCGAGCTGCGGCGGGCCGGCCGTGGCGCGGGCCAGGACCAGGTCCCGGAAGCCGGGGGCGAAGCGCTCCAGCTGCCGTTCGACGGCGTCGGTGAGGTCGCCGTCCCAGCCGGCGGGGACGTGCCCGTACGCCCAGAAGACGTGCTTGCCCTCCGGTGCCCGGCCGGGGTCGACGAGGCTGGGCTGGGCGGTGATCAGGAACGGGTTGCGGGGGGCGCGGCCACTGGTCGCCAGCTGGAGGGCGGCGTCGATGTCCCGGCTGCCGGGGCCGATCTGGACGGTGCCGGCCCGGCGGGGGGCCTCGGCGGTCCAGGGGACGGGGCCGTCCAGGGCGTAGTCCAGCTTGAAGGCGGCGGCACCGTAGCGGTATCCGTCGTAGGCGCGGCCGAGGCGGGCGATGCGGGCCAGGGCGGTCGGCGAGGTGTCGAAGACGTACGCGCGGGCCGGGGGCAGGTCGTCGAGCCGCTTGACCTCGAAGCCGGTGTGGACGGTGCCGCCGAGGTCGGCCAGGTAGCCGGCGAGGGCGTCGGAGACGGACTGCGAGCCGCCGCGCGGCATCGGCCAGCCGCCGGCGTGCGCGGCGAGCGCGAAGACCAGTCCGACGGCGCCGGTGGCGATCCCGTTCAGCGGGGCGATGACGTGTGCGACGAGCCCGGCGAACAGGGCGCGGGCGCGGTCGTCGCGGAAACGGCGCATCAGCCAGCTGGACGGCGGCAGTCCGGTGAGGCCGAAGCGTGCCAGGGTGACGGGGTCGCGGGGCAGGGCGGTGCCGGGCAGGGACATGAAGTCCCGGGCGAGGGTGTCCCATCGGCCGAGGAACGGCTCCACGAGCCGCCGGTACGCGCCCGCGTCGCGGGGCCCGAGCGAGGCCGCCGTCTCCGCCACGGAACGGGAGAGCACGGCGGCCGTGCCGTCGTCGAAGGGGTGCGCCATGGGCAGCGGGGCGTGCAGCCACTCCAGCCCGTACCGCTTCAGCGGCATCGTCTTGAACACCGGCGAGCCGGCGCCGAGCGGGTGCACCGCGGAGCAGGGGTCGTGGCGGAAGCCGGGGAGGGTCAGCTCCTCGGTGCGGGCGCCGCCGCCGATCGCGTCGGCGGCCTCGAAAACGGCCACCGAGTGCCCCCGGCGGGCCAGTTCGACCGCGGCCGTCAGCCCGTTGGGCCCCGCCCCCACCACGACTGCGTCGAGAATCGACGGCACTGACAACAGCTCCTTCGTCCGGCGACGGCCACTGGCCCCAGCCCTAGGGGTGTCCCGTCCACACCCGCCCTCTGCCGCGGTCACGCGCCCCGGAGCAGGTCGCGGACGCGGATCGCGGTGGCCTCGTCGCGGCCGACGGCGAACGGGAGGGCGTTGTCGCGGTCCACGCGGAAGGGGACGCCCTCGACGGTGCTCTGCGCGCCGCCCGCCTCGGCGACCAGCAGCAGTCCGGCCGCGTGGTCCCACGCGGAGGGCCAGGTGAAGGCCAGCGCGTCCATCTCGCCGCGCGCCACCTTCAGGTACTCCAGGCCCGCCGAGCCGCACGGCCGGGCGGCGATGCCGGGCACGTCGAGCCGGGCGAGGCCGCGCCGGTCCTCCTCGGAGGTGTACAGCGGGTGGGCGGTCGCCACGCGCAGCTCGGCGCCGGGCTCGGGCGAACCGCTGTGGATCCGGCGGCCGTTGACGTACGCGCCCTGCCCCCGCACGGCGGTGGACATCTCCTCCAGGGCCGGGGCGAAGGTCCAGGAGGCGAGGATCTCGCCGCGCTGGGCGAGCGCCACCAGGGTGCAGAAGCCGGGTTCGCCGTTCACGAACTGCCGGGTGCCGTCGACCGGGTCGACGATCCACACGGGGGCGTCGCCGCGCAGCGCCGCGTAGACGTTGGGGTCGGCGTGCACGGCCTCCTCGCCGACCACGGCGGAGCCGGGCAGCAGCCGGGTCAGGGAGGCGGTGAGGTGTTCCTCGGCCTTCCGGTCGGCGACGGTCACGAGGTCGTGCGGGCCGCTCTTCTGGTCCACCTCGTGCTCGGCGAGCTGCCGGAACCGCGGCATGATCTCGACCGCCGCGGCCTTGCGGACGGCTTCTTCCACCTCGGGCAGGCCATGGGCCAGGAACTCATCGATCATGCCGCCATCACATCACGGCGGCCCGCCGATCCCCACCGCCCGGGCGGGCGCGCGGCCGGCAGGACACCGCCCCGGTGCGGGTCTAGCCTGGAAAGGGGCCGTCCGTGCGGGAGAAAGGCGGCGAACTCATGAGAGGACGGGCCAGGGGCGCCGTGGCGGTGGCCACGATGGTGGTGCTGACGGTCGGCAGCGGTGGGGTGGCGTTCGCCGACGACCTGTCACCCAAGGAAATCTACGAACGGGCCGCGCCGTCCACGGTGCACGTGATCGGGACCTACGGGTCCGGCACCGGGGTCGTCTACGACGCGGACAAGGGGCTCATCGTCACCAACGCGCACGTGGTGCAGGGTGAACCCTCCCTGCGGGTCGCCGTCGAGGACCGGGCGCCCGTGGCCGCCCGCCTGCTGGGCATCGACCCGTGCGAGGACCTCGCCGTGCTGACCTTCTCGCATTCCCAACCGGACCTCAAGGAGGCCAAGTTCGGCGACAGCAAGGACGTCGCGTTCGCCGACAACGTCACCGCCCTGGGCTATCCCGAATCGATCGAGGCGCAGGGCGCGCAGAAGCCGGTGTTCACCACCGGCGCCGTGCAGAACCCGGACGTCAAGGACTCCGCCCCGGACGCCACCCTGCCGCGCTATCCCTCGACCATCCAGCACTCGGCGACCATCAACCCGGGCAACTCCGGCGGGCCGCTGCTCAACGGCAAGGCCGAGGTGGTCGGGATCAACACGCTGTCCCACCAAGGGGGAGGGACGCAGGGGCAGTTCTACGCGATCAGCAGCGACCACGTCCGGCCGCTGCTCGACCAGCTGGCCGCCGGCGACAGGAAGAACGACCCCGGCTGGCAGCTGGTGGACCTGAAGAACCCGAACCTGGCCGACTACTTCACCGAGGAGTACGCCGCCAAGGTGACGCAGACGCAGAAGGCGCTGAAGGACGTCGACGGCATGATGGTCGTGTACACCATGACCAACTCCCCCGCCTACAAGGCCAAGCTGGGCGGCGGCGACGTGATCACCGCCATGAAGGACACTCCCGTCGCCTCGCTCGCGGAGGTCTGCGACGTCCTGCAGTCCGCCTCCCCCGGCGAGACGGTGCCCGTTGAGGGGGTCTACTCCCCCGTCAACGCCGACGGCAAGGAGATGAAGTCCGGCGAGACCTGGAGCACCGACCTCGTCATCGGCAAGGACAAGCAGTAGGACTCCGCGGGCGGCCCGTTCGTCCGAGCAGATCCCGAGGGACCCGGCACAGCCGGGTCCCTCGGTGCTGCGGGGGCGCGGGAGCGGGGATGCGGGAGCGGGGACGACAGGTGCTTCCGGGGCCTGGTCAAAGGCGCTGCGGGTGGGCAATGATCGCGTCCGCACCACGCGACCGCGTTTTCTCCCGTACTCCGCGCCCCCCCCAGGAGGATGTCCATGCCCCGCACGCCCCGCGGACTGCTCGCGACGGCCACCGCCGCCGTGGCACTGCTCGGCCTCGCCGTCCCCGCCTCTGCCACCGCGCCCCGGCCGGCCGGCGGCGCCCTCCCCCAGGGCCGCCTCTTCATGGTCAACCCGGTGCAGTCCTCCGGCGACCAGACGCTGACCGACGCCAAGGACTCCGCCGCGGCGATACCCGCCTCGGCCTACGCCACCGCGGCCCTGCGCAACCTCGACTCCAGTGGGGGCCTTTCGGGCAGATGGGCGTCCGTGCGGTCGGAGACCGGGGCGTCGGCGTCGGTCGCGGACGCCGCGCGCTACGACCGCTCCGACGACCAGTTCGAGCAGGTCATGGCGTACTTCTGGGTCAACGAGGCGCAGGAGTACCTCCAGGGCCTCGGGTTCGGCAGTGAGCTGCCCGGCGCCAACGACCGGGTCCAGCCGGTCCGCATCAACCAGTGGGGCGCCGACAACTCCTTCTTCACCGACAAGAAGGCCGAGATCCGCTTCGGCAAGGGCGGTGTCGACGACGCCGAGGACGCCGAGGTCATCGTCCACGAGTACGGGCACGCCGTGCACCACGCGCAGGTGCCCGGCTTCGGCAGCTCCCCGGAGGCCGGGGCGATCGGCGAGGCCTTCGGCGACTACCTGGCGGTGGAGGTCGGCGACCACGCCGCGACCGCGTACGGCTGGCCCCGTGCGGCGGACCGGGCGTGCGTCGCCGACTGGGACTCGGTCCCCTACAGCCCCGCCCCGCACTGCCTGCGCCGCATCGACGGGACGAAGGTCTACGAGGACCGGGTCGGCGAGGTCCACGCCGACGGCGAGATCTGGTCGCGCGCCCTCTTCGACATCCGCGGCGCCCTCGGTGCCAGGACCGCCGACCGCATCATCGTGAACGCCCAGTTCCGCTTCGCCCCGGACACCGGCTTCCGGGAGGCGGCGCTGGCCACGATCGACACCGCGCGGAGCATGTACGGCCAGAGCGCCGCGGACGCCGTCACGGCGGCGTTCAAGTCCCGTCGGATTCCCGGCATCCAGTAGGCCCGGCCCCGATCCGGCCACCGGCGCCCGCCCCTTCCCGGGCGGGCGCCGGAATGCGCCGGTTTCGTCCGGCCAGCGGACAAGGATCTCCGGTCTTCGGATAACAGCAGGTCAAATAATTGTTGCGTACCTGTCATTGAGGGTCCGTTCTCTGGCAATCTCCCCGGCGTCCCCCACGACACCAGGAGAGCGAGTGACCCACCCCATGTCCTCCACCCCCACCTCCCGCAACCGCGCCCGGATGCTGCGCACCGCCGCCGTGGTCGCCTCCGCGGCCATGGTCGCCGTCGCCGCCCAGAGCGGCGCCGCCAGCGCGGCGGCCGAACGCGAGGCCGGCGCCACCGCCCTGACGCTGTCCTCCGCCGCCCGTACGCAGGCGATATCCGCCGCGCAGGGCGAGGCGGCCGGCACCGCCCGCGCCATCGGCCTGTCCGACCAGGAGCGCCTCGTCGCACGCGACGTGGTCAAGGACGCCGACGGCACCGTGCACACCCGCTACGAACGCACCTACGCCGGACTGCCCGTCCTCGGCGGCGATCTGATCGTCCACCAGAAGAAGGACGGCAGCCGCAAGACCACCAAGGGCACCGAGGCCCGGATCGCCCCGACCGCCGCCCGCGGCCTGGTTCCCGCCCCGGCCGGCGCCCGCCAGGTCGTGTGGGCCGCCACCGGCAACCCGGTCTTCGCCTACGAGGCCGTCGTCACCGGCACCCAGCCCGACGGCACCCCCAGCGAGCGCCACGTCATCACCGACGCCGCGACGGGCGCCGAGCTGTACGCGTACGAGGCCATCGACACCGGGACCGGCACCAGCGGCTACTCCGGCACCGTCCCCCTCGCCACCACGCAGAGCGGGTCCGCGTACAGCCTGGCCGACGCGCTGCGCGGCGGCCACAAGACGTACGACCTGAACGGCGCCACCTCCACCGCGACCGGCACCCTCTTCACCGACGCCGACGACGCGTGGGGCAACGGCACCCCGGCCGACCGCCAGACCGCCGCCGTCGACGCCCACTACGGCGCCGCCGTCACCTGGGACTTCTACAAGAGCGAGTTCGGCCGCAACGGCATCGCCGGCGACGGCAAGGCCGCGTACTCCCGCGTCCACTACGGCAACGCCTACGTCAACGCGTTCTGGTCCGACAGCTGCTTCTGCATGACCTACGGCGACGGCGCGAACAACCAGAAGCCGCTCACCTCCCTGGACGTCGCCGGCCACGAGATGAGCCACGGCCTGACCGCCGCCACCGCCAAGCTGAACTACAGCCGCGAGTCGGGCGGCCTCAACGAGGCCACCAGCGACATCCTCGGCACCTCCGTGGAGTTCTTCGCCAACAACGCGGCCGACCCCGGCGACTACCTCATCGGCGAGAAGATCGACATCCGCGGCAACGGCACCCCGCTGCGCTACATGGACAAGCCCAGCAAGGACGGCGCCTCCGCCGACTACTGGTCGAAGAACGTGGGCCGGCTCGACGTCCACAACTCCTCCGGAGTGGCCAACCACTTCTTCTACCTGCTCTCCGAGGGCAGCGGCGCCAAGACGGTCAACGGGGTGTCCTACGACTCCCCGACCTACGACGGCTCCACCGTCACCGGGATCGGCCGCACCAAGGCGTACAAGATCTGGTACAAGGCGCTCTCCACCTACATGACCTCGACGACCGACTACGCGGGGGCGCGCACCGCGACCCTGAAGGCGACGGCCGACCTCTACGGCGCCTCCGGCACCGAGTACCAGCAGGTGGCGGCCGCCTGGAAGGCCGTCAACGTCAACTGACACCGGTCCCGTGCGGGGTCTTCTCCCAGCTGAACCGGGAGAAGACCAGCTGGTGCACGGCCCGCCAGGCCGCGAACCACCACAGCACCGAGCAGAGCGGCGTGAGGAGCGCGTGCCACGGGGCCCCGAGGCCCGCGCGCCTCGCCGCGGTGAAGGTGATGGCGGTCCAGGCGAGGGCCGCCACCGCCTGCGCGGCCACGGACGGCAGCAGCAGGCCGGCTCCGGCGGGCGACCAGGACAGACCGCAGAGGCCGATCAGGGTCAGGGCGGCCAGAAGCGGCTGGACGAAGGAAGTCACCGGGGCGCCCGCGACGATGCCGAGCAGGGTGAGCAGGCCCCGGCCGCCGAACCGGCTCACGGTCCGGCGGGGCCGGCGGGTGTGCACGACCGTCGTCAGCAGGAACCCCTTGAACCACCGGGTGCGCTGGCGGACGTAGGGGCGGACGGCACCGAGGGCCTCCTCCCAGGTGACCGACCCGATGGTCTCGGTGCGGTGGCCCATGGCGGCGCACCGCATGCCGAGGTCGGCGTCCTCGGTGACGTTCCAGGCGTCCCAGCCGCCGACGGCGCGCAGGGTGGCGGTGCGGAAGTGGTTGCTGGTGCCGCCGAGCGGGACCGGCATCCCCAGCCGTACCAGGCCGGGCAGCGCCAGGGTGAAGCGCAGGGCGTACTCCATGGCGAACTGCCTGGTCAGCCAGTTCCCCGCCGCGTTGTGGAAGAGCAGCTGCGCCTGTACGCAGGCCAGGTCCGCGCCGCGCGCGGCGAACCGGGCCGCGACGCGGCGCAGTTGGCCGGGGTCGGGGCGGTCCTCGGCGTCGAAGACCACCAGGAGTTCGCCGCGGGCCAGCAGCAGGCCGAGGTTCACCGAGCGGGGCTTGGTCTGCGGCGGCCCCGGTGGGAGGCGGACGAGGCGGACGAACGGCGGTCGCCCTGCGGCCGGCACGGCCCGGGCGGTGCCGGGGTCGTGGCGTTCCACCAGGACCAGTACCTCCAGCCGGTCCGGCGGGTAGTCCAGCTCGGCCAGGTGCCGGACGAGGCCGCCGATCACCCCGGCCTCCCGGTAGGCGGGGACCAGCACCGTGTAGAACGGCAGCTCCGCGTCCGGCAGCGGCACGTCGTCCGCGCCCGCGAGGGGGCCGCCGCTGCCCAGGCCCGTCAGCATGAGGACCACGTGCAGCAGGCTGTAGGCCGTCACGATCGCGGTGAGCAGCGCGAGTACGGCCATCGGTGCGAACGCCAGCCCGGCCAGGGCGGCGACGGCGGCGACGGCCAGGGCCGCGAGCTGCCAGCGGGCGAAGCCGGACTTCGCCGCGAACTCCGGGTGCGTACGGCCGAACCCGTCGGCCATGAGGTCGGCCACCGCCGCCGCGCGTTCCTCCAGGATCCGGTCCTGTTCCTGCGCTCCGGCCCGTGCCAGTTCCCCGGCCACGTCCGTGCCGGCGGTCTCCGTCATGCCGCCCCTCCCCCTCGTCCGCCTCCGCATGCCGCTTCGATGATCGTCCGTGCCGGCCCGGGGCCGGGGGCCGGGGTCCCGGCGGCGGTCGTCAGCGCCGCGTATGGACCGGGCCGGTGGCCGTCAGGGTCGCGTCAGGGGCGGGTCGCCGGGGCTCCGGTGCGGGGGATGGTTCTGGAGTGCCGCCCCGGACGCCTCCCCGCGCCCGGGGCGCCGACCGCCCTTCACGCTTCCTGAGGAGAGCCCCATGTGCCTGTTCCAGTACGACGACGACCCCGAGCCCAAGGAACGCGTCCCGGCCGGACTCCTCTACGTCCCCGTCCGGCCGGGAACGGCCCGGGTGGTGGTGCGCATGTTCCGGACCCCGCTGGGTGCGCGCACCGCGGTCGGGTTCACCGGCCCGGACCTGCTGGCCGCCACGCTCGGCGCGGACCAGCCGTGGATCCGGCTCTCCGGGCCCGCGCTCAGGGCGCTGGCGGAGCCGCTCGGGGTGGGACTGCTGACCGTCGATCCGACGCTGACCGCTCCCGCGGTCTCCGGCCCGGTCACGGACGGCTCCCCCGGCGCCCGGACCGCGCCGGCCGCGCCGCGCGCGTCCTCGGCCTCGGCCGCCTGAGCGGGGGGCGGGACGATGACGACCACGTCGGTCGTGGCGGCGCCGGCGTCCGGGACGGACGGCCTCGGCGTGTGGCCGGCGTCCACCGGCCGGCGGGCGCGGGGCGGTCTGACGGTCGCCGGGGTGGAGCTCGCCGAGGTGGCGGAGCGGTTCGGGACCCCGGTGTACGTCCTGGACGAGGGGGAGGTGCGCGGGCGCTGCCGGACGTACAAGGAGGCCTTCCCCGCGGCCGATGTCTACTACGCGGCCAAGGCGTTCCTCTCCCGCGCGATGGTGCGCTGGGTCCACGAGGAGGGGCTGGGCCTGGACGTCTGCTCGGCGGGGGAGCTGGAACTGGCCGTCACGGCCGGGTTCCCGCCCGAGCGGATCGTGCTGCACGGCAACGCGAAGTCGCCGCGCGACCTGGGCTCGGCGCTGCGCCTGGGCGTCGGGCGGATCGTGATCGACAGCCCGTCGGAGATCGCCCGCATCGCCGCCGCCGTCGGGCCGGGCGACCGCCAGAAGGTGATGGTGCGGGTGGTCCCGGGCGTCTCGGCCGGCGGCCACGACAAGATCCGGACGGGTACGGACGGGCAGAAGTTCGGGCTGTCCGCCGCGGACGGGTCCGCGGCGCGCGCCGTGGCCCGCGTCCTGGCCCAGCCGCAGCTGGAACTCACCGGGCTGCACTGCCACATCGGCTCCCAGATCACCGAGGCGGAGCCCTACCTCACGGCGCTGCGGCGGATGGTCGCCCTGATGGCCGGCGTCCGCGACGCGCACGGGACGGTGCTGCCCGAGCTCGACCTGGGCGGCGGCCACGGCATCGCCTACCGGCCGGGCGAACCCGCCCTGGACGTGGCCGTGCTCGCCCGGGGGCTGCGGGACGGGCTGGCCGAGGGCTGCGCCGCCGCCGGGTTCCCGGTGCCTCGGCTGGCGGTCGAGCCGGGCCGGGCCGTCGTCGGGCCGGCCGGGGTGGCCGTGTACCGGGTGCTGGCCGTCAAGCACACCGGGGACACGCTGTTCGTCGCCGTCGACGGGGGCATGAGCGACAACCCCCGGCCCGCCCTGTACGGGGTCCGGTACGCGCCCCGGCTGATCGGCCGGGCCCCGACGGCCGGCCCCCGGACGGCGACGGTCGTCGGCCGGCACTGCGAGGCCGGGGACGTGCTCGCCGCCGGGGTGGAACTCCCCGGGGACGTCCGGCCCGGCGACCTGGTCGCCGTGCCGGTGGCGGGCGCGTACCACCTGTCCATGGCGTCCGGCTACAACATGGTGGGCCGGCCGCCCGTGGTCGCCGTGCACGAGGGCACCGCCCGGCTCCTGGTCCGCCGGGAGACCTTCGAGGACCTGCGCCGCCGGGACGTCGGCGAGTAGCGCCGGCGTCAGCCGGCGTGCACGTGCGGGCGGCGGGCCCGCTCCGGTTCGGCCTCGCGGATGACCTCGCGCGTGACGGGGGCTACCTCGCCCTGCCCGAAGAGGAAGAACCTCAGGAAGTTGGTCAGGGGATTGCCCTCGGTCCACTCGAAGTAGATGTGCGGGCGCTGGCCGGTCTCGTCCCGTACGTGGAGCAGCAGGGCGGCGAGCGCGTTGGGGACGGAGGAGGACTCCAGGGTCAGGACGCGGTGGCGGTCGTGCATGACCTCGCCCCTGACCGTCACGCCGGCCTCGAACTCGGACGGGTCGAGGACGGTGACTTCCACGAAGAGGAAGTCGTCGCCGGCCGGGACGTCGTTGTCGGCCCTGATCTGGTCGATCTTCTCCCGGTACTCGGCCTGGTCGCGCTGGTCCGGCTCGTTGGCGATGAAGCGGATGGTGCGGGTGGCGGTGTCCCGGATGAACCGCTCGGCCATGTCGTCGAACTCGACCGTCGTGACGCGCAGCTCGAAGACCCGGGCCAGGCGGGACAGCAGGGAGAGGGCCATGATGCCGGCGATGAAGCAGGCGCCGATCTTCACGCCGTCGGGGCGTTCGACCACGTTGACGGCCGTGGTGTAGATGAAGACGGCGGAGATGATGCCGAAGCCGATGGTCCAGCCGCGTTCCCCGGCCCGGCGGGCGGCGATGGTGACGGCGACGGCCGCCGAGGTGATCAGGACGAGCACGCCGGTGGCGTAGGCGCCGCCCTGCGCGTCCACGTCGGCGTTGAAGATCCACGTCACGAGGAACGCGATCAGCGTGAAGACGATCACCATGGGGCGCAGCGCCCGGGCCCAGTGCGGGGCCATGCCGTAGCGGGGCAGGTAGCGCGGCATGAGGTTGAGCAGGCCGGCCATGGCCGAGGAGCCCGCGAACCAGAGGATGAGGATGGTGGAGACGTCGTAGACCGTGCCGAAGGCGGAGCCGAGGTGCTCGTGGGCGAGGTAGGCGAGGGCACGGCCGTTGGCCTCGCCGCCGGGCTTGAACTCGTCCGCCGGGATGAGGAGGGTGGTGATGAAGCTGGAGCAGATCAGGAACACGCTCATGATCACCGCGGCGGTGGTGAGCAGCTTCTTCGTGCCCTTGATCCGGCCGGCGGGCTCCTGCGGCCCGTCGCCCGGCTCGCCCTGGACGTGGGGCATGACCGCCACGCCGGTCTCGAAGCCGGACAGGCCCAGTGCCAGCTTCGGGAAGACGACCAGCGCGATGGCGATCATCATGAAGGGGTTGCCGTGCTCGGTGGTGAGCGCACTGGTCCAGTCCGTGACCACGTGCGGTTCGGTGGCGACTTCCCACAGGCCGACCGCCACCACGACGGCGTTGAGCAGCAGGTAGGAGACGACGAGGGCGACGGCCAGTCCGATCGCCTCGCTGAAGCCCTTGAGGAAGACCGCGCCGAGCAGGGCGATCAGGATCAGGGTGATCAGCACCTCGTGCCCGTGCAGGGTGCCGGTCAGGTGCGGGTTCTCCACCATGTGGGCCGTCGCGTCGGCGGCCGACAGGGTGATGGTGATCAGGAAGTCCGTCGCGGCGAACCCGAGGAGGGTGAGGACGAAGAGCTTGCCCTTCCAGAACGACAGCAGCCGTTCCAGCATGGCGATGGAGCCCTCGCCGTGCGGGCTCTCCTGCGCCACCCTGCGGTAGACGGGCAGCGCCCCGAACAGGGTCAGGAGGACCAGCACGATCGTCGCGACCGGCGACAGCAGCCCGGCGGCGAGTGCCGCGATGCCGGGCTGGTAGCCGAGGGTGGAGAAGTAGTCGAGACCGGTCAGGCACATCACCCGGTAACCAGGGCTTGCCCTCGTGGGCCGTCCCGGGGTGCTGCTGCTGTTTGTGGCGGCGGTCGGTCAAGCCTTCCAGCAGCCAGGCGCGCAGGCGCGGCATGCGGGCAGGGGTGGCCATCGTGGGGCGCTCCTGTCGTGCGGCACGGATTCGGCCATCGACGTCGACGGCTGAGTCAGTGTTTTTCTTCGCGAACCCAGTCAATACGCCCATATGACTGCCTGACGAAATCCTGACGCGGCCTTAACGCCCGTCCGGGGTGATCCGGAACCGCAGCCGGCAGATGACCGCGTCGGTGTCGCGGCGTACCGCGTGGGCCACCACCGAGCCGCGCTGGTTCTGCAGCATCCGCTGCCAGAGGCGCTCCGGCTCGGTCTCCGGGATCAGGACGGTGACCTGGGCGTCCGGCCGCCGTTCCGCCAGAGCGCGTACGTAGCCGGACACCGGGCGGCCCGGGGAGCGGCTCGGGGAGGGCAGGTCGACGAGCTCGACGCCCGGGTCCCACAGTTCCCAGTCGCGGCGCAGCGCCTCGGCGGCCCGCCGCTCCTCGGGGGCCGGGTGGGTGACGGTGACGGCGAGCACCTCGTCGCCGAGCGAGCGGGCGGCGGTCAGCGCCCGGCAGGTCAGCAGGGACAGCCCGGAGACGGGGACGACGACCAGGGAGCGGGCGCGCTCGGGGGGTCCGGGGACGCGGCCGAGTCCGAGGCGCTCGCCGATCCGCGCGTAGGCGCGGTGCACCTTCTCGAAGGCGAGGACGAGCAGCGGCAGGGCGACGACGACCAGCCAGGCCCCGTCGGTGAACTTCGTGGCGGTCACCACGACCGCGGACACCGCGGTCAGCGACGCACCGAAGCCGTTGAGGAGGGCCTTGGCCCGCCAGCCCGCGGGGCGCTCCAGCCACCAGTGGCGGACCATGCCCGCCTGGCAGAGGGTGAAGCCGACGAACACGCCGATCGCGAACAGCGGCACGAGCGTGTTGGCGTCGCCGCCGGAGAACACCAGCAGAGCGGCTGACACCACGGCCAGCCAGACGACCCCGTGCCGGTGGACCTGCCGGTCCGCCTTCAGGGCGAACACGTGCGGGAGGTGGTTGTCCCGGGCGAGCAGGCCCATCAGGACGGGCAGCCCGCCGAAGGATGTGTTCGCGGCGAGGGCCAGCAGCACCACGGTGGCGAACTGGACGACGTAGAAGGCCGCGTTGTGGCCGAACGAGGCGTCGGCGAGCTGGGCGAGGACGGTCACGCCCTCCACCGGCTGGAGGTGGAAGCGGCCGATGAGGACGGACAGGCCGATCAGCATCACGCCGAGCAGGACTCCGAGGGCGACCTCGGTGCGCTGCGCCCGGCGGGCCGCGGGAGCCCGGAAGGACGGCACGGCGTTGGCCACCGCCTCCACGCCGGTGAGGGCCGAGCAGCCGGCGGCGAACGCCTTGAGCAGCAGCAGCGCGCCGACGGCGGTCGCGCCGTCTCCGAGGGCCGAGGCGTGCCCGGCGGCGGTCTCGGTGGAGACCGGCCCGTCACGGAACAGGCCGACGGCGACCATCGTCAGGACGGAGCCGACGAACACGGCCGTGGGCACGAGGAACGCCTTGGCCGAGTCCACCACCCCGCGCAGGTTCACCGCCGTGACGAGCACGAGCACGCCCAGGCAGATCCACGTCCGCTCGCCGTGCAGGGAGGGGAAGGCGGAGGTGAGGGCGGCCACGCCGGCGGTGACCGACACGGCGACGTTCAGGACGTAGTCCAGGATCAGCGAGGCCGCGGCGACCAGGCCGGTACGCCGCCCGAGGTGCCGCACGGCCACGGCGTAGGAGCCGCCGCCGTCCGGGAAGGCCGCGATGACCTGCCGGTACGAGGCGACCAGTACGGCCAGCAGGGCGGCGATCGCCACGGTCACCGGGAGGGTGAAGCCGAGCCCGTACGCCCCGGCCGCGGCGAGCACCAGGACGATCGACTCGGGGCCGTACGCGACGGAGGCCATGGCGTCCAGGGAGAGCGCAGCGAGCCCCTGGAGCGCGGTCAGCCGGTGCCGCTCCCCGGACTCTGCACCGGCGGCCCCGGCACCGGCGGCCGCCGTCGCGGCCCCCGGCCCGGCCGCCGGATCAGGGGGCTCCTGCGGGCCCGGCCCCTGTCCGGCAGCGGTCGTCTCTCCTGTGCGCATGGCCATGTCGCCGTTTCCTCCGAGGTGTGCGAAGTCGAGGACAGCGTCGAAGCCGGTCACGCCCGCCACCAGCCGCCTTGGCGGGTTCCATACGCCGGCCGCCCCGCTCTTCACGCACTCCTTACGGCCGCCGGGGCGGTCCGCGTATGCGGGCCGTCAAGAGTTCGAGCGCACCCGTATGGAGCCCGTCAAGGCGGCCGACGCGGGGGGCGGATCGGGGTTTGCTCGATCTCGGCCACTCCGGCCGATTCCCTTCTCGTCACTTCATCAGGAGCTCACGATGGCCGATCTGGCCTTCGTCGTCACCACGGTCGCGGTCTTCGCGCTGGTGGCCCTCATCGCCAAGGGGGTGACCAAGCTGTGAGCGCCGAAAGCATCGTCGGCCTCCTCGTGGCCGTCTCCCTGCTCGGATACCTCGTCCTCGCCCTCGTGTACCCGGAGAGGTTCTGAGCCGACATGAGTCCACAGATCGCCGGTGTGCTCCAGCTGCTCGCGCTGGTCGCCGCACTCGCGCTGGCCTACCGTCCGCTCGGCGACCACATGGCCAGGGTCTACTCCTCCGACAGGCACTACAGGCCGGAGAAGTGGATCTACAAGGCCGTCGGCGCCGACCCGGACGCGGAGATGCGCTGGCCCGCCTACCTGCGCGGCGTCCTCGCCTTCTCCTTCGTGAGCGTCCTGTTCCTCTACGCCCTCCAGCGGCTCCAGGGTGTCCTGCCCGGCTCGCTCGGCTTCGCCTCCATCGACCCCGACCAGGCCTTCAACACGGCCGCGTCCTTCGTGGCGAACACCAACTGGCAGTCCTACGCGGGCGAGCAGGCCATGGGCCACGTCGTGCAGACCGGCGGTCTGGCGGTGCAGAACTTCGTCTCCGCCGCCGTCGGCATGGCCGTCGCGGTGGCCCTCGTACGCGGCTTCGCGCGCTCCCGCACCGGTGAGCTCGGCAACTTCTGGGCGGACCTGGTGCGCGGCACCGTCCGCATCCTGCTGCCCATCGCCGTCCTCGGCGCGATCGTCCTCGTCGCCTGCGGGGCCATCCAGAACTTCTCCGGCATCCACGAGGTAGGCCAGTTCTCGAACGGGCACGGCCTCGGCGGCACCCAGCAGTGGAACGGCGGGGCCGTGGCCTCCCAGGAGGTCATCAAGGAGCTGGGCACGAACGGCGGCGGCTACTTCAACGCCAACTCCGCCCACCCCTTCGAGAACCCCACCCCCTTCTCCAACCTGTTCGAGGTCTTCCTGATCCTCGTCATCCCGTTCGCCCTGACCCGTACGTTCGGCCGCATGGTCGGCAGCCTGCGCCAGGGCTACGCGATCCTCGCGACGATGGCGACGATCTGGATCGGCTTCACCGCCCTGATGATGTGGACCGAGTCCGCCCACCACGGGCCCGCCTTCCAGGCCGCGGGCGCGGCGATGGAGGGCAAGGAGACCCGCTTCGGCATCGCCGGTTCCGCGATCTTCTCGGTCGCCACCACGCTGACCTCGACCGGCGCGGTCAACTCCTTCCACTCCTCCTACACGGGTCTCGGCGGCGGCATCCAGCTGCTGGGCATGCAGCTCGGCGAGATCGCCCCCGGCGGTGTCGGCTCGGGCCTCTACGGCATGCTCGTCATGGCCGTCATCGCCGTGTTCATCGCCGGCCTCATGGTCGGCCGCACCCCCGAGTACCTGGGCAAGAAGATCGGCACCCGCGAGATCAAGCTCGCCGCCTGCTACATCCTCGTCACCCCGGCCCTCGTGCTGTGCTTCACCGCCGCCGCCATGGCGCTGCCCACCCCGGGCCACTCCATGGCCAACCCCGGCGCGCACGGGTTCTCCGAGATCCTCTACGCCTACACCTCGGGCGCCAACAACAACGGCTCCGCCTTCGCGGGCCTGAACGCCGACACCCAGTGGTTCAACACCACCATCGGGCTGGCGATGCTGCTGGGCCGGTTCCTGCCCATGGTGTTCGTCCTCGCGCTGGCCGGCTCCCTCGCCGAGCAGCAGCCCGTACCGGAGACGGCGGGCACCCTGCGCACCGACAAGCCCCTCTACGCCGGCCTCCTCGTCGGCACGATCATCATCATCACCGGTCTGACCTATTTCCCCGCGCTCGCGCTCGGACCGCTCGCCGAAGGGCTCGCCTCATGAGCACCGCCACTGAGACCCGTGCCCCGCACGACGACCTGCCCGCCGGCCCCCAGCCGCCGGCCGGCCGCGTCGGCGGCGGGCTCTTCGACCCCACGGCACTGCTGAAGTCCTTCCCGGACGCGGTGCGCAAGCTCGACCCCCGGGTGATGGTCAAGTCACCGGTCATGTTCGTCGTCCTGGTCGGCTCGGTGGTCACCACCGTGCTGGCCGTCACGGACCCGACGGACTGGTTCGGCTGGGCGATCACCGCCTGGCTGTGGCTGACGACGATCTTCGCCAACCTCGCCGAGGCCGTCGCGGAAGGCCGCGGCAAGGCCCAGGCCGACACCCTGCGCAAGGCCAAGACCGACACGGTCGCCCGCCGGCTGACCGGGGGCGGCGCGGAGGAGTCCGTACCGGGCACCGAACTCGGTATCGGCGACCTGGTGGTCTGCGAGGCCGGCGACACCATCCCCGGCGACGGGGACGTCGTCGAGGGCGTGGCCTCGGTCGACGAGTCGGCCATCACCGGCGAATCCGCCCCGGTGATCCGGGAGTCCGGCGGCGACCGCTCGGCGGTGACCGGCGGTACGAAGGTGCTGTCCGACCGGATCGTCATCAAGATCACCACCAGGCCCGGCGAGACCTTCATCGACCGCATGATCAACCTGGTCGAGGGCGCCGCCCGGCAGAAGACCCCCAACGAGATAGCGCTCAACATCCTCCTGGCGTCCCTCACCATCGTCTTCCTGCTGGCCGTCGTCACCCTCCAGCCCTTCGCCGTCTACGCCGGGGCGAAGCAGTCGATGATCGTGCTGGCCGCCCTGCTGGTCTGCCTCATCCCCACCACCATCGGCGCCCTGCTCTCCGCCATCGGCATCGCCGGCATGGACCGCCTCGTCCAGCGCAACGTCCTGGCCATGTCGGGGCGGGCCGTCGAGGCCGCCGGCGACGTGTCCACCCTCCTCCTCGACAAGACCGGCACCATCACCCTCGGCAACCGCCAGGCCGCCGAGTTCGTACCCGTCAAGGGCGTCACCCGGGCCGAACTGGCCGACGCCGCCCAGCTGTCCTCGCTGGCCGACGAGACCCCCGAGGGCCGTTCGATCGTGGTCCTCGCCAAGGAGAAGTACGGCCTGCGCGAGCGGCACCAGGGCGAACTGGCCCACGCCGAATGGATCGGCTTCACCGCCCAGACCCGCATGTCGGGTGTGGACGTCGACGGCAGGAAGGTCCGCAAGGGCGCGACCGGATCGGTCATCGCGTGGGTGAACGAGCGCGGTGGCGAGGTCGCGGAGGACGCGCAGGCCCTCACCGACACGATCTCGCAGGCCGGCGGCACCCCGCTGCTCGTCGCGGTCGAGGACGCCGACGGCGCCCGGGTCCTGGGCGTCGTCCACCTCAAGGACGTCGTGAAGGAGGGCATGCGCGAACGGTTCGACGAACTGCGCCGCATGGGCATCAGGACCGTGATGATCACCGGTGACAACCCGCTGACGGCCAAGGCCATCGCGGAGGAGGCCGGCGTGGACGACTTCCTCGCCGAGGCCACTCCCGAGGACAAGATGGCCCTCATCAAGCGGGAGCAGGCGGGCGGCAAGCTCGTCGGAGACCGGGGACGGCACCAACGACGCCCCCGCCCTGGCCCAGGCCGACGTGGGCGTGGCCATGAACACCGGCACCTCCGCCGCCAAGGAGGCCGGGAACATGGTCGACCTGGACTCCAACCCGACTAAGCTCATCGAGATCGTCGAGATCGGCAAGCAGCTCCTGATCACGCGGGGCGCGCTGACCACCTTCTCCATCGCCAACGACGTCGCCAAGTACTTCGCGATCATCCCGGCCATGTTCGCGGTGGTCTACCCGGGCCTGGACAAGCTCAACGTCATGGGGCTCTCCTCCCCCCAGTCGGCGATCCTCTCCGCCGTCGTCTTCAACGCTCTGATCATCGTCGCGCTGGTCCCGCTCGCGCTGAAGGGCGTGCGGTACAAGCCGACCAGCGCCGACCGGATGCTCCGCCGCAACCTCGGCGTCTACGGACTCGGCGGCCTGATCGCCCCGTTCATCGGCATCAAGCTCATCGACCTCCTCATCTCCCTCATCCCCGGGCTCGCCTGAATTAGGAACGTGCTGACCGTCATGAAGAACTCCGTGTCCACCACCGCGCGCCTGCTCGGCGCGGGCCTGCGCGCCCTGCTGGTCCTCACGATCGTGTGCGGCGTCGCCTACCCGCTCGCCGTCACCGGCATCGCCCAGGCCCTCTTCAACGACAAGGCCAACGGCTCCGAGATCAAGGACGGGAGCGGGCACGTCGTCGGCTCCTCCCTCATCGGGCAGCGCTACGACCTCCCGAAGCAGAACCCCGACGACCCGCAGGAGGCGGCGAAGCCGGACCTGAAGTGGTTCCAGCCCCGCCCGTCCAACGGCCTGGGCGCGAACAGCGTCAACACCCGGTACTCGCTGATCCTCTCCGGTGCCACCAACAAGGCCGGCGACAACCCGGACCTGGTCAAGCTGGTCGACGACGCCAAGGCCGCCGTCGTCGCCGACAACTCCACGGCCACGTACGAGGTCAGGCCGGAGGACGTGCCCGCCGACGCGGTCACCTCCTCCGGCTCCGGCCTGGACCCGCACATCTCCCCGGAGTACGCGCAGCTCCAGGTGCACCGGGTGGCCGAGAAGAACGGACTGCCCGTCGAGCAGGTCGAGAAGCTGGTCGAGGACCACACCGAAGGACGACAGCTCGGCTTCATGGGCGAGCCCCGCGTCAACGTCCTGGAACTCAACACGGCGCTCAGGGCGGCCGCGCGCCGATGACCGCCGGGTCAGTCGTGGGCGGGGCCCTCCAGGTTCTTGGTGAACCACTGCAGGGCGTCCGGGATCATCTTCTTGAAGTCCGAGGTCAGGTGCTTGCCGCCGGGCTGCTCGTAGTACTCGATGGCGACCGGCGGAACCGCCTTGGCCATCCAGCTCTTGACCACGCCCTTCTCGTACCCGTCGGCACCGCCGGCCGTGACCAGCATCTTCACGTCGGCCTTGCCCTGGGCGACCAGCTGGTCGGGGCTGTTGGCCGCCTTCTCCGCGTCGTGGCCCTGCCACAGGCGGGAGTCGGGGACGAAGTAACCGTCGATCGGCACCGCGGCCCTGTAGACGTCCGGGTACTGCAGGGCGAGCTTGGCGCTGCAGAACCCGCCCGTGGAGGCCCCCATGACGCCCCAGCTGTCGCGGCCCTTGAGGGTGCGGAAGTTGGCGCGGACCCAGTCCGGGATGTCCTGGGCCATCCAGGTCGCCATCTTGGGCTGACCGGGGATGTCCGAGCAGTCCAGCGCCTTCTTCTCGTCGCCGCTGAAGTTCTGCACCGGCATGACCATGATGAACGGATGGGCCTTGCCCGCCTTGACCAGCCGGACGTCCTCCTCCGGGATCGGCAGCTCGCTGCCGGCCCAGGTGTTGTAGCCGTTGCTCTGACCGCCCGCGAACAGGGTCAGCACCGGGAAACCGGTCTTGGCGTACTTGGGGTCGTGGTACTCGGGCGGGAGCCAGACCCACACCTGGCCGGTCACACCGGACTTCGGGCCGGCCAGCCTGGTCACCATGACCGGGCCGGCGGAGGTGTCGCGGGCCTTGGTCATGGCGGGAACCGGCCCGGCCGGCATCCGCACCTTGCCTTCGGCCGAGGGGGAGGCGGCCGGCGCGGCGGGACTGCCGGCGGCCGCCGGGGCCTTCTTCCCCTTCTCGCCCTTCTCGCCCTTCTCACCCTTGGTGGTCCCGCATCCCGCGAGCGCGACGGCCAGGGCCACGACGGCGGCGCCGGTCACGACGGCAGGGGAACGGGATGGCTGTCCGAACACGGCGGGAACTCTCCAAGCAATGACGCGCCCGGTCCGTACGGCCAGGGCGGCGGCCCCGTACGGAACCGCGCCTACGGCGGCCTCGTACACGGGCCGCGGTGGGCAGCTTGCGTCTGCCGTGGCATCTTAGCCTGATCTTGTCGGGCTATTCGGACAGCCGTGCCAGGGGCTCGTCGGCGGGGGTGCACAGCACACTGGCGGCCGTCAGCACGAAGGCCAGGCCGGTCGCGAAGATGCCGTAGATCAGGTGCTTGGTGTTCTCGATCGCCTCGCCGTACATGGCGGTGACGAACTGGGTCAGCGTGCATCCGCCGAGGCAGATCACCAGCGCCAGGAAGGCACGGCGGCGCGGGTTGTCCGGGCTGCCGCGCAGCCACCAGGCGCCGGCCGCCACGAACGCGAACTGGAGGCCGAGCACCCAGCCGCCGCCGAGGGTCCGCAGGAATCCGGTGTAGAGGGCCAGCCGGTGCTCCTGCGCACCGGCCGGCTTGCCGGCGCTGACGGGATACGAGCCGAGGTTGTCGGGGCGGGAGGCGGCGAAGTCGTCGAGCCCGCCGTCGGCGATCCGGAGCGCGACGCCCGGGTGCTCGGCCAGGTAGGTGCCGATGTTGGCGTAGGTGATGCGGTCCTTGACCTCGGGCCAGCGGGGGTCCTTCTGGGGCGCCTTCTCGCCCCACCAGTTCAGCCCGGCGTACTGGCCGAAATCGGCGGGCAGTCCGAGCTCGATGGCGTCCTTGGCCGGATCCGGGCTCTTGCCCATGATCCCGACGAAGATCATCTCGGTCCGGTTGATCTCCTTGAACGCCTCCATCTGGAACAGCAGCGTGTGCGTGCCCGCCGCGCCGATCACCACCGCGGCCGCGAGGGGCAGCACCCGGGCGGAGAACCGGCCGGTGAGCCAGCCGACCGGCACCTTGGACCAGAGCAAGAGCGCCAGGAGGGGGACAGCCATGGTGAGCGCCTGCATCTTGGAGCCCACGAGGGTGACCGACCCGACGGTGAAGAGCAGCAGCCCGCCGAGCCTGGCCCGGGGCGTACCTCCGAGATGGACGGCCCCGACGGTGGCGAGCAGCAGCCCGGTCAACCCGGCCAGCTCACTGAACGGCGAGGCCGCGTACCCCGCCACCACCGAGTCGCCGACCACCAGGAACAGCGCGGCGCAGACCAGCAGCCGGAGCAGGAGCCGCCCGCGCAGGGCGACGGCGAACACCGCGAAGGCCAGCCCCACCAGCGCGCACCAGAGCAGCGCCTGGGCCCGGAGGTCGATCGCGCCCCCGTATCCCAGCAGTTGGCTCAGCGGCCGGGCCAGCGCGGGCATCCACTTGCCGCTGCCCGGATAGGTGTTCTCGGAAGTGCACGCCTGCGGCTCGGCCCGGTCGTACCGGAAATTGGCGAAGTCGAACCACCACGAGGAGCCCTTGTCCACGTGGACGGAGGTGTCGAGGGCACACATGCGGGAGGGACCGTCGCCGTTGTCCGCCATACCGATCGGGCCACCGTGGAAGATCCGCACGCCCATCGCCACGGCAGCAAGCAGACCCACCAGCGGCCCGAAGATCCACCACCGCCCCAGATGTCCCGCTATTCGCACATGTACTCTCTGCTCGTTCACCGGCGCATTTTAATCCACCTTTACCCGAGACCCTGCTCCCCGTCGCCCCGGGCGACGCTCAGCCCGAGCCTGGCTGATCCCAGTCGGCCCACTGACGGAGATTCCCAAGTGACAGCAGAAGATCCGGACGTCGTGATCACCTGGGCGCAGGGGAACACCACGATCCGATGGAGCGGCCCGGCCGGGATCATCGGGAAGTCGTACGCGCTTCCGCCGCAGGCCGTCATGGCTTGGCGGGAGTACGACGAGACACTGGTGCTGGTGGTGGAGGCGCTCGACAGCGCGCCCTTATCCCTGGGCTCTACCCCGAACAGTGGGACACTTCAGAGAAGCGGATCTTCGGTCTGTGGAGCTGCGCCAGTGGGTCGCGCGCTCGCAGGCGGAAGCGGCTGTGCCGGGTGCGGGACGTGTCGGCGTCCGGCTTCTACCGGTGGATCAACGCAGCGGCCACCCAGGTGGCATGCATGGTGGCCGACGAGGATCCGGGCGCGTGGATCGAGGAAATCCACGAAGAGGCGAACGGCACCTACGGGGTCGCCCGGATCACCCGCGATGTCCAGGGAGCCGGCCGGCCCGTCACTGTCTGGAGCTGCTGAACCGAATTCTGAAGTTCTCAGCACGCAGTTCCGCCAGGTACATGGCCGCCCCCCATTTCGAAGGGGCCCGCACCGGAGTCGGCGCAGGAGGAGTGAACCGCCTCAAGCGCCCCACCCGTAAGCGGATTTACACATCGATCATATTTGCGCAGCTCTGCTCTGAGCCCGCGACCGTGGGCAACCTGGTCCTCGCATCCGTTGCCAGTATCCGCGAGAGCCTCGTCCGCCGTGGGAGCTGCGAGGGCCGACTCCGGGATCGGCCCCGCTCTGCGAGCGTCAGCGGAACAGCGGGATGATGTCGGAGCCGTACGCGTCGATGGTTGCTTCCCTCGCGTCGTGCATGTCGTAGACGGCGAACTGGTCGACGCCCAGGTCGCGCAGGGTGCGGAGCTTTTCGATGTGGGCCTCGGGCGGGCCCAGGAGGCAGAAGCGGTCGACGATCTCGTCCGGGACGAAGTCGGTGGACGGGTTTCCGGCGCGGCCGTGGTGGCTGTAGTCGTAGCCCTGGCGGGCCTTGATGTACTCGGTCAGCTCGTCCGGGACCATGCCCGAGTGCTCCCCGTAGCGGGAGACCAGGTCGGCGACGTGGTTGCCGACCATGCCGCCGAACCAGCGGCACTGGTCGCGGGCGTGGGCCAGGGCGGCCGGCGAGTCGTCGGCCGTGACGTACGCCGGGGCCGCCACGCAGATGGTGAGGGACGCCGGGTCGCGGCCGGCCTCGGCGGCGGCGGCGCGGACCGCCTTGACCATCCACTCCGTGAGGAACGGGTCGGCGAGCTGGAGGATGAAGCCGTCTGCCTTCTGACCGGTGAGGGCGAGGGCCTTCGGGCCGTACGCGGCCATCCAGACGGGCAGCTTCCCGTCCTTGATCCACGGGATGCGGATCGGGTTGCCGTCCACGACCGCCTCGCGGCCTTCGGCCAGGTCGCGGATGACCTCGATGGCCTCGCCGAGGCGGGCCAGGGTGTTGGGGGCGCGGCCGGCGACCCGCATCGCCGAGTCGCCGCGGCCGATGCCGCAGACGGTGCGGTTGCCGTACATGTCGTTGAGGGTGGCGAAGGTGGAGGCGGTCACCTCCCAGGTGCGGGTGCCCGGGTTGGTGACCATCGGGCCGATGTGGAGCTTGCTCGTATTGGCGAGGATCTGGCTGTAGATGACGAACGGTTCCTGCCAGAGGACCGCCGAGTCGAAGGTCCAGCCGTAGCGGAAGCCGTTGCGTTCGGCGCGTTTCATGAGGCTGACGACCTGGGAGGCGGGCGGGTCGGTCTGCAGGACGAGGCCGAAGTCCATGGCGGCTCCTTGCTGCTCGCGGGCTTACAGGTACTGGCAGGTGGAGCGGGGGACGAAAGCGCCGTGGCCGGCACGGCCCACGTACTCGCGCCGGTCGATGACGAGCTCGCCGCGCGAGAGGACCGTGTCGACGCGCCCGGTGATCCGCCTGCCCTCGTACGCCGAGTAGTCCACGTTCATGTGGTGCGTCTCGGCGGAGATGACCTGCTCGGCGTGCGGATCGTAGAGGACGATGTCGGCGTCGGAGCCCGGTGCGATGGTGCCCTTCTGCGGGTAGATGCCGAACATCCGGGCCGGGGTCGCGCACGCGATCTCGATCCAGCGGCGGCGGCTGATGTGGCCGTCCAGGACGGCCTGGTGGAGGAGGTCCATGCGGTTCTCCACGCCGGGGAGACCGTTCGGGATCTTGGAGAAGTCGCCGCGGCCCAGCTCCTTCTGGCCCCGGAAGCAGAAGGGGCAGTGATCGGTGGAGACGACCTGGAGGTCGTTGGTGCGCAGGCCCCGCCACAGGGCCGCCTGGTGTTCGCGCGGGCGCAGCGGGGTGGAGCAGACGTACTTGGCGCCCTGGAAGTCCGGCTCCGCCAGGTTGTCGGTGGACAGGAACAGGTACTGGGGGCAGGTCTCGCCGAAGACCGGCAGGCCCTTGTCCCGGGCGGCTGCCAGCTCCGCCACCGCCTCCTCCGCCGACACGTGGACCACGTAGAGAGGGGAGCCGGCGACCCTCGCGAGCTGGATCGCGCGGTGGGTGGCCTCCGCCTCCAGCAGCACCTTGCGGACCTCGCCGTGGTGGCGGGGGTCGGTCTCACCGCGTGCCAGGGCCTGCTCGACGAGGACGTCGATGGCGATGCCGTTCTCGGCGTGCATCATGATCAGCCCGCCGTTGCCGGAGGCCCGCTGCATGGCGCGCAGGATCCGGCCGTCGTCCGAATAGAAGACGCCCGGGTACGCCATGAAGAGCTTGAACGAGGTGACCCCCTCGCCGACGAGGTGGTCCATCTCCTTCAGGGTCCCCTCGTTGACGTCCGAGAGGATCATGTGGAAGGCGTAGTCGATCGCGCACTTGCCGTCCGCCTTGTCGTACCAGGTGTCCAGCCCTTCGCGCAGGGAGCGGCCCACGCTCTGCACGGCGAAGTCGACGATGGTGGTGGTGCCGCCCCAGGCGGCGGCCCGGGTGCCCGTCTCGAAGGTGTCCGAGGCCGCGGTGCCGCCGAAGGGCAGCTCCATGTGGGTGTGCGCGTCGACGCCGCCAGGGATCACGTACTTCCCGGTGGCGTCGATCGTGCGGTCGGCCGTCCAGGCCCCGGCGGCCGCCGAGCCGTGCGCGGCGAGGGCCGCGACCCGGCCGTCCTCGATCAGGACGTCCGCGTGGAGCTCGTCGGCGGCGGTGACGACCAGGCCGCCGCTGATCAGCGTACGGATGCTCATGTGCGTCCCCCTACTGGATGCTGCCCAGCGCCTGTTCAAGGATCCCGGCGCCCTCTTCCGCCTCGGCGACGGTGAGGGAGAGCGGCGGCGCGATGCGCAGCACGCTGGTGTTGTGCCCGCCGCCCTTGCCGAGGAGCAGCCCGCGCTCCCGGGCTGCCTCCAGGACGGCGGCGGCCGCCTGCGGGTCGGCCTGGTCGGTGCCCGGCTTCGTCAGCTCGATGCCGGCCATCAGGCCCCGGCCGCGGACCTCCCGTACGGCGGGCACGGAGGCGGTGACGGCGCGCAGCCGCTCCAGGAGGAGGCCGCCGACGCGGCGGGCGTTGCCCTGGAGGTCGTGGTCGAGGAGGTAGGAGAGGTTGGCGAGGCCGGCCGCCATGGTGACCGGGGAGCCGCCGAAGGTGGAGATGGAGTTGGAGTCGAGGCAGTTCATCACCTCGGCGCGGGCCACGACGCCGCCGATGGACATGCCGTTGCCGATGCCCTTGGCGAAGGTGAGGATGTCCGGCGGGCCGCTCTGGGCGTGGGCCTGCCAGCCCCAGAAGTTGTCGCCGGTGCGGCCCCAGCCGGTCTGCACCTCGTCGCTGATCCACAGGATGCCGTGCCGGTCGAGGACCTCGCGGAAGGCCCCGTACAGGCCGTCGGGCGGTGAGGTGAACCCGCCGACCCCCTGGATCGGTTCGGCGATGAGGGCGGCCACTCCGCCGCGCGCCTGGCCGAGTACGTCTTCCAGGTCGGCGACGGCCGCGGCGGTGAACCCGGCGTCGTCGAGGCCGGCGAAGGGCCCGCGGGTGCGGACCGCGCCGTGGACGTAGTACGTCTGGAGCGGGGAGAGGCTGGTCGGGGACCAGCCCCGGTTGCCGGTGATCGAGACGGTGGAGAAGGACCGGCCGTGGTAGCTGTTGCGCATCGCCAGGATCTGGTTGGAGCGGCGGTACGTGGTGGCGAGCAGCAGGGCGGTGTCGTTGGCCTCGGTGCCGGAGGTGGTGAAGAAGACCCGGGCGTCGGGGATGCCGGACAGGGCGGCGACCCGCTCGGCCAGCTCGATCATGGGCCGGTTGAGGTACAGGGTGGAGGAGTGGATGATCCGCCCGGCCTGTTCGGCGACGGCCTTGGTGACCTCGGGCAGCGCGTGGGCGGTCATCGTGGTGAGGATGCCGCCGAAGAAGTCGAGGTAGCGGTTGCCGTCGGCGTCCCAGACGTGGCGGCCCTCGCCGTGGGTGAGCTCGATGGGGCGGTCGTAGTAGAGCGCGAGCCAGTCGGGCAGGACGGTGCGGTGGCGGCTGTGCAGCGGGATGGGGTTGGTCACGGCTGTACGAGTCCTCCGTAGGCGTCGGGGCGGCGGTCGCGGTAGAAGGCCCACTGGTCGCGGACCTCCTTGATCAGGTCGAAGTCCAGGTCGCGGACGAGGAGTTCCTCCTCCTTGTCGCTGGCGACCTCGCCGACGAACTGGCCGCGCGGGTCGACGAAGTAGCTGGTCCCGTAGAAGTCGTTGTCCCCGTACTCCTCCTGGCCGACGCGGTTGATGGCGGCGACGAAGTACTCGTTGGCGATGGCGGAGGCGGGCTGTTCCAGCTGCCACAGGTATGCCGAGAGGCCCCGGGAGGTGGCGGACGGGTTGTAGACCAGCTGGGCGCCGCCCAGGCCGAGTTGGCGCCAGCCCTCGGGGAAGTGGCGGTCGTAGCAGATGTAGACGCCGACCTTGCCGACGGCGGTGTCGAAGACGGGCCAGCCGAGGTTGCCGGGGCGGAAGTAGTACTTCTCCCAGAAGCCCTTGACCTGCGGGATGTGGTGCTTGCGGTACTTGCCGAGGTAGCTGCCGTCGGCGTCGATGACGGCCGCGGTGTTGTAGTAGAAGCCCTCGCTCTCCAGCTCGAAGACCGGTACGACGATCACCATGCCGGTCTCGCGGGCCAGCTCCTGCATCCGGCGCACGGTGGGGCCGTCGGGGACGGGCTCGGCCCAGCGGTAGTGCTCGGGTTCCTGGACCTGGCAGAAGTAGGGGGCGTTGAACACCTCCTGGAAGCCGATGATCCGCGCGCCCTGGGCGGCTGCCCGGCGGGCGTGCGCCTCGTGTTTGGCGATCATCGACTCGGTGTCTCCGGTCCAGGTGGCCTGGACGAGTGCGGCGCGGACGACTTGGGCCATGAGCTGCTCCTCGCGACGGGAACGCCGGCTTCTACGCACGTAGACGGTGTGCGTAGGGAGTCGAAGGTAGGCCTCGCCACAGCGTGGGGCAAGACCGCCTTGCGCGATTGGAGTAGTCGATCACGTTACGTCGCCACGTGGCCGTTTGCGGTCAGCAGACGGGCGGTTCAGGCCACCGGGATTCCCGCCACCCGCAGGGCGTGGGTCAGGTCGCGGTGCCGGATGGTGGACAGGGCCCGGGCGGCGCGCAGCAGGCGGGGGGCGAACCAGTGCGGGTCCCGGCGGGCGAGGCCGGCCGCCTCCTCGGCGGTGCGCAGCCGGACGAAGGCGCCGAGCAGGGCCTGGGCCTCGCGGTCGCGGCCGGCCGAGCCGAGGGCGAGGGCGGCTTCGGCGACCTCGGCGGCGGGGCGGGCCACGCCCTGGCGCAGCAGCCCGTCGCAGTCGGCCTCCCGGCCCGCCGCGCCGAGGGCGGCGGCGGCCGCGGCGAGCCGGTCGGGCGGGAGCGAGGCCGCCTCCCAGAGCAGGCTCGCCCAGTCGGCGGCGAGGCCGGCGCGGCCGAGTTCGGCGGCGAGGGCGGGCAGTTCGGCGGCGGGCCAGGCGGCGGCCTCGCAGAGCAGGGCGTGCGCCTCGCCGCTCCGGCCCTGGGCGCGCAGCGCGAGCAGCTCGGCGGTGAACCCGCCGCGCGGGCCGGTCGCCGGGGCGGGGGCGTCCCACGCGGAGGGCGCGTCGGGGGCGGGCGGGGCGGCCTCCGGTGCCACC
>NZ_GG657750.1:6383937-6385490 GCF_000158895.1 Streptomyces sp. C | reverse complement strand
CCGGGCGGCGCGGGTGCCGCTGCGACGTCGGCGGCCGGCGGCGCGCCCGCGTACCGGGCACCCCCGGCCCGCCGGGCCCCGCGCAACCACCGCCCACCCTCCCGCTGCGCGGGAACGCCGGGCAACACCTCGGGCTGCACCTGCGGCCCGGCCCCTCCCTCCACCCCCGGCCGGAACTCCGTGCCCGAGCCGGGCTGCGGCTGCGGCTGCGGCTGCGGCTGCGGCTGCGGCTGCGGCTGCGCAACCTGCTGCCACCCCGGGTGCCGCCCTGGCCGCGACCCCGGTTCCGGCCCCGTCTGTGGCCCCGGCCACGGCCCCACCCCGCCCTCCGGGCGCGGCGGCTGCCACCCCCGCTCCGGGCCCGGATCCCGATCCGGCTCCGGCGGCAGGAGCCCCGAGTCCGGCTGCGGGAGCGCCTCCGGGGCGCGGTGCGTGGCCGGCCCCGGGCGCGGCTGCGTGAACGGCTCCGGCTCGGGAGTCGGGGCGGTCGGGGCGAGGGTGGCCAGGCGGGATCGCAGGTCCGCGTGCCGGGCTGCGGCGCGGGCCGCGTCGTCGCGGGTCCAGGCCAGCTCCCGGTTCAGGGCGGCCGCCTCCCCCGGGTCCGCGGCGTCGGCGAGACGGGCGGTCAGGGTGCGCAGGGCCCGGTCCAGGGCGGCCCGCTGGCCGGCGGCGGTGTCGAGCAGGGCCCGCAGCTCCCCCGCGCCGCCCGGCATGGCGTCCCACGCGGCGACCGCGGCCGCCCGCAGGGAAGCCGCGTACGCCGCCTCGCCGGCCGCGCCGCCCGGCTCGCCCGGCAGGTCGCCGAGCAGTGATTCCAGTACGTCCCACGGCGGCACCGCGACCCCGTCGAGGCAGGCCCGCATCCCCTCCGGATCCCGCCGCAGGAACTCCCCGTACCAGCCGGCCCCGGGATCCAGTCGCTGCGTCAACCCCCGCAGGTAGTCCGTGAGTTGCCCGATCACCAGCGCAGTCGGCGTCTCCATGCACGCATTGCATCCCACCCGTGTTACGGGCGGGCTACGGAAATCTCAAACCTTGACGGCGAACCCGCGTCCACGGCGCTCCCCCCCGGCCGTGAGGCGACCGGGGTGACCGGGATGAACAGGGTGACCGGAGTGACCGGAGTGAACAGGGTGACCACCGGCCGGGGCCAGGGCGCCTGTCCGCCCACCGGGGGTGGAGCAGGCGGCGGCCAGCAGGCCGGCAGCGAGGAGGGCGCCGAGGAGCGCGAGGCCGAGGCGTTTGGCTGCGTTCGTCACTGACACGCCTCCACCGCTTCCCGGATCCGGGAACCTGCCACGCCCATTGGGCCGTCCGGCCGCCGGACACGCCCATGGAGGGGCGGCTTCCGGGTCAGGCGGGCACGAGCGCGCAGCGGCGTACGACCTCGTCCAGGGAGAGGCCCAGGACCTCGGCCAGGGCGGCGACCGTGAAGAAGGCGGGGGTGGGCGCCCGGCCGGTCTCGATCTTGCGGAGGGTCTCGGCGGAGAGGCCGGCGCCGGCCGCGATCTCGACCATGCTGCGGCCGGCGCGCGCCCTCGCGCAGCAGCGCG
>NZ_GG657750.1:6379221-6383163 GCF_000158895.1 Streptomyces sp. C | reverse complement strand
CGATGCTGATCGCGGGCGGTACGGACGACTACGACCGAAGAGGGGCGACGGCTGGACCCTGCGCACCACCGACGGCTCCCGCGCCGCCCACGCCGAGCACACGGTCGCCGTCACCGCGGGCGGCCCGAGGATCCTCACCGCCCTGTAGGCGCGGCGCGGCTACGGCTTGCCGTACGGCCGTACGACCATCGCCGAGCCACCGCCCCTGCGGCTGGTCTCGGCCGCCGCCAGCCAGCGGCCGTCGGGCAGCCGCTGGACACCGGTCGCGGCGCCGATCTCGGGGTTCTGCCGGAAGGCCTGGCCCAGGCCCTCCAGTTCGGTGCGCAGCGGGCTGTTCCACAGCCCCGGCTCCAGCTCGGTGGTGGTCTGGTTGCGCTGGCTGGCGCGCGGGGCCGCGATGGCGTCCACCAGCGGCAGGCCCCGGTCCAGGTGGCCGGTCAGGGTCTGGAGGACGGTGGTGATGATGGTGGGCGCCGCCCCGGGGAGCCGACCGCGAGGACCGGACGGCCGTGGTCCAAGACGATGGTCGGGGACATGGACGAGCGCGGGAGCTTGCCGGGGCCGGGCAGGTTCGGGTCGGGGACGCCCGGGGCCGCCGGGGCGAAGGAGAAGTCGGTCAGCTCGTTGTTGAGCAGGAAGCCCCGCCCGGGGACGGTGATGGCGCTGCCGCCGGTGGACTCGATGGTCAGGGTGTAGGAGACCACGTTGCCCCAGCGGTCGGCGACCGTCAGGTGCGTGGTGTTCTCCCCCTCGTAGGTGGTGGGGGCGGCCTGGCCCGTGGTGGCGCACGGGGCCGGGTTGCGGGGGTCGCCGGGGGCCAGCGGGCTGGTCAGCGTCCGGTCGGGCTTGATCAGGCAGGCGCGGCTGTCGGCGAACCGCTGCGAGAGCAGCTCCCGCGTGGGCACGGACTCGGCGGCCGGGTCTCCGACCCACCGCCCCCGGTCGGCGAAGGCGATCCGGGAGGCCTCGATGTAGCGGTGCAGGTACTGCGCCGGGGACAGCCCCGACAGGTCGGTGCGCTCCAGGATGTTCAGCGCCTCGCCGACGGTGGTGCCGCCGGAGGAGGACGGCGCCATGCTGTAGACGTCCAGGCCCCGGTACGCGATCTGCGTCGGGGCCTGTCGCTTGGTCGCGTAGGCGCGCAGGTCGGCGGTGGTCAGGTCGCCGGGGCGGACGTTGCGGGTGGCGGCCGGGTCGACGGGGGGCTTGCGGACGGTGTTGACGATGTCCTCGGCGATCGGCCCCCGGTAGAGCGCGCCGGTGCCCTTGCGGGCGAGTTCGGCGTAGGTGGCGGCGAGGTCGGGGTTCTTGAAGGTGGATCCGACGACGGGCAGTTGGCCGCCGGGCAGGAACAGCTCGCGGGTGGCGGGGAAGTCCTTGAAGCGGTCCTGGTTGGCCTCGGTCTGGGCGCGGAAGGTGCCGTCGACCTTGAAGCCGTCGCGGGCCAGTTTCTCGGCGGGGCGCAGGAGCTGGGCGAGCGGGCGGCTGCCCCAGGCGTCGAGGGCGCTCTTCCAGGTGGCGGGGGTGCCGGGGACGCCGACCGAGCGTCCGCTGGTCTGGCCCTCGGCGAAGGGGATGGGGACGCCGTTCTCCTGGAAGAGGGTGGCGGTGGCCGTGGCGGGCGCGGTCTCGCGGCCGTCGATGGTGTGCACCCGGCGGGAGGAGGCGTCGTAGTAGACGAAGTAGCCGCCCCCGCCGATCCCGGCGGAGTACGGCTCGGTCACCCCGAGCGCGGCGGCGACGGCGACGGCGGCGTCCACGGCGTTGCCGCCGGAGCGCAGCACGGCGATGCCGGCGGCGGAGGCGTCCGCGTCGACGCTGGCGACGGCCCCGCCGTAGCCGGCGGCGACCGGCACCTTGGGCGGGGTCGCCGTCTGCGAGGGCGGGGCGGCGGCCCCGGTGGAGACGAGCGCCCCGGCGAGGGCTGCGAACGCTAACTGACGTGCTGCGGAAGCGCGCATCCGGTTCCTCCAGTCGACTGCCTGTCAGACCTAGGAGCGGCAGCCTAGCTCCGCCCCGGCCCCCACGTCATGACGGCGGTGTGACGGCTACCATCCGGCGCATGAACGACGACGTGCGCAACATCGTGCTCGGGGTGGTGGCGACCGCCGTCAGCGGTGGTTTCGGCTGGTTCACGCGGACGTACCTGTGGCGCCGGGCGCTCCGCCGCAAGCAGGCGTTCTTCGGGCTGCCCGCCGGCTCGGACTGCCTGTTCGTGGTCAACCGCCAGATGGGCGGCACCGAGAACTCGCTGCACCGCAACGACGCCTTCGCACTGCTGGAGATATCCGCCCTGATAAAGGACTGCGGGGCGACGGTGCAGGTCGTCACCCACGAGGCGCGGCAGGGCTTCGGGGAGCGCGCCGAGTTCTGCGTCGGCGGGCCCGCCTCCAACTCCCGTACGGTGGCCCACCTGCACTCGCTGCTCCCCGGCGTGCGGGTCGACGTGTCCACCGAATCCGGTCCGGACCGGGGGTCGATCGCCGTCGGCGGGGACACGTACCGCTGGGAGCCGGGTCTGGCCGAGTACGTGCTGCTGGCCCGGCTGACGACCGGGCCGGGGACGCGGCCGGTGTTCCTGCTGTCGGGGCAGACCGCCAACAGCAACCAGGCGGCGGCCCGCTACCTGGCCCGCAACCACGAGGAGCTGGCGCGCGGGCACCGCGGGAAGTCCTTCTGCCTGGTGCTGAAGGTGGTCAACTCCGACGCCTACGGGCCGGACGTGACGGAGCTGGTGGCGGACGTCACCGCCGCGGCGCGGACACCCGCAGCGGCAGCCGGGTGATGCCGTTGATGAAGTTGGAGACCAGGCGGCGCGGCTCCCCCGCGAGTTCGGGCGCGGGCATCGCCGTGCGCCACTCCTCGTGGAGGGTGCGCAGCTGGAGCCGGGCGAAGTGGGCGCCGAGGCAGACGTGCGGGCCGTCGCCGAAGGAGACGTGCGGGTTCGGGGAGCGGTCGAGGTCGAGCCGGCCGGGGTCGGTGAAGACGCGTTCGTCATGGTTGGCGGAGGCGTGGAAGACGACCACCTTGTCGCCGGCCCGGATCGGGGTCCCGGCGAGTTCGGTGTCTCGGGTGGCGGTGCGGCGGAAGCTGAGCACCGGCGGGTGGACGCGCAGGAGTTCCTCGACGGCCCGGTCCGTGCCGGTGGTGCCGTCGGCCAGCCGGCGGTAGGCGTCGGGGTTGCGGGCCAGGGCGAGGAGGCCTCCGGGTGCGGCGCTGCGCACGGTGTCGTTGCCGGCGACGGTGAGCAGGAAGAAGAACATCTCCAGCTCGGCGGGCTCCAGTCCGGCCTGGGCGAGGGCGGTCATCACGTCGCCCCCGGGGTGGGCGCGCTTGTACGCGGCCAGTTCCCGGGCGTAGCCGAACATCTCGCCGAGCAGGGCCGGGGAGCGCGGGTTCAGCGGCTTGCCGTCGGGGCCGAGGAGGGGTGCGGGGGCGTCGTCGGGGTCCTGGTAGCCGATGACGCGTACGGTCCACTCCAGCAGCAGGCCCCGGTCGGCGGGCGGGACGCCCAGCAGGTCGGTCAGGTTGAGCAGGGCGTACTCGTCGGTGACGGCGCGCACCACGTCGGCGGCGCCGTCCTCGGCACCGTCCCGGGCGGCGGCGAGCAGGGTGCGGGCGCGCTCGCGGGCCCGGTCCGCGAAGGCGTCGACCCGGGCGGGGGTGAAGGCGCGGGAGACCAGGCGGCGCAGCCGGCCGTGCTCGGGAGGGTCCTGGTTGAGCATGGTGCTGCGCAGGAACGGCAGGTCGGCGGGGTCGGGGTCGCGGATCTGGGTGGCGCCGAGCCAGGAGGAGTACGCGGTGTGGTCGCGCAGGACGCGGACGACGTCGGCGTGCCGGGTGACCGCCCAGAAGCCGGGCCCGGCGGGCCAGCCCTGGACCTCGGGCTCCTCCTGCCGGGCCACCGGGTGCCGCTCGCGCAGCAGCCGGTAGCGCTCGTGC
>NZ_GG657750.1:6340131-6379121 GCF_000158895.1 Streptomyces sp. C | reverse complement strand
AAAAAAAAAAAAAAAAAAAAAAAAAAAGGAAAAAACTACGACAATTTGCCCCAAACAACTCCATCGAACACCACCCGCCCGTCGCCCCCGCCTCCCCGTCGGGCGTCAGCCCGCCCCGCCCCCGAAATGCGCAGCGGTCCGCCTCCAGCGCGGTGTCGGTGCCGCGCAGCACCACGTCGAAGGCCGGGGCGAGGGTGGACAGGGCGCTGCACACGAGCTGGCGGCGGGCGAGGGGGTCCAGGTCGGCGACGGGGAAGGGGAGCCGTGCCTCCACCCGGTCGCGGGCCGTGAAGCCGACGCCGATCTGCTCCAGCCCCGCTGCGTCGACCGCGGGCAGCCGGGTGCCGAGGCCGGCTTCCAGTTCCGGGGTTCCGGGGCCGGCGAGGAGTCCCGTGAGGCTGCCGCGGGGGCCGTCGCGGGTGTGCTCGGGCTGCGGTGCGGGGGCGAGCCGTCCCTCGGGGGTGACGAAGTAGGCCATCGAGGTGCGGGCGGGGGCGGCGACGGCCACCTTGGCGGCGGCGCCGCTCTCGACGACCCCGGTGGGTTTGATCCCGCAGCCGGTGAGCAGCAGCGCCGGGCCGAGCAGGGCGGCGGCGGCCGTGAGCGTCCGCGTACGGCTCATGCGGAGGCCTCCAGGGGCATGTCGAGGGTGAACACCGCTCCCCCGTCCGGGCCGTTGGCGGCGGTCAGGGTGCCGCCGTGGAGGCGGACGTTCTCCAGGGTGATGGCGAGTCCGAGGCCACTGCCGGCGGAACGGGCCCGGGAGGCGTCGGCCTTGAAGAAGCGGTCGAAGATGTGCGGGAGGACCTCCTCGGCGATGCCCGGTCCGCTGTCGGCGACCTCCAGCAGCAGGCGCGGCCCGCCGGGGTGTTCCTGGGCGCGTACGGCGACCCGTACGGGGGTCCCGCCGTGCCGCAGGGCGTTGCCGACGAGGTTCGCGAGGACCACGTCGAAGCGGCGCGGGTCGAGCCGGGCGCGGATCCCTCCGGGGAGGTCGGTGGTGACCCGGTCGTCGTCCCAGCGGCGGCGTTCCAGGGTCTTGCCGACGGCCTCGGCGACGTCCACGTCGTCGAGGTTGAGTTCGGCGGCGCGGGCGTCGAAGCGGGAGATCTCCATCAGATCCTCGACGAGGACGGCGAGCTTGCCGGTCTCGGCGCTGATCAGCCGCAGGGCCTTGGCGGTGTCCGGGTCGAGGCCGGCGGCGTCCTCGTCGAGGACTTCGGTGACGGCGAGCATCCCGGCGAGCGGGGTGCGCAGTTCGTGGGAGACGTCGGCGGCGAAGCGGCGGGCCCGGGCCTCCGCCTCCCGCAGTTCGGTGACGGACTCCTCCAGGGCGCCGGCGGTCTCGTTGAAGGTGCGGGCGAGGCCGGCGAGTTCGTCGGCTCCCCTGACGGTGATGCGGGTGTCGAGGCGGCCCCGGCCCAGGTTCTGGGCGGCGCGGCGCATGTCGCGTACGGGGCGCAGGACGCTGCGCGCGGCGAGCAGGGCGGGTACGAGGGAGATGGCCAGGCCCGGTACGGCGCCCTGTTTGGCGGCTTCGACCATGGCGTCGACGGTCTGCTGTTCGCTGGTGAGCGGCATGACGGCGTAGACGGTGACGCCGGTGGGCTCGCGGCTGCCGCCGCGGGTGAAGACGGCGGGCATGCCGATGGTCAGGTAGGGCTCGCCGCGGCCGTCCTCCACCCGCTGGAAGGCGCCGTGCGGGTTGGCCGCGACCTGGTCGCGGAGCTTCTCGGTGAGGACGGCGGAGGTGGTGGGGGTGCCGTTGGAGGAGGCGCGCAGGGTGCCGTACTCGCCGTAGACCACCCAGGAGTGGGGTTTTCCGCGTTTGCCCAGGTCGTTGACGAGGCGCTGGAGCTGCTGGCGGTCCATGGGCAGGCTCATGCCCTGGCCCTCCAGCTGGTCGCGCAGGGTGCTGACGGCCGTGTCCTGGCTCTGGGTCAGTACGGCCCTGCGAGCCTGCCGGTAGGTGAGGGCGGCGGTGCTGACGGCGCAGATGGCGGCGACGAGCAGGAACGCGGCGATCAGCCGGGTGCGCAGGCCGAGCGGCGGGAGGCGGCGCACGCTCTAGAGGGGGCCGAAGCGGTAGCCGAAGCCCCGCACGGTCTGTATGTAGCGGGGGTGCCCGTCGGGGTCCTCGACCTTGTTGCGCAGACGGCGCACGCAGGCGTCCACGAGCCGGGCGTCGGCGTGGTAGCTGTGCTCCCACACGTACTCCAGCAGCTGCTGCCGGGAGAAGACCTGTTCGGGTGAGGCCGACAGGTGGAGCAGGAGCTTGATCTCGCTGGGTGCGAGGGCGACGCGCTCGCCGTTCTTGGCGACGGTCAGTCCGGCACGGTCGATGGCGAGTTCGCCGTGGTGTTCCACGCCGGGCAGGCCGCCGGGGCCCTTGAGGCGGCGCAGCACGGCCTTGATCCGGGCCTCGATGATCTCGGTGCGGGCGGGTTTGACGATGTAGTCGTCGGCTCCGGCCTCCAGGCCGACGACGATGTCGAAGTCGTCGCCGCGTGCGGTGAGCATGATGATGGGGACCTGGCTGGTTTCGCGGATCCGGCGGCAAACCTGTACGCCGTTGATGCCGGGCAGCATCAGGTCCAGCAGGACCAGCTCGGGGCGGAAGCCGCCGATGAGGGCCAGTCCTTCCTCGCCGGTGGCGGCGGCGCTCACCTCGTGGCCGCGGCGGCGCAGGCCGAGGCCGACCCCTTCCCGGATGGAAGGGTCGTCCTCGATCAGCAGTACGCGTGGCATCCGGTCAGTATTCCAGGGTGGTTCATGTAGTTTCCTCCCGCTATCGGCCGACCTTGCGGCGCAGGGAGTCCAGCAGGTCGGTGATCTCGGCCAGGCGCAGCGGCCGGGCGAGGAGTACGACGACCAGGGCGAGCGCGGCGGTTCCCGCTCCGGCGGCGGCGAAGGAACCGAGGCCCTCGGCGGCGCGGGCGGCCGCGTACGCGGCGCCGGCGGCGGGCAGGCAGGCGGCGAGCAGCCGCAGGTGGGTGGTGAGGGCGGTGGTGCGGGCCCTCGCACGCGGACCGAGCCGCCGGGAGAGGGCGTACGCGGTGACGGCGGCGCCCCCGATGAAGGCGAGGGAGGTGGCGGCGGCCATGCCGGTGACGGCCCAGCGCACGGGGAGCAGCTGGTAGGCGGCGTAGGACAGGCCGGCGTTGAGGGCGACGATGACCAGGTTGAGGAAGAAGGGGGTGCGGGTGTCGGAGAGGGCGTAGAAGCCGCGCGCGAGCGCGTACTGAGCGGAGTACGCGATCAGGCCGGGGGCGAAGGCGGCGAGCATGCCGGCCATGGCCGCGACCTCGGCGGGGGTGACCTTGCCGTATCCGGAGAAAACAGTCCATCACCCAGGGGGCCAACGCGGCGAAGAGCGCGGCGGCGGGGACCACGAGGGCGGCGCTGGAACGCAGGGCGTACGAGACGTCCTCGCGGACGAAAAAAAAGGTCGCCGTCGGCTGCGGCCGAGCTCATCCGGGGCATGAGGGCGGTGACGAGGGAGACGGTGATGATGCCCTGGGGGACGATCCACAGCTGGTAGGCGCTGGTGTAGGCGGCGTAGCCGTAGCCGGGGGCCTGGTCGCCGATGGTGGTGGAGAGCTTGGTCACCACCCAGTAGGCGAACTGGTTGCTGAGGACCAGCACGACCAGCCAGCCGGCGTTGCGCAGGGGTCGGGTGAGGCCGCTGCCGCGCCAGTCGAAGCGGGGGCGCCAGCGGAAGCGGGCGGCGCGCAGGGAGGGGACGAGGGCGAGGGCCTGGACGGCGATCCCGGCGGTGGTGCCGACGCCCAGCAGCCGGGTGTCGGCGGCGTCGAGGGCGTCGCGGCCGCCTCCGGAGGCGTACAGGAAGAAGCCGAAGACGCCGATGGTCACGATGTTGTTGAGGACCGGGGTCCACATCATCGCGCCGAACCGGCCGCGGGCGTTCAGTACTTGGCCGAGCAGGGTGAAGAGCCCGTAGAAGAGGATCTGCGGGAGGCAGAAGCGGGCGAGGGCGATGACGGTGCTCCGCTGGGCGTCCGTGTAGGAGGCGGGGGTGTACGCGTCGACGATCAGCGGCGCGGCGAGGACGGCGGCGGCGGTGAGCGCGAGGAGGGCAGCGGTGCAGGCGGTCAGCAGCCGGTCGGTGTAGGCGGCTCCGCCGTCGCCGTGTTCCTTGGCGGCGCGGACCAGCTCGGGGACGAAGACGGCGTTGAGCGCGCCGCCGATGAGCAGCATGTAGATGATGTTCGGGACGGTGTTGGCGACGGTGTAGCCATCTCCGAGGAATCCGGCGCCCAGCGCGGCGAGGACCACGGCGGAGCGGACGAAGCCGGTGGCGCGGGAGACGACGGAGCCGGCGGCCATCAGCGCGCCGCTGCGCAGCACCGAGGCCTTCGCCGGGGCCCCGGCCGCCGCCGTCGCGGGGGCCGGGCCCGCGGGGGCCGCGCCCGGCGGTGCGCTGCTGGTGGATCCGTACATCGGGGTCTTTCCCTTCGCCGAGCCGAAGGTGGAGGGTATCCCGGCGGCCGGGGCCGGTCGAATTCAGCTCCCGGTAGGGTCCTTTGGCCCCCGCCGCGGCGCGGAAGGTCCTTTTTCCGTCCCGGAGCCGTCCGTTGGCCAATTCCGGACGGCCGGATTCCACAAGTCCCCCGAATGTGACCGGATGGCAACAGTTCCGCTGCGGCCCATGTCACAACGGTCCCGGGGAGTTTTTGCGCGAAATGCGCAACCTAATGTGGCCGCGTTCGCTCCTTACCTGAGGACGACCGTTATTTCGGAGGGGTTTTCGTTGAGCCGTACACGCCGCACCGCACTTCCGCGCCGCCGCACCCGTCACGCCGTGCTGGCGGGCACCGCGCTGCTGACCCTCGCCCTCAGTGCCTGCGGGAGCGGCGGCTCGGACGGGAAGGCCGGCGGCGACGGGAAGGGGGGCGGGACGGAGAAGGGCCCGGACATGGCGATCTCGGTGAACGTCACGGGTGACCAGGTCAAGGCCGGCGAGCCGGTGAAGGTGACCCTCGCCGACGGCAAGTTCTCCCTGGTCAAGGTGGTCGACGGCAAGGGCGGCGAGCTGGCCGGGCAGATATCCGCCGACGGCCGGACGTGGACCTCGGAGCGCAACGCCTCCCCCGGCACCGACTACAAGGTCGAGGCGCAGAACACCGCCAGCCAGAGCGCGAGCACCCAGTTCAAGACCTCGCCCGCGGACAAGGTGAACAAGGTCTCCATCAACATCCCGAAGGGCAGCACGGTGGGCGTGGCGATGCCCGTCTCGCTGGTCTTCGACAATCCGGTGAAGAACAAGGCCGAGGTCGAGAAGCAGCTGAAGGTGACCACCTCGAACAACACCGAGGGTTCCTGGGGCTGGTTCAAGGACTATTCCGGTAAGGACCGGGTGGACTGGCGGCCGAAGGACTACTGGAAGTCCGGCACCGACGTGAAGGTCGACATGCACCTGAACGGTGTGGACTCCGGTTCCGGCGGCGGGCTCTTCGCGCGCGATTACAACACCGAGTTCAAGATAGGCAAGGACCGCCGGATGGAGGTCAGCCTCGACACCAAGAAGATGACGGTGACCGAGGACGGCCAGACGGTGAAGACGATCCCGGTCTCGGCGGGCACGCCCGGCGGCCAGAAGGCCTCCTGGTCCGGGAAGATGGTGCTGATGGCGAAGGAGGGCACCATCCGGATGGACTCCCAGACGGTGGGCCTGGGCGACTCCTACGACAAGATGGTCGACTACTCGATGCGGCTGACCTGGTCGGGCATGTACGCGCACGCCGCGCCCTGGAACTCCGCCAACTTCGGCCGCGTCAACTCCAGCTCGGGCTGCGTGGGCATGAGCGACGCCGAGGCCAAGTCCTTCTACGAGCGGGTGCAGGTCGGCGACGCCTTCGAGGTGGTCGGCAGCGGTTCCAAGGGCAACGCCGAGCTCGGCAACGGGTACGGCGAGTGGAACCTGTCGTGGGACCAGTGGAAGGCGAAGAGCGCCCTGGCCGGCGGCGGCTCCCAGCAGGGCTGACCGTACGGGCGGCCCCGCTGACCCCTCCTCAATTGTTACCGCTACGTAACTTACTCACGGGTTACCTTGAGTAAGCCCCTCCCGTTACCGTCGGGTCACTTTTGGACACCGGCGCACGCGAGGAGCGATCGATGAGAACCCGCCCCACCACGGCAGCCGCCGTGGCCGCACTGCTCGCGGCGACCGCCCTGGGCCTGTCCCCCCATCAGGCCCAGGCGGCCCCCGCCGCCGCCACCTCGCAGACCGACACGTCCTCGCAGGTGCGCTTCCACGACATCCCCGGCTCGGGCGGCATCACCCTCAAGGGCAACGTCTTCACCCCGGCCGGCGCCGAGCCCGGCCGGAAGTACCCGCTGATCGTGCTCCCTACCAGCTGGGGCATGCCGCAGATCGAATACATCGCCCAGGCCAAGCAGCTCGCCGACTCCGGCTACGTCGTGGTGAGTTACACCTCCCGCGGCTTCTGGCTCTCCGGCGGGCAGATCGAGACCGCCGGTCCGGCGGACACCGCCGACGTCTCCGCCGTCATCGACTGGGCCCTCGCCAACGCCCCCGCCGACCCCGGCCGCATCGGCCTCGGCGGGGTCTCGTACGGGGCCGGCATCAGCCTGCTGGCTTCCGCGCACGACCCGCGCGTCAAGGCCGTGGTGGCCCTCAGCGGCTGGGCCGACCTCATCGAGTCCATCTACTCCGGCCGCACCCAGCACCTCCAGGCCGCCGGCATGCTCGGCGCCGCCGGCTACCTCACGGGCCGCCCCGGACCCGAACTCCAGCAGATCCTCGGCGACTTCCTCGGCTCGAAGCTGGAGAACGAGCAGGCCATGATCGAGTGGGGGAAGAAGCGCTCCGCCTCCGCACAGGTCGGCCGGATCAACGCCAACGGCGCCGCGATCATGCTGGGCAACGCCTGGGGCGACACCGTCTTCCCGCCCAACCAGTACGCGGAGTTCTTCGAGAAGCTCACCGGCCCCAAGCGCCTGGAGTTCCGCCCCGGCGACCACGCCACCGCCGAGGCCACCGGACTGCTCGGCCTGCCCAACGACACCTGGACCAACGCCCACCGCTGGTTCGACCGCTACCTCAAGGGCGAGCGCAACGGGGTCGACACCGAGGCCCCCGTCCAGATCAAGTCCCGCAGCACGGACGGGTACGAGGGCTACGCCGACTGGAAGTCGGTCGGCTCCGGCGGCACCGAGAAGCTCCCGCTCGCCGACAGCGAGCACGTCTGGGCGAACGTCGACTCCGGCGCCAACGGCGGGATCCTCTTCCTCTCCAGCGTCCTCGACCAGTTCGCGAAGGCCCCGCCGGCCGCCTCGATCCCGCTGCTCCCCCGCGCCTTCGCCGCCGTCTGGCAGTCCCCGCGCTACGAGCGGGAGCGCCGGATCCGCGGCACCGTGCGCCTGCACACCACCGTCACGCCCACCAAGGGCGACGGCACCTTCGTCGCCTACCTCTACGACGTCGGCCCGCTCGGCGTCGGCAAGCTCGTCAGCAACGCCCCGTACACCTTCCACGGGAAGACCCCAGGGCAGTCCTTCGGGGTCGACCTGGACCTCTTCTCCACCGCCTACGACGTCCCCGAGGGCCACCGCCTGGCCCTCGTCGTCGACACGGTCGACCCGCTCTACATCGAGCACAACCCCGCCGGCGCGCAGCTGACCTTCTCCTCGCCGCGCACCGATCCCTCGTACGTCTCGGTGCCGCTGCGCGAGCAGTGATCCGCGGCCGCTGCCGGGGGGCCGTCTATCTCCCCGGCAGCACCGTGCCCGGTTCGGCGGGTGCGACCTCGACGGCCCTGGTCTTCAGGCTGCGCCGCTCGCGCCGCGCGACCCAGGTGGCGAACCAGGACAGCAGCATGCACATGCCGATGTAGATCGGCGAGATGATCATCACGACGGGGATGAAGGGCAGGTCGTAGTCCAGGTTGGAGGCGATCAGCTTGCCCGCGTGCAGGAACTCCTCGTAGGTGATCAGGAAGCCCAGCGAGGTGTCCTTGAGCGCCACCACCAGCTGGCTGATGATCGTGGGCAGCATCGCCCGGACCGCCTGCGGCGCCAGGACGAAGGTCATCACCTGCGTCTTGCGCATGCCGAGCGCGTACGCCGCCTCGCGCTGGCCCTTCTCCACCGCGTTGACGCCCGTACGGAAGACCTCGGCGAGCACCGAACCGTTGTACAGCGTCAGCCCCGCCACCAGGGCGGGCAGCGGCTGGACCTTCAGCGCCACGAAGATGAAGAAGATCATGACCAGGACCGGCATGGCCCGGAAGAACTCCACGCACAGCGTGGCGGCCCAGCGCACCGGACGGTGCACCGAGAGCCTGCCGGTCGCGAGCACCGCGCCGAGCACCAGCGACAGCACGGAGGCGTACGCGAAGGCCTTCAGGGTGTTGCCGAGCCCCTTGAGCAGCAGCTCCTGGATGCCCTCGTACTCGAAGGGGCTCCACTTGGCGGCGGTGAACTGGTCGGTGTCGAAGAGGAGGTAGAGGATCCACGCCAGCAGGCCGAGGATCACCGCCGTCGAGGCGATCCCGTAGAGGAAGTGGCGGCGCCGGGCCCTGGGCCCGGGCAGGTCGTAGAGGGCGGTGGACCCCAGGTCCCCGTGCAGCGCGTGCGCGGTCATCGGGCGACTCCGTAGCGCTTCTCCAGCACGTTGAAGACCGCGCTGATGGACAGGGTGATGATCAGGTAGCCGACGGCGATCCAGACGAAGGTCCAGATGATGCTGTAGCCCAGCTCGTTGAGGGTCTTGTACGTGCCCAGCAGCTCGGTGACGCTGAAGGCGCCGGCGATCGCGGAGTTCTTCGCGAGCGCGATCAGGGTCGAGCCGATGGGCGGGATGACGGAGCGGAAGGCCTGGGGCAGCACCACCGTGCCCAGGGTCTGCCCGAAGGACATGCCCAGGCTGCGCGCGGCCTCGCCCTGGCCCTTGGGCACGGTGTTGATGCCGGAGCGCAGCGCCTCGCAGATGAAGGCCGAGGTGTAGCAGCCGAGGGCGAGGACGGCGAAGAGCTGGAAGGGCAGGACCAGCCCGAAGCGCGGCAGGCCCAGCAGGACGGCGAAGAAGAGCAGGGTGAGCGGGGTGTTGCGCAGGACGGTCACCCAGACCGTGCCGAAGACGCGGAAGGAGCCGACGGGCGCGACGCGGAAGGAGGCCATCAGGAAGCCGAGCACCAGGGCGAGGAGCGAGGCGTAGACGGTCAGCTCCACGGTGCCGAGGAAGCCCTTGCCGTAGAGCGCGAAGTTCTCGGTGAGTACGTTCACGGGGTGCGCTCTCCCTTCAGCCCGCGGGGTAGCGGTCGATGGCGGGCGGCCGGGGGGCGGGCCGGCCGGAGAGGCCGAGGGTGGCCTCGTAGGCCTTCTTCCAGTCGCCGTTCTTCTCGTCGGCTTCCAGTGCGTCGTCGAGGGCGAAGCGCAGGGCGTCGTCGCCGCGGGGGACGCCGATGCCGTAGGGCTCCTTCGAGAAGGGCTCGCCGACGACCTTGAGCTCCTCGGGGACCTTGGCGGCGTAGCCGAGGAGGATGGAGTCGTCGGTGGAGACGGCGTCGACCTGGTAGGTCAGCAGGTTGTCCACGCAGACCGAGTAGGTGTCGTAGGCGACGAGGACGGCCTTGGGGAACTCCCGCTGGAGCCGCTGGTAGGGGGTGGAGCCGGCGGCGGAGCAGACCTTCTTGCCGGCGAGGTCCTCGGGGCCCTTGATGTCCTTCTCGTTCCTGCGGACGAGGAGGGACTGGCCGGCCATGAAGTAGGGGCCCGCGAAGCCGACCTGCTTCTTGCGGTTGTCGTTGATCGTGTAGGTGCCCACGTAATAGTCGATCTGGCCGTTCTGCAGGGCGGTCTCGCGGTTGGCGGAGGCGATCGTCTTGAACTCGATGGTCTTGGGGTCGAAGCCGAGCGAGGCCGCCATCATCTTGGCGATCTCGATGTCGAAGCCGGAGTAGCGGCCGCTCGCGGGGTCCTTCTCCCCCATGTACGGCTGGTCCTCCTTGACGCCGACGACGAGGCGGCCCCGCTTCCTCGCCTTCTGCCAGGTGCGCGACTCGGGCAGGGAGAAGCCGGTGTCGACCTTGTAGACGGGCAGGTCCTCGGGCTGGGGGCCCTTGACCGGGGGGCTGCCGGACTTGCCGCAGGCGGTGGTCGCGAGGAGCAGGGCGGCCAGGGCGAGTGCGCGCAGGGTGTGCTTCATCGGGCCGCCCCTCAGTGCTTGAGGATCTTGGAGAGGAAGTCCCGGGCGCGGTCGCTCTCGGGGGCGGTGAAGAAGCCTTCCGGGGTTCGGTCCTCGATGATCCGGCCGTCGGCCATGAAGACGACGCGGTTCGCGGCGGAGCGGGCGAAGCCCATCTCGTGGGTGACCACGACCATGGTCATGCCGTCGCGGGCGAGCTGCTGCATGACCTCCAGCACCTCGTTGATCATCTCGGGGTCGAGGGCGGAGGTGGGTTCGTCGAAGAGGAGTGCCTTGGGGTTCATGGCGAGGGCGCGGGCGATGGCCACGCGCTGCTGCTGGCCGCCGGAGAGCTGGGCGGGGAACTTCTCCGCCTGGCCGGCGAGGCCCACCCGGTCCAGGAGCTCCCGGGAGCGCTTGTCGGCCTCCTCCCTCTTGCGCTTGCGCACCTTGACCTGGGCCAGGGAGACGTTGGCCAGGACGGTCTTGTGCGCGAAGAGGTTGAAGGACTGGAAGACCATGCCGACTTCGGCGCGCAGGCCCGCCAGCTCCTTGCCCTCGGCGGGCAGGGGGTGGCCGTCGAGGGTGATCGTGCCGGACTCGATGGTCTCCAGCCGGTTGATCGTCCGGCAGAGGGTGGACTTCCCGGACCCGGACGGTCCGATGATCACCACTACCTCCCCGCGGCCGACGGTGAGGTTGATGTCCTGGAGGACGTGCAACTTCCCGTAGTGCTTGTTGACGTCCCGCAGCTCGATCAACGGATCGACGGCCATACGCTGCCCTGCCCACTTGTCGGTGTGTCGAGGTCAGCGCAAACTATCCAGCCGCCGGGGGGACTTCACCACGACACGCCAAAAAGGTACATAAAGTACATTGACCTACATTGACCTGCCGTGACCCGCATCGGCCCTTCGCTCAGCCCTCGGAGGCCTCGGCGTAGGCCTGGCTCAGCTCCGGGGAGCCGGTCATCGCCCAGGACAGCCCCGACTCGATCACGTTGAGCTCCCGCCCGGACGCGAGCCGGATCACCGGCTGGCCGTTGGGCCAGACCTGCCAGCCGGCCCCCGGAAGGCTGCGCACGATCACGGTCCCGAGGTAGAAGCCCGCGTCGTTCCCCAGCCAGGGCGCGGCCTCGGGGTCCCGGCGCCAGCGCGGCATCAGCTGGTCCAGGGCCTCCAACGAGGCCGGGGTCTGGTCGAGTTCCAGCCCGGCCGCCCTCGCCTGGGACCGCAGCATCTCGCACTCCGAGAACAGCTCGGCGACGCCCTCGGGATCATCCGCGAGGGCGGCGGCGAGCCCCGCACCCTGTTCCGTTTCGTGCCGGTTCAGCCAGTTGGCCAGGAAAGGGATGTTCATACCGACCAGCCTGGCACCAGGATCCCCGGCTGGCCACAGGGCGCGCCCCGATCCGTGCTTCTTCTAGAGGTCCAGGTCGACGACGACCGGGGCGTGGTCGGAGGCGCCCTTCCCCTTGCGCTCCTCGCGGTCCACGTAGGCGTCCTTGACCGCCTTCGCGAAGGGCTCGTTCCCGTAGACCAGGTCGATGCGCATGCCCCGGTTCTTGGGGAAGGCGAGCTGGCGGTAGTCCCAGAAGGTGTACGGGCGGTCGTACTTGAGCGCGCGCGGCATGACGTCGGCGAGCCCGGCGGTGCGCAGGGCCTCCAGGGCGGCCCGCTCGGCGGGGGTGACGTGGGTGAGGCCCGCGAAGACGGCCGGGTCGTACACGTCCTCGTCGGTCGGCGCCACGTTGAAGTCGCCGAGGACCGCGAAGGGCCGGGTGCCGGCCGCGTCCTCGGCGATGGCGGTGGCCAGGGCGCCGAACCAGTTCAGCTTGTAGCCGTAGTGGTCGTGCTCGACCTCGCGGCCGTTGGGCACGTACACGGACCAGACGCGCACCCCGCCGCAGGTGGCGGAGATGGCGCGGGGCTCCTGGACGCCCTCGTAGTCGGGGCCGCCGGGCAGCCCCACGACGACGTCCTCCAGCCCGACGCGGGAGAGCAGGGCCACACCGTTCCACCGGCCGGTGGCGTTGACGACCGACTCGTAGCCCAGCTCGCGCAGCTCGGCGGCGGGGAACTGCTCCGCGGAGCACTTGGTCTCCTGGACGCACAGCACGTCCGTGCCGGAGCTCTCCAGCCAGGCCAGCAGGCGCGGCAGCCGGGCGGTGATCGAGTTGACGTTGTACGTGGCGATACGCATGTACACCAACCTACCGCCCGGCACCGACAGTCAGAGCGCGGCGCTCTCACCTGCGCCGAGGCGGCTGTGCGGGGCGCCGCCGAAGGTGTCCAGGGCCATGTCGTAGATCGGCCGGGCGATGTCGGCGAGGTAGGCGTCGTGGATGTCGATGGCCCGGGCCGGCTTGACCTCGCGGACGTAGTCGATCACCTCGGCGACCTTGTTCCACGGTGCGTGGACCGGCAGCATCAGCGTCTGGACCGGGACGCCGGGCACGGTCAGCGCGTCCCCGGGGTGGAAGAGGGAGCCCTCCACGAGGTAGCCGACGTTCGTGACCCGCGGGATGTCCGGGTGGATCACGGCGTGCAGCTCGCCGTGGACCTGGACCTCGAAGCCGGCGGCGGTGAAGGCGTCGCCGTGGCCCACGGTGTGCACCCGGCCCGGGTAGGCGGCGGCCATCCGGTCCGCGACGCTGCGCAGGGTCCACAGGGCGGCGGCCGGGTTGGCGTCGAGCGCCGCGCGCAGCCGGCCCTCGTCGAAGTGGTCGGGGTGCTCGTGGGTGACCAGCAGGACGTCCGCCCCGAGGCCGGCGTCCGGTTCGCTGAAGGCGCCCGGGTCGATGACGAGCACGCGCCCGTCCTTCTCCAACTGGACGCAGGAGTGCAGCCGTTTGGTGAGCTTCATGATCCCACCCTAGGGTCTGTCGTCAAACTCCCGTCGTCGCCCGGAGGGCGGCCTCGCGGCGTCTGGTGCGTGCTCTCGGTGCGCCGGGCGGAAGCCCGCGTACTGGACGTACTTGGCTTTCGCCCGGTGCGGCGAGAGCGCGTGCCAGGCGTCGCGGGGCAGACGGGAGTTTGACGACAGACCCTAGGCCGTGCCCGGCCTACGGCACGGCGGTGGAGACCACGTAGACGCGGGGGGCCGACGGGTTGGTGAGGTCGACGGTGACGTCGCGGGTGGGACGCGGGTCCCCGGCCTCCAGGGTGACCCCGGACCACTGGTGCTTCGGGCTCCAGCTCCAGCCGGCCACCTTGGCGTCGCGCTCGGAGACCGACACCCCGGGGGTCAGGGCGTCCCTGCTCGTGCCCACGCCGGCCAGGAAGGTGTCCAGCTCCGCGGGGCTCACCTGGAACTGCACGTACAGCCGGCTGGTGTGCCAGTTGTTGGTCTCCAGGTAGCCGACGTGGGAGGCCATCAGCGGGATCGGCACCTCGTAGATGCTGCGCTGCACCTTGGAGGGCCAGTCGGTGCGCACCTTGACCGCGCCCACCCGGGCGGCCTTGTCCCTGCCGCTCTGGCGGCTCTGCTGCGCCGAGACGAACAGGTACCCCGCCGGGACCCCGATGAGCAGCACGATGATGATCGCGGTGACCCAGCGGCGCCGTACGGTGTGCCTGCGGTCCTCGCGCTCCTCGGCGGTGGGCGGCTGCGTACCGCCCGCTTCGGGCGAGGAGGCCTGGCGGGGCAGGGAGGGCGGTGTCACTGCTGTTCCTGATCCTTGGGGTCCGTGCGGTCCGTGGGGCCCGCGGCGCCGCGCCGGCCCAGCTGCGCGTAGCGCTCGTGCCGCTCGACGCGCCGGCGGGTGGCGCGGCGGAAGCGGCGGGCGACGAGCCGGGCGAGGTCGGCGGCGCCGACCATGCCGGCCTCGGGGCCCAGCTGGGCCTTGGCGATGCGGGCCTCGGGGCGGTAGCCGCGGCCGGTGAGGTGGCGGCGGAAGGCGTCCCGGGCGGGGCCGATCAGCAGGTCGTCGGCGGCGCTGACGCCGCCGCCGATGACGAAGCAGGACGGGTCGAGGGCGGCGGCGAGGTTGGCGATGCCGACGCCGAGCCACTGGCCGATGTCCTGGAGGAGCTCGACGCACATGGCGTCGCCCTCGCGGGCCAGCTCGGTGATGAGGGGGCCGGTGATCTCGTGGACGTTGCCGCCGACCCTGGCGATGATGTTGTACGCGACCGGGGAGTCGGCGGCGGCCAGTTCGCGGGCCTCGCGGACCAGGGCGTTGCCGGAGCTGTACTGCTCCCAGCAGCCGCGGTTGCCGCAGGGGCAGCGGTGTCCGCCGGGGACGACCTGCATGTGGCCGAACTCGCCGGCCACCCCGAAGCGGCCGCGCTTGACCTGGCCGCCCTCCAGGATGGCCCCGCCGATGCCGGTGCCCAGGGTGATCATGACGAGGTGGTCCTCGCCGCGACCGGCGCCGAAGCGCCATTCGGCCCAGGCGGCGGTGTTGGCGTCGTTGTCCACCATGACCGGGACCGCGAGCCGGGACTGGAGGGCGTCGCGCAGCGGCTCGTCGCGCCAGGCCAGGTGCGGGGCGAACAGGACGCGGGAGCGGTCGGCGTCGACCCAGCCGGCGGCGCCGATGCCCACGGCGTGCACGTCGTGCCGGTCGGACAGGTCGAGCACCAGCTCGACGATGGTGTCCTCGACGACCTTGGGGCTCTTGGACTTGTCCGGGGTCTCGGTGCGGATCTGCTCCAGGATGACCCCGTCGGCGTCGACCACGCCCGCCATGACCTTGGTGCCGCCGATGTCGATGCCGACGGTCGGGACGCGCGGGGCGGTGCGCAGGGAGCGGCGCTCGCGGGTCCCGACGGTCCGCAGGACGGTGCCCCGCGCCGCCCCCCGGTGGGCGAGCGTGAAGTCCCGGTACGTGCTCATCGAGTCGTTTCGTCCCTGTCGGCGGCCGGATCGGATGGGGTGGTCGCCCCTGATTCTGCCACCCGCTCCAGCTCGTGGCTCAGCTCCTCCAGCTCCGAGCCGCCCGCCATCTGCCGGGTGAGCTCGTCCAGGGTGATCGAGTCGCGGGTGTGACTGCCCGCCATGGCGCCCCGCTTGAGGAGTACGAAGCGGTTCCCGACCAGGTACGCGTGGTGCGGGTTGTGGGTGATGAGGACCACGCCGAGGCCCGCGTCGCGGGCGGCGGCGACGTACTTGAGGACCACGCCGGACTGCTTGACTCCGAGGGCGGCGGTGGGCTCGTCCAGGACGAGGACCTTCGCGCCGAAGTACACGGCGCGGGCGATGGCCACGCACTGCCGCTCGCCGCCGGAGAGGGTCCCGATGGGCTGGTCGACGTCGCGCAGGTCGATGCCCATGCGCAGCAGCTCGGTGCGGGTGGTCTGGCGCATGAGGTCGACGTCGAGGCGGCGGAAGGGGCCGCGGCCCTTCGTCGGTTCCGAGCCGAGGAAGAAGTTGCGCCACACCGGCATGAGGGGGACGACGGCCAGGTCCTGGTAGACGGTGGCGATGCCGTGGTCGAGGGCGGCGCGCGGGTTGGCGAGCTCGGTCTCGGCTCCCTCGATCTCGAAGCTGCCGGCGTCGTGCCGGTGCAGACCCGCGATGATCTTGATGAGGGTGGACTTGCCGGCGCCGTTGTCGCCGAGCACGCAGGTGATCTCGCCCGCCGACACCTCCAGGGACACGCCCTGGAGGGCGCGGATGTTGCCGTAGTACTTGCTGACGTCCGTCAGCTTCACCAGTGGCGTGCTCATGCCCGCGCCTCCGCCCGCTTGCGGACCCATGCGTTCAGCAGCGTGGCGAGCAGCAGCATGGCGCCCAGGAAGAACTTGAACCAGTCCGGGTTCCACTGCGCGTAGACGATGCCGTTGCTGGTCATGCCGAAGATGAAGGCGCCGACGGCCGAGCCGATCGCGGAGCCGTAGCCGCCGGTCATCAGACAGCCGCCGATGACGGCCGCGATGATGTAGAGGAACTCGTTGCCGACGCCTTCGCCGGACTGGACGACGTCGAAGGAGAAGAGGATGTGCTGCCCGGAGATCCAGGCGCACAGCGCGACCCCCATGTAGAGGCCGATGCGGGTCTTGACCACCGGGACGCCGGTGGCGCGGGCCGCGTCGGCACCGCCGCCGACGGCGAAGATCCAGTTCCCGGCGCGGGTGCGCAGCAGGATCCAGGTGGCGACGGCGACCAGCACCAGCCACCACAGGATGGTGACCTTGAGGGTGACCGAGCCGACGTTCCACTGCGAGGCGAACAGGGCCCGCGCGGAGGAGAAGCCCTCCATGTCGGCGATCGTCTTGGTGGACACCGAGCCGCTGATCAGCTTGGTGAAGCCGAGGTTCAGGCCGGTCAGCATCAGGAAGGTGCCGAGCGTGATGATGAAGCTCGGGAGCTTCGTGCGGGTCAGCATGAACCCGTTGAAGAAGCCGATGGCCAGGGTGACCAGCAGGGACACGAGGACGCCGACCCAGACGTTGGCGGTCATCTGGTAGCTGAACATCGAGCTGAACAGCGCCGACGTGGTCACCATGACGCCGGCGGAGAGGTCGAACTCGCCGCCGATCATCAGCAGGGCGACCGGGACCGCCATGATGCCGATGGTGGAGGCCGAGTACAGGACCGTGCTCAGGCTGGAGGGCTTCAGGAAGCTGTCCGCGGCGAAGCAGAAGAAGACGAAGACGGCGGCGGCGCCGACGACCGCGCCCAGCTCGGGCCGGCCCAGCAGGCGCCGTACGTACGAGGTGGGCGCGAGCCGTTCGTCGGCCGCGGGGGCGGCGGCGCTCATCGGCTGCCCCGCTTGATGTACTCCTCCAGCGCGGCCGCCTCGGCCGCGGTGACGATCTGCGGCCCGGTCAGCACCGGGCGGCCGCCGCCGAGCACGTCCGCGTTGTAGCGGTGGAGCCACAGCAGGTCCACGGCCTCGTAGCCCTGCAGGTAGGGCTGCTGGTCCACGGCGAAGCCCAGCGTCCCGGACTTCAGGTCGCGGGCGACGGACGCGTTGAGGTCGAAGGTGTCCACCTCGGCCTTGCTGCCCGCCGCGTCCTTCGCCTTGACGGCGGTCGGGGCGAAGGGCGCGCCGAGGGTCACGATGGAGTCCACGGAGGGGTCCGCCTGGAGCTTGGCCTGGATGGCGGCCTGGACGGAGGGCATGTTGGTGCCCTCGACGTACAGGTTCTCCATGCTGCCGCCGAAGGTCTTCTTCGCCCCGGCGCAGCGCTGCTCGTGGCCCACGTTGCCCTGCTCGTGCAGGACGCAGACGGCCTTCTTCTTCCCGCGCTTGGTCAGCTCGGTGCCGACGGCCTCGCCGGCGATCTCCTCGTCCTGCCCGATGTGGGTGAGCGCCCCGTACGCGGCGGACTGGGCGGAGCCGGAGTTGACCGTGACCACCGGGATGCCGGCCTTGACGGCCTTGCCGATGACGTCCTTGAGGGCTTCGGGCTTGGCGAGGCTGACGATGATCCCGTCGACCTTCTGGTCGATGGCGTTCTGCACGAACTGGGCCTGCTGCTGCGCCTGGTCGTCGTGGGAGTAGACGAAGTTGATGTTGTCCTTCGCGGAGGCCTCCTTGGCGCCCTTCTGCACGATGTCCCAGAAGGTGTCGCCGTCGCCCGCGTGGGTGACCATCGCGAAGGTCCAGCGCGGCGTGGACACGGCGGGCCGGCCCGCCTCCGCGGCCTTCGCCCGTTCCTCGGCGCGCTTGCCGCCCGTGCTGCTGCAGCCCGCGAGGGAGGCCCCCAGTACCGCCGCGAGCACGGCGCCGACGACGCGTACCCCTGTCCGAACCCTAGCCACGTCCCCGTGCCCTTCCCTCGTCCGTCATCAATCGGTCATTACGGTTTCAGCCGCCCAGTATCCGCCACAGTGGACCATGAAGGGTCATCGGGGCGTGCGCGGGCAGATTGACAGGTCCCCCGTACGGGGCCACGTTGAGTGCATGCGCATCGGGCTGATCGGAACGGGCCGGATCGGCTCCTTCCACGCGGCCGCACTGGCCCGCCACCCGGACGCCGGCTCGCTGCTGCTGGCCGACGCCGACCCCGGGCGGGCCGCGCGGCTCGCGGACCGGCTGGGGGCCACGGCCGCTCCGACGGTCGACCAGGTCTTCACCTGGGGCGTGGACGCCGTGGTGGTGGCCTGCGCGACGGAGGGCCACGCCGACCTGGTGGTACGGGCGGTGCGCGGCGGGCTGCCGGTGTTCTGCGAGAAGCCGCTGGCCCCGGACCTGGCCCGGACGCTGGCCGTGCTGCGCGAGGTCGGGGCGGCCCGGGGGCTGCTCCAGGTCGGTTTCATGCGGCGCTTCGACGCGGGCTGCCGGACCGCGCGCGAGCTGGTCCGTTCGGGTGCTCTGGGGCGGCTGCACACGGTGCGCACGATGACGGCCGACCCGGCCCCGCCGCCGGCCGAGTACCTGGCGGCCTCCGGGGGCCTGTACCGGGACTGCCTGGTGCACGACTTCGACATGGTCCGCTGGGTGACCGGGCACGAGGTGGCCGAGGTGTACGCGACCGGCTCCGACGGGGGGCCGGCCCGGTTCCGGGAGGCCGGCGACGTCGACACGGCCGCCGCCGTCCTCACCCTGGACGACGGGACGCTGGTCACCAGTACCGGGACCCGCTGCAACGGCGCCGGGTACGACGTGCGGATGGAGCTGGCCGGGGAGCTGGACCAGGTCTCCTCCGGGCTGGACGACCGCACGCCGATCGCCTCGACGGAGCCGCACGGGCCGCCCCCGGCGAGCAAGCCGTGGTCCGGGTTCCTGGAGCGGTTCGCCCCCGCCTACGAGGCCGAGCTGGCGGCGTTCGTACGGCTGGTGCGCGGCGAGGGCGACAACCCCTGCGACGGGCTCCAGGCGCTCGCCGCGTTCCGGGTGGCCGAGGCCTGCGAACGCTCCCGGCGGGAGCGCCGGCCCGTACGGCTGGAGGAGCTCCCGGACCTGTAGGGAGCGGGCGCCGGCGGACATCGGGCCACAGTAGGCCGGGTGATCAAGCCCGCAGGAGCCGTTTACCGGCCAATCGGCGGCCGGCGGGCGACGGGCGGCGGGGCGGGACCGTCAGCGCGCCGCGCGGCGTCCCCAGGCGGTGCCGGCCAGGACGAGTGCGGCTCCGGCGAGTCCGGCCGGGCCGAGGTGTTCCCCGCCGATGGCGATGCCGGCGGCGGCCGCCCACAGCGGTTCGGTGCCCAGCAGCAGGCTGACGCGGGACGGGGAGGTCCGGCGTACGGCCCACATCTGCACGAAGAAGGCGAAGAGGGTGCAGAAGACGGAGAGGAAGGCGAGTCCGGCCCACTCGGCGGGGCCGAAGTCCGCGGCCGCCGTCCAGGGCCCGTCGCCGGTCCCGGGGACGGCCGCGAGCAGGGCGAAGACCAGTACGGCGGCGCCGAGCTGGACGGTGGTCAGGGAGAGCGGGTCGGCGTCCTGGACGGCCTTGATCCGCGCCATCAGCAGGACGTGCAGGGTGCGGGCCAGGGCCGCTCCGAGGATCAGCAGGTCGCCGGGGCCGGGCGCGGTGAAGCCGGCGCCCTGGGTGAGCAACACGACCCCGGCCACCGAGACGGCCGCGGCCCCGAGGAAGGCGGCCGAGGGCTTCCTGCGGCGCACGGCGGACTCGGCGAGCGGCGTGAAGATCATGGTGAGGCTGATGATCAGACCGGCGTTGGTGGCGGAGGTGTGCACCACCCCGTAGGTCTCCAGCAGGAAGATCCCGCCGAGTACGAGGCCCAGCGCCGCGGCGCCGCGCAGCTGGGCGGGACCCAGCGCGCGCAGCCGCCGCCGTCCGGCGAGGACCAGCACCGGGAGCACGAGCGCGAAGCGCAGCACGAGGACCGCGATCACGGTGTGCGCGGTGGTGATCCCCTTGGCGGCGAGGTAGCTGCCGCCCCAGACGACGGCGACCAGCAGGACGGGCAGGTCCGCGAGCCAGGCCCGGCGGGGGGCGAGGGCGGGGGCGGGAACGCTGAGGGTGGTCACCGGGCGGCTCCGACGGGGTGAAAGGGCGTGGAGACGTCGGCGGCTCGCACGGATGCGGGGTCACCGTACCCGAGTGGATCTTCCGGGTCGACCGGTTATCCCCCGCCCCCGCCGGCCTCGCGCCCCCCGCCCCGGGCTCAGTCCGCGAACGTGCCGAAGGAGGCGCGGCCGGTGGGGCGGTAGGTGTGGATGGCGGTCCCGCTGCCGGTCGTGCGGGAGGCGGTCAGCTCGAAGGCCGTGGGCAGGCCGCCGGTGGGGAACAGCCGGCGTCCCGCGCCGAGGAAGACGGGGAAGACCAGCAGGTTCAGCTCGTCGACGAGGTCGCGGGCGAGCAGCCACTGGGCGAGCTGTCCACTGCCGTGGACCTGGAGCTCCCCGTCCATGGCGTCCTTGATGCGGACGATCTCCGACTGGAGCTGCTCCCCGTCCACCACGGTCGCCGGTCCCCATCCGGGGTCCTTGAGGGTGGTGGAGGCGACGTACTTCGGCAGCCGGTTGAGCTTGTTCGGGACCGGGTCGGCCGGGTCGTCGTGCAGCGGCCAGTACGAGGCGAAGATCTCGTACGTCCGGCGCCCGAGGAGGAAGGCCCCGGCCCGGTCGAAGAGCTCGTTCACGAACTCCCCCATGCCCTCGTCGGCGAAGGGCACGAGCCACCCGCCGTACGCGAACCCGCCGCTGCGGTCCTCGTCGGGGCCGCCGGGGGCCTGCATCACTCCGTCGAGGGTCAGGAAGGTGGTCAGGGTCAGCTTGCCCATGGCGCGGCGCTCCTCGTGTCGTCTGCTTCTCCTCCTCAGACTCCCGCCGGTGCCCCGGCTCATCGGTGCGGCGCGCGTGAACGCCGGCTCGGATTCCCGCCGAATGCGGGGAACGGAGCGGGGAGGAACGACGTGAACGGCAACACGGTGGCCCTGGTGACGGGCGTGCGCGACGGGGCGCACCGCGGAAGCGGTGCGCCCCGTCGGCGCATTCATGACCCCCGGGGGTGTCGGCCCCCGGGGGTCAGGTCACGAGGCGGGGCGGGTCAGCCGCCCAGCTCCTGGTGGCGGGCGGCGTGCGCGGCGGCGCCGGCCTCCGTCAGCGAGCCGAACAGGCGCAGGCGGGAGAAGCCGCCGTCCGGGAAGATGTCGATCCGGACGTGGGTGCCGACCGCCGGGGCGTCCAGCACGAAGCGGTGGTTGGTGTCGGGCTGCAGGCGGGTGCGCGGCAGGAACTCCGTCCACTCGCCCTCCTCGCCCGTCTTGATCGACAGCGAGGCCCAGCCGGCGGAGTTGCCCTTGAGGTAGGCGGTGTCGATCTCCACGGCGCGGATCTCGGACTCGGCGACGAGCTGGTAGCGGATCCAGTCGTTGCCGTTGTCGCGGCGGCGGGCGGTCTCCCAGCCGTCGTCCATCTTGCGGGAGCGGCCCGGGTTGATGGTGTTGGTCGGCGGGGAGTAGAAGCGGTTGGACGCGTCCTCGACCGAGCCGCCGTTCTCCAGGGCGACGACGTCGAAGGTGCCCAGCACGGCGAGCCACTTCGGGTCGGGGCGCACCTCGCCGTAGACGCGCAGGCGGGCGATGCCGCCGTCCGGGTGCTGGTTCAGGCGCAGGTGCGTGAAGCGCTGCTCGACGTTGACCTCGAAGCCGTTGGCCGCGTGGCCGCCGACCGCGGTGCGCTCGACGAGGGTCGTCCACTTGACGTCGTCGGAGAGCAGCTCCGCCTCGGTCGGGGAGCCCTCGACGGACGCGCCCAGGACGGACACGGCCTGCGGCATGTTGCCGCGGAAGTGGGCGGTGTCGACGACGATGCCGCGGATGACACCGGGGGCGCCGAGGCGGATCAGGGCGTAGTCGTGGTCCTCGGCGGTCGGCCAGGGCTGCTCGGCGGACACGCCGCGGCGGCGGCGGGTCTCCCAGCCGTCCATGACCTTGCCCTTGTGCCCGAAGTGCTCGGGGTCGAAGTGGCCGGCCTCGGCGATCAGCAGGTTCTCGCGCTCGGCGAAGAACTCGTCGTTGGCGGCGATGACACCGGCGCCCAGCTCTCGGGCGGCGAGGTTCGCGTACTGGGTGAAGGGGAACTCCGCGGTGCGGTAGTCCGCGTACGGGTCGCCGCCCCCGTACGGGTTCGCGTTACCGGTGAAAGAAGCCAGTCCAGTCGAACGCTGTGCCACTGTCAGTTCTGCCTTTCGAGGAGGAGGCCCGTGGGCTCGGTCGGGGTGCCGTGGTCGGCGATCTGCGTGCCCCGCAGCCAGGTGGACTTCACGACGCCGTGCAGGGTCCTGCCCGCGTACGCCGTGACCTGGTTGCGGTGGTGCAGCTCGGCCGGGTCCACGGTGAAGGTCTCTTCGGGGGCCAGGACGGCGAAGTCGGCGTCACGGCCGGCCTCGATGGCCCCCTTCTGCGCCAGGCCCGCCAGCGCGGCCGGGGCGGTGGACATCCAGCGCGCGACCTCTTCGAGGGTGCGGCCGCGCTTGCGCGCCTCGGTCCAGATGGCGGGGAGGCCCAGCTGGAGGGAGGAGATGCCGCCCCACGCGGTGGCGAAGTCGCCGGTCTTCAGGTCCGCGGTGGAGGGCGAGTGGTCGGAGACGATGCAGTCGATGGTGCCGTCGGCGAGCGCGTCCCACAGGACGTCCTGGTTCGCGGCCTCGCGGATCGGCGGGCAGCACTTGAACTCGGTGGCGCCGTCCGGGACTTCCTCGGCGGTGAGGGTGAGGAAGTGCGGGCAGGACTCGACGGTGACCTGGACGCCCTCGGCCTTGGCCGCGGCGATCAGCGGCAGCGCGGAGGCGGAGGACAGGTGCAGGACGTGCACGCGGGCGTTCAGCCGCTTCGCCTGGTCGATCAGGTTCTGGATCGCGGTGTTCTCGGCGTCCTGGGGCCGGGAGGCCAGGAAGTCGGCGTACTTGGGGCCCGGGTTCTGCGGGGCGGACTCCAGGTGGTGCGGGTCCTCGGCGTGCACGATCAGCAGGCCGCCGAAGCCGGTGATCTCGGCGAGCGAGGTGGCCAGCTGCTCCTGGTCCAGCAGTGGGAACTCGTCCACGCCGGAGGGCGACAGGAAGCACTTGAAGCCGTAGACGCCGGCGTCGTGCAGCGGGCGCAGGTCCTTGACGTTGTCCGGGAGGGCGCCGCCCCAGAAGCCGACGTCCACGTGCGCCTTGGTCCGGGCGACCTCCTGCTTGACGCGGAGGTTGTCGACCGTGGTGGTCGGCGGCAGGGAGTTCAGGGGCATGTCGAGGATGGTGGTGATGCCACCGGCCGCGGCGGCGCGGGTGGCCGTCCAGAAGCCCTCCCACTCGGTGCGGCCCGGGTCGTTCACGTGGACGTGGGTGTCCACCAGACCGGGGAGCAGGACGTCGTCGCCGAAGTCCTCCAGCCGGGCTCCGGCCGGTACCTCGGCGTCGTGCGCCAGCACGGCCCGTGATCTTCCCGCCGGCGACGGCCACCGAGGCGGCACGCGTCCCCTCGGGGGTGATGACGCGCGTCGAGCGCAGTACCAGTTCCACCGCCACGTCGGCCACCGGAAACCTCCCCATCTACTTCCACAGAGCGAAATTCAACGTTCTGTTGACGGAGTCTTCACCCCGATCCGGGACCAGTCAAGAGCGCCCGGAGGGACTGCTGACACGTTCTCACCGCAATTGGATGTTTCCACAGGATGGAATTAAGATTTCGCTATCCAGAATGTAGCTACCACCACCGGGGGGGCGGGCGGGTAACTTCCGAGGACGTCCACCACCAGGACAAACCACCTCTGACCGGCGAGGACGGCGAGGGCCCGGCTCTAGGGCCGACGTCGACCGACCGGTAGGCTGCTTCCTTGCCTGCCAGCACCGAAAGGACCGCGCCGTGCCGACGTCCAGCGCCAGCACCACCGACGCTTCCGCCAAGCCCACCGCCGGCGGCGGTGGCGTCCAGTCCCTCGAGCGCGCCTTCGATCTGCTCGAACGCATGGCCGATGCCGGTGGCGAGGTCGGCCTCAGCGAACTCTCGGCCGCCAGCGGCCTGCCGCTGCCGACCATCCACCGCCTGATGCGCACCCTCGTCGCCTGCGGGTACGTCCGGCAGCAGCCCAACCGACGGTACTCCCTCGGCCCCCGGCTCATCCGCCTCGGCGAGTCCGCGTCGCGGCTGCTGGGCACCTGGGCCCGCCCCTACCTCGCCCGTCTGGTCGAGGAGACCGGCGAGACCGCGAACATGGCCCTGCTCGACGGCGACGAGATCGTCTACGTCGCCCAGGTGCCGTCCAAGCACTCCATGCGCATGTTCACCGAGGTCGGCCGCCGCGTCCTGCCCCACTCCACGGGCGTGGGCAAGGCCCTGCTCGCCCACACCCCGGCCGACGAGGTGCGCGCCCTGCTGGCGCGCACGGGGATGCCCGCCGCGACCGAGAAGACCATCACCACCCCCGAGGGCTTCCTGGAGGCCCTGGAGCAGGTCCGCCGCGTGGGCTACGCCGTCGACGACAACGAGCAGGAAATAGGAGTCCGCTGCCTGGCCGTATCGGTGCCCGACTCGCCGACCGCCGCCGCGATCTCCATCTCCGGCCCGGCCGGCCGGGTGACGCAGGCCGTGGCCGAGTCCTTCGTGCCGATCCTCCAGGGCGTGGCCGCCGAACTGTCGGTGGCCCTGCAGAGCCAGACCCCCGCGTAGCACCCTGCACGCGCGAGAGCCCCGGCGTCCCTCCCCCTGTGAGGGGCGCCGGGGCTCTCGCGTACGCCGCCCGTACGGGCGCTCAGGCCGCCGGTGCGGGCGCGGCGGACGGTTCGGCGGGCCGCACGCCGGGGGTGAGGCGGCCGTCGGCCATGGTCGCCGTGCGGTCCATCCGGTCCAGGTGGGTGCGGTCGTGGGTGACCAGCACCGTGGCGGTGGCCCGCTCCCTGGTGAGGGTGACCAGCAGGTCCAGGACCGCCGCGCCCCGCTCGTGGTCGAGGGCACTGGTGGGCTCGTCCACCAGGAGCACGGCCGGCTCGTTCATCAGGGCCCGGGCGATGTTCACCCGCTGGCGCTGGCCGCCGGACAGCTCGTGCGGGCGCTTGCCGGCCTTGTCGGCCAGGCCCACCGCGTCCAGCAGCTCCAGGGCGCGCCGGCGCAGCCGGCGGGAGGGGCGGCCCGACACGTGGGCCATCACCTGGAGCTGCTCGGCGGCGGTCAGCGAGGCCAGCAGGTTCGGCTGCTGGAAGACGATGCCGATCCGCTCCCGGCGCAGCGCCGACTTCTCGGCGGGCCCGAGCCGGCTGGTGTCCCGGCCGGCCACCACGACCCGGCCGGAGTCCGGGGTGACCAGGGTGGCCGCCACCGCCAGCAGGCTGGACTTCCCGGAGCCCGAAGGCCCCACGATCGCCGTCAGGGAGCCCGCGGGCACCTCCAGGGACACCGCGTCGAGGGCGGTGAGGCGGCCGTCCCCGTCGGGGTAGGTCAGCGTCACGTCGTCAACGAGCAGGGTCATCGGGCGCTCCCCAGGGCGGTCAGCGGGTCGACGGCGGTGATCCGCCGGATGGACAGGGCCGCGCCCAGCACGCCGAGCACGATCATGATCGCGGCGGGGGCCAGCACGGTGGCGGCGTCCAGGACGAAGGGCACGTCACCGCCGCTGATCAGGGCGCCGATTCCGGCCGCGAGCGCGGTGCCGGCCCCGGCGCCGATCGCCAGCATCACCACGGCCTGGCCGAGGGCGTCCCGCAGCAGGTACGGGGTGGAGGCGCCCAGCGCCTTCAGCACCGCGACGTCGCCGCTGCGCTGGATCGTCCAGACGGTGAAGAAGGCCCCTATGACCAGGGCGGAGATGGCGAACAGGAAGCCGCGCATCAGCTGGAGCGAGCCGTTCTCGGCCTGGTAGGACCCCATGGCGCCCAGGGCCTCCTCGACGGTGAGCGTCCTCGTGCCCGCCGCCGCGTCACCGGCCGCCCAGTCCGTGCCGCCGGAGCCTTCGAGGGCGACGACCGTGGCGACGGTGTCCGGGGAGGTGCCTGGACCGCCGACGCGCTGCCAGTCGGCCAGGTCCGTCCAGACGACCGGGGTGTGGCTGTAGGCGGCCGTGCCCGAGACGGCGGCGACGGTCAGCTCCTGCGTCCCGATCCTGACCCGGGCACCGGCGGTGAGCCCGCCGAGCTCCTTGGCCGCCTTCTCGGTGAGGACCACCCGGCCCGGGCCGAGCCCCGACCCGGCGGGTGCGAGCCCGCCGGCCGGCTCGACGCCGAAGGCGGAGACGGCGGCGGTGCGCTCGCCCGCGACGGCGTTGGTGGTGCGGATGCCGAGCGGCCGGGCCGCCCCGACGCCCGGCCGCGCCCGCCAGGTCTTCCAGGCCGCCTCGGGCAGCTGGGACTGGGTGAAGGAGACCTCCTGGTCCCCGGGCGGCGCCGCGAAGGCCAGGTGCGAGGCGGGCAGGCCGGTGACGGCCGAGATGTTCTCCCGGGCGAGTCCGGAAGTGAGCCCCGACAGCAGGCCGACCAGCAGCGTGATCAGCAGTACGACCGAGCCCATGAGGGCGAAACGGCCCTTGGCGAACCGTAGATCTCTCCATGCGACGAACATGTCCCCCACCTTGGTGTCGCACGCGGGCCCCGGGCATCGCGCCACGGGAGCCATCCTGGTATCGAAGGTGGCATCCGGACATCGAACTTTCGGTTGACCGGGGCCCCCGACCGCCCGCTTACGCTGGTCGGACGATGTCTGCCGCACCGCCCTCCCGCCCCCTGACGCCCGTCACCCGCGTACTGCGGCTGTGCCTGCACGCGCTGCTCCTCGGGCTGCTCGCGCTGGCCTCCGCGCGGGCCGTCGCCGACTCCGCGCCGCGGGCCGGGTGGGTGACCGGCCTCTGCGTGCTGCTGGCCGCCGTCTACGCGGCGGGCGTGCGCGCCCCCGCCGTGCACCGCTCGGCGCGGGCCGCCGGACTGTGGCTGGCCGGGGTGGGGGCCGTCTGGGCCGCGCTGCTGGTCCTCTCCCCCGACGGGCTGTGGGTGGCCTTCCCGCTCTACTTCCTGGAGCTGCACCTGCTGCGGCTGCGCTGGGCCCTGGCGGCCGTCGGGGTCACCGCCTGCGCCGCCATAGGGGGATTCCTCGCGCACGGCGGCGCCCTCACCCCGGGGGCCTTCCTCGGGCCGCTGCTGGGCGGGGCGGTGGCCGTCGCCACGGTGCTCGGCTACCAGGCCCTGTACCGCGAGAGCGAGCGCCGCCGCGAGCTGATCGAGGAGCTCATCGCCACCCGGGCCGAACTGGCGGCGGCCGAGCGGAGCGCGGGGATCCTCGCGGAGCGGGAGCGGCTCGCGCGGGAGATCCACGACACCCTGGCCCAGGGCCTGTCCTCCATCCAGCTGCTGCTGCGGGCCGCCGAGCGGGCGCTGCCCGAGGACGCGCCGGCCGCCGACCACATCGCCCGGGCCCGGGAGGCCGCGCAGGACAACCTGGCCGAGGCGCGCCGCTTCGTACGGGCCCTGACGCCCCCGGACCTGGAGCACGGCTCGCTGGCGGCGGCGCTGGAGCGGTTGTGCTCGGGGGCCCCGGGCCCGCGCGTGCGCTTCTCCGTCAGCGGCGCCCCCCGGGCGCTGCCCACCCCGTACGAGGTGGCCCTCCTGCGGATCGCCCAGTCGGCGCTGGCCAACGTGGTGCGCCACGCGGGGGCCGGGCGGGCGGAGATCACCCTGACCTTCATGGACAGCTCGGTCACCCTGGACGTGGTCGACGACGGCCGGGGCTTCGACCCCGCCGGCGTCGCCGCCGGCGGTGACGGCGGCTTCGGCCTGCCCGCGATGCGGGCGCGGGCCGAGTCGCTGGGCGGGCTGTTCACCGTGGAGTCCGACCCGGGCCAGGGCACCGCCGTGGCCGTCACCCTGCCGCTGCCCGTGGAGGCCTGACCATGACGATCCGGCTGCTGCTCGCCGACGACCACCCCGTGGTGCGCGCCGGGCTGCGCGCGGTGCTGGACACCGAGCCGGACTTCGCGGTGGTCGCGGAGGCGGCGACGGCGGAGCGGGCGGTGGAGCTGGCCGCGTCCGAGCCGGTGGACGTCGTCCTGATGGACCTCCAGTTCGGGGCGGGGATGCACGGCTCGGCGGCCACGGCGGCGATCACCGCCCGGCCGGGCGCGCCCCGGGTCCTCGTCCTGACCACCTACGACACGGACGCCGACATCCTGGCGGCGGTGGAGGCGGGCGCCTCGGGCTACCTGCTGAAGGACGCCCCGCCGGAGGAGCTGGCGGCGGCGGTCCGCACGGCGGCGGCCGGCCAGTCGGCACTGGCCCCGGCGGTGGCGCTGCGGCTGATGGACCGGATGCGGACCCCGGCGGAGGCGCTGACCAAGCGCGAGCTGGAGGTGCTCCAGCTGGTCGCGGACGGACTGTCGAACCAGCAGATCTCGAAGCGGCTCTTCCTCAGCCAGGCCACGGTCAAGTCCCACCTGGTGCACGTCTACGCCAAGCTCGGCGTCGACTCGCGCACCTCCGCGGTCGCCGCGGCCGCCACCCGCCGGCTGATCCGGACGCCGTAGCGGGTCCCCGCGGACACCCCCGGCCGGTCCGGCTCACGCCACCCAGTACGGCCGCTCGACCCCCGGGGCCAGCGGGACGCCGTCGTGGAAGGCCGTCGCGAGGCGGCGTACGCCCTCCTCCAGGCGGTCGGCCGGCAGGGTGTACGGGATGCGCAGGCGGTGCTCGAAGGTGCCCGGGTCCACGCCGAAGCGGGCCCCGCGCCCGATGTGCACCCCGGCGGCCGCGGCCCGTTCCGCGAGGGCGGAGCTGACCGGCTCGCCGAGGTCCACCCAGAGGGAGAGGCCGCCCGGCGGCAGCTGCCAGGACCATTCGGGGGTGTGGCGCTGGAGCGCGGAGACCAGGGCGGCCCGCTGGGCGCGCAGCTGCGCGAGCCGGTCGGGCAGGGTCCGGTCCAGGTCCTCCAGCAGCGGGAGCGCCACCGCCTGGTCGAGTACGGAGCCGGTCATGTCCGCGGAGACCCGTACGGCGGTCAGCTCGGCGATCAGCTTCGCGGTGGCCCGGACCCATCCCACCCGCAGGCCGCCCCAGTGGGTCTTGCTCAGCGAGCCGATGGTGATCACGTGGTCGGCTCCCGAGCGGGGGGCGAGCGAGGCCAGCGGTGCGGGGGCCGGCACGTCGAGGGCGATGTCGGCGATGGTCTCGTCGACCACCAGCCAGGTGCCCGTGGCCCGGGTCGCCGCGAGCAGCCGCAGCCGCTGCTCCTGCGGCATCAGGGCGCCCGTCGGGTTGTGGAAGTCCGGTACCGCGTAGGCCAGGCGGGGCACGGTCTGGCGCAGCGTGGACTCGGCGATCTCCATGTCCCAGCCGGTGTCGGAGACGGCGATGGAACCGGTGCGCAGTCTCGCGTGGCGCAGGGCGTCGAGGGCGTTGGCGTACGTGGGGCTCTCGGTGACGACCCGGTCCCCGGGCCGGCAGAGCAGGCTGACCACGAGGGCGAAGGCCTGCTGGGCCCCGGCGGTGACCAGGATCTGCTCGGGGCGGGTGGGCAGTCCGCGCCGGGTGAAGCGGTCCGCGACGGCCGCGCGCAGGTCGGGCAGTCCGAAGGGGTGGTAGCCGGGGGTGCGGGTGAGTGCGGGCAGCCTCGGGGCAGCCCGGGCGAGTGCGTCGGCGAGGCTGCCCTCGGGGGCTCCCATGGCGGCGATGGCGAGGTCGATGCCGGGGTCGCCGTCGGCGCCGTATCCGCCGGCCCCGACGAGGGCGTGGGCGCCGACGGGTCCGTGGCCGTCGGGCAGCTCGGTCCAGGTGCCGGAGCCGCGCCGGCTGCGTACGTAGCCGCTCTCGCGCAGGAGGTCGTAGGCGCCGGTGACGGTGGCGCGGCTGGCGCCGACCGCCTCGGCGAGTTCGCGTTCGGCGGGCAGCCGGACGTGCAGGGCGATCCGGCCGTCGAGGATCAGGGTGCGGACGGAGTCGGCGAGGGCCCGGTAGCCGGGGCGGGCCAGCACCTCGGGCGGGAGCAGCGCCGCGAGCTGGCGGCTCCCGATCGTCCTGTCCGCCGTATGGACCACTCGCCCGTTCGCCATGCCAACCTCCCCTGATTGGCTCTGCCGGCCAGGCCAATCCGGGTCCAGACTCGCGGTATTGGCCCCCGATTGGCAAGGAGTGCTCCGCGATGCCGTACCAGCCTCACACCGGTTTCACCGATCGTGACGAACGGGCCCTGGCGGCCGCCGCCGAGAACCGGATCGCCGAGCCGCTGCGGATCGGGGCCGCGCTGGCCTCCGTACGGCGGCTGCTGGCGGGGCTGCCACCCGTTCGGGGGAAGGGACGGCGAGAATCGCTGACATGTCAGCAGTCGAACACTCCCGCGAAGTCCTCCCCGGCCAGTCCGCTGCCCCTGTGACCTCCGCGTCCGGGAAAGCCGTCACCCCGCCCCTGATCGCCGGGCTGCTCCTGGCCGCCGGCGGCGGGCGCCGGCTGGGCGGGCGCCCCAAGGCCCTGCTCCCGTACCGCGGGCGCCCGCTCGTCGAGAACGCCGTGCGCGTGCTGCGCGAGGCCGGCTGCGGCCCGGTGCACGTGGTGCTCGGGGCCTCGGCCGCGGAGGTGCGCGAGCGCGCGGACCTGGCGGGCTGCGTGGTCGTGGACAACCCGGACTGGGCCGAGGGGATGGGTTCCTCGCTGCGGGTCGGCCTCACCTCCCTGGCCGGCACGGGGGCGAGCGCGGCCCTGGTGTCGCTGGTGGACCAGCCGGGGATCGGGCCGGCGGCGGTGGCCCGGGTGCGGGAGGCGTACCGGTCGCCGTCGAGCCTGGTGGCGGCCGCGTACGACGGGGAGCGCGGGCATCCCGTGCTGTTCGGGGCGGACCGCTGGGCGGACATCGCGGCGACCGCGACCGGGGACCAGGGTGCGCGCGTCCACCTGAAGAACCACGCCGCCGAGGTCATGCTGGTGGAGTGCGGGGACGTCGCGGCCGCCTTCGACATCGACACCCCGCCCGACCTGGCGCGTCTGGACTGAGCGCGGCGTGACCACGATGGCACTGAGGGCCACCGGCAAGTGGAATCTGTCGACTCAGAGAATCTCGACATCAACAAACCATTGAACTTCCACCATGAGGAAATTACTATCCACTGGTCAGAAGCGCCCTGAACCCCCAGACGGCGCCCGCGACCGTTACCCGGAACTCTCCACACCCGACGGCACTGCGTGCCGTCTCGCGCGAGCATTCCCCCGCGGCCGCCAGGCACCGCCGCTGAAGGAGTGACAGATATGTCCGCACCAGCGCCGTCCCCGCTGGCCATCGTCGACGCCGAGCCCCTGCCCCGGCAGGACGAAGTCCTCACCGAAGCGGCTCTCGCCTTCGTGGCCGAGCTCCACCGGCGGTTCGCCCCCCGCCGCGCCGAGCTCCTCGCCCGACGCGGCGAGCGACGCGCCGAGATCGCCCGCACCTCCACGCTCGACTTCCTCCCGGACACCGCACAGGTCCGCGAGGGCGACTGGAAGGTCGCGCCGGCCCCGGCCGCCCTGAACGACCGCCGCGTGGAGATCACCGGTCCGACCGACCGCAAGATGACCATCAACGCCCTGAACTCGGGCGCCAAGGTCTGGCTCGCCGACTTCGAGGACGCCTCGGCTCCCACCTGGGAGAACGTCGTCCTCGGCCAGCTCAACCTCATCGACGCCTACGAGCGCCGCATCGACTTCACCGACGCGCGCACCGGAAAGGCGTACGCCCTCAAGGCCGCCGACCAGCTCGCGACCGTGGTCATGCGCCCGCGCGGCTGGCACCTGGAGGAGCGCCACCTCAACTTCGAGGGCGGCCCGGCCTCCGGCTCCCTCGTGGACTTCGGCCTCTACTTCTTCCACAACGCCCAGCGCCTGATCGACCTCGGCAAGGGCCCGTACTTCTACCTCCCGAAGACGGAGTCGCACCTGGAGGCCCGCCTCTGGAACGACATCTTCGTCTTCGCGCAGGACTACGTGGGCATCCCGCAGGGCACCGTCCGCGCGACCGTCCTCATCGAAACCATCACCGCGGCCTACGAGATGGAAGAGATCCTCTTCGAGCTCAAGGACCACGCGGCGGGCCTGAACGCGGGCCGCTGGGACTACCTGTTCTCCATCGTCAAGAACTTCCGGGACGGCGGCGCGAAGTTCGTCCTCCCGGACCGCAACGCGGTGACGATGACCGCCCCCTTCATGCGCGCCTACACCGAGCTGCTCGTCCGCACCTGCCACAAGCGCGGCGCGCACGCGATCGGCGGCATGGCGGCCTTCATCCCGTCCCGCAAGGACGCCGAGGCCAACGCGGTCGCCTTCGCGAAGGTCAAGGCCGACAAGGACCGCGAGGCCGGCGACGGCTTCGACGGCTCCTGGGTCGCCCACCCCGACCTGGTCCCGATCGCCATGGCCTCCTTCGACGCCGTCCTGGGCGACAAGCCGAACCAGAAGGACCGCCTCCGCGAGGACGTCTCGGTGGCCCCCGGCGACCTGATCGCGATCGACTCGCTGGACGCCAAGCCCACCTACGAGGGCCTGCGCAACGCGGTCCAGGTCGGCACCCGCTACATCGAGGCCTGGCTGCGCGGCCTCGGCGCCGTCGGCATCTTCGGCCTGATGGAGGACGCCGCCACCGCCGAGATCTCGCGCTCCCAGATCTGGCAGTGGATCAACGCGGGCGTCGTCTTCGAGAACGGCGAGCGCGCCACCGCCGAGCTGACCCGCAAGATCGCCGCCGAGGAGCTCGACGCGATCCGCGCCGAGGTCGGCGAGGAAGCCTTCGCGGCCGGGAAGTGGCAGCAGGCCCACGACCTCCTGCTCCAGGTCTCCCTGGACGCCGACTACGCGGACTTCCTGACCCTCCCCGCGTACGACCAGCTGGTCGGCTGACCTCGGGCACGGCCCGCACCACCCTCTTCGGCTGAATCGCACAGCAGTCGAGTACGACTCCGCCCCCGGCACCGAGAAGGTGCCGGGGGCGGAGTCGTACTCGGGGGAACGGGCGGTCAGCCCTTAGCGGCCCTGCCGCCCCCGGTCAGCACGTCCTTGCGGACCTGGGCGAAGGAGGCGTCCAGCTTCCGCTTCATCCAGGGGGCGAGCGGGCGCTCCACCAGCCGGTGCACCAGGTAGGCCGCGACCATCATGATCACGGTCACCGCGATCAGCGTCGGGTAGGGCTCCAGGTACCGGCGCAGGCGGGTGATCAGCTGCCAGCCGATCATCTGGTGCAGCAGGTAGAGCGGGTAGGTGAGCGCCCCCGCGACGGTCAGCCACTTCCACCGGATCCAGTTGAACGCACCCAGCGCGGCGGCGATCACGACGCCGAAGGCGACCGTGGTGCAGAACAGCGTGAGGGTCCAGGAGAGCCGGTGCTGGGTGCCGTACTCGTATCCGCCGGCCACGCCGCGCAGCGAGTCCTGGGCCATCAGCCAGCAGAACCCGACGATGCCCCAGAGCAGCAGGTTGGGGCCGAAGCGGTACATCAGGAAGATCGCGATGCCCGCGATGAAGTACCAGGCGTAGGTCGGCTGGACGATCACGGTGAGCAGCGGGAAGTTCGACGCGCTCGCCATCAGCGCCGCGACGCCCCAGATCCCGCAGAACGCCAGGACCCGGCGGTAGGTCAGGCCGATCGCGACCAGTACGCCGAACAGCAGGTAGAAGCGGAGCTCGGCCCAGAGGGTCCAGTAGACCGGGTCCAGGTTGTCGACCCCGACCGGCATGTTGGCCATGCTCAGGTTGGTGAGGATGCGCGAGAGGGTCGGCCGCTTGGTGTTGTCGCCCCAGATGGTCGGCACGATCAGCAGGCAGACGGACGTGAGCAGTACCGCGACCCAGTAGGCGGGGAAGAGCCGGACCACGCGCGAGGTGACGAAGTCGCCGACCGAACGGCCCCAGCAGGACATGCAGATGACGAAGCCGCTGATCAGGAAGAACAGCTCGACGCCGGTCCAGCTGTACGCGCCGACCAGGTGGCCGGCCGGCATCAGCTCACTGGGCTTGCCGTGCCAGATCTGCGGGAAGCGCTCGACTCCGAGCCAGTGCCAGAGGACGACGCCCATCGCGGCGATCAGGCGGAGGCCGTCCAGGACGTAGAGCCGGGGACGTTTGCCGGCGGCCGCTCCGCCGCCTCGCACCTCCTCCGGCTGGGCCGCCGGAGGCGGCGACATGGATACCGGCGGGGAACTGACGTCGGAGACCATCGACAACGCTTTCGGGGGCCGGTGTGGAGATACTTATCAGTACAATTTCAGATGCAAACCCGGTCACCATATCATGGGCGGATCCCGGCCCGGCCACCCGCTCCCCCCGCCCTGGAACGGGCCCGCGACCAGGGCCACTGACGGCACCTCAGTTCACGGGGGCACCGGGGGCAGAGGGTAAGGTGGCCCGCCGCGGGCCTTGCGACCGGGCACCGACCGACTGGTCACGGCGCCGGTGGCAGCCGAGCGGCAGCACCCGCCGACATCGACACCGAATGGACTCGTCCCATGCGTAGCGCGCCCGGAACACGGCGTTCGGCGGGAGCCGGCAACGGCGACCCCCGGCTCTTCGACTGGCTCCGGGGGCGGGCACCGCTGGCCCTGGTGGCCGCGGCGGTCGCGCTGCTCGCCAACGTCTACTACCAGGCCAGGCACTCGGGGAACGTCGGCCTCGACAACGAGTGGGTCATCAAGGCCGCGGACGTCTTCAACCACGGCAAGCCCCCGTACGAGGAGGAACGTTTCCTCTACCTGCCGCCGGGCGTCCTCGCCGGTGTCCCCTGGCTCTGGTTCTCCCTGAAGACCCGGCTGGACCTGCTGCCCTTCGTCGGCATCGCCTTCGTCCTCACGGGCTGGCTCCTCTCGCTGCGCATCTTCGGCGTCTCGGCGCGGAGCCGCCTGGCCGTGCTCGGTGCGATCGCGCTCTGCTTCCTGGAGCCGTTCACCAACGTCGTGCAGATCGGCAACTGGACCTCCGGTTACGTGATGGCCCTCCCGGCGGTGCTGCTGCTGGCCGCCAACCGCCGCTGGACGGCGGCCGCGGTGGTGTTCGGCGTGGCCATCAGCATCAAGCCGATCCTCGCCCCCGTGGTGCTGATATTCCTGATGGCCCGCCAGTTCAAGGCCTTCGCCGTCGCGATCGTGGTGCCGGCGGTGATCGCGGTGGCGGCCGGCGCGATGATGCCCCAGCCCACGCTGTTCCTCACCAAGACGCTGCCCTACCTGCTCGGCGGCCAGGGCGGCTTCGCCGCGCCGTTCGACGCCTCGGTCTCCAACGTCCTGACCCGGCTGGGCCTGCCCGAGGGCGTGGCGGGGGCGGCCGGCCTGACCGCGGCGGCCGTCATGATCGTGCTGGCCTGGCTCCGGTGGCGCCGGGGCGGCCACGAGGGCCTGCGCCTGGTGGAGACCAGCGCCATGCTGATGCTGGCGGCCTTCCTCGGCACCAAGCCGTCCTTCGACCACTACACCCTGATCGTCCTGGTCCCGATGGCCGCGGCCGTGGTGGCCCCCGGCGCGGCCTCGCGCTCCCCGTGGTTCTGGATCGGCTACGTCCCGATGGTGAACGGGCTGACGCTGCCGTTCGTCTCCACCTGGAACACGTACAACTACCGCGTCCTGGGCACCAACCTGGTCTCGGCCGCGACGCTCGCCTCCCGGGCCGTCGGCCGCGGGCCCGCCGGCGCCGCCCCGGCCGGCGCCGCTCCCAGCCGCGCACCGGAGCGGCAGCGGACGCCCTCTGCCGTCTGACTCGCAGCACACCGGAGCCGGGACCGTGCCAACGGGCCCGGCTCCGGCGCGTTCACGCACGGCCGTGCCCTGACGCGGCCCCGAGGCCCGACCGACCGGTCGGACGTTACTGCATCGTAACCTGACTGTACCTAGCGGTAACAAGCGGGCGCGTGCCACCTTTCCGATGCCACCGGCGCCGGAGGTACCCCCACTTTCCAAGCCACGCACCGAAGTTGTTGGCGACTTCGGCGTGGCCGACCGCAGGAGTTCCGCAGTGATCGGATTCCGAAAGGCCGGCGAGGGCCGTGCGGCCCCTCGTCGTGTGCGACGACTGGCCGGCGCCGGGATGGTACTGCCGCTCGCGGCCGCGCTGCTCGCCGGCGGAGCCGGGACGGCCGTGGCCGGGCCCGGGACGGGACCCACCGCCGTGGTGTCCATGGGCGACAGCTACATCTCCGGCGAGGCCGGACGCTGGAAGGGCAACAGCCTGACCAACAGCGGGAGCAGGAACGGCACCGACCGGGCGTGGGTCAGTGGCAGTTCCTACGATCCCGCCAAGGTGTACGGCGCGACCGCGGGCGGATGCCACCGCTCCGACTCGGCCGAGGTGCTGAGCGCGGGCGCCATCGCCGAGACGGCGGTGAACCTGGCCTGTTCCGGGGCGGTCTCGCAGAACGTCTTCCGCGCCTCCAACGGGGGCGTGGCCTACAAGGGCGAGGCGCCGCAGGCCGACCAGCTCGCGGCGGTGGCCGCGAGCCGCGACGTGAAGGTCATCGCGCTGTCCGTCGGCGGCAACGACCTCGGCTTCGCGGACATCATCAAGGACTGCGCGTACGACTTCGTCCTGTGGGGCTCGTACTGCTACGACGACCAGCAGGCCGGGGTCGACCAGAAGATCGACGGCGTCATGGCGAACGTCGGCAAGTCGGTCGACGAGATCCGCGCCGTGATGCGGCAGGCCGGCTACGCGGACTCCTCGTACCGGATCGTGCTCCAGTCCTACCCCTCCCCGATCCCGCGGGGCGCGGAGAACCGGTACACCCAGAGCGACTGGAGCCGGCTCAACACCGGCGGCTGCCCGTTCTGGAACCGCGACTCCGACTGGGCCCGCGACTCCCTCGTGCCGCAGATCGCGAACCGCCTCAAGGGCGTCGCGGCGGCCAAGGGCGTGCAGTTCCTGGACCTGCGGGACATGCTCCAGGGCCGTGAGGTCTGCGCCAAGGCCAGCAAGCAGGTCAGCTCCACCGTCGCCGCCTCGGCGAAGACGAGCGAGTGGGCGCGCTGGATCGACAACAACGAGTCGCAGGGCCTGGTCCAGGAGTCCATGCACCCCAACTACTACGGGCAGCTGGCCGTCGGCCGCTGCCTGGCCCTGGCCGCGGCCCAGCCCGCGAACTCGGCCTCCAGCTGCAAGAACACCGCCGGGGGCGACCACACCGGCATGTTCCTGACGGCCGCTCCGTAATCCGGAGCCCGTAATCCGGACGCCCGTGATCCGGAGCCCGTAATTCGGAGGAGGACCGCGGGGCGGGCTGTCATGATCAGGCCATGGCAGTCCGTCCCGCGCGTCCCAGTCTCTACATCTCCGTCGACATCGAGGCCGACGGACCGATCCCCGGCCCCTATTCGATGATCAGCTTCGGTGCGGCCGTCGCCGGCCGCCAGGACGGGGCCGTGTACACGGCCGCCGACCCGGAACGGCACACCTTCTACCGGGAGCTGCGCCCCATCAGCGACCGGTACGTGGACGCCGCCCTCGCCGTCAGCGGCCTGGACCGCGAACGCCTCCTCCGCGAGGGCAGCGACCCGGCCGCGGCGATGGCGGAGTTCCGGACCTGGGTGCGGGAGGTCTCGGCCGGGGCGCAGCCGGTGATGTGCGGCTACCCGGCCTCCTTCGACTGGACCTTCCTGTACTGGTACCTGATCGAGTTCGGCGACGACAGCCCCTTCGGCCACTCCGGCTGCCTGGACATGAAGACCCTGTACGCGGCCAAGGCCCGGGTCCCCCTGCGCGCGGCCGTGAAGGGCCGGATGCCCCGCGAACTGCGCTCGCGGCGCCGCCACACCCACCACGCGCTGGACGATGCGGTCGAGCAGGCGGAGCTGATGAGCAACCTGATGCTCTGGCAGCCGGACGCGGAGCTCCCGTAGTCGCCGCGGGGCCGTTCTAGGCCGCGCGGTCCGGACCCGTCAGGGCCGCCAGGGCCGTGGTGAACGCCGCGCGGCAGCGGAGCCAGTCGGGGTCCGGGGACGGCCCGTGCAGGGCGGCGAGCTTGGGGAGGAGGTCCGCCGAGAAGGCCCGGGCCGCCTCCGCCGGGAGCAGCGACGGGAGGTTGTCGATGGCGATCACGTCCACCGGCGGCCCGCCGCCCGGCAGCCGCCGCGCCGGGGCCGTCCAGTCGGTGAGGCGGTCGTAGACGGGGAGCAGGTGCAGCTCCGATCCGGTGTCACAGGTGATGTCGGCGATCACCGACAGCCGTCGGGGGCCGCCGGCCTCCAGGTCCGCCGGGGTGAGGAAGGGCGGCACCGGCCGGGTGGTCAGCACCGCGTTGACCAGGATGTCGTGGCCGAGCAGCGCGGCCCGGTCCAGGCTGCGGGTCGAGGTGCGGTCCCAGCGGGTGACCGGTATCCCGGCGGTGGCGAGGGCGTCGCAGGCGCCGCGCCCGCTGCGGCCGCCCGCGCCGATGACCAGCGCCCGCAGCCCGTCGGGGGCCGCCGCGCGCAGCCGGGCGTCCAGCTCGGGCCGGGGCAGCGGGACCAGCGGGGGCCTGAGGGCGCCGCGGGCGTGCAGCGCGGCCAGCGCGGCTCCCGCGTACCCGGCCCAGTAGCCGAAGGCGGCCAGCCTGCGGCCCTGCGCGTCGGCGAGGTACTCCAGGTCGAGCAGGGTGCCGCCGCCCGCGGCGAAGCGGCGCAGCAGCACGGGGGCCTGTGCCTGGCCCTTGTAGGCGTGCCCGAAGTAGACGTGCCGGTGGTGCAGGAGCTCGGGCGCCGGCGGGAGTTCCTTCAGGCCGAGGACGTACGCGGACCCGGGTGCGGCCCGCGACCAGGAGCCGGCCGGCGCCGTGCGGCAGCCGGCGGCCTCGTAGTCGTCGAGCGGGAAGACCCGGTGGCCGGACTCCTCCACGGTGATCCGTACGCCCTGCCGGACGAGCCGTAAGGCGTCCTCCGGGGTGAGGGGGGCGCGGCGTTCGGTGGGCCGGGTCTCGCTGCGCATCCAGAGCTGCGGTGTTTCGGGCATCGCTTTACCACCTGTCCGGTCGGAAGGGGTGGGCTCATGCGATGTCTTTCCGCGTCCTTGACGCCGTACGCCGGGCGGGCGCCGGAACT
>NZ_GG657750.1:6336800-6339886 GCF_000158895.1 Streptomyces sp. C | reverse complement strand
GAGGCGGTCCCCGAGGGCCAGCTGGATCTCCAGGGCGGCCACCAGCCGGGTCCGGGCCAGCGCCGGGCGGTCCTCGCGCCGCTGCACCAGCGCGTGGGCGTAGTCGGACCAGGACCGGGCCCACAGGTCGGCGGGGGCGTCCGGTTCGCCGTCCCCCACGGGTGCGGACGCCGGGGCGGTGTACGCCAGCGCCAACGCGAGGGCGGCCCGCAGCGCCTCCCGGCCCGGCCCGAACTCCGGCTCCGGCGGCAGCTGTGCGAGGGCGTCCCGGAACTCGTCGGCGGCCTCGCCGGGCCGGTCCTGCCACAGGGCCGCGGTGCCCCGGGCGTGCGCGAGGTAGGCCAGCGCGGAGTCCTCCCCCTGCAGTACGGCGGCGGTCCAGGCCTCCACCAGCAGCGGATCGGCCGCCCCCGCCCGGCCGAAGGCGGCGGCCAGCCAGGCCGCCAGGCACAGCGCGCGGGCCGGCCGGGGCTCCGGGTGCAGGGCCAGGGCCCGCTCCAGGTGCCGGCGCCCCTCCGCCTCCAGCCCGCAGGCCGACCAGAGGAACCAGAGGGACACGGCGACCTCCAGCGCCCCCGCCGGTCCGGCCTCGGACAGCGGGTCCATCGCCCGGCGCAGCTCGGGCAGTTCCCGCAGGGCCAGGGCGCGCGCCTGCGGCTGCGCCCCCGACCGCCACAGCCAGGCGGCCCGTTCGGCGATGACGCGGCACCGCTCGTGGTGGCGGCGCTCGGCCAGCGCCGCCTCGGTGCCCGGGGCGTGCGCGAGCCGCCGGGCCTCGTAGGCCCGGACGGACAGGGGCAGCCGGTAGCGGCCCGGCTCCCCGGGCTCGGCGAGCAGGGCGGGGGCGAGCCGGCGCAGGGTCTCGGCGGCGTCCTCGGGGCCGAGTTCGCCGAAGCCGCAGACCTGCGCGACGGCGGCCTCGTCGAAGGAGCCCGCGAAGACGGACAGCCGGGTCCACAGCAGCCGCTCCCCGGGCGAGGACAGCCGGTGCGCGCGCAGGACGTCGGCCCCGCCGGACCGGTCCGCTCCCTCGGCGAGGAAGCCGAGCGGGTCGGCGGTCAGCCGGTGCAGCGCCTCGGCCGGGCTGTAGCGGCCGGCGCGCCCGGCGGCCAGCTCCAGCGCTGCGGGGATCCCGTCGAGGGCGCGGCACAGGGCGGCGACGGCGGCGGCGTTGTGGTCGGTGAGCTCGAAGGAGGGGTCGGCGGCGCGCGCCCGCTGCACGTAGAGGCGTACGGAGGCGTAGCCGGAGATCTCTGCGGCGACGAAGCACCCGTCGGCCCCCGGCCGTACCGGATGCGTTGGCTCCGGATGCGTCGGCTCCGGGGGCGTCGGCGAGGTCGCGGGCGGGTCGAAGGCTGGCCGGATCATGTGGTTCGGGCGGCAGGGGAAGCGGGCCCACAAAGACCTCCGCCCCGTCATGGAACCCGAGCGTCCGCTGCGAGGTGGCCAGAATTCGCACCTGGGGCAATCGAGCCAGCAGCCGGTCCGCGAGCACCCCGGCCCGCTCCCCGAGCCGCTCGCAGCCGTCGAGCACCAGCAGCGCCCGGCGGCCTTCGAGCCGCCGCTCCAGCTCCCGCGCCAGGGTGCCCCGCGGCGCCGGCAGGCTCGCCAGACCGGCCCACACCACCTCGGCGCCCTCGGCGCGGACCAGGGCGCGAGCGGTCCGCGCGGCCAGCCGGGTCTTGCCTATTCCCGCTGGTCCGACCAGGCTGACCAGGCGTTCCGTAGAGAGCAGGGCAGCGGTGCGCGCGAGCTCGCGCTCCCGCCCCACGAAGCTCGACGGTTCGGCCGGCACCGCGTGGCGCAGGTTCGAGCCGGGGTCCCCCACACGTCCTCCTCCCGATCTCCTCAAGGCCCACTCGACCGCCTGGTGGCACGGCCGGGCCCACGAGGAGAGATGATCAGCCGAAAGCAGGGTTGACCGGCCGATGGCCGGGAGAACCACCAGGGGAAGGTATGAACTCGGCCATTTCCGCCATCGACGACACCGACCGGGCGCTCGTCCACGCACTCCAGCTCGCCCCGCGCGCGAGCTGGGAGCGCCTGGCACAGGTCCTCGGCGTGCGTCCCGAGACCCTCGCCCGCCGCTGGGAGCGGCTGACCGCCGCCGGCGACGCCTGGGTCAGCGGCCTCGGGCTGCGCACGGGCACCCAGGCGCCGTGCATGGCGTGGGTCGAGGTGACGTGCGCGGCGGGCGCCGCTCCGGCGGTGGGCGCAGCCCTGACCGGCGACGCCCACACCATGGGCGTGGAGCACACCACGGGCGACCGCGACCTGCTGGCCTTCGTCGCCGTGCCGAACCTGCACATGCTGTACCAGTACCTCTCCTTCCGGGTGCAGCGGATACCGGGCGTGGTCGGCACCCGCTCCTCGATGGTCACGGCCGTGCACGTCTCCCCCGACCGCTGGCGCCTGGACCAGCTGACGCCCGCCCAGGCCGACCTGCTGACCGGGCGCGGCCGCCGCAAGGGAGCCGCGGCCTCCCCGGCGCCCGTCGCCCCGATGCCGGAGGAGGACCGGCCGCTGGTGCTGGCCCTGGCCTCGGACGCGCGGCGCAGCGTGGCCTCGCTGGCCCGGGAGTCGGGGATGAGCGAGTCGACCGTACGGCGCCGCCTGGGCCGCCTGGAGGCGGGGCAGAGCCTGCGCTACAGCTGTGCGATGGCGGCGGGGCTGACGGGCTGGCCGGTGTCCGCCACGGTGTGGGCGGAGGTGCCCGAGCACGAGGTGGCCGACTGCGCGGCGGTGGCCTCGCGGCTGCGCGAGACCCGGACCTGCATGTCCGTCAGCGGCCGCTGGAACTTCATGATCGGCGCCCGGCTGCGCACCGTGGAGGAACTGTCGCGCTACACCGCCGACCTGACGCGGAGGATGCCGGGACTGCGCGTGACCGACACGGCGGTGGCCCTGCACGTACGCAAGTCGGAGTCGCAGGAGCTGGACCGGACGGGCCGGCGGGTGCGGACGGTCCGGCCGGACATCTGGACGGACACCACGCCGGTGGCCTGGGACGAGAGCCCTGCCGTACGGGACGGGCCGCCCGCACGGGACGGCGTAGGGGCGGTCGTCGAGGCGGCCCCCGGGGGGGG
>NZ_GG657750.1:6290801-6336700 GCF_000158895.1 Streptomyces sp. C | reverse complement strand
ATATATATATATATATATATATATATATATATATATATATATATATATATATATATATATATATATATATATATATATATATATATATACGCGCGGCGCCCGATCCGGCCCGGCGGGTCGGGGCGCGGGGCTCAGTGGACGAAGACCGGCTCCGCCACGGCCTCCGCGGCGTCCGCGGCCGCGTCGCGTTTCGCGCCGAGGTGGTTGAAGGCCAGGTTGAGCAGGATCGCCACCACGCAGCCGGTGCTGATGCCGGAGTCGAGTACGACGAGCAGGTCCTTGGGGAAGGCGTGGTAGAACTCGGGCGCGGCGATCGGGATCAGGCCGATGCCGACCGAGGCGGCGACGATCAGGGCGTTCTCGCCCTTCTCCATGGCCGCGCCCGCCAGGGTCTGGATGCCGCTGGCCGCGACCGAGCCGAAGAGGACCACGCCGGCGCCGCCGAGGACGGGCAGCGGGACGACCCCGATGACGGAGGCGGCCATGGGACACAGGCCGAGCAGGATCAGGATGCCCCCGCCGGCCGCGACGACGTAGCGGCTGCGCACCTTGGTCATCGCCACGAGTCCGATGTTCTGGGCGAAGGCGCTGCACATGAAGCCGTTGAACAGCGGGCTGAGCGCGCTGCCGAGGGTGTCGGCGCGCAGACCGCCCTCGATGGTCTTCGCGTCCGCGGGCCGTCCGACGATCTTGCCGAGGGCCAGGATGTCGGCGGTCGACTCGGTCATGCAGACCAGCATCACGATGCACATCGAGACGATGGCGGCGACCTGGAACTGCGGGGCGCCGAAGTGGAAGGGGGTCGGGAAGCCGACGACGGAGGCGTTCTTGACGGCGTCGAAGCTGGTCATGCCCAGCGGGAGGGCGATCAGCGTGCCGGCGACCAGGCCCAGCAGGATGGAGATCTGCTGGAGGAAGCCGCGCAGGAACTTCCGCATCACGAGGACGATCGCCAGGGTGAGGGCCGCCATGCCGATGTTCTTCATCGAGCCGTAGTCGGCGGCGGCGCGGTTGCCGCCCTGCGACCAGTTGAAGGCCACCGGCAGCAGGGACACGCCGATCAGGGTGATGACGGTGCCGGTGACGACGGGCGGGAAGAAGCGTACGAGCTTGCCGAAGTAGGGGGCGGCTATGAAGCCGACCGCTCCGGCGACGATGATCGCGCCGAAGATGATGGGGATGGCGTCGTCCCCCTGGCCCTTGCCGATGGCGATCATCGGCGTCACACCGGCGAAGGAGACGCCGTTGACGAAGGGCAGCTTGGCGCCGATCTTCCAGAACCCGAGGGTCTGGAGCAGGGTGGCGAGCCCTGCGGTGAAGAGCGAGGCGCCCATCAGGAAGGCGGTGTCGGTGGCGGAGAGGCCGACCGCCGGTCCAACGATCATGGGCGGGGCTACGACACCCGCGTACATGGCGGCCACGTGCTGGAGACCGCTCGTGAACATCTTCAGCGGAGGCAGGGTCTCGTCGACCGGGTGCTTCTCCTCCGGTACTGCGACTGCATCTTTGCGAAACCTGGGCGTTGCGGCCACGGCTTCCTCCGGTCGGTTAAACACGTCGGCAGGGACGTGGGTGTCATGGAGGTGGTGCGAAAGCGTGCTGGTCCAGCCTGTATGGAGTTGTGGGTCCTGCTACTTCTTGTCCCAAGGGGTGCGGAATCGATTCGCCCAAAATCGGCTCCACGCGGTGGCCCCACCCCCGTGCGGGGCTGGTGGTGCCGTGGCAAGCGGTGACCGCTCCCGGGGGCGCCCTCGGATCTCTCCTCGGGCGCTTCCCGGGAACGGCTGCCGCGGACCCCGCTCGGGTCCGCGGCCGCCGGCCGGGGGCCGTCCCCCCCGACCGGACTCCTGGGGTTCCCCCCGGCGGTCGCTGGGGAGATCAGCCCTGAGCGGAGATCCGCGCCAGGCGCTGGGCCTCCTCGCGGGTGGAGACCGCGATGGCCTCCTCGTCCGCGAAGAGCAGCCGGTTGTTCTCGACGATCTGCTTGCCGTTGACGAACGAGGCGGTGACCGGGGCGGCCGCACCGAAGACGAGCGCGGTGACCGGGTCGGCGATCGAGGAGTGCAGGAAGGTGTTCAGGTTCCACAGCACCAGGTCGGCGTTCTTGCCGGCCTCCAGCGAACCGATGTTGTCGGCGCGGCCGAGGACCTGGGCGCCGCCGTAGGTGCCGAGGCGCAGCGACTGGCGCGCGTTGAGCGCGGCCTCGCGGTGCACCGGGTTCAGGCGGTTGATCAGCAGCGCGTTGCGCAGCTCGGTGTGCAGCTCACCGGACTCGTTGGAGGCGGTGCCGTCCACGCCGAGGCCGACCGGGACGCCGGCGGCCAGCATGTCCGGGACGCGGGCGATGCCGGCGGCCAGACGGGCGTTGGAGGACGGGCAGTGCGCGACACCGGTCTTGGTGCGGGCGAACGCGGCGATGTCGGAGTCGTTCATGTGGACGCTGTGCGCCATCCACACGTCCTCGCCGAGCCAGCCGGTCGACTCGAAGTAGTCGGTCGGGCCCATGCCGAAGAGCTCGTGGCAGAACTTCTCCTCCTCGACCGTCTCCGAGCCGTGCGTGTGCATGCGCACACCCAGGCGGCGGGCCAGCTCGGCGCCCTGCTTCAGCAGCTCGGTGGAGACCGAGAAGGGGGAGCACGGGGCGACCGCGACCTGCGTCATCGAGTCGGCGGAGGCGTCGTGGAACTTCTTGATGGTCGCCTCGGTGTCGGCCAGGGCGCCCTCGAGGGTCTCGACGGCGTGGTCCGGCGGCAGGCCGCCGTCCTTCTCGCTGCGGTCCATGGAACCGCGGGCCAGGGTGAAGCGGACGCCCATCTCGGACGCGGCGCGGATGATCGCGCCGGAGAGGTCGCCGGAGTTCTTGGGGTAGACGTAGTGGTGGTCCATCGCGGTGGTGACACCACCGCGGGCCATCGCGGCGAGGGAGCCCTGCGCGGCCACGTACGCCATCTGCTCGTCGATGCGCGCCCAGGTCGGGTACAGCGCGACGAGCCAGTTGAAGAGGTTGTGGTCAGTGGCCAGGCCACGCGTGATCCACTGGTAGAAGTGGTGGTGCGTGTTGACCAGACCGGGGGTCACGAGGTGCCCGGTGCCGTCGATCCGGCGGACGACGTTGTCGAGGTTCTCGGGGGCTTTGCCCGCGCCGATGGACTCGATCTTGTTGCCGGCGATGACGATGTGACCCGAGGCGTACTCGGTGTCGTTCGCGTCGACCGTCGCGATCGCACAGTTCTCGATGACGATGCGCTCTACGGCGCTGTCATGGGCTGCCGATGCTGCCATGGGACTTCCTCGTGCTTTCAGTGGCGGTGCGGGCACGGCAAAACCCAGGGGATTTGAGTGCCGGATCCGGGGGCCGGACAGCTGACAGTACTGCCGCCCCGACTGCTGGTCCGGGTGCCGATTCAGGAAGTTGTGGGGGTGTCGCGCCCCGGGGCCACTGCGGAGCCCCGGGACGCGCGTGCACTGCTCAGAGGTTGGTCATGTCCACGGGGATACGGGCGTCAGCGCCGTCGCGGAGGACCGTCGCCTCGATCAGACCGTACGGGCGGTCCGCGGCGAAGTAGACCTCGTTGTCGTTCTTGAGGCCGAAGGGCTCCAGGTCGACGAGGAAGTGGTGCTTGTTCGGGAGCGAGAAGCGGACCTCGTCGATCTCCGAACGGTGGTTGATGATGCGCGAACCCATCTGGTACAGGGTCTGCTGGAGCGACAGGGAGTAGGTCTCCGCGAAGGCCTGGAGCATGTGCTTCTTGGTCTCGGCGTAGGACTTCTCCCAGTTGGGCATCCGCTGCTCGTCGTCGGTCCAGTTGAAGCGCCAGCGACCCGACACCTGGGTGGCCAGGATGCGGTCGTACGCCTCCTGGAGGGTCGTGTACTTGTCCTTCACGTAACCCCAGAACTCGGAGTTCGTGGAGTTCATGACGATCAGGTCCTTGAGGCCGGAGACGACCTCCCAGTTCTGGCCGTCGTACGTGATCTGGGTGACGCGGGTCTCCATGCCCTTGCGGACGAAGGAGTGGTTGACCTCGTCGGCGCCGATGAACTTGGAGTTGGCGTCCGAGGTCGCGATGCGGTCCCAGGCGTACTCTTCGATCCGGATGCGCGCGCGCTGGATCGGCTCCTGGCTGTTGACGAACCAACGCGCCAGGTGGATGCCGAACTGCTCGGCGGACTCGATGCCGTACTCCTTGGCGAACGCGTACACCGTGTTCTTGGTGGTGTCCGTCGGGAGGACGTTGGCGTTCGAGCCGGAGTAGTGGACGTCGTCCATGTCGCCGGAGAGGGCGACCGAGACGTTCAGGTCCTTGATGTGGTGGGTGTCGCCGTCCCGCGTGATCTTGACGACGCGGTTCTCTGCCTTGCCGTACTGGTTCTGGCCCAGAATCGTGGCCATGCTAGCTCCCTCGGTAAACGGAGTAGCCGAACGGGTTGAGCAGCAGCGGTACGTGGTAGTGCTCGCCCGGGTTCACCGCGAAGGTGATCGTTACCTCGGGGAAGAACGCACCGCTGTCCCTTACGCGGGGGGCGTCCTGCTGCGCCTCGGCTTGCTTCTTCGAAAAGTACGTCTCGGTCTCGAAGTCGAGACGCACGTGTGTGGTGCCCTCCGGCAGGGCCGGCAGGTCCTTGCAGCGCCCGTCGGCGTCGGTGGCGCTGCCGCCCAGGGCCGCCCACTCGCCGTCGAGGCCCGCGCGGGCCGACAGGGAGATGGCGACGCCCTCGGCGGGGCGGCCGATGCTGGTGTCCAGGATGTGGGTGGACACCGACGCGGTGGTCTCGGTGCTCATGGTCACTCTCCTTCTGCGAGTTCGACGAGGCGGGTCAGGCGGATCCGGTTGATCTTCACGAGCTCGCCGCGCGCGATCTCTCGCTCCTGCTCGGCGGTGTTCTCGATCCGGACCTTGACCGCGTCCCGCATGAACTCACCGGTCGCACCGGTGGCGCAGATGAGGAAGACGTGGCCGAACTTCTCCTGGTAGGCCAGGTTCAGCTCCAGGAGCTCGTTCTTGAGCTCCTCCGAGGCACCGGCCATGCCACGCTGCTCGCGGGCGGAGGTCGGGTCTCCCGGCTTCGGCCGGCCGATCGGCGCGTGGCCTCCCATCGCCTCGCCGAGGTCCTCCGCGGTGAGCTCCGCCATGGCGGACTCGTTGGCGGCGAACAGGGCGTCGACGGTGGCGAAGGGGCGCTGGGCGAGGATCTTGCTCCCCCACGCCGAACTGGCGCACACCTCGTGCAGCTCGGCCGTGGCCGCGCTGTCGTCCAAGGCGTTGAACCGGGTGAGACCCGGGGTCGGACTCGAAGTCACGGTAGGCCTCCGTGGCCTGTTGTTGCTTTGACGGGCTGCGCATAGCTAACGCCCTCGGCAACACGGCGTCAACACTTTGTTGAAACTTCGCGTACACAAAAGCCGCCGCCCGGGTGAATTGGGCGGCGGCTCGTCACCAGCAGTTATTCAGCCTTCACTCTTGGCTGTCTTTCCGGGCTTCGTTTGAGCGGCGGCGTCCCGGTTCAAGTAGTTGTAGACCGTGAAGCGGCTTACGCCCAGGGCACTCGCGACCGTTTCCACACCGTGCCGCACCGAGAAGGCGCCCCGCGCCTCCAGTATGCGCACCACGTCCTGCTTGGCCTTGCGGTCCAGCTGCGCCAACGGTACGCCGTGCCGGCGCTCCAGCACGGCAAGGATGCGGTCCAGCGAGTCGGAGAGCTGGGGCAGGCGCACGGCCAGCAGCTCCTGACCCTCCCACGCGAGCACGACGTCGTCGGGTTCCGCCAGGGCGGGGTCCATCATCTCGCCGCCCATCGCGTCCACCAGCGGCTTGACCGCGGCGACGAAGGGGTGGTCGCGGGGCTCGGTCATGCGCCGTCCTCCCCGATCACATTGACCTGGAGCGAGACGCGCGTCGCGCCGGCCTCCAGGGAATCGCGCAGCAGCGCGGCGACGGCGGTCAGCACCCGGTCGGAGTCGCCCTCGGCGGTGTTGCCGAACGGGCCGACGTCGACCGCGTCCAGCTCGGCCTTCTGGATGACCTCGCGGGCGGCCACGGCGTGGGCGGGAGCCTCTTCGAGGTCGAAGGGCTCGGTCGTGAACTCAACTCTCAATCGCACGCCGTCAAGCTACCCGGCAGTCGTGAGATTCCGGGAGTCCGCACTTGACAAGTGCGACGGTCGGCTTGCAGTCTTCCATCAAGCAGAAAATAACTTCCGCAATACGGAAGGAGCGCACACCCCTCATGGGATACACGGACCAGCGCTTCGATGTGAACCTGTCGATCCTCTTCACGGAACTCCCGCTCCTGGAGCGCCCCGCGGCCGCCGCCGCGGCGGGCTTCACCGCGGTCGAGCTGTGGTGGCCCTGGATCGAGACCCCCACCCCCGCTCAGGAGGAGCTGGACGCTCTCAAGAAGGCTCTTGAGGACGCCGGCACCCAGCTGGTGGGCCTGAACTTCTACGCCGGCCAGCTGCCGGGCCCGGACCGCGGCGCGGTATCGGTCCCCGGCGAGGAGTCGGACCGCTTCAACGCCAACATCAACGTGGCGGCCGACTTCGCCGCCTCGGTCGGCTGCAAGGCGCTCAACGCCCTGTACGGCAACCGCGTCGAGGGCGTGGACCCGGCGGTCCAGGACGAGCTGGCCCTGAAGAACCTGGTCGTCGCGGCCCGGGCCGCGGACCGCGTGGGTGCGATCCTCCTGATCGAGACCCTCAACAAGCCCGAGTCGCCGCTCTACCCCCTGGTGAGCGCCCCGGCCGGCATCGAGGTGGTGGACAAGGTGAACGAGGCCACCGGCCTCGGGAACGCCAAGTTCCTCCTCGACCTGTACCACCTGGCGATGAACGATGAGGACCTCTCCGAGGTCATCGAAAAGTACGCCGCCAAGACCGGGCACGTCCAGATCGCGGACAAGCCCGGACGCGGTGCCCCCGGCACCGGCGAGCTGCCCCTCGAGGACCTCCTCGACCAGCTCAAGAAGGCCGGCTACCAGGGCTTTGTCGGCCTGGAGTACAAGGCCGCCGACGCCGCCGCGTCCTTCGACTGGCTCCCGGCCGAGGCCCGCGCCGCCAAGTAAGAGGACGAAGTCCGGGCGATCGGCCAGGCACCTCACGCACTTTTCGTACGAAGCATTAAGAGAAGGACCCTCATCATGAGCAACCTCCCCAAGATCGCGTGGATCGGTCTCGGCATCATGGGCTCCCCCATGTCCGAGAACCTCCTCAAGGCCGGCTACTCGGTCACCGGCTTCACCCTGGAGCAGGACAAGCTGGACCGCCTGGCCGCCGCCGGCGGCTCCGCGGCCGGCTCGATCGCCGAGGCCGTCGCCGACGCCGACGTCATCATCACGATGGTGCCCGCCTCCCCGCAGGTCGAGGCCATCAACTACGGCCCGAACGGCATCCTCGAGAACGCCAAGTCCGGCGCGCTGATCATCGACATGTCGTCGATCACCCCGCAGACCTCCGTCGACCTGGCGAAGAACGCCGCCGAGAAGGGCATCCGCGTCATCGACGCCCCGGTGTCCGGCGGCGAGGCCGGCGCCATCGAGGCCGTGCTGTCGATCATGGTGGGTGGCGAGCAGGCCGACTTCGACGCCGCGCTCCCGATCCTGGAGACCCTCGGCAAGGTCATCGTCCTGTGCGGTCCGCACGGTTCCGGCCAGACGGTGAAGGCCGCCAACCAGCTCATCGTCGCGGTGAACATCCAGGCGTGCGCCGAGGCCGTCGTCTTCCTCGAGAAGTCCGGCGTGAACCTCGAGGCCGCCCTCGACGTCCTCAACGGCGGTCTGGCCGGCTCCACGGTCCTGACCCGCAAGAAGGACAACTTCCTGAACCGCGACTTCAAGCCCGGCTTCCGGATCGACCTGCACCACAAGGACATGGGCATCGTCACCGACGCCGCCCGCAACGTCGGTGCGGCCCTGCCGGTCGGCGCGGTCGTCGCCCAGCTGGTCGCCTCGCTGCGCGCCCAGGGTGACGGCGGCCTGGACCACTCCGCGCTGCTGCGCGCGGTCGAGCGCCTCTCCGGCGCCCAGGTCTGATCCCCGCGGCGGCCCGCTCCCCCGGGCCGCCCTCCCCCCGCCCTGACGGGGGCCTGAGTTTCCGGATGGTGCCGGTGCTGACACCTGTCCTGTCGCGCCCAAGCGCCGGCACCGTCCGGATCACCTCTCCTCACTCTTTCTTTTAAACAAACTGTTGACGTCGCGTTCACGCCGAAATTAGGCTGTTCCGCATGACGGAAGACGCTTTCCGTCAGCAGTTACCCGTACGGAAGGTCACCATGTCGAAGCGCACGCTGACGACCGAGTCCGGCGCCCCGGTCGCCGACAACCAGAACTCCGCCACCGCCGGCGTCGGTGGCCCGCTCCTGATCCAGGACCAGCAGCTCCTGGAGAAGCTCGCCCGCTTCAACCGCGAGCGCATCCCGGAGCGCGTCGTGCACGCCCGCGGCTCTGCCGCGTACGGCTACTTCGAGGTGACCGACGACGTCACGGCGTACACCAGCGCGGCGTTCCTGAACACGGTCGGCAAGAAGACCGAGACCTTCCTGCGCTTCTCCACCGTCGCCGACTCCCTCGGTGGCGCGGACGCCGTCCGCGACCCGCGCGGCTTCGCGCTGAAGTTCTACACCGAAGAGGGCAACTACGACCTCGTCGGCAACAACACCCCGGTGTTCTTCATCAAGGACCCGATCAAGTTCCCCGACTTCATCCACTCCCAGAAGCGCGACCCCTTCACGGGCAAGCAGGAGCCGGACAACGTCTGGGACTTCTGGGCGCACGCCCCCGAGGCCACGCACCAGATCACCTGGCTGATGGGTGACCGCGGCATCCCGGCGTCCTACCGCCACATGAACGGCTACGGCTCCCACACCTACCAGTGGACCAACGCCCAGGGCGAGGCCTTCTTCGTCAAGTACCACTTCAAGACGAACCAGGGCATCCGCTGCCTCTCGGGCGAGCAGGCCGCCGAGCTCGTCGGCCAGGACCCCAACTCGCACCAGACCGACCTGCTCCAGGCGATCGAGCGCGGCGTGAACCCGAGCTGGACCCTCTACGTCCAGATCATGCCCGCCGCCGAGGCCGCGGACTACCGCTTCAACCCGTTCGACCTCACCAAGGTGTGGCCGCACGCCGACTACCCGCTGCAGCGCGTGGGCCGCCTGGTCCTCGACCGCAACCCGGACAACGTCTTCGCCGAGGTCGAGCAGTCCGCCTTCTCCCCGAACAACTTCGTCCCGGGCATCACCGCCTCGCCGGACAAGATGCTCCAGGGCCGCCTGTTCGCGTACGCCGACGCCCAGCGCTACCGCCTCGGTGTGAACCACACCCAGCTGCCGGTCAACGCCCCGAAGGCGACGAAGGCCGAGAACTACGGCCGCGACGGCGTCATGGCGCTGCGCAACGGTTCGCGCACCGACAAGAACTACGAGCCCAACTCGTACCAGGGCCCCGCCGAGACCGGCATAGCCCTGGGTGCCCCGAAGGCCGTCTCCGGCTACACGGGCACCCACGAGGCCCCGGCCCACACCAAGGACGACGACTTCTTCCAGGCCGGTGAGCTCTACCGCCTGATGTCGGAGGCCGAGAAGCAGCGCCTGGTGGCGAACATCGCCGGCGGTCTGTCCCAGGTCACCCTGGAGCACGTCATCGAGAAGAACCTGGCTCACTTCCACGCCGCCGACGCCGACTACGGCAAGCGCGTCGAGGAGGCCGTCCGCGCCCTGCGCGACGCCTGAGCCCACAAGCTGCACCGGGGGCCTGACGGGAGGTCAGGCTCCGGGTGCCGAGCCCGCACCGCGGACCCGGATGAGGGGTGGTACGCGGTGGGGGCAGGACGAGGACCGTGGCGGGCGAGCGAGCCAGTGCGGTGGTAATGGGTTCCGAGGCCCGTCTCTTGACCTGAGGGAGACGACGCCGGAGTTCTCGTCGCCCGACCGCCACGGTCCCAGCCACTCCTCTGCGTACGAGGGGCCACGCACAGGGCCCCCTCACACGTAGAGGAGAACCTTCCGACTCCGCCCGGCGGTGCGAACGTCCTGTCGCGCCAGCCTCGCTCCGTCGGGCGGTAACAACCAGAGAGCCGAGTCACGGACGGTCCCGTGACTCGGCTCTTTGCCGTTCAGACCGAGCGGGCCGCCGTTCGGATGAGGTCCAGGACCGCCTCGGGCTTGGACAGCATGGGGGTGTGGGAGGACTCGACCTCGGCGATGGTGGCGCCCATGCGGTGGGCGCAGAACCGCTGGAGCTCCGGGTTGACCGCGTGGTCCCGCGTGGCGACGAGGAACCAGCTGGGCCTGGTCCGCCAGGCCGGCTCGTCGAGCCTGGAGCCGAGGACCTCCGCGCGCGGGGCGCCCTGCGTCGCCCACACCAGCAGCTGCTCCTCCCGCGGCAGGTCCCCGCAGAAGTCGGAGATGCCGTCACGGGCGATCCAGATGCGCCCGTCCTCGTTGTCCAGGTGGGAGAAGAGCGGCGGCGGGTCGAACTTGCCGATCAGCTCCTCGGGGGACTCCCCGGCGTCCGGCCCCAGGGCGGCGACGTAGACGAGTCCCGCGACCCGCTCGTCCGTGCCGGCGGAAGAACTTCGGGGAGCTGACTTTCCGTCCGCGCAGGACGGCGTAGGTGGACAGCCCCAGGTCGATCCCGGTCTCGGTCTCGTCCAGGTCCAGCTCGGGCAGTGGCTTGTCTTCGGCCTCCACCACGAACGAGGCGAAGTACCTGCCGGACGTGTCCTTGACCACGGTCACGGACGACGGGGCGGAGGGAAGCCGGCGGGACCAGCGGATCTTCACGTCGCCGATCTTCGGCAGGCGCAGCGCGCCGCCCTCGGTGATCGAGAAGCGGGCGTTGGCGGTGAAGCGGATGGACTGGCGGCTGGTCTTCTTCTTGAACTTCGGCGGCCCCGTCCTCGGTCCCTTGCGGGTGCCGTTCCCGGAGGCGAAGAAGTTGGAGTACGCGGTCTCAAGGTCCCGCAGGGACTGCTGGAGCACCACGGCCGACGCGTCGTCCAGCCAGTGCCGTTCGTCGGTCTTCTTGGCGTCGGTGACGAACCGCTTCGAGAGTTCCGCAGCGGTCGGGCGCATAGCGCCCTGCCTGTAGGCGTCCTGGCGGGCGCGGAGGGCGTCGTTGAAGACGATACGGGCGCACCCGAACGCCTCCGCCAGCATGGTCCGTTGCGGGGCGCTCGGGTACAGCCAGAACTGATACCTGAGCTTCATGCCGATCACCGTACTGCGGTTGGTTTATGGCTGACAGACAGAACATTCGTACGGGGAGACACTGCACGTTCGCGCTTCATGCCCACTTGGTTTTCGTGACGAGATACCGGCACGAGGTATTCGCCGACACCCACTCAAGCGGATGGAGGAGATCAGGCGCGCCGTCTGCGTCGACTATGAATGCGAGCTGACCGAGTTCAACGGCGGGAACAACCACGTCCACCTCCTGGTGAACTTCCCGCCGAAGGCGGTCCTGAACAGAACCGTCCACTGTGACCTGCGGGCCAGAGCAGTTCTGAGGATCCATCAGCCCACAACCCATGGGCGAAGACGATACCCGGCTTGCTCGGCGACCCTCACGCACACCGCTCGCTTCGCGGAGCTGAGCGTGGAAATACCCACGTTGATCCCGAGGCTGGAGCTGGCCTGCCGCACGGCGTCGGCTGAGCACGCCCCCGAACTGCACGATCTACTGGCCAGGACCTACCAAGCCCTGGCCGCAGCCTTCGAACTTTCAGGCAACCCGCTGAGCGTGTTCGCCGGTATCTACCGCCTGTGCCACGCCTTCGTACGCCTGAAGCACCTCGACCAGGCGGAGCACGCTGCAGCCACGGCCATCAGCGCCCTCGAAGACACTCGGGCCGACGAGCCCCAGCACCTGTCCATCCTGGGATCACTGCACTTGGTGCTGGCACTCGTACACGCCCGCGTGGGAGACAGATCCGCCGCACGTCGGCAGATCGAGGCCGCTCGAACCGTCGCCCGACAACTGGGCCAGGACCGCAACGACTTCAATCTCGAGTTCGGCCCCACCAACGTGGAGATCCAGGCCGTCTCGACCGCAGTCGAACTCGGCGATGCAGGCGAGGCCCTCGACCTCTCCAAGGGGATCCACGCGGGCGGCTTGTCCGCCGAGCGGCAAGCGCGCCTGTTGATGGACATGGGCAGAGCCCATGCACAGCGCCGCCAGCATGCAGAGTCGCTGGACTGCCTACTGCGCGCCGAGGAACTGGCACCTGAAATGATCCGCACCCACGTTGCGGCCCGGACGGCCATCAGGGACCTCGTGCTCAGCGCAGGCCGTACCGCATCCGACGAACTACGGGCCCTGGCCGAACGCACCGACAGCCTCGATTGAGACCGATTAACACCTCACCGAAGGACTCAACGCCACGCCATGCCGTGTCGGTTGCCGGAGTAGTGGTGCGCGATGACGGCCGGCTGCTGGCCATCCGCCGAGCCGACAACGGAACGTGGGAGCTTCCGGGCGGAGTGCTGGAGCTGGCGGAAACCCCCGCAGACGGGGTGCGGCGGGAAGTGCTGGAGGAAACCGGCATCCATGTCGAAGTGGACCAGCTCACCGGCGTGTACAAGAACGTCACGGCCGGCGTGGTGGCCCTGGTCTTCCGCTGCAAACCCTCGGGCGGCACAGAACGCCTCTCAGGTGAAACCACGGCCGTCCAGTGGCTCACACCCAACGAGGTGGCCGAGCGCATGTCCGAGGTCTACGCCATCCGACTCCTGGACGCCCTCGACGACAACAGCCCCCACGTCCGCAGCCACGACGGCCGCCAACTCCTCACAGACCAGCCCTAGACGGCCGCCGGTCGCCGAGATCGGAGAAGCGCGTAGCGATCCGTCGCGCCCCTGCGCATCCCCGGCTGCCCTGTCCACCCCCTGGTACGGGTCAGCCCAAGACGATCGCCGGCCGCCGAGATCAGAGAAGCGCGTAGCGATATGTCTCGCCCGGGGGCTCCGCAGGGCGCCCTGATCGCCCTCTCGTGCGGGTAGCCGCGCCCCTGGCCCGGGATCTCGACTGCTGAGGGCCCGGATGCCCGGCGGGCCGGCGCCCGGCCCCTCGCCTCATCCCTGAGAGACCCGTCCCTCCCCCTCTGGACCGTGCCGTTCCTTCGGGGGTTTCCCGGCAGTCTTTCGGCTTTCCGGGGCGGGTCGGGCTGTCAAGGGTCGCCGAAGGCGATCGCGTAGCGACGCGACCGAAGGGAGCGCCCTTGAGGGGCCGGCCCGAACCGGAAGGACGATGGGACTGACGGGAAACCCCCGCGGCCTTCCTGAGACCGCCCGAGGGGATCCGGACCCCCTCCCCCGCGCCACAGCCGAAGCCGCCTCCCCCTCACGGCCGCAGGGCCCGCCCCCGCCGCGTACCGCGGGGCCCCCGCGCCCCGGCCCGCGGGCCGACGTCCCGGCCGGGCCTTGCCCCGCCGGGGGCGTCGGCCACCGCCGCACGGGGCCTCGTACGCACCCACCCGCACCGGGGGAGGCGGGTGGGCAACCACCGACCGGGCCCGGGACCTCGAGGGGGAGATAGCGGGCCCGAACCGCAGGCCCCGCACCCCCGAACGCCTTGCCCCCCCAACGCCCCGCGGCCCCCGCCCCTCCCGGAGGAGGAACGGGGGCCGCAGGGTGCGTACCGGGTGCGATCAGACCTGGAGGGCCTTGATCGCGGTCGGGGCGTGGCCCGGCTCGGTCGCGAGCTCTTCGAACTCGGTGACGTCGCTCATGTCGACCGTCTTGCTCATCGCGATGTTGGTGACGCGCTCCAGGATGGCCTCGACGACGACCGGGACCTGGAACTCCTGCGCCAGCTTCTTGGCCTCCTCGAAGGCCTCGCCCAGCTTGTCCGGGTCGGTGACGCGGATGGCCTTGACGCCCAGGCCCTCGGCGACCTTGACGTGGTCGACGCCGTAGACGCCGATCTCCGGGGTGTTGATGTTCTCGAACTCGAGGTTGACCTCGAAGTTGATGCCGAGGCCGCCCTGCGCCTGGCGGATCAGACCCAGGTAGGCGTTGTTCACGAGGACGTGGACGTAGGGGACCTTGTGCTGGGCGGCGACCGCCAGCTCCTCGATCATGAACTGGAAGTCGTAGTCGCCGGAGAGGGCGACGACCGGGACCTCGGGCTGCGCGGTGGCGGCGCCGATCGCGGCCGGGATGGTCCAGCCGAGGGGGCCGGCCTGGCCGCAGTTGACCCAGTGGCGCGGCTTGTAGACGTGCAGGAACTGCGCGGCCGCGATCTGGGAGAGGCCGATGGTGGTGACGTAGCGGGTCTCCGGGCCGAACGCCTTGTTCATCTCCTCGTAGACGCGCTGCGGCTTCATGGGGATGTTCTCGAAGTGCGTACGGCGCTGCAGGGTGGCCTTGCGCTCCTGCGCGGAGGCGGCCCAGGCGGAGAAGTCGGGCAGCTTGCCCTCGGCCTTCCACTCCTTGGCGACCTCGATGAAGAGCTCCAGGGCGACCTTGGCGTCGGAGGCGATGCCGAAGTCGGGGGCGAAGATCTTGCCCAGCTGGGTGGGCTCGATGTCGACGTGGACGAACTTGCGGCCCTTGGTGTAGGCGTCCAGGTTGTAGCCGGTGTGACGGTTGGCCCAGCGGTTGCCGATGCCGATGACCGTGTCCGACTCCAGGAAGGTCGCGTTGCCGTAGCGGTGCGCGGTCTGGACGCCGACCATGCCGGCGGCCAGCTCGTGGTCGTCCGGGATGGTGCCCCAGCCCATGAGGGTGGAGATGACCGGGATGCCCGTCAGCTCGGCGAACTCGACCAGCAGGTCGGAGGCGTCGGCGTTGATGATGCCGCCGCCGGCGACGATCAGCGGGCGCTCGGCCTCCAGCAGGAAGCCGAGGGCCTTCTCGGCCTGGGCGCGGCTGGCCTGCGGCTTGTAGACCGGCAGCGGGGTGTAGGTCTCGGGGTCGAACTCGATCTCGGTCAGCTGGACGTCGATCGGCAGGTCGATCAGGACCGGGCCCGGACGGCCGGAGCGCATCAGGTGGAAGGCCTGCTGGAAGACGCCGGGGACCTGCGCGGCCTCCAGGACCGTGGTCGCGGCCTTGGTGACGGGCTTGGCGATGGTGGCGATGTCGACGGCCTGGAAGTCCTCCTTGTGGAGCTTCGAGACCGGAGCCTGACCGGTGATGCAGAGGATCGGGATCGAGTCCGCGATGGCGGAGTACAGGCCGGTGATCATGTCGGTGCCGGCCGGGCCCGAGGTACCGATGCAGACGCCGATGTTGCCCGCCTGGGCTCGGGTGTAGCCCTCGGCCATGTGCGAGGCGCCCTCGACGTGGCGGGCCAGCGTGTGCGCGATGCCGCCCACGTTCTTGAGCTCGCGGTAGAACGGGTTGATCGCAGCACCGGGCACGCCGAACGCTTGTTCGACACCCTCGAGCTTGAGGATCTCAACTGCGGCAGCGGCGGCTGTCATACGAGGCATCAGGTTCTCCTGCGGGTCTGGCGGTCAGACTTTTTCCGTCATCCGGAATTTTTGTTCTGCTATACGGAACAAGCTAAGGCGCCACTTCGCGCACGTCAAGGCGGTAAGGCACCCCGGAACCCACCAAAAGCCGCATTGCGTTCGGCGAGTTGTACAAATGACCGGGGGCCGGAGCCGGATCGGCGTGAATCGGCCGGTCCTCGTCCCCCGGCGGTCGCCGGTGGTGGAGCATGGACCCACGCACAGCGACGGAGGGGGTCCAGGTCTCATGGCGGAAGCGGTACCGGTGCGCTGTCCTTCGTGCCGGCGCGAGAACGGTTACAGCGCCCCGGTCTATCCCTGCGCCTGCGGGAGCCCGGTCGCGCCGCCCCTGGACCTGGCGGCCCCGCCCGTCCCGCTCACGCACCGCAACTGGTCGGAGGCCTGGGTGACCGTGCGCTGCGCGGCCTGCGGGCGGGAGAGCGAGTGGCCGCACCCGGAGGTCGGCTGCGGCTCCTGCGGGATGGTCGTACGGGTGCCCGTGCACCCGGTGGACCAGCCGCCGGAGCCGGCGGACCAGCCGCCGCTGGGGCAGCCGGCCGGGGACGCCGGGGCGGCGGGCGCGGGCGCGGCGGGCGCCGCGGGCGCAGGCGCGGGCGCACGCGGCGTACGGCGGGACCCTGCGCGGGCGGAGCCCCGCGGCGGCGCGGACGGCCCTGACGGCCCCGGCGGCGGCGCGGGGCCGCGTACGGACCCGGCCGCCGGGCGGCCCGCGGTGTCACGGTCGGCGTTCCGGCCGGTGACCATCCGTACCGCCCGGGACGCGGTGGTCACCGCCGCGCTGTACCTGCGCTGGCTGGGCTTCCAGGACGTGCGCCAGCCCGACCAGGTGCCGATCCCGTCGGAGGTGGTGGACCTGCGGGCCCCCGGGGTGGTGGCGCAGGTGGACCCGACCACGGCGCCCGCCGGGCTGCGGGCGGTGGAGTGCGTGTGGCTGAACGGCCTGACGGCCTCGGCGACCAGCGTCTACTTCTCCCTGGCCGGGTACACCGAGGAGGCCCGGGGCCGCGCGGACGACCTGGGGATACCGCTGTTCGTGATGGACCTGACGGGCATGCCGCAGCCGGTCAACGACCCGGCGGACCGGCTGGTGGGAATGGGGGCCTAGGCTCTGGGGCTGTTGATGTCCGTATCAACTTCTTGGACGTCATCTCGGACGTGACCTTGACCATCGTCCCGACGCCCCCTTCCTGCCGAGGAGAGCCCGATGAGCCTGTACGACATCCCGCTGACGACCCTGGACGACGAGCCCACCAGCCTGGCGGCCCACCGGGGCAAGGCCATCCTCCTGGTGAACACCGCCTCCCAGTGCGGGCTCACCCCCCAGTACTCGGGACTGGCCCGGCTGCAGTTCAAGTACGAGGAGAAGGGCTTCACGGTCATAGGTGTGCCGTGCAACCAGTTCGGCGGGCAGGAGCCGGGCACCGCGGAGGACATCCAGACCTTCTGCGCGGCCGGTTTCGGCGTGACCTTCCCGATGCTGGAGAAGTCCGAGGTGAACGGTGAGAACCGGCACCCCCTGTACCAGGAGCTGGTGAAGACCCCGGACGCCGAGGGTGAGGCGGGGGACATCCAGTGGAACTTCGAGAAGTTCCTGATCTCCCCCGCCGGCGAGGTCGTCGCGCGCTTCCGCCCGCGCACCGAGCCCGAGGCCCCCGAGGTCATCGCCGCGATCGAGGCGCAGCTGCCGGTCTGAGGCCGGCAGGCCCGTAGGCCCCGTAGGCCCGTAGGTCCCGTAGGTCCCGCAGGCCCCGCAGGTCCCGTAGGCCCCGTAGGCCCCGTAGGCCCTGCTCAGCCCCTCCGCATCAGCCCAGGTCGGCCTCGACGTACTCGCGCGCCGAGCCGGCGGCGGTGAGCTCCCTGAGCTCGACCCGGCGGATCTTGCCGGAGACGGTCTTGGGGAGCTCCGCGAACTCGATGCGCCGGATCCGCTTGTACGGGGAGAGGACCGCCCGGGAGTGCTCGAAGAGCGCCCGGGCGGTCTCCTCGCCGGGCTCCCAGCCGGCGGCGAGGGTGACGTACGCCTTCGGCACCGCCAGGCGCAGCTCGTCGGGGGCGGGGACGACGGCCGCCTCGGCCACGGCCTCGTGTTCCAGGAGGGCGCTCTCCAGCTCGAAGGGGCTGATCTTGTAGTCGGAGGCCTTGAAGACGTCGTCGGCCCGGCCCACGTAGGTGAGGTAGCCGTCGGCGTCGCGGGAGGCGATGTCGCCGGTGCGGTAGAGCCCGTCGGCCATGGCCTCGGCGGTGCGCTCGGGGTCGTCCCGGTAGCCGGTCATCACCCCTGCGGGGGCGCTGCGCAGGTCCACGCACAGCTCTCCCTCGACGGGGGACTCCTTGCCGGTGACGGCGTCCAGCAGGACGATCTCGTACCCGGGCGCGGGGCGGCCCATGGACCCGGGCTTGACCTCGGCTCCGGGGAAGTTCCCGACCTGGAGGGTGGTCTCGGTCTGGCCGAAACCGTCGCGGATGGTGATGCCCCAGGCGTCCCGGACCCGTTCGATGACCTCGGGGTTCAGCGGCTCGCCGGCGGCGACGGCCTCGCGCGGGGGCCTGCGCAGCTTGGTGAGGTCGGACTGGATCAGCATCCGCCAGACGGTGGGCGGGGCGCAGAAGGTGGTGACGCCGCCGCGGTCCATCTCGGCCATGAGGCGCTCGGCGTCGAAGCGGGCGTAGTTGTGGACGAAGACGGTGGCGCCCGCGTTCCAGGGGGCGAAGATGTTGGACCAGGCGTGCTTGGCCCAGCCTGGCGAGGCGATGTTGAGGTGGACGTCGCCGGGGCGCAGCCCGAGCCAGTACATGGTGGACAGGTGCCCGATCGGGTACGAGGCGTGCGTGTGCTCGACCAGCTTGGGGCTGGCGGTGGTGCCCGAGGTGAAGTAGAGCATCAGGGGGTCGGTGGCGAGGGTGACGCCGTCCGGGGTGAAGGCGCCGTCGGCGGCGTACATGTCCTCCAGGCGCCGCCACCCGGTGGGGACCTCCGCCCCGGCGGCGATGCGGGTGTAGGTGCCGGGGACCTCGTCGAACTTGGGGGTGTCCTCGGCTCGGGCGATGACGTGGCGTACGCGGCCGCGGTCGACCCGGTCGCGCAGGTCGGCGGGGCCGAGCAGCGGGGTGGCGGGGATGACGACGGCGCGCAGTTTCATCGCGCCGAGCATCACCTCCCACAGCTCTCTCTGGTTGCCGAGCATGACGAGGATCCGGTCGCCGGCGGCGACGCCCTGGGCGCGGAGCCAGTTGGCGGCGGAGTCGGACCGTACGCTCATCTCCCCGAAGGAGACGGACCGGCTGGTGCCGTCCTCCTCGACGATCCGCAGGGCGTCGGCGCCGTTCCCGGTCGCGATGTGGTCGAACCAGTCGAGGGCCCAGTTGAAGCGCTCGGGGCGGGGCCAGGTGAAGCCGGCGTGGGCGGCGTCGTACTTCCCCCGGTGTTCGAGCAGGAAGTCCCGCGCGGCCTGGAAGCTTTCGGTGGCGCTGTTCTCCGTCATGAGAGGCATCGTGCCGCGCCGGGCGGGGCCTCCACCAGGGCGGCGTCAGCCGTGGATTGACCCGAAGCGGACGGGTCCGGGCGCGCCGCCCATCCCGGCGAGCAGGGCCTCGCCCTCGGCGGCGATCTCGTCCTTCCGCGCCCGTGTCGGCGTACCGAACAGCTCGACGGTCAGGTTCGGCCGTCCCCCGGTGTCGTCGATGCGCCAGAGGCCGGCGAGGAACCCGTCGACGAGGAGGGTGCAGTGGGCCTGGTTCCCGGTCCAGCTGCGGCCCTTGGCCTCCGCGGGGATCACGCGGGAGCGGTCGGCGTGGGAGAGCAGCAGGTTGTCGAACTCGGGGAGGAAGCGGGGCGGCGCCGGGGTGTCGGCGTCGGGGCGGGGCGCGTCGGGCAGGTCGAAGAGCTCGACGCCGTTCTCGTCGCGGAAGGTGACCAGCCGCGGGCGCAGCCGCTCGAAGGCCTCGCGCAGCCGGGTGAGCCCGGCCCAGGTCTGCATGTCCTTGACGGAGGCGGGCCCGAAGGCACCCAGGTAGCGGAGCACGACGTCGTCGATGCTCTCCCCCGCCCGCTCCTGCGGGGCCTCCCCCACCCAGGCCTCCACCGTCGTCAGCCGCACCTGCCCGCTGCGGCCCCACACCCCGCGCGGGGTGACCTGTACGAGCGGGAGCAGGCAGCGGGCGGCGACGGCCAGCGACTGCGGGTCGGCGGAGGGCCACTCCAGCAGCAGGTCCTCGCGGATCTCCCCCATGGTGCGCGGCTCGGCCTCGACGAAGGCCCGGGCGCGCCGGGCGAGCCGTTCCAGGTCGACGCCGGCGAGCCCCTTGCGGAAGTAGTTCACCTCCCGGTCGCGGGCGCCCTGCACGAGCGGCCGCAGGACGAGGGCGTCCCGGACGGTGTGGGTGTGGATGGTGGACCGCATGGTCACCATCCGCACCACCTTCCGCTCCTCCATCAGCCGGCCCAACGCCTCCGGCCGGAACCGGGCGAGCCGGGCGTGCAGCTGGAAGTACGGGGGTTTCACGTTCTGCGCCTGGAGTCCGAGCAGGTGCGCGACGGCGTCCTCCGGGGACATCTCGGCGCGGCTCAGCAGCAGCTGGCGGGCGAGCGTGGCACGGTTCAGAGCGCGGGTGTCGAGCACGGGGCTCGTCCTGGAAGCCATACCGGCAACCTATCCCCGATCGCGGACACCCTCTGTCCGCAACCACCTCGTCGTCCGGAGACTGACCAGCGATGTCGGAACGCCCGAACCGCCGCCCTTCCTCCCCTTCGAGGCGCTCGGGCTGGCTCCGCCCTCCCGGCCCCGCCGCCACTCCCCCGCCGACGTCCCCCAGCACGGCACCCCCGGACCGCGAGAGCGTGATCGACTCGGCCGTCTACCGCGACGGCCGCCGGGTCGCCTCCCCCACCACCCTCGCGGACACCTTCCGGCTGCTGCGCCAGCAACCGGACGGCATGGCCTGGATCGGCCTCCACCGCCCGACGGAGTCACAACTCCACTCCCTCGCCGCCGAGTTCGATCTACACCCGCTCTCGATCGAAGACGCCCTGGAGGCCCACCAGCGCCCCAAGCTGGAGCGCTACGGCGACACCCTCTTCGTGGTCCTGCGCGCGGCCCGCTACCTGGACGCCCTGGAGGAGGTCGACTTCGGCGAGCTGCACATCTTCGTCGGCCCGGACTTCCTGATCACGGTCCGCCACGGAGCCGCCCCGGACCTCACCGCCGTCCGCCGCCGCATGGAGGAGACCCCGGACCTCCTCTCCCTCGGCCCGGAGGCGGTCCTGTACGCGATCCTCGACGCGGTGGTGGACGGCTACGCCCCGGTCGTGGCGGGCGTCCAGACGGACATGGACGAGATCGAGACGGAGGTCTTCCGCGGCGACCCGGAGGTCTCGCGCCGCATCTACGAACTCTCCCGCGAAATGGTCGAGTTCCAACGCGCCACCCGCCCCCTGGTCGGCATGCTCCACGGCCTGATGGCGGGCTTCGCCAAGTACGGCACGGACGAGGAACTCCAGCGCTACCTCCGCGACGTGGCCGACCACGTGACGCACACGAGCGAACGCGTGGACGGCTTCCGCCAGGCCCTCACGGAAATCCTCACGGTGAACGCCACCCTGGTCTCCCAACAACAGAACGCGGAAATGCGCGCCTTGGCGGAGGCCGGCTTCGAACAGAACGAGGAGATCAAGAAGATCTCCTCGTGGGCCGCCATCTTGTTTGCACCCACGTTGGTGGGAACCATCTACGGGATGAACTTCGAGACCATGCCCGAGCTGCACTGGGCGGCGGGGTATCCGTTCGCGATCCTGCTGATGGCGGTGGTCTGTACGAGCCTGTACGTGATCTTCAGGAAGAGGGACTGGCTGTAGCGACTCACCATGAAGGCTTGATCGACTTAGCGCAAGCAAACTTTGAATCACGCCCCAGAGGTCCCGTGGGGAGAATCTGGGGAGAATGCGCAACTCCGCGAAGGGTGGCATCGCGCCCTCACCTGACGTTCTATGCAGTCGCGTTCTGGCGAGCAGCTCGCGCCGCTACGCTGCATGGCCCGCCGAATGTTCCATGCCGCAGGGCACCGCCGAGAGACCCCAGGACATCCAGCCACTTGGGACATTGCCCGTCTGCAAAGGTCCTCAGCACTGCGGATCTGGAGAGAGACCTCATGACAGTGGACGGCACGGGTTCTACCTGCAAGATGCGGAAGAGACCGCCTAGCATCCTTCTGTGACGATCGAGATAGAGACGGACCTGCTCTTGGTCTGGCTACGCGCGGAGTCCGCTGGCGACACCCAAGCCCTGGTGGACGCGGAACCCTTCTGGCACCCCGTCGGCGATGCTCGCCTTGTCACCCTCATCAACTACCTCAAAGCCGCCGGCATGGTGCACAACACCGAGCTCTATGCATCCGGAACGGCCTGCTCCCTCACCCCCCGTGGATTGGCCGAGGCCGATCGACTCATCGCAGAACGAGACAACCCCCGTATGAGGTTCGACCATGCCCTCAACGGGCTTGTCGCAGCCGGCGTGGCCAACTACCCATCGGGGCGCGTAGAGGTGATCGACTTCCTGCTCTCCAAGCACATGGCCGTACTGGACGAGATCCTGGAGGTCGCTGAGGTCTTCCGGGCGGTCGAGTACCTCGAGGCGAACAAGATCCTGACGGTCGATCAGACACCTCAAACCATTCGAGCCTTCACCCTGACGGCTCTCGGCATCGAGTGTGGTTTCAAAGATCCCATCTCTGTGAGGAACTTCTTGAACGAGCAGCAACGACCCCGCATCCACAACGAGTGGAACATCACCGTCAACGGGGGCGCGCCCCAGATGGGCCAGGACAACACCCAGAACAACGTCTTCGGCTACGACCCGCAGCAGCTCGCGCTGTTCGCGCGGGAGGTTCTGGCCGCCGCGCAGTCCGCAGACGTGCCGGAGGAAGTCCGAGCCGTAGTCATCGCCGATGCGGAGGCCCTCGCAGCGGAACTCGCCGTGGGCGCACCTGAGCCCGGGCGGATTCGACAGCTCACGGAGAGGGTGCTGCAGAGCGCCAAGACCAATCTGCCCGCCCTCGGCTGGACAGGAGTTGCCCAGTTGGTTTCAGCGAGCCTTGGCATTCCACTGTTCTGAGCCGTCTCCAACACTGTGCGAGACGTCCGCCAGCATAGACAGCCCATGCACTGAGTCCCGGACGCCACAATGGGTGGCACAGCAGACGCTGTGCCACCCATTTCTCATTCGAGCGTGACGTTCTCGGGGACGCACTCAGGGATCACGCCGATCAGCGCATCAACGGCTGCCCGCCCCTTGCCGCCGGCCTCGGGCATGAAGTGGGCGTAGTGGTCGAGGGTGATGGTCGGGCTGGAGTGGCCGAGCCATCGGGCGAGGGTGACGACGAATTCACCCGCCTCCAGGATTACGGAGGCGTAGGTGTGCCGGAGAACGTGGAAGCCGTCCTTGCGGGAGGCCTTCCAACGCTGGCCCTTCTCCCGCACGGGGATCACACCAGCCTTCGCGAGGGCGGGCTTCCACACCTCGTCGTTGAAGATGTTGGCGCGGATCGCGTTGCCGTAAGTGGTGGTCAGGACCAGCGGGAAGGAGCGCTTCTCCCGATCCGGTTCAGGGCCGCCCCAGGGCAGCTCGACCTCGACGGCCGGAAGCTGCAAGAAGTGTGCGCGCAGCTCGGCGGCCACCGAAGGCGGCATGTCGACGACCCGGGTCTTCCCGCCCTTGGGGAGGGTGAAGTACAGGCGTCCGTACAGGAGCTGGACCTGTCGGCGGACGCGGATGAGGCCGCGCTCGAAGTCGATGTCCGCCGGCGACAGCCCGAAGACTTCCCCTTGGCGCAGCCCGCACCCGAGGGCGACTACGACGGCGATCCGGTACCGCTGGTTGATGGCGTCCCTTACTCGTTGCGCGGTCTCCAGCAGCCAGGCCTCCCGTTGGTCCTCCGGGGCCTTGGGCCAGCGTACGGACTTGGCACGCATCGGGTTGCGGACCAGGCGCTTGTCGTCGATCGCCGTCTCGAAGACGTTCGAGAGGGTGGTCAGGATCTGCCGGGCGTAGCGCGGTGCGCACTCGGCTTCGAGCATGGCGATGTAGCCGCGCAGGACGGACGCGGTGACGTCCCGCAGTGCGACGTCACCGAGGTGCGGGAGTACGTGGAGGCGCACGCGCTCGTCCACCCGCTTGACCGTGCCCGGTGCACCCCGCACGCCCGCCTGCCAGTGGCGCGCGATGTAGTCGGCGACGGTGATGGAACCGTCGCGCGGGTCGACGAACTCGCCCCGCTCACTGTCGGTACCGGCCCTGCGGAGCCACGCCTTGGCGTCCTCCAGGGTGTCGAACGACATGCCCCGGACGCCCGGGATGCCCGCGACCCGGTACCGGCTGCCCTTGCCGTACCGGGCGGTACGCTCGCGCTTGCCGGTGACGGGGTCCTTCTTCTTGTTGATCCAGCGGTCTTCGATGTAGCCGGCCAAGTGCTTCCTTGCAGCTAGGGGTTCGGGACGGTCGGCCGAAAGCCGTCAGACGGTTGCCGAGTAGGCGGCGCGCCGCTGCGGTGCGGCGCTCACGGGGTTGAGGTCGAGGTTGGAGCGCGAGTCCGCCTGCTCCTGCGCACGTATCCAGGCGTCGAGCGCATCGACCCTGTACGTCACCCGCCCGCGGGCGCCCATCCGGAAACTGGGCGGACCCTGCCGCCGGTGACGCCAGACGTAAAGCGTCTTGGGCGAAATACCGAGATACGCGGCCGTGTCCTGGACCCCGAGAAATGCACGGCCGACGGTGGAACGGTGACGAAATTCAGGGGAACCGATAGAGGAAATCGGATCGACGACAGACAAGAGAAGTTCCTTACTAAGGGGACGGGGAAATAGACCACTGGCCACGCACAGGCGCAGCGGCCTCCAGGGACCACCAATGGTGCGGAGAATCCCCGGTTTCGGAAACCGGGGATCGTCGGCTATATTCCGCCCACCCTCAGCGACTCGGGGTGGCTGGACGCAACAGCGAGAAGCGCGTGTGGCGGCGCTCCGAGGGCTGCGGCGATGGCGACGAGGTCGTCGATGTCGCAGCGCCGTACCTTGCGTTCGATGCGGGAGAGCGCGGTGAAGGTCATGGGGCGACCGAGTGCGGTGACCCGGGCGGCAAGCTGGCGCTGGGAGTAGCCACGGGCCACGCGGGTGCGCTCGATGGCGTGGGCGGCGGCGCGTCCGGCGGGTCCGATTTCGAGAGGGCGTGGCGGCATTGGTGTGTTGTAGCTTGCCCGCCGGAGGCTTGGGAAGGCATTCCCCGCCTGCCGTGAGCGATCCCAGGCCGACATCGAATATCGCGGTCGATTTCGCCGACCGGGGTTTCGGGTTTACGGTCGTGCGACCGTAAAACCTTTCACGGCCGCTTGAGCCAGGTCTGGACTTATGGACCCAGGGTGTGGCTGTGTTGTCCACGCACCCCGGCCCCGCCGGTTTCCCTGCCCCGATTTCGAAAGGCGGTCGATCTCCATCGCCCGTATCCGCACCATCAAGCCCGAGGCTTTCGCCTCCGAGTCCCTGGCGGCCGTGTCTCTGAGCGCCGAGCGGACCTTCTTCGGCCTGCTCACCCAAGCCGACGACAAGGGCCGCATCCGCGACCAGGCCGCCGTCATCGCGGGACAACTGTGGTCGCTGCGCCGCGAACACGGCCCGGTGGAGGTCGAGGACGACCTGACGCAGCTCGACGCGGCCGGCCTGATCTGCCGCTACGAGGGCGAGGACGGAAGGCAGTACCTGCACGTCGTCGCCTTCGCCCTCCACCAGAAGATCAACCGCCCCAGCATCAGCAGGATCCCGTCCTGCCCGCACCATGACCTCGGCGTCCCGCGTGAGCCCTCACTGCCGGTGCACGGAGCCGTCACGGAAGCCTCCGTGACGGGTCAGGCAGCAGGCGGGGAGCCCGTCATGAGCAGGGAATCCGCAGGTCAGGGGCAGTTCAGTGAGCCCTCACAGCCGATTGAGGGAGGGCTCACTGACCCTGACGTGAGCCCTCAGCGTCCGGATCTAGGACCTAGGAACAGGGATCTAGGAACTACCCCGTTGGGGGGCGCGAGCGCCCCCGCGCCCCAGACCGTCTCTGCGAAGGATCTCATCGCCGAGTACACCGCGGCCTGCGAGCACCGCCCTCCCGTCAGCGTGCTCGGTCAACTCGGGCAGGAGGCCAAGAAGCTCCTCGACGAGGGCATCGCCCCCGCCCACGTACGAGCCGGTCTCGACCGCCACCGGGCCAAGGGCCTCCACCCGAAGACCCTGCCCAGCCTCGTGCACGAGGTCATGAACACGGGTGCCTCCACGCCCACTGCCGCCCACCGCCCCTGGACCAACCCCACCGACGTCGCCGCTGCCTACGGGGGTGCCCTCTGACCACCGCCGCCCTCCCGCAGCCCGCCGACCACGTCGTCCGGGCCATGGCGGGGATCCTGCGCCGCCGGGGCATGGACCCGTCCGTCATGGACTCGCAGGAACCGGAGCCCGCGCCCCAACCGGTCACCTCCCTGCAACTGGCCGACGCCCGCATTCCCCCGCGCTACCGGCAGGCCCACGCCGATCACCCCGAGGTCGCCGCCTGGGTGGACGAGATCGCGCGTGCCGGGCGCCCCGGCCCGTCCGGCACACGGGGCATAGCAGAGGGCCCGTCGCTGCTGATCGTCGGCCCCACCGGCACCGGCAAAACCCACCAGGCCTATGGGGCCGTCCGCAGCCTGCTCGCGGCCGGCGTCCGCCTGCGCTGGGAAGCCGTCACCGCCGCCGACCTGTACGCCCGCCTGAGGCCGCGCCCAGGACTCGACGCGGAACGTGAACTGCACACCCTGGCCCGCTGCCCGCTGCTGGTCCTGGACGACCTCGGCGCCGCCAAGGGCAGCGAGTGGACAGAGGAGCTGACCTACCGGCTGATCAACTACCGGTACGAGTACCTGCGCCCCACCTTGCTCACGACGAACCTCCCCATCCCCAAGCTCCGCACCGCCCTCGGCGACCGCGTCGCCTCCCGCCTCTCCGAGATGACCCACCGGGTCATCCTCGACGGGCCCGACCGCCGCCGCCGCAACTCCCCCGCCGCTTGAACGCGCCCACCCTTTGGAGCACCACCCGCTTGACCATCACCTCCCACCGCACGCAGACCGCCGAGCGGTACGCCCTGGCCATCGCAGGCTGCGTCATCGTCGCTCTCACCGCCGCGGGTTTCTGGCTCTCCTACGCCCACCTCGCCGAAGTCGCAGGGCGGCACGGCCTCGGGACTTCCCCCACCCGCCAATGGGCATGGCCCGCCACGCTCGATGCCTTCATCGTCGCCGGCGAAGTACTCATGCTCCGCGCCAGCCTCCGCCGGGAAACCGAGGGGTGGGCGATCTCCCTCACCGCTGCCGGATCTCTGGGCTCTATCGCCCTGAACGTCGCCGGCGTCAGCAGGACCGACGGCGTCCCGGCCCCGGCCCTCGACTACGTCGCCGCCGCTGTCCCACCAGCAGCCGCGCTCTTCGCCTTCGCCGTCCTCATGCGGCAGATCCACCGCCACGTCGCCGCCGACGATTCCCGCCACAGTCGCCGTCCGGCAGGGGAACCCCCAGCGCATCCCGCGAACCTGGACCGTCCCCGCGGGCACTCCGCCACACCGCAGCTCCGGACCCGGAACGGCACGCAGGCCGCCAGGGTGACCGCCCCACTCCGGCTGGCGCCGTACATGGCGCATCAGTCGATGTGGCGGAAGAGTCCGATCAAGTGGCGGAAGCCCACGTCCCGCCGAAGAAGCGCACCGGCCGCAAACCCGCCGCCACCGACGACGAGCTGTTCGCCATCGCCCTCACCGCCCCGCTCGGACGCGATGGACGTGCGTCGAGCCGCCACATCGAGACGGCTGTCCGCGCTCGCGGCCTCCCCATCGGCAGGGACCGCCGGAACAAGATCACCCGGCAGGTCCAGGCCGAACTCAACAGCGGCCAAGCAGACGCCGCGTAGGCCCCGTCTGCAAATCACGCTGCTCCCCCGCGCGTCCGTCGCGGGGCGAGCTGGCGTTCCTACTCCCCATCCCCACAGCCTCGATGCCATTCCAGCCCGACCGACAGGAGGGACGCTCTTGCACGACAACCCCACTGCCACGCGTCCCCACAACCTCCAAGCAGGCGACCCCTACCCAAGCCCCAGATGGAGCAAGTTATCGGCCAAGACGCTCTTCCCCGTCGGGGGAGAGCGTCTCGACCAATCCCGCCCCTGGAGTTGCGGGAGCGGACCGGAGCCAGGGGGCACCGGTCCACCAGGCAGCGACCGAGGGCGGATCGCAGCCGAGGAAAGAGCAGCAGACTGCGTGCGCGAAGTCGCGTGCACCTTCGCTACCGCGCCTGAGCCTCGTACACAACGACGTATCCACAGGGACGGTCAGCGCTCCAAAGTGTGCAGCGTCCGTTTGAACGATGACGAGCACGCGCTCGTCGCGACCGCCGCCAGGGCCGTCGGCGTCACCGTCGCCGGTTTCGCCCGAGCCGCCCTCAGGACGGTTCCAGGCCTCAGGACCGCCCTACAGATGGACTGCCATCAGACCGGAGTGCGCGGAGCATGGTGGTGTACACCGGAGCATCGGGGAACGGCTGCTGGTCGCCGATGTGCTGGTACCCCCAACTCTGGTAGAGGGCCTTCACCTTCGGGTGTCCGGGCTCGACGAGCAGCGTGACGCGTTCCTCGGTGCGACCGGCCAGCAGTTCCTCGTGGATGCGGTGCGCCAGTCCCGTGCCCCTCCAGGGAGACCGGACCATGATCTCGAAGAGGGCGAGGGTGCGGGTACCGTCCTCGGTCGTGTCCACCTCGGGAAGCGGCTGGAGCATGTGCGCCCACCAGCCTGTGTTCTGAGGTAGGGCCGCGGCGTAGGCGTAGCCGGCGGCCTCGCCACCGTCGTAGGCGACCACCGCCTCCCAGGACGGGCGGGAGGAGTGGCCGGTGAGGCGACCCTCGAAGCGGTCGACGGAGAAGAACGGGTCCTCGCCGATCTCCTTCTCGTACACCTCGGCGTACACGCCGACCAGGGTGGGGCGGATGGTGGCCAGCTGGTCGGTGCCGTAGCGGTGAAGGGTGATCTCGGGGGCGGGCATGGTGCTCCTTGTCGCGTGACGGTTCAGGCAGTGCGGGTGCGGTCGTTCCACTGGCGGGTGACGGCGGACTTGGGGGCCGCCTGGTTGAGTGCGGAGGTGAAGCTGCCCAGGAGGTGGGGGACCCGGCCCGAGTCGGCGCCGGTCGGGGCGATGACGCGGGTGGCGGTGGCCACGGCCTGCTCGACGTCGCCCTGCGCGACCTGCGCGAGCGCCGCCTGGGACAGGTAGTAGGCGCGGTTGCGGTGCTGGTCGTCGCGGAGGTCCGCGATGCACCGGTGGGCGTGGAACTCGGCCTTCTCCGCTTCGCCGAGCCGGTAGTGGGTAATTCCGGTCAGGCCGTGGAGTTCGCCCCGGGTGTAGAAGGCGACGGAAGACGGACGGGCTTCGTCGGGATCGGCTCGGTCGTAGGCACCGTGGGCCCGGTCCAGGGCTCGGAGGGCCCGGGTCTTGTCGCCGAGGCTGGCGGCGGTCAGGGCGATGCGGGAGTGAGTCAGCGAGGCGTAGAGGGGGTCGGTGCGGTGCGCCCGGGTGCCGGTGCAGGCTTCGGCCGCGGCGAGGGCGTCGGCGTACCGGCCGCGCTGTCCGGCGAGCATGGCGGCGTACCGCCAGGTCTGGTGCTGGACCTGGCCGTCTCCGGAAAGCCCTGCGAGGGTGACGGACTGTTCCAGGTAGCGCTGGGCTTCCCCCAGCCGACGGGCGTCGATGGCGGAGAACATGGCGAAGGCCGTGAAGGACGCGGCGACGGCGTAGAGGCGGGAGCGGACTCGTTGGCTGGCGGAACCGTGCTGCTGGAGGCTGAGCGTACGGGCGGCGAGGTCGGCTGCGCGCCTCTCCAGCACGGGGCCACCGCCGTTCTGGTCGTCCAGGAGCCACAGTTCGGCCAGCAGAGCGCGCAGGCGATCGACGTCGGAATGCCCGACGGTGGGTCGGGTGGCTGCGGTCGCGGTGCCGGTGGACACGGCGACGGCGGCGCCGGTGGCTACGGAGATGAAGCTTCGACGGCCGAGCACGGGGTCCTCCAGTCGTGCCGAGGGCGTTGTGGGGCGGGGGCGGGCACGGGACACGAACCCCAGGTCGGCCGCAGGAAGCCCGGAGACGACCTCCAGGGCCTGCCACTGGCGCTCCTGGGGCGAGCGGTTCTCTCCGGACAGCCACCGGTAGACCGTCCGTTCGGTGACGGCACCTCTGTGGCCTGTGAGGTCTGCCATGGCGTCGTTGACCTGCTCGGCAAGAGCACCCGCACTGAGCCCGTGTTCCTTCATCCAGGTCTCTAATTCCGCGTTCCGCTTCCGCACCATGCAGCCACGGTAGAGGTGGGGCCGACGTCCGAGGTAGCGGAGGTCGGGACTTTTCGTCAGTGGTCACGCGAGTAGCTGCGAGCGGATTCGTCATGTGCAACACGGCTCTGACACGGGTTACTTGTCCGCACAGCCGAACCAGCACCAGGCGGATGGGAGCGGAATCGTGACCGTACTCGCGCACGAAGTGGCGGCAGCCCCGGTCGAGGTGCCCACGGTCACCTCCGCCAACCAGAAGACCCTGATCGCCTCTGCGGCTGCCGCCGTCGCCGGGGACGTCGAGGCCGCCCTCACCCTCGCCGACCACCACCCGGCCGGGGAGGTTGCCGTGCGGCTGCGGGAGCGGCTGCGCGAGCACGTCCACACCCTCGCAGTGCCTGCCGAACGGTACGCAGACCTGCTGCCGGAAAGCCGGGAGAAGGACATCGCGGCCGGCACCGTGCGGTTCGCCCGCAAGGTCTCCCGGGACTGCGGAAGCAATCCGGCGATAGCACTGCGGCTGCTGGCCAAGTCGGTGGCCCACCTCGCCCGGAACACGGACCTCCTGCGGCATGCCTGAACCGCTTCCGGCGGCGGCTTGCCTGGGGCGCCGGCGCCTGAAGCCCTCCACCTGCCCGGCCGCGGCAGGTGACCGCAGCACCTCGCCGACACCGGTGAGGCAGTCGGCTCCCCCGAACACGGGCGCGGAGCCGGACACCATGCCCCGGCCCTGCCGGCCAGTCCCGTCGAACCTCGCCCTGGAGGCACCCACGTGTACGCGATCGGCATGTGCGTCGACGCCCACTACCTGTTGCCCGCCCTGGTCACGCTCGGGTCGGTCGCCGACCACCTGCCGGTGGCCGACCGCCGCGAGAGCGCGGTACGGGTACTGACCAACGGCCTGTCCCCGGGGCAGGCCGCCGTGATGGAGTCCTTCGCCCGCCGCTGCGGGTTCGGCTCCTTCGACCTGCGCTGGCAGACCCCGCCGGCCGAGAGCGTCATGGCGGACACCGCCTACATCTCCGTCGCCACCTACCTGAGGTTCGGGTTCACCCCCGGCTTCCTCGACCGGCCGTTCCTGATCTACGTGGACGCAGACGTACACGTGCGCGGCGACCTCTCCGCGCCCCTGGACGGACTGCCGGCGGACCGGATAGGCGCCGTGCAGGACGAGTTCAACCCGGCCGTCGGGCAGTGCCCGGCACTGCCGGGGGTCGCCGAGCGCTGGCCCCACCTGGTCGGGCGCACCTACGTCAACGCCGGGATGCTGTGGGTCCCCGCGCCGATGCTCGCCCCTATGCGGACCGGGGTCCAGCGGGCCCTGGTCGGCGGGCGGCAGTACATCAAGCACAACGACCAGTGCGCCCTGAACCTTTGGCTGCTGTCCTCCGGGGCCGCGCACCCGGTCGGGCCGGTGTTCAACCGGTTCGAGGTGGACCGGTTCCTCGATCGGGGGGACTGGGTCCGCCGGGTCCTCCGCCGCCCGGTCACCCGCCGGGACGGGCACGTGGTGCACTTCGTCGGGGGCCAGAAGCCGTGGATGCGTTCGTGCCCCGGCACCGAGGACGTACGTGCCTACCGGCAGCTAGTTGCACCGCACCCTGCGGCACCTGGCCGGGGCGGACGCACGGTGACCGGCGGCACGTTCCTGGCAGTGGAGCGGGCCTGCGCGGAGCTGGGCCGGGTCGGCTCCGGCCGAGACGGTCCGGGTCCGCCGTGGGCCGAAGACGGCTGTCTACCGCGTCCGTCTCGCCGGTGGATTCCCGGTGGTGGTCAAGCTGTTCGCGGCCGGCACCACCCACGGAGCGGCCGACGAGGCCCGCCTCCTGGCCGCCGTCACCGCCGCCGGGCGGGTGCGGGTACCGGTCGTAATCGGGCACGGCCCCGTTCCCGGTCTGACAGTCTCCGCCCTGGTCACCGCCGATGCCGGAACGAGCACCTTGGGCCGCGCCGTCCGGGCCGGGCAGATCCCACGTCCTGCGGCCCTGCTGCGGCTCGCCCTGCTGATGGCGGCCTTCCACAGCACCAAGGCCCCGCCCGGCGTCCCCCTGGCGCCGGGCATCGGCCAGCAGGTCAGCGCCCTTGCCACCCACTGCCCCAAACAGCTCTTCGTCCGGCTCGCGCCCGCCCTGGAAGTCATCGCAGCCGGGGCCCGCGTGGAACGGCTGGTGTGGTGCCACGGAGACCTCCACCTGGAGAACGTGGTCCGCGAAGACGACCTACGCCTCACCTCCGGCGAACACGGCCGGCTTCGCCTCCCCGACTACCTCGTGGACTTCGAGGCCGCGACCATCGAGGTCCCCGAGTACGACCTCGCCCAGACCCTCGTGACCTGCGACGCCCTGGAGCCGTCCGACCGGGTGTTCATGGCCGCCGCCTACGGACGGCCCGTCGATGCGCGGCTCTTGGACGCCTACGTGGCCTTCCAGGCCGTACGCGGCTGGACCTATGCCGCCCACCGTGAGGGCCGCGACCGCGACGCCTGGGCGGCCCGCCTGCACCTTGCCCTGTCCCCACATCCAGGAAGGACCGTGCTGTGACCGATCCCGATCTGTCGGTGATCATCCCCGCGTACAACGAGGCCGAGTACCTGCCCCGCTACTTGCCCACCGTCTTCGCTTCCCTCCGGGCCTGGGAGGCCCTGTCCGGCCTCACCGGGGAAGTGATCGTGGTGGACAACGCCTCCACCGATGACACCGCGACCGTCGCGAAGGAGCTGGGGGCCAGGGTCGTGACGGAGCCGCTCCGCAGCATCGGCCTGGCCCGGAACAGCGGAGCTCGCGAGGCCGAAGGGCGGATGCTGTTCTTCGTCGACGCCGACGTGGCCGTACCGCTGGAGGGGATCACCGCCGCCGTCGCCTCGATGGACGCCGGGGCCGTCGGTGGGGCCATCCCACCGCTCTACACCCCCGCCCGGTTCGGGGCCCGTCTGCTCTGCGCCTACTGGGACCACCACCGCGCCCGCCACGGGGGTGCCCAGGGAGTCAACCAATTCTGCACCCGGGACGCGTTCAAGGCCGTACACGGCTACCGGCCGGACTACTTCATGAGCGAGGACATGGAGTTCTTCGCTCGCCTGACCGCCTACGGCCGCCGCACGGGCAGGTCGGTCGCGGTCCTCGAAGACCTCCGCGTGCGGCCCTCCACCCGCCGCTACGACGCCTGGTCCACGGCCCGGATGCTCTGGTGGCAGAACCCGCTGACCGTCCGCCTCGGCCTGACCTCGCCCCGCTTCTGGCGCAACTGGTACGCCACCACCGTCCGATGATCGGAGAACCCCAGGTGACCCGCCTTCCCCTGCCGGACGCCGACGGCATCTACACCTTCCCCACCGACCTCCTGACCGCGCACCGGTCCTGGATGGACTCCCTGACCGGGTCGAAGGAGATCATGACGCTGACGGCGCCGCTGACCCTCGCGCCGTACTGGATCGAGCCGCGCAAGACGTCCGGGCGGCCGGTGGTCGTCATCGAACCCCACCACGACGACTTCGTCCTGTCCGCCTCCGGGACCTTCCTCACCCGCCCCCGACCGCTGACCGTGATCACCGTCTTCACCCGTTCCCGCAGCGTCCACCCCTCCCTCGAAAGCACCTACAACAGCGTGGAGGCGGTCTCCGGACTCCGCGACCGCGAAGCGGCCCAGTCCCTGTTGCCCCTGGGAGCGGCCCGGGTCGGTCTGGGGCACAAGGACGCCGAGAAGCCGTACCGGGCACCCGAGACCGCCGAGGTGGACCGGATCACCTCCGAGCTCGCCGAGGTGCTGGACGGGATGGACGACGCGGAACTGCTCGCCCCGGCCGCCGTCACGCGCCACCCCGACCATCTCGCCGTCCACGAGGCGGCTCGCCGCCTGGGCTGCCGGTGGTTCTGGGAGGACGTCGCCTTCTGGTCCACCTACGGCCTGTCCGGATGCGACCGGCAGCTGTTCCGGCAGCGGGTACGCCACACCCTCGACCCGGAGGTGGAGGACATCACGGGCACCGTCTTGGACAAGGTGACCCTGCTGCACATGCACGGCTCGCAGATGCACCCCGCGCGGAAGATGTACCGGCCGATCCGGCACGCCCACACCGTCGCCGCCGACCTGCTGCCCGACCCAGACGGCCGTCCGCGGGGCCAGTTCGCGGAACGCTTCTACCGGCTGGGGAGGTCGTGGTGATCCTCGGCCTGGAAGGCCCCTCGTACGGGGGCAAGACCTCCGCCCTGGGGCGGCTGCGACGGGTGCCGGCGATGCGGGAGGCGATGTTCTTCCCCTGCTACGTGAAGTCGTTCGCGCGCCGCGAGGACGTCCCCACCCCCGCCACCCGGTCCGCCGCCGAGCAGGTGGAGGCGTTCGTGACGTTCATGGAGATCGAGGGCGAGCGCGTGCGCGCCGCCCGCCGGCATGGCGGGCTGGTCGTCCTGGACCGGACCATCGACACCCTCCTCGCCCACGCCCACGCCATGGACGAGATCCACGGCTTCGGCATCCTGCCGGAACTGTGCCGGCGGGTCGAGGAGATGCCGCACCTGAGACCGGACCACACCCTGTACCTGGACGTGACACCCGAGCTCTTGCACCTGCGGCGCAAGGCGGCCGGACACCACGAGTTCGAGCCCGACTACTTCCTCCACGACCCCGCCTTCCTCACGCACTTCCGCGACTACTTCTGCCGCCCCGTCCGCAGCCCGGCGACTGCGGAGTTGGCCATCGCCTCCGGGGACGGCGACCGGCAGGAGACGGCCGCCGTCGTGCAGGCCCTCTTCACGTACTGGGCGGGTGGCCGGTGACCGGCCCGACGGTGCTGTTCGCATGGCGGCGGACCCCGCCACCGCTGCTGATCGGGGGCGCGGAGGTCTCCCAGCAGCTCCTGGCGGAAGAGTTCGTCCGGGCCGGCTGGCGGGTCGTCTACCTCGGCAGCCACGAGGCCCCCTGGAACGGGTCCGCCCAGATCGGCCACCTGCGCGCCCACCTCCGGGCCCACGGAACCGTGTGGGAGGAGGCCAGCGGGGAGGTCCGCTACCAATGGAACGGCGTCTCATGCCGGGCTGTGCCGCAGGACAGGGTGGAAGCGACGCTGAAGGGCCTCCTGGCTGAGGCCCGGCCGGAGCTGGTGGTGACCTCGCAGGAACGGGCGGCCGACCTCGCCGCCCTTGCCCGCCGGTCCTCTCGGGTCGCCGGATGGCTGCACTCGGTCTCGGCCAACAGCATGGGCGTCCTCCACGGGCGACCGCACGTCGCCCTCGCCACGTCGGAGTTCGTCGCCGGACGGGCCCAGGCCCACGCCGACACGAAGGCGATCGTCTTCTACCCGCCGTTCGCGCCAGCCGAAGGCGCCGAGCCCCTCCTCCCTGCGGGGCGCGGCGCAGCCGGTCGCATCCCAGGCGGCGTGCTGATGGTCAACCCCATCCCCGCCAAGGGCGCGGCACTCCTGCACCAGCTGATCCGTCGGTTGCCCACCCTCCGGTTCACCCTCGTCGAGGGTTGGTGGGACACGGCTGGTGAGTTCACCGCGTACCCGAACGTGCACTGGGTTCCCCGCACCTATGCCATGGGCCCGATCTACGCCGCGAACGACCTGCTGCTCGTGCCCTCCCAGGTTGAGGACGCCTTCCCCCGGGTGATCGTGGAAGCCGGGCTCCACGGCGTCCCCACGATCGGCTCGTCCCGCGGCGGCATTCCCGAGGCGGTGAGAGACGGCGGAATCATCGTCCACCTCGACGACGTGGACGCCTGGGTGCAGGCGATCGAGACGGCTGAACGAGCCGGCCTCGGCGCGAAGGCCCTCGCCGGGGCAGCGCCGCTGGTCCGGCCGTGCCTTCCCGAGCTTGCTGCCGCCGGGCTCATCCCGGCGGCAGCAGCAGCCTGCTAACGGGCCGCGTAGGCGGCCTGCACCTCGTCGGCGCGGTCGGTCCACCAGTTCAGCAGTGCCTCGTCCGTCAGGAACATCTCGCCGAAGGTGGGGTCCTGGCGGTCGAGGTAGAACTCCAGCTGCCAGAAATCGGTAAGCCGCTTCCACCACAGCCGCTTCACCGCGTCGGCGAGGTCGCCCTCGGACAGATCGATCACGGACCGGTACCCGGAGCAAAACGCGGCGACACGGTCGAGGTCGAAGACACCACCTACCCCGAACTGCACCTGCGCGGTCCGCGCGACCTCCTCTCCGTACGGACGGACACCGAGCCGGTCCCAGTCCAGGACCGCCACCACCCGGCCGTCGCGGCGCAGCAGGTTGCGGTACTGGAAATCGCCGTGCGTCCACCCGTACGGCCCGGCCGGCACCTCGCCGTCCGGCCGGGCATCGGCGTACCGCGCGAGGAGGCCGCGGCGGCCGCGCAGGGCCTCGGCGGCAGTCTTGTCCAAGTCGGTGACCGGATCGGCCGGGAGGCGACTCGCGAGAGCAGCGGCGGCCCGATCGGCCTCGGCCACGTCGCGGACCTTCGCAACCGGTGCCCGCTCCGGAACCGGGCCGGGCCCGTGCCGCCGCAAGCCCTCGTGCAGGCGGCCGAGGAGAGCACCGAGATCGCGGACCTGGTCGAGCGGAAGGTCCGTCCCCTGAACGTGCTCGCCGTCCACCCACGGCAGGACGCAGTAGCCATGACCACCTACTTCGACCACCAGGTCCCCGTTCGCGTCGGCCAGCGGCGCCAGCACCGGGATGCCCTCCCGAGCCAGGTCCACGAGGACCGCGAGGTTCCTGCGAGCCTTCGGCAGAGGAACGTCGGTGATCTCCTTGAGCGCGTACAGGCCGGCAGCCGTCACGAGACGCCAGTTCCGGTTCATCAGGCCATGGGCAAGGAACCGCCGATCACGTACCACGCCCAGCCCGAACGCGTCGGAGAGAGCGGCCAGCACTGCCGCCAGACCATCTTCTCGAGTCGTATCCGTCACCCCCAGCACGGTACGCCGACACCGAATCCCGCACCGGAATTCGTCACCCAGGTCCCCACAGAGAGTTCGAAGCAAGAAACGAGCCCGGATCCCCCTCCACCATCCGCTCACCTGACTCGTCCGTGGCGTAACAGGAACCGTCCTGGCCCCCTTACTACCCTGGCCGACGGACCACCCGCGGCCGTACGACGATCGGGAGACCATGACGACGCCCTCCACCGCCCGTATCGAAGACCTCCTCCAGACCGGCGTGCGCGACGAGGTCTACCCCGGCGCGGTGTGGGCGGTCGGGGACGCCGACGGCATCCGCGCGAGCGGAACCGTCGGCCTCCTCGATCCCGACCGGCCCGACGAACCCATGCAGCTGGACACCGTCTTCGACGTAGCCAGCCTCACCAAAATCCTCGCCGTCTGGTCCACGATCGGCACGCTCGTAGAAGCGGGGAAACTCGACCTCCGCGCCCCTCTGGGCACCTTCTGGGACGAGGTCGCCGGCCACCCCCTGGCCCGGACCACGGCCCACCACCTCCTGACCCACACCGCGGGCCTGCCCCTGCGCGCCAACCTGAAGAACCTCTACGGCACCGACCCCCAGGACATCCGCGACGGCGTCCTCCACGAAGGCCTCCACCGCCCGCCGGGTGAGGCCGTCGAGTACACCGACCGGGCCGCCCTGATCCTCGGCTACCTGGCCGAACACCTCTCGGGCCAGCCCCTGGACCGGCTCGCCACCAACGGCGTCTGGCACCCCTTGGGCATGACCCGCACTCGCTTCGGCCCCCTCCCCGCCCCCGAGGCGGCCCGCTGCGCCCCCACCGAGTACGACGAGACCACCAGCACCCACCTCAAGGGCACCGCCCACGACTTCTCCGCCCGCCTGCTCGGCGGCGTCTGCGGCATCGCCGGCACCTTCTCCGTCCTCGACGACCTGGCTCTCTTCCTCCGCCACATGCTCGCCCCCGCCAGGGCCGCGTTCAACCCGACCTGGATCAAGGACTCCCTCCGCATCCACACCGGCGCCCTCACCCCCGCCCGCGGCCTCTTCTGGCACCCCGCCCCCGGCACCGACCCCGCCGAGGACATCTGGGTCCACTACGGCTTCACCGGCACCGGCATGTGGATCAGCCCCACGCAAGACCGATGGGCCATCCTCCTCACCAACAAGCTCCGCTTCAACCGCGACCGCGAAGCCCTCACGAAGATCCGGAATGCGCTCCGAGCTGACGTCTTCTACTGCTCGGGCTCGCCAGCACTGAAGTGAACTGCCTCGTGGCGAAGTCGGTCCGGCGGTGTCCGCAGGGCCGTGTAAGTGTTTCCCCGTTGTCATAGGCAGTTTTCTTCGTGTCCGGGGCAATCAGGGGGTTGGCTCCTGAGCGGGGACATGCTGCTCGGCCGGGTCTGGGGTGTGCAGGGTGCGGATCTCGCTGGCGATGTCAGGTTGCCCGTAACGGTCGGTAAGGGCCGCCATCGTGTCGATGAGGTGGTTCTTGGCATCGGTGGTCAGATCGCTGGTGAAGGTGTGGAGCAGACGGGCGAGGAGTGCCCAGCGACCTTGTGGTGCGTAGGCGGCTACTTGGCTGTGCAGTTGTTCGAGGCGAGTAAGCGTGTCTTCGTCGATGGTGTGCGGTGCGGTGGCGTACCAGTAGGCCAGGGCTAGCGAGGGGTCGCTCATCACTGTGGTCTGGAAGGCGCGGGCCGTCTCCAGGTGGCGGGCCTGTTCGGCGCGGCGTTGTTCCTCCTCGTGCTGGTGACGTTGGTGCCGGGTCGTGGCGCTGAGTGCCTCGAGGTCCGTGGTCAGGTCGACGTGGGCCCAGATGAGCCTGACAGGGATGCCCGGGATGTCGGAGGCCTGACCGAGGAGCGTGTTGATGCGTGCCGCTGCCAGGACGGCGTCGGCCGGAGTGAGGTTGGAGGTGATGTTACGGACGATGGTCAAGGCGTGGTGGATGGCGACAGCGTCGGGATTGCGGTGGGGGCGAGGCGAGGGGAGTTCTTCCCACGCCCCGGTGAGGGTGAGGGTGAAGGGGTGGCCGGGCATCGTATTGGGCATGGGGCAAGTGATGCTGAGGTTGCCCGCCCGGGGTTGAGGCCAGCCACCCCCTCTACGACCTAGTCGGCGCATCGCCGGCGTGAGTCGGGGCTGTCGGGTCTGCCTCTCGGATGGCGATCAGCACCTCGTCGCGCAGGCGGGTGCGTTCCGTGGGCTGCTGTCCGGCGTGGGCGGGTTCCCATCCATTGGCGGCGTGGTTCAGAACGATGTACCGCTGGGCGAGGTAGGTGCGGTCGGTATCGGATCGGAAGACGGCTTCGGTGAAGGTGGTGACGATTGTGGTGCGGAGGTCGCGGTGTGCGAGCGCGGCTTCAAGCCAGGCATTGACGGCGCCTTGGATCTGGCTGCTACTGGCGTCGTCGAGGGATCGGCGCCAGCCCGTGAGGGTCCAAGAGTCTGGTCCGCTGTTGTCTGTGGCCAGGAGGATGGGGATGCCGTAGGGGCCGGTCCTCTCTGCGAGATGCAGGAAGGCGCGGCGGGCGGCAGCGGTTTGATGGTGCTGTGGTGCGGTGAACCACGCCGTGAGTGTGTCGCGGATCCGTTCCGCGAAGCCTTCTTGGTCCCACATGGCCATCAGGGCCTCGCCAACGGCTTGTGTGACGGTGGCGTTGCCGGTGTGGGCGGCGAGGTCGGCCAGTCGCCTCACTGCGACCCTGGGGTAGGCGGGGCCGAGTTGTGCCATTGCTTCGGCAAGGACGCGCTTGAGGGCGACCGGGGTGTGACCGCGTTCATCGGGGGGTGGCTGGTCGGGGGCGCTGGCCCATTGAAGGTATTTATCGCGGGCGAGCTTGCCGGTTTGCGGGTCAATGGCGGCGGCGACCAGGAGGTCCACCGCGTGGCCGCTGAGGTTCTTTGTGGCTGCCCAGTGGGTGGCGGTCGCGCGCAGGACGGTCAGGCTCTGTTTGGTAAGGGTGTAGCGGATGACCCATTGGCTGACGCGATCAGCCAGACGGATCCCGAGGTCGCCGGACAGGAGGGCTGCTTGCTCGGCTGTCCAGTGGGTGAAGGCCTCGACGTGGTGGGGGCGGTCGACCCAGAAGTAGTCGACGACGGCTTCGGCGTATCCCGGGCGCAGGAAGCGGACGCAGTCGTCGGTGCCGAGGTCTGCGTTGATGGTGTCGGTGAGCTCGATGATGCCGGGGCCACGCTGGCCTTTGGTGGGTACGGGTGTGTCTTCGAGTGCCGTGCCGAGCTTGAGGTGGGAGTCGTAGACGGTCTGGGCTGTTGCTCCGTCGAGTACGGCGGCTGCGAGCAGGTAGGTGCGGTGACCGCTGTCGGTTTGCTCCCTGTGCCACTTGAGGAGTTCGCTACGCCAGTTCTGCGCGGACTGGATGACGAAACCGACGAGTTCGTCGAAGGATTTCGGTTCCGCCGTTGAGCGGTTCAGCGTGACGGCCGACGCGATTGTGTGGGCACAACTGACCGCCATCGCTGGTGTGGCGTGCTGGAGGTGGCTGGTGATGCCGCTATCGCTGAGCCACTGGTCCACTTCGCTCGGTGTGAGAGGCTGGTCGGCGAGGTGCGCGCGGGCAACACGGAGCCCGTCCGCAGGCTTGAGCTGATGGTCCAGGTCGGATGCTTCGACAGCCACGCTCGCCCAGGTGTCGGTGTGAATGACGGCGACGACGAACGATCGGGTCTCGCGCAGATGATCCGCGATCTCTCGCAGATGAAGTCCGGTGGCGGTGGGTAACGGCTGTGTCTCGTGTCGCAGGTCCAAGATCCAGCCGGTGTCCTCGTCCAGAAGCCCTTCGAGTTCAATCTTGTCGTCGGGGAGGCGCCTGACCTGGCGGATGGAGCGCATACGCAAGGTGGTGAGGATGTGCAGGGCAGTGGTGTAACGGCCAGTGCCGGGGGACGCGTGGATGACCACGACGCGGTGGGCTTCGAGGATCGTCTCGAGTGCCTTCGTCGTTTCGTCGTTGCTGGCAAAGCTGCGCAGGCGCCCGCGGACCCAGTCATCGGTCAGAGGGGTTCCGCGTAGTCGCTGGATCTCGTGGTTGTTCTGCACGCCGATGACCGTGCCCTGGTTGTTCGGAACCTTCTGTTCGACCCTCATCGCGAAGTCGGCGTTGCCAGTGAGGTCTTCGGCATGGCGATCCGGTTCGTACACGTAATCAGCCTCGGCAGGTACTGGTGGCTCCTCCGCAGCGGGCGGGGCGCCATCCTGCGCGGGCACTGCAGCCGGCGCAGGGGAAGTAGGTGCGGCCTCGGCAAGGAGGGCGGCGGGAGGCTTGGTCGTTTCGGTGCCGCTGGGGGGTGCAGCCAGGGCCGGCAGGTCGCGGGGCTGGCTGGGGGCGGTCGGTTCGTTCAGTGTCAACACGCGGCCCTTCGGACGGATGGCGCCGTTGCGCGGGTGCGCAGCGGGTGGCGTTCGGCGCTGCTATCGGCCGATCCGGCGCGCTTTGATCCCGATGAGCTTGGCGTTTGCCTCGACCGTTTCCACCTGCTGAGCGACCCGGGCGTTCCCGCTGATCTCGTCGGCATCCATACCTGTGGCCTCACCGGTGAGTGTGGTCAGCTTCTGGTCGACGAACGGCCCGGAGGCTGGGCGGTTCTCGCCTTCAAAGGTCAGGCGCTGCCCGTAGATGTCCTCGAGGGCGGACCTCAGCATCGTCATGCTGCGCAGCAGGCCCGGATCTGTGACGTCTGTGTCCAGGTTGCGACCGGCGTAACCCTGGAGGACGAGGTGGAGCACTTCGAGTTCACGTTCGTAGGCCTGAAGGCGCTCCTCGTTCGGGTGCAGGGGCAGCTGAAGCGCTCCGACCAGGGTGTCGGGAAGGCTGACGTCGGGCTCGATCTCACGGCCGCGTGGGCTGATCAGGTGTTCCAGTCGCTGAAACAGGAAGGTTAGTGTGGCGGGCACGGCTGAACTGATCAGGGCGATCTCTACAGGATCCGGCATGACACTCTCCCCCGTTGTCTGGCTAGCAGGCTTTGATTCTCACGAAACGGCCAACCGTCGAGGAATCCTTTTCAGAATGTGGCGGAAAGCCCACGGTCTTCTCGATCACCGCTGTTGTCGACCGAAAACTAGTCTCGTCGAATCGGGCCATGTGGCCGATTGTTGTCGGTCTGGTCATGTTGCTCGGTGCTGGCGGGAGCTCTGTGCCCGAGCCACACACAGGGAGCCTCTTCAGGGTGTCTAGCGACCCTGGCCCGCCGCCAGGCCACGTCGAATGAAGTGCATCCACGGCTGGCCGTGGACACCCGAAGCGCCTGCCAGCTGGTGATGGGGTCGAGGATCCAGCGCAGGAGATGAAGTCGCATAGCCGTAGCGTCCACACGGCCCATCCAGATGGCGGAGAATCCGAAATTCACAGGATTCTGCAAGCCGCCTCACGAGCTGTTTCCGCCATCAGATTCACTGGGCCGATGTGACGTACGACGCCTATTGTTTCTGCTGTTACCTAAGAGGCATGACCCGGCGAAGCAGAGAGATACAGGTATCAGCCACCGACTGCTCATAGCAGGGGCTGCCGGTGGGCACTGGGTCTGCCGCACGTCGGGTGACATCTGATCTGGCTTGCACTGCGGGGCGGGTGGGAAGGATGCCACTGCGCCGAAGCCCCCTATCCGGAACAGTTCCGCCAGCCGACGTGGGGTCGCAAGTATCCGCGGCCCGGGCGTAACGATCGAGCCGCCGGCTTAAGGGGTCCACACGATGACGCTGGGGAAGTGGGTGTGCCGGGCGGACATCGACGACGGGGCCAAGCCTGGAACAACCAGCCAGGAGAGCGTGAAGTTGCCCGAACCACGTCGACTTAACAAGCTGCTGGCGCAGGAGCACGAGGTCCTGCGCCAGGCTGCGGCCTACCTGTCTCGACGAACGCCCCGGGAAAACGATCTACTCGGCGCGATGCTCGAATCAAGCTCTGGCCAGTGAAGATCCGCCTTCCCGGGGGGAGCGGCTGGGGAGAATCTGGGGAGAACGAAGCCCTGTTGGGGAGCGGCTGGGGAGGATCGGGCGCATCAACGGGTAGCACAGCGAAAGGGCCCGAAAGGCGGATCGCCGCAGGTCAGAGCACCTATCTGGCCGGTTTCCGCAGGTCAGTGGTGTGTGGGTGACGACTTCAAGAAGATCTCCTCGTGGGCCGCCATCCTCTTCGCCCCCACCCTGGTCGGCACGATCTACGGCATGAACTTCGAGACCATGCCCGAACTGAAGTGGGCAGGCGGCTACCCCTTCGCGATCCTGCTGATGGCAGTGGTCTGCGTCAGCCTGTACGTCATCTTCAAGAAGCGGGACTGGCTGTAGCAGGCGAGTTCGTGAAGAGCGACAGGCTCGCACGAACGATGATCTCCGAGGTCCGCCCGGGCCGGGCCGCCGCGGCCCACAGCAGCCGGCCCCGGTCGTCGGTGAGCGCGATCACGAGCAGGGCATGGCATTTGCGCTGGCCGCGCTACCGCCCGGCAAGGCCGTGGGGAGCGTTCGAAGCCGGCTGGTACCGCTCGAGGTTGGTGCGGACTCGGTTGAGGTAGGGCTGAATGCTTGCGAGTTCGGCGCCCTGGCGTTGGACTCGCCAGGTCGAGATTCGGTAGCCGGCGGCCAGGTTGAGGGCCCGATCTCCTGGGACACTTTCGAGTTCCGGGGCTATCGCGCACAGCATCCTGCCCACGGCGGGGATGGAGTCCTCGGGGCTGAAGGGCGGCTTGGGGATGGCCTTCTGCTCGGCGGGCGGCAGGTAGTAGCGCAGGACTCGGGGTGTCCAGCGGGCGATGCCGTACTCGTCCTTGGCCGGGTCGCTCAGCAGGGGGTCGAATCCGCTCTCCGCCTCGAGCATGGCGGCCACCAGGGCGGGCGTGACCTGCGGGATGTCGCACATGGTCCCGGCCTCGACGATCAGGTGCCGATACTGCCGGGGAATGTCCGCGTCGGTTCGCAACCACCGTCCGTCATCTCGTAGGCGGACCTCCGCCATGGGGCCAGGCGTGTCGGGCGTCCGGTCCGCTGCCTGGGCGCCCTTCGGTGATACGGAGTCGCCGGAGACGAACGCGCCGAGCATCATGACGGCCGTCACGATGGCCGCGACAGGGCCGGTGACCTTGCGCAGCACTCGCCACTGCGACTTCAGCTTCTGCGGGGAATCGCGTGTCTCGGACTGGACGTTGGGCGTCGACGGCGAGGAGTCCGGTGACGAGGAGGCAGGAGCAGCCGCAAGGGCTCCTGTTGGTGGTGGGCTGGTGGAGAGGACGTGCGCGCGGATGCGGCGCTGCTCCCATGCTTCCGGGTCGCCGCCGCAGGCGGTGACGAAAGCCGCCAATACGGCGGCGCTGGGCAGGCGTTGACCGGCAGCCGCGGCGGCCAGCGTGGAGGCCGAGAAGTGGGTCCTGGCGGCGAGTTGGCGATAGGACGGGCTACCCGCCCGCCGCCTGAGGTCGCGCAAGTCGTAGGCGAATCGGACCACGGGCCCCTGCTCAGGATCCAGCGGCTGCTCTTGGCGTCCCACCTCTCGTTCCTTCCTCTCCTTGGAGTGTCCGGTTCATCGACGTACGGCGGCGGTGTACCGGCCGTGGGAAAGCCATTGTCCGGTGATTGTCCGGTGTCTGTCCGACGAGGCCGGCGGGCCGGGACACGCGGTGCGATGCCGGTTTGAATGTGCGCGGCGCACGGCTGACGACGGTGAAGGACCCCGGCGTCCGTACGCCGCAGGGCATTGCGCCCCGGGAGCGCGAAAGCCCTCCCCGGCCACAACCCGCTCAGGACGGCCCTGAGTCGGTGACCGAAAGGAAGCACGTGAGCGGACGACCGGTGCCCGTGCCAGGACCGGCAGCCGCGGGTACGGTCCACCGCCGGTACGGGCCGGAGCCGTAACGTGAGGAAACACCTCGGTTGCGACGTGCATGAGCACATCCAAGCGGCCCGTGTACGACCCGGACCCGGTTTCAAGCCGATCGAGCCTGTGCGGTACTTCACAGTCGCCGTACCTGCCCTCATCCCGCGGTGCCGCCGGCGCTTCCGTTCCTGAGGCGGGCCGGTGACCCGATATCCATCCCAGTCAGATTCAGAGGTTCTTTCCCGTGCCGAATCCGAATTCGTCGTATCCGAACTCCTCAGCGGGCGCAGAATGGCAGCCGAGGCGTGGCATGCGGTGGCAGCGCTACAAGGTGACGCGCCCGGCCTCCCCGCAGGACCTGGCGGGACTGTGGGGGGCGATCGCCGCCGTGGTGGCGCTCGCCTTGTTCCTTGGCTGGGCGCTCGAGGTGAAGGGCGGAGCGGTGATCGTCTTTGCGATCCCGCTCATATCCTCCTGGTTCGACTCCCGGCGCCTCCTGTTCTACTTCAACACCGCCCTGGTGCGGATCGGCAATGTGATATTGCCGTGGAGCGATGTCACGCAGTTCGTCGTGGTGATGCCCCCGCACGGTGAACACGCCCTGATCGGGGTTCGGTTGCGGCCAGGCATGAGGCTGCCCGCCGGAGCGACCGTACCGCCGCCGAACCCGGCCATGCCGGCACCGCTGTACGTATCCGCGCAACGGCACAAGGTCGATGTGGCCAAGATGGTCGACAAGGCGCGCAAGTACGGCCCGCCGCACATCCAGATCGTGGTCGCCGATCCGTCCGGCGAACGCGTCGTCTCCTGAGAGAACTCCGCAGCTACACCGCCGATCAGGGATTTCCCCAGTACGAGCAAGGACGAAGAGGAAGCCGGACTGGCCGTAGAGCAGGGCTGCCGGCAGCGTAGTCGCCCGGTAACGCGGTGTCGCCATGGGTGGCGGCAGTCGCTGCTTCGCCGCCGAGCCTGGCTCGTGGGTGTCGGCCGTGGGCGGGGAGTGAGTCGCGGGCCGGCGGGAGCGGGTAACGTCTTTGTCATGTTCTTCCCGACGCCGATTTACGCGTGAGAGGGGGACGGGCCCCCGCTGACGTCCTTTGACGTCGCCGCGCCCGTCCCCCGCCGATGAATCCCCAGATCACTTCACCTCACCACCGGGAGAACCCGTGACCGACAGCAAGAACATCAACAATCCCGTGGGCCAGGGCGGCGGCCAGCGCAAGAAGCTGTCCCGCGCCGAACGGCAGAACAACGGTCCGCACCGCAACCTCGACCGTCAGGGTGCCGCCGACAAGAAAGCGGAGCTGGTGCGCAAGATGCGCGAGAAGGCACGCGCGGCCGGGGACGCCGGGCAGGCGGGCG
>NZ_GG657750.1:6285092-6289587 GCF_000158895.1 Streptomyces sp. C | reverse complement strand
CCGGCCCCCGCGCGGGCGGCGCGGGCGGCGAGGGCGAGGCCTGCGGGGCCCGATCCGACGACCAGTACGTCCACTGTTCGGTGGGTGCGGTCCGTGCGGTCAGGCATGGGGGGCCTTCTGGTCGAACAGGGCGCGGACCGCGGCCCCGCAGTGGAAGCCCTGGCAGCGGCCGGCCCGGGCGCGGGTGCGCCGTCGGAGGCCGTCGAGCGAGCCGGGCGGGACCGTCGAGGCGAGCGCGTCGCGGATCTCCCCGCGGGTGACGCGTTCGCAGTGGCAGACGATACGGCCGTACTCGGGGTCCGCCGCGATCCGTTCCGCGTCGCGGTAGGGGCGGGGGAACGCCTCGCCCAGGTTCGGCATGCGCAGTGGTTCGAGGTCCCGGGGTCCTGTCACGGGCAGCCCGCCCTCGGCCAGGAGGGCGACCACGTGGGACGCGATCGCCATCGAGGCCGTCAGTCCCGTCGAGCGGATGCCGCCCACCGTCACGTAACGCTGCGCGGGGTGGGCGCGGATCGCGTAGTCCTCGGATCCGGTGGCGGCCCGCAGTCCCGCGTACACGGCGGTGACCTCCTCGTCGAGGAGGGCGGGCAGGATGCGCCGGCCCCTTCTCCCGCAGCAGGGCGATGCCTTCGGCGGTCGACCCGGTGGCCGTCTTGTCGTCGAGGTTCTCGGCGGTCGGAAACAGCATGACCTTGACGTGCACGGTCGGCGTCACCAGGACCCCCTTGCCGAGCGCGGTCGGCACCGGCAGCAGGATGTGGCGTACGAGGTCCCGTGCGAGCTCGTCGAAGACGATCAGCTGGCCGCGCCGGGGCGTCACCGTGAAGTCGGCGTGGCCGAGCAGCCGGTCGATCTCGTCGGCGTGCAGGCCGGCCGCGTTGACCAGGTGCCGGGTGCGCAGCGGCCCGCGGCCGGTGGTCAGCAGGTGCGGGTCGCCGGAAGTGGCGGAGCGGACCGGGCAGTTGAGGTGGAGGTCGACGCCCGCGCGGACGGCCTGGGTGGCGTACGCGAGGGTGGTCGTCCAGGGGCAGATGACGGACTCGCCGGGTACGTCGAGGGCCCCGAGCACCCCGGGGCCGAGGTGCGGCTCGCGGGCCCGGACCTCCTCGGCGGGGATGATGCGGGCGTCGTGGTAGCCGTTGCGCTCCGCCTTGGCGGCGAGTCCGGGGAGCGCGGCGTGCTGTTCCGCGTCCCAGGCGACGAGGAGCGCCCCGAGCGGTTCCACCGGGATGCCGTTCTCGGCGGCGTACGCGGCGAGCCGCCGGCTGCCGTCGCGGACGAGCCGGGACTCCAGGGTGCCGGGGACCGCGTCGAAGCCGGTGTGCAGGATGGCGGTGTTGGCCTTGGAGGTGCCGTCGCCGACGTCGTCGGAGGCGTCGAGCAGGGCGATCCGCAGCGGGAGCCGGGCCAGTTCGCGGGCGATGGCCGAGCCGACGACGCCGGCGCCGATGACGGTGACGTCGTACGCGGCGCCGGGCAGGGCGCCGCGGGTGGTGACGCTCACGCCGGGCCGTCGAGCAGGGCGGCGACCGCCGTGCGGAAGCGGGCGCGGCGTTCGGCGGCTTCGTCGGCGCCGGCCCTGGGTTCGTAGACGGCGGACGGCTTCCACTCCGGGACGGCCTCGCGGACGGTGAGGGAGGGGTCGAGGCCGAGGCGGGCGATCGCGCCGACGCCGAGGGCGGTGGCGTCGGGCAGTGCCGACACCTCCACCGGAATCCGGAGCAGGTCGGCCTGGGCCTGCATGAGCAGGGCGGACCGGGTGAGGCCGCCGTCGACGCGGAGGGTGGTGAGCGGGGTGCCGAGGTCGGCGGCCGCGGCGTCGGCGAGTTCGGCGACCTGGGCGGCGATGCCGTCGCACAGGGCGTGCACCAGGTGTCCGGCGGTGGTGCCGAGGCCGAGACCGGTGACGGAGCCGCGCAGGTCGCCCCGCCACCAGGGGGCGGCGAGTCCGGCGAGGGCGGGGACGAAGGTGACGCCGCCGGAGTCCGGGACGCCCGCGCCGACGGTGTCGAGGTCCTCGGCGCCGGAGATCACGCCGAGGTCCGTGAGCCAGCGCACGGCGGAGGCGGCCGTGTACACCTGGCCGTCGAGGCAGTAGCTGGTGCGGCCGCCGATCCGCCAGGCCACGCAGCCGACGAGTCCGGTGGAGCTGCGGCGCGGCCGGGGTCCGGTCTGGGCGAGCAGGAACGCGCCGGTGCCGTAGGTGCACTTGGCGGTGCCGGGGGCGGTGACGCTCTGGGCGAGCAGGGCGGCCTGCTGGTCGACGAGCAGCCCGGTCAGCGGCAGTTCGGGGCCGAAGGCGGTGGTGGTGCCGACGCGGGCGTCCGCGTCGACGACCTCCGGCAGCCGCTCGCCGTCGAGGCCGAAGGCTCCGAGGGCGTCCCGGGACCAGTCGAGGGTGTCGAGGTCGAGCAGCTGGGTGCGGCCGGCGGTCGCGGCGTCGGTGACGAACGCGCCGGTGAGGCGGTGCACGAGCCAGGCGTCGCTGGTGGTGACCACGCCGCGCCGCGTCAGGTGGCGGCGTATCCAGGCCATCTTGGGTGCGGCGAAGTAGGGGTCGAGCGGCAGTCCGGTGCGTTCGTGCAGCATCTCGGCGTGCGGGGCGAGTTCGGTGCACAGGTCTGCGGCGCGCCGGTCCTGCCAGACGATGGCGTCGGTGAGCGGCTCGCCGTTCGCCGGATCCCAGGCGAGTACGGTCTCGCCCTGGTTGGCCAGGCCCACGGCCGCCACCGGCTCGCCGGCCGCGGCCAGCGCGGCGCGTCCGGCGTCGACGACGGAGTCCAGCAGCTCGGCCGGGTCCACCTCCACACGGCCGTCCGGCAGGTGGCGGGGGCGTACGGGAGCGGAGGCCGAGCCGATGATCCCGCGGTCGGGGCACAGGACGAGGGCCTTGGTTCCCGAGGTGCCTTGGTCCACTGCGAGCACCGGGCCCGTCATCACCACTCCGTTCCGTTCCTGCCGTTCCGTTCCGTTCCGTCCGCGGGCCGGCGGTTCGTCGATGCGGCGGTTCGTCGATGCGGCGGTTCGTCGATGCGCCGGTTCGTCCGCGTGCCGGCGGTTCGTCGGTGCGCCGGTCGGAAGCCTCCACCAGCGCGGGACGCCCGTCAAGATCCTTCCGTCTCTCCCCGTCTCGACTGACGGACAATCACATGCAGCAAGTGGCTTGAAACTTGCCATCGAAAAAGTTTCCGGGTGAGATCCGCCGCACCCGCTCTATAGTGATCGCCGATCAACGGGCGGTAACGGGGCCGCCCGTGGCTCAACTGCGGGGGTCCGCCGAACAGTTCGCGCATGGTTCACGCATCCCTGGGGCTGGCCCGACTCCGCCGGTGCGGCGATCGGACGCCAGACGGACCGACCCGTCCCTCCATGCGATCCGAGGACCGATGACGACGATGACCGCAGTACGAGCCGGTTCCGGCCGCACCTCGCCCGGGACCGGGTGATGGCCGGCGGCGATTTCCGGCCCGTCTACCACCCCGCCGGCCTCGACAACGACCTGCGCGCCGCCGTCCAGGACCTGCGCACCGGCCGCTGGCTGTCGATGGCGCGGCTGCTGGAGCGCACGGACGGCTGGGGGCTGTGGACCCAGCGCACCCAGGTCCTGGCCGCCGTCGCGGCCGGCTCCGACGTGGTCCAGGCCTGGCGGAGCGAGCAGCCCACCAGCATGGCGGCGACCGTGATGCACACCCGGGTCGCCGTGGAACGCGCCGTCCGCGCGCACCGTGCGGGCCATCCCCGTACGCACGAGCTGTGGCAGGAGGCCTGGCAGTCCTGCCGGACCACCGCCGGCCTCAGCCCCTCCGACCCCGTGCCCTGGGTCTGCCTGCTCGCCCTGGCCCTCCTCGACGAGGAGCGCCTGATGGACGAGCACCGGCTGCCGCCGCCCGGCCCGATGCTGCCTGCCGGGCCGTGGGGCATCCTCGCTCAGGCCGACGAGCGGGACCCGCACAACCGTGAGGCCTACCACCGGATGCTCCAGTTCGTGCACGCGGGGGCGCCCGGGCCGCGTCCGCGCTCCGAGGCCGTCAACTTCGCCCGCTGGGCGGTCGCCGCGGCCCCGCCCGGGTCCGCGGTGCACCTCCTGCCGCTCTACGTCCACGTCGAGCGCTACCGCCGCGAGGGCGGACAGGAGCGCGCCCTCGACCTGCACTGGGTCGCCGAGGACGCCATCCGCGACGCCGTCCACGCACTGGACGCCTGGTTCCGCTACGCCGACCCGGCGCAGGCCTCCCCGCTCGACCTGAACCACCTCGCGCACGCCCTGTGGGGAGCGCACCGGTTCGAGGCGGCGGCCCGGGTCTTCGACGCGATGGGCGGGTACTGGACCACCCTGCCCTGGGCCCAGCGGACCCGCGACCCCGCCGACCCGGCGCTCGCCGAGGAGGTGTTCCTGCGCGCCAGGTCCCGCAGCCTGGCCGGCGGGAACTGACACCCCGCTCCCCGCCCTCTCCCTCTCCGTCTCCCCCGTCCCCCGCTCCAACCCCCCCTCGGA
>NZ_GG657750.1:6265950-6284992 GCF_000158895.1 Streptomyces sp. C | reverse complement strand
GGAGGAGCGGCTCAGAGAACTGGGCTACCAGCCCGTCCTCGCCCGCCGGATGGGCGGCTTCGGCAACTTCGCCATCAGCTTCTCGGTCATATCCGTGCTGTCGGGCTGCATGACCCTGTACGGCTTCGGCCTCGGTACCGGCGGCCCGTCCGTGATGCTGTGGGGTTGGGCCGGCGTCGGCCTCTTCGTCCTCTGCGTGGGGCTCGCCCTGGCCGAGGTGACCAGCGCCTACCCCACCTCCGGTGCGCTCTACTACATGGCCGACCGGCTCGGCGGACGCCGCTGGGGCTGGTACACGGGCTGGCTCAACCTGCTCGGCCTGCTCGGCGCCATCGCCGGCATCGACTACGGCGCCGCCCTGTTCACCGGCGCCTTCCTGAACCTCCAGTTCGGCTTCGTGCCCACCCCGGGCTCGACGTTCCTGATCTTCCTGGCCATCCTGCTGCTGCACGCCGTGCTCAACCTGTTCGGCGTCCGGCTCGTCAGCGTGCTCAACTCCATCAGCGTCTGGTGGCACCTGGCCGGCGTCGCCGTGATCGTCGGCGCCCTGGCCTTCGTACCCGACCGCCACCAGTCGGTCTCGTTCGTCTTCACCGAGTTCGTCAACGACACCGGCTGGGCCAACCCGCTCTACGTGGCGGCGATCGGCCTGCTGCTCGCGCAGTACACCTTCTCCGGCTACGACGCCTCCGCGCACCTCTCGGAGGAGACCTCCAACGCCTCCGTCTCCGCCGCCAAGGGGATCGTCCGGGCCATCTGGGCCTCCTGGATCGCCGGGTTCGCGCTGCTGGCCGGGCTCACCTTCGCCATCCAGGACTACGCGGCGGTCCAGGGCAGCGCCACCGGTGTGCCGCCCGCCCAGATCTTCCTCGACGCCCTCGGCTCCGGCGGCGCCACGGCCCTGCTGCTCGTCGTGATCGTCGCGCAGATCTTCTGCGGCAACGCCGAGGTCGCCGCCGCGAGCCGGATGGTCTTCGCCTTCAGCCGGGACAACGCCCTGCCCGGCTCCGCCCTGTGGCGCAAGGTGAGCGGCCGCACCCAGACCCCCGTCCCGGCCGTGTGGCTCTCGGTCGCGGCCGCCGGCGTCCTCGCGCTGCCCTCGCTCTGGTCCGCCACCGCCTACGGGGCCGTGACCGCCATCAACGTCATCGGCATCACCCCGGCCTACGCCATCCCGATCTACCTGCGGCTGCGGGCCGGGGACCGGTTCCGGCCCGGGCCGTGGAGCCTCGGCCGCTGGGGCAAGCCGGTCGGCTGGGTCGCCGTCGGCTGGGTGGCCGTGGTCACCGTCCTGTTCTGCCTGCCGCAGAAGTCCCCGGTGACGATCGACTCGATGAACTACGCGGTGATCGCCCTGGCGGTCGTCCTGGTCCTCGCCAGCGTGTGGTGGTACGCCGCCCGGCGCTCGTACGGGACCCCGTCCGCCTACGGCAACGCCCGCGAGCAGGCGGACATCGCGGAGGGCATCGTCTGACCGTCGGGTCCCGCGGAGCGGCGGGCGGTCGCCACGGCGTGTCTCAGCGGCGCCCGCCCGGGGCCGCCGCAGCTGTCCCGCGGTACCGGGCGTTGATGACGGCCGCCCTGGCCAGCGCCGCGGGGTTCATGAAGCGCGCCGGACCCATCAGGCGGGACCCGAAGTGGTGCATGTGGCGCGCCATGGCCTCGTCGCGCGCCGCCGCCGCGAACATCAGCCGCTCCACGGGGTTGAATGGGCGGGCCTTGGCGTAGTCGACGGCCAGCGTCTGGTGGCCGCGCAGCCGGCGCCGGTGCGTACGGGCGTACGCCGCGAGCGACCGGTCGAGGTCGCCCCGGCCCGCCGCGGCCGCGGCGACCGCCGCGGCCAGCCAGCTCCCGGACTCCAGGGCCCAGCCGCACCCGACGCCCCACAGGGGGTCCGGTCAGGGCGGCGTCGCCGACCAGTGCGAGGCCCGGCGCGGTGGGCTCCCGGGTGAGGAGCGGGTAGTCGACGGTCCCGATGATCTTGCCGATGCGCTCGGCGGAGTCGAGGTCCGGCGCCTCGGGCAGGCCCCGGACGAAGGAGCGGAAGCTGCCCTCCAGGTCTTCCCGGAAGGCCGGCAGCCGCTTCTTGTCCGGGAGCACCGCGACGACCGTCACCCCGTCGTCGTTGGGGAACGCGTACGCCATGTCGGGCTCCAGGAACCAGGCCCTGCCCAGCCCCCCTTCCAGCGTCAGGCCGCGGAAGTACGCGATGTACCCGAACCGCGCGTTCTCGTACTGCCGGGTGGGCACCCCGGCGAGTTTGGCCACGGCCGAGTCCTTGCCGTCGGCCCCGACGACGAGCCGGGCCCGGATCTCCCGCTCGCCCTGGGGCGTCCTGGCCCGCACGCCCACGGTCCGCCCGGCTTCGGTGACCAGCCCGGTCACCTGGTGGCCGAGGAGCAGGTCGACGCCGGGGGTCTCCCCCGCACGGGCCCTGATCAGCGGGTCGAGGGTGCTGCGCCGGACGTTGTACCCGTACGGCAGCGCGGGCCCGGCGGGGGCGGCCCGCGGGTGTATCCATCCCCAACGGGTGTACCAGCGGGCCTCGTTGCGGACGGCTCCGGCCTTCTCAAGAGCGGGGAGGAGGCCGAGCTCGTCCAGTACCGGGGCGGCGTTGGCGGTCATGGAGTGGGTGCACAGCACCTTGTACGCCTCGGGGTCCGAGCGTCGTTCCAGCAGTGCGACGCGGACACCGCGCCGCGCGAGCAGGATCGCGGCGGTGCTTCCGGCCAGGCTGGCTCCGCTGATGACGACGTCGTAGCCGTCTCCCGCGCTCTCGGGCTCGGTCATGCGCTGATCGCCCCCTTCGGGGTGTGGTGCGGTCGTGGGAGTGGTGCGGTCTCAACTGCAGTCGGGAGCCCGGTGGTTGTCAATGTGCCCTTAGGGGCACGACCGCCCGCCGCCCGCCCCGCGGGACCGCGCCCCGGCTCTCCTCAGGCCCCCACCGCGGCCAGGCGGCGCAGGCTGGTCCGGCGCTGGAGGAGGGCCAGGGCCGCCACGCCCGCGCCGAGTGCGAGCCAGCCGGGCGGGCCCGGCGCCATGACGGCGCCGGTGAGCAGCGGCGGGCCGACCGCCTTCTGCGCGGAGGAGGAGATGCCGGCCACGCCCAGGTAGGAGGCGCGTGCCCGCCGGGGGGCGAGGGAGACGGCCAGTTCCCAGGAGGACACCGAGCGGACCAGCTCGGCCGCGGTGACGAGGGCGGCCGCGGCCAGCAGCGTCGCCGAGGCGGTCCAGGGTCCGTGCTCGGGGGTGAGGGCGAGGAGGGCGCAGGCGCCGAGCAGGAAGAGCCCGTACCAGGCGACGGCGGCCGCCGCCTGGCGGGGTGCACGGACCTTCCCCGACACGGGGAGCTGGAGGGCGACGACCAGCACGGTGTTGAGCACGAGGAAGGCGGGGACGACGGCGTGCGGCGCGTCGGTGTGGTGGACCAGCCACAGCGGGAGCCCGACGTCGAGGAGCGAGGCGTCGAGGTTCATCGCGGTGTCGAGGAGGACGAAGCGGAGGTAGTCGCGGTCCCGCCAGGGCCCGGCGGCCGGCGCCTTCGGCTCGGGCGGGCCGTCGCCGGGTACGGGGGCGACGAGGCGGCCGTGGCCGCGTGGTTCGCGCGTACGCCACACCAGGACGGCGGCCGCCAGGAAGGACAGCGCGTTCCCGAGGATCAGGACCTCGTACGCGCCCCGGGTTCCCACGGCGAGGCCGATGGCGGCGAGGCCCGCGCCGACGGCGCACCCGGCGTTGGCGGCGCTGCGCGACAGGGCCTGGTAGGTGGTGCGGCGTTCGCCGCCCACCCGGGTCGCGAAGAGCATTTCGAGGGTCTTGGCCGCGCGGTCGCCGAGGCAGGTGAGGGCGACGATCAGCAGGAGCGCTTCGAAGCGGGTGACGACGAGCATCGCGCCGAGGGTCGCCAGGCGCAGCAGGTGGCAGGCGATCAGGAGGGGGCGTACGGGCAGCCGGTCGGCGAGGTGGCCCGCCAGGGGTGAGCCGGCGATGCCCGCCACCGCGCCGGCGCCGAGCATCAGGCCGAGGCGGCCGGCGTCGAGGCCGACGACGAAGGTGAAGAAGAGCACCGAGGAGGCGGCCCAGATGCCGCTGCCGGTGCGGTCGACGAGCTGGCCGAGGAGCATGATCCGGGCGTCGCGGCCGCCGGGCGGTCGTCTGAGCTGTGCGATCAGTCCGCCGTCGGCGTCGGCGCCGTCGGCTTCCCGGTGGTCCGTGTCGCGTCGCCGTGCCGTGCCGAGCCGCCGCATGGCGGGCCTCCGTCTCCCCCGTGAAAAGTATCTCGATGTCGAGATACCTCACGGCAGCCTGCCCTCCATTCATCTCGACGTCAAGATATTTCCGGCCGGACCGCCCCCTCCCCGGCGTCAGGAGCGGAGCATGCGGGCGACGGCCCGGGAGGCCTCCTCGGCCTTCTCGCGCGCCCGGTCGCCGCCCTCGGCCGCGGCGTCGGCGACGCAGGAGTGCAGGTGGTCCTCCAGCAGGGTCAGCGCGAAGGACTGCAGGGCCTTGGTGGCGGCGCCGACCTGGGTGAGCACGTCGATGCAGTACGTGTCCTCCTCCACCATGCGCTGGAGGCCGCGTACCTGGCCCTCGATGCGGCGCAGTCGCTTGAGGACGTCGTCCTTGTCCGTGCGGTGGGCGGGGCGTTCGGAGAGTGCGGTGTAAGCGGTCACGGCGGTCGATCCCTTCCCGTTCTTGCGTTCCATCCCAGGGGGGTATGCCGGGTACGTGCGCTCAGTGGGAGTGGTCGCCCGACTCCTCCGGCGCCGCAGGAGCCGCCGGCACCGCGGGCGCCGCCGCGGGCTTGGCGCCGCCCCCGCCCGCGTTGACCGTGAAGGCCGCCGTGCGCACCTTGCCCTCGTGCTGGAAGTCCAGGAAGAGCCGGTACGTCCCCGCGCTCGGGGCGGTGGCGGTGAAGGAGACGTCCGGGCCGGGGCCGCCCTCGTTGGGGTGGACGTGCAGGTAGGCGAGGTCTCCGTCGCGCAGGGCGACGAGGTGGCCGTAAGCACCCAGGTAGGGCTCCAGGTTGGTGACGGGCTTGCCGTCCTTGCTGACCGTGAGCTTGAGTTCGCCGGCCTTGCCCGGGTCGAGGGTGCCGCCCAGGGCCACCTGGTAGCCGTCGACCTCGGCCGTGTTCACGGCCGGCGGCATCGGTGCCGGTGCGTACGCCCCGGGGACCGAGAGGTCCGCGCCGAGGGTGACGTTCTTCGCGCCGGGCACGTCCGGGGTGAAGTCGGCGAACGCCTTGTAGGCGCCGGCCGCGGGCAGGTCCACGGGCGCCGACCAGGTGCCGTCCTGCGCCCGCACCGGGTGGAGGTGGCGGTAGACCGTGAGGTCGCGCGAGGCCACGATGAAGTGCAGCTCCTTGCCGTGCTCGGTCTTGTACCCGGTGACCTTGCGGCCCTCCGCGTCCTTGACCGAGAACCGCAGCTCACCCCGGCCCGCCGCGACGCCCGGGGTGTCCAGGCTCAGCGTGTAGCCGCCCTCCGAGACCTGGAGCCCGCCGGCCGCCGGCCCCTGGGCCGCGGCCCCGTCGTGGCCCCCGTGGCCCGCGGGCGATCCGGATCCCCCCGGCCCCCCGGGTCCGGTGGACGCCTGCGCCGCGTGGGCCCCGTGGGCCGGCTTGGCGGGTTCGCCCACCGGGCCCACGCCCGCACCCACCCCGTAGGCGGTGCCGAAGGTCGCCGCCAGTGCTGCGGCGAAAACGGTGATCTTCACTCCGGTGTTCATGGCTGATCTCCCCTACGACGTACGTACCACGGCCGCATCCAGCGGTTCCATGCACTTCACCATACCCCCCAGGGGTATCAAGTCAAGCTGGAGGAACACTTGCGGTGTGTACCCCTGGGGGGTATATCTGGAGTCAGGCCAGATACCCCCAGCGGGTATCGGCGCGACTGAGGTCCGATCTAGGAGAAACACATGTCTTCCTGCTGCACCCCCGAAGGCACCTGCGGTACGAACGCCGGCGAGACGACCACCACCGTGGCCGTGGTCGACACCACCGCCACCGTCTACCGCGTGACCGGCATGTCCTGCGGGCACTGCCGGACCGCCATCACCGCCTCGGTCGGCGCGCTCGACGGGGTCGTCTCCGTCGACGTGGACGTCGACGGCGGCGTGGTCACCGTGACCACCGCCGGCGAGCCCGACGACGCCGCGATCACCGCGGCGGTCGACGACGCCGGCTACGAGCTGACCGGCCGGGCCTGACGCCCGGTCAGTCCCCCGACCCACCCGGCCGCCGGGGTCCCGTCCGTCCCACGGGCCCCGGCCCCCACCCCGCGCTCGAACGAGGAGCAGCACTCATGACCACCATCACTCCCGGCGCCGCCCAGGTCGAGCTCGCCATCGGCGGCATGACCTGCGCCTCGTGCGCGGCACGCATCGAGAAGAAGCTCAACCGCATGGACGGCGTCGAGGCCACCGTCAACTACGCCACCGAGAAGGCCAAGGTCACCTTCGACGCCGACATCTCCGTCGCGGACCTGATCGCCACCGTCGAGGCCACCGGCTACACCGCGCAGGAGCCGGCGCCGCCGCGCACCGGCGGCGCCCCGGGCCCCGAGGGGGAGCAGCCCGAGCAGGACGTACTCGCGCCGCTGCGCCAGCGGCTCGTCACCGCGGTCTCCCTCGCGGTGCCCGTCATCGCGATGGCGATGGCCCCGGCCCTGCAGATCGACTACTGGCAGTGGCTCTCGCTGACCCTGACCGCGCCCGTCGTCACGTACGCGGCGTGGCCCTTCCACCGCGCCGCCTGGACCAACGCCAAGCACGGCGCGGCCACCATGGACACCCTGATCTCGGTGGGCACGATCGCCGCGTTCCTGTGGTCGCTGTGGGCCCTGTTCTTCGGCACCGCCGGCACTCCCGGCATGACGCACGCCTTCGAGTTCAGCATCGCCCGCACCGACGGCGCGGGGAACATCTACCTGGAGGCCGCGGCCGGCGTCGTCGCCTTCATCCTGGCGGGCCGGTACTTCGAGGCGAAGTCCAAGCGCAAGGCCGGCGCGGCCCTCAAGGCGCTGCTGGAGCTGGGCGCCAAGGAGGTCACCGTGCTGCGCGGCGGCCGCGAGGTGACCGTGCCGACCGCCGACCTCCAGGTCGGGGACCGCTTCCTGGTACGCCCGGGCGAGAAGATCGCCACCGACGGCACCGTCGTCGAGGGCTCCTCCGCCGTCGACGCCTCCATGCTCACCGGCGAGTCCGTGCCCGTGGAGGTCTCCGTCGGCGACTCCGTCACCGGCGCCACCCTCAACGCCGGCGGCCGCCTGGTCGTCGAGGCCACCCGGGTCGGCTAAAGACACCCAGCTGGCCCGGAAAAAACCGGCTGGAAAAAGGACGCCCAGAACGGCAAGGCCGCCGCCCAGCGGCTCGCCGACAAGATCTCCGCCGTGTTCGTCCCCGTGGTCATCGGACTGGCCCTGGCCACACTCGGGTTCTGGCTCGGCACCGGCTCGGGCCTCGCGTCCGCCTTCACCGCCGCCGTCGCCGTGCTGATCATCGCCTGCCCCTGCGCCCTGGGCCTGGCCACCCCGACCGCCCTCATGGTCGGCACCGGCCGCGGCGCGCAGCTCGGCATCCTGATCAAGGGCCCCGAGGTCCTGGAGAGCACCCGCAAGGTCGACACCATCGTCCTGGACAAGACCGGCACCGTCACCACCGGCCAGATGACCCTGCTGCGCGTCCACACCGCCGAGGGCACCGACGAGGCCGAGGTGCTGCGCCTCGCCGGAGCGCTGGAGCACTCCTCCGAACACCCCATCGCGCAGGCCGTCGCCGCCGGCGCCGCCGCCCGGGTCGGGGCCCTGCCCACCCCGGAGGACTTCGCGAACATCCCCGGCCTCGGCGTCCAGGGCGTCGTCGAGGGCCACGCGGTCCTCGTCGGCCGCGGCAAGCTGCTCGCCGACTGGGCGATGGAGCTGCCCGTGCGCCTGGAGCGCGCCAAGTCCGAGGCGGAGGCCGCCGGCCGCACGGCGATCGCGGTGGCCTGGGACGGAGAGGCCCGCGCGGTCCTGGAGGTCGCGGACGCGGTCAAGGACACCAGCGCCGAGGCGATCCGCCGGCTGCGCGCCCTCGGCCTCACCCCGATCCTGCTGACCGGCGACAACAAGGCCGTCGCCGAGACGGTGGCCCGCGAGGTGGGCATCGACGAGGTCATCGCCGAGGTCATGCCGCAGGACAAGGTCGACGTCGTCAAGCGGCTCCAGGCCGAGGGCCGCAGCGTCGCGATGGTCGGCGACGGCGTCAACGACGCGGCCGCGCTCGCCCAGGCCGACCTGGGCCTGGCCATGGGCACCGGCACCGACGCGGCCATCGAGGCCGGCGACCTGACCCTGGTACGCGGTGACCTGCGGGCCGCGGCGGACGCCATCCGGCTCGCCCGCAGGACCCTCGGCACCATCCGCTCGAACCTGTTCTGGGCCTTCGCCTACAACGTGGCCGCCCTGCCGCTCGCCGCGGCCGGACTGCTGAACCCGATGATCGCCGGTGCGGCCATGGCCTTCTCCTCGGTCTTCGTCGTCGGCAACAGCCTGCGCCTGCGCGGCTTCCGGGCCGCCACCGACTGAGGAGACCCCGTGGCCGGTTACACAGAACACAAGGACGACGTCATCAGACGGCTGCGGCGGATCGAGGGCCAGGTCCGCGGCGTGCAGCGGATGGTCGCCGAGGACGTCTACTGCGTCGACGTGCTCACCCAGGTCTCCGCGATCAACGCCGCCCTCCGGTCCTGCGCCGTGACCCTGCTCGACGAACACCTCGCCTGCTGCGTCACCGAGGCCGTCGCCAGGGGCGGGGACGAGGCGAACACCAAGGTCGCCGAGGCGACCAGGGCCATCGCCCGCCTGATCCGCACCTGACGGGGTCCCTCCCCCGGCCCCGCGCCCGCCGCCCCTCCACCGGATCCGTCCGGGGGAGGGGCGGCGGGCGTCGCGGCCGTGTACCGGTCCGGGGTATGCCCCCGCCGCCGGGGCGGGTCGTACGATGAGCCGCTCGCGAGGGGGAGGTCCGAGAGGGATGCGCGTACGCCGGCTGGGAGAGCTGGAGGCCGAGATCATGGACCGGGTGTGGCAGTGGGAACGCCCCGCCTCGGTCCGCGAGATCGTGGACGACATAAACCGGGTCCGCAAGGTCGCCTACACCACCGTCATGACCGTGGCGGACATCCTGTACCGCAAGGGCTGGCTGAGCCGCGAGAAATCGGGCCGGGCCTGGATGTACGAGGCGGTGCGCAGCCGCGAGGAGTACACCGCGGCGCTGATGCAGGACGCGCTCGGCGACAGCCAGGACCGCAGGGCGACGCTGCTGCGGTTCGTGGAGCGGATGTCCCACGAGGACGTGGAGGCCCTGGACGAGGCCCTGCGCGCCGCCCGCACCGACCGGCCGGCCGACGGGAGCGGCCGGTGAACCACCACGTACTGCCGCCCCTCGGACTCGCCCTGATCACCGGTCTGGTGCTGCCGTTACTGCTGGTGCGCGCCCGCTGGGCCCAGCAGGTGCCCCGGCTGGGGCTGGCCGCCTGGATCGCCTGCGGCGCCGCCTTCGCGCTGTCCACGGCCCTGCTGCCGGCGCAGCTGCTGCTCCCCGCGGAGACCAGCCACCGGCTCGTCGACGCGGTGCTGACCCTGACCCCGCCCTCCCCCGGGCGGCTGGCCGCGGCCACGGCGCGCGAGGCCCTCGCCGCGGTGGCGGCGCTGGCCGTACTGGCGGTACCGGCCACCGGTTTCGTACGCGAACTCGTGCGGGCGCGCCGGGCGCGCACCCGGCACGCCGAACTGCTGCGGCTCGTCGGCCGGTACGACCCCCGGCTCGGGGCGACCGTACTGGAGGACGCGCGCCCGGCGGTGTACTGCCTGCCGGGGCGTTCGCGGCGGGTCGTGGTGTCCTCGGGCGCCCTGGAGGTGCTGACGGAACGGGAGCTGGCCGCGGCGCTCGCGCACGAGCGGGCCCACATCGGCGGCCGCCACCACCTGCTGGTCGCGGCGGCGGGCGCGTACTCGGCGGTGTTCCGCCGGCTGCCGCTGGCCCGGATCGGCGGGCGGACGGTGCCACTGCTGCTGGAGATGGCCGCCGACGACCGGGCGATGCGCGGGTGTTCGAGCGACGCGCTGGCCACGGCGCTGTACGCGCTGGCCTCGGGGCGGGCGCCGCGCAGGGCGTTCGCGGCGGGCGGTCCGTCGGCGGCGCTGCGGATGCGGCGCATCCTGGGGCCGCGCCGAGCGGGATGCCCGGTGCTGCGCGGGGTGTTGGCGGTGGCAGCGGCGGTGTCGACGGTCGTTCCGCTGGTGGTCGCGTGTTGTTGGACGTCCTGACAGCGGATTGCCCTCTTCCTCTCTGCGGCCCCAACCCGGTTATTTACTAAGCCAATTCGTAGATTTCCCGCCGCCCCCGGCCACTCGAATTGCCCGCTATTCTGAGCGCGTGCGGGCTCAGGACCGGTACGGCGAGAGGTACGGAAAGAATGCTGCTGGCTGACGTGCGGACGGCAGCGCCCGGTGACGCGACGGCGATTTCCCGGCTCCTCGCCGAAGCGATTCGCGACGGCTACGGCGAGGCCCTCGGGGAAATCGGGGTCGGCCGGCTGGTGTCGGACCATTGCGCCCTGCCCCGCATTCGAGCGGAAATTGAAATTCCCGGCGGAGCTCCCGCCTGGCTCGGCTGGCTGGTCGCGGCGGACACCGACGGCACCGTGGTGGGAGCCGTCTCGGGCGGCGTGCCGGTCGACGCCGAGGGCGAGATCTACGCCCTGTGCGTGACCCCGGCCCGGCAGCGGCAGGGCGTCGGCACGGCGCTGCTGGAGGCGGCCACCGGCCGGATGCGGGCGCACGGGGCCGCGTACCAGCGGATCACGCTGCCCGTCGAACAGGCCCCGGCGCTCCCCTTCTTCACCCGCCACGGCTTCGGAACCCTCACACCGGTCAGGCTCGGCCGCGCCCTCTGACGGCCGCCCGCCCTCCGCGGGGGCGTGGCAGATCCACGCCATCGCGTGTTCACGCAGCCCGCCGCTCTGGCCCCGGGCCTCCCGCGCAGGACAGGATTTCACCAGCGGCGCGGTCCCGGCGGCACGGGAGCTCCGCCCCGGACGGCTGGACCGAGCGACCCCCTGGAGGAGCGATGCACACACCGAGCGGCGTTTTTTCCCCGCCCCCGCCTCCTGTCGCGGCCGCCCCGTCCGCACCCCTCGGGCCGGCCCCGCGCGCGGCCGCCGTCCTGTCGCCCGCCGGCTTCCTGCCCGGCCTGGAGTCGGCCGAGCCCGCCGGCGAGGACTCGCTCTGGCTCCAGGACGCCCTGCTGGGCCCCCACAGCGCGGACATCGTCCGCTACCTGGGCCTCGCGCGGGACTGCGGCGGCGGCCCGGTGCTGGACCTGGGCTGCGGCGCGGGGCGGCTCGCGGTGCCGTTCGCCCGCCAGGGCTTCCGGGTCGAGGCCGTGGACCGGGACGCCGACAGCCTGGAGCGGCTGCGGGCCTGGGGCCGGCGGATCGGCCCTCAGGTGTCGGAGCGCCTGGTCACCACCCGCGCCGACCTGGCGGGGCTGCGACTGCGGGGCGGGTACCGGCTGGTCCTGCTGGCCGGGGCGATGATCTCCGCCGTGCCGCCCCGCGCCCGTCCCGGGCTGCTGCGCGAGATCGCCGCGCACCTGGAGCCGGGCGGCGCGCTCGCCCTGGACTTCACGGCGCACCGGCTGCGCGGGCTGGCGGAGGACCCCTCGCGCACCTGGGCGTTCCAGGTGCCGCGGTTCGACGGGGTGGAGGAGTGGACGGTGGCCCGCCAGGAGTTCGACCTGGACGGCATGGGCGAGCACATCACCTACCACTCGGTCCGGACGGGGAAGCTGAGCAGCGAGCGGGTGGTCACGGCCACCCGCAAGTGGATCGTCGACCCGGAGCGGCTGACCGCCGAACTGCACGGGGCGGGCCTGCGCGTGGAGCGCCGGCGCGGCCACCGCGTGGACGAGCGGACGGAGAGCGTCCTGCTCGTCTGCCGCGCCGGCGGCTGACCCCTCGGCCGCCGTTCCGCGAGGCCGGGCAAGAGGTACGATGCCCACAAAGGTTTGAGTGGACCAGATCGCGGATGGTGGCGGGGAGATGGCTGTCGTGGAGGAGTCGACCGGCCGCGAGGCGGTGATCCAGCGCCTCCGCGACGTCGGGCTGCGGGTCACCGGGCCGCGTCTCGAAGTGCTGCAAGTGCTGTCGGCGGGCGGCCACATGGACGTCGAGTCCCTCACCGCCGCCGCCCGCGAGCGGCTCGGGACCCTGACCAGCCAGGCGGTCTACGAGATGCTGCGGCACTTCCTGGAGACGGGGCTTGCGCAGAAGTTCGACCGCCCCGGCCTGCCGGCCGTGTTCGAGATCGCCGGCCCGCCCCACCAGCACGCGCTGTGCGTGCGCTGCGGCCGGGTGGAGAACGTGCGGGCGCAGGTGCCCGAGCCGGCCGGCGACGCGATCCGCGCGTGGCGGATGGGCGAAGGCGCCGAGATCACCTTCAAGGGGCTGTGCCCCGACTGCCTGGCCGCGCCGCGCGACTGACGGACCGCCCGCGCCCGTCGCCCGTCGCCCGTCGCCCGTCGCCCGTCGGCAGCAGGGGAGTTGACCCGCGGAAGATCCCGTACCGGCCCCGCCGGAGCCCCGTCCGGGCCGGCCGGGAGCACAGTCGCGCACCTCAGAGGCACCCTGTGACGCCCGTCACATCCCGTTCGAGGGGGCGGGAGCCCTCCCATAGGTATGTGCCAAAGTGTGACTGTCGATTCGTAAGATGAGGGGGTCGCTTCGCGATGGCAACGGGCGACGGCAGGGACGGCATCCAGTCCGCCGACAGGGTGCTGGCCTTCTATCAGGAGCTGCGCCTGCGCGGGGTGTCCGACCTGAACGAGGTCTTCCGGGAGCTCGGCATCGCGCCCGAGGAGTACGAGAAGTGGCGCGCCGAGCTGACCTCCCTCGGCCTGATCGTTCCGACCGGCACCACCCACGCCACCCGCGCCGACCTCCAGTCCGGCGCCTGGGAGCCGGGGCCGGACGCGGTCACCGTGATCGACCCCGAGATCGCCCTGCTGCGGATGCTCCAGCGCGAGCGCGAGCGGCTGCGCGAGCACCTGGACGAGTCCGACCGGGCGTACAGCGCGCTGGAGAACCTGGTCGGAAGGTTCCTGCGGCCCGGTTCGCTGAACGCCTCCGACGTCGAGGTCGAGATCCTCGACGACTACGGCCGGATCCAGCAGGTGCTGGAGGACATCACCGACGTCATCCGCCACGATCTGACGTCCATGCACGTGACGGCGCTGGTCCGGGAGGTCGCCGACCGGGTGCTCAGCCGCGACCGCCGCCAGATCGACAACGGGGTGCGCATCCGCGCCATCTACCACCAGCGCATCACCACCTCGCCGGAGGCGGTGGAGATGCTCCGCCGCCGCGTCGAGGCCGGGGTGGAGATCCGCCTCTCCCCCGCCGTCCCGATGAACATGATCATCGCGGACCAGCAGTTCGCCGTGCTGCCCGTGCACCCCGACGACCGGGCGGCCGGCGCGATCCTCGCCCGCGGCCCCGCCCTCGTCCGCTCCTACCTCGCGCTGTACGAGCACTGCTGGCACGCGGCCACGCCGTACGGCGACGACGTCGCGCAGGAACTCGGCGGCGACGGCCTGTCGGAACAGCAGCGGGCCGCCCTGAAAATGCTCGCCTCGGGAATGAAGGACGAAAAGGTCGCGCGAAATCTCGGGGTGTCCCTCCGGACGGTGAGCCGAATGCTGTCCGAGCTGATGCAGGAAATGGGCGCGTCGAGCCGTTTCGAGGCCGGGGTACGCGCCCAGCGGCTCGGCTGGCTGGACTGATTTCACAGGACACGCATCGGGAAAACGAAAAGCCCCGTGTCCGCGGGAGGCGGTCACGGGGCTTCGACCCGCCCGGGCGGGCGGGGCGTTCAGTCCCAGCCGTTGCCGTCCGCGCGGGACCCCGCGCCGACGGCGGCGGCCCCGGTACAGGACGGGCGGACGGGGGCGGTGAGACGGGCGTTCCCACGGATTCCGGTGGTGTGCACGGCCGACATGATTCCTCCAGGAAGTCTGAATATCGATTCCGTCTCCGCGGATCCGTGCCGCCGGTATTCCGTCGAAGACATCTCCATTCTCATATGGATTCCGCGTCCGAGCCACTTTCCTGTAGCGCCTTTAGGGCGGATCTGGAGTTCATACAGACGTTACACCTGCGCATCTTTGGTCAGCTCAAAAGAGCTGTTAGGGTGGCCTTCCGGCCTTCTCGGCCCTCCAGGGGAGAGGCGTCGGCGAGGCAGGAGCGTGCCGCCGCTCCTGCCTCACTCACCTCCGGCCCCCACCGCTCCTCGCGCAGCACGTCCCGGTAGACCTCCAGGGTGCGCGCGGCCGCGGCCCGCCAGCTCATGTTCCTCGCGTGGCGCACCGCCGCCCGCCCCATCTCCGCGGCCTCCTGCGGCCGCCCGGCGAACCAGCGCAGCCACCGGGCGTACGCCGCCGGGTCGTTGCCGCGTACGAGCAGGCCCGTCACCCCGTCGCGCACGGCGGTCGGCAGCCCCCCGACCGCCGACGCCAGCACCGGGGTCCCGCAGGCCTGGGCCTCCAGGGCGACCAGCCCGAAGGACTCGCTGCGCGAGGGCACCATCAGCACGTCCGCCGCCCGGTACCACTGCGCGAGCTCCGCCTGCGGCACCGGCGGGAAGTGCCGCAGCACATCCGACACCCCCAGCTCGCGCGCCAGTTCCCAGGCCTCGCCGCGCGGCCCGGCCCCCGAGTCGCCGCCCACCACCGGGACGATGGTCCGCCGGCGCAGCCCCGGGTCCTGCCGCAGCAGTTCGGCGACCGCCCGGACCATCACGTCCGGGCCCTTGAGGGGCTGGATGCGGCCCGCGTACAGGGGGACGAACGCGTCGGCCGGCAGTCCCAGCCCGGCCCGCGCCGCCGCCCGCCCCCGGCCGGGTCCGAAGGTGCGCAGGTCGACCCCCGGCCGGACGATCTCCGTGCGCCGCTCCTCGGCCGCGTACAGCTCGCGCAACGCCCGGGCCTCGTCGGCGGTGTTGGCGATGAGGCGGTCCGCGGAGCCGACGACCTGGTGCTCGCCGCGGATCCGCAGCTCCGGCTCGGGGGCGTCCCCGTGGGCGAGGGCTCCGTTCTTCACCCGGGCCAGGGTGTGCGCGGTGTGCACCAGCGGGATCCGCCAGCCGGCGGCGGCGATCCGGCCCGCCTGTCCGGAGAGCCAGTAGTGCGAGTGGACCAGGTCGTAGCGCCGCTCCTGCTTGAGCAGCGCCAGGGAGAACGGGACGACCAGGGCGGGCATGTCCTCCTTGGCGAGGGCGGCGCGCGGGCCGGCCTCCAGGTGGTGCACCCGGACGCCGGAGCCCAGGGCGTCCGGGGAGGGGCGGGCCTCGCCCCGGCAGCGGGTGAACAGGTCCACCTCGACACCGTGTTCGGCGAGCGCGCGGGAGAGCTGGACCATGTAGACGTTCATGCCGCCCGCGTCCCCGGTGCCGGGCTGGTGCAGCGGCGAGGTGTGGACGCTGAGCATGGCGACGCGCAGGGACACGTGGAGCTCCTACGGGCAGGGGCCGCGCCCGCCCCGCGCCGCCGGGCGACCGGCGCGCGGTCACGCGGCGAGGAAGGGATTCTGTCGTCGTACGGTCGTGCGGGTGGTGCGCGTCGTGCGGGTGGTGCGCCTCGCGGGCGTCGCGCGCGTCGTGCGGGTGGTCCGCATCCTGCGGGTGGTGCGCGTCGTGCCGGCGGTACGGGCCCGCCCGGGGGGTTGTGGCTAGAAGCCGAACACCGGTCCCGACGGCGGGGCCAGGCGCGTGCCCGGGGCGGGCGGGACGAGGGCGGCGGCCGAGACCGGTCCGCCGGGCCGCGTCCTGAGGGCGGCGGCCAGCCGGTCCGCGCCCTCCGGCATCACCGGGCGCGCCCACGCGCCCAGCGCCCGGGCCACCGCCAACTGCGCGGCCAGCACCGGCAGGTGGCGGCCGGCGGTGGTGGGGCGGTGGGCCTCGTGCGCGTTGACGTGCCCGAAGTCGGCAGCGGCGCGCACCATCTCGTCGAGCAGCCCCACGGCCCTGCGCGGGTCGAACGCGTCCGGGGAGTAGGCCTCGCGCAGGTCCTCCAGCCCGCGCAGCAGCCGGCGCTCCAGCACCTCCCAGCCGGAGCCTCCGGGCAGGGCCTCCGGGGCCCGTCCCGCGCACTCCTCGCGGACGGCGGCGAAGAGCCGGGCGAGCCAGTTGTTCCAGCCCTCGTCCAGCTCCCGGCGGGCGGCGGCGAGCCGGTCGGCGTGGAAGGCCGTGCGGCGGCCGAGCGGGCGGGCCTGCAGGACGTGCCGGCGCAGGGTGTCCGAGCCGTACTCGGTGATCAGGTCCAGCGCCCAGGCCTTCTGGCCGGAGCCCCGGACGAGCGCCTCGTCGTCCATGACGTACGCCTCGTTGACGCAGAAGTGCTGCGGCAGCTTGAGCCCCTGGGCGAACAGCAGGACCGGCAGCAGCACCGCGTGACAGAAGGCGTGGCCGAACCCGCAGAAGTGGACGGCCCGTTCGGGGCAGCGGCCGGTCGCCGTGGCCGAAGAGGTGCATGGCGGCCGCCTCGAAGCAGCCGTCGATCCGGTGCTCGGGGAAGCCGTCGACGGGGACGGGCAGCCCCCACTCGGCGGGGTGGGACACCGCGACGTCCGGCAGCCCGTCCTCGACGAGCGACTCGCACAGCGCGGCCAGCCTCGGCGGCAGGCCGGTGCCCGCCCAGTACTCGGCGAGGGCCTCGCGGTACGGCTCCAGCGGGACGTACAGCCGCCGGCAGCGCCGGGGCACGGCCGGGGAGTCGCACAGGGCGCAGCGCGGGTCCAGCAGGTCGCCCCCGTCGTTGGGGCGGGCGCACTCGTGGCACATCCCGCCCTCGCAGGCCGCCGCGCAGTGCGGGCAGGTGCCGGTGACGTGGGCTCCGTGGAGCCAGCGTCCGCAGGGCTCGCAGTACGGGGTCAGGCGGGTGCGGGCGGCGATGACCCCGTCCGCGTACAGCCGCCGGAAGAGTTCCGTCAGCCGGCCCCGGTAGCCCTTGTCCTGGCGGGGTCGCACGATGTGGTCGAACTCGACGCCCGAGCGCAGCCAGTCCGACGTGATCGCGGCGCGGTACCCCTCGGCGACCTCCTCCGGTTTGCGGCCGGCGCGGAGCGCGCGGACGTGGACGGAGCTGGCGTGGTCGGCGGTGCCGGTGGTGAACCGGACGGGTTCGCCCTCGGCCCGCAGGAACCGGGCGAGTACGTCGGCGGCGACGTACGGTCCTGCGAGATGGCCGACGTGCAGTTCGCCGTGGGTGGCCGGCGGGGTCGCGGTGATCCAGACGGGGGTGCTCATGGGACCTCCTTGACGCTGTGGTGCGAAGGACGCAGCGAGGCTCGGAACGGAAGGGGCAGCGGGTGCCCAGCCAAGACTGACAGAGAAACGAACCGTCCGGTCTGGTATCGGCTTGCGCGTTCGCGCCGTTGCGTGGACACGCCAGCGGACCGCCCCGGGGGCCCTGCGCGGCCGTCAGGCGGCGCAGTCCGCCGGCACGCGCATCCCCCGCACCACCTCGGCCCACAGCTCGTGCGTGGCCAGCGCCCACAGCGCGAGCGCGTCGCGGTCCGACGGCCGCTCCAGCTGACGGGCCAGCAGGGTCCGCACCCGGTCGGGCCGGACCTGCCCGGCCCGCGCCAGCCGCTCCGCCGACAGCAGTTCGCGTACGGGCTCCAGCAGCGGCCCGCCGGGGGCGAGCATCGCGGTGACCGGCAGTGCGAACGGCTGCCGGGGCCGCCGCCGTACGGCCTTGGGCAGCAGCTCCCGGCCCGCCTCGGCCAGCGCCCGCCGGTCCTGGAGCAGGCGCGGCGGCAGGGCCCGGGCGTGCGCGGCCACCGGCGGCCGGCAGAACGGCGTCCGCGCCTCGACGGCCGAGGCCATGCCCAGGTGGTCGAGCCGGCGCAGGTGCCGGGAGGGCAGCCGCCAGCGGCCCTCGAACGCGGCGACCGCCGCCAGCCGGTCTCCGCCCGCGGAGCGCAGCTCCCGCTCGACGCGGTCGGCGGCCGAGCCCTCCTCCTCGATGAAGGCCCGGTAGTCGGCCGTGTACAGGTACTCGCGCAGCAGCCGCGGCGCGGCGGACAGCCCGTCGGTGTAGGCGGCGGCCCAGTCGGCGACGAACGGGCCCGTGCCCGCCACCCGCGTGCGCGCGTCGGCGCCGAACAGCTCGTCGGCGCCGTCCCCGGTCAGGGCCACGCTGTACCCGGCCCGCCGCACGGCCCGGAACAGGGCGTACGTGCTCACCGCGGCCGGGTCGGCGTCGGGCTGCCCCAGGTGCCGGGCGGTGAGGGTCAGCAGCGACCCCAGCTCGGCCGGGTCCAGGGCGACTTCGTGGTGGACAATACGGGTGTGCCGGGCCACCGCGCGAGCGTACGCAGCCTCCCCGCCGGGCCACCGGCCCCGGTAGCCGAGGTGGAAACCGTGCGGGGCGGGCGCCCCCGCCTCCCGGGCGTACTCGGCCGCCAGCGCGGTGACCAGGCCCGAGGCGAGCCCGCCGCTGGTGAGGACGCACACCGGTACGTCGGCCCGCGCGAGGCGGCGCACCTCCCGGCACAGCACGTCCGCGGTGGACCGGCGGCCCCGCTCGGGGGTGGCCTCCGGCGCCGGGGGCCGCCGCCGCAGCGCCGCCGGCCTGCCCGGGTGCACGACGGCGGTCGCGCCGGGCGGCAGCGCGCTGATGCCCTCCAGGGCGGTCCGGGCGGAGATCGGGGTGCGCAGGGCGAGGACGGTGTCGAGGCTGTCCGCCCGCGGCGCCGCCCGCACCCCGTCGAACGCCAGCAGCGCCGGGATCTCGGAGGCGAACCGGAACGCCCCGTCCGCGCCCTGGTGGTAGTGCAGGGGCCTGCCGCCCATGGGGTCGACGGCCAGCACCAGCCGGGGGGCCGCGCGTACGTCGAGGACGGCGACGGCGAACATCCCGTCGAGCCGGCGCGCGAACCCCGTCCCGTACTCGGGCGTACAGCGCGGGCAGCAGGGTGCCGTCGCACAGGTCGGGGGAA
>NZ_GG657750.1:6250669-6265667 GCF_000158895.1 Streptomyces sp. C | reverse complement strand
GAGCCGAAGATCCTGCCCATGCCGGACGCCTCCGCTTCCCACGCGTGCGTGGATCTGTCGACGATGTGGAGCAGTGAGACCTGCGAGTGGCGTACAGGCGACATGTCGCGAGTACGCCAAAGGGGCCGCCTTGCGGCCGGTGCCCGCGCCCAACAGGCTGATCACATGGAACACTTCGCGACCGATCGCATAGACCGCAGCGCCCCCGAATCCCTGCTGGTCGTGGCCGCGCACCCGGACGACATCGAGTTCTGCGTCAGCGGGACGGTCATGCGGTGGATCGCGCAGGGCACCACCCGGGTGACGTACTGCATCGTCACCGACGGCGGTGCGGGCGGCTACGACGAGCAGCTCCCGCGCCAGGCCATGGGGGACCTGCGCCGGGCCGAACAGGTCCACTCGGCCAAGCGCAGCGGCGTGGACGACGTCCGCTTCCTCGGCTACCCCGACAGCTACGTCGAGGCGAGCGTGGAGCTGCGCCGGGACCTGTGCCGGGTGATCCGCCAGGTCCGGCCGCAGCGTGCCGTCATCCCGAGCCCGGAGATCAACTGGGGCCGGATCGCGGACCTGCACCCCGACCACCGGGCGGTGGGCGACGCCGCCCTGCGGGCCGTCTACCCCGAGGCGCGCAATCCGTTCGCGCACCCCGAACTCCTCAGGGAGGAGGGTCTGGAGCCGTGGATCGTGCCGGAGCTGTGGCTGATGACCGGGCCGACGCCCAACCAGTACATCGACGTCACCCCCGTCTTCGACCGCAAGGTCGAGGCCCTGCGCATCCACACCTCCCAGACCGCGCACTTCGACGACCTGGCGGGGCTGCTGCGGGAGTGGCTCGGCGAGCACGCCCGGGCGGCGGGGCTGCCCCCGGGCCGGATGGCGGAGGCCTTCCAGGTCGTCAGGATCGACTGACGGGGCGGGGGTCGTGCCGGGGCCGGGTCGCGTTCGCCGTGTGGGGCGTACGGGACCCGGCCGTCGTGCTGTCCGGGGTCACCGGTAGACGAGCAGTTCCGCCTCGGCCGCGCCCGCCAGTTCGTAGCGGGTCGCGACCAGGGGCCGGCCGGAGTAGAGGCGGATCAGCGTCGCCGCGTCGCCCCGGAAGCGGGCCGGGGGCCGGCCGGGTACCTCGTTGCCCAGGACCAGCGGGCCCCCGGGGCCGCCGATGTCGGCGACCAGCCGGGGCGTCTGCCGCTTGCGGCTGACCATCCGCAGCAGCGGCAGGGCCAGCGGCAGGCTGTCGCCGGCGTACTCCCCCGGCTCCCCGAAGGCCGCGCGGACGTCGCCCGCGTGGATCCACTCCCCCAGGGCCACCGCGTCGAGCGTGCCGTCGCCCTCGGCGATGACCGGGCCGGCCTCGCTGAGCCCGCGCTCCAGTTCGTCCACGATGCGCGCGAGGGGCCAGTCCACGCGTTCGGCCACGTCGGCCGCGTTGGCGGCGGGCAGGAACACCCCTTCCTCCAGGCGGCCCTCCACGATGCGGACCAGGGCGGCCGCGCAGTGCGCGAGCACGTCCCGCACCGTCCACCCCGGGCAGGCGGTGCGCAGCCCGTACGCCGCTTCCGGCGTACGCCGCAACAGCGGGAGCAGCGCGTCCCGTTCGGTGCGCAGCAGCCGGTCCGGGAGCCAGGGGTCGCGTACCTCGGCGTCGGCTTCCACGGCCGCTTCCATGATGGCCACGGCCGTCAGTAGCGGTAGTGGTCGGGCTTGTAGGGGCCCTCGACCTGGACGCCGATGTACGCGGCCTGCTCCGGGCGCAGGGTGGTGAGCTTGACGCCCAGCGCGTCCAGGTGGAGGCGGGCGACCTTCTCGTCGAGGTGCTTGGGCAGCACGTAGACGTCGGTCGGGTACTCGGACGGCTTGGTGAAGAGCTCGATCTGGGCCAGGGTCTGGTCCGCGAAGGAGTTCGACATCACGAAGGACGGGTGGCCGGTCGCGTTGCCCAGGTTGAGCAGGCGGCCCTCGGACAGCACGATGAGGACCTTGCCGTCGGGGAACGTCCAGGTGTGGACCTGCGGCTTGACCTCGTCCTTGACGATGCCCTCGGTCTTCGCCAGGCCGGCCATGTCGATCTCGTTGTCGAAGTGGCCGATGTTGCCCACGATCGCCTGGTGCTTCATCTTGGCCATGTCCGAGGCCATGATGATGTCCTTGTTGCCGGTCGTGGTGATGAAGATGTCCGCGATCTCCACCACGTCGTCCAGCGTGGCGACCTGGTAGCCGTCCATCGCCGCCTGCAGCGCGCAGATCGGGTCGATCTCGGTGACGATGACGCGGGCGCCCTGGCCGCGCAGCGACTCCGCGCAGCCCTTGCCGACGTCGCCGTAACCGCAGACGACCGCGACCTTGCCGCCGATGAGGACGTCGGTGGCGCGGTTGATGCCGTCGATCAGGGAGTGGCGGCAGCCGTACTTGTTGTCGAACTTCGACTTCGTCACGGCGTCGTTCACGTTGATCGCCGGGAACAGGAGGGCGCCGGCCTGGTGCATCTCGTAGAGGCGGTGGACGCCGGTGGTGGTCTCCTCCGTCACGCCCCGGATGTCCGACGCCATCTGCGTCCAGTTCAGGGTGGAGCGGCCCAGCAGTTCGAGGACGAGGGCCATCTCCTCGTTGTCGGCGGTCGACGGGTCGGGGACGGCCCCCGCCTTCTCGAACTCGACGCCCTTGTGGACGAGGAGGGTGGCGTCACCGCCGTCGTCCAGGATCATGTTCGGGCCCGCGTGCCCGGGCCAGGTCAGCGCCTGCTCCGTACACCACCAGTACTCCTCCAGCGTCTCGCCCTTCCAGGCGAAGACCGGGATCCCGGCGGCCGCGATGGCCGCCGCGGCGTGGTCCTGCGTCGAGTAGATGTTGCAGGACACCCAGCGGACCTCCGCGCCGAGGGCGACGAGGGTCTCGATGAGGACGGCGGTCTGCACGGTCATGTGCAGGGAGCCGGTGATGCGGGCGCCGGCCAGCGGCTGCGCCCCGGCGTACTCCTCGCGGATCGACATCAGGCCCGGCATCTCGTGCTCGGCCAGGGTGATCTCCTTGCGGCCGAAGGCGGCGAGGGAGAGGTCCGCGACCTTGAAGTCCGTGAATCCGTCGGACATGGGAAGTGCTCCTTGAACTCGTCCGGCGTCGGAGGTCATCGGCGGCCTCCGGCGTTGAAGTAGCCGGCCTCGGGGTGGTGGATGACGATGGCGTCGGTGGACTGCTCGGGGTGGAGCTGGAACTCCTCCGAGAGGTGGACGCCGATCCGCTCCGGCCGGAGCAGGTCGGCGATCTTGGCCCGGTCGGCCAGTTCGGGGCAGGCCGGGTAGCCGAGGGAGTAGCGGCAGCCCTGGTACTCGGTGCGGAACATGCCGTCCATGGCGGCCGGATCCGATCCGGCGATGCCGAGCTCGGTGCGGACGCGGGCGTGCCAGTACTCGGCGAGGGCTTCGGCGAGCTGGACGGAGAGGCCGTGCAGCTCCAGGTACTCGCGGTAGGAGTCGGATTCGAAGAGCCTGGCCGTGGCCTCGCCGATCCTCGAACCGACGGTGACCACCTGGAAGCCGATGACGTCGACCTCGCCCGAGTCGTCCGGGCGTACGAAGTCGGAGAGGCAGAGCCGGCGGCCGCGGCCCTGGCGGGGGAAGGTGAAGCGGGTCCGCTCTCCCCCGTCCTCGTCGAGGACGATCAGGTCGTCGCCCTTGGAGACGCACGGGAAGTAGCCGTAGACCACGGCGGCCTCCAGGAGCCGCTCGGTGTGCAGCCGGTCCAGCCAGCCGCGCAGCCTGGGCCGGCCCTCCGTCTCGACGGTTGCCGCGCCCTTGAGGCCCCACTGGCCCTTGAAGAGCGCCTGCTCGTCGAGCCAGCCCGCGTACTCCTTGAGTGGGATGCCCTTGACGACCCGGGTGCCGAGGAACGGCGGCTCGGGCACCAGGTTGTCGACGGCGACGTCGGAGCGGCCGCCGGATTCCTCCGGCTCGTGCACGTCGAGTACGGCCGCCCGTTGCGGGACGCGGCGCTGCTTGAGGGGCGGGAGTTGGGCGCCGGGGACTCCGCGCTTGACGGCGATGAGGGCGTCCATCAGCCGCAGGCCCTCGAACGCGTCCCGGGCGTAGCGGACCTCGCCCTCGTAGATCTCGTGGAGGTCCTGCTCCACGTAGGCGCGGGTGAGGGCGGCGCCGCCGAGGATGACCGGGTAGTCGGCCGCCAGCTTGCGCTGGTTGAGCTCCTCCAGGTTCTCCTTCATGATCACCGTCGACTTCACCAGCAGCCCGGACATGCCGATCACGTCGGCCTTGTGCTCCTGCGCCGCCTCCAGGATCGCGGACACCGGCTGCTTGATGCCGATGTTCACGACGTTGTAGCCGTTGTTGGTGAGGATGATGTCGACGAGGTTCTTGCCGATGTCGTGGACGTCGCCGCGGACGGTGGCCAAGACGATGGTGCCCTTGCCGTCCGCGTCGGTCTTCTCCATGTGCGGCTCCAGGAAGGCCACCGCCGTCTTCATCACCTCGGCCGACTGGAGGACGAACGGGAGCTGCATCTGCCCGGAACCGAACAGCTCACCGACGACCTTCATGCCCTCCAGGAGGGTGTCGTTGACGATGTCCAGCGCCGGACGGGTCTGAAGGGCCTCCTCCAGATCCGCCTCCAGGCCGTTCTTCTCCCCGTCGATGATCCGCCGCTGCAGCCGCTCCTCCAGCGGCAGCGCGAGGAGCTCCTCGGCCTTGCCGGCCTTCATCGACTTCGTGTTCACGCCCTCGAACAGGGCCATCAGCTTCTGCAGCGGGTCGTAGTCGCCCTCACGCCGGTCGTAGATCAGATCCAGGGCCGTGGTGACCTGCTCCTCGTCGAACCGCGCGATCGGCAGGATCTTCGACGCGTGCACGATCGCCGAGTCCAGACCCGCCTTCACACACTCGTCCAGGAACACCGAGTTCAGCAGGATCCGGGCGGCTGGGTTCAACCCGAACGAGATGTTCGACAGACCGAGGGTCGTCTGCACGTCCGGGTGGCGGCGCTTGAGCTCGCGGATCGACTCGATCGTCGCGATCCCGTCCTTGCGGGACTCCTCCTGCCCCGTGCAGATCGTGAACGTCAGGGTGTCGATCAGAATGTCCGACTCCCGGATCCCCCAATTGCCGGTCAGGTCCTCGATCAGGCGCTCGGCGATCGCGACCTTGTGCTCGACGGTGCGGGCCTGGCCCTCCTCGTCGATCGTCAGCGCGATCAGCGCCGCCCCGTGCTCCTGCGCCAACCGGGTCACCTTCGCGAACCGCGACTCCGGCCCGTCACCGTCCTCGTAGTTGACCGAATTGATGACCGCACGCCCGCCCAGCTTCTCCAGACCCGCCCGGATCACCGGAACCTCGGTCGAGTCCAGCACGATCGGCAGCGTCGAAGCCGTCGCGAAACGCCCCGCCAGCTCCTGCATGTCCGCGACACCATCACGGCCCACGTAGTCCACGCACAGGTCCAGCATGTGCGCGCCCTCACGGATCTGGTCCCGCGCCATCTCCACACAGTCGTCCCAGCGGGCGTCCAGCATCGCCTCACGGAACTTCTTCGACCCGTTCGCGTTCGTCCGCTCACCGATCGCCATGTACGAGGTGTCCTGCCGGAACGGCACCGTCTGGTACAGCGACGCCGCACCCGGCTCCGGCTGCGGCGACCGCTCGGTGACCGCCGCGCCCCGCACCCGCTCCACGACCTGCCGCAGGTGCTCCGGCGTCGTCCCGCAGCAGCCACCCACCAGCGACAGCCCGTACTCCCGGACGAACGTCTCCTGCGCGTCCGCCAGCTCCGCCGCCGACAGCGGATAGTGCGCCCCCTGCTTCGTCAGCACCGGCAGACCCGCGTTCGGCATGCACGACAGCGGGATCCGCGCGTTGCGGGCCAGATAACGCAGGTGCTCGCTCATCTCCGCCGGACCCGTCGCACAGTTCAGACCGATCATGTCGATCCCCAACGGCTCCAACGCCGTCAACGCCGCCCCGATCTCCGAACCGAGCAGCATCGTGCCGGTCGCCTCCACCGTGACCTGGACGATCAGCGGGAGGTCTCCCATGCCGCACCAGTCCAGTGCCCGTCGCGCGCCGATGACGGCGGCCTTGGTCTGGAGGAGGTCCTGGGTGGTCTCCACGAGCAGGGCGTCCGCGCCGCCCCGGACCAGGCCCTCGGCGCTCTGCTGGTAGGCCTCGCGCAGGGGCTCGTACCCCACGTGCCCGAGGGTGGGCAGTTTGGTGCCGGGGCCCAGGGAGCCGAGCACCCAGCGGGGCCGGCCGTCCCGGGCGGTGTGCGCGTCGGCCGATTCGCGGGCGATGCGGGCTCCGGTCTCGGAGAGTTCGTAGACCTTGTCCTCGATGCCGTACTCGGCGAGCGCGGACAGGTTGCTGCCGAAGGTGTTGGTCTCGACGCAGTCCACGCCGACGGCGAAGTACGCGTCGTGGACCGAGCGGACGACGTCCGGGCGGGTGAGGTTGAGGACCTCGTTGCAGCCCTCCAGCCCGAGGAAGTCGTCCAGCGAGGGGTCGGCGGCCTGGAGCATGGTGCCCATGGCGCCGTCCGCGACGACGACGCGCCTGGCGAGCTCCTCCCGCAGTGACCGTCTCATTCCAAGGCCCCCAGGTGTGTGGACAGTTCCGTCGCGGTGGCCGGGCCGTAGGCGGTGCGGAGCCGGGCCAGCAGCGGTTCGCGTTCCAGGCGGTACTCCTGGGTGCCGGTGTGGTCGAGGACGGTCGCGGCGACGGCGCAGCCGAGCCGGGCCGCGTACCGCTCGGGGACGCCCCAGGCCGTGCCGGCGAGGAAGCCGGCCCGGAAGGCGTCGCCGACGCCCGTCGGGTCGACGACCTCGGCGACCGGCACGGCGGGCACGGTGAGCGCCTCGCCGCCGGCGGTGCGGATCCGTACGCCGTCCTCGCCGCGCGTGGTGACCCAGGAGCCGACGCGCCGCAGGACCTGCTCCTCGGTGAGTCCGGACCGCTCGCACAGCAGGGCGGACTCGTACTCGTTGGTGAACAGCCGCTGCGCGCCGTCGACCAGTTCGCGCACCTCGTCGCGGCCGAGCCGGGCCAGCTGCTGGGAGGGGTCGGAGGCGAAGGGGATGCCGAGTTCGCGGCAGCCCCGGGTGTGCCGGAGCATGGCCTCGGGGTCGTCCGGCGAGACCAGGACCAGGTCCGGCCGGCCGTGGCGGGCGACGACCTCCCGCAGGTCGATCTCGCGGGCTTCGGCCATCGCGCCCGCGTAGAAGGTCGCGATCTGGTTCTGCTCCTGGTCGGTGGTGCAGACGAACCGGGCGGTGTGGCGGGTGTCGCTCACGCGGACGGAGTCGGTGTCCACCCCGTGGTCCTTGAGCCACACCCGGTAGGGCTCGAAGTCCCCGCCCACCGCGCCGACCAGCGAGGGGCGCAGGCCCAGCACGCCCAGCCCGAACGCGATGTTCGCCGCCACCCCGCCCCGCCGCACTTCCAGGTTGTCGGCGAGGAACGACAGGGAGACCCGGTCCAGCCGGTCCGCGAGCAGCTGGTCCGCGAACCGGCCGGGGAAGGTCATCAGGTGATCGGTCGCGATGGACCCGGTGACAGCGATGCGCATGTCAGACCCCGGCGGCCTTGCGCAGCGCGTGCACGCGGTCGGTGCGCTCCCAGGTGAAGTCCGGCAGCTCGCGGCCGAAGTGGCCGTAGGCGGCGGTCTGGGCGTAGATCGGCCGGAGCAGGTCGAGGTCGCGGACGATCGCGGCGGGGCGGAGGTCGAAGACCTCGGACACGGCTTCCTGGATCCGCTCGTCGGGCAGGGTGCCGGTGCCGAAGGTCTCGACGAAGAGGCCGACGGGCTCGGCCTTGCCGATGGCGTAGGCGACCTGGACCTCGCAGCGCGCGGCCAGGCCGGCGGCGACGACGTTCTTCGCGACCCAGCGCATGGCGTAGGCGGCGGAGCGGTCGACCTTCGACGGGTCCTTGCCGGAGAAGGCGCCGCCGCCGTGGCGGGCCATGCCGCCGTACGTGTCGATGATGATCTTGCGGCCGGTCAGGCCGGCGTCGCCCATCGGGCCGCCGATCTCGAAGCGGCCGGTCGGGTTGACCAGCAGGCGGTAGCCCTCGGTGTCCAGCTTGATGCCCTCCTCGCCCAGCTGGGCGAGGACGTGCTCGACGACGAACTCGCGGATGTCCGGGGTGAGGAGGGAGTCGAGGTCGATGTCGGCGGCGTGCTGGGTGGAGACCACGACCGTGTCGAGGCGGACGGCCTTGTCGGCGTCGTACTCGATGGTGACCTGGGTCTTGCCGTCGGGCCGCAGGTAGGGGATCTTCCCGTTCTTGCGGACCTCGGTCAGGCGGCGCGAGAGGCGGTGCGCGATGTGGATCGGCAGCGGCATCAGCTCGGGCGTCTCGTCGGTGGCGTAGCCGAACATCAGGCCCTGGTCGCCGGCGCCCTGCCGGTCGAGTTCGTCGCCCTCGCCCTCGACGCGCTGCTCGTAGGCGGTGTCGACGCCCTGGGCGATGTCCGGGGACTGGGCGCCGATGGACACCGACACGCCGCAGGAGGCCCCGTCGAAGCCCTTCTTGGAGGAGTCGTAGCCGATGTCGAGGATGGCACCCCGGACGAGTTCGGCGATCGGCGCGTAGGCCGTCGTGGTGACCTCTCCGGCGATGTGGACCTGGCCGGTGGTGATGAGGGTCTCGACGGCGACGCGGGAGGTGGGGTCCTCGCGCAGGAGCGCGTCCAGGATCGTGTCGCTGATCCGGTCGGCGATCTTGTCGGGATGGCCTTCGGTGACGGATTCGGAGGTGAAGAGCCGCTTGCTCATGCCTGGACCGCCTTGGCGGTGAAGAAGTGGGTGCGGATGGCGTCGAGGGTGCGGATCTCGTCGACCTCCAGGGTCTCCAGCTGGATGGCGCGGCCGCTGTGCTGCTCCAGCAGGAAGACGAACTCGACGAAGGACAGGGAGTCGATCAGCCGGGTCTCGATGAGGTCGAGGTCGCCGGCGATGTCGTCGAGCTCCTCGTGGCGGGCGAGGAGCCAGTTCTTCACGAGCTGCAGACCGTCGGACATGGTGTCTCTCCTTGAAGTGCTGTGTACGGGTGGGGTGGGGGGCGCGGGGGCGGCGGGCTCCGGGGCGGGGCCCGGTGCCGGGAGGGGTTCCGGGACGGCGTTCGGGTCCAGTACGGGGGCGGCGACCGCCACCGCGTAGTCCACGTCGTGGCTGATGGTCACGGTGATCCCGGCGATGCCGGAGCGCTCGGCCATCTCGGCGGCGGACCGGTGGAGTTCCACGAGCGGCCAGCCGCCCTCGGAGCGCCGCACGATGATGTCCCGCCAGGGCAGGAACACGGCGCGGACGCGGAGGGTCTTGAACGCCGCCTCCTTGGCGGCGATCCGCCCGCACAGGCTCAGTACGTCGAGCTTGGCGGAGGTGCGGCAGTCGGCGAGTTCGCCGGGGGTGAGCATGCGCTGGAAGAAGTCCTCGCCGTAGAGGCGCAGGAGCCGGCGGACACGGGTGACGGACACGATGTCCATGCCGAGGTTCGCCCAGCCCAGGCCGCCCGCCGGCGGGGCGACGACGGGTCGGGTCGGCACCTCAGATCGCCGGCCCGGCCGCGTTCGCGCGCAGGACCGCCGCGGTCGCGGCGCCCCAGCTGCCGTGGCGGCGGGTGAGCGCGGACAGCCAGCGCTCCAGTCCGAAGGCGACGCAGCTGGTGAAGGCGGGGCCGCCGCCGGAGGCGAGGTGGATCTCGCACCGGTCGCCAAAGAAGTTGCGGTGGGTGTTGACCGAGGCGATCGCGAGGTCCTCGTACAGGAACTCGTGCTTGACCGGGGTCAGGCGCTGGAGGACGGCCTTGGAGCTGCCCTTGTCGAAGAAGGGGTCGCAGGCGGCCTCGCGGCTCAGCGGCAGGTCCAGGGCCTCGGCGAAGGCGTTGATCCGCCGGGTGAAGGTGGCGAGGTGCTGTTCGGCGTGGTCGCGGGTGCCGATGGCGACGATCTCCCGCATGCGGAAGCCGAGCTGGCGGCGCAGTCCCTCGTAGTGCGCCTCCTTGCGGAAGCACCAGCCGACGACGGTGACGAGCTCGTCGTCGGCGGCCGGGCGGCCCTGGTGGTCGATGTAGACGGCGTAACAGGACGCGGACGGCAGGCCGAGGGCGGCCGGTTCCAGCGCGTCACAGGGAAAGCAGCCGGTGTCGGCACAGAACTCGCTGGTGTCCCGGACGTCCAGGTTCAGCGGGGCCGCCACGACGGCCTGGTGGGGGAAGTTGTCGTAGTAGTCGAGCCGGGCCAGGTCGGCGGCCGGCAGGAGCGGGGGCATGGTCATCGAGCGGGCGCCCGCCTGGACGCCCCAGCTCTCGAAGGTGTCGTCGAGCAGCCGCAGCAGGGCGGTGCCCTCGGGGCCGAGCGAAGGCAGGCCCGTGGTGCCCGGGGCGGTGGTGGCGGCGGTGGCGGTGGCGGTGGCGGTGGTCATGGCGGTCATGGGGAGTCACCTCTCGGACGGCGGTGGACCTCTCAGACGACGGGCAGGACGTCGTCCGTGAAGATCCCGGTCTTCAGGAAGAATCCGAGCGGCTTGCGGATGGTCTTGCGCTCGAAGGGCCGGCGGCGCTCGTCGGCGACCAGTGCGTTGCGCAGGCCCACCGGGTCGGCGATGCCGGCGTCGCGGTAGACGTGCGGGTTGTAGAGGGAGTTGAGGCTGTAGACGACGTACCGCTTGAGGTAGGCCTCGACCTCGGCGACGCGGGCGGCGGGGACGGCCTGGCGCATCCGGTCGAAGAGCAGGGAGACCAGTTCGCGGCCGAAGGCGATGTGCCGGGACTCGTCCTGGTGGTGGATGCGGTTGACCTCGCGGATGGTGTGGCAGAGGTCCTCGTCCCGCGCCATCCGCGTGTTGTAGTGGTCGACGAGCTCCTCGAAGAACAGGATGCGGGCGAAGACCAGGAAGTTCTCCACCTCCGGTTCCCAGGCGGAGTCGGCGCGCAGGGCGGTGGAGCCGTAGATCTTGTCGCCGTAGCGGCGGCAGAACTCGGCGAAGAACCACATGTGCTCGTTCTCCTCACCGATGAAGTGGTGGAAGAAGTCCGAGGGCACCTCGAAGCCGGGCATGTGGATGCGTCCGACGACCTCGATGAGCAGTTCGCGGATGCCGTGCACGTTGAGGCTGTAGAAGTTGATGCTCTCCCACTTGGAGAGGCGCTGGAGGGTCTCCTCGCCGAGCTCCTCGTAGAAGGGGGTGCCGTAGACGGTGAGCAGTTCGGGGGTCATCCACATGCGGCCCTCGTCGAGCTTCTCGGGCCAGTCGAACTGCTGGTAGGGGTTGTAGTACTCCTCGATGGAGCGGTGGCTGAGCCGTTCCAGGACTTCAAGGAACCGGTCGGTGACCGGCAGGGGGGCGGTGGCGCCCATGGTGACTCCTCGGGGTGGGTGGCGGTGCGGGGCCGGTGCGGCGGCTACGGCCGGACTTCGTAGACGGCGTTGACCGGGGTCTCGGTGGCGCGGCGCCAGCGGGTGAAGCCGGCCTCTTCGGCGATGCCGCGGAAGGCCTTCTCGCCCGAGTGGTTGCCGAGCGCGTGGGGGCCGCGCTGGGCGACGGCGACGGGCAGGCACATGACGGCGGAGAGGGCCATGAACATGCGGGCGGCCGGGGTCTGGGTGTCGATGTCGTCGGGCGAGACGTTCGACTCGACGAGCATCCAGGTGCCGTCCGCGTCCAGGGACTTGTGCACGTGCCGGGCGGCGGCGACGGGGTCGCCCATGTCGTGCAGGGCGTTGAAGAAGGTGACCAGGTCGTAGCCGGTGCCGGGGTAGTCGTCGGCGGAGGCGACCTCGAAGACGACGCGGTCGGAGAGCCCGGCCTCGTCGGCGAGCCGGCGGGCGATGGAGACGGCCTCTTCGGAGTAGTCGAAGCCGTGCACGGTCGCCTGCGGGAAGGCCTTGGCGATCAGCAGGGTGGTGTGGCCGACGCCGCAGCCGACGTCGGCGACGGTGCCGCCCGCGGCGAGCTTGCCGGTGACCCCGGTGAGGGCGGGCAGCCATTCGGGGACCAGGCGGTGCTCGTAGGTGGGCTGGAAGAAGCTGCCCATCCCGGTGTCGAGGGCCGGGTCGTGCTCGGCCCAGCCGACGCCCTCGCCGGTGCGGTACGCGTCGACGAGCAGGTCCTCGGTGCCGTAGAGGGCCTTGAGGGCGGTGAAGAACCCGGCGGCGAAGGTGACGGCGGTGGGGTCGGCCAGCACGGGGGCGTGGTCGGCGGGCAGCGTGTACGTGCCGGCGCTCGGGTGGCGCTCGACGTATCCGGCGCTCAGCTGGGCGTGCAGCCACTCCTCGGCGTAGCGGGTGTCGATCCCGGTGCGCTCGGCGAGCTGGGCGGGGGTCAGCGGGCCGGCCTCGGCCAGCGCCCGGTACAGGCCGAGCCGCTCGCCGAGGGCGACGGTCAGGCCGCGTACGGCGGCGCCGGCGTCGCTGATGACGCGCTGGTGGAAGTCGTGGACGGCGGTCATGCTGCCTTCACCTCGGCGGTCGGGAGGTCACAGGTGAACAGGAAGGAGCGCGGGACGCGGGGGACGCTGCGGGCCGGCACCGGGTAGGGCCAGCGGCCGAAGTCGGCGCCGTCCTCGCCGGGCTGGCGGACCTCGCGCACGTCCCAGCCGCATTCGGCGAGGAGGTCCTCGGGGGTCTCCGTGCCGAAGAGCCACGGGTTGCCGTCCTCTTCGAGGCAGTTGAGGAAGGGCCGGGAGAGCGGGTTCTGCAGGGCGGCCTTGCTGATGACGTCGCCGAGCAGGACGGATCCGGGCGCGGAGTGGCGGGCGAGGGTGGAGATGAGGCCGCGCACGGCGTCCTCGGGGAGGAAGAAGAGCAGGCCCTCGACGACCCACAGCACGGGCTGGTCGGCGCGCCAGCCGGCGTCTTCCAGGGGGCCCGTCCAGTCCTGGGTGAGGTCGACGGGGACGGTGACGCGGGTGCGTCCGGCGGGGGCGGGTTCGCCTGCGAGCATCTCGGCCTTGGCCTCCAGCAGCGCGGGCCGGTCGAGTTCGTAGACGGTGACACCGTCGGGCCAGGGGAGCCGGTAGAAGCGGGTGTCCATGCCGGCGGCGAGGAACACGACCTGGCGGATGCCGTGTTCCTGGACGGTCCGGACGATCTGCCGGTCCAGGTAGGTCGTGCGGATGGCGAGGAACGGCACGGTGCCGGCGCCGGCGTAGCGCTCCAGCAGGTCGAAGCCGATGGTGTCGGCGACGGTGCGCGCGTACGGGTCGGCGAACAGCCGGTCCTCGCGCTCGGTTTCCAGGGCCCGCGCGGCGGCGGTCCACTGGGCGGTGCGGGATACGGCCTCCACGGGAGGCTCCCTTCACTCGGCGGGCGGGGGGATGGTCAGGCCAGGGAGCCGGCGCGGACGACCGGGTCCTCGGCGGCGGCGGGGTGCGGCGCGTCGCACTCGGCGGGCCGCCGCTCGAAGATGCTGTGCAGGATCATGCTGAACACGACGTTCCCGTCGGCGTCGGCCAGCGTGCACTTGGGCTGGACGACACCGGTGCGCGGGTTGAACGGCGAGGGGCGCGAGCCCAGGATCTCGACGCGCGCCGTGAGCACGTCCCCGGGGCGGACGGGCCGCAGGTAGCGGATCTCGTCGACGCCGGGGGAGCCGGTACAGGCGCTGTACGCGAGGAGCCCGTCGACGTAGCGGCGCATGAACATCGAGGCGCTGTGCCAGCCGCTGGCGATCAGGCCGCCGAACGGGGTCCGGGCGGCGAGCGCCGGATCGGTGTGGAAGGGCTGCGGGTCGAAGCGCCTGCCGAACTCCAGCACCTCCTCCGCCGTGACGGTGACGGTGCCCAGTTCGTGGACGTCGCCGGTCCGGAAGTCCTCGAAGTAGCGCATCACGCAACCCCCTTGACGGAGAGAAGTGGTTTCTCTGGCGTGAACCAATCTACGAATCAGCCGATTATTTTGTCAACCCAAAAGAAGACCGCACTGCCTGTTCTATCGCAGTGCCTGTTCCACGTCCTGCCAGATGTCCTCCGGGTCCTCGATCCCCACCGACATCCGGACCAGCCCGGGACCGATGCCGGCGCTCGCCAACGCCCCCTCGTCCAGCTCCCGGTGGGAGGTGCTGGCGGGGTGCGTGACCAGCGTCTCCACCCCGCCCAGCGACAGCGCGAGCCGGGCGAGGCGCACCCCTTCGACGAAGGAGCGGCCCGCCTCGCGGCCGCCGCGCAGGTCGAAGGAGAGCAGCCCCCCGCCGCCGGAGAGCACCTTGCGGGCCATGGCGTACGAGGGGTGCGTTCCCAGCCACGGCCAGTGGACGGCCGCCACCGCCGGGTGGGCCGCCAGCCGCTGCGCGAGCAGGCCGGCGTTGGCACAGTGCTCGCGCATCCGCAGTGGCAGCGTGGCGATCCCGCGCAGCGTCAGCCAGACGGCGAACGGGTCCGCGCTGGCGCCGAGTTCGACGGTGCGCGGCCACACCTCGCGGCGCAGGGCGTCGTCCGCGAAGACGGCCGCGCCGCCCAGGACGTCGGAGTGCCCGGCGAGGTACTTGGTGGTGGAGTGGAGCACGATGTCGGCGCCGTGCTCGATCGGGCGGCACAGGACGGGCGAGGCCAGGGAGTTGTCCACGGCGCTGGTCACCCCGAGGCGCCGGGCCGCCGCCAGCAGGCCGGGCAGGTCGGGGACCTGACCCGTGGGGTTGGCGATGGTCTCCAGGACCAGCAGCCGGGTGCGGGGCCCGGCGAGCGCCTCGAACTCCCGCGCGTCGTCACCGCCGATGTGGTCGACCCGCACCCCGTAGCGCTCCTTCAGGTCGCTCAGCGCCGCGTACGTCCCCCCGTACAGGCAGCGCTGCGCGATCACCTGGTCGCCGGGGCGCAGCAGCGCGAGCAGGACCCCGCTGATGGCGCCCATCCCGGAGGCGAAGGCGATGGCCGAGGCCCCGCCCTCCAGTCCGGCGAGGGTGCGCTCCAGGGCGCGCACGGTGGGGTTGCCGCGGCGGCTGTAGACGTAGTCGCCGTCGGGGGCCGGCCATGGCCCGGGCCAGTGCGTCGGCGGAGTCGAAGGCGAA
>NZ_GG657750.1:6243913-6250419 GCF_000158895.1 Streptomyces sp. C | reverse complement strand
CCCTTGGGTGCGTGCGGGCGGTCCCGTACGTCACACCCCTGCCGTCTCGCTGCGCGACGCCGGGGCGTCGGCGGCGGGAGCGGCGGCCGGGGCGGCGGACCCGTCGCCCTTCATCGCGAGGAGGGTGATCACCGCGCCGGCGGCGGCGATGACCGCGGCGCCGATGAAGGCGGCGCTGAACCCGTCGGTGAGCGCGGGCAGGTTGCCCAGCTCACCGGCGCCCTGGGTGGTGGCGAGGGCGGTCAGCGCGGCCAGGCCGAGGGCGGAGCCCACGTTGTAGGTGGTGTTGACGATGCCGGAGGCGAGGCCGGCCTGCTCCTGCGGGGCGCCGGACATCGCGGCCATCATCGCCGGGATGTACGCGAGCGCCATGCCGAGCGCGGCGACGAGCGAGGCGGGCAGGACGTCGACGAGGAAGGTGCCGGTCGGCTCGACGGCGGCCAGCCAGACCAGCCCGGCGGCGAGGGCGAACAGGCCGGCGACGATCAGCGGCTTGGCCCCGAAGCGGCCCATGAGGCGGGCGGTGATGGCCGTCATGAAGATCATCAGCAGCACCGTCATGGGGAGCAGCGCCGCGCCGGAGGCGAAGGCGCCGTAGTCCAGCACCTGCTGGAGGTACAGGTTGAGGAAGTACCACATCGGGATCCAGGCGGCGCCGAGCAGCGTCATCGCGAGGTTGGCCGAGCCCAGTCGCGGGATCCGCCAGACGCTCAGCGGCATGAGCGGCTCGCGGACGGTCCGCTGGATCACGAAGAAGAGGGCGAGCAGGACGGCCGCGCCGACCAGCTCCAGCACGGTGGCGGTGGCACCCCAGCCGACCTCGGGGGCCCGGACGACGGCGAACACGGCGAGGGCGAGCCCGGCGGTGACGGCGGCGGCGCCGAGGACGTCGACGGAACCGCGGCGGGCCTGGACGGCGGGCAGCAGCCCGGTGGCGGCGAGGGTGGCGACGCCGATCGGGACGTAGATGATGAAGACCCACGGCCAGCTCACCCATTCGGTGAACACGCCGCCGAGGAACACGCCGGCCGTACCGCCGGCGGGAGCGGCGGCGCCGTAGAGGGCCATCGCCTTGCCGAGTTCCCTGGGGTTGTGCCCGAAGAGCATCATCAGCAGCGTCATGGCCGACGGTGCGATCAGCGCGCCGCCGACCCCCTGGACGGCCCGGCCGGCGATCTCCACCGAGGCGCTCTGCGCGGCGGCGGCGAGCACCGAGCCCACGATCATGACCACCCAGCCGGTGGCGAAGATCCTGCGGGCGCCGAACAGGTCGGAGAGCCGCCCGCCGAGCAGCAGTAACCCGCCGAAGACGATGACGTAGGCGCTGAAGACCCACTGGAGCTCGCCCTGGGAGAAGCCCAGGTCCTTCTGCATCTCGGGGAGCGCGACCCCGATGATCGAAGTGTCCATGATGACCATGAACTGAGCGGCGGCAAGCACGCCAAGTGCCCACCAGCGCCGGGGATTGACGGTTGACATTGCCCTGACCCTCCTCTGACCTATACCCCTGGGGGGTACCTTCGCGGAGCAACGTAGCATACCCGTGGGGGGTATGTAAGAGCCGTGTCGGAACGCGGGCCGCGCCACGGGCGGAGAGGCCGGCGGAACGCGGAGGGCCCCGCCCCGGCCGAAGCCGGGACGGGGCCCGAGGGCGGTGGACCGCGTGGTACTAGCGGGCCGTCAGCGTCGCCGCCACCCCCGCGGGAACGGGCGCCAGACCCGCCGGGCGGCTGCTGAAGGCCCCCCGGCCCTGCGTACGGCCGCGCAGCCGGGACGCGTACCCGAACAGCTCGGCCAGCGGAACCGTCGCCGTGACCACCGTGGTCCCGGCCTGCCCGGCCGAGCCCGTGACCCGGCCGCGGCGGGCCGCGAGGTCCCCGAGGACCGCGCCGACACCGTCGTCCGGAACCGTCACGGTGACCTCCGCGACCGGCTCCAGCAGCTCCACCCCGCAGGCGCGCAGGGCGTCGCGCAGCGCGAACCGGCCCGCCGCGCGGAACGCCATCTCCGAGGAGTCCTTGGAGTGCGTCGCCCCGTCGGTCAGGACCACGCGCACACCCGTCACCGGATGCCCGCCGAGCGGACCCTCGGCGAGGGCGTCACGGCAGCCGGCCTCCACGGCCCGCGCGTACTCCTGCGGCACCCGGCCGCCGGTGACCGCCGAGCGGAACTCGAAGCCGGGCTCCTCCAGCGGCTCCACGTCGAGCACGACGTGCGCGAACTGGCCCGCACCGCCGTCCTGTTTGACGTGCCGGTACACGAAACCGGTCACCCCGCGCACCACGGTCTCCCGGTAGGAGACCCGCGGCCGGCCCACGACGACCTCCACCCCGTGGAGCCGGCGCACCTTCTCCACCGCCACCTCCAGGTGCAGCTCGCCCAGCCCCGACAGCACGGTCTGCCCGGTCTCCGCGTCGGTCCGCACCACCAGGGAGGGATCCTCCTCGGCGAGCCGGGCCAGCGCGGAGGCCAGCCGCCCGGTGTCCGTACCCCGGCCCGCCTCGACCGCGACCGACACCACCGGGTCCGCCACCACGGGCGGTTCGAGCAGCAGGGGCGCCTGCGGCGCGCACAGGCTGGTCCCCGCCCGCGCCGACTTCAGCCCGACGACGGCGACGATGTCACCGGCCACCGCCTCCTCCCGCTCCTCGTGCCGGTCGGCCTGCACCCGCAGGATCCGCCCGACCCGTTCCGTCCGGCCCGTCGCCGGATCCAGTACCGAGTCCCCCTTGCGCAGGGTGCCCGCGTAGACCCGCAGGTAGGTGAGCCGGCCGGTCGTCGTCGCCGTCACCTTGAAGGCGAGCGCGGCCAGCGGCTCCGCCGGGTCGGCGGCCCGCTCCCGCACCGGCGGCATGTCCACCGGTGCGGGCAGGTACGCCACCACGGCGTCGAGCAGCGGCTCGATGCCCCGGTTGCGGTACGCCGAACCGCACAGCACGACCACCCCGTCCCGGGCGAGGGTCAGCTCGCGCAGGGCGCGGGCCAGGGTGCCCTCGCCCAGCCCGTCACCTGCGCAGAACTCCTCCAGGGCCTCCGCGTGGAGTCCGGCCACCGTCTCCTCCAGCAGCCGGCGCCTGCGCCGGGCCTCGTCCAGCAGCGGTGCGGGCACGGGCAGCTCCTCGTACGAGCCGCCGTCCGCGCCCCAGAGCAGGGCGCGCATCCGCAGCAGGTCGACGACGCCGGTGAACCCGTCCTCCCGGCCGACCGGCAGCTGCACGACCAGGGGGACCGCGCCGAGCCGCTCCCGGATGGAGTCGACGGCCGCGTCGAGGTCGGCGCCCGCCCGGTCCAGCTTGTTGACGAACGCGATCCTCGGCACGCCGTGCCGGTCGGCCTGCCGCCACACGGACTCGCTCTGGGGCTCGACGCCGGCGACGGCGTCGAAGACCGCGACGGCGCCGTCGAGCACCCGCAGGGAGCGCTCGACCTCGTCGGCGAAGTCCACGTGGCCCGGCGTGTCGATCAGGTTGACCCGGTGGCCGTCCCAGGCGCAGCTGACGGCAGCCGCGAAGATGGTGATGCCGCGGTCGCGTTCCTGGGGGTCGTAGTCGGTGACGGTGGTGCCGTCGTGGACCTCGCCCCGCTTGTGGATGGCGCCCGTGGCGAAGAGGATCCGCTCGGTGACGGTGGTCTTGCCGGCGTCGACGTGGGCGAGGATGCCGAGGTTCCGCACGGCGGCGGTGGTGTTGCTGTTGCTGTTGCTGATGCGCATGGCCCGGGCCTTTCGGTGCCTGGGGTGGGAAGAGGGCGGCGCGATTCCCGGGACGCGAGCGGACCACCCCGCGGCAGGGCCGGCGGGGTTCCGTCTTCAGGGGTGCGTCACGGGCGTACGGTGACAGCCGCGCGGCTGTTACCGCGCGCTGCGGGACACCGGGATCACGTCGTACCGGCAGGGGGGAACGACGGCGGCGGTGCGGTTCGTACGCATGGCCCGGTTCCCCTTCTCTTCGCTCGGCATCGGCGGGCACCGCCCTGGCGGCGGCGCGCACCGCGACTGTAGGCGGCGCGCGCCGGCCGGGGCACCTGGTTTTTCAGGCGAGCAGCCTCTCCCGCAGCCGGGCCGTGGTCTGCGGCGTGATGCCGACGGCCTCGGCGAGGTACGCGGACGGGGACCCGTAACGGGCCGTCAGGTCGGCGAGGACGAGGGCCATGACGGTGGCCGGGGCGCGGCCGTACGAGGGCCAGCGCATGGTGCGGCCCGGGTTGGCGGCGTGCCAGTCGGCGGTGAGGCGCTCGGTGGCGAGCTCGGTGAGGGCGAAGTCGGCCAGGATCTGCTCCTCGGACACGTCGAGCAGGGTCAGGACCAGGGCGGCGATCAGGCCGGTGCGGTCCTTGCCGGAGGTGCAGTGGAACACGACGGGGCCGGGACCGTCGGCGATGAGCTCGACGGCCCGCCGGATCTCGTCCACGCCGTCCTCGGCGACCTCCGCGAAGCGGTCGGCGAGGTAGCGCCAGGGGTCGAGGTCCGGGTCGATCTCGGCCTGGTCGTAGGGGCGGTGCTCGATGCTGAGGTTGGCGTACGTGAACCGCTCCGGCTCCGGTATCCGGCCCTTGGCCTCGATCTCCCAGGGGTAGCGCAGGTCGATCACGGTCCGGACGCCGAGCCCGAGGAACCGCTCCCAGTCGGCGCCGCCGAGCTTCCCGAGGGAGTCGGCCCGGTAGAGGCTCCCCCACCGGACGGCCCGGCCGTCGGCGGAGCGATAGCCGCCCATGTCGCGGAAGTTGTGGAGGCGGTCGAAGGGGACGTGCCGGGTGCCTTCGGCAGCGGGGGCCTGGGTCAACTGTGGCTCCTGTGGCTGGGGTTGGCTCTGGTGTGGCCAGAATGCCTCAGGCGTCACCGGATTCCGGACGCTCGGGGGAGGTGATCTCCCACACCCCGTCCGCCTCGATCGCACTCCAGTCGGCGGGGAGTTGGAGGGGTTGGGCGAGAGTGACGTCGGTGAAGGTGGCCTGCCCGTGGAACAGGACGCCTGCCAGGGAGAGGGCGGCCCGGAAGTCGCAGTCCTCGAAGGTGACCGAGCCGTCGAAGACGGCCCCTTCGAAGCCGGTGTCGCCCTTGAACTCGCCGCGCAGAAAGTGCGCCGAGCCCCGGAAGACGGCTCCGGCGAAACTGCTCCGCGCCGTCTCCGTCTTCGAGTCGACCCACCGGAACATGCCCTCGAACACGGCGCTGTCGAAGGCGACCGGTAACGCGTACACGCTGCTCTTGATCAGGACCGGGCCCCGGAAGAGGGCGCCGTCGAACCCCGCCCGCTCCCCGAACCAGGTCGTGTCGAACGCCGCCAGGCCGTGAAAGAGGGTACCGGCGAAGGAAGCCGGACCGTCGAACCGTGCGACACGGAAGACCGCCTCCCCCTCGCAGACCAGGGACTCGAAGTCCGACCCGAGCTCGAAGCGGGTGCCGGCCGCGGAGAGGGCCCCGTGGCACACGACGCGGGTGAAGGAAACCGGCCCCCGGAAGACGGATTCGGAAAGCGACGTACGCCCCTTGAAGACCACCCGGTCGAAGTCTGCCCGCGCCCGAACCGACATCTCGTCGAGCACCGCCTCCTCCTCCATGACGGCGCGCGCGAACGAGACGGCCTCGTCCCAGGCGACCCGGGCGAACCGTGCCGCTCCGACGAAAACGGCGCGTTCGAAGAAGGCCGGCTCCTCGAAGGTGGCTCCTTCGAACGCCGCCGCCTTCTCGAAGACGGCACGGCCGAAGGAGGCCGCGCCCGCGAAGGTGGCGTTGTCGAAGCCCGCCACGTCCTTGAAGACGGCGCCGTCGAAGGACACGTCCTTGCCGAAGATCGCCTCGGCGAAGTCCGTCCGGCCCTCGAAGACCGCCCGGGTGAAGTCAGTCTCGCCGTTGAAGACGGCATCCGCCGCCGCCCAGTCGTCCTTGAAGCACGCCCTCGCGAAGGCGGCCGAGTCCAGCACGACGGACCCCGTCCCCGGATCCCGCAGCGCGTCGAGCACCCTGCCCAGCAGTCCCCCCTCGAAGGTGGTCCCCCGGAAGTCGACGGAGGAGGCGGGCTCCAAGGTGCGCAGACAGGCGTCCTGTTCGGAGCGCGGCAGGTGGGCCAGGCAGCTCCGGCGGCCCACCACCCTGATGCCGATGCACCCCGCCGGGCTCTCGTCGCTGACGCCGTGACCACACCGGGGCCAGGCGGAATCCTCCAGGCGGTACGCCTCCGCGTCCGTCAACAGCTCCGCCACCCGGGCGGGGCCCCCAGCGAGGAACCATCCCCCCGGCTCCACCCCCAGCCGCCTGAGGGACCGCAGGGCCAGCGGACCGAGGACCTCGCGCAGCTCCTCGTACAGCGACGGGGAAACCGCGACCACGAGGCGCTGTGCGTGCCCCGGACCCCCGGACGTCAGCAGCTCCGTGATCGCGGGACTGTCGAGGATCCGGTCGGGATCCTCCGCCGGGTCACCGGGTTCCCCGGTTGCCAGGGCCACGGCGAGCGGCGGGCGCAGCCCTTCTGGTTCCCCGTCGCCGAGCCGGGCCAGCGCCCGGGGGA
>NZ_GG657750.1:6243582-6243796 GCF_000158895.1 Streptomyces sp. C | reverse complement strand
CGGCCAGCTCGGCAGACGCTCGGAAACCCCCTCCGACACGCACTCCCAGGGCCACGCCGGCCCTGTGCCCCCCGCCGTCCAGCGCAACACGGAACCCGTCCTGCCCGAGCAGCGCCTCCGCCATCAGGAAGACCATCCGATCGGGCCGGACGGTGTGCACGACACCGATCAGCCCGCCCTGGGGGGTGTGAACCGGGCTGCCCCGGAAGTGGAT
>NZ_GG657750.1:6242366-6243482 GCF_000158895.1 Streptomyces sp. C | reverse complement strand
GACGCGGCTGTTGATCCGGACGCCACCTGCGGCCGGGTGCCAGTCGTGGTTGTCCGCGAAGCCACGGACGACCACCATCGCCTCCCCTCCCGGGGCCGGAGTCTGCCAGACCGGCGGTGTGAAAACCGCAGGGTCCGCCAGGTCCTCCCCGCTCTCCAGCAGCAGCACCCGCGGGCTCGCGTCGTCCCACCAGACGGCCCGGCAGGCGGCCTCCCTGCCGTCGGGTGTGCCGGCCCAGGCGACGGTGTCCCGGGGGTTCGCCACCTCCGCGGCGGTGAGCACCAGACGGGGGGTCAGCAAGGTGCCGACCTCGCGCGGCTCGGCGAGGGGTTCGAAGCGGACCCGCACCACTCCCTCGCCCGCGCCCCCGCCGGGGCCCGGCCGCTCTGGCGAAACCCCTTCCACCGCCGGCCGCTCGGCGAACGGCATCGCTCCCGCCGGGACGCGGCGGCGGCCCTCCTCCCCCGGTGTGACCCGGGTCGCGGAGAAGTCGGGGCCGGTGCCCCGGTGGCGGTACATGAACTCCCAGACCCGGCGGCGCACCAGTTCCCGTACGGCGGCGACGTCCCCGCGCAGCTGGGAGCCGAGCAGCACGTCCCGTACCCCCGGCAGGAAGTCGAACTCCGCGTCCTCCGGCCGCTGCTGTCCCTCCCACGGGGCGAAGAGCCCCCCGAGGGCCACCTCCGCCAGGTGTCCGTGCTCGGAGTCGCGCAGCAGGGAGCGCCGTACGAGGGTCATCACGGGCAGCGTCAGCGGTACGGCGGCCAGGTGGGCGGCGAGCTGCTGGGCGGTCGGGGAGGCGCTCGCCCGGAACCGCTCGACCGCCTCCAGCGCGGTGGCGGCCCGGCGCGGCGGTGCCGTGCCGGGGGCGGGGGCGGCGTCCAGGCGCAGGCAGGCGAGGCGGCGCCAGCGCCCGTCCCCGGACACCGTCCGCACGAGCCGGGCCAGGCTGCCCGACGCGAGCCCCACGACCGGGACCACGGGCCCGCCGCCCCGCGCCCGGCGGGCGGCGGGCACCCGCTGCCAGGAGCGGGTGGCGGCGGCGGGCCGGTCGGAGCGGACGGCGACCGGCTTCGGGCCGCACGGCGCCCCGGGTCCACAGCCGTTCGGGCAGGA
>NZ_GG657750.1:6240482-6242266 GCF_000158895.1 Streptomyces sp. C | reverse complement strand
TCGAAGTCCGACCCGAGCTCGAAGCGGGTGCCGGCCGCGGAGAGGGCCCCGTGGCACACGACGCGGGTGAAGGAAACCGGCCCCCGGAAGACGGATTCGGAAAGCGACGTACGCCCCTTGAAGACCACCCGGTCGAAGTCTGCCCGCGCCCGAACCGACATCTCGTCGAGCACCGCCTCCTCCTCCATGACGGCGCGCGCGAACGAGACGGCCTCGTCCCAGGCGACCCGGGCGAACCGTGCCGCTCCGACGAAAACGGCGCGTTCGAAGAAGGCCGGCTCCTCGAAGGTGGCTCCTTCGAACGCCGCCGCCTTCTCGAAGACGGCACGGCCGAAGGAGGCCGCGCCCGCGAAGGTGGCGTTGTCGAAGCCCGCCACGTCCTTGAAGACGGCGCCGTCGAAGGACACGTCCTTGCCGAAGATCGCCTCGGCGAAGTCCGTCCGGCCCTCGAAGACCGCCCGGGTGAAGTCAGTCTCGCCGTTGAAGACGGGCATCCGCCGCCGCCCAGTCGTCCTTGAAGCACGCCCTCGCGAAGGCGGCCGAGTCCAGCACGACGGACCCCGTCCCCGGATCCCGCAGCGCGTCGAGCACCCTGCCCAGCAGTCCCCCCTCGAAGGTGGTCCCCCGGAAGTCGACGGAGGAGGCGGGCTCCAAGGTGCGCAGACAGGCGTCCTGTTCGGAGCGCGGCAGGTGGGCCAGGCAGCTCCGGCGGCCCACCACCCTGATGCCGATGCACCCCGCCGGGCTCTCGTCGCTGACGCCGTGACCACACCGGGGCCAGGCGGAATCCTCCAGGCGGTACGCCTCCGCGTCCGTCAACAGCTCCGCCACCCGGGCGGGGCCCCCAGCGAGGAACCATCCCCCCGGCTCCACCCCCAGCCGCCTGAGGGACCGCAGGGCCAGCGGACCGAGGACCTCGCGCAGCTCCTCGTACAGCGACGGGGAAACCGCGACCACGAGGCGCTGTGCGTGCCCCGGACCCCCGGACGTCAGCAGCTCCGTGATCGCGGGACTGTCGAGGATCCGGTCGGGATCCTCCGCCGGGTCACCGGGTTCCCCGGTTGCCAGGGCCACGGCGAGCGGCGGGCGCAGCCCTTCTGGTTCCCCGTCGCCGAGCCGGGCCAGCGCCCGGGGGAAGGCCGTCAGTACGAACCCGGCCCCGCTGTAGGCGCGCGGCCCGGACAGGGAGAACCGCAGCCCGCGCTGCAGCCCCCCGGCCACCCGCGCCCCGGCCATCTCCTCCAGCACCATCGCGGCCAGCTCGGCAGACGCTCGGAAACCCCCTCCGACACGCACTCCCAGGGCCACGCCGGCCCTGTGCCCCCCGCCGTCCAGCGCAACACGGAACCCGTCCTGCCCGAGCAGCGCCTCCGCCATCAGGAAGACCATCCGATCGGGCCGGACGGTGTGCACGACACCGATCAGCCCGCCCTGGGGGGTGTGAACCGGGCTGCCCCGGAAGTGGATCCAATCCTGCGCCTCCGGTGAGACCTCGGTGATCTCCGCGTTGCGGACGCGGCTGTTGATCCGGACGCCACCTGCGGCCGGGTGCCAGTCGTGGTTGTCCGCGAAGCCACGGACGACCACCATCGCCTCCCCTCCCGGGGCCGGAGTCTGCCAGACCGGCGGTGTGAAAACCGCAGGGTCCGCCAGGTCCTCCCCGCTCTCCAGCAGCAGCACCCGCGGGCTCGCGTCGTCCCACCAGACGGCCCGGCAGGCGGCCTCCCTGCCGTCGGGTGTGCCGGCCCAGGCGACGGTGTCCCGGGGGTTCGCCACCTCCGCGG
>NZ_GG657750.1:6237135-6238853 GCF_000158895.1 Streptomyces sp. C | reverse complement strand
GGCGGTGCGGGGCGCGGCACCGTCCGCGGCGCCTTCGGCGAGGGCGGCGAGCAGCCTCTCGATCACGCGGTGGGCCCGGTGAGGTGCTGCATGACGGTGGCGAGGAAGCGGTCCCGGTCGGCGGGCGCCGACCAGGCTCCGGCCAGGCGCAGCTGGATGGCGTTCAGGAGCTGGTCGGTGGCCAGGTCCCCGTCCTCGGCGCGTTCCAGGAAGCTGCGTACCAGGGCCTGGTACTCGGTGGCGTCCTCGCCGGTGATGTCGACGCCGAGCCGTCCGCGCACGATGCGGGCGAGCTTCTCGGGTCCGGGTGCGTCCAGGTGGAGGCGGACGCAGCGGCGCAGGAAGGCGGGCGGGAAGTCGCGTTCGCCGTTGCTGGTGAGGATGACCACGGGGAAGTGGCGGCACTGCACGCGGCCCTGGGCGACGGCCACCCCCGCGTCGGGGTCGTCGTCGGTGCCGATGGCGACGGTGGGTTCCTCCTTGGCGAGGCGGGCCAGTTCGGGGATGACGAAGCCGCCGTCCTCGAAGACCGTGAGGAGGTCGCCGGGCAGGTCGATGTCGCTCTTGTCGATCTCGTCGATGAGCAGGACGCGGGGCCGGCGCTGCGGGAGGAGGGCGGTGCCGAGCGGGCCGAGGCGCAGGTAGCGGGCGATGGACGGGACGGCGGCCGGTCCCCCGGCGGCGGCCGGGGCTTCGGCGGCGGGCGGGGCTTCGGCGGTGCGGGTGCCGGGGGCGCGGACCTGTTCCAGTCCGGCTTCCTGGAGCCGGCCGATGGCGTCGTAGAGGTAGAGGCCGTCGCGCAGCACGGTACGGCTGGTGATCGGCCAGTGCAGTACGGGTCCCAGGGCCAGGTCGGCGGCGATGCTGTAGGCGAGGGTGGACTTGCCGACGCCGGGTTTCCCGGTGATCAGCAGCGGTCGGCGCAGGTGCAGGGCGGTGTTGACCACGTCCTTCTCCGCCTCGTCGGGGACGTAGCCCTCGCCGCGCCTGCGGGTGCGCTCCCAGGCCTCGCCGGAGCAGCCGGGCGGCCCGTAGGCGGGGTCGGGTACGCCGGTGAAGTCCCGCCAGGGCGGCGGCGTTCCGGCTTCCAGCCGGGTGCGGCGCTCCTCGCCGGGGCCCGCGCCCCGGTACAGCCACCAGTCCTTCGCCACTGCCTGTGCCTCCATCGTCTGTTCGCGGGTGGTGCGTCGGGGTCGGGGCCCGTGGCGGGCCGGTCCTCGGGCTGTCGTGGGCGGTGGGGTCAGGTGGCCAGGGAACGGAGGTGGACCGTGTCGTCGGGATCGTCCCACAGCAACACCAACCGGTCTCCCCCTTCCGGTCCTTGGGCGGCGGCCGCCCGGCGCACCTCGCGCACGCGGGCGGGCAGGGCGAACACCGAGGGCGCCCCCGGACCGGCGTCGGGGGCGAGCAGCGCGGGCAGTCCCCCGGCGGGTGTGCCGCCGCCGCGCCGCCACACCGCGACGGGCACCCCGCCTTCGAGGAGGGCGTCGAGCAGGGCGGCCGTACGGGGGCCGGAGACGTGCCCGAGGACGCAGGCGGGCGCGGGCGCCGCCCCGAGCCGCAGTCCGAGGGCGTCGGTGACCTCCGTGTCCTCGACGGTCCGTACGGCGTCGGGGTGCCGGCCGTCGTGGACGTGGAGCCAGCGCCATTTCTCCAGCCATTCGGTGCCGGTGTCCTCGCGTTCCTGCGGGCAGCAGCACCACCACCTCGTGGACGGT
>NZ_GG657750.1:6234609-6236159 GCF_000158895.1 Streptomyces sp. C | reverse complement strand
AACGGCCGGCGCCCCGTTCGGCGTCGTTCTGCGCGGCCTCCCCCACGCGGGAGGCGTACAGGCGGAACTGCCGCCGCCCCGGGACGGTGTGGCCGCCGCCGTAGTCGGCACTGCCGAAGTTCCAGCGGCTGTCGCGGGGCGCGTCGACGCGGCAGGCGTCCACCAGTGCCGCCTGGAGCGGGAACCGCCGGTGCTTGACCAGGTCGGTGCGCCACCAGCGGAGCGCGGAGTCGAGGTTGAGGTGGCGGATCTGGCCGGGGCGGGCGTCGGCGCAGGGCAGCATCAGCTCGTGGTCGCGGCCGAGGTAGCCGTGCCCGGCCCAGAAGATCCACAGCAGGTCGCCGTCGCATTCGGGGAGTTCGTCGAGCAGCGCGGTGCGGGCGTTCGCCTCGGTCGCGGGCCGGTACGAGGTCCGCAGCGCGGCCAGGCCGTCGGACGCGGACCAGTCGAGGGTGTCGGGGTCGTCGAGCGGCGACAGCAGCAGGCGGACGTTCGCTGCGGGCACCTGACCGGGCCCGGTCAGCCACCGGGCGAAGCGCAGGGCGTCGCGGGCGGGCCCGCGCAGGTTCCAGTGGTGGCTGATCTCGTACCGCTCGACCCCCGCGACGAGCGCGAAGGTGCGCCCGGGGTTCACGTCGGTGTGCGGCCCGCCGAGGGCCCTCACCCCAACCCCGCTTCGGTCACCGCCCGTTCGACGCTCTCGTAGAGGGACTGCTGTTTCCAGTAGGCGCTGTGGCTGGCGGGGAAGGGCTGGCGGCTGCGGATCTCGTGGTCGCTGACGCGGGGGTCGCCGGGGAAGACGGGTGCGGCGAGGTAGGACAGCACGTCCTGGCGGTCGTACACGTTGAGCCAGCGCGGGAAGCCGTACGGGAGCCGGCTGCCGGGGGCGAGGGCGGTGAGGGCGCCGAGTTCGTGGAGGTACGGGGCCTGCGAGCCGACGGTGACGAGCAGTTCGACGCCGGGTACGGGTCCGCCGTCGGCGGCGTCCAGTGCGAGCAGGTCCACCAGGGCGATCCCGCCGAGGCTGTGGCCGATCAGTACGGTCGGGCCGGGCCGGGCGGTGATCCGTTCGCGGAGGTACGCACGCAGGCCGGCGCCTCTGGCCTGGTAGCGCAGGATGTCGCCGAGCGCGGGGGCGGCGCCGGCGGTGAGGGAGCCGCGCCAGGCGTTGAGCAGGGGCTGCGTGGTGACCCGCAGCGCGAGCCGGCCGAGGACGGCGGCGGCCCGGGCCCCGGGGACGCGGGCGCCGCCGCCGAGGCGGGTGGTGAGGAGCTCGACGAGCCGGTCCCGTTCGGCGGCGGTGCAGTCGGCGTCGGCCCCGGCCCCGGCGAGGGCCCCGGCGGTGACGGCCCGGGCGAGGGCGGTGGCCAGCTCGCGGGCCTGCGGTTCGGCGGTGGCGCGGGCGCCCGCGCGGGCCGCTTCGGCGGAGCCGGCGGCGGCCTCCACGGCGGGCCGGAACCCGGCGGCGAGGCCGGTGCCGTCGAGCAGGGCGCGCAGCTCGCCGGGACCGTCCGGTTCGGGGGCTCCGGCGAGCCGGTGCAGCAGCTCCA
>NZ_GG657750.1:6225131-6232762 GCF_000158895.1 Streptomyces sp. C | reverse complement strand
GACCAGTACGTCGAACTCGCCCGGCGGCGCAAGGACAAGGTCTTCGTCATCCTCGCGGAGTTCGGCGACCAGGCCGACCCCCGCTTCGGCGGCACCCCCGGCCCCCTGCACAACACCATCGGCAAGCCCACCCGGGACGACAACCACACCCTCTGGCGCAAGGACTTCGACAAGGACTACTACCGGCAGCAGTTCTTCTCGCCCACGCCCGGCTCGGCGTCCATGCGGGCCTACTACAACCTCCAGTCCTCCGGCCGCTACGACATCGACGGCACGGTCACGGACTGGGTCAAGCTCCCCTACAACGAGGCCCGTTACGGCACCGACACGTGCACCGAGGCCGGCCAGTGCCGCACCAACTGGGACCTGGTCCGCGACTCCACCACCGCCTGGTACGAGTCCGAGCGGGCGAAGGGCCGCACCCCCGACCAGATCAAGGCCGAACTGGCCCAGTACGACGTGTGGGACCGCTACGACGCCGACCACGACGGGAACTTCGACGAACCCGACGGCTACCTCGACCACCTGGTCGTCGTCCACGCGGGCAAGGACCAGACCTGGGGCGGCGGCGCCCAGGGCAAGGACGCGATCTGGGCGCACCGCTGGTTCGCGTACTGGAACCAGGCCGGCAGCGCGGGCCCGGAGGGCAACAAGGCCGGCGGCACCCCGGTCGGCGACACCGGGATCTGGGCCGGCGACTACCTCACCGGCGGCGAGAACAGCGGAGCGGGCCTCTTCTCCCACGAGTTAGGCCACGACCTGGGCCTCCCCGACCTCTACAGCTCGGACGGGGACAACGGCGTCAACTTCTGGTCCCTGATGTCCTCGGCCTCCTACCTGGGCAAGGGCCCCAACACCACGGGGCAGTTCCCCGGCGACCTGGACCCGTGGAGCAAGCTCCAGCTGGGCTGGCTGGACTACACGGAGGCCGAGGCGGGCCGCAGGACCCGCGCCACCCTCGGCGTCTCCGGCTACAACACCGACGACCCCCAGGCCCTCCTGGTCCACCTCACGCCCTCCACCACCCGCACCGAGCTCACCGACCCCTACGAGGGCGCCCGCCAGTGGTGGAGCGGCACCGGCGACTTCATGGACAACACCCTGACCCGCCCGCTGGACCCCGCCGCCGGCCCGGCCACCCTCACGGCCCGCGTCTGGTACGACCTGGAACAGGACTTCGACTTCCTCACGGCGGAGGCCTCCACGGACGGCGGCAGGACCTGGACCCCCCTCCCCGGCACCCTGGACGGCACCCCGATCCCCCCGAAGGGCATCTCGGGCACCTCACAGTCCTGGACCACCCTCAGCATCCCCCTCCCCACCCCCAGCACCCACCTCCGCCTCCGCACCACCTCCGACAGCAACACGCACGGCCGCGGCGTCACCCTCGACGACGTCCGCATCACGGCGGCCGACGGCCGCACCCTCCTCCAGGACGGCGCCGAGCAGGGCGACAACGGCTGGACCCCGCTCAAGTGGTCCCGCACGGAGGGCCGCACCGGCACCACCGAGCACCCCCGCGCCTACTTCGCCGAGAACCGCCGCCACACCGGCTACGGCTCCTTCCTCAAGACGGGCCCCTACAACTTCGCCTCCACCGACCAGCGGGTGGAGTTCTACCCCTACCAGCAGGGCGTCCTGCTCTGGCTCTGGGACACCGCGTACAGCGACAACACCACCAAGGCCCACCCGGGCAACGGCCTCGTCCTCCCGGTCGACGCCCGCCCGGCCCCCCTCCGCTTCCCGGACGGCAGCCCCCTGAACGCCCGCGCCCAGACCTTCGACGCCCCCTTCTCGACCCGCCCGACGGACCGCATCACCCTCCACAAGCCGGGCACCTCCCTGACCGTCCCCTCCCGGCCGGGCGTCCGCGTCTTCGACGACCACCGCGACACGTACTGGAACCCGGACCTCCCCCAGCTCGGCGTCAAGGTCCCGGACACCGGCACCCGCATCGAGATCACCAAAGAAACGAACACCCACACCACCCTCCAGCTCACCCCCTCCCCCTGACCCCGCCCACACACACGAGTGCCCCGCCGGACCTTCCCGGCGGGGCACTCGTCATTCACCTCTCACCACACACCACTCACCCGATCGCGCGGGCGGTGTTCCAGTCGTCCTCCTCGACCCGCCAACCGTTGCCGACGGCGGTCCGGCCTCCGTAGAAGAGGTGGAGGGTGCCGTCGTTACGGGTGGCGTAGAAGTCGGGAATACCGTCGTCGTTCACGTCGGGGGTGCCGAAGACCTGGACCGACCCGCTGGGCCGTACGTCGGCCATCGAGTACGCGACGTCGACCGACCTCACCACGTGGACCAAGACCTCCTACGCCTACGACGTCCGCAACAAGCTGTCGCAGGTCACCGACGCGGCCGGCAACAAATGGACCTACGGCTACGACGTCCGCGGCCGCAAGACGTGGTCCGAGGACCCGGACACGGGACGCTCGGAGTTCGGCTACGACAACCTCGACCAGCAGCTCTGGGCGAAGGACTCCAGCGGCCGCACCCAGTACACGACGTACGACGTCCTCGGCCGCACGACCGAGCTGCGTGACGACGCCCCCAACGGGCCGCTCGTCGCGTCCTTCACCTTCGACACCCTGCCGGGCGCAAAGGGCCGGCCTGTCGCCTCGACTCGCTACGAGGGCGGTGCGGCGTACACGAGCGAGGTCACCGGCTACGACGCCGAGTACCGCCCGACCGGCTCGAAGATCACGATCCCGAACGTCCCCGCGACCAAGGGCCTGGCCGGCACCTACGCCTACAGCACCACCTACACGCCGACCGGCAAGGTCCAGTCGACCACCCTCCCCGCCACCCCGGGAGGCCTGGCCGCCGAGAAGCTGGTCACCCGCTACAACGCGGACGGCCTGCCACAGACCCTGTCCGGGCTGAACTGGTACACCGCCGACGTCAAGTACAGCCCGTTCGGAAACGTCCTGCGCACCGCGACCGGCAACGCGCCGAACCGGGTCTGGACGACGACCCAGTACAACCAGAACACCGGGCAGGTCACCAACCAGATCACCGACCGGGAGACCGGCGGCCCCAACCGCATCAGCGACGTCTCCTACGCCTACGACCCGGCGGGGAACATCACCTCGATCACCGATTCCCAGCCCGGCGGCCGGGAGGACCGCCAGTGCTACGCCTACGACCCGATGGGCCAGCTCACCAAGGCCTGGACGGGCAAGACCGCGTCCTGCACGGGCCCCAGTCTGGCCGACGTCACGCCCGGTCCGGACGGTGACGGGTTCTGGCAGGAGTACCAGTTCGACGCGATCGGCAACCGCACCAAACTGGTCAACAAGGACCTCACCAACAGCGCGCTGGACGACGAGACCACCTACACCTACGGCGTCACCATCGCCACCAACGGCGCCCAGCCTCCGCTGAAGACCCAGCCGCACGCCCTGTCCAAGGCCGAGAAGACCACCCGTAACCCGGGCTCCACGGTCACCTCCCTGTCCACCTACGAGTACGACGCCTCCGGCAACACCAAGAGCCGGCGCATCGACGGCGACACCCAGACCTTGAACTGGGACCGCCGCAACAAGATCACCTCAGCGGGCAGCCCCGGCATCGGCGCCGTGTCCGTCATCGGCGCCTCCGGCAAGTGCATCGACGTCGAGAGCGGCGGAACGGCTGACGGCACCCCCGTACAAATCTACCCCTGCAACGAGACCAAGGCCCAGCAGTGGCGCCTCACCGGCGACACCGTCCGCGCCCTGGACAAGTGCCTGACCACCAGCGGCAGCAAGCTGGTCCTGGCCACGTGCGACGGCACCGACAAGCAGAAGTTCGTCCACCGCGCCGGCGACAAGTCCCTGAACAACCCGGCGGCCAGCCAGTGCGTGGACGTCCCCAACAACGCCGCCGACGGCACCGACCTCCAACTGTGGCCCTGCAACGCCACCGGCCCCCAGCAGTTCACCTTCGACAACACCACCACGTACGTCTACGACGCCGGCGGCAACCGCCTCATCGAGGAAACCGGCAGCTCCCGCACCCTCTATCTCGGCGAAGCCGAGATCACCGTCAACAAGGCCGGCCAGGCCATCGACGCCGTCCGCTACTACAGCGGCGCCGGCGCCACCACGGTCCGCCGCACCACCGGCAGGGCCGACAACCACCAGCTCACCGTCCAGCTCGCCGACCACCACGGCACCGCCACCACGTCGGTGGAGCAGACCGCCGGGCAGGCGATCACCCGCCGCAAGTCCGACCCGTACGGCAACCCCCGCGGCACCCAGCCCGGCAACTGGGCCGGCAGCCGCGGCTTCCTCGGCAGCGGCATCGACGACACCAACACGGGCCTGACGCACATCGGCGCCCGCGAATACGAAGCCACCACCGGCCGCTTCATCTCCGTCGACCCGATCATCGACATCACCAACCCGACGCAGATGAACGGGTACTCCTACGCGAGCGCCAACCCGGTCAACCTCAGCGACCCGACGGGCCTGATCGAGACCGACTGCAAGAACGGCCACTGCGGCGGCCACTACAACCCGCGCGACGACAACCTCCCGGTGGGTCACCCGGACCGACCCACTCCCATCCGCGGCGACTACAACAGCGCGTACACGGAACGCGACAAGGTCGCTACGCCCTACTACGGCTCCAGGGCGGGCACTGGACCCTCGGTGTCGAGGTCCTCGACACCGAAGAAGGCGGCGAGTTGCAGCCTTCTCTCCCTGTGCTCCATGCGCAAGGCCGTCGACACCGGCAAGAAGTTCTGGCATGAGAACAAGATCGCTATCGTCTCCATCGCCACCGAGATCGTGGTCGGAGTCGCCTGCGTTGCCGCCGCCGGAGCGGCAGGTGTCGCTACGGGCGGAGTGGGCTTCGCAGCAGCAGCCGGCTGCGGAGCGATCGCAGGCGCCGCGGGAGCGGCAGTCGCCAACTATATGGACCCAAAAGCTGACCACAGCATCCTGGGCAGCCTCAAGGACATGGCGACAGGGGCCCTTTGGGGCGCCGCGGGCGGGGTCCTCGGCGCAGCAGCCGGCCCGGCCCTCGCCGCAGCGGGCAAAGCCATCGGCAAGGGCGTGGGCCAGGCCATCTCCAAGATCGGCTCAAAGCTCGGCGGCAAGGGCGGGTGCGCCACCCGCAACAGCTTCGCCGCAGGCACCTTGGTCGTCATGGCCGACGGCTCGTCCAAGCCGATCGACGACCTGAAGCCGGGCGACAAGGTGCTCGCCACCGACCCGGAAACGGGTGAAACGGCGGCGAAGGACGTAACGGCCACCATCCTCGGCGAAGGCAGCAAGAACCTCGTCGAGGTCACAGTCGACACCGATGGCGACGCCGGCACGGCCACGGACCTCATCACGGCCACCGACAAGCACCCCTTCTGGGCGGTCGACCTGGCGAAGTGGGTGGACGCCACCGACCTCCAGCTGGGCCAGTGGCTCCGCACCAGCGCCGGCACCCACGTCCAGGTCCGGGCCGTCAAGCGCTGGACGACCCAGGCGGCAGTCCACAACCTCACCGTCGCCGACCTCCACACGTACTACGTGCTGGCGGGGGTCACACCAGTACTCGTTCACAACAGCAACTGCGGCATTGATGACGCAACGACGCTGTATCGCTTCGGAAGTGGCCCCGAAACCACGGAGAGGCTAGCGGCAGACGCCGCCAACGCCGAAAAGCATGATTTCCCCCATGGGATTTCGACATCAACTAGGCTACCTCCGAAGATCAAGGAATCCGGAGAGTATCGTTCCACAACGGCAGGTGCGCTGAGAGAGAGGGGATTCAGGGTGGAGCAGACAGGGAAAAACAAGGCGCACCACACAGTCCATCTCCCAAAGCCTGTGACGAATCAGGTGACGGATTCACTGAATGAGCTATTCGGGAGCCCTGGATGAGCGACCAGTTCGCCGCAGAGCGTGCAGTGGTCCTGGATCCCTCTGCTGACCTCGCAGACAGAGTTGCCGCGCTAGTCCAACTCTCAGCCTTGAACGCCGAACGAGCCATTCAAGTTGCGATCAGCGTGACTGAAAATTGCGATGAATCTCCGAGCGTCCTAGCCGCCATGGGAGAAGAGATTGCTCGAATCAGTTCGAAAACTCGCTGGCTCACAGAGTTTGAGGTCAGGAACATGAGAGACGTGGCCTTTGACGCCTATTGCGAACACCTCAAGTGATTCCAGGTGCGCGGCGCTGGGAGCCGGCTTGATCAACCGCTTGATCTTGACTGAGCGGTAGGAACCTTGCGGCCACCCAACGCACACGGCGGCGTATCGTCGCCCTCGCCAAGCTGTAATGGGCGGGGCCGATACAGGCTCTGACGGCAGTAGTTGACGGCCGCGGCGGCGAACAACCGGGTTGTTCGCCGCCGCGGCCCCTGCCATGGGCCGGCCCAGAGCCCGCGCGGATTACGAGAGTCCGACTGATCAACGGTGTGAGGGCGGACACGTGCCGGTCGGGAACCCTGTCGGTGTGGAGGCCGTTGGGCGTTGGGGGTAGTGGCGATCTTCGGGAGTGGGCATGACGGGCAGGGCCGTGCGGGTGTGTGTGCTGGCCGGGGTCTGTTGTGCGGTCGTGGTTGCCGGGGTGGCCTTTGCGGTGGGGCGGTTCGGGACCGTGGCCGTGGGGGACGCCGGGCGCGGGAGTTACGTGCAGGGCGAGCGGGTGGGGGACCAGACCGCCGCCAAGGCCCTGGAGGGGCTCGTCGAGGGGGGTGGGGAGCGGACTGCGGCGGCTGAGGCCGGGTGGAAGGTGTCCGAGCCGCTCGAAGCGGGGGTGGTCGAGCCCGAGTCGGCCATCGGGGCGTTGTTCTCGCCCGGGATGGACTGGGACGACGAGCACCACTGTTCCGGGAGCGTCGTGCATTCCGCCGGCGGGGACCTCGTCGTGACCGCCGCGCACTGCGTGTACGCGCGGGGGTTCCGGACCAATCTGGCGTTCGTGCCCGGGTACGCCGAGGGGAAGGCGCCGTTCGGGGTGTGGGTGCCGACGCGGATCGACGTGGATCCGCGGTGGGTAGAGTCTGCGGATCCCGATTATGACGTGGCGTTCATCCGGGTGCGCCGGCCCGGGCATGTCGGGCAGCGGCTGGAGGACGTCACCGGGGGGCACCCCGTGCGGTTCGGGCAGCAGCTGCCCGCCCCCGCCCGGCTGGTGGGGTACCCCAACGACGCCGAGCAGCCGCTGGGGTGCGCCAACACGGCCGTGGCCGCCGGGTCCACGCAGCTGCGGCTGGACTGCGCGGACGTGCCCAACGGCACCAGTGGCGGCCCCGTCCTGACCGCGGCCGGAACCCTGATCGGGGTGATCGGCGGCCGCGATGGAGGCGGGGACGAGGTGACTTCGTACAGCAGTTACTTCGGGGGCGGGGTGCGCGAGCTGTACGAGCGGGCCGTCCGGGACTAGGGGGTGTGGTGCGGTGGGTAGGCCGTCGTCGTGCGGGGTGAGGTGGGCAGGCGCCACTTCGACAGGACGCGCAGCACCGTGCTCGGGGCGAGCAGGGTGTTCGGCGGGGTGGAGAGGGACAGGACGCCGAAGAAGGGGGCCGAGAGGGCGGGGTCGGAGTTGGCCCCTGCCATGACGCGGGACATGTACGCCTGGAGGACGCGGGTCGCGCGGTCCGGGGGCGGGCCCTCGGTGCCCGGGTAGCGCAGG
>NZ_GG657750.1:6219031-6223878 GCF_000158895.1 Streptomyces sp. C | reverse complement strand
GGCCGGGGGCGCGTGCGGGGGCAGGCGGAGGGGGCGAAGGGGCCTGCGGGTGCGGGCGGCCCGGTCACAGGGGCGGGTAGGTGACGCCCGTGAGCTTCTCGGAGGCGGCCCACAGGCGCTCGCCCGCCGCGTCGTCGAGGGTCCAGCCGGCCCGCCAGGAGCGTACGGGCGCCCCGCGCCAGCCGAGCCGCGGCCCGAAGAAGCCGTCCTGCCCGACACCGGGCGCGGTGGCCGCGTACAGGGTGGGCAGGGCGCCCGAGGCGGCGGGCTGGGCGAGGACGGCGTTGCCGAGGGCCATGGGCGCGGGAGACGGGGCCGCGGCCCTCCAGGGCGGCGGCACCGGCGTGGAGGTTGGTGGAGGCTTGACGCTCATCCCGCCTAAAGGCGGGAGATTCCCACCGGGCCGCCGCTGTTGAGTGACGGTCGTAGGTGGTTCCTGTTTCATCACCCGCTGCCCGGCTTGCCAGGTCTTACGTGGGCTCCACAGGCGTTTTACGTGTCCGGGCGTCCCTCGGCCACGATACGCCGTCCTTCGCGGCGGAGGTTAAGTTCTGCGTTCTCATCCCGGTCGTGGGCGGCTCCGCAGGAGCACACCCAGTTCCGGACCTTGAGCCCTTCCAGTCCCTTCGGTCCATCGATCGACCCGCAGGCGGAGCACAGTTGCGTGCTCGGAAACCAGCGAGAGACCTTGGCGAAGGTCCGTCCGTACCGTGCGCATTTGGCTTCGAGGGTGCGGGCGAACATGCCGAGGGACTGGTCGTGGACGGACTTGCCGCGCTTGCCCTTGGCGGTTTCCATGCTCTTCACGTTCAGGTCTTCCAGGTACACGGCTTGGCTCTCGCGCGTGATCCTGGTGGTTTCCTGCTCGATGAAGTCGCGTCGCTGGTCGGCGATCCGTGCGTGGATCTTCGCTACGGCGAGTTTGGATTTGCTCCGGTTGTTCGAGCCTTTCCGGGAGCGGGACAGCTTTCGCTGCGCCCGCTTGAGTTTCTTGGCCTGGCGGCGGAAGAACTTCGGTGAGGTGATCTTCCGGCCGCGCAGGACCGCGTAGGTGGACAGGCCCAGGTCGATGCCGGTCTCGGTGTCGTCCAGGTCCAGTTCCGGCAGCGGCTTGTCCTCGGCCTCCACCACGAAGCTGGCGAAGTACCTGTCCGAGGCGTCCTTGATCACGGTCACGGACGACGGGGCGGAGGGAAGCTCACGGGACCACCGGACTTCCACATCGCCGATCTTCGGCAGCCGGAGCTTGCGGTCGGCGGTGATGGAGAACCGGGCATTGGCGGTGAAGCGGATCGCCTGGCGGCTGGTCTTCTTCTTGAACTTCGGCGGCCCCATCTTCGGGCCCTTGCGGGTGCCGTTCTTCGAGGCGAAGAAGTTGGAGTAGGCGGTCTCCAGGTCCCGAAGGGACTGCTGGAGTACCACGGCCGACACCTCGGACAGCCAGGCCCGTTCCTCGGTCTTCTTCGCCTCGGTGACGAACCGCTTCGACAGCTCCGCCGCCTTAGGCCACTCGGCGCCCTTCTTGTAGGCGTCCTGACGCAGACGCAGCCCGTCGTTCCAGACCACCCGAGCACACCCGAACGCCTTCGCCAACGCTGTGCGCTGAAGAGCATTCGGGTACACGCGGAAGGAGTACCTGAGCTGCATACCAACGATCCTACTGCCGTTGGTTTATGGCTGAGTATCAGAACATCCGCACTGGCAGACACGGTGCATTCGTCATGCACGCGCACTTGGTTTTCGTGACAAAGTACCGGCACAAGGTCTTCAAGGACGTCCACCTGACGCGCATGGAGGAGATCATGCGATCCGTCTGCGAGGACTTCGAAACCGAGCTGGTCGAGTTCAACGGCGAGAACAACCACGTACACCTGCTGGTCAACTTCCCGCCCAAGGTCGCCGTCTCCAAGCCGGTCAACAGCCTCAAGGGCGTCAGCTCCCGACGCTCCGCCAGGAGTACCCGGAGCTAGTCCGGCACTACTGGCGAGCGCAACGGCTGCGGTCCGGCTCGTACTTCGCCGGGTCGGTCGGCGGGCCTCCGTTGCCGATCGTCCGTCAGTACATCGAGCAGCAGAATCGCCCGCTCTAGCCTGCGGGTCAGAGTAGCGCTGAGAATCGCTTCACCTCCCCCGTAAACGGGGGAGCACTGCGATTAGGACCTGTCCGGCCGATCATGAGCGGAGCCAGATGGTGAGGGCTGCGGCGGTTGCGGTGCCAAGGTAGACGTAACGGCGCTTGTCGTAGCGGGTAGCCACCGCCCGGTGCTGCTTGAGCCGGTTGATGGCCCGCTCAACGGTGTTGCGCTTCTTGTACCGCTCTTCGTCGAAACCCGGTGGACGTCCGCCGCGTGAACCTTTGCGCAGGCGGGCGGCCTGGCTGTCGGTCTTCTCGGGAATCGTGTGCCGGATGCTCCGTTGCCGCAGATAGTCGCGGCACGGCCCGTTGCTGTATGCCTTGTCGGCCGCAACGCTGTCCGGCTTCTTGCGCGGCCTGCCTGGCCCGAGCTTCGGGACGCCGATCTTTTCCAGAACCGGTTTGAACTGCGTGCAGTCCGCCCGCTGACCTGCTGTGACGATCAGGGACAGCGGGCGGCAGCGGCCGTCCGCGCTCAGGTGGAGCTTGGTGGTGAACCCGCCGCGCGAGCGGCCCAGGCCCTCACCTCCCGCACCACCTCCACCAGGCGGGCGTGCAGGCTCTGCCACGGCGTTTCGTCCTGATGTTCTAGCCCTTCGGCCCCCTTTGAGGCGGGGGCCGGCGGCGGGTCAGTGCGGGCACCCGCCGCGTGCTGATGCGCCCGCACGCTGGTGGAATCGACCGAGACGTCCCAGTCGATCTCACCAGCCGCATCCGCCGCGGCCTGGACCTGCTGCAGCAGACGCTCCCACGTCCCGTCAGCCGACCACAGCCGGTGCCGTTCGTAGACGGTCTTCCACGGCCCGAAGCGTTCGGGCAGATCACGCCACTGAACGCCGGTCCGCACCCGGTGCAGAATCCCATCGATCACCTGCCGGTGATCCCGCCACCGGCCACAACGCCTGTTGCTGACCGGTAGGAACGGCCGCAGCCGTTCCCACTCGGCATCACTCAGATCACCCCGCCCCATGACGGGAGGAACGACCCGACCACATGTCGGTCACAAGAGCACACGAACCCTGATCCCTACTCCGTGACGAAGGGTGTGTATCCGACCGGGACCTCGCTCACCTGAAGGTCAGAGAAGACCAAGGTCAGGTTGTGTGCGTTGGTCTCAATGCGTACCTCATGGAAGTCGATCCCGACGGCCTTTGACCAGCGGCGGGTCGCCTCCGACTCAGGGAGAAGCTTGGCTCCCGGGTACAGGTCGTGCCACTTCACGCCCCAGACGTATCCATCAAGGTCGACACCGGTTTCGTGGTCGATGAGCCCGTCGTCCAAAGAGATCCGCCAGGTCTCCGCCGACACCGACGTCTCACAACGGGCCTCAACGCAGTACCGGAAGAGATACCGCAGGTGGGACGGCGTGATGCCGGTACGAGGAGCAGCCGTCGCGTAGACGATGACCTCGTAGTCGCGCATGTAGTTGGTGTATCCGTGGTGCACAACAGCCTGATCGAAGGTCTCGTCCAGCATCTGTTCAAGTACGGCGGTATCCATGCCTCCTTCTACCTCACTCGACGAGACCTTCGACAACGAGATACACGGGTGTCAAACGCCATAGCCTCAAAGATCGACCGGACAGGTCCTAGTCCCGGTAGCCGGGGTGCGCGGCGATGACGACGGCGGTACGGCCGCTCTGGTCGGGCATGCGGATGGCGTTCCAGCCGGTCATGGCAGCCTCCTCGGGATGGTCACGGCCACCCTACTCAGCGGCGCCCGCCGCCGACACCAGTACGTCCCCGGCGGCGACCCGGCTGTAGAGCACGCTGCGGCCCGCCCGCCGGCGCAGGATCAGCCCCGCCGCGAGCAGCACCTTCAGCTGCCCTGCCACCGCCCCCAGGCTGTACCCGGTCAGCGCCACCAGCTGCGTCGTCGACTTCGGGCTCTCCAGCAGCACCAGCACCCGCGCCCGCACCGGCCCCAGCAGCCGCACGAGCGCCTGCGGCGCGGCCGGCCCGCGACCCGGCTGGGTGAGCTGGCCCGCGCACGGGTACACCAGCGCGTGCCGGTACGTACCGGTCCAGGCCACCCACCCGTGGGCGTGCGTCACCGGTACGAAGACCAGCCCGGCCTCCCCCGACAGTTCGCGCGGCCGCCGCTGCTGGAGGTTGACCCGCAGCCGCCCGCCGCCCAGCCAGGCCATGCCCGGCCGCATCCCCGACAGGGCGGCCGCCCAGCCCTCCCTGCCGAGCTGGCTGGTGCGCACCAGGACGTCCGCCTCCGCGATCCGGCGGCGCCGGTCCCAGTCGGGGCGTACGGCCTCCTCCCAGACCCACTCCAGCAGTTCGGCCGTCCTCGGGCCGAGGCCGCGCGTCCGGTCGAGGCCCTCGGGGAGCCGGCCGGTGGCGGCGCGCAGGTCGGTACGGACCACCGCGTCCGGGGCGGCGCGCACGGTGGCGAGCTCCTCGGCGAAGGCGCGGCCGTCCTGGTGGGCCGGCGGGGTCAGGTACCCGGCGATCCACAGCCGGCCGAGGGCGGCCCGCACCAGGGCGGCGGCGACGGGGTCGGCGGCCAGGTGGGCGCGGTAGTGCGGGAGCCGGTCCGCGAGCCAGGCCCGCTCGGCGGGGTGGGCGGGGGCGCGGCGCTCCAGGGCCATGAGGGCGGCGGTGGTCTCGGCGAGGGGGGACACGACGAAGCGGCTGCGCGCGAGCGCGTCGGTGTCGATGCGCCACCATCCCCACGGGCGTACCGTCCTTCCCCCGACCTGCCGG
>NZ_GG657750.1:6218344-6218807 GCF_000158895.1 Streptomyces sp. C | reverse complement strand
CCGTGGAGGAGCTGCGCGGCGGAGTGACCCGCCTACACCAGGCCCCTCCCTCAGGGCGGCGGGCACTCCACACTAAAGACGTTAGCCCGAGCGCGCCTGGCAACGGTCGAAGTGCTGGTAGGCGACATCGCGCCGCGCAGCGGCAACCCGGGCCGCGTCGCCAGGCCGGGACAGCGGCGCAGCCCCGGGCGAGGGGGCCGCCCGGCCGGGGTTTCGCGTCCCCGCGAAACTCTGGGGGCCGGGTGCCCGCCGTCGGAGACTCCCCGCATGTCGCGCAGCTACCGCTCCCTCCTCCTCCGTACCCCCGAGTTCGCCCCCTTCTTCCTCGCCGCCGCCCTCCGCGTCGCCGCCTCCACCACCGGCGGCCTCGCCCTCGGGGTGCTGGTCTACGGCCGGACCCGCTCCCCGCTGCTGTCCGCCCTCGCGATGTTCGGGACACTCCCTCGCCCAGGTGCTCGGCGCG
>NZ_GG657750.1:6210159-6217573 GCF_000158895.1 Streptomyces sp. C | reverse complement strand
CCTGCAGCCGGGGCCGGTCCTCGCGACGGCCGCCGTCGCCGTGGCGTCGACCGGCTACGCGGCCGGGCTGCTGATGCAGGAGCGGCTCGTACCGCTGCTACCCGAGGGGACGCAGGGGCAGGCGCTCGGGCTGCACTCGGCCGGGATGCTCACGATGCAGGGGGTGTGCGCGGCCCTCGCCGGGGCGGTTGCGCAGTACACCTCCCCGGCGGCCGCGATCACCGCGCTGGCGGCGGTGTCCATCGTGGTCACCCTGGCACTGGAGCCGGGTCTGCGCCCCGATAGGCTGCGGATCCGTCCGCCGCATTCCCCTTCTCCCCTTCCCCGAGGTACCGCGCAGTGAGCTCCGCAGCACCCCCCGTACCGGTGACGGTCGTCGGCCTCGGCGCCGACGGCTGGGCCGGGCTCACCGCCGGCGCGCGGTCCGCGCTGGCATCGGCCGAGGTGCTGATCGGCGGCCCCCGGCAGCTGGACCTGCTGCCGGCCGCGGACTGCGCCGGGCTGAGGGTGGCCTGGCCGAGCCCGCTGCGTCCGGCCGTGCCGAAGCTGATGGCCGAGCACGCGGGGCGCCGCATCGCCGTACTGGCCAGCGGGGACCCGATGTTCTACGGGATCGGCCGGGCGCTCTCCGAGGAGCTGGGCCCGGACGCCCTGCGGATCCACCCGCACCCCTCGTCGGTGTCGTACGCGTGTGCCCGCCTGGGCTGGCCCGTGGAGGACACCGAGGTGGTGACGGTGGTCGGCCGGCCGGTGGCCCGGCTGGCGGCGGCGCTGCACGAGGGCCGGCGGGTGCTGGTGCTCAGTGCCGGAGCGGCGACCCCGGACGAGATCGCCGCTCTGCTTCGAGAGCGGGGCTTCGGCCCGAGCCGGATGCGGGTGCTCGAACAGCTCGGCTCCGAGCGCGAGGACGCGTACGAGGGCACCGCGGCGGACTGGCACCGCGCACCCGGCGACCCGCTGAACGTGGTCGCCGTGGACTGCCGCCGGGACCCCGCCGCCGACGTGCCCCGGCTCGGCGCGACCCCCGGCCTGCCCGACGCCGCGTACGAGCACGACGGGCAGCTCACCAAGCGCCACGTGCGCGCCGCGACCCTGTGCGCGCTCGCCCCGGCCCCCGGCGAACTGCTGTGGGACATCGGCGGCGGCTCCGGGTCGATCGGCATCGAGTGGATGCGTACGCACCCGTCCTGCCGGGCGGTGGCGATCGAGCGGGTCCCGGAGCGGGCCGGACGGATCAGCCGCAACGCCGCCGCGCTCGGCGTGCCCGCGCTGCGCGTGGTCGTCGGCGCGGCCCCGGCCGCCCTGGACGGACTCCCGGCCCCCGACGCGGTGTTCATCGGCGGCGGGCTGACCGCGCCGGGGCTGCTGGACGCGGCCTGGGCGGCGCTGGCCCCCGGCGGCCGGCTGGTGGTCAACACGGTCACCCTGGAGTCGGAGGCGGTCCTCGCGGAGCGCTACCGGCGCCACGGCGGCGAGCTGGTGAAGCTGGCCGTCGCGCACGCCGTGCCGGTCGGCGGTTTCACGGGCTGGCGGCAGGCCATGCCGGTCACCCAGTGGTCGGTCACGAAGACACAAGGAGAAGCAGTATGACCGTGTACTTCATCGGCGCGGGCCCCGGCGCCGCCGACCTGATCACGGTGCGCGGTGCCCGGACCCTGGCCGCCGCCCCCGTCTGCCTCTACGCGGGCAGCCTGGTCCCGCGCGAGCTCCTCGCCGAATGCCCGGACGGCGCCCGGCTGGTGGACACCTCGCAGCTGAACCTGGACGAGATCATCGCGGAATGCGTACGCGCCCACGCGGCGGGCCTGGACGTGGCGCGGCTGCACTCGGGCGACCCGTCCATCTTCAGCGCGGTCGCCGAGCAGATGCGGCGCCTGGACGCGGCCGGCATCCCCTACGAAGTGGTGCCGGGCGTGCCGGCGTTCGCCGCTGCGGCCGCCGCCCTGAAGCGGGAGCTGACGGTCCCCACCGTCGGCCAGACCGTGATCCTGACGCGGATCGCCCAGCAGGCCACGCCGATGCCGCCCGGCGAGGACCTGGCCACGCTCGGCCGCAGCGGTGCGCTGCTGGTGCTGCACCTGGCCACCCGGTACGTCGACCGGGTCGTGGACGAACTGCTGCCGCACTACGGCGCCGAGTGCCCGGTGGCGGTGGTGGCGATGGCCAGCCGCCCCGACGAGCTGATCCTGCGCGGGACCCTGGCGGACATCGCGGCGCAGGTGAAGGCGGCCGGGCTGGTGCGGACCGCCGTCATCGTGGTGGGCCGGACGCTGGGCGCCGAGCAGTTCCGCGACAGCCACCTGTACTCGCCCGAGCGCGACCGGCATGTCTGCTGAGCCCGCCGCGCCGTCGGCCGGCCGGCACGTCCTGATCCTGGGCGGTACGACGGAGGCCCGCAGGCTGGCGGAGGCGCTGGCCCGCGAGACCCCGTACCGGGTGACGACCTCGCTCGCGGGCCGGGTCTCCGCGCCCGTGCTCCCCCCGGGCGAGACCCGGATCGGGGGCTTCGGCGGAGTCGAGGGGCTCGCCGGCTGGATCACCGGCCACGGCGTCACGCACGTGGTCGACGCCACCCACCCCTTCGCGGAGCGGATGAGCTTCCACGCGTCGGAGGCGGAGGCGCTCACGGGCGTGCCGCTGCTGGCGCTGCGCCGTCCGGGGTGGACGCCGGGGCCGGGCGACGAGTGGACGTTCGCGGACTCCCTCGCCGACGCGGCCGCCGTGCTGCCGTCGCTCGGCGGCCGGGCGTTCCTGACCACCGGCCGGATGGGGCTGCACTCCTTCGCGCACCTCACCGACACCTGGTTCCTGGTGCGGTCGGTGGACCCGCCCGCCGCGCCGATGCCGCCGCGGCTGGAAGTGCTGCTGGCGCGGGGCCCGTTCGGGCTGGACGAGGAACGGGAGCTGCTGGCCCGGCACCGGATCGACGTGCTGGTCACCAAGGACAGCGGCGGCGACGCCACCTCACCCAAGCTCACCGCCGCCCGCGAGGCCGGCATCCCGGTCCTGGTCGTACGCCGGCCCCCGGTCCCGGAGCACGTGGCGCGGGCCGCTTCGGTGGAGGCGGTCCTGGACTGGCTCCGCCGGGACTGACGCCGGCCGGCTTTGGTCCGACCGGCTTTGGTCCGACCGGCTGGATGTGCCGGTGGTTCGTGCCGGGGTGCTCCCCGGCGCAGCGGAGTCGGGGCTATGAAGGGAATCGAACGCAATCGGATGGAGGTTCGCCATCCGGTGATTCCCGGACATCAACCTCAGGAGTCGCACGATGCGCCCCATCAGAGCGGCCTGCCTCGGCGCCGCCACGCTGGCCACCCTCCTCGCCTGCACCCCCGTCGCGGCCGCCGCGACGGACACCGGTTCCGACCGGGCCGGGGACAAGGGCCGGACCATCACGGTCCTGGCCGAGGTGCAGCAGCTGACCCGCTTCCCCGTCCTCCCCGAAACCCCCGGCAGCCCCAAGCAGGGCGATCAAGTCGTCGTCCGCTCGCTCCTCTTCGACGAGGAGCACAACCGGATCGGCGAGACCCACGGCAGCTGCGTCACCACCCGGGGCGGCGCCGATGAAGCGGAGCAGTGCCTCGTGACCTACATCCTCCCGGGCGGCCAGCTCACCACGCAGGGGGTGTACTTCAACTACCTCGACCAGGGCCCCTTCGACAGCGCGATCACCGGCGGCACCGGGAAGTACAAGAAGGCTCGCGGCTGGGTCCACTCCAAGACGATCTCCACGCCCCCCACGACCCCCACGGTCGTGAGGCGCTTCACGATCCACCTCGTCTGACGGGACCCCGACGTCCACCTGACCCCGAAGGGAAGTGGGGGTCAGGGGACGTCCGGGGCCGCTCACTGCGGCGGGTGGCCGGCCTCCGGCTCCGGCCCGGGACAGGGCCTCGGCGCCCGCCCCCGGCTCACGGGTAGCGGCGCGGCGTCCACGTCACGTGCGAGCCGTCGGGCCGCCGCGTGACCTGGGTCTGCGAGGAGCCGATCAGCAGGATCGTCCGCATGTCCACCTCGGACGGCTCCAGTTCGGCCAGCGTCAGCACGCGCACCGACTGCTCCGGGCCGCCCACGTCCCGTGCCACGACCACCGGGGTCTGCGGCGCGCGCAGCTCCAGCAGCAGCTCCCGGGCCTTGGCGACCTGCCAGGTCCGGCTGCGCGAGCCCGGGTTGTACAGGGCGAGCACCAGGTCGGCGGCGGCGGCCGCGCGCAGCCGCTCCGCGATGACCTCCCACGGCTTGAGCCGGTCGGAGAGCGAGATGGTGGCGTAGTCGTGGCCCAGCGGGGCCCCGGCCGCGGCCGCCGCCGCGTTGGCGGCGGTGACGCCCGGCAGCACCCGTACGGGGACGTCCTCGTACGCGGCCTGCCCGGCGACCTCCAGGACGGCGGTGGCCATGGCGAACACGCCGGGGTCGCCGCCGGAGACGACGGCCACCCGCTTGCCGCGCCGGGCGAGGTCGAGGGCGAACTCGGCCCGCTCGGACTCCACCTTGTTGTCGGAGCCGTGCCGCACCTGCCCCGGCTTGACCGGCACCCGGTCCAGGTAGGTGGTGTAGCCGACGAGGACCTCCGCGTCGGCCAGCGCCCTCCTGGTCTCCGGGGTCAGCCACAGCGGCCCGGCGGGGCCGGTGCCGACGACGGCGACCTCTCCGGGGCCGGAGGGCACGCTGCCCGGGTTGCCGATGCGGCTGGGCACGACGGCGACGGCGAAGTACGGGACGCTGTCCGGGTCGGTGTCCGCGAGGACCCCGGTCCGCTCGCCCTCCATCGTGGCGCGCTCGACGTAGCGGGCCTCGGCGAGCCGGCCGCTGCCCTCCATGGCGCGCCGGACGGCGGGGAAGGTGCGGCCGAGCTTCATCACGACCGCCGAGTCGGTGGCGGCGAGGCGCGCGGTGAGCTCCTCCTCGGGCAGGGTGCCGGGCAGGATCGTCAGCACCTCCTCGCCCTCCACGAGCGGGGTGCCGAGGCGGGCGGCGGCGGCGCTCACGGAGGTGACGCCGGGGATCACCTCGGCCTCGTACCGGTCCGCGAGGCGCTTGTGCATGTGCATGTACGAGCCGTAGAAGAGCGGGTCGCCCTCCGCGAGCACGGCGACGGTGCGGCCGGCGTCGAGGTGCGCGGCCAAGCGGGCGGCGGAGTCCTCGTAGAACTCCTCCATCGCGCCCTGGTAGCCGCCGGGGTGGTCGGTGGTCTCGGTGGTGACCGGGTAGACCAGCGGCTCCTCGACGTGGTCGGAGCGCAGGTGCTTCGCGGCGATCGAGCGGGCGATGGAGCGGCCGTGGCGGGCGCTGTGGTACGCGACGACGTCCGCCTCGGCGATCACCTCGACGGCCCGCAGGGTCATCAGGGAGGGGTCGCCGGGCCCGAGCCCGACACCGTACAGCTTGCCCTTGGCGTTCTGACGGTCGCTCATTCTTCCTCGCTCGCGATCGCGTTGATCGCGGCGGCCGCGATGGCGCTGCCGCCGCGCCGGCCCCGCACGATGAGGTGGTCGAGGCCCGAGGGGTGGGCGGCGAGGGCGTCCTTGGACTCGGCGGCGCCGATGAAGCCGACGGGCACGCCGATGACGGCGGCGGGGCGCGGGGCGCCCTCCTCGATCATCTCCAGCAGGCGGAACAGGGCGGTCGGCGCGTTGCCGACGGCGATCACGGAGTTCTCCAGCAGGCCCCGGTCGCGCCAGACTTCGAGGGCGGCGGCGCTGCGCGTGGTGCCCATCTTCGCGGCGAGGGCGGGGACGGCCGGGTCGGAGAGGGTGCAGACCACGTCGTTGTCGGCGGGCAGCCGCTTGCGGGTGACGCCGCTGGCGACCATCTGCACGTCGCACAGGATCGGCGCGCCGGCGTGCAGGGCCGCGCGGGCCCGCAGGACGACGTCGGGGGTGTAGCCGAGGTCCTGGGGGAGGTCGGTCATGCCACAGGCGTGAATCATGCGCACCGCGACCTGGGCGACCGATGCGGGCAGCCCGGAGAGGTCCGCCTCGGCGCGGATCGTGGCAAAGGACTGGCGGTAGATCGCGGCGCCGTCCTTCTCGTACTCGAACACGGTGTACTCGCTCATTTCTTCACTGCGATGCGGGTGGTGTGGTGGTGCGTGCGGCCGTGAGGGCGGCCGCGAGGTCTGCGAACGGGGTCGGTCGGCCGTCGAGTTCGTACCCGTCGGGGGTGGCGACCAGGTCCACCCAGGCGGTGCCGCGCGGGTGTCCGCACCGGCGGGCGCACCCGGACCAGTGCACGGGCAGCGCGGCCGCGGAGTGGTCTTGCGTTACGACGGCACGCGCGTCGGCGCGCACGTCCGCGAGGGACTTGGCGCAACCGGGCCTGCCCGTACAGGCGGTGACGGTCTGCCAGGGCCCGCCGGGCCCGGTCACCAGGCCGGCCGCCTCCAGCGCGGCACGGCCGTCGGCGGGGCCGAGGGCGGCCGCGCCGGGCAGGACGACGCTGCGCCACGGGGTCACGCGCAGCCCGCCGCCGGCGGCGTCGGCGACGTCGGCCAGCGCCCGCCACTGGGCGGAGCCGAGCCGGCCGAGCGGGGGCAGCACGCACAGCGCGTCTCCGTGTGCGCCGGGCCGGGGCGGCTGCGCGTGCGGCCAGGCCACCTCGGGCAGGCGGTCGGCGCCGATGCCGGCGGCGGCCAGCCGCAGGGCGAACTCCCCGTCGTGCAGGGCGTGTCCGTCGGGCAGCTCGGCGACCCGCCAGGCCCGGGTCCCGGCCGCGTCGACGGCGTCGAGGAAGTACTCGGCGGCCAGCAGGGCCGCCCGGGGCGCGTCGCCCGCGGCCACCTCGACGGCTCCGGCCGCGGCTCCGAGCCGCACCAGCACCCGGTCACCGCTGCCGAGCACGGTCACGTCGGGGTCGAGGGCGGCGACGTCCCCGCGCCCGTCGTCGAGGGCGAACAGGAACCGCCCGGACAGGCCCGTCGCCCGGGCGCTGGCGCACAGCAGCCGGTCCAGCTCCCGGACCCGGTGCACGAGGAGGGGCCCGCCCAGCGGGGAGGCCACGACGTTGCGGACCCGCTCGTGGCCGGGCGCGGGCAGCAGCCCGGCACCGTCGAGCAGCTCCGCGAGGCCGGCGCCGCAGCCGTCGGCGAGGCCGCGCAGCTGGACGTTGCCGCGCGAGGTGAGTTCCAGGTGCCCGTCCCCGAACCGGTCCGCGGCGAGCCCGAGCACGGCCGCCTGCGCGGTGGTGAGCAGCCCGCCGGGGATCCGGACGCGCGCCAGGTACCCGTCGTCGGCGGCGTGCAGCCGCAGCGCGCCGGGGCAGGCGTCGCCGCGGTCGCGTACGGCGGGTTTGTCCCGCGACGCGGCGGAGGGGGGCTGGGGCATGGCCGCGAGCATACCCACGATTCCCCACCCCCGACCTGTGTCCGTCGCCACCCCGACCAGCACCTCCCCCCCTCCCCCCTCCCCCACCCCACCAC
>NZ_GG657750.1:6190983-6210029 GCF_000158895.1 Streptomyces sp. C | reverse complement strand
CCCGAGGCGCAACCCGGAAACAGGCCCAGGGCACAGCCCGCAAGCAGACCCGGAGCGCAGCCCAAAAACAGGCCCAGGGCACAGCCCGCTTGCTTTTTTCGAAGCGCAGCCCGGAAGCGGGCCCGGAGCACAGCCCGGAAACAGGCCCGGAGCACAGCCCGGAGACAGAACCGAAAAAGCAGCCCGGAAGCGGGCCCGGGGCGGAGCCCCGGGGAACGGGCGAAGGGCGCCGCGGGGAGCGGCCCGCGCAGCGGCCCCACCCACACCACCCGGCCCACGCGGCGCCACCCCGCCCACCCCCTCTCCCGGCCAGGGAAAAGGCCGCATAAGATGACCTTCCGACGGACCGTTCGGCCCGTCATCGCCGAGGACGGCGACATGGGAGGAAGCCCGGTGCGATTCCGGCGCGGTCCCGCCACTGTGAACCCCGCGGAGCGATCGGCCGGGTGAGTCAGGAACTCCCGCCGTCCTCACTGCCCGGGGCGCGGAAACCCCGAGGAAGGCCTGCCGCCGCATGATCCTGCTGCTGTCGACGTCCGACACCGATCTGCTCAGCGCCCGCGCCGCGAACGTCGCCGGCGGCCCCGTGCCGTACCGGTTCGCGAACCCCTCCCGCCTCCCCCTGGACGACCTGCCCGGTCTGCTCGACGGGGTCGGGCTGGTCGTCGTACGCCTCCTCGGCGGCCTCCGCGCCTGGCAGGAGGGCCTGGACGTGCTCCTCGCCGCCGGCCAGACCCGCCCGGTGGTCGTGCTGACCGGCGAACAGGCCCCCGACGCGCAGCTGATGGAGGCCTCCACGGTCCCGATCGGCATCGCCGCCGAGGCCCACCGCTACCTCGCGCACGGCGGCCCGGCCAACCTCGAACAGCTGGCCCGCTTCCTCTCCGACACCGTGCTGCTCACCGGGCACGGCTTCGAGCCCGCCGCCGCCTCCCCCACCTGGGGCGCCCTGGAGCGCCCCGCCTCGGAGGCGGCCGGCGCGCAGACCGGCGCACAGACCGGCCCGCAGACCGGCCCGCAGGTCGCGGTGCTGTACTACCGGGCGCACCAGATGAGCGGCAACACCGCCTTCGTGCACGCCCTCTGCGACGCCATCGAGGCCAAGGGCGGGCAGCCGCTCCCCCTGTACGTCTCCTCGCTGCGCACCCCGGAGCCGGAGCTCCTCCAGGCCCTGTCCTCCGTCGACGCGATCGTCACCACGGTCCTCGCGGCCGGCGGCACCCGCCCCGCGACGGCCTCCGCCGGCGGGGACGACGAGTCCTGGGACGCGGGCGCGCTCGCCTCCCTGAACGTGCCGATCCTGCAGGCGCTCTGCCTGACGGGTTCGCGGGGCACCTGGGAGGAGAACGACGAGGGCCTGTCGCCGCTCGACGCCGCCACCCAGGTCGCCGTCCCCGAGTTCGACGGCCGTCTGATCACCGTTCCGTTCTCCTTCAAGGAGATCGACGAGGACGGCCTGCCCGCGTACGTGGCCGACGCCGAGCGGGCCGCCCGCGTCGCCGGCATCGCGGTGCGCCACGCCCGCCTGCGGCACATCGAGCGCCGCGACAAGAGGATCGCCCTGGTCCTCTCCGCGTACCCGACGAAGCACTCCCGCATCGGCAACGCCGTCGGTCTGGACACCCCGGCCAGCGCCGTGGAGCTGCTGCGCACCCTCATCTCCCACGGCTACGACTTCGGCCCCGCGGCCGAGATCCCCGGTCTGGTGTCCGGCGACGGCGACGAGCTGATCCGCGCCCTGATCGAGGCCGGCGGCCACGACCAGGACTGGCTGACCGAGGAGCAGCTGGCCCGCAACCCGGTCCGCATCCCGGCCGCCGACTACCGGCGCTGGTTCGCCGAACTCCCCGCCGAGCTGCGCGAGAGCGTCGAGGAGCACTGGGGCGAGGCGCCGGGCAACATGTTCGTGGACCGCTCCTCGAACCCGGACGGCGACATCGTCCTCGCGGCCCTGCGCCGCGGGAACCTCCTGATCCTCATCCAGCCGCCGCGCGGCTTCGGCGAGAACCCGATCGCGATCTACCACGACCCGGACCTGCCGCCCTCGCACCACTACCTGGCCGCGTACCGCTGGATCCAGGCGGCGTCCGAGGACGGCGGCTTCGGCGCCGACGCGATGATCCACCTGGGCAAGCACGGCAACCTGGAGTGGCTGCCGGGCAAGAACGCCGGCCTGTCCGCGTCCTGTGCCCCGGACGCGGCCCTCGGCGACCTGCCCCTGGTGTACCCGTTCCTGGTGAACGACCCGGGCGAGGGCACGCAGGCCAAGCGCCGCGTGCACGCCACCCTGGTCGACCACCTGGTGCCGCCGATGGCCCGCGCCGAGTCGTACGGCGACATCGCGCGCCTGGAGCAGCACCTGGACGAGTACGCCCAGATCAGCTCGATGGACCCGTCGAAGCTCCCGGCGATCCGCGCCCAGATCTGGACGCTGATCCAGGCGGCGAAGCTGGACCACGACCTGGGTCTGGAGGAGCGCCCGGACGACGACGGCTTCGACGACTTCCTGTTGCACGTCGACGGCTGGCTGTGCGAGGTCAAGGACGCCCAGATCCGTGACGGCCTGCACGTCCTCGGCGGCGCCCCGACCGGTGGGGCCCGGGTCAACCTGGTCCTCTCCATCCTGCGGGCCCGTCAGATCTGGGGCGGCACCTCCGCCCTGCCCGGTCTGCGCGAGGCCCTCGGCCTCGACGAGTCGGCGGCGACCCGCACCGCGGCGGACACCGTCGAGGAGACGGCCCGCGCGCTGGTCCAGGCGATGGAGGACGCGGGCTGGGACCCGGCGGCGGTGTCCTCGGTCGCCGCGGGCCACCCGCAGGCCGTCTCCGACATCCTCGCCTTCGCGGCGAACGAGGTCGTCCCGCGCCTGGCCGGCACCACGGACGAGATCGCCCACGTCGTGCGGGCCCTGGACGGCGGCTTCGTCCCGGCCGGCCCGTCGGGCTCCCCGCTGCGCGGCCTGGTCAACGTCCTGCCGACGGGCCGCAACTTCTACTCGGTCGACCCGAAGGCCGTGCCCTCCCGGCTGGCGTGGGAGACGGGCCAGGCCCTCGCGGACTCGCTCCTGACCCGCTACCGCACCGACCACGACGGCGAATGGCCGGCCTCCGTCGGGCTCTCCCTCTGGGGCACGAGCGCGATGCGCACGGCCGGCGACGACGTCGCCGAGGCCCTCGCGCTGCTCGGCGTCCGCCCGGTCTGGGACGAGGCCTCGCGCCGCGTCACCGGCGTCGAGGCGATCCCCCTGGACGAACTCGGCCGCCCCCGCATCGACGTGACGCTCCGCATCTCGGGCTTCTTCCGTGACGCGTTCCCGCACGTCATCGGCCTCCTGGACGACGCGGTGCGGCTGGCGGCCTCGCTGGAGGAGCCCGCGGAGGCGAACTTCGTCCGGGCCCACGCCCAGGCCGACCTGGCCGCCCACGGCGACGAGCGCAGGGCCACCACCCGCATCTTCGGCTCCCGCCCCGGCACCTACGGCGCGGGCATCCTCCAGCTGATCGACTCCCGCGACTGGCGTACGGACGCCGACCTGGCGGAGGTCTACACGGTCTGGGGCGGCTACGCGTACGGCCGCGGCCTGGAGGGCCGTCCGGCGCGCACCGAGATGGAGACGGCGTACAAGCGCATCACCGTCGCGGCGAAGAACACGGACACCCGCGAGCACGACATCGCCGACTCCGACGACTACTTCCAGTACCACGGCGGCATGGTGGCCACCGTCCGCGCCCTGCGCGGCACGGCCCCCGAGGCGTACATCGGCGACTCCACCCGCCCGGAGACGGTCAAGACCCGCACCCTGGTCGAGGAGACCTCCCGCGTCTTCCGCGCCCGCGTGGTCAACCCCAAGTGGATCGAGGCGATGCGCCGCCACGGCTACAAGGGCGCCTTCGAACTGGCGGCGACGGTCGACTACCTCTTCGGCTACGACGCCACGACGGGCGTGGTCGCGGACTGGATGTACGACAAGCTGACGGAGACGTACGTCCTCGACCCGGCCAACCGCGCCTTCCTGGAGGAGGCCAACCCGTGGGCCCTCCACGGCATCGCGGAACGCCTCCTGGAGGCCGAGTCCCGCGGCATGTGGGAGAAGCCGGACCCGCAGGTCCTCGAAGCGCTGCGCCAGGTCTACCTGGACACGGAGGGCAACCTGGAGGGCGAGGCCGAGTAGTCGGCCCGGGCCGCCGCACACCAGTGCGGCCGTCACCTGAAGCGGTGAACTCCCCCTTGTCCGGGCGACGCCGCGGGTAGGGCAGTGCTGATCTCGTGCGGGGGCCGGAACGCCTGCCCCCGCACCTTGACGAAAGGCCGGCCCGCCGTGACGCAGCCGTTCCGACTGCCGGAGTTCTACGTGCCGTACCCGGCGCGCCTCAACCCCCACCTGGAGGAGGCCAGGGCGCACAGCAAGCGGTGGGCGCGGTCCTTCGGGATGCTGGAGGGCTCCGGCGTGTGGGAGGAGTCGGACCTCGACTCGCACGACTACGCGCTGCTGTGCTCGTACACGCACCCCGACTGCGACGCCGAGGCGCTGTCCCTGGTCACCGACTGGTACGTGTGGGTGTTCTTCTTCGACGACCACTTCCTGGAGACGTTCAAGCGCTCCCGGGATCGGGCCGGCGCCAAGGCCTACCTGGACCGGCTGCCGGCCTTCATGCCGATGGACCTGGCGGAAGGTTTCCCCGAGGCCGTCAACCCCGTCGAGGCCGGGCTCGCCGACCTGTGGGCGCGTACGGTCCCGGCCATGTCGGCGGACTGGCGGGAACGGTTCTCCCTCTCCACGAAGAACCTGCTCGACGAGTCCATGTGGGAGCTCGCCAACATCGGCATCGGCCGGGTCGCGAACCCCCTGGAGTACATCGAGATGCGCCGCAAGGTCGGCGGGGCCCCCTGGTCGGCCGGCCTGGTCGAGTACGTGGCCGCCGAGGTGCCGGCGCGGGTGGCGCACTCGCGGCCGCTGGGCGTCCTGCGCGACGCCTTCTCCGACGCCGTCCACATCAGGAACGACCTCTTCTCCTACCAGCGCGAGGTGGAGGACGAGGGCGAACTCTCCAACGCGGTCCTGGTCCTGGAGACCTTCCTCGGCTGCACCACCCAGCAGGCCGCGGAGATCTCCAACGACCTGATCACCTCCCGGCTCCAGCAGTTCGAGCAGACCGCGCTCACCGAACTCCCCCGCCTCTTCGCCGAACACGCCCTGGCGCCCGCCGAGATCGCCGCCGTCCTCGCCTACACCAAGGGCCTGCAGGACTGGCAGTCCGGCGGCCACGAATGGCACATGGCCTCCAGCCGGTACATGAACGAAGGAGCCCGGGCCACCGGCCGGACGACCCTGCCCTTCCTCCCCACCGGACTCGGCACCAGCGCCTTCGACCTGCGCTCCGCCTTCACCCGCCGCTCGATGGAGCTGCGCCGCCGCTCCTTCACCCACGTCCCGCACCAGAAGACCGGCCCGCTGCTCCTCCCCGACATCCGGATGCCCTACGAGCTGCGCCTGAGCCCGCACCTGGACCACGCCCGCGAGGGTTCGCTGTCGTGGGCGCGGCGGACGGGGCTGCTGGACGCCCGGCCCGGGGACCCGGGGTCGGCGATCTGGGACGAACAGAAGGTGCGCGGCTACGACTTCGCGCTCTGCTCGGCCGCCATCGCCCCCGACGCGACCGCCGGGGCGCTGCTGCTCAACGCGTGCTGGCTGACCTGGGGGACGTACGCGGACGACTACTACCCCGTGGTGTTCGGGCGGACCGGCGACATCGCGGCCGCCAAGGCGGCCACCGCGCGGCTGGTCGCGATGATGCCGTCGCAGGCCGGCGAGGCGGGGCCGGCGCCGGTGACCGTGCTGGAACGGGGGCTCGCCGACCTGTGGGCGCGCACCGTCCGCGGCATGGGCGCGGCCGGCCGCGCGGAGTTCCGGGCGACGATGGTGGAGATGCTGGAGAGCTGGGTGTGGGAGGTGGAGAACCAGTTCCACCGCCGCGTCCCCGACCCGGTGGACTACGCCGAGATGCGCCGCCTCACGTTCGGCTCCCGGATGACCATGTACATGTGCCGGCTGGGGCAGGAGGGCCGGGGCATCCCCGACGAGCTCTACCGGTCGGGCACCATCCGGTCGCTGGAGAACGCGGCGGCCGACGCCGGGTGTCTCGTGAACGACATCTTCTCCTACCGGAAGGAGGTCGAGTTCGAGGGCGAGGTGCACAACCACGTCCTCGTCACGCGGAACTTCTTCGACATCGGCTACCCCGAGGCCCTGCGCATCTGCCACTCCCTGCTGGTGCGGCGCGTCGAGGAGTTCCAGCACGTCGCCGCGGAACAGCTGCCCGTGCTCTGCGACGACTGGCGGCTCGACGCCGGGGCGCGGGCCGGGCTCGACGCGTACGTCGGCGGGCTCCGGGACTGGCTCGCCGGGGTCCTGCACTGGCACCGGACGACCCGCCGCTACCGGGACGAGGACCTGCGGCCGCCGGTCGACGCCCTGTCCGCGCTCGTCCTGAGTAGCGGCTTCGGCATGGCGGCGGCCCGGATTCCGGGACGCTAGAAGACGCTGGAAGGCGCTAGAACTCGTCGGACGTGTGCGGCAGCGGCCCGGTGCGCAGCGCCGCGTCGAGGGCGGCCGCCGTGCCGGGCCGGTGTTCGGCGACCAGCCCGGCGGCGACGAGTTCCTCCACCCGGGTCCCGCCCAGGTAGCAGGCGGCCAGCTCCCGGACGTCCAGGGACAGGTCGGGTTCCGCGCGGGCGGTCTCGTACGTCGCCCCGCCGGGCCCGGCCTTGAGCCGGAACCGGCCGGCGTTGGCGGGCAGGCGGGCGTCGGACAGGTCCAGGACGAGTTCCACGGGCGCGGCCCACGACCGCCCGGTGAGCGCGGCCCGTACGTCGACGAGGCGCAGCCACAGCGCCGGGTACTGGGCGGTGACGCGGACCTGGTCCCGGTCGGCGGCGAAGTGCAGCAGCGGGTCGTCCGGGGGGCGGCCCCACGCGGACACCTTGCCGGTCAGGTCGAGGGAGGCCAGGCACTGCCACAGCGCGGCGGCGACGGCCGGGGTCTCGGCCTCCAGTTCGTCGACGCGGACGAGGCCCGGGCCGCGGGCGGGCGGCTGCGGCGCCCCGTCGTCCTCGTGCTTCGTGCGGTAGAGGACGTAGCCCGCCACGGGTTCCCCCGGCTCCCCGAGGGCGATGATCCTGGGCGGGCCCAGCTCCTCGTCCTCCTCGTCCTGTTCGCAGAGCCATTCCTCGGCCCAGCGCTCCGGGCTCCGGCTCGGCCTGCCGGCCCGGGTCCGGCGGGCGGCCTCGTGGAAGGGGGCGATGACGGTGGGGACCTCGTCGGGGTCGACCAGCCGCAGGGGGCGCGGGTCGGGGTCGATGCGCAGGGCGAGGGGCCGGGTGGAGTCGATCTCGATGGTGGCGCCCTGGGTGGCGGCGCCGTAGCCGAAGCGGCCGTAGATGGCGGCTTCGGAGGCCCACAGGACGACGAGGGGGCTGCCGTCGGCGCCGGCGCGGCGCAGTTGTTCGTCCATGAGGGCGGTCAGGACGCCGCGGCGGCGGTGGGTGGGGGCGACGGAGACGAAGGTGAGGCCGGGGCTGGCGAGGTCGGTGCCGCCGGGCACGGAGAGGCGGAAGGGGTGGGCGGCCATGAAGCCGACCAGTGCGTCGCCGTCGTAGGCGCCGAGGCGGGCGCAGCGGGCGAGGAGGGAGTGGTGCCGTTCGCGTGTCTCCGGTTCCGGGCGGTCGTGGAAGACCAGGTAGGCGAGCTCCTGAGCGCGGTCGATGTCGGCTTCGGGTACCTCGCGGATGTCCACCATGATCCGGAGACTAATCGGTCATCGCGGACCGCTCACACCATATTGGCCGGATCTGCCCGTCCGGCCGGTCCCGCTGCCGGGTCCGGCCGGTGTCCGGGCTTGTCGGCGGGGGGCCTCAGCGGGTGACGGGGCCGCTCCAGCTGGCCGGGACGTGACCGATTCGTACCCGTTGGGGGTGGTCGCCGACGGGGACGGAGACGCGGGTGGTTCCGGTGGCGAAGTCGATGGCGGTGACGCGGTCGGCGCCGCTCTCGGAGATGACGCAGGCGGTGCCGTCGCCGTTGACGGTGGCCCAGTAGGGCTTGGCGGCGGGGACGAGCGGTCCTTCGGCGAGGGTGGCGCGGTCGACGACGGTGGCGTAGTCGTCCATGGTGCCGGCGACGCAGAGCTTGGTCCCGTCGGGGCTCATGGACATGCCGTGGTGGCGGGAGTCGTTGACCCACTTGGTGCGGTCGGCGGGGGTGGCGGGGTTCTCGGGGAGGGTCTTGACGCGGGTGATCCGGTCGGAGGGGACGTCGTACTCGACGAACCCGTTGAAGAAGGAGACCTGGAAGTAGAGCTTGGTCTCGTCGGGGCTGAAGGAGACCGGCCGTACGGCGTCGGAGAGGTCTTTGCGGCCGAAGGCGTCGAGGCGTTCGCGCATGTCGATGACGCGGACGGTGCGGAAGGTCTGCGTGTCGACGACGGTGATCTTCCGGTCGCCCTTGGTCCAGTCGAGCCAGGACGCGTCGAGGGCGGAGGTGACGTCGCCGATGGCGCTGTTCCAGAGGTACCGGCCGCCCTGGGTGAAGGTGTTCTCGTGGGGTTTGTCGCCGGTGGTGAAGGATCCGGTCTGCCGTCCGGTGGCGATGTCGAGGACGTGGACGGTGTTGGCCGTGGAGGCGGAGACGGCGACGCGGGTGCCGTCGGGCGAGACGGCCATGTGGTCGGAGCGGTAACCGGCGACCGGGAAGCGCCAGTTGATCCGGCCGGTGCGCAGGTCGATGGAGACGACGTCGGCGAAGCTGGGGCGGGAGACCACGACGGCGGAGCCGTCGGGGGTGGTGTACATGTCGTCGACGAACTGGTCGTGGCCCTCGCCGGCCGTGGCGCGGATGCCGAGGAAGAAGCCGAGCTTGACGGGGTTGAGGTAGATCTCGCGCAGGCGTTCCTCCTTGTCGGGGACGACGTTGATCCGGCCGACGCGGGCGAGGTCGCCGGTGGAGGCGAGGACGTCGGCGGTGCCCTCCCAGTTGTTGCCGACGAAGAGCACCTCCTGCAGGCCGCCGTCCGGCGGGGTCGCCGCCCGCGAGGCGGGGCCGAGGGTGGCCGCGAGGCCCGCCAGCGCGAGGGCGCACGTCAGGCGGAGGGCGCGTGCGGGGGTGTGACGGGTCCGGGACATCCGCTCAACTCCGATACGGGGAAGCGCTGTTACCGGCCGGTAAAATAGGCGGGACGTGCAGAAGGCGCAACCCCCGGGAGGGTCGCGCCTTCGCTCATGTCAGGGGGCGCCCCTTCAGGCGACCGAGCCGATCCTGCCGATCACCGTGTTCGAGGTGTCGTGGTGGATCGGGATGTGCGCGCCGGTGAGGGCGGCGCCGCTGCCGCCGCGCCGGTTCGCGACGATCTCGGCGGCGATGGACAGCGCGGTCTCCTCCGGCGAGCGGGCGCCGAGGTCCAGGCCGATCGGGGAGCGCAGCCGGGCCAGTTCGAGCTCGGTGACGCCGACCTCGCGGAGCCGCTTGTTGCGGTCCTCGTGGGTGCGGCGGGAGCCCATGGCGCCGACGTAGGCGACCGGGAGCTTGAGGGCCAGTTCGAGGAGCGGTACGTCGAACTTGGCGTCGTGGGTGAGGACGCAGAGCACGGTCCGGCCGTCGACCCGGGCGGTCTCCAGGTAGCGGTGCGGCCAGTCGACCACGATCTCGTCGGCCTCGGGGAAACGCTTCTTCGTCGCGAAGACGGGCCGGGCGTCGCACAGCGTCACGTGGTAGCCGAGGAACTTGCCGATCCGCACCAGGGCGGAGGCGAAGTCGATGGCACCGAAGACGATCATCCGCGGGGGCGGGACGCTGGACTCGACCAGGACCTTGAGCGGCTCTCCGCAGAGCCGGCCGTCGGCGCCGATCTCCAGCACGCCGGTCTTCCCCGCGTCGAGCATGGCGCGGGCCTCTTCGGCGAGGGTGCGGTCCAGCTCGGGGTGGCCGCCGAAGCCGCCCTCGAAGGAGCCGTCGGGGCGGACCACGAGGGCGCGGCCGGTCAGCTCGGCCGGGCCTTCGGCGATCCGGGCCAGCGCGGCGGCCTCGCCCTGCGCGGCGGCACGCAGCGCGGTGGCGAGCACCTCCCGCAGGGGGGAGCCCACGGGGACCGGGGTGACCAGGATGTCGATGATCCCGCCGCAGGTCAGACCCACGGCGAAGGCATCGTCGTCGCTGTAGCCGAAGCGTTCCCGCACGGTCTCGCCGTCCTCGATCGCCTGCCGGCACAACTCGTACACCGCGCCCTCCACGCATCCGCCGGAGACCGATCCGATGGCCGTGCCCTCGCCGTCGACGGCGAGCGCGGCTCCGGGCTGCCGGGGAGCGCTCCCGCCGACCGCCACCACGGTGGCGACGGCGAAGTCACGTCCCTGCTCGACCCACCGGTTCAGTTCTTCGGCGATGTCCAGCATGTGCGGCCTCCTCGGAGAGGTTTCGGATTCCAGTATCGGATGCGTGGAGGATCAGGTGCCGTCCACCTGACTTACTACTTGACGCCGAGCCACGCCTCGATGGGGTGGAGGGCGAAGAAGACCAGGAAGACACCGGTCAGGACCCACATGAAGGCGCCGATCTCGCGGGCCTTGCCCTGCGCGACCTTGATGGCCACGTAGGAGATCACACCGGCGGCGACACCGGGGGTGATCGAGTAGGTGAAGGGCATGATCACCACGGTCAGGAAGACCGGGATGGCGGTGGCGGCGTCGGCCCAGTCCACGTGGCGGGCGTTCTGCATCATCATCGCGCCGATGATCACCAGGGCCGCGGAGGCGACCTCACCCGGGACGATCTGGGTGATCGGGGTGAAGAAGAGGCAGGCGGCGAAGAGCAGACCGCTGACGACGGAGGCGAGACCCGTGCGGGCGCCCTCGCCGACGCCGGTGGCGGACTCGACGAAGACCGTCTGGCCGGAGCCGCCGGCGATGCCGCCGATGGCGCCACCGGCACCGTCGATGAACAGCGCCTTGGACAGGCCCGGCATGCGGCCCTTGTCGTCGGCCAGCTTGGCCTCGGTGCCGACGCCGATGATGGTGGCCATCGCGTCGAAGAAGCCGGCGAGCACCAGGGTGAAGACGATCATGCCGACGGTCATGACGCCGACGTCGCCCCAGCCGCCGAACTCGACCTTGCCGAAGAGCGAGAAGTCCGGCATCGAGATCGCGGAGCCGTCGAGGGTCGGCGGACCGTTCTTCCAGGCCTTCGGGTCGATGTCCATGACGGCGTTCAGGATCGCCGCGAGGACGGTGCCGCCGACGATGCCGATCAGGATGGCGCCGGGGATCTTGCGGGCCTGGAGCATGAAGATGCCCAGCAGGGTGACGCAGAAGAGCAGGACGGGCCAGCCGGCGAGCTCGCCGACCGAACCGAGCTGGACCGGGGGACCGAACTCGGGGCCCTTGCCGACGAAGCCGGCCTTCACGAGACCGATCAGGGCGACGAACATGCCGATGCCCATGGTGATCGCGTGCTTGAGCGCGAGGGGGATCGCGTTCATGATCATCTCGCGGAGGCCGGTGACGACCAGGAGACAGATCACGACGCCGTACATGACGCACATGCCCATGGCCTGCGGCCAGGTCATCTGCGGGGCGACCTGCGAGGCCAGGACGCCGGAGACGGACAGGCCGGCGGCGAGGACCAGCGGGACCTTGCCGATGAAGCCCATCAGGAGGGTGGTCAGGGCCGCGGCGAAGGCGGTGGCCGTGATCAGGGCCTTCTGGCTCATCGTGTCCCCGGCGACGTCCTTGCCGGAGAGGATCAGCGGGTTGAGCAGGAGGATGTACGCCATGGCCATGAAGGTCGTGACGCCGCCACGGACTTCATTGCCTACGTTCGACCCTCTGTGGGTGATGTGAAAGTAACGGTCGAGCCAAGAACGCCCAGCGGGGTTCAGAGTGCCGTCGCCGGCCTCTTCCGCGGTGGTCTTGGGCTCCACAGACGACTGGGTCATGGTGCCTAACTCCCAAGGTTCAAAGGGGCACCCGCATGGAGATTGGAGACGCGGGATTTGGGAAACTGCGTTGGCTGCACGACCCGGGGTGACGGCCCGAGGCGACGCGGAATGTGCACTGCGTGTACTGCGGGTAGTGCGGGGGTGACCGCTGGTACTACGTGGGGGTTTTTGCAGGGGTTCTGCCAAGTGACGGGGACCGCGAGCGGTGCGGTACCGCGTACTTCGTGCTCCGGGCGGTGCGGCGTGAAGTGTGACGTTCCCGAGTCACACCGCCCGGAAATCCGAGGGGTGCGGTCCGGGGGCCTGGCGGCCCCCGGACCACTGCGTCCTAGAGGGTCCCGGTAAGGGCTTCCGGACGGATCGGCGTCTTGTTGAGCTCCAGACCGGTCGCCTGCCGGATCGCCGCGAGGACGGCCGGGGTGGACGACAGGGTCGGGGCCTCGCCGAGACCGCGAAGGCCGTACGGCGCGTTCGGGTCGGCCAGCTCCAGGACGTCGACCGGGATGGTCGGGGTGTCGAGGATGGTCGGGATCAGGTAGTCCGTGAAGGAGGGGTTGCGCACCTTCGCGGTCTTCGGGTCCACGATGATCTCTTCCATGACCGCCACGCCGAGACCCTGGGTGGTACCACCCTGGATCTGGCCCACCACGGAGAGCATGTTCAGCGCCTTGCCGACGTCCTGGGCGGTCGCCAGCTCGACGACCTTGACGAGGCCGAGCTCGGTGTCCACCTCGACGACCGCGCGGTGCGCGGCGAAGGTGTACTGGACGTGGCCGTCGCCCTGGCCGGTCTTCAGGTCGAACGCGACGGTCGGGCGGTGACGGAACTCGAGTTCGAGGTCGATCGCGTCCTCGCCCTCCAGGATGTCCGCCAGGTCCGCGAGCACCTCGCCGCCGTCGGTGACGACCTTGCCGCCCTCGAGGAGCAGCTCGGCGGTCGCCCACGCCGGGTGGTAGGAGCCGTTCTTGCGGCGGCCGATCTCCAGGACGGCCTCGCGGACGGCCTCACAGGTGTTCTTCACGGCGCCACCGGTCATGTACGTCTGCCGGGAGGCGGACGTGGAACCGGCGGAGCCGACCTGCGTGTCGGCCGGGTGGATGGTCACCTGCGTGACGCCCAGCTCGGTACGGGCGATCTGCGCGTGGACGGTGACACCGCCCTGGCCGACCTCCGCCATGGCCGTGTGGACCATGGCGACGGGCTCGCCGTTGATGACCTCCAGGCGCACGCGGGCGGTGGAGTAGTCGTCGAAGCCCTCGGAGAAGCCGACGTTCTTGATGCCGACCGCGTAGCCGACGCCGCGGACGACGCCCTCGCCGTGGGTGGTGTTGGAGAGGCCACCGGGCAGCGCGCGGACGTCCGCGTTCTCGCCGGCGGTCTCCCACTGGCGCTCCGGCGGCAGCGGGCGGGCCTTGACCCGGCGCAGCAGCTCGGCGACCGGGGCCGGGGAGTCCACGACCTGGCCGGTGGGCATGATCGTGCCCATCTCCATGGCGTTCAGCTGGCGGAACTCGACCGGGTCCATGCCCAGCTTCGCCGCGAGCTTGTCCATCTGGGCCTCGTACGCGAAGCAGGCCTGGACCGCGCCGAAGCCGCGCATCGCGCCGCAGGGCGGGTTGTTCGTGTAGAGCGCGATCGCCTCGATGTCCACGTCGTCGATGACGTACGGGCCCACCGAGAGGGAGGACGCGTTGCCGACGACGGCCGGGGAGGCAGACGCGTAGGCACCGCCGTCGAGCACGATCTTGCACTTCATGTGCGTGATCTTGCCGTCCTTGGTGGCGCCGTGCTCGTAGTACAGCTTCGCCGGGTGACGGTGCACGTGGCCGAAGAAGGACTCGAACCGGTTGTAGACGATCTTGACCGGCTTGTTCGTGGCCAGGGCCAGGAGGCAGGCGTGGATCTGCATCGAGATGTCCTCGCGGCCGCCGAAGGCACCGCCGACGCCCGAGAGCGTCATGCGGACCTTCTCCGGCGGGAGGCCGAGGACCGGGGCGATCTGCTGGAGGTCCGAGTGCAGCCACTGGGTGGCGACGTACAGGTCGACGCCGCCGTCCTCGGAGGGCACGGCCAGGCCGGACTCCGGGCCGAGGAAGGCCTGGTCCTGCATGCCGAAGGTGTACTCGCCCTCGACGATCACGTCGGCCCGCTTGCGGGCCTCCTCCACGTTGCCGCGGATGATCGGCTGGCGGTGCACGATGTTCGGGTGCGGGACGTGACCGGCGTGGTGGTCGTCGCGGCCCTCGTGGATCAGCGGCGCGTCGGCGGCGAGGGCGGAGGCCTCGTCCGTGACGAGCGGCAGCTCCCGGTAGTCGATCTTGATCTTGGCGGCCGCGCGGCGGGCGGTCTCCGGGTGGTCGGCGGCCACGAGGGCCACCGGCTCACCGTGGTGGCGTACCCGGCCGTTGGCCAGGACCGGGGTGTCCTGGATCTCGAGGCCGTAGTTCTTCATCTCGGCCGGCAGGTCGTCGTACGTCAGGACCGAGTAGACGCCCGGCATGGCCAGGGCCTCGGAGATGTCGATGGAGACGATCTCGGCGTGCGCGACGGTGCTGCGCAGGGTCTGGCCCCACAGCATGTCCTCGTGCCACATGTCCGAGGAGTACGCGAACTCGCCGGTGACCTTGAGGGTGCCGTCCGGGCGGAGCGTGGACTCGCCGATGCCGCCCTTGGTGTGGTTCTGGGTGACGTTCTTCGGCGTGCCGACGGTGCGGGTGTCCTGAGCCATGATCAGACCGCCTCTCCCTGACGGGCGGCCGCGAGGCGGACCGCGTCGAGGATCTTCTCGTAGCCCGTGCAGCGGCAGAGGTTGCCGGACAGGGCCTCACGGATGTCCTGGTCGGACGGGTCGGCGTTCTGCTCCAGGAGAGCGTCGGCCTGGACCAGCAGACCCGGGGTGCAGAAACCGCACTGGACCGCGCCGGCGTCGATGAACGCCTGCTGGATGTTGGAGAGCTCGCCGCCCTCACCGGTCTGGGAGTCGGTGCCCTTGGCGGACCACTGCTTGGCCTCGTCCGTGGAGACGCCCTTGCCGCCGCCGCACGCGCCGGTGCCGCAGGCGTGGCCGTGCTCGTCGCGCTGCTTGGCGAAGTCCGCCAGGCCCTCGACGGTCACGACGTCGCGGCCCTCGACCTGACCGGCCGCGACCAGACAGGAACAGACCGGCACGCCGTCGAGGCGGACGGTGCAGGAGCCGCACTCGCCCTGCTCGCACGCGTTCTTGGAGCCGGGCAGGCCCAGGCGCTCACGCAGGACGTAGAGGAGGGACTCGCCCTCCCAGACGTCGTCGGCTTCCTGCGGACGGCCGTTGACAGTGAAATTGACGCGCATGGTTACGCAGCCCCTTCAAGCGAGCGGCCGTTGGTGCCGCGGTACTGCTCCCAGGTCCAGACGAGCTGGCGGCGAGCAAGGATGCCGACCGCGTGACGGCGGTACTTCGCCGTGCCGCGGACGTCGTCGATCGGGTTGCACGAGGCGGAGGCGAGCTCACCGAACTGCTTGGCGATCGACGGGGTGATGACCTTGCCGTTGTCCCAGAAGCCGCCCTCTTCGAGCGCGGCGTTCAGGAACTCCTCGGCGGCCTTCGCCCGGATCGGGGTCGGGGCGGCCGAGGCGATACCCGTACGCACGGTGCGGGTGTCGGGGTGCAGCGCGATGCCGAAGCCGCAGACGGCGATGACCATCGCGTTGCGGGTGCCGACCTTGGAGTACTGCTGCGGGCCCGTGGCGTTCTTGATGTGGACCGTCTTGATGAGCTCGTCGGCGGCGAGCGCGTTGCGCTTCACGCCGGTGTAGAACTCGTCGATCGGGATCAGGCGGGAGCCGCGCACCGACTCGACCTCGACGTGGCAGTCGGCGGCGAGCAGCGCGGGGTGGGAGTCACCGGCGGGCGAGGCGCAACCGAGGTTGCCGCCGACACCGCCGCGGTTGCGGATCTGCGGGGACGCGACCGTGTGCGAGGCGAGCGCGAGACCCGGCAGCGTCGCGCGCAGGTTCTCCATGATCTGGGTGTACGGGACGGAGGCGCCGAGCTTGGTGACCTCCTCGCCGACCTCCCACTCCCGCAGCAGTTCGATGCGGTTGAGGTCCAGGAGGTATTCCGGACGGCGGTGGTCGAAGTTGATCTCGACCATGATGTCGGTGCCACCCGCAATCGGCACAGCTGTGGGGTACTCGGCCTTGGCGGCGAGTGCCTCCTCCCAGCTGGCGGGGCGAAGGAAGTCCATGTGCGGCTCTCTTCTTCTTAATCGGGTCGTTCACTTCAAGCCAGGAGGCTGAAGGCCCTCGACTGGTCGTTCACGTGCTGTTAACGCGGTGTGGAGCCAGTACACAAGCCCGGTGTCCCTCGGGTGCAGTCACCGAAACCATGAAGGAGTTGGCTGGCGGCCTCCTTCGTCTTGTAGATTCGTATGAAAGGCAGGATGCGACGACCTGCCCGATTTCCAACGGCAACATTCGAGACAGATCGGCGGCGACATCATGCGGCTGCGCGCACTGCTGGAAACCGAGGCGCTGGGGCTGCGGCTGCTGGGCGGCGAGGAAGAACTCGACCGGACGGTCCGCGGGGTCATGACGACCGACCTGAGGGATCCCAGCCGATACCTGACCGGGGGAGAACTTGTCCTCACCGGCCTGGCATGGCGAAGAAATTCAGCCGACTCCGAGCCATTCGTACGAATCCTCGCGAGCGCGGGAGTGGCGGGCCTCGCGGCCGGCGAAGCGGAACTGGGCGACATCCCGGATGATCTGGTTTCGGCCTGCGTGCGCAACCGGCTGCCGCTCTTCGCGGTGAACGAGGACGTTGCATTCGCCACCATCACGGAATACGTGGTGCGGCAGGTCTCCGGGGAGCGTGCGGGCGACCTCGCGGCGGTCGTGGACCGCCACCGGCGTCTGATGACCTCGGGTCCCGCGGGCGGCGGACCCGATGTGGTGCTGGATCTGCTCACCACGGACCTCGATCTGCGGGCCTGGGTGCTCTCCCCCACCGGCCGGCAGATCGCCGGAGCGGGCGAGCCGCTGGCGCCGGGGATCTGCGCGACGCTGGCGAGCGAACACCTCGCGGCGGTCCGGACGGGCCGCAGGGGCCCGCACCGGCTGTCCATCCAGGGTATTACGTACTCCCTCTTCCCGATCAGGGGACACGGCCGCGGCCCTGGTCAGGCCACCCGCGACGTGCGCGAGAGCGTACTGTCGGACTGGCTGCTGGCCGTGGAGGCGGACGCGGGCGACTGGCCCGCGGAGCGACTGGACCTGCTCCAGGGCGTCACCCAGCTCATCGCGGTCGAGCGGGACCGCCGTGACGCGGCCCGCACGGTGCGCCGCCGGCTGGCGCAGGAGGTCCTGGAGCTGGTCCAGACGGGCGCCCCGCCCGCCGAGATCGCCGCCCGCCTGCGGGTGGCGGCCCCGGTGCTGCTGCCCGGCCTCGGCACGGCCCCGCACTGGCAGGTCGTGGTGGCGCGGGTCGACTGGGACGGCGGGGACATCCCCGGCGGCCCGGTGGCGCAGTCGCTGCTGGAGGAGATCCTGGTCGACCCGTCGATGTCCGGACCGGAGCCGTCCGACCGGATCGCGGTGGCCCACGCCGGCGACGAGGCCATCGCGCTGGTGCCGCTGCCCGCGCTCTCCGGCGACGCCGGGGAGGACAAGGGCCCGGACTCCGCCCTGCACGCCGACGCGCTCCTGGCGGCCGTACGGGAGCCGCTGGCGGCCGGCCTGGCCGACGACGGCCGGCTCACCCTCGGCGTCAGCGCGGCCGTGCACTCCGCCGAGGGGCTGCGCGGGGCGCTGGAGGAGGCCCGGCACGCCCGCCGGGTCGCCGCCGCCCGCCCCGGCCGGGTCTGCGCCGCCGGCCACCACGAGCTGGCCTCGCACGTGCTGCTGCTGCCGTTCGTGCCGGACGACGTCCGCCGCGCCTTCACGGCCCGCCTGCTGGACCCCCTGCGGGACTACGACCGCCGGCACCGGGCGGAGCTCATCCCGACCCTGGAGGCGTTCCTGGACTGCGACGGCTCCTGGACCCGCTGCGCGACCCGGCTGCACCTGCACGTCAACACGCTGCGCTACCGGGTCGGGCGAATCGAGCAGCTGACGGCGCGCGACCTCTCGCGGCTGGAGGACAAGCTGGACTTCTTCCTGGCACTGCGCATGAGCTGACCCCGGGCCCTCCCATCTGCGCACTCCCCACGGAGGGGGCCGGGCAGGGCGGCTGACGAGCCGTCCGGACTTTGTGAAAGAGTTCACCCGACCCCTTGGCCGAGGCAGCCGATCCGTGCTCTCATTTCGCCCCAGGGCTCAACGACGTGCTGCTTGGTTGCTTCGGGGAGGGCAATGTGGCGGATACCGCCATGTCCGGTGCGGGATCAACGGGGGGCGACGACCCCCTCCAGCGGGCGATATGGCGGCTGCGCTCGCGCGGCTGTTGGACGGACGCGGCGGCCCTGCTGACGCCGCACGCGCACGACGCGGGAGCGGCGGTGCAGCGCACCGCGCTCCTGGTGGAGCGGTGCCTGTTCACCGGCCAGGGCTGGTCGGACGCGGAGGACGCGCTGCGGGCGGCCGAGGCCGTGGCCCGGGACGACGACGAACGGGGCGCGGCGGCCTGCGAGCGGGGCCAGCTGGCGTACGCGGCGACCGTGCTCGGCGTACGGGACCGGGCCGACGAGGCCCGCTCGGCGCTGGGCCGCGCGGCCGCGCTGCTGTCCCCGGGATCGCGGACGCGCCCGCTGCTGGACTTCCGGCGGGGCCTGGTCGCCGAGCACCTGGCGGACGCCCCGCAGGCGGCCCGGCCGGCGTACGACCGCGCGCACGCGGGGGCGGTGGCGCACGGGGACACCCTGCTGCTGTCGTTCACCTGGCGGCACCTGGCCGCGCTGGCGCTGCGGGACGGCGAGGTCGCCGAGGCCCGCAAGGGCTTCGCGGAGTCCCTGCGGATCCGGGAGGACCTGGGCTTCCTGGTCGGCACCGCGCCGGCGCTGGCGGCGCTGGCGGAGGTCGAACCGGAACCGGAAGCCGCCCGGCTCCGCGCGGAGGCCCGCCGCCGTGTTCCACCTCCTGGGCGGC
>NZ_GG657750.1:6152072-6190285 GCF_000158895.1 Streptomyces sp. C | reverse complement strand
GGTCGCGCGCGACAAGGGGCGTCCAAGCAGCGCCGAGTGCTCCGCCGCGTCGGCCACCCAGGTCCCCCCGCCGAACCCGCGGAGCACCCGGCAGGGGCCACTGCGCCCCGCCGGTGCAGCTCCTCGGCGATCCGCACCAGCTGGCCGTTGCCCGACAGGGAGAGCACCGCCCGGTGGAAGGCCCGGTCGGCCTCCGCGTACCGCGGCAGGTCGCCCTCCTCCGCCGCCTCCGCCGCGGCCGCGGCGGCCGGCCGCAGGGACTCCCAGGTCGCGGCGGACACCGACCGGGCCAGCCGGAGCATCACCGGCACCTCGATCAGCGCCCGGACCTCGGACAGCTCCGCCTGGCCGCGCGGGGTCCGGGTCAGCACCCGGAAGCCCCGGTTGGGCAGGCACTCCACCGCCCCCTCCAGCGCCAGCTGCTGCATCGCCTCGCGTACGGGGGTCGCGGAGACCCCGAACCGCTCGCCGAGCGCGGGGCCCGAGTAGATCTCCCCGGGCACCAGCTCCCCGTCCACGAGGGCGGCGCGCAGCGCGTCGAGGACCTGCCCGCGCACGGAGTGCCGCAGCACCTTCTGCGGCGGGATCAGGGGCGGGGTCAGGGGCTCCGCCTCCGACACCAGGGCGTGGGCCGCTCCGTGCACTCGGTCCTCCTCCGGGTCTCGACCGGTTCCGAGGATAGGCGGAACTCGGGCCTCCCCGGGCTCCCCACACCCCGCGAGATCAGCTAAGGTAAGGCTTACCTTTCCTCCCGACGCGTGATTCGGTGGTCCGCATGCTCCTGTCCGCACCCGCCCCGGCCGGCTCTCCGGTGGCCCGTGCGTACGAGCGCCTGGCGGACGCCTACCCGGGCCTGCGGGCCGAGGAGCGCGGCGCGCACGAGCCCCTCCCTCGCGGTGCGGGCTGGGTCGGCGCGCACGAGCTCGCGGCGGGCGGGGCCGCTCTGGACGCCCACCTCGCCTGGGACGAGGCCCAGGTGCTGCGGGACTACGGGCGCCGGGCGCGGCCCGATGTGGTCGCCGGGTTCGGCCTCCACCGGTACGCCTGGCCGGCCTGCCTGCTGATCACCGTCCCGTGGTTCCTGGAGCGCCGGGTGCCCCGGCTGCCCGTGGACCGGGTGGCGTTCCACCGGACCCGCGGGCTGATGTCCGTACGCGTCGAGGAGTTCGCCTGCCTGCCGGACGACCCGGCGGCCTCCCTCCCCGGGGCGCGGGTCGTGTCCGGCGAGGAGGCCCTGCGCGAGGAGGTGCGGGCAGCGGTGGCCCAGCACCTCGGACCGCTGCTGGAAGGTTTCGGCCCGCGGATGCGGCGCGGCCGCCGCGCCCTGTGGGCGATGGCCGCCGACGAGGTCGTCGAGGGGCTCTGGTACCTGGGGAGCCTGTTCGGCGAGGAGCGGCGGGCCGTGCGCGAGCTGGAGCTGCTGCTGCCGGGCGCCCTCGCCCCGTACACCGGCGCCGCCGGCTTCCGCACCCTGGCCGGCCCCGGCGGGGCGGAACTGACCACCCGGGACCGGGCGAGCTGCTGCTTCTTCTACACCATCCGGCCGGAGGACACCTGCACGACCTGCCCGCGCACCTGCGACGCGGACCGCGTCACCCGGCTCACGGCGGCCGACGACTGAACCCACCCGTGCGGATGAAGTGAATTCGAACTCAACTCACCTCGCACGAGCGTCAGTTCGACCCACAACACCCTATCCGACGGGACCCGCCCCCCGATGGCGTCCACTTGCCCCGAAACCCACGTGCACCACTGACCGGCTGCGCCACTATGGCGCCCGGAAAGCCGCATACGCGAGGCAAGGGACATCCGCATGAGACTGACCGACATATCGCTGGACTGGCTGCTGCCCGGCAGCCTGTTGATCCTGGGCGTGCTTGCGGCAGTGGCGGTGGTGGCCCGGGGCAAGCGCGAGGGCGAGAAGGCGACGGCCGACGACAGCTGGGAACGCAGCGAGGAACGCCGGCGCCGCAAGGAGGCCGTCTACGGGACCGCCTCCTACGTCCTGCTCTTCTGCTGCGCTGCGGTGGCCGCCGCGCTCTCCTTCCACGGGCTCGTCGGCTTCGGCCGGCAGAACCTCAACCTCTCCGGGGGCTGGGAGTACCTGGTCCCGTTCGGCCTCGACGGCGCCGCCATGTTCTGCTCGGTGCTCGCCGTCCGCGAGGCCAGCCACGGCGACGCGGCCCTCGGCTCCCGGATGCTGGTCTGGCTCTTCGCCGGGGCGGCCGCCTGGTTCAACTGGGTCCACGCCCCCCGCGGCACGGGCCACGACGGCGCCCCGCAGTTCTTCGCCGGGATGTCGCTCTCGGCGGCGGTGCTCTTCGACCGGGCCCTCAAGCAGACCCGCCGCGCGGCACTGCGCGAGCAGGGCCTGATCCCGCGCCCGCTGCCGCAGATCCGCATGGTCCGCTGGCTGCGGGCCCCCAGGGAGACCTTCGGCGCCTGGTCGCTGATGCTCCTGGAGGGGGTGCGCACCCTCGACGAGGCCGTGGACGAGGTGCGCGAGGACAAGAAGGAACGCGAACAGGACCGGCACCGCAGGCGGGAACAGCACCGCCTCGACCGCGCCCGCATCAAGGCGCTGGGCCGGCAGCACAGGGCGTTCGGGCGGGCCCGGGCGCGTCAGGTCGACCTGCCGGGGCTGACCCCCGGGACGGGCTCCGCGCCGGTCGGCGCGGAGCCGGCCATATCGGAAGCGGGACAGCTGCCCCTGCGAAGAAGGCCCTCCCTGCAGGCCGTGAACGGAACCGAATCCCCTGATCCGTCCGGGTCCCGGACGGTGGACCTCACCGCCGAGGACGACACCCAGACGATCCCCCGGCTCGACTCCCTGGAGCGCAAACTGAAGGACCTGGAGCAGCAGTTCGGCTGACCGGACCGCACCGGCACGGAGGCGGGGCACCCCCTGGGCGCCCCGCCTGCGCACGCTCAGGCCCGGGCCGCCGCCCCCGCGGCCCCGAGCTCGAACCAGACGACCTTGCCGCGCCCCATCGCGAGCGGGTCCACGCCCCAGGCGTCGGCCAGCGCCTGCACCAGCACCAGCCCGCGGCCGTGCGTACCGTCGTCGGCGGACGGTACGTGCGGCCGGGGCAGGCGGGCGGCGTGGTCGCGGACCTCGACCCTGAGCCGGCCGGCCCGGACGGTGGCGTTCACCTCGGCGCCCTGGTCGGTGTGGACGAGGGCGTTGGTCACGACCTCGGTGATCAGCAGCTCCGCCACCTCGGCCGTCTCGCCCCGGCAGCGGTGCCGCACCAGCTCCCGCAGGGCCCGGCGGACCTCCCCCACCGCCTTCAGGTCGGCCCGGCGCACGCTGCGCGCCATCTCGGCACGGTCCTGCTCGGCGCCCGCCGACGGCTCGCGCGCCAGCGGCCGCTCGGTCCGCCACGTCTTCCCGCTCCTCGCCCCCACCCGCACGGCGACATACCTCCCCGTATTGCGCTGCCCGTGGTCTCGAACAGGTCTACGGAATGCATGCCCCCGGCGACGCTCCGCACTCCTTCGCGCTCAAGGCCTGGGCACGTTGCGCAGGTTGGATCGAGCCATCTGGATCATCCGGCCGACCCCGCCGTCCAGCACGATCCTGCTGGCGGACAGTGCGAATCCGGTCACCATCTCGGCGCTGATCCTCGGAGGAATCGACAGGGCGTTGGGGTCCGTCACCACGTCCACCAGAGCCGGCCCCTCGTGCCGGAAAGCGTCCCGCAAAGCGGCCGTGAGCTGCTTGGGCTTCTCGACCCGGACGCCGTAGGCGCCCGCCGCGCGGGCGATCGCGGCGAAGTCCGGGTTCCGGTTCGTCGTTCCGTACGACGGAAGGCCGGAAACCAGCATTTCCAACTCCACCATCCCCAGGGAGGAGTTGTCGAAGACAATCACTTTGACGGGCAGGTCGTACTGCACGAGGGTGAGGAAATCTCCCATCAGCATCGAGAAACCGCCGTCACCCGACATCGACACCACTTGACGGCTCCGGTCCGTGAACTGTGCGCCGATGGCCTGCGGGAGGGCGTTGGCCATGGAGCCGTGGCTGAAGGAGCCGATGATGCGCCGCTTGCCGTTCGGGGAAAGTTGACGCTCATCCCGCCTAAAGGCGGGAGATTCCCACCGTGCCGCCGCTGTTTCCAACACGTGCGTAGTGGTTCCAGTTTCATCACCCACGGCCCGGCTTGCCGGGTCCTGCACGGGCTCCACAGGCGTTTTACGTGTCCGGGCGTCCCTCGGCCACAAGGCTCCGCGCTTCAAGGCGGAGATTCAGTTCAGCGTTCTCGTCCCGGTCGTGGCGGGCCCCACAAGCGCACCTCCATGACCGGACGGAGAGACCTTCCAGTCCCTTCGGGCCGTCCAGTGCGCCGCAGTGCGAGCACAGTTGGGTGCTCGGGAACCAGCGGTCGACCTTGACGAACGTTCCGGGCGGCCCTGGTGAAGCGGACGGCCTGACGGCTGGTGGTGAAGGCGGTTCTGCCTGGCCATGGATGGACGCCTTCTCCGGTTCCCCGCGAGCCGTGTGCGTCTTCCATCCACGCACGTCCCGTGCGGTTACGCCTCCCAGAGCGCGGCCGCCGTCCGGTCGTCGGCGTAGCCCTTGAGGCGGAGCTGGGTGTCGGCGAGGAAGGCCGCCAGGCCCGGCGGCTCCCCCTGCGACCAGCGGGCGGCGAGCTCGGCCGGCAGCAGGCTCTCCTCCCGCATGGGCTCCGCGAGGCCGCTGGAGCAGAGCAGGAGGGTGTCACCCGGGCGGGCCACCGAGGCCCGGAACCGGAAGCCGGTGCCGCCGGGCGGGGCGCCGTCCTCCTCCAGGTCCTGCCAGCGGCCCCCGCGCAGCCGGAAGACCCCGCCGGCGCCGGCGCCGAAGCAGATCCGGTGGGGGCAGTCCGGGTCCAGCGGCAGCAGGAGCCCGCGCAGGCCGGCGGTGTACGCCTCCTCGGCGAGCCCGAGCTCGGCGGCGCGGGCCCGCAGCCGCCCGTAGCCCCGGTCGGTGAGGCGCTGCAACCCCGACAGCAGGGCCTCGCGCCGGCCCGCCCGGATGTCGTCGGCGAGCCGCTCCCGGCTGCGCCCGACGGCCGCCGCGACGAGGTGGCCCAGCTCGGCGGCGGCCTCCCGGGTGCCGGGGGCGGCCCGGTCGCCGCCGGCCAGCACCACCAGCACGAGGGCCTCGTCACCGCTGCCGAAGCGGGCGGTGAGCAGGAAGTCCCGCCGGGCCTCGCCCCGGTAGCGGGCGGAGTCACCGCGCAGGGAGGCGGCCCGCAGGGTGTACGTGCCGTAGCGGGCGCCCTCCAGGACGGTGTCCGGGGTCAGGTAGTCCAGCGCGGCCGAGGTCGGCGGCGGGCAGCGCCCCCGGCTCGGCGGCGTAGGTGGGGGCCCGGTCGCCCCAGGTACCGCACCGCGGGCCGCCCGGGCGGCGGCGGGGCGGCCGCCTCCCCGGGAGCCGGAGCCGGCGGCACGGCCAGGTCCCCCTGCGCGTACCCGGTCTCCCCGGCCACCCGCGGGTCCGGCGGCGCGGGCGGCGCGGGCGGCACCGGTGGCACGGGTGGCACCGGCGGCACCGGTGGCGCGGGCGGTTCCGGCGGGGCGGCGGTCCGGTACCCGGGCGGGGGCGGCGGTACGGCCACCCCGGCGGGCGCCTCCCGGCGCGGGCCGGGCAGGGACGGCTGCTCGGGCGGGGCCGCGGCCACGGGCGGGGCTTGGTCGCCCGGGGCCGGATCCCTCACCAGGACCACCGACGCCGAGCGGAAGCGCTGGTCCAGGGTGTCCCCCGGGTCGGGGGCGGGGCCCGCGTCGGGGCCCGCGTCGGGGTCCGCCTCGGGGCCCTCGTACAGCTTCTGCCACCAGTCGTCCTGCGCGCCCTGCTGACTCATGCCCCCATTCTGGGCGCGACCGGGCGGCGGAAAACCCCGAATCCGGGAAAAGGGCCCACCCGGCCGCCACCCGACGCGCCCGCCCCGCACCGCCCGTACATACGGGCTGAATCGGTACACCTGATCGACATCCCGGAGGGCCCGGGCGGCACCTCCTTCGCCCCACGGGCGGGGCATGCGGCGAAGATGTCGGCGGGAACGGGGAACGACCTGGGGAGTGGGGGTGGAACGGGATGCTGGGAGCGATAGGCCTGGACGAGGGCCAGGAATCGGCGTACCGGGCGCTGGTGGCACTGGGGGCGGCGGAGGTTCCCGACCTCGCCCACCGGCTGACACTGCCGGTACCGCAGACGGAGCGGGTGCTGCGGCAGCTGGAACGCCACGGGCTGGCCGCACGCTCCCCGGCCCATCCGGGCCGCTGGGTGGCGGCCCCGCCGGACGCCGCCCTCGGGGCCCTGCTGGCCCGGCAGCGCGACGAACTGGAGCGGGCGGAGCGGGCCGCGACGCTGCTGGCGCTGGAGTACCGGGCGGAGGCCGCCGAACCGGCGGTGCACGACCTGGTGGAGGTGGTGACGGGCGCGAGCGCCGTCGCCCGCCGCTTCCAGCAGCTCCGGCTGGGCGCACGGGAGGAGGTCTGCGCGCTGGTGTCCGGCCCGGAGGAGGGGGACGGCGACCGAACGCCCGTACGGGGCGTCGCGTACCGGGTGGTCGTCGAGCGGGAGGTCCTCACCCTGCCCACCGGTGTGCGGACGGCCTCCAACGCGCTGGCCCGCGGCGCACGGATCCGGGTGTCGCCGGCGGTCCCGACGAAACTGCTGATCGCGGACGGCAGCCTCGCCATGGTGCCGCTGACGGCCCCCGGGGCGGAGCCGGCGGCCCTGGTGGTGCACGCGTCGGGCCTGCTCGAATCGCTCCGGGGCCTCTTCGAGGCGGTGTGGCGGGAGTCCCTCCCGCTGCGGCTGGGCGTCACGGGCCACCCCGAGGAGGGCGACGGCGGACCCGACACCACGGACCTGGAGATCCTCTCCCTGCTGCTGGCGGGGATGACGGACGCGAGCGTCGCCAAGCACCTGGAACTGGGCCTGCGGACGGTGCAGCGGCGCGTGAAGGGGCTGATGGAGCTGACGGGCGTGACGACCCGGCTCCAGCTGGGCTGGCACGCGTACGAACGGGGCTGGGTGGCCCGATAACCGGGCTTCGGTCACGCTGGCCGCATGGATCTTCCGCAGCTGCTCCTGGTGGGGCTGGTGCTGCTGCTCGGGGTGCTGGGGGTCCTGGTCCCGGGGGTGCCGGGGACCTTGCTGGTCTGGGCGGGGCTGCTGTGGTGGTCCCTGCACGAGCGGTCCGCGGCGGCGTGGGCGGTCCTGGTCGCCTCGACGGCCCTGCTGCTGGTGGTGCAGGTGGTGAAGTGGCAGCTGCCGCCGAGGCGGCTGCGGGGCGTCGGCGTCACCCGCCGGATGGCGGCGTACGCGGGCGCGGGCGCGGTGGCGGGCTTCGTCCTGCTGCCGGTGGTGGGGGCGGTGCCGGGGTTCGTGGGCGGCATCTACCTGTGCGAACGCCGCCGGCTGGGCACGCACGGGGAGGCGTGGGCGTCGGTGCGGGCGGTGATGCGGGCGGTGGGGACGAGTGTGCTGGTGGAGCTGCTCGCGTGCCTTTCGGTGACGGCGGCGTGGCTCGGAACGGTGCTTTCCGATTCTTGACGCGTTCCTCGCACCGCTCGGCGCCGGGCGCTTCCCGCGCTTCGGTCCCGCTGCGCCGGCCTGCGGCCGTCGGACGTGGGGGCGGGGCCGGTTCGGGGGCGGGGGCCGGTGGGTCGCCTGCGGGTGCGTGGCCGCTGCGCGGGGCTGTCCCCTACCCGCCCTTCACCCGTTCTCGCCTCAAACGCCGGCGCGGCTGCAAACACGGGGCTACCGCGCCCGCGCCTCGAACGCCGGCGGGGCTGCAATCAGCCCCGCCGGCGTTTGAGGCGCGGGGGTGCGGGGGCGGAGCCCCCGCAAGGGGTCCGGGCACAGCCCGGGGAACGGGCGAAGGGCGGGTCGGGGACCTCGCCCCGCGCAGCGGCCCACCCCGCCCAGGTCGGGGCGGCACGCACCGGCACGCACCCCCCGCGGGGGCACGCACGGCGCCGACGAACCCCGGCCAGGGGATCAGCGGCACGCACCCCCGGCGGGGCACGCACGGCGCCCACCCGAACCCCGGCCAGGGGATCAGCGGCACGCACCCCCGGCGGGGCACGCACGGCGCCCACCCGAACCCCGGCCAGGGGATCAGCGGCCGCGCTTCGCCGCGTAGTTGGCGCGGCCCTCCGCCGACTTCATCCGCCAGTCCCGCGCGAGCTCCGCCCGCAGCCGGGCGTCCGTCTTCGCGACGATCCGCTGGTTCTCGCGCAGCAGCTTCCGGTAGCTGTCCAGGCGGCGCTCCGGGAGCGCCCCCTCGGCCACCGCCGCCAGCACCGCGCAGCCCGGCTCCGCCTCGTGCGCGCAGTCGCCGAAGCGGCACTGGTCGGCGTACTCCTCGATCTCCGAGAAGACCTGCCCCACCCCCGCCTCCGCGTCGAAGAGGCCGACGCCGCGCAGCCCCGGGGTGTCGATGAGGACGCCCCCGCCCGGCAGGGCGAGGAGGTTGCGGGTGGTGGTGGTGTGGCGGCCCTTGCCGTCGACCTCGCGGGTCTCCTGGACGTCCATGACGTCCGCGCCGAGCAGCGCGTTCGCCAGCGTGGACTTGCCCGCGCCGGAGACGCCGAGCAGCACGCTGGTGCCGTCGGCGACGACCGCGGCGAGCACGTCGGTGCCCTCCCCCGTGTGGGAGGAGACGGTGAGCACCTGTACGCCGGGGGCGGTGGTCTCCACGTCCTGGACCAGGTAGGCCAGGGCGGCCGGGTCCGGGACGAGGTCCGCCTTGGTCAGGACGACCAGCGGCTGCGCCCCCGACTCCCAGGCCAGCGCGAGGAACCGCTCGATGCGGCCGAGGTCGAGCTCGACGGCGAGCGAGACCGCGATGACGGCGTGGTCGACGTTGGCGGCGAGGATCTGCCCCTCGGAACGCTGCGAGGAGGTGGACCGTACGAAGGCGGTCCGGCGCGGCAGGTACGCCTTCACGTAGCGCGGGTTGCCGGTCGTCTCGACGGCGGCCCAGTCGCCGGTGCAGATGACCCGGAGCGGGTCGTGGGGTGTGACGAACGCGGTGTCGGCGCGGATCACGCCGTCCTCGGTCATCACGTCGCACTGGCCCCGGTCGACCCGCACGACGCGGCCCGGGACGAGTCCCTGGTCAGCGTACGGGGCGAACTCGGCGTCCCAGTCCTCGTCCCAGCCGAAGACGGCGAGGGACTGGGAGGAAGAGGAGAAAGAGGAAGTCAAGGGGGACCCTTCGAAGGGTGGCCCCGGCAGCGCCCGCTCGGCGGCGGTGCGATGGGTTGAAGGTCAGCCGGAGGCCACGGGGGTGGAAACGATGACGAACTCCTGAATGCGGGCAGTGCCCGTCTCCGTGACAGTCATCAATGTCCTCACCTCCTGCTTCCTGTTCCGGCTGGTGCCGTTCCTCCGGAACCCTAGCCCGCCCCGGCCGGCCGCACCACCGATTAATCCGCGCCCGCGAGGCCGTCGCGGACGGCGTGGCGGACGGCGAGGGCGGCTCCGATGGGGTTCCGCCCGTTCGGTCCTCCGGTGGTTTCCGGCGGGTCGCCGGGGTGGCGGCCGGTGTCCGTTTCGTTCAAGACCGCCGGGCCGCCGCGTGCCTAGCCTGCGGGCATGACTCCACGACTCGACATGATCGGCCTGGTCGTCTCCGACATGGCCGCCTCGCTCGCCTTCTACCGCCGGCTCGGCCTGGACGTCCCGGCCGGTGCCGACGACCAGCCGCACGTCGAGGCCGTGCTGCCCGGCGGGCTGCGGATCGGCTGGGACACCGAGGAGACCGTCCGGTCCTTCGACCCCTCCTGGACCCCGCAGCGCGGCGGACAGCGCCGGGAACTCGCATTTCTGTGCGAGTCCCCCGCGGAGGTGGACGCGCTGTACGCGGAGCTGACGGGCGCCGGGTACGAAGGGCACCTGAAGCCCTGGGACGCCTTCTGGGGCCAGCGCTACGCGGTGGTGCTCGACCCGGACGGCTGCGGGGTCTCGCTGTTCGCGCCGGCCGACGCCGTGTAGGCCCCGAGGGTGGTCCCGGCCAGCGCGCGCACCTCGCGGGCCAGGTGCGCCTGGTCGGCGTACCCGGCGGCGCAGGCCACCTCGGCCTGCGGCAGCCCGCGCCGGGCCAGGGCCAGCGCCCGCTGGAGGCGCAGCACCCGGCCCAGGGTGCGGGGGCCGTACCCGAAGGCGTCGAGGGAGCGCCGGCGCAGCTGGCGTTCGCCGAGGCCGACGGCCCGGGCGATGGCGGCGACCGGCTGTCCGGCGCGGAGCCGGGCCGTCACCTCGGCGGGGAGCGGGTCGGGCGGGCCGCCGGCGGCGAGGCGGGTCCGGGCCAGCGCTTCGAGGGCCGCGCACGGGTCCTCGTACGCGGCCGTGCGCCCGGTGAGGCGGCGCACCTCGGGGCCGGGCCACAGGTCGGCCAGTTCGACGCGCCGGTCGCGCAATGCGTGGGCGGGTACGCCGAGCAGCGCGGGCGCGGTGCCGGGGGCGAGGCGGATTCCGGCGAAGGCGCGGCCGGGGACCTCCCCGGCGGGGTGCGGGCCGGTGTCGGGGCCGGCGACCAGCAGCCGGCCGTCGGTCCAGATCAGGTCCATGCACCCGTCGGGCAGCACCACCCCGCCGGGCCCCGCGGCCCGCCAGAGCACGGCTCCGGGCACCAGCCGGGACGGCGCTTCCTCGTACACACCGCCACCGTAGGCCGTTGCCGCCGGTCAGTGCTTGCGCAGGCGGGAGGTGTAGTCGTCGGGCGGCAGGAAGTTCGACCAGCGTTCGGGGAACTCCGAGGGCATCCCGGCGTCCTCGTCGTCCTCGGACTCCCCCTCGGCGAGGGCCCGCCAGGCGGCGGCGCGGGCGACGAGCTGGGCGGCCTCGGCCTCCCGGACCCGCTCGTTGGCCTCGCGGGCGGCGGCCGTGGCCACCGAGGGCCAGACCCGGTCGATCGCGGCGTTGACGGCGGCGCCGACGAGCACCGCGAAGGCCGAGATGCCGATCCACAGCAGGATCGCGACGGGCGCGGCCAGCGACCCGTAGATGGTCGGGCCCTCCACCGTGTTGGTCAGGTAGATCCGCAGCAGGAACGATCCGAGCACCCACATGGCGAGCGCGACGAGCGCGCCGGGCACGTCCTCGATCCACGGCGACCGGACGGGGACGGACACGTGGTAGAGCGTCGTGAGGAAGGCGATGGAGAGCAGGGTGACCACCGGCCAGTACAGGACGGCGATCACCTCGGTGCTCCAGGGCACCAGGCGGACGACGGCGTCGGGTCCGACGACCATCAGCGGCAGCACGATCGCGCCGATCAGCAGGGCGATGACGTAGAGGAGGAAGGCGAGCAGCCGCGTCTTGACGATGCCCCGGTGCCCGTCGAGCCCGTACATGACGGTGATGGTGTCGATGAAGACGTTGACGGCTCGGGAGCCGGACCACAGGGCGAAGGCGAAGCCGAGGGAGATCAGGTCGGGGCGGCCGCGGCTGGTGACGTCGTCGAGCATGGGTCTGGCGATGTCGTTGACGCCGCGGTCGGACAGGACGGTGCCGACCGCGCGCAGGATGTTCTCCTCGATGCTGGCCACGGACTGGGTGTTGGTCCAGCCGTCCACGTAGCCGAGCAGGCCGAGCAGGCCGAGGAAGAGCGGGGGCAGGGAGAGCAGGGTGAAGAAGGCGGCTTCGGCGGCGAGGCCGAGGATCCGGTACTCGATGCACGAGTTGACGGTGTCTTTGAGGAGCAGCCAGCCCATCTTGCGCTTGGAGACGTTGCGGTAGAGGGCGCGGGCCCGGTGGAGCCTTCCCGGGCGTACCGGGGTCCCCTCGGGTGTTTCTTTTGCTGGCTGCACGTCCTTACGGTATCCGCATGGCAGCCACCACCCACACAGTCAGCAACCAGGCCCCGCCGCTCGTCGGGTACGAGGTCTACCTCGGAGACCGCGCCCTCACCGAGGGCGTGGAGCGGCACCTCGCCGACGCGGCCCCCGAACTGCGGGACGAGGTACGGGAGGAGCTCACCGCGCTCGGCCGCGCCGCGGGTTCGGCGCAGGCCCAGCGGTGGGGCCGCGAGGCGAACGAGAACCCGCCGGTGCTGCGGACGCACGACCGCTACGGGAACCGGATCGACGAGGTGGAGTTCCACCCGGCGTGGCACCGGCTGCTCGGGCACGCGGTGGGGGCCGGGCTGACGGACGCCTGGGGCCGTCCGGCCGGGCACCTGCGGCGGGCGGCGGGCTTCTTCCTGTGGTCGCAGGCGGAGGCGGGGCACGGCTGTCCGGTGTCGATGACGCATGCGGCGGTGCCGGCGCTGCGGGCCGATCCGGAGCTGGCGGCGGAGTGGGAGCCGCGGCTGACCTCGCACGTGTACGAGGAGGGGCTGCGGCCGGCCGGGCAGAAGGCCGGGGTGCTCTTCGGGATGGGCATGACGGAGAAGCAGGGGGGCAGCGACGTACGGGCGAACACGACGTCGGCGGCTCCGCTGGACGCGGCCGGGGAGTACGTGCTGACCGGGCACAAGTGGTTCTGCTCGGCGCCGATGTCGGACGGGTTCCTGGTGCTGGCGCAGGCAGCCCCCTCGGGGAGGAACAGCCTGACCTGTTTCCTGGTGCCGCGGGTGCTGCCGGACGGGACGCGGAACGCGTTCGCGATCCAGCGGTTGAAGGACAAGCTGGGCAACAAGTCGAACGCGTCGGGGGAGATCGAGTTCTCCGGGACGTGGGCGCGGCGGGTGGGCGAGGAGGGCCGGGGGGTGCGGACCATCATCGAGATGGTCGCGGCGACCCGGCTGGACTGCGTGATCGGCTCGGCCTCGCTGATGCGGCAGGCGCTGACGCAGGCCGTCCACCATGCGGAGCACCGCTCTGCTTTCGGAGCGCCGCTCATCGACCAGCCGCTGATGCGCAACGTCCTCGCGGACCTCGCCCTGGAGTCGGAGGCCGCCACCGTCCTCACGCTGCGCCTCGCGGCCGCGTACGACGCCGGCACCGACCAGGAGCGGGCCTTCCTGCGCCTGGCGGTGCCCGCCGCGAAGTACTGGGTGACCAAGCGGTGTACGCCGATGGTGGCGGAGGCCCTGGAGTGTCTGGGCGGCAACGGCTACGTCGAGGAGTCCGGGCTGCCGAGACTGCTGCGCGAATCCCCGGTGAACTCCATCTGGGAGGGCTCGGGCAACGTCCAGTCCCTGGACGTGCTGCGCGCGCTCCAGCGCGAACCCCAGGCCCTGAACGCGTTCCTCCTGGAAGTCGGCCTGGCCAGGGGCGCCGACCACCGGCTGGACGCGGCGATCAAGAACCTGCTGACGGAGCTGGCCGACCTCGACGGGATCGAGGCCCGGGCCCGGCGGGTGGTGGAGCGGATGGCCCTGGTGCTGCAGGGCTCGCTGCTGGTCCGCTGGGCCCCGCCGGAGGTGGCGGACGCGTTCTGCGCGTCCCGGCTCGGCGGTGACTGGGGGGCGGCCTTCGGCACGCTGCCCCACGGCCTCGACCTGGCCGGAGTGGTGGCACGGGCGCGGATCGCGGGCTGACGGCGGTCCCCAAACCACCCTGCTCCTTGGCCGCGGTGGTCCCCAAACCATTGCGCGGCCGGCGGAGCGGTCAGCGCCGGATCCGAGCCCGTGGACGTGGGACCGGGGGTGGCGCCGCGCCGACTCGGCGCCACCCCTGGTCCAAGAGCCCCGAGGAAGGAGCTGTCACGCCGCTCGGCGGCGTGGCGATAGTTTCGGTCGGGTGACCGGGGGTTGGCGAGGGTTGCATACCGTTGCAACCCTGCATTCCCTACGGCTCGGAATTCGCCCGCCGCATGTGCCCGGGAAGTACGCGCGTGCGCCACGGGGGGCGGCTTGCGCAGTACGTCCTGTTCAGCACGGGGAGGTTCCGGTGGCCAACACCGCAGGCAGCACGGTCGACGTGGCGCGCATCTCGGCCATGGACACGCGGGAGGCGACGCGCCTGCTGAAGGGGGTGCGGGCCGCGGCACTGGCCGGGGACCGCCCGCCGGCCGCCCCCCGGCCCGAGATCGCCGAGTCCTGGCGGCGGATGCTCGCCGGCGGGGTGCACCCCGACCGGGACGCCCGCTCGCGGTTGCTGTCGGCCGCCGAGACGGAGGAGCGCCGTCAGGTCTCGCCGCTGCGGGAGGTCCTGCCGGTGCTGCGCGAGGGGCTGCTGCCCGCGCTGGACGAGGCCCTGCACATCATGGTCGTCGCCGACGCGGACGGGCGGCTGCTGTGGCGGGAGGGGCACCGGTCGATCCTGCGCAAGGCGGACCGGCTGGGCTTCGCGGTGGGGGCCGACTGGGACGAGGCCGTGGTCGGCACGAACGGGGTGGGCACCGCCCTGGTGACGCGGCGGCCGGTCCAGGTGTTCTCGGCGGAGCACTTCGTCTCCAGCCACCACGACTGGACCTGTGCGGGGGCGCCCGTGCACGACCCGAGGGACGGCCGGCTGCTGGGCGTGGTCGACGTCAGCGGCCCGCTGGCCACCATGCACCCGGCCACCCTGGCCTGGGTGAGCTCCGTGGCCCGGCTCGCCGAGCGGGAGCTGCGGGTGCGCCACCTGGAGTCCCTGGAGCGGCTGCGGGCCGTGGCGGCCCCGCTGCTGGCCCGGCTGCCCGGGCGGGCCGCGGTCGTGGACCCGCACGGCTGGACGGCGGCGGTGACGGGGCTGGCCCCCGCCGACCGGGTCGCCCTGCCGAAGGGGCTGAAACCCCGGCCCGGTGTGGGTCGCGCAGCTGGGCGACGGAGCCGCTGCCCGGCGGCTGGCTGCTGCGGCTGGCCGAGGCGCGGGGTGCCGCGCCGGCGGTGAGCCGGGTGGTGCTGGACCTGAGCGGACCCCGGTCCTGGTCGGCGACCGTGTACGGGGCCGCCGGCAGCTGGTCCCAGGAGCTGAGCCCGCGCCACGCGGAGCTGCTGTTCCTGCTGGCGGAGACCCCGCGGGGGCGTTCGGCGGCGGAGCTGGCCGCCGAGCTGTTCGGGGACCCGACGCGGACGGTGACGGTCCGCGCGGAGCTGTCCCGGGTACGGAGGCACCTGGCCGGGGTGCTGACGCACCGGCCGTACCGCTTCGCGGAGGACGTGGAGGTGGAGCTGATCCGCCCGGCGGACCCGGGCCGGCTGCTGCCCCACTCCACCGCCCCGGCCGTGATCAGGGCCCGCCTGGGCCGCGGCGGGGCGCCCGTGGTTCCCTGAACGGCATGAGCACCATCACCCTCACCACCTGGTCCCTGGAGATGACCTCCCCGACGGACCTCGTCCCGGCGGCGATACCGGGGCCGGAGATCACCATCACCCGCGCGGAGGTCCCGTCGCCGGAGCTGAGCCGCTTCCTGTACGCGTCGGTGGGCGGTGACATCCACTGGACGGACCGGCTGTCGCTGACCCGCGCGCAGTGGGTGGAGCTGCTGGAGCGGCCGGGGGTGGAGACGTGGGTCGCGTACGACCGCGGCACCCCGGCGGGCTACGTCGAGCTGGACCCGCAGCCCGACGGCGTGGTGGAGATCATGTACTTCGGCCTGCTCCCGGACTTCCGGGGCCGCCGCATCGGAGGCCACCTGCTGACGTTCGGCACGGCCCGCGCCTGGGACCTCGCGTCCCGGTGGCCGGACCGCGAGCCGACCCGTCGGGTGTGGGTCCACACGTGCAGCCAGGACGGGCCGACGGCGATGGACAACTACCTGCGCCGCGGCTTCAAGGTCTTCAGGACGGAAACGGAACCGAAGGAAGAAACCCCGACCCCGGGCCCCTGGCCCGGCGCGTAGCCCCTGCCGGGGGGCGGTGATCCCGCCCGGACGGGATCCGGATGGGCTGCGGCTGCCCTGGCCGGGCGGGTCCCGGTTGCCGCTGCGCGGGGCCGTCCCCTACCCGCCCTTCCACCGTTCCCCGGGACTCCGCCCCGGACCCCGATACCGTGCGCTCAAACGCCGCGCGGGCTGGAAAACCTGGGGCTGCGCCCCAGACCCCGTGCCGGGCGCCGCGCGGGCTGGAGAATCCAGCCCCGCCGGCGTTTGAGGCGCGGGGGTCCGGGGGCGGAGCCCCCAGGAGGGGTCCGGGCGCAGCCCGGGGAACGGGCGAAGGGCGGGTAGGGGACCCTGCTCCGCACAGCGGCCCACCATCCGCACCCGACCCACCGGCCCCCGGCCACAGAACCCGGCCCGCCCGGCGGCCCGACGGCCGGCGCAGCGGCGCGAAGCCGGTGAGGCCGCCCGCGGCCGAGCCGCGCGGGCGACGCGTTGACGAGGCACAGCCGGCCTCGGCCGAGCCACGCGGGCGACGCGTTGAGGAGGCACAGCAGCCGGGCGCAGCCGAGCCGCGCGGACGGCGCGTGGAGGAGGCGCAGCCGGCTGCGGCGAGCCGCGCGGGCGGCGCGTCGAAGGTGACCCGGATCACGTGATCTCATGATCCGGGACGAGTTCGTCCGGATCGTGGACAGTAGTGGACTCCTCCAATCGGCACATGACACGCTTCGGCCATGAATGGAGCTGGAATTGCCTTGGTGAGTCGGCGGCACGTCGACCTCGGCCGCATGTCCAGCGCCATCTGTCCGGCGCGCTGACGGAACCAGCACCCGCCGCACCTCGCCGCAGTCCCCGCCGCCGCGGACGCGTCGATCACCCGCAAGCCCCCTGAGGCCGAACGCCGCCCCCTGCCTGTCGGCAACCCCGACACACGGGCGCAGATCGGCCACACCTGCTCAGAGACTCCAGCGTGAACAGGGGTGCGCCGCCGCTCCCCCCTGCCCCCACCTCGAGCCGTTGAAGAAGGACGTACCCGCCATGGCCGCCACCCCTGAAACGCCCGCAGCCGCCCCCGCAGCCGCAGCGCGCCGCAAGACCGGCCGTCACCGCGGCGAGGGCCAGTGGGCCGTCGGGCACCACACGCCCCTCAACGGCAACGAGCAGTTCAAGAAGGACGACGACGGTCTCAACGTGCGGACGCGCATTGAGACGATCTACTCCAAGACGGGCTTCGACTCGATCGACCCCAACGACCTGCGCGGCCGTATGCGCTGGTGGGGCCTCTACACCCAGCGCAAGCCCGGGATCGACGGCGGCAAGACCGCGATCCTGGAGCCGGAGGAGCTGGACGACAAGTACTTCATGCTGCGCGTCCGCATCGACGGCGGCCGGCTGACCACCGAGCAGCTCCGCGTCATCGGCGAGATCTCCGAGGAGTTCGCGCGGGGCACCGCCGACCTCACCGACCGCCAGAACGTGCAGTACCACTGGATCCGGATCGAGGACGTTCCCGAGATCTGGCGCCGTCTGGAGGCCGTCGGCCTGTCGACCACCGAGGCCTGCGGTGACACGCCCCGCGTCATCCTCGGTTCGCCCGTCGCCGGCATCGCCCAGGACGAGATCATCGACGGCACGCCCGCCATCGAGGAGATCTACCGCCGCATCGTCGGCAACCCGGACTTCTCCAACCTGCCGCGCAAGTTCAAGTCCGCGGTCTCCGGCTCGCCGCTGCTCGACGTGGCGCACGAGATCAACGACATCGCCTTCGTCGGCGTGAACCACCCCGAGCACGGTCCCGGCTTCGACGTCTGGGTCGGCGGCGGCCTGTCCACCAACCCCAAGCTGGGCGTCCGCCTCGGCACCTGGGTCTCACTGGACGAGGTCCCCGACGTCTACGAGGGCGTCATCTCGATCTTCCGCGACTACGGCTACCGGCGCCTGCGCACCCGCGCCCGCCTGAAGTTCCTCGTCGCCGACTGGGGCCCGGCCAAGTTCCGCCAGGTCCTGGAGGACGAGTACCTGAAGCGCAAGCTGACCGACGGCCCCGCGCCCGAGCAGCCCAGCGGCCAGTGGCGCGACCACGTCGGCGTGCACCAGCAGCAGGACGGCAGGTTCTACGTCGGCTTCGCGCCCCGCGTCGGCCGGGTGGACGGCGCCACCCTCACCAAGATCGCGGACGTCGCCGAGCAGCACGGCTCCGGCCGCCTGCGGACCACCGCCGAGCAGAAGATGATCGTCCTCGACATCGAGGCCGACCAGGTGGACTCCGTCGTCGCCGCCCTGGAGGCGCTGGACCTGCGGGTCAAGCCCTCCCCGTTCCGCCGCGGCACGATGGCCTGCACCGGCATCGAGTTCTGCAAGCTGGCCATCGTCGAGACGAAGGCGCGCGGCGCCTCGCTGATCGACGAGCTGGAGCGCCGCCTGCCGGACTTCGCCGAGCCGCTCACCATCAACATCAACGGCTGCCCGAACGCCTGCGCCCGTATCCAGGTGGCGGACATCGGTCTCAAGGGGCAGCTGGTCCTGGACGACGACGGCAACCAGGTGGAGGGCTACCAGGTCCACCTGGGCGGCGCCCTCGGCCTGGAGGCCGGCTTCGGCCGCAAGGTCCGCGGCCTCAAGGTCACCTCGGCCGGTCTGCCCGACTACGTCGAGCGGGTCGTCAAGCGCTTCGAGGAGGAGCGCGAGGACGGCGAGCGCTTCGCCGCCTGGGTCGGCCGCGCCAGCGACGCGAGCCTCTCATGAGCGAGCGCGCCGCACCGTTCTACTGCCCGTACTGCGGCGACGAGGACCTGTTTCCGAACGAGACGGGCCACGGCGCCTGGGAATGCAGGGCCTGCAACCGAGCCTTCCAGCTGAAGTACCTCGGGCTGCTGGCCCGGGGCGTTCAGTCCGACACCGCTGGAGGGGACGAGATATGACCACCACTCAAGACGTGAGTCTCAGAGAACTGGCCGAGCAGGCGGGCCGCGACCTGGAGGACGCCTCCGCGCTGGACATCCTGCGCTGGGCGGTCGACACCTTCGGGAAGAAGTTCTGCGTCACCTCCTCGATGGAGGACGCGGTCGTCGCCCACCTGGCCTCGCGGGTGGCTCCGGGTGTGGACGTGGTGTTCCTGGACACCGGTTACCACTTCGAGGAGACGATCGGCACCCGTGACGCGGTGGAGGCGGTGATGGACGTCAACGTCATCACGCTGACCCCGCGCCAGTCGGTCGCCGAGCAGGACGCCGAGTACGGTCCGAAGCTCCACGACCGGGACCCGGACCTGTGCTGCGCCCTGCGCAAGGTCAAGCCCCTTGAGCAGGGACTGACCTCTTACGACGCGTGGGCGACGGGCCTGCGCCGCGACGAGTCCCCGACCCGGGCGAACACCCCGGTGGTCGGCTGGGACGAGAAGCGCGGCAAGGTCAAGGTCTCCCCGATCGCCCGGTGGACGCAGGACGACGTGGACGCGTACGTCGCCGAGCACGGGGTGCTGACGAACCCGCTGCTGATGGACGGTTACGCCTCCGTCGGCTGCGCCCCCTGCACCCGCCGGGTCGCGGAGGGCGAGGACGCCCGGGCCGGCCGCTGGGCCGGACGCGGCAAGACCGAGTGCGGACTCCACGGCTGATGACCACAACACCTACGGAAACCACGGAACTTACGGAGAAGCGGATGAGCGTGACCGGCCAGGGAGCCACGGTGTGGCTGACCGGTCTGCCCAGCGCGGGCAAGACCACCATCGCGTACGCGCTGGCCGAGCGGCTGCGCGCCGAGGGCCACAAGGTGGAGGTGCTCGACGGGGACGAGATCCGCGAGTTCCTCTCGGCGGGCCTGGGCTTCGGCCGCGAGGACCGGCACACCAACGTGCAGAGGATCGGCTTCGTCGCCGAACTCCTCGCCCGCAACGGTGTGAAGGCCCTCGTCCCGGTGATCGCGCCGTTCGCCGACAGCCGCGAGGCCGTCGCGAAGCGGCACGCCGCCGCTTCGACGAACTACCTCGAAGTGCACGTGGCCACCCCGGTCGAGGTGTGCTCCGAGCGCGACGTGAAGGGCCTGTACGCCAAGCAGGCGGCGGGCGAGATCTCCGGCCTGACCGGCGTCGACGACCCCTACGAGGCACCCCAGAACCCGGACCTCCGGATCGAGTCGCACACGCAGACCGTGCAGGAGTCGGCCTCCGCCCTGCACGCACTGCTCACCGAGAGGGGTCTGGCATGACCACCGCCGCGCACCTGCACACCGAGTCCGGCTCCGACGCGCCCTACGCGCTGTCGCACCTCGACGCCCTCGAATCCGAGGCGGTGCACATCTTCCGTGAGGTGGCGGGCGAGTTCGAGAAGCCGGTGATCCTGTTCTCCGGCGGCAAGGACTCCATCGTCATGCTGCACCTGGCGCTGAAGGCCTTCGCGCCCGCGCCGGTGCCGTTCTCGCTGCTGCACGTGGACACCGGGCACAACTTCCCCGAGGTCCTGTCCTACCGCGACCGCGCCGTCGCCGCGCACGGCCTGCGCCTGCACGTGGCCTCCGTCCAGGAGTACATCGACGCCGGCAAGCTCCGCGAGCGCCCCGACGGCGTCCGCAACCCGCTCCAGACCGTCCCGCTCACCGAGGCCATCCAGCAGCTGAAGTTCGACGCCGTCTTCGGCGGCGGCCGCCGCGACGAGGAGAAGGCCCGCGCCAAGGAGCGCGTCTTCTCCCTGCGCGACGAGTTCTCCCAGTGGGACCCCCGCCGCCAGCGCCCCGAGCTGTGGCAGCTCTACAACGGCCGCCACGCCCCCGGCGAACACGTCCGCGTCTTCCCGCTCTCCAACTGGACCGAGCTCGACGTCTGGCAGTACATCGCCCGCGAGAACATCGAACTCCCCGAGATCTACTTCGCGCACGAACGCGACGTCTTCCAGCGCAACGGCATGTGGCTGACCGCCGGCGAATGGGGCGGCCCCAAGGAGTCCGAGCCCGTGCAGAAGCGCCTCGTGCGCTACCGCACCGTCGGTGACATGTCCTGCACCGGTGCCGTCGACTCCGACGCCGCCGACCTGGACGCCGTGATCGCCGAGATCGCCGTGTCCCGCCTCACCGAGCGGGGCGCGACCCGCGCCGACGACAAGCTGTCCGAGGCCGCGATGGAAGACCGCAAGCGCGAAGGGTACTTCTAACCATGACGACCACCACCGAGCAGCTCAGCACCACCACGCTGCTGCGCTTCGCCACCGCGGGTTCCGTCGACGACGGCAAGTCCACCCTCGTGGGCCGCCTGCTGCACGACTCGAAGTCGGTCCTGGAGGACCAGCTGGAAGCCGTGGAGCGGGTCTCCGCCGACCGCGGCCAGGACGCCCCGGACCTGGCGCTGCTCACCGACGGCCTGCGCGCCGAACGCGAGCAGGGCATCACCATCGACGTGGCCTACCGCTACTTCGCCACCGCCCGCCGCCGCTTCATCCTGGCCGACACCCCCGGGCACGTGCAGTACACCCGGAACATGGTCACCGGCGCCTCCACCGCCGACCTGGCCGTGGTCCTCGTCGACGCCCGCAACGGCGTCATCGAGCAGACCCGCCGCCACGCCGCCGTCGCCGCCCTCCTGCGCGTCCCGCACGTCGTCCTCGCCGTCAACAAGATGGACCTCGTCGGCTACCAGGAGTCGGTCTTCGCCAAGATCGCCGAGGAGTTCACCGCGTACGCCTCGGAGCTGGGCGTCCCGGAGATCACCGCGATCCCGATCTCGGCCCTGGCCGGGGACAACGTGGTCGAGCCCTCCGCGAACATGGACTGGTACGGCGGCCCGACGGTGCTGGAGCACCTGGAGACCGTCCCGGTCAGCCACGACCTCACCGCCTGCCCGGCGCGTTTCCCGGTGCAGTACGTGATCCGTCCGCAGACCGCCGAGCACCCCGACTACCGCGGTTACGCGGGCCAGATCGCCTCCGGCGTCCTGCGCGTCGGCGAGGCCGTCACCGTCCTGCCGTCGGGCCGCACCTCGGTCATCGAGGGCATCGACGCCCTCGGCGAGTCCGTGGACATCGCCTGGTCCCCGCAGTCGGTGACCCTGCGCCTCAAGGACGACATCGACATCTCGCGCGGCGACCTGATCGCGCCGTCCGCGAGCGCCCCGGCCACCACGCAGGACGTCGTCGCCACGGTCTGCCACGTCGCGGACCAGCCGCTGGCCGTCGGCGCGCGGGTGCTGATCAAGCACACGACGCGCACGGTCAAGGCGATCGTCAAGGAGATCCCCTCCCGGCTGACGCTGGACGACCTGTCGCAGCACCCGAGCCCCGGGCAGCTGGTGGCCAACGACATCGGCCGCGTCGTCGTGCGCACCGCCGAGCCGCTCGCGCTCGACGCGTACGCCGACTCCCGCCGCACCGGCTCGTTCCTGCTGATCGACCCGGCCGACGGCACCACCCTGGCGGCCGGCATGGCGGGCGAGTCCTTCGCCTCCAAGGCCGAGGTCGCGGTGGCGGACGAGGACGGGTGGGACTTCTAGTGATGCTCGCCGACATCTACTCCACGTTCGCGAAGGAGGGCGGCCGCGTAGGCAGCGGCGCCCTCGGCAGCGGCCAGGGAGGGGTGGCGCGATGTGCGCGATGACGTACGCGCACCCCATGCGCACCTCCCCCGAGCCGTACCTGCCCCCGCACCACAGACGAAGACCTGCGCCGTAATCCCATGACGGCGCGTCGAGAGGAAGCCCTCCCGTGCCTGCCACCGGTAATCCCCGCACAACCCTGCGCCGCGGCCTCGCCGCCGTCGCCGCCCTGCCGCTGCTGATCGGCGCCCTCGCCTCCTGCGGCTACGGGTCCCAGGCCGAGAAGACCGCCGACGAGGACGCCCAGCCGGCCGCCGCCGGTGGCAAGAAGCTCTCCGCGTCCGAGGTCCGCATCGGGTACTTCCCGAACCTGACCCACGCCACCGCCCTGGTCGGCCTCCAGGAAGGCCTCATCGAGAAGGAACTGAACGGCACCAAGGTCAAGCCGCAGTCCTTCAACGCCGGCCCCTCCGAGATCGAGGCCCTCAACGGCGGCTCCCTCGACATCGGCTTCATCGGCCCCTCGCCGTCCATCAACGGCTACGTCAAGTCCAAGGGCTCCAACCTGCGGATCATCTCCGGCTCCGCCTCCGGCGGCGTCAAGCTGGTCGTGAACCCGGACAAGATCAAGACCCTGGACGACCTCAAGGGCAAGAAGATCGCCACCCCGCAGAAGGGGAACACCCAGGACGTCGCGTTCCTCAACTGGATCGCGGAGAAGGGCTGGACGGTCGACCCCGAGTCCGGCAAGGGCGACGTGTCCGTGGTCCGTACGGACAACAAGGTCACCCCCGACGCCTTCAAGCAGGGCTCCATCGACGGCGCCTGGGTGCCCGAGCCCACGGCCTCCAAGCTCGTCTCCGACGGCGGCTCCGTCCTCCTCGACGAGGGCAGCCTGTGGCCCGAGAACAAGTTCGTGATCACGAACGTCATCGTGTCGCAGAAGTTCCTCAAGGAGCACCCGGACGTGGTCGAGGCCGTGCTGCGCGGCACGGTGAAGACCAACGAGTGGATCCACTCGAACCAGGACAAGGCGAAGGCCTCCGCGAACGCCCGGCTCCTCGCCGAGACCGGCAAGGGCCTGGACCCGAAGGTCATCGACCCGGCGTGGCCCGGGCATCTCGGTCACCGACGACCCGCTGGCCGCGACGCTGAAGACGCAGTCGGAGTGGGCGGTCAAGGCCAAGCTCCTGGAGAAGCCCGACCTGGCCGGCATCTACGACCTGACGCTCCTGAACAAGGTCCTCAAGGCCGCCGGCAAGCCCGCGGTCTCCGACGCCGGCCTCGGCGCCAAGTAATCCCGCCCCCTTGATCCACAGAAGCCAGCAATCCCAGGAGGTGACGACCATGGCCACCACTCTCGCCAAGGCTGCCGAGGGCTCGGTAGCGGAGCAGACGCACGCCGCCCGCATCGAGCACGTCTCGAAGTCCTTCTCCGGCCCGGCCGGATCGCAGCTCGTCCTGGACGACATCAGCCTCGATGTCGCTCCCGGAGAGTTCGTCACGCTCCTGGGGGCATCGGGGTGTGGCAAATCCACCCTGCTGAACCTGGTCGCGGGTCTGGACAAGCCGTCGGCGGGGTCCATCGAGACCCTCGGCCGTCCGGCCCTGATGTTCCAGGAGCACGCCCTGTTCCCCTGGCTCACCGCGGGCAAGAACATCGAGCTGGCCCTGCGGCTGCGCGGAGTGCCCAAGGCCGAGCGCGGGCCCGAGGCCGAACGGCTGCTGGAGCTGGTCCGGCTCGGCGGCGCGTACGGCAAGCGCGTCCACGAACTCTCCGGCGGCATGCGCCAGCGCGTCGCCCTCGCCCGGGCCCTCGCCCAGGACAGCCGCCTCCTGCTGATGGACGAGCCCTTCGCGGCCCTCGACGCCATCACCCGCGACGTCCTGCACGGCGAACTCACCCGCATCTGGGAAGAGACCGGCCTGTCCGTCCTCTTCGTCACCCACAACGTGCGCGAGGCCGTCCGCCTCGCCCAGCGCGTCGTCCTCCTCTCCTCCCGCCCCGGGCGGGTCGCCAAGGAATGGACCGTGGACATCCCGCAGCCGCGCCGCATCGAGGACGCGGACGTCGCCGAGCTGTCCCTCGAGATCACTGAACACCTGCGTGGGGAGATCCGCCGCCATGGCCAGCACTGACACCACTCCGAAGGCCCCGGCGAAGACCGACGACCTGGCCGGCCTGGAAGCCGGCCTGGACGCCCTCGACGCGGTCCAGACCCACCGCACCCCGGTGCGCGAGGTCCTCACCAAGAAGGTCCTGCCCCCGGTCCTCGCCGTCACCCTGGTGCTGGTGGTCTGGCAGGTCCTGGTCGCGGCGAAGGTCACCGAGGAGACCAAGCTCCCCGCCCTGTCCGCCGTCTGGGACAGCCTGTCCGAGATGTGGCTCAAGGGGACGCTCCTCGAAGTCATCTGGACCTCGGTCTCCCGGGGCCTCCTCGGCTTCCTCCTCGCCCTCGCCATCGGCACCCCGCTCGGCCTGCTCGTCGCCCGGGTGAAGTTCGTCCGCGCCGCGATCGGCCCGATCCTCCAGGGCCTCCAGTCGCTGCCGTCGGTCGCCTGGGTGCCGCCGGCCGTGCTCTGGTTCGGCCTCAACGACGCCATGATGTACACGGTGATCCTGCTCGGCGCGGTGCCGTCGATCGCCAACGGCCTCGTCTCCGGCATCGACCAGATCCCGCCGCTGTTCCTGCGGGCCGGCCGGACCCTGGGCGCCACCGGCCTGCGCGGAGCGTGGCACGTGGTCCTGCCTGCGGCCCTGCCCGGCTACGTCGCCGGCCTCAAGCAGGGCTGGGCCTTCTCCTGGCGCTCCCTGATGGCCGCCGAGATCATCGCCAGCTCCCCCGACCTGGGCCTCGGCCTCGGCCAGCTCCTGGAGAACGGCCGCAACAACATCGACCTGCCGGGCGTGTTCCTCGCGATCATCCTGATCCTGGTCGTGGGCATCGCCATCGACCTGCTGATCTTCAGCCCCGTCGAGCGCTGGGTCCTGCGCAGCCGCGGCCTCCTGGTGAAGAGCTGAGCACCCGATGTCCCGCGCACTTCTGGTCATAGCCCACGGCAGCCGCGATCCGCGGCACGCGGCGACCGTGCACGCCCTCGTCGGGCGGGCCCGGTCGCTGCGGCCGGGGCTCCGGGTGGAGGCGGCTTTCCTGGACTTCAACGGCCCGACCGTCTCCCAGTCCCTGGCCTCCCTCTACCTGTCGGGCGTCCGCGAGGTCGTGGCCCTGCCGCTGCTCCTCACCCGGGCCTTCCACGCGAAGGCCGACATCCCGGCGGTCCTGGCGGAATCGGCCGTCCGGCTCCCCGACCTCTCGGTCCGGGTGGCGGACGTCCTGGGCCCGCACCCCCTGCTGGTGGCCTCCCTGGAGCGCCGCCTCGCCGAGGCCGGCCTCGGCCTCACCCCGGCGGACCGCGCGACGACCGGTGTCGTCCTCGCGTCCGCCGGCTCCACCGACCCGGAGGCGATCGCAGTGATCGCTGAAATCGCGCGGGAGTGGCGGCACACCGGTTGGTGCGCCGTGCGGCCTGCGTTCGCCTCCGCCGCCCTTCCCCGCACGGAGGACGCCGTACGCGCCCTGCGCGCGGAGGGCGTCCGCCGCGTGGCGGTCGCCCCGTACGTCATCGCCCCGGGCTTCCTCCCCGACCGGATCGCGGCGGGCGCCGAAGCGGCGGGCGCGGACGTGATCGCGCCCGTCCTGGGCGCCACCCCCGAGCTGGCCCGCCTCCTGCTGCACCGCTACGACACCGCGGCCCCGGCCCGCGCCCCGCACGAGGCCCTGACGGCCTGAAGGCTGTCCCCGTCGCGGGGGACGGCGCGCCGCCTCAGCCGCGGGCCGCGGCCTCGTCGGCCAGGGCGGTCAGTTCGGCGATGGACATCGCCCCGGGCGGCAGGCTTCGCGGGCGAAGATGTTCCGCCGCGTGGCGCAAGGACGTCGTTGACCGGCGTGGGCACGCCGTGGAGGCGGCCCAGCAGGGAGATCTCACCGTTGAGGTAGTCGGCCTCCACCGAGCCCGTGCCGCGGGCCAGGCTCTGCCAGGAGGAGCCGCCGCGTACGCCCGCCGGCTGGTCGACCTTGCCGTCCCGCGCCGCCGACTGCTCGGCCTCGGTGACGTAGCCGATGCCCGCCGCGTCGAAGGCGGCCTTGCCCTCGCGGACGGCCCGCAGCAGCAGGGCGGCCTTGGCCGGGTCCGGCTCGGGGCCGGTGGTCGCCTGGACGGCGTTGCCCAGGTTGCCGAGCAGCTTCGCGTACTTCCACCGCATCACGTCCTCGACGACGGGTGCCTCGAAGCCCGCCCCGCCGAGGTCGGCGGCGATCGCCCGGATCCGCGCGTCCGACCCGCCGGCGGCCCGCCCGAGGTGCAGGATCCCGGTGAGCGGGGAGCACAGGGCCGAGACCACGCCCGGCTCCAGGAAGGTGGCGGGGAGCCAGACGCAGACCCCGTACACCCGCGAGAAGCGGCGCAGGGCGAGCCGTTCGCTCTCCACGCCGTTCTGTGCGCACAGCAGCGGCAGCCGCTGCGCGGCCGTGCCGCCGCCGGCGACCTCCGCGTCGCCCCATGCGTCCAGGGCGGCGATGGCGTGCTGCGTCTTCACCGTGAGCAGCAGTACGTCGTCCGGGCGCAGTTCGCCCAGCTCCGACGGGCCGGTGGCAACGGGGAGCCGGTGGACGCGGGTGCCGTCGGCGGTGGTGAGCCGCAGCCCGTCGGCCTTCAGCGCCTCGGCGTGCGCGCCGCGCGCGACGAGGACGACCTCCCGGCCCGTCTCGGCGAGGCGTCCGCCGATGGTCGCGCCGATCGCTCCGGCGCCGATGATGATGTAACGCATGCCCCGAGCCTGACACACCCGTCGTGCCCGGCTACGGTCGGGCCATGACGAACTCGACGCTCCTGCTGGGTGGTGACCTGCCCGTCCGCCGGCTCGGTCTCGGTACGGGCGGGCTGGTCGGCGCCGGATACTGGGGGCCGCGCGGCAGCCGCGCCGACGCCCGGGCGCTGCTGCGGGCCGCGGTGGAGCGGGGCGTGACGCTGATCGACACCGCCGACAACTACGGGCCCGGCCTGGCCGAGGAGTTGGTCGCCGAGGCCCTGCACCCGTACGGGGAGCGGCTGGTGGTCGCCACCAAGGGCGGGGTGGTGCGCACCGGGCCGGACGAGTGGCACGTGGCGGGCCGTCCGGAGGAGTTGCGGCGGATGTGCGAGGCGAGCCTGCGGCGGCTGCGGCTGGAGCGGATCGATCTGTACCAGCTGCACCGCTTCGACCCGGCGGTGCCGATGGCCGAACAGCTGGGCGCGCTCGCGGAGTTGCGGGCGGAGGGGAAGATCCGGCACATCGGCCTGGACACCGTCACGGCCGAGCAACTGCTCCTGGCGGTGGAGTCGGCACCGGTCGCGGCGGTGCAGAACCCGTTCAACCTGCGGGACCGGTCCTGCGCCGACGTGCTGGCGCTGTGCGAGGCGCGGGGGATCGCCTTCCTGCCGTACTACCCGCTGGGCAGCGGGGCCCTGACCCGTGAGGCCGCGGCCGCCGTCGCGGAGGTGGCCGGGGCGCACGGGGCGACGCCGGGGCAGGTGGCGCTGGCGTGGCTGCTGCACCGCTCGCCGGTCCTGTGCCCGACGCCGGGCACCGGCTCCCCGGCGCACCTGGCGGAGAACCTGGACGCGGCGTCGCTCTCCCTGTCCGACGGCGACCTGGCGCTGCTCGACGCGGTGGGGGCCGGGTAGGGCGTCCCGTGCTCACGGGCGGGTCAGCTCCACGAGCTTGACGACGGTGTTCCAGTTGCGGGTGGTGACGTCCAGGCCCTTGACGACGGCGGGCCGGGCGAGGGCCTCGGCCAGTTTGGAGCGGCCGAGGCCGTCCGGGGCGTAGAGGTAGAGGACGCGGTCCCCCAGCCGGTACTCCTCGGGGAGGTACGCGGCGCCGTCGAGCGCGGCGAAGCGCTCGGGGCCGGGCTGCTCGGAGAGGAAGGTGGCGTGGAGCTGCCTGCCCTCCAGTTCGGCCGCGGGGAAGGGGCAGGCCGCGACGACGGCCGCGAGGTGGTCCCCGTCGACGACGAGGCAGGGCACCCGGAAGCCGAAGTGGGCCTCGATGGCCGCCTCCAGGCCCCGGGCGAGGGCGGTGGTGTCGGTCTCCGCGCTGCTGAAGACGGCGTTGCCGCTCTGCAGGTACGTGCGGACGTCGCCGTGGCCGAGGCCCTCCAGTACGGAGCGCAGCTCGGCCATCGGGACCTTCTTGTTCCCGCCGACGTTGATGCCGCGCAGGAGGGCGGCGTACTTCCTGGTGTTCGGTGTTCTCGCGGTCATGGCCGCACCCTAGGGCCTGTCGTCAAACTCCCGTCGTCGCCCGGAGGGCGGCCCCGCGGCGTCTGGTGCGTGCTCTCGGTGCGCCGGGCGGAAGCCCGCGTACTGGACGTACTTGGCTTTCGCCCGGTGTGGCGAGAGCGCGTGCCAGGCGTCGCGGGGCAGACGGGAGTTTGGCGACAGGCCCTAGGCGGTGGCTACGACAGCGCGGCCTCGATGAGGTCGGCGGCCATCCGCGTGCCGCCCTCGGCGGCCATGCCGGCGCGGACGGCCTCCGCGCGGGCGGCGACCCCGGGGTCGGCGAGGAGGCCGAGGACGGCCTCGCGCAGGGTGGCGGCGTCCGCGTCCTCGGTGTCGACGCGGCGGGCGACGCCGAGGGCGGCGAGCATGTCGGCGTTGCCGAACTGGTCGACGGCCTGCGGTACGGCGACCATCGGGGTCGCGGTGGCCAGGCCCTCCTGGCTGCCGCCGGCGCCGGCGTGGGTGATGAAGGCGTCGGCCTGGCGCAGGATGTCCAGCTGGGGGACCCAGCGGTGGACCTCGACGTTGGCGGGGACCTCGCCCAGTTCGGCCTCGTCGACGAACTTGCCGATCTGCAGGACGACGTGCCAGTCGGGGAGGCCCCCGAAGGCCTCGACGCAGGCGCGGTAGAAGGCGGGCCGGTTGGTGAAGGCGGAGCCGAGGGAGACCAGGAGGACCTTCTTCCCCTCGGCGGAGGCGGGCCGCTCCCAGGTGCCCTGGGTGGCGCCGCGGTCGCCCTGGCAGGCTCCGACGAAGGTGTGGACGGACTCGTCGACCCTGTCGGCGTGCGGCTGGAGGGCGCGCGGGATCAGGACGATGCTGCGCGGCGGGCGGCCGACGAAGTGGTCGGGGTCCTCGTCGATGCCGTTCTCGTCGAGCCAGGCGCGGAAGCGCGCGTAGTAGGCCCGCCCGCGCTCGGAGGCGCGCAGCTGTGCCGTCATCGGGGCGGCGACCTCCTCCTCGTAGCCGGTCCAGGCGACCAGGTTCGGGGACAGGGAGATCTGGGGGACGCCCCAGCGGCGGGCGAGGACGCGCGCCGGGTAGGCGGTGATGTCGTGGATGACGAGGTCGGGTTCGTCGCCCTCGAAGGCGGCGGCGAGCTGCGGGAGCGCCTGGATCGCGTCGTTCAGGAAGGGTTCGATGTTGTCGATCAGCTCGGTGCCCCATTCCTCGGGCTCGTCCTCGGTGGGCAGGACGGAGTTCCAGATCACCGGGGTGGCACCGGTCTCGGCGACCTTCTCGGCGAAGGAGGCGGGGATGGCGTAGCTGACGCGGTGGCCCCTGGCGACGAGCTCCCGGATCACTTCGATGCTCGGGTTCACGTGGCCGGGGGCGGCGATGGAGAACATGGCGATGTGTGCGGGCTCGGCCGTGGCTGCTGAAGTCATGGCTCGACCTTAACGAGACGAGACGTCTCGTGCAACGGGAAAGCGGTCGGCCGGCGCCTCCTGCCCGAAAATCGACGGACCGGCGGATTCGCGCCCCCTGAAGGACCGTCGGGGCCCGCGGTGCGAGACTGGGCGGACTCACGGTGATCACGACGATCCGGCGAAGGACGAGACGAACGCATGGACGAGGCGCGGGCCAGGGACGTACTGGCGGAGGCGGGATTCGCGGGGGCGGGGGCGGACCGCCCCGAGCTGCTCGCCTTCGGCGAGAACGCCGTCTTCGCGGCCGCCGGCCTGGTGGTCAAGGTGGGCCGCGAGGCGGCCCTGCTGGAACGGGCCGAGCGGGAACTCGCGGTGGCCGACTGGCTCGCGGAGGCCGGGATCCCGGCGGTCCGGGCCGCCGAACCCAAGCCCCGACTGGTCGGCGGGCACCCGCTGACGGTCTGGCACCGGCTCCCGGACCCCCTGCGCCCGGCCGGCCCCGAGGACCTCGCGGCGCTGCTGCGGCCGCTGCACGCGCTGCCCGCGCCCTCCTTCGCACTGCCCGCGCGGGACCTGCTGGGCGGGGTCGAGCGGTGGCTCCGGCTGGCCGGCGACGCCGTCGACCCCGAGGACGCGGCGTACCTGCGCGCCCGGCGCGACGCCTACGCGGGCGAAGTCGCCGCCCTCACCCCGCACCTGGCCCCCGGCCCCATCCACGGCGACGCCCTGCCGCGCAACGTGCACGTGGGCCCGGACGGGCCGGTCCTGGTGGACCTGGAGACCGTCTCCTCGGACCTGCGCGAACACGACCTGGTGGTGATGGCCCTGTCCCGCGACCGGTACGGGATGCCCGCCGCCGCCTACGAGGCCTTCACGGCGGCGTACGGCTGGGACGTGCGGGAGTGGGAGGGCTGCGCGGTCCTGCGCGGCGCCCGCGAGACGGCGAGCTGCGCCTGGGTCGCCCAGCACGCCCCCGCCAACCCGAAGGCCCTCGCCGAGTTCCGCCGCCGCGTGACCTCACTCCGCGAAGGCGACACGGAAGCCCGCTGGCACCCGTTCTAGAACGGCGACCCCGTCCCCGGCCCGGCAGCCGAGCACCCCCACCCGGGGCGGGCCGCAAACCCCGCCGAGCCCCCCGGCGACCGAGGAGCCACACCCACCGGCCCCGAAGAGCCCCCCGCCGAACCGGAAGCGCCGCGCGGGCCGCGCGGGTTCCTCCGGGGGCGGCTCAGGCCGAGGTCGGGGCCGGGAGCAGGCCGCGCAGGGGCCAGGCCGTGTCGATCACCGCGTCGGGGCTGCCCTGGCGGCGCAGGTAGGACTGGAAGTCACGGGCCCAGCGGGCGTGCCAGCCGCCCTGACGGTCATGCAGCTCCGCCGGGCTGAGCGCCGCGACCTCCGGGTGCCGGGCGGCTATCGCCCGGGCCACCTGGACCGCCGCCAGTGCGTCGGCCCCCGCGTCGTGCGCCGCGTCGAGGGTGACCCCGTACACCCCGCACACCGCCTCCAGCGTCCGCTTGCCGCGCCGGAACCGGTCCACGGCCCGGTCTATCGTCAGCGGGTCCACGACCGGCCCGGTCTCGGGCCCGCCCAGCCGGTCGGCGAGCGAGGGCAGCCGGTACCGGGCCAGCTCGGCCGAGAGCAGCGTCAGGTCGAAGGCCGCGTTGTAGGCGACGACCACCGCGCCGCCGCGCCAGTGTTCCACCAGCGCCGCCGCGACCTCCTCGGCGACCTCCGCCGCCGGACGGCCCTCCGCGACGGCCCGCTCCGTGCTGATCCCGTGGATCGCCGCCGCCTCCCCCGGGATCGGTATCCCCGGATCCGCGAGCCAGCCGCGCCTCGCCCGCACCTCGCCGCCCCGCACCTCGACCACCGCGGCCGTCACGATCCGGGACTCCCCCGGCTCCGTACCGGTCGTCTCCAGGTCGAACCCGACCAGCGCTCCCCCGTGCCACGCCTCCATGACGCGCCCCTCCCCCGTGTTTCCGGTCAACGCGTTTCAGCCTGCCACGCGCCACTGACACCCGGCCCGGGCACCCCCCGGGCGCCGGCCCGGACCCCACCTGGTAGGCCCGCCCGACGGCACCGGTGTCAGGACACCGGCCGCGAGTCCTCCCACACCGACTCGAACTCCTCCCGGTACGTCTGGAACAGCCCGTGGTCGGCGTCCTTCGGCACGCCCCGCCCGCCCCCGCGCAGCACCAGCACCGGCGCCTCCATCCCCCGGGCCCGCCGCAGGTACGACTGGACCACCGCGATGCCCGAGGACTGCCCCTCCACCAGATAGGCGGTGAAGCGCGGGGTCTCGTCGAAGACGTGGATGTCGAAGCGCGACGGGTCCTTCAGGCCCGCCCGTACCCGGCGCACGTGCAGGATGTTCATCTCCACCGACCGGCTCAGCTCGCCCTTGCGCAGCCCCAGCTCCCGCTCGCGCCGCTTGACCGCGCTGCTCGCCGGGTTCAGGAACAGCAGCCGCACCCGGCAGCCCGCCTCCGTCAGCCGGACGAGCCTGCGCCCCGAGAAGTTCTGCACCAGCAGGTTCAGGCCTATGCCGATGGCGTCGAGCCGGCGCGCACCCCCGAACAGGTCCTCCGCCGGCAGCTGCCGCTGCAGCCGCACCCGGTCCGGGTGGACCGAGATGACGTCCGCGTACCGGTCCCCCACCAGGTCCTCGACGGCGTCGATCGGCAGCCGGTCCGCCGAGGGGCTGCCCGAGCCGGCGCCCAGCACCTCCAGCAGCCGCGCCGAGGCGCGCTCCGCCTGCTCCAGCACCGCCCGCGACAGCGCCCGGTTGCGGGAGACCACGTTCCGGGTGACCTCCAGCTCGTCGAGCGCCAGCTCGATCTCGCGCCGGTCGTCGAAGTACGGCTCGAAACAGGGCCAGTGCTGGACCATCAGCTCCCGCAGCTGGGGCAGGGTCAGGAAGCTCAGCACGTTGTCGTCGGCCGGGTCGAGGAGGTAGCCCTTGCGCCGGCTGACCTCGCGCACCGCCACCGCCCGCTGCACCCACTCCTGCCCGGCGGGACCGGCCGCGGCGACGACCCAGTCGTCCCCGCCGTGCACCGGCTCGTAGACCGGCCGCAGCACGGCGCCGACCACCGACCGCAGCCGCTGCTCGATCAGATTCAGCCAGATGTACGCACGGCCCGCGCGCTGGGCCCGCGTACGGACCTCGCTCCACGCGTCCGCGCCCCAGTCCAGCTCGGCCCCGGCCCGCGCGTCCCCGGCCGCCTGCGGGGCCAGTGACACCGCCGCCCCGGCCGCCGCCCCGGCCACCGCCGCGCCGCCGGACGTACCGCCCGGACCGCCCGCCGCGTCCACCGGGCCACCCTCGTGACCGCTGTCACCAGGGGGCAGCTCCAGACCTCCCGAGCTCACCCGTGCACCGCCTTCTGCGTCTGGACGCCCGTCTCCAGTGATCACGGAAGGGTACTCCGCGCACGCGGCCCGACGCAGCCCGAAGCCGGCCCATGTGACGTCAGGTCCCCTGGTCCGGCTGTCCGTTGACCCATTATGTGATGCCCGGACAGTCCGTTGACCCTCATATCAGCTCTCCGGTTCACCCGTCGGCAGCATTCCAAGTCCACGCGTGCGGACCCTCTTTCGGGGAAGATCTGGCAGAGACGTCATCCGTGCCCGATCCAGCCGGATCGCGGACCGGACCGAGCCGGACCAGGATGGGAAGAGTCGTTAGCCATGCAAGTCTGGCCGGGACAGGCGTATCCGCTGGGCGCCACGTACGACGGCGCGGGCACCAACTTCGCCGTCTACTCCGAGGCCGCCCGGCGCATCGAGCTGTGCCTGCTGCACGACGACGGCTCGGAGACCGCGGTCGAGCTCCGCGAGACGGACGCCTTCGTGCGCCACGCCTACCTGCCGGGGATCATGCCCGGCCAGCGGTACGGGTTCCGCGTGCACGGCCCGTACGAGCCCGAGCGCGGGCAGCGCTGCAACGCGGCGAAGATGCTGCTGGACCCGTACGCGCGGGCCATCAGCGGGAAGGTGTCCTGGGGCGAGGAGGTGTACGGCTACCACTTCGGCCGGCCGGACTCCCGCAACGACCTGGACTCCGCCCCGCACACGATGAGTTCGGTCGTGGTGAACCCGTACTTCGACTGGGCCAACGACCGGCCGCCGCGCCACGAGTACCACCACACGGTGCTGTACGAGGCGCACGTGAAGGGCCTGACCATGCGCCACCCCGACCTCCCTGAGGAGCTGCGGGGCACGTACGGGGCGCTCGCGCACCCGGCGGTGATCGGGCACCTGGCGAAGCTCGGGGTGACGGCGCTGGAGCTGATGCCGGTGCACCAGTACGTCAACGACCACCGCCTGGTGAACGACGGGCTCAGCAACTACTGGGGCTACAACACCATCGGCTTCTTCGCCCCGCACAACGGCTACGCCTCCGGGGACCGGGGCCAGCAGGTGCTGGAGTTCAAGTCGGCGGTACGGGCGCTGCACGAGGCCGGGATCGAGGTGATCCTGGACGTGGTCTACAACCACACCGCCGAGGGAAACCACCTGGGCCCGACGCTGTCCTTCCGGGGCCTGGACAACGCCTCCTACTACCGGCTCGCGGACGACCCCCGGCACTACACGGACACCACGGGCACCGGGAACTCGCTGCTGATGCGCTCCCCGCACGTCCTCCAACTGATCATGGACTCGCTGCGGTACTGGGTGACCGAGATGCACGTGGACGGCTTCCGCTTCGACCTGGCGGCCACCCTGGCCCGGCAGTTCCACGAGGTGGACCGGCTGTCCTCGTTCTTCGACCTGGTGCAGCAGGACCCGGTGGTCAGCCAGGTGAAGCTGATCGCGGAGCCCTGGGACCTGGGCGAGGGCGGCTACCAGGTGGGGAACTTCCCGCCGCTGTGGACCGAGTGGAACGGCAAGTACCGCGACACCGTACGGGACTTGTGGCGGGGACAGCCGCGCACGCTCGCCGAGTTCGCGGGCCGGCTGACGGGCTCCTCCGACCTCTACCAGGACGACGGCCGCCGGCCGCTGGCCTCCATCAACTTCACCACCTGCCACGACGGCTTCACCCTGAACGACCTGGTCTCGTACAACGAGAAGCACAACGAGGCCAACCGGGAGGGCAACCGGGACGGCGAGACCCACAACCGGTCCTGGAACTGCGGGGTCGAGGGCCCCACCGAGGACCCGGAGGTCCGGGAGCTGCGCGAGCGGCAGATGCGGAACTTCACCGCGACCCTGATGCTGTCGCAGGGCGTGCCGATGCTCAGCCACGGCGACGAGTTCGGCCGCACCCAGCAGGGCAACAACAACGCCTACTGCCAGGACAACGAACTGTCCTGGGTGGCCTGGCCCGAACCCGGCAAACCCCCGCCGTCGCTGCTGGAGTTCACCCGGCGGATGGTGTGGCTGCGCCGCGACCACCCGGTGTTCCGCAGGCGCCGGTTCTTCCACGGCAGGCCGGTGGAGGGCACGCACGACGAACTCTCCGACATCGCATGGTTCACCCCGCACGGCGAGGAGATGCGGGCGCGGGACTGGCAGGCGCAGCACGCGCGGGCGCTGACCGTGTTCCTCAACGGGGAGGCGATCTCCGAGCCGGGCACGCGCGGGGAGCGGATCACCGACGACTCGTTCCTGCTGATGTTCAACGCGGGCGCCGAACCGCAGGACTTCACCGTCCCGGCCGGCCACGGGGCGCACTGGCGGCTGGTCGTCGACACGGCGCGGGCGGAAGTACTGCCACCCGGCACCGGGCCGCAGTACGCGGCCGGGGACCGGGTGGCGCTGACAGGACGGTGTCTGGTCGTGCTTCAGCGGCCGGCGTAGCCGGCCCCCGATCCGGCCGCCGAGTCCTCCGGGGAGGCGGTGCGCTGGGCCGGGATGAACAGCTTGGGAGCGGCCGGGTCCTGGGCCGGGTCCTGGGTCCGGGGCCGGGGCCGGGCGGAGGGCACCCGGGTGACGAGGGCGATGGCCAGGCACAGCGCGGCCGCGCCCACCGCGACGGCGAAGGCACCGGCGGGCCCGTACGACTCGGCGAGGCGGCCGGAGACGGCCAGCGCGGCGGCCTGCCCGGCCACCAGGGAACTGGCGGCGAAGGCCATGGACTCGGCGAGCCGGGCGGGCTCCACCACCCGCTCGGTGAGCGCGAACGCGGTGATCAGGTGCGGGGCGTACGCGGCGCCGAGCACGGTGACGACCAGGTACAGCGGCCACAGGGTCTCGGTGAACAGCAGCGGCACGGAGAGGACCAGCGCGGCGCCGGTGGCCACCCGCCAGCGCAGCCGCAGCCCGAAGCGGGCGGGCAGCGCGCCGAGCGCGAGACCGACGGCGGCGCTGACGACGCCCATGGCGGCGTACACGATGCCCGCCTGGCCGGGGACGCCCAACTGCGCGGTGAGCGAGGCGATTCCCGCCTGACAGGCGCCGAACATGGCGCCCTGGAGGGCGAGGGAGCCGCGTACGGCGTGCACCACGCGGGGCTGCCGGGCACGCCGGGCGCCGTCGGCGCGCCGCGGCGCGGGGGTCCCGGCCGTGACGGCGGCGGTCGGGTGCAGGGCGTACGCGGTGCCGAAGACGGCCACCAGGGCGGCGGCGCCGCCGAGGGCGACGGCCGGGTGCGCGACGAGCGCGGCGAGGCCGACGAGGGCCGGGCCGAAGACGAACGAGACCTCGTCGAGGGTGCCTTCGAGCGAGTGCACGGCGCCGACGGTCTTCTCGTCGGCCTTCGCACGGTGCGCGAGCGCGACGGAACGGGTGCGGGCGAGCGGTCCGATCAGCGGTACGGAGGCCCCGGTGACGGCGCCGATCGCGGCGAGCGGGGCGGTCGCGAGGCCGCCGAGGGCGCCGGCGACGAGGGCGGCGGTGGCGAGGGCGTTGACGGCCGCCGCGGTGAGGACGACGGGCCGCTGCCCGTGGCGGTCGGCGAGCCGGCCGAGGAGGGGCCCGAAGACCACCTGGCCGGCGGAGAGGGTGCCGCCCACGATTCCGGCGGAGGCGAGCGAACCGCTGGTCTCCGCGACCAGCAGGACGCTCCCGAACTGGGACATCGCGACGGGCAGTCGGGCGAAGAAGGAGACGAGCGGGAGTAGGGGCCCGGTCAGGGCGATGACGTGACGATAGGTACTGACGGTTCCAACCACCTGATCGACACTAACGCGGCGCAGTCACCCGGATGCATTGGGTAATGGCACGGAATCGTGCGGGCTGGGTACGTACGTTCTCATGAGCCTGGGGTATTCAATCAGCCAATCGGAATCCGGTGTTCAGACGCCGGTCGTTCCGGCGTCCACTTACCGTGTCCAGCTGGGCCCGCGCTTCACGTTCGCGGCGGCCGAGGCAGCCGTACCGTACCTCTCGTCGCTCGGCGTGTCACACCTGCACCTGTCGCCCGTACTGGAGGCGGTGCCGGGCTCGGAACACGGGTACGACGTCACCGACCACGCGAGGGTACGGGCCGAGCTGGGCGGCGAGCGGGGGCTGCGCGCGCTCGCGGCGGCCGGCCGGGCCCACGGGCTCGGGCTGGTCCTGGACATCGTCCCGAACCACATGGCGGTACCGGCGCCGCTGCGGCTCAACCGACCCCTTTGGGAGGTGCTGCGGGAGGGGCCGCACTCGCCGTACGCGCGGTGGTTCGACATCGACTGGGAGGGCGGCGGGGGGCAGGTCCTGCTGCCGGTGCTGGGCGGGGAGGAGGAGGCGCGGGAGGGCCGGGTGGACCGCGGGGCGGGGGTGCTCCGGTACGGGGTCCACGAGTTCCCGCTGCGGGCGGGCACCGCCTCGCTGCCGATGCCGGAGCTGCTGGCCGCGCAGTGGTACCGGGCCGCGTGGTGGCGCGAGGCCCGGACCGGGCTCAACTACCGCCGCTTCTTCACCATCTCCGACCTGATCGGGGTGCGGGTGGAGGACCCCGCCGTGTTCGCCGCGAGCCACGCCAAGGTGCTCCAGCTGGTACGGGACGGGGTGGTGTCCGGCCTGCGGATCGACCACGTCGACGGGCTGGCGGATCCGGAGCAGTACCTGCGCCGGCTGCGGGCCGCGACCGGGGACGGCTGCTGGGTGGTCGTCGAGAAGATCCTGGCCCGCCGGGAGCGCCTGCCGTCGTCCTGGCCGGTGGCCGGCACCACCGGGTACGACGCGCTGCACCGGATCGACGGGGTGTTCACCGACCCGGCGGGGGCGGACCGGCTGGCCCGCGCGTACGGGCAGTGCGGCGGCGGCCCCGCCTCGTGGGAGGAGACCGCCGCGGCCGCGACGCGGGAGGTGCTGACCGTCGACCTGGCCGCCGAGCTGGCCCATGCTGGAACGCTGGGCCGGACCGGAACTGGCGCACGCG
>NZ_GG657750.1:6149727-6150834 GCF_000158895.1 Streptomyces sp. C | reverse complement strand
CCGGTGGCGGTGCTGGTCCGGGGGTAGGGGCTCGCGGTGCGGGCCCGCCCCCTCCCCCGCCAGGGGTGGGGGCGGGTCGGCGGCTGCCGACCCGCCTCCCCGTCTGCGGTCTCGTCTCGGCGGCCGGCCGCCGTCCGGGGCTGATATCCGCACCCGGACGGCGCCGGCGGGCTCACAGGCGTCGCTGGGCCGCTTCCAGGAGTTCCCCCACGGTGGAGTTGAACGCGATGGCGGCCTGCGGGGCGTGGCGGGGGATCAGGTTCACGATGAGCTCGAACAGCGGCAGCAGGTGCTCGGACTTGCGAATGCCGCCGCCGACGATCACCACGTCCCACGGCTTCCTGGTCAACGCGGCGACGAGGGTCGACTCGACCTGCTCGTCGTGGACGACCAGCTCCATGGCCGCGTCGATGCCGTGCTCCCCGAACCGGACCATCTCGGCGTCGAGCGCCGCCTGGAGGGCCGATCCGTCGATGCCGGGGATCGCGTGGGGTTCATAACCGATCAGAAGTGTAGAAGGCATGCAACGAACCTAACGAAGTCCCCCGAGAACACGATCGGTTTCCGGACACCTTCAGCCGCCGGACAAGGCGGAAGTCAGCCCCACTTCTGGCGGTCCGAGTTGTCGCAGGGGCGGGCGCGCAGGCCGTCGGGGCCGTCGTCCAGGCACTGGCCGGTGTCGGCGCTCCTGACCTCCACCGATGCGTCGGCCCACGCGGTGACCTTCCACTTCTGGGACGGGGACCGGCCGCACGCGCGGGCAGTGAGGCCCTTGCCGTCGCCCTCCAGGCAGGCGCCCGTGGCGTGGTTCCTGAGCGTGCCGGTGCCGTCCGGGAGGGGGTGGAAGGTCCAGCGCTGGTAGCTCATGCCGTTGGGCGGGAAGGAGCGCAGGCCCTGGTCGAGGCTGTGGTCCAGGCAACTGCCCGTGGAGCGGTTGACGAAGTTCCGGACCACGTCGTTCGACGCGGCCGCCGCACCGGCCCGCGGCTCCGCGGGAGCAGGCTCCGGCGGGACCAGGAAGAGCCGGCACAGCCCGGCGCCCAGGAGCAGCCCGGCCAGGGCGGCCCCGGCCGGCCACGTCCAGCGGCCCCGCCACCACGGGGCGGC
>NZ_GG657750.1:6134275-6149245 GCF_000158895.1 Streptomyces sp. C | reverse complement strand
AGGCGCATTTCCCCTGCATTCCCCTGCCAGAAAACGGAGAACGGGCATGTCCGTGAACCTCACCCGCCGCGTGGCCACGGCCGCGTTGACCACCATCCTCTCCCTGGGCTCCCTCGCCCTGACCGCGCCGACGGCCCCGGCCGCCCCGGCCACCACCGCCCAGGCCCCCTCCACCACCTCCGCGCAGGCCGCGCCCCGCGTCAGCCGCGAGGAGGTCATCGCCCGGGCCAAGACCTGGCTGACCGCCAACAACGGCCGCCCGGTCCCCTACAGCCAGACGAAGTACTGGAAGGACGGCTACCGGCAGGACTGCTCGGGCTACGTCTCCATGACCCTCGGCCTGCGCAAGCCCGGCCCCAACACCGTCTCCCTCAGGAACGACGGTTTCACCCGCCGCATCGCGATGAAGGACCTCGCGCCCGGCGACCTCGTCATCAAGGCCGACAGCGACAGCGCCGACTTCCGCCACGTCGTCATCTTCGACGGCTGGGCCAACGGCGCGCACACCGCCTACAAGTCCTACGAGCAGGCGGGCGGCGTCGGCACGCGCTGGAAGCAGCACTCCTACGGAGTGAACGGCCGCGACGGCTACCACGCCTACCGCCCCGTCAACATCACCGCCTGACCGAGGAGCACCCGCATGAGTCCCACCCGTACGACCGTCCTGACGGGCATCCTGCTCGCCACCACCCTGGTCACGGCGCCCGCCGCCAAGGCCGGCTCCCTCGACAGCGTCCAGACCTTCCGCAACGCCGCCACCTCCGCCTGCCTCGACGACAGCGACGCCGGCGTCCGAACGTACGCCTGCCTGGGCAACGACCACCAGAAGTGGAACGTCCACCAGTGGGCCGACGGCACCCGCGAGCTGAGGAACCGCAAGACCGGCCTCTGCCTCACCGACCACCCGCGCGGTACCGCCTCGGCACAGCCGTGTGACAAGGCCAAGGACGAGAGCTGGATCGTCCACCGCTACCCGGACGGATCGGTCGAGTTCAGGAACCAGGCGACCGGCCTGTGCCTGGACGACAGCCCCCAGCACCACCTGCGCACCTTCCCGTGCGGCACCCACGCCCAGAAGAGCCCCTACCAGACCTGGCACTGACCACCCCCGGGCCTGACCTCCCCCAGGGAGGTCAGGCCCTCCACCGTCGGGGGATATCCCCACCCCCGCCCTGCGGACAGCAGGATCGCCCGGGAGGGCCGACCCCGGAAATGCTGGGCATACCACCGATCTCCCCACCATTGCACAGGAGTTGGACCATGCCCCAGCAAGCCCGCCGAGGGACCTTCCTGCGGGTGGCGACCGCAGCCGCCGCGATCACCGCCCTCCTGGCCCCGGCCGCGACGGCCGCACCCCGCCCGGACGCGGTCCGGCAGGGCCTGAACGCCCTCGTCCGGACCGACCACCTCCCCGGCGCGCTGGCCACCGTGACGGACCGCGACGGCCGCACCCGCACCTACACCGCGGGCGCCGAGGACGGACAGGTCCGCATCGGCAGCAACACCAAGACCTTCACCGCCGTGGTCGTGCTCCAGCTGGTCGGCGAAGGGAGGATCGGCCTCGACACCCCGGTCGACACCCACCTCCCGGGACTCGTACGGGGCGAAGGGATCGACGGACGCCACATCACCGTCCGCCAGCTCCTCCAGCACACCAGCGGACTGCCCGACTACGAAGCGGACGACACCGACGCCATCCTAGGCCGCCGGTACCTCGAACCCCGAGACATCCTCGACACCGCCCTCCGGCACAAGGCCGCCTTCCCCCCGGGCACCAGCTGGGCCTACAGCAACACGAACTACGTGGTGGCCGGCCTGATCGTCCAGAAGGTCACCGGACGCCCCCTCGCCGAGGAGATCGACCGGCGCGTCATCCGGCCCCTCGGACTGCGCCACACCTACTTCCCGGCCCCCGGCGACACGAACAATCCGGGAACCCCACTCCTGAGGGCCACCACCAGGACTCGGCGGGCGCCCCGTGCGGCGACGTTCACGACATCGACCCCTCAGCGGCCTGGGCGGCGGGCCAGATGATCTCCACGAACTCCGATCTGAACCGGTTCTTCACCGCGCTCCTGACCGGCGACCTCCTCCGCCCCGCCCAGCTCGCCCAGATGCGCACCACCGTCCCCCTCGGCGACTCCGGCGCCGGCTACGGCCTGGGCCTGATGAGCCGGCCGCTGTCGTGCGGTGGCCTCTACTGGGGCCACGGCGGTGACATCACGGGCTACGAAACCCGCGGTGGAGTCACCGAGGACGGCCGCGCCGCCAACGTCACGGTGACCATCGACCCCACCGACGGCGCGACGACGAAGCACGTCGAAGCCCTCGTGGACACGGCCCTCTGCCGGAGCGCCTGACCGTCGTGACCGTCGTCCGGGGGCGGACGTCAGCCCCGGACGGCGGGGACGTGGGGCCCGGACGCCCGGCGGGCCGGCGGTGCCGGGCCTCCCCGCCTGTTCCCCTCCCCGCCCACCGGTGGCACACACATTCGACCGCCGGGGAGCAGTAGGCGGCCGGTGTGGCGGGCATGGGCACCATGTGACCCTCCTCCCTGACATGCGCTACCCCACCCCGCACGAACTCGCCCTGGCCGGCCGGGCGCTGGCGGACGAGCACCCCGGGCGGGTGCGGATGCGGCAGGCCGGTGTCTCCCGGGGCGGGAGGCCGCTCTGGCTGCTCTCCGTCGACGGGCGGCGCGGCGGGCCCGGGGAGGTGCTCGTCGTCGCCGGGGCCCATGCCAACGAACCCGTCGGCGGGGCTACCGCGCTGGGCCTCGCCCGGCGGGTGATCGGGGCCGGGGGCGGCGGGGCGGGCTGGCACTTCCTGCTCTGCGCCGACCCCGACGGCGCCGACCTGCACCGCACGCCGCGCCCGTACTCGCTGCTGGACTACCACCGCGGCTTCTACCGCCCGCCCGGGCCGGAGCAGCCCGAGTGGGCGCCGTCCCTACTCCCCCCGGACCGGCTCCCGCCCGAGACGCGCACCCTGACCGCGCTCCTCGACGAACTCCGGCCCGCCCTGCAGGTCTCCCTGCACGGGACGGACCTGGGCGGGTCCTGGGTGCAGCTGACGCGTGACGTGCCCGGGCTCGCCGAGCCCTTCGGGAAGTCGGCCGCCGAGCTGCGGATCCCGGTGGAGACCGGGGCCTCCGACGCCGCGGGCTGGGGCTCTCCCGGGCCCGGGATCTTCGTGATGCCGCGGGACGGGAGCGAGGACACCCGGCGCAGCACCTGGTGCCACCGCCACCGCGGGACCACCGCGATCGTGGAGGTGCCCATGTGGGCCTCCGACCTGGTGGACGACCCCGCCCCGCACCCCGACCCGCGGGGCGCCCTGCGCGTGCTGGCGGAGCGGCTGACCGGTGAGGCGGCGCGGGTGGCGGGGCTGCGGGAGGGGATCCCGGACGACGGGCCCGGCGCCGCGGCGCTGCTGCGGGCGGTGGACTGGACGCTGGAACTGATCCCGGACGTCGCCGCCGCGTGGACGGGACCCGGGGTGCCGGCCGAGGCCACCACGGCCTCCCTCGGCAGCCTCGACGCCTTCGGGGCGGCGCCTGACGCTGCGCGCGGCGGCGATGCTGCTGCGCGTACTGCGCTGCCAGGCGCATCCGGCGGCGCCCGGCCTGGACCGCCTGGTGACGGGGTGGTGCGAGGAGTTCTCGGCCCGCTTCCGGGCGCGCTGGGTGCCGGTGGCCACGCAGGTGGAGCACCAGTCCCGGACGGTCCTGGCCGCGTACCGCTGTCTTCAGACCGGCCAGGCGTAGCGGCGCTTGGGGCGGCCGGTGGCGCCGAGGCGGTCGTAGAAGCGGATCGCGCCCTCGTTCCAGTCGGGGGTCTGCCACTCGACGTGTTCGAGGCCCAGTCCGCGGGCGAGGCCGGCCACGGCGTCCATCAGGGCGGCCCCGAGGCCGTGGCCTCTGGCCTCCTCGGCGAGGTAGAGGCAGTCCATGTGGAGGTAGTGGCGGGCGTCCCAGAACGCGAACTCCTCCGAGCAGGCGGCGTATCCGGCCACCGTGCCCCCGGGGGTCTCGGCGAGCAGCACCCACAGCCGGGCGTCCTCGGCGAACAGCCGGGAGCCGAGGCGGTCGGCCAGACCGGCCGGCCGGGCGGCCGCCTTCTCGTACGCGACGTGCTCGTGGATGAGCTCGGTGAGGCGCGGGAGGTCTTCGGGGCGGGCGGGGCGCACGATGCCGTTGTGATCCATGAGGGGCATCCTGCCGGGCCCCCGGCCGAGGGCAAAGGTGGCCCCACCGGGCCCAGCCCCGGACCACGGCCCAACCCCGGCCCCGCCCCGGACCACGACCCGGCCCCGGACCACGACCGGGTCCCGTCCGGTACCTCGAAGCAGCGCCCGGTCACGGCCCCGCGGGTGCCTCCGCGGCGGGCCGGCCGCTCAGTCCTGGGAGAGCCGGAAGCTCATCCGCCCGAACCCGACCTGGTCGCCCGGCCGTACGACCGCCGCGCCCGTCACCCGGCGTCCGTTGACGGTGGTGCCGTTGGTCGAGCCGAGGTCCCGCAGCAGCCAGGCCCCGTCCCGCATGCTCAGCTCGGCGTGTGCCCGCGAGACGGTCTCGTGGCTGAGGCGCAGCCCGTTGCCCGGGTCGCGGCCGATCCGCAGGGGGCCGGCGGCCGGGTGGGGGAAGAGCAGTTTGGGCAGGCGTTCCACCTGCCAGGCCCTGCGCACCCCCGCGGAGACGGCCGACGCGCGGCCGACCCAGCCGAACAGCCGGTTGGTCCACGGGGCTTCGGGTCCGAGCGGGCCCGGGCGCGTCTGGAGGTCGGCGAGGAGGGGTGCGAGGTCCTCGGAGCGGCGGGCGACCAGCGCGAGCTCCATGCGCCGCAGGAAGGTGTCGTGCGACAGCTTCCCGAGGGCCGCACCCTCCCTGAGCTGGCCCAGCGCCCGGTCCCGCTCCGCGTCGGAGAGCCGCGGGGCGGGGTAGGCGGGGAACTCGAAACTCGACGTCACAGGGTGATTGTCGGCCCGTCGGGTGCGGAGTGTCCAGAACTCCCCCGCCCGGCCCGGAATGATGGGCACGATACGGGCACGCTTACGCGGCACGATTACGCATGCCGGCCACCGCCGGAGACGAGGGGACCGTCCGTGCAGTTCGAGGTGTGGGCACCGCTGACAGGTCGGGTCGCCATGCGACTGAACGACACCACCTACGACATGGCCCCCGACCCGGCCCCCGGCCGCTCCGGCTGGTGGGTCGTCGAGGCCCCGGCGGCCGACGGCGACCGGTACGGGTTCCGCCTCGGCGACGATCCGGTGGTGCGGCCCGATCCGCGCGGCCGGCGGCTGCCGGACGGTACGGAGGGCCTGTCGGCGGTGGTCGACCTCACGGCCCTCGCCCCCCACGTGCCCCCGCCGCACGTGCCGCTCCAGGACGCGGTCCTGTACGAGCTGCACGTCGGCACCTTCACCCCCGAGGGCACCTTCGCGGCCGCGGCGGCCCGCCTCGGGTACCTGGCCGGGCTGGGCGTGACGCACGTGGAGCTGATGCCGGTGTGCCCCTTCCCGGGCCGGCACGGCTGGGGGTACGACGGGGTGGCGCCGTGGGCGGTGCACGAGCCGTACGGGGGGCCGGCGGGTCTGGCGGCGTTCGTGGAGGCCGCGCACGCGGCAGGGCTCGGCGTGGTGCTGGACGTGGTCCTCAACCACCTCGGCCCCTCCGGCAACCACCTCCCGGCCTTCGGCCCGTACTTCACCGACACCCGCCACACGCCCTGGGGCGCGGCGGTGAACCTGGACGCGCCCGGCTCGGACGAGGTCCGCGCGTACCTGATCGGGAGCGCGCTGGCCTGGCTGCGGGACTACCGGATCGACGGGCTGCGGCTGGACGCGGTGCACGCGCTGGCCGACGGGCGGGCCCTGTCCTTCCTGGAGGAGCTGTCGGCCGCCGTGGACGGGCTGGCGGCGGAGAGCACCCGGCCGCTGTTCCTGATCGCCGAGTCCGACCAGTGCGACCCGCGGCTGACGACCCCGCGCACGGCCGGCGGGCTGGGGATGCACGCGCAGTGGAACGACGACTTCCACCACGCCCTGCACTGCGCGCTGACGGGTGAATCACAGGGCTACTACGCCGACTTCGCCGAGGCGCCGCTCGGCGCCCTCGCGAAGACCCTGACGCGGGCGTTCTTCCACGACGGCACCTGGTCGTCCTTCCGGGGCCGCACCCACGGCCGGCCGGTGGACCGCCGCCGCACCCCCGCGCACCGCTTCGTCGGCTACACGCAGACCCACGACCAGGTCGGCAACCGGGCGCTGGGCGACCGGCTGTCGGCCTCCTGCTCCCCCGGGCTGCTGGCGTGCGCGGCGACGCTGGCACTGACGGGGCCGTTCGTGCCGATGCTGTTCATGGGCGAGGAGTGGGGGGCCGGCACGCCCTGGCGGTACTTCACCGACCACCCCGACCCGGAGCTGGCCGAGGCGGTGCGCAGCGGCCGGCGCCGGGAGTTCGCGGCGCACGGCTGGAAGGCGGACGAGGTGCCGGACCCGCAGGACCCGGCGACCCGGGACCGGTCCTGCCTGGACTGGGCGGAGCCGGAACGGGAGTCGCACGCCTGGCTGCTGGAGTGGTACCGGACGCTGATCCGGCTGCGCCGCACCCACCCGGACCTGCGTGACCCGGACCTGGCCGCGGTCCGGGTCGCGTTCGACGAGGAGCGCCGCTGGCTGACGTTCCGCCGGGGGGAGGTGCGGGTGGTGGTGAACCTGTCGACGGAGTCGGTGACGGTGGCGCTGGGCCGCAACGGGGTACGGGTGCTGGCGGCCTGGGAGCCGGTGGAGCATCCGGGTCCGGACGGGCGGATCCACGTTCCGGGCGAGTCGGCGGTGGTGCTGGGTCCGTAGCCGCGGCCTGCGCGACGACCGCCTGCCCGAACGGCCGCCTACCCGACGATCGCCATCTCGCGCGGGGCGTTGTTCAGGCGGCGGCCGCCGTCCGCGGTGACGCTGACGATGTCCTCGATGCGGACGCCGAACCGGCCGGGCAGGTAGACGCCCGGCTCCACGGAGAAGCACATGCCCGGGACGAGGGGCTGTTCCTCGCCCTCGACCATGTACGGCGGCTCGTGGGTGGTGACGCCGATGCCGTGGCCAGTGCGGTGGATGAAGCGTTCGCCGTAGCCGAACTCGGTGATGACGGCGCGGGCCGCCCGGTCGACGTCCTGGCAGGTCGCGCCGGGCCGGACGGCCGCGAAGCCGGCCTGCTGGGCCTCGCGGACGACGTCGTGGACGCGCTGTTCCTCGGGGGTGGGCTCGCCGACGTGGACGGTGCGGGAGATGTCGGAGCCGTAGCCGTGCTTGAGGCCGCCGAAGTCGAGGACGACCATGTCGCCGTGCCGGATGACGCGTTCGCCGGCCTCGTGGTGCGGGTTGGCACCGTTGGGGCCGGAGCCGACGACGGTGAAGTCGACCTGGGAGTGGCCGTGGACGCGCAGCAGCCCGGCCAGGTCGGCGGCGACCTCGCTCTCGCGGCGGCCGGCGAAGGGGACGTGGAGGATCTGCGCGTAGGCGGCGTCGGCGGCGGCTCCGGCGGCCGCGAGGCGGGCCAGTTCCCGTTCGTCCTTGACGGCGCGGAGCATGGGCAGGGCGTCGGTGAGCGGGCTGTAGGTGGTGGCGGGCAACTCCCTTTGCAGGCCGAGCAGGTGCAGGGCCCAGGTGTTGTCGCTGACGCCGAAGCGACCGCTGACGTCGAGGAGCGGCGCGGCCACCCGGTAGGGGTCCTTGCCGTCGGTCCAGTCGCGCAGGGTCAGGGCGCCGGCGCCGGGTGCCTTCGCGGCGTCGGGGGCCTCCAGGGCGGGCACGACCAGCACGGGGTCCTGGCCGGCGGCGAGGACGAGCAGGGTGAGCCGTTCGGTCTCGGCGGTCGGGCGGTAGCCGGTGAGGTGGGTGAGGTCCGGGCCGGGCGCGACGAGCAGTCCGGCGAGTCCGGCGTCGGCGGCGCTCTGTGCGGCGGCGGCCATCCGGGCGGCGTAGTCGGCGGTGGTGAAGGCCTCGGGCTCGGCGTGGGCAGCCGGGTCGGCAGTCGGTGTGGTCATGAGGGGGATCCTGCCGTGAGGCGTGCGGCGAGCGCAGCGGCCGCGCCGGACGGTCCGGCGGGCGCGACCAGCTCCGTACGGTGTACGAGGCGGGGCGCGGCCAGCGGTACGGCGGTCCCGGCGCGGGCGGTCTCGGCGAGGGGGCGGGGCAGCAGGACGAGGCCGTGGCCGGCGGCGGCGAGGGCGCACAGGGCGTGCAGGTCGGTGCCGTCGTAGCGCAGGGCGCGGCGTCCGGTGGTGAGCGGCAGCCCCACGTCCGGGGCGTCGAGCCAGCGCGCGTCGGCGAGGTCGTCGAGCCGGACGGAATCCCGCGCGGCGAAGGGGTGTCCGGCGGGGAAGAGGACGGCGAGCTCCTCCTCGGCGATGCCGGTGACCCGCAACGGGGCCACGTCGGGCAGCCGCAGCGGGTCGCTCGGGGCGGCGAGCCCGTCGACGAGCCCGAGGTCGCAGTCCCCGGCGGCGACGGCGGCGGGCACCCGGGCCGGGGGCAGGACGCGCAGGGTGACGCCGGTGGCGGGCAGGGCGGCGAGCAGCCGGGGGCCGGCGGCGGCGAGCGGGGAGGCGGCGAGGGTGATCCGGCCGGGCGGGGCGGCGGCGAGGCGCAGTACGTCGGCGCGGGCGGCGTCGAGGCGCAGCAGCAGCGGCCGGGCGTGTTCCAGCAGGCGGGCGCCGGCCGGGGTGGGGGCGACGGGCCGCCGGGTGAGCAGTTCGGTGCGCAGGTCGGCTTCGAGGGCGGCGATGTGCTGGGAGACGGCGGACTGGGTGTAGCCGAGTTCGCGTGCGGCGGCCGAGAAGGAGGCGAGGCGGGCGACGGCGGTGAAGGTGCGCAGGAGGTGCGGGTCCATGCCCGCAGGATGCCAGCGGCTCCGCCGGCCATCGGCGCCGCCCGCACCGGCCGCGCGTCAGTCATCAGTTCTGCTTATCGAGGATGCGGGAACAATCGTTGGCGCTGAAGTGGGACCGGGTCGCAGGATGATCGGCATGACCACCGCACAGGCGGCCCGTGCCGCGTCCGCCGCTCCGATGACCGTCGCCCGGATCGCCCTCGTCGGCGACCGCTCCCCGCATGTGGAGTCCCACTCCCGGATCCCGCTCCTCCTCGACGCGCTGGCCTCGCGCGAGGGGCTGGTGCTGGACGCCTGCTGGATCCCGACCGCGCAGGCGCAGGCCGCGGCCGCGGCGGGAACCCTGGCCGGGTTCGACGCCGTGTGGGTGCTGCCGGGCAGCCCGTACGCGAGCGAGGCGGGGGCGCTGGCGGCGGTCCGGGTGGCCCGGGAGGAGGGCGTCCCCTTCCTCGGGACGTGCGGCGGCTTCCAGCACGCGCTGCTGGAGTACGCCCGCCACGTGTGCGGGCTGGCGGGGGCGGCGCACGCCGAGAACGACCCCGGGGCGGACGACCCGCTGATCGCGCCGCTGGCCTGTTCGCTGGCGGGGCACGAGGCGCTCGTACGGGCGGAGCCCGGTTCGCTGGCGGAGTCGGCGCTCGGGGCGGACCGGTCGACGGAGCGCTACCACTGCCACTACGGCCCGGTCGCCCGCCACCTGCCGGTGCTGGCCGCGCACGGGCTGCGGCTGTCGGGGTACGACGAGGACGGCGCGGTGCGGATGGCGGAGCTGCCGGGGCACCCGTTCTTCCTGGCCACGCTCTTCCAGCCGGAGCTGTCGGGGGACGGGTCGCGTCCGCATCCGGTGGTCCGGGCCCTGGCCGTCGCGGCGGTGGCCCGGGCCGCGCGCCGTGCGGAGGCGGGGGCCGGGGCGCAGGCGGGGGCGCGTCCGGCGGGCGTCCGGGCCGCCGGATAACCCGTCGCGGGAGCACCCCCGGGATCGGCTATGCTGTGCATGCACAACGAACGGGCGGTCCGCCGCCCTTCGTGGTGGGTGTAGCTCAGCTGGTAGAGCACCTGGTTGTGGTCCAGGTGGCCGCGGGTTCAAGTCCCGTCACTCACCCTTTCGGGTCCCGTAGGGGGTACGAGGTTCTCCTCGTACCCCCTACGGGCTTTTCCGGGTCAGCAGTCAGCCGTCAGCCGCGCAGGAAGGCCTCCACCTCCGTGGCGAAGGCCACCGGGGTCTCGTGGGGCGGGTAGTGGCCGGCGCCGGGGATCGTGACGATTCTGCAGTTCGGGTACGAGGCCTGCCAGGTGGCGCGCATCACCTCGGCCGTCAGGGCCAGGTCGTACTCGCCGACCAGGACGAGCACCGGCACGGTGCTGCCCTTGATCGCGGAGGACAGGTCGCGGGACTGCCAGTCGGCGAGGTACGCGGCGAAGGCCTCGGGGCGGGAGACGTCGAGGGAGTGGGCGACCATGCGCTCCAGCCAGTGGCGGCTGACCCGGTTGCCGGTGACCAGGTCGAGGATGGTCCGCCGCTTGTCGGGGTCCTCGGCGGCGCCGTAGAAGAGGGCGTGGGTCGCGTCGTCCATCGGGTACGGCCCGGCGGGGACGGGTGTGAGCCCGATCAGCTTCTCGACGCGCTCGGGGGCGCGTGCCAGGACCTGCTGGGCGGCCTTGCCGCCCATGGAGTGGCCGATCAGGGAGAAGGTGTCCCAGCCCAGCTCGTCGGCGAGCGCGAGGACGTCGTCGGCGATCTCGGGGAGGGTGTGGCGGCCGGGGACGTCCCGGCGCTCCCCGTAGCCCCGGTAGTCGGGGAAGGCGTACGAGAACCCCTGCGGGTCGAGGTGGTCGAGCACGGAGCCCCAGTTGGCGGAGGTCCCGAACCAGTCGTGCAGCACGATGACGCGGACGGGTCCGGTGCCGATCCGGCGATGGGCGATGGCCATGCGTTCTCCCTCGGTGACGGGGGTGGCGGAAACCGACGCCGTACGTTCTGCCCATCCGGCCTACGGTCACACCACCACCCGCAGCCACGTCAGGCCACGGTGTACTCCGTGTCCCCGAAGTCAGCCACCACCCTCAGGCGACCTCCGAGCGCCTCCACGTAGGAGCGCAGGGTGGCCACCTCCGTCCGGTCGGTCTCGCCGTTCTCGATGGCCGACACCCTGGGGGCGGAAACGCCCATCGTCTCGGCGACGTCCTTCTGGGTCAGGGCCTGCTCCTGGCGGATCTCGGCCAGCCGATGGGCCCGCACCTCGGCCATGAGCCGGTCCATGGCGGCCTGCTTCTCCGTGGGGGACCGCAGCGGCAGGCCCGCGGCCGCCCGGCGCTCGCGCACCTGGCGCTTGGCCTCCTCCCAACCGACACCGCTCATTCGTACTCCCTCGTGTCCAGCTCCCCGATGTGGTCCTGGTAACGCTTCTCCGCGAGCGGGATGTTGACTTCGTACCACCGCTGCCAGTTGCCGGCCTTGTCGCCGGCCACGAGCAGCACCGCCCGGCGGACCGGGTCGACGCGAACAGGATCCGGATCTCACTGCTGCCCGAGGAGCCCGGCCGCAGCTCCTTCATGTGGTGCTGTTCGGCTCCTTTGATGCGGTCGACCAGCGGCCGGCCGAGCGTGGGCCCGAACATCGCGAGCGCGTCGACGGCGTCTTCCACCTGTTCGGCGCTGCTCCAGTCGGTCTCGGCCAGCGCCTCGAACCATTCCGCCACCTCACCGACGAGGATCACTTCCCATTGAGCCACGCCCGCGAAGTTAACGCAAGCGTTAACCTCACGGGCGTGGAACCGGGCTGGTTCACCCGGACGGGACCAGGTGTCAGACGGTCTTGATCGCCGGGTCCGAGACGCTCGGCGCGCCCGTCTCCACGTGCCCCGCGAAGCGGCGCAGGAAGGTCGCGTCGGCGTCCGAGACCACGGAGACGTCGTACCAGCGGCCGGAGGCGCGCAGGTCGACGGTGTGGGAGACGGTGGCGCCCGGGTTGACCTTGAAGGTCTGGGCGGCGCCGCCGTAGGAGTTGGTCACCGTGAGGTTCACCGCGGCGGTGCCCCCGTTGACCAGGGTCAGGGCCAGGTTGCCGGTGGCGTCCACGTGGCGGGCCGTGACCTCGGGGCCGGCCTTCTTCGCCGGGCCCTTCCAGGTGCGCAGGAAGCCGTTGGGGCCCCAGACCGTGAGGTCGATCTTGTTGCCGGTGGAGCTGCTGGTGCTCCAGGTGTCCGAGAGGGTCTTGCCCGCCTCGACCGTGTAGGGCCAGGGGCCGTCCGTCCGGTTGCCCGAGGTGCTGTGGAAGTGGGCGCCGAGCTTCGGGCCGGAGGAGAAGGTGAGCGTGAACTTGCCCGTGGATACGGTGCGGGCGCCGTCCACGTACGGGCTGTAGCCGAGCGCGCGGGCCGGCTTGGAGCCCGCCTCCTGCTTGGGCAGGGTGCCGGTGGCCGGCACGGCCGGGGTGTAGGACGGGTGGCGGTTCTTGTCCGGCGGGACGTAACCGGCCGTGGAGGGCAGCGCGGCGGGCGCGGCGTCGGCCAGGGTGAAGTCGAACGCCGAGGTCAGGTCGCCGCAGACGGCTCGGCGCCACGGCGAGATGTTGGGCTCCTGCACCCCGAAGCGCTTCTCCATGAAGCGGATCACCGAGGTGTGGTCGAAGGTCTCGGAGCAGACGTAGCCGCCCTTGCTCCACGGGGAGACCACGATCATCGGGACGCGCGGGCCGAGCCCGTAGGGTCCGGCCGCGTAGCCGGAGACGCCCCCGGTGTACAGGTCGCGGGTCACGTCGGCCGTGGACAGGCCCCAGGCGGAGGACGCCGGCGGGTACGGCGGGACGACGTGGTCGAAGAACCCGTCGTTCTCGTCGTAGGTGATGAACAGGGCGGTCTTCGCCCACACGGCCGGGTTCGCCGTCAGGGCGTCCAGGACCTGGGAGATGTACCAGGCACCGAAGTTGGTCGGCCAGTTGGCGTGCTCGCTGAAGGCCTCGGGGGCCGCGATCCAGGAGACCTGCGGCAGGGTGCCGTTCACCACGTCGGCGCGCAGCCGGTCGAAGTAGCCCTCGCCCGCCTTGGCGTTCGTGCCCGTACGGGCCTTCTCGTACAGGGGGCTGCCGGGCTGGGCGTTGCGGTAGCTGTTGAAGTACAGCAGCGAGTTGTCGCCGTAGTTGCCGCGGAAGGCGTCGTTGATCCAGCCCCAGTGACCGGCCGCGTCCAGGCCGTCGCCGATGTCCTGGTAGACCTTCCAGGAGACCCCGGCGGCCTCCAGGCGCTCGGGGTAGGTCTTCCAGCCGTAGCCGGCCTCCTGGTTGCCGAGGACCGGTCCGCCGCCCGTGCCGTCGTTGCCGGTGTGGCCCGTCCACAGGTAGTAGCGGTTGGGGTCGGTGGCGCCGATGAAGGAGCAGTGGTAGGCGTCGCACACCGTGAAGGCATCGGCGAGGGCGTAGTGGAACGGGATGTCGTTCCGCGTCATGTACGACATGGTCGTGGCCGTCTTGGCCGGGACCCACTTGTCGTACTTGCCGTTGTTGTAGGCCTGGTGGCCGCCGGCCCAGTCGTGGTCCAGGCCGGTGAGGAACTGCATTCCGAGGTCCGCCACCTGCGGGTGGAAGGGCAGGATGTCCTTCGTGCCGTTCGACTGGTGGAAGACGGACTTGCCGTTGTCCTGGATGACCGGCCGCGGGTCGCCGAAGCCCCGGACGCCCTTCATGGAACCGAAGTAGTGGTCGAAGGAACGATTCTCCTGCATGAGGACGACGACGTGCTCGATGTCCTGGATCGTGCCGGTGGTGCCCTGCGCCGAGATGGCGGCGGCCCGCGCGATGCTGTCGTTCAGCATCGCGACGGCGGCCGTGCCGCCGGCGATCTGCAGGAACCTGCGCCGGTTGAGTTCAGCCATGGGTGACGACCTCTAGGGGGGTGAAGGGGGATCGAGGGGCGCCCCAAGGACAGCGGTCCCGGGGTACCGGCCGGAGATCCCCGTCTGACGTCGGGCCGTACAGCGGGCGAACGGAAGCCCCCGCGGGCGGAACTCCCGGACGGCCCCGTTGTCTGCTGGAATGGCCTCCACACAGTGCGAACGGGGGGCGCAGGGGGATGGCGGGGAAGGTGAGGGGGCGTGCCGTGCGCTCCGCTGCCGGTACGGTACGGGCAACCACGGCCCGCACAACAGACCCTGACGTCACGCCAGTTCGGGTCGTGACGGGATCCGGCCGGGCGGGGGGCCGGGCGTGAACCTCCCACAGCTGCACTACGCGGGCGGCCCCGAGGGCTCCGGCTTCACCGCCGTCACCCCGGGGGTGGGAGGGGAGCTGCTGCGCGAGGCGGAGCCGCTCCTGCGGTACGAGCCGCCGCTGCGGGCGCCGTCGGCCGGGTTCCCCGAGGCGCTGTCGCTGAGCGTGCTGTCCGACGGGAGCCGGCTGCTGTCGCGGGCGGTGCACACCGGTGCCGGCTTCGACTTCGAGTCCGGGTACGGGTACGGGGACGGTTCCGGGGCCGGGGCGGACTTCCACGCGCACGCCGTGCACCTGCCCGAGCCGGCCGGGGCGGGCCCCGCGAGGCCGCTGCCGGTCACCGCCTGGGGCTCCGCGCAGTGGGAGGAGCGGACCCCGGCGGGCGGCCCGCCCCCGCCGCTGGAGCGGATACCCGCGCCGGGGCGGCACGACCGGGCGGCGCTGGCCGCCTTCGTCGCCGCCCGGGGGCCGTGGCTCGCGGGGTTCTTCGCCGACGTGCGGCGGGCCGTGGAGGAGCCGGACGCCCCGCGCCTGCTGCTGGTGGAGGAGGACAGCGCGGCCGTGGCCCGCTGGGTGATGCTGGCCTGCGGGGTGCTGCCGCACGAGCGGGGACAGTGGCTGACCTTCACCACGTACGCCCGGCGGCCGCTGCTCGCCCCGCAGCGGCTGGTCGGGGTGCTGCCCGGTGACGAGCCGGCGGAGCCGGGGCCGTGGCGGGTGTACGGGGCCGCCGCCGGGGCGGGGGCTCCCGGGGAGTGCGGGGACCTGTGGGCACGGACGGCCTCGGCGGTGTGGCTGGCGGCACGGCCCGAGCTGTTCGCGCAGGTCAGGCGCCTGCCGGCGGAGCCGTACGCACCGGGCCCCCTGGCCTCGCTGG
>NZ_GG657750.1:6132503-6133431 GCF_000158895.1 Streptomyces sp. C | reverse complement strand
CGGTGGGGAGGCGTTGCCCGGTGTGGCGCGGCGGCTGGCGCATGCGTTGATCAGCGAGCCGGAGCGGGCGTACGGGCCGCGGGAGCGGGAGTCGCTGGTGGAGCTGCCCGTGCTGCGGGCCCTCGTGCTCGATCGGCTGGACGCGCTCGCCGCGGGCGATCCGGCCGCCGGGGCCCGGCTGTTCGAGCGGACCGGGCTGCGGCTGGGCGCGGCGGAGGCGCTGCCGCACCTGCGGATGTGCGCCCGGGCGGCGCAGGACCCGGACGGCCGGGCGGACCGGGTGCTCGCGCTGGAGGCCCTGCTGCGGGAGGCCGGGGTCTCGCTGTACGCCGAGCCGCTCGTGCTGCGCACCGGGATGCGGCTGGTCTGGGGCGGGGACCCGCCGCAGCCGGCCGAGGCAGGGCTGCTGCTGGCGACGACGGGTGCCGCCGTGCACCGGGACGCCGGTACCTGGGAGCTGCTCGCCCGGGCCGCCGCGGTGGCGCCCGCGGGGGACGGGGCGGCGGCGGACCTGGCGCCGGAGCTGCTGCGGCACTTCGGGGCGGAGCTGCCGGACCGGCAGCGTCCCGCGCTGCTGCTGTGGGAACTGGTCCGGGACCTGCGCGCGGGCGGCCCGGCCGGGGAGGGCCTGCGCCGGGCCCTGGAGCTGGGGGCCCTGTCGCCGGAGCCGGGCGCGCGGGAGGCGGCGTACGCGGCGGTGGCCGGGCGGCTGCTCGCGCCGGACGGGCCCGACGAGGCGGCCCTGCGGGCCCTGGCGGGCAGCGAGGACCCCGAACTGCTGGCCGCGTACCGGCAGGCGGCCCGCTCCGCGCCGGTGGCGGAACTGCTGCGCGAGGACGCGGGTTACCTCGCCGGCTGCTACGCCGCCTGGTCGGCGCAGCCGCAGGCCGGGCCGCTGTGGCGGGAAACCCGTACGGAGCTGCTCGAA
>NZ_GG657750.1:6128105-6132244 GCF_000158895.1 Streptomyces sp. C | reverse complement strand
CCCCGGTTCGGGGGCGCGCCGCTCCCGGCCGGCCCCTTCCAGTTCGCCGCGCAGGGTGTGCGCCGCGTCGGCGCGCTCCGGTCACCGCCGGTGCCCCGAACGCGGGCACACCGCCAAGGAGGACCGGCCCGCACAGGAGGTGTTCCTCTGCGTCAGCTGCGGCCACCGAGCGCACGCTGACGTGGTCGGCGCTCTGAACGTTCCACGGGCCGGGCCGGTCCGGCGCGAAGCCCAGCCGTCATAGCGAGAATCCCCCGGCCTCAACCGGGGGGAAGAGTCACGTCCCCTCCCCCGCGGGTGCGGCCGGTCGGCGGACCACGATACGGGGAGCCGTGCGCGGTGCCCCGGGGTGCGAGGGCATCTTCTGGGGGAAGGTGCGGGGCCCTACTCAGCGCCCCCACAAGGGAACTGAGCATCCGTACTCAGGCCGGAGCGCGGGCGGCGGGCGATCGTGGGGGCATGTCCACACAGTCTTGTGATCCGCGGCCGCGCGTCGGCATAACCGCCGTCGGCAGCCTGCTGCCCGAGGACGTGCTGTCCTCCGACGAGCTCCAGCGGGAGGTGGCCCGGCGCAGCGGCCTGGCGCTGCCCGCGCGGCTCCTGACACAGGCCACCGGGATCGTCTCGCGCAGGGTCGCCGCCGCGGGGGTGTACGCGTCGACGCTCGCCGTGGGTGCGGCGCGCCGGGCGCTGGAGTCGGCCGGGCTCGGCCCGATGGACGTGGACCTGCTGGTCTTCGCCTCCGCCTCGCGGGACCTGGTGGAGCCGGCGACCGCGCACATCGTGCAGGCCGAACTGGGTTCCAGGGCGCACGCGGTGGACGTGACCAACGCCTGCAACAGCTTCGTCAACGGGATCGACCTGGCCCGCAGCGCCGTCCTCGCCGGGCGGGCCCGGCGGGCGCTGGTGGTGACCGGGGAGACGCCGAGCCGGGCGGTGCGGATGGACCCGGCGGACTTCGCGGAGTTCCGCAGCGGTTTCGCCGGCTACACGTTCGGCGACGCGGGCGCGGCCGTCCTGCTGGAGGAGGTGGGGCGCGGCGGGATCCTGGACGTGGACAGTGAGACGCATTCGGAGCACTGGGAGGTCGGGGGCATCCCGGGCGGCGGTTCGCGGCACCCGCGCGGGGACGCGTACACGTACTTCCAGGGGGACGGGCACGAGCTGCGCGGGGTGTTCGAGAAGGTGGGGACGGCGGTCATCGACCGGACGCTGCACCGGACGGGCATGGACTGGGACGGCTTCGCGAAGGTGCTGGTGCACCAGGTGACGGTGCCGTACCTGGAGCGGTTCGCGGAGCTGACCGGAGTGCCGGCGCAGAAGCTGGTGGTGACGGTGCCGGAGCTGGGGAACGTGGCGAGCGCGAGCATCGGGGTGCAGCTGGAGCGGGTCTTCCCGGAGCTGGCGGCCGGGGAGCGGGTGCTGTTCGTGGGGCTGGGCGGCGGGATCAGCATCATGACGATGGTCTGGGAGAAGTCGTGAGCACGCCGATGTGGGTGGTGGTGCCCGCGCACGAGGAGGAGGCGCGGCTCTCGGCGACGCTGCGGGCGCTGGCCGCGCAGCGGGACCGGGACTTCACGCTGCTGGTGGTGGACAACGCCTCGGCGGACGGTACGGGTTCCATCGCGCGGGAGTTCGCGGCGCGGGCGCCGTTCCCGGTGGAGGTGATCGAGGAGCCGGAGAAGGGGGTCGGCTCGGCGGTGGACACCGGCTTCCGGTACGCGATCGCGCGGGGGGCGACCCTGCTGGCGCGGACGGACGCGGACTGCCTGCCGCGCCCCGGCTGGACGGGCGCGGCGCGGGCCGCTCTGCGGGAACGGCCGGGGCTGGTGTGCGGGCGGGTCACGGCCCGGCGCGACGAGCACGGGCCGCTGGGGCGGGCCGGTTTCGCGGGGCTGGTGGGGGTGGCCGCGCTGTTCGGGCGGCTGCGGCCGGAGCATGCCCGGCGGCACGGCTTCCGGGCGCCGTACCGGATGCACGCGGGGAACAACATGGCGATCACCGCCGAGCTGTACCTGGCCGTGGGCGGGATGCCGCGGCGGCCCTCGCCGACGGACCGGCTGTTCCTGAACGCGGTCCGCCGCCACACCGACCGGATCTCCCGCTGCCGGGGCATGGTCGTGGAGAACTCCACGCGCCGGCTGCGCGCGTACGGCCTCGCCGGGACCGCCCGCTGGTACCTCGACCAGGGCAGCGGCACGCACGGAACGGACGACCCCCGCTGATGCTGGACCGACTCGACAAGGCGCTGCGGGCCCGCCCCGAGCGGCCCGCCGTGCTCTCCGCGACCCGTTCGGGCGGCACCCGGGTGCGCGCCACCCGGGGTGAACTCGCCGAGCTGGCCGATGACTTCGCCGCCGCGCTGCACGCGCGGGGGCTGCGTGCCGGGGACACCGTCGGGGTCGCCGTGCGGCCCGGGCCGCGCGCCCTGGCGGTGCTGCTGGCGCTGTGGCGGCTGGGGCTGCGCGGTGCGGTGCTGGATCCGGGCGCGGGGGCGGAGGTGCTGCGGGCCCGGCTGGCGCTGGCGCGGCCCGCGCTGGTGCTGGCGGACGGTGCCGCGCAGGCGGTGGCGGGGTGGGCCCGGCCGCTGGCCCGGCGGGCGGCGCTGGAGCTGCCGGAGCTGGCTTCGCTGGGGCCGGTGGCCACGGTGGGGCCCCGGCTGCCGGGGTGCGCGCCGGCGCTGGAGCGGGGGGCTTCCCGGGCGGGGGTGCCGACGGGGTATGACGGGGATGGCGACGCGGTGGTCGTGTTCACCTCCGGGACCACCTCGCGGCCCCGGGCCGTGGTGCACACCCGGGCGGGGCTGGCCGCCGGGATGGAGACGGTGTCGGAGCTGTTCGTCGGGGGCGGTGAGGGGCCCGTGCTGGGCGGGACCTTCTTCGTGCTGGTGCCCTCGCTGACGCACGGGGCGCCGGTCGCGCTGCCGGCCCGCTCCCCCCCCCCGCTGGCCCGGCAGCTGGCACGGCTGGGGCCGCGGGACACCTACCTGACGCCGCCGCAGCTGCGGGACGCGCTCGGCGCGGGGGCCAGGTTCGGGGGCCGGGTGTGGACGGGTTCGGCTCCGGCCGGTGCCGGCCTGCTGGACCGGGTCCGGGCGGCGGGCGCGGAGCAGGCGTGGGGGGTGTACGCGCTGACCGAGCTGTTCCCGGCGGCCGCGGTGGAGTCCCGGGAGAAGGCCGACTTCGAGGGGGCGGGGGACCTGGTGGGCAGCCCGCTGCCCGGGGTGCGGGCCGCCGTGGACGCGGACGGCCAGCTGCTGCTGACCGGGCCCGCGGCCCGGGACCGCTACCTGGGCGAGGAGCCCGATCCGTGGGTGGCGACGGGGGACCGGGCGCGTCTGGACGGGGCCGGCCGGATCGTGCTGGAGGGCCGCTGCAAGGACATGGTGATAAAACCGGGCGGAGAACATCTACCCAAGCCTGTACGAACCGGCCCTGCACGTGCCGGGGGTGGAGCTGGGCGTGCTGGTCGGGATCCCGGCGGGTGACGGGGACGAGCGGCTGGTGGCGGTGGTCCAGCCGCGGCCCGGGGTCCCCGAACCGGCCCTGCGGGCCGCGCTGTCGGAGCCGCTGCGGCGGATGGGCACGGCCCGGCCGGACGCGCTGCTGTTCGCGCGGATCCCGCTGTCGGGGCGCTCGCGCAAGCCGGACCGGGCGGCAGTGTCGGCGCTGGCGGCGGCCCGGCTGGGCAGGGGTGCGCGGTGAGCCCGTGGGTGGTGGTCCCCGCGTACGACCTGGTGGCGCGGAGCAGCCTGAGAAAGAAAAAAGTTCCCGGGGTGCGCGGCGCACCCCGCTCTGGTACTGGGACCGGCAATACCGGCCGGCCGACACGAAAGAGGTCCACGTCCGATGATGACCAGGTGAAACCTTAAAAGCTTTAAAAGCCTTATATATTCTTTTTTTTCTTATAAAACTTAAAACCTTAGAGGCTATTTAAGTTGCTGATTTATATTAATTTTATTGTTCAAACATGAGAGCTTAGTACGTGAAACATGAGAGCTTAGTACGTTAGCCATGAGAGCTTAGTACGTTAGCCATGAGGGTTTAGTTCGTTAAACATGCGAGCTTAGTACGTTAAACATGAGAGCTTAGTACGTGAAACCTGTGAGCTTAGTACGTACTATCAACAGGTTGAACTGC
>NZ_GG657750.1:6106685-6127451 GCF_000158895.1 Streptomyces sp. C | reverse complement strand
ACCGTGCTGCTGGAGGACGTGCTGGAGGCGCTGGCGGGGTACCGGCCGGTGGTGGCGCGTTGCCGGGTGGACCGTCGCGCGGCCCTGCCGGGCTGGCGGGTGCTGACGGTGAGGGCGGCCTCGTGACGACGATCGCGGTCACGGGTGCGAGCGGCTTCTGCGGCGGGCACGTGGCCCGTGCGGCGGCCGCGGCCGGGCACCGGGTCGTCTGCCTGGGCCGACGGCCGGGCCCGCTGGGCGGGCACCGGTTCTGGGACGCGGCGGCGGCCGGGCCGGACCTGTCGGGGGTGGACCTCGTCGTCCACTGCGCGGCGGCGGTGGGCGATCCGGCGCCGGGCTCGCGGGCGGAGGCGGCGATGCGCGCCGTCAACGTGGACGGGACGGCCCGGCTGCTGGCGGCGGCCGCCGGCCGGCCGGTGGTGTGGGTGAGCAGCGCGAGCGTCTACGACCCGCGCCGCGGCCGGGGCCGGGTCGCGGAGGACCATCCGCGCGCGCACCACCTCAACGCCTACGGGCGTAATAAGGCGGAGGGGGAGGCCCTGGCCCTGGCGGCGGGCGCGGTGGTGCTGCGTCCGAGGGCGGTGTACGGGCCGGGCGACACGCAGCTCCTGCCGCGCCTGCTGTCGCGGGTGCGGGCGGGCACCCTGCTGCTGCCGGGTCCGGACGTGGAGCTGAGCCTGACGGCGGTGGAGAACCTGGCGGACGCCTGCCTGGCGGCGCCGGGCTGGGAGCCGGGCGCGTACAACGTGGCGGACGCGGCCCCGTACTCCCGGGACGCGGCGGTCGCGGCGGTGCTGCGCGCCCACGGGGTCCGGGCGCGGATCCGGCACCTTCCCCTCCCGGTGGCGGGGGCGGCGGCCCGTGCGGCGGAGGCGGTGTCCCGGCTGACCGGCGGCGAGCCGGCGCTGAGCCGGTACGCGGTGGACCAGCTGGCGCACCCGGTGGTGCTGGACCTTGCCAGGGCCCGCGCGCAGGGCTGGACCCCGCGGCGGACCCTGGTGGACTACCTCAGCCCTCGGCCGGCGTGAGCCGCAGGGAGATCGAGTTGATGCAGTAACGCTGGTCCGTCGGAGTGGGGTAGCCCTCGCCCTCGAAGACGTGTCCGAGGTGGGAGCCGCACGTCGCGCAGAGGACCTCGGTACGGACCATGCCGTGCGAGGTGTCGGCGCGCAGTTCGACGGCCTCGGTGTCCTTCGGGTCGTAGAAGGACGGCCAGCCGCAGTGCGACTCGAACTTCTCCGTGGAGCGGAAGAGCTCGGCGCCGCAGCCACGGCAGGAGTAGACGCCCTCCGTCTTGGTGTCGGTGTACTCACCGCGGAAGGCGGGCTCGGTGCCGGCGAGGCGCAGCACCTGGTACTCGGACGGGGTCAGCTCCGCCTGCCACTGCTCGTCCGTCTTCTGGACCTCGTACGCCATGACGCTCCCGCTCCCTCAGTTCGACAGGCGGGCGAGGATCTGCGGTCCCAGATCCGTGACGTCGCCGGCGCCCATGGTCAGAACGAGATCGCCGGGCTTGGCCATTCCCGCGATCACGTCGGCGACGGCGGTCTTGTCGTGCTCGGCGGCGACGTCGGCGCCGGCGGTGCGGGCGGCGGAGATGATCAGCTCGCTGGTGACGCCGGGGATCGGGTCCTCGCGGGCCGGGTAGATGTCGAGGACCACGGAGGCGTCGGCCAGGGCGAGGGCCTGGCCCATCTCCTTGCCCAGTTCCTGGGTGCGGGAGAAGAGGTGGGGCTGGAAGACGACCAGGATGCGGGAGTCGCCGGCGGCGCTGCGGATGGCCTCCAGGTCGGCGGTCATCTCGGTGGGGTGGTGCGCGTAGGAGTCGATGACCTGGACGCCGGCGGCCTCGCCCTTGAGCTGGAGGCGGCGCTTGACGCCGGTGTACTTGCCGAGCGCGGCGGCGAGGTCGTCGGCCGGGATGCCCAGGGCGACGCCGGCGGTGAGGGCGGCGACGGCGTTGTGGGCGTAGTGGCGGCCGGGGACGGAGACGGTGAAGACGATCTCGCGCCCGTCCATCACGACGGCGACCTCGCTGGTCAGGCCGCGGGGCGTGATCTTGCGGATCCGGACGTCAGCGGTCTCGTCCTCGCCGTAGGTCCTGACGATCAGGTCGGGGTTGCCGCTGACGCGGTGGGCGATCTCGGCGGCGCCTTCCTGACCGTGGGCGACGACGAGGGTGCCGCCGGGGACGATCTTGCCCACGAAGGTCTCGAAGGACTCGTAGATCTCGTCCATCGACGCGTAGTTCGCGTGGTGGTCGAGTTCCGCGTTGAGGATGATCGCGACCTGCGGGGTGTACTTGTGGAAGCTGCGGTCGCTCTCGTCCGCCTCGGCGACGAAGACGTCGCCCTCGCCGTGGTGGGCGTTGGAGCCGGGGGCGTCCAGGTCGCCGCCGATGGCGTACGAGGGGTCCAGGCCGAGGGCGCTGAGCGCGACGGCCAGCATCGAGGTGGTGGTGGTCTTGCCGTGGGTGCCGGCGACGGCGATCGGGCGCAGGCCGTCCATGACGGAGGCGAGGGCGTCCGAGCGGTGCACGACGGGGATGCCGAGCTCGGCGGCGCGGGCCAGCTCGGGGTTGTCGGCGCGGATGGCGCTGGAGACGACGACGCAGGTGGCGTCGGTGGCGAGGTGGCCGGCGGCGTGCCCGATGTGGACCGTGGCCCCGTGGGCGCGCAGGGCCTGGGCGGTCTCGGAGTCACGGGAGTCGCTGCCGGCCACCTGCGCGCCGCGCTGGGCGAGGATCTTCGCGATGCCGGACATGCCGGCGCCGCCGATGCCGATGAAGTGGGGCCGTTCCATCGCGGTCGGCAGGCCGGGCTTCATTCAGGTCGCTCCAGGATCGAGTGCGGGGGGCCCGCCGGGGTGGGCCCGGGGGTGTGTCCGCCCCAGCCTATTCGTTGTGGGCGAAGAGCTTGAGCACGGGAACCTCCACTTTGTGCCGGGCGCGGGAGGCCCAGTCTCGGTGGAAGAACTCCTCGACCAGGTGGGGGGCGGTCAGGACGATCACCTCGTCGGCTCCGGTCTCGTCGACGACGGCCTTCAGTTTGTCGAGCGGGTGCTCCTCGACGATCTGGCCGACGGCCTTGGCGCCCTTGGCGCGCAGGGCATTGAGAGAGTGCGCGAGCGCGTGTGCGGCCGGGCCGCGGGCGGCCTCGCCCTCGGGTACGTCGGCCTCGCGGAGGGCCTCGGGCAGCTCGCCGAGCGCCACGTCGTCGATGGCGCGGAGCAGCCGGTCCTGGTCGCCCCTGGGTTGCATGAGGACGATGAAGGAGACCGGGTCGTCTCCGTGCAGGGTGGTGACGAAGTCCACGTCCACCGTGGTCAGCGGCTGCTCGATCATCAATACGCTCGTGAACACGGACGCCCTCTCCTTCATGGGCCGGGGCCGGTCGGCCGGCCCCTGCGGAAACCATCCTGCCCCGCTTGCGCGCGGGGCCTCGCGAGTATGTGTGCCCAGGTATGTGCCCGTCGGAAGCTAAGCGGAACTAGAAATTCCGCTTCTGGTCAGATCCGACGGTAGCTGGTGAACAGGAACCCGGCCTCCTCCAGTACGCAGGCGGGCGCGAGCCGGTGCGGAACCTCGACGGAGGGCCCGCCGGAGATCCGCTGGGCGCCGCCGGCCGTGAGCGTCGGGGAGATCGTCAGGCACAGCTCGTCCAGGACGTCGGCCGCCACGAACTGCCCCAGCAGCCGGGGCCCGCCCTCGGTCAGCTGCCGCCGCAGCCCCCGGGCGGCCAGCTCGCGCACCGCCCGCTCCGGATCCGCCCCGGCCCCCTCGCCCGCCACCACGACCTCGGCCCCGGACGCGGCGGCCGCGGCCACCCGGTCGGAGGGGGCACCGGCCCCGGTGACCACGAGGGTGGGGACAAGTGGCGAGGTGAACAGGGGCAGGGTGAAGTCCAGGTCCAGGCTCGCGGTGACCACCGCGATGGCGGGGGCGGGCCCCTGCCCCGCGGCCGCGCGCCGGGCCGCGAAGGCCTCCCGGGCCCGCGCCGGGCGGTAACCCTCCTGGCGAACCGTTTCCGCCCCCACGACCACGACGTCGGCCAGGGCCCGCAGGGTCCCGAAGATCCGCATGTCGGCCTCGCCCGAGATGGGCTGGGAGCGCCCGTCGTGCTGGGCCGCGCCGTCCAGCGTGGACACCATGTTGGCCCGCAGCCAGTGGGCGCCCGGGGCCAGCTCCGGGTACGCGTAGGCGTCGGCGAGCTCGTCCAGCGACCACTCCCGGTCGGCGGGCGGCCGCGCACCGTCGGCCGGGCCCCCGGGAGCGGCGGATGTCTGATCTGTCACGGCTGATGTCTGATCGGTCACAGGGAACAGGCGTCGCATCGGTGCAGTGTGACACGCCCCGTAGAGTTGAGAGCTGTGTCGACATCTCTCTCCACCTCCGGTCCTGCCTCCGGGCAGCCCCCCATAGCCGACGCCGGCCCCCTCGCCCTGTGCGCCCGCGAGCCGCGCGTGCCGGCCGAACGGCTGGTGGCCGAGATGGTCCCGCCGCCCCGCTTCGACTCGGTGCGCTTCGACACCTACGACCCCGACCCCACCCAGCCGAGCCAGGCCGAGGCCGTCGAGGTGCTGAGCGGCTTCGCAGCCGGCCTGGGCGGCGCCCACGCCAGCGGCGCCGGCAAGCGCAGGTGGTTCCAGAAGAAGGCACCCGCCCCGGCCCCCGGCCCGCGGGGGGTCTACCTCGACGGCGGCTACGGCGTCGGCAAGACCCACCTCCTCGCCTCCCTCTGGCACGCCACCCCGGCCGAGCCCGCGCTCAAGGCCTTCGGCACCTTCGTGGAGCTCACGAACCTGGTCGGCGCGCTCGGCTTCCAGCAGACCGTGCAGACCCTGGGCGGGCACAGGCTGCTGTGCATCGACGAGTTCGAGCTCGACGACCCGGGCGACACCGTGCTGGTCTCCTCCCTGCTCAGCCGCCTCGTCGAGCAGGGCGTGGCACTGGCCGCCACCTCCAACACGCTGCCCGGCAAGCTCGGTGAGGGCCGCTTCGCCGCCGCCGACTTCCTGCGCGAGATCCAGGGGCTCTCCGCCCACTTCCGGCCGCTGCGCATCGACGGCCAGGACTACCGCCACCGCGGCCTGCCCGAGGCCCCCGCGCCCTTCTCCGACGAGCAGGTCGCCAAGGCCGCGTACGCGACCCCGGGCGCGAGCCTCGACGACTTCCCGGGCCTGCTGGACCACCTGGCGAAGGTCCACCCGAGCCGCTACGGGGCGCTGACGGACGGAATAGCGGCGGTCTGCCTGACCGACGTCGTCCCGGTGCCGGACCAGTCGACGGCGCTGCGCCTGGTGGTACTGGCCGACCGGCTGTACGACCGCGAGGTCCCGGTGCTGGCCTCCGGGGTGCCCTTCGACCGGCTGTTCAGTGAGGACATGCTCAACGGCGGTTACCGGAAGAAGTACTTCCGAGCCATATCGCGGCTCACCGCGCTCGCCCGCGACGCGAAACCCCTGGTCTCACAGTAGGTTTGGCACGGCCGGGTCGCTTCTCGCGGCCCGGCCGTTTCCACTTCTGCGAAGGGATCACCATGGCCACCACGCGTCACGCGCACACCGTCTGGGAAGGCAACCTGCTGGAGGGCAAGGGTCAGGTGACCCTCGACTCCTCCGGCAAGGGCACCTTCGACGTCTCCTGGCCCTCCCGTGCCGAGGCCGCCAATGGCAAGACCAGCCCCGAGGAGCTGATCGCGGCCGCCCACTCCAGCTGCTTCTCGATGGCCCTCTCCCACGGCCTCGCCGGCGCCGGCACCCCTCCCACCCGCCTGGAGACCAAGGCCGACGTCACCTTCCAGCCGGGTGAGGGCATCACCGGCATCCACCTGACCGTGGAGGGCGAGGTGCCGGGCCTCGACAACGACGCCTTCGTCGCCGCCGCCGAGGACGCGAAGAAGAACTGCCCCGTCAGCCAGGCCCTGACCGGTACGACGATCACCCTGAGCGCCAAGCTCGCCTGATCTCCTCCCCCTCGTCACCGCCGGGCCCCGCGCGCACGCCGCGCCGGGGCCCGGTGGGGTGACGGGGGCCGGCGCCCGCACGCGTCGCGCGGGACCCGCACCCCCGGCGTGGTACCACGGGCCGGTCACATCTCCAGTGGTGCAGCGGGGAGTTGCCGATGTCCGTCACCCGACGCAGCCTGCTCGCGGCCGGCGCGGTCGCCTTCAGCGGAGCCCTCGGAGCGCTCTGGGCCCCCGACCGGGCCCGCGCCTCCGCCCGGGGGTACGGGCCGCTGCTGCCCGACCCGGCGGGACTGCTGGACCTGCCCGCGGGGTTCTCGTACCGGGTCCTCTCGCGCGCCGGGGACCGGCTGCGCTCGGGCGAGGGCACGGTGCCGGCCAACTGCGACGGCATGGCCGCCTTCGGCGCGGGCGGCGGGCGGCTCCGCCTGGTCCGCAACCACGAGAACCGCGCCACCGCCGCACTGCGCGTCCCCGCCGTGGACGGGCTCACGTACGACCCCGGGGCGCTGGGCGGCTGCACGGTGCTGGAGCTGGACCCGGCGGGCGCGGTGTGCGCCGAGCGGGTCGGCCTCGCCGGGACCGCCGTCAACTGCGCCGGCGGGCGCACCCCCTGGAACACCTGGCTGAGCTGCGAGGAGACCGAGGACCGGGCCGGTGACTCCGGGTACTCCCGGGACCACGGGTACGTCTTCGAGGTGGACCCCGCCGACCCGCACCGGCTCGGTGCCGTCCCGCTGACCGCGCTGGGCCGCTTCGCGCACGAGGCCGTCGCCGTGGACCCGTACCGGGGGACGGTCTACGAGACGGAGGACGCGTTCGTGAAGCCCTTCGGGCTGTTCTACCGGTTCCTGCCCGCGCGGCCGCTCGGCGGGCCCGGCTCCCTGCGGGCGGGCGGCCTGCTGGAGGCGATGCGGGTGCCCGGGGTGGCGGACCTGTCGGTGGTGGACCGGCCGGGGGCGGAGTTCCCGGTGGAGTGGGTCCCCGTACCGGACCCCGCCGCGGCCGTGACGCCGGTCCGCTTCCAGGACTTCGGGCCGCGCGGGATCACCCACGCGCAGAAGCTGGAGGGCTGCTACTGGGGAGGCACCGGGGTGTACTTCGTCTCCAGCTACGCCCGCGGCCGCGAGGGGGCCGCCGCCGACCACCACGGGCAGGTGTGGTTCCACGACCCGGTGCGCGGCCGGCTGCGGCTGGAGGTGCTCTTCGGCCCGGCGGCGGACACCGCCCTGCCCGGGGACTCCCCCGACAACATCTGCCTGGCGCCCGACGGGGGGCTGATGGTGTGCGAGGACGGCGGCGGCGACCAGTACGTCTTCGGGGTCACCCCGGGAGGGGAGGTCTACCCGGTGGCCCGCAACGCGGACGACATCGGCACGGCCGGGGTGCCGGAGTGGGGGGAGTTCGCGGGGGTCGCCTTCTCCCCCGACGCCCGGACGATGTACGTCAACGCCTACGCGCCGGGCACCACGTTCGCGGTCACCGGCCCCTGGCGCTGACCCGCCGGCCGGTACCGGCCGCCCCGCGCCGCCGTCCCGCGCCGCCGCCTCGCGCCGCCGTCCGATGTGCTGCACGATCGTACGGAGCCGAGCGGATCGGGGTGGACAGCGGTGGCCGGGAAGCGAAAGAAGGACGGCGGCGCCGGCGGTGCCGGAGCCGGGGAGTCCCGCGAGGGCGCGGACGGCCCGGCGCTCGCGCCGCTGCTGCGGGTACCGCCCGGGGAGCGGGTCGACCTCGCCGGGCTGGACACCTCCGCCACCCCGGGCGGACCGTCCGACAAGGCGGCCGGGGCCGAGGCCGTCGCCCGCATGGCCGAACCGCTGGCCTCCCTCCAGGAGCGGCTCTACGCGGCCAGCACCGCCGGGGACCGGCGCAGGCTGCTGCTCGTGCTCCAGGGCATGGACACCAGCGGCAAGGGCGGCACGGTCAAGCACGTGATCGGCCAGTTCAACCCCTCCGGCTGCCGGGTCAGGGGCTTCAAGGCCCCCACCCGGGAGGAGCGCGCCCACTCCTTCCTCTGGCGGATCGAGAAGGCCCTCCCCCAGCCCGGCGAGATCGGCATCTTCGACCGCTCGCACTACGAGGACGTCCTCGTCGCCCGGGTGCGCGAGCTGGTGCCGGCCGACCGGCTGGAGCGGCGGTACGCGCAGATCAACGCCTTCGAGAAGGCCCTCGCCGACGACGGCGTGACCCTGGTGAAGGTCTTCCTCCACATCGGCCGGGCGGAGCAGCGCGAGCGGCTCCTGGCGCGGCTCGACGACCCGGAGAAGCACTGGAAGTTCAGCCCGGGGGACCTGGAGGACCGCGCGTTGTGGCCGGCGTACCAGGAGGCGTACGAGCTGGCGATGGAGCGCTGCTCCACGGAGGCGGCGCCCTGGTACGTGGTCCCCGCGGACCGCAAGTGGTACCGCAACTGGGCGGTCGGCAGGCTGCTGCTGGAGCATCTGGAGGCGATCGGGCCGAGGTACCCGACGGCCGACTTCGACGTCCAGGAGTGCCGCAAACGTCTGCTTGCCACATAGTCATATATTTTGCGTACGTGACCCTTTCTGTACGCAAAGTAGCGGCCGTGGCCGTGCTCGGCGCCGCCCTCACGGGATGCGGGGGCGGCCCCTCGGGCCCCCAGCAGGGTGCCGGGCAGGCCCGCCTCGCCAGTCCCGCGGCCCCCGGCCCGGCCACCGCGTCCTCCCAGTCCTCCCCTTCCCCCTCCGCCTCCGCCCCCGCGTCCGCCTCCCCGCTGCCCGGCGCGCCCGCCAAGGTGCCGGTCCTGACCCCCGGCGCGAACGGCCTGACCCCCGTCTTCGAGCGGACCCGGCAGCGCTCCGAGAAGACGGTGGCGCTCACCTTCGACGCCGACATGACCTCCGATCAGGGACCGCGCGCCGCCTCGGGGGAGCGCTTCGACAACCCGGGCCTGATCGAGACCCTGCGCCGGCTGAAGGTGCCCTCGACGGTCTTCATGACCGGGCGCTGGGCCGAAGAGTACTCCGACCAGGCCAAGTCCATCGGCACGGACCCGAACTTCGAGATCGCCAACCACTCGTACAGCCACCACGCGTTCAAGTCCCCCTGCTACGGACTCCCCGCACTCGACGAGGAGGCCGCGCGGGCCGACGTGGAGCGGGCCTTCGCGGCGTTCCGGAAGGCGGGCGCGGTCAACACCGTCCCGTACTTCCGCTTCCCCGGCGGCTGCTACGACGACCAGGCGCTGAAGGCCCTGGCCCCGGCGAAGGTCACGGCCGTGCAGTGGGACGTGGTCAGCGGGGACGCCTTCGCCAAGGACCCCGACGCGGTGGCGGAGCAGGTGCTGGCCGGGGTCAAGCCCGGGTCGGTGGTGGTCATGCACTGCACGCGCAGCGCGGCCCCGGTGACCGAGCAGGCGATCCAGAAGATCGTCCCCGAACTGCGAAAGCGGGGATTCCGCTTCGTGAAGGTGTCGGAGCTGATGGGGAAGTAACGTTCCTTCACCATCGGCCCCGGTCGGCCGGGATCCGGCCCCGGCCCCGGCCCCGGCCCCGCCCCCGGGGTCAGCTCCGCCGCGTGCTGACCAGGCAGGCCACCGTGCCCGCCGCCCCGGCCAGCAGCACCGCCCCCGCCAGCGCGCCGAGCGGGAGCGGCGCGGTGCCCGCGCGGGCCGCCCCGACCAGGGCGGACACCGCGCTGCGGGCCGGGGAGAAGGCCAGGACCCAGGCCAGCAGCGAGCCCACGCCCCCGGCCAGGACGGCGCGGCCCCGCCCGCGGAGCAGCGGCCTGCTGCACACCGCGCCCACGGCCGTCCCCGTCAGGGCGCACACCGCCAGCGCCACCGCTCCGGCCAGCGCCGTCGCGGCCGGGGGCTGGTACGTGAGGTCGCCGGCCAGCAGGGCGTAGGCCGCGCCCGCCGCCCCGGCGAGCAGCGTCCCGGCCAGCGCGGTCAGCAGGGCCGCCGCGTGCACCCGTACGGGTCCGGCCGCGCGGCGGAGACGGCGCGGGCCGCCGGGGGTTTTTGCGGTGACGCAGAGCCGGACCAGCCAGACGCTCAGCGGCACCAGGCCGGCCGCCGTGTAGCCGAGGGCGTCGAGCGCCGGGTCGCCGGAGCGGACGCCGACCGCGACGAACGCCGCGTACACGACGAGCGGGGCGATCCAGCGCTGGGAGCGCAGCAGCAGGGCACCCTGGTAGCGCAGCAGGGCGGTCAGGGCCAAGGGAGTTCCTCCACGGCGCGGATGTGCCAGGGCGGGCCGGCGGTGAGCAGCTCGCGCAGTACGGCGTCGGAGCGGGCGGCGTCCACGGTCAGCAGGACCCCGCCGTCGGGGGCGGGCCGGGCCGCGGCGGCCAGGCCCGGGGGCGGGGCCGCGCCGGGCGGGCCGGCCGCGTGGATCCGTACGGCGGGTACGCGCGGGCCGGCCTGCGCGGGCGGGGCCTCCAGGGTGCCGCCGCGCATCCGGTAGTGGGCGTCGGGCAGGCCGGCCAGCCGGGCCGGGTCGTGGTCGACGAAGACGACCGTGCCCCCGGCGGCGGTGCGTTCGGTGACGGCCCGGTCCAGTTCCGTCCGGGCGGACGCGTCCAGCCCGGTCCAGGCCTCGTCGAGGACGAGCAGGCCCGGCCCGGCGAGCAGTGCCTGGGCGGCGGCCACCTTCTGGCTGGTGCCCTTGGACAGTTCGGCCATCGGGGTGCCGGCGTACGCGGCCGCGCCGAACCGCTCCAGTCCCTCGGCCGCCCGCCGGGCCGCCTGCGCGCCCGTCAGGCCGTGCACCCGGCCGAGGTGGGTCAGGTAGGCGCCGGCCGTGAGCGGCAGGGCCGCCGGGAAGCGTTCGGGGACGTAGGCGGTGCGGGTCGGGCGGCCCTCGATCCGGCCCTCGGTCGGCGTGTCGATGCCCGCGACGATCCGCAGCAGGGTGGACTTGCCGCTGCCGTTGCCGCCCTCGACGCGGACCAGGGCGCCGGCCGGGAGCTCGGCCGTGATCCCGCGCAGGATCCAGGGCCGGCGCCTTCCGTAGCGGCGGCCCACGCCGGTGAGCCTCAGTGCGCCGCCGCCGTCTCGGTGAGCTCGCTGGGCCGGACGATGACGAAGCCCTCGCCGCTCAGCTTCAGCTGGACGGCCTCACCGGAGCCGCCGCGGATCATCGAGCCGACGGACTGGGAGCGGTGCAGCCCGGTCTCCAGCGCCGCGCTCCAGCCGACGACCGCGTCCGTGTCCACGTACACCGGCGCCTGAGCGGTGACCGGGATGATGATCGGGTTGCCGTCGCAGACCACGGCGAGCTTGCCGGTGCCGGTGAAGAGGCTGTTGAAGAGTCCGCCGCCGGTCATCCCGGCGCCCTTGACCATCCGGATCTCGTAGGACAGCGTCGGGTCGAAGCAGAGCACGTTGCGCCCGTTGATGGTGAGGGCGTCGCCGGGCTCGAAGTCGATGATGAAGCAGTTGCCGGCCTGGTGCGCGAACCAGGCCTCGCCCTGGCCGCGTACGGACATCAGCGCGAGCCCCTCGCCGGTGACGGCCCGCTTGAGCATGCCGCCGATGCCCTGGCCCTTGCGCTCGAACTGGAGGTTGCCGCGGAAGGCGACCATCGACCCCTGGCGGGCGAGCATCTCCCCGTTCACGGCGTACTTCACGGACTTGGCGTTCTGCAGGGTCATGCCCGGCGCGGTGGCGGGCTGGACGAGGTTCTCGCTCGCGAAAAGGTCGCTCTTCATGGACCCGATCCTCACCCGCGCCGCCCACCCGGGACATCATCCTGGAGGCGGAGGCTGGCATGCTTACGAGGATGAGCAGCCAGCACGTGAACGAGACCTCAGACGTACCCGCGGTCGGCGCGGACAGCCCCTTCCGGCGCGAGCACGCCCTGCGCGACGAGGCCCCGCAGTTCGTCCTGCCGCTGGTGGTGCGGATCGAGAAGGCCGAGCCGCCGGCGCGGACCGACGCGCTGGAGACGGCGGCCCGGGCCGTGCTGGTGCTGCTGACGGACGAGCGCTCGCACGGCGAGGGCGAGTGGGCCGGGGCCGTGCGCGACTGGCAGGACGCGCGGATCCGCAAGGTGGTCCGGCGGGCGCGCGGGGCGGAGTGGCGCAAGGCCGGGACCCTGCCCGGCGTCACGGTGGAGGGGCGGGCCTCGGAGGTCCGGGTCTTCCCGCCGGTCCCCCTGGACGGCTGGCCCAAGGAGCTGGCCAAGCTCCAGGTGTCGGGCACCGACCTCGACGACCCGGAGCCGGTGGGTCCGGTCGAGCCGGGGATCCCGGTGCTGTGGCTGAACCCGGAACTCGACATGTCGGCGGGCAAGGCGATGGCGCAGGCGGGGCACGCGGCGCAGCTGGCCTGGTGGGAGCTGACGGCGGCCGAGCGCGCGCTGTGGCAGGCCTCCGGCTTCCGGCTGGCGGTGCGCACCGCCCCGCGCGAGCGGTGGGCGGAGCTGAGCGGCAGCGGGCTGCCGGTGGTCCGCGACGCCGGCTTCACGGAGATCGCCCCGGGCTCCTGCACGGTGGTGGCGGACCACCCTGCCCTGCGCGCCCGGCTCTGAACCGGCGGGGCGGATCCGCCCTGGTGGGGCGTGAGACGCCGACGCCCGGCCGCGGAACCTCAAATGTTGCTCTGAACGTCCCCCACTGGTGGTTGGCCGGCCCGCGCCGGGGCCATCACTTCGGCATACGGTCCGCATAAAGGGGGCGAGGGGGACATGAAGCCCATGGAACGCCTGGGGGTGGGCATCGGCTGGCGGCCGGAGATCGCGGACGCGGTCGAGCGGCTGGACGGCCTGGACTGGGTCGAGGTGGTGGCGGAGAACGTCTGTCCGGGCCACCTGCCCGAGTCCCTGGTGCGGTTGCGCGAGCGGGGGGTCCGCGTCGTCCCGCACGGGGTCTCGCTGGGCCTGGGCGGGGCCGACCGCCCCGACCCGGCGAAGCTGGCGGCGCTCGGGGAGCGGGCGGTGGAGCTGGGGGCTCCGCTGGTCACGGAGCACATCGCCTTCGTGCGCACGTCCTCGCCGCTACTGGAGGCCGGGCATCTGCTGCCGGTGCCCCGGACCCGCGACGCGCTGGCCGTGCTGTGCGAGAACGTGCGGATCGCGCAGGACGCGCTGCCCGTGCCGCTGGCGCTGGAGAACATCGCCGCTCTGGTGTCGTGGCCCGGGGAGGAGCTGACGGAGGGGCAGTTCCTGACGGAGCTGGTCGAGCGGACCGGGGTGCGGCTGCTCATCGACGTGGCGAACCTGCACACCAACCGCGTCAACCGCGGCGAGGACCCGGCCGCCGTGCTGGACTCGGTCCCGCTGGAGGCGCTGGCGTACGTGCACGTGGCCGGGGGCGTGGAGCGCGACGGCGTCTGGCACGACACCCACGCGCACCCCGTGCCGCCGGTGGTGCTCGACGTGCTGGCCCGGCTGCGCGAGCGGGTGGACCCGCCCGGGGTCCTGCTGGAGCGGGACGACGATTTCCCGCCCGAGGCGGAGCTGGCCGCCGAAGTGGCGCGGATCCGGGCGGTGGTGGACGCGGGCGGGCCTCCGGGGGCCGTGCGGCAGCGGGTGGCCCTGCGCGAGGAGCCCCCGGGTCCGGCCGGCGAGGCCGCGCGGACCCGGCTGGCGCTGGGGCAGGCGGCCCTGCTGTCGGCGCTGGTCGCCGGGACGCCCGTACCGGAGGGCTTCGACCGGCAGCGCGTCCGGGTGCAGGCGCGGGCGCTGGCCGCCAAGCGGGCCTCGGTGGTCGCGAAGGTCGCGCCGGAACTGCCCGGGATCCTGGGCGGTCCGGCCGCCTACCGCACCGCGTTCCTCGGCTACGCCCGCGGCCGCCCGATGACGGCCGGGTACCGCCGCGACGCGCTGGACTTCGCCGAGCACCTCCTCGTACGGGACCTGCCGGCCGACCCGGCCGCGCGGCGCCGGCTGACCGCCTGGTGGCGGGAGCGGGCGGGGGTGCGGCCGCGGGGCCGGGTCGCGCGCTGGGCCCGCGCCCTGGTCGGGAGGACGCCGTGAACGCGCTCGCCCTCGCCGTCTGGGCGGCCGTCACGCTCTCCACCGTCCTGCTGCTGCGCGCCCTGCGCCGCGCCCGGCCGCCGGTGGCGGGCCCCGCGCCCGCGCTGCACGACCTGTCCGAGGCGGCGTTCCTCACGGGCGGTCCCGGCACCGTGGTCGACAGCGCGCTCGTCTCGCTGTTCGGGGACGGCCGGCTGGCGGTCGGCGGCCCGGGCGTCGTGCAGGCCCTGCCGGGGGCGCGGGGCGCGGACCCCGCCGAGCGGGCCGTGCTGCTGGCGCTCGCGCAGGCTCCGTCCGGGTGGCTCTACCAGGTGCGGTACGCCGCCATGCGCGAGCCGGCCGTGCAGGAGACCGGGGACGCGCTGGCGGCCCGCGGGCTGCTGTCGGCCCCCGGTACCGGGCGCGGGGTGCGGCGGTGCGCGCTGGCGCAGGCGGTGGTGTGCGTGGCGATGGTGCCGGTGGCGCTGGTGGTCACCTCCGTGTTCTGGGCGCTGTACCCGGGGCCCCAGGTGCCGTTCGTCCTCAAGGTGCTCCCGGCGCTGCTGGGCGGCTTCGTGGCGGGCGTGGTGTGCGCGCGGCGGGCCAGGCTGAGGATCACCCCGGCGGGGCGGCGGGCGCTGGCGGGCTTCCGGGAGCGGTACGCGGCCGATCCGGCGCCGTGGGTGCAGGTGGCGCTGTTCGGGCTGCGCGGGCTGCGGGACGCCCGCCTGCGCGAGCAGCTGGTGCCGGCGGCGCGCGAGACCCGGCTGGCGGCGGCCCAGTCCCGGGTGCGCGGGGGCGGCTCGTCGGACACGTTCGGGGCGGCGTCGGCGGATCTGCTCCCGGTGCTGTGGTGCGCCGCGGGCGACAGCGGGGACGGGTCCTCGGGGTCCGGCGGCTGCGGTTCCTCCGGGAGCGGCTGTTCCGGCGGCTCCGGTTCGGGTTGCTCGGGTGGTTCCGGTTCGAGTTGCTCCGGCGGTTCCGGTTGGAGCTGGTCCAGCGGTTCGGGTTGCGGCGGTTCCTCTGGTTCCAGCTGCTCCAGCGGTTCCTCCGGTTCCAGTTGCTCCAGCAGTTCCTGACCGACCATCACCACCGCATCACGAGCTGCTCACGCTTGGGCACCGGCCGCCTGAAAGGGGCTCCGGCGGCTGTAGAAATCGGCCATGTTCTGGATCTTGTTCCTGCTGCTGGCCTGGGCCGGGGTGCTGACCTCGGCCGCCCGCCTGCTGCGGGCCGCCACCGAGGCCGCCGACCCGGCACCCCGCTCCGCCGCCGCCCGGCGGCCGGGCGCGCTGAACCTGTACGAGGCCGCGTACCTGGCCGGCGGCCCCGAGCGGGTCGCCGTGCTGACCCTGCTGTCGATGGAACGCCGGCGCCGGCTGCTGCTGGCCCGCACGGGCTGGGCCACCGTGCTCGACCCGGTCGCCCGTGACGCCCACGAGCGGGCCGTGCTGGCGGCGTTCGGCCCCGACGGCCAGTCCCCGGTGTCGGCGCTGCGGGAGGCCGCCGCCGCACACTCGGCCGTACGCGCCCTCGCGGACCGGCTGGACGAGGCGGGCCTCGCGGTGCCGTGCGGGGTGCGGGACGCGGTGGCGGACGGGGTTCGTTCGGTGCGGTGGGCCGCCGTGCTGGTGGTGGCCATGGCGGGGGCGGCGCTGGCGGTCCCGGCGGACGGGGCGGACGTGTCGAAGGTGCTGTACTGGTTCGCCCTGCCGATGCTGCTCGCGGTGTGCTGCCTGGCCATAGCCGGCCCGGGCGGCCCCTGGGCCTCCCCGGCGGGGCAACGCCTCCTCGCGGCCCTGGACCACGACCGCACCCCCGCCGACCCCCTGGCCGCAGTGGCCGTCCGCGGCCTGAGCGCCCTCCCCGATGCGGACCTGCGGGCGGCACTGGGGCGCCCCTGAGGGCGTCCGCGAAGCGGCGCCGTCCGCCCGGAGGGCGGGCGGCGTGGCTCCCCCGGCCACTGCTGGGAGGTGGCCCCGGGCGCGTGCCCCCGGCGCTCCGTCAACCGGGCGTACCGCGCCCGGTGTTCCGGCGGTTCACCCGGGACCGCGTGCGGACCTGGCATTTCATCAGACCAGACGATGAGATGGAGGAGTCGCCATGCGGACGTGCCGGACGACGACGCTCACGCGGCAGGGGGTCGCCGTGGCGGTGCTGTGCCTCGCCCTGTGCGCCCCCGCACCGGCACGGGCGAGCGGGCCCGCGCCGGGTGGCGGGGACGGGCGGGCCGCCATCGAGGATGCCGGGGCCGAGCTGGTCGTGCGGCGGGCCGCGGCTGCCGCCGCGCTGCGGCCGGTGGGCGGGGCGGGCGGGGCTCCGGCGGCGGGGACCCGGCCCGTGGTCCGGCCCTCCGCCGGTGGCGGGCGCCTGGAGTTCGGGCCGTGTCCCGCCGTCGAGGAGCTGCCCGACCCGGTGCGGTGCGCCACCCTGCGGGTCCCGCTCGACTACGGCCGCCCCGACGGCCCGCAGATCTCCCTCACCGTCAGCCGGGTCCCCGCCACCGGCCGCGGCGGCGCCCCCCGGCAGGGCGCGCTCGTGTTCAACCCCGGCGGGCCGGGCGCCTCCGGGACGGCCTTCCCGCTGCTCGGCGACCGGCCCGCGTGGGCCCGTATCGCGGCCGCCTACGACCTCGTCGGCTACGCCCCGCGCGGGGTCGGCCGGTCCGCCCCGCTGACCTGCCAGGAGCCCGCCGAGTGGCCGCAGGGGCCGACGCAGGTCCCGGCCGAGCCCTCCGCCGCGTACAAGCGGGAGCGGCTGGCCGCCGCCCGGGCCTACGCCCAGGGGTGTGCGCGGCACGCCGGCCCCGCGCTCGGGTACTACACGACCCTGAACAACGCGCGCGACCTCGACGTGCTGCGGGCCGCCCTCGGCGAGCCGCGGCTGACCTTCATGGGCGCCTCGTACGGCACCTACCTCGGGGCCGTCTACGCCACCCGCCACCCCGAGCGCGTGCGCCGCATGGTCTTCGACTCGGCGGTCGACCCGGACCCCCGCCGCGTCTGGTACGCGAACAACCTCGCCCAGGCCCCGGCCTTCGAGCGCCGCTGGGCCGACTTCCGCGCCTGGGCGGCCCGCCACCACTCCGTGTACGGGCTCGGCACCACGGCGGGGGCCGTGCGGGAGAGCTACGAGAAGGTCCGCGCGGCCGTGGCCCGTACCCCGGCGGGCGGGGTCGTCGGGACGGGCGAGCTGCACGCGGCGTACCTGCAGACCGCGTACTACGACGACGTCTGGCCCGAGCGGGCCGCGGCCCTCGCCGCGTTCCTGCACGGCGACGAGGCCCCGCTCGTCCGGCAGGCCGCCCGCGACCCCGCGACGGCGCAGCGGGCGGCCAACGCGACCGCCGTCTACACGGCGGTGCTGTGCAACGACGCCCCCTGGCCCGGCGACTGGGATACCTGGGACCGCGACAACACCCAACTGGCCCGCCGGGCCCCCTTCGAGACCTGGGCCAACGCCTTCCTGAACCTGCCCTGCGCCTCCTGGCCGGTGTCCGAGCGGCAACGCCCCGTCGACGTCGGGGCAGTCGGGGCCGTCGGGGCGGCCCCGGGCCGGCTGCCGGGGACGCTGATCGTGGCGGCGGAGCGGGACGGGGCGACGCCCCACGGGGGCGCGCTGGAACTGCAGGGGCGGCTCGGCGCCCGGGCCTCGCTGGTGACGGAGCAGCGGGCGGGCACCCACGGGGTGGCCGGCGGACGCAACGCGTGCGTGGACCGGCATGTGGAGCGGTACCTGCTGACGGGGGCCACCCCGGGGTGGCGCGTCACGTGTGCGCCGCATCCGGAGCCCGCACCGGTGTCGCTGGACGACCGGGCAGCCGGCGCCTCCAGGGCGCTGCTGCCTCCGGCCGTCTGAACTTCCGGGCGGGATCTCCGGCTGCGTCGTTTCGGGGGCATGGCCTCCCGATCCCCGGAGGCCACCCTTGTGTCACGGGTGTCCCTCCGGTCCTTCCCCCCAGGGGAGGTATCAGGCGAGCCCGGCGACCAGATCGGCGACGGACTTGCGGCGCCCGGTGTAGAAGGGCACCTCCTCGCGGACGTGCATGCGGGCCTCGGAGGCGCGCAGGTGGCGCATGAGGTCGACGATGCGGTAGAGCTCGTCGGCCTCGAAGGCCAGCAGCCACTCGTAGTCGCCCAGCGAGAAGGAGGCGACGGTGTTGGCGCGCACGTCGGGGTACCCGCGGGCCATCTTGCCGTGGTCGGCGAGCATGCGGCGGCGGTCCTCGTCGGGCAGCAGGTACCAGTCGTAGCTGCGCACGAAGGGGTAGACGCTGACGTAGTCGCGGGCGACCTCGTCGGCCAGGAAGGCCGGGATGTGCGACTTGTTGAACTCGGCCGGGCGGTGCAGGGCCATGTTCGACCACACCGGCTCCAGGGCGCGGCCCAGCTTGGTGCGGCGGAACAGGTTGTAGGCGGTCTGCAGCTCGTCGGCGGTCTCGGCGTGCCACCAGATCATGATGTCCGCGTCGGCGCGCAGGCCGGAGACGTCGTAGGTGCCGCGGACCGTGATGTCCTTGGCGGCCAGCTGGTCGAACAGCTCCTGGACCTCGTCGGCGAAGCCGGTACGGTCCTCCGGAAGAACGTCCTTCAGCTTGAAGACGGACCACAGGGTGTAGCGGATGACCTCGTTGAGGTCCTTCGCCTTCTTCCCCGCGTTGGGAATCTTCTCTGGTGCAGTCATGTGTCCATTGTCCCGTGTGCTGATCAGTGGTCTGTCCCAGGGGTGGCCAAAGCGGAGATCACCGCGTCGGCCGCCTTCCCGGCGCTCGCGACGCAGGCCGGGATGCCGACCCCGTCGTAGAGGGCTCCGCAGACCGCGAGGCCCGGCAGCGCGGCCACGGCCGCCCGGATCCGCTCGACCCGGGCGAGGTGGCCGACGGGGTACTGGGGCAGTCCGCCGTCCCAGCGGGTGACGGTGGCGGCCACCGGCCGGGCGGCCAGCCCGACGGCCTCGCCGAGGTCGCCGAGGGAGACGTCGACCAGTTCGGAGTCGTCCCGCTTGAGGTCGCCCTCGTCGCCGTGGCGGCCGATGGAGGTGCGCAGCAGGAAGAGCTCCGGGTCGGCGCCGGCCCAGGCCCACTTGTTGCTGGAGAACGTGGACGCCTTGATCGTGCGGCCGTCGACGGGCGGTACGAGGAACCCGCTGGCGCCGCCGTCGGCGATCGCGGCGGGCAGGTCGGAGCGCCGGAAGGCCATGGTGACCAGGGCCATGGAGGCGTACTCGGCCTCGCGCAGCCCGGCCGCGGCCGCCGGTGCGAGGCCGGCGAGCAGGCCGGCGGCGGGCCCGGCGGGGGTGGCGAGGACGACGGCGTCGGCGTCGAGGACCTCGCCGTCGGCGGTGATCCGCCAGCCGCCCGGCGTACGGGCGATCCCGCGCACGGGGGTGCCGGTCAGGATCCGCGCCCCGGCGGCCCGGCAGGCGTCGGCCACGGCGAGCGGGAACCGGCCGATGCCGCCGGCGATCCCGGCGAAGAAGGCGCCGGTGGCGGCCGCGCCGGTGACGGTGGTGCGTTCGGCGGCCGCGCGGGCCGCTGCGCCGCTCTGGAGGGAGCGGACGCTGTCGGTGAGCGTGGGGTGGTTGCGTACGGCCTGGTAGAGGGCGGGGACGGCGGCGCGCATCGAGATGCGGTAGGCGTCGCCCGCGTAGACCCCGCCGAGCAGCGGTTCGACGAGCCGGTCGACGACCTCGCGGCCCATGCGGGCGGCGACGTACTCGCCGACGGCGACGTCCTCGCCGACCTCGGTGGGCGGGAGCGCGGTGTCGGCGGCGACGCGGGCGAGGCCCTCGGCGGACAGGACGCCGGATGCGGCGAGCGGGGCGGTGTCGCCGGGGACGCCCATGACGTGCCCCTTGGGCATGTCGCGCAGGGCGCCGCGGGTCCACAGCCGGGCGGTGGCGGTGGCCGGGGGCTGGAGGGCGTCGCCGAGGCCGACGGCCCGGGCCAGCTCCAGGGCCTCGGGGCGGCGGGCGAGCACGGATTCGGCGCCGAGGTCGACGGGGGCTCCCGCGAGCTCTCCGGCGTACAGCTTGCCGCCGAGTCGCGGGCCGGCCTCCAGGAGGGTGACGCGGACCCCGTCGCCGAGCAGCCGGTGGGCGGCCGCGAGGCCGGAGATGCCGCCGCCGATGACGACGACGTGCCGCGGGGGCCCCGGCCGGTCCGTACGTGTGTCCGCTCCGTGCATGAACACATCGTCTCAGACCGGGTGGTGGGGCACCGCCGCAGCCTGAACGTGACCGCATCGGGACCAGCTCGGGACCTGGCGGGCGAAACCCGCCGGGGGCCCGCGGGCGTCGAAACGGGGACATCAGCCGATCCCCCGGGGGTACTGACGATGCACACGCTCCACAGACACCGCGGCGCCGTGGCGCTGGCCGGCCTCTCGCTCGCGGGGGCCCTCGCGCTCACGGGCTGCGGGGCCGACGGCGGCGCGCAGTCCTCCTCGGACCGGGCGGCCGTCGCCGGGCCCCGGGAGGGCGGGGCCGCGCAGGGCAAGCCGGGGGCGGGGGCGGCCGCGCCCCCGTCGGCGGCGCAGGACTCCAAGGCCGGGACGCAGGCGCCGGTGCGCCCGCACGTCATCCGTACGGGGACGCTCGGCATCGAGACGCCCGAGCCGCAGAAGGCCCTCGCCGCGGCCCGTACGGCGGCCGAGGGCGCGGGCGGCTACGTCGGCAACGAGTCCACCGAGCGCGGCCGGGACGGCCGGATGACCTCGACGCTGACGCTGCGGGTGCCGGGCGAGCGGTTCGACTCGGTGATCGGCGCGCTGGAGGGCAGCGGCAGGCTGCTGAACCGGAAGGTCGAGGCTCAGGACGTGACCGAGAAGGTCGCCGACGTCGAGAGCCAGGGTGAAGTCGCAGCAGGCCAGCGTGGCCCGGGT
>NZ_GG657750.1:6105884-6106397 GCF_000158895.1 Streptomyces sp. C | reverse complement strand
TGGTCCTCGGGTTCAAGGCGTACCGCAGGCTCCGCCCGGCGAAGCCGAAGGCGGGCCCGACCCGCACCCCGGTGCCCCGGCAGGCGCCCGCGCCGGCCGCCGCGCAGGCCCCGGCCCCCGCCGCCGCGCCCGGGCGGTCCGACGGCCCTGGAGCGGATCTCCAGGACTGACGGCGGGTCCGCCCGTAGCGTGTCCCCCGTAGGCGCAGGCAGCGGCACGGAGGCGGGGCGGACGATGGCGGTGGAACGACTGGTGGTGGTCGGCGGTGACGCGGCGGGGATGTCCGCCGCGTCGCAGGCGCGGCGGCTGAAGGGCCCGGCGGAGCTGGAGATCGTCGCGTTCGAGCGCGGGCACTTCACCTCGTACTCCGCGTGCGGGATCCCGTACTGGGTCGGCGGGCAGGTCGGCGGGCGGGACGAGCTGATCGCCCGTACCCCCGAGGAGCACCGGGCGCGGGGCATCGACCTGCGCACGCGCACGGAGGTCGTGGGCTCGACGTGGCGGGGCGCCGGG
>NZ_GG657750.1:6104540-6105225 GCF_000158895.1 Streptomyces sp. C | reverse complement strand
CATGGGCATCGTGACGGTCGCCGACGCCGACGTGGGCGAAGATCCTCACGGACGAGGAGGGCCGGGCCCGCGCGGTGGCCACCGCGGACGGGCGCGAGTACCCGGCGGACGTGGTCGTGCTCGGCATCGGCGTGGAGCCGCGTACGGCGCTCGCGCGTGCCGCCGGGTTGCCGCTCGGCGAGTCGGGGGGCCTGCTGACGGACCTGTCGATGCGGGTCCGTGGCCACGAGGACATCTGGGCCGGCGGTGACTGCGTGGAGGTCCTGGACCTGGTGGCGGGCCGGACGCGGCACATCCCGCTGGGCACGCACGCGAACAAGCACGGCCAGGTGATCGGCTCGAACGCGGGCGGGGGCTACGCCACCTTCCCCGGTGTCGTCGGGACGGCGGTCAGCAAGGTCTGCGACCTGGAGATCGCCCGTACGGGGCTGCGCGAGAAGGACGCCCGGGAGGCGGGCCTGCGGTACGTGACGGCGGCCATCCGCTCGACGAACACGGCGGGCTACTACCCGGGGGCCCGGGAGATGACGGTCAAGATGCTGGCGGAGCGGCGAACGGGCCGGCTGCTCGGCGTGCAGATCGTCGGCGGCGCCGGGTCCGCGAAGCGGGTGGACGTCGCCGCGGTCGCGCTGACGGCGGGGATGACGGTGGAGCAGGTGGTCGCGCTGGACCTGGGCTACGCCCC
>NZ_GG657750.1:6054393-6104274 GCF_000158895.1 Streptomyces sp. C | reverse complement strand
CGAGCAGCTCGCCCGTTCCCACGCCGAAGTGGATCCGCGGGACGCCGTACGAGGCGACGGACTCCAGGACCTTCGCGGAGGCCGGCATGACCGAGCGGCGGTAGTCCGCCGGGGCCAGGGCGCCGACCCAGGAGTCGAAGAGCTGGACGGCGGAGGCGCCGGCCTCGATCTGGACCTTCAGGAAGGCGGAGGTGATCTCGGCGAGGCGGTCGAGCAGCTCGGCCCACAGCTGCGGGTCCCCGTACATGAGGGCCTTGGTGTGCTCGTGGTTCTTGGACGGGCCGCCCTCGACGAGGTAGCTCGCGAGGGTGAACGGCGCGCCGGCGAAGCCGATCAACGGCGTGCCGCCGAGTTCACCCGTGAGCATGCCGATCGCCTCGGTCACGTACGCGACGTCCTCCGGGGTGAGGTCGCGCAGCTGCGCGAGGTCCTCGCGGCGGCGGATCGGCTGGGCGACGACCGGGCCGATGCCCGGCTTGATGTCCAGGTCGACGCCGATGGCCTTCAGCGGGACCACGATGTCGGAGAAGAAGATCGCCGCGTCCACGTCGTGGCGCCGCACGGGCTGCATGGTGATCTCGGTGACCAGGTCGGGGCGCATGCAGGACTCCAGCATGGCCGTGCCCTCGCGCACCTTGCGGTACTCGGGGAGTGAGCGGCCGGCCTGCCTCATGAACCACACCGGCGTGTGGGGCACCGGCTCCCGCCGGCACGCCTTCAGGAAGGCGGAATCGTACGTCTGGCTCGGCGGGCCCTGGGGGCGGTCGTTGGCGCTCACGACCCAAATCTTCGCACGTATGAAGAAGTGCCCGGCCCGGCGCGGGTGTCCCTGCGCCGTACGGGCGCTCGTTCCGCCTAGTCTTCCCGGCATGGCTGCGGCTCAGGGACGATTTTCAGATGGCGCCGAGGGTACGGACAGCGCGAAGGAGAGTTCGGTCCCGCTCCCGTTCCGGCGGGCGGTAGACGGTTTGCGCACGGCGCGGCTGCGGCCCGGGATCGAGATCGAGCCGGTGAAACCGCCCCAGCGGCTGGCGCCGTACGCGTACGCGCTGGAGGCCGCGGTCGTGGACGGGGAGGACGACCTGGCCGACGGCCGGCTGATCCTGCTCCACGATCCGGCCGGGCACGACGCCTGGCAGGGTGCGTTCCGGCTGGTGACGCTGGTGCGGGCGGAGCTGGAGCCGGAGATGGCGGCGGACCCGCTGCTGGCCGAGGTGTGCTGGTCCTGGCTGACGGGTGCGCTGGAGGCGCGCGGGCTGGGGTACGGGGAGGCGAGCGGCACCGTCACGATGGCGGCCTCGCACTACTTCGGCGGGCTCTCGGAGCGGCGTCCGGCGACGCAGATCGAGATCAGGGCCTCGTGGACGCCGCGCGAGGGGACGGGCGGGGTGCCGGACACGACCGCGCACCTGGCGGCCTGGTGCGAGCTGCTGTGCCAGATCGCGGGGCTGCCGCCGGTGGGGCCGACGGACAACGTCACGGGCGTGGTGTCCCTGCCACAGCGGCGCGGTCCGCACCACCCGTAGCCGGGCGGCCCGAAGGGGCCGTACGGGCCCGTCCGGCGGCCGCGTGCGCACCCGTGACGACCGCTCGTTGTCATAACGGTGCGTCAGAACGGTGCGTGCCGGGCGGCCTTCCGATCATCCCTTGATCGATCGTGCGTCCGAATTGCCCGAATTGTTACTCACCAAATCGTGATCATTCCCTAAAGCCGGGTGGGTGACGTGCCGAAGGAGTCAGTGACCATCCGCACGGTGCGAACCGGCTTCCTTCCCCGAGCCGGCCCGTCCCGCCACTCCCCCAGGAGGCCTAGGTGTCCGTTCTTCTCGAGCAGCCCGCAAGCCTGGTCGCCTACCGCCCGAACAAGCCGACGGCCATGGTCGTCGTGGCCGACCCGCGCGTCCGTTCCACCGTGACCCGCCATCTGTGGGCCCTCGGAGTCCGTGACGTGATCGAGGCGTCGTCCATCGCGGAGGCCCGCCCCCGCGTCGGCAGCCCGCGCGACATCTGCGTGGCCGACGTACACCTGCCCGACGGTTCCGGTCTCACCCTGCTCTCCGAGACCCGCGCCGCGGGCTGGCCGAACGGCCTGGCCCTGTCCGCCGCCGATGACATCGGTGCCGTGCGCAACGCCCTCGCGGGCGGGGTGAAGGGCTACGTCGTCACGGGTACGCGGACCAACATCGGGCTCCCCACCCGGCCCGGCGCCGCCCCCATCGGTGCCGCCGCCGCACGCATGCACCGCCGCCCCCCGGGTGCCCCGAGCCACCCGGGCGGCTACCGAGAGCTCTCCGGCCGCGAGGTCGAGGTCCTGCGCCTCGTCGCGGAGGGCCAGTCCAACAAGGCCATCGGCGTCTCGATGGGCCTGTCCGCCCTGACCGTCAAGTCCCACCTCGCCCGGATCGCCCGCAAGCTGGGCACCGGCGACCGGGCCGGGATGGTCGCCGTCGCGCTGCGGACGGGGATCATCCACTGATCCGTCCCGAGGCTCCCCGGCGAACCGCCTGGAGGCCCCGGGCACCGGCCGCCGTTCTCCCCTTCGCGCCCGTCGACGGAACGTTCCGGCGACGGGCGCGTCCCATACACGGATACCCTTTACCGGTGACCGACGCCCAAGAGACCGCAGCACACCTGCGCACCACCACCGGGGGCGGCCCCCCGGACGCCGAGGTTCCGTCCGATGGGCAGCCGACGCCGATCCCCTTGCTGGAGCCCCGTGAGGGCATTCCGCCGGTCGTCGCCGACGCCGACGCCCTCGCCCGGGTCGTCGCGGCCTTCGCCGCCGGCACCGGGCCCGTGGCCGTCGACGCCGAGCGCGCCTCCGGCTACCGGTACGGCCAGCGCGCCTACCTCGTGCAGCTGCGCCGCGAGGGTGCGGGCTCCGCGCTCATCGACCCGGTGGGCTGTCCGGACCTGTCCGCGCTGGGCGAGGCTCTCTCCGGGACCGAATGGATCCTGCACGCCGCCACCCAGGACCTGCCGTGCCTGCGTGAAATAGGCATGGTGCCCACCTCGCTCTTCGACACCGAGCTGGCCGGCCGCCTGGCGGGCTTCCCCCGGGTCGGACTCGGCGCGATGGTGGAGGGCGTGCTCGGCTACGCCCTGGAGAAGGGGCACTCCGCCGTCGACTGGTCCACCCGCCCGCTCCCCGAGCCCTGGCTGCGCTACGCGGCGCTCGACGTGGAGCTGCTGGTGGACCTGCGGGACGCGCTGGAGAAGGAACTGGACCGGCAGGGCAAGCTGGAGTGGGCCCGCCAGGAGTTCGACGCCATCGCCTCGGCCCCGCCCGCCCCGCCCCGCAAGGATCCGTGGCGCCGCACGTCCGGCATGCACAAGGTGCGCCGCCGCCGGCAGATGGCGGTCGTCCGGGAGCTGTGGGAGTCCCGCGACCGCATCGCGCAGCGCCGGGACGTCTCCCCCGGCAAGGTGCTGGGCGACGCCGCGATCGTGGAGGCGGCCCTCGCCCTCCCGGTGAACGTGCACGCCCTGTCGTCCCTGCCCGGCTACGGGCAGCGGATGGGCCGGCGCCAGCTGGACCAGTGGATGGCCGCCGTGGACCGGGCGAAGGCCCTGCCCGAGAGCGAGCTGCCGCAGCCCGGGGCGTCCCCCTCCGGCCCGCCCCCGCCGCGTTCCTGGGCGGACAAGGACCCGGCCGCCGCGGCCCGGCTGGCGGCGGCCCGCACGGCCGTCTCCGCGCTGGCCGAGCGGCTGAACCTGCCGCAGGAGAACCTGATCACCCCGGACACCGTGCGCCGGCTGTGCTGGGAGCCCCCCAAGCGGCTCGACGCGGACACGGTGGCACAGGCCCTGGCCGGCCACGGCGCCCGCCCCTGGCAGATCGAGCAGGTGACCCCGGTGCTGGTCACGGCCCTGGCCGCGACCGCCTGAGCCCGGCCCCACGAAAGCCCCCGGCCCCCGGCCGGGGGCTTTCGCGCTGTCCGCACGCACCGCTCGGGAGTGTGACCTTCGCCGCTCCTCGGGGAGGGGGTGTGCACATTGGTTACCCGCAAGTAGCATGGGCCGGGTGAGCGGGCGCTCAGCCATACCGGCCGGGCCGCCCCCGCGCAGCAGCGCCATCCCGTACCTGGAGGAGAGCCAACGTGCCTCGTACCGTCAGGGACGTCGTCTTCGTCGACGGCGTCCGCACCCCGTTCGGCAAGGCGGGCCCGAAGGGCATCTACCACGAGACCCGCGCCGACGACCTCGTCGTGAAGGCGATCCGGGAGCTGCTGCGCCGCAACCCGGACCTGGACCCCAAGAAGATCGACGAGGTCGCCATCGCCGCGACCACGCAGATCGGCGACCAGGGCCTGACGCTGGGCCGCACGGCCGGCATCCTCGCGGGCCTCCCGCAGTCCGTCCCGGGCTACTCCATCGACCGCATGTGCGCCGGCGCGCTGACCGCCGTGACCGCCGTCGCGGGCGGTGTGGCCTTCGGTGCGTACGACGTCGCCCTCGCCGGCGGTGTCGAGCACATGGGCCGCCACCCCATGGGCGAGGGCGTCGACCCGAACCCGCGCTTCGTCTCCGAGAAGCTGGTCGACGAGTCCGCCCTGTTCATGGGCATGACCGCCGAGAACCTGCACGACCGGTACCCGACGATCACCAAGCTCCGCGCCGACGAGTACGCCGTGCGCTCGCAGGAGAAGGCCGCCAAGGCGTACGCCGACGGCAAGATCCAGCAGGACCTGGTCCCGATCTCGGTGCGCAACACCAACGAGGCCGCGGGTGAGACGGGCTGGGGCCTGGTCACCTCCGACGAGCCGATGCGCCCGGGCACCACGCTGGAGAACCTGGCCGGCCTGAAGACCCCGTTCCGTACGCACGGCCGGGTCACCGCGGGCAACGCCGCCGGTCTCAACGACGGTGCCACCGCCGCGATCATCGCGTCCGAGGACTTCGCCCGCGAGAACAACCTCCCGGTCAAGATGCGCCTCGTCTCGTACTCCTTCGCGGGCGTGGAGCCGGAGGTCATGGGCTACGGCCCGATCCCGGCGACCGAGAAGGCCCTGGCCCAGGCCGGTCTGACGATCGACGACATCGGCCTGTTCGAGATCAACGAGGCCTTCGCCGTCCAGGTCCTCGCGTTCCTGGAGCACTACGGCATCGCCGACGACGACGCCCGCGTGAACCAGTACGGCGGCGCCATCGCCTTCGGTCACCCGCTGGCCTCCTCCGGCGTCCGCCTGATGACGCAGCTGGCCCGCCAGTTCGAGGAGCAGCCGCACGTCCGCTACGGCCTGACCACCATGTGCGTCGGCTTCGGCATGGGCGCCACGGTCATCTGGGAGAACCCGAACTTCAACGCCGAGGGAGACTCCAAGTGAGCACCACCGCTGAGCTCCTGAAGGGCGCGGCCGAGCTGTTCCCGGACGAGGTCGTCACGTCCGCGCACGTCCGCCACCTGGACCTGCCGTTCGGCGCCGGGCGCTTCGCGCTCATCACGCTGGACAACGGCTTCGACCACACCAAGCCGACCACCTTCGGCCCGCAGTCCCTCGCCAACCTGAACGCGGCGATCGACCAGGTCGAGCAGGAGGCCGCCGCCGGCACCATCGTCGGCGCGGGCATCACCGGCAAGCCGTTCATCTTCGCCGTCGGCGCCGACCTCAAGGGCGTCGAGCTGCTGAAGAAGCACGACGAGGCGCTCGCCATCGGCAAGGGCGGCCACGACGTCTTCAAGCGCCTCTCCGCGCTGGCCGTCCCCACCTTCGCGTACTACAACGGCGCGGCGATGGGCGGCGGTGTCGAGGTCGGCCTGCACTGCTCGTACCGCACCGTCTCGAAGGCCATCCCGGCCTTCTCGCTGCCCGAGGTCTTCCTCGGCCTGGTTCCGGGCTGGGGCGGCTGCGCCATCCTCCCGAACCTGATCGGCGCGGAGCGCGCGGTCTCGGTCATCATCGAGAACTCGCTCAACCAGAACCGCCAGCTCAAGGGCAAGCAGGTCTTCGAGCTCGGCATCGCCGACGCGATCTTCGAGGGCGCCGACTTCCTGGAGCAGTCCCTGATCTGGACCGCGAAGGTCCTGAAGGGCGAGACCGAGGTCGTACGCGCCGAGGTCGACCGCGGCGAGGCCTGGGACGCGGCCGTCGCCAAGGGCCGCTTCATCGCGGACTCCAAGGTGCACGGCGCCGCTCCGGCCGCCTACCGCGCGCTGGAGATCATCGCCGCGGCCAAGGACGGCGACCTCCAGGCCGGCTTCGACGCCGAGGACAAGGCCCTGGCCGACCTCATCATGGGCGGCGAGCTGCGCTCGGGCATCTACGCCTTCAACCTGGTCCAGAAGCGCGGCAAGCGCCCGGCCGGCGCCCCGGACAAGTCCCTGGCCCGTCCGGTCACCAAGGTCGGCGTCGTCGGCGCGGGCCTGATGGCCTCGCAGCTGGCGCTGCTGTTCCTGCGCCGCCTGGAGGTGCCGGTGGTCCTCACCGACATCGACCAGGAGCGCGTGGACAAGGGCGTGGGCTACGTCCACGCCGAGATCCAGAAGCTGCTCGGCAAGGGCCGGATCAACCAGGACAAGGCCAACCGCCTGACCGCCCTGGTCACCGGTGTCCTGGACAAGGCCGAGGGCTTCGCGGACGCGGACTTCATCATCGAGGCCGTGTTCGAGGAGATGTCCGTCAAGCAGAAGGTGTTCGCGGAGGTCGAGGCGGTCGCCCCGGCGCACGCGATCCTCGCCACCAACACCTCCTCGCTGTCGGTGTCGGAGATGGCCTCCAAGCTCCAGCACCCGGAGCGCGTGGTCGGCTTCCACTTCTTCAACCCGGTCGCGATCCTCCCGCTGCTGGAGATCGTCCGCGGTGAGCAGACGGACGACGCCTCGCTGGCCACGGCGTTCGGTGTCGCCAAGAAGCTGAAGAAGACCGCGGTCCTGACGAAGGACGCCCCGGCGTTCGTCGTGAACCGCATCCTGACCCGCTTCATGGGCGAGATCCAGAACGTCATCGACGAGGGCACCCCGGTCGTCACGGCGGAGAAGGCCATCGAGCCGCTCGGCCTGCCGATGTCCCCGCTGGTGCTGCTGGAGCTCGTGGGCCCGGCGATCGGCCTGCACGTGTCCGAGACGCTGAACCGTTCCTTCCCGGAGCGCTTCACCGTCTCCCCGAACCTCAAGCGGGTCGTCGAGGCCGGCAAGCGCGGCTTCTACGTCTACGATTCCGGCAAGCCGGAGCTGGACCCCGAGGTCGCCGCCCTCCTGGTGCAGGGCGACTCCGTCCTCACCGAGGAGCAGGTCCGCGACCGCGTCCTGGACGCGGTGGCGCAGGAGATCGGCCTGATGCTGGAGGAGGGTGTCGTGGCCGAGGCCCAGGACATCGACCTCTGCCTCATCACCGGTGCGGGCTGGCCCTTCCACCTGGGCGGCATCACCCCGTACCTGGACCGTGAGGGCGTCTCGGAGCGGGTGAACGGCAAGAAGTTCCTCGCCCCGGGTGTCGCCAGCGTCCCGGCGTAACACCGCGAGCAACACAGTGAAGGGCCCGTCCGCACCTGGTGCGGACGGGCCCTTCCCCGTAGGGCCGGACGCCCCCTACCGGCGGCCGAGCCGGCCGGTCCTGACCAGGCGCTGGGCCGCCGGCGAGTCCGGGTTGATGCCGAGCGCCCGCCGCCCCGCCGTGAGGCGCAGGTCGTCGCCGCGCTTGCCCAGCTTGGCGGCGGTCTCCGCGATCCGCAGCCACACCATGGCGCGCCCGCTGTCGGCGGAGACCTCCGCGGCCCGCTCGATCAGCTGCCTGGCCCGGTCGGTCTCCTTGCGGCGGATGTGGGCCTGGGCCATGCCCAGGAGCAGGTCGAGGTTCTCCTGCTCGGCGAGCAGGCGCGCGCCGACCTCCAGGACGCCCTGGTCGTCCTTGGCCTCGACGAGCGAGGCGAAGCCGCTCATCGAGACGTCGGTGACGGGCGCCTCGTCCGGCTCGCGGCGCTCCCCGGTGCTGCGCAGGGTCCAGCCCAGGCCGCGCCGCCACTTCCAGGTGCGCGGGCCGGGCAGTTCCAGGCGGGTGCGGGTGCGTTCGTTGAAGTGCATGGACAGCTCGGGGCGGTCCTCCCACCGGTCGACGGCCGCGGCGATGTACGCCTCGGCCACCGGGCGCAGGAAGCCGAACCGCTTGGGCTGCATGCAGTAGCCGACGGCCTGGACGTACGGGGTGACCTCGGTGCGGATGTGTTCGGCGTCCAGGATCCGGTCGGCGGGGGCGGCCTGCGGGTCCTCCAGGTCGGGGACCAGGGCGTGGGTGAGGGTGGCGGGGATCCGGTTGCTGTTGGCGTAGGGCCGCATGCGCCGGACGACCTCCAGCGCGCCGGTCTGGGCGACGGGGATCCCGTACAGGGCGCGGGCGGTGAACAGGCCGGTGGAGAAGCAGCCGATCACCCGGCCGGGGCGCAGGTACGCGAAGACGGTCTCGGCGAGGACCGGGACGTCCAGCACCAGGAAGGGGACGCCGGCCTCGCGGGCCGCCCCGGCGAGGGCGTCGGAGAGGGCGGAAGGGGCGCTGGGGTGCGGTTTGAAGACGACGGCGGTGTGGCCGAGCCGCACGGCGTGCTCGAACATGCGCCGGTGCAGGTCCTCTTCCTCCTCCTCGGTGAGGATGCCGAGGGGGGAGAGGTACTGGCCGAGGAGGAGTGCCGTCCCCGGGCCTCCCCCGGCGAGCTGCCGCGGGATCACCCGGTCGAGGAGGGGGCGGCACTCCTCGGTGAGCTCCGCCATCAGTTCGAGCACGGCGCCGGTGTGCACGGGCTGCGAGGGGATCCCGTACTCGGTGAGGAGCATGGGCAGCAGGGTGGGGACGAGGTCGAGGTAGAGGACCTGGTCGATCCGGCCGTGGAGGGGGCGGGGCAGGTCGTTGCGGGTGGGGCCGTAGCTCATGACGCCGTCGGCGTACACGGCGAGGGTGGCGTCGGAGAAGATCTTGCAGAGGGTCTGGGCGGGCTTGACCTGGATCGACTCGACGACGAGTTCCAGGGGTCCGGGCCGGATGGCCATCTTCTCCGCCATGACCGTGCGCCAGAGGGGGGCGTCCTCGTCGCGGGGGGCCCACACCGCGGGGTGGAAGGGGTAGATGAGGTCGTTCCAGTAGACGACCCGGTGGAAGCGCTTCAGGACGGCGGCGGCGCCGGGCATCTGGTGCAGCGGGGTGGCGACTTCGGGGATGTCGACGTTGTTGCAGACGAGCAGGACGCGCTCGCGGTCGTCCCGGCCGAGCTGTCCGGCGTCGATGGCGGCGGCCACCGTCATGGCGCCGTAGAGGGTGGAGGCGGCGAATATCCGGGTCATCGGGCGGCGGCGCCCTGGTGCTGCGACATGAGTTCCCTGAGCTTGGTCACGCGTGCGGAGTCCATTCCCGCCAGGGTTCCTTCGAGGATGTCCTGGGGGAGGTCGAAGAGGATCTGCGCGCCGCGTGCGCGCAGCAGGTCCCGGGTGAGTTCCTCGTACTGCTCCTCGCGGCCCAGGTGAATGACGATGAGCGCGCACAGTGTTCGCATGGCCTTGAACGACAGTTCGTATCCGCGCGGGTGGTGGGAGAGCTCGTCGAAAATCATCCGGAAGGCGGGGAGGAAGTCCAGCTGCCGTTCGTCGGGGACCTTGGTGAGGGAGGTGGACACGTCGCGGCGGTAGAAGATGCCATGGAGGTCGACCACTCCGAAGGACCGCATCCGCAGGTGCAGCTTGTAGAACCAGGGGCGGTCCTCGGCGGTGCGCAGGCTCTCGTCGAAGAACAGGGCGTCGGCCGCCCGCAGCCGTTCGCGGTCGTAGATGCCGGCCCAGGACTGGGGGTAGTCCATGAAGGTGGAGGCGTCGACGGGGCCTATGTAGTCGGCGGGATCGAGCGGGAGGGCCCTCGGCGCGAGCGGCGCCATGACGATCTTCCGCTTCCTCCCGTACACGCGGACGTGGCCGGTGCGCAGGAAATCCACGCCCGACTCGCTCATCCAGCCGACCAGTTGCGCGAGATATCCGGGGGCGTACCAGTCGTCGCCGTCGAGGAAGGTGAAGAACCGGCCGCGGGCGGCGGCGAGGCCGATGTTGCGGGTGGCCGAAATACCGAGGTTCCGCTCGTTGCGGATCAGCACGGCGCCGGGAATCCCGGGGACCATCTCCCGCAGGATCTCTGACGTGCCGTCGACGGAGCAGTCGTCGACGACGATGAACTCGAAGTCCGCCCGGGCATTGAGCGCCAAGGACTTGAGCGCCGTCCGGCAGAACTCCCGGACGTCACACATCGCGACGATTACCGAAAGGGTCACCACCGGAACCACTCACCTTCTCCCCATTGCCCACACACGTCCGCCGGAGCCGCACGGACGGACCGGACATCATGATAGGAGCGCCCGGAGAGGCACCCGGAACCTCCGGGTGTGACGTACAACTCCCCGGGCCGTCGAAGCCTTTCCGTGACACATAAGGCTCAGGTGAGCATGTAGGGTCTATGGGGCCCGGCGGCAGTCCCGCCCCGCCCGCGCCGGCCGCGGGCACGCCGACGGCAGTTGGGCTCCGCCGACCGACCGGGAATCACCAAGTGCGCATCCACGTGCTCGCAGACTCCGACACCCGCTGGAAATGGGGCGCGGGGCTGGCGGTGGGCCTGGCACCGGGCAGCGAGGTGCACGCCCACATGCTGCGCGGCCGCAGCACGCCGACGGCGCGCCAGCTGGCGGAGGTCGGCATCACCCCCGCCTCGATCACCGAGGCCACGCTCGCCGGTTTCGCGGCGGCGCCGGAACTCGACGGAGCGGATCTGATCATCCTGGGCACGGTCGGCGGCGCCACCCACGCGGCCCTGCACGCGCTCGCCCGCCGGTTCGCCGGGGCGCCGCGGCGGCCGGTGCTGATGACGGGTTACGTGGGCGTCGTCTACGAGAAGATGGCCGACGGGCTCCTGCTGCGGGCCGGCGCCGACATCGTCCTCGCCAACAGTCCTTTCGACCGGCGCCGTTTCACCGAGGTGTACGAGCCGCTCGGAATTCCCGTTTCCTGCATCGTCCAGACGGCGCTCCCCTTCCTCGACCAGAGGCCTTACGACGCGAACCGCACGCACGCCACCCACCCCTATACGGTGTGTTTCGCCGTCCAGCCGTCGGTGCCCGCCGACCGGAACGGCCGCCTTTACCTGCTGCGCCGCGCGATATCCCACGCGCGGCTGCGCCCGGGACGCGACGTACTCGTCAAACTCCGCAGCAAGCCCGGTGAGGCGACCACCCATGTGGAAGCCTTCCACTACCAGGTGCTCGCGGAACAGCTGGAAGAACCTCTGCCGCCCAATCTGCATTTCGTCTACGGAAACATGTCGGAGACCCTCGACCGCACCGACCTGCTCGTGACGGTCAGTTCCACGGCCGCCCTGGAATCGATGCACCGGGGAATGCCGACCGCGATCCTCAGCGATCTCGGAGTCCGTGAGGTCCACGGGAACCACTATTTCACCGGTTCCGGATGCGTCACCGACTGGACCGCGATAGACGAGGGCGACGCCCCGCTCGCGGACGAATCCTGGACCGCCGACCAGGGAATCCGCGCGGTGAATCCGTACGGGGAACTCCGCCACCGCATCGAGCAGCTGCGCGGCTCCGCGCTGCCGCCGATATCCCCGTACTACACGGCCGACAGCGCCCCCGAATACGTGGGTGCGCTGCTGCGCCGCCGGGGGCTGAACCCGGACGGCTCCCCCGGCGCGGCGGCCGCCGTCCGCCGCCCGAGCGGACCCATGCGGCGCACCTCCCGCCGGGTGCTGAAGGTCGCCTACCAGTTCGGGGTCCAGCGCGTGGCCCCGAAGATCCAGCAGTGGGGCGGCGTGTGACCGCCCCCGTCGTACCGGCACCCCAGGGGGAAGCCTCGTGAACGTCACCGCCGTCATACCCGCCCGGGGCGGCTCCAAGGGCATCCCCGGCAAGAACACCGCCGAGGTCGGCGGGGTACCGCTCGTCGCCCGGGCCGTCCTCGCCTGCCGGGGCGCCGCCCACGTGACCCGGGTGGTGGTCTCCACCGACGACGCGGCGATCGCCCGCGCCGCCCTCGCGGCGGGCGCGGAGGTCGTCGACCGCCCGGCGGAGCTGGGCTCGGACCGGGCGTCCAGCGAGTCCGCGCTGCTGCACGCCCTGGACGTGCTGGAGGAACGTCACTCCGAGCCCGTGGACGTCCTCGTCTTCGTGCAGTGCACCAGCCCCTTCACCACCCCGGAGGAGGTCGAGGAGACCGTGCTGGCCGTGGTGCGGGGCGGCGCCGACTCGGCGTTCACCGCCGTGCCCTTCCACGGCTTCCTCTGGGGCACCGGGCCCGCCGGGGCGCAGGCCGCCCACCACGCGCACGGGGTCAACCACGACAGCTCCGTACGCCTGCGCCGCCAGGACCGCACCCCCGAGTACCTGGAGTCGGGCGCCGTCTACGCCATGCGTGCCGACGGCTTCCGCCGGCACGGCCACCGCTTCTTCGGCCGGACCCAGCTCGTCCCCACCGCCCCCGAGCGGGCCATCGAGATCGACGAGCCCGGCGACCTCGACCGGGCCCGGGCCCTGGCCCCCCTCCTCGACGCCCCGCAGACCCCGGCGGCCCCGCCGTCGCCGGACCCTTCGCAGAACCCCTCGCACAACCCCTCGCAGTACCCCTTGCAGTACCCCGGAAAGGAACTCTGAACAGTGGTGCACAGCAGCCGAATCCGCCGGATCGGGAACAAGGAGGTCGGCCCCGGCCGGCCCACCTACGTGATCGGCGAGATCGGGATCAACCACAACGGTGAGCTCGCCAACGCCCTCGCGCTGATCGACGCGGCCGCCGACGCGGGCTGTGACGCCGTCAAGTTCCAGAAGCGCACCCCCGAGATATGCACGCCCCGCGACCAGTGGGACATCGAGCGGGACACCCCCTGGGGCCGGATGACGTACATCGACTACCGCCACCGCGTCGAGTTCGGCGAGGACGAGTACCGGGCCATCGGCGAACACTGCGCCGAGCGCGGCATCGACTGGTTCGCCTCCCCCTGGGACACCGAGGCCGTCACCTTCCTGGAGAAGTTCGACGTCCCGGCCCACAAGGTGGCCTCCGCCTCGCTGACCGACGACGAACTGCTGCTCGCCCTGCGCGCCACCGGCAAGACGGTCATCCTGTCCACCGGCATGTCCACCCCGCAGCAGATCCGGCACGCCGTGGAGGTGCTGGGCAGCGCGAACGTCGTCCTGCTGCACGCCACCTCGACGTACCCGGCCAAGGCCGAGGAGCTCAACCTGCGGGTCATCAACACGCTCCAGGAGGAGTACCCCAACGTCCCGATCGGCTACTCCGGTCACGAGACCGGCCTGCAGACCACCGTCGCCGCGGTCGCCCTCGGCGCCTGCGCCGTGGAGCGGCACATCACCCTGGACCGCGCGATGTGGGGCTCCGACCAGGCCGCCTCCGTCGAGCCGGGGGGCCTGGCCCGCCTGGTCCGTGACATCCGCACCATCGAGACCGCCCTCGGCGACGGCGTCAAGCGCGTCTACGCCTCCGAACTCGGTCCGATGAAGAAGCTCCGCCGGGTCCAGGGCACCCTCCCCGCCGAGGGCGTGACGGCCACGGCATGAGCGACACCCTCGCCCTGGTGGAGAGCCCGGCTCAACTACTGAACGTCCTGGAGTGGGCGTACGTCCACCCGGGCGAGGCAGCGTCCCTCACCATCGCCGTCCTCCAGCCGGTGGACCCGCGTTCGCGCGCGCAGGTCCGCCGGCTGTGCCGGTTCGCCTCCCAGTCCAAGGTGGTCTGGCGGCGCTACGAGGTCCGCGCCGGCTACCTGGGGCGGGCCGGGGAGCTCGTCCGCCTCGGCCGCGCGGTGGCCTCCGCCCGGCGCCTGGTGATCGGCGACCTGTTCTCCCGTACGATCCAGCTGCTGCTGCCCCGCTCCAAGGCCCGCGAGGTGGTCGTCGTGGACGACGGCACCGCCACCACCGAGCTGGTCAGCCTGCTGACCTACGGCGGGCAGCTGACCCGCTGGCACCAGGGCGAGCTCAAGCCCTCCGCCAAGGGCGGCCCGGTCAACCGCTGGCTGGCCCGGGAGGAGCTGGAGCGCGCCGTCTTCTTCACCTGCATGCCGGTCGCCGCGCCGCCCGGCACCGAGTTGCGGCCCAACGACTACGCCTGGAGCCGCGCCACGTTCGGTCCGGTACGGGTGCGGCCCGGCGCCGACCTGGCGGGCAGCTCCCTGGTGGAGACCGGGGTCGTCGACGAGGACCGGTACATCGAGGCGGTCGGCTGGATCGCCCGCCACCGGGCGGCCGGCCGCTACTTCGCCCACCGCAGGGAGAGCGGGCCCAAGCTGGAGCGGATCGCCGGACTCACCGGCATGGAGATCGTGCACCCCGAGCTGCCGCTCGAACTGACCGCGCTCACCGAGCCCATCGGCCGGTCCCTGCTGACCTTCGCGTCCACCATCGCCTACACCCTGCCCATCGTGCTGGGCGGCTCGCCCGTGCGGGTGGAGCTGTGCGACATCGACGACGCCTGGATCACCCCGGACACCGCGGCGCGGTCGGTGGACTTCCTGCGGCGGATATCGGCGCTGGCGGTGGACCGGCACAACCTGACGAGGATCCCGCCGCAGGGGCGGCGGCGGCCCGAGCCGTCACAGGCGCTGCCAGCGGCCCAGTGACAGGCCGGAGTTGTCCTTCTGCCGGCTGACCAGCAGCTCGCCCCTGGCGCTGACGCAGGCGATGACGAGCAGGCCGCGGGCGTCGAGGGCGAGCGCCGGGGAGCCCGGCCCCTCCTCGCCGATCTCGGTCCACCACAGCCCCGCCGCCTCGTGCTCCGTGGGGTACGCGGCGAGGACGGTGCGCCCGTTCACGCCCCGGTGGGCCAGCACCGTGCAGTCGTAGCCGTCGACCAGCGCGCGGACGGCCGCGACCGCGCCGGTGCCCGGTCCGCCGCCCAGCGCCAGCACCCCGGCGCCCTCCCGGCAAGCGAACACCCCGCTGCCGTCGGCCGCGTGCCAGAAGTGGGTGACCCGGCCCGGGGACGTCTCCAGGGTGCGCACGGAGCCGTCCTGGGCGAGGTACGGGACGTCCTCGGCCCGCTCCACCGGGCCGCCGGGGGTGTTCTGGGTCCAGCGGGAGAGGCCCTTCTCGCCGGGTGCGGCGAGCCAGATGCGGCCGTCGGCGGTGGAGTCGGCGGTGACGCCCTCGAAGGCCTTGCTGCCCCGCAGGTCCTCCCAGGGCTGCCAGTTGCCCTTGCCGTCCTGGCGCCTGACGTGGACTCCGCGACCGGCGTTGCGGACGAAGAGGTGGGGCGTGCCCTGGGCGTCGACCGCCAGGGCGGGCGGGCCGCCGCGGTGCGACATCCCGGCCCGCTGGTAGAGCGTGCCGAGGGATTCCCAGGGGCCCGTCGGGCGGCCGCTCTGGTACTGCACCGCGTGGTGGTAGGTGACCGTCGCGGCGTCCCCGGTCCCGGTGCGGCGCCGTCCCGCGAAGTGGGCGTACCCGTCCGGGCCCTGGCCCACGGTGAGGTCGGTCAGGCCGTCGGCGGGCAGGAGGTCGGGGCCGGTCCATCCGGGGCCGCCGGGGGCGGTTTCGGTCCAGCGGAGCATGCCGTCCGCGGCGCGCGCGTAGGCGGTGAGCCGGCCGTCCTTGCCGGTGAGGAGCCAACGACCGGTCAGGGGGCCCAGCGCGGCGCCGTTCCGGCCGGCCGCGGGGGTCCCGGCGGCTCCGGAGGGCTGCTCGGGTGATCTGTCCGAACCGCGCCGGGATCGCGTCGCCATGGAACCGCAGCAAACCTTCCGCTTCGTCGTTCGAACAGATTCAGGATACCCCGGGGCTCCCGGGCGGCCCCCTGCGTCTATGTTGTAGCCCGCGAGTTCCCCCCGAGATCCCCACCGGATCTCCCGCCACCCGTTCGGAAGGACCGGTTCCCGGGCATGACTTCAGACTCCACCGCCCCCACGAAGCCGCCCCGTTCGCGCGCCTCCCGGATCCGGCGGGGGCTCGCCTGGACGGCGGCCCTGGTGGTCCTCGGCGCGGCGGGGTCCGGCTGGTGGGTCTACGGCCACCTCAGCGGGAACATCGACAGCGTGGACCTGGACGAGGCCATCGGCACCGACAACCGGCCGCCGAAGGTCGTCGAGAACGCACAGAACCTCCTGGTCCTCGGCTCCGATTCGCGGGCCGGGGCCAACGGCGAGCTCGACCACGGCGACGTCAGCGGAGCCCGCTCCGACACCGCGATGCTGGTCCACATACCCGAGGGCCGCTCCAGGGCCACCGCGGTGAGCATCCCGCGCGACACCCTGGTCACCCGGCCCGAGTGCAAGGACGGGGACGGCACCACGGTTCCCGAGGCCCGCCGCGTCATGTTCAACTCCGTCTACTCGCTGGCCGGTCCGGCCTGCGTGGTCAAGACCGTGGAGCAGCTGTCCGGGATCCGCGTGGACCACTTCGTCGAGGTGGACTTCGCCGGCTTCAAGGGCCTCGTCGACGCCCTGGGCGGGGTCACCGTCACCCTCGACCAGCCGATGACCGGCGCGAAGGGCGGCCTCAAGCTGGACGCGGGGACGCACCGCCTGAACGGCACCGACTCGCTGAAGTTCGTACGGACCCGCTACGGCTACGGCGACGGCAGCGACCTCGGACGCATAGGACTCCAGCAGCAGTTCATGCTCGCGATGCTGTCCGAGATCAAGAAGCAGGACGCCCTCGGCAATCCCGCGCGGCTCTACAAGCTCGCCGACGCCGGCACCAAGTCGCTGACCACCGACTCCGATCTGGCCTCGCTCACCGCGCTGTCCGACTTCGCGCGGAGCCTGCAGGGCGTGGACCCGTCCACCATGGAGACCATCATGCTGCCGGTGGCCTACGACAAGGTGGACCCGAACCGGGTCGTGGTCGCACAGGAGCAGGCCTCCCAGCTGTGGGAGGCCCTGCGCAACGACCGGAAGGTGCCCGCTTCGGCGAAGGACTCCCCCGCCAAGGGCGGCGGCCCGGGCGCCAAGTCCCGCGCGCCCGGGCCGTCCCCGTCGTCCTGACGTCCGCGCACTCCTACCTGGCGTCCTGGCCGACCTGCGCGAGGCGGCTCTTGCGCCTGCCGTACAGGAAGTAGACGACGAAGCCGACGGCCATCCAGATCCCGAAGCGCAGCCAGGTCTCGGCCGGCAGGTTGAGCATCAGCCAGAGCGAGGCCGCCATCGACAGGATCGGGATCACCGGCACCCACGGGGTGCGGAAGGACCGGTGCAGGTCGGGGCGGGTCTTGCGGAGGATGATCACGCCGAGCGCCACGATGACGAAGGCGAACAGGGTGCCGATGTTGACCAGTTCGGCGAGCTTCGCCAGGCTGGTGAAGCCCGCGATGACCGCGATGATCCCGCCGAGGAGCAGCGTGGCCCGGTAGGGGGTGCGGTACTTGGGGTGGGTGACGGAGAAGACGCGCGGCAGCAGTCCGTCACGGCTCATCGCGAAGAACACGCGGGTCTGGCCCAGCAGCAGGATCATGCTGACCGTGATCAGGCCGACGGCCGCCCCGAGGCTGATGGCGCCGGAGAAGAACGGCTGGTTCACGGACTTGAAGGCCTCGGCGAGCGGCGCCGTCGGCGACATCTCCGCGTAGTACTGCATGCCGGTGACGACGATGGTCACGGCGACGTAGAGCAGCGTGCAGATGAGCAGCGAGCCGAGGATGCCGCGCGGCATGTCCCGTTGCGGGTTCTTGGTCTCCTCGGCCGCGGTGGCCACGACGTCGAAGCCGATGAAGGCGAAGAAGACCAGGGAGGCCGCGGTGAAGATGCCCATCACGCCGAAGTTGGTGGGCTCGTACCCGAACAGCAGCTGGACCAGTGGTGCCGTCCAGCCGCTGCCGCCCTCCTGCGGCTTCGCCGGGGGGATGAACGGCGAGTAGTTGTCGGCCTTGACGAAGAACAGGCCCGCGACGATGACCAGCAGCACCACGAAGACCTTGATGGCGACGACGACCGCGGTGATCCGGGCCGACAGCTTCGTGCCGACGACGAGGATCGCGGTCAGGACGATGACCAGCAGGAAGGCCATCAGGTCGAAGGTGCCGCCCGCGTCGGGTCCGGACAGCGCGACGGGCATGTCCCAGCCGAGGTTCGTGTGCATGAGGTGGCGTACGTACCCGGACCAGCCGACGGCCACGACGGCCGTGCCGAGCGCGAATTCGAGGACCAGGTCCCAGCCGATGATCCAGGCCGGCAGCTCTCCGATCGAGGCGTACGCGAACGTGTACGCCGATCCCGCCACCGGGACGGTGGACGCGAACTCGGCGTAGCAGAGGGCCGCGAGGGCGCAGACGACGCCCGACACCACGAAGGAGAGCGCGGTGGCGGGGCCGGCGTTGTTGCGGGCCGCGATGCCCGTGAGGACGAAGATGCCGGTACCGATGATGACGCCGACACCGAAGACCGTCAGGTCCCAGGCGGAGAGCGATTTGCGGAGCGCGTGCTCCGGCTCCTCCGTGTCACGGATGGACTGTTCCACCGTCTTGGTGCGGAACGGGCTGTTCTGATCCGTGCTCACCTACGCACCTCCCAAGAAGTACGCGAACGGGCCGGGAGGCCCACCCTTCAAGGGTGATCTCCCGGCCCGTGACGTGCAACCGCGCGATCCGGCCCGTTCCGGCTAGTCGACGGCGGCGGCCGGCTCGCTCTCGAAGCGGCCGTCCAGCTTGGCGACGAGACCGGTGACCTGGCGGGCGATGTCCGGGGCGGTCAGGCCGATCTCGGCCATGATCTCCTTGCGCTGCGCGTGGTCGAGGAAGCGCTGCGGGATGCCGAAGTCACGCAGCGGTACGTCGACGCCGGCGTCGCGCAGGGCCTGCGAGACCGCGGCGCCCACACCGCCGGTGCGGCCGTTGTCCTCGACGGTGACGACCACCCGGTGGCGCTCGGCGAGCGGGGCGAGGGCCTCGTCCACCGGCTTGACCCAGCGGGGGTCGACCACGGTGGTGGAGATGCCCTGCTTGTCGAGGAGGCCGGCGATCTCCAGGCACATCGGGGCGAGCGCGCCGACGGAGACGAGGAGTACGTCCGGACGGGTGACTTCGGGGGCCGGGGTGCGCAGGACGTCCATGCCGCCGATCCGGCCGACGGCCGGGACGGCCGGGCCGACGACGCCCTTGGAGTAGCGCACGACGGTCGGCGCGTCCTTGACCTCGACGGCCTCGCGCAGCTGGGCGCGCAGCTGTTCGGCGTCGCGCGGCGCGGCCAGGCGCAGGCCGGGGACGACCTGGAGGATGGACATGTCCCACATGCCGTTGTGGGAGGCGCCGTCGTCGCCGGTGACGCCGGCGCGGTCGAGGACGAAGGTGACGCCGCACTTGTGCAGGGCCACGTCCATGAGGACCTGGTCGAAGGCGCGGTTGAGGAAGGTGGCGTAGACGGCGAAGACGGGGTGGACGCCGCCGGTGGCCAGGCCCGCCGCGGAGGTGGCGCCGTGCTGCTCGGCGATGCCGACGTCGTAGATGCGGTCCGGGAAGGCCTCGGCGAACTTGTTGAGGCCGACTGGGTGGAGCATGGCGGCGGTGATGCCGACGATGTCCTCGCGCTCGTGGCCGAGCTTGACCATCTCGTCGGCGAAGACGGAGGTCCAGCTGGCGGCGGCGGTCTTGACCGGGAGGCCGGTGTCGGGGTGGATCACGCCGACCGCGTGGAAGCGGTCCGCCTCGTGCTCCAGGGCCGGGGTGTAGCCGCGGCCCTTCTGGGTGAGGCAGTGCACGATGACCGGGCCGCTGAAGCGCTTGGCGCGCTGGAGCGCGGACTCCAGGGCCTCGATGTCGTGGCCGTCGATGGGGCCGATGTACTTCAGGCCCAGGTCCTCGAACATGCCCTGGGGGGCGATGAAGTCCTTGAGGCCCTTCTTGGCGCCGTGCAGGGTCTCGAAGAGCGGCTTCCCGACGACGGGGGTGCGCTCCAGGATCTCCTTGCCGCGGGCCAGGAAGCGCTCGTAGCCGTCCGTGGTGCGCAGGGTGGCCAGGTGGTTCGCGAGGCCGCCGATGGTGGGGCCGTACGAGCGCTCGTTGTCGTTGACGACGATGACGAGCGGGCGGTCCTTGGCGGCGGCGATGTTGTTCAGCGCCTCCCATGCCATGCCGCCGGTGAGGGCGCCGTCACCGATGACGGCGGCGACGTGGTGGTCCTCGCGGCGGAGCACCTCGTTGGCCTTGGCGAGGCCGTCGGCCCAGCCCAGAACCGTGGAGGCGTGCGAGTTCTCGATCACGTCGTGGTCGGACTCGGCGCGCGAGGGGTAGCCGGACAGGCCGCCCTTGGCGCGCAGGTCCGAGAAGTCCTGGCGGCCGGTGAGCAGCTTGTGGACGTAGGCCTGGTGGCCCGTGTCGAAGAGGACCTTGTCCTTGGGCGATTCGAAGACCCGGTGCAGGGCGATCGTCAGTTCGACCACGCCGAGGTTGGGGCCGAGGTGCCCGCCGGTCTTGGAGACGGCGTCGACGAGGAAGGACCTGATCTCTGCCGCGAGCTGGTTGAGCTCCTCCTGGCTGAGCCGGTCCAGATCGCGCGGTCCCTTGATGCGGGTCAGCAGCACCCGTGCCTCCTTGCAGTTGCTTGCTGGTCTGTCGAGTCTAATGTTCCGCTCGCGAGGGCGGTCATCGGGCGGTACCTGACGGGTCACACCTTTGTCATACCTGTACACCTCGCCGCGAAGTCACACATCCCAAACGGGCGTACACCAGCACACCCGTGCGCACAGGTGTACGCACGGGTGCCCGGTGCCACACGGAGTGGCACCGGGCACTGTGACGGGTCTTACCGCCTGGTGTCGTCCCAGGTCGCGCGGTCAGGCGCGGCCGGCCGACTTCTGGGTCTTGCGGGTCACCGAGTCGATGACCACCGTCGCCAGCAGGACGGCACCGGTGATCATGTACTGGATCGGAGTCGCGATCCCCTCCAGGGCCAGACCGTACTGGATGCTGGTGATGACCATCACACCGAGGAGGGCGTTCCAGGTGCGGCCGCGGCCGCCGAAGAGGCTGGTGCCGCCGATGACGGCCGCCGCGATCACGTTCATCAGCAGGTCGCCGGCGCCGGCGCTCTGGTTGGCCGCCGCGATCTTGGAGGCCCAGAAGAGGCCGCCGACGGCCGCGAAGGTGCCCGCGATCGCGAAGACGGCGATGCGGATGCCGTTGACGTTGATGCCCGCGCGGCGGGAGGCCTCGACGCTGCCGCCGAGGGCGAAGACGTTGCGGCCGAAGGTGGTGCGGCGCAGGACGAAGTCCGTGCCGACCAGGGCCACCACGAAGATCACCAGCGCCAGGGGCAGGCCCTTGTACTGGTTGAACACGACGGCCGGGCCGAAGGTGAAGACCGCCAGCAGGCCGGTGCGCAGCAGGATCTCGCTGAGCGGGCGCGAGGGGACCCCGGCGGCCTCCCGGCGGCGGTTGTCGAAGTAGGTGGCGAGGAAGTACGCCACCGTGGCGACGGCCGCGAGGCCGTAGCCGGCGGCCACGTCCGAGAAGTAGTACGTGGTGAGCTGTCCGACGACGCCCTCGGAGTCGAGGTTGATGGTGCCGTTGCTGCCCAGGATCTGGAGCATGGCGCCGGACCAGAACAGCAGGCCGGACAGGGTGACGGCGAAGGCGGGGGCGCCGATCTTGGCGAAGAAGAAGCCGTGGATCGCGCCGATCAGGGCGCCGCCGCCGACGGCGGCGAGGATGGCGACCCACTCGTTGACGCCGTGGGTGACGGCGAGGACGGCGACGATGGCGCCCGAGACGCCGCTGACCGAGCCGACCGAGAGGTCGATCTCGCCGAGCAGCAGGACGAAGATGATGCCGACGGCCATCATGCCGGTGGCGACCATGGTGATCGCGATGTTGGAGAGGTTCTCCGGGGAGAGGAAGTTCGAGTTCAGCCCCTGGAAGATGCTCCAGATGATGATCAGGCCGAGGACGACCGGGATCGAGCCCAGGTCGCCGGCCTTCATCTTGCGGCCGAACTCGCTCAGGTAGCCGGACAGGCCCTGCTCGCGCACGAGCAGGCGGGGGTCCACGACCGGGATGGCGTCCGCCGGTGCGGCGGGGTTGGCGAGCTGGGCCACCTCTTCCGCGTGCGTGTGGTGTTCGGTGCTCACTTGCGGGCCTCCCCGGTGCGGGCCGCCCGGCGGGTCACGGCGTTGTCCGTGGCCCCGGTGATGGCGGAGATGATCTCTTCCTGCGAGGTGTCGGCGACGTTGAAGACACCGTTGTTGCGGCCCAGCCGCAGCACCGCCACCTTGTCGGCGACGGCCTTCACATCGGCCATGTTGTGGCTGATGAGGATGACGGCGTGGCCTCGCTCGCGCAGCCGCTCCACGAGGTCGAGCACCTGTGCGGTCTGCTCGACGCCGAGGGCCGCGGTGGGCTCGTCGAGGATGACGAGCTTGGGCTCGCCCAGCATCGAGCGGGCGATCGCCACGGTCTGGCGCTGGCCGCCGGAGAGCGAGGCGATGGGGATCCGGACACTGGGGATCCGGATGGACAGGGTGGTGAGGAGCTCGCGGGCGCGGCGCTCCATCTCCACCTCGTCGAGGACGCCGAAGCGCTTGAGCTCTCGCCCGAGGAAGAGGTTGCCGACGACGTCGATGTTGTCGCACAGCGCGAGGTCCTGGTAGACGGTCGCGATGCCGAGGTTCTGGGCGTCGTGGGGCTTGCCGATGGAGACCGGGCGGCCCTCCCACTCGATGACTCCGTCATCGATGGGGTGCACGCCGGCGATCGTCTTGACCAGCGTGGACTTGCCGGCGCCGTTGTCGCCGACCAGGGCGACCACCTCACCGGAGTGGATCTCGAGTTCTACGTCGGTCAGGGCCTGGACGGCGCCGAACCGCTTCGAGACCCCTCGCAACGCCAGCACGGGCGCAGCGGACACATGAACCATCTCCTTCGCCGCCTGACCGGCGGGGATGTCGTGCAAAAGAGCAGGAGCGGGGCGGATGGGGATACGACAAGCGAAAGGCGAATCGTTTTTGCGATACAGCGTTCCTGCCCGGCGCCCCGCGGTTGGCGGGGTATGAGGGGCGGGGCGCCGGGCAGAGCAGGGGGTCGCCGGGCCGCGGGAGGGGCGGCGGCGGGGGGCCTTACTTGAGGCCGATGGTGGCGCAGGCGGCCGAGAACTTGTCGGTGCAGATCTCGTCGACCGTGTAGACGCCGTCCTTGACGACGGTGTCCTTGATGTTGCTCTTGGTGAGCGAGACGACCGGGATCAGCACGGACGGGACGCCCTTGCTGGTCGGGCTGTCGACCTTGTTGTTGATGATCCCGTCGATCTTCTCGCCCTTGGCGAGGGCGACGGCCATCTCGGCGGCGGCCGCGGCCTCGGGGGCGTACGGCTTGTAGACGCTCATGAACTGCTCGCCCGCCACGATCCGCTGCACACCGGCGAGTTCGGCGTCCTGGCCGGTGACCGGGGGCAGGGGGGACAGGCCGGCGGCCTTGAGGGCGGTGATGATGCCGCCGGCCATGCCGTCGTTGGCGGAGTAGACGCCGATCACCTTGTCCTTGCCGAGCGCGGTCAGCGCGCCCGCCATGTTGGTGTTGGCGTTCTCCGGCTTCCACTCCTTGGTGTCGTACTCCTTGCCGATGGTCACCTTGCCGTCGAGGACGGAGTGGGCGCCCTTCTTGAACAGCGCGGCGTTCGGGTCGGTGACGGAGCCGTTCATCATGACGATCTGGCCGTCCTTGGCCTTGTCGCCCAGGGCCTCCAGCAGGGCCTTGCCCTGGACCTTGCCGACCTCTTCGTTGTCGAAGGAGGTGTAGGCGTCGATCGGGCCCTCCGCCAGGCGGTCGTAGGCGACGACCGGGATGCCGGCGTCCTTGGCCTTCTTGACCGAGCCGGCGATGGCCTTGGCGTCGACCGCGTCGACGATCAGGACGTTCACCTTGTTGGTGATCATCGTGTCGACCTGCGAGTTCTGCGTGGTCGCGTCCTGCTTGGCGTTGGCGTAGACCACCTCGGCCTTGCCGCCGGTGAGATCGGCGATCTTCTTCTCGATCAGCGGCTTGTCGAACTTCTCGTAGCGCGCGGTCTGGTTCTCGGGCAGGAGCAGACCGACCTTGATGGCGTCACCGGCGGCGGCGGAGCCGGAGGGCTTCTTCTCGCCGCCCGCTTCCTTGGCGCTGCCACAAGCGGCCAGCGAAACGGCCATGGCGCCGGCGGCGACGGCAACGGCGGCTCTACGCATACGCGTGTTCATTCGTTGAACCTCCCTGACGAGGCCGCAACGCTGCGGCCGAGGTGGACGTGAGTCAACCCCGGCCGCGGTTTGCCGTCAAGGAGTGAATCCTTAACGAGATGACAACGGTGCCATCCGTTATCTACCTGAAGACATGGCGGCGGGGACTCGCACCCCAATGCCATTTTCCGCCAAAAGCGTCGAATCGCCCATCTCACTGAGTACGAGGGCCAGTGCGCCGAGTACTTCCGCGCGGCCCCCCAACGACCCCGTCAGGACCGACAGCCGGCGGGCGGCGCTGGGGATCGCGTACCGCCCCACGGACTCGCGGATCGGGGCCAGCACCAGCTCGCCGGCCTCCGCCAGGGAGCCGCCGAGCACGATCCGGCTCGGGTTCAGGAGGTTGCACAGGCTGGCCACGCCGCTGCCGATGTGCCGGCCCACGTCGGTGATGACCCGGCGGCAGCCGGGGTCCCCGCCGCGGGCCAGCTCGACCACCTTCTCCATCGTCAGTTCCGGTCCGTGCGTGCCCTGGAGCAGCGGCAGCACGTACCGCGCGGCCGCGAAGGTCTCCAGGCAGCCGCGGTTGCCGCAGCGGCAGACGGGGCCCGACTCGTCCAGGGTGATGTGCCCGATCTCCCCCGCCGTGCCGCCGGGTCCCCGGTAGATCTGGCCGTTGATCACCAGGCCGGCGCCCACACCGCTCGCGACCTTGATGTACGCCAGGTCGCGGACCCCCCGGCCGCTCCCCCAGACGAGTTCCCCCAGCGCGCCGAGGTTCGCGTCGTTGTCCACGTAGACGGGCACGCCGAGGCGCTGCGAGAGCTCCTGGCGCGGGTTGATCCCGGCCCAGCCCGGCAGGATCGCCGTCGAGCCCAGGGTGCCGGACTCCACGTCGATCGGGCCCGGGACGCCGAGCCCGACGCCGATGACCTTGTCGCGGGCCACCCCGATGCCCTGGACCAGCCGTCCGACCAGGGATTCCGCCCGGTCGAAGCCGTCCACCCAGGAGGCGTCCACGTCCAGCGGCTCGGCCTCCTCGGCGAGCACCTGGTGCGCCAGGTTGCCCACGGCCACCCGCAGGTGGGTGTGGCCGAAGTCCACTCCGATGACGATGCCCGCGTCCCCGCTGAGCGAGACGCTGCGGGCCCGGCGGCCGCCGGCCGAGGTGTCGGTGACCTCGACGGTGCCGCTCTCCTTCAGTTCACGGACGATGTTGGAGACCGTGGCCGCCGACAGTCCGGTGGTGCGGGCGATCTCCGCCTGGGTCAGCGAACCGGCGAGGCGCACGGCCCGCACGACTCTTGCCAGGTTCGCGCGATGCAGCGAGGACTGCGATCCGGGAGTCTGCACGACTCATCCACTCCTGCCCATAAGCGACGGCCATCCGTCGCCCCCCGGCCGGTATCGCGGCTGTGCGCTCCGAGACCCCGGCGTCTCTCCAACTTGTGAACCTTAAGTCGAGCCTTTGCCCACTCCGCCGTCAAGAGCCTGAGACAGAGCGAACCGGACACATGACCCGAAAGTATGAACAAGAGGCCTCCGGGATCGTGCTACGGTCGCTGAGGCGCCGGTCCTCTGCGGCCTTTCCGGCCGGACCGCGCGCCGTGCCGTGACAGCGCTACGCGAGGAGGTGTTCGGGATGAGTCCCGATCGAAGTCCTCGCCGCGCCTGCGCCGGCTGATCCGCCGACCGTCCGGGCCTGCGCCCCGCCGACCGGCTGACCCTTCCGCGTGCACCCACGGCCACGTCCGGGTGCCGTTCCCGTACCGCGCCCGCCGCGGTCCCCTGCGGGACACCGCTTCCCCTCTCCTTTCCTGCATGCCCTGACTCTCCTGTCAGGCATACGTCATCCATGTCCGCGGCGCACCCCGTGGCGTCCCGCGCCACCCCGCGCCGCACCCCGATCACTCCACGTCACCGCGCGGCTCCACGCTGCCCGGACGCCGTGGAGGGAGGTAGTCGTCATGACCATGCTCACCCCTCGCACCCCGACGAAGCTCGCGCCGCCGGGCCGCGGCCGCCGCGAGCGCAAGGCCGCCGAGCTCGAAGCCGCCACCCGCCTCGCCGGCGAGCGCCTGGCCGCGATCAGCGCCCGTCCGGCCGTACGGGTCCTCCAGGACGCCGACACCTCCCGGTGCGGCCTCACCCACGCCGAGGCGGTGCGGCGACTGGAGCGGCACGGCCCCAACACCGTCGCCCAGGAGCGCACCCCGCTGTGGACCACGCAGCTCGCGAAGGCCTTCTGCAACCCGTTCATCGGCGTCCTGGTCCTCCTCGCCGCCGTCATGTTCTGGCAGGACCCGGCCGATCCCGGGGTCGTCATCCTCTCCGTGATGGTGGCGGTCAGCGGGCTGCTGCGGTTCTGGCAGGAGTACCGTTCGGGCCGGGCCGCCGACGCCCTGAAGAAGCTCGTCACCACCACCTGCGCGGTGCAGCGCCGGGCCGGCAGCGGATCGGCGCCCACCACCGTCGAGGTACCCATGGACCGGGTCGTTCCGGGCGACCTGGTCAAGCTGGCCGCCGGCGACCTGATCCCGGCCGACCTGCGGCTGATCACGTCCAAGGACCTGATGGTCGGCCAGGCGGCCCTGTCGGGCGAGTCGTTGCCGGTCCCCAAGGCCGACACTCGTACCGAGGACCTCGGCCAGGACGCGACCACCGACCCGGTGGAGGCCGACAACCTCTGCCTGATGGGCACGTCGGTGACCTCCGGCACCGCCACCGGCGTGGTCGTCGCCACCGGCGCCGACACCTGGTTCGGCTCCATGGCCGGCACCCTGGTCGGCGAGCGCCCGCAGACCAACTTCGACACCGGCGTGCGCAAGGTCAGCTTCCTGCTGATCCGCTTCATGCTGGTGATGGTCCCCGTCGTCTTCATGGTCAACGGCCTCACCAAGGGCGACTGGAACGAGGCCTTCCTGTTCGGCATCGCCGTCGCGGTGGGCCTGACCCCCGAGATGCTGCCGATGGTCGTCTCGGCCAACCTGGCGCGCGGCGCGGTCGCCATGTCCCGGCGCAAGGTCGTCGTCAAGCGGCTGAACGCGATCCAGAACCTGGGCGCGATGGACGTGCTCTGCACGGACAAGACCGGCACCCTCACCGAGGACCGGATCGTCCTGGACCGCTACCTGGACGTGCACGGCGCCGAGGACGGCGAGGTCCTGGAGTACGGCTACCTCAACGCCCACTTCCAGACCGGCCTGAAGAACCTGATGGACCAAGCGGTCATCGACCGCGTCAACGAGGCCGAGGAGGTTGTCGTCGACGCACGGTTCTCGATGGTCGACGAGATCCCCTTCGACTTCGCCCGGCGCCGGATGTCCGTGGTCCTCAACCGCAACGGCACGGCCGGGAAGGCCGGCCGGCCCGAGCACATCATGATCACCAAGGGTGCGGTCGAGGAGGTCCTGGCCCTCTGCACCCACATGACCGACCACGGCGAGGAGGTCGGGCTGACCGGCGAACTGCGCCTGCGCGCCACCCGGATCGCCGAGGAGCACAACCGGCAGGGCCTGCGGGTCCTCGCGGTGGCCACCCGCACCGTCGCCGAGCCCCGCGACACCTACACCGTCGCGGACGAGGACGGGCTGACCCTGGTCGGCTTCCTCGCCTTCCTCGACCCGCCGAAGGCCTCCGCGGCCGCCGCCCTGCGGGGCCTGGCGGACAAGGGCATCGCGGTCAAGGTGGTCACCGGCGACAACGAGCTCGTCGCCGCCCGGGTCTGCGCCGACGTCGGCATCGAAGTGGGCCACGTGGTCCCGGGCTCCGAGGTGGACGCCCTCGACGACACGGCGCTGCGCGCGCTGGCCGCCCGTACGACCGTCTTCGCCAAGGCCAATCCGGTCCAGAAGGCGCGGATCGTCCGGGCCCTGCAGGCCGAGGGGCACACCGTCGGCTTCCTCGGCGACGGGATCAACGACGCGGCCGCCCTGCGCGACGCCGACGTCGGCATCTCGGTGGACACCGCCGTGGACATCGCGAAGGAGTCGGCGGACATCATCCTGCTGGAGAAGGACCTGACCGTCCTGGAACAGGGCGTGGTCCAGGGCCGGACCACCTTCGGCAACACGATCAAGTACATCAAGATGACGGCCTCGTCGAACTTCGGCAACGTCTTCTCGGTGCTGGTGGCGAGCGCGTTCATCCCCTTCCAGCCGATGCTCGCCATCATGCTGCTGGTGCAGAACCTGGTCTACGACATCTCCCAGCTGGCCACGCCCTGGGACCGGATGGACGAGGAGTACCTGCGCAAGCCGCGCAACTGGGACGCCAAGGGCATCTTCCGCTTCATGGTCAGCATCGGTCCCATCAGCTCGGTCTTCGACATCGCGATGTTCGTGATCATGTGGCACGTCTTCGCGGCGAACACGGCGGCCGAGCAGTCGCTCTTCCAGTCCGGCTGGTTCATCGAGGGCCTGCTCTCGCAGACCCTGATCGTCCACATGATCCGCACCCGCAAGATCCCGTTCGTCCAGTCCCGCGCCTCCTGGCCGGTGATGGTGATGACCGTCCTCGCGGTGCTGACCGGACTCTGGCTGCCCTTCTCGCCGCTGGCCCCCGCGCTGGGCTTCACCGCCCTGCCGGCGTCGTACTTCCCGTGGCTGGTCGGCGTACTGCTCGCGTACTGCACGCTCACCCAGCTCGTGAAGACCTGGTACGTCCGCCGCTTCGGCACCTGGCTGTAGCGCGCACCTGGCTGTAGCGCAATGAATTGAACACGTTCAGCCCGGCTGGCAGTATGGAGCCGGGACGTCACCGGGGGGCGAGCATGCGTCAGAAACGGTCGTACGGACGGGTCCTGCTGGTCTCGGTACTGGTGGGTTGCCTGGAGGTGGCGCTCACCACCGTGGTCGTGCTGCTCTACGTCCGGACGCAGCCGCCCCCGGACACACCGCCCGACTGGGGCCGGATCGCGGCGGCCCTCGTCCCGCTCACGGGCATCGTCGCCGTCGTCGCGTTCCTGCTGTCGCTGCTCTTCGTGCTCCCGGCGGTCGCACTGTCCGATCTGCTCGGCCGCCGGGTCGGCGAGCGTGCCGCGTGGTGCTGCGTACCGCTCCTGGTGGCCGCCCTGCTGGCGCCGCCCGTCTGGGCCTTCGCCTCGTACAACGACGCGCGGACCCGGCCCGTGCTGCTCTTCTGGGCCGCGGCCACCGCCTCCCTGTCGGCGGGCGCCCGGATCGCCCGGCTCCGGGGCGAGGGGCTCACGCGCCGGGTGGCACGGTGGGGCGGGGCGCTGGTGGCGGGGACGGGCCTGTTCGGCACCCTCGGGCTCGTCACCGGGGTGCTGCCCCCGTACGAGCCCCCGGTGATCGGCCCGGCGGCCCTGGCCGGCGCCTGGGTCGACCACACGGGCAACACCCTGACCTTCACGGCGGACGGCCGGGTCACCGCCTCCGGTGTCGCCGTGCACTCCCCCGGCGACACCTCGGGCAGCACCCCGCCGGGCTGCTCGGGCACCGGCACCTGGACGTACGAGCCCGGCCGGGACCCCTGGTCCCAGCGGGTCCGCCTGGACGTACCGGGGTGCGACTGGCCGGAGTGGGGCGTCGGCGGCACCGGGCGGGAGCCCAGGATCCACCAGAGCGTCGGGGGTCCCGGCTCCCGGGAGCTGTACCAGCTGCGGAAGGCTACTTCAGGGTGGCCGAGGTGAGGCCCGCCTGGATCTGGCGCTGGAAGGACAGGTAGACCACCAGCATCGGGATCATCGCGATGGTGACGCCGGCGAACAGCACCGGCAGGTCCGTCTCGTAGCCCATCTGGTACTGGAGCTGGATCAGGCCCTGGGTGAGCATGTAGCGCTCGGGGTCGGACCCGCTCTGCGGCTGCATGAGCACCGAGGGCAGGATGTACTGGTTCCACTGGCCCAGGACGTTGAATATCCCCACGCTGATCAGGCCGGGCCTGGCCATCGGCAGCATCACCTGGAAGAAGATCCGGGTGTCGGAGGCCCCGTCGATCACCGCCGCCTCGTGCACCGCCGTCGGCAGGGTGCGGAAGAAGGAGTGCATGAAGAAGACGGTGAACGGCAGCGAGTAGGCGACGTAGACCAGGATCAGCCCCTGGTAGGTGTTGAGCATGTCCAGGCGCCTGACCATGAAGAACAGCGGCACGAGCGCCAGGAAGACGGGGAACATCGCCCCGCTGACGAAGAAGTAGTAGATGATCCGGTTCCCCCGGAAGGGGTAGCGGGCCAGGACGTAGGCGGCCATCGAGCCGAGCAGCATCGTCAGCGGGACCGAGAAGGCCATCACGATGAGGGTGTGGCCGAAGTAGCCGCCGATGCCCTTGTCCCAGGCTCGGCCGAAGGCGTCGAAGTGCCAGTTGGAGGGCCAGCTGAGGGCCGAGGCGCCGATCTGGGTGTCGGTCTTGAAGGATCCGAGGGCCAGCCAGACGAGCGGCAGGACGATCAGTACCGCCCAGACGGCGAGGAAGCCGTGCGAGAAGACGTTGAGCACCATGCCGTCGGAACGGCGACCCCCGCCGCCCTGGCCGCCCCCGGTGCCGCCGGAACGCTCGGCGGAGGACTCGCCCGGCGCCTTGATCACTGTGGTCATCGTGGACTCCCGCTCAGAACTCGATGCGCTCGCGGCGGGTGGCGCGCAGCGTGACGACGGAGAGGATCATGGTCAGGACGAGCATGACCACGCCCATGGCGCAGGCGTAGCCGCTCTTGCCGAAGTAGAGGAAGTTGCGCATCAGCACCGTGGCCATGACCTCGCTGTGGTGGTCGGGTCCGCCGCCGAACTGGCCCGAGGTCATGGTCGACACCAGGACGAACATGTCCATCGCGGCGATGCCCAGGTAGACCGCGGAGGTCTGCACAGAATCCCACAGCAGGGGCAGCGTCACCCGGAAGAAGGTCTGGGCGCGCCCGGCGCCGTCGAGCAGGGCGGCCTCGTAGATGTCCCTGGGCACGGACTGCATGGCGGCCGAGAAGAGGACCAGGTAGAAGCCGACGCCGTGCCAGACCACCACGAGGAGCAGGCACCACAGGACGAGGTCGGGGTCGTTGAGCCATTCGACCGGGTGGGCCGGGTCGACGAGGCCCGCCCAGGAGAGCAGGCCGTTGAGCAGGCCGCCCTCGTCGCTGCGGTACACCGCTCCGAAGAGCACCGCGAGGATCGCGAGGGAGAGGACCTGCGGGAAGAAGTAGACGATCTTGTAGAAGGCAGATCCGCGTACGCCCCGCACCCCGCCGGCCCCGCTGCGCCCTCCCGCGTTCACCATGAAGGCGAAGAAGAGGGCGAGCAGGATGGTGATCACGGGGACGAACACCAGGAGCAGCAGGTTGTGCCAGAGGGCGCCGCGGAAGACCTCGTCGTCCATCAGGGCGGAGTAGTTCTCCAGGCCGACGAAGTCGAACGTCGGCGACTGGCCCGACCAGTTGGTGAAGGAGTAGCCGAACGTCTGAACGTACGGCCAGATGACGAAGGTCAGGTACAGCGCGAGCGGCAGGACGAGGAAGCCGGCGATGAAGCCGGTGGTCCTTCCCCTGCGCCGGGCTACTTGGCTCATGGTGTCCGTCCCTGTGACGCTGCCGGTGGACGTGGGGTCAGCTGCGGTGGTTGTTCTTGGCGTTGGGGTCCTTGGCAGCCTTGTCTACCGCAGCCTGGGCCCGCTTGATCCACTCCTTTGGCTGGATCCGCTGGGCCATCAGCTCATTGGACGCGTTCTGGATCTCGGAGTCCATCTCGCTGTACCAGTCGGGGTAGAGGTAGTTGAAGGTGTCGGCCCCGGCGGCCTTGACCGCGGCGACGGCGGACTGCGTGCCCGGCCGGAGCTTGACGCCCGGGTCGACGCCGTCCTTGACGACGGTGAGGGAGTTGGCCTGCTGGGCGAAGAGGGTGGACCACTCGCGGGAGAGCATGGAGCGCAGGAACTCCAGGCCGCCGGCCTTGTTGGCGGCCTTCTCGGGGACGACGAAGGCCTCGTTGGCGCCGGCCCGGATGGCGGTGAAGGGCAGCTTGCTGTCGGCGAGCACGGGGACCGGCAGGAACTTCATGTCGAAGTCCTCGGGGGTCTGCTTGAGCTGCTCGTTCTCCAGCCAGGAGCCGGAGGGGATGAAGGCGGCCTTGTACTGGTTCCAGGCGGTCTGGGACTCGGTGTGGGTCAGGCCGTTCGTGCCGGGCATGAGGTAGCCCTTCTCGACCACCTCGTAGACCGCCTCGACGGCGGCCAGGGCCGCGGGGTTGCCCTCGAAGGCGTTCGGGGCGAGGTTGTCGATGGCCTTCATCGCCTCCAGACCGCCCTTCTTGGCGATCAGGTCCATGATGACGACGTTGATGTAGTAGGGGTACTTCCCCTGGTGGGCCAGGCCGCCGATGCCGGCCTCCTTGGCCTTGGCGCAGACGGCCAGGAACTCGTCCCAGGTCTTCGGCTCGGTCCAGCCCTTCTCCTTGAAGAGCTTGCCGGAGTACCAGAGGCCGAAAACCGTGTACACGTAGTTGAGGGCGACGAACTTGCCGCCCTGGGAGCCCTGTTCGACCGTGCCGGGGATCAGGGTGTCGCGGACCTTCTTGGCCGGGTCGTCGAGCGAGGGGGAGTCGAGGAGCGTGGTCAGGTCGGCGAGCTGGCCGCCCTTGGCCAGGACGTCGATCTTGATCATCTGGGCGCCGGAGTCGTTGAGGACGTCCGGCGGGTTGCCGGCGTTGAACCGGGGCTGGAGCTTGGCCGCGATCTCCTGGGTGGCCAGGTGGGAGCTGGTGGTGCCCCACTTCTTGTCGAACGCGGCCTCCCAGGCCTTCGCGTAGTCGTCGCCGAAACCGCCCTTGAAGATGACCACGTCGAGCTTCCCGCCCTTGGCGAGGCCGAAGGGGTTCTCCTTGGACACGGCCCCCTTGTCGGGGCCCTTCGTGGTGTCCTCACCGCCGGAGGCGCAGGCGGACAGGAAGCTCATCGTCGGCACGCTGATCAGTCCGAGCGCTGCAGAACGCTTGATCAGATCACGGCGGCCGAGGCCCTCACCAGTGGATCCCATGCTCATGTCCTCGCCTTCGTCAGATGTGTGAAGGAGGCCGGAAAAAGCGGCAGTTACCGTGCAGGCGGGCATCGCCGCGGTCCCCCGGCTTCCCTCCGGCCCGGGGCCGCTCGTCGCGCGGTGGCCCGGACGGGCACAGGTATAGTCCACTTCCGCTCGACTGAGCAAGATCGTGCACAAGGATCGTTCCCGGCTTTTCCGAGTTGAGACCTGACCGCTGTCCGGGACCGCCGCCGCGAAAAGCGGAAGGGCCGCACCCCCTTAACGGGGGTACGGCCCTATGGTGCCGACTGGCGGCGGATCGCTCCGCCTGGCGCGCCCTTAGCCGCGGATGAGGTTCCGCAGGACGTACTGCATGATGCCGCCGTTGCGGTAGTAGTCCGCCTCACCCGGCGTGTCGATGCGGACGACCGCGTCGAAGGAGACACCGGTGTCGGTGGTGACCTTGACCGTGCGCGGGGTGGTGCCGTCGTTCAGCTCCTCCACACCGGTGAAGGAGAAGGTCTCCTCGCCGGTGAGGCCCAGGGAGGCCGCGGTGGCGCCCTCGGGGAACTGGAGCGGGAGGACGCCCATGCCGATCAGGTTCGAGCGGTGGATGCGCTCGTAGGACTCGGCGATGACGGCCTTGACGCCGAGCAGCGCGGTGCCCTTGGCAGCCCAGTCGCGGGAGGAGCCGGAGCCGTACTCCTTGCCCGCCAGGATGACCAGCGGGATGCCGGCGGCCTGGTAGTTCTGGGAGGCGTCGTAGATGAAGGAGACCGGCGCGCCCTCGACGGTGAAGTCGCGGGTGAAGCCGCCCTCGGTGCCCGGCGCGATCTGGTTGCGCAGGCGGATGTTGGCGAAGGTACCGCGGATCATGACCTCGTGGTTGCCGCGGCGGGAACCGTACGAGTTGAAGTCGCGGCGCTCGACGCCGTGCTCCGTGAGGTACTTGCCGGCCGGGGTGTCGGCCTTGATCGCACCGGCCGGGGAGATGTGGTCGGTGGTGACCGAGTCGCCCAGCTTCGCCAGCACGCGGGCGCCGGCGATGTCGGAGACCGGGGTGGTCTCCATCGTCATGCCCTCGAAGTAAGGGGGCTTGCGGACGTAGGTGGACTGCGGGTCCCACTCGAAGGTGTTGCCGGTCGGGATCGACAGCGCCTGCCACTGGGCGTCGCCCGCGAAGACGTCCTCGTAGGACTTCGAGAACATGTCCTCGCCGATGGCGTTGGCCACGACGTCGTTGACCTCGGCCTCGGAGGGCCAGATGTCCTTGAGGAAGACCGGGTTGCCCTCGGCGTCGGTGCCGATGGCCTCCGTCGTGATGTCCACCTTCATGGAGCCCGCGATGGCGTACGCGACGACCAGCGGCGGGGAGGCCAGGTAGTTCATCTTGACGTCGGGGTTGATGCGGCCCTCGAAGTTGCGGTTGCCCGAGAGGACCGAGGTGACCGCGAGGTCGTGCTCGTTGATCGCCTTCGAGATCTCCTCGTCCAGAGGACCGGAGTTGCCGATGCAGGTGGTGCAGCCGTACCCGACGAGGTTGAAGCCCATCTTGTCGAGGTACGGGGTCAGGCCGGCCTTGTCGAAGTAGTCGGTGACGACCTTCGAGCCCGGGGCCAGGGTGGTCTTGACCCACGGCTTGCGGGTCAGGCCCTTCTCGACCGCCTTCTTGGCCACGAGCGCCGCGGCGACCATGACGTAGGGGTTCGAGGTGTTGGTGCAGGAGGTGATCGCGGCGACGGTGACGGCGCCGTGGTCGATCTCGAAGGTGGTGCCGTCGGCCAGGGTGACCTGGGTCGGGCGGGTCGGGACGCCGTTGGTGGCGGCCGGGGCGTCGGAGGCCGGGAAGGACTCCTTGCCCGCCTCGTCGGCGTCGTCCACGTAGTTCAGGACGTCCACCGCGAACTGCTGGGCGGCGTTGGCCAGGACGATGCGGTCCTGCGGGCGCTTCGGGCCGGCGATGGAGGGGACGACCGTGGAGAGGTCGAGCTCCAGCTTCTCGGAGAAGTCCGGCTCGGCGGCCGGGTCCAGCCACAGGCCCTGTTCCTTGGCGTACGCCTCGACGAGCGCGACCTGCTGCTCGGAGCGGCCGGTGAGCTTGAGGTACTTCAGGGTCTCGCCGTCGATCGGGAAGATCGCGGCGGTGGAGCCGAACTCCGGCGACATGTTGCCGATGGTGGCGCGGTTCGCGAGGGAGGTGGCGGCGACGCCCTCACCGTAGAACTCGACGAACTTGCCGACGACGCCGTGCTTGCGCAGCATCTCGGTGATCGTGAGCACGAGGTCGGTGGCGGTGGTGCCGGTCGGCAGCTCGCCGGTCAGCTTGAAGCCGACGACGCGCGGGATCAGCATGGAGACCGGCTGGCCGAGCATCGCGGCCTCGGCCTCGATGCCGCCGACGCCCCAGCCGAGCACGCCGAGGCCGTTGACCATGGTGGTGTGCGAGTCGGTGCCGACGAGGGTGTCGGGGTACGCCTGGCCGTTACGGACCATGACCGTGCGGGCCAGGTGCTCGATGTTGACCTGGTGGACGATGCCGGTGCCCGGGGGGACGACCTTGAAGTCGTCGAAGGCGGTCTGGCCCCAGCGCAGGAACTGGTAGCGCTCCTTGTTGCGGCCGTACTCCAGCTCCACGTTCTGGGCGAACGCGTCCTTGGTGCCGAACTTGTCGGCGATGACGGAGTGGTCGATGACCATCTCGGCGGGCGAGAGCGGGTTGATCTTCGCCGGGTCGCCGCCGAGCTCCTTCACGGCCTCGCGCATGGTGGCGAGGTCCACGACGCAGGGGACGCCGGTGAAGTCCTGCATGATCACGCGGGCCGGCGTGAACTGGATCTCCTGGCTGGGCTGCGCCTGGGAGTCCCAGCCGCCGAGCGCCCGGATGTGGTCGGCGGTGATGTTCGCGCCGTCCTCGGTGCGGAGCAGGTTCTCCAGCAGGACCTTCAGGCTGTAGGGAAGGCGGGCGGCGCCCTCAACCTTGTCCAGCCGGAAGATCTCGTACGACTCGTCGCCCACCTGCAGCGTGCTGCGGGCGTCGAAGCTGTTCGCCGACACGACAGTCTCCTTCATGCATGATCTCGCGCGTATAACCGCAATCCTGCCGCCACGCCCTGTGGCCAATCCGCTAAGGTAAGGCTAAGTTAGGTAACCCTTACCAGCGGGGGCGGCTGCGGTACGCCTTCGGCAGATATCTCGATGTCGAGATAACTCTAGTACATGTCGGGGGGCGGGCACGAGGTGCACACCTCGCGCCCCGCCGGAGCCGTCCACCGGGCGGCCGCTCCGGCATGCCCGGACACCGGCCGGGGCGCCGGCCCGGACACCGCCCTGCCGGGCGACGCCGACATCGGCACGGCGGACTCCATCACACCCCAAAGGGGACGTTCGCGAAACAAACGGCAATCCACCCCCAAAAGATCGACACACCGGGACAAAGGGGAGTTGACGCCGGCGCCGGCGGAGTCCGCGCGGCGCAAGCCCTGTTGGGCCGTACGTGCAATCTGACGGACCGATAACACCCGTCCGCCACACCCCGGGCGATCCACATCTCATATCTGAGATACGGTGCACCCATGGCAGACGACTACCTCGTACGCATCGGCAAGCTCATCCGTGACGCCCGGCAGCACCGCGGCTGGACCCAGAGTCAGCTCGCGGACGCCCTCGGCACGAGCCAGAGCGCCGTGAACCGCATCGAGCGCGGCAATCAGAACATCAGCCTTGAGATGATCGCCCGAATCGGTGAAGCGCTCGACAGCGAAATCGTCTCCCTGGGCTACGCCGGCCCGATGCACCTGCGCGTCGTCGGCGGCCGCCGCCTGTCCGGTTCCATCGACGTCAAGACGAGCAAGAACGCGTGCGTGGCACTGCTGTGCGCCTCCCTGCTCAACAAGGGCCGCACGGTCCTGCGCCGGGTCGCCCGCATCGAGGAGGTCTACCGCCTCCTGGAGGTCCTGAACTCCATCGGCGTCCGCACCCGCTGGATCAACGACGGCGTGGACCTGGAGATCGTCCCGCCGGCCCGCCTCGACATGGACGCCATCGACGCGGAGGCGGCCGTCCGCACCCGCAGCATCATCATGTTCCTGGGCCCGCTGCTGCACCGCCTGGACCAGTTCCGCCTGCCGTACGCCGGCGGCTGCGACCTCGGCACCCGCACCATCGAGCCCCACATGATCGCCCTGCGCCGCTTCGGCCTGGACATCACCGCGACCGAGGGCATCTACCACGCGAAGGTCGAGGCGGGGGTCGCCCCCGACCGCCCGATCGTCCTGACCGAGCGCGGCGACACGGTCACCGAGAACGCCCTGCTGGCCGCGGCCCGCCACGACGGCGTCACCGTCATCCGCAACGCCTCCTCCAACTACATGGTCCAGGACCTCTGCTTCTTCCTGGAGGCGCTGGGCGTCAAGGTCGAGGGCATCGGCACGACCACCCTCACCGTGCACGGCGTCCCCGTCATCGACGCCGACGTGGACTACTCCCCCTCCGAGGACCCGGTCGAGGCGATGAGCCTCCTGGCCGCCGCGGTCGTCACCGAGTCCGAACTCACCATCCGCCGCGTCCCGATCGAGTTCATGGAGATCGAGCTCGCGGTCCTGGAGGAGATGGGCCTCGACCACGACCGCTCCGCCGAGTACGTCGCCGACAACGGCCGCACCCGCCTGGTCGACCTCACGGTCCGCCCCTCCAAGCTCGAAGCCCCGATCGACAAGATCCACCCGATGCCGTTCCCCGGGCTGAACATCGACAACGTCCCGTTCTTCGCCGCCATCGCCGCGTCCGCCCAGGGCAAGACCCTGATCCACGACTGGGTGTACGACAACCGGGCCATCTACCTGACGGACCTCAACCGCCTCGGCGGCCGCCTCCAGCTCCTGGACCCCCACCGCGTCCTGGTCGAGGGCCCGACCCGCTGGCGCGCGGCCGAGATGATGTGCCCCCCGGCCCTCCGCCCGGCGGTGGTCGTCCTCCTGGCCATGATGGCGGCCGAGGGGACCTCGGTCCTGCGCAACGTCTACGTCATCAACCGCGGCTACGAGGAACTCGCGGAGCGCCTCAACTCGGTCGGCGCGCAGATCGAGATCTTCCGGGACATCTGAGCCGCCCTGACCCGCCGAGAAGCCCCCGCTCCCGGATTTCTCCGGGGCGGGGGCTTCCTCATGCCCGGCCCCCGCCCCCCGGCGGCGGAGGCGGAGGCGGAGCATCAGGAGTTCCAGTGCGGCCCTGACCTCGAAGGCCCCCGCCTCCGGCACGATCCGTCCGGGCGGGGGTCTTCGTCGTCTGCCGGGTCAGGAGACGGTGCGCGAGCGGAGTTTGAGCAGGTCCGACACGCTCAGGCCGAGGCCCCTGGTGAGGAACTCCCCGAAGCTGCCGTAGTCGGCCACGGCCTGGTTCCGGAACGCGGCGAGGTAGTCGCTGCGGACTTCCTGGAGCGGGATCAGCAGGTCCGGGTCCTGCATGTACCCGGCCGCCCTGACCTGGTCGCGGAGGGCCTTGTCGGTCGCTGCACGGAGGCTGTTGGAGAGGAGGTAGTCCTGCTCCGAGGTCGGGGCGGGGACGCCGACGGCGCGCAGGATCGTGTCCGCGAGGACGCCGGTGCGGTCCTTGCCCGCCGAGCAGTGGAACGCGATCGGCTTGGTGGAGTTGGCGACGTCCTTGATCGCCGCACCGAGCTGGGCCCGGTTGCCCGGGTTGGTGACGAAGCCCCTGTAGAGGGCGGTCATCCGCGCTTCCGCCGCCCCGTTGCCGAGCTGCGCCTGCTGGTAGACGGGGTCCTTGGAGCGGACCACACCGCCGATGAACGCGAAGAGGCTGGTGTCGTCGACCGGCCGGGCCACCGCGGTCACGCCGGGCGGGAGCCTGTCGGTGCCGTCGGCGGAGATCTCCGGGGTGGTGCGCAGGTCGACGACCTTGCCGAGGCCGAGCGCGCCGACGGCGTTGACGCCGTCGGGGGTGAGCTTGGAGAGGGTCTCGGTGCGGTAGACGGTGCCCCACTTGGTGGTCTTGCCGTCGTAGGTGGTGTAGCCGCCGAGGTCGCGGGCGTTGACGAGCCCGGGCACGGACAGGACGCGGCTGGGTGCGCCGGAGACGGACGCGGCCGGCGCGGGGGCGGTGGTCGCGGGGGCGGTGGTCGCGGCGTGGGCGGCCACGGGGGCCAGCGTGGCGGCGAGGGCCAGGGCGACGGCGGACGCGCTGACGGCACGGGAAACGGATCTCACGCGAGTGGTCCTTCCTTGGGCGAAGGCGGGGACGGTAACGCGTGGATCCTCAGATCTGAAGATGTTGTTGCGGTGATCGACTGACGAACAGTCAGTGTGGTGTGGCCGTGGCAATGCCTGCCAGGGCGGCTCGTGGCGCCACACCGGACGCCGGGGCGGCGGCGAGATTCGGCCGGATGGCTTGTCAGGGGTCGATCCCGGTCGGGCGGGCGGGCAGAATCGGCCCCGACGGGCGGTGTCCAGAGGCGGGGGCGGGGAATGGCTGACGGGGTGCGGGTTCCGGGGCTGGAGGGGGTTCCGTTGCTCGGGTCGCTCTTCGACCTCAAGGCGGACTCCCTCGGGACCTACGAGCGGGCCCGGCAGCGGCACGGGGACGTCGTGCGGATCAGCGCCGGCCCGCCCGGGCTGCGCGCCGAGTTGTACTGCGTGTTCTCCGCGGAGGGCGCCCAGCGGGTGCTGGCCTCCGAGGCCGCGAACTTCCGCAAGGACAACGCCTTCTACCAGGAGGTCCGCGACTCCTTCGGCAACGGCCTGCTCACCAGCCAGGACGCCGACTACGTGCGCCAGCGCCGGCTGGTCCAGCCGCTGTTCACCCGCAAGCGGGTGGACGGCTACGCCGGGGCCGTCGCCGCCGAGACCGAGGGCACCCTCGCCGCGTGGGCGGAGGCCCGGGACGGGATCGTCGACGTCTCCACCGAGATGATGCACCTGGCCCTGCGCGCGGTGTCCCGGATCCTGTTCGGTGCCGATGTCGACGCCACCGTGGATGTCGTGGACCGGTGTTTTCCGGTCATCACGGACTACGTGCTGCGCCGGGGCTACTCCCCCGCCAACCTCCCGCGCACCTGGCCGACCCCGGGCAACCGGCGGGCGGCCACCGCGCTGGACGAGCTGTACGCCGTCTGCGACGAGATCATCGCCCAGCGGCTCGGGGCGGCCCCGCCCGGGCAGGCGGAGGGCGAGGACCTGCTCAGCCTGCTGGCCGGTGCGCGGGGCGAGGACGACGCCACCTTCGACCCCGCCGAACTCCGCGACCAGGTGCTCGTCTTCCTGCTCGCCGGGCACGAGACGACCGCCACCTCGCTGGCCTTCGCCCTGCACCTGCTCGGCCGCCACCCCGAGGAGCAGGCCCGGGCCCGCGAGGAGGTGCGGAGCGTGCTGGGCGGACGGGTTCCCGTGGCCGGTGACCTGGAGCGCCTGCCGTACCTCACCCAGGTGCTCAAGGAGGCCATGCGGCTCTACCCCGCCGCCCCGGTCATCGGGCGCAAGGCCGTCGCCGCCACCGAGATCGAGGGCCACACCGTCCCGGCGGGGGCCGATGTGATCGTGGCCCCCTGGGTCACGCACCGCCATCCCCGGTACTGGAAGGAGCCGGAGCGCTTCGACCCCGACCGCTTCGCGCCGGAGGCCGAGGCCGGCCGGCACCGCTACGCGTGGTTCCCGTTCGGCGGCGGGCCGCGCGCCTGCATCGGGCAGCACTTCTCGATGCTGGAGTCCGTGATCGCGCTGGCGATGCTGCTGCGGGCGTACGAGTTCGAGGCCGTGGACCGGGAGGTGCCGGTGAGTGCCGGGATCACCCTGCGGGCGGCGGGTCCGGCGCGCTGCCGGATCCGCCGCCTGGAGGGTTAGTCAGCGGTAGTCGTCGGGGTGGTCCTGCATCCAGGTGTTGATCTGGTCCCGGGTGCCGATGAGGGCGTTCTGGTGCTTCTTCAGGTTCTCGAAGGTGCGGTCGCCGCCGAGTTCCTTGTCGAGCTTGACGATGAGGGCGATCGGCTCGGGGAAGTGGCCGGGGCCCTTCGCGTCGGCCTTCATCGCACGGTCCAGGCGGTGGAGTTCGTCGTACACCCGGCCGAGGAAGTACGCGCAGTTGCCCGGGGTGCAGGAGTCGTTCAGGGTCGCCTGGAGTCCGGCGAAGGCGTCCCGGACCAGCTCGGGCGGGGTGGAGGGCGACGCCGAGGGGCCCTTCGGGGAGGCCTGCGCGGTCGGCGTCGCGGCCGGCGCGGGCGTGCCCGTACCGGCGGAGCCCGCGCTCGGCGACGCGGCGCCGGGGACGGGTGCGGAGGTGGCGGGCGAGGCGGCCGCGGCGGGCGACGAGGGCTTGGCCTTCGGCTCGGCGTCGTTCCCGCAGGAGACGGTGAACGCCGCCAGGGTGACGGTCAGGGCTGCCGCGGCGGCGCCGCGCATCGTGGATCGGAACATCGGATTTCCCCCCGGTTTGCGATGATCGGCCGAGCCTACCCCCTGCCCTCGCCCGGGACGGCCGCCGGGGTGTGGTTGCCCTGGAGTCGTTCCAGGTCGGAGGGCCGGACCTGGATCGCGAAGAGCGCGATGACCGCGCCGACGAGGGTGAAGAGCGAGGCCGCCACGAAGGCCGTACTGACCCCCGAGGTCAGTACCTGGTCGGCCCAGGGCTCGGGGAGTTGGCCGGTGCGGGCGAAGAAGGCCTTCTGTTCGGGGCTCGCCGAGCCGAGGAAGGCCGGCACCTGCTCCTCGGCTTCGTTGCGGCTGGCCGTGCCGAAGACGGTGACCAGGATCGACAGTCCGAGCGACCCGCCGATCTGCTGCATCGAGTTGAGCAGACCGGAGGCGGCACCGGACTCCCGGTCGGGGACGTCGGACAGGGCCATCAGGGTCAGGGAGACGAACTGGAGCCCCATGCCGGTGGCGAACACCAGGAGCGGGCCGAGGACGCTGCCGGGGTAGGTGGAGTGGACGTCCACGCGGGTCAGCCAGCCCAGTCCGACGGCGCAGCACAGGGCGCCGGTGACCATGAAGGGCTTGGGCCCGTACTTCGGCAGCAGCTGGGAGGTGGTCCCGGCGGCGAGCGCGACCATCACGCTGACCGGGAGGAAGGCGAGTCCGGCGCGCAGCGGGCTGAAGCCGAGGACGTTCTGCACGAACAGGGTCAGGAAGAAGAACATGCCGAAGATCGCGCAGGCGAGGAAGAGCATGATCCCGTAGGTCCCGGCGCGGTTGCGGTCGGCGAACATGTGCAGCGGCGTGATCGGCTGCGGCGAGCGCCGCTCGTTGAGGACGAACAGGACCAGCAGGACCACGGCGGCGGCGAAGGAGCCGAGGGTGAACCCGTCGCGCCAGCCGTCCTGGGAGGCGCGGATGAAGCCGTACACGAGGGCGACCATGCCGCAGGTGCCCAGCAGCGCGCCGATCAGGTCGAAGTGTCCGGGGTGGCGTTCGGACTCGCGCAGGACCCGGGCGGCCAGTACGGCGATCAGCAGGGCGATCGGGACGTTGACGAAGAGCACCCAGCGCCAGTTGAGCCATTCGACCAGCACCCCGCCCGCGAGGAGCCCGATCGCACCGCCGCCGGCGGAGACGGCGGCGAACACGCCGAAGGCCCGGTTGCGGGCCGGGCCTTCGCGGAAGGTGGTGGTGATCAGGGCGAGCGAGGTCGGGGAGGCGATGGCTCCGCCGACGCCCTGGAGGGCCCGGGCGGCCATCAGCTGGCCCGCGTTCTGGGCGAGTCCGCCGAGCAGGGAGGCGAGGCCGAAGAGCAGGACGCCGAAGATGAAGACGCGCTTGCGCCCGAGGATGTCGCCGGTGCGGCCGCCCAGCAGGAGCAGGCCGCCGAAGGTCAGGGTGTAGGCGTTGACGACCCAGGACAGGCTCTCGGTGGAGAAGTCGAGCGCGGTCTGGATGTGTGGTAGCGCGATGTTCACGATGGTGATGTCGAGCACGACCATGAGCTGGCAGGAGGCAATCACGAACAGCGCCAGCCCGTTTCCGCTCCCGCGGACCTTGCCGTCGGTCCCGTTGTTGTTCGGCAGTGCGTTCGGGTCCACTAGTCGACGCTAAGCCCGCGGACCAGGGCTCACCACTCGAATGGCCTATGCTGTGTGATATTGCACATGCCACAATGCGATCATGGATGAATTCCTCAGGCTCTCCGCCGACACGGCCCGGTTCACCCACGGCTCGCCCAGGGCCTTCTCGTTCGGCGACGACGGCCGCCTCCTCTGGTTCCTGCGCTCCACGGGCCCCACCGACGCCTTCGACAGCCTCTGGGTCCTCGACACCGCCACCGGCGCCGAAACCCGGCTCGCCGACCCGCGCGCCCTCTCCCCCGAGCCCGGTGAACTCCCCGTCGCCGAGCGCCGCCTGCGCGAGCGCACCCGCCTCGTCGCCGCCGGGATCGGCTCGTACGCCCTCTCCGGCGACGGCCGCCGCGCCGTCTTCCCCCTCCACGGCAGGCTGTACGCGGTCACCTGCGACGGCGCCGCCGCGCCCGAGCCGGTCCCGGCCGCCGGCCCCGCCCTGGATCCGCGCCCCAACGCCGACGGCTCGCGCACCGCTTACGTATCCGACGACGCCCTGTACGTCCACCCCGGCGGCCGGATCAGTCCCGCCGACGGGGCCCGCTGGGGCCTGGCCGAGTTCGCCGCCGCCGAGGAACTCGGCCGCAGCCGGGGCCACTGGTGGTCCCCCGACGGGGTCACCCTGCTCGCCGCCCGCGTCGACGAGAGCGCCCTCCAGCGCCGCCACTTCGCCGACCCGGCGCACCCGGAGCTGCCGGCCGAGGACTTCGCCTACCCCGAGGCGGGCGGCCCCAACGCCGACGTGCAGCTGTGGGTGCTCGGCCCCGACGGCGGCCGGATCCGACTCGACTGGGACGCCGAGGCCTACCCGTACGTCTCCGACGCGGGATGGGAGTCCGCGACCGAGATCCTGCTGACCGTGCAGGACCGGCTCCAGCGCAACGTGCTCCTCCTCGCCGCCGACCCGGCCACAGGCCGCACCACGGAGCTGTCCCGCACCACGCACCCCCAGTGGGTCGACCCCCTCCTGCCCGGCACCCCGGCCCGGCTGCCCGACGGGCGGATGCTCACCGCCGCCGACACCCCCGGCGGCACCGCACGCTGCCTCGCCCTCGACGGGAAGCCCCTCACCGGCGAGGGGATACAGGTCCGCGCCGTCGCCGGCCTCCACGAGGGCCGGCTGCTGATCGAGGCCGGGCTGCGCGACCCGGCCGAACAGCAGGTGCTGCTGCTGGACCCCGACAGCGGCGAGCTGACCCCGCTCGCCGACGGGCCCGGCGTGTACGGCGTCTCGGCGTCGGCCGGGACCCTGCTGCTGACCAGCGCCGACGCCGACGGCATCCGGCGCACCGTACGCACCCCGGACGGGCGGGAGTTCACTCCCGCCGACCTGTCCGCCCCGCTGCCGTACCGGGTGGAGCCGGTCCTGGAACGGGTCACCGAACTCGGGATCCCGACGGCCCTCGTGCTGCCGCGCGGCCACGTCCCGGGCCGGCGGCTGCCCGTGCTGATGGACAGCTACGGCGGCCCCGGCTTCCAGGACGTGTCCGCCGAGCCGCGCCGCTGGCAGGCCCGGCAGTGGTGGGCCGACCAGGGCTTCGCCGTGGTCACCGTCGACAACCGGGGCACCCCGTACGTCTCCCCCGCCCACACCCACGCCATGTACCGGGGCTTCTCGGACGTCACCCTGGAGGACCAGGTCGCGGCGCTCCGGGCGCTCGGCGAACGCCACCGCGACCTCGACCTCGGCCGGGTCGGCGTCCGCGGCTGGTCCTACGGCGGCTACCTGTCGGCGATGGCGGTGCTGCGCCGGCCGGACGTCTTCCACGCGGCGGCAGCCGGGGCCGCGCCGACCGACTTCCGGCACTACGACACCGCCTACACCGAGTGCTACCTCGGCCTCCCTCAGGAACACCCCGAGGTCTACGAGCGGGACTCGCTGATCCCCGACGCGCCGCGACTGGCCCGGCGCTGCTGCTGGTCACGGCCTGGCCGACGACAACGTCACCCCTCCCACACCCTGCGCCTGTCCCGGGCCCTTCACCGACGCGGGCCGCCCGCACCAGCTGCTCGCGCTGCCCGGCGTCACGCACATGACCCCGGGCGGGACGCCGGAGAAGATCATGGCGGCTGGAAGCTGGAGTTTCTTCCCGCCGCGAGCTGGGCCTGTAGACCCGTAGCGGGCCCGTCGCCCCCCGGACACCGGAAAAGGGCCCCGCGGACGCTGCCGTCCGCGGGGCCCTCCCTTTCTTCCCGTGATCCCCGTCAGTCACCCGGGAAGTGACAGGCCACCTCTCGCGAGGCGGCGAGCTGCAGCAACGGCCGCTCGGTGCGGCAGACCTCCTGCGCCTTGGGACAGCGCGGGTGGAAGGTGCAGCCCGGGGGCGGGGCGGCCGGGCTCGGCGGGTCGCCGAGCAGCACGATCCGCTCCCGCCGCCGCTCCGCCGCCGGGTCCGGCAGCGGTACGGCGGACAGCAGCGCCCGGGTGTAGGGGTGCTGCGGGTTCTCGTAGAGGGACTTCTTGTCCCCGATCTCGACGATCCGGCCGAGGTACATGACCGCCACGCGGTCGCTGACCCGCTTGACCACCGAGAGGTCGTGGGCGATGAACACGTAGGCCAGGCCCAGTTCGGCGCGCAGCCGCTCCATCAGGTTGACGATCTGCGCCTGGACGGAGACGTCGAGGGCGGAGACCGGCTCGTCGGCGATCACCAGCCGGGGGCTGGTGGCCAGCGACCGGGCGATGCCGATGCGCTGGGCCTGGCCGCCGGAGAACTCGTGCGGGTAGCGGTCGATGTGCTCGGGGATCAGCCCGGTCAGCTCCATCAGCTCGGCGGCCCGGCGGCGGGCGTCCGCCGCGCTCCAGCCCTGCACCAGCAGCGGGTCGGAGATGATCCGGGCCACCGTCTGGCGGGGGTTGAGGGAGGAGTGCGGGTCCTGGAAGACCATCTGGATGTCGCGGCGCAGGGGGCGCAGCGCGGACTGGGAGAGCCGGCTGATGTCCCGGCCGTCGAAGGTGATGCGGCCGGAGGTGGGTTCCAGCAGCCGTACCAGCATCCGGCCGGTGGTGGACTTCCCGCAGCCCGACTCGCCGACGAGGCCGAGGGTGCGGCCGGGCTCCAGGTCGAAGGAGATGCCGTCGACGGCCCGGACGGGGGCGGCCCGGCGTCCGGTCAGCGACCGCTTGCCGGGGAAGGTCATGGTCAGGTCCCGTACGGAGAGCAGGGGCCCGGCCGGGGCGTCCTGCCGTACGGCCCGGTCCTGACCGGTGGCCGGGGCGGTCATCGGGACACCTCCGGGGTGGGGACGGGTACGGGCGCGGAGCCGGCGAAGTGGCAGGCGGCGGTCCGGGCCGGGGATCCGTACGGGCGCGGCTCGGGCAGTTCGCCCGTGCAGCGCTGCCGCTCCTCGCGGGTGCCCGCGGCGGCGCGCGGGCAGCGGGGGGCGAAGGCGCAGCCGGGGTCGCGGTTGAGGAGCGAGGGCGGGGAGCCGGGGATGGAGGGCAGCGGGACGTCGTCGGGGCTGTCGAGGCGGGGCAGGGAGTCGAGCAGGCCCCGGGTGTAGGGGTGGGCCGGGTCGGCGAACAGCTCGTCGGCCGGGGCCTGTTCGGCGGCCCGGCCGCCGTACATGACGAGGACCTCGTGGGCGACGCGGGCCACCACCCCCAGGTCGTGGGTGATCATGACGACGCCGAGGCCGCGTTCCTCCTGGAGGCGGGCGATCAGTTCGAGGATCTGGGCCTGGACGGTGACGTCGAGGGCGGTGGTGGGCTCGTCGGCGATGAGCAGTTCGGGTTCGCAGGCCAGGGCCATGGCGATCATGGCGCGCTGGCGCATGCCGCCGGAGAACTGGTGGGGGTACTCCCCGGCCCGGCGGGCGGGTTCGGGGATGCCGACCTCGCCGAGCATGTCGACGGCGCGTTTGCGGGCGGCGGCGCGCCCGGCCCGGAAGTGCACGCGGAAGTGCTCGGCGATCTGTTCGCCGACGGTGTAGTAGGGGTGCAGGCTGGACAGCGGGTCCTGGAAGATCATGGCCATCCTGCGGCCGCGGACCTTGGCGAGTTCCTTCTCGGGCAGGCCGTTCAGCTCCTGTCCGGCGAGCCTGACGGAGCCGGTGACCTCGGCGCCGGTGCGGTGCAGGCCCATGACGGCGAGGGAGGTGACGGACTTCCCGGATCCGGACTCGCCGACGATGCCGAGGGTGCGGCCGGCCTCGACGGCGAAGCCGAGCGAGTCGACGGCGCGTACGGTCCCGCGCGGGGTGCTGAACGTGACGTGCAGGTCACGGACTTCGAGCAGCGGGGTGGTCATCAGTACCTCACCCTCGGGTCGACTACGGCGTACAGGAGGTCGACGGCGAGGTTCGCGACGACGATGAAGAAGGCGGCGAGCAGGGTGACGCCGAGGACGACGGGCTGGTCGGAGTTGACGAGGGCTCCGTAGAAGAGCCTGCCGATGCCGGGGAGTCCGAAGATGGATTCGGTGATGACGGCTCCGGCGAGGAGGCCGCCGAGGTCCATGCCGAAGATGGTGAGGATGGGGGTCATGCCGGAGCGGAGGCCGTGTTTGACGACGACGGTGCGTTCGGGCATGCCCTTGGCGCGGGCGGTGCGGATGTAGGGCTCGGCCATCGCCTCGATCATCGAGCCGCGGCTCTGGCGGGCGTACATGGCGGCGTAGAGCAGGGCGAGCGCGGTCCAGGGCAGCAGCAGGTTGGAGGCCCAGGCGAGGGGGTCCTCGGTGAAGGCCTGGTAGCTGGGGTAGGGCAGCAGTCCGGCGACCCGGATCACCCCGTAGACGAGCATGACGGAGGTGAAGTAGACGGGCAGGGAGGCGGCGGCGACGGCGCCGACCATGAGGGCCTTGTCGGTGGCGGTGTCCTTGCGCAGGGCGGCGGTGACGCCGGCGCCGAGGCCCAGCAGGAGCCAGAGGGCGGCGGCGCCGACGGCGAGGGAGGCGGAGACGGGGAGCCGGTCCATCAGCAGGTCCCAGACGGGCAGGGAGTTCTCGTACGAGTAGCCCAGGCAGGGGAAGTCGCACTGGACGGCGTACTGGCCGGAGCCGAGGGTGCGGCCGGTGAAGATGCCGGTGAGGAAGTCGGCGAACTGCCGCCACAGCGGCTGGTCGAGGCCGAGGTACTGGCGTACGTCGGCCAGCCGTTCGGCGCTGCAGGTCTTGCCGCAGGCGGCGGCGGCCGGGTCGGTGGGCAGGACGTAGAAGATGACGAAGGTGACGGCCGCGATGGCGAGGAGCACGCCGGCCAGGGCGAGCAGGCGGCGGAGCAGGTAGAGGATCAACTGCGGCCTCCCCTCGGGTCGAGGATGTCGCGCAGGGCGTCGCCGAGGAGGGTGAAGGCGAGGACGGCGAGGAAGAGGAAGACGCTCGGGATGACGAAGTACATGGGGTCGGTCTCGTAGAAGGCCACGGACTCGGCGATCATCTGGCCCCAGGAGGGGGTGGGCGGGCGGACCCCGACGCCGAGGTAGCTGAGCGCGGCCTCGGTGCTGATCATGCCGGGGATGAGCAGGGTGGTGTAGGCGATGACCGGGCCGGAGACGCCCGGGAGGATGTCGCGGGTCAGGATGCGCCAGGCGCTCGCGCCGCCGACGCGGGCGGCGTCGACGTACTCGCGGTGTTTGAGGGAGAGGGTCTGGCCGCGGACGACGCGGGCGACGCCGGGCCAGCCGAAGAGGCCGATGACGGAGGTCATGAGGACGATGCGGTTGACGTCCTTGGCCACCGACAGCATCGCGATCATGAAGATCAGCGAGGGGAAGGACATGGTGAGGTCCATCAGCCGGGACAGGACGGCGTCGGTGCGGCCGCCGAAGTAGCCGGCCGCGATGCCGGCGGCGGTCCCGGCGAGGACGACGATGGCGGTGGCGGCGAAGGCGATGAGCAGGGAGACCTGGGCGCCGTGGACGACGCGGGCGAACAGGTCGCGGCCGGTGACGGGTTCGACGCCGAGCCAGTGCTCGGGGCCGATCCCGCCGAGGTCGCCGAGCGGGAGACCGCCGAGGTAGGGGTCGACGGCGCTCTTGTCGAACTCCTCGGGGGACCAGCCGCCGAGTGCTCCGAGCCAGGGTGCGGTGAGGGCCATCAGGACGAAGAGGAGGACGACGGCGGCGCTGACGCGGACGGCGGGGCGGCGGCGCAGTTCCCGCCGGGCGAGTTGCCAGGGGCTGCTGCCCGGCGCCGCCGCGGGCCGTTCGGCCGGGGCGTCGGGCGCGGGGGCGGGAGCGGCGCCGGGTGTGGTGGTGGTCATGGTGTCGGTGGCCTCGGGGTTCCTCAGCCCTGGCTCTTCGACGGGTCCTTGAGGCCGACGGTCCCGTAGTCGATGGTGCCGGTCCAGGAGGGGTGGCCGTAGGCGCCGGCGATGTTGGGGCCGACGAGCAGCGGCTTGCGCTCCATCAGGATCGGGATGGAGGGGGACTTCTTCATGATCTCGGCGTCGAGGTCGATCCAGGCCTGGTTGGCCTGCTTCGCGTCGGCCATGGCGTTGATCTCGTCGATCCGCTTCATGGTGGCCTCGTCGCGGAACTGGGAGTAGTTGCCCTGGTTGCCCTTGTCCTTGATGGTGCGTCCGTCGAAGACGAAGGGCATCCAGGTGGAGCCGGAGGGGTAGTCGGGGCACCAGCCGGTGTAGGTCATGTCGGGGGTGGTGGAGAAGGTCGCCCGATGACGTCGTAGTACGCGCCGGGGTCGACGGTGTCGATGACGACCTGGATGCCCGGCCCGGGACAGGCCCTGCTGGATGGCCTCGGCCCTGCCCTTTGTCGCCGGTGGAGACGGAGAGGGTGACCTTGAGG
>NZ_GG657750.1:6047899-6053719 GCF_000158895.1 Streptomyces sp. C | reverse complement strand
TCGAGGTGCTGCCCCTGGAGGGGGCCCTTGTAGCCCTCGGCGCCGGCCAGGTACTGGGCGGCGTAGTCGGGGCCGCCGGTCAGGTCGGGGGCGAAGGAGCGCTCGACGTTGTACTTGACGTCCTGGGCCCTGATGGGGCTGCCGTCCTCGTACTTGAGGCCTTCCTTGAGGGTGAAGGTCCAGGTGCGGCCGCCGTTGGAGGGGGTGCCGAGGTCGGTGGCGAGGTCGGGGACGAGCTCGCTGCCGGCCTTGCCGGGCTCCGCCTTGAAGGTGACGAGCGTGCGGTAGAGCAGCCGGGTGCCGAAGTCCATGGTCGGCAGCGTCCAGTTGCGGGCCGGGTCGAGGTGGGAGAAGTCCTGGTTGGACAGGACGGTGAGGGTGCCGCCCTTGACCGGGGTCCCGCCGAGGACCTTCCCGTCGTTGGCGGCGGCGGGGTTGGAGGCTCCGGCGCCCGCCGCGGGGCCCTTCTTGGTGTCGGAGCAGCCCGAGGCGCCGAGTACGAGCGTCGCCACCAGGGCGGTGGCGAGGGTGAGCTGGGTGCGCTTGGTCATGGGTCACTCCAGGGAAGGGCCGCGCTTTAGGATGTGACCGGTAACATAGTAATGTGAAATTGTACTGACAAGAGGTTGCCGCCGCCGTTATCCAGCCGTGTCCAAAACCGGTGGGGGAAAAGCGAGTTGGGCCCGGACCAGAAGGTCCGGGCCCTGGGTCGGCGGCGGAGGCCGGGCCGGGTCAGAGGCCCGAGCCGAGACCGCCCTGGGGCCGGCCCACGGGCTCGTCGCGCCCCTGCGCCCAGAGCGAGCGGACGTGGCCCAGGTGCCGCTGCATGCAGGCCTCGGCCGCCTCCGCGTCACCGGCGATCATCAGGTCGAGCAGCTCGATGTGCTCCTCGGCGGAGGAGACCAGCTTGCCGGCCTCGTCCAGGCCCGTGAGCCCGTACAGCCGGGAGCGCTTGCGCAGGTCGCCGACCGTCTCGACCAGGCGCTCGTTGCCCGCGAGGGCCAGCAGCCCGAGGTGGAAGCGGCGGTCGGCCTCCAGGTAGCCGATGAGGTTGTGTTCGCGGGCGCTGGTGACGATCTCCTCGGCGACCGGGCGCAGCTGCTCCAGCTGATCGGCCGTGGCCATCCGGGTGACCCGGCCGACGGTCGGGACCTCGATCATCGTGCGGAGTTCGGTGTACTGGTCGAGGTCGCGCTCGCTGACCTCGGTGATCCGGAAGCCCTTGTTGCGGACCGGCTCCACCAGGCCCTCGCGGGCGAGGTCCAGCATGGCCTCGCGGACCGGGGTGGCCGAGACCCCGAGCTCGGCGGCGAGGCCCGGGGCCGAGTAGACGCTGCCGGGGCGCAGCTCGCCCGCTATCAGCGCGGCGCGCAGGGCGTGGCCGACCTGGTCGCGCAGCCGCTCCTGGGCCTTGATGAGACTGTGCTGCTTCAGGTCACCCATTGCTCTTCCTCCGAGACCCCGCACACCACCGACGTGCGGAGGAACAGCGTACAATGTCACGTTTCGCTGTTCGCTCCGGTCGCGTGGTAGATCGCCACCGCGACGGCAAGATCTTCCCAGGCCATGCCCACGCTCTTGAAGAGCTGTGGACAACTCGGCCTCCCGGCCGCGGAATTGCGTCCCGCGACCAGGTCGGCGAGGGTGCCGGCGATATGACCGGGCCCGATCGCCCCCTCCGCCTCCGGCACCAGCAGGTCCCCCGCCTCGCGCAGCGCGGCCGCCCGCGACTCCACGTACACCGCCGCGCGTCGCACGAGGGCGGTGTCGGTCTCCCGGGCGTCCGGCTCGTGCGAGCCGACGGCGACGACCACCGCCCCGGGGGCGACCAGGCGCCCGTCGAAGAGCGGCTCGCGGGCGGTGGTGCAGCACAGCACCAGGTCGGCGCCGGCCACATCGGCCGGTGTGCCCGTGCGGGCGGGGACGCCCAGGCCCCGGGCGTGCGCCGCCAGCCGCTCGGCACGGCCCGGGTCGCGGGCCACCACCACCGCCCCGGCCAGGTCCCGCAGTTCCAGCACCGCTTCGAGGTGCCCGTACGCCTGCGGTCCCGAGCCGAACAGCACCAGCCGCAGCGGGCGCCCCGGCGCGGTCAGGTACCGCAGGGCGAGCGCGGAGACCGCCGGGGTGCGCAGGGCGGTCAGGGCGGCGCCGTCCAGCAGGGCCAGCGGGCGCAGGGTGGGGCCGTCCAGCAGGAGGTAGCTGCCGGTGATCCGGGGCAGTCCCCGCGCCGGGTTGCCGGGGGCCACCCCGGCGATCTTCACTCCGGCGTACGCGCCCGACGCGGCCGGCATCAGCAGCAGTTCGCCGCCGGGCGCGGGCACGCTGGTGCGCTGCGGGCAGGCCTCCGGGTCCAGGCCGGCGCGCAGGGCGGCCGCCAGGGCGTCGGCGGCCCGCCCGGGGGTGAGCAGCCCGGCCGTGTCGCGGGCGTCCAGCTGGAGGAGGCCCGTCGCGGGGAGGCCCGTCGCGGGGAGGCCCGTCACAGGAGGAAGCCCGCGCCGAGGGCGTCGTACGGGTCGGCGGTGAAGGCGTGCTCGCCGGTGCGGTAGGCGGTCCCGGTGACCTCGGTGACCCCGCCCGCGAGGAAGCGCCCCGTGAAGACGGTGCCGGTCACCGACTCGTGCAGCAGGTCCTCCCCCGCCCCCAGCCGGCCGTCCTCCGCGAGCAGCGCGAGCCGGGCGGAGGTCCCGGAGCCGCAGGGCGAGCGGTCGACCTGCCCGTCGGCGAAGACGGTGACGTTGCGCTGGTGCGGCCCGAAGGGGGTGTCGGGCAGCTCCTCGTACAGGACCACCCCGTAGACCCCGGACAGCAGCGGGCCGCCCGGGTGCCAGGTCGCCGGGTGGGTGGCGAGGGCGGCCCGGACCTCCCGGCCGGCGCGTACGAGTTCGGGCAGGGCCGCCGGGGTGACCTCCAGGCCGAGGTCCCGCGCGGCGACGGAGGCGTAGCAGGCCCCGGCGTGGGCGATGTCCACCTCCGCGAGGCCGAGGGTGGTGGCCACCGGGACCTTGCGGGCGGCCACCCGGGCCGGGACGTTGCGGAAGGTGACCCCGGTGGTGCGGCCCTCGGACCGGTGGACGGTGGCGGTGACCCGGCCCGACGGCACGTCGATGCGGACCTGGGCGTCCCCGTCGTCGGGCGCCGGGACGCGGCCGGTGTCCACGGCCCAGGCGCCGAGCGCCATGGTGCCGTGGCCGCAGGCGGTGGAGTAGCCGTCCTTGTGCCAGAACAGCACCCCGAGGTGGGCCCCGTCGTCGTCCGGGGGCACCACGAACCCGCCGTACATCCCGGCGTGCCCGCGCGGCTCCTGCACCAGCAGGCGCCGTACCTCGTCCAGCGGGCTGCGGCGCGGCATGGTGCCGGAGCCCCCGGGGCCGATGGCCGTGGCGCAGCGCTCGGCGACCGTGTCACCGGGGACGGGGGGCAGCCCGCCCGCGGTGAAGTCGACGATGCGGAAGGGCTCGCCCGCCGTGTGGTAGTCGGTGGTGCGGACGGTGGTCACAGCAGGAACCCTCCGGGGAAGGGGTCGGCCGGGTCGAGGAAGTACTGTGCGGTTCCGGTGATCCAGGCCCGCCCGGTGACGGTGGGGACCACCGCCGGCCTGCCGCCCACCGTGGTGTCCCCGACGAGCCGGCCGGTGAACTCGGTGCCGATGAAGGACTCGTTGACGAAGTCCGTACCGAGCGGCAGCAGCCCCCGGGCGTGCAGCTGGGCCATGCGCGCGCTGGTCCCCGTACCGCAGGGCGAGCGGTCGAACCAGCCGGGGTGGATGGCCATGGCGTGCCGGGAGCGGCGGGCGTCGGAGCCGGGGGCGGCGAGGTAGACGTGCTTGACCCCGGCGATGGAGGGGTTCTCGGGGTGGACGGGGCGGTCGGGTCCGCCGTTGACCGCGTCCATGACGGCGAGGCCCGCGGCGATCAGGTCCTCCTTGCGGGCCCGGTCGAAGGGGAGCCGCAGGGCGTCGAGTTCGACGAAGGCGTAGAAGTTGCCGCCGTAGGCGAGGTCGTAGCCGACCGTGCCGAAGCCGGGCACCTCGGCCTTCAGGTCGAGGCCCACGCAGAAGGCCGGGACGTTGGTGAAGGTGACGGCGGTGGCCGCGCCGTCCTCGACGCGTACGTCGACGCTCACCAGTCCGGCGGGGGTGTCGAGCCGGACCGTGGTGACCGGCTCGACGGCCGGGACCATGCCGGTCTCGACCAGGACGGTGGCCACCCCGATCGTCCCGTGCCCGCACATGGGCAGCAGGCCCGACACCTCGATGTAGAGCACGCCGAAGTCGGCGTCGGGCCGGGTGGGGGGCTGCAGGATGGCACCGCTCATCGCCGCGTGGCCGCGCGGCTCGTACATGAGCAGGGTGCGGACGTGGTCCATGTGCTCCATGAAGTGGAGCCGCTTGTCGGCCATGGTGGCACCGGGGATCACCCCGACGCCGCCGGTGATCACCCGGGTGGGCATGCCCTCCGTGTGGGAGTCCACGGCGTGGTAGATGTGGCGCGTGCGCATTGCGGTCCCCCCTGGGACTAGTTGAGGCCCTCGGCCAGGGCCTTCTCGGTGGCGGCGCGGACGGCGGCCTCGGTCTCCCCGGTGAGCGGGAAGCGCGGGGGGCGGGTGGCGCCGCCGGGGCGTCCGGCGAGGTCCATGGAGAGCTTGATGGCCTGGACGAACTCGGTCTTGGAGTCCCAGCGCAGCAGGGAGTGCAGGGACTTGTAGAGCGGCAGGGCGGTGGCGAGGTCGCCCGCGACGGCGGCCCGGTACAGGGTCGCGCAGGACTGCGGGAGGGCGTTGGGGTAGCCGGCGATCCAGCCGACGGCGCCGGCGAGGGCGAGTTCGAGCAGGACGTCGTCGGCGCCGATGAGCAGGTCGAGGCCCGGGGCGAGCTCGGCGATCTCGTAGGCGCGGCGGACGTCGCCGCTGAACTCCTTGACGGCGACGATGCTGCCGTCGGCGTGCAGGCGGGCGAGGAGGTCGGGGGTCAGGTCGACCTTGGTGTCGTACGGGTTGTTGTACGCGACCACCGGCAGGCCCGACCGGGCGACCTCGGCGTAGTGGGCGCGCACGGTCTCGTCGTCGGCCCGGAAGGCGTTGGGGGGCAGGAGCAGGACGGAGCCCGCACCGGCCTCGGCGGCCTGGTCGGCCCAGCGGCGTGCCTCGGCGCTGCCGTACGCGGCCACGCCGGGCATCACGCGGGCGCCGTCGCCGGCGGCCTCGACGGCGGTGCGCACGACACGGGCCCGCTCCTCGTCGGTGAGGGTCTGGTACTCGCCGAGGGAGCCGTTGGGGACGACGCCGTCGCAGCCGTTCTCGATCAGCCAGGCGACGTGTTCGGCGTAGGCGTCGTAGTCGACGGAGAGGTCCGCGCGCAGGGGCAGGGCGGTGGCGACCATGATGCCGTGCCAGGGGCGGGTGCGGGTGTCGGCGCTGGGCGCGGGGGTGGGCGCGTGGGTCATGAAGGACTCCCTAGTGTGATGTGTGACATTTTACTAGTGGGTGTGAGTCGGCCACAAGGGTCCGGGCGGACCCGATCAGTGGCCCGGGGTGGGAAGTTCGGCGTCCGGGGACGCCTGCCGCGGGCCTACCGCGGGGCCTGCCGCGGGGCCTGCGGCTCCAGGGCCGCGAGGTGGCGCAGCGGGACGGGGCAGGACAGGGGGCGCCGGTCGGGTGCCTGGGCTCCGCCCGCGAGGGCCGCCACGGCCGGACCGCACATCCGGCCCTGGCACCAGCCCATTCCGGCCCGGGTGAGGAGTTTGACCGTACGGGCGTCCCGCGCGCCGAGCTCCTCCACCGCCTCGCGGATCCGGTCGGCCGGGACCTCCTCGCAGCGGCACA
>NZ_GG657750.1:6046982-6047530 GCF_000158895.1 Streptomyces sp. C | reverse complement strand
CAGGGGGCGCCAGTCGCCGTCGAGGCGGGTGACGAAAAAAAACCTCGACCCGAGTGGTCCCCTGCACCTCGGTGACGGCGTGCCGGGTGAGGAGCCGGACGCCGTGGCGCAGCAGGGTGCCGCCGTACACGGCGCCTTCGACCAGCTTGGCGGGGTTGCGGTGGAGGGCGGGGGCCTGGGGGGCGTACGCGGTGTACGCGGCGGCCTCGACGACGGCGGGGACGGTGGCCCCCGCGGCGGCGAGGGAGCCGGCCACGGCGAGGAGGAGCGGGCCGGACCCGGCGACGACGACGCGGCGGCCGGGCAGGACGAGGTTGTTCTTCAGCATGGCCTGGGCTCCGCCCGCGCCGACCACTCCGGGGAGGGTCCAGCCGGGGAACGGCAGCTGGCGCTCGTAGGCGCCGGTGGCCAGGAGCACGTGGCGGGCGCGGAGGGTCGCCGGGGTCTCGTCGGGGGCGTGGCCCGCGACGGCGTGGAGGGTCCAGCCCTGGTCGCCTGCGGGGTCCACCGTCCAGACGTGGTGGGCCGGGAGGTACGTGATGCGGCCC
>NZ_GG657750.1:6035782-6043336 GCF_000158895.1 Streptomyces sp. C | reverse complement strand
GGTACAGCTCGGCGCCCGAGGCCTTCAGGAGGGGGGCCGCCGCCTGGGCGGGCTGGACCTGGGCGTCCTGGGGGTAGTGGAAGCCGCCCGCCAGGCCCGGGGCCAGGTGGGGCTCCAGGTCGTACAGGGCGTCCGGGCCCACCTCGGCGGAGACGACCCCGGCGGCGCGCTGGCCCTCGGCGAAGTGGCGCAGGGCCTTGAGGGTGGTGTCGTCCGGGGCGACGACCAGGCCGCCCTTGGTCTCGTACTCGACGGCGTGCGGGAGTTCGGCGGAGAGGTCCCGCCAGAGTTCCGTCGAGAGGAGGGCCAGGTCGAGTTCGGGGCCCGCCTGCTTGTCGGAGACGAGCAGGTTGCCCTCGCCCGCGCCGGTGGTGCCGCCCGCGACGGGGCCGCGGTCCACCACCGCCACGGAGAGGCCGGAGCGGCTCGCGTAGTACGCGCACGCGGCTCCGACGACGCCGGCGCCAATGATCACGACGTCCATGGTCAGTAATATGTCACATTCTTTTGAGGGTGCCTAGGGTGGCCCGGCCGGCCCTGCCCCCCGTTCAGGTACAGGGCCGGCCGGGTGCGCCGTCAGCTGCGGAGCGGGCCTTCGCAGCTGTAGGAGGAGGTGGCCGCCGCCTTGTTGTCCCAGATCTCCACCGGGCCGAAGGAACAGTTCATGTCGGCCAGGTTGTTGGAGGCGGCGCCCGCCCGGTCGAGGATGAAGTAGTCCACCGTCTCCGACATGTCCTTGAAGTTCTGGTCGTCGCTGCGCCAGTTCTTCAGGTTGGCGGTGATCCGGCCGGTACAGGTGAAGCGGCGCTTGCCGGGGTCGCCGTTCTCCACGCAGTCGGGCGTGTTGTACGTGGCCGCCGCGAAGGAGGACTTCACCGAGGCGAGCGCGGCGTCGCGCAGCCGCTCGTTCGGGGTGAAGGTGGTGTTCGGGACGTAGAGCTGGTCCACCTTGGCGATCTGGGCGTCCAGGAAGCGGTTGTAGTCGCGCTGGAGGTAGGTGTCCGCGCCCGTGCGGTGGCGCCACGCGTCGTACCCGGCGACGTCGTTGGCGCGCAGGTACCCGTACATCTCGCGCAGCAGCGAGGGCTTCTCGGTCCACAGGAACTCGAAGAAGGTGCCCGCGTAGCTGTAGAAGCGGAAGCCGTCGCCGTCGTAGGTGGCGTTGAGCAGCTGTTCGACGGTCATGCGCGGGCCGCCGCCGGCGGTGTCGTTGATGACGCTCTTGACCAGGGACTTGCGGACGGCGATGCCGTTGTCGCGGGTGGCGCCGTCGAAGAACTCGGCGGTGCCCTCGTCCATGGCCGTCGTGCGGTCGCCCTCGTACCAGGGACCCTGGCCGAAGGAGCCGGGGACGGCGAAGCGGCCGTTGAGGTAGTGCGTGTACTCGTGGCGGAAGAGCTCTTCGAGGGTGAGGGAGGAGTCCTGCGGGACGCGGCGCTGGTAGGTGTAGAAGGTGGCGCCGTTCTCGATGTAGATGCCGCCGTTGTTGGTGCCGTAGCCGGTCAGGATCGGGTGGTAGTTCTCGTAGTCGGCGCGGGAGGCGTACAGCACGATGTTGAGGGTGCTGTTGGGGTCGCCGGCGAGCGGCTGGTCGGTGCCTATGACGCGGTGGAACTGCGTCTTGACCTGCTTGCTGGCGTAGTAGAGCTGGTCGACGGTGGCCTTGTCGAGGGCGGTGCGGACCTTGATGGCGCCGTTGTCGTAGCTGTAGGTGTACGGGAAGAGCTGCTTCTCGATGTCCTCCTTGCAGACCCCGTACTGCTTGCAGGCCCCGTAGAAGTTGAGCCAGGAGACGATCTTCGCCCAGGCGTCGGTGCCGTGGTCGGACTTGACGCGGTCCAGCATGGCGCCGAGGTCGGCGATGACCTGGTCCTTGAGGCCGCCCACCTGGCCGAAGCGGGCGTACTCGCTGAGGGCGTCGCGCACCACCCAGGCGTTGCCGCTGCCCTTGAGGTGGGTGTAGCCGGCGAAGGCCTTGAAGGCGGCGCGGTACGAGGCGTCCCCCGCGACCGCCGCGTGGAAGGCCGCGTCCTGGTTGCCGGGGTAGACGCCCAGATAGTTGGTGGAGAGGGCGGCCAGGACGGCGCCCGCCCAGCCGGCGTCGAGGTTGGTGGCCGGGTGGGCCGGGTCCATGGTGGCCAGGACCTTCTTGATCAGGCCGATCTGGTGGTGGCGCAGGCCGGGGCCGGCGGCGTAGAGGGCCTCGCGCAGGGTGCGGGCGTTCGTCGGGGTGACGTCGAAGGTCCGTGCGGCGTTGCCGAAGTCGTCGATGGCCTGGCGTATCGCGGCGGTGGTGGGGGCGTCGGTGACGTCGATCTCGTCGCGGGAGAAGTCGTGGTAGGCGACGGCGTGCAGGTAGGTGAACATCTCCTCCAGGTGGGAGGAGTTACGGCCGTCGTGGGCGGCGGCCAGGCTGGATATCCGGCGGGAGACGGCCTGGACGTGGGCGTCGGACATGACGGGCGCCAGGCGGGCGTCCCAGGTCCAGATCAGGCCGCGCAGGCAGCCGTCGGCGGTGACGGCCTGGTCGCCGAGGAAGTCGGCGAACTGCTCCGGGGTGAGGTTCTTGATCCCGTCGAGGGTGCAGGGGACGCCGGCGGCGACGCTCTTGGCGGTGGGCGCGGCCTGGGCGGACTTGACGCTCTTCTCGGTGCGTTCGGCGGCCGCGGTGGAGCCCGGGGCCTCCACGACGGGGGCGGCGCCGGGCACCCGGCCGTCGGTGACGGCCTTGCCCCCGGGGGCCGGGGCGGGGGCCGGGACGAGCGGCTCGGCGTCCGCCCGGCGGTCGACCTCGTCGAAGGGGTTGGGCGCCGTGTCGGCCGTCGCGCCCTGGACTCCGGCGGAGAAGGTGCCCGTGGGGGTGGCCCGTTCCGCCGCCTGCGTCGAGGCCTGGCCGGCGGTGGCGAGGAGGGTGACCGTGACGGCGGTGGCGAGGAGAGACGTACGCACAGCTCTGTGCTGGAACACCGATGACTCCAGGTGGGAAGGAGGTGGGGGAAAGTGCGAACTGCCCTGCGTCACGCGGCGTTTGACGGGGATTAACGTGCCGCGGTGTGAGCTGTAACATAGTAATGTGAAATTGCACTGGCAAGACCTGTGCGCACACCAGTTCAGTACTTCTTGAGGGAGACCCCGGCCGGAGGGGCCGGCGGTCACCTCACCGGCCGCCCCTGACCTGCGGGAGCACCGCCTACGGGAGCACCGCGATGCCGTCCAGTTCGAGCAGGGCCTCGGTGTCCCACAGGCGGACCACCCCGACGACCGCCATCGCCGGGTAGTCGCGGCCCGCGAGGCGGCGCCAGACGCGGCCCAGTTCGGCGGCGTGCGTGCGGTAGGCCTCCACGTCCACCGCGTACACCGTCACCCGGGCCAGGTCGCTCGGGTGGCCGCCGGCCGCCGCGAGGGCGGTCAGCAGGTTGGCGAGGGCCCGCTCGAACTGCTCGGGCACGCTGTCGCCGACCACCTTCCCGGAGCCGTCCAGCGCGGTCTGGCCGGCCAGGAAGACGATCCGCGAGCCGGTGGCCGACACCGCGTGGGAGAAGCCGGTGGCCGGGGACAGCTCCGGGGGGTTGATCCGTTCGGGGCTCATCGCGCCGCCACCCCCCGGTAGAGCTCCTTGGCGATGATGGTGCGCTGCACCTCGCTCGCCCCCTCGTAGATCCTGGGCGCCCGCACCTCCCGGTAGAGGTGCTCCAGCAGGTGGCCCCGGCGCAGGGCGGCCGCGCCGTGCAGCTGGACGGCGTGGTCCACCACGTACTGGGCCGTCTCCGTGGCGAGGAGCTTGGCCATGGCGGCCCGGCCCGGCACGTCGGCGGCGCCGCTGTCGTACGCGCCGGCCGCCGCGTACACCAGCAGCCGGGCGGCCTCGGTGCGGGTGGCCATCTCCGCCACGCGGTGCGCGACCGCCTGGAGGTCGGCGAGCACCCCGCCGAACGCGGTCCGGCCGGCCGTGTGGGCCACGGTCGCGTCGAGCGCGGCGCGCGCCATGCCGACCGCGAAGGCGCCCACGCTGGGCCGGAAGAGGTTCAGGGTCTCCATCGCGACGCGGAACCCCTGCCCGGGCCCGCCCAGCACGTCCTCGCGGCCGACGGGCACTCCGTCGAAGGCGAGCGAGCCGATCGGGTGCGGGGAGAGCATCTCCAGGGCCTCGCCGGTCAGCCCCGGGCGGTCCGCCGGGACCAGGAAGGCCGTGATGCCCTTCGCCCCCGGGGCCTCACCCGTACGGGCGAAGACGGTGTAGAAGTCCGCCTCGGGGGCGTTGGAGATCCAGCACTTGCTCCCCGTCAGGCGCCAGCCCGGCCCGTCCGCCTCCGCCGTCAGGGCGAGGGCCGCGGCGTCGGAGCCGGCGCCCGGCTCGCTCAGTGCGAACGCCGCCACGTGCCGGCCGGCCCGGACCCCCGGGAGCCAGCGCTCCCGCTGGGCGGCGCTGCCCGACCGGAGCACCGGGTGCGCGCCGAGCCCCTGGAGGGCGAGGGCCGTCTCCGCCTCCGTGCAGCCGTAGGCGAGGGACTCGCGCAGCAGGCACAGCTCCAGCGCCCCCGAGCCGAAGACCCGCTCCAGCAGGCCCAGTTCCCCCAGCTCGGCGAGGAGGGGCCGGTTCACCCGTCCGGGCTCGCCCTTCTCGGCGAGCGGCCGCAGCCGCTCCCGCGCGAGGGCGCGCAACCGGCCGCACCATTCCTCTTGTTCCGCCCCGAGCGCGAATCCGGCCATCCGAATGCCCCCACGTCCCGTCGCCGAAGTCCTGCGGACACTCTTATCGCGTCCTGTTGACTGCCGTCACCATCACGATACGCTCGGAACGCATTCGCACGGCCGGCTCCACCACAAAATCCGGACGTTGCAAGGGGGCGAACCCGCCTTGGAGCTCAAGCCATCCGCTCACGCCGACACCTTTGCCCGCGACCACCTGCCGCCCGCCCACGCCTGGCCGCAGCTCCTGTTCGAGCTGCCCGAACTGGCCTACCCGGACCGGCTGAACTGCGGCACCGAACTGCTCGACGCCACCATCGAACGGTTCGGACCGGACCGGCCCGCCTTCCGCGACGGCGCCGGCGGCGTGTGGTCGTACGGAGAACTCCGCGAGCGCGTCGACGCCCTCGCCCACGTCCTCACCATCGACCTCGGCGTCGTCCCCGGCAACCGGGTGCTGCTGCGCGGGCCCACCGGCCCCTGGCTCGCGGCCTGCTGGCTGGCGGTGATGAAGGCCGGCGCGGTGGCCGTCACCGTACTGGCCCAGCAGCGCGCCCAGGAACTGGCCACCGTCTGCGCCATGACCGAGGTACGGCACGCCCTGTGCCACGCCGACGTCCTCGACGACCTGGCCAAGGCCGAGGTCCCCGGCCTGCGGATCACCCCCTACGGCGGCACCGGCGAGGACGACCTGCTGCGGCTCGCGGCCGCGCACACCGTCCCGTACCCGGCCGTCGCGACCTCCGCCGACGACGTCGCGCTGATCGCCTTCACCTCCGGGACCACCGGCCGGCCCAAGGGCTGCATGCACTTCCACCGCGACCTCCTCGCCGTCGCCGACACCTTCTCCCGCCGCGTCCTGCGGCCGCGCCCCGACGACGTGTTCGCGGGCAGTCCCCCGCTCGGCTTCACCTTCGGCCTCGGCGGACTGGTCGTCTTCCCGCTGCGCGCCGGCGCCAGCGCGCTGCTGCTGGAGCAGGCCACGCCCCGGGTGCTGCTGCCCGCCCTCGCCGAACACCGGGTCACCGTCCTGTTCACGGCACCCACCGCCTACCGGTCGATGCTGGACACCCTGGGCCCGTACGACACGGGCGCCTACGACCTGTCGGCGCTGCGCCGCTGCGTGTCGGCCGGCGAGAACCTGCCCGCCGCGACCTGGCGGGCCTGGCACGAGCGCACCGGCCTGCGGATCATCAACGGCATCGGGGCCACCGAGCTGCTGCACATCTTCATCTCCGCCGCCGACGAGGACATCCGCCCCGGCACCACCGGCCGGGTGGTGCCCGGCTGGGAAGCTCGGGTGGTGGACCCCTCCGGGCGGCCCGTCGCCGACAACGAGCCGGGGCTGCTGGCGGTGCGCGGGCCGGTCGGCTGCCGCTACCTCGCCGACCCCCGGCAGGACGAGTACGTCCGGGACGGCTGGAACCTCACCGGCGACACCTACGTCCGCGACCCCGACGGCTACTTCCGCTACGTCGCCCGCGCCGACGACATGATCATCTCCTCGGGCTACAACATCGCCGGCCCCGAGGTCGAGGAGGCCCTGCTGCGCCATCCGGACGTGGCGGAGGCCGCCGTCGTCGGCCGCCCGGACGAGCGGCGCGGGCAGATCGTGGTGGCGTACACCGTGCCGCGCGACGGGGCGGTGCTGACGGAGGAGGCCCTGCGGACCTTCATGAAGGGCGAGCTGGCCCCGCACAAGTGCCCGCGCTCCTTCGTCTTCCTGCCCGCGCTGCCGCGCACCCCCACCGGCAAGCTGCAACGGTTCCGGCTGCGCGATCTGGATTGAATCCTCCCCTCCCTGAAGAGGAGGGGATTCCCTCCCCGGCGAGGAACTTCGGGCGGAAGTCCTCCACCGCCAGGGCATCGTGATCGCGGACCACAGCCTTGGCCCACTTACCTTCCAGATCCACCGGCACCGGTCCCACCCCGCCATCAGGGCGGTGAGCGCAGTGGACGACATGCGGACGCGGAAGGTCCACCGGGCGTGCCCGGCACCCCCCGCTATCGGTGTCGTCACCATCCCAATAATCTGTCCTCGACCACTGACAACAGCCGAAAGGACAGGTCAGACCAGATATGGACCGAGCTCTGACGCTCCGCGCCCCCGGCCCAAGGACCCATTCCTCCCCGGCCTGAAGGCCGGAGCCTCCTGGGAGAAATGAGGTGAACCCGTGGTCGAGCAGCACACTCCGCGATCTCTGATCGTCACCTTCTACGGCGCCTACGGGCGGTCCTTCGAGGGCGCCGTCCCGGTGTCCGCGCTGGTCCGCCTGCTGGGCGCGGCCGGCGTCGACGCGCCCTCCGTCCGGTCCTCGGTGTCCCGGTTGAAGCGGCGCGGGTTCCTGGTGCCCGCGAAGGCCGCCGACGGTTCGGCCGGGTACGAGCCGTCCGAGGAGGCCCGGCTGCTGCTGGAGGACGGGGACCGGCGGATCTACGGGACCGCGCCGGTGTCGTCGGAGTGGCTGGTCGCGGTGTTCTCCGTCCCGGAGCAGGAGCGGCACAAGCGGCACCTGCTGCGCTCGCGCCTGGCCCGGCTGGGCTTCGGAGCGGTGGCACCGGGGGTGTGGATCGCCCCCGCCCAGCTGGCAGAGGAGACCGGACACACCCTGGAACGGCTGCACCTGACCGGGTACGTGGAGCTCTTCCGCGGCGCCCACGCCGGTTTCGCCCCCACCGCCGAGGCCGTGGCCCGCTGGTGGGACCTGGCCGCCCTGGCCAAGCAGCACGAGGAGTTCCTCGACCGGCACGAACCGGTCCTGCGCGCCCTCCAGTCGGGCCCCGAGCCCACCCCCGAGGCCGCCTACCGGGACTACCTGGCCGCCCTCGACACCTGGCGGCGGCTGCCCTACGCCGACCCGGGCC
>NZ_GG657750.1:6007905-6034724 GCF_000158895.1 Streptomyces sp. C | reverse complement strand
TGAGCTACCCCTTGCCGGTCGGGGGCTTGCGGCTGCCGGCGCGGTAGGGGGCGGGCCAGGGGGCGCCGGGGCCCGCGTAGCCCTGCTCGGCGGCCGCGTGCAGCGTCCAGTGCGGGTCGTACAGGTGCGGGCGGCCGAGCGCGCAGAGGTCGGCGCGGCCGGCCAGCAGCAGGGAGTTGACGTCGTCCCAGGAGGAGATCGCGCCGACGGCGATGACGGGGACGCCGAGGGCGTTGCGGATCCGGTCGGCGTAGGGGGTCTGGTAGGAGCGCCCGTACTCCGGGGCCTCCTCGGCGACGACCTGTCCGGTGGAGACGTCGACGGCGTCGGCGCCGTGGGCGGCGAAGGCGGCCGCGATCCGTTCGGCCTCCTCGGGCGTGGTGCCGCCGGGCGCCCAGTCGGTGGCGGAGAGGCGGACCGTCATCGGCCGGTCCTCGGGCCAGACCTCGCGGACGGCGTCGAAGACCTCCAGGGGGAAGCGGAGCCGGTTCTCCAGGGGGCCGCCGTAGGCGTCGTCGCGGTGGTTGGTGAGCGGGGAGAGGAACCCGGACAGCAGGTAGCCGTGCGCGCAGTGCAGTTCCAGCAGGTCGAAGCCGCAGTCCGCGGCCCGTACGGCGGCGGCCGCGAAGTCGGAGCGGATCGCGGCGAGGTCGGCCGCCTCCAGGGCGCGCGGGACGGCGGACACCCCGGCCCTGTAGGGCAGTGCGGAGGCGGCGACCAGGGGCCAGTTGCCGTCCGGGAGCGGTTCGTCCATGCCCTCCCACATCAGCCGGGTGGAGCCCTTGCGGCCGGAATGGCCGAGCTGGACGCCGAGGGCGGTACCGGGCGCGGAGGTGTGGACGAAGTCGGCGATCCGCTTCCAGGCGGCCGCCTGCTCCGTGGTCCACAGGCCGGCGCAGCCCGGGGTGATGCGGCCTTCGGCGCTGACGCACACCATCTCGGTCATGACCAGCCCGGCTCCGCCGAGGGCCCGTCCGCCCAGGTGCACGAGGTGGAAGTCGCCGGGGACGCCCTCCTCGGCCGAGTACATGTCCATCGGCGAGACCACGACGCGGTTGCGCAGGGTGAGGCCCCGCAGGGTGAACGGGGTGAACATGGGCGGGGTTCCCGTGCCGTCGGCGTTCTCGGGGCAGCCGAAGTCGCGTTCCACCGCCCGGGTGAACCGTTCGTCGCGCAGCCGCAGGTTGTCGTGGGTGACGCGGCGGCTGCGGGTGAGCAGGTTGAAGGCGAACTGCCGGGCGGGCTGGTCCACGTATCCGGCGAGGTCCTCGAACCAGCGCATGCTGGCGGCGGCGGCGCGCTGGGTGCTGGCCACGGCCGGGCGCCGCTCCTCCTCGTAGGCGGCGAGGGCGGAGGGGACGTCGGGCCGGCGGTCGAGGGCCTCGGCGAGGGCGAGTGCGTCCTCGACGGCGAGTTTGGTGCCGGAGCCGATGGAGAAGTGAGCGGTGTGCGCGGCGTCGCCGAGCAGCACGACGTTGCCGTGCGACCAGTGTGCGTTGACGACGGTGCGGAAGCGGGTCCACGCCGAGCGGTTGCCGCGCAGCGGGCGGCCGTGCAGGGCCTCGGCGAAGGTCTTGGCGCAGCGGGAGGCCGATTCGGCCTCGTCGCACAGGTCGAGGCCGGCCGCCCGCCACACCTCTTCCCGCATCTCGACGATGACGGTGGAGGAGTCGGGGGCGTACGGGTAGCCGTGCAGCTGCATGACCCCGTGTTCGGTCTCGGCGATCTCGAAGCGGAAGGCGTCGAAGGCGAAGTCGGCGGCGAGCCAGACGTACCGGCAGCGTCCGGGGGTCTCGGTGGGCCGGAAGTGCGCGGCGCCGCGCGCGCGGGTGGTGCTGTGCACCCCGTCGGCGGCGACCACCAGGTCGTGGGCATCGGCGAGGGCGAAGGCGTCGGGGGCTTCGGCGCGGAAGCGCAGGCGTACGCCGAGGCCGGCGCAGCGTTCGTGGAGGACCTCCAGGAGCCGGCGGCGGCCGAGGGCGGCGAAGCCGTGGCCGCCGGAGGTCAGCAGCCGGCCGCGGTGGACGACGTCCACGTCGTCCCAGCGGACGAACTCGGCGGCGAGGGCGGCGTGGACGACGGTGTCGGCGCGTTCGATGCCGCCGAGGGTCTCGTCGGAGAGCACCACGCCGAAGCCGAAGGTGTCGTCGGGGGCGCCCCGTTCCCAGAGCTCCACCGTGTGCCCCTGGCGGGCCAGCAGTGCGGCGGTGTAGAGCCCGCCGGGTCCGCCGCCGACGACGGCGACGCTCAGGGTGCTCTCGGACATGCGGCTACCTGCCCTTCCACTCCGGGGGCCGTTTCGCGGTGAAGGCGGCGTGGAACTCGGCGTAGTCCCGGCCGTTCATCAGCAGGGCCTGGGTGTTGGCGTCGAGTTCCACCGAGGCGGCCAGGGGCATGTCGAGTTCGGCGGTGAGCAGGGCCTTGGTCTGGGCGTGGGCGAGGGCGGGGCCGGCGGCGAGGCGGGCGGCGAGTTCGGCGGCGCGGGCGTCGGCCTTGCCCTCGTCGACGAGTTCGCTGAGCAGGCCGATCCGTTCGGCCTCGGCGGCGCGTACGGGCTCTCCGAGCATCAGCAGCCGGGTGGCGTGGCCGAGGCCGACGACGCGGGGCAGCAGGTAGGCGGCGCCCATGTCGCCGCCGGAGAGGCCGACGCGGGTGAAGAGGAAGGCGAAGCGGGCGGAGGGGTCGGCGATCCGGAAGTCGGCGGCGAGGGCGAGGACGGCCCCGGCTCCGGCGGCCACCCCGTGCACGGCGGCGATCACCGGGAAGGGGCATTCGCGGATGGCGCGGACGACCTGGCCGGTCATCCGGTTGAAGTCGAGGAGCTGGGCGGTGTCCATGGCGAGCGTGGCGCCGATGATCTCGTCCACGTCCCCGCCGGAGCAGAAGCCCCGGCCCTCGCCGGCGAGGACGAGGGCGCGCACGGAGCGGGTGCGGGACAGTTCGGCGAGCAGATCGCGCAGGTCGGCGTAGGCGCCGAAGGTGAGCGCGTTCAGCTTCTCGGGGCGGTCGAGGGTGACGGTGGCGACGCCGTCCTGCCGGCTCACCCGCAGGTGGCGCCACCGTTCGGTCTCTGGTGTGGAACCGGTGAAGGGGCTCACACCGTCGAAGCTATCACCGAATCGTGACCGTCGTCAGAGAAACGCGACAAGTGCTCACCCCTGCGGCGGTACGGCGCGGTACGGCGCGGCGCGGCGCACGGGCCGAAGGTCCCCGGTCCGCCCCCGCCCCTGGTCCCCCGGCGTTGCGCCGGGGTGCCCTACGGAGGCTCCGGCCCGGTCCGTATCGTTGAATCCAGGACTTCCCCCCCTGCCCCCTCATGGAAGGACGACCCGCCGTGGACGACACCTCCGCCTGGCGGATCGCCCTCCCGCACACGACCGCCGCCGTACCGATGGCCCGCGCCCTGATCCGCACCGCACTCACCGCACTCACCGACCTCGACCGGTGGCCCGACAGCGACACGGCGGAGCTGCTGACCGCGGAGCTGGTGGCCAACGCCGTCGAGCACACGGCCGAGGGGGACCCGATCGAGCTGGTCGTGGAAGTGGGGGCGGGCGGCTGCCAGGTGGAGGTGCACGACGGCGATCCCGGGCCGCCGGGCGACCTCACCGCCGGCCGCCCCGGGCCGCAGCCCGACCCGTGGCAGGAGGGCGGCCGCGGGCTGCTGCTGATCCGGGCCCTCAGCTCGGCCTGCGGCCACCGGCCCACCGCGCGCGGCAAGGCCGTCTGGTTCACCCTGCCGAGCCGGGCGACGGCGACCGCCTGAGCCTCCGTCACCCCGGGGCCGCAGCCCGCAGCCCGCATGAGTATGCGGCCGACTACGCGGCGGGGTCGGCGAGCGTCGCGACGAGGACGGCCTTGATGGTGTGCAGCCGGTTCTCGGCCTCGTCGAAGACGACGGAGTGCGCGGACTCGAACACCTCGTCCGTCACCTCCAGCGAGTCCAGGCCGTGCCGCTCGTGGACCTCCCGGGCCACCTTGGTGCCCAGGTCGTGGTAGGCGGGCAGGCAGTGCAGGAACTTCACGTCCGGGTTCCCGGTCGCGCGCAGCACGTCCATGGTGACGGCGTACGGGACCAGGGCCGCGATCCGCTCGTCCCAGACCTCCTTGGGCTCGCCCATCGAGACCCAGACGTCCGTGGCCACGAAGTCGGCCTGCGCCACGCCCTCCGCGACCTCCTCGGTCAGGGTGATCCGGGCCCCGGCGGCGGCGGCGAGCTCGCGGGCCCGCGCCACGACGTCGTCGGCCGGCCAGTAGGCCTTCGGCGCGACGATGCGCACGTCCATGCCCAGCAGGGCGCCGGTCACCAGGTACGAGTTGCCCATGTTGAAGCGGGCGTCGCCCAGGTAGGCGAAGGAGATCCGGTCCAGCGGCTTGGTGCTGTGCTCGGTCATGGTGAGGACGTCGGCCAGCATCTGGGTGGGGTGCCAGTCGTCGGTGAGGCCGTTGAAGACGGGCACGCCGGAGTGGGCGGCCAGCTCCTCCACGGCCTCCTGGCTGTCACCCCGGTACTCGATGCCGTCGAACATCCGGCCGAGCACCCGTGCCGTGTCCCGGACGGACTCCTTGTGGCCGATCTGGGAGCCGGAGGGGTCGAGGTAGACGGTGTGGGCGCCCTGGTCGGCGGCGGCGACCTCGAAGGCGCAGCGGGTGCGCGTGGAGGTCTTCTCGAAGATCAGCGCGAGGTTCTTCCCCTGGAGCCGGCGCCGCTCGGTCCCGGCCTTCTTGGCCGCCTTGAGTTCGGCCGCGAGCTCGACGAGGCCGCGGAACTCGGCGGCGGTGAAGTCGAGCTCCTTGAGGAAACTGCGGCCGAAGAGGTCGGTGGCCATGGGGACGCTCCAGAGTGGCGCTGACAGGGGATGCTGGAAGTCTATACGATCCTCTGCATTGATATACGGAACAGTGGATCACGTCACACGTCACACGCCGGCCGTCACACCGCGTCCCGCTCCACCGGGCAGCTCATGCAGCGCGGGCCGCCCCGGCCGCGCCCCAGCTCGCTGCCGGGGATCTCGATCACCTCGATGCCCTCCTTGCGCAGGTGGGTGTTGGTGGTGACGTTGCGCTCGTAGGCGACGACCACCCCCGGCTCCACGGCGAGCACGTTGCACCCGTCGTCCCACTGCTCGCGCTCCGCCGAGTGCACGTCCTGCGTGGCGGTGAGCACCCGGACCTTGTCCAGGCCGAGCGCTGCCGCGATGGCCCGGTGCATGTGCTCCGGCGGGTGGTCGCTGACCCGCAGCTCGCCCGCCCCCTCGCCCGGCCGGATCGTGTAGGAGCGCAGCATGCCGAGCCCGGCGTACTGAGTGAACGTATCTGCGTCGACCATCGTCATCACCGTGTCCAGGTGCATGAACGCCCGCCGCTTGGGCATGTCCAGGGCCACGATGACGGAGGCCGAGCCGGCCGCGAACAGGCCCCGGGCGAGCATCTCCACCGCCTGCGGGGTGGTCCGCTCGCTCATCCCGATCAGCACCGCGCCGTTGCCGATGACCAGGACGTCCCCGCCCTCGATGGTCGAGGGGTAGTCGGCCTGGCCCTGCGACCAGTAGTGGAAGGCGCCGGAACCGGTGAACAGCGGGTGGTGCCGGTAGATCGCCTCGAAGTGCACGGTCTCGCGCTGGCGGGCGGGCCAGCGCATGGCGTTGATGGACACCCCGTCGTAGATCCAGGCGGAGGTGTCACGGGTGAAGAGGTGGTTGGGCAGCGGCCCCAGCAGGAAGCCGTCCATGTCGAGGGCGTGGAAGCGCACCGACACCGGTTCGGCGTGCCGTTCCAGGTACTCCCTCTTGGTCATCCCGCCGACCAGGGCCTCCGCGAGGGCGGCGGAGGGCAGCCCGTCGAAGACCGCGCGCAGGTGGTCGGTGGCGAGCGGGCCGTACTCCTTCTCGTCGAAGACCCGGTCCAGTACGAGGTGCCGCGCCTCGGGGACGTCGAGCGCCTCGCGGAGCAGGTCGCCGAAGAGGTGCACGGCGACACCGCGGTCGCGCAGGACGTCCGCGAACCCGTCGTGCTCCTGGCGGGCCCGGCGCACCCACAGCACGTCGTCGAAGAGCAGGGCGTCCTTGTTGCTTGGTGTGAGCCGCTTCAGCTCCAGGTCGGGCCGGTGGAGGATGACGCGGCGCAGCCGCCCGGTCTCGGAGTCGACATGGAATCCCATGCCGTACACATTCCCAGACCGGGCGGCTTTGCGACCCCGCCTCGGCCGACCCCGGTCAGCGCAGGCCGAGAAGTGCCGTCGGGGTGCCGATGACGTCCGGGGCGGCCAGGCCCAGCTTCGGGACGGCGAGGTTGGGGACGCCGTTGTTGCTCGCGTCCGGCATCGTCAGCGGGGCGCCGACGACCGCACCGGGAGTGCGGGTGAGCAGGGTGGTGGCCGGGGACTCCAGGGAGCCCTCGCCGTCCGTCTCGGGCTCGCCCATCAGGTTGGGCACCGCCGAGGCGACACGGGTGGCCCCGAGGTCGGCGGCGATCGGGACCACCGGGAGCAGTGGGGTGGGCAGCAGGTCGCCCTGGTGGAACCGGGGCGCCTCCGGGGCGCCCACCAGCGGCACCGGGACCCCCGTCGCCAGGTGCGGGGCCGGCACGCCCAGCGTGGTCTCCACCGCCTCCAGCGGGACACCCACCGGGACCGAGTCGGCCACGGCCGGGGAGGCCGCGCCGGCCGCGGCCATACAGGTCATGAGCGCCGCAATGCTTCCGCGCGCGGTCATCTTCATAGGTGACGTTCCGTCCTTCCTGGGTCGCGGACACTCCGCTGCCCTGGATGAACGATCCCGCCGCCCCTTTCCCCGGGCTTCCGCAGGAAAGTTCCCCCATACGACCTAATTCGAGGCCGTACGGGGGCTCCCGCTTTACGCCCCGCCCTGACCCGTGCGCGGGGTCACAGGCGCGGGTCGACCGGCTCCGATTCCAGGGCCAGCACCGCGAACACCGGCTCGTGGACCCGCCACAGAGGCTCCCCCGCCGCCAGCCGGTCCAGCGCCTCCAGGCCGAGCGCGTACTCGCGCAGCGCGAGCGAGCGCTTGTGCCCCAGGAACCTGTGGCGCAGCCGCTCAAGCTGCTCCGGACGCGCGTACTCCGGCCCGTAGATGATCCGCAGGTACTCGCGCCCGCGGACCTTCACCCCGGGCTGGACCAGCCGGCCCCCGCCGTCCCGGGCGTACGCCTGGAGCGGCTTGACGACCATGCCCTCCCCGCCGGCGGCGGTCAGCTCCAGCCACCACTCGGTGCCCGCGCGGACGGACTCCTCGTCGCCGGTGTCCACGTACACCCGGCGGGTGCGGCGCAGCAGCGGCGCGTCCTTGCCCCCGTCGGCGTCCACGAGGCGGTCCAGCCAGGCGAGCTGCTCGTCGTGCGGTACGGCCGCCAGCGACCGGCCGGCCGCGGCGAGCAGCTGGAACGGCGCGAAACGTACGCCGTCCAGCCCGTCGGTGCTCCAGCAGTAGCGCCGGTACGCCTCGGTGAACGCGGCGGCGTCGGCGGCCCGTCCGCGCTGGCGCTCCAGCAGCGCACCGGTGTCCACGCCCCGGGCCGCGGCCGCCTCCAGGGCGGCGACGGCCTCGGGCAGGACGGCCCGGGAGGCGGCGCCCACGGCCGCGTACTGGTTGCGGAGCAGGCCCGTGGACTTCAGGGACCAGGGCAGCAGCTCCCCGTCGAACAGCAGCCAGTCGGTGCCGAGTTCCTCCCACAGGCCCGCGCGGTCGACCGCCGTGCGCAGCCGGGCGAGGAACTCCTCGGTGAGCTCCGGGTCCGGGAAGAACGGGCGGCCGGTGCGGGTGTAGAGGGAGCCGGTGGGGCCGTCCTCGACGCCGAACCGCTCGCGGGCCGTGTCCGCGTCCCGGCACAGCAGGACGGTGGCGCGGGAGCCCATGTGCTTCTCCTCGCACACCACCCGGCCGATGCCGTCGGCCCGGTACTGGGCGAAGGCCTCGGCGGGGTGCTCCAGGAAGCCCCCATCAGCGGCTCCGCCGCGGGCCTCCTCCTGCGAGGCGGCCGTCGGCGCCATGGTCGGCGGCAGGTAGGGCACCAGCCGGGGGTCCACCGCGAAGCGGCTCATGACCTCCAGCGCGGCGGCCGCGTTCTCCTCGCGGACGCCGACGTTACCCAGGTGGCGGGTCTCCACGACCCGGCGGCCGTGGACGTCGGCCAGGTCGAGCGGGCGCCCCTCGTGGCCTCCCGGCACCTCGGCGGCGAGCGGCTTGACCGGCTCGTACCAGACCTTCTCGGCCGGTACGTCGACCAGTTCGCGCTCGGGCCAGCGCAGGGCGGTCATCCGGCCGCCGAAGACGGCGCCGGTGTCGAGGCAGATGGTGTTGTTGATCCAGGTGGTGTCCGGGACCGGGGTGTGGCCGTAGACCACGACCGCCTTGCCGCGGTAGTCCTCGGCCCACGGGTAGCGCACCGGCAGGCCGAACTCGTCGGTCTCGCCGGTGGTCTCGCCGTACAGGGCGTGCGAGCGGACCCGGCCGGAGGTGCGGCCGTGGTACTTCTCGGGCAGCCCGGCGTGGCAGACGACCAGCTTGCCGCCGTCGAGGACGTAGTGGCTGACCAGGCCGGCGATGAACTCCCTGACCTCCTTGACGAACTCGTCGCTCTCGCGGGAGAGCTGCTCGACGGTCTCGGCGAGGCCGTGGGTCTGCTGGACCTTGGACCCCTTGAGGTAACGGCCGAGCTTGTTCTCGTGGTTCCCGGGCACGCACAGGGCGTTGCCGGACTTGACCATGCCCATCACCCGGCGCAGCACGCCGGGGCTGTCGGGCCCGCGGTCGACGAGGTCGCCGACGAAGACGGCGGTGCGGCCGGCGGGGTGGACGCCGTCCTCGTAGCCGAGCTTGGCGAGCAGGGTCTCCAGCTCGGAGGAGCAGCCGTGGACGTCGCCGACGATGTCGAAGGGGCCGGTGAGGTGGGTGAGGTCGTTGAAGCGCTTCTCCAGCACCACTTCGGCGGAGTCGGCCTCCTCCACCGTGCGCAGGACGTGCACCTTGCGGAAGCCCTCGCGTTCCAGGCCGCGCAGGGAGCGGCGCAGCTCGGAGCGGTGCCGCTGGATGACGCGGCGGGGCAGGCCGGCCCGGTCGGGGCGGGTGGCGTTGCGCTCGGCGCAGACCGACTCGGGCATGTCGAGGACGATCGCGATGGGCAGGACGTCGTGCTCGCGGGCCAGGCGGACGAGCTCGCGGCGGGACTCCTTCTGCACGCTGGTGGCGTCCACGACGGTGAGCCGTCCGGCGGCGAGCCGCTTGCCGGCGATGTAGTGGAGGACCTCGAAGGCGTCCTTGCTGGCGCTCTGGTCGTTCTCGTCGTCGGCGACCAGCCCCCGGCAGTAGTCGGAGGAGAGGATCTCGGTGGGCTTGAAGTGCTTGCGGGCGAAGGTGGATTTGCCCGATCCGGTGGCGCCGACGAGGACGACGAGGGACAGGTCGGTGACGGGGAGCACGCGGTGGGCCTTGCGGTCGGCCGTGCGGTCGGTGGTGGGGGTGGTCATGCTGCCTCGCCCTCCTTCGGGGTCTCGGTGGCGGCGGTCTCGGTGGCGGTGGTGAAGACGGCCATCTGGGTCGGGGCTCCGACCTCGGGGTCCTCGTCGCCGACGGGTACGTGGGCCACGGTGTAGCCGTGCCGGCCGGCGACGCGGGCGGCCCAGGCGCGGAACTCCTCGCGGGTCCACTCGAAGCGGTGGTCGCGGTGGCGGACGTGCCCGGCGGGCAGGGACTCCCAGCGGACGTTGTACTCCACGTTCGGCGTGGTCACGAGGACCGTGCGGGGGCGGGCCGCGGCGAAGACGGCGTACTCCAGCGCGGGCAGCCGGGGCAGGTCGAGGTGTTCGATGACCTCGCTGAGCACGGCCGCGTCGTAGCCGGCCAGCCGCTTGTCGGTGTAGGCGAGCGAGCCCTGGAGCAGCCGGACGCGGGAGCTCTGGCGCTCCCCCATCCGCTCCAGCCGCAGCCGGCGGGCGGCGATGGTCAGCGCCCGCACGGACACGTCGACGCCGAGGACCTCCGTGTACGCCGGGTCCTTGAGCAGCGCCTGCACGAGGTGCCCCTCGCCGCAGCCGAGGTCGAGCACCCGCTGGGCTCCGGCCTCGCGCAGTGCGCCCAGGATCGCGTCCCGCCGGCGCACGGCGAGCGGGACGGCCCGCCCCGGTGCGGCGGGGGCTTCGGGGGCCGCGTCGGCGCCGTCCGGGACCGCGTCCACGGCGTTGTCGAGTTCCTCGGCCTCGCTCCCGTCCGCCTCGGCCAGCCGGGCCAGTTCCAGGCGCTCCATGGCGTCGCGGGTGAGCTCCTTGCGGCGGGCCAGGTAGCGGGCGGTGATCAGCGCGTGCTCGGGGTGCCCGGCCAGCCAGCCGTCCCCGGCCCGCAGCAGCTTGTCGACCTCGTCGGGGGCGACCCAGTAGTGCTTGGCGCCGTCGAGCACCGGCAGCAGCACGTACAGCTGGCGCAGGGCGTCCTCCAGCCTGGCCCCGCCCTCCAGCACGAGCCGCACGTAACGGCTGTCGCCCCATTCCGGGAACCGCTCGTCCAGCGCGATCGGCGTGCTCTCCACCCGGTCCCAGCCCAGCGGGCCGAACAGGCGCCGCACCAGCTCCGGGCCGCCCCGGGCGGGCAGCACCGGGATCTCGATCCGCAGCGGCAGCGACCGGCCCGGCAGTTCGGGGCGCAGGGCGCACTGGCCCTTGAGGGCGGTCCGGAAGACCCCGCTGAGCGCGACGGCGAGCAGCGAGGAGGCCGCGTACGGGCGGTCGTTGACGTACTGGGCGAGGGCGGCGTCGGGCGCCCCGCCCCGCCCCTTGCCCTGACCGCGCCGGACGAGCGCGACGGGGTCCACCTCGAGCAGCAGCGCCGCCGTGCACCGTTCGGCCGTGGCCTCCGGGTAGAACACGTGGGCGGTGCCGTGCGAGGTGGAGAAGGCCTGCGCCCTGCCGGGATGCTTGTGCAGCAGGAATCCCAGGTCAGTGGCCGGATTCTCCGTCGTGCCGGTGGTGCTGATCGTCAGGAACATGCGCTCCAGCATGACCCGGGCACCCCCGCCGGTGCGAACGGATTTCCGGGCGGCGGCCGGCCCGCCCCTGCAGGTGTTCCGGCCGCCGCCCGGGAGGGCCTCCCATGGGGTCGGGTCAGCGCTGCTTGGGGATGTTCAGCGGGCGGCCGATGTGCCAGTGCGGCTCGGTGCCGCTGTACGGGCACAGGTAGGCGATCCGCTCGTGCTGCCACGGCTGGATCCGGTGCATCTCGCTCGCGGCGTGTTCCGCCGCGGCCTCGGTCGCGAACTGCTTCTTCTCCCCGCACGCCCTGGAGCGGGTGATGCGGCGCCTGGCGGCGGCGCCCGTCCTGCTGGTGCGCTTCATCTGTCCTGCCTATCCCAGCAGGAGCCGCCCAGAAAGGGCCTTCACCCGATCGAGTGATAGTCAGCCGCAGCCCCTTGCCTTCGCCCCGGATCACGCCAGACGCGGCCCCAGTGCGGCGATGCGGTCCGGGCCGATGCGGCAGCAACCCCCGACGAGCCGGGCGCCGGCCGCGCGCCAGGCCTCCACGGGCCAGGGGGCGGGAGCGGCGGGGGCGTTCCAGCTGCCGGTGGCGGCGTCCCAGACGGAGCCGTCGTTGGGGTAGGCCACCAGCGGCTTGGCGGTGACGGAGGCGGCGGCCGCGAGGGCGGGCAGCACCTCGGCGGGATCACAGCAGTTGACGCCGACCGCGATCACCTCGGGGGCGGCGGCCGCCAGGGCGAACGCCTCGGCGAGGGGCTGGCCGGCCCGGGTGCGGCCGCCCGCGACGGTGTACGTGAGCCAGGCGCGGGCGCCCGTCCCGGCGAGCACCCGCAGCAGGGCCCGCGCCTCCAGGACGTCCGGGACGGTCTCCAGCGCCAGGAGGTCGGGGCCGGCCGCGAGCAGCGCCCCGATCCGGGGCCGGTGGAAGGCGACCAGCTCCGCCTCGGTGAGCCCGTACCGGCCGCGGTACTCGGAGCCGTCCGCCAGGAGCGCCCCGTACGGGCCCACCGAGGCGGCCACCCAGACCTCCCGGGCGGCGGCCCGGGCGGCCGCGCCGGCCACCCGCACGCTCCGCTCCAGCAGGTCCGGCTCGTGGCCGACCTGGTAGCTCGCGGTGATCAGCACCTCGGCGCCGGCCCGGACGTACGCCGTGTGGGCGGCCTGCACCTCGCCGGGGCGCTCGGCGAGCACCCGGCCCGTCCACATCCCCCCGGACAGGTCGCAGCCCTGGTCGGCGAGCTGGTTGCTGAGCCCGCCGTCCAGGAGCACGGCCCTGCGGGCCAGGGTGTCGGCGAGCGGGCCGGTCGCACGGGGCACGGCGGCGGTCCTACCGGCCGAGCTGGGGCAGGACGCGGGCGGAGATCAGCTCCAGGTGGTCCAGGTCGCCGAGGTCGAGGAGCTGGAGGTAGACGCGCGAGGAGCCGATGGCGGAGTAGGTGCCGAGCTTCTCGACGACCTCGTCCGGGGAGCCGGCCAGGCCGTTGGCCTTCAGCTCGTCGACCTCGCGGCCGATGGCGGCGGCCCGGCGGGCGACCTCGGCGTCGTCCTTGCCGACGCACACCACCAGGGCGTTGGAGTAGACGAGTTCGTCCGCCTTGCGGCCGGCCCGGGCGGCGGCCTCCCGGACCCGGGCGAACTGCCGCCGGCTGTCCTCCACCGAGGCGAACGGCATGTTGAACTCGTCCGCGTAGCGGGCGGCGAGGCGCGGGGTGCGCCGCGCGCCGTGGCCGCCGACGAGGATGGGCACCTTGGCCTGGGCGGGCTTGGGGAGCGCCGGGGAGTTCTCCACCTGGTAGTGGACTCCGCGGTGGTCGAAGGTGGCGCCGGGCTCGGTGGCCCACATCCCGGTGACGATGGCCAGCTGTTCCTCCAGCCGGGCCATCCGCTCAGCGGGGAAGGGGATCCCGTACGCCTTGTGCTCCTCCTCGAACCAGCCCGCGCCGAGGCCGAGCTCCACCCGGCCCCCGGACATCTGGTCGACCTGAGCCACCTGGATCGCGAGGACGCCGGGCAGCCGGAAGGTGCCGGCCGTCATCAGCGTGCCCAGCCGGATCCGCTTCGTCTCGCGGGCCAGACCCGCGAGGGTGATCCAGGCGTCCGTGGGACCCGGCAGGCCGTCGACGGAGCCCATCCGCAGATAGTGGTCCGACCGGAAGAACGCGTCGAAGTCCAGGTCCTCGGTGGCCTTGGCGACGGTCAGGAGGGTCTCGTAACTCGCACCCTGCTGCGGTTCGGTGAAAATGCGAAGATCCATGCTCCCCATCCTGCCCGTCCCACCCCTGCCGGGTGGTCGGCGGTTGACTTGCTTGTTGGCCGTGGCCGGCCGTCGGCTACCTCGTGCGGGTGAGCGGGAGCCGATGGCACGCGGTGGGAGGAAGCGGAAGCCGAAGCGTGCACTGCGCGCGCCGGCCGAGCCGTTCACCGTGTCCGCTCCCGCAGGTGCGCGGTTCAGGGATCGTCTGCGTGTCCGCCGAGGAAGCCCGGGTCAGGCGCGCCCTCGGACACGGGGCACGGTGTCGGCCAGGTGTGACCGCACACGACCAGAGGATCGTCGTGCGGAAAGCTGCCGGCCAGACCGTCCCCCACCCGAGGGCGCGCGGGACCGCGAGCCCGCCAAGGACCACGGGCACGCCCCACCAGGGCACCAGGACCTGCCGGGACCAAAGTGACCGCCTCGCGCTGCTCTCCGTTTCCCAAGACCGTTCGGGGAGACAACCGGCCGGCCCGGTTGACGGCGATCCGGCCGACAGCGGCCAACATCGCTAGGAATGGTGAATCTTCGTCAACCGGAAGGGCCGCCCCCCGCCCCGCCAGTGACCAGCGCCGATGGGGATCGTTGGCTCGGACGGAGCCGGACCGCCCGGCCCGCGCGCCGGCGGCCTCCCGCCGATGCGTCCACCGCCCCCTTCCGCACCGGAAGGGCCAGGGCCGAGGAGGCCGCCATGTCCCACGAGTCCGCGCCAGAGCATCCCGGACAGACCGGACAGGCAGCACACGATCACGCACGCCAGGAGTCCCCGGCACCCGCCCAGGGCGGTGCGCCGAAGGGCCTGCTCCAGCAGATGGAGGAGCTGATGGCGGCGCTGAACGCCGACCTCTCCCAGCTCGACGCCGACCTCCAGCACGCCGGGGACCGCACCCTCCCGGCCGCGCCGACGGCCCCCGGCGGCGGCGCGTACGAGGGCGAACTCCGCTCCGACCGCCACTCCGACCGGTCCTTCTGACCGCGCGGGGGTCCCGTCGCACGCGGCGGGATCCCCCACCGCGCACCCGCCCGGCCGCACATCCGCCCGCCCGGGCCCGCTCCGGCTCAGCTCACGCCCGACGCCGAGCCCCGCTCGCGTACGGACGCCATCCGGCGCAGCAGTCCCCGTACCCGGTCGCTCGACTCGTCCGCCGCGTCGATCGACTCTATGCACTGCCAGTACAGGCCTTCGTCATCCGTCGCGCAGGCCACCCCGACGAGGGCTATGCCGACCTCGCCGAGCAGCTCCTGGAGCCCGAGCAGCGCCTGCCGTATGTCGGCCGTCCCGGTGAGCTGCGCCGCCCTGGGCGGCTGTTCGGGCGGTCTTCCCTCGCCCCGCAGGGCCGCGCGGTCGATGACCCCGCACCCTCTGCCGCCTGCTTCCCCCAGTCCCCGTGCCTCCGCTCTCAGCTCCGGTGGCCCGGCGACCGCCAGCCAGCCCCCCATGCCCTGGGCGAGCGCCTGGGCCTGCCAGGCCTCGCCCACGATGTCCCATGCCTCCCCGCTCCGCGCCAGCGCGTGCCGGCCGGCCGCGATGAGCCGTACCGCATCCATATGCCGTCCCCCGTCCGCACGACATCCCGCCGTTCTCCACTACCCAGAGTGAAGGCAACGAGCCAGTAAAGCCAGGGGTATTCGGAAATCTGTGGACACAAACATGGTTGTGGACGACGTCATCACTCCGAAGAGTGACGATCTGGTGTCGAAGTACCGGTTACCGGGAAGCGGTGCTCGTTCCTCTCGATCTTCGCGGCCAGCGCATCCAGCACATCAACCCCGACGACCTCACAGAACTGCAGCAGGTACGCCATCACGTCGGCGACCTCGTCGGCCACTCTGTGTGCGCTTTCGGGCTTTTCCATGACCGTCGCCGACTGTTCCGGAGTCAGCCACTGGAAGATCTCGACCAGTTCGGCGGCCTCCACGCTCAGGGCCACGGCCAGGTTCTTGGGCGTGTGGTACGGGGCCCAGTCCCGGGCGGCCGCGAAAGCGGCCAGCCGTCGCTGGAGTTGGTACAGGCGTTCGTCCCGCCGGGGCGGGGGCCCGTCACCCGTGGGTGCTGCGTCGTTCATGGGGACAGGTCTACCACTGAGACGCCCGGTACCCCGCGTCCGGTTCCCGCGGTGTCCTCGCCGACCGCCGCCACCAGTCTGATGTGCCCGCGCGCGCCGGACAGCTGGGCCAGCCGCAGCAGTTCGGCGGCCTGCCGGCGGTCCAGCCCCCGGTCCAGGCCGTCGGCGAGGACGGTGAGGGCCTGGCGGGCGGAGAGCAGCTCGGCGGCCGGGTCCACCTCCAGCACCCCGGGTCCGGTGAGCAGGACCAGGGCCAGGGCCAGGAAGCGCAGTTCGCCCGCGCCGAGCCGGTCCAGGCCGGTGGCGGGGCGGCCCGGGCCGCGGTCCAGCACGGCGGCCACGAGCCCGGCCCCTCCGGCGGCGGCCCGTACGTCGAGCCCCGCCACCGGCCCGGCGCAGCCGGTCCGCGCCGCCCCGGCCCAGCAGCGCGTGGCGGGTGCCGCATTCGTGGCGGGTCCGGCGCAGCACGTCGGCCAGGTTCCCGCAGTCGGTGCGCAGCCGGCCCTCGCCGGCCGGGACGGGCGCCCGCATCCGGCCGGGGTCCGGGTCGCAGGCGAACACCGCGCGCAGGGCCACCACCACCTGCTCGGCGGCGGCCAGCACCCGGCGCTGGCCCGCCGTGGACCCGGCGACGCGCAGCGGCAGCAGGCCTGTGCCGAGGCGGTCGTCGGGCATCGGCGCGCGGGTCACGCCCACGGTGCCGCCGGTGAACCAGGCGGCCTCGAGGGTGTGCCGGCGCGGGTCGCGCAGGGCGGTGGTGAGCAGGATCCGGCCGTCCTGGGCGAGTCGTTCGCCGGCGATGCGCAGCACGGGCTCGGTCTGGACCGCGAGGTCGAGGCGGACGGGGCCGCAGGGGCCGTCGACGGTGCAGCCGAGGCGGAAGCCGCGCCGGCCGCCGCCGTCGGGGAGGGCCCGCTCGGGCACCCGGGACCCGGGGTCGGGGAAGGCCTCGCGCAGGGTGGCCCCGGAGGCGAGGGCGGCCAGTGCCCGGTAGGCGTCCAGGGCCTGGGTCTTGCCGCTGCCGCTGGGTCCGGTGAAGAGGGTCACGGGGCCCAGCGGGAAGGCGGCCGCCCGGTGCGGCCCGAAGGCGGAGAGCCGCAGCTCGGTGACGGCGGGCCGGGGCGGTCCCGCGTCGGCGGGCACATCGCCGGAGGGGGTGGCTCCGTCGGCACGCGGCGGCGTACCGGGGGCGGGGCCGGCATCGGTGGGGCGGGCATCGGTGGGGCAGGCATCGGCGGGCCCCGCATCGGCGGGGCCGGCACCGGCGGGAGCGGGCTCGCCCCGGGGGTGTCCGCGTAACGGGCTGTCAGCCGCGACTGCTGGGGCCGGCGGCGTACCGGTCGGGGCGGCGGCGGGGCGGCGGGGCCCCGCCGCGTCCAGGGTGGCGTCCATGGCCGGACGGTACGGTCCGCCCGGGTGCCGGGGTGCCCGCCGAACCGTTCCGCCGCCGCGACCTTCCTACGATCGGGGGACGGCCGCGGCCGCGATCCCCTCCACCTCGGTCCCGACCGGGGCCAGCAGGAAGACGTTGCGGTCGACCCGGTGCATGCCGCTGCCCAGGCCGAAGACCACACCGCTGCTGAAGTCGAGGATCCGCTTGGCCACTTCGCTGTCCGCGCCGGTGAGGTCCAGCAGTACGGGGATCTGCGCGATCAGGTACTCGGCCACCTCCCGCGCGTCGGCGAAGATCTGAACCCGGATCACCACGAAGCGCCGCTGCTGTTCCGCCGCGGCCGCTCCGGGGGCCTTGGGGATGGTGCGGTGGTCCACCCGGGAGGGCCATTCGTTGCGACTGCGCAGCGGCACCACCTGCGCGAGTCCCTCCCACTGCTCGTCGGTGACGTCGTACCTGCTCACCGGGCCGCCTCGGCCGTGCGCTTCATGTGCATCCACCCATCCTCTCGTGTTTCACCCGTTCAGCCCAACACCGACACGAAGCACGTAGGGTCGCCGCCATGACCAATGGCGACGAGGTCCGCACGTTGAGCGACACCGCGGGCTCGGGGCCCGCCCCTCACGGCACCGGGGGGACCGGCGGGGCCGTGCGGCCGCTGCGCCGCGAGGACGCGATCCGCAACCGCGTGCAGATCCTCGCCGCCGCGGAGCAGTTGTTCACCGAGCGGGATCCGCGCGGCGTGACGATGGACCACATAGCCAAGGCGGCCGGCGTCGGCCGGGCCACGCTCTACCGCCGGTTCCCCGATCCGGCTTCCGTGGCCGCGGCGCTGCTCGACGAGCACGAGCGGGCCCTGCGCGGGCGGCTGGCGTTCGGCCCGCCGCCGCTGGGCCCGGGCGCTCCGCCGGCGCAGCGGCTGGCCGCCTTCTACGCGGCGGCCCTGGAGCACCTGGAGCGGCACCTGCCGCTGGTGCTGGGCATCGGGCCGGGCCCGGCCCGGTTCGCGGGCGGTACGTACCGGCACTGGCGGGCGCACGTCCGGGCCCTGCTGGTGGAGGCGGGCGCCGACGATCCCGACGTCAGCGTGGACGCCCTGCTCAGCCCGCTCTCCCCGGAGGTCTACCAGTTCCAGCGGCACACCCTGGGCTTCGCGCCCGCCCGGATCGCCGAGACGCTCGGCCGGCTGGCGCGCGGGGTACTCCCCGACTCACGGATAGGTTAGGTTAGGCATACCTAAGTCAATCTCCGATGAGGGAGAGATCCGCATGCGCCTGCCCGGTGCCCCCGCCGCCACGCCCCCCGCCCGGCCCACCGGGGCCGAACTGGTCCGCTCCGTCCTGGCCGCCGCCCACTCGATGACCGTCGTCATCGACGGCGTGCGCCACGAGGTCCGCAACCTGGACGGCGGGGACGTGCTCGGCCGGCTGCACCTGCACCCCGCCGCGCCCCTCGCCGGACACCCGGCCCCGCTCCCGAACGACGGGCCGCCCGCCATCCGGCTGGAGTTCACCGACATCGCCCCGACACCCGTACGCGACCGGGTGCGCGCCCGCGTCACCGTCCTGGGCCACCTGCTGACCCCCTGGGCCGACGAGGCCTCCGCCCCGGGGACCACCACCTGCGTGGAGTACGGCCGGGCGGTCCTGGAGACCGCGCGGGGAACCTCGTACATCGGGCTGGACGAGCTGGACGAGGCCTGGCCCGACCCGCTGGCCCCCTACGAGGCCGGCATGCTCACCCACCTCCTCGACGACCACCCCGAGCTGGTGACCCTGCTGCTGCGGCTGGTACGGCCGCTGCCCTCGGCCGCCGTCGTCCGCGCACTGCCGCTCGCCATGGACCGGTACGGGATCACCCTGCGCCTGGAGGAGCGCACCGGCCACCGCGACGTGCGCCTGCCGTTCCCCTCCGTCCTCGACGACGTCGACCAGGCGGGCACCCAGATCCAGGCGCTGCTCAGCGCGGCCCGGCGGCGCTCGCACCGCAACTCCCTCCCCGCTTGAGGATCGCTCGAACCGGGGTGTCGACCCGGAATTCCCGCCGCGACCCGCTCCGTTGTGGCGTACATGAAGGCAATCACCTACAGCGGTTACGGAACTCCCGCCCGACTTGAGCTCGTTGAGGTACCGGAGCCCAAGGTCGGCCCGGGGGAGGTCCTGATCCGGGTCAAGGCCGCCGGGGTCAACCCGGTGGACTGGAAGCTCGCCGCCGGATACCTCGACCCGATCCTCGAAGTCCGCTACCCCGTCATACCCGGCTGGGACGTGGCCGGAGTCGTCGAGGCCGTCGGCCCCGACACCTTCGACTTCGCCGTCGGCGACGAGGTGTACGGGTACGTCCGCAAGGAGTGGGTCGAGCTCGGCACCTACGCCGAGCTCATCTCGGCCCCCGTGCGGACGCTGGCCCGCAAGCCGCGCGCCCTGACCTTCGAGGAGGCCGCGGGCATCCCGCTGGCCGGCCTCACCGCGTACCAGTCCCTCACCCGCGTGGGCGTCAGGGCCGGCGAGACCGTCGTCATCCACTCCGCCGCGGGCGGCACCGGCTCCTTCGGCGTGCAGATCGCCGTCGCGCTCGGTCTGCGCGTCATCGGCACGGCCGGCGCGCACAACCACGACTACCTGCGCTCGCTGGGTGCCGAACCCGTCCTGTACGGGGACGGCCTCGCGGACCGGATCCGCGAGCTCGCCCCCGAAGGCATCGACGCCGGGCTGGACTTCTTCGGTGAAGGCGCAGTGGACATCCTCCAGTCGCTCGTCAAGGAGCGCAGCCGGGTGGTCTCCATCGCCGATTACGAAGCCGCCGCCAAGGGCGCGCACCAGCTGTGGGTGCGCCCGGACACCGCCGACCTGACGTTCCTGGCGGAACTCGCCGACACGGGCGGGCTCACGGTCAACGTCGAGCACGCGCTGCCGCTCGCCGAGGCCGCGAAGGCCTGGGAGCTGAGCGCCGCGGGCCGCACCCGCGGCAAGATCGTCCTGACGGTCTGAGCACGGCCCCGGCACGGGCCGGGCGCGTTCGGGGCCGCGTGCGGTCGGCCCCGGACGCACGGGCGCGGGCCCCGGGGCACGTGCTCCGGGGCCCGCGCGGTGTGCCTCCGCCGCCTACCGGGTGTGGCGGTTGACGGGGCGCGGCAGGCCGTAGTTCTCGCGCAGGGTGCGCCCCTCGTACTCGGTGCGGAACAGCCCCCGGTCCTGGAGGACCGGAACGACCTGGTCGACGAAGTCGGTGAGGCCGGTGGGCAGCACGGGCGCCATGATGTTGAAGCCGTCGGCCGCGCCCTGGGTGAACCACTCCTCCAGCTGGTCCGCGATCTGTTCGGGGGTGCCCGCGAAGACGCGGTGGCCGCGGCCGGCGCCGAGGCGCGCGATCAGCTCCCGCAGGGTGAGCCCGTCGCGTCGGGCGATCTCGGCGACGAGCGTGAAGCGGCTCTTGTTGCCGTTGATCTCCCGCTCCTCGGGGAGCTCGGGCAGCGGGCCGTCGAGGTCGGCGCCGGTGAGGTCGGTGCCCAGCATCCCCGACAGCTGGGCGAGCCCGTACTCGGGGACCTGGAGCTCGGTGAGCTCCCGCTCCAGGGCCTTCGCCTCGGCCTCGGTGGCACCGATGACGGGGGCGATGCCGGGCAGGACCAGCAGCTCGTCCTCGGTGCGGCCGTAGCGGGCGAGGCGGGACTTGAGGTCCTTGTAGAAGGTCTGGCCGTCGGCGAGGGTCTGCTGCGCGGTGAAGACGGCCTCGGCGTACTGGGCCGCGAACTCCTTGCCGGACTCGGACGAGCCGGCCTGCACGAGCAGCGGGTACCCCTGCGGGGAGCGCGGCACGTTGAGCGGGCCCGCCACGCCGAAGTACTCGCCCTTGTGCGCGGCAGGGTGGAGCTTGTCGGTGTCGGCGTAGATGCCGCGCTCCTTGTCGAGGACGATCGCGTCGTCCTCCCAGCTGTCCCAGAGCTTGGTGGCGACGTCGAGGAACTCGCGGGCCCGGTCGTAGCGCAGCCCGTGCTCCAGGTGCTCCTCCCGGTTGAAGTTGCGGGCCTCGTCGAGGGTGCCGGAGGTGACGATGTTCCAGCCGGCGCGGCCGCCGCTGATGTGGTCGAGGGAGGCGAACTTGCGGGCGAGGTTGTAGGGCTCGTTGAAGGTGGTGGAGACGGTGGCGATCAGGCCGATGTGCTCGGTGACGGCGGCGATGGCCGAGAGCAGGGTGATCGGCTCGAAGCCGCCGAGGGCGTTGTAGCGGGCCTTGCCCCACAGGGCCACGCCGTCCGCGAAGAAGATCGAGTCCAGCCGTCCGCGTTCGGCGGTGCGGGCCAGCTCCTGGAAGTAGCGCACGTCGGTGACGCGCTCGGGGCTGCTGCCCGGGTGCCGCCAGGCGGCGTCGTGGTGGCCTGCGTTCATCAGGAAGGCGTTGAGGTGGAGGGTGCGGGGTGCGGGCATGTCTGTTCCCTGGGTCGGGCGGGTGGGGGCGGGGCTCCGGGCGGGAGGTCAGGCGGGGACGCGCCAGAGGCTGAGGCGGCGTTCGACCGCCACCAGGACCTGGTTGAAGGCCACGCCGATGGCCGAGATCGTGACGATCCCCGCGTACATCTGCGGAATGGCGAAGTTGAACTGCGAGGCGTTGATCAGGTAGCCGAGCCCCGCCTTGGCGCCGATCATCTCGGCGGCCACCAGGACCAGGATCGACACCGCTCCGGCCAGCCGGATGCCCGTGAAGACGGCCGGGACGGAGGCCGGCAGGATCACCTTCTGGAAGAGCCTGGGCGTCGACAGGTCCATCGAGCGGGCCAGCCGGACCAGGGTGGGGTCCGCGTTGCCGACGGCGCTGATGGTGTTCAGCAGGATCGGCCAGACGCAGGCGTAGACGACGATCGACACCTTCGAGGTCTCCCCGATGCCGAGGAGCAGGACGAAGACGGGGAGCAGCGCGAGGGCCGCCGTGTTGCGGAACAGCTCCAGCAGCGGGCCGAGGAAGGCCGCGACGGGCCGGTACCAGCCGATGAGTAGCCCGAGCGGGACCGCCACCACGACGGCGATGGCGAAGCCGCCGAAGGACCGGGTGAGGCTGGCCCGGGCGTGCTCGCCCAGCTGGCCGTCGCCGAGCAGCTCCCACCAGGCCCGGGCCACCTCGCTGACCGGGGGCAGGAAGGTGGCGTCGACCAGGCCGAGCCGGGGTGCGGCCTCCCACACCGCGAGCAGGGCGAGGATCGCCGCCGACCGCAGCAGCGAGGCCCGCAGCCAGCGCAGTACGGGCACCGCCCGGGCCGGCCGGCGGACGGCGGGTGCGGCAGGGGCGGGGGTGGGTGCGGCGGCGGCGGTGGCGGGGACCGCCGGGCGCGCCCCGTCCCGTACGGCGTCCGGGGCCGCGGGGGCGGGGGCGGCGGGGACGAGCGTTCCGGCCCCGGCGCGGGAGGCGGTGGCGGTAGCGGCGGTGGCGGTGGGTGTGTCGGTGCTCATGCGGCGGCCTCTTCCTTCTCCAGTTGCTGGGCGCGGGCCACCTCGTCGTGGAGCAGGCTCCAGATCTCGTGGCGGTAGCGGGCGAACTCCGGGCTGGAGCGCAGGTCCTCGCCGGTCGCCCCGGTGAGCCGGTCGCCGAGCGAGACCTGGACGACCTCCTTGACCCGGCCCGGCCGGGAGGTGATGACCGCCACCCGCTGCCCGAGGTACACGGCCTCCTCGATGCCGTGCGTGATGAAGACGACGGTCTTGCCGGTCCGCTGCCAGATGCGCCGCAGCTCGTCCTGGAGGGACTCGCGGGTCTGCGCGTCCAGCGCGGCGAAGGGCTCGTCCATCAGCAGCACGTCCGGGTCGTACGCCAGCGAGCGGGCGATCGCGACCCGCTGGCGCATACCGCCGGAGAGCTCGTGCGGATGCCGGTCCTCGAATCCGCCGAGTCCCACCAGGTCCAGGAACTCCCGGGCCTTCGCCGCCCGTTGTCTGCGCGGGACGCCGGTGGCCTCCAGGCCGAACTCGACGTTGCCGAGCGCGGTGCGCCAGGGCAGGAGCGCGTACTGCTGGAAGACGATGCCCCGGTCCAGCCCCGGACCGGTGACGGGCGCGCCGTCGAGCAGGATCCGGCCGGAGGTGGGCCGGGTGAGGCCGCCGAGGAGGTCCAGGAGGGTGGACTTGCCGCAGCCGCTGGGGCCGACGACGACCAGGAACTCCCCCGCCGCGATCTCCAGGTCGATCCCGTCGAGCGCGGTGAACTCGGCTCCCCTTCCGCCCCCCTTGACCGGGAACGTCTTGGTCACGGACTCGAACACGATCTTGGCCATGCCGGTTCAGCCCTTCCCCTGGCCGTTGAACTCGTTGGTGTACAGGTCAGCGGCCTTGAGCTGGCCGGCCTTGATCTCGCCCCGCTCGCCGAGCCAGTCCAGCCACAGCTGGAACTCCTTGTCCTCGATCCGCCCGTACTGCCCGGCGACCCCGTAGGAGCGCCAGTACTGGAGGGTGGCCGTGTCCTCGTTGCGGCCGCGCTTCTTGACGATCTCGGTCTGGCGGGCGACGACCTCCTCGCGCGGGGTGGTGCGCGACCATTCGATGGCCTTGCCGATGCCGGTGACGAAGGTGCGGACGGTGTCCGGGTTCTGCTTCACGAACTGCTTCGTCATCACGTACGAGCCGGCGCTGAACTTGCCGAGCAGGTCGTAGTCGCTGAACAGCGGCCTGATCCCGCCGGCCGCGAGCGCCTTGTCGCGCAGTACGCCGCCCAGTACGCCGACCTCGATCTGCTTCTGCCGCAGCACCTGCTCGGTGTTGACGGGCGGCACGACGAGCGCCTCGACCTTGGCGGATTCCGCCTTCGATATCCCGTTGCGGCTCAGGTAGATGTCCAGGAGGGCCTGGGAGTGCGCGCCCAGGGTGTTCATGCCGACCTTCTTGCCGAGCAGGTCGCGGGCCGAGCGGATCGGGCTGTCCTCCAGGACGTAGTAGCCGCTGTACGCGTCCTGGTCGACGCCGTAGTAGGAGATGACGGAGGTGATCGGTGCCTTGCTGGCGGCGAGTTTGACGATCGCGCCGTTGAAGGCGCCGCCGAAGTGGATCTGGCCGGTGGCGGCGGACTGGATGTCCTGCGGGCCGCTGATGGTGTTGCCGACCCACTCCAGTTTGAGGTTCCCGAGGTAGCCGAGGTCGGCGGCCAGTTCGGGAAGGGTGACGGCGCCCACGTTGCCCTGGTACTTGAGCGTGGTGACCTGGCCGCCGGGGCTGCCGGAACCGCCTCCGGTGGCGGTGGCCGTGCCGCAGCTCACCGCGGCCGCCGAGATGCCGAGCAGGGTCAGGAACTGGCGCCGGGAACGGGTGGCCGTGGTGGGTGCTGCGGACATGACGGTTCCTCGGGGTTACGGGACGGTGGTGAGGGCGGGGAGGGCGTCGGCGAACTCGTCGACGGCCTGGAAGAGGTCCAGCTCGGCCTCGGGGCGGAGCCGGTCGGGGCCGGCTCCGCGCTCGACGGAGGAGTCCAGGACGAACCGCCCGGCGGTGACGTGCCGGGCGCCGAGGGCCGCGAGGACCGGGCGCAGGGCGTAGTCGATCGTCAGGACGTGGGCGAGGCTGCCGCCGGTGGCCAGCGGCAGTACGGTCTTCCCGGCCAGGCCGTCCTGCGGGAGCAGGTCGAGGAAGGCCTTGAGGAGCCCGGTGTACGAGGCCTTGTAGACCGGGGTCGCGATGACCAGGCCGTCGGCTTCGGCGACGGCCTCCAGGGCGCGGCGGATCTCCGGCTCCCCGCGCCGGGCGGACAGCAGGTCGGCGGCGGGGAGGGTGCGTACGGACAGGTGCGCGGTCTCGAACCCGGCGTGGGCCAGGCGCCGCAGCACGTGGCCGGCGACGACCTCGGTGCGGGAGTGGGCGGAGGGGCTGCCGGTGAGGGCGAGCAACTTGGGCGGCACGGCGTGCTCCGTTCTCGGGCGTGGGGGGGGAGCGGTCAGGCGGTGGTCGAGGCTCCGGACGCGATGCCGAAGGACGGCTCCGGAACGGCTTCGGGGCTGATCAGCCGGGAGGGCACCCCGTCGGGCCCGACCGGGACGTCGCCGTCGACGGTGACCCGGCGCAGGGTGCGCTCGTGATCGTCGGAGTCGTCGACGCCGTAGTGCTGGGTGGCGCGGTTGTCCCAGATCGCGACGTCACCGGCCCGCCACTGCCACCGCACGGTGTTCTCGGGGCTCTCGACGTGCGCCTGGAAGAGGTCGACCAGGACCCGCGAGTCCCGCCCCGTCAGTCCCTGGATCCGCTGCACGAAGTTGCCGAGGAGCAGGGTCCGCTCGCCGGTCTCGGGGTGGACGCGGACCAGCGGGTGCTCGGTGAGGAACGTGGTGGAGGTGAACACCTCCCGGTACTGGGCGAGGGCCTCGGGGAGGGCGTCCGGCTTCAGGGCGGCGTAGTCGTACTCGTTGGAGTGCACGGCCCGCAGCCCGTCGGCGAGCGCCCGCAGCGGCTCGGGCAGGTGGGAGTAGGCGGTGGCGGTGTTGGCCCAGAGCGTGTCGCCGCCGTACGGGGGGATGGTGACGGCCCGCAGGATCGAGAAGGCGGGGTAGGCCGGGACGAAGGTCACGTCGGTGTGCCACTGGTTGGCGCGGGCGCCGTGGTGGGAGTCGATGCCGAGGGCGTACCGCCCGTCGGCGGAGGGCACGGTGGGGTGCGCGACGGGCGTCCCGAGCAGCCGGGCGAAGGCCTCGTGGGAGGCTTCGTCCAGGTGGTCCTGGTCGCGGAAGAAGACGACCTTGTGGGCGAGCAGGGCGGCCCGGACCTCGGCGACTGTCTCGGCGGCGAGGTCGCCGCCCAGGCGGACGCCGCCGATCTCGGCGCCGATGCGGCCGCCGATCTTCGTGACGGTGGTGGCGGTCGTGGTGGCGGTGGCGGTGGCCATGGGGACTCCTCTGGTGGTTATTTCCGCAGCGGAAGAAATGGGCGCAGCAGTAACCCGGACCCGGCGGTACGCCGGGGCTCGGCGGAGCGGTGGTGCGGTGGCGCGGGAGCGGCCGGGGCTGCGCCCCGGGCCCCGGCGGCGATCACGCGGCGGGGGTACGGAGCGGCCGGGGGCCGACGGGTCGGGGGCTCAGGCCCCGAGAAGGGCCGGACAGCGGCCCGGACACCGGCCGGGCGCGCTACAGGGTCCGGAGGTGTGGAGCCGCGGGGCGGGGTACGCGTTCGCGGTCATGACTCGGAGCCTGTCAGCGCCCCCGCCCGGGGTCAACCCCCGCCCCTCCCCCCTGCGCAGCCCCACCCCAGGCCCCTGAGCTGCACCTCTCTCCCCGCGGAACGACGGAAAAGCCCCGGCCGGATTTAAAGGCCCCCAAACGGCACCGCCATTTGGCTCCGGGGGGGGGGGGGCGGCAGGGGCGGGGCAGGGGGACCTGCAACCCCGGCAACCCCGGCGGGGGCGGGGGGCGGTACCCCCTCGGACGGTCTCAGAGAAGCGTGGGGGCTTCCCGTCAGTCCCATCGTCCTTCCGGTTCGGGCCGGTCCCTCAAGGGCGCTCCTTCGTCGCGTCGCTACGCGATCGCCTTCGGCGACCCTTGACCGACCGACCCGAACCGGAAAGCCGAAAGACTGCCGGGAAACCCCCAAAGAAACGGCACGGTCCATGGTGGAGGGACGGGCGTCTCAGGGACCAGGCGAGGGGCCGGGGGCCGGCCCGCCGGGCATCCGGGCCCTCACGTCTGCGATTCCGGGCCGGGGGCGCGGCTACCCGCACGAGAAGGCGAACAGAGCAGCCAGGGAGCCGACAGGCGCAAGAGATCGCTACGCGCTCCTCGAATCTCAGCGTCCGGCGACCGCCTTGGGCTGATACCCGCACGAGAAGGCGAACAGGACGGCCCAGGGAGCCGACAGGCGCGACAGATCGCTACGCGCTTCTCGAATCTCGGCGTCCGACGGCCGCCTTGGGCTGATACCCGCACCAGAGGAGGAATGGGACGGCCCAGGGAGTGGTGGGGCGCGACAGATCGCTACGCGCTCCTCTTGGCTCGGCGTCGAACGGCCGTCTGGGGCCAGGATGGGGGCGCGAAAGGGGCGGACGAAGGCCTTCGGGTCGCGAATCGCCCTTCCTGTAGCACCTTTGGCGGCTTGTCGGAGTCTGCGGGTGTCTTTCTCACCCGCAGACTCCGGCAGAGCACCATCCGACCCCACAACAGCCCACCATATA
>NZ_GG657750.1:6005563-6007805 GCF_000158895.1 Streptomyces sp. C | reverse complement strand
CCGCCCCGCCCCCACCCCTCGAGGGGGAGATGGGGGGGACAACCTCACCCCCCCAGCCCCGCCCGGCATCATCGACCCATGACGAGAATGCCCGGCGACGGCCGGGGGGCCGCCAATGCCGCCGCCGTGTTGCGGACCGTGCTGGACCACGGGCCCGTCGCCCGGAGCGGGATCTCCGCCCTGTGCGGGCTGAGTCCCGCCGCGGTGTCGCGGCAGGCGACCGGGTTGCTGCGGGCCGGGCTGCTGCGCGAGTTGCCCGGGCCCTCGGCGCACGCCGGGTCCGGGCGGCCGCGGGTGCCGCTCGACCTGCACACCGGGGCCGTCGGCGGGCCCGTCGCCGCCGGGCTGCACATCGGGGTGCCCTCCTCCACCTTCAGCCTCGTCGACCTGCGCGGCCGGACCCTGGCCCGCCGCTCCCTCCCCCACCACGCCGGGCGGAACGACCCCGCCCGCATCGCCGCCGCGCTCCGCGACTTCCTCCGCGACTCCGACACCGGCCGCCCCCTGCTCGGCCTCGGCGCAGCCCTCGGCGGCTGGGTCCGCCCCGACACCGGGACCGTCGTGCGCCACCCCGCGCTCGACTGGCACGACCGCCCCCTCGCGGACGAACTCGGCGCCGCGCTCCGGCTCCCCGTACGGGTCGACAACCACGCCCGGGCCGTCGCGGCCGCCGAGGTGCTGTTCGGGCACCCGGCGGCCCGCCGCAGCCTCGTCCACCTGTTCATCGGCAACGTCGTCGACGCCGCGTTCGGCATCGAGGGCGCGGTCCACCAGGGCCCGGGCTCCGCCGCCGGCGACGTCGCCCACCTCCCCGTGCCCGGATCCGGCGCCGCCTGCGCGTGCGGCCGTACGGGGTGCCTCCAGGCGGCCGCCTCCGACACCGCGCTCGGCGCCGAGGCCGTCCGGCGGGGCATCGTCCCCGACCCGTCGGTCCCGCTCCTGGCCGATGCCGCGGCCGCCGGCGACCCGCGAGCCGACCGGCTGCTGCGCGAGCGCGCCCGGGACGTCGGGCGGGCCGCGGCCCTGCTCCTCGACGTGTTCAACCCGGCGGTCATGGTCGTCACGGAACTCTCCAGCGTCCTGCACGACGCGTACCTCGACGAGATCCGCACCGCCGCCCTGGAGCGGTCCCGCGTGTGCGACGACCCCGCCCGGATCGTCGCCCCGCACGCCGGCCCGGCCGTACTCCCCCAGGCCGCCGCGACGGTCCTCCTCGCCCCCCTGTTCCGGGACCCGGCGGGCGGCGCCCCGGTTCCCACCACGGGCCCCGCCCCGGACCCCACCCCGCCTGCACCCCACCCCGACCCCACTCCCACCCCGCCCCCGACCCCACAGCTCATCTGAGAGGGCGAGATCACATCCGGTGGTTCTGGTAACCGCCGAGTAGCCACCCCTAGCATTCGAGCCATGACGGTCCTGCCTGACGACGGGCTCTCCCTGGCCGCCGAATTTCCTGACGCGACACATGAGCAGTGGCAACGCCTCGTCGAGGGCGTACTGCGCAAGTCGGGCAAGGAAGTCACCGGCGAGGCAGCGGAAGCAGCACTGTCCACCAAGCTAGAGGACGGGCTCATCACCCGCCCGCTGTACACGGCGCGCCCCGAAGCGGACGGCCCCGACGCGGACGGCCCCGACACCGGCTTCCCCGGGTTCGCGCCCTTCGTACGGGGCGGCACCCCCGAGGGCAACAGCGCCTCGGGCTGGGACGTGCGCCAGCGCATCGCGGGCAGTGATCCGGTACGGGTCAACGAGGCGGCCCTCGCCGACCTGGAGAACGGCACCACCTCCCTCTGGCTGACCGTCGGCCGGCAGGGCGTACCCGCCGAAGCCCTGGGCCGCGCCCTGCAGGACGTCTACCTGGACCTCGCCCCGGTCGCCCTGGACGCCGGCGCCGAATACGCCGGCGCCGCACGGGCGTTGCTCGCCCTGTACGCGGAGCGCGAGGTGGCCCCCGAAGCGGCCCGTGCCGCGCTCGGCATCGACCCGCTGGGCCACGAGGCCCGCACCGGCGAGGCCCTGGACACGGCCCCCGCCGTGGAGATCGCCCGCGAGGCGGCCGCGTCCTGGCCGGGCGTGCGCGCGCTGACGGTCGACGCCCTGCCGTACCACGAGGCCGGCGGCTCGGCGGCCGAGGAGCTCGGCCTGTCCCTGGCCACCGGCGTCGCGTACCTGCGCGCCCTGACCGGGGCCGGCCTCGGCACCGAAGCCGCCTTCGGGCAGCTGGAGTTCCGCTACTCCGCGA
>NZ_GG657750.1:5994871-6004787 GCF_000158895.1 Streptomyces sp. C | reverse complement strand
CGACCCGGTGTCGGTCGACGCGGCGGACGCCGCCGAGGCGTACGTGGCGAGCGGCGCGGACGGCGTGGCGGTGCTGTGCTCCTCGGACGCGCTGTACGAGGAGCGGGCCGCGGCGGTGGCCGCCGCCCTGCGCGGGGCCGGCGCGACGACCGTGTTCCTCGCGGGCAAGCCCGGCACCTGCGCCGACGCCGTGGACGAGTACGTGTTCGCCGGCTGTGACGCGGTCGCCGTGCTGTCCTCCGTACTCGACCGGATGGGAGTCCCCCATGGCCAGTGAGCGCCGTGTGAGCAGCATCCCCGATTTCTCCGAGCTCGCCCTCGGCGCGGCCCCGCGCGGCGCCACCGAGGACCAGTGGCGTGCGGCGGTGAAGGAGTCCACCGGCACCACCCCGGCCGACCTGCTGTGGGAGACGCCCGAGGGCATCGGCGTACAGCCGCTGTACACGGGCCGGGACCTGGAGGGCCTGGACTTCCTGCGGACCTACCCGGGTGCGGCGCCGTACCTGCGCGGCCCGTACCCGACGATGTACGTGAACCAGCCCTGGACGATCCGGCAGTACGCCGGCTTCTCCACGGCGGAGGAGTCCAACGCCTTCTACCGGCGCAACCTGGCGTCCGGGCAGAAGGGCCTGTCGGTGGCGTTCGACCTGCCGACGCACCGCGGCTACGACAGCGACCACCCGCGCGTGACCGGCGACGTGGGCATGGCGGGCGTGGCGATCGACTCGATCTACGACATGCGGCAGCTGTTCGACGGGATCCCGCTGGACAAGATGTCGGTGTCGATGACGATGAACGGTGCGGTGCTGCCGGTCCTCGCGCTGTACATCGTGGCGGCGGAGGAGCAGGGCGTCTCGCCCGACAAGCTGGCCGGGACCATCCAGAACGACATCCTCAAGGAGTTCATGGTCCGCAACACCTACATCTATCCGCCGAAGCCCTCGATGCGGATCATCTCGGACATCTTCTCCTTCACCTCGCAGAAGATGCCGCGGTACAACTCCATCTCGATCTCCGGGTACCACATCCAGGAGGCGGGGGCCACGGCCGACCTGGAGCTGGCGTACACGCTCGCGGACGGCGTGGAGTACCTGCGGGCGGGTCGGGGCGCCGGGCTGGACGTGGACGCGTTCGCGCCGCGGCTGTCGTTCTTCTGGGCGATCGGCATGAACTTCTTCATGGAGGTCGCGAAGCTGCGGGCGGCGCGGCTGCTGTGGGCGAAGCTGGTCAAGCAGTTCGACCCGAAGAACGCCAAGTCCCTGTCCCTGCGTACGCATTCGCAGACGTCGGGCTGGTCGCTGACGGCGCAGGACGTCTTCAACAACGTCACGCGCACGTGCATCGAGGCGATGGCCGCGACCCAGGGCCACACCCAGTCGCTGCACACGAACGCCCTGGACGAGGCGCTGGCCCTGCCGACGGACTTCTCGGCGCGCATCGCCCGCAACACCCAGCTGCTGCTCCAGCAGGAGTCGGGGACCTGCCGGTCGATCGACCCGTGGGGCGGCAGCGCGTACGTGGAGAAGCTGACGTACGACCTGGCGCGCCGGGCGTGGCAGCACATCCAGGAGGTCGAGGCGGCCGGCGGCATGGCGCAGGCCATCGACGCGGGCATCCCGAAGCTGCGCGTGGAGGAGGCCGCGGCCCGTACGCAGGCGCGGATCGACTCGGGCCGGCAGCCGGTGATCGGCGTCAACAAGTACCGGGTGGAGAACGACGAGCAGATCGACGTCCTCGTGGTGGACAACTCCTCGGTGCGCGCCCAGCAGATCGCCAAGCTGCGGCGGCTGCGCGAGGAGCGCGACGAGGCGCGTACGCAGGACGCGCTGCGGGCGCTGACGAACGCGGCGGAGCGCGGCGCGGGCCAGGGCCTGGAGGGCAACCTGCTGGCGCTGGCGGTGGACGCGGCGCGGGCGAAGGCCACGGTCGGTGAGATCTCGGACGCACTGGAGAAGGTGTACGGGCGGCACGCGAGCCAGATCCGTACGATCTCGGGTGTGTACCGCACCGAGGCAGGCGAGTCCCCGTCCGTGGAGCGCACCCGTGCGCTCGTCGACCGGTTCGAGGAGGCGGAGGGCCGCCGTCCGCGCATCCTGGTCGCGAAGATGGGCCAGGACGGCCACGACCGCGGCCAGAAGGTCATCGCGACGGCCTTCGCCGACCTGGGCTTCGACGTGGACGTCGGCCCGCTGTTCCAGACCCCCGCGGAGGTGGCCCGCCAGGCCGTCGAGGCGGACGTCCACGTGGTGGGCGTCTCGTCGCTGGCGGCCGGCCACCTGACCCTCGTACCGGCGCTGCGCGAGCAGTTGGCGGAGGAGGGGCGCGAGGACATCATGATCGTGGTGGGCGGTGTGATCCCGCCGGCGGACGTCCCGACGCTGCTGGAGATGGGCGCGACGGCGGTCTTCCCGCCGGGCACGGTCATCCCGGACGCGGCCCACGACCTGGTGACGCGGCTGGCCGCGGACCTGGGCCACGAGCTGTAGGCGGCCGAGCGGATGCCCCCGAAGATCGACATCGACGTGTACGTGAAGGGCGTGCTCGACGGGAAGCGGGCGCACATCGCGCGTGCCATCACCCTCGTCGAGTCCACCCGGGCGGACCACCGCGCCCTGGCCCAGCGGCTGCTGACGGAGCTCCTGCCCCACACGGGCAGGGCGCGCCGGATCGGCATCAGCGGGGTGCCGGGGGTGGGCAAGTCCACCTTCATCGACGCGTTCGGCTCGATGCTGACGGGCCTGGGGCACCGGGTCGCGGTCCTGGCGGTGGACCCCTCGTCCACGCGTACGGGCGGCTCCATCCTGGGTGACAAGACCCGGATGGAGCGGCTGGCGGTCGATCCGGCGGCTTTCGTACGCCCCTCGCCGTCCGCCGGAACCCTGGGCGGGGTCGCGAAGGCCACGCGCGAGTCGATGATCGTGATGGAGGCGGCGGGCTACGACGTGGTCCTCGTCGAAACGGTGGGCGTCGGCCAGTCGGAGACCACGGTCGCGGGCATGGTCGACTCCTTCCTGCTCCTGTCCCTGGCCCGTACGGGCGACCAGCTGCAGGGCATCAAGAAGGGTGTCCTGGAACTGGCGGACGTCCTCGCGGTGAACAAGGCGGACGGCCCGCACGAGCGCGACGCGAAGGCCGCGGCCCGGGAACTGTCGGGCGCGCTGCGCCTGATGCACCCGGCGGATGCGGCGTGGACCCCGCCGGTGCTGACGTGCAGCGCGCGCGAGTCGTCGGGCCTGGACGAGGTCTGGAACCGCCTGGAGCAGCACCGGACGGTCCTGGAGACCGGCGGGAGGCTGGCGGCCAAGCGGGCGGCTCAGCAGGTGGAGTGGACCTGGTCGATGGTCCGCGAGGAGCTGCTGGAACGCCTGCGCTCGGACCCGGCGGTACGTGAGCTGGCCCCGTCCCTGGAGGCGGCCGTCCGCGCGGGCACGGTCACGCCGACGTCGGCGGCGGACCGGATCCTGGGGGCGTTCGGGGGCTGAGCCGGCGCCCTGGCCGGGCCCGTCACCGTGTCGTGCGGGGCGGGCCCGTCCGCGTTCCTACGCGTCGACGTTCCTACGCGTCGACCAGGACCGGGTCCGGGGTGCCCAGGGCCGCGCGGAGGGTCTGGGTGCGGGTGGCGGGGTCGGGGGCGGACAGGAGGGCCGCGAGGACGGCGATGCGGGCCTGGCCGGCGCGGAGGGTGCCGGTGGGGACGGCTCCGGCGGCGACGAGGTCGACGGCGCCGCCGTGCGTGTAGATCTCGGTGACCGGGCCGGCGGCGACCCGCGTGGTCAGGGCGACGAGGACGCCCCGGGCGACGGCGGCCCGTACGGCTTCGACGATCTCCGGGGTGGCGTTGCCCGCGCCGGTGCCGATCAGGACGATGCCCTGGGCGCCGGCCTCGACGGCGGCGTTCAGCAGCAGCGGGTCGGCGTCGGCGTGGTGCATGACCATGTCGACGCGCGGCGGCAGCTCCGGCATGGCGGGCAGGGCGAGGGGGGCGGGGCGCTCGGGGTTGCGGAGCACGGCGACCTTGCCGAAGCCGATCTTGCCGAGGAGTTCCTTCGAGGGGTCCGCGAAGGCGTCCAGGGCCACGGCCTGGGTCTTCACGGTGCCGCGGGCGGCGTGGACCCGGCCGGCGAAGGTGATCAGGACGCCCAGCCCGCGCGTGGTCGCGGCGGTGAGGAGGGCGTCGTAGAGGTTGCCGGGGCCGTCGCCGTCGGCGGAGCCCATGGGGAGCTGCGAGCCGGTGAAGACGACGCTGCGCGCGTCGTGGTGGTGCAGGTCGACGAGGAAGGCCGACTCCTCCAGGGTGTCGGTGCCGTGGGTGACGACGACGCCGTCGACGCCGGGGTCGGCGAGGACCTCGTGGACGGTGCGCAGCAGGGTCAGCTGGTGGGCGGTGGTGAGGCGGGGGCTGTTCACGCTGAACAGGTCGACGACCTCGACGCTGACGCCCTCGGGCAGCGGTGCGGTGGCCATGACCTCGCGGCCGTCCGCCTCGGCGGCGAAGCCCGAGCCCATCCACCGGCTGGCTATCGTCCCGCCGGTGCTGATGACGACGATGCGCCCCATGGCCACCCTTCCTTCGTACAGATTTTCTGGAGGGGGCAATGATAGTGAGATCTACGCGCAATGCGATTGCGTGTTTGGGTCGAACCGTAATAAAGACTGGGTGATAATTGCGTGATGGACGCGATTGACCGTGAAATCTTGCGTGAGCTCCAGCGCGACGGCCGGCTCAGCAACCAGGAGCTCGCCCAGCGCGTGGGCCTGACCCCCTCCCCCTGCATGCGCCGGGTGCGGCAGCTGGAGCAGGACGGGGTGATCCAGGGATACCGCGCGGTGATCGACCCCGAGGCGGTGGGCCGGGGCTTCGAGGTGCTGGTGTCGGTGGAGGTCCGCAGGGACCGGGACGCCGTCGAGGCCTTCGAGGCGGCCCTCCAGGACATCCCAGACGTGGTGGAGGCCTACCGGCTGTTCGGCAGCCCCGGCTGCCTGCTGCGCATCGCGGTCGCCGACCTGCGCGCGTACGAGCGGCTGTGGATCGAGCGGCTGACGGCGCTCGAAGGGGTGACCGAGGTCAACTCCCAGATCATCATGAAGCGCGTCAAGGACCCCACGGGCCTGCCCGTGTGAGGGGGGCCACCCCTCCGGCCTGCGGATATCCCCGCGGTCCGGGAGGCGCACGGCGAGCGATAACCCTCCAATAAGGCCCCCGCATAGCTTCTGGAATCCAGAACGGATGCTCACACCAGAAGGGGGTGCCGCATGGACTTCCGGCTGCTCGGGCCGATCGAGGCCAAACGGGGAGGCGGCGCTACGATCCCGCTCTCCGGTTCGAAGGTGCACACGGTGCTCGCCGCGCTGCTGCTGTCCGAGGGACGCGTGGTCTCCGATGCACGGCTCAGCGCGCTCCTGTGGGGGTGGGACCCGCCGGCCACGGCGAGCGCGCAGATCTACACGTACATGTCGAGGCTGCGCAAGCACCTCGGTGAGGAGATCGAGATCGTCCGGCGCCAGCCCGGCTACGTGCTGCGGGCGCCCGGGGCGTGGATCGACCTGACCGAGTTCACCCGGCTCGACCGGCTGGGCCGCGAGGCCCTCGCCGACCGGCGCTTCGAGGAGGCCGGGGAGCTGCTGCGCGACGCGCTGGACCTGTGGCGGGGCACCGCGCTGGCCAACGCGACCGAGCAGATGATCGAGGCGGAGCTGCCCCCGCTGGAAGAGGCGCGGATGCTCGCGCTGGAGAGCCGCATCGAGGCCGACCTGGCCGTCGGGCGGCACGAGCAGGTGACCGCCGAGCTGACCGGGCTGGTCGCCGAGCACCCCGTACGGGAGCGGCTGCGCGCGCAGCTGATGACGGCCCTGTACCGCTGCGGGCGGCAGGCCGACGCGCTGCACACCTACTACGAGGGGCGCGCGGTCCTCGCCGACCAGCTGGGCGTGGACCCGGGCGAGGCCCTCGGCTCCACCTACCAGGCGGTGCTCGGCGGCGGACTGGGCCTGGCCTCGGCCGCGCCCCCGGCGTCCGCCGCGGAGGGCCCTCCGGCGGCCGCGGCGGTGCCCGCGGGACGGGCCGCGCCCTCGACGCTGCCGGCGCCCTACGGGGAGTTCACCGGGCGCGGGGTCGAACTGGCCTCGCTGCGGGAGCGGTTGACCCGGGAAGACGGCCGCCCGCGCCGGCTGCTGATCACCGGCATGGCCGGGGTGGGCAAGACGGCGCTCGCGGTGCGCGCGGCCCAGGACTGCGCCGCCCGCTTCCCCGACGGACAGCTGTACGTGGAGCTGTGCCACCCGGACGGGGCCCCGAAGGAGCCCGCCGAGGTGCTGGTGCGGCTGCTGCGCGCCCTCGGGGAGCCGCCGCCGGCGGCCGCCGCGCAGGATCTGGAGGAGCTGGTGCGGCTGTACCGGACCCGGACCTCGGGCGCCCGGCTGCTGCTGGTGCTGGACGGGGCGGTGGGCGACCGGCAGGTGGCGCCGCTGCTGCCGGGCGGACCGGAGGCGGCGGTGCTGATCACCAGTCAGGCCCGGCTGGCCCGGGTGGCGGGCGCGGACACCACCGCGCTGTCCCCGGTCGACGACGACGAGGCGATGGAGCTGCTGGCCTCGCTGGCGGGCCGGGACCGGCTGGAGGCGGACCCGGACGCGGCCGACGACCTGGTGGCGTACTGCGCGGGGCTGCCGCTGGCCCTGTCGGTGACGGGGGCCCGGCTCGCGGCGCGGCCGCACTGGCCGGTGGCCCGGCTGGCGGCCCGGCTGGCCGATCCGGACGGCCGGCTGGCCGAGCTGGCGTACGGGGACGTGAGCGTGCGCGAGGCGCTGGTGCACTGCGTACGCCGGGTCGGCGGCCCGGAGCTGGCCACGCTGACCGGGCTCGCCGACTGGGACGGGGAGCCGTTCTCCGCCCAGTACGCGGCGCTGGTGCTGGGCACCGCGGAGGAGGAGGCGGAGTCGGCCCTGGACGCCCTGGTGGACGGCGCCCTGATGGAGCTGTCCGGGCTGGACGCCCAGGGCAGGCCGCTGTACCGGTGCAACGACCTGGTGCGGCTGCTGGCGGCCTCGCTGACCACGCGTGACGCCTTCCCCTCCGCGGTGCGGTGAACACGTGGCGGGCCGGACACCCGGGGGGTGTCCGCGAAGTGGCGCCGTCCGCCCGGAGGGCGGGCCCGGCGGCGCCCGGTGCGGCGGGAGTGCGCGCCGGGCGCCGTGGGCGCCGTGCGGGACTTTCGCGACACCCTTCAGGGGACGGCGCTCACCAGGAGCTGTGGGAGCGCGGCTGGAAGGTGCCGGCCGGCCGCAGGGCGGGCTCGATGGTCTCCCGGACGATGGTCCAGACGTCGCCGACGACCCGCTCGCGCGGCGGGCGCGGCGACCCGGCGAGGGCGTCGGCGGCGATGGCCCAGGCGGAGGCGACGGCGGCGGTGGCCCGGACCTCGGCGGAGGGCTTCGCGGCCTTCGCCCGGGCCCGGCCCACGTCGATGCGGAACGCGAGCTCGGCGGCCTGGCCGGCCTGGACCTCGCGGATGAGCCGGGTGACGGGGAGCGCGAAGACGGCGGGCGAGAGCGGGTGCTCGTAGACCCGGCGGACCCAGGTGGAGAAGCGCAGCCGCTCCCGCTCCTCCCAGCCGCCGCGTGCCGCCGGGCCCGGGTCGTCCTGTTCGACGGCCTCCGCGATGTGGGTGAAGTAGGCCTTCAGGTCCTCGGCGGTCAGGCCCAGCAGGGTGGTGCCGGCCGGGGCCTGGGACGCGGGCCGGCCGTGGGCGGAGTGGGCGGTGATCAGCTCTTCCGCGGGGAAGAAGGACTCGATGGTCATGGCTCTGCGGGCCTTTCGCTGAGGCGGTACCGGGGCGGTCGGGCGGGACGGGTGATCGTGCGGGTGCGGTGCGCGGGTTCAGGCGGCCGTCGGACGGTCGACGTGGTGGTGGACGGGGCCGTGGGCGGCGGGTCCCGCCGGCCGGGCCAGTGCCACCGCGACGTCGTCGAACACCCGGAGGTCCTCGACGGTCCAGGCCGTGGTCCTGCCGCGGTGGGTGTGGGTGACCCGGACGGGTCCGGTGCGGGCCGGATGGGTTTCCAGCAGGCCGAGTTCGACCCCGGACAGACCGAGGCCGGTGGCCTTGACCACGGCCTCCTTCCGGGTCCAGATCCGGTGGAAGGCCGCGTCGCGTTCGGGCCCCTGCGGCAGGGCGGCCAGGTGGGCGCGCTCGGCGGGGGTCAGGTCCGGGTCGGTGGTCGCCGAGCGGCGTACGGGACGCAGGGCCTCGGCGTCGATGCCGATCGCGGGGCCGGCGCCGAGCGCGAAGACCCCGCAGCCGTTCGTACGGCTCGTGCTGAGCGCGAGCGGCACCGGCGGGACGACCAGCCGGGGCGGACCGTGGCTGCCGTCGCCGCAGCCGGGACAGGCGTCCCGGCCGAGGGCGACGTCCCGGGGTTCGAGGCGGAACAGCTCCCCGAGTGCCCGGCGGGCGGCGGCGCGGGAGCGGACGAAAGCCGCGGCGTCGCGTTCCGCCGGCAGGGACAGCGCCCGCCGGAACTCCTCGGTGTCCAGCAGCGGCAGATCGGCCGGATCGGTGTTCTCGGGCGGACGCCACCACCAGACGTGGGCCTCCCCCTGGGCGCCCAGGGCGCCGGCCGCGGCGATCGCCGCGCCGTGGGCGGGGTCCTCTTCCCTCAATGCCATGAAATCCTCCCTTCTTCTCCCCCGTCGAACGGTGCGGGAACTGCGGCCGACCGGCGGATTTCACCGGGGACAAAGCCGCCCCATAAGCATTCGGCGGGCAACTATGTCCCGCCTATACCTATTTCCGCTGCACGTTCGGGAGTGTTTTCCATAGGAATGTGATAGGGCGCGTCCGGAAACTGACTCGGGTCAAGGCTCATCTACCCCGAGGAATTCTTCATGCCAAGGACGCGAGAGCACACCCTTACCCTTCCCGCGACCGGTACGACGCCGGACGCCGTCACCCTCACCGACGCCGAGCGCGACGAGCTGATCGCCCTGGCCTCCGGGGTGCTGGCGGCCGGCCCGGCGCTGATCGACGAGCCCGCCTGGCTGGACACCGTCCGGGACGCCTCGGCGATGCTGCCCCGCCGGATCCTCTCCGAGCTGCGCCGGTTCCGGCACGACGCCGGACCGGACGCGGTGCTGCTGCTGCGCAACGTGCCGGTGGTGGCGAGCCACCCGCTGCCGGAGACGCCGAGCGTGCCCGGTTCCGTCGAGCGGGTGCCGGCCGTGGCTTCGGCCCTGGTCACGGCGGCGATGATGCAGCTCGGCGAGGTCATCGCCTATCGCAGCGAGAAGACCGGCGCCCTGGTGCAGAACGTCGTGCCGGTGCCGGGCAGCGAGAATTCCCAGAGCAATGCGGGATCGATTCTGCTGGAACTCCACGTCGAGAACGCCTTCCACGACAACAAGCCCGACTACGTGGGGCTGCTCTGCGTGCGCGAGGACGCGACGGGCGACGCGAAGCTGTGCACGTCCTCGATACGAAGGGCACTCCCGCTGCTTTCCGAGCGGACGGTCGCGGTACTGGCCGCACCCCGGTTCCTCACCGAACCGCCGCCGTCCTTCGGCGGCCTGAATTCCGTCACGCCGGCGCACCCCATCCTGGTCGGGGACCTCGAGGACCCGAACGTCCTGGTGGACTTCGCCGCGACGCACCCGCTGGACGACGAGGCCGCGGCCGCCATGTCCGAACTGCGCGAGGCGCTCATGCGGACGATGTCGGCGCTGGCGCTGCGGGTCGGCGACCTCGCCGTGGTGGACAACCGGCTCGCCGTGCACGGCCGGACCTCCTTCACCCCTCGTTACGACGGCCAGGACCGCTGGCTGCACCGGGTGTACGCGCACCTGGACCACCGGCGCAGCCGGGTGGACCGCAAGGGCGGCGGGGCGGTGCTCGACTGAGGACCGGACCGCACGCACCGAAGG
>NZ_GG657750.1:5990584-5994771 GCF_000158895.1 Streptomyces sp. C | reverse complement strand
TCCGGCCGTGGTGGCCGCTACTGGCGCGAGCCGATGACGTCCGCGGGGCGGCCGGCCAGGGCGAGCCGGCCCGGGACCAGCGTGGCCAGGGCGGTGAGCACCGCGGCGAAGCCCAGCACCCCGAGGTACATCCAGGGGTCGATGGACGGGGACGCGGAGCCGGTCATCCCGACGCTGAAGGCGGTGAGCACCGCGAAGGCGATGCCGGTGCCGAGCACGGCGGAGATGAGGACCACCAGGGCGGACTCGATGCGGAGCATGCCCATCACCTGCCGGCGGGTGGTGCCGACGAGCTGGAGCAGGGCGAACTCGCGGATCCGGTCGGAGACCGACATGGCCAGGGTGTTGACCACGGCGATCGCGGTGAAGGCGATGATCAGGCCCATCGCCACGTAGTTGACCTCGGCGTTGGACTGCTGGACCTCGGCCTGCAGGTCCTCGACCTGGTCGCGGTCGAGCACACCGACGCCGGGCAGGGCGCCGACGGCCTTCTGCAGCTCGGCGCGGCCGGGCCCGCCCTCTCCGGCGGTCTTGACCAGCAGCGAGGAGGCGAGCGGGTTGTCGACGTGCTTGACGACCAGCTCGTGGGACATCGTCAGGTCCCCGAAGCCGAGCCCCCGGTCGTAGACGGCCGCGACGGTCAGCTCGGTTGCGGTGCCGTCGCCGAGGGTCAGCTTCAGCTTGTCCCCCGGCTTCTTGCCCAGGTTGTCGGCGGCGACGTCGCTGAGGGCGACGGACTGCGGTCCGAAGCCGTCCAGGGTGCCGGCGCTGACGCCCGGGTCCCAGGTGTGGGTCAGGCCCTGCGTGGACACGCCCTGTGCCGGGTACTTCTCCAGGCCGACGCGCACGGAGGTGCGTACGACCTCGGTCACCGCGGTCACGCCGGCGACCCGGCGGAGGCTGTCCGCGGCCTGCGCGGGCACGCCGGGGCCGGCCGAGCCGACGACCCAGTCGGCCTTGTTGCCGGCCTTGGCCTGGGCGGTGGCCGCCGCGCCCATGGTGGTCTGGACGAAGAACACCGTGCAGGCCATGCCGATCAGCAGCGCCAGCGGGGTGACCGCGGCGGACAGCCGCTTGGTGTTGGCGCGGGCGTTGGCGGTGGCCAGGTAGCCGCCGACCCGGGAGGCCCTGAGCGGGACCCCGAGGACGGCGACGGCGATCCGGGCGATCAGCGGGCCGAGCAGCGACACCGCCACCGCGAGGACCACGACCGACAGGAAGGTCACCGGGGTGGACGCCGGTTCGCTGCGCAGCACCGAGAGGACCGCGAGCAGGACGATGCCGCCGGCCAGGAACGCGGCGCCGGCGCCGAGTCGGCCCCAGGCGAAGTTCCGCTGCTCCATGGCCGCTTCGGACAGGGCCTCGGCGGGGCGGATGCGGGCGGTGCGGCGGGCGGAGATGCGTGCGGCCGCCCAGGCGCCCAGCAGGGCCGCGCCGATCGCCGCGAAGAACGGGAAGACGCTGAAGGTGACTTCGAGGGTGTCGGGGATCGCCTTGAAGCCGACGAACTTGCCGTGCAGCCAGTAGGCGATGGGCAGGCCGGTGACCGAGCCGAGGACACCGGCGAGGGCGCCGACGATCAGTGCCTCGCGGCCGATGAGCTGGCGGACCTGCTTGGGCGTCGCCGCGATGGCGCGCAGCAGGGCCAGTTCGCGGTAGCGCTGCTGGATGGACAGGGCGAAGGTGCCGACGACCACGAGGATCGCGACGAGCAGGGAGGTGCCGCCGATGGCGCCGCCCATGGAGACCAGCTTGATGCGGGCCTTGGCGGCGTCGAGGAACTCGACCGGGCCGCGTTCGCCGCCGGTGACCACCTGGGCGGTGGTGCCGGCGAGGGCCTTCTTCACCTGCTGGGCGAGGTCCCCCGTGGACACGCCGGGCTTGGCCAGGACGCCGACCACGGCGACCTGTCCGGCGCGGCCCGAGAGCCGCTCGGCCTCGGAGTCCGAGAAGAACAGCGAGGTCTGCTGTTCCAGGTCGCCGCCGGCGGGCGCGGCGATGCCGCTGACGCGGTACGTGCGCGGGGAGCCGGTGGCCTGGACGGTCAGTTCGGTGCCGGGCTTGATGCCGGCCCGGCGGGCGAGTTCGCGGTCGACGACGACCTCGTCGGCGCCGGCCGGGGCGGCGCCCTCGGACAGGGTGAAGGGGGTCAGGGCCGCGGAGGTCCAGGAGTGGCCGTAGGAGGGCTTTCCGTCGACGCCCGGGACGACCTGCCCCTTGGGGCTCACCGCGTAGGCCGGGAAGGTGACCTCGGGCAGGGCGGCCTTGACGCCGGGCAGCGAGCCGAGGGTGGCGGCGGTGTCGGCGGGAAGCCAGACCCGCTCGCCGAGCGGCTTCTCCTTCTCCTTGGTCTTGGTCTTGTCGCCCTTGTTCTTGACGGTGACCTGGTGGACGTTCTGGTCACCGCCGACGATCACCGGGGCACCGGCGTAGCGCTCGGTGCCGATCTCTCCTCTTAAACCCGTCTCCAGGAGGATGCCGCAGGCCGTGACGAGCGCGGCGGCGCAGAAGAGGGCGAGGAAGGCCCCGATGAAGCCGCCCTTGCGGGCGCGCAGGGTCTGCAGGGCATAGCGCAGCATCAGGCCCACGCTCCCAGGTGGGTCATGCGGTCGGCGACGCGGTCGGCGGTGGGGGCGTGCATCCGGTCGGCGATGCGGCCGTCGGCGAGGAAGAGGACGGTGTCGGCGTAGGAGGCGGCGACCGGGTCGTGGGTGACCATGACCACGGTCTGGCCGGTCTCGTCGACGCAGGACCGCAGCAGGGAGAGGATCTCCTTGGCGGTGACGGTGTCGAGGGCGCCGGTGGGCTCGTCGCCGAAGATGACGTCGGGGCGGGTGATCAGGGCGCGGGCGATGGCGACGCGCTGCTGCTGGCCGCCGGAGAGTTCGGCGGGCCGGTGGGTGGCGCGGCCGCCCAGGCCCACGCGGGTGAGGATCTCCTCCAGCCAGGCCGGGTCGAGGCGCTCGCCGGCCAGGCGGAGCGGGAGCTCCACGTTCTGGCGCACCGAAAGGGCCGGGATGAGGTTGAAGGCCTGGAAGACGAAGCCGATGCGCTCGCGGCGCAGCTTCGTCAGCTGGGTCTCGTTCATCCCGCCGAGTTCGGTGTCTCCGATGAAGGCCTTGCCGCTGGACGGCTTGTCGAGGCCGGCCGCGCAGTGCAGGAAGGTCGACTTTCCGGAACCGGAGGGTCCCATGACGGCCGTGAACGAGCCGCGCTCGATGCCGACCGAGACCCCGTCCAGGGCGCGTACGCCGCGACCGCTCTTTCCGTACTCCTTCACGACCCCGTCCAGGCGCAGCGCGAACCCGGGGGATCCGGTGCTGCTCTGCCCACGGAGGCTGTTCGTCTGGGTCCGCATGCGCGACCAGTCCTTCCCATGCGTTTGAGGGGGGTTTGTCAGCAGCCCCATCCGCCCAAGTCGGCGGATGCAACACGCCGATCCTTGAGGGCGGGTCTATATTCCCTCTACGCGAGAAGGCCCCGGGCGCCGGTTTCCGGCCGGGGGCGGTGCCCTCCGGCCGGAACCGTGCGGTCCGGGCCCGTTCGGTGAGCGGGGAGAGCGGTCAGCGGCGGCGGCCGCGGCCGCGGCCGCGGGTGAGGCGGTACGCGAGGGCGGCGAGGGTGGCGGCGGCGCACAGGGCGTAGCAGGCGACGACCCAGCCGGCGGGGGTGCGGCCGGCCCCGAGGCCGTGGACGAGGCCGGCGGCCCAGCCGGCGTACGCGGCGCCGTGCAGGACGCGGAAGGGGCGGATCCAGCGGCGGGTGGCGAAGACGCCCCGCCACAGGCCGGTGAGGAGGGCGAGGACGAAGAGCTGGGCGGCCAGGGTGCCGAGGTCGACCAGGAGGTCCCCGCTCCCCCAGCCGAGCACGGCGTCGGCGGCGCCGATCTTCTGCCCGGCGACCTTGACGCCGATGTGGACGAGGAGGAAGCCGACGCCGGCCAGGCCGGCCGCGCGGTGCAGGAGCTGGGCGAACTGCCGCTGGGCGGGGGTGAGTACGTCGCGGAAGACGGTGGCGAGGCCGAGCATCACGGAGCCGGAGAGCGCGACGAGCGCGAACACGCCGGCCATGCGGTCCAGGAACTCCTGGACGGCGCCGCCGGCGAGGGGGCCCGCGCACAGCAGCAGGGCGACGACGAGCAGCCCGCCGGTGACGGCCGCGGCCCCGGGGGCGGGGGTGTGCGGGGG
>NZ_GG657750.1:5987889-5989944 GCF_000158895.1 Streptomyces sp. C | reverse complement strand
TCGATCTGCCAGCGGCTGACCTCGCCCTGTGTAGCCGTGTTCCACCTCGACCGGGCCGGGCGTGCCCGGGGTGACGTCCAGGGCGTTGAGGTCGATGCCGAGCAGCCCCAGCCCGACCCCCTTGAGCACGGCCTCCTTGCGGGTCCACACCCGGTGGAAGGCCGCGGTCCGCTCCGGCCCGGCCGGCAGCGACAGGATGTACGCGTGCTCGGCGGGGGCGAGGACGACATTGGCGAGGGAGCCGGACTCCACGGGCCGCAGCGCCTCGACGTCCACGCCGATCCAGTCCCCCGCGTGCAGGGCGAGCACCCCGCAGCCGCTGGTGCGGGTCAGGCTCACGGCGAGCCCGACGGCGGGGCTCGCCACGGCCGGCGGGCCGTGCTCCAGGTCCCCGCAGCCGGGGCAGACGCGGCGGCCGAGGGCCACCCGTACGGGCCTCCACCCCCAGCAGCTCGCCGATCGCGCGGCGGGCGCCGGCCCGGGTCCGGATGAACGCGGCGGCGTCCTTCTCGGCCCGGTAGCGGCGGGCGCGTACCTGTTCGACCTCGTCCAGCAGGTCGAAGTCGGCCTGGTCCACCCGGTCTTCGAGCGGCCACCACCACACGTGTGCCTCGCCCGTGGCGCGCAGTCTCGCGGCCTGCCGTGCGGCCGTCACGGGCACGGGCAGTACACCGGTCGTGGCGGTGTGGTCGATGCGGCCGCGCACGGCGGTCAGGGTCTGGCTCGTCATCGGGTCCTCCTCTCCCCCCTTGAGGGCGTTGTCAGGTCAGTCCGCCCAGGCTCAGGAGCAGGTCCTTCACCTCGGTGGCGTGGTAGCGGGGCCGTTCCCGGGACGGGTCCGAGCAGAGCAGCACGGGCGCGTCCCGGTCGTCGCCCGGCAGCCGTCCGTGGCTGCCGCGAACGCAGCCCGGGTCGAGCGGCACCACCTGGAGCGGTGCGCGCATCCCCGCCTTCTTCTTCAGCACCGCGAGGGCCGCCTTCGCCTTGGCCGCCGGATCGGCGGGGTCGAAGAACAGCTCGGCCGGGTCGTAGCCCGGTTTGCGGTGGATCTCGACGCCGCGCGCGAAGTCCGGGGCGCGGGCGTCGTCGAGCCAGTAGTAGTACGTGAACCAGGCGTCGGGTTCCGAGACGGCGACGAGCTCGCCGGCGTTCGGGTGGTCGATGCCGTGGTCGGCCTGCTGGGTGCGGTCCCAGATCTCGTCGACGCCGTCCAGCGCCTTCAGTACGTCGCGCACGCGCGGGACGTCGGCCGGGTCGGCCACGTAGACGTGGGCGGCCTGGTGGTCGGCGACGGCGAACGCCCGGGAGGTGTACGGGTCGAGGTACTCCATCCCGCGCTGGGCGTAGACGGACAGCAGGCCCTCGCGGCGCAGCGCGCGGTTGATGTCGACGGGCCGGCTGACGGGCGAGATGCCGTACTCGCTGAGGGCGACGACGGTGGTGCCGCGGTCGCGCAGGTCGGCGAGGAGCGGGCCGAGGGCGGCGTCGGCCTCGCGGGCGGCCCGGACGGCCTCGGGGCTGTCGGGGCCGAACCGCTGGAGGTCGTAGTCGAGGTGCGGGACGTAGATGAAGGACAGGTCGGGGTCGCGGGTGTCGGCGACGTGCCGGGCGGCGCCGGCGATCCAGCGGGTGGAGGTGAGCGAGGCGGTCGGGCCCCAGTAGTTGAAGAGCGGGAACTCACCCTGTGCGGCGGTCAGTTCGTCGCGCAGGCCGGCGGGGACGGTGTAGCAGTCGGGGGCCTTGCGGCCGTCGTAGTGGTAGACGGGGCGCGGGGTGAGGACGGTGTCGACGTCCGCGCCCATGGCCCACCACCAGCACAGGTAGGCGGTGGTGTGGTCCGGGTCGCGGCGGCGGGCGGCCTGCCAGACCTTCTCGCCCCGGACGAGGGCGTTGTGCTGGCGCCACATCATCACTTCGCCGTGGTCGCGGAAGTACCAGCCGTTGCCGACGGCGCCGTGCTCGCGGGGCAGGGTGCCGGTGGTGAGGGTGGCCTGGACGTTTTTCGGTGACGGCGGGGAACACGGTGTCGAGCGCGGCGGCGAAGCCCTGCTCCCC
>NZ_GG657750.1:5984125-5986753 GCF_000158895.1 Streptomyces sp. C | reverse complement strand
TTCGGCGTACGTGTCGAGCTGGGCGGTGATCCCCTCCAGGGTTTCCGCGGGGTGCACGTTGGTGCAGTAGGCGAGGTGGACGGCGGTGCCGTCCGGGTGGCGGAAGCGCATCAGGCGTTCCTTCCTCCTGATCAGTTTCCGCCGCGGGCGATGGAGTTGCCCGCGAAGAGGCCGGCGGCCTGGGCGTCCGTGTATCCGTCGAGGCCGAGGCGGCCGGACTGGGCGTAGAAGGCGACCGGGTTGCGCCACAGCACGCGGTCCACGTCGTCCTCGTCGAAGCCGGCGGCGAGCATGGCCTCGGCGGTGGCGCGGGTGAGGAGCGGGTCGCTGTGGCCCCAGTCGGCGGCGGAGTTGACGAGGATCCGCTCGGTGCCGTGCTCCTTGAGGATGGCGACCATGCGGTCCGGGGTCATCTTGGTGTCGGGGTAGATGGAGAAGCCCATCCAGCAGCCGGAGTCGCGGACCTCGCGGACGGTGACCTCGTTGAGGTGGTCGAGGACGACGAAGCCGGGGTCGATGCCGGACTCGCGGATCACGGCGAGGGAGCGTCCGGTGCCGCCGGCCTTGTCGCGGTGCGGGGTGTGGACGAGGGCGGGCAGGGCGAACTCGACGGCGAGGGCGAGCTGGACGGCGAAGGCGTGGTCCTCGGCCTCGGTGACGGTGTCGTAGCCGATCTCGCCGACGGCGACGACCCCGTCCTTGGCGAGGTAGCGGGGCAGCAGGTCCAGGACGGGCGTGCAGCGCGGGTCGTTCGCCTCCTTGGGGTTGAGGCCGATGGTGCAGTGGTGGCTGATGCCGAACTGGGCGGCCCGGTAGGGCTCCCAGCCGAGGAGGGCGTCGAAGTAGTCGGTGAAGCTGGCGGGTGAGGTGCGGGGCTGGCCCAGCCAGAACGCGGGCTCGACCAGCGCGCGCACGCCGGCGGCGTGCATCGCCCGGTAGTCGTCCGTGGTGCGGGACGTCATGTGGATGTGCGGGTCGAAGATGCGCATGGTCGGGCTCCGGTCGGGGTTGGTGGGGCGTCAGTTGTCGAGGGTGGCCACGAGCCACAGGTCGGCCGGCACGGTGCGGTCGGCGGCGCGCCGTTCGGCGGCGAAGCCGTGGGCCATCCGGGCGAGTTCGGCGTCGCGGCGTTCGTGCAGGCCGGCCACCTTGGCGAGGGGGATGCCGGTGAACAGGCACTTGAGGACGGCCTGGCGCCAGCGGTACTGGTCGAGGTGGGCGCGGGCGTAGGGGCCGAGGGCGGCGGCGATGAGCCGGTTGTCGTTGGTGCGCACGGCGTCGTCGGTGAGGTGCACGGCGCGGTCGCCGACCGGCAGGAACGGCAGGGCGCGCAGGACGCCGCGGCGTTCGGCGGCGTCGCCGTGCGCGTACCGTTCGGCGGCTTCGGCGGTCAGGGCGGCGCCGGAGGTGCCGTACCGGGTCAGGGCGAGCAGCAGGACGGTGCGTACGGCGTCCTCGACGGCCCAGTCGGCCCAGCCTGGGAGGGGGCCGCGGCCGTACTCGCGTCCGGCGGCGGGGAAGCGACGGTCCAGGGCGGCGGTGCCTTCGGCTGCGACGGCGTCCTCGGCGGCGGTGAGCCGGGTGCGGTGTTCCTGGTCGAGGACGGAGCGCAGGGACTCGCGGAGGGTGCGCAGGGTCAGCGCGTCGTGCACGGCGCTGTCCGCGAGGGTGGCGGCGGGCGGGGCGAGGGTGGGGGCGGTCATACCGGTACGGCCTCCTTCTGTGGGGTCCGCTGCTGCGGCCGCCGGCCGGCGGCGGCGTGCAGGAAGTCGATGCTGTGCCGGGCCGACTCCGCTCCGGCGTGGCTGTGGCGCGGGAGTTCGACGGAGACGAGGCCCTGGTAGCCGGCGTCGGCGAGGGCGAGCAGGACGGGCGGGAAGTCGATCTCCCCTTCGCCGAAGGGGAGGTGCTCGTGCGTGCCCCGGCGCATGTCCTCGATCTGGACGTGGGCGAGGCGGTCGGCGGCCAGGGCCACGCAGTGGTCGACGGGCCAGAGGTTCCAGAGCAGCGGCAGTGGCCGAGGTCCAGGGTGAAGGCGGAAGCGGTCCGGCCGGCCGAGAGTCGGCCAGCAGTCTGCGGTAGCCGGCGAGGTCGGCGACGAGCATCCCCGGCTCGGGTTCGAAGGCCAGGTCGAGGCCGGCGGCCTCGGCGTGCCCGAGGGTTTCGGCGCAGCCGTCGACCAGCCGCCGCCAGGCCTGTTCGCGGGTGGTGTCCGGGTCGGGGGTGCCGCTCCAGAAGTGCACGGCGCCGGCGCCCAGGACCGCGCCGATGCCGACGGCCCGGCGCAGCAGGTCGAGGCGGAGGGCGCGGCCCGCCGGGTCGGCGGACAGCAGGGTGGGCCGGTGCTTGTGGCGGGGGTCGAGGAGGTAGCGGGCGCCGGTTTCGATGACGACGTCCAGGCCGGTGTCGTCCAGGGCCCGCCGGATCCCGTTGAGGCGTGCGGCGAGCCCGGGGGCGTACGGGTCCAGGTGCTGGTGGTCCAGGGTCAGCGCGACGCCCTCGTAGCCGAGGTCGGCGAGGAGGCGCAGGGCGTCGCCGAGGCGGTGGTCGGCGAGGCCGTTGGTGCCGTACGCGAAGCGGAGCGCGGCGGGTGCGCTCATGTCGGGGAGACCTTCCGGGCGAGCCGGC
>NZ_GG657750.1:5977083-5983377 GCF_000158895.1 Streptomyces sp. C | reverse complement strand
CCGGGGACGGTGATCGCGGCGGGTGCCCTCAGCAGCTCGGCGTAGGCGCGCAGGGTGCGGCGGGCCCGGAAGGCGCGGCCGGGGAAGGGCGGCAGGTGCAGCGGCCCGTCGGGGGCGGTGGTGCGGGGGCGGGCCGCCCGCCCGGCCGCGGCGGCGTGCGCGGCCGGGCCCGGGGCCGGTCCTGCCGCCCGGCTCGGGGCCGGTCCTGCCGCCCGGCTCGGGGCCGGTCCTGCCGCCGGGCTCGGGGCCGGTCCTGCCGCGGAGCCCGGGGCCGGTCCTGCCGCCCGGCTCGGGGCCGGTCCTGCTGCCGCCGTCACGGCCGGGCCCCGCTCAGCGGGTCCGGGCGTGCCGGCGCGGGGGCGGCGGCCGGGGCGGTGGCCCAGGCGCGCAGGGTCTCGTACTGGAGGGTGAGGTTGTGCTCGGCGGAGCCGGCCGGGTCCTTGAAGAAGAAGCCGAGGGCGGTCAGCGCCCCGGCCTCGCCGCGCCGGGCGGCCAGCGCGGTGAGCCGTACGAGGTCCAGGACCAGCGGGGCGGCGAGCGCGGAGTCGCAGCCCTGCCAGGTGAACTGCATGGTCATGCGGACACCGAGGAAGCCCTCGAAGGAGATGTGGTCCCAGGCGGTCTTCCACTCCCCCATCTCGGGGACGTTGTCGATGTGCGTCTGCCCCTGGACGGCGTGCCCGACGGTGTCCTCCAGGGCGCGCTGCTTGGACTCGGTCTTGGAGCGGGCGGCGGCCGGGTCGGCGAGGGTGGCGCCGTCGCCGCCGCCGAGCAGGTTGGTGCCGGACCAGGAGCGCAGGCGCAGCGCGCGCTGGGTGAACATGGGGGCGAGGGCGCTCTTGACGAGGGTCTCGCCGGTCTTGCCGTCTCGGCCGGCGTGCGGGACGCGGCGCAGCCGGGCCAGTTCCTCCAGGGCGGGCAGGGCGGCGCCGGCCGAGGGGGTGAAGTTGACGTAGGAGCAGCCCGCGGTGAAGGCGGCGTAGGCGTAGAGGGAGCTGGCGGGCAGGGTCACCGTACCGGCGGCCAGGCCCGCTTCGAGGGCGGCGAGGTCCAGGAAGGCCGGGTCGGGGTCGGGCAGCGGCTCCGTGGAGGAGACGTTGACGACGACCACCTGTTCCAGGGCGTGCCGGTCGCGGAAGGCGGCCATGTCCTCGGCGAGGCGGGCGGCGGTCCGGGACTGGGACTCGCCCGGGCGGGCGGATCCGTCGCGGATCTCCAGCTCGGCGGCGGCCAGCGGCGTGTCCAGGGCCCCCAGGACGGACGCGGGCAGCACTCCCGCGTCCACGAGCTGCCGGGCCCTCGCCGACAGCGGTGTGCCGACGACGTCGTGGCCGCCGAACACCAGGTCGGCGAGGGCCGGGAGGGGCGCGTCCGCGAAAGGGGGGGTTTCGGTGACGCACCCGACGGGGGAGGCGGCACCCGCGACGACGGCGGCGGCGCCGGCGACGGCGACCGTGGCGACCGAACCGCGCGCGCCGACCATCCAGACACCGATTCGGGGTGATGATCCGGTAGTGTCTCGCATGGTGTGCCAATCCTCCTGAGCCGTAAGGAACGTGGTGCCTGGTGTGGGGTCCGGGGCCCGTCCGGTACGGCGGACGGGCCCCGGGGCGGGACTACTTGCCCATGTCGGCCGGGTAGGGCCAGACGTCGAACGCCGCGGTGACCTTGGCGTCGGAGCGGCACAGCCACTTGGCGGTGACCTTGTTCACCGTGTGCCGGGGCAGGTGCTTGTTGTCGTTGGCGTCGTTGACCGGCTTGCCGATCGACTGGAGCTCCCAGGCCATGCCGGTGAGGCGGTTGATGTGCGCCCAGAAGCGCCGGTCGACGTCCAGCAGCTGGAAGGACTGCAGGTAGGCGTGCCAGCGGTGGTAGGCCTGGGTGGGGGTGGGCGGCGTGTAGTTCATCATGTGGACCTTGTTGCCGGCGGGGCGGCGCGGGTCGAACAGGGTGCCCTGGCCGAACTCCTGGAAGGCGAAGACGAGGCCCTTGGGGTCGCGGCCGTACCACTTGTCGTAGACCTTCTTCTGCTCGCGGGAGAGCAGCTCGAAGTGGGCGCGGTTCGGCTGGATGATCTCCATCCAGCTGCGCGGGTAGCGGCCGCCCTTGCGGGTGGCGACCCAGGCGTCGTACGACTTGGTGAACCCGCCGAAGGGGGCGGTGATCGCCCCGACCGCGGCCTTCATCTCCGCGCTGGGGTTGTAGTACGACATCTCGTCGTAGTCGTACCAGAACTCGCTCGCCCAGCGGTCGCCCACCAGGCCCTCGACCTTGGGCAGCTCCGGGCGGTGGCGGCCGTGGGCCGCGGCGGGCGTCGCGCCGACGAGGCCGACGGTGGCGGCGGCTCCGGCGACGCCGAGGGCGGTCCGCAGGACGCTCCTCCGGTCCATGGAGTTGAGCGGCATGGTCGTGCTCCTTCGGGGTCTGGCGCGGATGCGGACGGGCATTCGGGGGACTGCGATGACCTGTACTTTTCCGTGGCCCGCTATGGCCGCTCTATACGTTCCGTACGTCTGTCCGGGCCCCCGGGAACGCGGCCGCGCAGGCCCCCTGGGCGGGGGCCTGCGCGGGTTCGGGTACGGGCGGGTCAGGGGGCTGCTACGCCTCCTCCAGGGGGTTGCGGCGCAGGGCGGGCGAGAGCAGCGCGGCGAGCGCGGTGAGGCCCATGGCGGCGCTGAGGCCGAGGACGGTGCGGGTGGGCCCGTACGCCTCCAGGGCGAAGCCCGCGGCGACGGGTCCGGCGGCCATGGCCCCGCCGCCGACGAGCATGGCGAGGGAGTTGGCCCTCCCCCGCATCCGGTCGGGGGCGACGCGGACCATGAAGACCCCGCCGGCGACGTTGAAGACGCCGCCGACGTAGCCGCTGGCCGCGAAGAGGGCGCCGAGGGCGAAGGGGTCGCGCAGGACGGCGACGGGCACCATGAGCGCGGTCCAGACGGCCAGTCCGCCGAGGACCAGGGTGCGCAGGGAGAACCGGGTGGCCCACCAGCCGCCGCTGATGGCGCCGACGAGCCCGCCGGCCCCGCTCAGGGAGAGGACGAGGCCGATCTCGAACTGTGAGCCGTGGTTCTCCTGGATCCCGGTCATCACCGCGAGGTTGAGGCCCTGGAAGAGCAGGTTGGAGACGGCCACGGCGGCCATGACGGCGCGCAGGAAGTGCTGGCGCCACATCCAGACGAGGCCCTCCTTGACGTCCGCGAGGAGGTCGGGGCGCGGGCCGGCGCGCTCGGTCTGGAGCTTGCCCCGGACCCCGAACAGCAGGGCGACGGAGGCGAGCTGGCCGACGAGTGCCGCCACGTAGGGGAAGGAGGCCCCCAGGGCGACCAGGCCGCTGCCCAGGGGCTGACCGGCGATGGCTGTTTTCTTTTTTTGCGCGCCTCGTTGCCGGTGAGTTTGTTCGGGGAGCTGCTCGGCGGGGACGACGGCGGGGACGGCGGCCCGCTCGGCGAGCTGGTGCAGGACGCCGAGGGTGCCCTCCACGAAGGCGGCGGCGAGCAGGGCCCACAGCCGGACGTGGCCGCTGAGCAGCAGCGCCGCGACCGCCCCGGCGACCAGCGCCTGTCCGAGGCCGGCGCCGAGCATGATCCGGCGCCGGTCCCAGCGGTCGACGAGGGCGCCGCCGATCTCCGGCCCCGGCCTCGGACCCGGCTCCGGCCCCGGCCCCGGCCCCGGCGGGGGTCGGCGGGGTTCCCGTGGGCGGGGTCGCCCCGGCGTGCGGGGCGGCTCCGGCGGAGGCGGCCTCCGCCGGGGTCGCGGCACCGGAGGCGTCCGCGGCGTCTTCGTTCAGGTGCCACTGGAGGACCGCCGGGTCGGTCGCCGTCTTCGGCGGCGGGGTCACCGTACGGCCAGGGCGGGGCGGAGCCCGGCCAGGTCGTCCGCGGCGGCGTCGAAGCCGGAGTGGGTGTACTCCAGGACCGCCATCGCGCTGTGCATCTTGTTCGTGGCCTGGGCGAAGGCGATGCTCATCGGCCCGTCCAGCACCTCCGCGGTGACCTCCTCGCCCCGGTGGGCGGGCAGGTCGTGCATGAAGGCGGCGCGCGGGCTGCCCTCCCACAGGCCGGCGGTGACCTGGAACGGGGCGAAGATCTCCCGCCAGTTCGCGTCCGGCTTCTCGGTGCCCGTGGTCTGCCAGCGCGTCGTGTAGACGACGTCGAAGCCCTCGGGCAGTACGTCCATGTCGTGCCGCTCCACGAGCACCGCTCCGGTGCGGTCGGCCTGGGCCCGAGCCCGTCGGGTGAGGGACGGCAGCAGCCCGTAGCCGGGCGGGGTGCGCAGTTCGAAGTGGACGCCCGGGAAGCGGGTGAGGGCCAGGGCGAGGGCGGCGGCGGTGTTGTTGCCCTCGCCGACGTACAGGATGCGCAGCCCCTCGATCCGGCCGAAGTGGCGGAGCAGGGTGGTGAGGTCGGTGAGGGCCTGGGTGGGGTGTTCCTCGGCGCTCATGGCGTTGACGACGGCCATCCGGTCCTGGGCGGCCCAGCCGCGCAGCTCGGCCTCGGGGCCGGCGGTGCGGGCGACGAGGACGTCGAGCATGCCGGACAGGACGCGGCCGGTGTCCTCGACGGACTCCCCGGTGTTGAGCTGGAGGTCGCCGGGGCCGTAGGCGACGGTCTTCGCGCCGACGCGCAGGGCGCCGGAGGAGAAGGCGGTGCGGGTGCGGGTGGAGGTCTTGGCGAAGTAGATGCCGGCGACGAGGCCGTCGAGGGCGTCGGAGCCGGTGGCGGTGCCCGCCGAGAACTGGGCTCCGCGGGCGACGATGCGGCGCAGGTCCAGGTCGGTGAGGTCGTCGATGGAGATCAGGTGGCGGGCGGGGCGGCGGCCCCGCCGGTCGGTGGTGTGGCGGTCCATCGGATCAGCCCTTCCGGGGGTGGTCTGCGCCGTCCTGGCGGGCGGCGGCGGCTTCGAGCGCGGTGGCGGTCTGGGCGACCGTGTGGTTGCGGAGCGCGGTGGCCAGGTCGAGGGCCAGTCCGTGCCGGCGGGCGGTGACGAGCAGCGGGGCCACCAGCAGGGAGTCCCCGCCGAGGTCGCGGAAGTCGTCGTGCACGCCGACCTGTTCGAGGCCGAGGACCTCGGACCAGACCTCGGCGAGCACCTTCTCCAGGTCGGTGCGGGGGGCGGTGTACGGCAGGGGCGTCGCGGTGGCCTGGCGGGAGGCCAGGGCGGCCTTGTCGCGCTTGCCGTTCGCGGTCAGCGGGAGCCGCGCGACGACGGTGACGGTGGCCGGGATGACGGCGGCGGGCAGGACGGTGCGCAGCCGGTCGCGCAGGGCGGCCACCTCGACGGGCGCCCCGTCGGCGGGGACCACCCAGGCGGCGAGCCGCTTGCCGCCGTCGGCGGCGTCCACGGGGGCGACGAGCGCCTCGCGGACGGCCGGGTCGGCGGTCAGGGCGGCTTCGGCCTCGCCGGGTTCGACGCGGTGGCCGCGGATCTTGACCTGCTCGTCGGCGCGGCCGGTGAACTCCAGGATCCCGCCGGGCAGGCGGCGGGCGAGGTCGCCGGTGCGGTAGATGCGGGTGCCGGGAAGTCCGTACGGGTCCGGCAGGAACGATTCGGCGGTGAGTGCGGGCTGTCCGGCGTAGCCCCGCGCCAGCCCCTCGCCGCCCAGCCACACCTCGCCGGCGATGCCGTCGGGCACCGGCCGCAGCCGCTCGTCGAGGATCCGCAGCAGCACGCCGGGCAGGTTGGAGCCCAGCGGGACCAGGGTGCGCCCGGTGTTGGGGCGGACGTACCCGAAGGTGGCGGCGACGGTGGCCTCGGTGGGCCCGTACTCGGCGCCGAGCAGCATCCGCCCGCCGGCCGCGGCGATCCGGGCGGAGACCCGCTCGGCCTGCGCGGTCGGGTAGGCGTCGCCGGCGCAGACGGTGATCCCGGCGAGGCCGCCGAGCTCGCTGTCGGTGAGCTGCGCCTCCAGCAGCTGGAGGTGGCCGGGGGTGAGCCCGACGAAGGAGTACGGGGCTCCGGCCAGCAGCAGCGGACCGAACTCGCCCGGCTGCCAGTCCTGCGGCAGCAGGTGCACCGGCTGCCCGGTGAGCAGCGGCGCGTACAGGGCGGGCATGCCCAGGTCGAAGCCGACCGAGGTGAACCAGGGGGCGCCGCCGGTGCCGGCCTCCGCGTAGGCCCGTACGGCCCAGTCGAGGTAGTGGGCGAGGGCGCGGTGGGTGACCTCGACGCCCTTGGGGGTGCCGGTGGAGCCGGAGGTGTGCAGGACGTACGCCAGCCGGTCCCGGTCAACGTCCAGGCCGAGCGGGCTCCCGTCGCCCTCGTGGGTTTCTCCTCGGCCGCGAGCACCCGCCCCGC
>NZ_GG657750.1:5975097-5976983 GCF_000158895.1 Streptomyces sp. C | reverse complement strand
GGCCTTCCACACGCCGAGCAGGGCGGCCACCAGTTCGGGCCCGCGGTCCAGCAGGACGGCGACCCGGGTCTCGGGGCCGGCCCCGAGGGCGCGCAGCCTGCGGGCGATGCGGTTGGCCCGCTCGTCGAGCTCGGCGTACGAGGTGCCGGGGGTGCCGGCGCCGGTGAGGGCGGTGGCCCACGGGGTGTGGGCGGCCCGTGCCTCGAAGCCGGTGAGGACGTCCACCGGGGTCTCGGGGTGCGGCAGCGGCGGCGCGGCCAGGCGGGCCTTCTCGTAGGCGGTGGGGAAGGCGCCGGTGGCGTCCCCGCCGGCTCCGGTGCGGGCCATCTCGGCGAGCACGGCCTTGTAGAGCCCGGCGAGGCGTTCGGCGTTGGCCTTGGCGAGGGTCCTCGTACGGGAGGCGATCGACATGTGGCCGCGTACCGGGGTGCCGACGACGAGCGGGAACTCGTTGGGGCTGTCGTCGCGGCTGGCCATGATGTCGATGAGCTCCACGTCGACCTGGTGGAAGTCCAGGTAGTGGAAGAGCACGTCGATCAGGTGGCTCTCGCCGCCGGGCACGCGCATGGCGGGCATCGGGTAGCGGCGGTGCGGCCACAGCGAGACCTCGCGGGCGAACACCTCCTGGGCCAGTTCGCCCCAGGTGGCGGCGCCCGTGCGGTAGGGGAAGGGGACGGAGTTCAGGTACATGCCGGAGACCCGCTCGGCGCCGGCCTCCTCGGGGCGGGCGTCGGCGACCATGCCGCCGCGGAAGGCCCCGGCCCGGGTCAGCATCGACAGGACCTTGCTGTGCGCGGCGTGCAGGACGCTCTTGTACGGGACCTGCGCGGCCGAGGCGAGGGCGCGCAGGCCCGGCTCGACCTCGGCGAGGTCGATGTCGATGCGGTAGCGCTCGTCGATGCCGTGCGGGTCGCCGCCCCAGCCGGTGGGGATGGTGAACTTCTCGTGGGCGTCGACGAGTTCGCGCCAGTAGTCGCGGTCCTCGGCACTGGCCAGGGAGCGCAGCTCGCCGGCGATGAAGTCTGCGTAGCGCACGGCCGGGACGGGCGGGGCCGGTTCGGGCTCGCCGCCGGCGCGGATCGCGTTGTAGGCGCGGAGCAGCTCCATCAGCTGGGAGTGGTAGCTCCAGCCCTCGATGACGGGGTGGCACTCGGTGATGGACAGCCACCAGCTCTCGTCGTCGACGAGGTGGACGGCCATCCGCATGAGGGGGGCGGCGGTGAGGTCGAACAGCTCCTCGCGGTCGCGGTCGGCGAAGGACCACAGGGTGGACTCGCGGTCCTCGCGGGGCAGGTGGCGCAGGTCCTCGAAGACGCACGGCATGGTGACGGTGCCGACGGCGTGGACGAGCTGGAGGGGCTCGCTGTAGCCGGCCATGGCGAAGGAGGTCCGCATCACCTCGTGGCGTTCGACGATCAGGTCGGCGGCGCGCCGGAAGACCTCGGGGTCGAAGGGGAGGGCGTCGCGGATCCGGAAGGAGGTGATGTTGTGGTAGCGGTTCTCGCCGCTGCGGCCGTGCATCTCGACGAGCATTCCGGCCTGGATCCGGGAGACCGGGTAGGCGTCGGTGACGTCGGCGGGCAGGGTGAGCCGGTCCTCCTCGGAGATCAGGGCGAAGGGGGCGACGGGCCCGTCGGCGCGTTCGGCGGAGCCGTCGCCGGCCTGGTCGCCGAGGGCGGCGCGGAGCCTGGCGACGGTGCGGTGTTCGAAGACGTCGCGGACGCTGGTCTCCCAGCCGGCCTCGCGCAGGGCGCCGACGAGGGAGACGGCGCGGATGGAGTCGCCGCCGAGGTCGAAGTAGTTGTCGTGGACGCCGACCTTCTCCAGGCCGAGGACCTGGGCCCAGACGGCGGCGATGGAGGCCTCGGCGGCGTCGCGGGCCTCGA
>NZ_GG657750.1:5970967-5971853 GCF_000158895.1 Streptomyces sp. C | reverse complement strand
TGGTGCCGTCCTCCCCGGCGAGGACCTCGGCCCAGATCTCGGCGACGATCTCCTCGACCGGGCCCTCGGGCGCGGTGTACGGCTCGTCGGAGAGGGCGGCGGCGAGGTCGGGGGCGGGCAGGGCCGCCGTGTCGACCTTGTTGTGCCGGGTGAGCGGGATCTCCGGTACGGGCACCAGCAGCGCGGGGACCATGTAGTCCGGCAGGCTGCGGGCGCAGTGGTCGAGGAGTTCGGAGTCCCCGGGCGGCTTGGAGCCGCCGGGGACCCAGTAGGCGACGAGCGCGGCGGTGGAGCCGGTGCCGTGCACGACGACCGCGCACTGCGAGACGCCGGGGTGCTCGGCGAGGACGCCCTGCACCTCGCCGGTCTCCACGCGGCGGCCGCGGATCTTGGCCTGGCCGTCGGCGCGGCCGGCGAACTCGATGGTGCCGTCGGCGGACATGCGGGCCCGGTCGCCGGTGCGGTAGAGGCGGGCGCCGGGGGCTCCGTACGGGTCGGGGACGAAGGAGGCGGCGGTCAGGTCGGGGCGGCCGTGGTAGCCGCGGGCCAGGCCGGCGCCGCCGACGCAGAGTTCGCCGGTGGTGCCGTACGGGACGGGCTCCAGGTACTCGTCCAGGACGCGGGCGGTGACGTGCGGGTAGGCGCGGCCGACGGGTACGGCGGTGGCCGTGTCGTGGGCGTCCCAGCGGGTGGCGGCGATGGTGGTCTCGGTGAGCCCGTACTCGTTGACGAACCGCAGCAGGCGGCGGGACAGGTCCCGGGCCAGGGCGGGCGGGCAGGGCTCGCCGCCGGTCTGGCCGACGAGCGGGCGCCGTCCGAGGCCCGCGTCGATGAGCATCTGCCAGTGCGGTGGGGCGACCTGGAGGTGGCTGACGCCGTGCTCCTC
>NZ_GG657750.1:5966840-5969909 GCF_000158895.1 Streptomyces sp. C | reverse complement strand
CCCAGCGCCAGCAGCTCCGTGCGCAGGGCGGCCGGGAGCAGGTCGGCACGGCCGAGGCGGACCCCGGGGTCGGCGGTGACGGACTCCAGGAGCCGGACCCAGCCGGCGGCGAACCGTTCGACGGTGGCCGCGTCGAAGAGGGAGGTGGCGTACTCGACCATGCCGAGCAGGGAGCCGTCGGCCTGCCGCTGCACGACGAAGGTGAGGTCGGTGCGGGCGGAGCGCCAGGCTCCGCGGAAGGCGTCGACGTCGTCCGCGGCCGTGGCGGTGCCGGTGCGGCCCTCCTCGTGCAGGTCGAACATGACCTGGTAGAGGGGGGTGCGGGCGGGGTCCCGGGACTCGTCCAGCTCGGCGACGAGCCGGTCGAAGGGCAGGTCCTGGTGGGCGAAGGCGGCCCGGGCGGTGTCGCGGACCCGGACCAGCGCCTCGGCGAAGGTGGCATCGGCGGGGGCGTCGCAGCGCATCACCAGGGTGTTGAGGAAGAAGCCGACGACGTCGGCGACCTCGGGCCGCTCGCGCCCGGCGACGGGCACGCCGACGGGTACGTCCCACTGGCCGGTGAGCCGGGCCACGAGGGTCCCGAACACGGTCAGCAGGGTCTGCTGGAGCGTCGCGCCGTGGCCGCGCCCGAGGGCGGCGGCCCGTTCGGCCAGCTCGGCGGGGACGGTGAACACGTGCGCGGCACCGAGCCCGTCGCGGACGGCGGGCCGGGGCCGGTCGGCGGGCAGGTCGACGGGGAGGATGCCCTCCAGGGCCTGCTTCCAGTACGAGAGCTCCGCGCCGGCGGCGGATCCGGCCAGCCGGCGCCGCTGGTGGGCGGCGTGGTCGGCGTACTGCACGGACAGGGCGGGCAGTTCGGCGGTGGTGCCGTGGTGGTGGGCGGCGGCGAGGGCCAGCAGGTCGCGTTCGAGGACGACGGAGGACCAGCCGTCGCAGGCGATGTGGTGGACGGACAGCACGAGGTGCAGGGAGTCCGCGCCGCGCACGGTGAGGGCGCGCCAGACGGGGCCGTCCTCCAGGTCGAAGGGCCGGCTGAACTCGTCCTCGATCAGGGCGCCCCGGGCGGCCGCCGTGTCCGCGCGGGTGGTGCGGAGCTCGACGCGGGCGTCGGCGTCGGCGATCTGGACGGGCTCGGTGCCGCGCAGGACGTAGCGGGTGCGCAGGATCTCGTGGCGTTCGGCGAGACCGGTCAGGGCGGCGGCGACGGTGGTGTCGGCGTATTCGTGCGGCAGGGTGATGAAGACGGGCGCGTTCCACTCGGCGCTGCCGGGGCGCATCCGGTCCATCAGCCACAGGCCCTGCTGGCCGGGCGACAGGGGCAGGCCCTGCTCGGGGCGTTCCACGGGCCGGACGGTGTCGTCGGCGTCGGGTCCGGCGGCGGCCAGGGCGGGGGCGTCGGCGAGCAGGGCGGCCTGGGCCTCCACGGTGGTGGCGGTGAACAGGGCGCGCAGCGGGACCCGGGTGCCGGCGGCGGCCGTCAGGGCCTCGGCGAGCCTGCTGAGGAGCAGGGAGGCTCCGCCGAGCTGGAAGAAGTCGTTGGTGGCTCCGATCTGCTCGGCGGGGATGCCGAGGAGGGCGGACCACTGCTCGGCGACGACCCGTTCGGCGGGGGTGCGCACGGGGACGTGGGCGCCCTCGGCGGCGGAGGCGGCCGCGGCGGCCGGCTCGGGCAGGGCGGAGCGGTCGATCTTGCCGTTGGCGGTGAGCGGGAACTCGGCGACGGGCACGTAGAGGGACGGGATCAGCGGGTCGGGCAGGGCGCGGCGCAGGAAGGTCCGCAGTTCCTCGGGGCGCAGCCGCTCGCCGCGGGACTGGACCCAGGCGACGAGGCGGTGGCCGCCGGAGCCGTCGGGGACGGCGGCGGCGACGGCGGCGCGGACCCAGGGGTGGGCGGCGAGGGCGGCCTCGACCTCGCCGGTCTCTATGCGGACGCCGTTGACCTTGACCTGGTGGTCGAGGCGGCCGAGGTACTCCAGGGTGCCGTCGGCGAGCCAGCGGACGCGGTCGCCGGTGCGGTAGAGCCGCTCGCCGGGCGCCCCGTAGGGGTCGGGCACGAAGCGTTCGGCGGTCTGGTCGGGGCGCCCCTGGTAGCCGAGGGCGAGGCCGACGCCGCCGGCGTGCAGTTCGCCGGGGACGCCGACGGGGACGGGACGGCCGGCCGGGTCGAGGACGAGGGCCCGCATGTGGGCGATGGGGCGGCCGATGGGGACGGCGCCGGTCTGCTGGGCCGGGTCCCAGCGGTGCTCGGTGACGTCGACGGAGGCCTCGGTGGGGCCGTAGGTGTTCCAGATCTCGGCACGCGGGGCCAGCTCGGCGAGTGCCCGGCAGAGTTCGGCGTGCAGCGGCTCGCCCGCGCTGAAGATCAGCCGCAGGGCGCCGAAGTCCTGCCGGCCGGCCTGTTCGACCAGGCGCCGGTACACGGAGGGCACGCCCTGTAGGACGGTGACCCCGTGCGCGGCGACGGCGCGCAGCAGGGCGGCCGGGTCGCGTTCGGCGTCCTCGGGGGCGACGGCGACCGCTCCCCCGCTGATCAGCGGGGAGAAGACCTCCAGGCCGGCGGCGTCGAAGCCGATGGTGGTCTTCAGCAGGAAGCGGTCGGCGGCGCCCAGCTTGTGGCGGTGGGCCAGCCAGCGGACCCGGTTGGCGATGCCGCCGTGCGGGACCAGGACGCCCTTGGGGCGGCCGGTGGAGCCGGAGGTGTGCAGGACGTACGCGGGCCGGGCGGCGTCGGGGGCCAGCGGGAAGGCGGCGGCCTCCTCGTCCGGTACGGTCTGCGGCGCGTCGGCGACGTCGAGGACGGTGGTTCCGGCGGGCAGCCGGGCTGCGGTGGCCTGCGAGGCGAGCACGACGGCCGCGCCGGCGTCCTCCAGGACGAGGGCGAGGCGGGCCTCGGGGTAGTGGGGGTCGAGGGGGACGTAGCCGGCGCCGGCGAACCAGACGCCGAGCAGCGCGGCGACCAGTTCCGGGCCGCGGGGCAGGCAGACGCCGACGAAGTCGCCGGGGGGCCCACTCCCCGGGGCCCGCAGGGGCCCGCGGCGTAAGCGGGCGGGCCAGCCCGTCCAGGGGCGG
>NZ_GG657750.1:5954241-5966512 GCF_000158895.1 Streptomyces sp. C | reverse complement strand
CCGCCGGCGCAGGCTGGCGGGGCGCAGGTCGGTCCATTGCCGCGGGATCCGGGCGAGGCATTCCTCGCGGGTGCCCTCGGCGCCTCGGCGGTCCAGCCGGCGGGGAGTTCGCGCTCGGACCACCAGATCGAGTACTGCTCCTCGTCGTTGAGGACGACGCGGTAGCGGGTCTCCGCCTGTCCGCCGCCGTCGCCGGACCGGTTGCCGTTCTGCTGTTCGCTCATCGCTGTTCCCTTCGCGTGATCAGGTGTGGCCATCCTTGAAGAGGGCGCTATCGATGCCCTATCGAGCGCATATACGGGCCGGAACGCGGGACGGGCCCCCGGCGCCGCAATGGCGTCGGGGGCCCGTGGGGGTGGGGGTGGCGGTCAGGCCGCCGTGACGGCCGCCGGGGTGCGCAGGGCGGCTTCCACGTCGTGGTCGAGGATCCAGCCGACGTCGGCGGCCGCCCCCTTGATGTCGCCGCCGGGGCCGCCGCGGGGCTTTCCGCCCTCGCGGGAGCCGAGCTGGACCCGGGTGGTGTGGGGGCGGCGGAGCGCCTCGTAGCGTTCGAGGGCGGCGGCGGTGCCGGGGGCTCCCGGGTCCGCCTCGGCGAGGCAGACGGCGAGGGCGACGGCGTCCTCGACGGCCTGGTTGGCGCCCTGTCCGTGGTGCGGGAGCATCGGGTGGGCGGCGTCGCCGAGCAGGGTGGTGCGGGCGGTGCTCCAGCGTTCCAGCGGGGCCCGGTCGTACAGGGCCCAGCGGCGCACCTCGCCCGCGGCGCCGACCAGTTCGCGGACCTGCGGTGCCCAGCCGGCGAGTACGGAGTCCAGGTCGGCCGGGTCGCCGGCGCTGGTCCAGGACTCGGCGTCGCCCTCGGGGGCCGGCACCACCACCACGTAGGTGAACTGGCGGCCGGCGGAGACCGGGTAGCACAGGACCCGCGCGTCGGGGCCGGCGAACATGTACATGCGGGCCGGGTCGAGGCCGGGGACGTCCGCCGCGGCGACGAGCCCGCGCAGGGCGCTGTTCCCGGAGTACACGGGGGCGTCGTCGCCGGCGAGGGCGCGGCGCACCGCCGAGTGGACCCCGTCGGCGCCGACCAGGACGTCGGCCCGGTCGGTGGTGCCGTCCGCGAACTCCAGCAGGACCCCGTCGGGGTGCTCCTCGTACCGCACCAGCTCCTTCCCGGTGCGCACCCGCTCCGCCGGGACCAGGCCGGCGAGCATGTGGTGCAGGTCGCCGCGGTGGACGGTGAGGTAGGGGGCGCGGAATTTCCGCTCCCAGGCCTCGCCCATCTCCTGCACGCCCACCTGGGCGCCGTCGTGGAAGGCGCGGACCTCCAGGGCCTCGGGGCGGACGGCCAGTTCGGCGAGGCGCGGGCCGAGGCCGAGGCGTTCCAGCAGTCTGGTGCCGTTGGGGCCCAGGTGCATGCCGCCGTCCTCCTCGCGCAGGGCCTCGCCGCGCTCGTACACGGTGACGTCCAGGCCGCGGGCGTACAGGGCCGCGCCGGCGGTCAGGCCGCCCAGTCCCGCGCCGATGACGGCGACGCGGGGGCTCATCGCTGCTCCCGGGCGTTCTCGAAGGACTCGAACTCGTCGAACTCGTCGAAGCCGTCGAAGCCGTCGAAGCCGTCGAAGCCGGTGCCCGCGGCGGTGCCGAGGGCCAGCAGGGCCTCCAGCTCGCTCGCTCCGGCGAGTTCCACGTCGGCGACCGGGGTGTCCGGGTCCTGGACGGCGGCGGCGAGCATCCGCTCGTAGCCGTCGGCGAACCGGGTGACGGTCTCGCGGTCCAGTACGTCGGTGTCGTACGAGAAGACGGCCATGATCCCCTCCGGGGTCTGCTCGATGCGCAGCAGCAGGTCCAGCTGGCCCTCCTGCTGGGGGACGTCGATCAGGGCGATGTCGAGCCCCGCGTACGGGACGGACGGGCCCTCGCTCGCGCCCGGCGGGACGTTGGGCACGGGCGGTTCCATGCGGTCCATCTGGACGAGGAACAGCGCGGTGCGGAAGACGTTGGCGCGGGGGAAGGCCAGGGCGCAGGGGTAGCGGACGTTGACCATGCCGCGCATGACGCGTTCGCCGGCCTGGGCGGCGGCGCTGCGGAAGGTGGAGCGGGCGTCGAAGTCGGCGCGGACCGGCATGGTGTTGAGGAAGCAGCCGATCACGTCGCGCTGGGCGCGGCCCATCCGGCTGGTGGCGGGGACGCCGAGGACGAAGGCGTCCTGCCCGGTCCAGCGGTGGGTGAGGGCCTGGAAGACGGAGAGCAGGTACGCGAAGGGCGTCACCCCGGCGGCGGAGGCGGCCGCGGGGCAGGCCGTCGGCGGTGTCCCGCGCGAGCTGCCGTACGACGGTTCCGCCCCGGTAGGAGCGCAGGGCGGGCCGGGGCCGGTCCAGGGGCAGTTCGGCGGCGGCGGCGCCGGCCACCGACTCGTGCCACAGCGCGGCGGCCCGCTGCCCCGCCTCGGAGGCGGTGTAGCGCAGCTCCTCGGCGGTGTGGTCGGCGTACGAGCCGGGGATGGGGCGCCAGGCGGGTTCGGTGCCGGCGGCGATGCCCGCGTAGGCGTCGAGGACGTCGCGGACCAGCAGCCAGCGGGAGGTGAAGTCGCTGACGATGTGGTGGGCGGAGGTGACCAGGGCCCAGTCCGTGTCGGAGCGGCGCAGCAGCACCACCCGGAAGGCTCCGGACTCCAGGCGGAAGGGGCGGGCTCCGGCCTCCTCGGCGGCGCGGTGCAGCTCGTCCTCGGGGGCGCCGTCGAGGTCGTGGAACTCCAGGCGGACCAGGGGCTGTTCGCTGACGGTGCGGCGCACTCCGGCGGCGCTCTCGGTGAAGACCGAGCGCAGCAGGTCCTGGCGGGCGCCGACGGCGGTGACGGCGGCGTCCATGGCGACGGGGTCGACGCGGCCGCGCAGCCGCAGCGGCATGACGATGTTGTAGGCGGAGGCCTCGGGCGAGACCCGGTAGGCCGTCCACATGGACTGCTGGATCGCGGTGAGCGGCAGCGCCTCCACGGTGGTGGTGCTCATCCGCAGCCTCCGGCGTGGCTCATGTCGGTGGTGCGGCCGGCTCCGACGACGGCGAGTTCCCTCTCCTCGGGCCGCGCGGCCGGGGCGGGGGCCCCGTCCGCGAAGGAGGCGGCGAACTCCTCGACCCGGTCCAGGCCCCAGTAGGGCTCGCTGCCGTTGATGAAGTACGGGACTCCGAAGACCCCGTCGCGGTGCACGTCCTTCAGGGCGGCGGCCCCGCGGGCGCGCAGGCCGGCGTCGTGGGGGGCGGCGGCCACGGCGGCGGCGTCCAGACCGATCCCGGCGGCCAGTTCGACGACGGTGTCCGGGTCGCAGATGTCGCGGCCCTCCAGCCAGCGGGCGCGTCCGGCGCGTGCCACCCACTCCCGGCCGAGGCCCGCGTCGGCGGCGAGGAACCAGGTCAGGTGGGCCGGCTCCCACCAGGGGGTGCGGTCGGCCGGCCAGGTCAGCGGCAGGTCCCGGTCGGCGGCGAGGCGGCGTACGTCGCGCAGGATGTAGAACTGCTTGGCGCGGCTCATCGGCGTGTACGGGAACTGCCCGCCGGCCTCGTCGAGGAGCCGGCCGGTGGTCTCGTCGGGCTCCCAGAAGGGGCGCCATTCGAGGCGGTCGAGCAGTCCGGGGTGCCGGCGCTCGATGTCGTGCAGGGCGAAGAAGTTGTAGGGGCTGCGCAGGTTGAAGTAGAACCGGGGCGGTTTGGCGGCACGGCCGGCCATGTCGAAACTCCTCTGTGAATCAGGCTGGTCCCGGTGGTCGGGCGGGTCAGACGACCAGACCGCCGTCGATGTGGAAGACCTGTCCGGTGATGTAGGAGGCGCGGTCGGAGGCGAGGAAGGACACCAGTTCGGCGACCTCGTGCGCCTCTCCGAAGCGGCGCAGCGGGATGCGGTCCGCCATCTCCTTGGCGTGCTTCTCGGACAGGCCGCCGACCATGTCGGTGGCGATGAAGCCGGGGGCCACGGCGTTGGCGCGCAGGCCGCTGCGGCCGGACTCCTTGGCGAGTGCCTTGGTGAAGCCGATGATCCCGGCCTTGGTGGCGGAGTAGTTGCTCTGGGTGGCGTTTCCGGCGGCGGCGACCGAGGAGAGGGTGATGATGGTGCCGCGGCGGCGCTTCATCATCGGGAAGGCCACTGCCTTGGCGAAGTTGAAGGTGCCGTCGAGGTTGGTGCGGACGACCGCGTCCCAGTCCTCGTCCTTCATCATGGCGAGGTGGCCGTCGCGGACGATGCCGGCGGCGGTGACCAGCACCTCCACCGGGCCCAGTTCCGCCTCGGCCTGCGCGGTGAAGGCCCGGACCTGTTCGCGGTCCGTGACGTCCACCCGGCGGGCCAGTACCCGCGCCCCCAGCGCCTGCGCGGACTTCGCGGCGAGGCGGGCGGCCTCCTCGTTGGACTGGTAGCAGAAGGCCACGTCGTGGCCGTCCCGCGCCAGGATCTCCACCACGGCCCGGCCGATGCCGCGGGAGCCGCCGGTGACGAGGGCTACCGGCCTCGGTGTCTCGGACATGGATAGGTGCCTCTCTCTCGGGACGCGGGGGTGCGTGCGGGGCGTGCGCGGGTGCGCGGGTGGGGGCGGGGGGGCGTCGGGCCACGGGCGGTGTGCGGGGCTGCGGGCGGGGGGCGTCGGCGTGCGCCCCCGCTCCGGACCGCCGGTTCAGCCGAGCCGGAGCAGGGTGGCCCCGACGGTGCCGTCCCGGTCGATGGCGGTGACCAGGGCGAGCCGGTCGACCAGGGCGGGCCGGGCACCGGCGTGCGCGAGGACGGCGGCCAGCTGGAAGGCGGCCGAGGCGGCGGTGGCGTCTCCGACGAGGGGGCGTACGGCGATCCGCTCGCCCGCGACGCCGTCCAGCGCGGACTCCTCCTGCTTGCCGAGCAGCCCGGCCGGGGTGCCCGGGGCGACCAGGGCGACGTCCTCGGGGGCGGCGCCCGCGTCGGCGAGGACCTCCTCGACGCAGCGGGCCAGCGCGGAGCCGGCCCGCCCGCTCTCCGGGAAGGCCCGGAAGCGGGAGCCGAGCACGGTGGCGAGGACCTGGCGGCCCCCGTCGCGGGCGGCGTCCCCGCTCTCCAGCAGGAACAGCGCGGCGCCCTCGCCGAGCGGGTCGGCCTCGGCCCCGCCGTGGTCGGCGACCCGCTCCAGGCGGGCCCGCTGGACGGAGTACTCCTCGGCGGCGCCGGCCAGCAGCGCGTTGGCGTGGCCGCCGCGCAGCAGCCGGGAGGCGTAGTTCAGGGCGAGCAGGCCCGTGGCCGAACCGCCGGAGACGGTGACGTTGGGGCCCTTGAGGGTGTGCCGGATGGCGCTCTGGCCGGTCGGGCAGTTCATGACGGTGTTGGGGAACCGGGCCGGGTCGACGAGGTAGGGCTTCTCCCCCGTCAGGGCGTCCTTGGTGAAGTCCATGATGGACTGGACGCTGCCGGAGGTGCCGAGCACCAGCCCGGTCTTCTCCGGGTCGGCGGCCAGGCCCCGGCCGAAGTCCTCCAGCAGCTCGCCGACGGTGACGACGGCGATGCCGGTGGCCCGGTCCATGGAGCGGGTGCCCTTGCGGCCGAGCACCTCCTTGATGTCGAAGCCGGGGATCAGGCCCGCGTCCTCGTACGGGACGGGCCACTTCCCGGGGTCGACGGGGGCGGTGGCCGCCGTCCGCGCGAGGAGTCCCTCGGCGAAGGCCCGGCGGCCCAGCCCGTACGGGGAGCTGACCGCCCAGCCCGAGATGACCAGCTGCCGCTCGCGGGGTTCCGCTGCCGTGCTCATGCGACGGTGCTCCTCTCGTCTTCCCAGTGGCCGAGGACCAGCACGGCGTTGTTGCCGCCGAAGGCGAGTCCGTTGTTCTGCACGACCTTGAGGTCGGCTTCGACGGCCTCGTTCGGTACGCAGTCCACCCCGCACTCGGGGTCGGTGGTGCGGTGGTTGATGGTCGGCGGGATGAACCCCTCGCGCAGGGCGAGGGCGCAGGCCGCGGAGGCCAGGGCGCTGGCGGCGCCCATGGTGTGGCCGATCATCGACTTGATGGAGACGGTGCGGGGCAGGTCCTCGCCGAACACCTGGCGGATCGCGCCGACCTCGGTGACGTCGTTGGCCCTGGTGCCCGTACCGTGCGCGGAGATGAAGTCCACGTCGGCGGGGGTGATGCCGGCGTTGGCGTGCGCGGCGGTGATGCAGCGGGCGATCGAGTCCCGGTCGGGGGCGACCGGGTGGCTGGCGTCGCAGGACAGCCCGTACCCGAGGACCTCGGCGTAGATCCGGGCGCCGCGGGCCAGGGCGGATTCCAGTGACTCCATCAGCAGGATGCCGGCGCCCTCGCCGGTGAGGATGCCCTGCCGGTCGGCGTCGAAGGGCCGGCACACGTCGGGGGCGATGGTGCCGAGCCGGTAGAAGCCGGTGAAGGTCTTGCGGCACAGGGCGTCGGCGCCGCCGCACAGGGCCATCTCCACGTCGCCGGAGCTGATGGCGTCGTAGCCGTAGCCGACGGCGTAGTTGCCCGCGGCGCAGGCGGTCGGGACGGTGACCGTCTCGACGTCCTCCAGGCCCAGTTCGCGGACGATGCCGGCGGAGAGCCGGCCCGGCCAGACGCGCCGGGCGACCACCGGGTCGAGGGTGTCCTCGTCCTGGGCGACCTGGAGCCCGGTGAGGTGGTCCAGGTCGCGGGACTCGCCGTCGGTGGTGCCGACCGAGACCAGGGAGCGCCTGGCCCGGACGTCCGCCTCGGTGAGTCCGCCGTCGGCCACCGCCATGCGGGCCCCGGCGACCGCGAACTGGGCGGCCCGGCCGAGCTCGTCGGCCGGCAGCTCGCGCAGCCAGGCGTCCGGCTCGAAGTCGGTGATCTCGCAGGCGTTGGAGTGGGCGAAGCCGGTGGTGTCGAACGCGCTGATGGGCTTGGCCCCGCTGCGTCCGCCCCGCAGGCCCTCGGCGAAGGCGTCGACGCCCGTGCCGATGCTCGTCACGACACCGAGGCCCGTGATCACCACCCGGTGCCGGGCGGCGGGTCGCCGCCCCGTCGCGGCCGTCCGGTCGCTCACTTGCCCTCGGCCTCCGCGATCACGGCGTACACGCCGACCAGGTTGACCATGCGGCTGAGCTCGGCCTGCTCCAGCGTGATGCCGAAGACGCGCTCCAGCGAGGCGAGGATCTCGATGGTGCGCAGGGAGTCGGCGTCGTGCTCCTCCTTGAAGAGGCTGGTCTCGGTCACCTCGTCGAGGTCGAGCTCCAGGATGTCGCAGACGATCTCCTTGATCTGCTCCTTGCGCTCGGCGTCGAGGGTGGCGATCTGGGTGGTCATCCGAATTCCTCCGTTGGGTGGGGATCGTGCGGGGGCGATGGTTCGATGGTGGGAGCGGCCGCTATCCGTGGCCTATATCCACGAGGTGCGGCGTGACGGCCGGCTGCGGGTCCTTCCACAGGTGGGAGACCTCGCCGAACTGGCGGCGCACCCAGTCGTCGTCGTAGATCGTCTCCAGGTAGCGGTCGCCGCCGTCGGGCAGGACGAGCACCACGTTGGAGCCCGGGACGATGTCCGGGGCGATCCGCTCCAGGGCGGCGACCACGGCTCCCGAGGAGCCGCCGGCCAGCACCGCTTCCTGGCGCACCAGGCGGCGGCAGCCCACGACGCAGTCGAGGTCGCCGACGTGGATGACCCGGTCCGCGTCCGAGGGGCGCAGCAGCCGGGGCACGACCGAGGCGCCGTGTCCCGGGATCAGCCGGGTGACGCGCTCGGGCGGGGCGAACAGCACGCTGCCGATGGCGTCGACCGCGTTGACGGTGGTGTTCATGCCGTGCCGGCGGATGTACTCGGCGCAGCCGCCCAGGGTTCCGCTGGTGCCCGCGGCCACGACGAGCTGGTCGACGCGGCCGTCGAGGGCCTCGGCGATCTCGCGCATCGTGTTCTGGTGGGCGACCGGGTTGAGCGGGTTGGAGTACTGGTCGGGCCAGTAGGCGTCGGGGGTCTCGGCGACGAGGTCGGCGACCCGTCGCAGCCGGGCGGGCAGCAGCTCGCCGGTGACCGGGTCGGGATCGACGACGATCTCGACCTCGGCCCCGTAGGCCCGCAGGATCGCCACGTTCTGCCGGGTCGTGCGGGCGTCGACGACGCAGATGAAGCGCAGTCCGAAATAGCCGCAGATCTGGGCGAGCCCGATCGCGAGATTGCCCGAACTCGACTCGATCACCGTGGATTTGCCCGGGACGAGTTCCCCGGACCTGATGCGCGCGAGCACCATGGAGAGTGCCGAGCGGTCTTTGATACTTCCTCCGGGATTGAACCGCTCCACCTTCGCGAACACCCGCGAGCCGAGGCCCGGCAGCAAACGCTCCAGTTCGATGAGCGGCGTTCCTCCCACTGTAGAGAGGATTCCCTTCGTCCCTTCGTCGTACGGCATCTGATGCAGCCATCCTCTGCTGGGAGTTGCGGGGTGCGGATACAACGGGACCGAGATTCGGCCAATCCGCTATATCGACGCCATACGGCCGGTTATAGGTGGCGCATAGTCGACGGTTCGAATCTCTTCCCATCGCACAACGGAACTCCCCAGCAGACGGAAGAGAGAGTCCCCACATGACCGGCACCGACTCGCGCATTCAGAAAGTCGTCATCCTGGGCGGCGGTACCGCCGGCTGGATGACCGCCGCTTATCTCGGGAAGGCCCTGCAGGGCACCGTGGACATCACGGTCCTGGAGGCGCCGGCGATTCCGCGGATCGGTGTCGGCGAGGCCACCGTCCCGAACCTCCACAAGGTCCTCTTCGACTACCTCGGCATCGCCGAGGAGGAGTGGATGCGGGAGTGCAACGCCAGCTTCAAGATGGCGGTGCGGTTCGTGAACTGGAGAACCGGCGGCCAGGGCCAGCCCGACGCGCGTGAGCTGGAGAACGGGGGCCCGGACCACTTCTACCACCCGTTCGGCATCCTTCCCGACAGCGACAACGTCCCGATGTCGCACTACTGGGCCAAGCGGAAGCTGGAGGGCCGGACCGAGGAGCCGTTCGACTACGCGTGCTTCCGCGAGCCCCCGGTGATGGACGCGAAGAAGTCCCCGAAGTGGCTCGACGGCACTCCGTCCACCCGCTACGCCTGGCACTTCGACGCCGCCCTGGTCGCCGACTTCCTGCGCCGCTTCGCCACGGAGAAGCAGGGCGTCAACCACGTCCAGGACGAGATGACGCACGCCGAGAAGGACGAGCGCGGCTTCATCAAGGCCCTGCACACCAAGGCCGGCCGGGTGCTGGACGCCGACCTGTTCGTGGACTGCTCCGGCTTCCGCGGCCTGCTCATCAACCAGGCCCTGGAAGAGCCGTTCATCGACATGAGCGACCACCTGCTGTGCGACAGCGCCGTCGCCACCGCCGTCCCGCACGACGACGAGGCGAACGGCATCGAGCCGTACACCTCCGCCATCGCGATGTCCTCCGGCTGGACCTGGAAGATCCCGATGCTGGGCCGTTTCGGCTCCGGTTACGTCTACTCCAGCAAGTTCACGACGAAGGAGGAGGCGACCAGGGAATTCAGCGCCCTGTGGGGTCTGGACCCGGAGACGACGAAGTTCAACCACGTGAAGTTCCGGGTCGGCCGCAACCGCCGCGCCTGGGTGAACAACGTCGTCAGCATCGGGCTCTCCTCCGCGTTCCTGGAGCCGCTGGAATCGACCGGCATCTACTTCATCACCGCGGCCATCTACCAGCTCGCCAAGCACTTCCCGGACCGCACCTTCAACCCGGAGCTGGCGAACAGCTTCAACCACGAGATCGAGGTGATGTTCGACGACACCCGCGACTTCATCCAGGCGCACTTCTACTACGCGCCGCGCAACGACACGCCGTTCTGGCGGGCCAACAAGGAGCTGACCCTCCCGAAGAACATCCAGGAGAAGATCTCCGCCTACAAGGCCGGCCTGGCCATCAATTCGCCGATCGCGGACGAGTCCACGTACTACGGCAACTTCGAGGCGGAATTCCGCAACTTCTGGACCAACGGCAGCTACTACTGCGTCTTCGCCGGCCTCGGTCTGGAACCGGACGCCCCGCTGCCGATCCTCGCCCACAAGCCCGAGTCGGTGGCCGGCGCCGAGGCCCTGTTCGGCAAGGTCAAGCAGGAGCAGAACCACCTCCTCGACACCCTCCCCAGCACGTACGACTACCTCCGCAAGCTGCACGGCTAGTACGCAGTCGCTTCCTTCCGGTGCGCAGGCCCGGAGCCGGCCCCTCCCTCCGGCTTCCGGGCCCCGCGCCGCACCCCAGACCAGGAGAGTCCCGCTCATGACAGCCACTTCGCAGCCGTCCCCCTCCGCCCGCACCGCCCCGACCGTCCGCGCCGGCCTGTCTGACGCGGCCGAAGCCGACATCAGGCCCCTGATGTCGGCCTTCCCCTCGGGCGTCTCGGTGATCACCACGATCGGCACGGACTCCGAGCCGCGCGGCATGACGTGCAGCTCGCTCGCCAGCGTCGCCCTCTCCCCGCCCACCGTGGTGCTGTGCCTGCGCACCGGGAGCCCGACCGTCCAGGCCGTCCTGGAGACCGGGCACGTGGCCGTCAACCTGCTCCACGAGAACGCCCGCCCCGTCTCCGACCTGTTCGCCTCGGGCGCCCCCGACCGCTTCGAGCGCGTCGAGTGGCGGCTGCCGCTGGGCGCCGGCGGCCCGCATCTGGCCGGGGCCTCGCACGCCATCGCCGACGGGGAGGTCACCCAGGCCGTCGAGTTCGGCGACCACACCGCCGTGTTCGTCCGGATCAGCCGGGTCTCCCTGCACGACGCCGAGGAGCCCCTGCTGTACGGCAAGCGCCGCTACGCCCGCTGGACCGACGCCACGGCCGTCCCCGGCCCGCCCGCGGCGGCCCCTCCCCTGCCGGCGATATCCGCCCCGCTCGTCGCCCCGTCGGACCGGGAAGGAGCCGCCGGTGTCCGCCCGTGACCCGCTGCCCGATCTGCTGATCGCGATCCCCGCCGTCATCATCGCGTGCAAGGCCGGCGCGATGCTCTTCCGCCGGATCGGTCAGCCGCCGGTGGTCGGCGAGATCGCCGTCGGCATCCTGCTGGGCCCCTCGCTGCTCGGCTGGCTGTGGCCCGACGCCCAGACATGGCTGTTCCCCGGGACGGTCCTGCCGTTCACCGGGGCGTTCGGAAACATCGGTCTGCTGGCGTTCATGTTCCTGGTGGGCCTGGAACTCAACCTCTCGGCCCTGCGCGGGCACAGCCGTACCGCCATCGGCGTCAGCCAGGCGAGCATCGCGCTCCCGCTCGTCCTCGGCTCGGGCCTGGCGCTGCTGATGTACGACACGATGGCCCCGAAGGGGGTCACCAAGCTCGCGTTCGTGCTGTTCATCGCCGTGTCCATGAGCATCACGGCCTTCCCCGTGCTCGCCCGGATCCTCACCGACCGGGGGCTCTACAACACCCGGATCGGCGCGCTGGCCATGGCCTGCGCGGCGGTGGACGACGTGACCGCCTGGTGCCTGCTGGCCGCCGTCGTCGCGGTCAGCACCAGCAGCTCCCCCGTCGAGGCGGCCACGACGGCGGCCCTCGCGGCCCTGTTCCTGGCCTTCATGATCTACGCGGTCCGGCCGCTGCTGGCCAAGTGGGCCGTACGGGCCGCCCGCACGGTGGACTCCGTCGTCCTGGTGGTGCTGTTCAGCGGTCTGTGCCTGTCGGCCTTCACCACCGACAAGATCGGCGTGCACGCCCTGTTCGGCGCCTTCGTCTTCGGGGTGATCACCCCGCGCGGCTCCCGCGTGATCGAGCTGTGCGCGGCCCGGCTGCGGGCCTTCACCATCCCCATCCTGCTGCCGCTGTTCTTCGTCAACACCGGTCTGAAGACCGATGTGGGGCTGATCGCCGCCGACCCGATGATGTGGCTGTGGGCCGGCGCCGTCATGGTCGTCGCCTTCCTCGGCAAGTGGGGCGGCAGCACGGCGGCCGCCCGGGCCACCGGCCAGTCCTGGCGGGACGCCATGTCGATCGGGGCGCTGATGAACTGCCGCGGCCTGACCGAACTGGTGGTGCTGAACCTGGGGCTGGAGCTGGGGGTGATCGGGCCCGAGCTGTTCACGATGCTCGTCCTGATGGCCCTGCTCACCACCGCGATCACCTCGCCCGCCCTGTCCTGGATCCGCCGGGGCGTGTCCCCGGGCAAGGAGGCCGCCGACGCGGCCGAGGGGCCGCTGGTCCACGAGCCGGTACGGCTGCCGGCGAAGGCGGCCGCCCTGTCGCCCTGACCCCGCAACGCCCCGGCCCCGGACCGCTGCCCCGCAGCGCTCCCGCCCCGGGACCGCTGACCGCCGCCGGTGCG
>NZ_GG657750.1:5921771-5954058 GCF_000158895.1 Streptomyces sp. C | reverse complement strand
CCGCTCGGTGACCGTGCGGCCCCGGGACGGCTCGGCGGCGGCCAGCGCGGCGGCGGCCGAGAGCAGCACCGCGTCGCGTACCGGACCCCGCTCCCCGCCGGCGAACAGCCGCCGGGCCACCTGTGCGTTGTGCGCGGCGTCCCCGCCGCGCAGCGCGTCCACGGGGGCGGGCGCGATGCCCGCGTCGCGGGGGTCGAAGGATTCCTCCCGGACCCTTCCCCCCTCGACGCTGAGCACGGTGGAGGTGGTGGTGACGCTGAGCTCGTCGAGGCCGTCGTCCCCGCGGAACACCAGGGCGCTGCCGCCCCGGCGGGCCAGGACCCCGGCGATCAGCGGGAGCAGCCGCGCGTCCGCCACGCCGACCGCCTGGGCGGTCGGGCGGGCCGGGTTGGTCAGCGGCCCCAGCGCGTTGAAGACGGTCGGGATCCCCAGCTGCCTGCGGACCGCGGCGGCGTGCCGCATGGACGGGTGGAAGTCCGGGGCGAAGCAGAAGGTGATCCCCGCCTCCTCCACGAGGGCTGCCACCCGCGCCGGCTCCAGGCGCAGCCGCACGCCCAGGGCCTCCAGCACGTCCGCCGAGCCCGAGGCGGAACTCGACGCCCGGTTGCCGTGCTTGACGACCCGGGCGCCGGCGCCGGCCGCGACGATCGCGGACATGGTCGAGATGTTGACGGTCCGGGCCCCGTCGCCGCCCGTGCCGACCACGTCGACCGTGGCGCCGGGGACGTCGAGGGGTACCGCGTGGTGGAGCATGGCCCGTACCAGGCCCTCCAGTTCGCCGACCGTCTCCCCCTTGCCGCGCAGGGCGACCAGGAAGCCGGCGAGCTGGGCGTCGGTGGCCTCGCCGCTCATCACCCGGTCCATGGCCCAGGCCGTGTCGGCGGGGGCCAGGTCACGGCCGGCGAGCAGGGTGTCCAGCAGGTCGGGCCAGCTCCGCGCTTCGCGGCCGGGTTCTGGTCTGGCGGTGGTCACTTGGGTCTCCCTCGGTGATGGTCGGGGTGTGACGGCTCAGCCCCACTCGTCGATGTCCTTGGAGTTGGTCGGCGACGGCGTCGGCGCCGCGGACGGGGCCTGAGGGGTGGAGGCGTCCGCCGTCACGCTGCTGCCGCCGGCCACGGGTCCCTCGTTGACGATCTGCACCCCGCCGGCTATCGCCGCCGCCGCGATGATCGCGATGGTGATGCGCTTGACCTGGGTGCGCCACGTGTTCTGCATCTCTGTTCTCCCCCGTCGAGTTCCGCTTGAGCTTCGCTTTGTTCCGGTGAGAAGAACACTAGGAAGGGGCGGCTTCGAGCTGATATCGCTCGACCTTCGGGGGCTCTGCCATTTCGATAAGGGCGATATACCCGCAGGTCAGGAGGGGTCCTTAAGGCGATAACCAGGGTTGGGGACCCCTCTTGACCCCCACTTGCGGGCCGCTTGAGGGCTCATCGGAAGGCCGTCGCGGACGCCTCACGATAAGGACGAAAAGCGGAATTCAGCGTTCCCGGTACATCTCGGCGACCAGGAATGCGAGATCCAGCGACTGGGTGCGGTTGAGCCGGGGGTCACAAGTGGACTCATAGCGTTCGCTCAGCCCGTCCAGGCTCACCTCCTCGCCGCCTCCCACGCATTCCGTGACGTCGCCCCCGGTGAATTCCAGGTGCACGCCCCCGGGATGCGTCCCGAGCTCGCGGTGGACCTCGAAGAAGCCCTTCACCTCGTCGACGATGTCGTCGAAGCGGCGGGTCTTGAGGCCCGACGGTGCCTCGAAGGTGTTGCCGTGCATGGGATCGCTCACCCAGGCCACCGGCGCACCCTCCGCGGCCGCCTTCTCCACCAGCTCCGGCAGCCGGTCGCGCACCTGCCCGGCGCCCATCCGGACGACGAAGGTGAGCCGGCCGGGCTCGCGCTCGGGGTCGAGCCGGTCGATCAGCCGCAGGACGGTGTCGGAGCCCGTCGTCGGGCCGAGCTTGACCGCGACCGGGTTGGCGATCCGCGAGAAGAACTCCACGTGGGCGCCGTCCAGGTCCCGGGTGCGCTCACCGATCCACAGCATGTGCCCGCTGGTCGCGTAGCGCCGGCCGGTCGCCGGGTCCTCGCGCACCAGCGGTTCCTCGTACTCCAGGAGCAGGCCCTCGTGGCTGACGTAGAACTCCACGGCGTGCTGGATGCGTTCGTCGGCCCCGCAGGCGCGCATGAAGTTGAGTGCCTGGTCGATCTGGGTGGCGAGCGCCGCGTAGCGCTCGCCGACGGGCGAGCGGGCCACGAAGTCCTGGTTCCAGGCGTGCGCCTGGCGCAGGTCGGCGTAGCCGCCGGTGGTGAAGGCCCGGACGAGGTTGATCGTGCCGGAGGCGGCCTGGTGCATCCGCAGCAGCCGGCCGGGGTCGGGGGTGCGCTCGGCCGCCTCGAAGGGGAAGCCGTTGACGGCGTCGCCCCGGTAGGCCGGCAGGGTCAGCCCGCCGCGGGTCTCGGTGGGCTTGGAGCGGGGCTTGGCGTACTGGCCCGCCATCCGGCCGATCTTGACGACCGGCACGGAGGCGGCGTACTGGAGGACGAGCGCCATCTGCAGCAGGGTCTGCACCTTGCGCCGCACCGAGTCCTCGCGGACGTCCGCGAAGGTCTCGGCGCAGTCCCCGCCCTGGAGCAGGAAGGCCTCGCCGCGGGCGACGGCGCCGAGCCGGTACTTGAGCTGCTCGCACTCGGCGGCGACCACGAGCGGGACGGCCTCCCGCAGGCGTTCCCGTACCTCGGCCAGGGCGGCGGGGTCGGGCCATTCGGGCTGTTGTGCGGCGGGCCGGGCCCGCCAGGAATCCACGTGCTCCACGAGATCGCTCCTTCGAGGCTCCTGCGTCATCCGGCGAGGGTGCCGGCCGGCCGGGTCCGTGCGCCGGTGAGGAAGTTCCGCAGCAGCGGCATGCCGCCGACGGTGGTGATGGACTCGGGGTGGAACTGCACCCCTTCGACCGCGAGGGTGCGGTGGCGCAGGCCCATCACGTAGCCGTCGTCGACGGCGTGCGCGGTGGCGAGCAGCTCCTGCGGCAGGGGTTCGGCGACGATGAGGGAGTGGTAGCGGGTCGCCGTCATGGTCTCGCCGAGCCCGGCGAAGACCCCGGCCCCGTCGTGGGCGACCTCGCTGGTCTTGCCGTGCTTGAGCCGGTCGGCGACCCGGACGCGGCCCCCGTAGGCCAGGCCGATGGCCTGATGGCCCAGGCAGATGCCCAGCAGGGGGACCCGTCCGGCGAACCGGTGCACCAGCTCGACGTGGCCCGACTCGGCGGGGTGGCCCGGGCCGGGGCCCAGGACCACGGCGTCCGGCAGCCGCGCGGCGAGCTCGTCGGGGCTCTCGGTGCGGGAGCGGACGACCTCGGTGTCGGCGCCCAGGGTGCGCAGGTACTGGTCGATGATGTGGGTGAAGCTGTCGTAGGCGTCGACGAGCAGGACCTTCACGGGAGCAGCTCCTCACCGGTGAGCGCCCAGTAGGCCGCTCCCATCTTGTGCAGGGTCTCGCGCCACTCGGCGGCGGGCGAGGAGTCGGCGACGATGCCGGCGCAGCTCTGGGTGGAGTAGGCCGTTCCGTCGTGGGTGACCGTGCGGATGCACAGGGCCAGGCGGGACCAGCCGCGCACGTCGACGAGGCCGACGGCGCCGGCGTACATGTCGCGGGATTCGGACTCCAGTTCGGAGATGATCTCCATGGCGCGGATCTTGGGGGCGCCGGTGACCGTCCCGGCGGGGAAGGTCGCGGCCAGCGAGGACCAGGTGTCCTCGCCGGGGGCGAGGCTGCCCTCGACGGTGGAGACCAGGTGGAAGACGTGGCTGAAGGTCTCGACCGCCATCAGCTGGGGGGCGTCGAGGGTGGTGGGCAGGCAGACCCGGCCGATGTCGTTGCGGCACAGGTCGACCAGCATCACGTGCTCGGCCTGCTCCTTCTCGCTGGCGAGCAGGGCCTCCACGCGCGGGCCGTCCACGGCGGGGTCGCCGCTGCGGGGGGTGGTGCCGGCGATGGGGCGCATCACGATGCGGTCGCCCTCGGTGCGGAAGAGCACCTCGGGGCTGGCGCCGATGAGCGTGGACCCGTCGCGCGGGACGAGGTACATGTACGGGGACGGGTTGCGTCCGCGCAGCCGCCGGTAGACGTCGAGCGGGGTGAGGTCGGTGTCGACCTCGATGCGGTGGCCTATCTGGATCTGGTAGATGTCGCCGACGCCGATGTGCCGCAGGCAGCGCTCCACGTTGGCGCGGAAGGACTCCTCGTCGGTGCTGTCGCGGACGGCGCGCGGGGCGGGGGCGGCCGGGACGCGGCCGGCGGGCTCGGTCATCCCGGCGGTGAGCCGCTCGACGATGCCGGCCAGGTCGGTACGGGCGGCGGGGCCGCCGTCGGGTCCGAAGTCCTCGCTCCGGGCCGCCAGCCGGACGGCCGTGCCGGCGTCCAGGTCGTACCAGACGGTGTCCTGGAACAGGGTCAGGACCAGGTCGGGGGCGCCCCCGTCGGCGTGTTCCCGGACGGGCAGCTCCTCCATATAAAAAGAAAAGCGCCGTAGCCGATGGTGGCGAGGAAGCCGAAGGCGTAGTCGGGGCGGGCGCTGTCGACGTCGAAGCGGGCCTGGACGGCCCGCAGCACGTCCCAGACCTGCCCGGGGCGTTCGAAGATCCGGTCGCCCCCGGGGCCCGCGGCCAGCCCCAGCCCGTCGGCGACCCGGGACAGCTCGGCCAGTACGGGCGCCACGCCCGCGGCGGAGATCCGCCCGGCGCGGATGCGCAGCTCGGCGAGGCGGCCGAAGCCGACGACGGCGGAGTTCCCGTCGAACTCGGGGCTCTCCAGGGACTCCAGGAGGAAGACGTCCTCCCCGAACCGCGCCCGCAGGGCCTCGTACAGCTCGATCGGGGGGTGCGGTTCGAGGACGGTCTCCTCGACGCGGACGGGGAGGGGGCGCCGGCCGTGTGCGGCCGGCGCCCGAGTGGCGGTGTCGAGCAGTGTGGTCACTGGATCACTTTCCTCGGATGGCTCGGGGCCGTTCGGAGCGGCCGGGTGTGCGCGGGGGGCTCAGCCGTAGCGGCGCATTTCGTGGAAGAAGTCCCCGACGACGGCGAGTTCGCCGCGCTCGCGCAGGGTGTCGTAGACGTGCCGGCCGACCGCGAGGTCGAGGACGCCCAGCCCGAAGGGCGAGAAGAGGACGGGCTTGTCCTCGGGCACGGACAGCTGCCCGGAGAGCACGTCGTACAGCGTCCCGTCGACGAAGTCACGGCTGCCGGTGAGCTGTTCGGCCAGGTGGGGGGAGGTGTCGGCCTTCAGGCAGTGCTCGATGTCGTCGACGACGTTGAAGCCGGAGAGGATCACCTCGGGCGACAGGTCGCGCAGCGAGACGTGCAGCACGAGCGGGTTGTGGCCGAACCAGTCGGGCTCGGTGACGTGCGGGGTGCCGGCGACGGTCGCGAAGACCACCAGGTCGCTGCCGCGGATCAGCTTCTCCGCGCTGTCGTGGACGGTGACCGGGCCCTGCTCGCCGGAGCGGGCGAGGTACTCGGCGAAGCCGCCGGCGTGCTCGGCGGACAGGTCGTGCACGCCGATCTCGTCGAACTCCCAGCCGGTGCCCGCCAGGTACTGGTGGACGAAGCGGGCGATCAGGCCGACGCCGAAGAACCCGATCCGGCGCGGCCGGCGGCCCGCCGGGCTGAGCCGGTCGGCCGCCAGCGCCGCGGAGGCGGCGGTGCGGGCCGCGCTGATGATCGAGGATTCGAGGCAGGCGAGGGGATAACCGGTCGCGGGGTCGTTGAGTATCAGTACGGCGGAGGCGCGCGGAATTCCGGCCGCCACGTTTTCGGGGAAGCTGGAAATCCACTTCACTCCGTCGACCGGGGCCGGTCCGCCGATCGACGCCGGCAGCGCGATGATCCGCGAGGTGGGCCGGTCGGGAAATCGCAGGAAATAGGAGGGCGGATTGACCGTCCCGCCCTCGCCGTGCACCCGATAAGCGGATTCGATCAATCCGACCACTTCGGGCGCACGGCCGTCCAGGACTTCGTGCACCTGGGCCCCGGGGATCACGGCGAAAGAGGGCGCGCCGGTCGTACGTGACATCGCAGACTCCACAGCTCGGCAGTTTTCTCGTCTGCGATGACGCTAGGGAGCCGCTTTATCGCCGGGTTATTGACCGGTTACGTGCGCTGTCCGGATCCCTCCCCCAGTCGTCGCAACGCGGCCGCGGCCTTCTCCTCCCAGGGCGGGGAACCGATGCGCTGGAAGATGGCGAGCGACTCGGTGAGGTGCCCCCTGCCCGCGTCGCCGTCCCCCCTCTCGCCGTAGGCGCGTCCCAGTGCGAGCCTGATCTGCCCTTCGATCATCGGGCTCCGGGTCCGCCGGGCCGCGTCCAGGGCTTCCAGGAAGGTCCGCTCGGCCGCCTCGGAGGCCCCGGCCTGGAACCGTGTCTCCGCGAGCCCGAGGAGCGCGTGGGCGAGGCCGAGCAGGTCCGACCTCTCCCGCACGATCTCCACGACCCGGGCGAACTCGCCCTCGGCCTCCTCCAGCTGCCCGAGTGCGAGGTGGGCGCTGGCGAGGCGGTGTGTGGCCAGCGCCAGGCCGTGCCGGTCGCCCTTGCCGCCCTCGCACACCCGCAGCGCCTCGCGGCTGAGCTCGACGGCGGCTTCCGGCTGCCCCTGGTCGAGGGCGAACTGGGCCATGTTCTGGAGCGCGTACGCCTCGGAGTACCGGTCGCCCGCCTCCCTGAACACGGGCAGTGCCTCCCGCAACCGCTCCATGCCCTGGTCGAGCTCTCCGCGGATCCGGTCGATGAACGCGAGGCCGCTCAACACCAGCGCCCGCCCCAGCGAGTCCCCGGCCTCCGTGTAGAGCGCGAGCGCGGTCTCCTGCCGCGCGGTCGATTCGGCCAGCCTGCGCAGCCTCAGCTCGACCAGGCCGAGCTTGCGCTCCATGGCCGCCTGTCCACGCAGGTTGCCGGCACCGCGCGCCGCGTCGAGGGCGTGTTCGCTGCAACGCCGCCAGTCCTCGAGGTAGTTGCGCGACGAGAAGAGCACCTCCATGGCGATGACGAGGCCCCACGCCAGGTCGTCCATGCCCAGGCCGGACGTCTGCTCGACGACGGCGACCAGGGAGAGCCGTTCGGCCTCGAACCACTCCAGCGGCGCCACCAGCAGCTCTTCCAACAGCACCGAGTCGATCTCCCGGCGCGGGGCCCCGCAGTCCAGGATGCCGTCCCCACCCCTTTCGCGCCGGTGCGCCTCCTCCGCAATGGTCAGGGCGGTCCGGAACACCCGGTCACAGGCATCCAGCCGCTCCTCCTCGCTCTCCTCCTCCCGCGCCAGCTCCTCCGCGTACAGCCGCATCAGGTTCTGGAAGCGGTAGCGCAGCTGTCCGGTGGCGTCGACGCCGACGACCTCCAGGAACTGCGCGTCCACCAGGTGCTCTATCAGCCGCTCCGCGTCCATGACACCCCCGTCCAGCAGCGCGGCACCCACCCACGTGGTGAAGTCGGGTACGCCGAGCAGCCCGAGGAGCCGGTAGAGCCGGGCCGCGTCCTTGTGCAGGTAGCGGTAGCTCAGCTCGAAGCTGGCCCGGACCTGGGACTCGCCCTGGCTGAGCTCGTCCAGCCGGCGCCGCCCGTCGTTGAGCCGGGTCACCAGGTGGCGCACCGTCCAGTGCGGCTTGGACGCCAGCCGGGCCGCCGCGATGCGCAGCGCCAGCGGCAGCCGGTCGCACAGCTCGGCCAGGCGGGCCGAGTCCGCGGGGGCGGCCTGGATGCGGGCCTCGCCGACGATCCGGCCGAGCAGCTCGACCGCGTCCGCCTCGGGGAGCACGCCCAGGTGCACCCGTCCCCGCTGCGGCCAGGTCACCAGCTGCTCCAGCTGCTCCCGGCTGGTGACGAGCACGGTGGAGCCGCCGCTGCCCGGGAGCAGGGGCCGGATCTGCGCGAAGGTGCGTACGTTGTCCAGCACGATCAGCACCCTGCGCTCCGTGAGCACGCTGCGGTACAGCGCGATGCGGTCCTCCAGGCCGTTGGGCACGTCGTCGCTGTCCACGCCGAGCGAGCGCAGGAAGCGGCTGAGTATGTCCCCGGCGGTGGTCGGGGCGTGGTGCTCGTCATAGCCGCGGAGGTCCGCGAAGAGCCGCCCGTCGGGGTACTGTTCGGTAACACGGTGGGCCCAGCGCACCGCGAGACCGGTCTTGCCCACCCCCGCGACACCGGTGATCAGCCCGACGGTGGACGCCCGGCTGTCCCCGCCCTGGCCCTCCACCAGGCTGTCGAGCGCCGCGAGTTCGGCTTCGCGCCCCGCGAATCCGGGTACGTCGGGCGGCAGTTCGGACGGCACGACGCGCCCGCGTGCCGCTAATGCGTCGGCGGGCCCTTCCCCCCCTTCCACCGGCCCCACCGGCGGCTCGAAGGCCAGGGACGGATCATCGCGCAGGATCGCGTCGTGCAGCTCTTGCAGCTCGGGGCCGGGGTCCATGCCGAGCTCGTCGATGAACTGGCGCCGCGCCTCCCGGAAGCTCTCCATCGCCTCGGCCCGCCGGCCCGAGCGGTACTGGGCGAGGATCAGGTGGTACCGGGTGCGCTCCCGCAGCGGGTGTTCCCGTACGGCGGCGGCCAGTTCGGGCAGCAGCAGCTGGTGCCGGCCCAGCTCCAGCTGCACGCCCGTCATCGCCTCGTAGGCGTTGATGCGGACCTCTTCCCACCGGGCGGCCTCGTCCTCGACGAGCTGCCCGGTGACTCCGGCGAGCGCGGGCCCCCGCCAGAGCGCGAGCGCCTCGCCGTAGCAGCGCGCCGCGTCCGCGGGGCGGTGCGCGCGCACGGCCTCCTCGGCCTCGGCGACGAGCCCGCTGAAGGTGACGGTGTCGAGCACGTGCCCGTCGGGGCGCAGCAGGTAGCCGGGGTGCGCGGTGGCGATGACCTCCTCGACCACCCCCTCGCTCTTGATGGCCTTGCGCAGGGCCGCGATGACGATGGCGACCTGGGTGCGCGCGGTGGCTGGGGGGCGACCGTTCCAGACCACGTCCACGAGGGTGTCAACCGGAACGATTCGCCCCGGACTCAGGAGCAGAAGGGCCAGAATCGTACGTTGCCGGGCACCGCCGACCTGAACGGTCCGTTCCCCTACGGTGACCATGAGTGGTCCGAGAATTCCGAATCTGAGTGGCTCGCCCAACTGTGTCTCCCCCCGTCGCCACCGGGCCCGGCAGCGCGATCACCCTACCTGTCTGCCGCTGACAGAAAAGGGTCGAGACCCAAGCTTTGCGGCTGGTGGGACACCATGACCGAAAGCTGATCGATCATCTCGCGAATGGCTGGAATCGATCGAAACACTACCGGCACTCAAGGAGCAGCCACGAGGTCCACATCCAGCCAAACCCAGGGAACAGGAAGGTCCCCTTCACGCCTCCCCAAACCCACCCCGAAGCCACCCCCCAGCAGCCTCCGAAGTCGTCCGGGCTGGCCGGGCCCACTCCGCGAGGACGGATCCGCTCCCGATCCGGTCAAGCCCGAGGTGGCGCTCTTCGCACCCATCCAACCGCCGACCCCAGGCATGAGCGCCCCCCGAACCCCCGGATTTCACACAGCCGACGCGCGCCCCCCACCCCCCGCCGCCCTCTATCGGCCACCCACCCCTGCCACTCCCTCCCCGGAGAACCCGATCCGGCCGCCCGCCAGTTCGAGGCCCCCCGGCCCGCCCACCGGGTTGACGAGGCCTTGAAGCGGCCTGTGGCAGTTTCGGGCCCATGATGCATGCGGACGCGATCCGGGAGGCGGTACGCCGCAACGCTGCTGGCGGGTGTCGGCCTCATCGAGGCGATGGCCACCGGAGGCGGCATCACCCGGGGCGGGCCGCCGGCCTGGTAAGCCCAGTTCACCACGCGGGAGTCGCGCGTCGACCTGGCCGCGGCGGGCGCAGCAGAGGCCCTGGGCAACCGGGGGGGCTTCCCTCCCGTCCTGAGGCCGGTGCATTCAGCGGCAACGGCACGTTCCCAAAAGGCGGCACTCGGCCCGACGAAGACGTCACGCGGTGAGAACGGGCCGAGCGGACAACGAAGACGGCGAACGGGCACGAACAACCAGCGAAGTCGCGGAACCCAAGAGTGTCGTGGCCGTCTCTACCCCGCGAGGTCGCTCAGCAGCAGCCCCAGAACCGCCTCCTCCTCAACGCGCAGGGCGTGCTCGGCAAGAGCGAGCGCCAGGCCCGGGTCCCATGGCGACTGCGCCGGCTTCCCGTCCAACGGGCGCAGGACAGGTCCGGCCGCCGCTACCGCCGCACGGTAGTCGTCGGCGGTGTAGCGCCAGGGCCGCCAGGGCACGTGCCCCGACAGCGTCGTGGCGATGCGTAGGCCGCCCCAGTCGAAGTCGCCGTGGTAGCGGAAAGCGGCACCGAGCTCATGCAGACGGGTGAGAAGGGTCAGAGCTGCTGCCGACGGCTGGCCTTGGACGCAGACCAGCGGCCGGGCGTTCGTTCCGTGGTTGTCCGCCGCAGCAGCAAGGACCGCAGGGTTCTCACAGATGTGGACCACGGGCGGTGCCGTCCGCAGTGGACGGTGGGCGAGCTGTCGGAGGGTGAGTACGCTCGGCTCGCCCATCTCGGCCATCCAGTCCAGGGCCGGCGTCCCGCGGAGGTTCAGGGTGAGCACCGTCGAGGAGACGTCGTCCCGGAGCAGGCCTGCGGAAGCCCAGGCGGCCCGTCGCCAGGCGGATCCCGCTCCATCGGGGTGGCCGGTCAGAGCGCGGACTCCGGCGAGGGCGAGGGTGGCCACCGGCGTGCCGTCGTCGAGGGCATGGGCGCTCCCCAAGGTGTCCGCGGCGAACACCGCAAGCGATCGTGGTGGTGCGACGGGCAGCTCCCTCAGGACGCGGACGGTCTGCTCCACCAGCGAACGGGCGGCGGAGGGAGTACGGGCGAGGCGGCGCACGAGGCCGTCGTCACGCACTCGTACGGCCCAAGCAGCATAGGCCGGAAGGTCTTCGCCCAGCCCGGCGAGAGGCGCGTACGCCTCCGTCCATGCCCGTTCCTCGCTCCGGCGGACCTCGTCATGAGGGACGACCCGCCCGGCGAGGACCGATACGGCCGCCTCCAGGCCCTCCGGGCTGATGCCCGATCTGACCAGTACGGCGTCCACGGCGTCGAGCCGCACTGTCAGCGCCTTGCCGGCACCGGGTGTCCTGCCCAGCAGTCTCTCGGCCGCCGCCCGCTCGGCCGGGCTCGGCATGGCCAGCGAGACCGCCCCGGTGAGTGGCTGCCCGCGCTCCAGCCGTCGGCGTGCCCGCTCCACGAGCCAGGCCAGGTCGGCGCCGCCGAGCAGGCGGCGCAGGCGTGCTTCGTCCACCGGCGGACCGCTCACGCCCACAGGGGCTCCGGCTCCGCCGGGCGCACCGGGTCCGCGCGGCGTGTGCGGGCCGTTCCGTCCCACTCCCAGCGGGTGACCAGGACGGCGGCCACCTCGTCGACGCGGGAGAGCTGGGCGATGGCGATGCCCGGCACCTGCGGATAGCAGGCCCACTCCCGCTCACTGGTCATGACCACGTCCAGGTCGAAGGCGTGCAGGAGCCCGAGGCACTTGGCGCGCGAGTCGTCGTCCACACCCGCGAACGCCTCGTCCAGGGTCACCAGGCGCGGCGCGTACGGGCTGCCCGCACTCGCGTAGTGCGAGGAGGCGGCAGCAAACAGGGGAACCGACACGGCCAGGACGCGTTCGCCTCCGGAGGCGGGTCCCGTGGCGGGTACCCAACGGCCGTGCTGCTGACGCTCCACAGCGAACTCGTGCCACGAGCGATAGTCGAGGGCTGCGGTGAGGTGCTCCAGCCAGCTGCCCGCCGCGTCCTCGGTCTGCTGGCGGGCGATCTGCGTCTGCAGGAACTCCCCGACCGCTGCCCGGTCCTCGGGGGTCCAGGCGTCAGCGGTCTGGAGGAGCCGGCCACGTGCCTGGGCCAGTCCCGCAGGGGCCTTGCGCGAAGCCCGCCACACCAGGCGCAGGGTCATCCCCGTGGAGGTCGGGCGTTCCTCCAGCTCGGCGTTCATGGCCAGTACCTTGCGCTCGGCGGCCCCGATGAGTTCCTGCAACGTGCCCGCGACCTCGGTGACGAGGTGGGTTTCGAGGAGCTCCCGTTCGTGCGCGGACAGGATGCGCATGAGTTCCCCCACCTCGACGGCGAGGGCTTCGGCGAGTTCGGGTACGGCACGCTCGCGCCCCTGATAGACGATGTCGACGACCATTCCCTCCTCCACCATGCGGGCCGAGGCGGTGTGGCCGTGCCGGGAGAGCGCGTCCTGGAGGGTCTTGAGTTCTTCGCTCAGTCGCCGCTGTACGCGCTCCCACGCGCCGTCGGAGTCATCGGTGGTGGCCAGCTCCGCTTCGAGGGAGCGGGCGAGGGCGATGGCCGGCGTGGCCGCCCACGGTTCTCCTCCCGCGGCCGGGACGGCGAGGTCGGGGAGCGCCACGGCGATCAGGCCGGTGGCGGTGAAGCGCTGGAGCGCGGCGATGGACCCGGCGCGTGCGGCGGCCGCGGCGGAAACGTCCTTTTCCAGTTGTTCGATCCGGCCTTCGGCCCGGCTGGCCCGCCGGTCCGCCTCTGTCTGGCGCTCCTGGCACACGCGCTGGTCCGCCGCGCAGCGGCGCAGGGTTTGCGCGGTCTCGGCAAGGCGCCGCTCCAGCTCGGCCACGGCCGCACCCACGGTCGAGCGCAGCGTCGTGAGCCGCTCGTCGTCGGCTGCCGCCGTACGGGCCGCCGCCTCCGCTCGCAGACCGAGTTCGGCAGTCCGTTCCCCTGCCCGTCCGGCCTCCTCGCGCTCCTCGGCCGCCTGGCGGGATGCCTCTGTCCGCTCGCGCAGCGCCGGCCAGAGCGCGGCCAGGAGCGCGGCGAGTTCCACCAGGGCCTGGCGTACCTCGGCCAGCTCCGACGGCTCGGAGGGAAGCCCCAGGGCCGTCGCCGTCTCGTGGACCTCGGCGTGTGCCCGCTCGGCCCGCTCGGCTGCGGCCAGCGTGTCGGCGGCTCGTTCCTCACGACGGCTCCGGGCCCGGCGCACGGTGTCGGCGGCAGCGGCGGCGCGGGCATGCGCACGGGTGAGGGGCGCCTCGTCGGGTACGCCGGCCAGCTCGGCGTCGAGCGCCAGGCGGCGCGTTGTCAGCTCCTGAGCCTGCTGGGCGATATCGGCCAACTGCTGCTGAAGGGAAGCGAGTTCGGCCTTCAAGGCAGCGATGCGGACGCGCCGCGCGGCTTCCCGGGCACCCTCTCCGATGTATTCGGCGCCGGACTTGGTCCACCGGCCGGTGAGCACACCCACCCGGTACCGGCCGTCCGGCGCGACCCACGTGTCGGCCGCCGTCTCCCCTCGGACGGCTCCGAGACCGATCGCCGCGAGGAGCCCGGCCACTGCTTCCTCCCCCACCGACACCGCCTGGGCATCGCCGCGGTCGACGGCCGGGCGGAGCACGTCGGCCAGTGACGGGCCGCCGACGGGCCCGGTCCGCGGGGCGAGGAGCACGTCGTGACCGTCCGGGGCCAGAGCCACGCCGTCCGGGCGCACCCAGGCGTCCAGCAGCCCACCGGCTTCCAGGGCCGCTTCCAGGCCTGCGCGCTCGCCTTCCCCGACGTGTTCCCGGAAGTCGACCAGCCGCCACAGCGGAGCGCCGGGGGTCTGATCGCGCGAGCCCGGTGTCCGGGTGTACGGGGCCGTCGGCGCCCGCCGCCCGCCTGCCTCCAGCTTCGCGAGCTCTTCCTCCGTCTGCCGGGTCCGGGCCGCCAGGCCCTCCCGGGAGTGCGCCGCTTCCGCCGCTCGGTCGGCGAGCACCGCTGCCTTGGCGCTGTGGACCTGCGCCGCGTACAGGCGTGCCGGGTAGGGGCCGTCCTGGTGCACGGCCCATTCCTGGAGCTCGTCCAACAGTCCTGCCGGGTCGGGATGCACCAGCTCCGCGCACCGGCCCGCGTGTTCGCGTACGGCATCGACCAGAGCCCGGCCGGCGGCCGTCGCGGCCTCGTCGGCCGCTTCCTGTGCCTCGGCGGCCTGGGTCAGGTCGGCTTCCGCCTCGTCGAGCCGGAGCGCGGCGGTCCGGCGCTCGGCCGCCGCCTTCCCTGCCTGGTCGGCGAGGTCCTCCACGTGTCCGAGGGTGCGTTGGCGGCGGTCGGTCGCCTCGGCCACGGCGGCACGCAGCTCGCCCACCGGCACGCCCTCGGCCTCGGGCAGGTCCAACCGGGCCTTGCGGGCGACCTCCCCGACCTCGCGCAGCGTGTTCTCGGCCTGTTCCCGGGCGGATTCGAGGCGGTTCTCAGCGGCGCCGAGGCGACCCAGCGCACGGCTGTGCAGCAGCGAGGCCTGGTCCCGGTCGGCGCGGGCGCGGACGCTGTCGCCCTGCGATCGTTCAGCGGCCTTGGCGGCTCGCTCCAGTTCGTGGGCGCTGCGCATCTCCGGGCCCTCGCGCAGAGCGGCGTCGGTGGCCTCCAGACGCGCCTGCATCTCGGTGAGCGCGGCGATCCGCTCGGCGGCCTCCGCCCGCTCCTGTTCGGCGCCCGCTTTCTCGTCCTGTGCCCCGGCGAGGTCGCGCAGCAGGTGCTCGTACTTGGAGTGCTCGGTACGCGGGAGGCGCGCCCGACGGCGGGAGGCTATGCGGGCATAGCGCCGGTAGTGGTCGAGGAACGCGGAGGCCGCCCGTTCGGCCGCCCTGGCGGCCCGCAGCTCCTCCTTCTCCTCGTCCAGGGACCGGAAGGCCTCGGCCACATCCGCGATGACGGCCTGGTCCATGGGCGGCAGTGCCTCGGTGAGCGCGCGGGAGAGGGCGGCTTCGTTGGGACGCTTGGACAGCTGGGGCTGGCGCAACTGGATGAGCAGGTCGACGAGGGCGCCGTAACGCTGCTCACCGAGTCCGAACAGCGCCTCGTCGACGGCCCGACGGTAGGCCTTGGCCTGGTCGTGGACCGTTCCGTGTCCGGACACCGCTTCGATGAGTCGGTCCCGCGACAGCACCGTACCGGTGGCGTCGAGCAGGCTGAGCGAGCCGTCGACGGGTGATCCTGCCGTCGAGTGGTCGATCCTCTGCCCGGTCACCGCCCACCAGTGGCGGGCGACGCCGCGCCCGCTGACGGCCTTGAGCCCGCAGACAAGCGTACGGAAATGTTCCTCACCGCTCGTCTCGTCGCGGCGGCCGAACTCCACCCAGGTGTAGCCGAGCCGTTCGGAGTGCGGGTGTTCGCCGCCGAGCAGAAGGTTCCACTCCATTCTCTTGCCCGCGTCCCCGTCCGGCTCGACGCGACGGGCGCTGAGGTCCCCGTCGAGGAGGAAGGGCAGGGTCAGGGCGAGCACCTTGGACTTCCCGGTGCCGTTGTTCCCTCGGAGCAGCAGCCTGCCGTCGCGGAAGTGGAACTCCTCCACGTCATAGTGGAAGAGATCGACCAGGCCCATCCGCAGGGGCTGCCAGCGGGAGCGCGCGGGGGCCGGGAGCGCGGTACGGGGGATCAACGCGGTGACGCCTTTCGCTGCGCGGGCACCTCGGCGGTGCCTGCCGTACGGGGTGTGACTACGACGGTCTCGCCGACCGCGTACCGGGCGAGCGCCGGGCGGGGCACGACCCCGTCGGAGGTGCGGGAGACCAGACCGAGGGCGGCGAGCCGGACGACCGCCTGTTCCACCAGCTCCTCTTCGGCACCCGCCTCGCGCGCCGACTTCGACCAGAAGCCGCCGTGCTCGGCCGCCAGGTCGGTGACCCTGCTCATCAGATCGGCCGTGCTGACGGGGCCGTCGGCCGAGGTGAGGTGTTCGGCGAGCAGGAGGGTGACGTGGCCGTGGGTGCCCGATTCCGGCATGCGGAGGTCGGTGAGGTCGTCGTCGGGGTCGACCATGGCGATGCCCTCGGCCCTGACTTCGGCGACCAGCCCGGTCAGTTCGGTGATGCGTGCGGTGAGGAACCCGCGCTGGCGGGTGAGGTAGGCCAGTTCGGCGTCGGTCAGCTCGTCGTAGTAGAGCACCGGATCGTCCAGCAGTCGCCGGGTCAGCGACCTGCGAAGGGCACGAAAGCGCAGTTCGTCACTGTCGAGGGCCGTTTCGGCGGTGAGCTCCGCGAGCCTCTCCTCCCATGTCGCCGCCCGGACCATGGACGGGCCCCGGCGGGTGGCCAGCAGCCCGGCCAGCACGCGTCGTTCGACGTCGTACAGCGCGTCGCCGGCTCCGTTGACGTAGGCGTCCTCGTCCCCGGCGACGCGCCTCAGCACCCCGAAGCTCAGGAGGAGACGTACGACGGCGGCCAGGTCGAGCCGCTCGTCGCGGCGGTCCAGGGTGAACTGGATCCCCGCGGCGGCGAGCCGGGGGTCGGCGGCGTCCAGCACGACCTGGTCGGCGAGCCTGCCGAGGGCGATCTGCGCCTCACCGCGTTCGAGGGCGGCGAGGGCGAGGCAGAGCAGGACGTACCGGCGGCGCGTGAAGGGGGCGGCGCTGCGGGTGGCCTCCCGGGCGGGATGGGTGGCGTCGGCGAGGTGGGCGGGGATCTTGCCCAGCCGGGCCGTTTCGGAGTCGACCCGGAGGGACCAGCCCGTGTTGCGGTCGAACCATTCGCGCAGTTCGGAGGCGTGCCGCCGGACCAGTCGGTACGCGTCGGCGGAGGGGCCGTGGGCCGGCAGCAGCGGCTGTTTCAGCAGGGCGCGGGCGGCCTTGCGCATTTCGGCGGCGTGCTGCCCGTCCAGCACTTCGGCGAGCGGGGTGGTCACGGGGCGTCGCCCCCTTCCGTTGCGTCCGTTCCGGCGGTGAGGTCGACGATCTCGATGGCGTGATCGGGGCCCCGGAAGGTCCCGACCGGCGTGCGGATCTCGATCGTGGGTCCGTCCGGCAAGGCCGTGAGCCGGATCTCCATGGATCCGTCGTTGCTGGTGGCCCTGGTGCGCGTCATGCCGGGCCGCCAGGTGGCCAGTGCGTCGCCGAGGAGCTGGAGGAAGAGCCGGAAGCTGGCCGGGTCGAGTTCGCCGAGCCCGGACAGCGTGGTGATGCCGTCGGTGGCGAGCCGGGCCCGAGCCGCGGCGGTCTCGGCGGCCTGCTTGGCGGCGGTCTCCGCGAGCAGCCGGCGCGCCTCCTGCCGGTCCTCGACCTTGCGGGGCTTGCCGCGCCGCTCGTAGCTGCCCGTGCGTCGCAGTTGCGGACTGATCCGCAGCGGTTCGGCGTCGGCCCATGGTGTGGACGCGGCCTCGGGACGGGCGAACCTGGCAGCCAGCGTCTCGGCGTCGACGGTGAGGTGCCGGGCGGGGTACAGCCCGAAGGCGGCACGCCACAGCTGGTGCCGGGCGTCGTCGTCGGGAGCCTCGGCGAACCAGCGGGCGAGCGTACGGAAGTCCGCCGAGCGGTCCGAGCGTCCTGCCCGGCGCTCGTTCAGCGCCCGTACGACCGCCAGCAGCTGCGGGATCGCCCCGAGGGCGCGTCCACGCAGCAGCCGGGACTGCGATTCGCGGCCGTCGCGGCTGAGGAACCAGGCCGCCAGCCCCTCCCACCGGTGGACCCACCGCTCGTACGCGGCCTGCTCGGCTTCCGCGGCTTCCTGCGGGGTCGCGTCCGCCGCCTCGCGCGCGGCGGCGGCGCGCAGCAAGGGCTGGATGCGCCGGCCGTCCTCAAGCTCCAGGATCAACCGGGCGATACGGGCGCCGAGGGTGATCAGGTCCTGGATGAACCGCTCCAGGTACTGGATGAGCTGGTCCTTGTAGGCGAGGAAGACCTCTTCCCCTACGTCATGCAGATCGATGGTGCGCTGCAGGGAGCCCATGAAGGCCCGGGCGTTGTCGGCGAGTGCGGCGAAGCGACTGGCGAGCCCGTCCAGCGCCAGATGCGTCTTGGCCGGATCGGGCTCCTCCCCGGCCGTCAGGACGAGGAGGGCCCGCAGCTGCGTGACGATGTCGTGGAGCGCGACCGCCTGGAGCGCGCCGCGCCGCCCGAGCTCCTCGTCGTAGGCGGCCAGGGCCTGCTCGGCCGCCTCGCCCTCCCGTGTCAGCTGGTAGATGAACCGCTTGCGGTAGAAGTCCTCGACAGCGGTCACCCGCCCGGTGTCCGGGTCGGCCCTCAGGTTCCCCCACCCCACCAGGCTGTCAAGCGCCTTGACCACGGCGTCGAGCTCTCCCGGCCGGATCCCGACGGGCAGCGCGGCCTGCACGTCCTCGGGCCGCAGATGTACGGCGAACCTCTCCTTGGCGACGAGGAAGGCCCTCATCACGGAGCGGTAGAGGAGCACGTTCGGGGCGGTGAGGTGGGAGAAGGGCCCGTACCCACCGGCCTGGCTGGTGGGCTGCGGTCGAGTCATGTCCATCGTCGGCCATTCTCCCTGCCTCGCACCCGTGATCGGCAGGGGCGGCAGGAGTTGACCGAATCACATCGAGCTTGATCGCGCCGGTACCCCGCGCGGAGCCGACTCCACCGGCCGTCGGCACGGCCGCGCCTGCAGAACCACATTGCTGATGTGAAACACGTCGAGCAGACAATGAACAGCGCCAAACGGCAGGTCAGGTGTCCTCGCGCTCCGAAGGCGTCGTCGTCTCCCCATATAGGAGGCTGCTGACGCCCAGGCGCATGATCCACGTCCTGTTCTAGGATGGCGAGGACATCTCAGCGGCCCGACGGGCTTCCGCTCCACTTCCGTGGAACCGAAGGACATGCCCCCACCCGCACGAGCTACTTCGTGCTGCCTGGGGGCACCTCCTTGCTGTTCCGTGAGTCCGCGGCGTCGTTGGCCAACCGCACCCATCTTGAGGGACGGCTGGCCGAGCTCCTGAGCGAGAACTTCCTGCACAGGCACCGCCACCGGCCCCACCCGTCGGAGGTGCGCTCCTGGGAACGGAGCATCCCGGCGCTCACCAACGCGCTCGTCGAAGCGGGGCTCGGCGAAGTCGAGATGATGCTGGAGTACGCGCTACCCCTTACCAGCAAGCGCGCGGACGTGATACTTGCCGGTGTTCATCCGAGTACCGGAGAGCCCTCGTACGTGGTGGTCGAGCTGAAGCAGTGGAGCGAGGCCTATCCTGAGGAAGACGATCCGCTGCTGTGCCGCATCGATGCCTACCCGGATCCGGTCCTCAACCCGATCGAGCAGGTGCGCGGCTACTGCGACTACCTCATCTCGTTCAACGGAGCGTTGGAACGGATTCCCGACTCGGTCGTGGGGGTCGCCTACCTGCACAACGCAACCGACTTCGGGGTGGCCGGGCTCCGCGCCGTCACGGAAGACGAACGCGGCCGGATGTTCACCGGTGACCAGCGTGGTGCCTTCCTCGGCTTCCTCCGCTCGAGGCTTGCGGCGAAGCCGGGTGCCGAAGCTGCCGACGCCCTGCTGCAGGGCAAGGTCCGGCCGTCACGGCAGTTGATGGCCGTTGCCGCCGAAGAGGTGCGCGATCGGGAGCAGTTCGTACTGCTGGACGAACAGCGGCTGGCCTACGAAACGGTCATGTCGGCAGTGCGCCAGGCTCGCCGGTCCAACCGCAAGCAGGTCGTCATCGTGGCCGGCGGGCCGGGTTCCGGCAAGAGCGTGATCGCACTCTCCCTGTTGGGCGATCTGTACCGGCGCGGTGTGCCGGCCCTGCACGCCACCGGTTCGCAGTCCTTCACCAAGACGATGCGCAAGGTCGCCGGTGCCCGCAAGCCCGAGGTCCAACGGCTCTTCCGCTACTTCAACAGCTTCATGGAGGCCGAGCCGAACGACCTCGACGTGCTCGTGTGCGACGAGGCGCACAGGCTCCGCAAGACCTCCGCCAACCGCTACACCAAGGCAACGCTGCGGACCGGCCGCCCGCAGGTCGCGGAGCTGATGGACGCGGCTCGGGTTCCGGTGTTCCTGCTGGACCAGCACCAGGTGGTACGTCCGGGCGAGATGGGAACCGTGGAACAGATCCAGGACGCCGCGGCCGAACTGGGTCTGGACTGCACGGTGGTGGAGCTCGACAGCCAGTTCCGGTGCGGGGGCAGCGACGCCTATCTGCGGTGGGTGGTCGACCTCCTGGGGATCGAAGGAAATGCGCCCACTGCGTGGGATCCGGACGGCAAGGTGCGGCTCCTGACTGCCGACAACCCACAGGAGCTGGAGGACTTCCTGGCCGCCCAGAGGGCCCAGGGCTACGGCGCCCGCATGTCCGCGGGCTACTGCTGGAAGTGGACGACGAAGATCACTTCCAGCATGCACACCCTGCCCACCGACGTGGTCATCGGCGACTGGGCCAGGCCGTGGAACCTCTTCGGCGACCGCGCGTTGCTCGGCGCCCCGCCCGCGCCTCTCTGGGCCACCGACCCGGCCGGGTTCGGACAGGTCGGATGCGTCTACACCGCGCAGGGATTCGAGTACGACTGGTCCGGCGTGATCATGGGTCCCGATCTGGTCTGGCGTACCGATCGGTGGGTGGTGGACCGGAGCGCCTCCAAGGATCCGTCCTTCACCAAGGCCACTCCGGACCATGACGTGGACCGCTTGATCCGGAACACCTACAAGGTGCTCCTGACCCGCGGCATGATCGGCACGATCGTCTACTCGACCGACCCGGAGACCCGCGAGAAGCTCCGCTCTCTGGTCCCCTCCGGCGCTCTGACAAATCCACAGCCTGGGTCCGCCTGACCCGATAGCATGATCGCGCTGCGCACCTTCCCGGAGGGTACGAAGCTGCGGTTCCTCGGTTCACTCAATGAGCAGCGGGTGCCGAATGGTTGTGCCCGTCGTGTGGTGACGCACGACGCGAGCGTGGATGCCCGGTAGGGCGTCCCCCTGCCATTCCTGTCTCACTGCTCTGGAGTGGCCATGACCTCGGTCGAGTGCAAGCATGCGCGTCGTGAACGGATCCGCGAGATCCTGATCGAGATCGCCGCCGCAGTCGTCTCCAATCTCTTGGTGACGGCTGTGGTGACGGTCGCAGGTCTGCTCTTCTAGGGCGGACCGGTGGCGGGCCCGGCGAGCCCGCCACCTCACTCCCGCGACAGCTCTGTCAGAAGAGCGTCATATCCGCGGCCTGCGGCCCCTCGGCCTTCTGGCGTCTCCCCTTGCTCTTGCTTCGCCCCCGACCTCGGCCGGGCCGGGGCAGATGCGGCTTGCGAGCCTCCACCGGCAGGTTCTCCCAAGTGGGACGCAGCCCGTGGATTTCGACCTCCCCGACGAGTTCCTTGAGATAGTCCCGGGTCTCCTTGTCCGTGGAATAGAGCACCGTGGCCCGACTGGCCCGGGTCATCAGTACGTGGTACGCGTGCCGGACGAGGCGCGCGAAGCCGTCGTCGTCGACGCTGCCAGCCTTCACCTTGGGGTCGAACGAACCCGGCTCCGCTACACGCCTGACCCCCGGCTCGTCGGTCTTGAGCTCCTTGCCGCGTCGGAACACCCACCGGTTTCCCCGGCGCACCATGTCCTCTCCCATGATCACGCCGCACCAGTCCCATTCGAGGCCCTGTGCGGTGTAGACGCAACCGATCTGGCCGAGGCCGTTTTCGTGCACGGACCAGATCCTCGACGGGGGCGCCCCGTCCTCGCAGAAGCTTTCGCTGTCCGCGTTCCATGGCCGGTGCCACTCGCCGATGCGGACATCCGCCTCCAGCCGTCGCTCCTTGCCGAGCGGCTTCGTCCAGGGCCAGCAGTAGCCGGCGACCATGCGTGCGGACGCACCGGCACGCGCCTCCGTACCGATGATCTGTTCGAGCTCTTCCGGGGTGTCCACCACTTCGATGTGCATCAGTCCGTCGGGACGCCACTTCCCGGGCTCGTCGCTCGTGACCCCGAGCAACGCCTTCACCCAGCGGACGTAGGCGTCACTGCCCCCGCACCGGAACTGCTCCCTCAACTTGTACGGAACGACGAGGGCGTCGAACCGTTCGGCCGCGTCCTTGATCAGATCGACGGTTCCGACCTCGTTCGGTCTCACGGACTGCCCCTCGTCCAGGAAGAACACCGTCAAGCGGGACGCGGCGAGGAGTTCGTCGACCTGTGGACCCGTGCCCTGCTCTTCGGGTTTCCAGAATCGACTTGTCGACCGGTCTCTCAGACGGTGCGCCTCATCGCAGATCAGCACGTCCAAGAGCGGGTCGGGCGGGGTTACGAAGCTACTGAAGTAGGTGAAAGACTCCTTGAACTGCCGGTCCCCGTAGCCGACATGTTCCTGAAGGGCACCATTGAAGGCACGGCTGCCACTCGCGTACTTGACCGTCCGGCCTTGGGCCTCCAGCTCTGCCTTGATCTGCAGACCGATCGCGCTCTTCCCTGTGCCCGCCCCACCCGTCACGAGGAAGACCACACGCCGCTCGTCCGGCGCCAAGGCAGGGCGTCGAGGATCGGGCAAGATTCGGGAAGCAGTCTCCAGCACTTGGTCCGCGACCTTCTTCTGCCGCCCGCGCAGAGTGAAGACGGTGTCGGCTCCGCGGGACCAAATCATGGCGTCGAGCAACGGGGTATTGCCCAGGCCCATGCCCTGCAGCATCCTCTCGGCCATGGAGGCCGCACCCTCCACCGCGAAGTTCGTCCGGAGGTCGGACAACAACTGCTCGCGGCGGTCACGTGTGTAGACGCGGGAGTAGGCCCCGGTCGGCGCGTCCACGTCTATCAGAGTACGAACGGATTCGTCAGTTGCGTTGTGCAGGTAGGCGAAACCACCGCATTCGAAGTCGGCGCCCTGAAATGGACCTCGCGGGCCCGTGAACGCCTCGTAGTTCGCACCCAACTGCAGAGTCGGGTGCTTCTTCTCCTCTTTGATGCCCGGCACATGGAGAAGGCCCGCCGTCGCCCGTTCCACCCGGCTCACGGTCGACCAGCGTTTCAACTCGACCAACTGCACCGAGGGAACGTGGCGCTCCGGATGACGCCCCACCAGTACGACGTCGATGAGGCGCGGGTCGCCCGGGCAGACCGCCTCGTCGAGGGTGGCCGCACACTCGACGATCATCTCCACGTTCCCGCGTCCCGCCCCGACCAGGTCGTTCGCGAGGCTCACCAGACTCTCCGCCCACGCGGAGCGCTCCGACTCCGAGGCATCTGCGCTGCGGAAGTACCGCCACCGGGCGGCGAGATGCGGAACCATCCGGTCTCGCGCGTCGAGAGTGAGCAGATCCTGCGCCGACAGTCGTAGAAGGAGCATGGACACGAGGTGGTTCCCCCAGGGCACGAGTGACTCGTGCGGGTGGGGGCATGTCCTGGTCTGGAAGCCCGTCGGGCCGCAATTCGGTTGTGGTGATCTTAGGTAGGGTTCGGCCTTGCCGAGAACGTCGCCACGGCTGTCGACCGGAACTACAGCGATGGTGGCTGGATCAAGCTGTACGAGTCACGCAGCACCACCTGCGCCCCGCAGCCCGTCCGTCCTCCTCGGGCGCGGGATGCGCGTGCGTGTCATGGCCCAGCGATCGAGACGAATCGCACGGGTTCGGCCAACACGGCGACCGCAGGCCCCAAGCCGGCCAGCCGGGCGGAGAGCGTCGCTTCCGCCAGCCTCGGCGGCAGCGCCTCCGCAAACTTCAGGCCTCGCACGGCTCGCTCATCGACCGCCGGAAGGCAGAGCCTGTCCGCCGCTCCTCCGGTGAGACTCTTCCAGGACGCCGGCGTCACGTCCTCACGCAGCCGGATCCAGTGATCGTTGATGCGCTGGCCGGGTACCGCCAACTCATCGAGGGTGGCCGCCAGTGTGGCGTTGGCCCGGTGGCCCGCCCGCGACACTTCGAACGATGCTCCGGGACCGAAGCCGGCGCTGCTCCACTTGGCCTTTCCTCCCCCGTCCACGGGCTCCACGAAGCAGCGCTTTCGCCGCCAGTCAATGTACGTGACCAGCCGACTCCGCCCGCCGAGCAAAAGGCGGCGCGGCCCGTTAACCCGCTCGGTGAGCAGGCTGGGATCGGTTCGACCGATCTCCGATCGGCCGTGCAGCACGGTGAATTGCGGAGGCGCAGTGAAGACTGCCGTGAGGTGCACGAAATGGCGGTGGCCAAAACGCCGTTCGGCTTCGGGGCCGATGAACAGGAGCCCCCCCTTCCCGGTCCAGATGTCCCTCGTCGACCAGATGCCGCGCGATCGGTTCGGCAGCATTGCCGAAGGGGCCAAGACCGTTCCACCACTCCTGCCACAGGTTCTCGCCGACCCGGTGCTCCTGCAGACAAAGAGCAAGCAACTGCTGAGCAACGATGTGCCGCGGCTCGGGAGGGGCGGTCACAGGCTCTACCCATCCCCGCGACCACTGCAGCAGCAGCCCGGCCGCGTCCAAAAGCCCGGATTCGTCCAGTGCCAGGAAGAGGCAGTTTCGCAGGGTGCCTGCCCTGCGCCCGGTGCGACCGAGCCGCTGGAGGACGAGCCGTCAGAGAGTCGGCTGCGCGTGCGTCAAACGTGCGTCACGTGCGTCATACCAGCGTCAACATATCGCCCTTAACGCGCACAGCGCACATAATGCACATTGCCTTAAACCAGAGGTCAGCGGCCCTTTTCGACAGGCTCCAGGATCGCCACGCACTCCACGTGGTGCGTCATCGGGAAGAGGTCGAAGACGCGGAGGGTGCGGACCCGGTAGCCGGCGTCCTTGAAGTAGCCCAGGTCGCGGGCCAGGGCCGCCGGGTCGCACGCGACGTACGCGATGCGGCGGGCCGAGAGGCTCGCGATGTGGCGGACCGTCTGCTTGCCGGCGCCCGCGCGGGGCGGGTCCAGGACGACCAGGTCGCACTCGGTGATGCCGGTGCGCGGGAGGGCGGTGTCGACCTTGCCCTGTTCGATGCGGACCCGGGGGAAGTCCGCCAGGTTGTGGCGGGCGTCCTCCACTGCGCGCTTGCCCGACTCGATGCCGAGGACCGCGCCCGTCTCGCCGAGGCGCTCCGCGAGCGCGCCCGCGAAGATGCCGACGCCGCAGTAGAGGTCGAGGGCCATCTCGCCCTTGCGCGGCATCAGGCCCTGCATGACGGCCTTGATCAGGGTGTCGGCGGCCTGCGGGTGGACCTGCCAGAAGCCGCCCATGCCGACGCGGTACGTACGGCCGTCCGCGCGCTCGCGCACGAAGGGGCGGCCGTGGACGCGGTGCACCCCGCCGTCCTTCTCCTCGACGCGGAGCACCGAGACCGGCTTGTCGAGCTCCACCAGGGGGAGGCGGCCGCCCGGGCGGGGCGTGAGGACGACCTGGCGGTCGTTCGAGCCGGTCGCGGCGATCGCCTCGACGGTCGCCATCTGGGGCCAGTCCTGCTTCTCGATCCCGAGCTCGGAAACCCCGGGCGCCGCGATCATGCAGTGGTCGACGGGCTCGATGTCGTGCGAGCGGTGCTTGCGCAGGCCCGCCCGGCCCGTCTCGTCGATCGCGTACTGGACGCGGGTGCGCCACTGCGGGACCTGCCCGGCGGGGAGCTTGTCGCCCTCGGCCGGCATGACGGTGCCGTCCCAGCCGGCCTCCTCCGGGGTGAGCCCGGCGAGCCGCTTCAGCTGCTCGGCGACGACCTCGCCCTTGAGCCGGCGCTGGGCGCCCGGCTTGGCGTGCTGCCAGTCGCAGCCGCCGCACTTGCCGGGGCCGGCGTACGGGCAGGGGGCCTCGACGCGGTCCTTGGAGGCGGTCAGGACGGTGACGGCGTCGGCCCGCAGGAAGCGGGAGTCCGTCTCGCCCTCCGTCACGCGCGCGACGACCTTCTCGCCCGGCAGCGTGTGGCGGACGAACAGGACGCGGCCGTCCGAAGTGCGGGCGATGCAGTGGCCGCCGTGCGCGACGGGGCCGACCTCGACCTCGTACTCCTCCCCGACCAGTGACTGCTTCTCGTTCTGCTCGGTCATGGTGAGGGGGCTCCAAGGAAGAAAGGGAAAGAGAACGGCCGGAGGACCGACCCACCAGTTTACGTGGGTCTCCTCCGGCCGTTCACCACCAGGACTACTTGCCCGCCGGGTCCTTCTGGCGCGGCCTCGGCGTGTCGACGGGGCCGCGGCGCACCGCGCCCGGGGCGTTCCACTCCTGGCGCTTCTTCGCCCGCCGCTTGGCGAGCTCCGAGGACTCCAGCTGGTAGGGCACCGAGGTGACCATCACGCCGGGCGTGAACAGCAGCCGGCCCTTGAGGCGCAGCGCGCTCTGGTTGTGCAGGAGGTGCTCGTACCAGCGTCCGACGACGTACTCGGGGATGTAGACGCTGACCGCGTCGCGCGGGTTCTCGCTGCGCAGCCCCTTCACGTACTCGACCACGGGCCGGGTGATCTCGCGGTAGGGCGAGTCGAGGATCTTCAGCGGGACGTTGATCCCGCGCCGCTCCCACTCGGCCCGCAGCGCCTTGGTCTCGGCCTGGTCGACGCTGATGCTGAGCGCCTCCAGGGTGTCCGAGCGGGTCAGCTTGGCGAAGGCCAGGGCGCGCAGGGTCGGCTTGTGGATCTTGGAGACCAGGACGATCGAGTGGACCCGGGAGGGGCGGACGCTGTCGTCGCTGGGGCCCTCGTCGGCGGCGATCTCGGCGGCGACGCGGTCGTAGTGCTTGCGGATCGCGGTCATGGTGCCGTAGAAGATCAGCATGCCCAGCAGGGCGACCCAGGCCCCGTGGGTGAACTTGGTGGCGAGGACGACGACCAGCACCATGCCGGTGAAGAAGGCGCCGAAGGTGTTGATCGCCCGCGAGCGGATCATGCGGCGGCGTGCGGCCTGGTCGCGCTCGGACTTCAGGTGGCGGTTCCAGTGCCGCACCATGCCGATCTGGCTCAGCGTGAAGGAGACGAACACGCCGACGATGTAGAGCTGGATCAGCTTGGTGGAGTCGGCGTCGTAGATCCACACCAGCAGTATGGCCGCGCCGGCGAGCAGCACGATGCCGTTGGAGAAGGCGAGCCGGTCGCCGCGGGTGTGCAGCTGGCGCGGCAGGTAGCGGTCCTGGGCGAGGATCGAGCCGAGCAGCGGGAAGCCGTTGTAGGCGGTGTTCGCGGCCAGGAACAGGACGAGGGCGGTGGCCGCGGCGAGCAGCACGAACAGGAAGCTGCCGCTGCCGAAGACGGCCTCGGCGACCTGGGAGATCACCGGGTGCTGGACGAAGCCGTCGCCGACCGGGACGCCGTTCTCCAGCAGGTTGGTGGCGGGGGCCTCGGCCATCTTCACGTCGGTGGCCATGGCCAGGCCGATGATGCCGCAGAACATGGTCACGGCCAGGCCGCCCATGAGGGCGAGGGTGGTGGCGGCGTTCTTGCTCTTGGGCTTGCGGAACGCCGGCACGCCGTTGCTGATCGCCTCGACACCGGTGAGGGCGGCACAGCCGGAGGAGAAGGCGCGCAGCAGCAGGAAGACCAGCGCGAAGCCGGCCAGCCCCTGGTGCTCGGCCTTGATTTCCAGGTGGGCGGTCGGGGCCTCCATCGTGTCGCCCGCCACGAGGCCGCGCCAGGCACCCCACGCGATCATCACGAACACGGCGCCGACGAACACGTACGTCGGGATGGCGAAGAGCTTCCCGGATTCCTTCACTCCGCGCAGATTCATCAGCGTGAGCAGCAGAATCATGACGATCGCGGAGAGCACCTTGTGCTCGATGACGAAATCGACGGCGGAGCCGAGGTTCTCGACGCCCGAGGAAATGGAGACGGCGACGGTGAGGACGTAGTCGACGAGCAGGGCGCTCGCCACGGTGAGGCCGGCCTGGGGTCCGAGGTTGGTGTTGGCGACCTCGTAGTCGCCGCCGCCGCTGGGGTACGCGTGGACGTTCTGCCGGTAGGAGGCGACCACGGTGAACATCAGCACGACGACCGCGACCGCGATCCATGGGCTGAAGTGGTACGCCGACACACCCGCGATGGACAGGACCAGCAATACCTCGCCCGGGGCGTACGCCACCGAGGAGAGCGGGTCGGATGCGAACACGGGAAGGGCGATCCGCTTGGGGAGGAGCGTTTCCCCGAGGCGGTCGCTGCGCAGCGCCCGGCCGATCAGGATCCGTTTGGGCACGTCGGTCAGTTTGGACACGCAGAGGATCGTAAGCGTTCGAAATGTGGCTGACGAACCCCCTGCCCCCGATCCGCACCAATGCGCCTCCAATGAAGCACCTGACGGACCCCAAACGGCCACACTCGTGACCGCCCGTGTGTAGCTTGGGCCATGGTCTGAGACCCTGATTAGCCAGAGCATGCAATGAGGCTGGAAACCAGCGAGCAGCTGTCAGCCGGAAGGACGGCCGTGCACATCGTCATTATGGGCTGCGGAAGGGTGGGCTCCGCCCTCGCGCAGACCTTGGAACAGCAGGGGCATACGGTCGCCGTGGTCGACCAGGACCCCACCGCATTCCGCCGGCTCGGGGCCTCGTTCGGCGGCCGCCGCGTCACCGGTGTCGGCTTCGACCAGGACACGCTGCGGGAGGCCGGGATCGAGGAGGCGGGCGCTTTCGCCGCCGTCAGCAGTGGTGACAATTCCAACATCATCGCGGCCCGCGTGGCCCGCGAGATGTTCGGTGTGGAGAACGTCGCCGCACGGATCTACGACCCCAAGCGCGCCGAGGTGTACCAGCGCCTGGGGATCCCCACCGTCGCGACCGTGCGGTGGACCGCCGACCAGATGCTGCGCCGGCTGCTCCCCTCGGGTGCGGAGCCGCTGTGGCGTGACCCGAGCGGCGGCGTGCAGCTCGCGGAGGTGCACACCTCGGCGGCCTGGATCGGTCACAAGGTCAGCCAACTTCAGGAGGAGACCGGCGTCCGTGTCGCGTTCCTCACCCGCCTGGGCGAGGCGATGCTGCCGACTTCGCAGACCGTCCTCCAGGAGGGCGACCTCGTCCACGTGATGATGCGCACGGACGAGATCGACAAGGTCGAGGCGGCCTTCGCCGAGGGCCCCGAGGAGGCACACGCATGAGGGTCGCGATCGCCGGAGCCGGGGCCGTGGGCCGCTCCATCGCGGGCGAGCTGCTGGAGAACGGCCACGAGGTGCTCCTCGTGGACAAGGCGCCGACCGCCATCTCGGTGGAGCGGGTGCCGCAGGCGGAGTGGCTGCTGGCCGACGCCTGCGAGATCACCTCGCTCGACGAGGCGGCGCTGCAGCGCTGCAACGTGGTCATCGCCGCGACGGGCGACGACAAGGTGAACCTGGTCGTCTCGCTGCTCGCGAAGACCGAGTACGGGGTGCCGCGCGTGGTGGCCCGCGTGAACAACCCGAAGAACGAGTGGCTCTTCAACGAGTCCTGGGGCGTCGACGTCGCGGTGTCCACGCCGCGCCTGATGTCGGCCCTGGTCGAGGAGGCCGTCAGCGTCGGCGACCTGGTGCGGCTGCTGCGCTTCAGCCACGGCGACGCCAACCTCGTGGAGCTGACCCTGTCGGCCGACTCCTCGGTCGCGGGCACCCAGATCAGCGAGATCTCCTGGCCGGAGGACACCTCCCTGGTCACGATCATCCGCGGCAACCGGGTGCTCACCCCGCACGGCGAGGAGACCCTGGAGCCGGGCGACGAGCTCCTCTTCGTGGCCGCCCAGGCCCGCGAGGAGCAGCTGGAGGACCTCCTCCAGGCCCGCCACTAGCGGCGCACGGGAAAGGGGCGGGGTGACCGGATGGCCACCCCGCCCCTTCTCGCGTCTCAGACCCGCTTGTGGCGGCCGGACTGCCCCGGCTGCGCCGACGGGGCGGACTGCCCGGCCTGCGCCGCCTTCGCGGCCTCCTTCGCGGCTTCCTGGGCGGCCTCCTCGGCCTCGTACTCGGCGATCACGTCGATCGGCGGCGGCGCCTTCGCCAGGAAGACCCAGGTGAAGTACACGGCCAGCACCATCGGCGGGAGCTTGAGCGCGATCAGCACCCAGCCGAGCTGCGTCTCGTCACCCCACCAGTACAGCGGGAAGAGGATCGCGTACTTCGCCAGGAAGATGAGCCCCCAGGCCAGGCTGGCCTTGACGTACGCCTTCTTGCGCCCGGGGTTGCGGGTGCGCCAGGAGAGGTTCTCCTTGAAGACCGGCCCCAGGATCACCCCCAGCAGCGGGAACCCGACCAGCGCCGACAGCGTGAAGGCCAGGCCCAGGCAGACCCCGTAGATCATGCCCGGCAGGTAGAAGCCCTTGGCGCTGCCCGTGAAGAGGGCGAAGGCCACGCCCACGCCGACGCCGAAGACGCCGCTGAAGGCGTGCTTCACGGTGTCCTTGCGCGCCAGGCGGACGATCACCAGCAGCACCGCGACGACGCCCGCCGCGATGGCGGACATCTTCACGTCCTTGTTGATCGTGTAGATCATCACGAAGAGCAGGCCGGGGAGCATCGTCTCCACGGTGCCCCGGATGCCGCCGAAGGCGTCGAAGAGGGCCGCCTGCGTGACCGCGCTCTGGTCGTCGTCGGCGGGCGCGGCGCCCGGGTCCGGCGTGGTCGGCTTGTCGAGTGGCGTCACCGGTCAGTGCTCCTGTCCGAGTGGGCGGAGTTCGTACTTCGGGTTGAAGAGCACCCGGCGGCCGTGGCTCATCGAGACGCGGCCCGAAGCGATCATGCGCCGCCCGGGTTCGATTCCCACGATCGAGCGACGCCCGAGCCAGACCACGTCCAGCGCGGCGGAGCCGTCGAACAGCTCGGCCTCCAGGGCGGGCACCCCCGCCCGGGGCCGGAGGGTGACGGTGCGCAGCGTGCCGGTCACCTTCACTATCTGACGGTCGTGGCAGTCGCAGATCCGCGTGCACCCCGCGGCTTCTGCGTCCTCCTGCAGTTCCGCCGAATGCAGCTCCTCCTGGGAGGTGGACAGCCGCTCTATCATCCGGCGGAACCGGCCCGCCGGCCTGGCCGGTTTCGCGGGCTTCTCGGGACGCGGTTCAGCACTCATACCGGAAGCGTACCGGCGCCCCCGCCGCCTCTCGAAGCCCCCGCTACTTCTCGAAGCGGTACCCCATGCCCGGTTCGGTGATGAAGTGCCGGGGGTGCGAGGGGTCCGCCTCCAGCTTGCGGCGCAGCTGGGCCATGTAGACCCTCAGGTAGTTGGTCTCGGTCCCGTAGGAGGGCCCCCAGACCTCCTGGAGCAGCTGCTTCTGGCTGACCAGCTTCCCGCCGTTGCGCACGAGCACCTCCAGCAGGTGCCACTCGGTGGGGGTGAGGCGTACGTCGCGCCCCTCGCGCACCGCCTTCTTGGCGGCGAGGTCCACCGTGAAGCCCTCGGTCGAGACGACCACCTCGTCCTCGCCGGTCCCGGCGGCCGGCTCGGCCCGGCGGACGGCGGCGCGCAGCCGGGCCAGGAGCTCGTCCATGCCGAAGGGCTTGGTGACGTAGTCGTCGGCGCCGGCGTCGAGGGCCTCGACCTTCTCGTCGGAGCTGTGCCGGGCGGAGAGCACCAGGATCGGCACCCGCGTCCAGCCGCGCAGGCCCCGGATGACCTCGACCCCGTCCATGTCGGGCAGGCCGAGGTCGAGGACGACCACGTCGGGGTGGCGGGCGGCGGCGAGTTCCAGCGCGCCCGCCCCGTCGGCGGCCGCGTCGACCTCGTACTTGCGCGCCTTGAGGTTGATCACGAGGGCTCGGACGATCTGCGGCTCGTCGTCCACCACGAGCACCCGGGTCATCGGGGACCTGCTTTCTGTCGTTCTGCGGGGAGGTCCCCGGCTTCGGTCGGTTCGGTTCCGGCGGGGTCCCGCGGGCCGCCGCGGGCCGCCGCCCGCAGGGTGAGCACCATGGTCAGCCCGCCCCCGGGAGTGTCCTCGGCGGCGAGCGTGCCGTCCATGGCCTCGGCGAAGCCCCTGGCCACCGCGAGCCCCAGGCCCACGCCCGCGCCGCGCGGGGCGTCGCCGTGCCGCTGGAAGGGGGCGAATATCCGGTCCTTGGCCTCGTCCGGCACCCCGGGTCCCCGGTCGACGACGCGCACCTCGACCCGGTCTCCGAGGAAGCTGGCCGCGACCAGCACCCGTTCTCCGGCGGGGCTGTACTTGACGGCGTTCTCCACGACGTTGGCCACGGACCGCTCCAGCAGCCCCGGGTCCACCGCCACCATCGGCAGGGTCTCCGGCACGTCGAGCAGCACGCTGTCCTCCGGTACGCCGCCCAGCGCCATCGGGACCACCTCGTCGAGGTCGATCTCCCGGATCAGCGGGGTCACGGTGCCGGTCTGGAGCCGGGACATGTCCAGCAGGTTGCCGACCAGGTGGTCGAGCCGGTCGGCGCCCTCCTCGATCCCGGCCAGGAGCTCGGCCCGGTCCTCCTCGGACCACTCCACGTCGTCGGAGCGCAGGGAGCTGACGGAGGCCTTGATGGAGGCCAGGGGCGTACGCAGGTCATGGCTGACGGCGGCCAGCAGGGCGGTCCGGATCCGGTTGCCCTCGGCCAGCCGGCGCGCCTCCTCGGCCTCCCCCACGAGCCGCTGCCGGTCCAGCACCACGGCGGCCTGGGCGGCGAAAGGCGCCGAGCACGCGGCGGTCCTCGGCGGGCAGTACCCGCCCGGACAGGGCCAGGGCCATGTGGTCGCCGATCGGCATGTCAACGTCGGC
>NZ_GG657750.1:5884695-5921645 GCF_000158895.1 Streptomyces sp. C | reverse complement strand
AGCAGCGCGTCCAGGGCGGTCTCGCCGCGCAGCACGCTCCCGGCCAGGGTGGACAGGATCTCGGACTCGGCCCGCAGCCGGGCGGCCTGGTGGGTGCGCCGGGCGGCGAGGTCCACCACGGAGGCCACCGAGACGGCCACCCCGAAGAACACGGCGATGGCCATGATGTTCCGGGGGTCGGAGACGGTGAACCGGTGCACCGGCGGCGCGAAGAAGTAGTTCAGCAGCAGCGACCCGAAGGCCGCCGAGGCCAGCGCCGGCCAGAGCCCGCCCAGCAGGGCGGCCGCGACCGTCAGCGCCAGGAAGAGCAGCATGTCGTTGGCGAGGCCGGGATCGGCGTCGATGTTGGTCAGCAGCGCGCACAGCAGCACGGGGAAGACCACGCCGACCACCCAGCCGGCCGCGATCCGGGGCCGGCCGAGCCGGGCCGCGGAGCGGGCCACGGGCAGCCCCCGCCCCCGGGCCACCTCCTCGTGGGTGACGATGTGCACGTCGAGGTCGGGCCCGGAGTCGCGGGCGACGGTGGCGCCGACCCCGGGCCCCAGGATGTACTGCCAGGCCTTGCGGCGGCTGGAGCCCAGCACGATCTGGGTGGCGTCGACGCCGCGGGCGAAGGCGAGGAGGGACTCGGGGACGTTGTCGCCGATCACATGGTGAAACGTTCCGCCAAGGTCCTCGACCAGGGTCCGCTGCACCGCGAGCTCCTTGGGCGAGGCCGAGGTCAGCCCGTCGCTGCGGGCGATGTAGACGGCGAGGACCTCGCTGCCGGAGCCCTTGGCCGCCATCCGGGCGGCCCTGCGGATGAGGGTGCGGCCCTCGGGGCCGCCGGTGAGGCCCACCACGATCCGCTCACGGGCCTGCCAGGCCGAGCGGATGCCGTGGTCGCCCCGGTACTGCTGGAGGTACTCGTCGGCCCGGTCGGCGACCCACAGCAGCGCGAGCTCGCGCAGCGCGGTCAGGTTGCCCGGCCGGAAGTAGTTCGACAGGGCCGCGTCGACCTTGTCCGGCTTGTAGATGTTGCCGTGCGCCATGCGCCGGCGCAGCGCCTGCGGGGACATGTCGACCAGCTCTATCTGGTCGGCCCGCCGCACCACCTCGTCCGGCACGGTCTCGCGCTGGCGCACCCCGGTGATCTTCTCCACCACGTCCCCGAGGGACTCCAGGTGCTGGATGTTGACGGTGGTCACCACGTCGATCCCGGCGCGCAGCAGCTCCTCCACGTCCTGCCACCGCTTCGCGTTGCGCGAGCCGGGGACGTTGGTGTGCGCGAGCTCGTCGACCAGGGCCACGGCGGGGCGCCGGGCCAGCAGCGCGTCCACGTCCATCTCGGTGAAGGCGGCCCCCCGGTACGAGAGCTCCCGCCTGGGCACCTGTTCGAGGCCGTGCAGCATCACCTCGGTGCGCGGCCGCCCGTGGTGCTCGACGAAGCCGACGACGCAGTCGGTGCCGCGCTCCACCCGGCGGTGGCCCTCCGAGAGCATGGCGTACGTCTTGCCCACTCCGGGTGCCGCGCCGAGATGGATCCTTAGCCTTCCGCGTCCCATGCGCTCATTCTCGGGGACGTTCCCGCTGTTCACGCACCGAAAGGACGTACGCCGGACATCCCTGACGCATCCCTGACGCACGCGCCCCGGGCGCGCGAAGGCCCGCCGGCCCGCCCCCCTTCCGGGAGAACGGGACCCGCGGGCCGGACGAAACCCTTCGCGGGGTCCGGATCAGCGGACCTCGGTGATCTCCGGGCCGCGCTCCAGCTGGCCCATGCCGCCGGAGAAGCGCGAGCCCTCCTGCTCCTCGGCCGTCTGCACGCCGTCCGGCACCATCTGGGCGTCGTTCGGCAGCTTCAGGACGATCGGGTCGCGCGGGGCCATCGGGCCGTCGCCGCGGACGACGACGGTCTCCCGGAAGATCTGCTCCAGCACGCCGGCCGACTCGGGGCGCACCGCACCCTGGCCGGAGATGACGCCGCGCAGGAACCAGCGCGGGCCGTCGACGCCGACGAAGCGCACCAGCTGGGCGCCGGTCTGGCCGTCGGGCAGCGGTACGGGGACCTGCGCGCGCAGCTCCCAGCCCAGCGGGCCGTCGACCTCGTCGATGATGCCGCCCTGCTGGGTGATGCCCGAGGCGATCTCGTCGCGGACCTCGCCCCAGATGCCCTCCTTCTTGGGGGCGGCGAAGGCCTGCAGCTGCACGGCGCTGTCGTTCAGGACGACCGTGGCGGCCACGATCGCGTCACCCGCGACCTCGACGCGCAGCTCCATGCCCTCGACGCCGGGCACGAGGATGCCGCCCAGGTCGACCCGGCCGTCGGCCGGGTTGCCGAGCACCTCGGAGACGTCCCACGGGCCGTCGGGCCGCGGGGCGGGGGGCAGGTTGAGCCTGCGGGGCGCGGCGGAGTCGTCGCCGGCCTGCTCGTCGGCAGCCACGCCGTTCACGACCTGCTCGGCCGCGCCGCCGTCATGGGCGGAGTCGTTCTTCTTGCGACGTCCGAACACGTCACTGTCCTTCCCGGTCGGATACGACCGAAGCGTAGCCATTCCCACCCTGCTGACCAGCCCCGGATCCGGCCACGGCCGCATGGCCGCCGGTGGAGCCGAACCCCCCGTCGGCCCGGGCCGAGCCGGGAAGCTCCGCCACCTCGTGGAAGCGCACCTTCTCGACCCGCTGGACAACCAGCTGGGCAATGCGGTCGAATCGCTCGAACCGGACGCTCTCGCGCGGGTCGAGATTGACCACGATCACCTTGATCTCCCCACGGTACCCGGCATCCACCGTCCCCGGGGCATTCACGAGCGCGAGCCCGCAGCGGGCCGCCAGGCCCGACCGCGGGTGCACGAAGGCCGCGTACCCGTCCGGCAGGGCGATGGAGACCCCGGTGGGCAGGACGGCCCTCTCCCCGGGCTCCAGCTCGGCGGCCACCGTGGTCACCAGGTCGCAGCCGGCGTCGCCGGGGTGGCCGTAGGCGGGAATGGGCACCTCGGGGTCGACGCGGCGGATCAGCACGTCGACGGGCGCATGGGTGTTCTGGGACATCAGGGGTTCACCTCGAAGGCGCGTGCGCGCCTGACCTGGTCCGGGTCGGACATCGCCGCCCGGATCTCCTCGGGCCGACCGTTGTCGATGAAGTGGTCGACCTTCACCTCGATGAAGAGCGCGTCCGCGCGGACGGCGACGGGGCCGTCCGGCCCGCCTATCCGGCCCACGGCGGTGGAGTAGATCTTCCGGCCGGCGACGGCGGTGACCTCGGCCTCCAGGTACAGCACGGTGCCCACGGGCACGGGCCGCACGAAGTCGGTCTCCAGCCGGCCGGTCACCGCGATGACGCGCAGCAGCCAGTTCAGGGAGCCCAGCGTCTCGTCGAGCGCGGTGGCCAGGACGCCGCCGTGCGCGAGACCGGGTGCGCCCTGGTGAGCGGGCCGGACGGTGAACTCGGCCGTGACGCGTACGCCCTCGCCCGCCCGCGCCTCCAGGTGGAGCCCGTGCGGCTGGCCCCCGCCGCACCCGAAACAGTGTTCGTAGTGCGCGCCGAGGAGCTCCCCGGGCGCCGGGGCATCGGGGTGCCGGACCGGTGCGGAGGCATCGGCCGGGGGCGTCAACGCCGTGTTTCGTCCACTCACAGGCGCTGACCTTACCCGCGCGGCTACCCGCCGGTCGCCCCGTGGGAGGCTAGGTCCCATGCAGTCCTCCCCCGCGCACCACGACGAACGACTCTCCGCGCCCCGCTCCTGGTGGGGCATAGCGGCCCTGACCGGCCTGGCGTGCGCCCTGATGCTGCTGCCGCTCGGCACCCTGCCGCTGCTGGCGGGGCTGGTCGGCGGCGCGGCGCTGACGGGGATGCTGGTGAGTTCGTACGGCTCCGCGCGCGTGCGCGTGGTGAACGGCGCGCTCGCGGCCGGCGACGCCCGGATCCCGGTGACGGCCCTGGGCGAGCCGGAGGTGCTGGAGGCGGAGGAGGCGCGCGCCTGGCGCACGTACAAGGCCGACACCCGGGCCTTCATGCTGATGCGCAGCTACGTCCCCACGGCGGTCCGGATCGAGGTCACCGACCCGGCGGACCCGACCCCGTACGTGTACCTCTCCACGCGCGAGCCGCAGGCCCTCGCGGCGGCCGTCCGCGCGGCGAAGGCCGCCGCACCGCAGGCCTGATCCGGCGGGGCTCAGCCCCCGTCCGGGCGGCGCCCCTCCAGAGCGGCCCTGGTGGCCTCGGGAAGGGGCCCGGAGGGGCGTTCCAGGGGCGGGAGGGCGGGGAGGGCGTCCCACGGCACGGCGCGGCCGCGCAGGTCCCCACGGACCTTCTCGGCGAGTTTCCTGGTGTCCCGGCGGTTCAGGACGGCTCCGACGGCGGCGCCGACCATGAACGGCATGAGGTTCGGCAGGTTGCGGACCATCCGCTTCATGATCTGCTGGCGGAGTTCGCGCTTCATCTGACCGCCGAGCGCCGCGTTCAGCGTGGTGGGCTTGGTCAGGTCGATACCGCGCTCCTGGGTCCAGGAGGTCAGGTAGGCGAGGCTGCGGTCCTTGAGGCCGCCCGGCGGGCGCTGCCCGTAGACCTCGTGCAGCTCGGCGATGAGCTTCAGCTCGATCGCGGCGACCCCGGTGATCTCCGCGGCCAGCTCCGCCGGCATCGCGGGCGGGACCGGCAGCATGGCCGCGGCGCCGATGCCGGCGCCCACGGTCGAGGTGGCGTTGGCGGCCCCGGCGATCAGCTTGTCGGCCAGTTGGTCGGGACCGAGGTCCGGGAACTGCGCCCGCAGGGTCGCGAGGTCCCGCACGGGAACGCGCGGGGCGTTCTCGATGATCAGGTCGGTGATGTACAGGGCGGCGGCCTTGGCGCTCTCGCCGCCCTTGCGCACACCGTTCTTGACGGCTTGCATCCGACGCGTCCCCGGCCTGCCCCGGGGCTCCTCGTCCGCCATCGCGGCCGACGGCACCGCCGCGGCGGTGTCGGACGGCAGCACAGTCGTCCCGAAGGCCTGGCCGCCGGCGTCCGCGGGGCCCGTTTCCGGGCCCGTGGTCACCGCGCGAACCTGCGCCTCCGGATCGGCAGATTTCCGGAAGCGTCGCTTCCGAAAGGGCGTCGAGCCGGTCACGGCCGTCCTCAGTCGCAGTCGCGGCAGATCGGCTGGCCGTTCTTCTCGCGCGCCAGCTGGCTGCGGTGGTGCACCAGGAAGCAGCTCATGCAGGTGAACTCGTCGGCCTGCTTGGGCAGCACCCGGACGGCCAGCTCCTCGTTGGAGAGGTCGGCACCCGGGAGCTCCAGGCTCTCGGCGCCGTCGAAGTCCTCGATGTCGACGCTGGACGTGACCTTGTCACTGCGCCGAGCCTTGAGCTCTTCGATGCTGTCGTTGTCGACGTCGTCGTCGGTCTTGCGTGGGGTGTCGTAGTCCGTTGCCATTTTTTTCGCTCTCCCCCTCTGGGATTTAGCGGTGTCTCAGCGCACGTAACGCGCGAGAGGCCGGACTTGTGCCCGACCTGAGGCGGAGATTTTGCCTCACATCAAGGTCTGTTACTCAATCGACACCCAGCCGCGTACCCGAAGGACTCCGTGGCCGGGATGTCGAGCGGACCGTACACGGTCGGGGGGCCGCCTTGCACGAACGCCACCCCGTGTATTTCCCGCCATCCGGGGGGCCGGAAACCCGGACTTCCCGGGCTTTCCGGCCGCCTTGGGGTCACAGAACGCGCATGACCCGACACTCGACACTGTGATCGATCACACAGGATGGGCCCGCCGCGGACGCCACCGGATTCCGCTGACGGCGAACAGGATCCGGGCGGATCAAAGGGGCAACGTGACACGCATCACGAGGCCACCGCCCTCGCGGGGCGTCGCGAGGATGCGGCCGCCGTGTGCGCGCGCCACGGAGCGCGCGATCGACAGGCCGAGCCCCACACCCTTGTCGCTGCCCGTTCGCTCGGTACGCAGCCGTCTGAAGGGCTCGAAGAGGCTGTCCACCTCGTACGCGGGAACCACGGGACCCGTGTTCGAGACGACGAGCACCGCCTGACCGTGCTGCGCCTCGGTCGTGACCTCCACCCAGCCGCCCTCCGGCACGTTGTACCGGACGGCGTTCTGCACCAGGTTGAGGGCGATCCGCTCCAGCAGGACGCCGTTGCCCTGGATCACGGCCAGCGCCCGCTCGCCGCGGATCTCCACGCCCTTGGCGAGGGCCTCGCCCCGGGCCTGGTCGATGGCGCGGGAGGCCACCTCGGCGAGGTCGACCGGTTTGCGCTCGACGATCTGGTTCTCGCTGCGGGCCAGCAGCAGCAGGCCCTCGACCAGCTGTTCGCTGCGCTCGTTGGTGGCCAGCAGCGTCCTGCCGAGCTGCTGGAGCTCCACCGGCGCTCCGGGGTCCGAGAGGTGGACCTCCAGCAGCGTCCGGTTGATCGCCAGGGGGGTCCGCAGCTCGTGCGAGGCGTTGGCCACGAAGCGCTGCTGGGCGGTGAAGGCCCGCTCCAGGCGGTCGAGCATCTCGTCGAAGGTGTCGGCGAGCTCCTTCAGCTCGTCGTCCGGGCCGTCCAGCTCGATCCGCCGGGTCAGGTCGGAGCCCACCACCCGGCGGGCGGTGCGGGTGATCTTGCCCAGCGGCGAGAGCACCCGGCCGGCCATCGCGTAGCCGAAGGCGAAGGCGATGACGCTGAGGCCCAGCAGGGCCATCAGCGACCGGCTGAGCAGGTCGTCCAGGGCGTGCTTGCGCTGGTCGAGGATGCACTGCGCGATCGCGGCGTTGAACTGGTCGATCGACTGGTCGATGCCGACGCCGGAGCAGGTGGTGCTGGAGACCTCGACCTTCTGACCGCCGACGATCTTGAAGGGGAGCGCGTTGCCCTCCCTCAGGGCCTGGGCGGCCAGCAGGTAGATGATCGACAGCAGCAGGATCCCGGCGATCAGGAACATGCCGCCGTACAGCAGCGTGAGCCTTATCCGGATGGTCGGCCGCAGCCAAGGGAAGGGACCCTCGGGCTGGCCGGGGTCCCAGGTCGGTTTCGGTGGCGCCGCGGGTGGCGCCGGGGTCGGGGCCACCGGATCAGATCCGGTAGCCGGAGCCGGGCACGGTCACGATGACGGGCGGCTCCCCGAGCTTGCGGCGCAGGGTCATGACGGTCACCCGGACCACGTTGGTGAACGGGTCGGTGTTCTCGTCCCAGGCCTTCTCCAGCAGCTGCTCGGCGGAGACCACGGTCCCCTCGCTGCGCATGAGCACCTCCAGCACCGCGAACTCCTTCGGCGCCAGCTGCACCTCGCGGCCCTCCCGGAACACCTCGCGGCGGTTCGGGTCCAGCTTGATGCCGGCCCGCTCCAGCACGGGCGGGAGCGCGACGGTGGTGCGCCGCCCGAGGGCGCGCACGCGGGCGGTCAGCTCGGTGAAGGCGAAGGGCTTGGGCAGGTAGTCGTCGGCCCCGAGCTCCAGGCCCTCGACGCGGTCGCTGACGTCGCCGGAGGCGGTGAGCATGAGCACGCGCGTGGGCATGCCCAGCTCGATGATCTTCCGGCAGACGTCGTCGCCGTGCACCAGCGGAAGGTCCCGGTCGAGCACGACCACGTCGTAGTCGTTCACCCCGACGCGCTCCAGCGCCGCGGCGCCGTCGTACACGACGTCCACGGCCATGGCCTCCCGGCGCAGGCCCGTGGCCACCGCATCGGCGAGCAGCTGCTCGTCCTCGACGACGAGTACGCGCACGTCGTTTCCTTCCTTCGAGCCCTTCAGGGCACACGTGTGTTGCGCCTCCATCCTGCCGGTTTCGGCCGTAAACCGGCTGTAAGGCGCCCCTGGGGCCCTCCTCGGGCGTGCGCAGGGCGTGGAAACGGCGTGTGGGCGCGGTGGAAGTGAGGATTCCCTCGCCTTACGAGGTTTCTGGGCCCAGGGTGCCGGGGAGGACGAGGAGCACACCCCATCCACACCCTGAAGCGGCGGACTGCTCCGTGCTCTCCGCCGTCGACCCACGCAGAGGGGGCGCACCCACCATGGACGCATTCACCGCGGGTCTCCTGCAGCGCATCAAGGCCACGCAGTCGGACCTCAGCAAGGCCCGTGAGACGGGCGACGACTACCTCGCGGATGTGGAACAGGCCGAACTGGAAGACCTCCAGCGGCTCGCCGCAGAACACGGCGTACCGGTTTCCGCCGCCTGACCCGACGGCAGCACCTCCGAGCTCACAGCGCACCCACCGGGCCCCGGCCGCCGAGAGGCGGCCGGGGCCCGGTGCCGTCCGCCCCGGGCGCGCCCGGTCAGTCGTGCCAGGCCCCGGCTTCCTCAAGGAGCAGCTGGAGCGGGGCGAAGACCGCCGGGGTGGCCGCCAGCGCCAGCTCCCCCGAGGCCGGCTCCGTGGGCCGCCCTCCGGTCAGGGCGCCCGCCTCGCGGGCGATCAGCTCGCCCGCCGCCAGGTCCCACGGGTTCAGCCCGCGCTCCCAGTACCCGTCGAGGCGGCCCGCGGCGACGTCGCACAGGTCGAGCGCCGCCGAACCGCCGCGCCGGATGTCCCGCACCACCGGGATGATCCGCGCCGCGACCTCGGCCTGGTGGGCCCGCCTGGTCTGGACGTACGCGAAGCCGGTGGCGATCAGCGCCCGGTCCAGCGGCGCGTCCTCCCGGCAGGCCAGCCGGGCGGTGCCCGACCAGGCCCCGCCGCCCAGCACCGCGTGGTACGTCTCCCCGCGCATCGGCGCCGCCACGACGCCCACCACGGTCTCGCCGCGGTACTCGGCCGCGATGGACACGCCCCAGCTCGGGAGCCCGTAGAGGTAGTTCACGGTGCCGTCCAGCGGGTCGACGACCCAGCGCACGCCGCTCGTGCCGGGGCTGTCCGCGCCCTCCTCGCCCAGCAGCCCGTCCGCGGGCCGGCGCTCGGCGAGGATGCCGGTGATCAGCTTCTCCGCGGCGATGTCCATCTCGGTCACCACGTCGATCGGGCTGCTCTTGGTCGCGGCCACCGCCAGATCGGCCGGCCGGCCGTCGCGCAGCAGCGCCCCGGCCCGCCGGGCGGCCTCCAGGGCCACGTCCAGCAGCTCTGCCTTCAGGTCCTGCGGGATCACGCTTCCCCCTACGCGTACGGGCTGTCCGTGCCGGCGGCGGCCGGCCGGGGCGTGCGGGCGGGGCAGCAGCCCACCGCGCACAGGTCGTGGCTCTGTCCCAGCGTGCCCACCCAGCACTCCCGCGGGCGCTCCCCGCGCTCGCGGGCGGCGCGCTCCAGCACGAGTTCGCGTACCGCGGCGGCGAAGCGGGGGTCGGCGCCGACGGTCGCGGAGCGCTCGGCCGGCAGGCCCAGTTCGGCGGCCTTGGCCTTGGCCTCGGTGTCGAGGTCGTACAGGACCTCCATGTGGTCGGAGACGAAGCCGATCGGCACCATGACCACGGCCGGCGCGCCGTCGGCGTGCAGGGCCTCCAGGTGGTCGCAGATGTCGGGCTCCAGCCATGGGACGTGCGGGGCGCCGCTGCGGGACTGGTAGACGAGCTGCCAGGGGTGCGCGGTGCCGGTCTCCGCCGCGACGGCGTCGGCGATGACGCGGGCCACGTCGAGGTGCTGCTTGACGTAGGCCCCGCCCGCGCCGCCCTCGGTGTGGTCCTCGACCGGGCCGGAGGTGTCGGCCGCGGAGTCGGGGATGGAGTGGGTGGTGAAGGCCAGCCGGGCCCCGTCCCGGACCTCGGCGGGCAGGGCCGCGAGCGAGGCCAGCACCCCGTCGATCATGGGCCGCACGAAGCCGGGGTGGTTGAAGTAGTGCCGCAGCTTGTCCACGCGCGGCAGCTCCAGGCCCTCCTCCTCCAGGGTGGCGAGGGCGTCGGCGAGGTTCTCGCGGTACTGGCGGCAGCCCGAGTACGAGGCGTACGCGCTGGTGGCGAGGACCGCGATGCGGCGCCGGCCGTCGCGCACCATCTCCCGCATCACGTCGGTCAGGTACGGGGCCCAGTTCCGGTTGCCCCAGTAGACCGGCAGGTCCAGCCCGTGCTCGGCGAGGTCCTTGCGCAGGGCCTCCAGCAGCTCGCGGTTCTGCCCGTTGATCGGGCTGACCCCGCCGAAGCCGAAGTAGTGCTGCCCGACCTCCTTCAGCCGCTCGCGGGGGATGCCCCGGCCGCGCGTGACGTTCTCCAGGAACGGCACGACGTCGTCGGGTCCCTCGGGGCCGCCGAAGGACAGCAGCAGCAGGGCGTCGTAGGGGGCGGCGAGGCCTTCGGCCGCGGGCACGTCGGGGGCACGGAGCTGGTCTGACATGCCCCGAATCCTGCCACTCGGGGTCGACCGGGGAGAACCGGCCGGTCCGCATCCCGGACGCGGCGTAGGTAAGGTGAGCCTAAGTTGAAGCGTTGATTTCTTCCCCGTGCGGGCGCCTTGTCGGCAGTCGTAACCTGTATGGGCCTCTGACGTCCCTTACGGAGCGACCTTGCCCAGTCCCTACCGCGCGATCTTCGCGGCCCCCGGCACCAAGGGGTTCAGCGCCGCCGGCCTCATAGGCCGGCTGCCGATATCCATGGTCGGCGTCGGCATCCTCACGATGATCTCGGAGATGACCGGCCGCTACGCGATGGCGAGCGCCCTCACCGGCACCCTGGCCCTCGCCGCCGCGTTCATCGGCCCCCTGGTCTCCCGCCTGGTGGACCAGTACGGACAGCGGCGGGTCCTGCGCCCCGCGACCCTGATCTCCACGGCCTCCGTCACCGGCCTGGTACTGGCCGCCGCGAACGGCCTGCCCGACTGGACCCTCTTCGTCTTCGCCGCCGTCGCCGGCTGCGTGCCGAGCGTCGGCTCCATGGTCCGCGCCCGCTGGACCGAGCTCTACCGCGAATCCCCGCGCGAGCTGCACACCGCGTACTCCTTCGAGTCCGTGATCGACGAGGTGTGCTTCATCTTCGGCCCGATCCTCGCCATCGGCCTGTCCACCACCTGGTTCCCCGAGGCCGGGCCGGTCATCGCGGCCGGCTGCCTGCTCGTCGGGGTCTGGCTCCTCACCGCCCAGCGCTCCACCGAGCCGGCCCCGCACCCCCGCAGCCCCGACGCCGACCGCGCCTCGGCCCTGCGCTCCCCCGGCCTCCAGGTGCTGACGGCCACCTTCGTGGCGACCGGCGCGATCTTCGGCTCCATCGACGTGTCCACCCTGGCCTTCGCCGAGGAACAGGGCAGCAAGTCCTCCGCCAGCTTCATCCTGGCGATCTGGGCGGCGGGGTCCTGTATCGCCGGAATCGTCTTCGGCCTGCTGCACCTGAAGGGCAGGGCCGAACGCCGCTGGGTACTGGGCATATGTGCGATGGCCGTGAGTATGATCCCCCTCCTACTGGCCGGGAACCTTCCGTTTCTGGCCGTGGCGCTCTTCGTCTCGGGCCTCGCCATCGCTCCCACGATGATCACCACGATGGCCCTGATCGAAGCGCACGTACCACGCGCGAAGCTCACCGAGGGCATGACCTGGATCAGCACCGGCCTGGCGGTCGGGGTGGCGGTCGGCTCCTCGGTGACCGGTCTGGTCATCGACGCGGCCGGGGCCCAGCGCGGGTACGTGGTCTCGATCTCCTCGGGAGTGGCCGCGGCGGCGGTGGCGTTCGCGGGTTACCGCCGGCTGACGAGGCCGGCGCAAGGGGAGGAGCCTGCCAGCGATGGCGACGTCGGGGACAGCAGCAGCAGCGAAGAACGCTCCGGGCACGTGGCGTAACTGGGCGGGCAACGTCCGCGCCACGCCCGCGCGCGTGGTGACTCCGGCCTCGGTCGGGGAGCTCCAGGAGGTGGTCCGCCGGGCCGCCGAGGAAGGGCTGCGGGTGAAGGCGGTCGGCACCGGCCACTCCTTCACCGCGGCGGCGGCGACCGACGGGGTCCTCGTACGGCCGCAGGCGCTCAGCGGGATCCTGGCGGTCGACCGGACGGCCGGCACCGTCACCGTGGCGGCGGGCACCGCCCTCAAGGACCTGAACCGGGACCTGGCCCGGCAGGGCCTCTCGCTCACCAACATGGGCGACATCATGGAGCAGACGGTCTCCGGCGCCACCGGCACCGGCACGCACGGCACCGGCCGCGACTCGGCCTCCATCTCCGCCCAGATCCGCGCGCTGGAACTGGTCACGGCGGACGGGCGGCTGATGACCTGCTCGGAGAAGGAGAACCCCGAGGTCTTCGCGGCGGCCCGGGTCGGCATCGGCGCCCTGGGCGTCGTCACCTCGATCACCTTCGCGGTGGAGCCGCTCTTCCTCCTGACCGCCCGCGAGGAGCCCATGCGCTTCGACCGGGTGACCGCCGAGTTCGACCAGCACGTCGCGGAGAACGAGCACTTCGAGTTCTACTGGTTCCCGCACACCGGCAACTGCAACACCAAGCGCAACAACCGCAGCCAGGGCCCCGCCGCCCCGCCCGGCGCGGTCAGCGCCTGGATCGAGGACGAACTGCTCTCCAACGGCCTCTTCCAGGCCGTCAACTCCCTGGGCCGCGCCGTCCCGGCGACCATCCCCTCCATCGCCCGCGTCGCCAGCCGCGCCCTGTCGGCGCGCACCTACACGGACATCCCCTACAGGGTGTTCACCAGTCCGCGCCGGGTGCGGTTCGTGGAGATGGAGTACGCCCTTCCGCGCGAGCGGGCGGTGGAGGCGCTGCGGGAGCTCAAGGCCACGGTCGACCGCTCCGGCCTGCGGATCAGCTTCCCGGTGGAGGTGCGCACGGCCCCGGCCGACGACATCACGCTGTCCACCACCTCGGGGCGGGAGACGGCGTACGTCGCGGTGCACATGTACCGGGGCACCCCGTACCAGGCCTACTTCACGGCGGCCGAGCGGATCTTCACCGCCCACGGTGGCCGGCCGCACTGGGGCAAGGTGCACAGCCGGGACGCGGAGCAGCTCGCCGCGGTCTACCCGCGCTTCGCCGAGTTCACCGCGGTGCGGGACCGGCTGGACCCGGACCGGCTGTTCGGCAACGACTACCTGAGGCGGGTCCTCGGGGACTGACCCCCGCTCAAGGGGCGCTGGGCGACGGCTCACGGACGCCTCCCGTCCCGCCGGAGCCCGGGGTCGGGACGGGACCGGGGGTCTGCTTCGAGGGGGTCGGGGCGGGCTCCGTCGGCCCCTCGGACCCGGAGGGGGTGGGGCCGGGGGACGGGACCCGGCCGCCGTGCGAGCGGGAGGGGCTCGGGGAGGTCCCGGATCCGGGGGTCTTCCCGTCCGTGCCGGCCGTCCCGTCCTTCCCCTCCGTGCCGCTCCGGCCCTCCTCGCCACCGGACCGCCCCTTCCGGTCCGTCCCGCCCGCGCCGCCCCCGTCCCGGTCCCGCTCGGGCGGGGCGCTCTTGTGGTCGGGGGCGGTGCGGGAGCCGCCCGACAGGAGGGTGCGGCCGTCGCTGCTGACGGAGGTGCCCGCGAGGGCCTCGTACGTCCCGAGGCCGCCGAGGGCGAGGGCGAAGGCGGCCCCGGAGGCCGCCGCCGTGCGCTTCCAGCCCCGTACGCGGGTGCCGTGCACGGTGGCCTCCCCGAACTCCCCCGGCGCCGGTACCGCGGGGCCCGGCTCCCCGCCGGGCGGCGGGACCTGACGGGCCCTGGGGCGGGCGCTCCCGCGGAGCCGGTCGCCGGTGCGGCGGAACAGGTGCTGGATGACGGGCCCGCCGGCGGTGGCGACCACGCTGACCACGCCGGCGCCGAGGATGGTCCCGTAGACGCCCATCTTCGAGGCGAGCAGGGCGGCCGCGACGGTGGCGAGGGAGCTGCCCGCGACCTGGGTCGCGCTCAGGTCGAGCTTCCTGCGCCCCTGTTCGTCCGCGTCCGCCGTGTCCGCCGTCTTCTGACCCATCGCCATCCGCTGCGTGTCCCGCCTCTCGCGCCTCTCCTCTTCCTGCAGTTACTGACCACTGAGCGAAATGGAAAGTTCCGTTTCTGCGGATTCTGTGAAGCAGGACACCCCGAAACGGCCGCGTCCGCAGGTGGACCCGGACGCCGACCCGATTCCGGGCAGGCCAACTCCCGCCGCCGGGGACAAGTTCGGCGGCGCGGCGGTCCACCCGGGTGGCCCGAATGGAGTACTGTGGCGAGCCCTGGGACCGTCCTTCCTTCCGGATGTCCGGACCCGGGAGAGGGGGCCGGCTGATGGAGAAGCGGCGCTCAAGACCGGTGATGCCGCGGTATCGCACGGGTTCCTGCTGCGCACAGTAACCACTTGGTCACTGTGCGTGCCCAACAGGTAACCGTGCCATAACGTCGATCAAGGGCGCATGCCCGACACGCCGGTTTAACTCGGCAAGGTTGTGGCAGGCTGCACCCGGGCAGGCCACACTCGACTAGCGGAAGCAGCGACGCACGTGACGTCGGCAGGCACCACCCGGGAGGTCCCCATGCCCGAACTGCGTGTCGTGGCCGTCTCGAATGACGGAACACGACTGGTGCTCAAGGCTGCGGACAGCACGGAGTACACGCTTCCGATCGACGAGCGGCTGCGGGCTGCCGTGCGCAATGACCGCGCGCGCCTGAACCAGATCGAGATCGAGGTGGAGAGCCACCTCCGCCCCCGTGACATCCAGGCCCGCATACGGGCCGGTGCCTCCGCGGAGGAGGTCGCCCAGCTCGCCGGCATCCCGGTCGACCGGGTACGCCGCTTCGAGGGCCCGGTGCTGGCCGAGCGCGCCTTCATGGCCGAGCGCGCCCGCAAGACCCCCGTGCGCCGGCCCGGCGAGAACACCGGACCGCAGCTCGGCGAGGCCGTACAGGAGCGCCTCACGCTGCGCGGGGCCGACAAGGACTCCGTGCTGTGGGACTCCTGGCGCCGCGACGACGGCACCTGGGAGGTGCTGCTTGTCTACCGGGTGGCGGGCGAACCGCACTCGGCGAGCTGGTCGTACGACCCGCCGCGCCGGCTGGTCGTCGCCGTGGACGACGAGGCCCGCTCCCTGATCGGCGAGGCCGACGACCTGCCCTCCACCCCGGAGCCGAGCTTCCCGTTCGTGCCGAGGATCGCCCGGCTGCCCCGGGACCGGCCGCTGGACCGCGCCCTGGACCGGCAGATCGAACGGCCCGACAGCCGGCCCGCACCGCCGCCCCCGCCCGAGCCGGAGGAGGAGCGGGACACGCTGACCAGCCTCCTGGAGGCGGTCCCGAGCTTCCGGGGCGACCTGGTGGTGCCGGACCGTACGGAGGCTCCCGCCGAGGAGCAGGAGTCCGAGGAGCCCCCGGCCGCGGCGGCGTCGGCGGGTGCCGGCGCGGCGTACGCGGACGTGCTGATGCCGCGTACGGTGGCGGGCCACCGCGAGCGGCTGACCGGCACCACCGACCGGCAGGCCGAGGCCGACGGGGTCCGGCCGGGGCGCCGGGCGGCCGTGCCCAGCTGGGACGAGATCGTCTTCGGGACCCGGCGCAAGAAGCAGGAGTAGCGCGCGGCGGCGCCCCCGAGGGGGGCGCCGCCGGCCGCGTGCGCGTCAGGGGTTGGGGCCGGTGGCCACGGGCCGCTCCGGGTCCGAGGACCACTGCGACCAGCTGCCCGCGTACAGGCCGGCCGGAATGCCGGCCACCTCCAGCGCGAGGACCTCGTGCGCCCCGGAGACCCCGGAACCGCAGTAGACGCCCGCCGCGGTGTCCCCCGCGGCACCGAGCGCCGCGAACCGGGCGCGCAGCTCCCCGGCCGAAAGGAAGCGCCCGTCCGGGCCGACGTTCTCGGTGGTCGGGGCCGACACCGCGCCCGGGATGTGCCCTCCGACCCGGTCGATCGGCTCGACTTCGCCGCGGTAGCGCTCGCCCGCCCGGGCGTCCAGCAGGAGGCCCGTACGCGCCAGTGTGGCCGCGTCGTCGGCCTCCAGCAGTCCGAACGCCCCCGGGTTTGGCTTGAAATCGCCCTCCACGGGCGTCGGCGCGTCGGTGCTGAGCGCGCCGCCCGCCGCCGTCCACGCGGCCAGGCCGCCGTCCAGGACCCGTACGTTCCGGTGGCTCGTCCAGCGCAGCAGCCACCAGGCGCGGGCGGCCGCCCAGCCGAGGCCGCCGTCGTACACGACCACCGGCCCGTCCGCGCGCACCCCGGCCCGGCGCATCGCGGCGCCGAAGTCCTCCGGATCGGGGAGCGGGTGGCGGCCGCCCGCCCCCGGCGGACCTGCCAGTTCGCGGTCCAGGTCGACGTACACGGCGCCGGGCAGGTGCCCGGCTTCGTAGGCGGGGCGCTGGTCGGGGCCGCCCAGCTGCCAGCGGACGTCCAGGAGTACCGGCGGGCGGGCGCCGGCCAGCTCGCCCCGCAGTTCGGAGGCCGAGAGAATCGCAGTCATGGGCCCATCTTCCTCCCCGCCCTCGAACCCGTGTAACAAGCCCGACATCGACGGGGCGCAGTGATTCGGACATCTCTGTTCCGCACCCCGGTCTCGCGGCCGGTCGGGGCACACGGGGTGCCGCGGAGTGCGAGCATCTGCGGGGAACAGGGACACGACGGCGGGAGACGGCTGACATGACGGAGGCATCAGGGGCTTCGCGGCGCACGCCCGGCACACCCTGCTGGGTGAGCCTGATGGTGCACGGCCTCGGGAGCACGGAGGACTTCTACGCCGACCTGTTCGGCTGGGAGTACGAGCCCGGCCCCACCCAGTTCGGCCCGAGCGTCCGGGCCTTCCTCGACGGCCAGGAGGTCGCCGGGATCGGCGAGATGCCGCCGGACCGCCATCTTCCGGTGGCGTGGACCCCGTACTTCGCCACGGACGACGCGGACTGCACCGCCGAGTCCATCCGCTCCTGCGGTGGCACGGTCGCGGTGGGCCCGCTCGACGCGGGGGCGGCGGGACGGATGGCGATCTGCTCCGACCCGCTGGGGGCCATCTTCGGGATCTGGCAGGCGGACGGGCACCCCGCGCCCCGCCGGGCGGGGGCGGCGGGCACCCCGGTGTGGAACGAGCTGCTCACCCAGGAGTCCTCGACGGTGGGCAAGTTCTACGAGCACGTCTTCGGCCACGAGGCCGAGCCGCACCCGGACGTCCCGTCCGACTTCGACTACCTGACGCTGAGCCTGGGCGGCCGTCCCGTCGCCGCCGTCCACGGCGTCGGCCGGTCGCTGCCGCACGACCGGGGGCCGCACTGGATGACGTACTTCGAGGTGGCGGACCCCGACGCGGCCGCCGCCCGGGTGACCGAGCTGGGCGGCCGGGTGGTCACCCCGCCCCGGGAGCGGATCACGGGCCGGCTGGCCGTGGTCGCGGACCCGGAGGGGGCGGTCTTCGCCCTGGTCCGGACGCCCTCGGCGAGCTGAAGAGCCGCCGGGCGGGCCGGACCCGGCGGGAATTGTCAGACTAGAGCGGCAGCAACTGCGGGCGCTTCGCGGTGCGGCCGTCTCCGGAGGAGGTGCCGCGCAGCCGGCGGCCGAGCCAGGGGCCGAGGAAACCGGTCACCCAGGCCGCCTCGGCTGCTACGGCCCCGACGAGCGCACGGGGCGGCCGGGGCGGCAGCGGCTCCCGCCAGGTACCGCCGCTGCCGGGCAGCTCCAGGGCTTCGGCCAGGGCGGCGGCGATCCGGGCGTGGCCGAGGGGGCTGGCGTGCAGCCGGTCGGCGGTCCACATCCGCGGGTCGGTGGCCGCGGCCACCCGGCCGGTCTCGGCGACCACCACCCCGTGGCGGGCGGCCGCGGCGCGGATGCGGGTGTTGAGCTCGCGCACGCGCGGGCTCAGGGGCCGCGCCAGGGGGGCGATGCGCGCCACGTCGGGGAAGGTCACGGTGGCCACCCTGACTCCGGCGGCGGTGAGCGCGGCGAACACCTCCTCCAGCTCCCCGGCCACCTCGGCGGCGTCGAAGCGCGGCCGGAGCAGGTCGTTGACCCCGGCGACGACGGTCGCGAGGTCCGGCCGAAGCTCCAGGGCGGGCCCGAGCTGTTCGGCGCGCACCTGTCCGGCGAGCCGGCCCCGGACGGCGAGGTTGGCGTACCGCAGCCCGGGGGCGGCGGCCGCGAGGTGCCCGGCGAGGCGGTCGGCGAAACCGCGCAGGCCCACGGTGTCGTCGCCGTCCCCCAGCCCCTCGGTCTGGCTGTCGCCGAGCGCGACGTAACGCAGGTACTCAGTCTTCCGCACGGGTGGTCCCCTCCCTCTTGCCCAGTACGTCCGCGGTGCGCAGGCACCAGTCCCGGTGGCCCTCCTCGAAGGCCACCCCGCGCAGGCAGGTCAGATAGCCGCCGATCCGCTCGCCGCGGAGCAGGAACTCCTCCTCGCCCAGCTCGCCGCGCATGTCCCGCAGCAGCCCGCGGAGCATTTCGATCTTGGCCTCGGCGGCGGCGGCCCGTTCCAGGAGCTGCTCGACGACCGGGGCGGTGCCGATGCGGTCGGCGCTCTGGACCTTCACCAGGAGGTCGTCGCGGATCGAGGAGGGCTTGGACGCCGCCCCGGCGAACCGCTCCAGTTCGGCGCGGCCGGTGTCGGTGACCCGGAAGACCCGCTTGTTCGGCCGGGACTCCTGCACCACCTCCCGGCCCGCGACCAGCCCGTCCGCCTCCAGCCTCGCCAGTTCGGCGTAGAGCTGCTGGGGCGAGGCGTGCCAGAAGTTCGCGACGCTGATGTCGAAGGCCTTCGCCAGCTGGTAGCCGCTGTACTCGCCGTCGAGCAGCGCCGCCAGCACCGCGTGCCGCAATGCCATGGCCGCTCCCCCTTCCCTTTCCGTGCCCGCAGCGGCACCATACTCAAAAACATGACTACTCGCATTCTTGAGTAAGCGCCGGTACCACCGGCAGGAGGAGGAGCCACATGGGGACCGTGGACACGGCGGGGACCGCCGAACGCTTCCGCGCCGCCGTGGAGAAGGGCGATCTGGCCGCGCTGGACGAGCTGTTCACCGACGACATCCGGCTCTACAGCCCCGTGAAGTTCAAGCCGTTCGAGGGCAAGGCCGCCGTCCTCGGCCTCTTCGGCGTACTGCTGCGCACCTTCGAGGACCTCCGCTACCTCGGCCGGCTGGACGGCGGCGCCGAGACCACCTCCGGTGACGGGCAGGCCCCGACGGTGATCCTGCCCTTCCGCGCGCTGGTCGCGGGCAAGCAGATCCACGGCATCGACCAGCTCCAGTTCGACGACGCGGGCCGGGTCAAGGAGTTCACGGTGATGGTCCGCCCCCAGTCCGCCGTCCAGGCCCTGGGCCAGGCGGTCCTGACCGGCCTGATCGCCGACGGCCTCGCCCCGGAGGCCTGACGTAGGCTCACGGCCGTGGCCCGGAGGCCGTTGATCGCACGCGTCGAAGCCGGTGCGCGGCAGCGGAGCCGGCGGCTCACCGGCACGTCGCCGCCCTCGCCGCCATCGCCGGCCCGCCGCACTGACCGGCGTGTCGCCCCCGGGAGCGTCCCGCGCCGGTACGAGGATGGGCCGGGCGTCTGCGCACCTGACGGACCGCGCCCACGCGGCTACGCACCGCCCCGGGGAGTCCCACGAGTACTGTGGAAGGGCTTCCGGGGGCGCACCGGCGGATGGGGTACACCGTGTCGACATCGAGTCACGAAACGTTCGGCGCGCCCTGCTGGGTCAGCCTCATGGCCCGCGACCTCGACGCGTCGAAGGAGTTCTACAGCGCGGTCCTCGGATGGGAATTCGGCCCCGCCCGCCTCGGCGAGGCCTTCGCCGTCGGCTTCGCCTCCGGGGTCCCGGTGGCCGGGATCGGCGCGCTGCCCCCGACGCTCAGCATCCCCGTCACCTGGACCCCGTACTTCGCCGTGGAGGACGCCGACATCACCGCGGCACGCATCCGGGAGCGCAGCGGGACCGTCGCCGTCGGCCCCCTGTCCTTCGGCACCGGCCGGGCCGCGCTCGCCGCCGACCGGGACGGGGCGGTCTTCGGGATCTGGCAGGGCGAGGCCATCCCGGACTGGGGCATGGGCGGCGATGCGGCGCCGGCCTGGCTGGAGCTGCACACCCGGAACGCCTTCGACGCCGCCATCTTCTACGGCGAGGTCCTGGAGTGGGCCTGCGACCACGCCGGCTGCTGCGAGGTCGCCTACGTGGAGGAGGACGACCGCATCCTGCTCCGCCGCGCGGGCCGGACCGTGGCCCGCCTGCACGGCGGGACGCTCGCGGAGGCCCCCGACCCGCACCTGAGGCCGCGCTGGCGCACCCACTTCCGGGTCCCCGACCTCGACGCCGCGGTGGAGGCCGCCACCGCGCTCGGCGGCATCGCCGTCCCCGCGGCGGGCTCCGCCGCCTTCCCCCACGAGCGCACCCTGCGCGACCGCGACGGCGCCGCGTTCAGCATCGTCGGCCCGGCCGCGCCCGGCCGCTTCTGAGCCGGCCCGGGCACCCGCCGCGCGCGACGTCCCTCAGCCGGGCCGGTACTCGGCCCAGGTCTTGGGCGTCTCGGAGACCCTGACGGCCGTGAGCTCGGGGATCCGCTCCGTCCACAGGTCGTGGATCCATACGGCGAGGTTCTCCGCCGAGGGCGAGGTACCCCCCCCCCATCGCCTCATTCAGGTGACGGTGGTCGAGGGTCTCGTCCACCCACTTCTTGAACGCGTCGAGATCCCGGTAGTCCCTCACGAATCCGGCCTCCGTGAGGTCCTCCCGGCGGCCGCGGAGTTCGAGGACCACGACGTAGTTGTGCCCGTGCATGCGGGCGCAGGGGTGCCAGCCCGGCAGCCGGTCGAGAACATGGCTGGCCGAGAAGTGGAACTCCTTGGTGATCGTCAGCATGGCCACCCCCGTCGGCCCGCGAGCGGCGGAACTCCGCCCGGCATGAGTGCTCCGCGCATCACCGGTCCACCTCGCCGGCGCCGAGAACGGCGCGGTTGAGGGAGACGCCGGACAGGAATCGCTCCCGCACCGCGTCATCGGCGATCAGGTCCGCCTTGCGCAGGACCGCATCCCTGGCACGGTCGAGCAAGCCCCGCGCTTCGTCCTCGAATCCGCGCGCCGACAGGACGAGCGCCGAGTGGTAGAGGACCTCCTCGGTGCGCAGCGCGGGCATGTCCCCGACCTCGCCCAGGATCCGCAGCGCCTCCCGCGCGTGCTCCTCGGCCCCTTCCACGTCGCCCTTGCGCACCAGGATCCGGCTGCGCAGGGAGTGCGCCGCGATCTCGCTGCGCACCATGCCGCTGCGCCGCGTCTCGACGCAGGTGGCGACCGCCAGCCGCTCCGCGGCGTCGAGCTCCTCGCCGTACTCCCCGGCGTCGGCGAGGAGCACCTCCGCGTAGAGGTTGCGCACGATGGGGACCAGATTGGCCAGCCACGTCCGCTCGGTTTCCGCCCAGGCCTCGGCGATCAGCCGGCGGCCCTCCTCCCGGTCGCCCGCACGCCGCGCGACGATGCGGGCGAGGAGCGCGGCGTTGTAGGCGTGCCAGGCGCTGTCACCGCCGCGGTCCGCCTCGAAATCGAGGGCCTCGCGCAGGGCCTCCTCCGCCTTCTCCTCGTCCCCGAGGCCCATGTGCACCTGGGCGAGGTAGTTGAGCGCTATGGGCAGCTCCGCCTTCAACGGCTCGTCGCGCAACCGCGCGACGCACCGGGTCAGCCTCGTCAGCGCCTCGGTGAGGTACCCGCTGTCGAAGAGGGTGATGCCGAGTTGCATCTCCCCCAGGTTGCGGGCGTGCTGGAGCACCGGCTCCCCGCTGCCCCCGAGGCGCGGGTCCGAGGCGTACATGCGCTCCGCCTCCCGGAGCTGCGCGAGGCCGTCGGCGAGCCTGCGCTTGGAGACCTGCCGGCCGTACTCGACCCGGGCCACGAAGAGGGGTACCGGGTCCCCGTGCTCCTCGGCCAGCTCCACGGCGGCGGCCAGCTTGACCAGTGAGGGTACGAGGCCCTGCGTGGCGAGGAGGGTCTTGCCGCGCAGCAGCGTCGCACGGATGGCCAGCTCCGGCTCCGCGCACCGCCCCGCCGCGGCCTCCGCCTCGGCCGCCAGGTCGTCGATGTCGGGTCCGCCCGCGGGGCGGCTCTGCCCTCGCCAGCGCACCTCGGTCAGCGAGAGGAGCAGCTCCACGGCCTGCACGAAGCGCCGGTCCCGTCCCTCCGTCCCCATCGGCAGGTCCCGGGCGGCCTTGATCACTTCCTCGCAGTGCCGCTCGGCCTCGGCGAAGGACAGTCCCTCTGTGGCCGCGTCCCGCGCGAGCGCGAAATGCGCGTCGGCCGATGCGGCCAGACAGGCCGGCCCGCCCCGCCTGAGGTGGCGAGCGATCTCCAGCCGCCGCTCCAGCGAGGTGGTCTCCGGTCGCGCCTGGCCGAGCGCCTCCGCGATCCGTGCGTGCCGCGAGCGCATCTGCTCGGCGCTCTGCTGTGCGTAGACGACGCTCCACAGCGCGCGGTGCTCGAAGCGGTAGCAGTCCGCCGACTCCCAGCGCGCCCACGCGGGCGGCTCCTCGGGGACGAGCAGGCGGTGGTCCCGCGCGATCAGCCGCAGCCGCTCCATCACGACGTCGTGCGGTACGCCCGTGACCGCCGCGACCGTGCCCGACAGGAACACCTCCCCCTGGGCCGCCCCGGTGACGAGCAGGGCACGGTCCTGCTCGGTCAGCGTGCGCAACCGCTCCTCCACCACCCTCGACAGGGTGGCCGGCAGGGCCACCTCGGCCCCGTGGTCGGGGCTCCACTCCTCCAGGCAGAGCGTCACGAATATGGCGTGGCCGCCCGTCAGCTCCGCCAGCCGGTGCGAGAGGGCGGGCGGAGCCGCCGGGTGCCGCTGCGCGACGAGCTCGGCGATGGCGTCCTGCGGCAGTCCCCCCATCGTCCTGCGCCGTAGCAGTCCCTCACCGGACCAGCGGTGCAGCAGCGCCTCGATCCTGGATTCCCGGCCGTCCGCGTACGCCCCGTCGCTCGTGTGGCTGAGCACGAGGGCGAGTTGCTCCTGCGGTAGTTTGCGCAGGAGCTGGTCGAGGACGAACTGGCTGCTCTCGTCGATGTGCTGGACGTCGTCGATCACGAGCACGGTCGGCGGGCCCTGCCGGACCACCTCCAGCAGACCGTCCACGATCCGGAGCGCCGCCGCGTGCCGGAACGGCAGCAGGCTGTCGAAGGGCATCGACCCCGAGTCGAGGGAGGCCTCGGTGATCTCCCGTCCCAGGGTGAACACCGCCCCGAGTCCGGGGACGATCGCGGACAGCACCTCCGGTGCCGATCGGACCACCCCCTGCCCGGTGGCGCCGAGCATCCTCCTGAACACGCCGCGCCGCTTGGGTTCCTGGTCCTCCCCGATCTTCAGGAGCAGGTCGAGCACCGGCCCGTACATCAGGTCCGGTCCGATGCCGGGCCGGCACGCGGTGGAGACGATCCGGCACCCGGCCGGGCCCGGAGATGCGGCGGCCTCCGCCTCGAACGCCCTCAGCAGAGCCGACTTGCCCATTCCTGACGCACTGTCGAAGGCGAGGGCCCGGCCGCCCCGCCCCTCCACGAGCGACGCCAGGACCGAACGCAGTTCCTCCATGTGCTCGACGCGATCGACGAATCCGATCGGCACCCCACGTCCCCCGTCCCATGGTCTGGCAGAGCTTCCCGGCCCGTTTTTCGGCGGGGCGCCGCCAACGGTAGATCATCCGGGTTCGTCCCGCCCGTGACTCGGCGAGATCGGCTCATCCGGATGGCGCCGACCCGCGCTCCCCGGGACCGCGCGGGCACCGGGAAGGACGGCGTCAGGCGTTGTTGACCGGGAGGACGTCCGGGGAGAGGGAGCCCGCGTGGGCGGACGCGGAGGTCATCAGGCGGCGGTGGTGCCGGCGGCAGAGGACCTCGTAGCCGATCTCCTCCGCCGGGCGGTTCACGTCGCCGACCACCACCTGCTCGCCCTCGACCACCATCTGCCCGCCCACCGTACGGGCGTTGTGCGTGGCGCGTGCGCCGCACCAGCACAGGGCCTCGACCTGGAGCTGCTCGATCCGGTCGGCCAGCTCGATGAGGCGCTGCGAGCCGGGGAAGAGCTTGGTGCGGAAGTCGGTGGTGATCCCGAAGGCGAAGACGTCCATGTGGAGGTCGTCCACGACGCGCGCCAGCTGGTCGATCTGCTCGGGCGCGAGGAACTGGGCCTCGTCGACGATCACGTAGTCCGCCTTGCCGCCCGCCGAGAGCTCCCCCACGAGGTACGTGTAGACGTCCATGGCGTCGGTGACCTCGACGGCGTCCGTCACCAGGCCCAGGCGCGAGGACAGCTTGCCCTCGCCCGCCCGGTCCTGGCGGGTGAAGATCACGCCCACCAGGCCCCGCGCGGAGCGGTTGTGCGTGATTTGCAGAGCCAGCGTGCTCTTTCCGCAGTCCATCGTTCCGGAGAAGAACACCAGCTCGGGCATGGGAAGTACGGGACCTTTCGGATCGGTCGGGGTGGGAGCGGGAAGGGGCGGGGAGGAGCGGGGCGGTCAGGTGCGGATTTCGAGCAGCGGGACCAGCTGCTCGGCCGCGGTCATCGAGCCGTGCATCCCGGTGAGCGCCGACTCGTTGGGCTCGTTGCGGGAGGCGGTGATCGCGACGTCGGCCTGGGCCGCTGCGATCACGTCGCCGATCCGGCCGAGGACCCGCTCGTCGCACTCGCCCGGCGCCCCGAACCAGCCCAGTGCCAGGGCCTCTTCGCGGCTCGCGACCCAGAAGCGGTCGCCGAGCACCTCGCGCCAGACGGTCAGCACGTCGGCCTCGGCGCCAGGCACCGCGTAGACGTGCCGGGCCCGGCCCTCGCCGCCGAGCAGGGCCACGCCCGCGCCCAGCTCCCAGTCCTCGTCGAAGTCGATCCGGGAGTCCTCGTCGAAGGGCACGTCGACCATGCCGTGGTCGGAGGTGACGTACAGGGCGGTGCGCGGCGGCAGCTGGTCCGCGAGGCGCTGCACGAGCCGGTCGACGCACATGAGCTGGCCGCGCCAGGCGTCGGAGTCCACGCCGTGCCGGTGCCCGGCGCCGTCGAGCTCGCTGAAGTACGTGTACACGAGCGAGCGCTCGCCCGCCGCGAGCTGGATCGCCGCGAGGTCCATCCGCTCCTCGCCGGTCATCCGGCCGTGGAAGGTGCCGCCACTGAGCGCGATCTTGGTGAGCGGGGTGCTCTGGAAGTTCGGCGCGGACACCTGCGCGGTGTGCACCCCGGCAGCGTCGGCGAGCTGGAACACCGTCGGGTACGGCTGCCAGGGCTTCGGCGGGGTCCACGGGTGCCAGCGGAGCTGGTTCATCAGCTCGCCGGACGCCGGGTTGCGCACGGCGTAGCCGGGCAGGCCGTGCCGGGCGGGGGGCAGGCCGGTGCCGACGGAGGCCAGGGAGGTGGCGGTGGTCGCCGGGAAGCCGGAGGTGATCGGCAGACCGGTGCCGCCGCGCGAGCTCGCGAGGAGGGAGGTGAGGAACGGGGCCTCGTCCGGGTGGGCCTTGATCTGCTCCCAGCCCATGCCGTCGACCAGGAACACGCAGTTCCGGTCGGCCGGAGCCAGCTCGGCGATCCCCGCGGCGAGGCCGGGTACGCCCTGGCCGGCCGCGAGGGTCGGCAGCAGGTCGGCGAGGGAGCCGGAGCCGTACTGCGGAACGGGGGCGCCCGCGAGGTCGAGCAGTTCCGGTTCGTCCTGCCAGTTCGACGGTACGGAGTAGGACATCAGCGGGCGGGACCGGAGGTTGCCGCCGTCGCCTCGCTGAGTGCCTGGGCGAAGAGCAGCGCCTGGCGGACCGTCTCGGGGCCGTCGCCGGCCTCGCTGACGCGCAGGCTGAGGTCGTCGGCGGTGGAGTTGCCGGTGTAGCCGTGGTCGGCGTCGCAGTTCTGGTCGCCGCAGGCGGCGGGCTCCAGGTCGATGCGCGAGACCGCGCCCCAGCCGATGGTCAGGACGACCTCGCGGGGCAGCTGGCCGGGCGTGTACGACTCCGGGTTGGCCACGACCCGGCTGAGCACCACGGAGGAGATGCTGGAGAGCTTGACCGACTCGGTGGAGGTGGTCGCGTACGGGGACGGCGACCCGGCGTCGGCGGCCTGCTCGTCGGTGTGGCTGACGATGAACCGGTTGCCGGTCAGGACCAGCACGGTGACGTGCCGGCGCACCTCGTTGGAGTCGAAGGTGGTCTCCTGGTGGACCAGGTACGACGAGATCGGCTCGCCGCCCACCGCGGCCTCCACCGCCTCGGCCACGAGGGCCGGGTAGTAGCCGCTGCGCTCGATGGCCGCGCGCAGTCCCTGGGTCGTCGTACCGGATTTCGCCATGAGGTCCATCCTAAGGCCCGTACGGGCTCCCCCTGCCTGCCGTGCGCTCAGTAGCTCGGCAGCGTGCGCGGGCCGAGGTCGGTCCGGGCGGGCGGGTGGGCCACGCGGACGGTGGCGCTGAGCACGGAGAGGCCCTCGGTGGCGACGACGACCGGTTCCAGCGAGACGCCGGTCACTTCCGGGTGGTCGTCCAGCAGCCGGGACAGCCGCAGCAGCAGTTCCTCCAGGGCGGGGGTGTCGACGGGGTCGCTGCCGCGCCAGCCGAAGAGCAGCGGGGCGGCGCGGATGGAGCGGATCAGGGCGGCGGTGTCCCGGTCGGTGGCGGGGACCAGGCCGTGGGCGGTGTCGCCGAGCAGCTCGGAGGGGACGCCGGCGAGGCCGAAGGAGAGGACGGCTCCGGCGGCGGGGTCGACCGTGGCGCGGACGACGGTGTCCACTCCGCGCGGGGCCATCGACTGCACCACGGGCTGCAGCTCGGCCGGCTTCCCGAGGACCTCGGTGAGCTCCTCGTACGAGCGTCTGAGCTCGGGCTCGCCGGTGAGGTCGAGGCGTACGCCGCCCAGGTCGGCGCGGTGGCGCAGGTGCGGGGCGGTGGTCTTGAGGGCGACCGGGTAGCCCAGGACCCGGGCCGCGCGCACGGCGGCGTCGGGGCTGGGGGCGGGGAGGGTGGGCAGCACCCGGATCCCGTAGCGGGCCAGGAGCCCGCGGGCGTCGGCCTCGTCCAGGGTCAGCGCGGCGCCCTCCTCGACGCCCGCCAGCAGGATGGAGAGGTGGGCGGCGGCCCCCGCCTCGTCGATGTCCTCGAATTCGGGGACCTGTCCGGTCTCGGCGTTGTCCCGGCGCCACCGGGCGTACCGCACGGCCTCGGCGACGGCCTTCACGGCGCGCTCGGCGGCCGGGTAGGCCGGGATCCGGCCGGCGCCCTCGACGGGGTGGGCGCCGCCGTCGGCGGGCACCTCGGCGGGCGGCGGGGGCGAGGCGGGGGGCGTGTCGCCGGCCGCGGCGGACAGGGCTTCGACGAGGTCGCCGAGTTCCACGTGGACCACGGCGACGGGCTTGCCCGGGACCTCGGCGACGGCCTCCCGCAGCGCCTGCGCGAGGTCGTCGGCGAGCCGGCGGTCGCTCACGGAGGGGATGGCGGTGACGACGACGGCGTCGCAGTCCCCGGAGGCGAGCGCCGCGCGCAGGGCGGTGCGGAAGTCGGCCGGGCCGGCGGCGGTCGTCAGGTCCAGCGGGGGCAGCGGGCGCAGCCCCTCGGTCAGGCAGGCGTCGTAGGTGAGGACGCCGAGCGACTCGGAGTTCCCGAGGATCGCCACCCTGGGGCCGGCCGGCAGCGGCTGCCCGGCCAGCAGCAGGCCGACGTCGACCAGCTCGGTGACGGTGTCGACGCGGATGACGCCGGCCTGGCGGAGCAGCTCGGATACGGTGGCCTCGGGGAGCCGGGTGCCGGGGACGACGTGTCCGGCGGGGGTGTGGCGGCCGCCCAGGGCGACGACGACGGGCTTGACGGCGGCGGTGCGGCGGGCGAGGCGGGTGAACTTGCGCGGGTTGCCGAGGGTTTCCAGGTACATGAGGGCGACGTCGGTGGCCTCGTCCTCGTACCAGTACTGGAGGATGTCGTTCCCGGAGACGTCGGCCCGGTTCCCGGCGGAGACGAAGGACGACAGTCCCTCGCCGCGCCGCAGCAGGGCGGACAGCAGGGCGATGCCGATCGCCCCGGACTGGGTGAACAGGCCGATCGGGCCGCGCGCGGAGGCGGGGGCCGGGGCGAGGCAGGCGTTCAGCTCCACCTCCGGGGCGGTGTTGATCACCCCGAAGGCGTTGGGCCCGATGAGCCGCATTCCGTACGAGCGGACCTGCCGCACCAGTTCGCGCTGGCGGGCGAGGCCGGCGGGGCCGCTCTCGCCGTATCCGGCGGACAGCACCACCAGCCCCTGCACCCCGTTCTCGCCGCAGGCGGCCACCGCGTCGGGGACCCGGTCCGCGGGGACGGCGATCACGGCGAGGTCGACGGGGGCGCCGATGTCGGCGAGGGCGCGGTAGGCCCGTACGCCTTCGAGGAGGTCGCCCTCCATGCCGGGGGCGCGGGCCTCGTTGACGGCGTAGAGGTGTCCGCGGAAGCCGCCGTCGCGCAGGTTGCGCAGGGCGGTGGCGCCCACGCCGGCGCCGGAGCGGCTGGCGCCGACCACCGCGACGGAGCCGGGGGCGAGGAGGCGCTGCACGGAGCGGGCCTCCGCGCGCTGTTCGCGGGCGCGCTGGACGGCGAGGGACTCGGCGGTGGGTTCGAGGTCGAGGGTGAGGTGGACGGAGCCGTCCTCGAAGCTGCGCTTCTGCTGGTAGCCGACGTCCGTGAACACCTTGATCATCTTGGTGTTGGCGGGCAGCACCTCGGCCGCGAACCTGCGGATGCCGCGTTCGCGGGCCACCGCGCCGATGTGTTCCAGGAGGGCGGAGGCGACCCCGCGGCCCTGGTGGGCGTCCTGGACGAGGAAGGCGACCTCGGCCTCGTCGGCGGGGGCGGAGGCGGGCCGGCCGTCGGGGCCGATGCGGTCGAAGCGGACCGTGCCGATGAACTCCCCGCCGATGGTCGCGGCGAGGCCGACCCGGTCGACGTAGTCGTGGTGCGTGAAGCGGCGGACGTCGCGGTCCGAGAGGCGGGGGTAGGGCGCGAAGAAGCGGTAGTACTTCGACTCGTCCGAGACCTGTTCGTAGAAGCTGACCAGGCGGCCCGCGTCCTCGGTGGTGATGGGGCGGATCCGGGCGGTGCCGCCGTCGCGCAGCACGACGTCCGCTTCCCAGTGGGCCGGGTACGAGGGGTCCGACGCGGTGGTCATGGGGCCACCTTAAGGGGAGGTCCGGCCGGGTGTGCGGGTGCGGTGGGCGGCCCGTTCGGCGAGCGCGCGGCGAATGCGGCACACCGTGGCGAACCAGGGCAAGCTGGGGAGGGTCGAACGGCGGTGGCTACGGGCCGAAGGTCGGTCCGAGCATTCCGGACGGCGTGAGAGACTGGTCTAGACAACCCGTAGAACCTGAAGGGCATCACCATGGCAGAGCGCCGCGTCAACGTCGGCTGGGCCGAGGGCCTGCACGCTCGTCCCGCCTCGATCTTCGTCCGGGCGACCACCGCCTCCGGAGTCCCGGTGACCATCGCGAAGGCCGGCGGCGACCCCGTCAACGCCGCGTCGATGCTGGCGGTCCTGGGCCTGGGCGCCCAGGGCGGCGAGGAGATCGTCCTGGCTTCCGACGCCGAGGGCGCGGACGCCGCGCTCGACCGCCTCGCGAAGCTGGTCGCCGAGGGCCTCGAGGAGCTCCCCGAGACCGTCTGACCCCTTCGGGTCCGGTAGACCGGAAGCCGCAGTCCCCACCACCCCGGGGATTGCGGCTTCCGTGCTTTGACAGCAGCGCAAAAGCGGACGGGAATTCCATCGGAAAGCAGTCCGGCCGGGCGGGGATATCCCTCCGTTGTATACGGGAATTGTTAATTCGGAGAACTCGCCGTGTTTACGGCAGGTTGCGGGTTCCTCACCCTCGGCCGGTGCGCCCCGGCCGACCGCTGCGCGTGCAGCGCGGTCAGGGCCCTGGCCCGCTCCGCGTCGCCGCGCGCGACGGCGTCCACGATCGCGGCGTGCTCGGCCCAGCACTCCGCGGGCTGCGCGGGGGCCTCGACCACGTACATCCAGGCGATCTTGTGCCGGGTCTGGGTCAGCAGGGAGATCAGCCCCGGGCTCGCCGAGGCCTGGGCCAGCGTCTCGTGGAACCAGCTCCCCAGGGAGCGCAGGTCCTCGCCCTGGGCCCGCCCGGCCCGCTCCCGGCCCAGCCTGACCAGTCCGCGCAACACCTTGAGGTGGCCGTCGGTGCGCCGGCGGGCGGCCCGGGAGGCGGCGAGCGGCTCCAGCAGCATCCGCAGCTCCAGGAGGTCGGCGGCCTCTTGCGCGGTCGGCTCGGCCACGCAGGCGCCCGCGTGCCGCCGCGTGGTGACGAAGCCCTCGGACTCCAGGGTCCGCAGCGCCTCGCGGACCGGGACGCGCGAGACCCCGTAGCGGCGGGCGAGCACCTCCTCGGTCAGCCGGCCGCCCGGCCCGAAGAAACCGGAGACGATGTCGTCGCGAATCGCTGTGCACACCGCGTGCGCCGGAATACGCAAGGCCGGACCTCCGCTGGTTTCGGTTCGGTTTATCGTGGCCGTGCTGCGACTCTATTGCAATACCCGGCGGATTTACGAGCGGGGCCGGAAACAGGTCCGGAAATACGAAGAAGGCCCCGGCTCTGTGAGCCGGGGCCTTCTTCGGTGAAGCGCGCTGCGTGCGTGCGGGTCAGATGCCCACGCCGTGGTTGCGCAGGTACGTCAGCGGGTTGATGTCCGTGCCGTACGTGGCGCCGGTGCGGGCCTCGAAGTGCAGGTGCGGGCCGCTGGAGTTGCCCGTGGAGCCCGAGAGGCCGATCTGCTGGCCCGGGGTGACCGTCTGGCCGGCGGAGACGCTCAGCGAGAGCAGGTGCCCGTACTGGGTGTAGGTGCCGTCGTTGTGGCGGATGACGACGTTGTTGCCGTACGCGCCGCCCCAGCCGGCCTCGACGACGGTGCCCGCGCCCACGGCGTGGACGACGCTGCCCTCGTCGGCGTGGAAGTCGATGCCCGTGTGGCTGCCGGAGGACCACATGCCGCCGCCCGCACCGTACTGGGTGCTGACGTACGAGCCGTCGACCGGGGCCACGAAGGTGTTGAGGCGCTTGCGGGCCTCTTCCTGGGCGGCCTTCTCGGCGGCCTCGCGCTCGGCCTTCTCCTTGGCCTCGGCGGTGCGCTTGGCCTCGGCGGCCCGCGTCTTCGCCTCGGCCTCGGCCTGCGCCTGCGCGGCGACGGCCTCGGCGGCGCTCTGCTGGGTGGCGGCCTGGACCTCGATGTCGTCCTGCAGACCGTCGGCGACGACGATCGCGTTCTGACCGGTGTCCTCCATGGACGGGGAGCTGCTGTGGTCCGCCGCGAAGGCCGGAGCGGCCAGGGTGCCGACCACGCCCGTAGTGGCGAGGGCGGCGACGCCGGCGAAGCCGGCGGTCTTGCGGCTCAGACGGCTGGAACCACGGTGCTTACCAGAACCGGCGGCACGACTGCCAAACGCCATGAAGGGGGTGATCCTTTCCTTCCCTCTCGCCTACCGGGTTAGCTGACGGGTTCGGAGCAGGAAGGTCTCCTACGGGCCTCCTCTGGCGAGGGGGTCCGATTCACCCCAGGGACATGTGGGTCCCCGGCTCCCCAGGCTCGCGCCTGACGGGGACTCGGCGATCGCTGTCCGGTGCCGCGGGTGCGGCGGGTACAAACTGACGAACAGCACGGCCGACGCTAGGCGGATCATCAGTCAATCGCCAAACAGACGAGCGGTTTTGTTGCGTACGCCACACCGCATACCTGCAACCACGCCATCAAACGGACAAAGGGGGCTCCGGTGGATGTTCCACCGGAGCCCCCTGGAAACGGGCCGGATCCCGGCCCGTCTCGGGCCTCGCGCCCCTCAGTTGGAGACGACGGTGACCTCACCGATCCCGAGGGCCAGGACGGGCTCCTCGATCTGCGCGGCGTCGCCCACCAGGATGGTGACCAGACGGTCCACCGGGAAGGCGTTCACCACGGCCGAAGTGGCCTCCGCCGTACCGGTTTCGGCCAGCCGCGCGTACAGCCGCGCCTGGTAGTCGTCCGGCAGCTCCTGCTCGACCTGGTCGGCGAGCGTGCCGGCGACGGAGGCGGCCGTCTCGAACTTCAGCGGGGCCACGCCCACCAGGTTCTGCACCGCCACGTCCCGCTCGGCGTCGGTCAGTCCGCCCTCCGCGAGGGTCCGCAGCACCTTCCACAGGTCCTCCAGCGCCGGACCCGTGTTGGGGGTGTCCACCGAACCGCTGATGGCGAGCATCGAGGCGCCCTTGCCGTCGGCGGTCGAGCGCAGCACCTGCCCGAAGGCGCGCACGCCGTAGGTGTAGCCCTTCTCCTCGCGCAGCACCTTGTCCAGGCGGGAGGTGAGGGTGCCGCCGAGGCAGTAGGTGCCGAGCACCTGCGGGGCCCAGACGATGTCGTGCCGGTCCGGGCCGATCCGGCCGATCAGCAGCTGCGTCTGGACGGCGCCGGGCCGGTCCACGATGACCACGCGGCCCGTGTCGTCGGCCGTCACCGGCTGCACGGGGCGGGCCGGGGCGGTGTTGCCGGTCCAGGCGCCCAGGGTGTCGGCCAGCAGGGCGTCCAGGTCGATGCCGGTCAGGTCGCCGACGACCACGGCGGTGGCGGTGGAGGGGCGTACGTGGGCCTCGTAGAAGGCGCGTACGGCCGCGGCGTCGATCCGCGCGACCGTCTCCTCGGTGCCCTGGCGCGGGCGGGACATGCGCAGCGCGGCCGGGAACAGCTCCTTGGAGAGCTCCTTGGCGGCGCGGCGCTGCGGGTTGGCCAGCTCGTGCGGGATCTCGTCGAGCCGGTTGCGCACCAGGCGGTCGACCTCGCTGTCGGCGAAGGCGGGCGCGCTCAGGGCCTCGGCGAGCAGGGCGAGCGCCTTGGGCAGCCGGGAGGCCGGCACCTCCAGGGAGACCCGCAGGCCGGGGTGGTCGGCGTGGGCGTCGAGGGTGGCGCCGCAGCGCTCCAGCTCGGCGGCGAACTCCTCGGCGGAGTGCTTGTCGGTGCCCTCCGACAGGGCGCGGGCCATGATGGTGGCCACCCCGTCGAGGCCCTCGGGCTCGGCGTCCAGCGGGGCCGCGAGGTTGACCTCGACCGCCACCACCTGCTGGCCGGGGCGGTGGCAGCGCAGCAGGGTCAGGCCGTTGGGGAGCGTGGAGCGCTCCGGGGCCGGGAAGGCCCACGGCTTCGCCTCGCCGGCCTGCGGCCGCGGGTGGAAGGTCATCGTGACGGCTGCGGTGTCGCTCACTGCTCCGCCCCCTCGTTCTCGTCGTGCTGCTCGGTCTCGTGGGCCTCGGCGCCGGCCAGCGGCTCGTAGACCAGCACCGCGCGGTTGTCGGGGCGCAGCCTGGCCGCGGCCACGGCCTGCACCTCCTCGGCGGTGACGTCCAGCACCCGCTGGACGGCGGTCAGGGCGAGCTGGGGGTCGCCGAAGAGCACCGCGAAGCGGCACAGTTCGTCGGCGCGGCCGGCCACGGTGCCGAGCCGGTCCAGCCACTCGCGCTCCAGCTGCGCCTGGGCGCGCTCCATCTCCTCGGCCGTCGGGCCCTCGGCGGCGAACCGCGCGAGCTCCTCGTCGACGGCCGCCTCGATGGCGGGCACCTCGACGCCGCTGGAGGTCTTGACGTCCAGCCAGCCCAGCGAGGGCGCGCCGGCCAGGCGCAGCATGCCGAACCCGGCCGCCACGGCCGTCTGGTCACGGCGTACCAGGCGGTTGTGCAGGCGGGAGGACTCGCCGCCGCCCAGGACGGTCAGCGCCACGTCGGCGGCGTCGCACTCGCGGGTGCCGTCGTGCGGCAGGCGGTAGGCGGCCATCAGCGCACGCGCCGGGACCTCCTCGACGATCTCCTCGCGCAGCTGCCCGCCCATGATCTCCGGGAGCGAGCCGTCGCGCGGCGGCTGCTTGCCGTCGTGCGCCGGGATGGTGCCGAAGTACTTCTCGATCCAGGCGAGGGTCCGCTCCGGGTCGATGTCGCCGACGACCGACAGCACGGCGTTGTTGGGCGCGTAGTACGTACGGAAGAAGTTGCGCGCGTCCTCCAGGGACGCGGCGTCCAGGTCGGCCATCGAGCCGATCGGGGTGTGGTGGTACGGGTGGCCCTCCGGGTAGGCGAGGGCGGTCAGCTTCTCGAACGCGGTGCCGTAGGGGACGTTGTCGTACCGCTGGCGGCGCTCGTTCTTGACGACGTCGCGCTGGTTCTCCATGGACTCGTCGTCCAGGGCGGCCAGCAGCGAGCCCATGCGGTCCGCTTCCAGCCACAGGGCGAGCTCCAGCTGGTGGGCCGGCATCGTCTCGAAGTAGTTGGTGCGCTCGAAGCTGGTGGTGCCGTTCAGCGAGCCGCCGGCGCCCTGGACGAGCTCGAAGTGCCCGTTGCCCGGTACGCTCGCCGAACCCTGGAACATCAGGTGCTCGAAGAGGTGAGCCAGACCGGTCCGCCCCTTGACTTCGTGGCGCGAGCCGACGTCGTACCAGAGGCAGACGGCGGCGACCGGAGTGAGGTGGTCCTCGGACAGCACCACGCGCAGGCCGTTGGCCAGCCGGTGCTCGGTCGCTGTCAGGCCGCCGGAGCCGGCCTGAGCTGTGGCCGTGTGACCCATGGGCATGTGGTCCCTTCGATCGCGATGCAGAGATTTCTGTCAGACCTGCCACTGTATGCAAGCGCACCGACGGCCGGATAAGTTCCCGGGTCACTCCCCTCGACTCCGTACGGGGGACCCCCGGGGTCGGAGTCCGCGTTGTCGGTGCCTCGGGCCACAATGGTCCGCGTCAAACACGCCAGATCCCCCCAGTACCCCCCGAACCTTGGTTAAGGAGCCGCGCAGCGATGGCCCGCCGCAGCACGAAGACCCCGCCGCCGGAGGATTTCGAGGAGAAGATCCTCGACATCGACGTCGTCGACGAAATGCAGGGCTCCTTCCTCGAGTACGCGTACTCGGTGATCTACTCCCGCGCCCTGCCCGACGCCCGCGACGGCCTGAAGCCGGTGCACCGGCGCATCGTCTACCAGATGAACGAGATGGGCCTGCGGCCCGACCGGGGGTACGTCAAGTGCGCCCGCGTGGTCGGCGAGGTCATGGGCAAGCTGCACCCGCACGGCGACCAGTCGATCTACGACGCCCTCGTGCGCATGGCCCAGCCCTTCTCGATGCGGCTCCCGCTGGTCGACGGCCACGGCAACTTCGGCTCGCTCGGCAACGACGACCCGCCGGCCGCGATGCGCTACACCGAGTGCAAGATGGCCGACGCGACGTCGCTGATGACGGAGTCGATCGACGAGGACACCGTCGACTTCACCGCCAACTACGACGGCCAGGAGCGCGAGCCCGTCGCCCTGCCGGCGGCCTACCCGAACCTCCTCGTCAACGGCGCCTCCGGCATCGCCGTCGGCATGGCCACCAACATGGCCCCCCACAACCTGGGCGAGGTCATCGCGGCCGCCCGCCACCTGATCCGGTACCCGGAGGCGGACCTGGAGGCGCTGATGCGCTTCGTGCCGGGTCCGGACCTGCCGACCGGCGGCCGGATCGTCGGCCTGTCCGGGATCAAGGACGCCTACGCGAACGGCCGCGGCACCTTCAAGATCCGTGCGACCGTGTCCGTGGAGGACGTGACCGCGCGCCGCAAGGGCCTGGTCGTCACCGAACTGCCCTTCACGGTGGGCCCCGAGAAGGTCATCGCGAAGATCAAGGACCTCGTCGGCTCGAAGAAGCTCCAGGGCATCGCCGACGTCAAGGACCTCACGGACCGCTCGCACGGCCTGCGCCTGGTCATCGAGATCAAGAACGGCTTCCACCCGGAGGCCGTCCTGGAGCAGCTGTACAAGCTGACGCCGATGGAGGAGTCCTTCGGCATCAACAACGTCGCGCTGGTCGACGGGCAGCCGCTGACGATGGGCCTCAAGGAGCTGCTGGAGGTCTACCTCGACCACCGCTTCGAGGTCGTGCGCCGGCGCAGCGAGTTCCGCCGGGGCAAGCGCCGCGACCGGCTGCACCTGGTCGAGGGCCTGCTCGTGGCCCTCCTCGACATCGACGAGGTCATCCGGATCATCCGCGACAGCGACAACTCCGCGCAGGCCAAGGAGCGCCTGATGGAGCGCTTCTCGCTGAGCGAGGTCCAGACCCAGTACATCCTGGACACCCCGCTGCGCCGCCTCACCCGCTTCGACCGGATCGAGCTGGAGTCCGAGCGCGACCGGCTGACCGGCGAGATCGACGAGCTGACCGGGATCCTGGAGTCGGACTCGGCGCTGCGCAAGCTGGTCTCCGCGGAACTGGCCGCGGTGGCGAAGAAGTTCGGCACCGAGCGGCGCACCGTGCTCCTGGAGTCGGCGGGCACCTCGGTGGCGGCCGTCCCGCTGGAGGTCGCCGACGACCCGTGCCGGGTGCTGCTGTCCTCCACCGGCCTGCTGGCCCGTACCGCGAACGGCGACCCGCTCCCCGTCGAGGAGGGCGGCGCCCGCGCGAAGCACGACGTGATCGTCTCGCAGGTCGCCGCGACCGCCCGGGCGGACGTCGGTGCGGTCACCTCGTACGGCCGTCTGCTGCGGCTCGCGGTGATCGACCTGCCGCAGCTGCCGGACACGGCCGCCGCGCCGAACCTGGCGGGCGGCGCCCCGGTCTCGGAGTTCCTCTCCGGGCTGGAGGCCGACGAGACGGTGGTCTGCCTGCTCTCCCTGGACGAGTCCTCGCAGGGCCTGGCCCTGGGCACCGAGCAGGGCGTGGTCAAGCGGGTCGTGCCCGACTACCCGGCGAACAAGGACGAGCTGGAGGTCATCACCCTCAAGGAGGGCGACCGGATCGTCGGCGCGGTCGAGCTGCGGACGGGCGAGGAGGACCTGGTCTTCATCACCGACGACGCCCAGCTGCTGCGCTACCCGGCGGGCCAGGTGCGTCCCCAGGGCCGCCCGGCGGGCGGTATGGCGGGCATCAAGCTCGCCGAGAACGCCAAGGTGATCCACTTCTCGGCGGTGGACCCGGCCCGGGACGCCGTGGTGTTCACGGTGGCGGGCTCCCACGGCACGCTGGACGACTCGGTGCGCTCCGGCAAGCTGACCCCGTTCGACCAGTACCCGCGCAAGGGCCGGGCCACCGGCGGCGTGCGCTGCCAGCGGTTCCTGAAGGGCGAGGACGTGCTGACGCTGGCCTGGGCGGGCAACGCCCCGGTCCGCGCGGCCGCGAAGAACGGCTCCCCGGCCGCGCTGCCGGACCCGGACCCGCGCCGCGACGGTTCGGGCGCCGCGCTGCCGGCCGCCGTCGAGTCGCTGGCGGGCGCCGCGCTGTAGCTGCGGGGGCG
>NZ_GG657750.1:5875304-5884595 GCF_000158895.1 Streptomyces sp. C | reverse complement strand
ATATATATATATATATATATATATATATATATATATATATATATACCTATACTGTTTTCCCGGTACACGCGGGTGGGGGGAGAGCAGAGCTGATGAGTCGTCGGTCCAGCGGGATGATCGGCGTCTGGGCCGAGGCCCAGCGACAGCAGCAGCAGACGCAGCTGATCCAGATGCGCGAGGCGGAGCGCCGCGAGCGGGCGTACGAGCGCGAGGCCGCCCGGGACCGGCGCGAGCAGCAGGCCGCGTACAAGCAGCACCGCGAGGCCGAGGCGCGGCGCCGTACCGAGCAGCTCGACGCGCAGGTGGCGGCGCTGCAGGGGCTGCTGGCGTCGGGCTGCCGGGCGCCCGCGTTCCGGATGTCCGCCCTGGTGCGGTCCGAGCAGATCCAGCCCTTCGACCCCGGCGGCCTCGGTCATCCGGTGCCCATGCCGCAGCTGGCCCAGTTCCACCAGCACGGCGGCGGCTGGGCCCTCGGCTCTCGCGGCCGGGCCGAGCGGGAGGCCCACGACCGGTACACCCGGGCCTGGCAGGCCGCGCACGCCGCCGAGCAGGAGCGGCTGCGGCAGCTGGCGGCGTACCGGCAGCAGTACGACCAGTGGGCGGCTGAGCAGCTCGCCGGCATCCGCCGGCACAACGGCGGCCTCAGTGATCTGGCCGGCTCCCTGCGCGCCGGGGAACCCGACGCGGTGGTGGAGTACTTCTCGGCGGCCCTGTACGCCTCCACGGCCTGGCCCGGTGAGCTTCCCCGGCAGGTGTCGGCGGCGTACGACCCCGCGGCGCGCCAGCTCGTACTGGACTGGGAGCTGCCCCGGTACGAGGTGGTGCCGGAGGTGAAGGCCGTGCGCTACATGCCGAGCACGGATCAGGACCGGGAGACGGCGCGGCCGGCCACGCAGCGCCGGGCGCTGTACCGGGACCTGCTCGCCCAGTGCCTGCTGCTGGTGCTGCGCGAGCTGTACGCGGCGGACGAGTTCGGCGCCCTGGAATCGGTGGTCGTCAACGGGTTCGTGGACGACCACGATCCGGTGACGGGCCGTGAGGCGCAGCTCGTGCTGGCGACCGTGCAGGCGGGGCACGGCGCCTTCTCCGGGCTGCGGCTGGAGCAGGTGAGCGCGGTGGACTGCCTGGTCGAGGGGCTGCGGGGGCAGTTGTCCGCGCGCCCGGACCAGCTGACGGGCGTCCGGGCGGGCCGCCGACCGGGCGAGGTCGGCGGGGACGTCGTCAGCCATGGCGGGCACGTCGCGGGCGATGACGACGAGCCCGACCTCTTCCAGATGGACCCGATCGCCTTCGAGAACCTGGTCGCGGAACTCTTCCGGGCGATGGGCATGGAGGCGGTGACCACGCAGCGGTCCGGTGACGGCGGCGTGGACGTCGAGGCCGTGGACCCGGCGCCGATCCGGGGCGGGCGGATCGTCGTGCAGGTCAAGCGCTACCGCAACACCGTGCCGCCGACGGCGGTACGGGACCTGTACGGCACGGTCCAGGACAAGGGGGCGAACAAGGGGGTGCTGGTCACCACCGCGTCCTTCGGGCCCGGGTCGTACACCTTTGCCAACGGCAAGCCGCTGGAGTTGGTTCCCGGGGCCGAGCTGGTGGAGCTGCTGCACCGGTACGGGCTGCGGGGGCGCCTCGGCGGCGGTTCCGTCCCGGCCCAGCGGACCTCCGGGGCCGCGGCGGGCACGGCCGTCCGCCCGGCTCCGGCCCCGGCGGCCGGCCCGGCCGGGACGCCGACCCTGGTCGAGCTGCCTCCCGTTCCCGCCGACCGCAACGTGCTGGGCATGACCTGGTCGGGCGGGGTCTCGCTGGACGTGTGCGCACTGGTCTGCGAGGGCGGCCGGGTGCTGAGCGAGGACCACTTCGTCTTCTTCAACAACCCGAGCACCCCGGACGGTGCGGTGCGCTCGCGTCCGCACTCCGCCCCCGACAAGGCGGCCGTCGAGGTCGGCTTCGACGACCTTCCCCGGCACGCCGACCGCCTGGTGCTGGTCGCCGCGGTCGACCCGGAGGTGAACCCGGACGCCGATCTGGCGGGGTTCACCGACGCCCGGATCCGGCTGCTGGACGCGTCGGGCGCGGAGATCGACCAGCTGGAGGTCTCCGACGGCCGGGCGGGCGAGACGGCCCTGGTACTGGGCTCCTTCCGCCGCCGCCCCAACGGCGACTGGAAGTTCGTCATCGGCGGCAAGGGCTACCGGGGCGGCCTGGAGGCCCTGCTGGGCGACTTCGGCGTCGAGGTGGCCTAGGTTCTGTCCGGCGGATCTTGTGACTGTCGGCTTGTCCGGTCGTTAGGCCGGGCATGGGGCGGGGTGATCTGACGAACGCGGAGTGGGTGCGGCTTGAGCCGCACCTGCCCATTGCCGGGCTGCGGGGCGGACGCTGGAGCGACCACCGGCAGGTGGTCAACGGAATCCTGTTCCGGGTGCGGACCGGGATCCCGTGGCGGGACCTTCCCGAGCGATACGGCAGCTGGAAGACGGTCTATGAACGCCATCGGCGCTGGTCCGCCGACGGCACGTGGGACCGGATCCTGCGGGCGGTCCAGGCCGATGCCGACCTGGCGGGCCGACTCGACTGGAGCATGGTCGGCGTCGACTCGACCACGTGCCGGCCCATCAGCACGCGGCCGGAGCCCGCAAGACCACTCCACGGGTCCCGAAAAAAGAACGACGCCTCGAAACCACCGCCCCGACGAGGGACTCGGCCGGTCCCGGGGCGGCCTGACCTGCAAAATCCATCTCGCCAGTGAGGGCGGCTGCCGCCCGCTGGCCCTGCTCGTCACACCGGGACAGTGGGGCGACGCGCCCCAGTTCACCGAAGTCCTCGCTCGCATCCGTGTCGCCAGACCTGGCGGCGGACACCCCCGCACCAGGCCCGACCACGTCAGCGGCGACAAGGCATACAGCTCACGCCGCAACCGCAGCCACCTGCGAAGACGCCAGATCAAGCACACGATCCCAGAGCCCAGGGACCAGCGGGCCAACCGCAAACGCCGCGGCAGCAGGGGCGGCCGGCCCACCGGCTTCGACAAGGAGCTCTACAAACGGCGCAACGAGGTCGAGCGGACGATCAATCGGCTCAAACACCACCGGGCCGTCGCCACCCGCTACGACAAACGCGCCTACGTCTTCCACGGCACCATCACCACCGCAGCCATCAGGCTCTGGCTCCGCGAATGATCCGCCGGACAGAACCTAGGCCGGGGCGCCGTCCTCGGGCGCGGGGTCGTCCCCCACCGGGGGGTCGTCCTCCGGCGGCGGGTCGTCCTCCGGCGCGGGGTCCTCCTCCGCCGGGGCGCCGTTCTCCGCCGCGGGGTCGTCCCCGCGGTCCGCCGGCGCGACGTAGCGAAGGACGCCCCACATGCTCTCGGGCGGGGCCTGTTCGGGGGACTCCTCCCGGCAGGCGTCCAGCTCGCGCAGCAGGCCCGGCCCGTCGGTGCCGGAGCCGATCAGGACGAGCTGCGTGCGGCGGCGCTCGCCCCGCCCCCAGGGTGCGGGGGCGAAGCGCAGGAAGCGGCCGACCGCGTGGACCTCGTACCGTTCCTGGTGGCCGGGCACGCCGAACCAGACGAACCCCTTGATGCGGTAGAGGCCGGCCGGGCGCCGGTCGAGGAAGTCGATCAAGCGGCGCGGGGACAGGGCCTGGTCGGACGTGAACTCGACGCTCTCGTAGCGGGCGTGGGCGTGGTCCGCGTGCGCGTCGTGGCCGTCGCGCTCCTCCGCCTCCGCGATCAGGTCCTAGAAGAACAGATGCCCCCAGCAGACTCGGTCCAGGGGCGACGGTCGAAGAGCAGATTCCGGGTCGATCCGCCACGTGATCGACGCCGAACCAGGGGCGTCCCCGGGGCGCAGAGCGAGGCGATCTCCCCCTCGATGCGGGCGCGTTCGGCGGGGTCCACCCGGTCGGTCTTGTTGAGCACCACCAGGTCGGCGACGGACAGGTGGCGGTCGGTCTCCGGGTGCGCGGCCCGCGTCCGGTCGAACTCCGCCGCGTCGACGACCTGCACCAGACCGCCGTAGCGGATCGCCGGGTTCTCGTTGGCGATCAGCATCCGGACCATCTCCTGGGGCTCGGCGAGCCCGCTGGCCTCGATGACGATCACGTCGATCCGGTGGACGGGGGCGGCGAGCTTGTCCAGGTAGGCGTCCAGCTCGCTGCCGTCGACGGCGCAGCACAGGCAGCCGCCGCCGAGGGAGACCATCGAGTCGCCGACCTGTCCGGCCACCGACATCGCGTCGATCTCGATCGAGCCGAAGTCGTTGACGACGACCCCGATCCGGGTGCCGCCCCGGTTGCCGAGCAGGTGGTTGAGGAGCGTGGTCTTGCCGGAGCCGAGGAATCCGGCGAGGACCACGACGGGAATGGGCTGGACGCTGTTCACTCGGACGATCGTAGTCAGCCCGCGGCGGGCACCGGCTGCGGCGGGGTGGGGCCGGTGTAGCGCGCGGCCGGGCGGATGATCTTCGAGTCGGCGGCCTGTTCCAGGACGTTCGCGCTCCAGCCCACCACCCGGGCCGCGCAGAAGGTCGGGGTGAACATCTCGCGCGGCAGCCCGCACAGCTCCATGACCACGCCCGCGTAGAACTCCACGTTGGTGTGCAGCTCCCGGCCCGGCTTCAGCTCGGCGAGGATCTCCTCCACCTGCCGTTCGACCTCGACGGCGAAGTCCACGAGCTCCCCGCCGAACTGCCGGGCGATGTCGCGCAGCATCCGCGAACGCGGGTCCTCGGTGCGGTAGACGGGGTGTCCGAAGCCCATGATCCGGTCCCCGGCCAGGACCCGCTCCCGGATCCACGGCCCGATGCGCTCCACCGTGCCGATGGCGTCCAGGGTGTCCAGGGCCCGGCTGGGCGCCCCGCCGTGCAGCGGGCCGGAGAGCGCGCCGATCGCCCCGGTGAGGCAGGCGGCGACGTCGGCGCCGGTGGAGGCGATGACGCGGGCGGTGAAGGTGGAGGCGTTGAAACCGTGGTCGACGGTGGAGATCAGGTACCGCTCGACGGCGCGGGCCTTGACGGGGTCGGGCTCCTCGCCGGTGAGCATCCACAGGTAGTTGGCGGCGTACGGCAGGTCGTCGCGCGGCTCGACCGGCTCCAGGCCCTGCCCGAGCCGGTGCAGGGCGGTGAGCAGGGTGGGTACGGCGGCGCAGGCGGCGAGCGCGTCGGCGGCCCGGCGGTCGGGGTCGAGGTCGTACACCGGGCGGAAGCCGGAGCAGGCGCCGAGCAGCGAGAGCGCGGTGCGCAGTCCGGCGAGGGGGCCGGAGAGGGCGGTGGCGCCGGCGAGGGCGGGGAGCGCGTCGCGGACCTGGGCGGGCAGGTGCCGCAGCGGGACGGTCTCGGCGGCGAAGGCGGCCCGCTCCGCGGCGTTCGCGGGGAGCGCGCCGCGGAACATCAGGTGCCACACGTCCTCGAAGGTGCGGCTCGTGGCGAGCTCGACGGCCGAGTACTGGCGGTAGTGGTAGAAGCCTTCGCGGCCCCGGACGTCACCGAGCTGGGTTTCGGTGACCACGACTCCCGCGAGACCGCGGGGTACTTCGACGGTGGTGTTCATGGATTGACCATCCATCCTTGATTGGATCGATGTCAATATTGATTGAATCAACATATGTAGGGTGGCGTCATGAGCGATGACGAGAGGCGGCTCACCACCAGGGAGGCCGCGCGGATCCTCGGGGTGAAGCCCGCGACCGTGTACGCGTACGTCAGCCGGGGCCAGCTCGGCAGCCGCCGCGACGCGGTCGGGCGGGGCAGCACCTTCGACGCGCGGGAGGTGGAGGCCCTGGCCAGGCGCAGCCGGCGGGAGGCCGCGGCGCCCGCCGGGGAGCTCTCCGTACGCACGGCGCTCACCCTCATCGAGGCCGACCGGTACTTCTTCCGCGGCGTCGACGCCGTCGAGCTGGCATCGCGGTACCCGTACGAGGAGGTCGCCGAGTGGCTCTGGACGGGGACCCTCCCGCACGGGGCCCGGTTCACCGCTCCCCCCGAAGCACTCGCCGCCGCCCGGACGGCGGTGGCCGCGCTGCCCGAGCACAGCGGGCCCCTCGACCGGCTCCGGGTCGCGGTCGCCGCCGCGGCGGTGGTGGACCCGCTGCGCTTCGACCTGTCCGAGGAAGCGGTACTCGGCACCGCGCGCTGCCTGATCCCGACGCTGGTCGGCGCCCTGCCCGGGGCGGAGGCGACCCCGGCGCCCGAGGGGGACGGGCGGCTCGCCCGGGCACTGTGGCCCCGGCTGACCGGACAGGGGCCGGACCCGGTGGCCGTCGACGCCCTGGACCTGGCTCTGGCCCTGCTGGTCGACCACGACCTCGCCGCCTCCACCCTCGCGGTACGGGTGGCCGCCTCGGCGCGGGCCCATCCGTACGCGGTCGTCTCGGCCGGGCTCGGCGCCCTGGAAGGCCCCCTGCACGGGGCGGCCGGGCGGCTCGCGCACCGGATGCTGGCGGAGGTGCTGGAGCGGGGCGGCGCCGCGCCCGTGGTGGCGGAGCACCTGCGCGCGGGGCGCCGGGTGCCCGGGCTCGGCCACCGCCTGTACCGGGGCGAGGACCCGAGGGCGCGGGCCCTGTTCGACCACCTGGAGGGGCTCCCGGGGGCCGCCCCGGCGCTCGGCGCGGCACGGGACGTGGCGGCGGTGATGGCCCGGCACGGCCTGCACCCCAACGTGGACCTGGCGCTGGCCGTGCTGACGGTGTCCTGCGGGATGACCGCCGAGGCCGGCGAGACCGTCTTCGCCGTCGCCCGGACGGCGGGCTGGATCGCCCACGCGCTGGAGGAGTACCAGGAGCGCCCCCTGCGCATGCGCCCCAGCGGCCACTACACCGGCACCCGCCCGCCCCGCCCGCTGCCCTGACCGGCGCCCCACCGCACCCCGCCCGGAAGGGCACCGCCCACCCGGCGACGGCCCGGGCCGCCCGCTCCGGGTGGGGCTTCTCATAGACACAGAAAATTCCGCTCACGCCCCAGCCGACCTACGGTGCTAGTCATGCGGTTCCTCCCCACGGGCGCTCGACGCCTCGGGCTGCCCCGACGGGCCGTCTCGCAGATCCTGCTGACCCAGCTGGCCATCGCGGCCGGGGTCGCCGTCCTGGCGACGGGGCTCTTCCTGGCCCCCCTGAGCGGCCAGCTCGACGACCAGGCGATGCGGCGGGCCCTGGCCATCGCGCAGAGCACGGCCGCGGACCCGTCGCTGGCCACCGACCTCCTGCGGTCGCGGCCGACGGCGGACAGCCCCGTCCAGTCCGCGGCCGAGCGGATCCGCAGGGCGACCGGTGCCGAGTACGTGGTGGTCCTCGACCTCCACGGCATCCGCCGCTCCCACCCCAGCCCCGACCGCATCGGACGGCCCGTCTCCACCGACCCCAGCGACGCGCTCGCCGGCCACGAGGTGATGGAGATCGACGAGGGCACCCTCGGCCGCTCCGCCCGCGGCAAGGTCCCCCTGGTCGCCGCCGACGGGGAGGTCGTCGGCGCCGTCTCGGTCGGCATCGCCTACGACAGCGTCCGCGACCGGCTGCTCGGCGCCATCCCCGGCCTGCTCGCCTACGCGGGCGGCGCCCTGGCGGCCGGTGCGCTGGCCGCCTACCTGCTCTCCCGCCGGATCCAGCGGCAGACCCGCGACCTGGCCTTCTCCGACATCGCGGGGCTCCTCGCGGAGCGCGAGGCCATGCTGCACTCCATCCGCGAGGGCGTGATCGCCCTCGACCCGGACGACCGGGTGCGCCTCGTCAACGACGAGGCCGCCCGGCTGCTGGGCCTCCCCGCGGACAGCGCCGCCACCCTCGCCGGCCGGCCCCTGGACGAGGTCCTCGGCACGGGCCGCACCAGCGACGTCCTGACCGGGCGCGTCACCGGCCGGGACCTGCTCACCGTCCAGGGCCCGCGCGTCCTGGTCGCCAACCGGATGCCCACCGCCGACGGCGGAGCCGTCGCCACCCTGCGCGACCGCACCGAGGTGGAGCGCCTGGGCCGCGAACTGGACTCCACCCGAGGCCTGATCGACGCCCTGCGCGCCCAGGACCACGAGCACGCCAACCGGCTCCACACCCTCCTCGGCCTGCTCGAACTGGGCCTGCACGAGGAAGCCGTCGACTTCGTCAACGAGGTCGTCGGAGTCCACCGCACCACCGCCGAGCAGGTCACCGAAAAGGTCCACGACCCCCTGCTCGCAGCCCTCCTCGTGGGCAAGGCGACCGTCGCCGCCGAGCGCGGCGTCGCCCTGCGCCTCGCCCCGGACGCACTCCTCCCCGATCGCCTGGTGGACCCGGGCGGCCTCGTCACGATCCTCGGCAACCTCGTCGACAACGCCCTGGACGCGGCGGCCGGCTCGGCCGCACCCCTGGTCGAGGTCGACATCCGCGCGCGGGGACGCACGGCCGTGCTGCGGGTCCGCGACAGCGGCCCGGGGATCCCCGCCGGCCGGCACGAGGAGATCTTCACCGAGGGCTGGTCGACCAAGCAGCCCGAGGCCCACCGCGAGCGAGGGCTGGGTCTGGCCCTCGTACGCCGCCTCGCGGAACGGCAGGGCGGCAGCGCCCAGGCCGGGTCGGCAGAGGACGGAGGGGCGGAATTCTCCGTCGTGCTCCCGGAGGCCCTGCGATGAACGAGACCCCGATCCACGTATTGGTCGTCGACGACGACATGCGTGTTGCCAGGATCAACGCGGCGTACGTGGCGAAGGTTCCCGGTTTCCGGATCTGCGGCGAAGTCCATTCGGCGGCCGAGGCCCTGGACTTCCTCACCGCCCGCCCGGTGGACCTGGTCCTCCTCGACCACTACCTCCCGGACGAGAACGGCCTCGACCTGGTGCGCCGCCTGCGCCAGCTCGGCCACCACACCGATGTGATCATGGTCACGGCGGCCCGGGACCTGGCCACCGTCCAGGCGGCCATGCGGCTCGGCGCCCTCCAGTACCTGGTCAAGCCGTTCACCTTCGCCGGGCTGCGCACCAAGCTGGAGGCCTACGCCTCCCTGCGCCGCTCCCTCTCCGGCGGCGGCGAGGCCGAACAGGCCGAGGTGGACCGGATCTTCGGCGCCCTCGCCGCGGCGGGCACCCCGAACGAGCTGCCGAAGGGGCACTCCCCCACCACCGCGGAGCTGGTCCGCCGGGTCCTGCGCGCCGCCGAAGGCCCGCTGTCCACGCAGCAGATCGCCGACCGCGCGGGCATCAGCCGGCAGACCGCCCAGCGCTACCTGAAGCTCCTGGACCGGGCCGGCCGCGTCACCCTGGCCCTGCGCTACGGCGAGACCGGCCGCCCCGAGCACCGCTACGCCTGGCGCCCGTCGGACACACCCTAGGGGG
>NZ_GG657750.1:5864816-5875204 GCF_000158895.1 Streptomyces sp. C | reverse complement strand
GAGTACGCCCAGTACGAGGGCTTCCGCCCGGCGCGCCGAGAGCACGCACCGGACACCGCGAGCACCGCACAGGACTTTCGCAACACCCCCTAGGGGACCGCCTCACACCGCGCCGGCCCCGGTCAGCGACCGGACCTCCGTCTCGGCGTGCTTGCGCTCGTCCGCCTCCTCCGCGGAGGTCACGGTGCCCAGCCAGCCCGCGAGGAAGCCGAGCGGGATCGAGACGATGCCCGGGTTCTGGAGCGGGAAGTACTGGAAGTCCACGCCGGGGAAGAGGGATTCGGGGCTCCCGGAGACGACGGGCGAGAGGACCACCAGCAGCACCGCCGGGACCAGCCCCCCGTACACCGACCACACCGCCCCCCGCGTGGTGAAGCCCCGCCAGAACAGCGAGTACAGCAGCACCGGCAGGTTCGCCGAGGCCGCCACGGCGAAGGCCAGCCCCACCAGGAAGGCCACGTTCAGGTCCTGCGCGAGCAGCCCGAGGGCGATGGCCACCGCCCCGATCCCCACGGCGGCGATCCGCGCCACGGCCACCTCGCTGCGCTGCCGGGCGCGGCGGCGCTTGAGGGAGGCGTACAGATCGTGCGCGACGGAGGCCGACGAGGCCAGGGTGATCCCGGCGACCACCGCGAGGATGGTCGCGAAGGCGATGGCGGCCACGATCGCGAACAGCACCGCGCCCCCGGTGGACTCGGCACCCCCGCCCAGGAAGGCCGCCAGCAGCGGTACGGCCGTGTTCCCGGAGGCGTTCGAGGCCCGCACCTCGTCGGGCCCGACCAGCGCGGCCGCCCCGAAGCCGAGGACGACGGTCATCAGGTAGAAGCCCCCGATCAGCGCGATCGCCCACACCACCGACCGGCGGGCGGCCCGCGCGGTCGGCACCGTGTAGAAGCGCGACAGGATGTGCGGCAGCCCCGCGGTGCCCAGCACGAGCGCGAGGCCGAGGCTCATGAAATCGACCCGGGTGGTCCAGCCGCCGCCGTACTTGAGCCCGGGGCTCAGGAAGCGGGCCCCGTGCCCGCTGCGTTCGGCCGCGCCGGTGAGCAGTTGGTCGAGGTTGCCGTGGAAGCGGAGCAGGACGAGCACGGTCAGGGCTACGGCCCCGCCCATCAGCAGCACCGCCTTGACGATCTGGATCCAGGTGGTGGCCCGCATCCCGCCGAAGGTCACGTAGACCACCATCAGCGCCCCGACCCCGATCACGGTCAGGGTCCGGGCGGCGGGGCCCGAGTCCGAGAGCAGCAGGCCCACCAGGCTGCCCGCCCCGACCATCTGCGCCACCAGGTAGAGCACGGAGACGACCACCGAGGAGGTGCCCGCGGCGATCCGGACGGGCCGCTCGCTCATCCGGGCCGCCACCACGTCGGCGAGGGTGAACCGCCCGCAGTTGCGCACCAGTTCGGCGACCAGGAAGAGGACCACCAGCCAGGCGACGAGGAAGCCGACGGAGTAGAGCAGGCCGTCGTAGCCGAAGAGGGCGATCAGCCCGGAGATTCCCAGGAAGGAGGCGGCGGACATGTAGTCGCCGGCGATGGCGAAACCGTTCTCCATCGGGGAGAAGAGCCGCCCGCCCGCGTAGAACTCCTCGGCCGAGCCGTGCCGGTTGCGGCTGACCCAGGTCGTGATGCCGAGGGTGACCGCGATGAAGGCGCTGAAGAGGATCAGCGCGAGGGTCTGGTGTTCGGTGGTCACGCCCCCTCCTCCCGGACCGTCCTCGTCCGCGGCCGGCCGCGCTCCTGCTGCTCGCGCGCGGCCGCCCGGTCCTGTGCCCGCTCCTGCTCGAAGACCGTCCAGCGCAGGTCGAGCGCGGCCCGGTCGCGGCGCAGCCGCGCGTGCCTGGCGTACGCCCAGGTCAGCAGGAAGGTGCTGAGGAACTGGCCGAGGCCGGCCAGCAGGGCCACGTTGACCGCGCCGGCCACGGGCCGGGCCATGAGCCCGGGTGCCGCGGTGGCGGCGACCACGTAGGCGACGTACCAGAGGAAGAAGCCGGCGGTCGCGGGGACGACGAACCTTCGGTAGCGGCCCCGGACCTCCTGGAAGGCGGCGCTGCGCTGCACTTCGAGGTAGATGTCGGACGCGCCGGGTGCTGCCCGGCCGCCGTGGACCGGGGCGGCTGCCTGGGCCTGGGCCGGGACCGTGCCCGCGTCCTCGCCCCAGCCCACGGCCAGTGCGTCGTACCAGGGGTCGTCCAGCCGGATCGTTCCGGCATCACGACCTTCGTGCTTGTCCACCGAACTCTCCTTGTCCGCCGCCGCATTGGCCGCGTGCCCACAAGGATGTGCCGGATGGTCGGTTTCCGGACTGATGTACCGGTGCTCTTCACCCCTTCAGGTGATGGAGCGAGCGGCACCGGTGTGCCGGAACGCCGTTTCCGCATCTGTGGTACCGGCCGTGGCCGGCCGGTACCACGGAGGGGTCAGGCGTCGATGCGCGAGCGGTCCAGGGTCGCCGCGGAGCCGGTGATGAACTCCTTGCGCGGGGCCACCTCGTTGCCCATGAGCAGGTCGAAGACCTGCTCGGCGGAGTCGAGGTCGCCGATGTTGATCCGCCGCAGGGTGCGGTGGCGGGGGTCCATGGTGGTCTCCGCCAGCTGGTCCGCGTCCATCTCGCCGAGGCCCTTGTAGCGCTGGATGGCGTCCTTGTACCGGATGTTCTTGCGCTGGTACTCCAGCAGGGTCTGGCGCAGCTCGTTGTCCGAATACGTGTAGACGTACTTGTCCTGGCCCTTCTTGGGCTGGACCAGCTCGATCCGGTGCAGCGGCGGCACGGCCGCGAAGACCCGGCCCGCCTCGACCATCGGGCGCATGTACCGCTGGAAGAGCGTGAGCAGCAGGCAGCGGATGTGCGCGCCGTCGACGTCGGCGTCGACGAGGAGGACGATCTTCCCGTAGCGGGCGGCGTCGATGTCGAAGGTGCGGCCGGAGCCGGCTCCTATGACCTGGATGATCGCGCCGCACTCGGCGTTCTTGAGCATGTCCGAGACCGAGGACTTCTGGACGTTGAGGATCTTGCCCCGGATCGGCAGCAGCGCCTGGAACTCGGAGTTCCGCGCGAGCTTGGCCGTACCGAGGGCGGAGTCCCCCTCGACGATGAAGAGCTCGCTGCGGTCCACGTCGTCGCTGCGGCAGTCGGCCAGCTTGGCCGGCAGCGAGGAGGTCTCCAGCGCGGTCTTGCGGCGCTGCGCCTCCTTGTGCTGGCGGGCCGCGATCCGGGTCCGGGCGGCCGCGACGATCTTCTCCATCACGGCGCGCGCCTGCTGCTTGTCGTCGCGCTTCGTGGAGGTCAGGAAGGCCTTGAGCTCCTTGGCGACGACGGCGGCCACGATCCTGGTGGCCGCGGAGGTGCCGAGCACCTCCTTGGTCTGGCCCTCGAACTGCGGCTCGGCGAGGCGGACGGTCACGACCGCCGTCATGCCCTCCATGGCGTCGTCCTTGACCACGTCGTCCTCGGCAACGCGCAGGAGCTTCGCGGAGCGCAGCACCTCGTTCACGGTCTTGGTGACCGAGCGCTCGAATCCGGAGACGTGGGTGCCGCCCTTGGGGGTGGCGATGATGTTCACGAAGGACTTGACGCCGGTCTCGTACCCCGTGCCCCAGCGCAGGGCGATGTCCACGCCGAGCTCGCGGGTGACCTCGGTGGGGGTCATGTGGCCGCGGTCGTCGAGGACGGGGACGGTCTCCTTGAAGGTGCCGGTGCCGGTCAGGCGCAGCACGTCGCAGACGGCCTTGTCCTGCGCGAGGTACTCGCAGAACTCGCTGATGCCCCCGTCGAAGCGGAAGGTCTCCTCGGTCTTGCCGGCGCCGTCGATGCCGCGCTCGTCGCGGACGACGATGGTCAGGCCGGGGACGAGGAAGGCGGTCTGGCGGGCGCGCTGGTAGAGGGTCTCCAGGGAGAGCCGGGCGTCCTTGAGGAAGATCTGGCGGTCGGCCCAGTAGCGGATCCGGGTGCCCGTCTTGCCCTTGGCGATCCGCTTGGCCTTGCGCAGGCCGTTCGCCGGGTCGAAGGGGCTCTCGGGGCCCTGCTCGGTGAAGACGCCGGGGACGCCGCGGCGGAAGCTGATGGCGTGGGTGGAGCTGTTCCGGTCGACCTCGACGTCCAGGCGGGCGGAGAGGGCGTTGACCACGGAGGCGCCGACGCCGTGCAGACCGCCGGAGGCCGCGTAGGAGCCCCCGCCGAACTTGCCGCCGGCGTGCAGCTTGGTCATGACGACCTCGACGCCGGACAGGCCGGTCTTGGGCTCGACGTCGACCGGGATGCCGCGGCCGTTGTCGCGGACCTCGACCGAGGCGTCGTCGTGGAGGATCACCTCGATGTGGTCGCAGAAGCCGCCCAGGGCCTCGTCGACGGAATTGTCGATGATCTCCCAGAGGCAGTGCATCAGGCCTCGGCTGTCGGTGGAGCCGATATACATGCCGGGGCGCTTGCGGACGGCCTCGAGGCCTTCGAGGACGAGCAGGTGCCGCGCGGTGTAGTTGGAACCGTCCCGGTCTGCTCCGGACAGCAGCGCGCTGGAAGGCACGGACGTGTCGGCGGTCACGCAGTTCGCTCCTCGCTGAATTTCTTTTCTGGCCCGGTCGGGCGCAGGGGTGGCTGGGTCGCCGGTCGAAGGGTACCGAGGCCTGGTAGAGCCGATGCAACGCCACCCTCGTGGGTTCCACAGCCTAGTGCAGATCCGCACGGATGTTCGATCCCCCGTGGGGGTGAAGCAAACATCACGTTCCCTTCGACGCATGAACCATTTAGGGTTCGGGCACGTCCTCATGAACAACCGGCACTCACGCCGGGAGGACGAGAACTGCTACAAGCGAACGACTGACAACGCGAAACCGTAAAGCAACGCAATACGGCTCCTTCGCCGCCAACCGGCAGCAGCCGGCCAGCTTCGGAAGGAAGTTTCGAGGAAAAGCCGCGAGCGGGAACGTTTTCGGCCTGGTTGGATGTTGACCCTGGTACGACAGCTCGTCGAGCTAGAGAAGAGGCGACGTGACTACTGTTCTGACACCCGCGACCCCGCTGACGGCCGCTGACCGATGCGACCGTTGCGGCGCCCAGGCATATCTGCGCGTCGTCCTCCTGAGCGGTGGTGAACTGCTCTTCTGCGCCCACCACGGGCGTAAGTTCGAGCCGGAACTCAAGAAGATCGCCGCGGAAATACAGGATGAGACCGAGCGGCTTACGTCCGCTCCGGCCGCCAGTGCGGCCGACGAGGACCGCTGACACAAGGCCTGAACCTCGCATCCGACGAGCCAGGACCGGCCAGGCCGGTCGACGGGCGGCACTCTGAGATCCAGGGGCGCCGCCCGTCCTCATGCCCGCGGGGGCCGGGGACACCCGGGGCCCTGCTCACGGAGTCCGCCCCTGGCGGCCCCGATACCCCTCCCCGGGCCTTGCGGGGCGCATGGAGCCCCTCCGGCCCCCTCGGGCGGTGCCCTAGACCCCGCTCGGCCGCGCGTGCCTCTCGGGGCCGCTCACGAAGCCGACGAGCGGTGCGATCCGGGTGTACACCCCGGGGCTGTCGGCGCGTCCGCAGCCGCGCCCCCAGGACACCAGCCCGATGAGCCGCCCCTGGGCCACCAGCGGCCCGCCGCTGTCCCCCTGGCAGGCGTCCTTCCCGCCGGCGCGGTCGCCCGCGCACACCATGGAGTCCTCCTGGTACCGCCCGTCCGAGTCCCCGGGGTACGCCCGGCGGCAGACCTCGTCGGCGAGTACGGTGACCCGCGCCGCCCGCAGCCCGTACGCGTAGTCACCGAAGCCACTGGTGTCGCCCCACCCGTACACGGCCGCCTCGGTGCCCGCCCCGTAGGCGGGGTGGCCGGCCCCGGCCATCGGGAGCACGTGGTCCGCCGGCACCGCTTCGGCCAGCTCCAGCACGGCAAGATCCCCGGCGTTCGTCCCGGGGTCGTAGGCCGGGTTGACCCGGGCCCCGACCACCGCGATCTCGCGGCCCTCGGGCGCGCGGAGCTCCGTACGCCCGGTGATCACGCGGAAGTCGGCGACGGATTCGACCGGCCCGCCGAGCACCTGGCGCCCGAGGCAGTGGGCGGCCGTCACCACGGTGGTCGGCGCGACGAGGACACCGCCGCAGAACTGCCCGTCACGGATACCTCCGAACCGGTCACGGCTGGCGAGGGCCACCACCCAGGGACTGTCGGCGACCCGTACCGGGCTCCCGCCTATGACGATGCTGTCCGCTGCCACCCTGGGCGCCTGGGCCAGCGGCACCGCGGCCGCTCCCGCCACCAGGGTCAGAGCGCCCGCCAGGGCACGGGCGAAGGGACGACGCATGAGGCCTCCTGACTCTGAGTGTGCTCGAATACACCCAGAGTGGAATGCCAGGAGGACATGCGCACCTGCTGCCGCGGGCCCGGCCCGCTCCCGGGCCGGGCCGCCGCGGACGGATCAGTCCAGGTAGTCGCGCAGGACCTGCGAGCGCGACGGGTGGCGCAGCTTCGACATGGTCTTGGACTCGATCTGGCGGATGCGCTCACGGGTGACCCCGTAGACCTTGCCGATCTCGTCCAGGGTCTTGGGCTGCCCGTCGGTCAGTCCGAAGCGCATCGAGACCACGCCCGCCTCGCGCTCGCTCAGCGTGTCGAGCACCGAGTGGAGCTGCTCCTGCAGGAGCGTGAAGCTCACGGCGTCGGCCGGGACGACCGCCTCGGAGTCCTCGATGAGGTCACCGAACTCGCTGTCGCCGTCCTCGCCGAGCGGGGTGTGCAGGGAGATCGGCTCGCGGCCGTACTTCTGGACCTCGATGACCTTCTCGGGGGTCATGTCGAGTTCCTTGGCCAGCTCCTCCGGGGTGGGCTCGCGGCCCAGGTCCTGGAGCATCTGGCGCTGCACACGGGCGAGCTTGTTGATCACTTCGACCATGTGCACGGGGATGCGGATGGTGCGGGCCTGGTCGGCCATGGCGCGCGTGATCGCCTGGCGGATCCACCAGGTCGCGTACGTGGAGAACTTGTAGCCCTTGGTGTAGTCGAACTTCTCGACCGCGCGGATCAGACCCAGGTTCCCCTCCTGGATCAGGTCCAGGAAGAGCATGCCGCGGCCGGTGTAGCGCTTGGCCAGCGAGACCACGAGGCGGAGGTTGGCCTCCAGCAGGTGGTTCTTGGCCCGGCGGCCGTCCTCGGCGATGATCTCCAGCTCGCGCTTGAGCTTGGGGGCCAGCTTGTCGGAGTTCGCCAGCTTGTCCTCGGCGAACAGGCCCGCCTCGATGCGCTTGGCGAGCTCGACCTCCTGCTCGGCGTTGAGGAGGGGGACCTTGCCGATCTGCTTGAGGTAGTCCTTGACGGGGTCGGCGGTGGCGCCGGCCACGACGACCTGCTGGGCGGGGGCGTCGTCCTCGTCGTCGGAGATGACGAAGCCCTTGTTCTCGCCGCCCTCGTCCTCCTCCTCGGCCTCCGCCTTCACGGCGTCGGGGCCCTCGTCGAGAGCCTCTTCCCCGCCTTCGTCGGCGTCCTTCTTGGCAGCGGTCTTCTTCGCGGCCGTCTTCTTCGCGGCGGCCTTCTTGGCGGGTGCGGCCTTCTTGGCCGCCGTCTTCTTCGCCGCGGTCTTCTTCGCGGCGGGCTCGGCTGCGGGCTCCCCGGCGAGCGCGTCGGCGGTGTCGGGGTCCGGCGCTCCCGCCTCCGCCGTGACGGTGTCGGCCACTGCCGGGGCGGCCGCCGTCTTGGCCGCGACGGTCTTCGTCGCCGTCCGCTTCGCGGGAGTCTTCGCTGCGACGCTCTTGCGTGGGGTGCGCTTGGGCGACTCCGCGGCACTGACCATCAGCGTCACACCCTCTTCCTCGAGGATCTGGTTGAGGCTGCGCAGGACATTCTTCCACTGGGTCGCAGGAATCTGGTCAGCCTCGAAGGCCCGACGCACGTCATCGCCGGCGATCTGCCCCTCGGCCTTGCCCCGCTCGATGAGCGCCATCACAGACTCGGAATCGGCGATCTCCGGCGGGAGCGTACGGGATGTGCTGGCCGACACGAACAACCTCTCGGAACGATGGGAACGGCTTCCGACCCCGGCCTGGTGCTGGACCGGAGCCGACGACCACCGACTGGGGATGGGCCGGGGGCGCGGGCAGGGGCCGGGGAGCTGCACAGCATCCCCAAGGGCTGCTGTCTTCCCTCCGTCGGCCATCACCTCTTACGTCATCGCGTGACGTCGCGGAGCGTTACGCCCAATCTTCGTGTCCCGGGTGCACCCCTTGGTGGCCTGCGTCACACCGCGTGCGCGGGCGTGCCGGTCCTGCGGTCGTCCGCACCCTCCCGGGACCGCCCCCGCGGAGCCCCGCACGCGGGCCCGCATGCCGCTGTCGCCGGGCCCGCGGGGGCCCGGCGACCGGTGGTGCGCTCCCACGCCCCCGTGCGTCGGAGCGTCAGTGCTCGCGCGGGGCGGGGACCACGCGCTCGACCTCCGGATGCACCGTCAGGAGCTGGCGCATGGCGCTCTCGGCACCCGCGCTGTCGCCGGAGGCCAGGGCCTCCACCATCCGCGCGTGGTGTGCCACGCAGGTTTCGCTGGGGCGGTCGCAGGAGGTGACGGGGCTGCCGGAGACCTGGAGGGCGGCGGAGACGATGCCCGAGAGGTGCTCCAGCATGCGGTTGCCCGCGACCTGGATCAGGAGCGCGTGGAACTCGTTGTCGGCGCGGGCGAAGGTGATCGCGTCGCCCTGGCCGAGGGCGTGGCCCATGATCTCGACCATGTCGGAGAGGCGCTGCTGGACGTCCGGGCGGTCGTGTCCGGCGGCGAGGCGGGCGGCCAGCGGCTCGATGGTCCAGCGGAGCTCGTTGAGCTCGCGGCGCTGGTCGTCGCGCTGGGGGCCGAAGGCGCGCCACTCGATGATGTCGGGGTCGAGGAGGTTCCAGTCGGCGACGGGCCGGACCCGGGTGCCCACGTTGGGGCGGGCGCTGACGAGGCCCTTGGCCTCCAGGACCCGCAGCGACTCGCGGACGACGGTGCGGGAGACCTCGAAGCGCTGGCCGATCTCCTCGGGGACCAGCGGCCGGTCCGCGCCGAGGTCGCCGGAGACGATCATCTGACCGAGCTGCTGGACGAGTTGGCCGTGCAGTCCGCGGCCGCGGCTGCCGGCCGCCCGGCGTCCGACGCGGCTCAACTCGACGTCGGCGCCGTCCCAGTGGGGTGGCCCGACCCGGTCGGAGCCGGCGGCCTCCGCGTAGGGGTAGCGGTCGAGTTCGCCCGGGCCGGCGAGGCCGGTGTCGGCATGGCGGGCGGCGGTCATCATGGTGTGCGCAAGGGTACTCACGAATCCTTTGTCGGCCGCGCCTCCATGACCCTTGAGGTCTTTGGTGAAAAGCACACGAAAGGGTGATCGGTGCCACCTACGCAATTGACGCCTTATCGTAAGGAACCGGGCCTTTTGCGGGGAGTTACGGTCCGCTTCGCCTGATTCCGTGCGAAGCGGACTTCTGCGGTCTCCCCGCAGTCGCCTCCCGTAAGGGAACGATCACCAACGGACTCTGGCGCGCAGTCCTGTGAACCCATAGGCGCACAACAGGACCATCAACGACAACACCAGTGCGGCGCCGACGGGTTGGGCCATCACCCGAAGGGCCCCCAGCACGTAACGGTCGCCTTCCGGCGGCCAGGGCGCGGAGGCCAGGGCGCGCAGCCGGGAGGCCACCCCGCTCGCGGGGTACGCGGACTGCCCCTCCAGGGCCTTGCGCACCAGCGGTACGACCGCCACCGGTACGGCGAGAACGGCGCCCAGGCCCGCGAGGGAGGACCGGAACACCCCGGAGGCGAGCACCCCGGCCCAGGCGCAGCCGACCAGCAGCCCGGCCCAACTCGCGGCAGGGGCGAGCCACTCGGCCGGGGCGCGCAGCGGGGCGCTCCCGAAGACGAGGCGCAGCGCGGCGGCGTCGGCGGCGACCGCGAGGGCCCCGAACGCGAGGGCGAGGGCGGCGCACACTCCGAGCTTGGCGGTGAGCAGCCCCAGCCGGCGCGGCACGGTGCCCCGGTCGGCGGCGAGGGCGGGGTAGCGGTACTCCTCGCCGAAGGCCAGGGCCCCCAGCAGTCCGGCGCCGAGCGCGGCCGGGGGCAGCGGGAACGGCTCGGGCCACGCGGCGAGGACCCGGTTCTGCGGGGTGTGGCCGGCGCGGGCGAGCACCAGGGCGGTGGCGGCGGAGACCGCGACGACGAGGGCGGCGGTGAGGAAGGGGGTGGCGGTGCCGAAGACGCGGCGCAGCTCGTAGCGCAGCGGCCGCAGCGGGCCGCCCACGCGGCGCACCGCCGGGACGGTGCGCCCGGGCCGGGCGTGCCGGGCCCGCCGCGAGAGGGCCCGCGTAGGCCCGGCGGCCTCGGGGGCGGGGGCCGGGGCGGGAGCGGCCGGGGCGGGAGCGGACGTCGGGGCCTGCGCGAACGGCGCCCCGCCG
>NZ_GG657750.1:5861943-5864449 GCF_000158895.1 Streptomyces sp. C | reverse complement strand
CCGGCTGCCGCTCTCCTCGAGAGACCCCACCCGGTGGGCGGCCCCGGGCCTCGCGGCCCAGTACGTCGGCCAGCCGGGCGGCGTGCGGGGTGCGCACGGCGACCCTGGGCCGCAGCCGGGTGCGCGCGAAGTCCGCGGCGTCCTGGTCGGCGACGAGCCGGCCCGCGGCGATGGAGACGACCCGGTCGGCGCTCCGGGCGGCTTCCTTCGCGTCGTCGGTGGTGAAGAGCACGGCTCCGCCCAGGGAGGCGTGGCCGCGCAGCAGTCCGTGCAGCCAGGCCCGTTCCCGGGGTGCCAGACCGGCCGTGGGCTCGTCGAGGAGCAGGGTGCAGGGGTCCGCGAGCATGGCCGCCGCCAGCCCGACCCGGCGGTCCATCCCGGCCGAGAGCGAACCGAGCCGCTGGTCGCGCAGGCCACCGATGCCGACGACCTCCATCATCGCGTCGGCCCGGGAGGCCGGGACGCCGACGGCGGCGCAGAGCATCCGGAGCTGGTTGCGGACCGTCCGCGACGGGTGCCCGGGGACGTTGCCGAGGAGGACCCCGACCTCACGGCCGGGATGCGGGATGCGGTGCAGCGGGCGGCCGCGGAAGTAGGTGACGCCTCGGCCCGGTTCGAGTTCGAGCATGAGCCGCAGTGCGGTGGTCTTGCCCGAACCCGGCTCTCCGAGCAGGGCGGTCACGCACCCCGGGCGGGCCTCGAAGGTGAGGTCGTCCACGAGGGGCGGGAGATCTCGACGGGGTGTGCTGGTGAGTCCGATGGCCTGGAGCATCGCTTCTCTCGCGGGGTGTGAGACCGCTTTGCGGCAGCGTGAGTACCGCATGCAAGGTAACGCGATATGTCCGATTTTGTACGCAACCGCCCCGAGTCCGTACCGCTATGGCCGCAGGCCACCCCCCGGACGGCGGAGGCCGCCACCCCGGCTCCGGCGGCTCAGACCTCCGGGCGCAGCATCGGCGGGTTGAGCAGGGTGGCCCCGCCGGCCCTGAACAGCTGTGCGGGTCGCCCGCCCTGACGGGTCGTCGTCCCCCCGGCGGGCACCAGGAACCCGGGGGTCCCGGTGACCTTGCGGTGGAAGTTGCGCGGGTCGAGCGCCACGCCCCACACGGCCTCGTACACCCGGCGCAGCTCGCCGACGGTGAACTCGGGCGGGCAGAAGGCGGTGGCCAGCGAGGAGTACTCGATCTTCGAGCGGGCCCGCTCGACGCCGTCGGCGAGGATCGTGGCGTGGTCGAAGGCGAGCCCGGCGGAGGCCTGGTCGGGGCCTTCGAGGAGTTCGTCCACGGGGGCCCATCGGGCGCTGTTGGCGTCGCCGCCGGCCCGCGGGGCGGGCAGGTCCGGGGCGAGGACCAGGTGCGCCACGCTGACCACACGCATCCGGGGGTCGCGCTTCGGGTCCCCGTAGGTGGCGAGCTGTTCGAGGTGCGCGCCGTTGTCCACGCCCGGCGCGGCCGGGTCGTGCGCGCACAGGCCGGTCTCCTCGGCGAGTTCCCTGGCGGCGGCACCGGCCAGGTCCTCGTCCCCGCGCACGAAGCCGCCGGGCAGCGCCCAGCGCCCCTGGAACGGCTGCTCACCCCGTCGGACGACCAGCGCGCAGAGCGCATGGCGCCGCACGGTGAGCACGACCAGGTCGACGGTGACGGCGAAGGGCGGAAAGGCCGACGGGTCGTAGGGCGACATGCCGCGATCATAGTCGTCTGCCTGACGATAAACAGTCGTTTCGTGATCCCGAGGACGGTGATCTGGACCCCAGTCAGGATCCTCCCGAGCACCAGGGGCCACCGTGCGGGCCTTTCCTCACCCTCCCAGTTGGAGCCCATCGGCCGCCTCCTCCACCATGCCGACGCCGAGGCGGCTGATCCTGACGGTGAAGGGCTCCCCCGCGACCCGAAGCCCCGAAAGGCGCAGGGCACCGAGGGGGGCGCCCGCCCTGGGGGCCACGGCGACCGAGCCCGCCGGGGCGTCCGGGCGGATGCCGGCGAGGGCGGTGAGCGCGTGGACGCCGGCGGCCGCGGCCACCGCGGCGGGGCGGCAGGCCGCCGGGTGCGGCAGGGGCGCGCTGCCCGCGGTGCGCTGCTCGGAGGCGTGCATCTCCGGCAGCCGGTACCCGAAGGCCTCCGCCGCGTCCAGCAGGCCCCGCAGCAGGCCGGCGGCCTCCTTCTCGAAGCCCGCCTGGGCCAGCCCGGCCACCGCGACGGCGCTCTCGTGGGCCCGGACCGCCCCCGACCGGTGGCCGAACGGGTTGTGGCCTGGCTCCCGGGCAGCCATGCTGCGCAGCCCCCACCCCGAATCCATGGCGGGGGCTCCCAGCAGCCGGGCGAGCTGTTCGGTGCGGACGGGGTCCAGCAGGCCGGGCGCCATCCGGCCCCCGCCGACCAGGCCGGTGTCCAGCAGGTGCGCGGCTGCTCCGGTGAGCCGGGGCAGCGGCCGGCCGTCAGGGGTGCAGGGCGGCGGCGGGGCGGCCCCCGTCCGGGCCCGTCGATCCAGAACCGGGCCCGGAACCTCT
>NZ_GG657750.1:5834916-5861389 GCF_000158895.1 Streptomyces sp. C | reverse complement strand
CGGAGGTCTTCGACGCTGGTGCGGAACCACGCGTCGGCCTCTCGGGTCGTCCCCCTCGGCGCGGGCTGCGGCCAGGGGGTTCGCCACCTGCCCGGCGGGGGCCCGGGCGGCGCGGTCCCGGGTGGTGCGCAGCTCGATGGTGCGGGACTCGCCAGGGCCGAGGTCGAACTCCCACCGCAGCAGCCCGGCGGAGGCGAGGGCGTCGTCGGGGGCCGGTTCGGCGGTGGTGACGGCCAGGGCGTCCCCGGTGCTCCAGCGCAGGCCCGCCGCGTGCACCCCGGCGGCGAGCTCCGGCCCGGCGCGGCCGGCGGCCACGGCGGCCAGGTCGGCCAGGTCGGTGCCGAGGGAGACCTCCACGGGCAGGCGCAGGGGGCGGGCGGCGTAGCTGCGGACGGTGATGCGCTCGGTGCCGTCGGCGTGGCGGATCCGCTCGACCCCGATGTCGGGGTCCGGTCCGGGTTCGACCCCGGTGCGGACGGTGGCGGTGAAGGAGGCCCGGTCCGCGCCGATGCTGCGGCCCTGGACGGCGACCGGGTCCCGTCCGGCGACGCGCAGCACGCAGCGGGAGAGCAGCCTCCGCCCGGAGCGGTAGATCCCGTCGATCCCCCGTCCTGTCAGCTGGCCGTGCTCGGGCGAGATGGCCAGGTAGGGCGCGGCGACGCAGATGAGCGCCCCGTGCACGGGCGGCAGCTCGGCCCGCCGCCCGGCGGCGGCGGTCTGCCCGGCCGCCCCACCGCCGACCCGCCCACCGGCCCCGGCCCCGGCCCCGGCACCGGCACCGGCACCAGCACCGGCACCGGCACCAGGCACCGGACCAGCACCAGCACCAGCACCAGCCACCGGACCCGCAACACCACCGGCGACGCCAGCACCGACACCACCCACAACACCCGGACGTCCACCGGCACCGGCACCGGCATGGACACCAGGCGGCAGCCCCACAGCGGCACCCCACCCCGCCCCGCCCGAACCCGCACCCGCACCGCCGCCGGCCACCCGCCCCAGCGGCCCGGCAGCCTCCGCGGGCCCGGCAGCCCCCAGCGGCCCGCCGGCCCCCGGCAGCGCGCCACCCGGGCCACCCGGGCGGTCGGGGCGGTCCGGCCCGCCCGGCCCCGCCTGCCGCTCCGGCGGGAGCTCCGCCGGACCACCGCCGGGCGGGAATTCCGACCGGTGGGGGGATGGGGTGGGAGGGGGCCCGGAAGGGCCGCTTCGGGGTACGGGGGGAGCCATGTGCCGCCTTGTCTGCGCTCCGGCCGGTTCTGCGGGGCGGCGGCGCGGCCGGGCCCCCACCACCCCCCAGCTGAACGCCCCCACCCCCGCCCGGGTCACGGGCCCCGGTGGCGGCTGCCCGCACCGGGAGGGCCGGCTTCGGCGCGGGGCCCGGCCCGCCGGCCTCCACAGGGCCCCGGCCAGGCCCTGGCGGGGGCTCACTGGCCGCTCCCCTCGGTGCGGCGGGATGCGCGGCGGCGCTGGCCGGTGCGGCCGCCGGGCGGGCGGGTGGCTCCGGCGGGGCGCTTGCGGCCCGGCTCCCGGCGCCTGCGCTCCTCCCTCAGGCACTCGCGCAGCCCTTCGGGGTCGATGCCCTCAATTGCAGGCGTGGTGGAGGAGCTGGGCGAACCGGTACTCGGCGTCGGCCCTCAGGGCCAGTCCGAACGCGATCCGGGCCGTGGGCTCGTCCCCGGTGGACCACGAGACCCAGCCGGCCAGGGTCAGCGGGGCCGCCGCGTGTTCCCCGTAGGCGCCGACGCAGCGCCTGGCCAGGGCCCGCCACAGCCGCAGGGCGGGCGCGGCCTCCTCGTCCTCCATCCACTCGGCGGCGATGTCGCGGATCTCCCGGTCCTGGAGTCCGAGGATCACGGCGGCGGCCTCGTCGTGGCCGAGCAGTGCGTCGTCCCAGTCGTCGGCGCGGGGCCCGCCCTCGGCGGGCGGCGCGAGGGTGAGGCGCCTCATCAGGGTCCGGGCCAGGTCGAGGGTCTGCGCGCCGACCTCCTCCCGGGTCGCGCCGTCGAGGATCTTCGGCACCAGGGCCGTGGCGGCCCGCTCCAGGGCTTCCTCCTGCTCGGCGGCCCAGGCCCCGCCGAGCGGGGTCAGCCGACCCTCGATCTCCTTGAGGGAGCCGCGGACCTGGAGCCCCGCGAAGGTGGCCGCGGCGGCCATCACCGAGGTGCCGGGCGGTGCCAGCGGGTTGCCCTCGGCCGGGCAGCATCCGTCGTCACCGCAGGTGTAGGACCAGTAGCGGCCGGCGGAGAGGCACAGCGCCTCCAGGACGGGCACGTCGAGGGCTCCGCAGGCGATCCGGATCCGCTGGGCCAGCGGCCGCAGCCGGGTCATGACCCGCTGCCCGCTCTCGCCGCCCCGTGGTTCCTGGCAGAGGAAGACCACGATGCCGTCGGGCTTGCCGCCGCGCCGTTCGCTGCCGCGGATGAGGCATTCGGCGACCTGCCGGGCCGTGTCCTCCCATTCGGCGGGGGCGAGGGGGATTCCCACCCGCAGACGGCCGCCGAAGCGTCCGTTCTCGCCGTGCACGGCGACCATGACGAGGGAGTCGGTGGGGTGGAAGCCGAGCATGTAGGGCAGCGCATCGGCCAGTTCCGCGGGGCTGCGCAGGGTGATCTGGGGTTCGGTGGGGACTCCGGACGGGCTGATGGAGGGCCGTCCGGACGGGCTGGTCGGTTCGTGGTTCGTCGTCATGCGTCCGACGGTCCCGCGCCCGCTCCGATCCGGAAACCCCTGTGGATAACCCGTTCGATCTTCAATTTCCACAGGTCCGGAGCCGCATTGGCGCGATGTCAGAGCCATCGGGTTGCATGGGGGCATGAACGCAGACCTGAGGTCCTCGGCCGATTCCGTACTCGCCCGTCTCGTGGGCGACCCCACGGGCACCGCGCGGCTGCGCGAGGACCAGTGGCGGGCGATCGAGGCCCTCGTCGCGCACAAGCGCCGGGCCCTCGTCGTCCAGCGCACCGGCTGGGGCAAGTCGGCGGTCTACTTCGTGGCCACGTCCCTGCTGCGGGCGAGCGGCGCCGGACCCACCGTGATCGTCTCCCCGCTGCTGGCGCTGATGCGCAACCAGGTCGAGGCCGCCGCGCGGGCGGGCATCCACGCGCGGACCATCAACTCCGCCAACCCGGAGGAGTGGGAGGGCATCCAGGCCGAGGTGGCGGCGGGCGAGGTCGACGTCCTCCTGGTCAGCCCGGAGCGGCTCAACAATCCGGAGTTCCGCGACCAGGTCCTGCCCAAGCTGGCGGCCGCCACGGGCCTGCTCGTGGTCGACGAGGCGCACTGCATCTCCGACTGGGGTCACGATTTCCGCCCCGACTACCGCCGGCTGCGCACGATGCTCGCCGATCTCCCGCCGGGCGTGCCCGTGCTGGCGACGACGGCGACCGCCAACGCCCGGGTGACGGCCGACGTGGCGGAGCAGCTCGGCACGGGGGCCGGCACGGACGCGCTGGTGCTGCGCGGCCCGCTGGACCGCGAGAGCCTGAGCTTGGCGGTGCTGGCCCTGCCCGACGCCGCGCACCGGCTGGCCTGGCTGGCCGACCACCTCGCCGAGCTGCCCGGCTCCGGGATCATCTACACCCTGACGGTGGCCGCCGCCGAGGAGGTCACCGCGTACCTGCGTCACCGCGGGCACACGGTGTCCTCGTACACCGGCCGGACGGAGAACGCCGACCGCGAGCAGGCGGAGAGCGACCTCCAGGCGAACCGGGTCAAGGCCCTGGTGGCGACCTCCGCCCTGGGGATGGGCTTCGACAAGCCCGACCTGGGCTTCGTGGTGCACCTGGGTTCGCCGTCCTCCCCCATCGCCTACTACCAGCAGGTCGGCCGTGCCGGCCGCGGGGTGGAGCACGCCGAGGTGCTGCTGCTGCCGGGCCGTGAGGACGAGGCGATCTGGCAGTACTTCGCCTCGGTGGCCTTCCCCCCGGAGGAGCAGGTGCGCCGCACCCTGGACGCGCTGGCCCAGGCGGGGCGGCCGCTCTCGCTGCCCGCGCTGGAGCCGCTGGTGGACCTGCGCCGGACCCGGCTGGAGACGATGCTGAAGGTGCTCGACGTGGACGGGGCCGTCCACCGGGTGAAGGGCGGCTGGACGGCCACGGGCGAGCCCTGGGTGTACGACTCGGAGCGGTACGCCTGGGTCGCCCGGCAGCGGGCCGCCGAGCAACAGGCCATGCGGGACTACGCAGCCACGACCGCCTGCCGGATGGAGTTCCTGCGCCGCCAGCTCGACGACGAGGAGGCCGCGCCCTGCGGCCGCTGTGACAACTGTGCCGGCGCCCGCTTCACGGCTGACGTCTCGGGCGCGGCGCTGGACACCGCGCGGGGCGAACTGGGCCGCCCGGGAGTGGAACTGGAACCCCGCAGGATGTGGCCGACCGGGCTCGCGGCCGTGGGAGTGGACCTCAAGGGACGGATCCCGGCCGGAGAGCAGTCGTCGACCGGGCGTGCCCTGGGCAGGCTGTCCGACATCGGCTGGGGCAACCGGCTGCGCCCCATGCTGGCCCCTCAGGCGGCCGACCAGCCCGTTCCGGACGATGTCGCGCAGGCCGTGGTGGCGGTGCTCGCCGACTGGGCCCGGGGGCCCGGCGGTTGGGCCTCGGGAGCCGCTGAGGCTCCGGCCCGGCCGGTGGGCGTGGTCGCGCTGCCCTCGCGGAGCCGCCCGCAGCTGGTCGGCTCCCTGGCCGCGCGCATCGCCGAGGTGGGGCGGATCCCCCTGCTGGGGGCGCTGGAATACACGGATCAGGCGCCGCAGTTCGGACTGCCGTCCTCGAACAGTGCCCAGCGGGTCCGTGGGCTCCACCAGGCGTTGACCGTGCCGCCAGCCCTGGCGGCGAGCCTTTCCGAGGTCCGGGGTCCGGTGTTCCTCGTCGATGATCGCGCGGAGAGCGGATGGACCCTCGCGGTGGCCTCCCGGCTGCTGCGCCGGGCGGGGGCCGAGGGGGTGTTTCCGCTGGTGCTGGCGCTCCAGTCATAGCGGAATGCGTCATCTTCGGCGTGGGCGGGCAAGGATATGAGCGGCATACCGGCGAATTCCGGTCCGCGGCCGCAAATGCTCATTGCCCCATCCTCGCGGGCCACGCGAGAATCGGAGTGCTCCCGCTCGGCTCGTCGGCACTCTCCTGGGCCGCGCTGCGGCGCGCCCACACCTCAGCCGTGCCCGTACGCGGGCGTGTACCCGAAGGGAGGACCGTGACCTTCGGATTCGCCCCGTCCTCGACCACGTCACTGGCAGCGGCGGCCGGTGGCGCCAGCCGGCACGGCAGACTGCTCGAACCCTCCGAGTGGACGGCGGCGGGTGTCCCCCTGCTCCGCAATCCGCGCGAGGTGGTCAGCGGGCTGCACTCCCGGCACGGCCCGACGCCGTCCACCGCCGTCATAGCCGTGCTCGGTCCCGAGGAACAGCTCGTCGCGAGCGCTTCGTTCGTGCAGAAGTCCGTTTCGGCGGACGGCTGGGAGTACCGCAACGCGCTGCTGTCGCGGCTGCGCCGGGTCATCCCGCACGACCTGCGGCGCCGGACCCCGGTGCGCACGGCGGTGCTGATGTACTGCCGTGACGGCGACGAGCGCTGGACCGAGGAGGACGGCGCCTGGATGTGGGGGCTGCGTGACGCCTGCACCCTGCACGGGCTGCGCTGTGGCGCGTACATCACGCTGACCCGGGGCGGCTGGCAGGTGGTGGGTGAGGGCCGGGGCGGGCGTCGGCCCGGTTCGGACTCCCGGCCCGAGCCCCTCGGCTCGCTGACTCCCGAGCTCACGCCGCTGACGCTGAGCACCGTGGGCGGCACGTCGGAGCCCCTGCGCCGGACCGCCGCACGCTGAGGAGCCCACGGCCGGACGGACCCCGGTCCGGGGCCAGGCGCCGGACGCCGGACCCCCCGGACGCCGGTCGCCGGACGCCGACGCCGACGCCGACGCCGACGGCAACCGGTACGCCACCGGTACGCCGTCGGAAGCCGACCGCACCGTAGGGGCGGGGGCAGCCCTCACTGCCGTACTCCCGGGAAGGGGGTACGGCTGGTCGGGCTCCGGACTTCAGCGGGGCCGGCCCGTGGCCCGCCCCGCCCCTCGCCCGCACCGGATACGGGGCGTCAGACGCCCGCACCCAGCACGGAGTTGATCTGCTTGACGTCGCCGCACACGATCAGCAGCGCACCCGCCCGGGCGAGCGCCACCGGCAGGGCGGTGGAGGTCGCCGAAGCCGGTCCGCCGTTGGCCGCGAAGACCACGACGGGGCGGCCGGAGGCGCGCTGTACGTGCGCCGCGTCCGCGTAGAAGACGTCGTCCCCGGCGTCGTGCTGGGCCCAGTACGAGGCCTCGCCGAAGGACAGTTCGTGAGCGGCCCACGGGTGCGGGTCGCCGGTGGTGATCACCAGGATCTCACCGGGCGCACGCCCGGTGTCGAGCAGCAGGTCCACGGCCTCCTCGGCCGCGTCCAGCGCACCCTCGGCGGAGGCCGGGATCAGCTGGACCTGCGGGACCGCCGCCGAGACGGACGGCGCGGCGGAGGCTGCGGGAACGGGTCCGGGGGTGGTCTCGGCCGCGCGCGGCGCGGGCGGACCGGGCCGGGGGGCCACACCGGCGCGGTTCGCCGCGGCGGGGGTGGGACCGGGGCGCCCGGGCCGGGGAACGGCTACGGGACGCGGACCAGGTACGGGGCGGGGGGTCTGCGCGGTGCGGCTCGCGGCCGGCGTGACGCGGGGACCCTGGGCACTCTCGTGAATCTGAGGCTCCTCGATGGCGGGGGTGAGAGGCATGAGTTGATATCTATCAAACACCGGTACGAAACGTACCGGTCGGTGGCACGTGGGTGCGATCAGAAATCGAAGCCGAGTTGGCCTCCGTTTTCCAGCTCCAGCGCTTCCTCGCTGCGGCGCACCTTCTTCAAGTGCCGCCACTGGGGCAGCGCGTCGAGGTAGGACCACGAGAGCCGGTGGTACGCGGTGGGCCCGCGCACCTCAAGTGCGGCCCGGTGGACCGGTGAGGGGTAGCCCGCGTTCGCGGCGAAGGCGAAGTCCGCGACGCCGTCGCCCGGTTCGCCGAGTCCGGCCATCATCCGGTCGCGCCGGACCTTGGCGATCACCGATGCCGCGGCCACGGCGATGCAGGACTGGTCGCCCTTGATGACGGTACGGACCCGCCACGGCGGGCCGAGGTAGTCGTGCTTGCCGTCGAGGATCACCGCGTCGGGCCGCATCGGGAGCGCTTCCAGCGCGCGCACCGCCGCGAGCCGCAGGGCCGCCGTCATCCCGAGCTCGTCGATCTCCTCCGGGGAGGCGTGCCCCAGGGCGTGCGCGGTGACCCAGTCCTCCAGTACCTCGAGCAGCGCGTCGCGCCGCTTCGGGGTGAGCAGTTTGGAGTCGGTGAGCCCCTCGGGCGGCCGGCGCAGGCCGGTGATCGCCGCGCAGACGGTGACGGGACCGGCCCAGGCCCCTCGTCCGACCTCGTCGACCCCGGCGATGACCTTGGCGCCGGTGGTTGCACGGAGGGAGCGCTCGACGGTGTGGGTGGGTGCTTCGTACGGCATGGCGCCAGCAAGGTTACGCCGCCCCGGGCCGCCTGCACACCCCGGCCCGGGGCAAGCGGCGCCGGGGCGCCTCGGCGGGGCCGCGCGGCGTGCGCGCGCCGCCCCGCGCCGGGCCCTCGCCCCGCGTCCGAGGGGTGCCCGTACGGGTCCGGCCGCCGACGCCGGCGGGCCCGTACGCGAGCCGCCGACCGGGCTTGCCGAGGCTTCACGCCCGGAGCATCGGCACCATCACACCGTCGATCATCTCGGCGATCTCGACGTCCGGCCATTCGCTTCCGCATACCTTCGCGCGGTACATGAGCATCGCCGGAATCACGTCGGCGAGCAGGGGACTCGTGGCGTCGGCTCGGACGTCCCCCCGCTCGATTCCGCGCTCCAGCAGCTCGCGTATCACCTCGTGGGCCGGCTCGTGCAGGCCCTTCCAGATCACTTCGCGGAACAGGTCGGCATGAGCGTGGTCGCATTCGTGAAGGACTGCGCGCAGAGCCACGCCGGCCTGGGAGCGCATGATGTCCCGCATCCGCACGCACACCGTGTACAGGTCCTCGCGCACCGATCCGTGGTCGGCGATCTCCCCCAGCGCGGGCAGTCCCGTGCGCAGCACCTCGGCCACCAGGTCGGTCTTGGTGGACCAGCGCCGGTAGACGGCCGCCTTGCCGGTGCGCGCCCCGGCCGCGACCGCCTCCATGGTGAGGGCGTTCCAGCCGACGGTGCTCAGCTGGTCGAGGGCGGAGTCCAAAATCGCCCGTTCGAGCGCCGGCCCCCGCCTGCGCACCGGCGCCGCCCCCGCCGACCAGCCCGAACCCGTCATGCCCGTACCTCCGACCGGCCCGCGCGAATCTCGCGCACATTTTCAGCCTTAGTGAACGCTTGCGTTCCCTACATTCGGGCTCCTACCGTGGACCCGCAGTGAACGAATGCGTTCACTATTTCACTTCGGGGGGATCCACAGTGACAAGCGTTCAGCTCGAGAAGCCCCGGATACCCGGGGCCGCCCGACGGCCCGGACGTCCAGGGGTGGCGCTCGCCGTCATCGCCGCCTGCCAGCTCATGGTCGTCCTCGACGCGACCATCGTGAACATCGCGCTCCCGCACATCCAGACGGCTCTCGCCTTCTCCACCACCGACCTCTCCTGGGTGATCAGCGCCTACACCCTCGCCTTCGGCGGACTGCTGCTGCTCGGCGGCCGGGCAGGCGACATCCTGGGCCGGCGCCGCGTCTTCGTGACCGGAATCCTGCTGTTCACGCTGGCCTCCCTGCTCGGCGGATTCGCCCAGGAGCCATGGCAGCTGATGGCGGCCCGCGCCCTCCAGGGCGTCGGCGGGGCCATCGCCTCGCCCACCGCGCTCGCCCTGATCACCACGACGTTCGCCGAAGGCCCCGACCGCAACCGGGCCTTCGGGGTCTTCGCCGCCGTGTCCGCCGGCGGCGGCGCCGTCGGCCTGCTGGCCGGCGGCATGCTCACCGAGTGGCTCGACTGGCGCTGGGTGCTCTTCGTCAACGTGCCGATCGGCGTGCTCATCGCCGTCCTCGCCCCGCTCTACATCAACGAGTCCGAACGCCACCCGGGCCGCTTCGACGCCGCCGGCGCCCTCACCTCCACCGCCGGAATGACCTCGCTCGTCTACGGGTTCATCCGCGCCTCCGAGGACGGCTGGCGCGACGCGCTGACCATCGGCTCATTCGCCACCGCCGTCGTCCTGCTCGGCCTCTTCGTCCTCATCGAGTCGCGCGCCGCCGAACCGATCATCCCGCTGCGGATGTTCGCCGACCGCAACCGCGCCGGCACCTACCTGATCATGCTCGGTCTCGCCGCCGCCATGTTCGGCATGTTCTTCTTCATCGTCCAGTTCGTACAGAACGTGCTGGACTTCTCGCCCATCCAGTCCGGCGTCGGCTTCCTGCCCGTGACGGTGGCGATCATCGCCGCCGCCGGGCTCTCGCAGCGCTTCCTGCCGCGCCTGGGCCCCAAGCCGTTCATGGTCACCGGATCGGCGCTCACGGGGATCGGCCTGGCCTGGCTGACCTTCATCCGCACCGACAGCACCTACCTGTCCGGCGTGCTCGGCCCGATGCTCCTGTTCGGCTTCGGCATGGGCCTCAACTTCGTCACCCTCACCCTCACCGCCGTCTCCGGCGTGGCGCCGCGGGAGGCGGGCGCGGCCTCCGGGCTGCTGAACGCCAGCCAGCAGGTGGGCGGTTCGCTCGGCCTGTCGATCCTGGTCACCGTCTTCGGCACCGCCGGGCGCGACGAAGCCGCCCAGCAGGTCCCGGACTTCATGGCCCACGCCGAACCGGGGCAGCTGGCCGCCTTCCAGCAGACCGGGCAGCTGCCGGACCCCTGGGGGGACCTCGTCCTCACCCGGGGCATCTCCACCGCCTTCATCGCCGCCGTCGCCATGGCGGGGCTCGCACTGGCCACCGCGCTCCTCGTGATCCGGGTGCGCAAGAGCGACCTGGAGGCCCTCAGCGGAGCCGCCGCCGAGGCCGGCCCCGCGGCCTGAGCACACCGTCCGGCCCCTCCCCCTGCGAAGACGAACGTACGAGGAGCCCCGGGCGCGGAACCACCCCCGCGCCCGGCCCCCGCCCACCCGGCACCGCCACCACCCGGCCGGGACCCCTCAGCAGCCGGTACCCGTCAGCCGGGCAGCCCGGGCAGCCACGCCGGAAGCGCCTCGGTCCGGTCCAGCCAGGCCTGCGGCAGCGCCGCGTCCCCGCGCCCGCCCAGTACCCCACCGACGATCGCGCAGGTGGTGTCCACGTCACCGCCCACCTGGGCGGTGGTCCAGAACGCCCGCTCGAAGTCGTCCAGCGCCCGGGCCGCCGACCACAGCGCGAAGGGCACCGTGTCATGGGCGCTCGTGCGCCGCCCGCAGCCCAGCACCGCGGCGACCGTCGTCGCGTCGCCGTAGTCCAGCATGTCCCGCGCCCTGCGCACGCCCGCACCGACCGCGCTGCGCGGCACCAGCGCGATCACCCCGTCCAGCAGGGCTTCGGCGCTCGGCGGGCCGGCCGGGGAGGCCGCCAGCGCGGCCGCGGCGGCGACGGCCATCGCCCCGCACACCGCCTCGCGGTGCTGGTGGGTGGTGTAGGCGGAGATCTCCGCCTGGTGCGTGGCCTGCTCGGGGTCGTCCGCGTACCAGGCGCCGAGCGGGGCGATCCGCATGGCGGCGCCGTTGCCCCAGGAGCCCTGCCCGTTGAAGAGCTCGGCGGCCAGCGTCCGCCAGTCCTCGCCCTCCCGGACCAGGCGCAGCATCCGGTTCACGGCGGGCCCGTAGCCGCGGTCGAAGTCATGGTGGCCGGCGAAGGAGGCCGCCAGCGCGTCCTGGTCGATGCGGCCGTGCGTGGCGAGCACGGCCACCACCGAGCAGGCCATCTCGGTGTCGTCGGTCCACTGCCACGGCTCGCTGCCGGCCGGCAGCTCGCGCCGCTTCAGCAGCGGGTAGTTGACGGGAACGAAGTACTGGGAGCCCAGGGCGTCCCCCAGGGCCAGCCCGCGGAGGCTGGACAGGGCGCGTGCGTAACGCGTTTCGGAAGCGGAATCAGCGGTCATCGCGCGCCACTTTAGCCGTCCAGGTCATAAGGCTCGGGTGTGGTCCACCGCTCAAACGGGCGGTCCATCCGGTAACGCCCGTCGGGTCCGAGCAGCAGGACACGGTATTCGCCGTTGCCCGGGTTGGACAGGGCTTCGAACTCGGCCACCGACCAGTGGAACCAGCGCATGCAGAACAGCCGCATCGTCAGCCCGTGGGTGACCAGCAGGACGTTCTCGGGATGGTCGGGGGCCTCGAAGCTGCGGTAGAGGCTCTCCAGGAAGGAACCCACGCGGTCGTACACGTCGGCGCCCGACTCGCCCTGCGCGAAACGGTAGAAGAAGTGCCCGTAGGCGTCCCGGTACGCCTTCTGGAGCTTCACGTCGTCGCGGTCCTGCCAGTTCCCCCAGTCCTGCTCGCGCAGGCGGGGCTCCTCGCGCATGCGTACCCGCGCCGGGTCCAGCCGCAGCTCGCGGAAGGTCTGCAGGGTCCGGCGGTAGGGGGAGACGTACGCGCTGATGCTCTCCTCGCCGAAGAGCTCGCGCAGCCGCTCCCCGGCCGCCGCGGCCTGCTCGCGGCCGGTGCGGGTCAGCCGCAGGGCGTGGTCGGGCTCCCGCTCGTACACCGTGTCATCGACGTTTCCCTCCGATTCCCCGTGCCGGACAAGGACGATGCGCCGTGGTCGAACCATCCCCCGACCCTATTCGGCCGCCGGGGCGGCCACCGCCCGGGCACGCCGGTCGGGGACGGCGCTTGTCCTACGGTCATACCGTCCAGCCGGGTTCGAGGTCGACGACGTCCCCGGTGAGCGCCTCCACGTCGGCCTCGGTCTGGGCGCGCAGCGAGAGCCGCTCCACCCGCTCCTGCCGGTACTTGCCGTGCTCCGCCGCCGCCCGCCACATGGACAGCACCAGGAACTCCCGACCGGGCGCCTCCCCGAACAGGCCCCGGATCATCCCGGGCGACCCCGCCATGGCGGGGTTCCAGACCTTCTCCTGCATCAGCGCGAAATGGTCCACGCGCCCTTCCCGCACCCGGGTGTGGGCGACCCGCACCACGTCGGCGTCGCTGAAGCGCGGCTCGAAGCCCGTCTTCACGTCGAAGCGGTGGTCGAAGAGCGTGACCCGGGCATCGGTGTAGGTGCCGTTCTGCGAGGCGGCCAGTCTGTCGTGCGAGCGGGCCATGAAGGAGTCGTAGAAGGAACGGCTCTCCCAGAACGCGAAGACATGCGCGACCCCCTGCCGGCCTCTGCTCCAGCCGCCGCCCTGCCCCCGGAACCCCGGTTCGCCGGGCAGCCCCGCCCACTTGCGCTGCCCGCGCTCGAACCCGCGTCGGTCCGTCACCGTGCAGCGAATCCACTTGACCAGCACCGCGCCATCGTACGGGCCGGGCGCGGTCCGGGTCAGTCCCCGGAGCGGTGGATCCGTACCAGTTCCGCCGCATCCCGCTCGGGCAGTCGAAGCCCGAACTCCCGGTCGAGCAGGGCGGGCAGCCGGGCGGGGTCCACCGGCTCCCGCTCGGTCCGCCCGTCGGGGAACAGGCGCGTCAGCTCGCGCCCCACGAGCGTCTTGCGCACGGCGTCCCCGGGGAGCTGCACGATGGTCGTCCCGACGAAGGAGGACCGGGGGTGCGTGGAGCTGTAGTGGTTCAGCACCACGTAGTCCACCGGGTGGTACCGCTGCGGGGAGAAGGCGTACAGGTCCCACCAGCCCTCCCCGCGGCGGGCGCGGAGCACGAGGACGCCCTCCGCCTCCTCGTGGACCGCGTACGTCCACGACCCCTGGCGCACCTCGGTGCCGGGCCGCGCGAGCGGGACGGGCTCGCGCGGGCCCATGTAGCCGAACCCGGCGTCGCAGAGCCACGGTTCGCCGTCGACGGTGACGACGAGCACGGCGTGCGTCACCGCGAGCAGCGAGTCGCCCCGGGTGCGGTTGCGGGCGCCGCGCCCGGAGACCTCGAAGCCGATCCGCTCCAGGGCGGCGGCCAGCAGCGAGTTCTGCTCGTAGCAGTAGCCGCCCCTGCGGGCGCGCACGAGCTTGTCCTCCAGGGCCTTGACCTCCAGCGCGACGGGGCGGCCGAGCAGGACGTCCAGGCTCTCGAAGGGGATGGCGGCGGTGTGGGCCCGGTGCACTTCGTACAACGTCTCCAGGTCGGGCCGGAGTTCCCGCACGGCCCGTCCCGTCCCGGCACCGAGGCCGATCCGCTCCAGGTACGCGTCCAGGTCCAGTTCCTCACCGCTCCACATGGCTCCCCGCTCCCCCGCCGTGAAATCCGTGTGCCCGGGCGTCGCCGGGCCCCGCACAATGATCGCCATGACCGCCTTGCACACCAACCCGCTCTTCGCCCGGCTCGCCGACGCGGAGCGCATCCTCGTCGCGGGCGCCGGCGGCGGCTTCGACATCTACTCGGGCCTGCCCGTCGCCCTCTCGCTGCTGCACCAGGGCAAGGAGGTCCACCTGGCGAACCTCTCCTTCAGCACCCTCGCCGGCCTGCCGCCCGAGGACTGGGCAGCACCGGACCTGGCCGCGGTGACCCCGGACTCGGCGCCCCACCTGTCCTACTTCCCGGAGCGGACCCTCGCCCGCTGGCTCCGGCTGCACGGCTACCCCTCCACCGTGTACGCCTTCCCCCAGGTCGGGGTGCAGCCGCTGCGCGCCGCCTACCGGGCGCTGATCGACCTCCACCGGATCGACGCGGTGGTGCTGGTCGACGGGGGCACGGACATCCTGATGCGCGGCGACGAGGCGGGCCTCGGCACGCCCGAGGAGGACCTGACCAGCGTGGCGGCGCTGGCCGCGCTGGACGACGTACCGGAACGGCTCGTGGTGTCGGTCGGCTTCGGCGTCGACGCGTACCACGGGGTCAGCCACGCCCTGGTGCTGGAGAACATCGCGGCGCTGGAACGGGACGGCGCCTACCTGGGCGCGTTCTCGATACCCCGGGCCACGCGGGAGGGAGCGCTCTTCCTGGACCCGGTGGCCCACGCCCAGGAGCACACGCCGGACCGGCCCAGCATCGTGGCGGGTTCGGTCGCGGCGGCCGTCCGGGGGGCCTTCGGCGACGTGCGCTTCACCGAACGCACCCGGGGCAGCGAGCTGTTCGTGAACCCGCTGATGTCGCTGTGCTTCGCCTTCGAGCTGCGCGGGCTGGCCGACCGCTGCCTCTACCTGGACCGCATCGAGGACACCCACCTGATGCGCCAGGTCCAGTCCAGGATCGCGGAGTTCCGCGAGGACCTGGTCACCCGCCCCTCCCGCTCGATCCCCCACTGACCGGCGGGCCGGCACGGGCGCACGGTTACGCGTACGGATACGGCGAAGGGGACCGGCCGCGGGCCGGTCCCCTTCGTTCGTGTGCGGCGGGTCAGCCGTCAGCTACCCGCGCGGGCTCAGCTGCAGCCGCTGGTGGAGCCGCAGCCCTCGCAGATGTAGCAGGAGCCGGCGCGCTGCATCTTCGTACCGCAGGAGAAGCAGAGCGGTGCGTCGGCGGAGACGCCCATCTGCATCTCGACCAGCTCGGCGTTGCTGTGCGCCGTCTTGGGGGCCGGGACCGGGACGATCGCCACCGGCTTGGCCACGGCGGCGACGGGCGCCGACTGGGCGAGGGACTCGGTGTCGAGCTCCTCCTCCTCGAGCGGCTCGTAGGAGCCGGTGTCGAGGTGGCGCTGACGCTCCTCGGCGGAGTGGATGCCGAGCGCCGAGCGGGTCTCGAAGGGCAGGAAGTCCAGCGCCACGCGACGGAAGATGTAGTCGACGATCGACTGCGCCATGCGCACGTCCGGGTCGTCCGTCATACCGGCCGGCTCGAAGCGCATGTTGGTGAACTTCGCGACGTACGTCTCCAGCGGGACGCCGTACTGCAGACCGACGGAGACGGCGATCGAGAAGGCGTCCATCATGCCCGCCAGGGTCGAACCCTGCTTGGACATCTTCAGGAAGACCTCGCCCAGGCCGTCGTCCGGGTAGGAGTTCGCGGTCATGTAGCCCTCGGCGCCACCGACCGTGAAGGAGGTGGTGATCCCCGGGCGGCCCTTGGGGAGGCGCTTGCGGACCGGGCGGTACTCGATGACCTTCTCGACCGCCGTGCGGATGGTCTCCTCGGCCTTCTCGGTGATCTCGGCCTTCTCCTCCTCCTTCTTCTTGGCGGAGAGGGGCTGGCCGACCTTGCAGTTGTCGCGGTAGATCGCGAGCGCCTTGACGCCGAGCTTCCACGCCTCGAAGTAGATCTCCTCGATCTCCTCGACGGTCGCCGACTCCGGCATGTTGACCGTCTTCGAGATCGCGCCGGAGATCCACGGCTGGATCGCGGCCATCATGCGGACGTGGCCCATCGGGGAGATGGAGCGCTCGCCCATCGCGCAGTCGAAGACCTCGTAGTGCTCGGTCTTCAGGCCCGGGGCGTCGACGACGTTCCCGTGCTCGGCGATGTGGGAGACGATCGCCTCGATCTGCTCTTCCAGGTAGCCCATGCGGCGCAGGGCCTGCGGCACGGTGCCGTTGACGATCTGCATCGAGCCGCCGCCGACGAGCTTCTTGAACTTGACCAGGGCCAGGTCCGGCTCGACACCGGTGGTGTCGCAGGACATCGCGAGACCGATGGTGCCGGTCGGCGCGAGGACGGAGGCCTGGGCGTTGCGGAAGCCGTTCTTCTCGCCGAGGCGCAGGACGTCCTGCCAGGCCTCGGTGGCCGCGGCCCAGATCGCGTTGTCCAGGTCCTCGGTGCGCGGCGCGACGGCGTTGGCGTCGGCGTGCTGCTTCATGACGCGCTTGTGCGAGTCGGCGTTGCGGGCGTAGCCGTCGTACGGGCCGACGATGGCGGCCAGCTCGGCGGAGCGCTTGTAGGCGGTGCCGGTCATCAGCGAGGTGATCGACGCGGCGAGGGTGCGGCCGCCGTCCGAGTCGTAGGCGTGGCCGGTCGCCATCAGCAGGGCGCCGAGGTTGGCGTAGCCGATGCCGAGCTGGCGGAAGGCGCGGGTGTTCTCGCCGATCTTCTGCGTCGGGAAGTCCGCGAAGCAGATGGAGATGTCCATCGCCGTGATGACCAGCTCGACGACCTTGGCGAAGCGCTCGGCGTCGAAGGACTGGTTGCCCTTGCCGTCGTCGTTCAGGAACTTCATCAGGTTCAGCGAGGCGAGGTTGCAGGACGTGTTGTCCAGGTGCATGTACTCGCTGCAGGGGTTGGACGCGGTGATGCGGCCGGACTCGGGGCAGGTGTGCCAGTTGTTGATCACACCGTCGTACTGGATGCCCGGGTCGGCACAGGCCCACGCGGCCTCGGCGAGCTTGCGGAACAGCGCCTTGGCGTCGACCTTCTCGATGACCTCGCCGGTCATGCGGGCACGCAGGCCGAACTCGGTGCCGTTCTCGACGGCCGTCATGAACTCGTCGTTCACACGGACGGAGTTGTTGGCGTTCTGGTACTGGACGGACGTGATGTCGTCGCCGCCCAGGTCCATGTCGAAGCCCGCGTCGCGCAGGGCGCGGATCTTCTCCTCTTCCTTCACCTTGGTGGCGATGAAGTCCTCGACGTCCGGGTGGTCCACGTCCAGGACGACCATCTTGGCCGCGCGGCGGGTGGCGCCGCCCGACTTGATCGTTCCCGCGGAGGCGTCGGCGCCGCGCATGAAGGAGACGGGGCCGGAGGCGTTGCCGCCGGAGGAGAGGAGCTCCTTGGAGGAACGGATGCGGGAGAGGTTCAGGCCGGCGCCGGAGCCGCCCTTGAAGATCATGCCCTCTTCCTTGTACCAGTCGAGGATCGACTCCATGGAGTCGTCGACGGCCAGGATGAAGCAGGCGGAGACCTGCTGCGGCTGGGGCGTGCCGACGTTGAACCAGACCGGGGAGTTGAAGCTGAAGATCTGGTGCAGGAGGGCGTAGGTCAGCTCGTGCTCGAAGATCTCCGCGTCGGCGGGGGACGCGAAGTAGTCGTAGTCCTCGCCGGCCTTCGTGTAGGTCTTCACGATGCGGTCGATGAGCTGCTTCAGACCGGTCTCGCGCTGCGGGGTGCCGACGGCGCCGCGGAAGTACTTGCTGGTGACGATGTTGACCGCGTTCACCGACCAGAAGTCGGGGAACTCGACGCCGCGCTGCTCGAAGTTGACCGAGCCGTCGCGCCAGTTGGTCATGACGACGTCACGGAGCTCCCAGTTCACCTCGTCGTAGGGGTGCACGCCGGGGGTGGTGTGGATGCGCTCGATCCGCAGGCCGCCCTTGGCGGCCTTGGTCCCCTTGGCGCGGGAACCACGTGCCGAGCTGCTCGCCGTCTCTGTCATGCCGCCTGCCTCCCATATGCGGGCAAAAACGCCCTAAAGTGCCAGCGTTATTCCGCGGCACAGTGCTGTGTGTCTTGTATCTACGAACTCGCCCACCGGCCGGCCGGGCCGCGCTGCACTGCGGCCCCGAGCGGTCAGTCGGTGGCGGAGGCGGGCACGGGGACGACCGCGGGGGTCCCTCCGGGCTCGCACTCATGGGGGTGAGGCCGCGGCTCGCGCAGTTCCGCGATGGCGGTCTCGAAGTCTTCAAGGGTGTCGAACGCTTTGTAAACGGATGCGAACCGCAGGTAGGCGACGAGGTCGAGTTCCTGCAACGGGCCGAGTATGGCCAGACCCACGTCGTGGGTGGTCAGCTCGGCGCTCCCGGTGGCGCGCACCGCCTCCTCGACCCGCTGGCCGAGCTTGGCGAGGGCGTCCTCGGTGACCGGCCGCCCCTGGCACGCCTTGCGCACGCCGGAGATGACCTTGGTACGGCTGAAGGGTTCGGTGACCCCGCTTCGCTTGATCACCATCAGCGAGGCCGTCTCCACCGTCGTGAAGCGACGGGAGCAGTCGGGGCACTGACGGCGCCGGCGGATCGACGTTCCGTCGTCGGTCGTACGGCTGTCGACGACGCGGCTGTCGGGGTGCCTGCAGAAGGGGCAGTGCATGGTTCCCTCACCCTCCTCTTGGCACGACTGAATCACCCCACGGAGCCCCTCAACGACGGAGAGCGAGTCTTCGCCGGGGGCTCGTGAAGCAGCCACAAGCATATGCGATCCCGGGGACCTCGGCCGACCGAGGACCACAACTTCTGGGTGGCCGCGCCCATCCAACCACTAGATCTTGGGTTGGGCCGCATTTGGGCCACTCCGCGTGTCGCGGTGCCCGATGGCCGGATATGGGGGTCCCCGATGCCACACTGATCCCTGCGCCGGGCCCTGCCCGGGCACGGCCGATCCAACCCGGAAGGGTACCGTAAGGAGCGGACAGGGAGCCGAACCCACGTTCGGCCGGACCGGTGCAAAACGCATTCCGCTTGACCATCGCGGCGACCACCCGCGGACCTACGGCCTCAGGTATATCGACCCCATAGAGGCCGCCCATACACCCGCCGATCTAACCCAGGTGGGGGATCCTCGATTTTTCACTCGAACGTGTGTTTGGCGCAACCTTTCGAAAGCTACTACCGTTGTCCAGCTAGGGAGAACATTTCGAGAGGGGCCGACGTGACCACCACCGCAGACAGTGCCACCATCACTGCCCAGAACCGCTCCCAGAGCCGACTCGAGCCGGTGCATGCCATGAATGACGCAAGTCCGAACCAGGAGGCGGAGGCCGTACGCCCCGCACGCTCCCTGCCAGGGCGACCTCCAGGCATCCGCGCCGACAGCTCCGGCCTCACGGACCGGCAGCGGAGGGTGATCGAGGTCATTCGGGACTCCGTGCAGCGCCGCGGCTACCCGCCGTCGATGCGCGAGATCGGCCAGGCGGTCGGCCTCTCCAGCACCTCCTCCGTGGCGCACCAGCTGATGGCCCTGGAGCGCAAGGGCTTCCTGCGCCGCGACCCCCACCGGCCCCGCGCCTACGAGGTGCGCGGCTCGGACCAGCCCAGCTCGCAGCCCACGGACACCACCGGCAAGCCCGCCGCCTCCTACGTCCCCCTGGTCGGCCGGATCGCGGCCGGCGGGCCGATCCTGGCCGAGGAATCCGTCGAGGACGTGTTCCCCCTTCCCCGCCAGCTCGTCGGCGACGGCGAACTGTTCGTCCTCAAGGTCGTCGGCGACTCGATGATCGAGGCCGCGATCTGTGACGGCGACTGGGTCACCGTCCGACGCCAGCCCGTCGCGGAGAACGGCGACATCGTCGCCGCCATGCTGGACGGCGAGGCCACCGTCAAGCGCTTCAAGCGGGAGGACGGCCACGTGTGGCTGCTCCCCCACAACGCCGCGTACCAGCCGATCCCCGGTGACGAAGCGACCATCCTCGGCAAGGTCGTCGCCGTGCTGCGACGGGTCTGACCCGGCCCGCTGCCCCTCATCCAGCTCCGGGACCCACTGCGCCGGTCCCGGAGCTGTTCCATGTCCGCGGGCGCCACACCTTCCCCGCGGGCTCACGCATGCGCACGCGACCCCTACCGGCCCTACTTGCCGTCGGCCTTCGCGCTCGCGTCGATGGCGGCCAGCGAGCGGCGGACCTGGTTGCGGTCCGTGGTGTACCAGAAGTCGGGCAACGAGGCCCGCAGGAAGCTCCCGTACCGGGCCGTGGCCAGGCGGGGGTCCAGGACCGCCACCACACCGCGGTCACCGGAGGCCCGCACGAGCCGGCCCGCGCCCTGGGCCATCAGCAGGGCTGCATGAGTGGCCGCGACCGCCATGAAGCCGTTGCCGCCGTTCTCCTCGACCGACTTCTGCCGCGCGCTCATCAGCGGGTCGTCGGGGCGGGGGAACGGGATCCTGTCCATGATCACCAGCTGGCAGCTGGGCCCGGGCACGTCCACGCCCTGCCACAGGGACAGCGTGCCGAACAGGCAGGTCTTCGGGTCGGCCGCGAAGGTCTTGATCAGCTCGCCCAGCGTTTCCTCGCCCTGGAGCAGGATCGGATTGTCGAGCCGCCCGCGCAGCTCCTCGGCGGCGGCCTTGGCGCCGCGCATGGAGGAGAACAGGCCCAGGGTACGGCCGCCGGAGGCTTCGATCAGCTCCGCCAGCTCGTCCATCATGTCGCCGCGGGTGCCCTCCCGGCCCGGTGTCGCCAGGTGCTTCGCGACATAGAGGATCCCCTGCTTCGGGTAGTCGAACGGCGAGCCGACGTCCAGGCCACGCCACAGCGGCACGTCCTCGCCCTCCACCCCTTCCGGGGAGAGGCCCAGCGAGGCCGCGACCCCGTTGAAGTCACCGCCGAGCTTGAGGGTGGCGGAGGTGAGGACCACCGAGCGGTCCTCGAAGAGCTTCTCGCGCAGCAGCCCCGACACCGAGAGGGGGGCGACCCGCAGGGTGGCGCCGAAACGGTCGTGGCGCTCGTACCAGACGACGTCGTACTCGGAGCCGATCGTGATCCGCTCCGCCACCGTGTGGACGTTCTCCACGGCGGCGAGGGCCTGCTTGCGGACGGCGTCCTCGTCGTGCACGGACTTGTCCCGGGTGGCACCGATCGCGGAGATCACGTTTCGCGCGGAGTCGCGCAGCGACATCAGCGCGTAGCCGAGGTCCTCGGGGATCACCTCCAGACGGCCGGGGAGCGCCAGCTCCATCACCCGCTCGAAGGTCTCCGCGGCGGTCTGCAGGGAGTCCGCGGTCTTCTCGTCGACCAGCTTGGCGGCACGCTTCACTGCCCGGTTGACCTGGCCCGGCGTGAGTTCGCCGGTGGCGACACCGGTGACGCGGGAGACCAGCTCGTGCGCCTCGTCCACGATCAGCACCTCGTGCTGCGGGAGCACCGGGGCACCTTCGATGGCGTCGATGGCGAGCAGGGCGTGGTTGGTGACGACCACGTCCGCGAGCTTGGCCCGCTCACGGGCCGCCTCGGCGAAGCACTCGGCCCCGTACGCGCACTTCGTGGCGCCCAGGCACTCCCTGGAGGAGACGGAGATCTGGCTCCAGGCCTTGTCGGAGACGCCGGGGGTGAGGTCGTCGCGGTCGCCGGTCTCGGTCTCGTCCGCCCAGTCCCGCAGGCGCAGCAGGTCCTTGCCGAGCTTGCTGGTCGGCGTGGCCGCCTCGAACTGGTCGAAGAGGCCCTCCTCCTCGTCCTGTGGAACGCCCTCGTGGAGACGGTGCAGGCACAGGTAGTTGGAACGGCCCTTGAGCATGGCGAACTGCGGCCGCCGGCGCAGCTGCGGGTGCAGCGCCTCGACCGTACGCGGCAGGTCGCGCTCGACGAGCTGGCGCTGGAGCGCGAGCGTCGCCGTGGCGACGACCACGCGCTCGCCGTGCGCGAGGGCCGGCACCAGGTAGCCGAGGGACTTGCCGGTGCCGGTGCCGGCCTGGATCAGCCGATGGGAGTTGTCGTCGATCGCTTCGGCGACGGCTTCGGCCATGGCCACCTGGCCGGGCCGCTCCGTGCCGCCGACGGCGGAGACGGCGGCATGCAGCAGGTCGGTGAGGGAGGGCTTCGTCATAGCACTGCCAACCCTACGGGGCGCCACCGACAGCGACCGCATCGATCACTCTTCAGGGGCCGTGCAGGGGGTTGGGCACGGTGCCGTGGACGACGGCGCCCGGCCGGTCCGGGCGGTCGCGGTAGCCGTCCGCGTGGAGCCGGTTCCGGTTGAGGCAGAGCCGGTCGATCCGCTCCGTCAGCAGGTCGAAGAGGCGGTGGCGCTCCTTGTCCTCGGGGAACCGGGCCTGGTGGCGGAGGACCTCCGCCCGCACGAGGGACCAGAACTCGTCCTCGGGCACGCCGAGCCGGTCGTCGCACAGGGCGGACAGGTAGCGGAAGACGCCGATGAACAGTCCCGAGTGGATGAACTGGGTGAGGAACCCGGGCGGCTCCGCAAGCAGCGCCGCCCGTACCTCGTCGGGCATGGACGCGTGCTCGGGCAGGGGCGTACTGCTGATGTTGACGTCGTCCACGAAGTCCTTGACGGCCAGGCGGACGGGTACGTCCCGCTCGTCGAAGATCACGACGGTGTTCTCGCCGTGCGGGGAGAACACCGTGCCGTAGCGGTAGAGGAAGTGCAGCAGCGGGGGCAGCAGGGCCGCGAAGAGGTGGCGCAGCCAGGCCTCGGGGGTGAGGCCGGAGCGGGCGACGAGCTCGGCGGTGAAGGAGCGGCCGCGCGGATCGACGTGAAGGAGGGAGGCGAGGGTGCGGGCGCGTTCGCCGGGGTCGAGCCGGCCCGCCAGCGGCTCCCGCCAGATCGCTCCGAGGAGCTCCCTGTACTGGTAGGGCACCTCGGGGAGCCCGTCGTACACGGGGTGGCGGACGGTGACCGAGGCGACCTCTCCGAGCAGTACGACCCGGCATTCGTCGCGCAGGAACGGGTCGGCGTCGCGGAGCGAGTGGATCCAGGCGGTGACGGCGGGCGCCGCCACGCTGAGGTCGCTGGGCAGGCCGCGCCAGACGGTGGTGTTGAAGACGGACAGCGGGAGTTTGACGCTGTGCCGGTCGGGACGGGTGAGGTTGAGGAAGGTGCGGATCGACTGCTGCGGGATCCTGTCGTCCGGGTCTGCGGGGAGCGGCACGAGGGTGCCGGAGGCGAGGGCCGGCGCGAAGAGCGGCAGGATGATCTCGTCCCACTGCCAGGGGTGTACGGGGAGGTACAGGTAGCGGAGCGGGTCGAGGCCGCGGTCGCGCAGGATCCGGTCGAACGCCGCCCGGGTGGCGGGGTCGAGTTCGGCCGCGTAGAGCCGCGCCGGGTCTTCCAGGCCGGCGGTGCCCCGGTACTCGGCCAGGGAGGTGTGGGCGGCGAGCCACGGCAGCCGCTGGCGGGTGCGGGCCTCGGGTGCCCAGGCGGCGGCGTCCGCGGCGGACCATCCCACGCGGCCCTTGTTGGCGACGAGCCAGGGATGGCCGGTCTGGTGTCCTTCGAGCGCCGCGTAGTCCAGGTCGGCGAGGACGTCGGCGGTGAGCGCGTGGTGGTCGAGGCGGGCGTCGGCGGCCAGGGTGGAGCTGAGCTCGTGGATCAGGTGGCCGAGGGTCGGCCCGTCGAGGCGCAGCAGGGTGCGGGCCCGTACGAGGAAGCCGTACGGGTCTCCGAACGTGGTCGGGGGCTCCGCGGAGGGGGCCGGCGGGGTCAGCGTGATCGTGTCCGGCGTGACCTGCCAGCTGCCGTAGGCGCGCCGGCGGGCGCGGAAGCCCAGACTGCTGCCGTCGTCCAGGGTCAGGGTCCATGCATCGCCGGCGGCCGAGGGCGCGGGGACGGGGACGGGGCTGACGATGTCCTCGTACGCGAACTCGCCGAGCATCTTGGCCAGCAGGCGGCGTGCCGCGAAGTCCCAGGTGGGCTGGTTGATTTCGGGGGGCGTGCACGGGTGCTGGGGCGACGGGGGGACGGCGTGCTCGGCCGGTTCGGGGGCTGCGGGGAAATTCGGCACGGGACTCCTCGGATATCGGGAACCTTGCTGAGCGACGCGGAGTTCTGGAGATGAGAGCTTGAAAACCGAATGCCGAGAAGCGAATACCGAGATGGCGGGAACCGATGATCGAGGACCGCGCGTCGAGGACGCGAACGGGTCCGGATCGGGCGGGATGACCGAGTGGGATGAGTGCGCGGCGATCAGAGCAGATTGCGCAGCGCCCGCTCACGGATCATCAGGGCTGCTCGTTTCTCGGGGAGTTCGATTTCCGTGGAATAGCGGAAGCCGGCGTTCATGAAGGCTGATACGGAGGGGGTGTTGCGAATGTCCGGTTCCGCGATGACGCGTGTGCATCGGGGGCGGTTGTCGAAGATGAGCTCGGTGACGGCTCGCAGCAGCGTCGTGCCCAGGCCCCGGCCCCGGTTCGTGCCGTCTCCGATGAGCAGGTGGATACCCGTGTCGTGGGAGCGCGCCGGGTAGTGACGGGAGACCGGGTCGAGATCGGCCCGGTAGATCTCCCAGTAGCTCATGGCACTCCCGTCGAGGAGGCCGAAGCAGGGGATGCTGTGGCCGTCGCCGTCGAGCTGGGCCCGCAGGTGGGCTTCGGTGACGGCCAGCGATCCGTTGAGTTCCCAGTAGGCGGCCACGTCGGGGTCGTTCATCCAGCCGGTGAGCAGTTCCAGGTCCCGGCCCGGCCGTACGGGTTCGAGGCGGAAGGGTCCTGCCGGTGTCGGCACCGCGCCCCAGCCCGCCGGTGAGTCCAGGAGGTCCGCCTCGGCTAGCAGCGGCAGCAGTCCGACGGTGAAGCGGCGCGCGGTGGCCTCCTGGGAGGCGGGGCCGCCGGCGGTGCTCGTGGTGGTGTCCGTGGGAGGCATCGGGGCTCTTCTCGGTGTCGGTGGGAGCGCGTCAGTCGTGGAGGGGGTTGGTGATGGTGACGTAGACGGACTGCGTGTCGACGGGGCCCACGAGCTCGTCGAGCCCGCCCAGGCGGGTGAGCAGGTTCGCCTTGCAGCGCAGGGTGGGCGAGTCGAGGAGCAGTGCCGGGACCGGCCCGAGGCCCGAGGCCTTGCCGAGGAAGCGGCGGAAGGCGGCGAGGAGCACGCGCTCGTCGGCGAGCCGCTGCGATCCGAAGGCGCCGATGAGGCCGATCACGTTGTTGATGCCCAGGTAGTAGGCGAAGCGCTCGTCGGTGACGGCGTCCGGGACGAAGGTGTCGCTGGCGCTGCCGATGCCGGGGAGGCGGCGTTCCAGTTCGGCTCGCCGGGAGTCTCGGAAGTAGTAGCCCTGGTTGTCGCGGAAGCGGCCGCCGACGGGCCAGCCGGCCCGGTCGAGGAGCACGAGGGTGTTCTGCTGGTGGGCTTCGAGGGCGATACCGGCGAGGGCGTCGAAGGCGAGTACCGGCAGGACGACGTGGTCGAGGTAGCGCAGGAACCACTCGGCGGCGACGGCGGCGACGGGCCGGCCGGTGGTCACCGCGAGCCGGGAGAGGGTGTCGGCGAGCCGGGAGCGCATGGTGGTCCGGCCGGGCCACGGGCGGAGGGAGGTCAGTGCGGCGACGCACACGGCGTCGTCGTCGGAGTGGAAGGGGTTGTGGCGCAGTACGGCGTCGAGTCCCCGGACGGGGGTGCCGTCCAGGGCGTCGACGGCGACCCAGGCGGGGTCGCGGACGATGTCGAAGCCGGGGTGGGCGGTCTGCCACTGCTCGGCGAGGCCGGTGCGGAGCAGCCGGTGGACCTCGACGCCGCGGTGGAGTTCCTTGCGGAGGTTCTCCCGGCGGGAGTTGGTGATCCGCAGTGCGAGGGAGAGCTTGAGCATCGCGGGGGCGCCGGGGCGGTGGACGGTGCGGACGGAGGAGGTGGGGTACCAGGGGGTGCCGTAGGGGCCCAGGTCGGTGATGAGTCCCGCGTCGCGGAGGGCGGTGACGGCGGGGCGCTGGAGGAGGTCTCGGGCCTGCCAGGGGTGCAGGGGAAGGGCGGTGGTACCGGCGGGCAGCGGGAGGCCGGGGGCGAGCCGGGCGAGGAGCTGTGCGGCGGATACCGGGCGGCCCCGTTCGGTCCAGGCGGAGTCGGTGGCGAGGGCGTCGGGCGCGACCGCGATCCAGTGCAGGGGGAAGGAGCCGTGGAGTTCGGGTGAGTAGTGGCGTACTTCGGCTTCCGAGAGTCCTTCGCGGCTCTTGGGGTCCGGTTGGAGGGGGTGGCCGAGGAGGAGTGACTGTTCGGCGGTGAGGAAGCGGTCGCCTGCGACGGGGGCCGGACCGGTGGGGTGTTGGCGGCGGGCGGCGATGAACTCGGTGGTGCGGCGCACCGAGTCGGCGACCCGGCCCACGAGGTCGGTGCCGCTGCGGCCGTCGCCCTCGCGGCGAGCAGGTCGGCGAGGGTGACGGCGTCCACGGCGGGGGCATGGGCGGGGGCGCCTTCGAGGCGGGCGGGGCCGAACCGGTGCCAGCCTGCCGGGGACCAGTACCGGACGGCGACGAGCAGCGCGGCCCCGGACGAGGGGAGGGGGATGCGGAGCAGGGTTCCGACGGGCCCGTCGGGGCGGCCGATGCCGCTCTCGCGGACCCAGCACCGCAGCAGGTTCTCCACCGTCGCGGACTCGGCGGCGGTGGCCGGGTCGGGGTGGTCCAGCAGGTCGGGCAGCGCCGCCGGGTCGGGGCCGGTAGGCCCGGTGCCGCCCACCCGCGGGCGGAGGGTGCCGTCCTTCTGCCGGGGCACGGTGCCCGCCGGGACGTGGGCCGGGGTGGCCTGCGCCGCCGGGACTCCGGGCACGGGCCCGGCCTCCGCTCCGGCCCCGGCCCGCCCGGGGGCCGCCGGATCCCGGTCCGCGGCCGGGGACGGCGCGGGCAGCTCGGGTTGCGCGGAGTCCGGGCGGGGCCCCGGCGGCAGCTGCGCGGCTGGCGCCTCGGGCTGCGGGGGGCCGGCGGGGTGCAGCCCGGCGACGGGCGGCCGGGCGGAGCCCTCCGGCCGCGCCGGGGCGGGCGCGTCCGCCGGACGCACCGGGACCGGCTGGTGGTCGGGGGCGGCTGCGGGCTGCGCCTGAACGGCGCCGTCCGGCCCCGAGGCGACGCCGGAACCGACGGCCGACTGGGCCGGACCCGCCGCGGCCGCGGGGGCAACGCCACTGGATGCCGCCTGCGCCGGGGAGGCGGGCGGC
>NZ_GG657750.1:5822112-5834284 GCF_000158895.1 Streptomyces sp. C | reverse complement strand
CCCTGATGCGGTGGGGCCGGGGTGTTCGGGGTGGAGGGGTGCGAGGTGGTGGAAGGGTCGGGCATCGGGGGTCCTTCTGCGTGCGGTCAGTGGGGCCGGCGGGCGGCGGCGGGGAGGGAGTCGGCCAGCCGGTCCAGGACGGCTGCGGCCTGTTCGTCGGTCAGGGTCAGCGGGGGCAGCAGGCGGACGACGCTGGAGTGGCGGCCTCCGAGTTCGACGATCAGTCCTCGGTCCAGGCACTCCTGGCGCACGGCGGAGGCGAGGGCGGGTGCGGCGGCGCCGGTGTCGGGGTCGACGAGTTCGACGCCGAGCATCAGTCCGCGGCCCCGCACGTCGCCGACGCACGGCTGCTCGGTGGCCAGGCCGCGCAGTGCGGTCAGCATCCGTTCTCCCAGTGCGGCCGCGCGCTCGGCGAGTCCGTTGCGGCGGACGTAGGCGAGGGTGGCGGTGCCCGCGGCCATGGCGAGCTGGTTCCCGCGGAACGTTCCGGCGTGGGCGCCGGGGGCCCAGACGTCCAGTTCGGCCCGGTAGACGATCACGGCCAGCGGGAGGCTGCCGCCGATGGCCTTGGACAGGACCATCACGTCGGGGACCACCCCGGCATGGTCGACGCCCCAGAAGGCGCCGGTGCGGCCCACCCCGGTCTGCACCTCGTCCGCGATCAGCGGGATGCCCCGAGCCGCGGTGATCTCCCGCATCCGGCGCAGCCACGCGTCGGGGGCCGGGTGGACCCCGCCCTCTCCCTGCACGGGCTCGACGATCATGGCGGAGGGCAGCGGCACCCCGCCCTTGGGGTCGTCGAGCAGGGTCTCGGTCCAGCGGGCCCCGAGCCGCGCGCCCTCGGCGCCGCCGACCCCGAACGGGCAGCGGTGGTCCTGCGGGTAGGGCAGCCGGGTCACCCGTACGTCGCCGGCGCCGCCCGAGGCCTCCAGGGCTCCGGCGGTCATCCCGTGGTAGGCGCCGGTGAAGGTGAGCAGCCCGGTGCGTCCGGTGGCGGCCCGGACCAGTTTCAGGGCGGCCTCGACGGCGTCGGTCCCGGCGGGGCCGCAGAACTGCACGCGGGCGTCGGCGGCCAGTTCCGCGGGCAGGTTCTCGAAGAGCTCTGTGGTGAAGGCGTCCTTGACCGGGGTGGCCAGGTCGAGGACGTGCAGCGGAGCCCCCGAGTCGAGGACCCCGCGGATGGCTTCGAGGACGACGGGGTGGTTGTGCCCGAGGGCGAGGGTGCCCGCGCCGGAGAGGCAGTCGAGGTAGCGCCGCCCGTCGGCTCCCTCGATCGTCAGCCCCCGGGCCCGCACGGGGACGATGGGCAGCGAGCGGGCGTAGGTCCGGGCGGCGGACTCCCGCAGCGCCTGCCTGCGCAGGATCCCCTCGGCGGAGGCGGACCTGCGTCCGCCCTGCGCCGGGACCTGTGTCCCCGCCGCGGGCGCCCGGGTGTGTGGTGCCGCCTCGGCCACGCCCCCGGCATCGGCCACGCCCCCGGCCTCGGATGAGCCCTCGGCGTCGGCTGCGACCCGGGCCGGGGCGTCGGTTGCGGCTGCGGTTGCGGCTGCGGTCGGTTCGGTCACGGCCACGGCTGTCGGTCCTCCCGCAGGTTGCTCTTCCGGAGTGCGCCTCGAACACGAACGCTGCTGCACCATCCCCCGTACGTACCAACGACGGTGACGGCTTCGGATCACGGCTGGACCGAAGATCCTTGCGGTTCGTCCGGGCCTGCGCGGCAGGAACCATCGACCCGGCGCCCGCCGTCCTAGGCCTCGGCGGCATAGTGGGGTGCTGCGATCCACCCCGATCGACTCCGTCCCAACACCTCGAAACTCCTGGGGGCTTACGACATGCGACCGAACCGACCGGTCACCGCGATCCTCTGCGCGGCCGCGCTCGCGCTGACCGCCTCGGCCTGCGGACCCGGCGACGGTGAGGCCGGCGCCGACGCCAAGCCGACCGTGGCTGCGCCCCCGCCGTCCGGCGCGGCGGACGGGATCAAGATCCCCGACGAGCTCAAGGAGAGGCTCAAGCAGCACGGCTTCGACCTGGAGAAGTGGAAGGGGGGCGCGTGGAAGAACTGGAAGAAGGAGGACTGGCTCCGCGAGGCGGGCGACTACGTCAACCCGATCATCGACGGCCTCTGGGACCCGGACCGGATGCGTGACGCGGAGCAGCCGCAGCGCCCTGCCGTCGACCCGGACGCCGGCAAGGACCAGGGCGTCACCGACCCGACTCCGGCTCCGGTGGCGGCGCAGCCGGCGGCTTCGCCGTACCATTCGAGCGTCCCGGCGTCCGGGAAGGTCTTCTTCGACGGCCCCGAGGGCTCGATGGTCTGCTCGGCCACCGTGGTGAAGGACCCGGCCCACCCGGGGAAGTCCAACATGGTCTGGACGGCGGGCCATTGCGTGCACGCGGGCAAGGCCGGCGGCTGGTACCGCAACATCGCCTTCGTCCCGTCCTACAACAACGCGGGCAAGCCGGCGGCGGCGCTCAAGGGCGCGCCGCGCGAGCAGGTCGCCCCGTACGGCGTGTGGTGGAGCGACTGGGCGCAGACCTCGGACCAGTGGATCGCGACGGGCGGTCCGACGGGCGGCGCGGGTGCCCCGTACGACTTCGCGGTGCTGCACGTGACGCCGGAGAAGGGCGGCGGCAAGTCGCTGGAGGAGACGGTCGGTACGGCGCTGCCGGTGGAGTTCAACGCTCCGGCGGTGGGCAAGGTCGCGAGCATCACGGCGACGGGCTACCCGGCGGCGGCTCCGTTCGACGGGCAGAAGGCGTTCCAGTGCGCGGACAAGCCGGGCCGGCTGGCGCTCAGGCAGGCCGACCCGGTGATGTACCGGATCGGCTGCACGATGACGGGCGGTTCGTCCGGTGGCGGCTGGGTCGCGGCGGGTGCCGACGGCAAGCCGGCGCTAGTGTCGAACACCTCGATCGGTCCGGCGAAGGCCGGCTGGCTGGCCGGGCCGAAGCTCGGTCCCGAGGCCAAGGGCATCTACGACGCGGTGAGCGCCAAGTTCAAGTGACCGGCCGGACCTGACATGACGGAGGGCCCCCGCTGCTGCGGGCGCCCTCCGTCATGTGTGGCCGTTCGGCCGTGTGGTGGTGGGGCGTGTGGCCGTCAGTGCTTGGCGGGCACGTACGGCGCCAGTTCGGCCGCCAGTTCCTCGTGGACCCGTGCCTTGAGCAGGGTGCCCTCCGGGGTGTGCTCCTCGGAGATCACCTCGCCGTCGGCGTGGGCCCGGGCGACCAGCGAGCCGCGGGTGTACGGCACGAGTGCCTCCACCTCGACGGCGGGCCTGGGCAGCTCGGTGTCGATGAGCGCGAGGAGTTCCTCGATGCCCTGGCCGGTGCGGGCCGAGACGGCGATGGAGTGCTTCTCGATGCGCAGCAGCCGCTGGAGGACGAGCGGGTCGGCGGCGTCCGCCTTGTTGATCACCACGATCTCGGGCACGTTGACCGCGCCGACCTCGCGGATGACCTCGCGCACCGCCGCCAGCTGCTCCTCCGGTGCCGGGTGCGAGCCGTCCACGATGTGCAGGATGAGGTCGGAGTCGCCGACCTCCTCCATCGTGGAGCGGAACGCCTCGACGAGGTGGTGGGGCAGGTGCCGGACGAAGCCCACGGTGTCGGCCAGGGTGTAGACCCGGCCGGAGGGGGTTTCGGCCCGGCGCACGGTCGGGTCGAGGGTGGCGAACAGTGCGTTCTCCACCAGTACGCCCGCGCCCGTGAGGCGGTTGAGCAGGGAGGACTTGCCGGCGTTGGTGTAGCCGGCGATGGCGACCGAGGGGATCTTGTTGCGGCGGCGTTCCTGCCGCTTGATGTCCCGGCCGGTCTTCATCTCGGCGATCTCCCGGCGCATCTTCGCCATCTTCTCGCGGATGCGGCGCCGGTCGGTCTCGATCTTGGTCTCACCGGGGCCTCGGGTGGCCATGCCGCCACCGCCGCCGCCACCCATCTGCCGGGAGAGCGACTGGCCCCAGCCGCGCAGTCGCGGGAGCATGTACTGCATCTGCGCGAGTGCGACCTGTGCCTTGCCCTCGCGGGACTTGGCGTGCTGGGCGAAGATGTCGAGGATCAGGGCGGTCCGGTCGACGACCTTGACCTTGACGACGTCCTCGAGCGCGATGAGCTGGCCGGGGCTGAGCTCGCCGTCGCAGACGACGGTGTCGGCCCCGCTTTCGAGGACGATGTCGCGCAGCTCGCGCGCCTTGCCGGAGCCGATGAAGGTGGCCGGGTCGGGCTTGTCACGGCGCTGCATGACGCCGTCGAGCACGAGGGCGCCCGCCGTCTCGGCGAGGGCCGCGAGCTCCGCGAGGGAGTTCTCGGCGTCCTGCACGGTCCCGGAGGTCCAGACACCGACGAGGACCACGCGCTCCAGGCGGAGCTGGCGGTACTCGACCTCGGTGACGTCCTCGAGCTCGGTCGAGAGACCGGCGACGCGGCGCAGGGCCGCGCGCTCGGAGCGGTCGAACTGGTCGCCGTCCCGCTCTCCGTCGATCTCGTGGCTCCAGGCGACGTCCTCTTCCATCAGGGCATCGGCCCGAAGGCTCTCGGTGAAGCGCTGCGAGTCCCGCACGTCCTGCGCGTCCCGCGGGTCCTGGGAAGGGGAAGAAGAGGAGGTCATTGGATCCTTACGTCGATTCGATGGTGTCGCGCCGGCCGGTTCCGGCGGCTGGCCGGCTCGGCCAGGGCCAAAGGTACCGCTGTGCGTGACACAACACTGTCACGTCCAACGTGTGGTCCCGCCCGGTGATTCCCGGAGCCGGATTCCCGCGTCGGCCTCGTCGATGGTGTCATGCCCGTTCCCCGGCCGTCATACCGTTTTCCGCCGCTACGGCTTCCCCGCGACTGGAGCCACGGCCGCAGCCGGGGCCTTCCCCTGGGCCGCGGCGGCCGACGGCCCGCCCCACTCCGGGTGCCCGGGCATCGCCGGGGTGGTCTCCCCGTACAGCCAGGGCCGCAGGAAGGCCGTGAGGTCGCGTCCGGCCTCCTGGGAGGCCAGGCGTACGAAGTCGTCCGTGCCGGCGATGCCGTCCTTGTGCTCCGCCACCCAGCGCCGCTCGACCCGGTCGAAGGCGGCCGCGCCGATCTCCTGGCGCAGGGCGTAGAGGATCAGTGCGGCCCCGTCGTAGACGACGGGCCGGAACAGGCCGATCTTCTGTCCGGGGGCGGCGGCCTTGGGGGCGGCCGGGGGGCCGCCCTGGGCCCGCCACTGGTCGGAGCGCTGGTAGGCCTCGCGCATCCGCCGCTCCAGGGGGTACTTGCCGAGCCCGTCCGCGTACAGGGCCTCGTACCAGGTGGCGTGCCCCTCGTTGAGCCACAGGTCGGACCAGGTGCGCGGGGTGACGCTGTCGCCGAACCACTGGTGGGCGAGCTCGTGGACCATGACGGACTCCACGTACCAGTCGGGGTAGCCGGCCGCCTCCCCGGCGAACAGGCCGTGCTCGAAGAGCGAGAGGGTCTGGGTCTCCAGCTCGAAGCCGGTCTTCGCGCGGGCGATCAGCACCCCGTAGTTCTCGAAGGGGTACCGGCCGACGCGCTCCTCCATCCACGCGACGTGCCCGGCGGTCTTCGCCAGCCAGGGCTCCAGCCGCTCCCGGTCGGCGGCGGGCACCACGTCGCGCAGGGGCAGGCCGTGCGGTCCGGTGTGGTGGAGGACGGCGGAGCGGCCGATGGAGACCTGGGCGAGCTCGGTGGCCATCGGGTGCAGGGTCCGGTACGTCCACTCGGTGGCGCCGCCCGCCCGTGCGGCCGGGAGCGCGCCGGGCAGTCCGTTGGCCACGGCCCGGTACCCGTCGGGGGCGGTGACGCGGAAGGTGAAATAGGCCTTGTCGGCGGGGTGGTCGTTGCAGGGGAAGACCCGGTGGGCCGCGTCGGCCTGGTTGGCCATGGCGAGGCCGTCCTCGGTGACGACCCAGCCTCCGTCGGAGGCCCGGCCGCGCGGGTCGCTGGTGTGCCGGACGGTGATGTGCAGCGGCGCGCTCGCCGGGACCGGGTGCGCGGGGGTCAGTACGAGGTCCTCCCCGGCGGACTCGAACCGTGCGGGCTGGCCGTTGACCTCGGCGGAGGCGACCGTCCCGTGGGTGAAGTCGAGGTTGATCCGCTCCAGCGGTTCCAGGCTCCGTGCCTCGATGGCGGTGACCGCGTCGAGGGGGCTGAGGTTGTCCTTGTACGTGAGGGCGAGGTCGTACGAGAGGACGTCGTAGCCGGGGTTGCCCAGCTCGGGGAAGAGCCGGTCGCCGATGCCCAGCGGCTTCGGCGGGGGCAGCACGGCGGCGACGAGGGTGAGGGAGGCCGCGGCGAGCAGGGAGGCGCGCAGGCGCGGGGAGGTGAGCTGCATCCACCACCGCTTACCAGCGCGTGTCCCGGGCCCGCGAGCGGCGCGCGACGACTCCACCCGAACGGGGCGCCCGAGCCTCGCGGCGGACTCCGTACGCCGCCGCGCACGCGCCCCTGCGCGCGCTGTCCCCGCAGTACCCCCGGCACACCCCCCGGCACCCCCCGGTTCCCCGACAGCTTCCCGCCCCCCTGCTCCCCCGACCCGCCCCCCTGGCCCCCCGGCCCCCGGCCCCCGGCCCCCTACACCCGGCTGACGTCGTACACGCCCGGTACGTCGCGCATCGCCCGCATCAGCGCGGGCAGCACGGCCGCGTCGGGCAGTTGCAGCGTGTAGCTGTGGTGGACGCGCTGTTCGACGGGCGGCTCGACGGTGGCGGAGACGACCTCGACCCCCAGCCGGGCGATGGCCTCGGTCAGGTCGGCCAGCAGGTGCGGGCGCCCGAACGATTCGGCGGTGAGGGTGACCCGGCAGTCGGCGGTGGCCCGCCAGTGCACGGCGACCGAGGTGCGGCCCAGGGAGCGCATCTGGGCCACGGCCGGGCAGTGCTCCCGGTGGACGGTGACGGCCCCGCCGCGTACGAGGAACCCGGCGACCGCGTCCGGTGGTACGGGGGTGCAGCATCCGGCGAGGCGGACGTGCGCGTCGGGGAGGTCGGCGACGGCGTTGCCCCCGCCGCCGCGCAGTCCCGGCACGGACAGCGGGGCCCGGGGCGCGGCGGTGGCGGGGCCGGGGCCGTCGGGGTGGGTCTGGAGCCAGCTGCCGATGGCGATCCGGGCGGCCGGGGTCCTGGCGTGGTCCAGCCAGTCGGGGGCGGGTCCGGAGGAGGCGTCCTGGGCGAGGAGCAGCTGGACGGTGTCGCCGTCGGAGAGCGGGGAGGAGAGGGAGGTGAGGCGCCCGTTGACGCGGGCGCCGATACAGCCGTGGGCCGCCTCGCCGTGCTGCGCGTAGGCGGCGTCGATACAGCTGGCGCCGGCCGGCAGGCCCAGGGTGCCCCCGTCGGCGCGGAAGACGGTGATCTCCCGGTCCTGGGCGAGCTCGGCGCGCAGCACGCTCCAGAAGGTGTCGGGGTCGGGTGCGGACTGCTGCCAGTCGAGGAGCCGGGAGAGCCAGCCGGGGCGGGTGGGGTCGACGCGTTCCTCGTCGCAGTCGGCGGTGGCGGCCTCTGCGGTGGCGTACGGGTTGCCGAGGGCGACGACGCCGGCTTCGGCGACGCGGTGCATCTGGCGGGTGCGGACGATGACCTCGGCGACGTACCCCTCGGGGACGGCGACGGCGGTGTGCAGCGACTGGTAGAGGTTGAACTTCGGTACGGCGATGAAGTCCTTGAACTCGGAGACGACCGGGGTGAAGCAGGTGTGGAGTTCGCCGAGCACCCCGTAGCAGTCGGCGTTCTCGGCGACGAGGACGAGGATGCGCCCGAAGTCGGAGCCGCGCAGTTCGCCGCGCTGGCGGGAGATGCGGTGGAGGGAGACGAAGTGCCGGGGGCGTACCTGGACCTCGGCGGTGATGCCGGCGTCGCGCAGGACGGTGCGGACGGATTCGGCGATGGTGGCGAGGGGGTCGTCCTGGCCCGCGCGGGCGGCGATGAGGGCGCGGGTGTGCTCGTACTCCTCGGGGTGCAGGATCGCGAAGACGAGGTCTTCCAGCTCGGTCTTGAGGGCCTGGACGCCGAGGCGTTCGGCGAGCGGGATCAGGACGTCGCGGGTGACCTTGGCGATGCGGGCCTGTTTCTCGGGGCGCATCACGCCGAGGGTGCGCATGTTGTGCAGCCGGTCGGCGAGTTTGATGGACATGACGCGGACGTCGTTGCCGGTGGCGACGAGCATCTTGCGGAACGTCTCCGGTTCGGCGGCGGCCCCGTAGTCGATCTTCTCGACCTTGGTGACGCCGTCGACGATGAAGCAGACCTCGTCGCCGAACTCCTCTCGGACCTGTTCGAGGGTCACATCGGTGTCCTCGACGGTGTCGTGGAGGAGAGAGGCCGTCAGGGTGGTGGTCTCGGCACCGAGTTCGGCGAGGATGAGGGTGACGGCGAGCGGGTGTGTGATGTACGGCTCACCGCTCTTGCGCATCTGGCCGCGGTGGGAGTGCTCCGCGAGCAGGTAGGCCTTCCGCAGGATGGACAGGTCGGCGTCCGGATGGTGGGCGCGGTGGGCTTCTGCTACGTGCCCGATGGCGTCGGGCAGGCGGTCGCGGGATGTGGGCCCGAGCAGGGCCGCACGTCCCAGGCGGCGCAGATCTAGTCGGCTACGGCCTCGTCTGCGCAGCTCAGGGCGCATCTCGGCATGTGCTTCGGGGTTCGTGGCCTCTGCACTCATGGGCACCTCCGGCGGCTTCGACCGGCGGTGGTGGGCATGGGGTGAGCCCTCAGGGCCGGTGCCTGATGTTACCGGCCCCACCACGTGGCGCAGTCCACCTCTCGCTCAGCGTGAAACGGATCACCCATGAGAGGGAATCTTCAGGCGAAGACGGTTTCGGTGAGCCAGGCGGCTTCGAACTCGCCGGAGGCGACGATGACGGCGGGTCCGGTCATGTCGACGCGGCCGTCGGGGTGTTCGGTGATGACGAGGGTGCCGCCGGGCAGGTCGACGGTGTACGAGACGGGCCGGCCGGTCTCGGCGGGGTCGGCTCCGTCCCGGCGGATGGCGGCGACGGCGACGGCGCAGGCGCCGGTGCCGCAGGAGCGGGTCTCGCCGGAGCCGCGCTCGTGGACGCGCATGGCGACGTGGCGCGGGCCGCGGTCGACGACGAACTCGACGTTGACCCCGGTGGGGTAGGCGGAGGCGGGGCTGAACGGCGGGGGGCTGTACAGGTTGCCGGCGTGGTCGAGGCTTTCAACGAACGCGACGGCGTGCGGGTTCCCCATGTTCACGTTGCGCGCGGGCCAGGAGCGCTCGCCGACGGAGACGGTGACGTCGCCCTCGGGGAGCAGGGCGCGGCCCATGGAGACGGTGACGTCGCCGGTCTTGTCGAGGTGGACCTGCTTGACGCCGCCGCGGGTGGCGATGGCGAGGTCGCCGGGCTCGACGTGGCCGGCGTGCTGGAGGTAGCGGGCGAAGACGCGGACGCCGTTGCCGCACATCTCGGCGACGGAGCCGTCGCTGTTGCGGTAGTCCATGAACCACTCGGCCTCGTCGGCCATGTGCGCGGCCTCGGGGTGGGCGGCGGAGCGGACCACGTGGAGCACACCGTCGGCGCCGATGCCGGCCCGGCGGTCGCACAGGGCGGCGACGGCGGTCGGGGGCAGGTCGACGGAGTTGTCCGGGTCCGGGACGATCACGAAGTCGTTCTCGGTCCCGTGGCCCTTGAGGAAGGAGAGGGTGGTGTGCGTCACCCGCTCATGGTACCGAGCGGTCCGGGGCCCTGGCCTGCGGGATCAGCATGCGGTCAGGCCGGCTCCGCCGGGGGGTGGCGGGCCGGGCGGCGCGGTCAGCGCAGCCGGGCCACCCGGTACACGGCGAGTGCTACGACGGCCAGTGCGACCAGCGCGTACAGCGCGGCCATCCGCCAGTCGGGGCGGCGGCCGCTGCCGCGCGGCGGGAGCCCGGGCCAGGTGTAGCCGACGCGGCGCGCCGCCATCATGCCCCAGCCGCCCGCGCAGGAGCTGATGAGGAAGCCGAGCATGGCGACGACGGCCCCGCCGTCCCCGAACTCGAAGGCGAGGGGGAAGGCGAACATCAGGGAGCCGGCGGCGGCCAGCATCACGATGGGGGCGATCTGCCAGATGCGCAGGCGGCGCTGCGGGCGCAGCTCGACCTCGTACTCGGGGCCGGCGGCTGCCTCGGTGCCGGGCTCCGGGGCGTCGGGGCCGTCGGGGCTCAGCCGGGCCGGTTCGGCGGGCAGGCCGAGGCCGTCGGCGGCCGTGTCGGCACTCCCGCCACTCCCGGTGCTGCCGGCACTCCCGGTGCTGCCGGGGCCCGTCGGGGCCTCCGGCGTGCCGGGGCCTGCGGGCACGCCAGGCTCGCCGGGCCCGCTTCGGAGCATCGGGTCCGCTCCCCGCCTGGTGTCGTCCCGCCCCGTGTCACGAGGGCCGGCCTCCATAGCCACGCGCCCTCCCCACTCGGACTTCGTACGCCACTGTTCAGAAGTTTGATGATGGCACGGACCCGGGCCCGCGACGGGCACACGGGGCTTCCCGATGCAATCACGTGATCAGGCTGTGACCGCTCGTTCGACCAACGACTGCGCGAGTCCGGGGAGTTCCCCCCGGTCGGCGGCGGCTCCGCTGAGCCAGTGCACGCGGGGGTCGCGACGGAACCAGGAGTCCTGGCGGCGGGCGAAGCGCTTGGTGGCGCGTACCGTCTCGGCCTTGGCCTCGTCCTCGGTGCACTCGCCCGCGAGGGCGGCCAGTACCTGCTGGTAGCCCAGTGCGCGGGAGGCGGTGATGCCGTCGCGCAGCCCCTGGGCCTCCAGGGCGCGGACCTCGTCGACCAGGCCGTCGTCCCACATGCGGTCCACGCGCAGGGCGATGCGCTCGTCGAGTTCGGGGCGGGCCACGTCGACGCCGATCTGGACGGTCTCGTAGACGGACTCGTGGCCGGGCAGGTTGGCGGTGAAGGGCTTGCCGGTGATCTCGATGACTTCCAGGGCCCGGACGATGCGGCGGGCGTTGCTGGGCAGGATCGCGGCGGCGGCGGCCGGGTCGGCGGCGGCGAGGCGGGCGTGCAGGGCGCCTGGACCGCGGAGGGTGGCCTCCTCCTCCAGCCGGGCCCGTACCTCGGGGTCGGTGCCGGGGAACTCCATGGCGTCGAGGGCGCCGCGCACGTAGAGGCCGGATCCGCCGACGAGGACGGGGGTGCGGCCCTGGGCGAGCAGTTCGTCGATCTCGGCGCGGGCCAGGCGCTGGTACTCGGCGACGCTGGCGGTCTCGGTGACGTCCCAGATGTCGAGGAGGTGGTGCGGGACCCCGCCGCGTTCCTCGAGCGTCAGCTTGGCGGTGCCGATGTCCATCCCCCGGTAGAGCTGCATGGAGTCGGCGTTGACGACCTCGCCGTCGAAGTGGCGGGCCAGGGCGACGCCCAGGTCGGACTTTCCGGCCGCGGTGGGACCGACGACGGCGATGACCCGCGGGGCGGGGGCTGCATTCCTCACCGACACAGTCTCGCAGCCCCCGGTCAAGACGCCGTCATGTACCCGATCGGGTGAGGTGACGGGGTGCGGGCGGGGTCGTTGCCCTGAAGAGGTTCCGGCCCGGCGTGCGCCTGGCGCGCATGTGGTGGACGCCGGTTCGGCCAGGGCGGAACTTCACCCGCACGAGTAACGTTATGGGAGTAGACATGGGCGTTTTTGACCGGATTTTTCGTCGCAAGGAAGAGGTAGTGGCCGAACCGGCCGCCGCCGAGGCCGGGACGGCGGAGGCGCTGGAGGCGGAGACCGAGCCGGCCGTAGGGGCCGAGGAGGTCGTGGAGGTCGAGGAAGCCGGGTCTGCGGCGGCCGGGACCCCCGCGGCGGAGGCCGTGGAGATCCCGAAGCAGCAGTCGGTGGAGGCGGCCGCGGACAGCGAGGCCGGCGAGGGCGCCCGTACGTAGTCACGCCACTGGAAGGTGCCCCATGGGGTTCATGGACAATCTGAAGGCCAAGCTCGCTCCGGCGAAGGACAAGGTCGGCGACCTCGCGCAGCAGCACGAGGGCAGGATCGGCGAGGGCCTCGACAAGGTCGCCAAGGTCGTGGACTCCAAGACCCATGGCAAGTACAGCGCCCGGATCACGACCGGCGCGGACAAGGCGAAGGACGCCCTGGGCAAGATCGCGCACAAGGACACCCCCGGCGGGCCGACGCCGCCGGCCGCTTCCTGACGCGGTACCGGAGGGGCGCGGGACCATCCGGTCCCGCGCCCCTTCGCCGTG
>NZ_GG657750.1:5815178-5821616 GCF_000158895.1 Streptomyces sp. C | reverse complement strand
CCCCGAGGCGGACCTCGGTGTCGACCCCGAAGCCGTGGAAGGTACCCCGGGATCCCGGCGGGTAGGTCCCCGTGCGGCCGGCTCCGGCGGCGCCGACCACGACCAGCAGGTCGGGCCGGGCCGCGGCGAGCACGGCCAGCGCGTCGGAGCAGGCGGTACGGGCGTCGTCGAGTTCGGCGGCGGCGCCGGCGGCGACCTCCGGCACGAGGAGCGGCGGGGCGGGGCAGACGGCGGCGGCTACGAGCATGATCCGCAGCCTAGCCGCCCCGGCCCCCGTCCGGTCAGTCGATCGCGCAGCCCGAGACGGCCGGCGGCAGCGGGGCCGGGACGCCGATGGACGGGATGCCGAGCATGACGCCCGCCGGCTGCGCCGGGGCGGCGTTGCGCTTCTCCCAGGCGTCGCCGGAGCGGGTGCGGCGCACGGACCGCGTCGGACCCTCGGCGAGGAGGTGGTGCGGGGCCGCGTAGGTGATCTCCACGGTGACCACGTCGCCGGGGCGGACGTCCTCGTCGGGCTTGGTGAAGTGGACGAGGCGGTTGTCGGGGGCGCGGCCGGACAGCCGGGCGGTGGCGCCGTCCTTGCGGCCCTCGCCCTCGGCGACCATGACCTCCAGGGTGCGGCCGACCTGCTTCTTGTTCTCCTCCCAGGAGATCTCCTCCTGGAGGGCGACCAGGCGCATGTAGCGGTCCTGGACGACCTCCTTGGGGATCTGCCCCTCCATGTCGGCGGCGGGGGTGCCGGGGCGCTTGGAGTACTGGAAGGTGAAGGCGCCGGCGAAGCGGGCCTCGCGCACGACGTGCATCGTCTGCTGGAAGTCCTCCTCGGTCTCGCCGGGGAAGCCCACGATGATGTCGGTGGAGATCGCGGCGTGCGGGATCGCGGCGCGGACCTTCTCGATGATCCCGAGGAAACGCTCCTGCCGGTACGAGCGGCGCATCGCCCGCAGGATCGGGTCCGATCCCGACTGGAGCGGCATGTGCAGCTGCGGCATCACGTTCGGGGTCTCGGCCATGGCGGCGATGACGTCGTCGGTGAAGTCCTTGGGGTGCGGGGAGGTGAAGCGGACCCGCTCCAGGCCCTCGATCTGCCCGCAGGCGCGCAGCAGCTTGGAGAAGGCCTCGCGGTCGCCGAGGTCGGAGCCGTAGGCGTTGACGTTCTGGCCGAGCAGGGTGATCTCGGAGACGCCCTCGGCGACGAGGGCCTCGACCTCGGCGAGGATGTCGCCGGGACGGCGGTCCTCCTCCTTGCCGCGCAGCGCCGGGACGATGCAGAAGGTGCAGGTGTTGTTGCAGCCGACGGAGATCGAGACCCAGGCGGCGTACGCGGACTCGCGGCGGGTGGGGAGGGTGGAGGGGAAGGCCTCCAGCGACTCGGCGATCTCGATCTGGGCCTCTTCCTGGACGCGGGCGCGCTCCAGGAGGACCGGCAGCTTGCCGATGTTGTGCGTGCCGAAGACCACGTCCACCCAGGGGGCCTTCTTGACGATGGTGTCGCGGTCCTTCTGGGCGAGGCAGCCGCCGACGGCGATCTGCATGCCCGGGCGCTTCGTCTTCATCGGGGCGAGGCGGCCGAGGTTGCCGTACAGCTTGTTGTCGGCGTTCTCGCGGACGGCGCAGGTGTTGAAGACGACCACGTCGGCGTCGCCGTCGGAGCCCTCGGGCGCGCGGACGTAGCCGGCGTCCTCCAGCAGACCGGAGAGCCGCTCGGAGTCGTGCACGTTCATCTGGCACCCGTAGGTGCGCACCTCGTAAGTTCCCTTGGGGTCCACCACTGCCGTGCTCCGGTCGCTGCTGCTGGTCATGGAACAAGGGTAGGCGGTGCCGGAGGGCCCTCCGGTCGCCCGGTGTCCCCGGCCGGACCGGGCCGGCCGTGACAGGTGGGCGGGGCGGGTGGGAGGATCCCGGCATGCCCCTCGTACCTCCCCGCATCAGCCGGCGCCGCCTCCTCCTGGGCCTGGTCGCCGTGCTGGCCGTGCTCGGGGGGCTGCTGTGGTGGCCGAGGCCCTTCTGGGAGCCGGAGCTCAAGGGCGGGCTGACCTTCAGCACGGGGGTGCGCAGCGGTGTGTACCACCGCTACGGGCAGCTGCTGGAGGGGGCGCTCGCGCAGGACATGCCGGGCGTTAAGGTGCGGCTGGAGCCCAGCGAGGGTTCGCAGCAGAACCTCCAGCGGGTCGCCGCCGGGCAGGCCGACTTCACGATCGCCACGGCGGACGCGGTGGCCAAGTACCGGGCCGACGGGAAACCGGGCGCCGACCGGCTGCGCGGCTGCGCTCGGCTCTACGACGACTACGTGCAGCTGGTGGTGCCGGCGGGGTCGCCCGTGCAGTCGGTCCGCGACCTGCGGGGCAAGCGGGTCGCGGTGGGCCAGGACGGCTCCGGGGTCAGGCTGGTCTCGGAACGGCTGCTGACGGCGGCCAAGCTGAACCCGCACAAGGACATCACCGCCGTCGGGATCGGCATCGACACCATGCCCGCCGAGCTGGAGGCGGGGCGGATCGACGCCTTCTTCTGGTCGGGCGGGCTCCCGACGACCGCCGTGCACGAGCTGTCGGAGCGCTTCGACATCCGGCTCGTGCAGCTGGGCGACCTGGTCGAGCAGCTCCAGGCCAGCGGCAGCCCGGCCCGGTACTACCGGGCCGCGGTGATGCCGCAGGACGCGTACGCGCGGGCCCGCAACACCTCGGCGGTGGCCACGCTCGCCGTGCCGAACCTGCTGGTGACCCGGGAGGACACGGGCACGGAGCTGACCGAGCAGTTCACCCGGACGGTGATCCTCAGCCGGGACCGGATCGGGCACGCGGTCCACGCCGCGCAGCTGGTGGACCTGCGGACGGCGATCTACACGGACCCGCTGGACCTGCACGAGGGGGCCCGGCGGTACTACCGCTCGGTCAAGCCGTAGGCAGCAGCATCATCGCGGCGGCGGCCGCGCCGATCAGTCCGGCGTGGGTGCCGAGGGTGGCCGGGACGACTCGCAGGTCCCTGACGAAGGACAGGGTCGCGTACGAGGCCAGGTGCCGCCGGATCGGTTCGAAGAGGGTGTCCCCGCTGGCGGCGACCCCGCCCCCGATCACCGCGACGTCCGTCTCGACGAGGGTGGCGGTGGCCGCGATGGCCGCGGCCAGGGCCCGCCCGGCCCGGTCGAAGGCGGCCAGCGCCACCGGGTCGCCGGCGGCGGCGGAGGCGGCGACGCCCGCCGCGGTGGGGTCGGGGCCGGTCCAGCCCTGGGCGAGGGCCCAGCGGGCGATGGCGGTCCCGGAGGCGAGGGACTCGACGCAGCCGTGGCCCCCGCAGACGCACCGCTCGCCGTCGAAGGCGACGCTGATGTGGCCGATGTGACCGGGCGTTGCCGGTGGGGCCGGGGGTGGAGCTGGTTGTTCAGGATCAGCCCGCCCCCGACCCCGGTGGAGACCACCATGCACAGGGCGTTGGCGTGCCCCCCGGGCGGCGCCGAGCCAGTGCTCGGCGGCCGTCATGGCCACCCCGTCGCCGGCCAGGACGACCGGGATCCGGGCCCCGCGCGCGGCCAGCTCGGCGGCGATCCGCTCCTGCACGGGGAACTCCCGCCAGGCCCCGATGTTGACCGGGCTCACGGTGCCCCGCGAGGTGTCCACGGGGCCGGCGCTGCCGATGCCGCAGCGGACGGCCTGCGCCCACAGGGGGTCCCGCGCCAGGTCCGCGACGACCTCCGCGACCGCCGCCATGACCCCGTCGGCGTCCGTCCCGCGCGGGGTGGGGCGCCGGGTGACCGCGGTCATCGCGCCGTCGGGGTGGACCAGCGCCCCGGCGATCTTCGTGCCGCCGATGTCGATCGCCACGGTCGGGCCGGCGACGGCGGCCGCGGCGGTGCTGCGCGGCACGGGGAAGGCTGAGGTGGGGGTGGTCACGGAGGTGCTCCTGCCAAAAGGTCGGATTTCAGTATGCCGCCGCCGGCGGGGCCGTACTCTCGCGGGGTTCCAGCCGGGGCAGCTCGCTCTCCCGGGTCCGGGGCGGGCCGCCGGCGAGGAGCGCGAGGAGCTCCTCGGCCGCGAGCCGCCCGAACCCGGCGGTGTCGCGGACCAGCGCGGTCAGCCGGGGGTGGGTGACCCGGCACAGGGCGGAGTCGTCCCAGGCGACGATGGAGAGCCGGCCGGGCACGGGGATGCCCAGCCCGGCGGCGACCGCGCTGCCGGCCACCGCCATCACGTCGTTGTCGTAGACCAGGGCGGTGGGCGGATCCGGCTCGGCGAGGAGCCGGCGGGTGGCCGCGGCGCCCTCGGCGTCGGAGTAGTCGGTGGGCACCGACCGGACGTGGTCCTCGGGGGGCCCGAGCCGGTGGGCCTCGGCGCGCAGCGACGCGATGCGGCGGGCCGTGTGGGCGAGGCCGGGCGGGCCGGCGATGTGCGTGATGCGGCGGTGGCCGAGCCCGTGGAGGTGCCGCAGCACCCCGGCCATGGCACGGGCGTCGTCGGCCCAGACGGACGACAGCGGCGGCGGGGAGTCCGCCGGCACCGGCTCCCCCGTCCCTCCGACGAACACGGCCGGGAGCCCGAGCCGGGCCAGGAGCTCCGGGCGCGGGTCCCGCGTACGGGGGTCGACGACGAGGACCCCGTCCACGCGCCGCTCGGCCCACCAGCGGCGGTGGACGGCGCATTCGGCGTCGATGTCCTCCACCACCTGGAACAGCAGCGCCGTCCGCCCGGCGGAGAGCACTTCCTGTATGCCGGAGACGAGCTGGAGGAAGAACGACTCGACCCCGAGGGTGTGCGCGGGCCGGGCCAGCACCAGCCCGACCGCCCCGCAGCGTTCCCCGGACAGGACCCGGGCGGCGTGGTGGGGCTGCCAGCCCAGTTCCTCGGCGACCCGGCGGACCCGGGCGCGGGTGTCCTCGGAGACCCCCGGCCTGCCGTTGAGGGCGAAGGAGACGGCGCTCTCGGACACTCCGGCCCCGCGGGCGATGTCCTTGATGGTGGGTCTGCGGGCCATGCCTGCCTCATCCCTCGGTGACGTGGACTGCGCTGCGGCGGACCGTACGCCGACCCGACCGCGGCAACAACCGCGCGCGGAGCGGCAGGTGACACCGCGCGGATCCGGCCGCCCGGCGGCAAAGGCGCTGTTGACCTCAGCCCGCACGGCCCGGCAGTTTGTGGGCGTCCGGCGCATTCCCCGAGAACCCGGGACCATTCCATGCACCGCACCCTGCGCTTCGGCGTCAACTACACCCCGGCACGCGGCTGGTTCCACCACTGGCTGGACTTCGACCTTCCGGAGGTCGGGGCCGACCTCGATTCGATCGCCGCCCTGGGCCTGGACCACGTACGGGTGTTCCCGCTGTGGCCGCTCTTCCAGCCCAACCGCGCGCTGATCCGCCCGCGCGCCGTCGAGCAGCTCGTCGCCCTCGCCGACGCGGCGGCCGCGCGCGGGCTGGACGTCGCCGTGGACGGCCTCCAGGGGCACCTGTCGAGCTTCGACTTCCTGCCCGCCTGGACGCGGACCTGGCACCGGCGGAACCTCTTCACCGACCCGGACGTCGTCGCCGGTCAGGAGGAGTACCTGCGCACCCTCGCCGCCGCCCTCGCCGACCGGCCGAACTTCCTCGGGATGACGGTGGGCAACGAGATCAACCAGTTCTCCGGCCCCCCGCACCCCGACCCCGACCCCGTCACCCCCGAGCAGGCCGGACGCTGGCTGGAGCGGATGCTCGCCGCCTGCGAACGGGGCGCCCCGGGACGGCTGCACGTGCACGCCGAGTACGACGCCGCCTGGTACCAGGACGGGCACCCCTTCACCCCGGCCCAGGCGGCCCGGCTGGGCGCGGCCACCGCCGTGCACTCGTGGGTGTTCAACGGCACCGCGCAGCGCCACGGCCGGACCGGGACGGCCACCGAGCACCACGCGGCGTACCTGGTCGAGCTGTCGAAGGCCTGGGCCGAGGACCCGGCGCGCCCGGTGTGGCTCCAGGAGGTCGGGGCGCCGGCGCCGCTGATCCCCCCGGAGCACGCCGCACGGTTCACGGCCGCCACGCTGGAGGCCGTCCTGGACTGCCCCGGGCTGTGGGGGGTGACGTGGTGGTGCTCGCACGACGTGTCCCGGGAGCTCGCCGACTTCCCGGAGCTGGAGTACGGCCTGGGCCTGCTGACCAACGACCGCCGGCCCAAGCCCGCCGGGACCGTCCTGGCCCGCGTCGCGGCGGCCTGGCGGGACCGCGGACACCGCCCGCCCGTACGCGACACCGCGCTCGTCCTGGACGAGTCCCGGGGCCGCGCGGCCTGCGCCCCGGGCGGCCCGTTCTTCGAAGCCTGGGCCTCGCTGACGGCCCGGGGCACCCGCCCGGCGGTGGTCCTGTCCGACCGCGCAGAGGACCCGGCGCACCTCAAGACCCGGGGCATCACGGAAGTCGTCCACATCAGCGAGGTCGTGTGACGGCCCGCCCCCACCCCCACCCCCGCCCGAGCCGCA
>NZ_GG657750.1:5805539-5814511 GCF_000158895.1 Streptomyces sp. C | reverse complement strand
GGTTCCCGGTGGCGGAGCAGCTGGTCCGGGTGGCGGTGGCGTACGGCTTCGACGGCTGGTTCGTCAACGCCGAGACGGACGGCGGGGACAGCGCCCTCGCCACCCGCATGCGGGAGTTCCTGCGGGCGCTGCGGGCGGCGGGCGCGCCGCACGGGCTGCGCATCACCTGGTACGACGCGATGAACGTCACCGGCCGGGTCGGCTGGCAGGGCGCCCTGAACGCGCTCAACCAGGAGTTCTTCGAGGACCGTTCGGGCCGGGTCGCCGACACGGTGTTCGTGGACTTCCGCTGGACGGCGCGCACCCTCGCCGCCTCCGGCGCCCTCGCCGGCCGGCTCGGCCGCAGCCGCCACGAACTGTGGGCGGCGGTGGACGTGGAGTCGAAGGGCTGGGACTCCGCCGTCGACTGGGACGCCATCGTCCCGCCCGACCGCGACCACGTGGTCAGCCTCGGCCTCTACCGGCCGGAGTGGACCCGCAACCACCTCGCCGACCGCTCCCCCGGCGCGTTCCACCGCGCCGACGACCGGTTCTGGACGGGCGAGTCCGGGGACCCGTCCCGGCCCGCGCCGCAGGCCCCCTGGCGGGCCCCGGCCGCGTTCACCGCGGACCGCTCCACCGTCGCCGGTCTGCCGTTCGGCTGCTCCTTCAACACCGGGCACGGGCTGCGCTGGTACGAGGACGGCGCGGTCACCTCCGAGGAGCCGTGGAACCACCTGGCGCTCCAGGACCGGCTCCCGGGCCGGCGCTGGGTGGTGGACACCGCGGGGGCGCGCCCCTCGGTGACCCTGGACTTCGCGGACGCCTGGCGCGGGGGCTCCAGCCTGCTGGTGGCGGGCGCGCTCACCGCCCCGGCGGCCGTGGCCCTGCACTCCACGCGCCTGCCCCTGACCGGCTCGGCGGTCGCGGAGCTGGTCCACACGAGCGGCGCCGCCGGGCCGGTGGCCGTGGAGCTCGGCGTCGCCGTCCGCGAGCCGTCCGCCCCGGGCGCGCCGGTGCCGTACACCTGGCTGCCGGCCGGGACGGCGGGCCCCGGCCAGGGCTGGCGGACCTCCCGCGTGCCCCTCGCGCGCCTGGCCGGGAGGACCGCGTACGCCCTTGCCGTACGGATCACCGCGCCCGGGAAGGCGGCGGTGTCCTGGCGGCTCGGCGCCCTGACGGTACGCGACGCCTCCGCGCGGCGGCCCCCGTCCCCGCCCTCGCACCTGAGGGTGGAGGCCGTCTCCGGTCAGGGCGACGGCCGTGCCGAGCTCCGCCTGCGCTGGGACCGGGCGGGCGGGCCGGTCCGGCACTACGAGCTCCACCGCCTCCTCCCCGACGGCACCCGCCGCTTCCTGGCCGGCACCTGCGCGGCCGCCCTCCACGTCCCCCTGGTCGTCCGCGCGGGCGGGGAGCGGGCGGCCGTCTTCGAGCTCCGGACGCTGGACGAGACGTACACCGCCTCCGCCCCGGCCCGCACCGAGCTCCCCTGGCCCTGAGCCCTGGGCCTAGGGTCTGTCGTCAAACTCCCGTCTGCCCCGCGCCGCCTGGCACGCGCTCTCGCCGCACCGGGCGAAAGCCAAGTACGTCCAGTACGCGGGCTTCCGCCCGGCGCACCGAGAGCACGCACCAGACGCCGCGGGGCCGCCCTCCGGGCGACGACGGAGTTTGACGACAGACCCTAGCCGTCCTGCGGGTCGGTGCGGGGCACGGCCACCGTCACGCGCAGCCCGTGCGGCGGGTTCGTCTCGTAGGAGAGGGATCCGCCGCCCGAGGCGAGCAGGGCGCGGGAGATCGACAGGCCGAGACCGGAGCCCTTGACGTTCTGGTGGCGGCCGCTGCGCCAGAAGCGGTCGCCGACGCGCAGCAGCTCCTCCTCGGTCAGGCCGGGTCCCCGGTCGGCGACGACGACGAGCGCGCTGCGTCCCTCGGCGGAGACCGACACCTCGACCTCCTCCCCGGCGGGGGTGAACTTCAGGGCGTTGTCGATGACGGCGTCGAGGGCGCTGGACAGGGCGATGGGGTCGGCCCAGCCGGTGACGGCGCTGCGGCCCGCCTCGGTGAGCCGTACGCCCTTCTCCTCGGCGTAGGGGCGCCAGGCGGCCACCCGTTCGGCGGCGAGCTCGCCGATGTCGGTGAGGCTGATCTCGGCGGAGGCGTGTTCGGCCAGCGCCAGGTCCAGCAGGTCGTCCAGGACCTGGGCGAGGCGTTTGCCCTCGGTGCGCACGGAGGCGATCTCCTCGTTGCCCTCGGGGAGTTCGAGGGCGAGGAGCTCGATGCGCAGGAGCAGCGCGGCGAGCGGATTGCGCAGCTGGTGGGAGGCGTCCGCGACGAACGCCCGCTGCTGCTCCAGTACCTCTTCGACGTTGTCGGCCATCTCGTTGAACGACCGGGCCAGGCGTCTGAGTTCCGGCGGGCCGCTCGCGGCGGCGACGCGGGAGTTCATCCGTCCGGTGGCGATGCCGTGGGCGGCGGCGTCCAGGGTCCGTACGGGCTTGAGCACCCAGCTCGTCAGGCGCAGGGCGGCACCGAAGGCGACCAGCATGGCGGCGGCGAGCCCGGCGGCGATGATCGCCCACCCGCGCAGGGTCCGGGCGCGCATCTGGTCGGTGGGTGATTCGGTGGCGACGACGGCGACGACGTCGCCGTCGAGGACGACCGGGGAGACGACGAGGAGCTTCCCGCTGGTCTGCCAGGGCCAGACCTGGCCGGGGTCGTGGCTGCGCCGGCCGGCGAGGGCCTCCTCGAAGGCGCGCCGCCCCTCACCGGACTCGGGCAGCTGCCACCAGCCGGGGGCGCGGACCATGGCGTTGTCGTCGCGGTAGAAGATGCCGACGCGGATGCCGTACAGCTCGTGGTAGCGGGCGAGTTCGAGCTGGAGGGTGTTGCGGCGCTCGTCGGCGCCGGTGGCTCCGGAGCCCTCGGCGTCGACGACGAACTGGGCGAGGGCCGCGAAGCGGGCGCTGTCGTCGATGCGGTCGACCACCACCCGCTGCTGCTGGGCGGCGGCCAGGCTGACGGCGAGCGGGAGTCCGAGCGCGATCAGGACGCCCGCCATCAGGACGACCAGGAGCGGGAGCAGCCGGGTGCGCACGGCGGGACCCGCTAGGGGACGGCCGGGGTGACGAGCCGGTAGCCCACCCCGCGGACGGTCTCGATGAGCGCGGGCATGCCGAGCTTGGAGCGCAGCGAGGCGACGTGGACCTCGAGGGTGCGGCCGGTGCCCTCCCAGCTGGTGCGCCACACCTCGCTGATGATCTGCTCGCGGCGGAAGACGACGCCGGGCCGCTGTGCGAGCAGGGCCAGCAGGTCGAACTCCTTGCGGGTGAGCGGTACGTCGGTGCCGTTCACGGTGACGCGGCGGGTGGGCAGCTCCACGGCGACGGGGCCGAGCCGGACCGTGCCGGGGGCGGTCTCGGGGGTGGCGGCGCCCTCGTCGGTGGCTCCGGTGCGCCGGGCCACGGCGTGGATGCGGGCGAGGAGTTCCCCGGTGTCGTACGGCTTGACCACGTAGTCGTCGGCGCCCATGTTCAGGCCGTGGATGCGCGAGCGGACGTCACCGCGGGCGGTGACCATGATGACGGGCGTCGAGGTGCGCTTGCGGATCTTGCCGCAGACCTCGTAGCCGTCCTGGTCGGGCAGGCCCAGGTCCAGGAGGACCACGCCGAAGGGCTTGGCCCCGGCCGGCAGCAGCGCCTGGAGGGCCTCCTCGCCGTTGCGGGCGTGGGTCACCCGGAAGCCGTGCCGGGCGAGGATCGCCGACAGGGCGGCGGCGACGTGGTCGTCGTCCTCGACGAGCAGCAGCCTCATGGCGTCCCCCTTCCCGATTCTTCCGCTTCAGCTTGCGTACACATGGTCACCATGCATCCACGCCCATGGGAGAGTCCCACGTCAAGAGGGTCCCGGTCCGGCGCGTCTTCCGTTATGCACCCGGTACGAGTACATCGCACCCTTCGTGGGTACCGGGTACGGAGCGTATCGGCGCGAGGCCGTTTCGTTATGCTCAATTCTCCCTCAGATGTGATGACGGTGTGCTCACCTCGTCACTACATTCCTCCCAACCGACGGAGGACGGAGCAAGAAGCCGATGAGCGGAGTATCAGTGACCAAGGACGTGGAGGATGCGGCCGGTGCCGCCGACGACCTGGTCGTACTGAGCAACGTCAACAAGCACTTCGGCGCGCTGCACGTGCTTCAGGACATCGATCTGAGCATTGCCCGCGGTGAGGTCGTCGTGGTGATCGGGCCCTCGGGCTCGGGCAAGTCGACGCTGTGCCGGACCATCAACCGGCTGGAGACCATCGACTCGGGCAGCATCACGCTGGACGGGAAGCCCCTTCCGGCCGAGGGCAGGGAACTGGCCCGGCTGCGCGCGGACGTGGGCATGGTGTTCCAGTCGTTCAACCTGTTCGCACACAAGACGGTGCTGCAGAACGTGATGCTGGGTCAGCTCAAGGTCCGCAAGACGGACCAGGCGACGGCCCTGGAGAAGGCGAAGGCCCTGCTGGACCGGGTGGGCGTCGGCGCACAGGCCGACAAGTACCCGGCGCAGCTGTCCGGTGGCCAGCAGCAGCGCGTGGCGATCGCCCGGGCGCTGGCCATGGACCCGAAGGTGATGCTCTTCGACGAGCCCACCTCGGCGCTGGACCCGGAGATGATCAACGAGGTGCTGGAGGTCATGCAGCAGCTCGCCCGTGAGGGCATGACGATGGTCGTCGTCACGCACGAGATGGGCTTCGCCCGTTCGGCGGCCGACCGGGTCGTGTTCATGGCGGACGGCAAGATCGTCGAACAGGCCGCTCCGGAGCAGTTCTTCAGCGCCCCGAAGAGCGACCGCGCCAAGGACTTCCTCTCGAAGATCCTGCACCACTGACGCTCTCGTCTGGTAGTGATCCGATCGACGGCCCGTGCCGTCGCCCACGACGTGTCCTGCTCGTCGTTCAACAACGTCTCACCCGAGGGAAGTTCACCATGAAGGTTCTCAAGACCGGCGCTGCTGTTGCCACGGCCGTCGTTCTCGCCCTGACGGCGACCGCCTGTGGCGGCGGCAGCAAGGACGCGGCGAGCGACGGCGGTGCCTCCGGTGGCACGAAGTCGGACAAGATCGTCATCGGCATCAAGTTCGACCAGCCGGGTCTGGGCCTCAAGACCCCGGACGGCAAGTTCGAGGGCTTCGACGTCGACGTCGCCACGTACGTGGCGAAGGAGCTCGGCTACCAGCCGGACCAGATCGAGTGGAAGCAGGCCGTCAGCGCCGAGCGCGAGAACCTGATCTCCAACGGCGACGTGAAGTTCATCGCCGCCACCTACTCGATCAACGACAAGCGCAAGGCGAAGGTCGACTTCGCCGGCCCGTACTTCCTGGCCCACCAGGACCTGCTGGTCCGCGCCGACGACTCCTCGATCACCAAGGTCGAGGACCTCAACAAGAAGAAGCTCTGCTCCGTCACGGGCTCGACCTCGGCGCAGAACATCAAGAAGGACCTGGCCAAGGACGCCGACCTCCAGGAGTTCCCGGGCTACTCCGAGTGCCTGACCGGCCTGGAGAACAAGGCCGTGGACGCGCTGACCACGGACAACTCGATCCTCGCCGGCTACGCCGCGCAGGAGAAGAACAAGGGCAAGTTCAAGCTCGTCGGCCTGAGCATGAGCAACGAGAACTACGGCATCGGTCTGAAGAAGGGCGACAAGGACCTCCAGACCAAGATCAACGCCGCCCTGAGGAAGATGGTCGCGGACGGCAGCTGGGAAGCGGCCGTCAAGAAGAACCTCGGCCCGGCCAACTACAAGAACGAGCCTGCCCCGCAGATCACCGAAGGCAGCTGATTTCCCGGTGGGGTGCGTCGCCGCCCGCCCGTCCGCGGGCGGCGGCGTACTCCACCGGCCATCCTGGGGAGAGCGCAGGGCAACGTGTTCGACTTTCTTGATTCCGGGCAGTACGACCTGCTCGGAGCCTTCTGGGTGACGGTTCAGCTCACCCTCTACTCGGCGGTGGGCTCCCTCATATGGGGCACCGTCCTGGCCGGGATGCGGGTCAGCCCGGTCCCGCTGATGCGGGCCTTCGGCACCGCGTACGTCAACCTGGTCCGCAACACCCCGCTGACCCTGTTGATCATCGGAAGCTCGCTGGGCCTCAGCCAGACCCTGAGCATCAACCTGGGCGGCGGGACCTTCAAGGAGATCGGGTTCCGGCTCGCCGTCCTCGCGCTGACCGCGTACACGGGAACCTTCGTCTGCGAGGCGCTGCGCTCGGGCATCAACACCGTGCCCGTCGGCCAGGCCGAGGCGGCCCGCGCGCTGGGTCTGAGCTTCTTCCAGGTGCTCACCCTGATCGTGCTCCCCCAGGCCTTCCGGGCGGTCATCGCACCGCTCGCCAACGTACTGATCGCGCTCACCAAGAACACCACGGTGGCCGCGGCCATCGGCGTGGCCGAAGCGGCCCTGCTGATGAAGGAAATGATCGAGAACGAGGCGGACGCGCTCTTCGCCGTCTTCGGTATCTTCGCCCTCGGCTTCTGCCTGCTGACCCTGCCCACCGGTCTGCTGCTGGGCTGGGTGGCCAAGCGAGCGGCGGTGAAGCGATGAGCTCCGTGCTGTACGACGTCCCCGGCCCCAAGGCCAAGACCCGCAACTGGATCTACACGGCCGGCTTCCTGGTCCTGTTCGCGCTCGCCGCCTGGTGGATCCTCTCCGTCATGGGGGAGAAGCACCAGCTCGACGCCGACAAGTGGACCCCCTTCGTCACCGACGGCCGGATCTGGTCCACCTACCTGATCCCCGGCCTGCTGGAGACCCTGAAGGCCGGCGCGATCGCCATGGTGATCGCCCTGCCGCTGGGCGCCCTGCTGGGCATGGGCCGGCTCTCCGACCACGCCTGGGTGCGCGTACCGGTCGGCGTGGTCGTGGAGTTCTTCCGCGCCATCCCCGTGCTGATGCTGATGATGTTCGGCTACGCCTTCTTCGTGCGGTTCATCCCCGCCGTGTCGTCCGACTTCCGGCCTGTGTACGCCGTGGTCACCGGCCTGGTCCTGTACAACGCGTCGGTCATCGCCGAGATCGTCCGGGCGGGTGTGCAGTCCCTCCCCCGCGGCCAGACCGACGCCGCCAAGGCGATCGGCATGCGCAAGGGCCAGACCATGGTCCACGTCCTCATCCCGCAGGCCGTCACCGCGATGCTGCCGGCCCTGGTCAGCCAGCTCGTGGTGATCCTCAAGGACACGGCGCTCGGCGGCTCGCTGCTCGGCCTCACGGACCTGCTGGCCGCGAACCGTCAGATCTCCGCGAACTACAGCAACACCATCGCCACCCTCGTGGTGGTCGCCCTGATCTACATCGCGGTGAACTTCGCCCTCACCTCCTTCGCCTCCTGGATGGAGGGCCGGCTGCGGAAGTCGAAGAAGAGCACCGGCACGGTGGTCGGCGTGGACGATGTCAACGACATGGCCACCGGCGCCAACTCGGCCGGCGCCTGACGGCCGGACCGCTCGAACCCGGCCGGAAGGCCGCCGGAGGGCTGACGTAGGGTCAGTCATAGTGCGTAGCCCGTGTGGTGCGGCGGAATCCTCCGCCGCACCACACAGTGCTGTCCCGGCCGGGTGTCACTTGACGCCGGAACCTCCAGTGGGTTGCATACGTTCTGTGATCACATACCGGACATCGGGAGCCGCATCATGGACCCGGTGATCGTCGTCGGCGCGGGGCCCGTCGGGCTGTCCCTGTCCCTCGCCCTGGCCGGGCACGGCGTGCCCAGCGTGCTGCTCGACGAGGGGCCCGGCAAGGACGAGCCCCGGCCCGCCCGCAGTGTCGTGCTGCACTCCGACACCGCCGCCATGGTCCACCGGCTGGGCTGTACGACCCTGCGCGACGAGGGCGCCCAGTACGCGGCCTGGCGCACCATGAAGCGCCGTCAGGAGTCCCGGCGGATCACCTTCGAGGACCACCAGCCCCCTCTGCACCTCCCGCAGCACGCCCTCGTCCGCGGGCTGCGCGCCGCCGCCACCGCGCACCCCCTGGTGCAGCTGGTCACCGGCGCCAAGCTGGACTCCTTCGAGCAGGACGACCACGGGGTCACCGCCCGTACCCGGGGCGCCGAGAGCAGCTGGTGGCGCGGCAGCCACCTGGTCGGCTGCGACGGGGCCCGCTCCACCGTGCGCAAGCTGCTCGGCATCCGCTTCCCCGGCCGGACCGCCGTCGAGCGGCACGCCGTGGCCGCCCTGCGCGCCGAACTGCCCTGGCCCGGCGAAGCGTTGCTGCACCGCAACCCCCCGTCCGGGCCCGAGGAGATCACCGCCCGGCCGCTGCCCGACGGGGTGTGGCGGCTCGACTGGCTGCTGCCCGCGCGCGGGGACCTCGTCACGCCCGACGCGCTCGTCACCCTCATCCGGGACACCCTGGCCCTCTGGTGCGGCGGCACGACTCCCCCGTACGACCTCATCGACACCGGCGTCCACACCCTCCACCACCGGCTGGCCCTGCGCTGGCGCGACGGCCGGGCCTTCCTCGTCGGGGACGCCGCGCACCTGCTCGGCGCGGTCGGCACCCAGGGCGTCGAGGAGGGGCTGCGCGACGCGGAGAACCTCGCCTGGAAGCTGGCCCTGGCCTGGCACCAGGGCGCCTCCGAGGCCCTGCTCGACAGCTACGAGGGCGAACGGCGCACCGCCGTCGCGGCCCGGCTGCGCGCGGCCGACCAGGCCGTGCCCGTACTGCGCGGCGGGGGCGGCCTGCGCACCCTGCTGCCGGGAACGGGCCGTTCCGCCGAAACCCTGCTGACCGACGGGCACCTGGGGCGCGGCCCGCTCGGCGCGCAGCCCGTGTACGCGCCGCCCGTGGCCGTACGCGAGGTGCCGACGGCGACCGAGCCGGGCGGGCCGGTGGCGAACGTGCCCGTGACCGCGCCCGACGGAGCCACCGTTCCGCTGCGCGACCTGCTGGGGCGGGGCCGGCTGCTGGTGCTGCTGGTCGCGCCGGGCACCGGGGTGTGGGACCGGCGGCAC
>NZ_GG657750.1:5804066-5805407 GCF_000158895.1 Streptomyces sp. C | reverse complement strand
CTTCGCGGGGGTCCGGCCGGCCGAGCTGTACGCGGCGGCCGACGCCGTCCGGGCGGGCGCCCCGGCGGGCTCGCCCGCCACACCCGCCCCCGTGATCGATTGACCGTTCTCGGGGGCGCGTGGTTCACTCGCGGACATGACCGGCAACGACGTACGCCTGTGGCGGAGGGTTCACATGGACCTGCTCCGCTACGCGGGCTGCGTGTGTCGCCCCTCCTGCTGATTCGCCTTCCCTCCGCGCGCCCCTGAGCCCTGCCGGCCGGCGCGCGCACCTTCGCGAACCCCAGGACGGTCACCTCCATGCCTTCCCCCCTGCCCACGCACGCCCCCGCCCGCCCGTCCGCCCCGACGGCGGCGGAACTCCTCGACTTCGCCCTGCGCACCGCGGCCGACCCGGAGATCGTCGACTCGCTGCCCCTCGACCCGGAGGGCCGGACCTGGATCCGGCTCGACGGGCCGGGCGGCAGCGAGGCCTGGCTGATCGGCTGGCCGCCGGGCACCGGCACCGGCTGGCACGACCACGCCGAGTCCCGGGGCGCGTTCGCCACCGCGCGGGGCCGGCTGACGGAGCACTCCCTGACGGTGCGCCTGCCTTCGGAGGGCTGGCAGAGCCTGGAGCTGGCCCCCGACGTGGACCGCACCCGCAGCCTCGGCGCGGTCAGCGGGCGGGCCTTCGGCGAGCACCACGTCCACGAGGTGCTCAACGAGTCCGCCTCGGAGCACGCGGTGTCCGTCCACGCGTACTACCCGCCGCTGCCGCTGATCCGCCGGTTCAGCCGCAGCGGTCCGGTGCTGCGGCTGGAGCACGTCGAGCGCCCGGCGGACTGGCAGTGAGCGCCGTGGGCATCGACGAGCTGCTGGAGCGGGTCCGCGCGACGTACGACCGCGTCGGTCCGCGGGAGGCGTACGAGGCGTCGCTGGACGGGGCCCTGCTGGTGGACATCCGCTACCAGGCGCTGCGCGAGCGGGACGGGCTGATCCCGGGGGCGGTGGTCGTGGAGCGCAACGAACTGGAGTGGCGGCTGGACCCGCTGGGCTCCCACCGGCTCCCGGAGGCCCTCTCGCACGACCTGCGGGTGGTGGTGATCTGCAACGAGGGCTACGCGTCTTCGCTGGCCGCGGTGTCGTTGCACGCGTTGGGGCTGCGGCGGGCGACCGACCTCACGGGCGGCTTCCAGGCGTGGCGCGCCGCGGGGCTCCCCATTTCCCCTCTCTGACGCGTCGCTCGCGCGGCTCGGCCCTGGCGGGCCTCCCCGGCTTCGCGCCGCTGCGCCGGCCTCCGTCCGTCGGGGCCGGGGCGGGGGCCGGGTTCGGGGGCCGGTTCGGGTGGTTGGTGCCGGC
>NZ_GG657750.1:5802361-5803743 GCF_000158895.1 Streptomyces sp. C | reverse complement strand
CCCCCGCCCCCGCCGACCCGGACGCAGGGCGGGAGGGGCCCGGGGCCGCAGGGCCGGGGGTCACGCCTTGGAGGTGGCCACCTCCACCCGGGCGGAGCCGGAGCGCGGCCCGGCCCGGCAGGGCGGTGGCGGTCAGCGCCAGCAGCCCGGCCGCGCCGACCACCACCGCGTACACCAGCGGCAGCACCGCCGGCGCGGCCGCCCCCGTCATGCCCACGCTGAACGCGGTCAGCACCGCCAGCGAGATCCCCGACCCGAGCACCGCCCCGATCAGCAGCACGGCCAGGGTCTCCGTGCGCAGCATCCGCAGCACCTGCCGCCGCTTCGCCCCGGCCAGCCGCAGCATCGCGAACTCCCGGAACCGCTCGGCGGTGGACATCGCCAAGGTGTTGACGACCGCGATGGCGGTGAAGGCCAGCACCAGGCCCATGGCCAGCAGGTTGATCTCGGCCCCGGCCGCCTGCCGTTCGGCCCGGGCCGCGTCGGCCTGCGCCGCGGACAGTACCGCGAGCCCGGGGGCTGCCAGCCGCTCCCGGCCGACCGAGGGCTCCGCCGCGACGAGGACACTGCCGGCGAGGGGGTTGTCCACGTGCGCGGCCACCAGTCCGTGCGGCAGCGTCAGGTCGCCGAAGCCCAGGCCCCGCCCGTACACGGCGGACACCGTCAGCGTCACCGGGGTCCCGTCGCCCAGCGTCAGCTTGAGCGGGCTGCCGGGCTTCAGCCCCAGCTGGTCGGCGGCGAGTTCGCTGACGGCGGCGCTGTTCTCGCCGAAGCCGTCCAGGCTGCCGCGGGTGACCTGCGGGTCCCAGGTGCGGGTCAGGCCGGCCGGGGTGACGCCCTGGGCCGCGTACTTGGTCAGGCCGACCCGTACCGAGGTGTGCACGATCTCGGTGGCGGCGGTGACGCCCGGAGTGCGGCGGATCCGCTCGGCGGTGGCGGGGCTCACACCGGGGCCCTGCGCGGTGACGACCCACTGGGCGCGGACCCCTTCGCGGGCCTGTGCCCGGGCCGCGTCGCCGAGGGTGGGGGTGACGAAGAGCACGGTGCAGGTCATGCCGATGAGGAGGGTGAGCGGGGTGACGGCGGAGGCCATGCGGGTGGCGTTGCCCCGCAGGTTCGCGGTGGCCAGCCGGCCGCCGGGGCCGGCCAGCCGCAGCGGGCCGGCGAGCAGGGCGGTCGCGAGCCGGACGAGGAGCGGGCCGAGCAGCGACACCGCGCCGGCGAGCACCACGACGGCCAGGAAGGTCACCGGGGTGGAGGCGGGTTCGGTGCGCAGCGAGCCGAGGACGACGACCAGCACCGCTCCTCCGGCCAGCAGGAGCAGGCCTGCCAGGGTCCGGATCCAGGAGGGGCGGGGCCGTTCGACGGCGGCTTCGGCCAGT
>NZ_GG657750.1:5800237-5802125 GCF_000158895.1 Streptomyces sp. C | reverse complement strand
GGGGCAGTCCGGCGAGGGAGCCGGGCGATGCCGGCGGCGAGGCCGACGAGCAGGGCCTCGCGGCCGATCATGCGGCGGAGCTGCTTGGGGGTGGCGGCGATGGCGCGCAGCAGGGCGAGTTCGCGGTGGCGCTGCTGGACGGAGAGGGCGAAGGTGCCGACGACCACGAGGATCGCGACGAGCAGGGAGGTGCCGCCCATGGCGCCGCCCATGGAGACGAGCTTGATGCGTGCGCCGGCGGCGTCGAGGAATTCGACGGGGCCCCGGTCGTCCCCGGCGGCCACCTGTGCGGTGGCGCCCTGCGGGGTGGCGGCCAGTGCCTGGCGGACCTGTCCGGCGAGCCGGCCGGCGTCGGTTCCGGGCCGGGGCAGTACGCCGATGGCGGTGACCTGGCCGGCGCGGGCGGCGAGCCGCTCGGCCTCGGTGTCGCTGAAGAACAGGGAGGTCTGCCGACCGAGGTCGCCGTGGTCGGTGCGGGCGATGCCGCTGACGGTGTACGTCTTCGGCTCGCCGGTGGCCTGTACGGTCAGCCGTGCTCCGGCGGCCAGTCCGGCCCGGGTGGCGAGTGCGCGGTCGACGACGACCTCGTCGCCGCCCCGGGGGGCGCGGCCCTCGGCGAGGGTGAAGGGGGTGAGGACGGCGGAGGTCCAGGCGTGCCCGTACGAGGGCCTGGCCGGGTCGGCCGGGGCCCCCAGCACCGGGACGGCCTGGAAGGTCAGCTCGGGCACGGCCCGCTCGACGCCGGGGACGGCGCGTACGGTCTCCAGGGTGGAGGCCGGGAGCCAGGCCCGCTCGGCGACGGGCTTGGCCTTGTGCTTCGTCTTGGTCTTGCCCTTCTTCTCCTTGACCGTCGTCTGGTGGACGTTCTGGTCGGCGGAGACGACCACCGGGGTGCCCGCGTAGCGCTCGGTGGCGATCCGGCCGCGGAGTCCGGTTTCCAGGAGGGTGCCGCAGGCGGTGATCAGGGCCGCCGCGCACAGGAGCGCGACGAAGGCGCCGAGGAAGCCGGCTTTGCGGTCCCGGACGGTCTGAAGGGCGTAACGCAGCATCATGCGGTCAACTCTGGCCGCGCGCCGGTTCTCCGGCACTGGAGCGCTCCGGCGTCCTCGTGCGGGGGCTACCCCCACCCCCTGGGCCGGCCCCCGTGGTCGGACCCGCGACTCGGCCCCGCGGCTCCGACCCCAGCGCGGAGCGCGACTCGGACCCGCGGCTCGGGAGCCCGGCTCAGTGCCCGGGGTACCCCAGGTCGTCGGCGTCCTCGCCCTCGGCCTCCAGCGCGCGCCGGACCACCCGCAGGGCCATGCCCTCCGGGTACCCCTTGCGGGCGAGCATGCCGGCGAGGCGCCGGATCCGCTTGTCCCGCTCCAGGCCGCGGGTGCTGCGGAGCTTGCGCTCCACGAGTTCCCGGGCGGTCTGCTCCTCCTGCTCGGAGTCCAGCTGTTCCAGCGCCTCCTGGACGAGGGTGGTGTGCACCCCCTTGGTCCGGAGCTCCTGCGCGAGGGCCCGGCGGGCCAGGCCCCGGCCGCGGTGCCGGGACTCCACCCAGGCCCCGGCGAAGGCGGCGTCGTCGATCAGGCCGACCTCCTCGTACCGGGAGAGGACCTCCTGCGACACCTCCTCGGGGATGCCCCGTTTCGCGAGGGCCTCCTCCAGCTGCCGCCGGGTGCGCGGCATCCCGGTGAGCAGGCGCAGGCAGATCGCCCGCGCCTGCTCCTCGGGACTCTGGGGCGGCAGCTGCTCGCGGCCTTCACGGCCGCGCCTCGCTCTGCCGCCCCTCTCCTGCTCTTCCCGCACGGTCAGCTCTTGGCCACGGCGGCCTTGCCCGCAGCCTTGGCCTTCGAGGCCGGGGCGGGCACCGACGCCTCGTCCAAACGGCGGCGGCGGGCGC
>NZ_GG657750.1:5787398-5799596 GCF_000158895.1 Streptomyces sp. C | reverse complement strand
GGTGTCCGGCTGGGACAGGATGAGGTTGTCGGTGTCGACGCCGAGGGCCTTGGCGTATTCGGGGTCGAGGGCGTGCTCGGCGTCCACGAAGGCGACGGTGCCGCCGGCCTTCTGCGCGTTGGCCACGGCGTGCAGGGTCAGGGTCGTCTTACCGGAGGACTCCGGGCCGTAGATCTCGACCACGCGGCCGCGCGGCAGACCGCCGACGCCGAGGGCGATGTCCAGCGCGGTCGACCCGGTGGGGATGACCTCGATGGGGTCGTTCGGCTTGTCGCCGAGGCGCATGACCGCACCCTTGCCGAATTGCCGTTCAATCTGCGCGAGCGCGGCGTCGAGAGCCTTCTCGCGGTCGGTGCCTGCCATGGGTTCCACCCGGTTTGCTTGAGTCGATCGCTTCACGCCATTGACGCTAACGCCTGCCACTGACAATGCGCTCCCACGCCCGGTTCGGCTGTGGATAACCCATCAGAATGGATGTTCGATTTCCGTGTCAAGCGAGCCACGCCCACCCCGGCGGGCGCCGTTGCGCGCGGGGGGCGGCGCCGCTGTCACGGTCGCCGGATGACCGGCTGGGGTGCACGCGGCGTACGCGCGCGGAGACGGGAGATGGCGGCGGGGGACCCGGGCTGGGGCGTTTCGGGGCGGACACGCAGCGGTATCGGCCGGCGCCGCCGGTGCCGGAGGCGGAGATCCGGGCGTTCGAGGAGTCCCACGCCGTGGACGACGAGTGGCGGGAGGATCGGCTCCCGGGCCGGCCGGGCCGTTCCCCCTCACCGCCCCCCTGCCCGGCCCGATCCGCGGCCCGCAGGCCGCGCCGACCCGGGGCACGCTCACGCCGGCCGAAGGGGGATGCGGCACCTTCCTCAGGCTGGTCCTGAACGGCCACCGCCGGGGCCCGCTCCTCGTGCGGGCCCCGGCGGCGGGCGGGGGCTACGGCTTGGGCAGGGTGCAGCCGGGGCGGGTCAGGTCGATCTGGTTGCCGGGGCCGATACAGGGGACGAGGGTGTAGGTCTGCTGGGCGTAGTTGATGCCCTGGCGGACCGTCACGTTGCCGCTCTCGTCGACCTCGCACGGGTTGTTGTCCGTGCAGCGCTGGCCGTCCTCGTTGCCCGTGTTGTTGACGGCGACGACCTTGCCCGTCGTCGTGTCGATCACCGGCGAGCCGGACGTGCCGCCGATGGTGTTGCAGGACGAGGTGTAGCGGACCGAGTCCTTCCAGGTCCAGGCGCCCTCCTTGAGGCGGTACGCGAACCCGTCGACGCTGCAGCTGTAGGTGCGCTTCCAGTACCCGGAGACGACCTTGATGGACGAACCCTGCACCGGGTGGGCGTCGTTGAGGGTGAGGGCCGCTATCCCGTACTGGCTCTGGATCTGCGCGTACGTCTTGGTCAGCTGGTAGAGCGAGACGTCCGTGTCCGTCATCGTGCCGTACGCGATCTTGCTGGCCCGCAGCGTCGCGACCTTCGAGCCGGAGGCATTGAGCAGGGAGAACGTGCGGCTGGACGCCCGGTTGACGAGGACTTCGCCGGCCGCCGGGAAGCCGGTCTCCAGGCAGTGCCCGTTGGACAGGACGAGTGCGGGGTCGCCGGGCTGGGAGTTCGGGGTGCGGACGACGGAGCCGGAGCAGTTGCTGAGCGCGACCGTGCCCGCGTACGTGACCGCGACGGCGGACGCGGTGTCCGAGGCCGACGCCGAGGCCATGGCAGGGGCTGCCGCCACTCCGGTCAGGAGTAAGGAGAGCGTGACGGCGGCGAGAGGCTTGTTCATGTGGGGGGTCCCCTCTGGTGACGGATGCGACGACCGAAGATCTTCCGGTTGTCATGCGCATTCTCAAACCAGCGGACGCAACCCACAAGAGGGCCTCCCCCGTTGGACACTTCCCCACCGGCGCGGCCGGGAGATGATCCGGAATCAATCATTCCAACACTCCACGAGGCGGGCGGCGATACCCATACCGGGGCGCTTGGGCCACAGCCCCGGCCTGGCGCGAAACACCCCTCGAATGGCCGGTACTCTGCGGTGCCCCCGACGACGGGGGCCGTGAAATTCCGCTCAGGAGGACCCATGGCCATCAAGAAGGCCACGATCCAGCAGCAGGTGGCAGAAGCCCTCGCCCAGGCCAACCCCGCCGACAAGCCCATCGTCACGATCCAGGCCGTCGCCGGCCCCAGCGTGTGGTTGATGAGCATGCTCGGCCTCATCGGCCAGGCGTTCCTCTCCTACTACTTCGTCACCGTCACCGAGCAGGCCGTGGTGCTCCACAAGGCGAGCCGGATGAGCAACCGCCCCCAGGAGATCGTCTTCGCGATATCGCCCGCCGAGGCCGTCGGCAGCATCACCGAGGTCAAGCGCAACGCCGTCTGGAGCTCCTTCCGCATGCAGCTCCCTGGCCAGGCCGCACCGACCCGGATGAACGTGCACCGCATCTGGCGCGGCGAGATGGACCAGCTGCTCGGCCTGCTGACGGGCCAGAACCAGCCCACCGCCTGACGCCTGACGGCCCGGTCGGCGGAGGGGACCCGTCCCCAGCCCCCTCCGCCGCCAGGCCCCTCGGCTCACCAGCTCACCACCAGTACACGGGGTAGCGCACCGCTCCCCGCCGGGCTCGCGAGGCGGCCATCCCGGCCAGCACCAGCAGCAGCGCCGCCCCCGCCAGCAGCGGTACGAACACCACCGGATCCGGCGCCTGGAGCACCACCACCACAGTGGTCGCGGCCGCCGGCGAATGCGGCGTCCGGGCCAGGGTCATCGCCCCCACCGCCACCCCCGCCCCCAACGCCGCCACCCACGGCGCGTCCCCCAGCAGGGCCAGCCCCAGATAGCCCACCGCCGCACACAGCAGGTGCCCGGCGACGACGCTGCGCGGCTGGGCCAGCGGCAGCGCGGGCACGCCGTAGACGATCGCCGCACTCGCCGCGATCGGCGGGATCAGCACCGGCTCGCGCAGGAGCGCACCGATGCCGACGAGCGCCAGCAGCGCGGCCGCCGCGACCCCGCCGCTGTGCAGGGCGGTGGCCCGGGCGGGCGCCGGGGCGCGCCCGGCCAGCACGTTCGGGAGGGCCGGGCGGGCGCGGGCGGCCGCCTTCGCGGCACGGTCCGCACGCGTGTCACTCGTGTCCACACTCATGGGGGCCAGGTCTACGCACCTTCCGCATCACGGCCCTATACGCGCACAACGACCACCGAGTGACAACCGGCGGTTGACACCCCCGGACTGTCAACCTAGGGTTGCATTCATGACGAACCCTTCGGTGGAACCCGTTCGCATCACCAATCCGGTACGCCTCGACGACCTGATCGAGGCCATCAAGAAGGTCCACTCCGACACCCTCGAGCAGCTCAGCGACGCCGTCGTGGCCGCCGAACACCTCGGCGACGTGGCCGACCACCTCATCGGCCACTTCGTGGACCAGGCCCGCCGCTCCGGCGCCTCCTGGACCGACATCGGCCGCAGCATGGGCGTCACCCGCCAGGCGGCCCAGAAGCGCTTCGTCCCCAAGGCGGACAAGGACGGAGACCCCGGCCTCGACCCGAACGCGGGCTTCGGCCGCTTCACCCCCCGCGCCCGCAACGTGGTCATCTCCGCGCAGAACGAGGCCCGCGCCGCCGGGAACGCCGAGATCCGCACCGAGCACCTGCTGCTCGGCCTGCTCGGCGAGACCGAGGGCCTGGCCGCGCACGTCTTCACCTCCCGGGGCGTCGCCCCGGACGAGCTGCGCTCCGCCGCGACGGCCACCCTGCCCCCGGCGCAGGAGGAGCTCCCCGCGCTCGTCCCCTTCGACGCGAACGCCAAGAAGGTCCTGGAGCTCACCTTCCGCGAGGCCCTGCGCCTGGGCCACGGCTACGTCGGCACGGAGCACATCCTGCTCGCGCTCCTGGAGCAGGAGAACGGCGAGGGTCCGCTCAGCGCCGCCGGCCTCGGCAAGGCGGCCGCCGAGGCGACCGTCACCGAAGCCCTCGCAGCCGTACTCGGCGGCGACGCGGCGCAGTAGCCTCGCCGGCCGCCGCACCCGTCAGCTCGTACCGCTTCACGTACGCGCCGAGGAAGGCCTGCAGGGTGGCGACGGCCGGGATCGCGATGAGCGCCCCGACCGCGCCCAGCAGGGCGGTACCCGCGATGACCGATCCGAAGGCCACCGCCGGGTGGATGTCCACGGTCCTGGAGGTCAGCTTCGGCTGCAGGACGTAGTTCTCGAACTGCTGGTAGATCACCACGAACCCGAGGACGTACAGCGCGTACCAGGGATCGGCGGCGAAGGCGATCAGCATCGGCAGTGCGCCCGCCAGGTAGGTGCCGATGGTGGGGATGAACTGGGAGACCAGCCCCACCCACACGGCGAGGGCCGGCGCGTACGCCACGTCCAGCAGCACGAACAGGACGTAGTGCGCGAGGCCGGAGATCAGCGCCATCAGCCCGCGCGAGTACAGGTAGCCGCCGGTCTTCGCCACGGCGATCTCCCAGGCCCGGAGCACCTCGCGCTGCTTGGCGGGCGGCAGCACGGAGCACAGTGCGCGCCGCAGCCTGGGCCCGTCGGCGGCGAAGTAGAAGGAGAACAGGAAGATCGTCAGGAGCTTGAAGAGCCCGCCGAGGACGGTGGCGGACACGTCGAGCACACCGCTCGCGCTGTTCTGCACGTACTTCTGGAGCCACTGCGAGCGCAGCAGGCTGTCCTGGATCTCCAGCCGGGAGAAGTCGGTGTGGAAGGTCCGGTTGATCGAGTCGATCACCGAGTCGAGGTACCCCGGGAAGCCCTCGACCATGTCGATGATCTGCCCGGCGAGCATCGAACCGAGCATCGCGAGGAAGCCCGCGCCCGCGACGAACACGCCCAGGAAGACCAGGAAGGTGGCGAGCCCGCGGCGCATGCCGCGGGCCGCCATCCTGGCCACGGCCGGTTCGATGGCGAGCGCGAGGAAGAACGCGATCAGGATGTTGACCAGCAGCCCGATCAGCTGGTGGAAGGCCCAGCTGCCGAGTTGGAAGCAGGCCACCAGGCCCAGTACGAGGACCACCGCGCGCGGCAGCCAGCGCGGCATCCGCGCCTCTCCCCCGGCGGCGGGGGCGGTCCCGGGCGGAACGGCGCCCGCACCCGCGGGGGCGGCCTCGGGGGCGCCGTCCGCGGTCTCGGCCGCCGGGCCGGTCTGGCCGGTCTGGCCGGTCTGGCCGGTCGGTTCACCGGCCGTCGCGCCCGTCGTCCGGCCGTTCGTCTCGTCTGTTGCTGCCACGCCGTCCAGTCTGTCCCAACCGCCGCCCGGACCACGAAGCCACACAGCTACCCGGCCGGCCCGCGGAGCGCCGCCGCGCACCGGTCCGGGACCGCGCCGGCGCGGCGGGGGCACCTCAGCGGCACCTCAGCGGCACCTCAGCGCAGCGAGGCCGGCACGTCCATCGCCGAACACACTGCGCGCCACACGTCCTTGGTCTCCCAGCCCTCGTCCAACGCCTGCTGGACGGTGCGTCCGCCCAGTTCGGTCATCACGTGGTCCCGGGCGAAGGAGTCCGCGTAGCCCGCGCCGAAGTGCTCGGCCATCCGCTCCCAGAAAATCGTCAACCGCATGCCACCAGTATCCCGCTCCGGAGAGTGCACCCGCCCCGTTGCTCCCGTGCGCCCCCGTGCACGCGCCCTACGGTGTCACGCATGCCTGGAGACGAAGCTCCCGCCCCGGCCCCACCGGCCCCACAGAGCCCGGCGGCCCCGACCGCCACCTCCGCCCCCTCCACCCCCGCGGCCGGCCCGCTGGCCCGCGCCGAGCGGTTCACCTGGCTCACGGCCCGGGTGCTGGAGCAGCGGCGGTTCGCGTTCCACTTCCTCGGCGGGGATCCCGACCCGGTCGACGCCGCCCTCGGCTCCTACCTCGGCGACGACGGCGGCTACGGGCACGCGCTCGACCCCGACCTGCGCGGCCCGCTGAGCCAGCCCCTGCACACCGCGCACGCCCTGCGGATCCTCGACGCCCTCGGCCGGTGCTCCGGGCAGCGCATCGAGCGGCTCTGCCGCCACCTGACCCGGGTCTCCACCCCGGAGGGCGCGCTCCCGCTGGTCCTGGCCGGCCCGCGGGACTACCCCGCCGCCCCGTACCACCCGGTGTGCGACGACCCGCCGGGGACGCTGCTGACCACGGGCCCCGTCGTCGGGATCCTGCACCGCAACCGGATCTGGCACGCTTGGCTGTTCCGGGCCACGGACTTCTGCTGGGAGCGCGTCGAGACCCTGCGCCAGACCCATCCCTACGAGGTCCAGAGCGCGGTGGCCTTCCTCGACGGCGCCCCCGACCGGGGCCGCGCCGCGGCGGCCGCGGACCGGCTGGGCCGGCTGGTGCGCGAGCGGCGGCTGGCGGTGCTCGAACCGGACCGGCGCGCGGAGTACCCGGTCTCCCCGGGCTATGCCCCGGGCGAGCAGCTGTTCCCGTACGACTACGCGCGGCGGCCGGAGTCGCTGGCCCGCGGCTGGTTCACCGACGAGGAGATGCGGCGCTCGCTGGACTTCCTCGCGGCGGAGCAGCAGCCCGACGGCGGCTGGCCGGTGCACCGCCGGGCCTGGGCACCGGGCAGCTCGCTGGAGCGGCGGCCGATCGCCACCCTGGAGGCCCTGCTGACCCTGCGGGCGTACGGGCGCCCGATCGGGGCCCCGGCCGGGGCCGCCGGGGTCAGCCTCCCAGGGCCCGGACGCCCGCGGTGACGACCACTGCGGCGCCGACGACCAGCAGGAACGGGGCGCGCAGCAGCAGCGCGACCCCGGCGGCGGCGAGCCCCGCGGCGCGGGCGTCGAGGACCAGCTCGTGGCCGGTGCTGAAGGTCTGCTGGGCGGTGAGCGCGGCGAGCAGGGCGACGGGCAGCAGGGCGGAGAGCCGGCGCACGACGGGGCGTTCCAGGGCCCCGGCGGGCACGAGGAGGCCGGCGAGCTTGACGGCGTAGCAGCCGACGACGGTGAGTCCGATGGCGATCCAGACGTTCACGAGCGCTCTCCCTCGGGCGATCGGCGGCCCTTCAGCCACAGCACCGCGGGCGCGGCCAGGGCGGCGATCAGTACGGGCACCCCGGCCGGCAGCACCGGCAGGAAGCCCAGCCCCAGCACCAGGGCGAGGCCGGCGACGGCCCGCTCGGTGGTGCTCTTGAGCATCGGCGCGAGGAGGGCGAGGAACACGGCCGGTCCGGCGGCGTCCAGCCCCCAGGCGGCGGTGTCGCCGATGGCCTCGGCGCCGAGCGCGCCCAGCAGGGTGGTGAGGTTCCACAGCACGTAGAGGGCGAGCCCGGTCACGGTGAAGCCGAGCCGGGCCGACCTGCGGTCGGGCTGGGCCAGGGCCACGGCGGTGGTCTCGTCGATGACCCAGTGCGCGGCGAGGGGCCGTACGGCCTTCGGCAGGGCCAGCAGCTGGGACAGCCGCAGCCCGTAGAAGGCGTTGCGGGTGCCGAGGAAGAAGGCCCCGGCGGCGGCGGTGAACGGGTTCCCGCCCGCCGCGAGTGCTCCGACCAGCGCGAACTGCGAGGCGCCGGTGAAGACGAGGAGGCTCAGCACACAGGCCTGGAGCACGCTGATCCCGGCCCCGGCCGCGGTCACGCCGAACGCGAACCCCGACAGGCCGACGGCCACGCCGACCCCGAGCGAATCCCGTACGACGGCGGCCCGCGGCCGGCCGTCGACCGTGCCGGGGGCGCCGCCGGGGACACCTCCGGAGGCCTCTTGTATCACCATCTGATGTTCTCCCACGCCCCGAACGTAGGCGGGGAGGACCGGCCGGGTCTTGTACGTTCTTGCGCGCTCCGGCGGTGGCCGCCGCGCCTCCGGTTCGTCCCGCCGGCGCAGCGGCTCCCCCAGGAGCCGGGTCGGCTCGGACCCCGCGCACGTCGGCGGGAGGGCCCCTGGGGCGGGGCGAGCCCGTCGAAGGCGGCGGCCAGGACCGACCGCCCGGGGCCGGGCTCGGACCCGGCCGCCTCCACTTCCTCGGCCAGGCCCGCCGGGTCGTGGCCGTGGACCTTCCGGCGGGCGCCCTCGCGCCGCCAGGCGAAGGCCTCCGGCCGGCGGCGGGCCGGGCACCGGGCCCCGCACCCGCGTGTCGTACGGCTCCCGCAGTCCCCGGGCGGTGGGCGGGAGCCTAACCGGCGCGCTCCCTGCGGTAGGCGCCCGGCGGGACTCCGACGATGCGGGTGAAGTGCCGGTTCAGGTGCGGCTGGTCGGTGAAGCCGACGGTGACGGCGGCCTCGGCGGGCGGGATCCCCGCGTCGAGCAGGCGGCGCGCCCTGCGGACGCGGGCGTCCGTCAGCCAGGTGTGCGGGGGCATCCCGTACCGCTCCCGGAAGGCGCGCAGCAGCGCGAACGGGCTGGTGCCGAGCTCGGCCGCGAGCTGCTCCAGCGAGGGCGGCCCGGCCATCCGCTCCTCCAGCAGGGCCCGGGCCCGCTCGGCGTCGGCGGCACCCGCGCCGCGCACGGGGCGGGCGGGCAGCGGGCCCGCGTGCCGGCTGAGCATCCGGGCCACCACGCCCCGCAGCAGGGTGTCGGCGGCCAGCGCGTTCCCGGCCTCGGCGGCCCGGTGGACCTCGGTGATGGCCCGTGCGCCCTGCGCGTCGGCGACCATGTCCGCAGTGAAGCCGGGGGTGCCGCGCGGGGTGGCGATCTCGGCGGCGACCTCGGCGATCAGCTCGCGCGGGGAGTAGAGGGTGGCGTACGCCCATCCCTCGGGAACCCCGGCGCGGGCGGTGTGCGCGACCTCCGGGTTGATCAGCACCACGCTGCCCGGCCCGGCCCGTACGGTGCCGCCGGGCAGGCCGACCTCCTCGATGCCGCCGGTGACGGCGGCGATGACGTACCCGTCGTGGGCGTGGCGCGGGAAGGTGTGGCGCACGTAGTGGGCCCGCAGCAGGTCCAGGCCGGGCAGTTGCCCGTACTGCCAGTGCCGTGCCCATTCGCCGCGCCCGCGCCCGTCGTCCTTCCCCATGTCCTCATTCTGCGCCCCGGCCCGGCGGGGCGTTCGCCCAGGTCGGGCCCCGTTGTCAGAGGCGGGGTGCACGATGGGGGCATGGCAGGCGCTGCGCTCGAATCGTTCTCCCCCGCGACCCGTTCGTGGTTCACGGGGGCCTTCCGTACGCCCACCTCCGCGCAGGAGGGCGCCTGGCGGGCCATCGGGGAGGGCTCGGACGTGCTGGTGGTGGCGCCGACGGGTTCCGGCAAGACCCTGGCCGCCTTCCTCGCCGCCCTGGACCGGCTCGCCTCGCAGCCGCCGCCGGCCGAGGCGCGCAAGCGGTGCCGGGTGCTGTACGTGTCGCCGCTGAAGGCCCTCGCCGTGGACGTGGAGCGCAACCTGCGGAGTCCGCTGACGGGGATCCGGCAGGAGTCGGCCCGGCTGGGGCTGCCCGAGCCGGACATCCGGGTGGGGATCCGCTCGGGCGACACCCCGGCCGCCGAGCGCCGGGCGCTGGCGACGCGCCCGCCGGACATCCTGATCACCACGCCGGAGTCGCTGTTCCTGATGCTGACCTCCGCCGCGCGGGATGCGCTGTCGGGGGTGGAGACGGTGATCCTGGACGAGGTGCACGCGGTCGCCGGGACCAAGCGCGGCGCCCATCTGGCGCTGTCCCTGGAGCGGCTGGACGAGCTGCTGCCGCGTCCGGCCCGGCGGATCGGGCTGTCGGCGACGGTCCGGCCGGTGGAGGAGGTGGCCCGCTTCCTGGCGCCGCGCGGCCGGGTGGAGATCGTGCAGCCGCCCTCGGCCAAGGAGTTCGACCTGTCGGTGGTCGTCCCGGTCGAGGACATGGGCGAATTGGGGGGCTCGCCGGCGACCGAGGGCCGGGAGGGCGGCGACAAGCCGTCGATCTGGCCCCATGTGGAGGAGCGCATCGCGGACCTGGTGCAGGCCCACCGCTCCACGATCGTGTTCGCCAACTCCCGCCGTCTCGCGGAGCGGCTGTGCAACCGGCTCAACGAGATCGCCCACGAGCGGGCCACGGGCGAGCCCCTCGTCGAGGGCGCCCCGCCCCCGGCGGAGATCATGGCCCAGTCGGGTGCCGCCCTGGGCGCCGCACCGCTGCTGGCCCGCGCGCACCACGGTTCGGTGTCCAAGGAGCAGCGGGCACTGGTCGAGGAGGACCTGAAGGCGGGCCGGCTGCCCGCCGTGGTCGCCACGTCCAGCCTGGAGCTGGGCATCGACATGGGCGCGGTGGACCTGGTGGTGCAGGTGGAGTCGCCGCCGTCGGTGGCGTCGGGGCTCCAGCGGGTGGGCCGTGCCGGTCACCAGGTGGGCGCCGTCTCCACGGGCGTGGTCTTCCCCAAGTACCGGGGGGACCTGGTGCAGGCGGCCGTGGTCACCGAGCGGATGCGGACCGGGGCGATCGAGTCGCTGCGGATCCCCTCCAATCCGCTGGACGTGCTCGCCCAGCAGCTGGTGGCGATGACCGCCATGGACACCTGGCAGCTGGACGAACTGCTCGCGCTGGTGCGGCGGGCGGCGCCCTTCGCGGCGCTGCCCGAGTCGGCGTTCACCTCGGTGCTGGACATGCTGGCGGGCCGGTACCCGTCGGACGCGTTCGCCGAGCTCAGACCGCGCGTGGTGTGGGACCGGGTCGCCGGGACGATCACGGGGCGGCCCGGTGCGCAGCGCCTGGCGGTCACCTCCGGCGGCACCATCCCGGACCGGGGCCTGTTCGGGGTGTTCCTCGCGGGCGCCGACCCCAAGAAGGGCGGGGGCCGGGTCGGCGAGCTGGACGAGGAGATGGTGTACGAGTCCCGCGTGGGCGACGTGTTCACCCTGGGCACCACCTCCTGGCGGATCGAGGACATCACCCGTGACCGGGTCCTGGTCACCCCCGCCCCCGGCGTGCCGGGCCGGCTGCCGTTCTGGAAGGGCGACCAGCTGGGCCGCCCCCTGGAACTGGGCCGCGCGGTCGGCGCGTTCCTGCGGGAGCTGGGCGCGCTCTCCGACGAGGACGCCCGGCTGCGGCTGCTGGCGGCGGGCCTGGACGGCTGGGCCGCCGACAACGTGCTCGCCTACCTGGCGGAGCAGCGGGAGGCCTGCGGGCACGTGCCGGACGACCGGACCATCCTGGTCGAGCGGTTCCGGGACGAGCTCGGCGACTGGCGGGTCGTCGTCCACTCCCCCTTCGGCGCCCAGGTGCACGCCCCGTGGGCGCTGGCGCTGAGCGCCCGCCTCGCCGAGAAGTACGGCATGGACGCCCAGGTGATGCACGCCGACGACGGGATCGTGCTCCGCCTGCCCGACGCCGACCTGCTCTCCATGGACCTCCTCGACCACGACCCCGCGCGGCCGGCGCCGTTCGAGTTCGACGACGAACAGGCCCCGCTGGGCGCGGCCGACGTGGCCTTCGACCAGGGCGAGGTCTCGGGGATCGTCACCGACCAGGTCGGCGGCTCGGCCCTGTTCGCCTCCCGGTTCCGCGAGTGCGCGGCGCGCGCCCTGCTGCTGCCCCGCCGCAGTCCGGGCAAGCGCACCCCGCTGTGGCAGCAGCGCCAACGCGCCTCGCAACTGCTCCAGGTGGCCTCGGAGTTCGGCTCCTTCCCGATCGTGCTGGAAGCCGTGCGCGAGTGTCTCCAGGACGTGTTCGACGTACCGGGGCTGACCGAGCTGATGGGGGACATCGAGGCGCGCCGGGTCCGGCTGGTCGAGGTCACCACCCCGGAGCCCTCGCCGTTCGCCCGTTCCCTCCTCTTCGGGTACGTCGCGCAGTTCCTGTACGAGGGGGACTCGCCGCTGGCCGAGCGGCGGGCGGCGGCGCTGTCGCTGGACTCCCGGATGCTGGCCGAGCTGCTGGGCCAGGCGGAGCTGCGGGAGCTGCTCGACGCGGAGGTGCTGGAGGAGCTGGAGCGGGAGCTCCAGTGGCTGACGGAGGACCGGCGCGCCAAGGACGCCGAGTCGGTGGCGGACCTGCTGCGGCTGCTGGGCCCGCTGACGGACGCCGAGCTGGCCGCGCGCGGCGCCGAGCCGGCCTGGGCGCGGGGGCTGGAGGCGGCCCGGCGGGCGATCCGGGTACGGATCGGCGGCGCGGACCACTGGGCGGCGATCGAGGACGCGGGTCGGCTGCGGGACGCGCTGGGCACGGCGCTGCCGGTCGGGGTGCCGGAGGCGTTCACCGAGCCGGTCAAGGACCCGCTCGGCGATCTTCTGTCCCCTACGCGCGCACCCACGGGCCGTTCACCACGGGGCGGCCCTACCCGTCTGGTCTGGGCGCGGCGGTGACGGAGGGCGCGC
>NZ_GG657750.1:5765430-5785487 GCF_000158895.1 Streptomyces sp. C | reverse complement strand
CCCGGGCGGTGCCGCCGGCGGCGCCGTGGCCAAGTCAGGCCAGTCCTTCAAGATCGGCGAGGCGGCCACCGTCCCGTTCAGCTACGGCAGCAACAAGGGCGGCCAGCTCGCCATCACGGTCACCGGCATCGACGCGGGCAACCCCTCCGACCTGGCGTCGGTGAACATCGCCGCCGACAAGGTGAAGGGCAAGACCCCCTTCTACATCCGGTACACGGTCAAGAACACCGGCAACACGGACCTGTCCTTCGCCTCCGTCGGCCACATGAAGGGCCTGCTCGACGGCGGCAGCGAGTCCGACGTCCTCCTGATCGCCGGCAAGTTCGAGAAGTGCCCGAACGAGTCGCTGCCGAAGGGCTTCACCAACGGCCAGTCGCAGAACTCCTGCGCCGTGGCCCTGGCCCCGACCGGCACCAAGGTCTCCGGCGCCCTGTACTGGGGCGACCCGTACAACAACCTGGCCTCCCCGCCCCAGAAGGGCCTCACCTGGAAGTAACGAGCGGCCCACCCGGCCCTCGCCCCTGCTGATCCGCGAACCCCCTGTGGCGGCCACCCCGCCCAGGGGGTTCCGCGCGTCCCCGGGCGGTGTCCGCGGGGTCCCGCACCCGCCGGGCCCGACAATGGCCCCATGCCCGAAGGAGACAGCGTCCACCGCGCGGCGGCCCGGCTGCACGCCGCCCTCGCGGGCAGCCCGCTCATCCACGCGGACCTGCGCGTGCCCCGCTTCGCCACCGCCGACCTCACCGGCCGCACCGTCCTCGACGTCACCCCGCGCGGCAAGCACCTGCTCACCCGCCTCGAAGGCGGCCTCACCCTCCACAGCCACCTCGGCATGGACGGCGCCTGGAGGCTCTTCGCCCCCGGCGAGAAGTGGCGCGGCGGACCCTCCCACGAGATCCGGGCCGTCCTGTCCACCGCCGGCACCACCGCCGTCGGCTACCGGCTCCCCGTACTGGAACTGCTGCGCACCGCCGACGAGGCCCGGGCCGTGGGCCACCTGGGCCCCGACCTGCTGGGCCCCGACTGGGACGAGGCCCGGGCTGCCGCCAACCTCCTGGCCGACCCCGGCCGGCCCCTCGGCGAGGCCCTGCTCGACCAGCGCAACCTGGCCGGGATCGGCAACATCTACAAGTGCGAGCTCTGCTTCCTCGCCCAGGTCACCCCCTGGACGCCGGTCGGCGCGCTCCCCGACCCCGCCGCCACCCTGCCGCGCATCGCGGCCGCCGCCCAGCGCCTGCTGGCGGCGAACACCGGCCACGGCGGCGCCCGCAACACCACCGGCAGCCGCCGCCCGGGGTGGGGGCTCTTCGTCTACGGCCGCGCCCACCGTCCCTGCCTGCGCTGCGGCACCCCCGTCCGCGAGGCCCCGCAGGACGACCGGCCGACCTACTGGTGCCCCCGCTGCCAGTCCGGCCCGACCCCGGAGCACCCCACCAGTTGACGCCCCGTCAGATCCGCTCGTACGGTCCTGGCATGCCCACACCGATCGCCTCGTACGACCTCACCGGCCGCACCGCGCTCGTCACCGGAGCCGCCGGCGGCATAGGCCGCGCCACCGCCCTCCTCCTCGCCCGGGCCGGAGCCGCCGTCCACTGCGCCGACCGCGACGAACGCGGCCTCGCCGAGACCGCCGCCCTGATCTCCAAGGACGGCGGCTCCGCCACCGCGCACCCGCTCGACGTCACCGACCGGGCCGCCCTGCGGGCCGCCGTCACCGCCGCCGGGCCGCTCGACATCGCGGCCGCCATCGCCGGAGTCATGCACACCAGCAGCGTCCTGGACACCACCGAGGAGGACCTCGACCGGATCCTCGACGTCAACTTCAAGGGCGTGCTGCGCACCTGCCAGGAGGCCGTCCGCGCGATGATCTCCGCCGGCCGCCCCGGCTCGGTCGTCACCATGGCCTCCGGCGCCGTGGACGCCGCCCAGCCCGGCCTGCTCTGCTACAGCGCCTCCAAGGCCGCGGTGGTCCAGCTGACCAAGACCCTCGCCACCGAGAGCGGCCCGCACGGGATCCGCGTCAACGCCGTCGCCCCCGGATGGATCCGCACCCCCATGACCGGCCGCCACGGCCCCGCGGTCCAGCAGCAGACGGAGGCCGCCATGGTCCGCATGTCCCCGCTGGGCCGCGTCGGCGAGCCCGAGGACATCGCCCAGGCCGTGCTCTACCTGGCCTCGGACGCCTCGTCCTTCATGACGGGCCAGATCCTGCGCCCGAACGGCGGAGTGTCGATGCCCTGGTAGCCCCGGCCCGGGACCGCTCCCGGCCTGCCCCGCGCACGGGCCCCGGCACGCAGTGCACCGGCAGCAGCCCCAGGCCCCAGCCGCCGAGCGCCAGCGCGCCCTCCACCGGGCCCGCCCCGGCCGGCGCCAGCGCCAGCCGCAGCACGGCCCACCACCACAGCGCCGCCATGGCCAGGGCGAAGGGCACCGTCACAGGTATGCGCAGCGACCGCCGCACGGCGACCTCCCGGAGGGCCGGTTCCCGGACGGGCCCATCCTCCCGCACCCTCCGCGCCGCCGCACCCAGAACGCCGGGCAGCGGCCCCGTGAGGCCCCGGAAACGGCGAGGAGCCCCGCCCGGTGCTCACACACCGGGGCGGGGCTCCTGCCACGCTCACATGCCCAACGGCAATGCTCAGGCGGCTACGACGTTCACCGCTTCCACGGGTGCCTTGATGGTCACCCGCTCGGGTCCGCCCGTGACCGAGGCCACGGAGACCGAATTGAGCATCGGGCGCACCGGTGCCGGCACCGGTTCGCTTGCGGCGGCCGACTGCGCGAGCTCCGCCAGCGACAGCTCGTCACTGACTTCGCGCATCAGCTCGGACATCCGTACGTCCAGCGCGTCGCAGATCGCGGAGAGCAGCTCGGAGGATGCCTCCTTCTGCCCCCGCTCCACCTCGGAGAGATAGCCGAGCGAAACTCGGGCGGACGAGGAGACTTCGCGCAGAGTACGGCCCTGGCGCTGGCGCTGCCGACGCAGCACGTCACCCAGCAGGCGACGGAGCAGAATCATCGGTGGCTCCCTCCTCTGACCGTGTAGCCGTAACCTTCACGCCCCACCGTACCGCCTCGCGCCGCGGCCGTGCGGGGAGCGATGTCGTGTTCACTCAGGGCTGCAAACATCAAATCCCCCCGTTCTGTTCCGTATCCTGCCCCCGCAGATTCTCGCGGAGTTCGCTCGAGAGGAGTTCGAGCACTGTCCGTACACTCTCCCTACGGATTTCCGCACGGGAGCCGTTCAACCACAGCCGGGCCGTTTTCCTGCCCGCCGGGCCCGCCACGGCGACGAAAACGGTGCCCACGGGCTGCCCGTCCTGCGGGTCGGGACCGGCCACTCCGGTCGTCGCGATCCCCCACGAGGCGCCCAGCACCCGCCGCACCCCGGCGGCCATCTCCTCGGCGACCTGCGCGTTCACCGCGCCTTCGGCCGCCAGCAGCTCCGCGTCCACCCCGAGGACGCGGTGCTTGATCTCAGTGGCGTACGCGGTGACCGAGCCGCGGAAGGCCCGCGAGGCCCCCGGCACGGCCGTCAGCTCAGAGGCCACCATTCCGCCCGTCAGCGACTCCGCGACCGCGAGCGTCTGGTCACTCTCCGCGAGCAGCCGCAGCACGTCTTCGGCCACCCCTGCCGCCCCCGCGGCACCTTCCGCCGCTTCCGCGGCCTGCGGCGCGTCCCCCGCCCCGTATGTCACTTCGAGGCCCGCTCCGCCGCCAGTCCGGCCCGGCGCAGCACCACGGCCTGCCGGATGTAGTCCAAACCGGTGACGACGGTCAGCACGACGGCGACGGCCATCACCCAGAACCGCAGGGTCGCCAGCGGCCCGGTCAGCGCGAGCACGTACATGCCCACCGCCGTCCCCTGGGCCAGGGTCTTCAGCTTGCCGCCCCGGCTGGCCGGGATCACCCCGTACCGGATCACCCAGAACCGCATCAGCGTGATGCCGAGCTCGCGCCCGAGGATCACCCCGGTCACCCACCAGGGCAGGTCGCCGAGCCAGGAGAGACACACGAGCGCCGACCCCATGATCGCCTTGTCGGCGATGGGGTCGGCGATCTTCCCGAAGTCCGTGACCAGGTTGTACGTCCTGGCGAGGTGGCCGTCGAACACGTCCGTGATCATGGCGACGGCGAAGGCCGCCCAGGCCAGCGCCCGCCAGACGGGGTCGTAGCCCCCGTCGGCGAGCAGCAGCAGGACGAATCCCGGCACGAGGACCAGCCGGATCATCGTCAGGATGTTGGCGATGTTCCAGAGGCTGGCCTGGTTGACGGCCGCAGTCCCGAGCTTCGCGCCGGGCGTGGGCCGGCGGCCGGTCCCGCCCGCCGCCGATGCCGGGACTCCGGTCATCCGGCCGCCTCCTCGAGTTCCACGCCCAGGGGCTCGGCGACGAGGTCGACGCCCAGGGTCCCGACCACCTTGGCGGTGACGATGCGCCCGGGAACCAGGCCGGCGCCGTCGGTGAAGACGACCTGGCCGTCGGTCTCGGGGGCCTGGTGGGCGGCGCGCCCGTAGGCGCCCTCGCCCTCCTCCGCCTCGTCGAGCGGGACGACCGTCTCGACGAGCACCTCCAGGGTCTCGCCGATCCGCTCCTCCGCGCGCTGCGAGGTCAGCTCCTCGGCGAGCCGCTGCATGTGCGCGAGCCGCTCGGCGATGGTGTCCTCGTCCAGCTTGCCCTCGTAGCCGGCGGCCTCGGTGCCGTCCTCGTCGGAGTAGCCGAACACGCCGATGGCGTCGAGGCGGGCGTGCGTGAGGAAACGCTCCAGCTCGGCGAAGTCCGACTCCTTCTCGCCGGGGAAGCCGACGATGAAGTTGGACCGGACGCCGGCCTGCGGGGCCTTGGAGCGGATGGTGTCCAGCAGCTCCAGGAAGCGGTCGGTGTCGCCGAAGCGGCGCATGGCGCGCAGCACGTCGGGGGCCGAGTGCTGGAAGGACAGGTCGAAGTACGGCACGACCTTGGGGGTGGAGGTGAGTACGTCGATCAGCCCGGGCCGCATCTCGGCGGGCTGCAGGTAGCTGACGCGGACGCGCTCGATGCCGTCGACGGCGGCCAGCTCGGGCAGCAGGGTCTCCAGCAGGCGGATGTCGCCCAGGTCCTTGCCGTACGAGGTGTTGTTCTCGGAGACCAGCATGACCTCCTTGACGCCCTGCTCGGCGAGCCAGCGCGTCTCGCCCAGCACGTCGCTGGGGCGGCGGGAGATGAAGGAGCCGCGGAAGGACGGGATGGCGCAGAAGGAGCAGCGCCGGTCACAGCCGGAGGCGAGCTTCACGGAGGCGACCGGGCTCTTGTCCAGGCGGCGGCGCAGCGGCGCGCGCGGCCCGGAGGCGGGCGCGAGCCCGTCCGGCAGGTCGGCGGGGGCCGGGGCGGGCTCCTCGGCGGCCTGGGCGTGGCCGGGCAGCGCCACGTCGGCGCTCTGCCGCTCGGCCGGGCTGATCGGCAGCAGCTTGCGCCGGTCGCGCGGGGTGTGCGCCTCGACGCTGCCACCGCTGAGGATGGTCTGCAGGCGGTTGGAGATGTCGGCGTAGTCGTCGAACCCGAGGACTCCGTCGGCCTCGGGGAGCGCTTCGGCGAGTTCCTTGCCGTAGCGCTCGGCCATACAGCCGACGGCGACGACGGCCTGGGTCTTGCCGTGATCCTTGAGATCGTTGGCTTCCAGCAGGGCGTCTACGGAGTCCTTCTTGGCGGCTTCGACGAAGCCACAGGTGTTGACGACGGCTACGTCCGCGTCGGCGGCGTCCTCGACGAGCTCCCAGCCATCCGCCGCCAAGCGGCCTGCGAGCTCCTCCGAGTCCACCTCGTTACGGGCGCAGCCAAGAGTGACAAGGGCGACGGTACGGCGTTCGGGCATGGACTCAAGACTACTTCGTCCCGGCGCCCGCCCCCGCCCCAAGTCCCCCCACGGCAAGATCCCCGGGGCCGGCGGCGGCCGCCGCGCGGGATCCCGGGGATCTGGAATTTCTTATTCCGTGCTGGTCAGCCCGCCTGGGCCTGGCCCTGGCGGGGGTCGTCCCTGGTGTAGGTGAGACGTTCGACCTGTCCCGACTCGAACCGCTCCTTGATCTCCTTGCCGTTCACGAACAGCTTGACGGCCCCGGCGTCACCGAGGACGAGGTCCACGGACTCCTTGTCCGTGAAGGTCTTCGACTCGCCCTGTTCGAGGGTGCCGTCGAAGAGGAGCCGGCCGCTGTGGTCCTTCGCGGAGATCCAGCTCTCGCCGGAGTCGGCCGTCAGGACCACGGTGACGAGGTCCTTGGGGGCCGCGGCGATGGCGCTGTCCGAGGGCTCGGGCTTGGGAGCCTTGGGCGCCTGCGGGTTCGGGGCGGCGGGCTGCTTGCCCGCGGTCTGCTTGGGCGCGGGCTTCGGCGAGACGGAACCTTCCGCCACCGGCCGCTTGGACTGCTCGCCGTCGCCGCCGAAGGCGGTGAAGCCGACGAAGCCGATCACCGCGACGATGGCGGCGACCATGGCGGCGGTCCAGTTGGGCCGCTGCCGCTCGGGGCGGAGCCGCTCGGCCTCGAACATCGGCGCGGCGGGGGTGGGCGCCGGCCGGCCGCCGTGGGCCGCGTCGTAGCGCTCGACCAGGGGTGCCGGGTCGAGGTGGACGGCGCGGGCGAGGGTGCGGATGTGGCCGCGGGCGTACACGTCGCCGCCGCACCGCGTGAAGTCGTCCTCTTCGATCCCGTGCACGATCGGGATGCGCACCCGGGTGGTGGAGCTGACCTCGTCGACGGTGAGCCCGGCGGCGATCCGGGCCTTCTTCAGGGTCGTCCCGATGGACGGCTCTTCGACGGAGCGCTCGACGATGCGGTCCTCGGACAGGTCCTCGGACAGGTCCTCGGACCGGTCGTCGGTCGAAGGCCGCTCTTCTTCGGGGGAGTTGGAGTTGCCGATGGACACAAGGGCGCCTTTCGAGCGTGTAGCCACCTGCTGGATGTCCAGTCTAGGGGGGTGACGAAAGGGTGGGGCAACCGGAGGGTCCGCTTCCTACGCCATACGAATGGCGACGGGAACGGCCGCCGGTGCCTCCCTCAACTTGACGCACGCCCAAGGGAAACGGTTGCCGCCGGATCCGGTGACGATCCGGCCACGATCCCATTCGGTCGGGTGAGGCGGCCGGACCCCCGTTCTAGCGGGCCGCCAGGGGCTCCCGGGGATTCCGCTTCCTCCGGGGACCGGGGTGTCCCCGGGGGTTCCCGGCACCCTCGCGGACACCCCCTACGGGGCCTCCTCGCCGCGGATCACGGCGAGCACCCCGTCGAGTTCGTCGGGCTTGACCAGCACGTCGCGGGCCTTGGACCCCTCGCTCGGCCCGACGACCCCGCGGGACTCCATCAGGTCCATGAGCCGGCCCGCCTTGGCGAAGCCGACGCGCAGCTTGCGCTGGAGCATCGAGGTGGAGCCGAACTGGGTGGAGACCACCAGCTCCGCCGCCTGGCACAGCAGGTCCAGGTCGTCGCCGATCTCCTCGTCGATCTCCTTCTTCTGCTTCTGCCCGACCGTGACGTCGTCCCGGAAGACCGGGGTCATCTGGTCCTTGCAGTGCTGGACGATCCCGGCGATCTCCTCTTCGGTGACGAAGGCGCCCTGGAGGCGGACCGGCTTGTTCGCGCCCATCGGCAGGAACAGTCCGTCACCCTTGCCGATCAGCTTCTCGGCGCCCGGCTGGTCCAGGATGACCCGGCTGTCGGCCAGGGAGGAGGTCGCGAACGCCAGCCGCGAGGGGACGTTCGCCTTGATCAGACCGGTCACCACGTCCACCGAGGGCCGCTGGGTGGCGAGCACCAGGTGGATGCCGGCCGCGCGGGCCAGCTGGGTGATGCGGACGATCGAGTCCTCGACGTCGCGCGGGGCCACCATCATCAGGTCCGCCAGCTCGTCGACGATCACCAGCAGGTACGGGTACGGGCTGAGCTCCCGCTCGCTGCCCGGCGGCAGCTTGATCTTGCCGTCCCGGATCGCCTGGTTGAAGTCGTCGATGTGCCGGTAGCCGAAGGCGGCCAGGTCGTCGTAGCGCAGGTCCATCTCGCGCACCACCCACTGGAGGGCCTCGGCGGCCCGCTTGGGGTTGGTGATGATCGGGGTGATCAGGTGCGGGATGCCCTCGTAGGCGGTCAGCTCGACCCGCTTGGGGTCGACCAGCACCATCCGCACGTCCTCCGGGGTGGCCCGGACCATGATCGAGGTGATCAGGCAGTTGATGCAGGAGGACTTTCCGGAGCCGGTGGCGCCCGCGACGAGCACGTGCGGCATCTTGGCGAGGTTGGCCATGACGTAGCCGCCCTCGACGTCCTTGCCCAGCGCGACCAGCATCGGGTGGTCGTCCTCGGCGGCGTCCGCGAGGCGCAGCACGTCGCCCAGGTTGACCATCTCGCGGTCGGTGTTCGGGATCTCGATGCCGACGGCCGACTTGCCCGGGATCGGGCTGATGATCCGCACGTCGGGCGAGGCCACGGCGTACGCGATGTTCTTCGCCAGCGCCGTGATCCGCTCGACCTTCACCGCGGCGCCGAGCGTCACCTCGTACCGGGTGACCGTCGGCCCCCGGGTGAAGCCGGTGACCTGCGCGTCCACCTTGAACTCGGTGAACACGTTCGTCAGCGCCGCCACCACCGTGTCGTTGGCGGCGCTGCGGGTCTTGCCCGGCCCGCCCTTCTCCAGCAGCTCCAGCGAGGGCAGTGCGTACGTGATGTCCCCGCGCAGCTGGAGCTGTTCGGCCCGGGCCGGCAGCGGCTGGGCCGGCGGCGGGGTCTTCGTCAGGTCCGGCACCGACAGCGTCCCGGAGACCGCGGCGGTCCGCTCGTGCGGGGCACCGTCGGCGTCGTCGCGGCCGTCGGGGCCGTCGGCCGGAGCCGGGGCCTGCACCGGAGCAGGCGCCCGGGCGGCGGCGGGCCGCTCCTCCCGCGCGGGCGGCACCGGAGCGGTGATCTCCGCCCCCTCCCCCCGGCCGGCGATCCCCTGGGTGAGATCGGCGACCAGCGGGTTCGGCGGCAGCCCCCCGTAGACCACCCCGTCCAGCGCGGCCGCTGCCGCCGCCGCGACGTCGACGGCGTCCGGCTCGCGCCCGCCGGGCCGCGCGGCGCTCCGCCGCGGCCGGCGCCGCCGGGCCAGGGCCGCTTCCTCCGCCTCGTCCACCGCGCCGCCTGCGCCGCCTGCGCCGCCTGCGCGGGCCTGCCACTGCTCGGCGTCATGCCGGTCCGGCCGACCGGGCCGCCCGGCGCCCTCGTGCGGCTCCCCGTACCCCTCGTCGTATTCGTTGGGCTGGATCACCCCGAGCCGGATCCCGGCGCGGCGCAGCCGCTGCGGGATCGCCGCGACCGGGGTGGCGGTGACCACCAGCAACCCGAAGACCGTCAGCAGCACCAGCATGGGCACGGCCAGCGGCGCCCCCATGGTGAAGATCAGCGGCTTGGAGGCGGCCCAGCCGATCAGCCCGCCCGCGTTCTGCATGGCGGTGGTGCCCTCGTCCCGGCCGGGTGCCCCACAGGCGATGTGCACCAGCCCGAGGACGCCGATGACCAGGGCGGACAGGCCGATGCCGATGCGCCCGTTGGCATCGGTCTGCTCGGGGTGGCGGATGAAACGTGCCGCCATGACCCCCAGCAGGATCGGCACGAGCAGGTCCAGGCGCCCGAAGGCCCCGGTGACCAGCATCGTGACCAGCTCCCCGACGGGCCCGCTCAGGTTCGACCAGGTGCCGGCGGCGACGATCAGCGCGAGGGCGAGCAGCAGCAGCGCCACGCCGTCCTTGCGGTGGGCCGGGTCCAGGTTCCTGGCGCCCCTGCCGATCCCGCGGAACAGGCCGCCGACGGCGTGCGCGAGACCGAGCCAGCACCAGCGGACCAGCCGCACCACTCCCCCGCTCGGCGACGGCGCCGGCTTCGCGGCGGCCTTCTTCGCCGCGGGGCGCTTGGCCGCGGCGGCCTTCTTCGCGGGGGGCTTACGCGGGGCCGCCTTCTTGGTCGGCGCCGTCGTACGGCCGGTGCGGCCCTTCGCGGCGCCCGCGGTGCTCTGGGAACCCTTGCCGGACGTACTTGAGGCCATGGGGCCGAGGTTACCTGTGCGCACGCCGGTGGACACGCGTGCCCACCCCTTCACCCGTTCGTGTCGCCCCGCCCGCAAGCGCTTTGACGCCGAAGCGCTTTGACGCCGTGCCAGAACCGACGGGGCCCCAGCCGGGTCGCCGGGCGGGCCGCTCCGCCGTCGCGCGGCGGGGCGGCCCCCCGGTCTCAGCTCTGCGCGGGCAGGACGGCGGCTCCCCCGCTGGCACCCGGCTCCAGCGCGTCGAGCGCCCGCCGCAGCCCGGTCAGCTTCCGCTCCAGGTGGGCGGCGGTGGCGACCACCCCCGCGTCCGCCGAGTCCTCGCCGAGCTGCTTGGTCAGCGCCTCGGCCTGTTCCTCGACCGCGGCCAGCCGCGCGGACAGCTCGGCCAGCAGCCCGGCCGCCTCCCGGCCGCCGTCGCCGTTGGTGCCGCCGCCCTCCAGCTGGAGGCGCAGCAGGGCCGCCTGCTCCCGCAGCTGGCAGTTCTTGGTGTACAGCTCGACGAACACCGAGACCTTGGCACGCAGCACCCACGGGTCGAACGGCTTCGAGATGTAGTCCACCGCGCCCGCCGCGTAACCGCGGAAGGTGTGGTGGGGACCGTGGTTGATCGCGGTGAGGAAGATGATCGGGATGTCGCGGGTCCGCTCGCGCCGCTTGATGTGCGCGGCCGTTTCGAATCCGTCCATGCCCGGCATCTGGACATCCAGCAGGATGACCGCGAAATCGTCCGTGAGCAGCGCTTTGAGCGCCTCCTCCCCCGACGACGCCCGGACCAGTGTCTGATCGAGCGCGGAGAGGATGGCCTCCAGCGCCAGCAGATTCTCCGGCCGGTCGTCGACCAGGAGGATCTTGGCCTTCTGCACCATGCCCTGTCCTCCTCGCCCCGGCATGGGGCCTCCCCGGCTCCTGGCTCCGGCATGCGCGCCGGGCCCCGCCCCAGAGGACGGCATCCTTGAGCCGTCCGTCCTTGTGCCGGTCATCGTAGCCCCAGTCCCGAGATCGCCACACCCTGTCACCAAGATGTCACTGTGCCCGAAGCGGAAACGCGGGGGGAGGCCCAAAGGTTCCCCTCCCGGTCCCCGCCCGCGGCCGCCCTCCGATCAGTCTCCGCGCATGTGCTGTTCCATGACCGTCAGCAGGTAATCCGGCTCGACCGGCTTGGTGACGTAGTCCGAAGCCCCCGAGTCGATGGCCTTCTCCCGGTCGCCCTTCATCGCCTTCGCCGTCAGCGCGATGATCGGCAGCCCCGCGAACTGCGGCATCCGCCGGATCGCCGAGGTCGTCGCGTACCCGTCCATCTCCGGCATCATGATGTCCATCAGCACGACCGCCACGTCGTCGTTCTGCTCCAGGACCTCGATGCCCTCCCGGCCGTTCTCCGCGTACAGCACCGCCAGCCCGTGCTGCTCCAGCACGCTCGTCAGCGCGAACACGTTCCGGACGTCGTCGTCCACGATCAGCACCCGCTCACCGTGGAAGTCGTACGTCCGCGGCGGCGCCGGCAGCGGCTCCTCCATCCCCCACGCGTCGCCGCCCTCCGGCTGCCCCGGCACCTCCGTGCGCGGCAGCGGCCCGGCCGCCGACTGCTTGCGCCGGTGCCGGAACAGCGCAGAGGAGCCCTGCCCGGGCGCCTCGGCCACCGGCAGCGCCTGCCGCGGCGGCGCCGCTCCCAGCGGCGCGGGCGGCGGCACCGGGAGCGGCTGCACCGCGACCGGCTCCTCGGCCGCCCTGCGGTACTCCCCGCGCGCCCCGCCGGGCGTCGGCGGCGCGTACCCCTGCGGCGGCAGCTCGCTCGGGTGCAGCGGCAGGTACAGCGTGAACGTCGAGCCCCGGCCGGGCTCGCTCGCCGCGTGGATCTCCCCGCCCAGCAGCCGGGCGATCTCCCGGCTGATCGACAGCCCCAGGCCAGTGCCCCCGTACTTGCGGCTGGTCGTGCCGTCGGCCTGCTTGAACGCCTCGAAGATCACCAGCATCTTGCTCGCCGCGATCCCGATCCCCGTGTCCGTCACGGAGAAGGCGATCAGGTCGGCGTCCGCGTCCCGCAGCGACCCCGCCTCCAGCAGCTGCTCCCGGATGGCCGTCGGCACGTCGGCCCCGGCGGGCCGGATCACCAGCTCCACGGCACCGTTGTCGGTGAACTTCACCGCGTTCGACAGCAGGTTGCGCAGCACCTGCAGCAGCCGCTGCTCGTCCGTGTGCAGGGTCGCGGGCAGCTCCGGCGAGACCCGCACCGAGAAGTCGAGGCCCTTCTCCGCCGTCAGCGGCCGGAAGGTGGCCTCCACGTAGTCCACCAGCTGCACCAGCGCGATCCGCGTCGGCGAGACGTCCATCTTGCCCGCCTCGACCTTCGACAGGTCCAGGATGTCGTTGATCAGCTGGAGCAGGTCCGAGCCCGCGCCGTGGATCGTCTCCGCGAACTCCACCTGCTTCGGCGACAGGTTCTCGTCCGCGTTGTCGGCGAGCAGCTTCGCCAGGATCAGCAGCGAGTTCAACGGCGTCCGCAGCTCGTGTGACATGTTCGCGAGGAACTCGCTCTTGTACCGCATCGAGACCGCGAGCTGCTCGGCACGCTCCTCCAGGACCTGCCGGGCCTCCTCGATCTCGGTGTTCTTCACCTCGATGTCCCGGTTCTGCTGGGCCAGCAGCTCGGCCTTCTCCTCCAGCTCGGCGTTGGCCGCCTGGAGCGCCTTCTGCCGGTTCTCCAGCTCGTCGGAACGCTCCCGCAGCTGCTCGGTCATCTCCTGCGACTGCTTGAGCAGCATCTCCGTCTTGGAGTTCACGGAGATGGTGTTGACGCTCGTACCGATCATCTCGGCGATCTGGCTCAGGAAGTCCTTCTGGATCTGCGTGAACGGCGTGAACGACGCCAGCTCGATGACGCCGAGCACCTTCCCCTCGAACAGCACCGGCAGCACGATCACGTGCGCCGGCCGCGCCTCGCCCAGCCCCGAGGAGATCTTCAGGTACCCGGGCGGGGTGTTCTCCACCAGGACCGTCCGCTTCTCCTCGGCGACCGTGCCGATCAGCCCCTCACCGGGCCGGAAGGAGATGGGCATCTGGCCGCCCGCGTACGCGTAACTGCCGCGCATCCGCAGCTCGTACGAGCCCTCCGCGCCGCCGTCCGCCCCGATCTCGGGCGTTCCGCCGGCCGGGACGGCGAGGAAGAACGCGCCGTGCTGCGCGGAGACCACCGGGGTCAGCTCGCTCATGATCAGCGAGGCCACGTCGTCCAGGTCGCGGCGGCCCTGCATCAGGGCCGAGATCCGGGCGAGGTTGCCCTTGAGCCAGTCCTGCTCCTTGTTGGCCAGGGTGGTGTCGCGCAGGTTCACGATCATCGTGTTGATGTTGTCCTGGAGCACCTGGATCTCGCCCGCCGCGTCCACGTCGACCTTCAGGCTCAGGTCGCCGCGGGTCACCGCGGTGGCCACGGCCGCGATGGCACGGACCTGCCGGGTGAGGTTGCCGGCCATCTCGTTCACGGACTCGGTCAGGTCCCGCCAGGTGCCGTCCACGTCCCGCACCCGGGCCTGACCGCCGAGGATGCCCTCGGTACCCACCTCGCGGGCCACCCGCGTCACCTGGTCGGCGAAGGAGGACAGCTGGTCGACCATCGTGTTGATGGTCGTCTTGAGCTCCAGGATCTCCCCGCGGGCATCGATGTCGATCTTCTTGGTCATGTCGCCCTTGGCGATGGCGGTCGTGACCATGGCGATCTGCCGCACCTGCCCGGTCAGGTTGGACGCCATGAAGTTCACCGAGTCGGTGAGGTCCTTCCACGTCCCCGAGACGCCCGGCACGTGGGCCTGGCCGCCGAGGCGGCCCTCCGTGCCCACCTCGCGGGCCACGCGCGTGACCTCGTCCGCGAAGGAAGACAGCGTCTTCACCATCGTGTTGACCGTGTCGGCGAGCTGCGCGACCTCACCGCGCGCCTCGACGGTTACCTTCTTCGTCAGGTCGCCGTTGGCGACGGCCGCCGAGACCTGGGCGATCCCGCGCACCTGCGCCGTCAGGTTCCCGGCCATCGTGTTGACGTTGTCGCTGAGGTCCTTCCAGATGCCCGTGACCCCTCGGACCCGGGCCTGGCCGCCGAGGATGCCCTCGGTACCCACCTCACGCGCCACCCGCGTCACCTGCTCCGCGAAGGACGACAGCTGGTCGACCATCGTGTTCACGGTGGTGACCAGTTCGAGGATCTCGCCCTTGGCGTCCACCGTGATCTTCTTCGAGAGGTCGCCCATGGCCACGGCCGTGGTCACCTCGGCGATGTTGCGCACCTGCGAGGTCAGGTTGTTCGCCATGAAGTTGACGGACTGGGTGAGGTCCTTCCAGGTGCCGGAGACGCCCTTCACCTCCGCCTGCCCGCCGAGGATGCCCTCGGTACCCACCTCGCGGGCCACCCGGGTCACCTGCTCCGCGAAGTTCGACAGCTGGTCGACCATCGTGTTGAGGGTGTTCTTCAGCTCCAGGATCTCGCCCCGGGCGTCCACGTCGATCTTCTGCGACAGGTCGCCCCGCGCCACCGCCGTCGCGACCTGCGCGATGTTGCGCACCTGCGAAGTCAGGTTCCCGGCCATGCCGTTCACCGAATCCGTCAGGTCCCGCCACACACCGGCCACACCCGGCACCTGCGCCTGACCGCCGAGCCGGCCCTCGGTCCCCACGTCCCGGGCCACCCGGGTCACCTGCTCCGCGAAGGCGGAGAGCTGGTCGACCATCGTGTTGAGGGTGTTCTTCAGCTCCAGGATCTCGCCCCGGGCGTCCACGTCGATCTTCTGCGACAGGTCGCCCCGCGCCACCGCCGTCGTCACCTGGGCGATCTGACGCACCTGCGAAGTCAGGTTCCCCGCCATGAAGTTGACGGAGTCGGTGAGCTCCTTCCAGGTGCCGGAGACCCCCTCGACCTTGGCCTGGCCGCCGAGCCGCCCCTCCGTACCCACGTCCCGGGCCACCCGGGTCACCTGCTCCGCGAACGCCGACAGCTGGTCCACCATCGTGTTCACGGTGTTCTTCAGCTGGAGCATCTCACCGGAGACGTCCACCGTGACCTTCTGCGACAGGTCGCCGTTGGCCACCGCCGTGGTCACCTGCGCGATGTTGCGGACCTGCCCGGTGAGGTTGCGGAAGGCGGTGTTCACCGAGTCGGTGAGGTCCTTCCACGTACCCGCCGCCCCCGGCACCTGCGCCTGACCGCCCAGCTCGCCCTCGACGCCGACCTCGCGGGCCACCCGCGTCACCTCGGAACCGAAGGACTGGAGCTGGTCCACCATCGTGTTGACGGTGTTCTTCAGCTCCAGCATCTCGCCGGCCACGTCGACCGTGACCTTCTGCGACAGATCACCGTTGGCCACGGCGGTCGTCACCTGGGCGATGTCCCGCACCTGCGTGGTCAGGTTGCGGAAGACCGTGTTCACCGAGTCGGTGAGGTCCTTCCACGTACCCGCCGCCCCCGGCACCTGCGCCTGACCGCCCAGGAGGCCCTTCGCACCGACCTCGCTGGCCACGCGCGTGACCTCGTCCGCGAAGGTCCGCAGCGTCTCCGTCATCTGATTGATCGTTTCGGCCAGCTGCGCGACCTCGCCCCGCGCGCTGACCCGCACCTTCTGCGACAGGTCACCGTTCGCGACGGCCGTGGTGACCTGCGCGATCCCGCGCACCTGCGCCGTCAGGTTCCCCGCCATCGTGTTGACGGAGTCGGTCAGGTCCTTCCACACGCCGGCGACGCCGGGCACCTTCGCCTGGCCGCCCAGCTCGCCCTCCGTACCCACCTCGCGGGCGACGCGCGTCACCTCGGAGGAGAACGAGGACAGCTGGTCCACCATCGTGTTCACGGTGTTCTTCAGCTGGAGCATCTCGCCGGCCACGTGCACCGTGACCTTGCGCGACAGATCGCCCTTTGCGACCGCCGTCGTGACGAGGGCGATGTCACGCACCTGAGCGGTGAGCCGGTACGCCATGGTGTTGACGGAGTCGGTCAGGTCCTTCCAAGAACCGGACATTCCGCGCACCTGGGCCTGACCGCCCAGCTTGCCCTCGGTACCGACCTCCAGCGCCACCCGCGTCACCTCGTCGGTGAACGCCGACAGCTGGTCGACCAGGTTGTTGACCGTGCGCCCGACCTTCAGGAACTCCCCGCGCAGCGGATGCCCCGTCCCGTCCGGGGCCGGCGTCCGCAGGTCCATCCGCTGGTCCAGGTCACCCTCGGCCACCGCCGACAGCACCCGGCCCACCTCGGACACCGGCCGCGCGAGATCGTCGACCAGCTGGTTCGACGCGTCGATCGCGGCCGCCCAGGACCCCTCGCAGGCCCCCGTCTCCAGCCGCTCGCTCAGCTTGCCCTCACGGCCCACCATCCGCCGTACCCGGGACAGCTCACCGGTCAGGTGCAGATTGCGGTCGGCGACCTCGTTGTAGACGGCGGCGATCTCCGCCATCACGCCTTCGCCGGAGACCGTCAGCCGCTTGCGGAAGTTCCCGTCCCGCATCGACACCAGGGCCGTGAGCAGACGGTTCAGAGCGGCGGTGTCCACTTCCGTGGTCCCGTTCCGCCGGGACCGCCCGCCCTTGGGCCGCGTTCCCGTACGCCGCACCGCTGCGCCAGACTCCACCGTGTCCCTCCCGAAAGGGTCGACCTCTGTTCCACCGGACACCGGCTGTCCAAGAGCCGGCTCTCCAAGCCTGCCCAGTGTTTCACCCTGGCCGAACCCGGCGATAACACTTCGGCACCATCGCACACCGGCCGCACCCCGCGGGTGGAATCCGGTACGACGGCCTCATGGCGACCGCGAAGGTAAGTAACCTGGCATCCGATGTCCAACCGCGTCGAAGGAGACTCGTGATCACGGCACGGGCGGCTGCCAGTTTCGACCCTCAAGGGCGGTCGGTCGCCGCCGCCCGCACGTTCGTGCGCGACACGCTGCAGGGCTGGGGCTTCGCGGACATCGTCGACGACGCGGTCGTACTGACCAGCGAGCTCGTCACCAACGCCGTGGTCCACGCCGGAACCAAGGCCGAGGTCCTGTGCCTGCGCGCCGAGGACGGCGTACGCGTCGAGGTCGCCGACCGCTACCCCGAGCGCGAGCTGCCCCTGCGGCACCCCGGCGAGCGCCCCTACGCCGACCCCGACCGCGAGAGCGGCCGCGGGCTGATGCTCTGCGCCGCCCTCGCCACCCGCTGGGGCGTCGAGTACACCGCCACCCACAAGCACGTGTGGTTCCGCCTCGACCTCCCGGACCGGCCGGTCGGTACCCGCTCCGCGGGCCCCGTCGTACCGGACCAGTTCCTGCCCCTGGCCGAGAGCCGGGTCCGCGTCGCCGTCCTCCAGATCGACGCCGCCGACGCCATCTCCGCCTGGAACGACGACGCCGAGCACATCTTCGGCTACCCCGCCGAGAAGGCCGTCGGCCGCCCCCTCGCCGAGATCGCCGCCTGGCCGCAGACGCCGGGCACCGGCACCGGCGTCGCCGAGGCCCTGCGCCTGTCCCGCTGGGAGGGCAGTTACGGCATCCGCGGCTCCGACGGCCGCGTCATCCCCGTCTACGCCTCCCACCTGCGGGTCCGCGACGCCCACGGCGAGCCCTCCATCGTCTGCCTCCTCGTCCACGACGACGAGCGGGCCCTGCTCCAGACCCCCGTACGCGTCCCCTCCTCCGACGGCCAGCACAGCGAGCCGCGCCCCACCGACCCCTTCGAGGTCTTCATCGGCTCCCCCGCCCCCGACGACCTCGACGGACTGCTGCAACGCACCGTCGAACGGGCCCGCGACATGCTCGACGCCGACGCCGCCTTCCTGCTGCTGGCCACCGACGACGAGACCGAGCTGGAGGTCCGCGCGACCACCGGCCTGCCCTCGACCCGCCAGCGCTTCGCCCGCGTCCCCGTCGAGGCCGGCACCAGCCGCTACGGATCGGCCCGCCTGCCCGCCGTCCACGACGACCTCTCCGTCGTCCCCGGAGCCGTACCGCTCCTGGAGTCCACCGGCATGCGCTCGGTCGTCACCGTCCCCCTCAAGGTCGAGGGCCGCCTCACCGGCTCCCTCGGCATCGCCGCCGAGGGCCCGGGCCGCTACACGAACGAGGACGCCCTGCGCCTCCAGTTCGCCGCCGACCGCATCGCGCTCGCCGTCGAGTCGGCCCGCCTCGGCGAGCTGGAACGCCTGCGCCGCGGCTCCCTGTCCTTCCTCGTCGAGGCCTCCGACCTGCTCGCCGGCACCCTCGACCGGGACCAGACCCTGGCCCTCATGGCCCAGATGACCGTCCCGACGCTCGCCACCTGGTGCGCCGTCTACACCATCGCCGACCAGACCTCGGACCCCTACCTCGCCTACGTCCTGCACGAGGACGAGGAGCGCATCGACGGCCTGAAGGCCCTCCTGTCGCGCGTGCAACCGCCCGAACCGGTCCGCGAGGCCGGCGCCCGCCCCTGGCCGACGACGGCCGCCGCGGTCGGCGGCGAGACGGTCGTCCTGCCCCTCCTCGCCCGCAACCGGGTGATCGGCATGCTGACCCTCGGCAAGCCCAGCGAGGAGCACTTCCGCCAGGAGATCCTGGAGCTCGCGGACGACCTCTCCCGCCGCGCGGCCCTCGCCCTGGACAACGCGCGCCTCTACTCCGAGCGCACCGCCATCAGCCGCTCCCTCCAGCGCAGCCTCCTGCCGCCCGGCTCCCCCGCCATCCCCGGCATGGAGGTCGAGGTCATCTACCGCGCCGCCGGCGAGGGCAACGAGGTCGGCGGCGACTTCTACGACGTCTTCCCGATCCGCGACGGCGCGTACGGCTTCGCCATCGGCGACGTCTGCGGTACGGGCCCCGAGGCGGCCGCCGTCACCGGCCTGGCCCGCCACGCCCTGCGCCTCCTGGCCCGCGAGGGCCTCGGCGGCCCGGCGGTCCTGGAACGCCTCAACGCGGCCATCCTCGACGAGGGCGCCCGCAGCCGCTTCCTCACCCTCCTCTACGGGGAACTGCACCCGCAGCCCGACGGCGGCGCCCTGATGAAGGTCGTCTGCGCCGGCCATCCCCTCCCACTGAGGCTGCGCCCGGACGGCGAGGTCACCCCGGCCGCGGAGCCGCAGCCGCTGCTCGGTGTGATCGACGACCTGGACCTCTACGAACAGACCATGACCCTCGACCCGGGCGACGTCCTGCTGTGCGTCACGGACGGCGTCACCGAGCGCCGCGAGGGCACCAGGATGCTCGGCGACGACGGCCTCGCGGAGGTCCTCACCACCTGCACCGGCCTCACGGCCGGCGCGGTCGCCTCCCGCGTCCTGCGCGCGGTCGAGCGCTTCGCGGCGGAGCCGGCCTCGGACGACATGGCCATCCTGGCCTTCCGCGTCCCCCAGCAGCGCGGAGCCTCCTGAGCCACGCCCGGCTCCCCAGCCCCCGGCCAGGCGCCCGGGGCTGGGGGGGCTGGGGCGAGCAGCTCCCCGACTGGGCCCGGAACGCAAAAAGGCCCCCGCCAGATGGCGGGGGCCTTTTTCCTTGGAGCCCTTTAACGGAATCGAACCGTTGACCTTCTCCTTACCATGGAGACGCTCTACCGACTGAGCTAAAAGGGCGGGTTGTTCGGCGGCGTCCTACTCTCCCACAGGGTCCCCCCTGCAGTACCATCGGCGCTGAAAGGCTTAGCTTCCGGGTTCGGAATGTAACCGGGCGTTTCCCTAACGCTATGACCACCGAAACACTATGAAGTTGGAACTCCAGCCGGCAAGGCGAGTTCGTTACTTCAGAACTAACACAGTGGACGCGAGCAACTGAGGACAAGCCCTCGGCCTATTAGTACCAGTCAGCTCCACCCGTTACCGGGCTTCCACATCTGGCCTATCAACCCAGTCGTCTACTGGGAGCCTTACCCTCTCAAGGAGGTGGGAATACTCATCTTGAAGCAGGCTTCCCGCTTAGATGCTTTCAGCGGTTATCCCTCCCGAACGTAGCCAACCAGCCATGCCCTTGGCAGGACAACTGGCACACCAGAGGTTCGTCCGTCCCGGTCCTCTCGTACTAGGGACAGCCCTTCTCA
>NZ_GG657750.1:5762223-5763432 GCF_000158895.1 Streptomyces sp. C | reverse complement strand
TCACTCCGCTTCGGGTCTAGAGCGTGCAACTCAATCGCCCTATTCGGACTCGCTTTCGCTACGGCTTCCCCACACGGGTTAACCTCGCTACACACCGCTAACTCGCAGGCTCATTCTTCAAAAGGCACGCAGTCACGAGGATCCGAAGATCCCGACGCTCCCACGGCTTGTAGGCACACGGTTTCAGGTACTATTTCACTCCGCTCCCGCGGTACTTTTCACCATTCCCTCACGGTACTATCCGCTATCGGTCACCAGGGAATATTTAGGCTTAGCGGGTGGTCCCGCCAGATTCACACGGGATTTCTCGGGCCCCGTGCTACTTGGGAGATGAGCAAGCAAGCCGCTGATGTTTCGTCTACGGGGGTCTTACCCTCTACGCCGGACCTTTCGCATGTCCTTCGACTACATCAACGGTTTCTGACTCGCCCAGCCGCCGGCAGACGACTGAAGCTCATTCCCACAACCCCGCATGCGCAACCCCTGCCGGGTCTCACACGCATACGGTTTGGCCTCATCCGGTTTCGCTCGCCACTACTCCCGGAATCACGGTTGTTTTCTCTTCCTGAGGGTACTGAGATGTTTCACTTCCCCTCGTTCCCTCCACACTGCCTATGTGTTCAGCAGTGGGTGACAGCCCATGACGACTGCCGGGTTTCCCCATTCGGACACCCCCGGATCAAAGCTCAGTTGGCAGCTCCCCGGGGCCTATCGCGGCCTCTCACGTCCTTCATCGGTTCCTGGTGCCAAGGCATCCACCGTGCGCCCTTAAAAACTTGGCCACAGATGCTCGCGTCCACTGTGTAGTTCTCAAGCAACGACCAGCCACCCATCACCCTGCACCTCGAAAGGAACAAGTTCACTGGGGCCGGCGCTGAAGACTGACCAGACGGCCGTGCCTTCAGGACCCAACAACGTGCCAGGCACGATCTCTTTCAGTGACTCACTTTCCACGCCGAAGCAGTACTCGTGATCCATCCAGAAGACCGTGCCAAATAATCAACGTTCCACCCATGAGCTGACCGTGCAGAACGTTTGTCTGCAATCGGTACTGTGCTCCTTAGAAAGGAGGTGATCCAGCCGCACCTTCCGGTACGGCTACCTTGTTACGACTTCGTCCCAATCGCTGGTCCCACCTTCGACAGCTCCCTCCCTTACGGGTTGGGCCACCGGCTTCGGGTGTTACCGACTTTCGTCACCCCCACCCCC
>NZ_GG657750.1:5737394-5761162 GCF_000158895.1 Streptomyces sp. C | reverse complement strand
CCCGTCGTCGCCTTGGTGGGCCATTACCCCACCAACAAGCTGATAGGCCGCGGGCTCATCCTTCACCGCCGGAGCTTTCAACTCCCGCCCATGCAGGCAGGAGTATTATCCGGTATTAGACCCCGTTTCCAGGGCTTGTCCCAGAGTGAAGGGCAGATTGCCCACGTGTTACTCACCCGTTCGCCACTAATCCACCCCGAAGGGCTTCATCGTTCGACTTGCATGTGTTAAGCACGCCGCCAGCGTTCGTCCTGAGCCAGGATCAAACTCTCCATGAATGTTTACCGGTAATCCGGTGCACACCACGAAAGAGCGGGCCAGTCTTGGTCGGAATATGACCGACTGACCACAACGTCCTCGCTGTGTTGTTGCCTGCCAGTACCCGAAGGCCCGACAGGTCTTTTTCAAAGGAACCTCATCCACCGGAGTGGACGGGGTATCAACTTCTGGCGTTGATTTTTGGCACGCTGTTGAGTTCTCAAGGAACGGACGCTTCCTTTGTACTCACCCTCTCGGGCTTTCCTCCGGGCTTTCGTTCTTGCGATTCAGACTCTATCAGAGTCTTTCTCGCTTGCTTTCCAGGTCCTGCGCTTTCGCACTTTCCCTTTCCGGCGGTTCCGACTCTATCAGACTCTTTTCCTTGTCGTTTCCGACTCGGTTTCGAATTCCGATGGCCTTCGGGGGGCCTTTCCCTTTCGGGTGGACCAGACTTTATCAGGTTTCCCTGAGTGCTGATCGCCACCCACTCGCACACGGCAACGGGCACACGTGTGTGCCCGGGTCCTCGCGGGGTGGAGACGCAAACGTACTGGAGCGGGGCCCCCGGACGCAAATCCGGTTGCCCCGCTCCAGTGAGGTCGCTGCGTACGCCGGGGCGTACGCCGAGGTCAGACCTCGACCACGACCGGGAGGATCATCGGGCGGCGGCGGTAGCTGTCCGACACCCACTTGCCCATGGTCCGGCGGATGAGCTGCTGGATCTGGTGCGGTTCCGCGACGCCGTCGGCCGCGGCGCGGGCGATGGCTTCCTCGATCTTCGCGCTGACCGGTCCGAAGGCCGAGTCCTCGATGCCGGAGCCGCGGGCCTGGATGTTCGGGCCCGTGACGACCTTGCCCGTGGTGCTGTCGACCACGACGTAGACCGAGATGATGCCCTCGTCGCCGAGGATGCGGCGGTCCTTGAGGGAGGCCTCGGTGACGTCGCCGACCGACAGGCCGTCCACGTACACGTAGCCGGCCTGGACCTTGCCGGAGATGCGGGCCTTGCCGTCGATCAGGTCGACGACCACGCCGTCCTCGGCGATGACGATGCGGTCCTTGGGAACGCCCGTCATGGCACCGAGCTCGGCGTTGGCGCGCAGGTGGCGCCATTCACCGTGGACCGGCATCAGGTTCTTCGGCTTGCAGATGTTGTAGAAGTACAGCAGCTCGCCGGCGGAGGCGTGGCCCGAGACGTGCACCTTGGCGTTGCCCTTGTGCACGACGTTGGCGCCCCAGCGCGTCAGGCCGTTGATCACGCGGTAGACCGCGTTCTCGTTGCCCGGGATCAGGGACGACGCCAGGATCACGGTGTCGCCGGGGACGATCCGGATCTGGTGGTCGCGGTTCGCCATGCGGGACAGGGCCGCCATCGGCTCGCCCTGGGAGCCCGTGCAGACGAGCACGACCTCGTCGTCCGGCAGGTCGTCGAGGGTCTTGACGTCGACGATCAGGCCGGCCGGCACCCGCAGGTAGCCCAGGTCACGGGCGATGCCCATGTTGCGGACCATGGAGCGGCCGACGAAGGCGACGCGGCGGCCGTACTCGTGGGCGGCGTCGAGGATCTGCTGGATGCGGTGCACGTGGCTCGCGAAGGAGGCCACGATGATCCGCTTCTGGGCACCCGCGAAGACGCCGCGGATGGCGTTGGAGATGTCGCGCTCCGGCGGGACGAAGCCCGGGACCTCGGCGTTCGTCGAGTCCGAGAGGAGGAGGTCGATGCCCTCCTCGCTCAGACGCGCGAAGGCGTGCAGGTCGGTGAGGCGGTTGTCCAGCGGGAGCTGGTCCATCTTGAAGTCGCCGGTGGCGACGACGAGACCCGCGTCCGTGCGGATGGCGACGGCCAGCGCGTCCGGGATGGAGTGGTTGACGGCGATGAACTCGCAGTCGAAGGGGCCCAGGTTCTCGCGCTCGCCCTCCTTCACCTCGAGGGTGTAGGGGCGGATGCGGTGCTCCTGGAGCTTCGCCTCGATGAGGGCGAGGGTCAGCTTGGAGCCGATCAGCGGGATGTCCGGCTTCTCGCGGAGGAGGTACGGGACGGCGCCGATGTGGTCCTCGTGGCCGTGGGTGAGGACGATGCCCTCGATGTCGTCGAGGCGGTCCCGGATGGACGTGAAGTCCGGCAGGATCAGGTCGATGCCCGGCTGCTCCTCCTCGGGGAAGAGCACGCCGCAGTCGACGATCAGCAGACGACCGTCGAACTCGAAGACGGTCATGTTGCGGCCGATCTCGCCGAGGCCGCCCAGCGGGGTGACCCGGAGGCCGCCCTTGGGGAGCTTCGGCGGCGGGCCCAGTTCAGGGTGCGGATGGCTCAAAGGTTCTCCTTCACCACGCGCGCCACGTACCTCTCGGGCACGTGGCGCGCATGTCATTCGTGCACTTGCTTTCGTCTGTTTCGTTCTTGCTTATTCAGTTGTGAAGTCTGTTGTCAGAGCTGTACCCCGCCCGCGGCAAGATCGATCTTGAGCTGGGCCGTCTCTTCGTCGGTCAGGCCGATGAGGGGGAGGCGCAGCGGGCCGGCGGGCAGGCCCTGGAGGGACAGGGCCTTCTTGGTGGTCATCACGCCCTGGGTGCGGAACATGCCCGTGAAGACCGGGAGCAGCTTCTGGTGGATCTCGGTGGCCTTCTGGACGTCGCCGCCGACGTGGGCCTCCAGCATCGCGCGCAGCTCGGGGGTCACGACGTGGCTGACGACGGAGACGAAGCCGACGGCGCCGACCGACAGGAGCGGCAGGTTCAGCATGTCGTCGCCGGAGTACCAGGCCAGGCCGCTCTGGGCGATGGCCCAGCTGGCCCGGCCGAGGTCGCCCTTGGCGTCCTTGTTGGCCACGATGCGGGGGTGCTCGGCCAGCCTGACCAGGGTCTCCGTGTTGATCGGGACACCGCTGCGGCCGGGGATGTCGTAGAGCATGACCGGCAGCTCGGTGGCGTCGGCGATGGCCGTGAAGTGCTGGAAGAGGCCTTCCTGCGGCGGCTTGCTGTAGTAGGGCGTCACGGCGAGGAGGCCGTGGGCTCCGGTGCGCTCGGCCTGGCGGGCGAGCTCCAGGGTGTGCCGGGTGTCGTTGGTGCCGATGCCGGCGACGACGTGGGCGCGGTCGCCGACCGCTTCGAGTACGGCTCGTACGAGGTCGTTTTTCTCCGCGTCGGTGGTGGTGGGCGACTCACCGGTGGTGCCGTTGATGATCAGGCCGTCGTTGCCTGCGTCCACCAGGTGGACGGCGAGACGCTGCGCGCCGTCGAGGTCAAGTGCGCCATCAGCCGTGAACGGCGTGATCATGGCGGTGAGGACCCGCCCGAAGGGGGTCTGCGGAGTCGAGATCGGAGCCATGGGTAACACGCTACTCGCTGCCATGCTCGCGTTGTCCCCTCGGGGGACGTCAACAGGCGGTGCCGCCCGGCGGGAGCCGGGGGGTGTTGGATCCCGGCACTGCCTGCTCGGGGGTTCAAGCAGTGCCGGGTCCGTTTGATCAGCCTAGATGAACTTTACGAAACGTCGCAATACGGACACTTGGGACTTACCTCCGTACATGCGTACGCCACGCGTGCATCAGCCCTTACGGGGCAACGCGACCACCACCGCCGGGGGCCACCGGGCGGGCGGCACGGGTTCCGCCCGTCGCTGCTCCATCCTCCCGCCGGACGCCCCCGCCTCCCGCCGGGGCGCCGGCGGGCGCGGCGCAGGCGCGGCACGCTCGGGACCGCGTCGACGCACGCACCGGGCGCCATGAATTTTGCTTAATGTCCCGAATTCCGGCACCGATTGGGCCGTTCGTTCGTCTGTCCAGGAGAGAGCACACCATCCGTCAGAACCCGGGCCCAGGGCCCCGACCGTGAGGAGAGCCGCCACTGTGTTTCGCCGGCGCGAACCCGTCCCCTTCGCCTTCGTCGCCGAGGCCGACCGTTTCCGAAGCAACGTCACTCCGCCGCCACGCGAGAGTCTGAGCGTCGCCCAGATCACCGCCCGTAGTCTGGTCGGACTGACCGTGGTGGCGGGGCTGGTGGGCTCGCTGCTCTTCGGCATACCCGCACTGCAGCCGTACCAGGCGTCCGACCGGCCCGCGGGGACGGCGCAGCAATCGGGGGAGTCCGGGGGGCGGTAGCCTCTCGGACACAGCCCAACCGAACATGCACGTGAGTGAGGTCCTGCCGTGCCCCTGCCCTTCTTGACGGCCGACGGCGTCTTCGACGCACACGAGGACGAAGCCCTCCCCCATGTGGACCCCGAGCGCTGGCGGCGCCCCTACCGGCCCGGCCCCTGGCGGGTCGCCGGTGCGTCGGTACTGCTGCTGCTCGCCGCCTTCATGCTGCTGGCCACGGTGATCATCGCCTTCGCGGGCACCTGGACGGGCGCGGGCATCGCCCTGGCCGCCTCGCTCACCGTCGTCGGCTCCGCGCTGCGGATCCTGCGCTCGGGCGTGTGGGTGAGCCCCTCCGGCCTGCGCCGGGTCGGCTTCTTCGGGACCCGCTCGGTCTCCTGGAGCCAGGTCGAGAAGGTGCGCACGGTCCAGCAGCCGGTGCGCTGGCTGGGACTGCCGCGGACCGTGCAGGGGCAGGCGCTGACGGTTTCCGCGCGCGGCAGGGAGGAGCAGGTGCTGCTGACCGACCACAGCGCCGACTTCCTGGCCCGCGGCGAGGCCTTCGACCGGGCGGTCGGCCGGGTGGAGGCGTGGGCCGAGGAGTACCGGGGCGTGCCCGCCTGACGGCGGCACGACGGCACGCCGGCACGACGGCACGAGGGCCCGTACGGGGATCGTCCTGTACGGGCCCTTCCGTTTGCCTGTCCGGACGGCTAGGCGCGTGCCTGGTGCAGGGCGATGGCCCGCTGCATGGCCTTGCGGGCCCGCGGGGTGTCGCGGGCGTCGTGGTAGGCGACGGCAAGGCGGAACCAGGTGCGCCAGTCCCCCGGTGCGTCCTCGGTCTCCGCCTTGCGGCGTGCGAAGACCTCGTCGGCGGAGTCCCGCAGGATCCGGCCGTACGGGTCCCGTTCCAGCTCGTCGACGGGCAGGCCGCCCTCGGCCTCCAGCTCCGATGCGAGCTGGTTGGCCCGGGTGACGAAGCGGGTGTTCATCCAGAGGAACCAGATGCCGATGACCGGCAGGATGAGCACCGCCGCACCGAAGGTGACGGTGAGCCAGGTGCCCTGCTGGATCAGCAGCAGGCCCCGGCTGCCGACCAGGACGAAGTAGACGACCAGGACGGCGGCCGTGACGAGGTAGGTGATCTTCGCGCGCATGGGTGTTACTGCCTCATCAGCCGAGGTCGAGGAAGTTTTCCAGGCCGAAGGTGAGGCCCGGGGTCTGCGTCACGCGGCGGGCGCCGAGCAGGATGCCCGGCATGAAGCTGCTGTGGTGCAGGGAGTCGTGACGGATGGTCAGGGTCTCGCCCTCGCCGCCGAGCAGTACCTCCTGGTGGGCCAGCAGGCCGCGCAGGCGGATGGCGTGCACGGGGACGCCGTCGACGTCGGCGCCGCGGGCGCCGTCGAGGGCCGTGGCGGTGGCGTCGGGCTGGGCGCCGAGGCCGGCCTGGGCGCGGGCGGCCGCGATGAGCTGGGCCGTGCGGGTCGCGGTGCCGGAGGGGGCGTCGACCTTCTTCGGGTGGTGCAGCTCGACGACCTCGACGGACTCGAAGTAGCGCGCGGCCTGGGCGGCGAACTTCATGGTGAGGACGGCGCCGATGGAGAAGTTCGGGGCGATGAGGACGCCGGTCTCCGGGGAGGCGGCGAGCCAGGTGTCGAGCTGGGCGAGGCGGTCCTCGTTCCAGCCGGTGGTGCCGACCACGGCGTGGATGCCGTGGCCCACGAGGAAGTCCAGGTTCCCCATGACCGAGTCGGGGGTGGTCAGCTCGACGGCGACCTGGGCTCCCGCCTCGGTCACCTGCTCCAGCTTGTCGCCCCGTCCGAGGGCCGCCACCAGCTCCATGTCCTCGGCGGCCTCGACCGCCTTGACCGCCTCGGAGCCGATGCGGCCCCGGGCGCCGAGGACTGCCACGCGCAGCTTGCTCATTGTTGCTTCCTTAGGGTGCGTGCGTACGGGTCTAGGCGACCGCTTCGTCGAGCCGGGCGGCCTGCTTCTCCTTGAGCGGGCCGATGACCGCCAGCGAGGGCCGCTGCGCCAGTACATCCTGGGCGACCGCGCGGACGTCGTCCGGGGTCACCGAGGCGATGCGGGCCAGCATGTCGTCGACGGACATCTGGTCGCCCCAGCACAGCTCGCTCTTGCCGATGCGGTTCATGATCGCGCCGGTGTCCTCCAGGCCGAGGACGGTGGAGCCGGAGAGCTGGCCGACGGCGCGCCGGATCTCCTCGTCGGTGAGGCCTTCGGAGGCGACGGTGTCGAGCTCCTGCCGGCAGATCCGCAGGACGTCGTGGACCTGGCTGGGCCGGCAGCCGGCGTAGACGCCGAAGAGGCCGGTGTCGGCGAAGCCGGAGGTGTACGAGTACACGCTGTAGGCCAGGCCGCGCTTCTCGCGGACCTCCTGGAAGAGCCGGGAGGACATGCCGCCCCCGAGGGCGGTGTTCAGGACGCCGAGGGCCCAGCGGCGCTCGTCGGTGCGGGCCAGGCCCGGCATGCCGAGGACCACGTGGGCCTGCTCGGTCTTGCGGTTGACCAGGTCGACGCGGCCGGCGGTGCGGATGCGCTTGGTGCCGGTGCGCGGGCCGAGCGGCACGGCGTCGGTCTGCTTCAGGGCGCCGGCCTTCTCGAAGGCCGCGCGGACCTGGCGTACGACCTTGTTGTGGTCGACGTTGCCGGCGGCGGCGACGACCAGGTGGGTCGGGTCGTAGTGCTTCTTCCAGAAGCGGCGGATCCGGTCGGCGCCGAGGGCGTTGATGGTGTCGACGGTGCCGAGGACGGGGCGGCCGAGCGGCGAGTCCCCGTACATGGTCTGGGCGAACAGGTCGTGGACCATGTCGCCCGGGTCGTCCTCGGTCATCGCGATCTCTTCGAGGATGACCCCGCGCTCGGCGTCGACGTCCTCCTCGCGGATCAGCGAGCCGGTGAGCATGTCGCAGACCACGTCGATGGCCAGCGGCAGGTCCGTGTCGAGCACCCGGGCGTAGTAGCAGGTGTACTCCTTCGCCGTGAAGGCGTTCATCTCGCCGCCGACCGCGTCGATCGCGGAGGAGATGTCGAGGGCGGTGCGCTGGGCGGTGCCCTTGAAGAGGAGGTGCTCCAGGTAGTGGGTGGCGCCGTTGAGCGCGGGTGTCTCGTCGCGCGAGCCCACGTTGGCCCAGATGCCGAAGGTGGCGGAGCGGACGGAGGGCAGCGTCTCGGTGACGATGCGCAGTCCGCCGGGCAGGACCGTGCGCCGGACGGTGCCGATGCCGCTGCGGCCCTTGAGGAGTGTTTGGGTACGGGCGACGGCCCGCCCCTCGGAGGAGGGGCGGGCCGTCACACGGGAACTACGCGACGTCACTTGTCGGAGTCGTCCTTGTCGGCCTCAGCGGCTTCTTCGCCCTCGATCACGGGGACGAGGGAGAGCTTGCCGCGCTGGTCGATCTCGGCGATCTCGACCTGCACCTTGGTGCCGACCGCGAGCACGTCCTCGACGTTCTCCACGCGCTTGCCGCCGGCGAGCTTGCGGATCTGCGAGATGTGCAGCAGGCCGTCCTTGCCGGGCATGAGGGAGACGAAGGCACCGAAGGTGGTGGTCTTGACGACCGTACCCAGGTAGCGCTCGCCGACCTCCGGCATGGTCGGGTTGGCGATCGCGTTGATCGTGGAGCGGGCGGCCTCGGCGGCCGGGCCGTCGGCGGCACCGATGTAGATGGTGCCGTCGTCCTCGATCGTGATCTCGGCGCCGGTGTCCTCCTGGATCTGGTTGATCATCTTGCCCTTGGGGCCGATGACCTCGCCGATCTTGTCCACGGGGATCTTGACGGTGATGATCCGCGGGGCGTTGGGGGACATCTCGTCCGGCGTGTCGATCGCTTCCATCATCACGTCGAGGATGTGGAGGCGGGCGTCGCGGGCCTGGGTCAGGGCCGCGGCCAGGACGGAGGCGGGGATGCCGTCCAGCTTGGTGTCGAGCTGGAGGGCGGTGACGAACTCCTTGGTGCCGGCGACCTTGAAGTCCATGTCGCCGAAGGCGTCCTCCGCACCGAGGATGTCGGTGAGGGCGACGTAGTGCGTCTTGCCGTCGATCTCCTGGGAGATCAGGCCCATGGCGATGCCGGCGACGGGGGCCTTGAGGGGCACACCGGCGTTCAGCAGCGACATGGTGGAGGCGCAGACCGAGCCCATGGACGTCGAGCCGTTGGAGCCGAGGGCCTCGGACACCTGGCGGATCGCGTAGGGGAACTCCTCGCGGGTCGGCAGGACCGGCACGATCGCGCGCTCGGCGAGCGCGCCGTGGCCGATCTCGCGGCGCTTCGGGGAGCCGACGCGGCCGGTCTCGCCGACGGAGTACGGCGGGAAGTTGTAGTTGTGCATGTAGCGCTTGCGGGTCACCGGGGAGAGGGTGTCCAGCTGCTGCTCCATGCGGAGCATGTTGAGGGTGGTGACGCCCAGGATCTGGGTCTCGCCACGCTCGAACAGCGCCGAGCCGTGCACGCGCGGGATGGCCTCGACCTCGGCGGCCAGGGTGCGGATGTCGGTCAGGCCACGGCCGTCGATGCGGACCTTGTCCTTGATGACGCGCTCGCGCACCAGGGCCTTGGTCAGGCTGCGGTAGGCGGCGGAGATCTCCTTCTCGCGGCCCTCGAAGGCCGGGAGGAGCTTCTCGGCGGCGATCTCCTTGACGCGGTCCAGCTCGGCCTCGCGGTCCTGCTTGCCCGCGATGGTCAGCGCCTGGGCCAGCTCGCCGCGGACGGCCTGCTCCAGGGCGGCGTAGACGTCCTGCTCGTAGTCGAGGAAGACCGGGAACTCGCCCTCGGGCTTGGCGGCCTTGGCGGCCAGGTCGGCCTGGGCCTTGCACAGGACCTTGATGAACGGCTTCGCGGCCTCGAGGCCGGCGGCCACGATCTCCTCGGTCGGCGCCTCGGCGCCGCCCTTGACCAGGGCGATGGTCTGCTCGGTGGCCTCGGCCTCGACCATCATGATCGCGACGTCGCCGTCCTCCAGGGCGCGGCCCGCGACGACCATGTCGAAGACGGCGTCCTCGAGCTCGGTGTGCGTCGGGAAGGCGACCCACTGGCCCTTGATCAGCGCGACGCGGACGCCGCCGATCGGGCCGGAGAAGGGCAGGCCGGCCAGCTGGGTGGACGCGGACGCGGCGTTGATCGCGATGACGTCGTACAGGTGGTCCGGGTTGAGCGCCATGACGGTGGCGACGACCTGGATCTCGTTGCGCAGGCCCTTCTTGAAGGAGGGGCGCAGCGGGCGGTCGATCAGGCGGCAGGTGAGGATCGCGTCCTCGGAGGGGCGGCCCTCGCGGCGGAAGAAGGAGCCGGGGATCTTGCCGGCGGCGTACTGGCGCTCCTCGACGTCCACCGTCAGGGGGAAGAAGTCGAGCTGGTCCTTGGGCTTCTTCGACGCGGTGGTCGCGGAGAGGACCATCGTGTCGTCGTCCAGGTAGGCAACGGCGGAGCCGGCGGCCTGGCGGGCGAGGCGGCCCGTCTCGAAGCGGATGGTGCGGGTGCCGAAGGAGCCGTTGTCGATGACGGCCTCGGCGTAGTGGGTCTCGTTCTCCACTAGCGTTTTCTCCATTTTCGTCGTCTCCGTCCGCCACCCGTGTGGTGGTGGACGGTTGCGGAGAAGCGCTCCTGGCGTGCGGGCCGGTCTTCGATCGAAGCACCCGGGTCTCGGCCCCTCCGACGGGGCTTTCCGGATGCCACTACCGAGGACCGGCGGCGTAGGGAGGGCGCTCCTCCTCTTCGGTTGTGCGCTGTGTCCCAGACTACAAAGCGTCCGGTACGTCGCGCACGTACAGCAAAGGGAGCGGCCCCATCGGTGTGGGAACCGCTCCCTTCACAGTGTGCTTACTTGGCGCCGGCCGCACCGCGGCGGATGCCGAGGCGCTCGACCAGCGTACGGAAGCGCTGGATGTCCTTCTTGGCCAGGTACTGCAGCAGGCGGCGGCGCTGGCCGACCAGGATCAGCAGACCGCGACGGGAGTGGTGGTCGTGCTTGTGGGTCTTGAGGTGCTCGGTCAGGTCCGAGATGCGGCGGGACAGCATCGCGACCTGGACCTCGGGAGAGCCGGTGTCGCCCTCCTTGGCACCGAACTCGGCGATGATCTGCTTCTTCGTAGCGGCGTCGAGCGGCACGCTTACTCCTCGTTTGGTCTTCGTGGCCACCGAGTGCCCCAGGTCGAATTCGCTGGGGAGCTTCCGTAACTCGGGAGGCGAGGTCCGCTGGGCGCTGTCTCCAGAGGTCTCCGGGGACGCGTACACAAACGGCCGTCACACAGCGTACCAGGCTGCCGGGTCGCGACGTCTCAGCTGGTGAGAGAGCGGGCGCGGCCGTACACGTCGAGCACGGCCAGGGCCAGCGGGACCAGGCTGAGCAGGACCGCGGCCTCGGTGAGGTCGAGCAGCCTTCCCCAGAAGGGTGACAGGCCCTTGCGGGGGATGACAAGCGAGATTCCCGCGAGGAGGGCGGCTCCGGCGGCGACGGCGGCCGAGAGCCAGACCGTACGTTCGAACGCCAGGTCGACCGGCGTGCGCAGGGCGAGCCCCAGGACCAGCAGGCCGACGGCGGCCAGCCCGGCGGCCAGGGCGCAGACCACCTGGGAGGTGTAGCGGAAGAGGCGGGCGCGCAGCAGCATCGCCAGGCCGGTGGCCAGGGCCAGCAGGCGGCCCCAGGTGCTGTCGGAGAAGCCGAGGACGGCGGCGGCGCCGACGGCGACCGCGGCGCACCCCCCGACGAGGCCGAGCAGCATCTCGTGCCCCCGCCCGGGCCTGGGCGGCGATGGCCTCGGCGTCGAGCGGGGCGGCCTGCTGGTCGGCGCCGCCCTGGTCGGCGTACGGGTCGGCGTCGTAGCGGTCCGGGGCCTCGTATCCGGGGGCCGCGCTCCGCGGGGCGGCGTACCCGATGGGCAGCCGGGCGAAGCGGGCGGACAGGGCGGGGAGGAAGGCGACGAGTCCGATGGCGACGGGGGCGCACACGGCTGCGGTGGCCGTGGCGGAGGCGTCGGCGGCGATGGCGCCGAAGGAGGCCAGGGTCCCGGTGGCCGCCAGGAAGGTGGCGGCGACGAAGGGGGCGTCCCCGTCCGGGGTGAGGGCGACCAGGGCGACGGAGGCGACCAGGACGCAGGCGCAGCCGAGCAGGAACTGCAGCCGCCCGGGTCCCTGGCCGGCGCCGGCGGCGACGGTCCCGGAGCCGGCGATCAGCAGGTGCGGCAGGGCGCCGAGGCCGAGGGCGACGGCGGAGCCGCGGTCGCGGTAGACGCGGGCGCGCACCCCGGCGGCGGCGGTGAGGAGCAGGCCGACGGCCCCGGCGATGATCCCGGGGAGGCCGTGCGTGTCGTGCCGGACGGGGTCGGCGTACCAGAGGACGAAGCCGAGCAGGACGAGCAGCACCGCCGCGCCGGACAGGCCCGCCCCGCGCAGCATGTCGTCGCTCCAGCGGTGCCGGTCGCGGACGACGGCGGAGGCGACGGCGTCGGAGACGTCGTCGAAGACGGCCGGCGGCAGGGACTCGGCGAAGGGCCGCAGGCTGAGCACCTCGCCGTCCAGGACCTGCTGGGCGGCGAGGGTGCGGGCTCCGTCGAGGACGGCGCCGGAGCGGCGGACCAGGTGGAAGCCGGTGGGGGCGCCGACGGGCTGGGTCTGGCCGGTGAGGCGCAGCAGTTCGGGGTAGACGTCGGCGACGGCGATGTCCTCGGGGAGGGCGACGTCGATACGGCTGTCCGGTGCCACGACGGTGACCCTGCAGAAACCGGTCGCCTCGGCCGTACTCACCTGTGTGACCCCCTGGTTGGCACCGAACCGTCGCGGCGGCGGTCGGTTCGCGGACGCGCATGGCGCGGGCGTCACCCTACCCGGAGGGCGTCCGGCCGCCGGCAAGTAGGATCACCGTTCGCGTCGGGCGCGGGGTGCGGGAGTGCCCCCCGGGGCCCGGGACTTGGGGGCGCCGGCCGCGACGTCCCGCCAGTTTTCGAGGGATTGATGCTCCGGTGAGCCAGATCGTCGTCAAACGCCCGCCGCGGTCCCTGCCGCCCGAGGTCCCTTCGGACGATCTGAGGCTGGAGGCTCCGCCGGAACTGCCGCGGGGGCAGCAGGAGGGCATGCTGATGCAGCTCCTGCCGATGCTGGGCATGGGCTCCTCGGTGGTCTTCTTCTTCATGCCGGGCTCGGCGCCGTTCATGCGGATCATGGGCGTGCTGATGCTGGCGTCGACGGTGGGCATGGTCATCGCCCAGCTGGTGCGCCACCGGCGCGGTACGCAGGGTCAGATGGCCGACGTGCGGCGGGACTACCTCAAGTACCTCGCGCAGACGCGCCGCCAGGTGCGGCGCACCGCGCGGGCGCAGCGCGACGCGCAGCTGTACCTGCACCCGGCGCCCGAGCAGCTGTGGTCGGTGGTGGCGGAGGGTTCGCGGCTGTGGGAGCGGCGGGTCGGCGACGCGGACTTCGGGCAGGCCCGGCTGGGGCTGGGCGCGCAGCGGCTCGCGACCGCGCTGGTGGCTCCGGACACGGCGCCGGTGGACGAGCTGGAGCCGCTGGCGGCGGGGGCGATGCAGCGGTTCCTGAAGGTGCACTCCTCGCTGGACGGGCTGCCGGTGGCGGTGTCGATCCGGGCGTTCTACCACGTGACGGTGTCCGGGGAGGCGGAGTCGGCGCGGGGTGCGGCGCGGGCCGTGGTGGCGCAGCTGGCGACGCTGCACTCCCCCGAGGACCTGGTGGTGGCGGTGGTGGCCGCGCCGGGGGCGGTGCCTTCGTGGGACTGGGTGAAGTGGCTGCCGCACACGCAGGTGCCGGGGCAGGTCGACGGGGCCGGTACGAAGCGGCTGTTCGGCGACGACCTGGGCGATCTGGAAGGGCTGCTGGGGTCCCGGTTGGAGGGCCGGCCGCGGTTCAGCCGGGAGGTGTCGCCGGTGCTGGACCAGCCGCACCTGGTGGTGGTGCTGGACGGCGGGCTGGTGCCGCCGGACTCGGTGTTCGCGGCGGCCGAGGGGCTGCAGGGCGTCACCATCGTCGAGGTGGTCGCGGGCGAGCTGGACGAACCGCGCGGCGGGCTGTCGGTGGTGGTGGGGCCGGGCCGGCTGCGGCTGGAGTCGGGCGCCGGGGTCGTGTACGAGGGCGTCCCGGACTCCTTGTCGCTGCCGGCGGCGGAGGCGCTGGCCCGGCAGCTGGCGCCGCTGCGCACGGGCGGCGGGGACGACGACGAGCCGCTGCTGGCGAACCTGGACTTCACCGACCTGCTGAACCTGGGCGACGCGGCTTCGGTCGACGTGTCCCGCACCTGGCGGCCGCGGTCGGCGGGCGAGCGGCTGCGGGTGCCGATCGGGGTGGGCGAGGACGGCGCGCCGGTGATGCTGGACCTGAAGGAGGCCGCGCAGGAGGGCATGGGCCCGCACGGGCTGTGCGTGGGCGCGACGGGTTCGGGCAAGTCGGAGCTGCTGCGCACGCTGGTGCTGGGGCTGGCGGTGACGCACACCTCGGAGACGCTGAACTTCGTCCTCGCCGACTTCAAGGGCGGTGCCACGTTCACCGGCATGGGTCAGATGCCGCACGTCGCGGCGGTGATCACCAACCTGGCGGACGACCTGACGCTCGTGGACCGGATGGGCGACTCGATCCGCGGCGAGCTCCAGCGGCGGCAGGAGCTGCTGCGTTCGGCGGGCAACTACGCGAACATCCACGACTACGAGAAGGCGCGCGCGGCGGGCGCCCCGCTGGAGCCGCTGGCCTCGCTGGTGCTGGTCATCGACGAGTTCTCGGAGCTGCTGACCGCGAAGCCCGACTTCATCGACATGTTCATCCAGATCGGCCGGATCGGCCGTTCGCTGGGCGTGCACCTGCTGCTGGCCTCGCAGCGGCTGGAGGAGGGCAAGCTGCGCGGCCTGGACACGTACCTGTCGTACCGGATCGGTCTGCGCACCTTCTCGGCGTCGGAGTCGCGGACGGCGCTCGGCGTGCCGGACGCGTACCACCTGCCGTCGGTGCCCGGTTCGGGCTACCTGAAGTTCGGCACGGACGAGATGGTCCGCTTCAAGGCGGCGTACGTGTCGGGCGTCTACCGCTCGGGCGGGCCGGACCTGTCGGCGGGGCCGTTCCCGGTGGAGCGCCGCCCGGCGCTGTTCACGGCGGCCCCGGTGCCGGTGGTGTACGCGGCGCCGGACCCGGCGCTCGCGGCGGAGCGGCCGGCGCGGGAGGACGACGCGCTCGCGGACACGGTGCTCGACGTGATCGTGGGGCGGCTGGAGGGGCAGGGCGTTCCGGCGCACCAGGTGTGGCTGCCGCCGCTGGACCGGGCACCGTCCCTGGACCAGTTGCTGCCGGCCCTGGCTCCGTCGGCGGAGCGCGGGCTGCACGCGGAGGGGTACACGCGGCCGGGCGGGCTGGTGGTGCCGCTCGGGCTGATCGACAAGCCCTTCGAGCAGCGGCGCGAGGTGCTCTACCGGGACTTCTCGGGTGCGGCGGGCCACATGATGGTGGTGGGCGGTCCGCAGTCGGGCAAGTCGACGCTGGTGCGGACGCTGATCTGCGCGTTCGCGCTGACGCACACCCCGCGCGAGGTGCAGTTCTACGGGCTGGACTTCGGCGGCGGCGCGCTGTCCTCGGTGGCGGAGCTGCCGCACGTGGGCGGGATCGCCTCCCGGCTGGATCCGGAGCGGGTGCGGCGCACGGTCGCGGAGGTGGCGGGGATCCTGGCCCGCCGCGAGGAGTTCTTCCGGGCGAACGGCATCGATTCCATCGGCACGTACCGGCGCAGGCGGGCGGCGGGCGAGCTGCCGGGCGAGGCGTGGGGTGACGTGTTCCTGGTCGTCGACGGCTGGGGCGGGTTCCGCGGCGAGTACGAGGGCCTGGAGCCGGTGGTCACGGACGTCGCGGCCCGGGGGCTCGGCTACGGCATCCACGTGGTGGTCACGGCGGCCCGCTACATGGAGGTGCGGTCGGCGCTGAAGGACCAGCTGCTGAGCCGGCTGGAGCTGCGGCTCGGCGACGTGATGGACTCCGAGTTCGACCGGCGGGTGGCGGCGAACGTGCCGACGGGCATGCCGGGGCGCGGCCAGGTGCCGGAGAAGCTGCACTTCCTGGGGGCGCTGCCGCGGATCGACGGGTCGCACGACGCGGAGAGCCTCTCGGAGGGGACGCGCGAGTTCGCGGCGGCGGTGCGTTCGGGCTGGTCGGGCCCGTCCGCTCCCGGGGTGCGGCTGCTGCCGCGGCTGCTGCACGCGGACCGGCTGCCCAAGGGCGGGGAGTTCCCGGAGCGCGGGATCGCGATCGGCATCGACGAGACGGCCCTGGAGCCGGTGTTCGTGGACTTCGAGAGCGACCCCTTCTTCCTGGTGTTCGGCGAGAGCGAGTCGGGCAAGACGAACCTGCTGCGGCTGATCGCGCAGCAGATCGCCCAGCGCTACCGCCCGGACCAGGCCAAGCTGGTCGTCGGCGACTACCGACGCGGGCTGCTGGGGGCGCTGCCGGAGGAGCACCTGCTGGAGTACGCGCCGATGGCGAGCTCCCTGCAGATGCACATGGAGGCGCTGGTCGGGGTGTTCTCGCGCAGGCAGCCGCCGGCGGACGTGACCCCGCAGCAGCTGCGGGACCGCAGCTGGTGGACGGGTCCGGACGTGTTCATCGTGATCGACGACTACGACCTGGTCGCCACGAGCCAGGGCAACCCGCTGGCGCAGCTGGTGGAGTTCCTGCCGTTCGCCCGGGACACCGGGGTCCGCTTCGTCATCGCGCGGAGCTCGGCGGGTGCCTCGCGGGCGATGTACGAACCGTTCATGCAGCGGATCAAGGAGCTGGGCGCGCAGGGCGTCGTCCTGTCGGGCGACCCCTCCGAGGGAGATCTGCTCGGCACCGTCCGCTCCCGGCCGATGCCCCCGGGCCGCGGCCACTACGTGTCGCGCCGGCGTGGTACCTCGCTGGTCCAGCTGGGCCGGATGCCGGGCCTGTAGGGGGCCGGGGGGCGGCTCCTGCGGTCATCGGGGGAAACGGGTCCCCCGGCGGCCGCGTTCCGCCGATAATCGGCAGCGAAGACCGAGCAGCACCGCACGACCGACGGGAAGGGCCGCGCATGGGCACCCAGCAGGAGAAGGACGAGCTGTACGCGCTCGACATCAGCGACGTCGAGTGGCAGGGGCCGCCCGGGACCAGCCCGGACGAGGAGCGGGTGGAGATCGCCAAGCTGCCCGAGGGCGCGGTGGCGATGCGGTCCTCCCTGGACCGCGACACGGTGCTGCGCTACACGGCGGCCGAGTGGGAGGCGTTCGTGCTCGGGGCCCGGGACGGGGAGTTCGACCTCACCTGAGGCTCCCCGCGGGGGCCTGGGTACGGCGAAGGGGGCGCGCCCTGTGCGGGTGCGCCCCCTTCGGCATGCCGGGCGGGCTCAGAAGGCCTCGGTGAACAGGCGCGAGGCCTTCACGTCGGTGGCGCGGTAGTCGCCCTTGCCGCGCTCGATGAGCCGGGCGACGCCCTCCAGCTGCTTCTGCATGTGGTCGGCGCGGCCGTGGTACTTCTTCTGGAGGTCGACGTACGCGAGGTGCGCCTCGCCGTCCCAGGTGTCGGTGACGACCTTCACGGCCGCCTCCATCTCCTCCAGGTCCTTGAGGATGTTCCTGGAGACGACGCGGATGCGGTCCGCCATCTGCTGGACGCTTTCGTACCGTACCCGGGTGTGGCCGTCCTGGTTGCCTGCCATGTCCTTCTCCTTCGGGGCTGGGGTGTGCTGGGGCGGCGCGGACGTCAGAGGTATTCGAGGCCCGAGCGGGCACCGCCGCCGGCGGCCGCGGCGGAGCCCCGGTTGATCACGCCGAACGCCGAGTGCACGTCCGCGTCCTGCGCGTTGGTGAGGTTCTTCGTCTGCGCGACGGCGTTGTGCAGGACCTTGAGCAGGCGGCGGATCTCGTCGTGGTCGAGGTTGAGGTCCGACTGGGCCTTCTTGAAGCCGTCGGCGCCGACGCCGGTCCAGCCCGCGTGCACGGTTTCGAGGATGTCGGCCAGCTCACGGGCCTGGGTGCTGACGGCGCCGGCCGTCTCGGAGATCTTGTTGGCCGCCTTGACGACCGGATCGTCCGCGAGTCCGAAATTGTTCGTCATCCGAAGCTCCTCACTTCTCAATTCCCCGGCAGAACCGGCGGATTGCAGGGCGGAGCGGCTTCCGGTCGCGGCAATTCGAGCCACGCACACCGGACTTCCCCCTCCGCTCCACACGGATCCCCGATCACAGTCGTGAAGCCTGGCGCCACTCTAGTCAGTTCGGTTGACCCGCCCAACACCGGTCGCCCGGACCTGTGGACGAACCGTGACCGTTCACTGCGAACGGGCCCGGCGGCCGCGGCGCGCGTCGCGGACGACGGTCGCGGTCCCGGCGACGGCGGCGATGAGCACGCCCCCGATCCCGAGCGCGTACGTGCCGATCCGCTGGTCGCGCTCCTGCGCGGTCTCCGACATCGGGACGGCCGCGGCCTGCGGGGCGGCCGCCGGGGGCGGGCCCGGGTCCGGGACGGGGGGCCTGGGCGTCCCGTCGTCCTGGGTGACCGCCCGCACCGGGTCCACGACGCCCCATCCGACGTAGTCGTCACGGCCCTTGACGGAGCGCTCGGCGGTGTTCTGGATCTGCCAGACCACCTCCTGCGGGGTCCACTGCGGGTGCTCGGCGACCAGCAGTGCGGCGACCCCGGCGACGTAGGGCGCGGAGAAGCTGGTGCCGTTGTCGATGCACTGGCCGAAGCCGGGGACGGTGGAGACCATGTCGACGCCGGGGGCGGCGACCCCGATGAAGTCCCCGGGCTGGGAGAAGGGGGCCCGTTCGTTGTTGCGGTCGGAGGAGGCGACGGCGAGGACCCCGGGGAAGGCCGCCGGGTAGGTCCGGTGCTTCTGCCCGCTCAGTCCGTCGTTGCCCGCCGAGGCCACGACGACGGCCTTGGCGGCGAGGGCCCGCTGGACGGCCTTGCCCAGTTCGGAGTCCGGGGTCAGCGGGGCGTCGGTGTCCTGGGAGATGTTGATGACGCGGGCGCCCTTGGCGACGGCGTGGTCGACGGCCTGGGCGAGGGTGGCGACCGCGTTGCCGGTGGCCTGTCCGTCGTTCTGCCGGATGGGGATGACCGTGGCCTCGGGGGCGAGGCCGACGAAGCCGGTGCCCTGCTGGGGGCGGGCCGCGATCAGCCCGGCGACCTTGGTGCCGTGCCCGACGGTGTCGTTGGTGCCGTCACCGCCCTTGGGGTCGATGAAGTCGCGTCCGGCACCGGTGTCGAGGGCGCCCGCGAGCTGCGGGTTGGCGCGGTCCACGCCGGTGTCGATGACGGCGACCCGCACCCCCTTGCCCTTGGTGCGGGCCCACAGCGCGTCCAGCATGACCCGCTGGAGGGCCCAGGGCCGGTCGGCGATCTGCTTCTTCATGGGGAAGGTGCACTCGCCCGCCCCGTCCAGGGCGAAGGCGTACGGGGACTGCGGCGCGGGCGCCGTGCCGCCGGGGGCGGCCAGGGCGAGGGCGGCGGCCGCCAGGGCGGCGCGGGAGGACCGGGACACGGCCGGCGTCCTCACGAGCCCTGCGGCTGTCGGGCCGAGTTGGTGTCCAGTCGGGGTCCCTTGGAGAGGAACTCCGACCAGGCGATCGGCACCGGGGCGGGCACGATCCCGCCGTAGCCGAGCCGCACCTGCGCCTGGCTGGGCTCGGGCCGGCCGTCGCCGGCGGCGGCGTCCTGCGCCTGCTTCCCCGCGGCGCCGATCCCCGACTGCTCGGCGTCGCTGTCGCCGTTGGCCTGGACCGCGTACCGCAGGCCGGTGTCGGTCACCAGGAACAGGGCGCCGGCCCCGCCGCTCTGGCGGCCCTGGACCTGGGTGTAGAGCAGGCCCGTGCCGGGGGTGACGTAGGAGCTGGTGCCGCTGGCGGTGATGTCGACGGGGAAGCCGGTGCCGGCCCAGGTGCTCAGCGTCTGTCCGCCCTGGCCGTCGACGGAGCGCAGGACGCTGCACACGGTGTCGCGGCGTTCGCCGCCGTTCGCGGCGCCCGGGGTGTCCGCGACCCGGTTGACCTGCATGCCGCGCCGGCGGGGCCACTTGGTGTCCTCCTTGAAGGGAGGGGCGTTCGGGTCCAGGGACTTCAGGCCGGTCTCACGGGCCTTGCCGTGCATGCCGAGTGCCTCACTGGCGGGCGAGTGGATCAGCAGCCAGGCGACGAACTCCGAGACGGGTGCGATCCGGTCGGGCAGTACGACGTAGTACTGCGTGCCGGAGCCGGTCTGCGCGGTCAGCACCATGCCCACCCTGCCGTCGGCGCCGCCCGGGACCGCGGCGCTCGCCCCGGGCGTGCCGGGCAGCTGCGGGAAGGCCAGGTCGTCGCCGGGGTTGAGGGTGGCCAGCCACTCCTCGGTCACGGGCTGCGGGGTGGCGCCGGTGCCGACCAGGGCCGTCGTCAGGGTCCCGGAGTCCGGGCGCCCCTCGGGGAAGCGGTACTTCGTGCCGGCCGAGTCGACGAGGAAGCGCTCCTTGGCGCCGCCGGTGCTCTGGACGTACAGCACCTGGGTGTCGGTGGTCCGGTTCCCGTCGTCCAGCAGGCCCGCCTCCCGGTCGGCGAGGACGAAGGCCGCGGTCTGCACGCCCCGGTTGTTGCCGCCGGGCTGCTGGCAGACGGCCCAGCGCTTGGCCCTGGCGGCTTCGGCCTTGGCGGGGAGCCGGTCGGGGGCGTAGGGGATGCCGATGATGGGGCCGCGCGGGGGCTTGCCCGCGTCCAGCACCTTGTCCTCGACCTGGACGACCTTCGACTTGCGCGGGTCCAGCAGCAGTCGCGCCGAGGCCAGGTTCAGCACCGGGTGCAGCCGGGTCTGGTCCTTGCCGTTCACCTTCGTGGTCAGGACCACGTACCGGGTCGTCGACTGCTTGCCGACGACGACCATGGCACCGGGCTCGTCCCACCCCTTGGGGGCCTGCGGCCGGAACATCCCCCAGGCGCCGAAGCCCGCGACGATGAGCGCGCCGGTCACCACCCCGGGCAGGACCGCGCGCAGCGGACGCGGGGCGCCCTCCTCGGTCCCGGTGGCGGAGGGCTGGAGGAACGCGGCCACCGTGCGCCGCTTCGCGAAGGTGTACGCGTTGAGCTCATCACGCCGTGATGCCATACCGCCTGCTTCTCCCCGCACGGCCCGGTCGGTGGGGCCGCTCCCCGGGCCTTGGTTGTCGGACCGGGGACCTACTATGCCTCTTGACGAAGGGTCGGCTGGTGCCGGGTGCCCGGGGCGGCGGTCCGGCGCCCGCCGGATCCCTCCGGACCGGGGTATTCAGGGCTGTTGGGGTGGATGGGGAGATTCCGGTGTCGTGCGGCCGTGGCCGCGCGGCAGCGGGACTCCCCCGCCGGGCAGGCGAGTTGGGGAGGTGCGCGAGTGAGTGCCAGCGCGACGGCGCCGCGGGCTGCCGCGGCCGCACCCGTACGCGGCGGGGTCACGCCGCATCCGAGGTCGGGCCCGGGCCGCTTCGGCCCGTTCCGACTGCAACAGCTCGTGCTCCTCCAGCTCGCGGCCGCCGCGCTGCTCGTGGCCTGGGTGGTGGACCCGCTGCTGCTGGTGCCCGCGGGCGTCCTGGCGGTGGTGCTGGCCCTGCTGGCCCTCGTCCGCCGCCACCAGCGCTCGCTGCCCGAGTGGATCGGCGGTGTGCTCGCCCTGCGCGCCAGGCGGCGCAGGGCCGCCGCCCTCACCGTGCCGGCGGGCACCGAGCCGGGGCTCGCGCCGCTGGTCGAGGCCGATCCGGCGCTGCGCACCACGGCCTTCGGCGACCGCGACCGGCGGCCCGTCGGACTGGTCGGCGACGGGACGTTCCTGACGGCGGTGGTCCAGGTCGACGCGGACGCCACCGCGCTGCGGCCCGACCGCGCGGAGCGGCCGCTGCCGCTGTCCCTGATCCGGGACGTCCTCGAAGTGGACGGCATCCGGCTGGAGTCGGCGCAGCTGGTGCAGCACACCCAGCCCGCGCCCGCCCCGCACCTGCCGGCCCGGTCGACGGCCGCGCTCAACTACGCGCCCCTGCAGGCCCGTACGGGCACCCCGGCGGTGCGGCTGACGTGGATCGCGCTCAAGCTCGACCCGGAGCTGTGCCCGGAGGCGGTCGCCGCGCGCGGCGGCGGCCTCGCGGGGGCGCAGCGCTGCGTGGTGCGGGTGGCGGACCAGCTGGCCGGCCGGCTGGCCGGGGCCGGGTTCCGGGCCGCCGTGCTCACCGAGCCGGAGCTGACGGGCGCGCTGGCCACCTCCTCGTGCGCCAACCCGATGGCGATCACCCAGGCGGGGCGGTCGGCGAGCACTGGCCGGCGCACGGAGGAGACCGCCCGGACCTGGCGCTGCGACGACCGGCGCCACACCACCTACTGGATAGGCCGCTGGCCCCGGCTGGGCGGGGCGGGGGCCGGGCTGCCGCAGTTCGTGGCGCTGCTCACGTCGCTGCCGGCGCTGGCGACCAACTTCAGCCTGACGATGGCCCCGGCGGAGCGGCAGGGCGTGACCCTGACCGGGTACGTACGGGTCACCGGGCGCAGCGACGAGGAACTCGTGGCGGCCCGGCGGGAGCTGGAGCGGACCGCGCGGGGCGTACGGGCCGGGCTGGTACGGCTCGACCGGGAACAGGTGCCGGGGCTGCTGGCCTCGCTGCCGCTGGGAGGGGCGCGATGAGGGGTTCGGCTCCGCTCCGGGGCGGTTTCGGGCTGATCGGACCGCGCCGGGAGCGGCACGTGGTGCAGGCGGCTGACCTGGACGCGCTGGCGCTGCCCGTCGGGGACGACGGGGTCGTCATCGGCGTGGACGCCGAGGGGCGGTCGGCGGTGCTCGGCGTGAACCGGCCCACGCCGTACGAGGTCACGCTGATCGGCGGCCTGTGGACGGCCCAGGTGCTGGCCCTGCGCACGGCCGCGACCGGGGCCCGGGTGGCGGTGGAGACCGGGCGCGCGCCCGTGTGGTCCGGGCTGGCCCGGGCGGCCGGCGGCGGGCAGCAGTGCGTGACGCTGCACGACGTGGGCCGGGTCCCGCCGCAGGGCGCCTCGGCGGGGAGCCCGGTGCTGGTGGTCCGGGACTGCGGGATGCGGCCGCCGCGCGGGCGGGTGGTGGCGGGCCCGTGGCAGTCGGTGCTGACCCTGCTGCCGTACCTGAGCCCGTCCGCGCCCCGGCTGCTGCGGAACTCGGCGCTGGTGGGGGTGCAGCGGGTGTCACCGGACGAGGCGGAGCAGGTCGGCGCGCTGATGCGGCTGCCGAGGGCGGCGGTCGAGGCGCTGCCGACGCTGGGGGACGGGGTGACGCTGTGGTGCACGCCGCGGGACCGGAAGTTCGTGATGACGCAGGGGACGGAAGCGGAGACGGGGCTGCTGGGAGCGGCTCGGCGCATCGACTGACGGCCGGTCCGCGGGACGTGCGGGATGACGGTTGCTCAGGGCCGGGGCGGCCTGTAGGCAGGAGTGCGGGGGCGCGACCTCGGGGGCTTTCGGGCGCGGGGCGCGATTAGGCTGAGCGCGGGCGCGGCGTCGAGGTGGGCGCCGACCGGTGTTCGACAGACCAGGAGGACCAGTGAGCGGCGATCGGAACGAGAGGCGCGGCGGGACGTGGGACGTCCCGACGGACGATCAGTCCGACGCGGAGCCCGATGTGACGGGCGAGTTCACCATCGACTACACCCCGCCGGCCTGGTACACCCAGGGCGCGCCCGCGCAGGCCGCGCCGGTGCCGGGGCTGCCCGGGCTGCCCGAGGGCAGCGGCTTCGAACCCCACCGCCCGGCGGACGTGGTCTCGCCGCCGACGATGCGGATCGCCCCGGCGCAGGCCGATGCCCCGACCGCCCCGCTCCCGGCCCCTTCTCCGGCTCCGGCTCCGGCTCCGGCTCCGGCTCCGGCTCCGGCTCCGGCTCCGGCTCCGGCCGCAACCCCGGGCCCGCCGCCCGGGTTCCCGGCCCAGGGCGAAGCCTCGGGGCAGGGGCCCGCGTTCCCGGCCCAGGGCGAAGCCTCGGGGCAGGGGCCCGCCTTCCCGGCCGGTCCGGCCTTCCCGGCCCAGGGTGAAACCCCGGCCGCCGCCGGGCTCCCCGCGCCAGGGGCCGACGCCCCGAACGATCGCGCCGCTTACGCCGCCCAGGACGAAGCCGCGGCTGCGGCCGCGCTGGGTGCCGAGGCCCGGGACGGAGCCGCCGCATCGGGGGCCGGGGGCCCGGGCGGGCAGGACCGTGCCCCGGCCGCGCAGGGGGCCGAGGTCCCGGCGTCGGGTCAGGGCCAGGGCCCGGCGGTCACCGGGGCTGAGGGTTCCGCGGCGGAGGGTGACGTACCGGGACGGGAGGCCGAGGCGTTGCCGGCCCTGCCCGGTGGGACCCCGGCGGGGTTCGCCGCCGCGTCCGCGCAGGCGGAGCCCGCGGCGCCGTTCGTGGTGCCCACCGTGGCGCCCCTCTCCGTGCCCGCCTTCGCCGACGCCGTACCCCCGGGGTTCGCACCGGCCGCCGAGGA
>NZ_GG657750.1:5735511-5737294 GCF_000158895.1 Streptomyces sp. C | reverse complement strand
CGCTTCCGCCCGCGTTCACCTCAACGGGCGCACCCCAGGGCTACGGCTTCCCGCCCCCGGGCACCGAGGCACAGACTTCCGCACCGGCACCGCAGCCCCCGCAGGGCTACGGCTTCCCGCCCGGCACCCCGGAGGCACCCGCACCGCAGGGCACGCCCGGCACCCCGGAAGCACAGCCGCAGCCCCCGCAGGGGTACGGGTTCCCGCCCGTGCCGCCCCAGCAGGCGCAGCAGCCGGCACCGCAGGGCACGCCCGGCACCCCCGAAGCACAACCGCAGCCCCCGCAGGGGTACGGGTTCCCGCCCGTGCCGCCCCAGCAGGCGCAGCAGCCGGCACCGCAGGGCACGCCCGGCACCCCCGAAGCACAACCGCAGCCCCCGCGGGGGTACGGGTTCCCGCCCGGCGCCCCGGAAGCACCGGCACCGCAGGGTCACGGGTTCCCGCCCGGCGCACCCGAAGCGCAGCCCCCGCAGGGGTACGGGTTCCCGCAGCAGCAGGGGTACCCGGCCCCCCAGCCGCCGCAGGCGCAATGGCAGCAGTCGGTGCCCGGCCAGGGCCCCGGCGCTCCGCTCGGCTACACCGCCGCCGTGGAGCTGTCCTCCGACCGCCTGATCCGCGCCAAGCAGAAGCCCAAGCCCACCCGCTCCGGCTTCCGCTTCGGCGGCAAGGCCGCCGAGGCCGACCGCCAGCGCAAGCTGGAGCTCATCCGCACCCCGGTGATGTCCTGCTACCGCATCGCCGTCATCAGCCTCAAGGGCGGCGTCGGCAAGACCACGACGACCACCGCCCTCGGCGCCACCCTCGCCACCGAGCGCCAGGACAAGATCCTGGCCATCGACGCGAACCCCGACGCCGGCACCCTCGGCCGCCGCGTCCGCCGTGAGACCGGTGCGACCATCCGCGACCTGGTGCAGGCGATCCCGTACCTGAACTCGTACATGGACATCCGGCGGTTCACCTCGCAGGCCCCCTCCGGCCTGGAGATCATCGCCAACGACGTGGACCCGGCGGTCTCGACGACCTTCAACGACGAGGACTACCGGCGCGTCATAGACACGCTCGGCCGCCAGTACCCGATCATCCTGACCGACTCCGGCACCGGACTGCTCTACTCCGCCATGCGCGGCGTCCTGGACCTGGCCGATCAGCTGATCATCATCTCCACCCCGTCCGTGGACGGCGCGAGCAGCGCGAGCACCACGCTCGACTGGCTCTCCGCCCACGGGTACGCCGACCTCGTCTCCCGCTCGATCACCGTCATCTCCGGGGTCCGCGAGACCGCCAAGATGATCAAGGTCGAGGACATCGTGCAGCACTTCGAGACCCGCTGCCGCGGGGTCGTCGTCGTGCCGTTCGACGAGCACCTCGCGGCCGGCGCGGAGGTCGACCTCGACCTGATGCGGCCCAAGACCCGCGAGGCGTACTTCAACCTGTCCGCCCTGGTCGCCGAGGACTTCACGCGCGCCCAGCAGCAGGCCGCGCAGGCCCACTGGGGCGCCCCCCAGGGCCACCAGCCGCCTCAGCCGCAGCCGCAGGCACAGCCGCAGCAGCCGGGCCCGTACCAGCAGCCGCAGGCGCAGCCCCCGCAGGCGCCGTCGCCGTACGGGCAGCAGCCCTACCCGCAGCCCGGACAGCCCTGGCAGCCCCCGGCCGCCCCCCAGCCGCCGCAGCAGCCCGGCCCGTACCAGGCTCCGCCGCGCGACCCGCGCCTCGGCTGACCGCGGCCGGGCCGGGCCGGACCGGACCACCGGGCCGGGCCACCGGGCCCGGGGAACGCGAAGGG
>NZ_GG657750.1:5731924-5733026 GCF_000158895.1 Streptomyces sp. C | reverse complement strand
CGTGTTCGGCGAGGGCGTGCAGGACGGGCAGGTACGGGGCGGCGTCGGCGGCGCCGAGCAGGGTGGCGCGCAGGAGGCGGGAGGCCCACCAGACGCGGTCGGGGTGGACCGGTCCTGGGGATCCGGCGGCGGTCGCCTGCTCGGCGAAGGTGTTCAGGGCGGCCACCAGGGCGTCGAGCCGTACGCGCGCCTCGGCGGGCGGGAGCCGACGCAGGGCCTCCAGCACGGGCCCGATGCGGTGCCGGGGTACGGGCGGGCCGGTGTCGGCGGGGCCGTGGTGGACGAGGCCGTCCAGGGCACCCGGGACGTCGAGGTGACCGGCCTGGAGCCAGTCGGACAGTTCCTCGTGGGCGAAGCGGTAGCCGGGGCCGGCGGGGACCAGCAGGCCCTCGGTGAGGACGGCGGAGGCCCAGCCGGTGCGCCAGGGGAACAGCTCCTCGAAGGCGGCCCGGTCCAGCTGGCCCTGCCCCGGGCCGAGGCAGCGCCGGGCGGCCTCGTGCACCCGCCCGGCCACCCGGGCCGCGAGCCGCCGCACCCCGGGGCCGTGGACCCCGGCCCCGTGACCCGCACCCGCACCGGCCGCCGCCGCGATCCGGACGGCTACGCGCAGGGCCAGCAGGTCCAGGTGCGCGGCGAAGACCTCGTCACGGCCCGGGCGGCCCGCGGTGACCTCGGCGGCGCGGATCCCGGCGAGCAGGCGCAGGGTCAGCGGGTGCCGGGCGTCGGCCTCCCGCACCGCGTCGTCCGGGATCCCCAGCCGGGCCCGGGCCTCGCGCGCCTCCTGCGGGGTCAGGTCGCCGACGGGCAGCGCGGGCGGCAGCCGCCGGGCGGGACGGGCCGGGGTGTGCAGCAGCTCCGGCGGGTAGAGGCCCCCGGCCCGCTCCCAGTACTCGGGCCGGGCCGCGACCACCAGCCGGACCCCGGTACCGCGCAGCCAGTCGGCGGTGGCCGCGGTCCACGCCTCCAGGCGGTGCGCGAGCCGCGGGGGCATCTCCTCGGGGACGTCCAGCACCACCAGCAACCCCCGCCCGGCGGCCCTCGCGACCCCCGCCACCCGCTCCCTCGATCCCGTCCCCGGCGAACCCCGCCGGGCTGGACCGGG
>NZ_GG657750.1:5729811-5730913 GCF_000158895.1 Streptomyces sp. C | reverse complement strand
AGGCGTCCGTCAGGACCCGCGCCCGCTTCACGTCGTCGCGATGGCCTCCAGCAGCCCGTCGAGCGACTCGAACTTCGCCATCCCCCGCACGTACGCGAGGAAGTCGACGCACACCTGCTTGCCGTACAGGTCCAGCCGACGCGGTCGATCGCGTACGCCTCCACGGTCCGCTCGGTGGCGTCGAACTGCACGTTCGTACCCACCGAGATCGCCGCCGGCATCCGCTCGCCGTCGGCCGTCAGCCAGCCCGCGTACACCCCGTCGGCCGGGATCGCGGTGTGCGGCTGCGTCTCGACGTTGGCCGTCGGGTAGCCGAGCTCGCGCCCGCGCTGCGCACCGCGCACCACGATGCCCTCGACACGGTGCGGGCGGCCCAGGATCTCGGCGGCGCCGTCCATGTCCCCCTCCGCGACCAGCTTGCGCGCCAGCGTGGAGGAGAACGGCACGCCGCCGCCCGCCTCGCCGCGCTCGACCAGGTCCACGACGTCGACCTCGTAGTCGTAGGTGGAACCCAGCTCGCGCAGGAAGTCGACGTTCCCGGCGGCCCGGTGGCCGAAACGGAAGTTCGGGCCCTCGATGACGGCGCGCGCGTGCAGCTTGTCGACCAGCACCTTCACGATGAAGTCGGCCGGGGACAGCTGCGAGAACTCCGCCGTGAACGGCAGGATCAGCAGCGCGTCGACCCCGAGGCCGGCCATCAGCTCGGCACGGCGGTCGTACGGGGCCAGGATCGGCGGGTGGCTGCCCGGCCGCACGACCTCGCTCGGGTGCGGGCTGAAGGTGACGACGACCGCCGGGACGCCCAGCTCGCGGGCCTTCGCCACGGCCCGTCCGATGATCAGCTGGTGTCCCCGGTGCACACCGTCGTAGGAGCCGATGGTGACGACGCTGCGTCCCCAGTCCTGGGGGATGTCCTCCAAGCCACGCCAGCGCTGCACTGTGACCGCTCCTCGCCCGAACCCGTGTAGTCCCTGTACTGAATTGCCGATTGCAGGTCTAAGACTGCCATGCCCTCGGCCGGGTCCCCGCATCGGCTCTGGCCGGAATCGTTCCCCGCCTCAGGTAATGTCCGGCGCCGCCCTACGAAGAGTCTCCACGGTAC
>NZ_GG657750.1:5722087-5727104 GCF_000158895.1 Streptomyces sp. C | reverse complement strand
GGTCGGCGGCGAGGGCGGCGAGGGCGGTGGTGCGGCCGGTGCCGGGGGCCCCGACCAGGCCGAGCACGAGGTCCGGCCCGGCGGTGAAGGCGGCCAGCCCGGCGCTGATCCCGGGGCGCGGCACGGGGTAGGGGGCGGGCTCGGCGGCGCCGGCCGGGGGGAAGGCCGCGCCGAGGGTGGTGGCGGTCAGCTCCAGGGCGCCGGCCAGGTTGAGGTCCGCGCCGTAGCCCGGCACGGTGGCGGAGTTCCGCTCCAGCAGCGCCGCCAGGGCGCCTCCCGGTGCGTGCGCGGCGGCCGCGCGCAGGGGCACGGCGAAGCTCCCGGAGCGGTGCTCTGCTTCGAGAGCGGTGCCGAGTACCGCGAGCACCGCTCCGGTCGCCGCGTCCAGGACCGGCCCCCCGCGGACCTCGCCGCCGAGCCGCAGGGCGTCCCGGCCGGCCGTTCCGATGGCCAGCTCGACCGCGGCGGGGAGTACGTGGCGGCGGCCGGCCGCGGTGTGGGTGACCTCCGCTCCCGCCCCGAGGACCCGCGCCTGGCGCCAGCCCCGCGCGGGCAGGCGTACGTACGTCCCCGGAGGGATCGCCTCGCGCATCGCCACGGGCAGCGGCGGCACGCCCAGTCCGTCACCGCGCACGAGGGCCAGCCCGAGCTCCGGCAGGGCGGTCACGTCATCGGCCGACGCCGGCCGGCCGGGCCCCTCGGCGCCGGACGCGTGCAGGACCATCCCGGCCAGGCCCTCGACGGCGTCGTGGCTGGTGATCACCGTGCCGCGGTCGTCGGCGACGAAGCCGCTCCCGCGCGGGAGTCCGTCCCGGTCCCGGATCGTCACCAGTCCCGCGGCCGGCCACCCGGCCGACCCCGCGGCCAGTCCCGTGGCCGGCCCCGCGGCCGGCCACCCGGCACCCGCGAAGGCGCCGCGGCCCGCGCCCCTCGTACCGTCCGTGACCTCGTCCGTCATCGCCGCACCACTCCCCCGCCGCGGGACCCGTGTTCACGACGGTAGGCAAGTGAAGATCAGCGGGAAAAGCACGCGGCCCGAAAGCGCCCCCTTACGCTCCCGGCATTCACTCCGAGCGCCTGCTCGGAAGGGTGAATACGGTGCTCCGGATGGATAGAGACCTATCCGAGGGGGGTTGTGGAGCGGTGAGCAGCAGTCCGTGTGCGCTCACCGCTCCACGTCAACCGGCCGGAGCGGGCCGGCAGGAGTCCTCAGGCGAAGACCGCGAGGGACTTCGTCTTGCCGCCCTTGCTCTCCACGAGCCCGAGCAGCTTGCCCTCGGGCCCGTAGACGGCGACGGTCCGGCCGTCCCGGTACTCGTCCGGCATCTCGATCCGCACGCCGTTGGCGAGCAGCGAGGCCCGGCGGGCGTCCAGGTCCCAGCGCGCGAACGCGGCGGCGGCCGCCTCGCCGATCGGCATAACGGTCAGCTCCTCCTGGAGCTGGTCGAGCGTGCGCGCCTTGTCGAGCTTGTACGGGCCCACCCGGGTGCGCCGCAGCGCCGTGAGGTGGCCGCCGACGCCCAGGTCGGCGCCCAGGTCGCGGGCGAGGGCGCGGATGTACGTACCGCTGGAGCAGACGACGGAGACGACGAGGTCGACGACCTTGGTGCCGTCCTCGGCCTCGGCCTCGCGCATGTCGTACACCTGGAACGACGAGATGGTCACGGGGCGGGCCGGGATCTCGAAGTCCTCGCCGTCGCGGGCGCGCTTGTAGGAGCGCACGCCCTTGATCTTGATGGCGCTGACCTTGGACGGGACCTGCATGATCTCGCCGGTCAGCTTGGCGATGCCCGCGTCCACCGCCTCGCGGGTCACCCCGGAGGCGTCGGCGGACGAGGTGATCTCGCCCTCGGCGTCGTCCGTGAGGGTGCTCTGCCCGAGCCGGATGGTGCCGAGGTACTCCTTCTCGGTCAGCGCGAGGTGGCCGAGGAGCTTCGTGGCCTTCTCCACGCCGAGGACGAGGACGCCCGTCGCCATCGGGTCGAGGGTGCCGGCGTGGCCGACGCGGCGGGTCTTGGCGATCCCGCGCATCTTGGCGACCACGTCGTGCGAAGTGAAGCCGGACGGCTTGTCGACGATGACCAGGCCGTCCGGAGTCTTCCCTGCGTTGGTGCTCATTCCGCGGCTGCGTCCTCGTCGTCCTCGTCGCCCGGCTTCTTGTACGGGTCGGCTTCGCCGGCGTACTTGGCGCCGGAGGACACCTCGCGCACCTGGGCGTCGGAGGCCCGCGCCTTGTCGAGGAGGTCCTCGATGGTCCGGGCGTTCTCCGGGAGGGCGTCCGCGACGAAGGTCAGGGTGGGCGTGAACTTGGTTCCCGCCGCCCGGCCGACCGCGGAGCGCAGTACGCCCTTGGCGCTCTCCAGGCCCGCTGCCGCGCTGGCCCGGTCCTCGTCGTCGCCGTAGACCGTGTAGAAGACCGTGGCCTCCCGCAGGTCGCCGGTGACCCGGGTGTCCGTGATGGTCACGTGCGTACCGAGGCGGGGGTCCTTGACTCCGCGCTGCAGCTTCTCGGCCACCACCTCCCGGATGAGGTCCGCCAGCTTCTTCGCCCGCGCATTGTCGGCCACTGGTCCGTCTCCTTCTTTGTTGCAGACAAGCAATCAGTCTTCATCACCGTGGTACCGCCGTCTCACGGACAGCAGCTCCACTTCCGGACGCGCCGCGACCAGCCGCTCACAGCGGTCGAGCACGTCCGACACGAACCCCGCGTCCCCGCTCACCAGGGCGACCCCTATGCGGGCCCTGCGGTGCAGGTCCTGGTCTCCCACCTCGGCCGCGCTCACGGAGAACTTGCGCTGGAGCTCGGCGACGATGGGCCGGACGACGGAGCGTTTCTCCTTCAGCGAGTGGACGTCGCCGAGGAGCAGGTCGAAGGACAGAGTCCCCACGTACATGCAGTTCCGGATGTCCCGCCGGTGCGGGTTAGGTGGCCTGCCGGCCGACGCTCGGCAGGGTCACCAGAACCGTACACGCAACGGCCGGGGCCGATCGACGGATATTCCGCCGACCGGCCCCGGGGTTACGACACGGTACGAACCGCCTCGCGCTTACGCGCGGGGCTTCTCGCGCATCTCGTACGTCGCGATGACGTCGTCGATCTTGATGTCGTTGAAGGAGCCGAGGTTGATACCGCCCTCGAAGCCTTCGCGGATCTCGGTGACGTCGTCCTTGAAGCGGCGCAGACCGGAGATGGTGAGGTTCTCGGCGATGACCTTGCCATCGCGCAGGAGCCGCGCCTTGGTGTTGCGCTTGACCTCGCCCGAGCGGACCAGGACACCGGCGATGTTGCCCAGCTTGGACGAGCGGAAGATCTCGCGGATCTCCGCCGTGCCGAGCTCGACCTCTTCGTACTCCGGCTTGAGCAGACCCTTGAGGGCCGCCTCGATCTCCTCGATGGCCTGGTAGATCACCGAGTAGTACCGGACGTCGACGCCCTCGCGGTCCGCCATCTGCGCGGCACGGCCGACAGCGCGGACGTTGTAGCCGATGACGATGGCGTCGGAGCCCATCGCGAGCGAGATGTCGGACTCGGTGACCGCACCCACACCGCGGTGCAGGACGCGGATGTCGACCTCTTCGCCGACGTCGAGCTGGAGCAGCGAGGACTCCAGGGCCTCGACCGCACCGGACGAGTCGCCCTTGATGATGAGGTTGAGTTCCTGGACCAGACCGGCCTTGAGCACGGAGTCGAGGTCCTCGAGGGACACGCGACGGACGCGCTTGGCGAAGTTGGCGTTGCGCTCGCGCGCAGCACGCTTCTCGGCGATCTGGCGGGCGGTGCGGTCCTCGTCGACGACGAGGAAGTTGTCGCCGGCGCCGGGGACGTTGGTGAGACCCAGGACCAGGACGGGGGTCGCGGGACCCGCTTCCTCGATGTTGTTGCCCTTGTCGTCGAGCATGGCGCGCACGCGGCCGTAGGCGTCGCCCACGACCATCGTGTCGCCGACGCGGAGGGTACCGCGCTGGACGAGGACGGTGGCGACGGCACCGCGGCCGCGGTCGAGGTGGGACTCGATCGCAATACCCTGGGCGTCCTGCTCGGGGTTGGCGCGCAGGTCGAGCGAGGCGTCGGCGGTGAGGACGACGGCCTCCAGCAGGGAGTCGATGTGCAGACCCTGCTTGGCGGAGATGTCGACGAACATCGTGTCGCCGCCGTACTCCTCGGCCACCAGACCGAACTCGGTCAGCTGACCGCGCACCTTGACCGGGTCGGCACCCTCGACGTCGATCTTGTTGACCGCGACGACGATCGGGACGCCGGCGGCCTTGGCGTGGTTGAGCGCCTCGATCGTCTGCGGCATGACGCCGTCGTTGGCCGCGACCACGAGGATCGCGATGTCGGTCGACTTCGCACCACGGGCACGCATGGCGGTGAACGCCTCGTGACCCGGGGTGTCGATGAAGGTGATGCGACGCTGCTCGTCGTTCACCTCGGTCGAGACCTGGTAGGCACCGATGCCCTGGGTGATGCCGCCGGCCTCGCCCGCGACGACGTTCGTCTTGCGGATGGCGTCGAGCAGGCGGGTCTTACCGTGGTCGACGTGACCCATGACGGTGACGACCGGCGGACGCGGGAGCAGGAACTCCTCGCCGCCCTCGTCCTCGCCGAACTCGATGTCGAAGCCCTCGAGCAGCTCGCGGTCCTCCTCCTCCGGGCTGACGATCTGAACGGTGTAGTTCATCTCGCCCGCGAGGAGCTGGAGGGTCTCGTCGGAGACGGACTGCGTGGCAGTGACCATCTCGCCGAGGTTCATCATGACCGCGACCAGCGACGCCGGGTTGGCGTTGATCTTCTCCGCGAAGTCGGTGAGGGAGGCACCGCGCGACAGGCGAACGGTCTCGCCGTTGCCGCGGGGCAGCATCACGCCGCCCACGGACGGGGCCTGCATGGCCTCGTACTCCTGGCGCCTCTGACGCTTCGACTTGCGACCGCGACGGGCGGGCCCGCCGGGACGGCCGAAGGCACCCTGCGTGCCACCACGGGCACCGGGACCGCCGGGACGGCCACCGAAGCCGG
>NZ_GG657750.1:5708532-5721431 GCF_000158895.1 Streptomyces sp. C | reverse complement strand
GACGCGGGCCGGGGGAAGCGGCGGGACGCGCGGGAGCGGCCGGGGCCGCCGGAGGCGCGGAGAACTCGGTCGCCACGGGCGCCGCCGGAGCGGGCTTCGGGGCGGGAGCCTTGGGACCGGGACGCGGGCCGGGAGCGGCCGGAGTCACCGGGGCGCTGACCGCGGGGGCCTCGGCGGCGGCGGGCTTGGGGGCCGCCGGCACACCGGGCTTGGGGGCAGCGGGACGTGCCGCGGACGCCGGGGAGGGCGCCGCGGGCTTGGCGGGCGCGGCCTTGCGGGGCGCGCCGGGCTTCGCAGCGGACTTGCCGGCGTTGCCGCCGGGCCCCTGCAGTGCGTCAGTCAACTTGCGTACAACCGGCGCCTCGATCGTCGAGGACGCCGAACGGACGAATTCACCGAGTTCTTGGAGCTTGGCCATGACGACCTTGCTCTCCACTCCGAACTCCTTGGCGAGTTCGTATACCCGGACCTTAGCCACTTCGCTCCTTTTAGGTCCGGGTTACGCCGGACCGTCGCTACTTCATGGGCGTACTCATCGCGTACTCATCGAGTGCTCATCGCAATCTCGACCTACTTCCAACTCGCGAGGTACCTGACCGCACGGGGTGTCCGTGCCGTACTTCTTCTTACGGTGTCGCCTCGGCCGGTGCGGCCAGGGTCTTGCGCAGTCCCTCCGTGTCGAGCGCTCCGGCGGACCTGAGGGCCCGGGGGAACGCCCGGCGGCGGACCGCCTGGTCGAGGCAGACCACGGCGGGGTGCACGTAGGCACCCCGGCCGGGCAGCGTACCGCGAGGATCGGAGACGCATTCGTCCCCGATCGCCACGACCCGCAGCAGATCGCTCTTGGCCGCTCGCTCCCGGCACCCCACACAGGTGCGTTCGGGGCATGCGCGGGCTTGCGTCCGGCCAGACACGCCTAAGTCTACCTCCCCGTACCGACCTCACCCCTTCAGGTGAAAAATCGAACGGATGTCGTCGTGATTTCCGAGGTACTCCGGCGGTGCCGGAGTACCTGTCTACCGGCCGGGAACCCCCGGCCGGTAGCGGTTTATTCCCGGTCAGGCACCGGCGTCCGCGTCGGCGGGCACCTCGGTGTCGGGCCGGATGTCGATGCGCCAGCCGGTGAGGCGGGCGGCGAGGCGGGCGTTCTGCCCCTCCTTGCCGATCGCCAGCGACAGCTGGTAGTCCGGCACGGTCACCCGCGCGGAGCGGGTGTCCCAGTCCACGACCTCGACCTTGCTCACCCGGGCGGGTGACAGCGCGTTCGCCACCATCTCGGCCGGGTCGTCCGACCAGTCGACGATGTCGATCTTCTCGCCGTGCAGCTCGGCCATCACGTTGCGCACGCGGGCGCCCATCGGGCCGATGCAGGCGCCCTTCGGGTTGAGGCCCGAGCGGGTGGACCGGACGGCGATCTTGGTGCGGTGACCGGCCTCACGGGCGATCGCGGAGATCTCGACGCTGCCGTCGGCGATCTCCGGGACCTCCAGCGCGAAGAGCTTCTTCACCAGGTTCGGGTGGGTGCGCGACAGGGTCACGGACGGACCGCGGACACCCTTCGCCACCCGCACGACGTACGTCTTCAGACGGAGGCCGTGCGTGTACTCCTCGCCGGGGACCTGCTCCTGCACCGGCAGGATGGCCTCCAGCTTGCCGATGTCGACGAGGACGTTCTTGGGGTCCTTGCCCTGCTGGACGACGCCGGTGATGACGTCGCCCTCGCGGCCGGCGAACTCGCCGAAGGTCAGGTCGTCCTCGGCGTCGCGCAGACGCTGGAGGATCACCTGCTTGGCTGTCGTCGCGGCGATGCGCCCGAAGTCCGACGGCGTGTCGTCGAACTCCTTGGGCTCCTGCCCCTCTTCGAGGTCCCTGGGGTCCTCGGTCGCCCACACGACCACGTGACCGTTGGTGCGGTCGAGCACGACACGGGCGCGCCGGAAGCTGCCCTCGGTGCGGTGGTACGCGATGAGGAGGGCCGACTCGATCGCCTCGACGAGCAGGTCGAAGGAGATCTCCTTCTCCCGGACCAGACCCCGCAGGGCACTCATGTCGATGTCCACGGCTACGCCTCCTCTTCCTTCTTGTCCTTGCGGCTGAACTCGATCTCGACGCGCGCCTTGGCGACGTCGGTGAATGCGATACGACGGGCGGTCGCCTTGCGGCCCTTCACACCCGGCACTTCGAGGTCCATGCCCTCGTCGTCGACACCGAGGATGCGGGCGATCAGTTCCCCGGCACCCTTTTCACCTTCGGCGGAGAGCTGAAACTTGACGAGGCGACCGGTCGCCCGAACGTAGTGACGGCGCTCGCTGAGCGGGCGGTCCGCGCCCGGGGAGCTGACTTCGAGGTTGTACTCGTCCTCGCCCATCACGTCGGACTCGTCGAGCCGGTCGGAGATCTCACGGCTCAGCTCGGCGCATTCGTCCAGGTCGACACCCTCATCGGAATCCACGATGATGCGCAGCATGCGGCGCTTGCCCGCCTTGGAGAGCTCGATGTCCTCGAGGTCCAGGCCCTTGGCGGCGACGAGTGGCTCCAGCAGTCCGCGCAGCCTGTCGCTCTGGGTGGTGCTCATCCGGGTGACTCCTCGGCCGCGTGTGCTGTTGTGGTTTTCCGTCGTGTCAGGTCAAAGGGTATCCGGTCGCGGAGGGTGTTGCCGTCCGCGCTGTGGACGGGACCCCCGGGTACCGTGATCACACCCTGCCCCGCAACCACCCCCCGAGGAGGCCGCCGTGCCCTTGACCACGCCTTCGAGGCGCTCGCCCTCCCGAAGGAGCCTGCTCGCCGGAGCCGCCGGCGCGACCGGGGCCGTGCTGCTGACCGGCTGCTCCGGCAGTGGTGCCGCGCCGGGCGCCGACAGCGGGATCGCACTCGATCGGCGGATGCGGGAGGGCGCCGTCCGGGACAGCCGGCAACTGCTGGAACGTTACGACGCCACCCTGGCGGCCCATCCCGGGCTCGCCGAGCGCCTCGGACCGCTGCGCGAGGCCGTCGCGGCGCACACGAGGGCCCTGGCCCCCGCCGACCCCGCTGCCGGGAAGCCCTCGCCCCGCCCGGGCCCGCCTTCCCCGTCCTCCCCGTCCTCGTCCGGCGCCGCGGCGCCCGCCGCCGGTGCCCCGGCGGCGCGCAAGGAGCCGGTCCCGGCGCAGCCCGCCGAGGCCCTGAGCGCGCTCGCGGACGCGGAGCGGGACCTGTCGGAGGCCCGGACCATCACCCTGGCCGGCGCCCCCGGGGAGCTGGCCCGGATGCTCGCCTCGGTGGCGGCCTGCGGGGCCGTCCACGCCTACCTGCTCACCTCCACCCCGGGAGCCGCCTCGTGAAGCCCTCGCCCTCCCCCGCCCGCGGTCCGCTCCCGGCCGCCCAGGCAGCGCTGGCCGCCGAGCACGCCGCCGCGTACGCGTACGGGGTGATCGGCGCGCGCATCGCGCAGGCCCGCGCGAACGAGGCCCGGGAGGCGTACGGCGCCCACCTGGCCCGCCGCGACCGGCTGACCCGGACCGTCCGGGAGCTGGGCGGCGCACCGCAGCCCGCCGAGGCCGCGTACGCCCTGCCCTTCGAGGTGCGCACCCCGGCCGACTCCGAGCGGCTGGCCGCCGTGATCGAGGACCGGGTGGCGGGCGCGTACTCCGACCTCGTGCGGTCCGCGGACGGCCAGTTGCGCCGCGAGGCGGCTGACGCGCTGAGCGCGGCGGCCGTGCGGGCGGCACGCTGGCGCGGTGTCGGCGTAGCCTTCCCTGGGCTCACGGAACGCGCACAGGCGGCCCGTACCAGCTGAAAGGGACCAGGCACGCATGGCTTTCGAACCGCCGCAGCGGCTCGTACGGGCGCTCGGCGAGCTGCCGCCGACCGAGCGGGACACGGAGTGGCTGGGGCGCCTGCCCGAGCTCGCCGAGGAGGCGCTGAAGCGGCGGGACGTCACGGCCCAGCGGATGCAGGCCCCGGGCGGGCGCAGCAGCGTGGTGCTGCTGGTTCGCTACCCCGACGGCACCCCGGCCGCCCTGAAGCTGGCGCCGCCCGGGGCGGATCCCGGCCGGGAGCTGGCCGCGCTCGCGCACTGGGGCGGCTTCGGAGCCGTACGGGTCCTCGACTCGCGTCACCACGAGGAGGACGGGGCGCTGCTGCTGGAGCGGCTGCACCCCGACGTGTCGCTGCGTTCGCTGCCGGACGCCAAGGCCCTGCTGGAGGCCTGCGGCACGCTGCGCCGGCTGTGGGTGGGCCCGCCGCGGGACCACTCCTTCGAGACGGTGGCCGAGCGCACGACCGCGCAGTGCGAGCTCCTGCGCTCGGCTCCGCCGGAAGCCCGACCGCTGGCGCAAACGGCCCTCGCCCTCCAGGCCGAGCTGACGGCCGCGCCGCCCGAGTCCCTCCTCCTGCACGGGAACTTCCGCCAGGGCAAGGTCCTGGCCGCCGAACGCGCCCCGTGGCTGACGGTGGGCCCGGACCCGCTGGTCGGCGAGCGGGCCTACGACCTGGCCCGGCTGGTCCGGGACCGGCTGGAGGACCAGATGGCCGCCTCGGCGGGGGCGGCCGGGGCCCGGCGGCGGGTGAACAAGCTCGCCGACTCGCTGGAGGTGGACCGGGAGCGGCTGCGGGCCTGGACGGTGTTCCGGGCGGTGGAGTCCGGCGTCCGCGCCCTGGCCGCCGGCCGCAGGCGCGACGCGGAGCTCCTGCTGGAGTTCGCGGCCTGGCTGTGAGGGCATAACCCTACAAAAGGCACATGTCCGGCAGGGGGCCGTCATGGTCGAGGAACTGCTGACAGCGGGAATCGCCGCCGCCACGGGCGTCGCGGTCTACCTGGGTGCGGCCGCCCGGGTGGTGAAGCAGTACGAGCGCGGGGTGGTCTTCCGCTTCGGCCGCCTCCGTGAAGGCGTCCGCCCGCCCGGCTTCACGATGATCCTCCCGGTGGCCGACCGCCTACACAAGGTCAACCTCCAGATCGTCACCCTCCCCGTCCCGGCGCAGGAGGGCATCACCCGCGACAACGTCACGGTCCGCGTGGACGCGGTCGTCTACTTCAAGGTGGTCGACCCGGCGAGCGCGATCATCGCGGTGGAGGACTACCGCTTCGCCGTCTCCCAGATGGCGCAGACCTCTCTCCGCTCGATCATCGGCAAGAGCGACCTGGACGACCTCCTCTCGAACCGCGAGAAGCTCAACCAGGGCCTGGAGCTCATGATCGACAGCCCGGCGATGGGCTGGGGCGTCCAGATCGACCGCGTGGAGATCAAGGACGTCTCCCTCCCGGAGACGATGAAGCGCTCGATGGCCCGCCAGGCGGAGGCCGACCGCGAGCGCCGCGCCCGCGTCATCAACGCGGACGCCGAACTCCAGGCCTCGCACAAGCTGGCCGAAGCCGCGGCCGTCATGTCGGACCAGCCGGCGGCCCTCCAGCTCCGCCTCCTGCAGACGGTGATCGCGGTGGCGGCGGAGAAGAACTCCACCCTGGTCCTCCCCTTCCCGGTGGAACTCCTCCGCTTCCTGGAACGCGCCGCCCCCGTCGCTCCCGCGCCCGAACCGCCCCGGCCGCCGGCCGGCCCGCCACCGGCGTGACCCGCCGGGGGTCCGCCGCTGCCCGGGCCCGCCCCTACACCAGCCGGGCCAACGCCTCCGTCAAGGGCAGTTCCTCGCGGGTGCCCGCGGCGCGGTCCTGGAGTTCGACGACGCCCTCGGCGGAGCGGCGGCCCGCCACCAGGATCCACGGCACGCCGATCAGCTCCGCGTCCGTCAGCTTGACGCCCGGCGACAGCCCCGGGCGGTCGTCCAGCAGGACCCGCCGGCCCGCCGCGGCCAGGGCGGCCGCCGCTTCCTCCGCCAGCGCGAGCGGCACGGCCTTGCCCGCCGCCACCACGTGGACGTCGGCCGGGGCCACCGCCGCGGGCCAGCGCAGGCCCCGCTCGTCGGCCGTCTGCTCGGCCAGCGCGGCGACCGCGCGGGAGACGCCGATGCCGTAGGAGCCCATGGTGACCCGGACCGGCTTGCCCTCCTTGCCGAGGACGTCCAGCCCGAAGGCGTCGGCGTACTTGCGGCCCAGCTGGAAGATGTGCCCGATCTCGATGGCCCGGTCCAGCTTCAGCCCCGCACCACACGCCGGGCAGGGGTCGCCCGGCTCGACGACGACCACGTCCAGGTACCGGTCCACTTCGAAGTCCCGGCCGCAGACCACGTTGCGGGCGTGCGTGTCGGCCTTGTTGGCGCCGGTCACCCACGCCGTCCCCGGCGCGACGCGCGGGTCGGCGAGGTAGCGGACCTTCTCCAGGCCCTGCGGGCCCACGTACCCGCGTACCAGGTCGGGCCGGTCGGCGAAGTCCTCGGCCGTCACCAGCTCCACCACCGCCGGGGCCAGGTGCTCCCCGAGCTTGCCGAGGTCCACCTCGCGGTCTCCGGGCACGCCGACGGCGGTGATCTCGCCGTCCACCTTGACCAGCAGGTTCTTCAGCGTCGCGGAGGCCGGCACGCCGAGGTGCGCGGCCAGGGTCTCGATGGTGGGGGTGTCGGGGGTCGGGATCTCCTCCAGGGCGGGATGCGCATCCCCCTCCACCGCCTTCAGCGCGAACGTGACCGCCTCCGTGTTCGCCGCGTAGTCACAGCTCGGGCAGTCCGCGAAGGTGTCCTCGCCCGCGCCGGCCGGCGCGAGGAACTCCTCCGACGCCGAGCCGCCCATCGCGCCCGACACGGCCGACACGATGCGGTGGTCCAGGCCGAGGCGCTCGAAGATGCGCACGTACGCCTCGCGGTGCAGCCGGTAGGACTCGGCGAGCCCCTCGTCCGACACGTCGAAGGAGTACGAGTCCTTCATCTGGAACTCGCGGCCGCGCAGTACGCCGGACCGGGGCCGGGCCTCGTCCCGGTACTTGGTCTGGATCTGGTACAGCATGACCGGCAGGTCCTTGTAGGACGTGCACTGGTCCTTCACCACGAGGGTGAAGATCTCCTCGTGGGTGGGGCCGAGGAGGTAGTCGGCGCCCTTGCGGTCCTTCAGCCGGAACAGCAGGTCCCCGTACTCCGACCAGCGGCCGCTGACCTCGTACGGCTCCTTGGGCAGCAGCGCCGGCAGCAGCACCTCCTGCGCGCCGATGGCGTCCATCTCCTCGCGGACGATGCGCGAGACGTTGTCCAGCACCTTCTTGCCGAGCGGCAGCCAGGTCCACACCCCGGCGGAGCTGCGCCGGACGTAGCCGGCCCGCACCAGGAGGCGGTGGCTGAGGGTCTCGGCGTCGGCGGGGTCCTCACGGAGGGTCTTGGCCATGAGGCGGGACATGCGCTGTACGTGGTGCGTGGACACGTGGTGAGTGGACATGCCGGGAGGCTACCGACAACCCCGCCGCCCCCGGAAACCCGTTTTCAGTCCGCGCGCGGGGGCCTGAGCAGGGGAAGCGGGGCGCCCATGACCGCGTACGGCAGGCTCGCGCTCGGGAAGTGGACCTTCCGGGCCAGGTCCCGGTAGCCGAGGGCGGCGTAGAGCCCGCGGGCCGGGCTGTCGGTGTCGATGGCGGAGAGGATCGAGCGGGGTTCTGCGGCGCTGTCGGTGATCCGGGTGATGAGGGCGCGGCCGACGCCGCGGCCCTGGAAGCCGGGGTGGACGTGCAGTTCGGTGATGACGAAGGAGTGGTCGAGCCAGTGATCGGTGCCGCCGGCCCGCAGGTAGGGCTCGACGATGGTGGACCACCAGTGGCCGCGGTCGTTGGGCATGCCGTAGACGAAGCCGGCCAGCGCCCCGTCCTCGGTGAAGGCGCCGAGCGCGCGGGCGCCGGGACACGTCATGTGGCGCTGGACGATGTAGCGCCGGATGCCGACCTCCTCCTCGCTGAGCCCGAAGGCGACGGCCTGGACGCGCAGGGCTTCGTCCACCCGGCCGGCCAGGTCGAGGCGCCCGATGCGGAGTCCGGCGGGCCGTACGGCGTCCTCGCCCGGGGAAGTAGGCAGCATGCGGCGACCATACTTCGGGGTAGGGCCGCTCCGGTACGGCTTCCCGCACGAAACCGGACGCCCTTCTCCACAGGTCAGAACAGGACGCTCATGAACGCGCCCACCTCGCGGAAGCCCACCCTGCTGTAGGCGGCGCGGGCGGCGGTGTTGAAGTCGTTGACGTAGAGGCTGACCACCGGGGCCACGTCGCGCAGCGCGTACTCGACCACGGCGGCCATGCCGGTCTCGGAGTGCCCGCGGCCGCGGAACTCGGGGGCCACCCACACGCCCTGGATCTGGCAGGCGGCCGTGGTGGCGGCGCCGATCTCGGCCTTGAAGACGACCTTGCCGTTCTCGACGCGGGCGAAGGAGCGGCCGCTGCCGACGAGCTCGGCGACGCGGGCCTGGTAGAGCAGTCCGCCGTCCCCGGCGAGCGGCGAGATGCCGACCTCCTCGGTGAACATGGCCACGCAGGCGGGCATGATCAGGTCCATCTCGTCCTTGCGGATCCGGCGGACCAGGGGGTCGGCGGCGATGTCGGCGGACGGCTGCTCGGTGACCATGAGCGGCTGGTGGGCGCGGACGTCGCGGGCGGGGCCCCAGCTGGGCTCCAGGAGCTGCCACAGCAGCCGGGTGGGCTCGGCGGGGCCGACGATGGAGGAGCAGCGGCGGCCGGTGCGGCGGGCGCGGTCGGCGAAGGCGCGTACGGCGTCGGGGCCGGCGCAGACGGGGACCAGGTTGGCGCCGGCGTAGCAGAGGGCGCGGAGGTCGCCGTCGGCGTACCAGCCCCACATCTCTCCGCCCAGGCGCCACGGATCGAGTCCGGCGACCTGGACCCGGGAGGTGACGAAGGCGTTCTCGACCGGCTCGCGTCCGAGGATGGCGAGCGCGGCGTCGAGATCACTGGGTTCAAGGACCCTGGTCGTGGTCTGCGTCAACACTGGGGCCTCACCGTGCAAGTCTGCTGATCTCCGCACTGTACCCGGCGCAACCTGCGCACGCCTGGTCCCGCAGGTCACGAAAAGGGCCCGGCCCCGGCCGCGAGCTGCGCGGACGGGGCCGGGGAGGCACCTGGGACAAGGCCGGAAGGAACCGGGACCCGGACCGGGCTCAGACGCCGATGGCGACGCTGGGCTCGCCGGAGGCGACGCCGTCCTTCTCCATCTGCTCGGCGATCTTCAGCGCCTCTTCGATGAGGGTCTCCACGATCTTCGACTCGGGGACGGTCTTGATGACCTCGCCCTTGACGAAGATCTGGCCCTTGCCGTTGCCGGAGGCGACGCCGAGGTCGGCCTCGCGGGCCTCGCCGGGGCCGTTGACGACGCAGCCCATGACGGCGACGCGCAGCGGGACGGTCATGCCGTCCAGGCCGGCGGTGACCTCCTCGGCCAGCTTGTAGACGTCGACCTGGGCGCGGCCGCAGGAGGGGCAGGAGACGATCTCCAGGCGGCGCGGCTTGAGGTTCAGCGACTCCAGGATCTGGTTGCCGACCTTGACCTCCTCGACCGGCGGCGCGGAGAGCGAGACGCGGATGGTGTCGCCGATGCCCTCGGAGAGCAGCGCGCCGAAGGCGACGGCGGACTTGATGGTGCCCTGGAAGGCGGGGCCGGCCTCGGTGACGCCGAGGTGCAGCGGGTAGTCGCACTGGGCGGCGAGCTGGCGGTAGGCGTTGACCATGACGACGGGGTCGTTGTGCTTGACCGAGATCTTGATGTCGCCGAAGCCGTGCTCCTCGAAGAGGGAGGCCTCCCACAGCGCGGACTCGACGAGCGCCTCGGGGGTGGCCTTGCCGTACTTCTTCAACAGGCGGGCGTCGAGGGAGCCGGCGTTGACGCCGATGCGGATCGGCGTGCCCGCGTCCTTGGCGGCGTGCGCGATCTCCTTGACCTTGTCGTCGAACTGCTTGATGTTGCCGGGGTTGACGCGGACGGCGGCGCAGCCGGCGTCGATCGCGGCGAACACGTACTTGGGCTGGAAGTGGATGTCGGCGATGACCGGGATCTGCGACTTCTTCGCGATGACGGCCAGCGCGTCGGCGTCGTCCTGCGTCGGGCAGGCGACGCGGACGATCTGGCAGCCGGAGGCGGTCAGCTCGGCGATCTGCTGGAGGGTGGCGCCGATGTCGGAGGTGCGGGTCGTGGTCATCGACTGCACCGAGACGGGCGCGTCGCCGCCGACGGCCACGGAACCGACCTGGATCTTGCGGCTGACCCGGCGGTCGGCAAGCTTCGTCGGCACGGACGGCATTCCGAGAGAGATGGCAGTCATCTGCTGTGCAACCCCAAGGTGTGGATCGAGGTCCCGAGATCGGCGGGCTCCAGCCTTCGAGGTTACGCCAAGCAGCGCGCGCCCCTTGCATCCGAGGGGGTCGCGCCACCCGAACGTAGGGAGCCGGGCACGATGCGTGCCCGGCTCCGGTCGCCGTCGGGGTGGGGCCGGTACGGCTAGGTGATCTTGATCGGGTTGACCACGTCCGCGACGAGCACCAGCAGCGTGAAGCAGACGAACACGCCGGCGACCACGTACGCGGCGGGCATCAGCTTCGCCACGTCGAAGGGGCCGGGGTCGGCGCGCCGGAAGACCTTGGCCACGGTGCGGCGCAGGGACTCCCACAGGGCGCCGGCGATGTGCCCGCCGTCCAGGGGCAGCAGGGGCAGCATGTTGAACAGGAACAGCGAGAGGTTGAACATGCCGAGCACGTTGAGCAGGATCGACATCTTCTGCTCGCTGGGCAGGTCCAGGGCTGCGATGTCGCCGCTCATCCGGGCCGCTCCGACGATGCCCATCGGGGAGTCGGCCTCGCGCTCGGCGCCGCCGAAGGCCGCGTTCCAGAGGGCGGGGATCTTGGCGGGGAGCTTGAGGAGGCCCTGGACGCTGCTGTCGACGATCTCGGCCATGTGGTCGACGGACTCGCCGAAGGACAGGGCGGCGATCTCGCTCTTGGGGCTGAAGCCGAGCCAGCCGGCCGTGACGTACTGGCCCTTGACGTAGCCGCCGTGGCCGTCGGTCTTGGCGACCTGGTTGGCGATCAGGTCGACGGGGATGCCGAGCTGCTGCCCGTCGCGCACGACGGTGACGGTGGCGGGGCCGACGGTGTCGCGGATCCGCTTCTGGAGGGCGGCCCAGTCGGCCACCTTCTTGCCGTTGAAGGCGACGATCCGGTCGTCGGGCCGCAGGCCGGCCTTCTTCGCGGGGGCCACCGGGTCGCCGTCCTTGCAGACGTCGCGCTTCTCGCTCTGCTGGATGACGCAGGGCGAGACGCTGGCGATCTGGGTGGTGGTCCGGTTGATGCCGAAGGTCATCCAGACGCCGAAGAAGATCGCGAGGGCGAGCACCAGGTTCATGAAGGGGCCCGCGAACATGACGATCACGCGCTTCCAGGGCTTGCGCGTGTAGAAGAGCCGCGTCTCGTCGCCGGGCTGGAGCTCCTCGTAGGCCGCCGAGCGGGCGTCCTCGATCATCGACCGGAACGGCGAGGTGGAGCGGGCGGTGACCTTGCCGTCCTCGCCGGGCGGGAACATCCCGATCATGCGGATGTAGCCGCCCATCGGGATGGCCTTGATCCCGTACTCGGTCTCGCCCTTCTTGCGGGACCAGATGGTCCTGCCGAAGCCGACCATGTACTGGGGCACGCGGATGCCGAAGAGCTTGGCCGTGGAGAGGTGGCCGAGCTCGTGCCAGGCGATCGAGAAGAGCAGCCCGACGACGAAGACGAGCACGCCCGTCAGGGTCAGCAGCAAGGTCATGCGCCCGCCTCCACGGCGGCCCGCGCCGCCATCTCCCGTGCCCGGGCCCTGGCCCAGGTCTCCGCTTCCAGGACGTCCGCCACCGTCAGGGAAGTTCCCGAGGTGGGCGTTCCGTGCTCGTCGACCACTGCGGAGACCGTATCCATGATTCCTGTGAACGGCATCCGGCCGGCCAGGAAGGCGTCCACGCACTCCTCGTTCGCCGCGTTGAAGACGGCGGGGGCGGTGCCGCCCAGGGTGCCCACGTGCCGGGCGAGGCCGACCGAGGGGAAGGCCTCGGTGTCGAGCGGGAAGAACTCCCAGGTGGAGGCCTTGGTCCAGTCGAAGGAGCGGGAGGCGTCGGGGACCCGCTGGGGCCAGCCGAGGCCGATCGCGATGGGGCCGCGCATGTCCGGCGGGGTGGCCTGGGCGAGGGTGGAGCCGTCGGTGAACTCGACCATGGAGTGCACGTAGGACTGCGGGTGGACCACGACCTCGATGCGGTCGAAGGGGATGTCGTAGAGCAGGTGCGCCTCGATGACCTCCAGCCCCTTGTTGACCAGGGTCGCCGAGTTCACGGTGATGACCGGGCCCATGGCCCAGGTGGGGTGCGCGAGGGCGTCCTCGACGGTGACGGCGGCCAGCTCGGCGCGGGTGCGGCCGCGGAAGGGGCCGCCGGACGCGGTGACCACGAGCTTGCGGACGTCGGCGCGGGTGCCGGCGGCGAGGGCCTGGAACAGGGCCGCGTGCTCGGAGTCCACGGGGATGATCTGCCCGGGCTTGGCGAGGGCCTTGACCAGCGGGCCACCGACGATCAGCGACTCCTTGTTGGCCAGGGCCAGGGTGCGGCCCGCCCGCAGCGCCGCGAGGGTGGGGGCGAGGCCGATGGAGCCGGTGATGCCGTTCAGGACGGTGTGGCAGTCGGAGGCGGCGAGTTCGGCGGCCGCGTCGGGTCCGGCCAGGATCTCGGGCAGCGGCTCGCCGGTGCCGTACTGCTCGCCCAGCGCCTCCTTCAGGGCCGGTACGGCGTCCTCGCGGGCGACGGCCACGGCCCGGACCCGGAGCCGGCGGGCCTGCTCGGCCAGCAGGTCGACGCGCCCGCCGGCGGCGGACAGCGCGGTGACCCGGAACCGGTCCGGGTTGCGCAGGGCGAGGTCGATGGCCTGGGTGCCGATGGACCCGGTCGACCCGAGGATGACGATGTCCCGGCGGCCGGCCGCGGCGTCGAAGAGGAGGTGCGGGTCGGCGAGGGGGGCTGGACTGTCGCTC
>NZ_GG657750.1:5703172-5708338 GCF_000158895.1 Streptomyces sp. C | reverse complement strand
GGCGCGGGCGGCGAGCACGGCGGCGGGGCGGTCGTGGCGGTCGGGGTGGCCGGTGTCGCCGAGCCACTGGTCCTCGTCGAGCGCCCAGCACGCGGGGACCTTGTGCCGGATGACGTCGGCGCCGGTCAGCAGGGCCCCGGTCCAGGCAGTCGCGGACCCAGCGGACGTCCTCGGCGGCGGTGTCCATCGGTACGGCCAGGCTCACCAGGGCCAGCTCGCGCTCCCACGCGCCGGCCGGATCGGCGGGGGCCGGGTCCGGGGCGAGGTGGCGGACGGCGCGGGCGAGCGCCGGGTCGTGGCGGACGTCGCCGGGCGCGGCCGGGGTGCCCGCCGCGAGCGCGGCCGCCAGTTCGGGCAGGGTGCCGCGGAAGGCGGGGGCCCGGCGGCCCAGTTCGGCCCACAGCCGGGGGTCGTCACCCAGTGCGGGGCGCAGGGCGCGGTGCACGGCCGACTGCATCTCGGCCTGTTCGGGCAGGGTCCAGCGCAGCCCGCGGGTGGCGGGGAGGTGGCCCAGGAGCAGGGTGCGGGCCGCGGGGGCCACGTACGCGACGAGCTCGTCGCAGGTCAGCAGGCCCATCCGGACGGCTCGTACGGCGGGCCGGTACCAGTGGCGGCCGTACGTGTCCCCCGTGCGGGCGTCGAGCAGTGCGCGGCACGCCTGCCGGGGCAGTCCGCCCGCCAGCAGCAGTGCCTCGACGGCGCCGGCCGGCAGCGGGGCGCGGGCGTGGGCGCGCAGCAGCGGCTCGGGGTCGTGGGGGTCGAGGAGGTGCGGCATGCGGAGCAGGGTGAGCGGGATCCGGGGGCGGCGGCCGTGGCGGCGCAGCAGGCGGATCAGCTCGTCGGCGCCGAGGGGGCCGGGGCCGGTCTCGCCGAGCAGTTCGGGCGAGGGCCCCGGCCGGGCGGCGTACCGCGCGGGGCCGGGCAGGCCGGGCAGCGGGCGGCCGAAGACGTGCGGGTTGCGGGCGATGTAGTGGCGGTCGGCGTCGGTGCCGTGGCGCAGCAGGAGGGTGACGGCGGCGGCGGGCAGCCACTGGTCGCGGCACAGGTACGTGCGGGTGGGCCCGTCGAGCCGGTCGATCAGGTCGGCCACCACGTGGTGCGGTGCGTGGCGCAGCAGGTGCGCCACGCACCAGGCCAGCCGCCGGCAGGCCCGGTCCTCCTCGGCCGTCGCCATCGTCCTCGCCCGCCTCGCGCTCGTGCCGGTACCGCCGGTGCTCGTGCCCGTGGGTCCGTACTCGTACATCCGTCCGATCTGCTGCCGATGATGGCAGGTCAGCGCAGGGGACGGTGAACGTTTTTGCGGGTGGAGGGGCCGGGGGCGGCGTCCGCGATCCAGGGGCCGTCCCCGGAGGGGTCGATGACGCCTTCCTCCAGCCAGGTGTAGGTGCCGCCGAGGACCCCTTGGACGACCTTGCGGTCGAGGTCGTCGGTGTTGGCCCAGAGGCGGCCGAAGAGCTCCTCGACGCGCAGCCGGGACTGCCGGCAGAAGGCGTCGGCGAGCTGGTAGGCCTCGCGGCCGTGGTCGCCGCTCTCGCGCAGGTGCTCGGCGCGCACGCAGGCCGCGCTCATCGCGAAGAGCTCGGCGCCAATGTCGACGATCCGGCCGAGGAAGCCCTGCTTGGTCTCCATGCGGCCCTGCCAGCGGGACATGGCGTAGAAGGTCGAGCGGGCGAGTTTGCGGGCGCCGCGCTCGACGTAGCGCAGGTGGGTGGCGAGGTCGGGGTGGCCGGCCGGGTGGAACTCGCGGTAGGTGCCGGGGAGCTGGCCGGGACCGGTCGCGAGCTTGGGCAGCCAGCGGGCGTAGAAGCCGGCGGCGCGGGCTCCGGCCTTGGCCTTGTCGCCGATGGCCTTCTCGGGGTCGATGAGGTCGCCGGCGACGGAGAGGTGGGCGTCGACGGCCTCGCGGGCGATCAGCAGGTGCATGATCTCGGTGGAGCCCTCGAAGATCCGGTTGATGCGCAGGTCGCGCAGGAGCTGCTCGGCGGGGACGGCGCGTTCGCCGCGGGCGGCGAGGGACTCGGCGGTCTCGAAGCCGCGTCCGCCGCGGATCTGGACGAGTTCGTCGGCCATCAGGCAGGCCATCTCGGAGCCGTAGAGCTTGGCCAGGGCGGCTTCGATGCGGATGTCGTTGCGGTCCTCGTCGGCCATCTGGGAGGCGAGGTCGACCACGGCCTCCAGGGCGAAGGTGGTGGCGGCGATGAAGGAGATCTTCGCGCCGACGGCCTCGTGCCGGGCGACGGGCCGGCCCCACTGCTCGCGTACCCCGGACCATTCGCGGGCGATCTTCAGGCACCACTTGCCGGCGCCGACGCACATGGCGGGCAGGGACAGCCGGCCGGTGTTCAGGGTGGTCAGCGCGATCTTGAGGCCGGCGCCCTCGGCGCCGATCCGCTGGGCGGCGGGGACCCGGACCCGGTGGAAGCGGGTGACGCCGTTCTCCAGGCCGCGCAGGCCCATGAAGGCGTTGCGGTGCTCGACGGTGATGCCGGGCGAGTCGGCCTCGACGACGAAGGCGGTGATCCCGCCGCGGTGGCCCTCCGACTTCGGTACCCGGGCCATGACGACGAGCAGGTCGGCCACGACCCCGTTGGTGGTCCACAGCTTGACCCCGTCGAGGACGTACGTGCCGTCGTCCTCCGGGTCGGGCACGGCGGTGGTGGCCAGCCGCGCCGGGTCGGAGCCCACGTCCGGCTCGGTGAGCAGGAAGGCGCTGATCGCGGTGGTGGCGCAGCGCGGCAGGTAGGCGTCCTTCTGCTCCTTGGTGCCGAACATCTTCAGCGGCTGCGGCACGCCGATCGACTGGTGGGCGGAGAGCAGGGCGCCGATGGCCGGACTGACCGAGCCCACGAGGGCGAGCGCCTTGTTGTAGTAGACCTGGGTGAGGCCGAGGCCCCCGTACTCGGTGCCGATCTTCATGCCGAGGGCGCCGAGCTCCTTGAGCCCGCGCACGGTCTCGTCGGGGATCTTGGCCTCGCGCTCGATGCGCTGCCCGTCGATCTCGCGCTCGCAGAAGTCCCGCAGCCGGGCCAGGAAGGCCTCGCCCCGCCGGACGTCCTCTTCGGCGGGGGTCGGGTGGGGGTGGATCAGGTCGAGCCGGAAGCGGCCGAGGAAGAGCTCCTTGGCGAAGCTGGGTTTGCGCCAGTCCTGCTCGCGGGCCGCTTCCGCGACCTGCCGCGCCTCGCGCTCGGTCACCTTGGGCTGTACGGGCCTTGTTGCCGACATCCGGGTACTCACCTCGCCGCATCGGGGGACCTACCGATCGGTGCTACCTGTCAGTCGTACCCGCTGCGGGCGCCCGGGAAAATACGGACGCCTGCAAAAGGGGGACGCCCGCGAAAGCGGCCGGGAACGCGGCCGCAGCGCGCCTCGTCAAAGCGCGCCCGGAAAAGGGGGACGGCCGGAGCCCCCGCACAGTAGGCTCCGGCCGTCGGTCTGTGACCGTACGAGTCGGTCAGATGTCGAGGCCCGTGAGGACCAGGACGCGCTCGTACGTGTAGTCGTCCATCGCGTAGCGGACGCCCTCGCGGCCCACACCGGACTGCTTGACGCCGCCGTACGGCATCTGGTCGGCGCGGTAGGACGGCGCGTCGCCGATGATCACACCGCCGACCTCGAGCTCGCGGTGGGCGCGGAAGGCGACCTGGACGTCGCGGGTGAAGACGCCGGTCTGCAGGCCGAACTTCGAGTCGTTGACGGCGGCGAAGGCCTCGTCGGTGTTCTCGACGCGGGTGATGGTGAGGACCGGGCCGAAGACCTCCTCGGTGGCCAGCTTCACGCCGGCCGGGACCTCGGCGAGGACGGTCGGCTCGACCGTGGCGCCGTCGCGCTTGCCGCCCGTGAGCAGCTTGGCGCCGGCGGAGACGGCCTCGTCCACCCAGGACTCGACGCGCTTGGCGGCGTCCTCGGAGACCAGCGGGCCGACGTCGGTGGCGTCGTCGCCGGGGTCGCCGGTGACCTGGGCCTGGACCTTCGCGACGACCTTCTCGACGAGGCGGTCGTAGACGGAGGCGTCGGCGATCACGCGCTGCACGGAGATGCAGGACTGGCCGGCCTGGTAGTTCGAGAAGGTCGCGATACGGGTCGCGGCCCAGTCGAGGTCGGCGTCGGAGGACCAGTCGGCGAGGACCACGGCCGCGGCGTTGCCGCCGAGCTCCAGGGTGCAGTGCTTGTGGGGCACCGACTGCTGGATGGCGTAGCCGACGGTGTCGGAGCCGGTGAAGGAGATGACCGGGAGGCGGTCGTCCTTGACCAGGGCCGGCATCTTGTCGTTGGCGACGGGCAGCACGGACCAGGAACCGGCCGGCAGGTCGGTCTCGGCGAGCAGCTCGCCGAGGATCAGGCCGGAGAGCGGGGTGGCCGGGGCCGGCTTCAGGATGATCGGCGCGCCGACGGCGATGGCCGGGGCCACCTTGTGGGCGCACAGGTTCAGCGGGAAGTTGAACGGCGCGATGCCGAGGACCGGGCCCTTGACGAAGCGGCGGGTCAGGGCCAGGCGGCCGACGCCGCCGGCGTCGGTGTCCAGGCGCTGGGCCTCTCCGCCGTTGAAGCGGCGGGCCTCTTCGGCTGCGAAACGGAACACGGACACCGCACGGCCGACCTCACCGCGGGCCCACTTGATGGGCTTGCCGTTCTCGGCGGAGATCAGCTGGGCGATCTCCTCGGTGCGCTCGACGAGCCGCTTGGACACGTGGTCCAGGGCGGCGGCACGTACGTGGGCGGGGGTCGCGGAGAACTCCGCCGTCACGGCGTACGCCGCGGCCACGGCCTCTTCGACCTGGGCGTCGGTGGGCACGCTGACGGCGGCGACCAGCCGGCCGTCCCACGGGTTGTGGACGTCGAAGCTGTCCTCGCCGGTGGCCTGGCGGCCGGCGAGCCAGAAGGCGTGGGTGGAAGTCATGCGAATCCCGGCCCTTCGGTTTGTGCGGTGGTCCTTGTCTCCACCAAGGTAGGGCGCCGCCGGGCCTTCGCGGTTTAGCCGCGTTGGAGAACCTCCGCCCGGGGCTGCGCCGCTTTGTCACTGTCCCTTTCCTGGACGCGCCGCTCGCGCGGCTGCGCCGGACTCCGTCCGTCGGGCGTGGGGCGGGGCCGGTTCGCGTGGCTGGTGCCGGTGGGTGGGCCGCTGCGCGGGGCCGGGTCCCCTACCCGCCCTTCGCCCGTTCCCCGGGG
>NZ_GG657750.1:5702684-5703054 GCF_000158895.1 Streptomyces sp. C | reverse complement strand
GCCCGCGCGGCGTTTGAGCTGCACCGGCCGCGGAGCGCCGGTATCGGGGTCAGGGGCGGAGCCCCTGGGAACGGTGGAAGGGCGGGTAGGGGACCCGCACCGGGCAGCGGCCCAGCCACCCGCACCCGCCACGCCGCAGCGGCACCGCCGGACGGAGTCCGGGGCGGGGGCTCAGGAAAGGCCCGGGCTGGCCTTGAGGGCGAGCCAGAGCTCCATGCGGACGTCCGGGTCGTCCAGGGAGCGGCCGAGGATCTCCTCGACGCGCTTCATCCGGTAGCGCAGGGTGTGCCGGTGCACGCCGAGGTCGGCGGCTGCGGCGTCCCACTGCCCGTGGCGGGAGAGCCACGCCTGGAGCGAGGCCACCAGGTCG
>NZ_GG657750.1:5675486-5701922 GCF_000158895.1 Streptomyces sp. C | reverse complement strand
GCCGGCGCGGGCCGCTCGCGCAGCCGCTCCACGTCGGGAGGTGAGGCGGGCGGCCCGGCGCGCCGCCCAGTCGGGGGCGGCGGCGACGACGGCGCCGGAGGTGTCGTACAGCGCGGCCCAGCCGTGCACGTGGGCCGCCAGCTTCGCCAGCAGGTCGGCCGGGCCGTCGGCGGAGAGCGCGGCCCGGGTCAGCTCCCGCTGCGCCTCGAAGCCGGCGGTGACGGCCCGGTACTGGTCGGCGGCCAGGGCGGCGGAGACGGCCTTGCTGATGGCGAGGAACGGGGTCCGCCGGGGCACCTCCAGCAGCGGCAGGTCCTCCTCGCGGGCGGCCTCCAGCAGCGCTTCGGGGATGGCCTCGTAGTTGACCCCGACGGCGAAGCCGATGCCGACGACCCCGGCCGCGGCGAGCCGGCGTACGTAGCGGCGCATCTCCTCGCGGTCGTCCGCGTCCAGCTTCATCGCGGTGACGAGCAGCAGCTCGCCGCCCTCCATGTACGGGACGGGGTCGGCGAGCTCGCTGACGTGCGCCCACCGCACGGGGGTGTCGAGGCGGTCCTCCCCGGCCCGGACGGTGAGCTTCAGCGCCGAGTGCTGGACGAGCGAGGCGAGGGTGAGCGGCATCGGTTTCCAGACGGGGAGGGCGGGAGAGGGGGACCGGGACCGGCACGGGTTTTCGCCATGCCGTATGAACGACCCCTTTCGATTCTGCCACCCCGTACGGGTCCCCTCAGCCGGTTCCCGACAGCCGGAGCAGCAGCGGCGCGGCTCGTTCCCCCCGGACGGAGGTCAGCGACAGCACCGCGCAGCCGGGCGGCACGGCGTGCGCCAGCTCGGAGGCGGACCAGCGCTCGCGCTCGACCTGGCGCACGGTGACGGCGTCGGTGGTCACGGCCTTGCCGGTGACCAGCTTGCGGAAGGCGTGGATGGCCCGGGTGAGCGGCTGGTCGGCGAAGACCGTCCGGTGGGTGACGTCCCGGGTCTCGACCCACTCGGTGCCCCAGGCCTCGGCGAAGCGCTGCCCGTCCCAGGTGGTGACCCCGGAGAAGGCCATCCGGCAGCCGACCGCGCCCAGCAGCGGCGTGCGCAGGGGTTCCGGTACGTCGTCCAGGGTGCGCAGGGTCAGCAGTACGCCGGCGTTGGCCGACCGCAGCCGCTGCACGCCTCGGACGGTCTCCGGGGTCAGGGTGTGGGAGGCGTCGTCCAGGGCGAGGAAGGCGAACAGCGAGCGGTCGGCGCGGGCCGCGGCGGCCGCGTTGAACTGGGCGAGGAGCAGCCGGGCGAGCATCCGGGAGGCGTCGGCGTGCGCGCGCTCGGGGAGGTCGACGCGGACCCGGACGGGGTGTTCGAGGGCGCGCAGCGAGAAGGGGCGCCCGCGCCGCTCGGAGCCGCCGACGACGGCCCCGACGTCGAAGTAAGTCGCTGAACGCCGGCCAGTTCGAGCAGAGTCGGCGCGTCGGCGAGTGCCGAGCCCGGTGTCGCCGGGGGCTCCCTTTCTGGCGCAGGCGACGACGTCGAGCTCGCGGAGCATGGCCGTAGCCGGCCGGTGCACCCCCAGTGCCTGGCTGGAGCGCGGTGAGGGCGGAGGTCACCCCGTCGAGGAGCTCGCGCAGTTCGGGTACGGCGGGGAAGCGGCAGTAGGCCTCGCGGAAGGGGCCGATCAGATGGGCGAGGGTGGTCGCGGCGCGGCGTACGTCGATGCCGGGGACGTCTCCGACGAAGGCCTCGGCGAGGAGGCCGGCGGCCTCGTCGGGGTCGGCGGTGCCGCCGTAGAGGTCGAGGTCGTGGACGGAGGCGGGGTCTCCGACGCGCACGACGATGTCGTAGGCCTCGTCGGGGCCGAGCCGGGAGCCGGCCGCGCCGACGGCGACGACGGCGGCCTGCCCGGCCAGTGCCTGGAGCGCGAGCGACTCGACGACGGGCCGCACGAGGCGGGCGGTCTTGCCGGTGCCGGAGGGGCCGACGGCCAGCAGGGAGGTCCCGAGCACGCCGGGGTCGAGGGCGAGGCCGGTGCCGCGGCGGGCGTAGGGGTTGCGCTCGCCGTCCTCGACGGTGCCGAGGAGCACCTGCCGGGTGAGCAGGTCGTGCCGGGCGGCGCGGACCGGCAGGTCGCGGTCGCCGGAGGGGTGGGCGCAGGCACCGGCGCCCTTGTCCCTCACGGCGTCGTCGAAGGCCCGCAGCCGGGTCGGGTCGGCCCGCACGGACTCCCATGCCCGCCGGATCCGGGCGAAGTCCACGTCGTTCATCCCCCCACCCCCAGCCTCCCGCCCAAGCCGCTCGGCGGCCTCGACCAGTCCCGCCGCCCGCACCTCGGACCACTCGGCGGGGTCGGCGGGCGAGCCCGGCTCGACCGGGCTCGGTTCAGTCGGCCGGGAGCCCCGGGACACCGATGCGGCGCTGTCGGCGGGTCGGCGCAGTGCGGGCCACATGAAGGCCAGCACGATCAGTACGGTGATGACCATGTCAGCTCGGGCCATCATCGTGGTGTTGCCGTTCATGTCACCCGGGACCAGGGGGAGGAACGGATACACGACGAGCCTGAGCGGCAGCGACAGCTCCGCCACGAGCCAGAGCGTGATCAGGCAGGCGGCAGCAACTACCCCCGCCTGGACCATCCGGCCGCGCGCTACGATCACACGCCGCCACGCCGTCGCCCAGGCGCCGAGGCGCCCGAATCCGTAGATCAGGGCGGCGTCGAAGAGGAGCTCGTAGAGCGGCTGGGCCACCTCGCCGCCCGTCCCCTTCACGGGTTCGCCACCAAGCGGAGCCCACCAATCGTCCGGAGAGAAGAGCTTGAGCGGCAGGGTCCAGTACGGGATGTAGCCGTTGCGCATCAGCGACCAGACGAGCACGCAGGCCAGGGCCGAGATCGCGGCACCGCTGATCAGAGAGCGGTCCGAACCCTCCTCGGGCTCCTCCTCGGCACGCGGCACGTGCCCGAACCGCCACGTGCCCGGGTCGGCCGTCGGCCGCGGGGTGCGGAGCCAGTCCGTGAACGGGGTGCCGACCGTCGGCGCGTGCTGCGGCTTCGGCGGGGTGCCGAGGGGTGGGGGCGGGCCGGCCGGCCGGGGGACGTGGCCCCCGCGGGTCGACTGTCCGTCGTGCGTGCCCTCGGTGTTCATGAAACCCCTGCCCCCTGCCCGTTCCTACGCGCCGCGGCGCTCAATCTAGTGCCCGGCCAGGCGATCCGCGGGACACGCGCCGGTTCCTTCCTATGGCCGCCACGGACAAGGACACGCGGGCACCACTCCCGAACGGAGCATGCCTTACCCCCTCCCCCGGGCCTAGCCTGCGGACAAAGACACAAGTGCGTCCGAAAACACCCCCCAGGAGCCCTCCATGACCGCTGTCCCGCAGGAGCGCAAGCTCGTCACCGCGATCCCCGGCCCCAAGTCGCAGGAGCTGCAGGCCCGCCGTCTCGGCACGGTGGCCGGCGGCGTGGGCTCCGTGCTGCCCGTCTTCACGAAGCGGCTGGACGGCGGCATCCTGGAGGACGTCGACGGCAACCGCCTGATCGACTTCGGCTCCGGCATCGCCGTGACCTCGGTCGGCGGCTCCGCCGAGGCCGTCGTGCGCCGCGCCACCGCGCAGCTCGCCGACTTCACCCACACCTGCTTCATGGTCACGCCGTACGAGGGCTACGTCGAGGTCTGCGAGGCGCTGGCCGAGCTGACCCCGGGTGACCACGCCAAGAAGTCGGCCCTGTTCAACTCGGGCGCCGAGGCCGTCGAGAACGCCGTCAAGATCGCCCGTGCGTACACCAAGCGCCAGGCCGTCGTGGTCTTCGACCACGGCTACCACGGCCGCACGAACCTCACGATGGCGCTGACGGCGAAGAACATGCCGTACAAGCACGGCTTCGGCCCGTTCGCCCCCGAGGTCTACCGCGTCCCGGTCGCCTACGGCTACCGCTGGCCCACGGGTGCCGAGAACTGCGGCCCCGAGGCCGCCGCCCAGGCGATCGACCAGATCACCAAGCAGATCGGCGCCGAGAACGTCGCCGCGATCATCATCGAGCCGGTCCTCGGCGAGGGCGGCTTCATCGAGCCGGCCAAGGGCTTCCTGCCGGCGATCGTGAAGTTCGCCAACGACAACGGCATCGTCTTCGTGGCGGACGAGATCCAGTCCGGCTTCTGCCGCACCGGCCAGTGGTTCGCGTGTGAGGACGAGGGCATCGTCCCGGACCTGATCACCACCGCCAAGGGCATCGCCGGCGGTCTGCCGCTGGCCGCCGTGACGGGCCGCGCCGAGATCATGGACGCCCCGCACGCGGGCGGCCTGGGCGGCACCTACGGCGGCAACCCGGTGGCCTGCGCCGGCGCGCTGGGCTCCATCGAGACGATGAAGGAGCTCGACCTCAACGCCAAGGCGAAGAAGATCGAGTCCCTCATGAAGTCGCGCCTGTCCGCGATGCAGGAGAAGTACGAGATCATCGGCGACATCCGCGGCCGCGGCGCCATGATCGCCATCGAGCTGGTCAAGGACCCGGAGTCCAAGACCCCGAACCCGGAGGCGGCCGGCGCCCTGGCCAAGGCCTGCCACGCCGAGGGCGTCATCGTCCTCACCTGCGGCACCTACGGCAACGTGCTCCGCTTCCTCCCGCCGATCGTCATCGGCGAGGACCTGCTGAACGAGGGCCTGGACGTCATCGAGGCCGCGTTCGCGGGCATCTGACCGAACGTTCAGTTCGAAGGACTGGAACGCTTGCACGCGGCGCCCGCCCCATACCACCGGTAACCGTCGGGCGCTGTGAAGAAGCTGTGGGGGGCCGATGGCGGGAGCGCGTTCCCGCTGTCGGTCCCCCTTTCGCTGGCGTACGGTTTCTGCAGATGAGTGAGACAGACCGCTCCCGGGCCACCGGGGGCGATACCGGTACCGGGCTTCCCCAGCGCCGTACTGGTCATGCGTTCGCGCACACTCCTCTCAGATCGGACGGCCGTCCGCCCCAAACCCCCCGGGGCGCACGGCAACCCGATCCGGGCGGCCGCCCCGGAACCATCCCCCCTGTTCCGGGGCGGCCGGCCATCCTCCCGACGACCCTGTGCCTCGGCCTCTTCGCCCTGATCACCTGGCAGGTCCTGGTGTCGGGGCCGCTCCTGGTCCCGGACCACGCCCTCAGCCGCGCCGTGGTGCGCACCGTGCCCGACGCCGTCACCGAGCGCCTCGCGGACCTGGGCAACGTCCCGGTCGCCGTACCCGTCCTCGCGCTGGCCATGGCGTACGCCGCCTGGCGCGGGCGGCGCCTCGCGGCGCTCGCGGCCGGCCTGGCGATGGCCCTGGTGCCGGCGCTGATCGTGCCCCTGAAGGCGTGGACCGCCCGCCCCGGCCCGCTGGAGCCCTGGGCGGCCGGCTACTTCCCCTCGGGCCACACGGCGACGGCCCTGACCGCGTACGTGGGCGCGGCCCTGCTGCTCGCCCCGTACGTCCGCCGCCGCTGGCCGATGGCCGCCGCCCTGGTGCTGTCGGCGGCGACGGCCACGGGTCTGGTGCTGCGCGGCTTCCACTGGCCCCTCGACGTGCTGGCCAGCGTCCTGCTGTGCGTACCGCTGCTGCTGGGGGTCCGCCGGGTGGCGGGCGGACGTCAGCGGCCGTAGCGGGAGTCGAAGACCGACCCCCTGGTCAAGGCTTCGCGCGGGCCCCCCGCCCCTCCCCCGCCAGGGCCCTCGCCGCCGCCTCGTGCAGTGCGAGCTCCAGCAGCGCGGGGTCGGTGAGGGTGCCCCGGCCGTCCGGGAGTTCGAGCCAGCGGGGGCCGCCCGCGGCCCGGCCGGGGTACGGGACCGCGATCCAGCTCCCGCGGCCCGCTCCCCGTACGCCCGTGCCGATCCAGCGGGTAGCCGTGCCCGGGGGCACGAAGAAGCCCACCCGGGCGTCGCCGGAGTCCGCCAGCACCGGGCCGGGCGGGGCGGGCAGCAGGCGCAGTACGCCGTGGGCGGCCCGCCCCAGCTCCCCGGGCACGACCAGCACGTCCCAGTGCCGGCCGGCGGGCAGCAGGGCGACCCCGAGGGGGCTGCGCTCCCACTCCCACCGGCAGGCGTCCGGATCCGGCGCCGCCGCTGCCAGCCATTCCACTGCGGTCCTCGCTCCCGGGAGCGTCATCGCCCGGCCTCCGTTCGTCTCGTCGCGGTGAGGTCCTCACCGGGAGAGAGCGGGGCCGGGCGGGGCTATGACGCGGGTTGTGCTGCTCCATGGGGGTGAAGCGGGTCACGGGGCGGCCCTCGGGCGTGCGCCGGGGCGCACGGGCCTACGGCCGGACGGGCGTCAGCTGTCGAAGCCGAGTCCGAGGCGGTCCAGCGTCTTGAGCCACAGGTTGCGGTGGCCGCCCCGGGCGTCGGCGCGGGCCAGCGACCACTTGGTCAGGGCGATCCCGGTCCAGGCGAACGGCTCGGGCGGGAACGGCATGGGCTTGGACTTCACCATCTCCAGCCGGGTGCGCTCGGTGGACAGGCCGTCGAGCAGGTCCAGCATCACCTCGGCGCCGAACCGGGTGGCGCCCACGCCGAGCCCGGTGTACCCGGCGGCGTAGGCCACCCTGCCCCGGTGCGCGGTGCCGAAGAAGGCGGAGAAGCGGGAGCAGGTGTCGATGGCACCGCCCCAGGCGTGGCTGAAGCGCACCCCCTCCAGCTGCGGGAAGGCGGTGAAGAAGTGCTCGGCGAGTTTGAGGTAGGTCTCGGGGCGGTGGTCGTACTCGGAGTCGAGCTTGCCCCGGTAGGGGTAGATCGCGTCGTAGCCGCCCCACAGGATCCGGTTGTCCCTGGTGATCCGGAAGTAGTGGAACTGGTTGGCGCTGTCGCCGAGCCCCTGGCGGTTCTTCCAGCCGATCGAGGCGAGCTGCTCCTCGTCCAGCGGCTCCGTCATCAGCGCGTAGTCGTAGACGGGGACGGTGAAGGGCCGGATCCGGCGGACCAGCGACGGGAAGATGTTGGTGCCCAGGGCGACCCGGCGGGCGAGGATCGTCCCGTAGGGGGTCTCCACGGTCATCCCGGCGCCGGCCTGCGCCATCTTCAGGCCGCGCGTGTTCTCGTAGATCCGCACGCCCTGCTCCAGGCAGGCCCGCTTGAGGCCCCAGGCCAGCCTGGCGGGGTTGAGCATGGCGACGCCGTCGCGGTCCCACAGGCCCGCGAGGAAGGTCGGCGAGTCGACCTCCGCGCGCAGGGCCTCGCCCTCCAGCCACTCGGAGCCCTCGCCGAGGCCGAGCTTGACGGCCTCCTCGTGCAGTTCCCGCAGCTCCTCGACCTGGTGCGGCTCGGTGGCCACGTCGATCTCGCCGGTGCGCTCGAAGTCGCAGTCGATGCCGTAGCGGGCGACGGCCTCCTCGATGGCGTCGAGGTTGCGTGCGCCCAGTTCCTCCAGCTTGGCCAGCTCGCCCGGCCAGCGGGCGATGCCGTTGGCCAGGCCGTGGGTGAGGGAGGCCGCGCAGAATCCGCCGTTGCGGCCGGAGGCGGCCCAGCCCGCCTCCTTGCTCTCGATCAGTACGACGTCCCGGCCGGGGTCGCGCTCCTTGGCGATCAGCGCGGTCCACAGGCCGCTGTAGCCGCCGCCGACGACCAGCAGGTCGCAGCGCTCGTCGGAGGTGAGGGCGGGCTGTGGCGCCGGGCGGCCGGGGTCGTCCAGCCAGTACGAGACCGGCTTGGCCTCGGAAAGCGATTTCGCAACACTACGCATGGCGACTGGGGCCATGGCTTCCAACTCCCTACGGGGTTTCTACTTCGGTTGTGCCTTCTTGCGGCGGTTGCCGGCCCACTGGCCGGCGAGGACCACCAGCACCGCGATGGCGAACATCGCCGTGCCGATGACGTTGATCTGGACGGGCGTACCGCGCTGGGCCGATCCCCACACGAACATGGGGAAGGTGACGGTGTTGCCCGAGTTGAAGTTGGTGATGATGAAGTCGTCGAAGGAGAGCGCGAAGGACAGCAGCGCGCCCGCCGCGATGCCGGGGGCCGCGATCGGCAGGGTGACCCTGAGGAAGGTCTGCACCGGTCCGGCGTAGAGGTCGCGGGCGGCCTCCTCCAGGCGCGGGTCCATGGACAGGACGCGTGCCTTGACGGCGGCGACGACGAAGCTGAGGCAGAACATCACGTGGGCGATGAGGATCGTCCAGAAGCCCAGCTGGATGCCCATGTTGAGGAAGAGGGCGAGCAGCGAGGCCGCCATCACGATCTCGGGCATGGCCATCGGCAGGAAGATCAGCGAGTTCACCGCGCCGCGCGCGCGGAACCGGTACCGCACGAGCGCGAAGGCTATGGCGGTGCCGAGGACCGTGGCGCCGATGGTGGCCCACAGGGCGATCTGGAGGGACAGGGCGAGGGAGCCGCACATGTCGGCGACCCCGCAGGGGTCCTTCCAGGCGTCGAGGGAGAACTCCTGCCAGGCGTAGTTGAACCGCCCGGTGGGGTTGTTGAAGGAGAACACCGTCACGACGACGTTCGGCAGGATCATGTACGCGAGCGTGGCGAGGCCCGCGATGACCACGAGATTGCGGCGGAGCCAACGCATCAGACCAGGTCCTCCGTCCCCGCTCGGCGGATGTAGATGGTGACCATGATCAGCACGATGGCCATGAGGATGAAGGACAGCGCGGCCGCTGTCGGGTAGTCGAGGATCCGCAGGTACTGCGACTGGATGACGTTGCCGATCATCCGGGTGTCCGTGGAGCCGAGCAGTTCGGCGTTGACGTAGTCGCCGCTCGCCGGGATGAAGGTGAGGAGGGTCCCGGAGACCACGCCCGGCATCGAGAGCGGGAAGGTCACCTTGCGGAACACGGTGGCGGGGGTGGCGTAGAGGTCGCCGGCGGCCTCGTGGAGGCGGGTGTCGATGCGCTCCAGGGAGGTGTAGAGCGGCAGGATCATGAAGGGGAGGAAGTTGTACGTCAGGCCGCAGACCACCGCGAGCGGTGTGGCGAGGACGCGGTCCCCCTCGGTCATGCCGAGCCAGCTGGTGACGTCGAGGAAGCCGACGGCGTTGAGGGCGCCGACCACCGGGCCGCCGTCGGCCAGGATCGTCTTCCAGGCCAGCGTGCGGATGAGGAAGCTGGTGAAGAAGGGGGCGATGACGAGGACCAGCAGGAGGTTGCGCCAGCGGCCCGCCTTGAAGGCGATCAGGTAGGCCAGCGGGTAGCCGAGCAGCAGGCACAGCGCGGTCGCGGTGCCCGCGTACAGCAGGGAGCGCAGGAACTGCGGGAGGTACTCGGTCAGGGCGTCCCAGTAGGTCTGGAAGTGCCAGGTGACCTTGAAGCCCTCTTCGAGCGAGCCGGTCTGCACCGAGGTCGAGGCCTGGTAGATCATCGGAAGCACGAAGAAGACGAGCAGCCAGACGATGCCGGGGAGCAGCAGCCAGTACGGGACCAGGCGCTTCTTCATCGATGCGCGGTGTACCGGGGGCTCGGCGGGTGCGGGGGCCTCGGGGGGCGCGGCGGTGGCGGTCACGCGCTCTCCTCGACCGTCTCGATGCCGGCTTCGATGTCCTGAGCGGCGTCCAGGCCGAAGGTGTGTTCCGGGTTCCAGTGCAGGACCACGTCGGCGCCGGGGACGAGGCGGGCGTCGCGCTCGATGTTCTGGACGTACACCTCCAGTTCCGGGCAGACCCGGCTGTCGATGACGAACTGCGTGGAGACGCCGATGAAGGAGGAGTCGGCGATCTTGCCGGCGACCTTGTTGCGGCCGGCCGCGATGGTGTCCTCGTCGCCCGCCGGGACCAGGGAGATCTTCTCCGGGCGCACGCCGACGAGGAGCTTTCCGCCCGCGCGGGGCGTGGTCGAACATCGGGCGGTGGGCAGCCGCAGGGTCGTGCCGGACGCGGAGACGATCACGTCGGAGCCGGTGGACTCGACGGAGGCCTCGATGAGGTTCGAGGTGCCGAGGAAGTTGGCGACGAAGGTGGTGCGCGGGTTCTCGTACAGCTCGGCGGGGGCGCCCAGCTGCTCGACGCGGCCGCCGTTCATCACCGCGACCGTGTCGGCCATGGTCATGGCCTCCTCCTGGTCGTGCGTGACGTGCACGAAGGTGATGCCGACCTCGGTCTGGATCCGCTTGAGCTCCAGCTGCATCTGGCGGCGCAGCTTGAGGTCGAGGGCGCCGAGCGGCTCGTCGAGCAGCAGTACCTGGGGGTGGTTGATCAGGGCGCGGGCGACGGCCACGCGCTGCTGCTGGCCGCCGGAGAGCTGGTGGGGCTTCTTGCGGGTGTGCTCGCCGAGCTGCACCAGGTCGATCATCTCGTCGACCTGCTTCTTGACGGATTTGATGCCGCGCCGGCGCAGGCCGAAGGCGATGTTCTCGAAGATGTCCATGTGCGGGAACAGCGCGTAGCTCTGGAAGACGGTGTTCACCGGGCGCTTGTACGGCGGGAGGTGGGTGACCTCGCGGTCGCCGAGGCTGACCGTGCCGGTGGAGGGCTCCTCCAGGCCGGCGATCATGCGCAGGGTGGTGGTCTTCCCGCAGCCCGAGGCGCCGAGCAGGGCGAAGAAGGAGCCCTGGGGGATGGTGAGGTCCAGCGGGTGCACCGCGGTGAAGGAGCCGTAGTGCTTGCTGATCCCGGCGAGGCGGACGTCGCCGCTCGCGGTCTTGTCGGTCATGGGCCTGGGCCTTCGGTGGTGTGTCGTGGAAGGGGACGGGGCGCGGGGGGTGCCGGCGGGTGCGGTCCGGTCAGGCGCCGATGAGCTTGGCGAACTTCTCCTCGTACGCCGTCTCTTCCTCGCTGGTGAGGGAGCGGAAGGCGTGGGCCTTGGCGGCCATCTCCTTGTCCGGGACGATCAGCGGGTTGTCCGCGAGTGCCGGGTCGATCTTGGCGAGTTCTTCCTTCACGCCTTCGACGGGGCAGACGTAGCTGATGAACGCGGCGAGCTGGGCCGCGACCTCGGGCTCGTAGTAGTAGTCGATGAGCTTCTCGGCGTTGGCCTTGTGCCGGGCCTTGACGGGCACGATCAGGTTGTCGCTGGAGGTGATGTATCCGGCGGCCGGGATCGCGTACTGGATGTCCGGGTTGCCGGCCTGCAGCTGGATGACGTCGCCCGCCCAGGCGAGGCAGGCCGCCAGGTCGCCCTTGTCGAGGTCGGCGGTGTAGTCGTTGCCGGTGAAGCGGCGGATCTGCTTGGTGTCCACGCCCTTCTGGAGCCGGCCGATCGCCGCGTCGTAGTCCGCGGTGGTGAAGTTCGCCGGGTTCTTGCCCTGGTCGAGGAGGGTCATCCCGACGGAGTCGCGCATCTCGGTGAGGAAGCCGACGCGGCCCTTGAGGGAGGGGTCGTCGAGGAGCTGCGTGACGGAGTCGACCTTCTTGCCGCCGGTGGCCTTGGAGTTGTAGGCGATGACGGTGTCGATGCCGGTCCACGGGTAGCTGTGGGCGCGTCCCGGGTCCCAGTCGGGGTTGCGGAACTGCGGGATCAGGTTGGCGTAGGCGTGCGGGAGGTGGGAGGGGTCGAGCTTCTGCGCCCAGCCGAGGCGGATGATGCGGGCGGCGAGCCAGTCGGTGACGACGATCAGGTCGCGGCCGGTGTCCTGGCCGGCGGCGAGCTGCGGGCGGATCTTGCCGAAGAACTCGACGTTGTCGTTGATGTCCTCGGTGTACTTGACCTGGATCCCGGTGCGCTTGGTGAACTCCTCCAGCGTGGGACGGGTCTTCTCGTCGTCGCTGGTGTCCATGTACTCGGTCCAGTTGGAGAAGTTGATCTCCTTCTCCTGGTCCGAGTGGTCGTCGGAGGGCACGGCCCCGCCCTCGCGCTTGGCGGGCGGGATGCCGCAGGCGGTGAGGGCGGAGAGGCCGCCCAGGGTGAGCGCCCCGACGCCGGAGGCGCGCAGCAGCGAGCGGCGGGTGAGGGCGCCGCGCCCGCTGGTGAGGCTGCGCCGCATCGCTGCGGTCTGCGCCGCCGAGAGGCGGTCGGGCTCGAACTGCTCCATGCGCGTTGCCCTTTCGGGAGGGTTGGCCGCTGGTCAGGCGGCGTAGCCACGCGGCGGTAGCCGCATATCGGTGCTTATCGGTCCCCGAAGATCGTGCGGTGCCAGTCCTTCGCGGCCACCGCAGTATTGTCGAACATCACATGCTTGACCTGCGTGTACTCCTCGAACGAGTAGGCGCTCATGTCCTTCCCGAAGCCGCTCGCCTTGTATCCGCCGTGCGGCATCTCACTGATGATCGGGATGTGGTCGTTGACCCAGACGCAGCCCGCCTTGAGCTCGCGGGTGGCGCGGTTCGCCCGGTAGAGGTCGCGGGTCCAGGCGGAGGCCGCGAGCCCGTACGGGGTGTCGTTGGCCAGGGCCAGGCCCTCGTCGTCGGAGTCGAAGGGCAGCACGACCAGGACCGGGCCGAAGATCTCGGACTGGACGACCTCGCTGTCCTGCGCGGCGCCGGAGATCAGGGTGGGCCGGTAGTAGGCGCCCTCGGCGAGGTCCCCACCGGGGATCTCGCCGCCGGTCACGACGGTGGCGTACGAGCGGGCGCGCTCGACGAACGCGGCGACCCGGTCGCGCTGGGCGTGCGAGACGAGCGGGCCGAGGTCGGTGGCGGGCGCGAAGGGGTCGCCCAGGCGGACGGTCTCCATCAGCTCCGCGACCCGGGCGGTGAACGCGTCGTGCAGCGGGCGCTGCACGTAGGCGCGGGTGGCGGCGGTGCAGTCCTGGCCGGTGTTGATGAGCGAGGCGGCGACCGCGCCGTGGGCGGCGGCCTCGACGTCGGCGTCGTCGAAGACGACGAAGGGCGCCTTGCCGCCGAGTTCCAGGTGGAGCCGCTTGACGGTGGCGGTCGCGATCTCGGCGACCCGCTTGCCGACGGCGGTGGAGCCGGTGAAGGAGGTCATGACCACGTCGGGGTGGCCGACCAGGTGCTCGCCGGCGTCCCGTCCGGCACCCGTGACGATGTTGACCACGCCGTCGGGGATGCCCGCCTCCTTGGCCGCCTGGGCGAACATCAGGGAGGTCAGCGGGGTGAGCTCGGCGGGCTTGAGGACGATCGTGTTGCCCGCGGCGATGGCCGGGAGGATCTTCCAGGCGGCCATCTGGAGGGGGTAGTTCCAGGGCGCGATGGAGCCGACGACCCCGATGGCCTCGCGGCGTACGTAGGAGGTGTGGTCCCCCGAGTACTCGCCGGCCGCCTGGCCCTGGAGGTGGCGGGCCGCGCCGGCGAAGAACGCGGTGTTGTCGATGGTCCCCGGCACGTCGAACTCGGTCGACAGCTTGAGGGGCTTGCCGCACTGGAGGGACTCGGCGTACGCGAAGTCCGCGGCCTGCTCGGCGAGTACGGCGGCCAGCCGGTGCAGGGCGTCCGAGCGCTCGCCCGGAGTGGCGGCCGACCACGCGGGGAAGGCCCGCTTGGCGGCGGCCACGGCCTCGTCCACGTCCGCCGTTCCGGCCAGCTCGTAGGTGAGCACCTCCTCGCCGGTGGCGGGGTCGACGACGGTGTGCGACCGCCCCGAGGTGCCGGACCGGAGCCGGCCGTCGATGTACTGCGCGCCGTCTGCGAAGCGGTCCTTGACCTGGAAGCGGTTACCCATCGCTCTCACGCTCTCCGTAGCTACAGCTCGAATTGAGTGCCGATCCTGGCAGAGGCGTTCTCCCCCGCCAAGGGATTCCGTTGTTGCCTTTTGATTACGCGACGGAATCGGTCGACCATATGTCGAGGCATCCCCGAAATCCCGTACGAAGTGTCAGTGGTGACTGCAAGACTCGCGTGCATGGAGATGATCGACAAGTTGATCGGGCAGGTCAGCCGTGGTGAGCGGGTGAAGTACCTGCCCTTCTGGGGACACCGTCCGCAGCCCGACGGAAGGCTCGGACCGAGCTGTCTCAGCCAGTGGTGGCCCTCCCCCTTCACTGTGGGTGACGTCCGGTACGCCACCGCGGAGCACTGGATGATGGCCGGGAAGGCGCGCCTGTTCGGGGACGCCGAGGCCGAGCGCGCCGCACTGGAGGCCGGGAGCCCGGCGGCGGCCAAGAAGGCCGGGCGGCTGGTGCGCCGGTTCGACGAGGAGGTCTGGCGGCGGGAGCGGTTCGCGCTGGTCGTCGAGGGCAGCGTGCACAAGTTCGGCTCCGACCCGGCGCTGCGCTCCTACCTGCTGGGCACGGGGTCGCGGGTGCTGGTCGAGGCGAGCCCCGTGGACCGGATCTGGGGCATCGGGCTGGCCGCCGACGACGAGCGGGCGCTGCGGCCGGACCAGTGGCGCGGCCTGAACCTGCTGGGCTTCGCCCTGATGGAGGCCCGGGAGCGGCTGCGCGAGGAGGCCGGGTGACGGAACGGCGCCGGGTGGCGGCCGTCATCGTGCGCTACGGCAGTGTCCTGATGGTGCGCGAGCGGCACCGGGGGCCGTCCGGGCGCCACGACGGGGCCGAGTACTGGACCCTGCCCGGCGGCGGCGTGGAGCCCGGGGAAGGCCTGGAGGCCGCGGTCAGGCGGGAGGTGGCCGAGGAGACGGGGCTGCGCCCCCTGGAGGTGCGGTACGCGTACGAGGCGCCGTACCCCTCCGGGTGGACCACCTGCTTCCGGGTGGCGGTCGCGCCCGGCGAGCCGGTGCTGGGGGTCGACGGGGACCTGGACTGCCCGTGTCCCCGCATGGTGGGGCTGACCTGGGTCCCGGCCCCCCGCGCCGACCCGGACGGGCCCTGGATGGTCCCCACCCTCCTGTCGGCCGCCCCGCTCTGATGCGGACGTCGAGGAGGGCGGCGGGTCGACGGTCGCTCAGGTTTGCTCGCGCGGGCCGTCGACCTGGGACACGGAGGACGGGGAGTCCGAGCCGCCGTCCGGGTCGTCGAAGTCGGGACCGACGAAGATGAGCAGGGTCATGCCTATGCCCAGCACCAGGCCGACCGCGCCGAGGATGATGCCGGACAGGGCCACACCGCCGTTGGTCGCCTCGCCCCGGGCGGCCTTGCCCCTGCCCAGCGCTCCGAAGACGACCGCGGCGATGCCGAGGGCGATGGCCCCGAACATGGTGGCGCAGGCGAACACCGACAGGATGCCGAGCACGAGGGCGGTGACCCCGAAGCCGTTGCTCGCGGGCGGAGCCGCGTACGGGTACGGATACCCCGGCTGGCCGGGGTATCCGGGGTAGCCCGGGGGGTAGCCCGGCTGGCCCGCGTAGCCGGGCTGGCCCGGGTACCCGGGGTAGCCGGCCTGGCCGGGATACCCGGGCTGCCCCGGGGCCGCCGGCGGGCCGGGGTAGGCGTACGCGCCGGGAGCCGGCTGCGCCGGGTACCCGTACGCGGACCCGGGGGCCGGGGGCTGCGGGTACGCAGCGGCGGCCGGCGGGGCCGGCTGCGGCGGCGGGTACCCGGACGGCGCGGGCGCGGGGGGCACGCCGGGCATGCCCACCACCGTCGGCTGCTCGTGCACCGGCGGAACCGGCGGGGCCGGCTGCGCGCCCTGCGGCTTCGCCCGGTCGGGCGCCGGCCGCTCGGGCGGCGCCCACGGGTCCCGCGGTTCAGGGCTGTGGTCGGTCATGCGGCGCCCCCCTTCTCTCGTACGGCCATGCTAAGCGCTGCCACCGACACGGCCGGGGCCTGCCTACGATGAGGCCGACCCGCCCGCACCCGTGTCCTCCCGGAGGCCCCCATGCCCGACCTGCACCCCTTCATCGCGGGGCTGCCCAAGGCCGAACTGCACGTCCACCACGTCGGCTCGGCGTCCCCCCGCATCGTGGCCGAACTCGCCTCCCGCCACCCCGACTCGAAGGTCCCCACCGACCCCGACGCGCTGGCCGACTACTTCACCTTCACCGACTTCGCCCACTTCATCGAGGTCTACCTGTCGGTCGTCGACCTGGTCCGCACCCCGGACGACGTGCGCACCCTCACCTTCGAAGTCGCCCGCGACATGGCCCGGCAGAACATCCGCTACGCCGAACTGACCATCACCCCCTACTCCTCCACCCGCCGCGGCATCGACGAGACCGCCTTCATGGAGGCCATCGAGGACGCCCGCAAGGACGCCGAGACCGAGCTGGGCGTCATCCTGCGCTGGTGCTTCGACATCCCCGGCGAGGCCGGCCCCGAAGCCGCGTCCGAGACGGCCCGCCTCGCCGTCGACCTGCGCCCCGAGGGCCTGGTCTCCTTCGGGCTCGGCGGCCCCGAGATCGGCGTCCCGCGCCCGCAGTTCAAGCCGTACTTCGACCGGGCCCGCGCCGCAGGCCTGCACAGCGTGCCGCACGCAGGGGAGAGCACCGGCCCGGAGACCATCTGGGACGCCATCCGCGAGCTGGGCGCCGAGCGCATCGGCCACGGCACCAGCTCCACCCAGGACCCGGAACTGCTGAAGTACCTCGCGGAGCACCGGATCGCGCTGGAGGTCTGCCCGACCTCCAACATCGCCACCCGCGTGGTGACCGACCTCGACCGGCACCCCGTCAAGGAGATGGTCGCGGCGGGCGTGCTCGTCACCATCAACAGCGACGACCCGCCGATGTTCGGCACCGACCTCAACAACGAGTACGCGGTGGCCGCCCGGCTCCTCGACCTCGACGAGCGGGGCCTCGCGCAGCTCGCCAAGAACGCCGTCGAGGCCTCCTTCCTGGACGAGGCCGGCAAGGCGAAGCTCATGGCCGAGATCGACGCGTACACCGCCGAATGGCTCGCCCGCTGACTCCCCTTGATCGCCGGCGCCCCCGAGAATGGGGGCATGAGCGATCTGACTGCCGTCGGCCACCGCGGCGATCCCTACCGGTTCCGTGAGAACACCCTCGCCTCCGTCCGCTCCGCCTTCGCGCGCGGAGCGGACGCGGTGGAGATCGACGTACGGCTGACCCGGGACGGGGTGCCGGTCCTGCTCCACGACGAGACGCTGGAGCGGCTGTGGGGGTACGACGTACGGCTCGACGCCGTCACCGCCCCCCAGTTGAAGGAGCTGACGGACGGCCGGGTGCCGAGCCTGCGCGAGGCGCTGATGGAGGCCGGGGCCGGCCGGCTGATGATCGACCTGCCGGGTGCCTCCTACGAGGCCGTGAAGACCGTCGTCGACCTGGTGCGCGAGTGCGGGGCGCGCGACCGCGCGTACTACTGCGCCGGGCCGAACACCATGCTCGCGGTCCGCGCCGCCGACCCGGGCGCGGAGATCTCGCTGACCTGGACCACCCTGTCGCCGCCGCGCCGGGTGCTGATCGACGCGGTCAGGCCGCGCTGGCTCAACTACCGCTTCGGGCTGGTCGGCCGGGAGCTGACGGACGCCCTGCACCGGGACGGGCTGCTGGTGTCGGCCTGGACGCCGGACACCAAGCGGTCGATGCGCGCCGTCGTCCGGGCCGGGGTGGACTCGGTCACCACCAACAGACTGGACGCGCTGGCCGCCGTGAGGGCCGGTCTCGGCCGGTGACGCGCGGACCGGCCGAACGCCTGCGTGCGCTGGTCCCGCGGGCCGATCCGCGCTGGCGGGACGTGGGGCTGACGCTGCTGGTGCAGGTGGCGACGACCATCCCCTTCGTGGTGCCCCGCGACCCGGCGTACCCGCCGGCCACCTGGACGGCGTACCTGGTGACGACGCTGGGCAACGCGCCGCTGGTGTGGCGGCGCCGGGCGTCCGTGACGGCGCTGCTCGGGGTGGTCGCGGCCGGTTCGGCCTACCAGCTGGCCCTGGACGGTCCCGGGCAGCCGCTGCCGTACGCCGCGCTGATCTGCGTCTACTCGATCGCGCTCCTGGGGGCGTCGCGGGTGCGGCTGTCCGTCGGTACGGCCCTGGCCGTGCTGGTCCCCGTGTCCGTGGCGCTCAACAGCGGTACGGCCAGGGAGCTGTTGTTCGCGCTGTTCGTCTTCGGGGCGGCGTTCGCCCTCGGCCGGCTTCAGGCCACGCGGCAGGCGTACACGGCGGCGGTGGAGGACCGGGCGGAGCAGCTGGAGCGGGCGAACCGGATCGAGGCGGAGCAGGCGGCGGCGCGTGAACGGGCGCGCATCGCGCGGGAGATGCACGACATCCTCTCGCACGCCGTCAGCATCATGATCGTGCAGGCGGAGGCCGGTCCGGTGGCGGTGCGCCGGGCGCCTGAGCGTGCGGAGGCGGCCTTCGAGGCGATCGCCGAGACGGGCCGGGACGCGATGGCGCAGCTGCGGACGATGCTGGGGGTGCTGCGTGCGGAGGAGGCCGCGGCGCCGCGTGCCCCGCAGCCGGGGATCGGGGCGCTGCCGGCGCTGGTGGACCGGGTGCGGGCGAGCGGGCTCGCGGTGTCGTACGAGCGGACGGGCCAAGTGCGCGTGCTGCCGACGGCGCTGGAGGCGACGGTGCACCGAGTGGTGCAGGAGGCGCTGACCAACGTGGTGAAGCACGCGGGGGCCTCGACGGTGGACGTGCGCCTGGAGTACGGGTCCCGGGAGCTCGCGGTCCGGGTCACGGACGACGGGCGCGGACCTGGGCGGGGGCCGGCCGGCGGCGCTCCGGGCGGTCACGGGCTGATCGGGATCCGGGAGCGGGCGGCGGCGCACGGCGGGACGGCGTGGAGCGGGCCGGGTGCGGACGGGCGCGGGTTCACGGTGCTTGTAACCTCGCCGCTGGAGGTGGGGAATTGACGATCCGTGTGGTGGTGGCCGACGACCAGGAGCTCGTGCGCAGCGGCTTCGCGATGATCCTGGACGTGCAGGAGGACATCGAGGTGGTGGCGGAGGTAGGGGACGGGGCGGCGGCCGTCGCGGCGGTCGAGCGGCTGTCCCCGGACGTGGCGCTGCTGGACGTCCGGATGCCGGTGCTGGACGGGATCGAGGCCTGCCGGGTGATCTCGGCGCGGAGCGCGTGCCGGACGGTGATGCTGACGACCTTCGACTCGGACGAGTACGTCTACGAGGCGCTGCACGCGGGGGCGAGCGGGTTCCTGCTGAAGGACGTGCGGCGGGACGACCTGGTGCACGCGGTGCGGGTGGTGGCGGCGGGCGAGTCCCTGCTGGCGCCTTCGGTGGCGCGGCGGTTGATCGAGGAGTACACGGCGGTGACGGCCCGGCCTGCCGCGCCGGACCCCCTGGCAGCGGAGCGGCTGGGGGTGCTGACGGCCCGGGAGCGGGAGACGCTGCTGCACCTGGGGCGGGGGCTGTCGAACGCGGAGATCGCGGCGGCGCTGGTGGTGAGCGAGCACACGGTGAAGTCGCACGTGGGGAACGTGCTGTCGAAGCTGGGGCTGCGGGACCGGATCCAGGCGGTGATCTGCGCGTACGAGACGGGCCTGATCGCGGCGGGCTCGGCGGTGGCGGGGGCGGTGGCGGGCTCGGCGGGTCCCTCCGGGGTATCTCCCTCTGGAGAGTGAGGGGCGGCGGGCCGCCTCCCCCGCGCCGGTGAGTTGTCGTACCGCTGAAGACCCCTCTTGTTGGTGATCCGCAACCACCCCTGTGACCTGGAGCATTGAGGTCATCGGGGGGCAGCTGGCCCACCGGGTCGCACACGGGGGAACCGTCATGAAGGCACGTACGCGCACGCTCATCGCCGCCGCTCTGGTCCTGGGGGTGGCCGCCGGTCCGGTGGCGGCCGCCGAGGCCGCTCCGGCGCCGGCGCCCGTCTCGGCGGGGGTCCCCGCACCCGTCTTCACCACTGCGCCGAACGCGGCGGCGCTGGCGAAGGCGATCGCGGGTGTCGGGGCGGGGACCAAGGACGCGACCGCCGCGCTGGTCCGGGTGGGCGGTACGAGCGGCGCCTGGCGCGGCAGCGCGGGTGTCGCGGACGTCCGCAGCGGGCGCGCGGCGGTGGAGGAGGCCCGCTTCCGGGCCGGTTCGGTGACGAAGGCCTTCACGGCGGCGGTGGTGCTCCAGCTGGCGGCGGAGGGGAAGGTGGACCTGGACCGGCCGGTGCAGGACTACCTGCCGGGGCTGCTGCCCGGCTTCGAGCCGGTGAAGGTGCGGCAGCTGCTGAACTACACGAGCGGCCTGCGGTCCGCCGACGGCCCCGGGGACACGTTCGCGGACGAGTACGCCCACCGCTTCGACCTGGTCGACCCGCACGCGCTGATCGCCGACGCGGTCGCGAAGGGGCCGGAGTTCAGGCCGGGCGAGAAGCAGCGGTACAGCAACATCCACTACACCGTGCTGGGCGTGCTGATCGAGAAGGTGACGGGGACGGCGTACGAGAAGGCCGTCGGGGACCGGGTGATCAGGCCGCTGGGCCTGCGCCACACCTCGTTCCCGGCCCGTACCCAGAACCGCATACCGGGCCCGTACAACCACGGCTACCAGGCGGTGGCGGGGGCCGACGGGAGCCGTTCGCTGGTGGACGTGTCGGAGTGGAACTCCTCGTCCAACTGGGCTGCGGGGGACCTGATATCGACGACGGCGGACCTGGAGCGCTTCACGGTGGCGCTGTTCGGCGGCAAGGTCGTCCCGGAGGCGCAGCTGGAGGAGATGTTCACGGTGCCCGACGTCGTGGACGCCGCGAGCGATACCGGCGCGCACGCGGTGCAGACGGCCGGCCTGAAGGAGTTCGTGCTGCCGGACGGCACGAAGCTGTACGGCAAGACGGGCTCGCGGCACGGTTACAGCACGGTCATCGGCGGTACCCGGGACCTGTCCCGCACCCTGGTCTATTCGGTGAACTCCACCGACGCCAAGGGACGGGACATGAACCCGGTGGCCTACGGCATCATCGGCGCGGCCTTCGCCAAGTAGCCGGCACCCTCAGCCGCTTCGAGCGCCTCCAGCCGCTTGATCAGGCGGCGCAGTGCAATCAGGGGGAGGATGCCGAAGACCCCGAAGGAGATGTCGATGAGCGACCACCAGCCGGGGATCCCGCGCACCGGCGCACTGAGCAGGGCGAGGGGGACGACGCCGACGCAGGCGACCATGCCGGCCTCGACGATCCAGACGTTGCGGACCGGGTCGCGGTGGACCCCGTAGAAGAAGACGGCGATCACGAGGTGGGCGAAGGCGAGCCAGTCGGTGCCGTAGAGGAGGAAGGGGTATTCGGAGTCGGCCCGGTCCAGTCCGTCGCCTACGCGGTGCAGCCAGTCGTTGGAGACCAGCTCGTTGGCCCAGTGGAGTTCGGTGACCAGGGGGAAGGCGGTGAGCCCGCTGAGGACGAGGCAGACCAGGAACAGCACAAGCCAGGCACGGATACGCCGCTGGAGGGCGCTTCTCTCGCTCATGGAAAGGAGCCTACACATGGGAACTGAACACGTTCAGCCAATTTCCTGAACATGTTCAGTTCGGCCGCGAGACCATGATCACAGTCCGACGATGGCGTTCCAGCGCTTGGCGAGGGCCGGGCGTTCGGCGGAGGAGATGTCCCGGGCCACGGCGAGGCGGCGGCGCATGGCGTCGTCGGGGAAGATCAGCGGGTTCTCGGCCAGTTGGGCGGTCTCCCGGTCCGGCGAGGCGGCCAGTACCTCGCGGGCGGCGGGCACCGGGCAGACGTAGTTGACCGCGGCCGCGAGCTCGGCGGCCACCGCCGGGTCGTAGTAGTGGTCGACGAGGGCCTCCGCATTGGCCTTGTGCCGCGCGAGGTTGGGGACGAGCAGGCTCTCGGCCCACAGTTCGCCGCCCTCCTCGGGAACCACGAACTCGATGTCCGGGTTGTCGGCCCGGAGCTGGATGGCGTCACCCGAGTAGGCCTGGCAGGCGAGGACGTCGCCCTTGCCGAGATCGGAGGTGTAGTCGTTGCCGGTGAAGCGGCGGATGTGCTTCTTGCGGACCAGGTCCTCGACCTGGTCGCACATCCGGTGGAAGTCGGATTCGGTCCAGCGGGTGACGTCGGTTCCGTTGCCCTGCATCAGCAGGGAGAAGGACTCGTCCAGGCCCGAGAAGAGGGTCACCTTGCCCGCCAGGTCCGGGTGCCAGAGGTCCTTGACGGACTTGATCTCCCGGCCCAGGGCCCTGCGGTTGTAGGCGATGCCGGTGATCCCCGACTGCCAGGGGACGGTGTGCAGCCGCCCCTCGTCGAAGGCGGGCGACCGCAGCTGCGGGTCGAGGTGCTCGGCGACGTTGGACTGCGCCGAGCGGTCCATCTTCTGCGCCCAGCCCAGGTGGACGAAGCGGGCGGCCATCCAGTCGCTGACGACGACCAGGTCGTGGCCGGTCGCCTGGTGGTTCATCAGGGCCGGGCTGACCTTGCCGAAGAACTCGTCGTTGTCGTTGATCTCCTCGGTGTAGCGGACCTGGATGCCGGTCTTGCGGGTGAAGGCCTCCAGGGTCGGACGGCTCTCCTCGTCCTCGTCGTCGGTGTCGATGTAGAGGGGCCAGTTGGAGAAGGCGAGAGCGCGGTCGCGGTCCGAAAGGTCCGGGGCCTGCCGCCGGTCCTCCGGGACGTACGCGGCGGGCACGCCGCAGCCGGTGAGGGCGGCGAGCAGGCCCGCGGCACCGAGGCCGCGCAGCGCCGCGCGACGGGAGAGGAGTTCAGGCATGGCCAAAGCCTCGGACAACGCGAAGGGGCGGGCAATAGACAAGATGTCTACTGCCCGCCCCGTCAGGGCCCTTCGGTGATCAGTGCGCCACCGCCCGGGCGGCGGCCGCGGATCAGGCGTCGAGCGAGGTCATCACGTGCTTGATGCGGGTGTAGTCCTCGAAGCCGTAGGCGGAGAGGTCCTTGCCGTAGCCGGACTTCTTGAAGCCGCCGTGCGGCATCTCGGCGACGAGCGGGATGTGGGTGTTGATCCACACGCAGCCGAAGTCGAGGTTCTTGGACATGCGCATCGCGCGGGCGTGGTCCTTGGTCCACACGGAGGACGCGAGGGCGAACTCGACGCCGTTCGCGAACTCCAGGGCCTGGGCCTCGTCGGTGAAGGACTGGACGGTGATGACGGGGCCGAAGACCTCGTTCTGGATGATCTCGTCGTCCTGCTTCAGGCCGGAGACGACGGTCGGGGCGTAGAAGTAGCCCTTCTCGCCGACCCGGTGGCCGCCTGCCTCGACCTTGGCGTGGGCGGGGAGGCGGTCGACGAAGCCGGCGACCTGCGCCAGCTGGTTCGGGTTGTTCAGCGGGCCGTAGAGCACGTCCTCGTCGTCCGGCTGACCGGTCTTGGTCTCCGCGGCGGCCTTGGCCAGCGCGGCCACGAACTCGTCGTGGATCGACTCGTGCACGAGCACGCGGGTGGCGGCGGTGCAGTCCTGGCCGGCGTTGAAGTAGCCGGCGACCGCGATGTCCTCGACGGCCTTGGCCAGGTCGGCGTCCTCGAAGACCACGACGGGGGCCTTGCCGCCGAGCTCCAGGTGGACGCGCTTGACGTCCTTGGAGGCGCTCTCGGCGACCTGCATGCCGGCGCGCACCGAGCCGGTGATGGAGGCCATCGCCGGGGTGGAGTGCTCGACCATGGCCTTGCCGGTCTCGCGGTCGCCGCAGACGACGTTGAAGACGCCCTTGGGCAGGATCGAGTCGATGATCTCGGCCATCAGGACGGTCGAGGCCGGGGTGGTGTCCGAGGGCTTGAGGACGACGGTGTTGCCCGCGGCGATCGCCGGGGCGAACTTCCACACGGCCATCATCATCGGGTAGTTCCACGGCGCCACCTGGGCGCAGACGCCGACCGGCTCGCGGCGGATGATCGAGGTCATCCCGTCCATGTACTCACCGGCCGAGCGGCCCTCCAGCAGGCGCGCGGCGCCCGCGAAGAAGCGGATCTGGTCCACCATCGGCGGGAGCTCCTCGCTGGCCGTCAGGCCCAGCGGCTTGCCGGTGTTCTCCGACTCGGCGGCGACGAGCTCCTCGGCGCGCGCCTCGAAGGCGTCCGCGATCTTCAGCAGGGCCTTCTGGCGCTCCGAGGGCGTGGTGTCGCGCCAGCCCGGGAAGGCCGCCGCGGCGGCGGCCATGGCGGCGTCGACGTCGGCCTGGCCCGAGAGCGGGGCGGTGGCGTACACCTCGCCGGTCGCGGGGTTGACCACGTCGGTGGTCCGCCCGTCGGCGGCGTCCTTGAACTCCCCGCCGATGTAGTTGCGCAGACGACGCAGTTCGGTGGTCACTACAGCCACTCTCCTGATCACATGTCCAATGATTGAGACGACCTGCCAAGCCTAGCCCCTCCGGTGACGCTTTCGACAGAGCCAGACCCGACCAACTACGAAATCCGTGAAATCGGAGACCGTCCGCAACGGATTTCATCGATTACGGGTTGCGGAACAGACGACTCCTCGTGCACAGTGAGGTCGTGGTCAGTCGAAGCGCAGATTCCAGGAACAGACAACCGTCCCCTTCGGTCGATGCTGTGTCCCTGGCGATCATCGAGCAACTGCAAGAGGACGGTCGCCGTCCGTATGCATCGATCGGCAAGGCCGTGGGCCTGTCCGAAGCGGCGGTGCGCCAGCGCGTACAGAAGCTGCTCGACCAGGGCGTCATGCAGATCGTCGCCGTCACCGACCCGCTCACCGTGGGCCTGCGGCGCCAGGCGATGGTCGGCATCAACGTCGAGGGAGACCTCGACCCGGTGGCCGACGCTCTGACCGCCATGGCCGAGTGCGAATACGTCGTGATGACCGCGGGGTCGTTCGACCTGATGGTGGAGATCGTCTGCGAGGACGACGACCACCTGCTCGAAACGATCAACAAGAAGATCCGCACGCTCCCCGGCGTGCGATCAACCGAAAGCTTCGTTTATCTGAAGCTGAAGAAGCAGACCTACATGTGGGGAACTCGATAGCCCGTGAGCCAGGACCTCTCCAAAACCGCGTACGACCACCTGTGGATGCACTTCACCCGCATGTCGTCGTACGAGAACGCGCCCGTCCCCACCATCGTGCGGGGTGAGGGCACCTACATCTTCGACGACAAGGGCAAGCGCTACCTGGACGGTCTCGCCGGACTGTTCGTGGTCAACGCCGGTCACGGCCGCAAGGAGCTGGCCGAGGTCGCGTACAAGCAGGCCCAGGAGCTCGCGTTCTTCCCCGTGTGGTCGTACGCGCACCCCAAGGCCGTCGAGCTCGCCGAGCGCCTCGCCGACTACGCCCCCGGCGACCTGAACAAGGTCTTCTTCACCACCGGTGGCGGCGAGGCCGTCGAGACCGCCTGGAAGCTCGCCAAGCAGTACTTCAAGCTTCAGGGCAAGCACACCAAGTACAAGGTCATCTCGCGTGCGGTGGCCTACCACGGCACCCCGCAGGGCGCGCTGTCCATCACCGGCCTGCCGGCGCTGAAGGCCCCCTTCGAGCCGCTGGTCCCGGGCGCGCACAAGGTGCCCAACACCAACATCTACCGCGCCCCGATCCACGGCGACGACCCCGAGGCCTTCGGCCGCTGGGCCGCCGACCAGATCGAGCAGCAGATCCTCTTCGAGGGCCCCGACACCGTCGCGGCCGTCTTCCTGGAGCCCGTGCAGAACGCCGGCGGCTGCTTCCCGCCCCCGCCCGGGTACTTCCAGCGGGTCCGCGAGATCTGCGACACCTACGACGTGCTGCTCGTCTCCGACGAGACCATCTGCGCGTTCGGCCGCCTCGGCACGATGTTCGCCTGTGACAAGTTCGGCTACGTGCCGGACATGATCACCTGCGCCAAGGGCATGACCTCGGGCTACTCCCCGATCGGTGCCTGCATCGTCTCGGACCGCATCGCGGAGCCCTTCTACAAGGGCGACAACACCTTCCTGCACGGCTACACCTTCGGCGGACACCCGGTGTCCTCCGCCGTGGCCATCGCCAACCTCGACATCTTCGACAAGGAAGGCCTGAACCAGCACGTGCTGGACCAGGAGGGCAACTTCTTCAACACCCTGAAGAAGCTGCACGACCTTCCGATCGTCGGCGACGTCCGCGGCAACGGCTTCTTCTACGGCATCGAGCTCGTCAAGGACAAGGTCACCAAGGAGTCCTTCACGGACGAGGAGACCGAGCGCGTGCTCTACGGCTTCCTCTCCAAGGCGCTCTTCGACAACGGCCTCTACTGCCGCGCCGACGACCGTGGGGACCCGGTCATCCAGCTGGCCCCGCCGCTGATCGCCGACCAGGGCACCTTCGACGAGATCGAAGGCATCCTGCGCTCGGTGCTCACCGAGGCGTGGACCAAGCTGTAACCGGTCCGGGGACGCAGTAGCCCGAACACACGGCCCGGATCCTCCGTTCGAGTAGAACGCGGGGGTCCGGGCCGTGTGCTGTCAGCTTTCACGACGTTCATCTCCTTACATCTCCTTGCGGTGCCAGTGACCGAAAGGGCTCCGCTTCGTTCCCCCGGACGGAGGTGTACGTCATGGTGGCTCCCCCGGACAAGGCCCGGCCCGACCAGGCCCCACCGCAGGACGACCTGCTCTGGGCCCGGTCCCTGCACTACTCCCACAGCGGTAGCCCCGGCCTGATCGGGGTCTCCGCCGGAGTCCGCCAGGGTGAGATCCTCGCCGTGACCGGCCCCCGCGGCTGCGGGAAGAGCACCCTGCTGCGCTGTCTGGCCGGGCAGCTGCTGCCCGAACAGGGCGAGGTCTGGTTCAACAGCGTCCCCGTCCACACCCTGGGAACCGCCGCCCGCGAACGCCTGCGCCGCGACCGGTTCGCCTGGATCGGCCCCGATCCGCAGCTGCTGCCCGAGCTCAAGGTCTGGGAGAACACCGCCCTGCCCCTGCTCATCGGCGGCGCCCCGCACCGTGCCGCCCGCCGGGCC
>NZ_GG657750.1:5645242-5673995 GCF_000158895.1 Streptomyces sp. C | reverse complement strand
CTCCTGGAGCGGACCTTCGCCCGGCGGTCCGCCGACACCTCCGCGGCCGTGTTCCTCGGCTGCGCGATGGAGCCCGACGCCTCGGTGAAGGTCCGCGCGGACGGCGCGCTCGTCTTCCCGCCGATACCGGACCTGCCGTTCAACCCGTACCGGGGTCTGCTGTACACGGCCGAGGAGCTGTTCACCGGTCTGGCCGAAGGCTACGAGGCCACCCCGGACGCCCAGGCGTACGCCTGGTTCCAGGAGACCAGGTCCGACGGCGACGTCTTCTCCTCGATGCTCCGCTCCATCCACGACGACGCCGTCTCCGACGCCCTCGACGAACACCTCGCGGGCGCCCGCGTCATCGGCGTCATGGGCGGCCACGCCATGGCCCGCGGCGGCACGGAGTACCGCGGCGCGGCGGAGCTGGGCCGGACCCTGGCCCGGTCCGGGCTGACGGTCGCCACCGGCGGCGGCCCCGGCGCGATGGAGGCCGCCAACCTGGGCGCCTACCTGGCGCCCGCCCCGGACGAGGCCCTGCCCGAGGCGCTGGAGCTGCTGGCGAAGGTGCCCTCCTTCAGCCCGTCCGTGTCCGACTGGGCGCGCGCGGCCTTCGCCGTACGGGAGCGCTGGCCCCGCGGCGGGGACTCGGTCGGGATCCCCACCTGGTTCTACGGCCACGAGCCGCCGAACGCCTTCGCGGCGCAGATCGCCAAGTACTTCGCGAACGCCACCCGCGAGGACGGGCTGCTCGCCCGGTCCAACGCGGGGGTGGTGTTCCTGCCGGGTGCCGCGGGCACCGTGCAGGAGGTCTTCGACAACGCCACGCCGAACTACTACGAGTCGCGGTCCGAGCCGACCCCGATGGTCCTGGTCGACCGCGCCCACTGGACCGAGCGGCTGCCGGTCTGGCCGCTGCTGCGGGCGCTGTCGTCGGGCCGGGCGATGGAGTCGCGGATCGCGCTGGTGGACTCGGTGGACGAGGTCCCGGACGCGCTCGCGGCCATGGCCTGAACCCCCGAGGGCAAAGAACCGGTCAACGAATTCCCTGGCGGAGGCAACTTCCCGGCCCGTTGTGACGTCTGGCAGAGGTACCGCCTTACCTGCCAGACGTTGAACGGAGCCTTCTGTGCTCATAGGCCTGCTGACCGCCGTCGCGGCGTCCATCTGCTACGGGACGGGCTCTGTCCTGCAAGCCGTGGGCTCGCGCCGCGCCGCCCGGATGTCACCGGCCGCCGCCGGCGTGACCGCCCACGGCGGACCGAACCTGACCTCCACCGCCAAGGCCGCGATGACCTGGGAGTTCATCGTCGGCACCATCCTGGACTTCGTGGGCTTCGGACTGGGCGCGCTGGCGGCCCGCATGCTGCCCCTGTTCCTCTCCCAGACGGTCATCAGCGCCAACCTGGTCATCACCGCCGTCCTCAGCGTGAAGATGCTGGGCATCCGGCTGACCCGCAAGGAATGGACCTCGATCGGCGTCGTCTGCGCGGCGCTGGTGCTGCTGGCGACCGCCGCCGGCCACGAGGGCGACCACCACGCCCCGATGTCCACGCACTGGTGGCTGCTGGCCGTGACCCTGCTGATCATCGTCGGCGGCACGGTGGCCGTACGGTTCCTCGGCGCCCGGGCCGCGATCCTGGCGGGCCTGCTGTCCGGTCTGGCCTTCGGCGCGCTGGGCGTCGGCGTGCGCATCCTCGACGGCGTGGACCCCTTCGACCCGGTCACCCTCGCCACCGACCCGGCGCTGTACGCCATCCTGATCGCGGGCATCGGCGGCATGTACCTGCACACGGTGGCCCTCCAGATCGGCTCGGTCAACGGCGCCACCGCCGCCCTGGTCGTCGGCGAGACGGTGCTCCCGGGCGCGATCGGCGTCCTGTGGCTCGGCGACGCCTCCCGTCCGGGGCTGGCCTGGCTCGCGGTGACCGGCTTCGTGCTGGCGGTCGCCGGCGCCGTCGCGGTGGCCTGGTACGGCAACCACGACGGGGCCGAGGACCCCGCCGAGGAACCGGTTCCGGCACCGGTGGCCTGACCCTCCCGGCCCGGCCCCCGCGGCCGGGCCGGGATTCACCCCCGTGGGCCCCTCCGGTGGCGGGGGCCGGGCGGGTGCCGCCTGCTGGGGGCATGGAGTCCACCACCACGCGGATGCGCACGCCACGGGCCGCCGGGACGGCCGGGCTCGTCTTCGCCGTGCTGCTCGCGGTGGCGATCGTGCTGATGAGGCTCGCCATCCCCTCCGGGAGCCCCTCCGACGCCCCGGTCGCCGACGCCGACCGCTGGGCCGTCCGGCTGGCCCTGGAGATCGTGCCGTTCGCCGGGATCTTCTTCCTCTGGTTCATGGGGGCCTTGCGCGCGCACTCCGGCGGCGGAGAGGACCGGTTCGTCGCGGCGGTGTTCCTCGGCAGCGGCTACGTCTTCGTCGGGACCCTGTTCGTCGCCGCCGCCGCGGCGGGCACCGTGCTCCAGGAGACCGTCCCTCCGTCGGGATTCGGCCGCCCCTTCGCGTACACCGTGCTCACCACGTACGCGATGCGCATGGCGGCCGTCTTCGTCTTCGTGACCTCCACGATGGGGCGCCGCCTGGGCTTCTTCCCGCGCCCGCTGGTCGCGCTGGGCTTCGCCACCGGGCTGGTGCTGCTCCTGGGGTCCGGGGTGCCCTGGGCCGAGATGGTCTTCCCGTTCTGGATGCTCCTCGTCAGCCTGCACGTAAAAAAAAAACAACCTGCGGCGGAGCGCCTGAGGCCCGGCCCCCGCCCCTCCCGCAGGCGGCGCGCGGGTCTCGCGCGCATGCTGGAGGACGGGAGGGTGTCGGGGGTCCGTGGGGGGCAACAGGTCACGGAAAGGCTGATGCCCCATGAGGCTTGTCGTGGACCTCAACCGGTGCCAGGGGTACGCGCAGTGCGCGTTCCTCGCACCGGACGTCTTCGCCATGCACGGGGACGAGTCCCTGCTCTACGACCCGCAGCCCGACGAGGAGCACCGCGAGAACGTCGTCCGCGCCGTCCACGCCTGCCCCGTCCGGGCCATCCTGCTGGACGCCGTGAACGGGTCCCTGTCGACCGCGGAGGCGCGTGGTGAGCGGTGACGCAGCCCTGGAGCGGCTCAAGCGCGAAGGCCGCATCGTCGTCGTGGGAGCCTCCCTGGCGGGCCTGCGGGCCGCCGAGACCCTGCGCGAGAAGGGGTTCGCCGGATCCCTGACGATGATCGGCGACGAACCCCACGAGCCGTACGACCGGCCCCCGCTGTCCAAGCAGGTCCTGCTCGGCAAGGCGACCGCGGACCGCACGGCCCTGCCCAGGCGCCTGGACATCGACGCCAAGTGGCGGCTCGGCGTACCGGCCGCCGGCCTGGACATGAAGGGCCGCCGGGTCCGCCTCGCCGACGGCGACGAGGTGGAGTACGACCGGCTGCTGATCGCCACCGGCGTCCGCGCCCGGCCGTGGCCCAAACCGGAGGAGGGCGCCCTCGACGGGGTCTTCGTCCTGCGCACCCGGGACGACGGCGCGGCCCTGGAACGCGCGCTGGCGGCGGGGCCCGGCCGGGTCCTCGTCATCGGCGCGGGGTTCACCGGCTCCGAGATCGCCTCCGCCTGCCGGGAACGCGGCCTGGCCGTCACCGTGGCGGAACGCGGCGACGCGCCCCTGGTCGGGGCGCTCGGCGGGGTGGTCGGCGCGGTCGCGGCCGAGATGCACCGCGAGAACGGGGTGGACCTGCGCACCGGGATCATGGTGACGGCCCTGGAGGGCGACTCCTCCGGAAGGGTCCGCTCCGCACACCTCTCCGACGGCACCACGCTGGAGGCGGAGGTGGTGGTCGTCTCGCTCGGCGCCCAGCGCAACACCGAGTGGCTGACCGGGTCCGGACTCGGCGCCGGTCCGCGCGGCATCGCCTGCGACGCGGGCTGCCGGGCCTTCGACATCTGGGGCATCGTCACCGACGACATCTACGTGGCCGGCGACGTGGCCCGCTCCCCGCACGCCCTCTTCGGCTACCAGTTCCTGTCCCTGGAGCACTGGGGCAACGCCGTCGCCCAGGCCGAGACGGCCGCGCACAACATGCTCAGCGAGAGCGCGGAGCGCCGCCCGCACGTATGGGTACCGGCCTTCTGGTCGTCCCAGTTCGGGGTGAACATCAAGTCGGTCGGGGTCCCCTCGATGGGGACCGAGATCGTCATCACCCAGGGCTCGCGCGCCGAGCGCCGCTTCGTCGGCGTCTACGGCTACCAGGGGCGCGTCATCGGTGCCGTCACCTTCGACCAGTGCCGCTGGCTGGACTTCTACGAGCAGCAGATCGAGCAGACGGCGCCGTTCCCGCCGCCCTACTCGACGGTGGACCGCAGGCCCGAGGGGAACCGGCCGCTGGACGCGGACTTCCCCGACCCGTCGATCCCGACGCACGGCCCGACCATCACCCTGAGCGGCTACTCACCGGCCGACCGGCGGATGAAGTTCACGCCGGCGCACAACTGAGCACGAGGACCTCTCATGACTGAAGGCATCCTGCGGCAGATCCTCGACTACTCCAGCCGGGCCGATCCGTACCCCCTGTACGAGGAGCTCCGCAAGACCCCGGTGTTCCACGACGGGACCGGCCCGTACGTCCTCAGCACCTACCACGAGATCAAGGGCCTGCTGCACGATCCGCGGATCAGCTCCGACTCCCGCAACCTGACGGCGGTCGCGGGAGACCCGCTGAGCGAGGCGGGCGAGGACGAGGGGGAGGGCGTCCTGCCGCCCTCCTTCCTGAAGCTGGACCCGCCCGACCACGACCGGCTGCGCCGGATGACGAACCGACCGTTCGGGCCGCCGCACTCGCCGCGCCGCGTCGAGCAGATGCGCGGTGAGCTGGGCGGCATCGTCAAGGGCCTGATCGACGCGATCGCGAAGGAGGGCGACCCCTCGCGGATCGACCTGGTCGAGGAGTTCTCGTACCCGTTCCCGGTCACGGTGATCTGCCGGCTGCTGGGCATCCCGCCCGAGGACGAGGCGCGCTTCCACGTCTGGGCCGACACGCTCGCCGCGAGCCTGGACCCGGATCCGGGCGCCGATCCGGCCGTGCGCGCGGAGAAGACGAAGGGCGCCCGGATGGAGCTCGGCATGTACCTGGCCGGGCTGATCGAGGAGCGGCGCAAGAACCCCACCGGGGACATGCTGTCGGAGCTGGCGACCGCACAGGGGCCCGACGGCACCATGACCACCATGGAGGTGCTGAGCACGGCGGCGCTGCTGCTGATCGCGGGGCACGAGACCACCGTCAACCTGATCACGAACGGCATGCTCACCCTGCTGCGGCATCCGCAGCACCTGGCCCGGCTGCGCGCCGAGCCGGACCTGGGCGTGCCCATCGTGGAGGAGCTGCTGCGCTACGAGCCGCCCGTGCAGCTGCTGCCGCAGCGCAGCACCCTCTCCGACATCGAGGTGGCGGGGGTGACCATCCCCAAGGGCTCCTCGCTCTGGCTGATCCTGGCTTCCGGGAACCGCGACCCGAAGCGGTTCGAGAACCCGGACCGGTTCGACCCGGACCGCCAGGACGTCCAGCACCTTGGCCTCGGCAGCGGCATCCACAGCTGCTTCGGCGCGCCGCTGGCCCGGCTGGAGGCGGCACTGGCGCTGAGCGAGCTGGCGCGCAGGCTGGAGAACCCCCGGCTGCTGGAGGACCCGCCGCCCTACCGGCAGAACGCGGTCCTGCGCGGCCCGCGCCACCTGCCGATCGCCGTCGACGGCATCCGGGACTAGGCCGTCCCTCCCGGACTAGCCCGGCAGGACGACGACCTGCGACGGGCTGAACGCCACCGCGACCCGGTCCCCCACGGCCGGCGCGGTGGCCAGCTCGCACTCGGCCTCCAGTACGGGCCCCGACGCGGGCCGCAGCCGCAGGGCCACGTGCGTGCCCCGGAAGGTCCGGGACTCCACCACGCAGCCCAGCCCGGCCTCGCACAGCACCACCCCGGCGGGGCGGACCAGCAGCCGCCGCTCCCCCTCGGGAGTGCCGGCCGGGACGGGCACCCTGCCCCACGCGGTCGCGGCGGCGGTACCGGCCACCGTGCCCGGGACCACGTTCTCGAAGCCGAGGAAGCGGGCCACGAACTCCGACGCGGGCCGCTGCCACACCTCCAGCGGGGTCCCGGCCTGCGCGATCCGCCCGTCCCGCATCACCACCACCCGGTCGGCCAGCGCGAAGGCCTCGCCCTGGTCGTGGGTGACGGCCAGGACGGTGGTGCCCAGCCGGGAGAACAGCCCCTGGAGCTCGACCACCAGCCGCTCGCGCAGCCCCCGGTCCAGCTGGCCGAGCGGCTCGTCCAGCATCAGCAGCCGGGGCGAGGGGGCCAGTGCCCGGGCGAGGGCCACCCGCTGCTGCTCCCCGCCGGACAGCGAGGAGACGGCCCGGCCCTGCGCCCCCGGGAGCCCGACCAGCTCCAGCAGCTCCGCGACCCGGGCCCCGTACGAGCCCTTCGGGGTGCCCTGCACGCGCAGGCCGAAGGAGACGTTCCCGCCGACGTCCCGGTGCGGGAACAGCTGGTGGTCCTGGAACATCAGGCCCACCCCGCGCCGGTGCACCGGCACGCCGGCCTGGTCGGCCCCGCCGAGCAGCACCCGCCCCGCGGACACCCGCTGGAGGCCGGCCACCACCCGCAGCAGGGTGGACTTGCCGCTGCCGCTGGGGCCCAGCACGCACACGGTCTCGTGCTCGGCGACCTCCAGGTCGACCGCGTCCACGACCGCCCGGTCGCCGAAGCGGACCGTCACCCCTTCGAGCCGGAGCAGGGTCATCAGAACTCTCCCGAGGTCTTGTCGGGTCGCAGCCGCTCCAGCACCAGCAGGGACACCGCGCACACCAGCATCAGAATCGTGCTCAGGGCCATCGCCTGCCCGTAGTTCATCTCCCCGGCCCGCCCCAGCAGCCGCGCCACGGCCACCGGCAGCGTCGGGCGGTCGGGCCGGGCGATGAAGACGGTCGCGCCGAACTCGCCCAGCGAGACCGCGAAGGCGAAGCCCGCCGCGATCAGCAGCGCCCTCCGCACCAGCGGCAGGTCCACCTCCCGCCAGGCCCGCAGCGGCGAGGCCCCGAGGACGGCCGCCGCCTCCCGCAGCCGGCCGTCGACGGCCCGCAGCACCGGCAGCATGGTCCGTACGACGAACGGCACCCCGACCAGCGCCTGCGCGAGCGGCACCAGGATCCACGAGGTCCGCAGGTCCAGCGGCGGCTCGTCCAGGGTGATCAGGAACCCGAAGCCCACCGTCACGGCGGACACCCCGAGCGGCAGCATCAGCAGCGCGTCGAAGCCGCGCACGAAGCGGCCCCCGCGCCGGGTCAGGGCGGCCGCCGCGAGCCCCCCGATCACCAGGGCGATGGCGGTGGCGGCCAGCGCGTACCGGAGGGAGTTCCAGATCGCCTCCAGCGGCGGCACCAGAAACGTTCCGCCCCCGGAGCCCGCGTCCTGCAGCGCCCGGTAGAAGCCGAAGCCGTACCCGCCCGGGGCGTCGAAGGACCGCTCCATCAGCACCGCCAGCGGCGCCACCACCAGCAGCGCCACCGACAGCAGCACCCCGCCCAGCAGCCCCCGCTGCGCCCACCCGCGCGGCGGACGCGCGGTGCGCGCGGGGTCGACGAGCCGCAGCGCGGTCTCCCGCCGGCGCACGGTCCACGCGTGCACCGCGAGGACGGCGGCGATGGCCGCGAACTGCACCATCGTCAGCACGGCGGCGGTCGGCAGGTCCAGCAGCTGCGCCGTCTGCCGGTAGACCTCCACCTCCAGCGTGGCGTACGCGGGCCCGCCCAGGATCTGCACGACGCCGAAGGAGCTGAACGTGAACAGGAACACCATCAGCGAGGCCGCGGCCACCGCCGGCCCGAGCGCGGGCAGCACCACCCGCCGCCACGCCGCGAACCGCCCGGCGCCCAGCACCCGCGCGGCCTCCTCCTGGCGCGGGTCCAGCTGCGCCCAGAGCCCGCCGACGGTCCGCACCACGACGGCGTAGTTGAAGAAGACGTGGGCGAGCAGGATCGCCCACACGGTGGTGTCCAGCCGCACGCCCCACAGCTCGTCGAGCAGCCCGCCCCGCCCGACCAGCGCCAGGAAGGCACTGCCGACGACCACGGTCGGCAGCACGAAGGGGACGGTGACCAGCGCGCGCAGCACCTGCTTGCCGGGGAACTCCAGGCGCGCGAAGACGTAGGCGCCGGGCAGCGCGAGGAGCAGGGTGAGGGCGGTCGAGGCGAGCGCCTGCCAGGTGGTGAACCACAGCACGCCGCCGATGTCGGGCCGGCCGAGGACCTCGCCGATCCGGCCGAACTGCCAGCCCTCGTCCGTCTTGAGCCCCCGGCCGACGATCGCGGCGACGGGGTAGGCGAAGAACAGTCCGAAGAAGGCGAGCGGCACGGCCATCAGAGCGAGTCTGACGGCCGTGGCGCGCCCGCCCCCCGCAGGAAGGCGCTCTACTTCACGACGAGCGAGGACCACGTCTTGACCCACTGCTCACGGTTCTTGGCGATGGCCTCCGGAGCGACGTTCTCCGGCTTGTCGACCACGACGCCGTGCTTCGTGAACAGGTCCGGCAGCTTCGCGTCCTTGACGACCGGGTTCACGAACATCTGGAGCGGCATGTCCTCCTGGAACTTCTTGGAGACCAGGAAGTCGATGAGCGCCTTGCCGCCCTCCTCGTTCTTCGCGCCCTTGAGCAGGCCCGCGAACTCGACCTGGCGGAAGCAGGTGCCGGTGGCCACGCCCGTGGGCGCCTCGGCCGGCTGGGGCTCGCCGTAGAGGACCTCGACCGGCGGGCTGGAGGCGTAGGAGACGACCAGCGGGCGGTCGCCCTTGGCCTTCTTGCCGCCTGCGGAGCCGGAGAAGCGCTCGTTGTAGGCCTGCTCCCAGCCGTCGACGACCTCGACGCCGTTGGCCTTGAGCTTGCTCCAGTAGTCCTTCCAGCCCTCCTCGCCGTACTTGCCGACGGAGGCGAGGAGGAAGCCGAGTCCGGGCGAGGAGGTCGCGGCGTTCTCGGTGACCAGCAGGTTCTTGTACTCCGGCTTGACCAGGTCGTCCAGCGTCTGCGGCGGGGCGATCTTCTTGTCGGCGAAGTACGCCTTGTCGTAGTTGACGCAGATGTCACCGGAGTCGACCGGGGTGACGCGGTGCTGCTTGTCGAGCACGAACTCCGGCTTCACCGTGTCCAGGCCCTTGGCCTGGTAGGGGGTGAAGACGCCGTTGTCGAGGGCGCGCGAGAGCAGGGTGTTGTCGACGCCGAAGAAGACGTCGCCGCGCGGGGAGCCCTTGGTGAGGATCTCCTGGTTGAGCGCGGCGCCGGCGTCGCCGGACTTCAGCACCTTGACGGTGTAGCCGCTCTGCTGCTCGAACTCCTTGAGGACCGCCTCGGTCACGTTGAAGGAGTCGTGGGAGACGAGCGTGACCGTCTTGGACTTCGGGGCGTCGCCCGCGCCCGCGGACTTGTCCTTGGCGTCGCCGCCGCAGGCGCTGAGCGTGGTCACGCCGAGCGCGGCCGCGAGCGCCGCGCCCGCGATCTTCTTGGTGGTGCTCACTGGTGATTCCTCCTGGGATGACCAGGAGAAGACGCGGCCCTGCCCGGCGCTCTGTGAGAGCGGACGCCGGGCAGGGCGCAACAGCTTGAGTGGTGACCGAACTTCCTACCCCGAATGACCGGGGCGAGGTTCAGAGGGTCTGCGGATGACGGATACCGCACTCTCAGCGCTGTGGCGCTCCCCTGTCGGAATATGCAATTGGTTCGGCCACAGGGTACCCCTGCGGCCGATTCACGCCGGCCCCTGTCCGGAACGCAGTCGGAATCTAGCGTTCCGAGGCGGCGAGCTGACCGCACGCGCCGTCGATCTCCTGGCCGCGGGTGTCGCGCACGGTCACGGGCACGCCGTGGCGGGCGATCGCCTCGACGAAGGCCTTCTCGTCCTCGGGGCGCGAGGCGGTCCACTTGGAGCCCGGCGTCGGGTTCAGCGGGATCAGGTTGACGTGCACGCGCTTGCCCTTGAGCAGGCGGCCGAGCAGGTCGCCGCGCCAGGCCTGGTCGTTGATGTCGCGGATCAGGGCGTACTCGATGGAGATCCGGCGGCCGGACTTCTCCGCGTACTCCCAGGCGGCGTCGAGGACCTCGCGGACCTTCCAGCGGGTGTTGACGGGGACGAGCGTGTCGCGCAGCTCGTCGTCCGGGGCGTGCAGGGAGACCGCGAGGCGGCACTTGAAGCCCTCGTCGGCGAACCGCAGCATCGCCGGGACCAGGCCGACGGTGGAGACGGTGATGCCGCGCTGCGACAGGCCCAGGCCGTCGGGCTCCGGGTCGGTGAGGCGGCGGATGGCGCCGACGACGCGCTTGTAGTTCGCGAGCGGCTCGCCCATGCCCATGAAGACGATGTTGGAGAGCCGCGCCGGGCCGCCGGGGACCTCGCCGTCGCGCAGGGCGCGCATGCCGTCGACGATCTGGTGCACGATCTCGGCGGTGGAGAGGTTGCGGTCCAGGCCGGCCTGGCCGGTGGCGCAGAACGGGCAGTTCATGCCGCAGCCGGCCTGCGAGGAGATGCACATCGTGACCCGGTCCGGGTAGCGCATCAGCACGGACTCGACGAGCGTGCCGTCGTGCAGCTTCCACAGGGTCTTGCGGGTGGTGTCGTTGTCGCAGCTGATGTGCCGCACGACGTTCATGAGCTCCGGCAGCAGCTCCTGCTGGAGCTTCTCGCGCGAGGCGGCGGGGATGTCCGTCCACTCGGCCGGGTCGTGCGCGTAGCGGGCGAAGTAGTGCTGGGAGAGCTGCTTGGCCCGGAACGGCTTCTCACCGATCGCGGCCACCGCCTCGCGGCGCTCGGCCGGCGTGAGGTCGGCGAGGTGCCGCGGGGGCTTCTTCGCTCCGCGGGGCGCGACGAAGGTGAGCTCGCCCGGAACGGGACGGGGGGCCATGCTGTACTCCTCGGTACGACGGGGTGGGGGTCACCCCGCGCGTGCAGGGCCGGTCCGCGGCGACTCGGCCGCCGGACGGAAAAGGCGCGCCACGTGCACGTGGCGCGCCCTCCAGGATAACCCGGCCCGGACCGGTCAGCCGGTGCCGACGAACGCCGCCAGCAGCAGCCAGACCACCGGAGCGGTCGGCAGCAGCGAGTCCAGCCGGTCCATGATGCCTCCGTGGCCCGGGAGCAGCGTGCCCATGTCCTTGATGCCCAGGTCACGCTTGATCATCGACTCGCCGAGGTCGCCCAGTGTGGCGGAGACCGCCACCGCGAGGCCCAGCAGCAGGCCCTGCCACCAGGCGCCGCCGTCGATGAGGAACTCCATGCACAGGGCGCCGGCCGCCATCGCGAAGGCCACCGCTCCGAAGAGCCCCTCGCGGGTCTTGCCGGGGCTGATGCGCGGGGCCAGCTTGGTCTTGCCGAAGCGCCAGCCGACCGCGTACGCCCCGGTGTCGCTGACCACGGTCAGCAGCAGGAAGGTCACCACCCGCTGCGGGCCGTCGTCGGGGGTCAGCAGCATCGCGACGAAGGTGGCCAGGAACGGCACGTAGAACGCCGCGAAGACGCCGGCCGTGACGTCCTTGAGGTAGTCCTCGGGGGGCTCGGTCATCCGCCACACGAGGACGGCCAGCGCCGTGAGCGCCATCGCCACCCATGCGCCCTCGGCCCCGCGCACGTACCCGGCGATGATCATCGCCGCGCCGCCGACCGCGAGCGGGACCAGCGGGGCCTTGATGCCCTTCTTCTCCTGGAGCCGGGAGGTGAGCTCCCACAGGCCGACCACGACCGCGACGACGATGACGCCGACGAAGACGGCCTTGACGATGAACAGCGAAGCGAAGATCACCGCACCGAGGCCGACGCCGACCCCTATGGCGGCACGCAGATCCCGCCCCGCGCGCTTCTTCTGCGGCGGGGGCGAGGCGTCCTGCGGGGCCTGCGGAGGCGGAGGCGGGGGGCTGGGCATGGGCTCCTGCAACGGCGTCTCGGCGCGGAACGGGGGGCCGCCGGCGAAGGCGGCCCCCCGATCGCGTGCTTCCCGGTCGTCGAAGGCACGGCCGGCGGCATCGGGCACGATGGGCATGGGCGCAGTCTGCGGGCCCACCAGCGCATCGTATGCGGGACCCGCCGGAACCGGCTCAGCGGCCCAGGGAGAGTCGTTCATCAGACCTCGAGCAGCTCGGATTCCTTGTGCTTGAGCAGCTCGTCCACCTGCGCGACGTACTTCGCGGTGGTGTCGTCGAGCTCCTTCTCGGCGCGGCGCACCTCGTCCTCGCCGGCCTCCTTGTCCTTGACCAGCTTGTCGAGGGCGTCCTTGGCCTTGCGGCGCACGGAGCGGATGGAGACGCGGGAGTCCTCGGCCTTGGTCTTGGCGACCTTGATGAACTCCTTGCGGCGGTCCTGCGTCAGCTCCGGGAAGGTCACCCGGATGATGCGGCCGTCGTTGCTCGGGTTGACACCGAGGTCGGAGTCGCGGATCGCCTGCTCGATGTTGCGCAGCGCGGAGGCGTCGAACGGCGTCACGATCGCCATGCGCGGCTCGGGCACGGCGAAGGAGGCGAGCTGGTTGATGGGCGTGATGGCGCCGTAGTAGTCCGCCACGATCTTGTTGAACATCGCCGGGTGCGCACGGCCGGTGCGGATCGCGGCGAAGTCTTCCTTGGCGACGACGACGGCCTTCTCCATCTTCTCCTCGGCCTCGAGGAGGATTTCTTCGATCACCACGTGCTCCTGCATGTCAGATTTGGATGGTTCAGGCGGGCGCGGGCGGTCGGGCCGCCCGGACCGGACCCCTGCGGGTCCGGCTCGGTGTGCTCAGGCCCGGGTGCCCTGGTCGCTCACGAGCGTGCCGATCTTCTCACCCTTGACGGCGCGGGCGATATTGCCTTCGGCGAGCAGCTCGAAGACCAGGATCGGCAGCTGGTTGTCGCGGCACAGCGTGATGGCCGTGGCGTCGGCGACCTTGAGGTCCCGGGACAGCACCTCGCTGTACTCCAGCGCGTCGAACTTCACCGCGTCCGGATTGGTCTTCGGGTCGGAGTCGTAGACCCCGTCGACACCGTTCTTGCCCATGAGGAGGGCTTCGGCGTCGATCTCCAGGGCACGCTGGGCGGCCGTGGTGTCGGTGGAGAAGTAGGGCATGCCCATGCCCGCGCCGAAGATGACGACGCGGCCCTTCTCCAGGTGGCGCACGGCGCGCAGCGGGATGTACGGCTCCGCGACCTGCCCCATGGTGATGGCCGTCTGGACCCGGCTGTCGATGCCCTCCTTCTCCAGGAAGTCCTGGAGGGCGAGGCAGTTCATGACGGTTCCGAGCATGCCCATGTAGTCGGACCGGGCCCGGTCCATGCCGCGCTGCTGAAGCTCCGCGCCGCGGAAGAAGTTGCCGCCGCCGATGACGACCGCGATCTCGGCCCCGTCGCGGACCACGGCCGCGATCTCGCGGGCGATGGCGTGCACGACGTCGGGGTCGACACCCAGTCCGCCGCCGCCGGAGAAGGCTTCGCCGGACAGCTTCAGCATGAAGCGGCGACCCTTCTTCTCGTGGTCGCTCTTGTCGTCGGATGCGGTGTGGGGGTCCACGCCCTGATTCATGGAGATCTCCTCGTGCACATACGAAGAAGGCCATTGCCGGTGGGTCCTCGCGGTTCCCTCTGCGGCAATGGCCTCCTCGTCAGATCTGCGGTCGTCCTGCGCGAGCACGGACGACTGCTTCAGACCCTATCGGGGTCCGGTGTCCGTCGCGTACGGACGGACTCAGATGCCGACCTTGATGCGGGTGAACGCCTTCAGGGTGACACCGGCCTCGTCCAGAACCTTCTGGACGGACTTCTTGTTGTCCAGCGCGTACGGCTGGCCGAGCAGCGTGGCGTCCTTGAAGAAGCCGTTGACGCGACCCTCGACGATCTTGGCGATCGCGGCCTCGGGCTTGCCCTCGGCGCGGGTGGTCTCCTCGGCGACGCGGCGCTCGGACTCGACGACCTCGGCCGGGACGTCCTCGGCGGTCAGGTACTTCGGCGAGAACGCGGCGATGTGCTGGGCGATGCCCTTGGCCAGGTCGGCGTCGGCCTTGTCCAGCTCGACCAGGACACCGATCTGCGGGGGCAGGTCGGGCATGGTGCGGTGCATGTAGGAGGCCACGAAGGCACCCTCGTACGCCGCGAAGCGGTCCAGGACGATCTTCTCGCCGAGGTTGGCGTTGGCCTCGTCCACGAACGCCTGGACGGTCTTGCCGGCCTCGATCTCGGACGCCAGCAGCGCCTCGATGTCCGCCGGCTTGGTGGCGGCCACGTGGGCGGCGAGCTGGTCGGCGACGGCCAGGAACTTCGGGCTCTTGGCGACGAAGTCCGTCTCGCACTTGAGCTCGACGAGCACGCCGGAGGTGGCGTCCTCGGAGATCAGGGAGGTGACGGCACCGTTCTCGGCGGAACGGCCCTCGCGCTTGGCGACACCCTTCAGGCCCTTGATACGCAGGGCCTCGACGGCCTTGTCGACGTCGCCGTCGGACTCGACGAGGGCCTTCTTGCAGTCCATCATGCCGGCGCCGGTGAGCTCGCGGAGCTTCTTGACGTCAGCGGCGGTGTAGTTCGCCATGAGTCTGTGATTCTCTCTCGAAGTCGTAGATCTACGGGTGAACGGCGGAGGAGCGCGCCCGTGGCGCGGCTCCCCCGCCGTCATCGTCCGTGCTGTGAGTGCCCGGCGAGTGAACGCCGGGCGCTCTCAGTGGGTCAGGCCTGCTCGGCGTCCGCGGCCGGGGCGGCCTCGGCGGCGGGGGCCTCGGCGGCCGGGGCCTCCGCGGCGGGGGCCTCGGCGTCAGCCTTCTTCTCGCCCTCGAGCAGGTCGCGCTCCCACTCGGCGAGCGGCTCGGCGGCGGCCTTCTCGCCCGGCTTCGAGTCGCCGGTCGCGGCGCCGGAGCGGGCGATGAGGCCCTCGGCGACGGCGTCGGCGATCACGCGGGTGAGCAGGGTGACGGAGCGGATCGCGTCGTCGTTGCCCGGGATCTTGTAGTCGACCTCGTCGGGGTCGCAGTTGGTGTCGAGGATCGCGACGACCGGGATGTGCAGCTTGCGCGCCTCACCGACGGCGATGTGCTCCTTCTTGGTGTCGACGATCCAGACGGCGCTGGGAACCTTCGACATCTCGCGGATACCACCGAGGGTCTTCTCCAGCTTGGCCTTCTCGCGGGAGAGGACCAGGAGCTCCTTCTTGGTGAGACCCGAGGCGGCGACGTCCTCGAAGTCGATCGCCTCAAGCTCCTTCAGACGCTGGAGGCGCTTGTAGACGGTGGAGAAGTTGGTGAGCATGCCGCCCAGCCAGCGCTGGTTGACGTACGGCATGCCGACGCGGGTCGCCTGCTCGGCGATGGCCTCCTGCGCCTGCTTCTTCGTACCGACGAACATGATGGAGCCACCGTGCGCGACGGTCTCCTTCACGAACTCGTAGGCGCGGTCGATGTACGACAGCGACTGGAGCAGGTCGATGATGTAGATGCCGTTGCGCTCGGTGAAGATGAAGCGCTTCATCTTCGGGTTCCAGCGACGGGTCTGGTGACCGAAGTGGACGCCGCTCTCCAGCAGCTCCCGCATCGTTACGACGGCCATGGCCATCTCCTTGGTTTCTCGGTTTTGGTTCCTGACGCCCCGCCGCGCCCTGCCCCTTGAGGGACCGAGAGACGCTTTCACCTGACCGGAACCGGTCGGCGCTGGGGCGTGCGAAGTCGACCCGGTGACCCGGATCGCCACAAGAAGTGTACGGGACCCGGCGGTATGCCGGGTGACGCCGTTGTCCACAGCCCCTCGGCCGTTCACAGGCTCGGGCGGGGCCGGCCGCCCGCGCGGGATCCTGCCGGGCATGACGAAACTGCTGCTCATCCTGCTTCTGACCCTGTCCGGTCCGCTGCCGGGGCCGCTTCCCCCTCCCGGGCCGGCGGCCCCGGATCCCGCCCGGCCTGCGCCCGTCGCACCGGTGCGCGGCGGGGGCGCGGCGGGCGGGGTGCGGGGCGCACGTCCGCTGCCCGCGCCGCTGTCCGTGGCGCGCTGGTGGGACCCGCCGCCGACCCCGTACGCGGCCGGCCACCGCGGTGTGGACCTGGCGGCGCCGGCCGGGGCGGAGGTGAGGGCCGTGGGGCCCGGGCGAGTGCACTACGCGGGGCCGGTGGCGGGGCGCGGGGTGCTCTCGCTCACCCTGCCGGGCGGCCTGCGCACCACCTACGAGCCGGTGCGGCCGCTGGTGGCGCGGGGGGACGCGGTCGAGGCGGGGCAGGTGGTGGCGGTGCTCACGGAGGGCTCCCACTGCCCGGGCCCCTGCCTGCACTGGGGCCTGCTGGCGGGCGAGGACGCCTATCTGAACCCACTGGCCCTGCTCCCCGCGCCCACGCCCCGGCTGCTGCCGGGGGCCGGCCCGGGCGCGTCCCCGCGCCCGGGCCGGGGGCTCCTCAGGCCGTGACGCCCCGTAGGGCCATGGCGACGGCGGTCTCGGTGATCACGTCCGGGTCCTCGGCGGCGCCGAGCTCGATCCGGCGGGCCGCGGCGTCCACCACGCCCTGGAGCAGCATCGCGGACAGTCTGGGCTCCGGCAGCCCGAGGGCGCCCAGGGCCTCGACGATCATCGCCACCAGGCCGCCGTGGGCGGCGCGGATCTTCTCCCGCGCGCCGGAGTCCAGCTCGCCGGCGGAGATCGCCACCACCGCGCGGTGGCGCCGGTCCCCGATCAGCCCCAGCTGGGTGCGCACGTAGGCCTCGATCTTCGTCTCCGGCGTGGCCGCCCGCTCCATCGCCGCCTCGATCTCGGCGGCCCAGACGGGGAAGTCCACCGCGCACAGCTCTTCGACGACGGCCGCGCGGGACCGGAAGTACTCGTACACGGACGACCGGGCGAGCCCGGTCCGCTCCGCGAGGGCGGGGAAGGTCAGGGCTTCCGTCCCGCCTTCGGACAACAGGGAACGGGCGGCGTCCAACAGGGCGCCGCGCTGCATCGACCGGTGCTCGGCCACGGAGGCCGCTCGAATCCTGGGCACCTCACCACTGTACGGAGGTCCCGCAAGGGGTGTCGGCCCCTCCGGCGGGGCCGCCGGCGGCTCAGCGGCCGACGTCGGCGAGCTTGGCCCGCAGCTGGAGCACGGATTTGGTGTGGATCTGGCTGACCCGGCTCTCGGTGACGCCCAGCACGTTGCCGATCTCGGCGAGGGTCAGGCCCTCGTAGTAGTAGAGGGTCACCACCGTCTTCTCCCGGTCCGGGAGGGTGTTGATCGCCCGCGCGAGCAGCCGGCGCAGCTCCCGGTCCTCGGCCACCTCGACCGGGTTGTCGGCGGCGGTGTCCTCCAGGGTGTCCATCAGGGAGAGGCGGTCGCCGCCCTCCCCGCCCACGTGCAGCAGCTCTTCCAGGGCGACCACGTTGGCCAGGGACAACTGGCTGAACACCGTGTGGAGTTCCTCCACCGCGATGCCCATCTCCCCGGCGACCTCACCCTCCGTCGGGGTGCGCCGCAGCTGGGCCTCCAGCGTCGCGTAGGCGCGCTCGACGGCCCGCGCCTTCTGCCGCACCGAGCGCGGGATCCAGTCCAGCGCGCGCAGCTCGTCGATCATCGCGCCGCGGATGCGGGTGATGGCGTACGTCTCGAACTTGATGGACCGTTCGATGTCGAACTTCTCGATCGCGTCGATCAGCCCGAAGACGCCGGAGGAGACGAAGTCGGCCTGTTCCACGTTGGGCGGCAGGCCCACGCTGACGCGGCCGGCGACGTACTTCACCAGGGGCGAGTAGTGCAGGATCAGCTGCTCCCGCAGCCGTTCGTCGCCCGAGTCCTTGTATGAGCGCCAGAGCACCTCCAGGGACGAGGGCGCGGTGGACCGCACGCCGCCGCGGGCAGCGGGGGGCACCGCAGCGCGGTCGGACCCTGAGGTGTGCTGGGGCATGCTTCGCCTTTGCCGGAGCCGGATTCCTTGGGAGCGTAGCGTGACGGAAGTGTCGCGGTGCGCGAAGAGTACGGGATGGCGCGGGGGCCCAGGGGCGTCCGCCCTCGCGCGGGCGGCCCGGGACCGGCGCCTCGCGCACGGTCCCGGCGACTGCCACCGGGAGGACCGCGTCTGTCATCGCCGTCACTCTTTCACCGGAACGCCCCAGGTCAACGACCGCCTCGCCGGTCGGCTCCGGATTGCACCCCCTCTCGCGACGTCCGCGGGGTCAACCGCCAGCCGTCGCCCTGCCGTTCGACGAACCCCAGAGAGTGAAGTTCGTACAGTCTGCCGATGACTTCATCGGTGCCGGCGGCCGCGGCGAGGGCGATCTCGTCGAGGCCCGCCGCCCGTCCCGCGGGGAGCGCTTCCAGTACCCGCGCCGCGCCGGGGGCCAGCAGGTCACGGGCGTGCACCGGGCCACGCCGGGCGGGGGCCAGTTCGCCCATGTCGCCGACGAGTTCGACGATCTCGTCGGCGTCGGTGACGAGCACCGCCTCGCCGCGCAGCAGCTCGTGCACCCCGGCCGAGAGGCCGCTGGTGGCCGGGCCGGGTACGCCCATGGTGAGGCGGCCCAGCTCCTGGGCGCGGCGGGCCGTGACGAGGGAGCCGCTGCGCAGGGCGGCCTCCACGACGACCGTCCCCCGGGTGAGGGCGGCGATGACCCGGTTGCGCAGCACGAACCGGCTCGGGGTGGGGTGGGTGCCGGGCGGCAGTTCGCCCAGGACCAGCCCCTGGCGGGTGATCCGGCCCAGGAGCCCGGCGTGTCCGCGCGGGTAGACGGTGTCCACCCCGCAGGCCAGGACGGCCGCGGTGGCTCCGCCCGAGGCGAGGGCCCCGCGGTGGGCGGCTCCGTCGATCCCGTACGCCGCCCCGGAGACGACCACCCAGCCGCGCTCGGCGAGTCCGGCGGCCAGGGTCTGCGCCATGTGCGCCCCGTACGGGGTGCACGCCCGGGCCCCGACCACGGCGACCGAGCGCAGGGCCCACGTCCGCAGGTGGGGGCGGCCCCGAAGCCAGAGGCCGACGGGCCGGGCGTCGCCGAGGTCGTCCAGCTGGGTCGGCCACTCCGCCGAGCCGGGGCACACGAAGCGGACTCCCGCGCCGGCGGCGTTCTCCAGGTCCCGCAGGGGCTCCGCGACGGCGGCCCGCCTGCGGTACCCGGCGAGCCGCTCGGGCCCCACACCGGTCAGCGGGCCGGGCTCCCGGCCGGGGCCGGTCAGGAGCCGTATCACCGCGGCGGCCCCGAGTTCCCGGATCCAGCGTCCGCCGTGCTCGTCCCCCGGCTCCAGCACCCGGGTCAGCGCGGCCCGGGCCAGGAGCTCCGGGTCGGGCCGCTCCCCAGCGCTCACGGTCCGGCCCCCAGGGCCTGGGCGGCACCCCGGGCGATCCCGGTGCGCAGTTCCAGCGCGACGGCCGCGTCCAGCGCGTCGGGGCGGTCACGGCCCCGCAGGTCGGCGACGGTCCAGGCGACCCGCAGCACCCGGTCCAGGCCCCGGGCGGTGAGCAGTCCGCGTTCCATGTCCCGCTCGGCCAGGGCCAGGGCGCCGGGGCCGGCGGGCCAGCGGGTGCGCAGCTCGTGCCCCGGCACCTCGGAGTTGAGCCGCCACGGGGTGCCGGCGAGCCGGGCGGCGGCCCGGTCGCGGGCCTCGCGGACCCGGTCGGCGACGGCGGCGGTGGGCTCTCCCCGGCCGCCGCGGCCGAGCAGGTCGGAGCGGGTGACGGGCTCCACCTCGACCCGCAGGTCGACCCGGTCGAGCAGCGGCCCGGACAGCCGGGCCTGGTAGCGCCGGATCACCGAGGCGGGGCATTCGCAGCCGGACCCGGTGAGGGTGTGGCGGCCGCAGGGGCAGGGGTTCGCCGCGAGGACCATCAGGAACCGGGCGGGCAGCCGTACCACCCCGGCGGCCCTGGCGATGACCACGTGCCCGGCTTCGAGGGGCTGTCGCAGGGCGTCCAGCACCTTGCCGCTGAACTCGGCGGCCTCGTCCAGGAAGAGCACCCCCCTGTGGGCCAGGGAGACCGCCCCGGGTCTGGGGATCCCGGCCCCGCCGCCGACCAGCGACTGCATGGTCGCGGAATGGTGCGGGGCGCAGTACGGGGGCCTGCCGACCAGCGGTTCGCCGGGCGGCAGGATTCCCGCGACCGAGTGGACGGCCGTCACCTCCAGGGAGTCCTGTCGGGTGAGCGGCGGCAGCAGCCAGGGCAGCCGCTCGGCGAGCATCGTCTTGCCCGCGCCCGGGGGCCCGCTGAGGAAGAGGTGGTGGCCCCCCGAGGCCGCCACCTCCAGGGCCCGGCGGGCGCCCTGCTGCCCGGCGACGTCGGCGAGGTCGGGGAAGTCCGCGGCGTCTCCCCGGCCCGAGAGGCCCGTCCCGAGACCGGCGCCGGGGACGACCAGCCCGGCGAGCATCGGGTCGGGGCGCCCGGCCTCCGGCGGGGGGTCCTCCTCGGGCACCTCCCCGTCGGACAGGACCGCGATCAGCTGCCGCAGGCTGCGCACGCCCAGTACCGAGACGTCCGGGACCAGGGTGGCCTCGGCGGCGCACTGCTGCGGCACCACCACCTGCCGGTACCCGGCCTCCGCGGCGGCGAGCACGGCCGGCAGGATGCCGCGCACCGGGCGCACCCGGCCGTCGAGGCCCAGCTCCCCGATGAGCACGAGGTCGGCGATCCTGCCGGGGTCGACGACCTCGGCGGCCCCCAGCACGGCCGCGGCGACGGCCAGGTCGAAATGGGCGCCGGACTTGGGCACGGACGCCGGGCTGAGTCCGACCGTGAGCTTCTTCTGCGGCCAGGGGGCGCCCGAGTTCGCCACCGCCGCCCGTACCCGGTCGCGGCTCTCGACCAGGGTCTTGTCCGGCAGTCCCACCAGGGTGAAGGCCGCCACCCCGGGCTCCAGGTCGGCCTGCACCTCCACCAGTACGCCCTCGACGCCCACCAGGGCCACCGAGCAGGCCCGCGCGAACCCCATCAGGCCACCCCCCTGACGTGCTCCACCACGGGCGCGCCGCGCCGGGGCAGGAGGACTCCGACGAGGTCGATCCGCACCCCGCCCGGCGGCGGGCCCCCGTGGTCGGCGAGCCACCGCCCGGCGAGCCTGCGCAGCCGGTCGGCCTTGCCGGCCCGGACCGCGGCCATGGGATGTTCGAACGCGCCCTCGCGGCGCGTCTTGACCTCGCACACGACGAGGGCGTCCCCGTCGCGGGCGACGATGTCGATCTCCCCGGCGCGGCACCGCCAGTTCCTGACGATCACCGTCATCCCGGATTCGGTCAGTCTCCGCGCGGCGAGCTCCTCGCCGTACCGCCCCAACGCCTGCCGTGCCACGTCCTTCGCGTCCATCCGGCACCACCTCCACCGCCGACGGTCCCGGTTCCGGGCGCAGCGAGTGGATCTTGGTGGACAACCGGCGCGTTGTGGAGAACCGGTTCACCCCTGGGGGTGAACCGGTCCGCGGATCAGCCCGGCAGGTCGGCGCCCGGCAGTTCGAGGTCGCTCTTGTTGAGCTCCTCGATGTTCACGTCCTTGAAGGTCAGCACGCGGACCTGCTTGACGAAGCGGGCCGGCCGGTACATGTCCCAGACCCAGGCGTCGGCCATGGAGACCTCGAAGAAGACCTCGCCCTGGACCGAGTGCACCTGCATCTCGTAGTCGTTGGTGAGGTAGAAACGTCGTTCGGTCTCGATCACGTACTTGAACAGCCCGACGACGTCGCGGTACTCCCGATAGAGCTTCAGCTCCATCTCGGTCTCGTACTTCTCGAGGTCCTCGGCGCTCATGGCATGTTCCCCTTCAGCCGTGCGTCCCCCTATTGTGCGCCAGCGCCGTACGCCCCTAAACGATTTCCGGGGCGAGGACCACCGGAGCGCCCGGAGGACCGTCGTCGAGCAGCGTCCGGAGCAGCTCGGCCAGTCTGGTCGGGTACACCGTCTCACGGGCCGCGAGGAGTTCCTCGGAGGTCCACCACCTGGCCCCGGTGACGCTGCGCCGCTCCAGCTCCGTGAGGCCGCCCGGCACGGTGTCGGTCTGGGCGGTACGGGCCAGGAAGTACCACTCGTCCTGCTCCCAGCGCCTGCCGTCGAAGGGGAAGGAGCAGTACCGGTGCCACAGCACCGGCCCCAGATCCACCTCTGTGATCCCGGTCTCCTCGGCGAGTTCCCGCAGCGCGGCCTGCTCCCGGCTCTCGGTGCCCTCCAGGCCCCCGCCGGGGGTGAACCACCAGTCGTCGGCGGGATCGCCCGGCTCGAAGCCGTGCAGCAGCAGGATCCGGTCGTCGGGGTCCAGCAGCACCACCCGCGAGACCTTCCGCGGCGTCCCGGACGGCTCAGCGGCCATCGGAGCCCGCCCTGCCGCGACCGCGACCCAGGAGCCGCGCGAGCGGCCCGTAGGCCCCGCCGAGCAGCACCAGGCCCGCGCCGGCCAGTACCGCCGTCACCTGGAGCCGCAGCGGACCCGGGGCGGAGGTCCCACCGGGCAGGGCGGCGAAGACCTGCGGCCGCTCCAGCATCTTCGCGGACGGCCACGCGAGGGCGTCGACGCGGGCGGAGACCGCGGACCGGGGCACCGTGCCCTGGCCGGCGTCCTGGAGGTGCGCCCGGGAGTCCAGCGAGCCGCCGCGCCGGTCGCCCATCAGGAAGAGGTTGCCCTCGGGCACCTTCACCTCGAACGTGGTGCTCCCCGCGGCCGCCGCGCCGTCGCCCTCGCGGTCCACGTACGGCTCGTCGAGCGCCCGGCCGTTGACGGTCACCCGGCCGCCCTGACCGCAGCAGGAGACGGTGTCGCCGCCGACGCCCACGACCCGCTTGACCATGGGCGAGTTGCTCCACACGGTGTCGGTGAAGACGACCACGTCACCGCGCCGGACCTGGCCGCCGTCGATCCGCTGCGCCAGCACCCGGTCGCCCGGCCGCACCGTCGGCACCATCGAGTCCGTCGGCACCGTGTACGGCTGGTACACCAGGGCGCCCCAGACGAAGCCGCCGAGGAACAGCACGAAGCCGATGGCCACGGCGATCCCCGACAACGTGTTGCCGAGGCCGCCGCGGCCATCCCTGCGCGCGCGTATTGCCTGCGTTCCGCCCATTGCAGCGCCCCCATGACTCGGAGATCGTCGACCTGGGCGGCACCCTACCGGGCGGTACGCCCCTTGGTCAGCCTCCGCCTGCGCCACATGACCAGGGGAACCGCCCCGACGAGCCCCAGCGCGGCCGGGGTGACCCCCGCCGTGCCCGCGCCGCTCGCCTGCGGCGAGTGCAGCGGCGCCGGGGGCTGCTTGCCGATGCCGGGCTGGTCGAAGGTGTCCGGGACGGGGAGCGTGGCCCAGCGGGTGAGGGGCCACGCCACCACGACGGCCCGCCCGACGACGTCCTTGACCGGGACGAAGCCCTGGGTGGAGTCCTGCTGGTGGTAGCGGGAGTCCTGGGAGTTCTGCCGGTGGTCGCCCATCACCCAGATCTTGCCCTTGGGCACGGTGATCGGGCCGAAGGGGAAGTCGTCGCAGGCGCTGTTGCCGGGGAAGATGTACGGCTCGTCGAGCGCCTTGCCGTTGACGACGACCGGGCCGCCCTTCTTGCACTCCACGGTGTCCCCGCCGATGGCGATGGTCCGCTTGATCAGGTCCTTCTCGTCGGCGGACGGCATCAGGCCGATCTTGCTCAGGATCGTCTGCGCGATGTTGGGCTCCGGGGTGGGCTCCCCGGCCAGCCAGTTCGCGGGGTCGTGGAAGACCACGACCTCGCCGCGCTCGGGCTCCGAACCGAACCACGGGGTGAGCTTGTCCACCAGCACCCGGTCACCGCGCTGCAGGGTGTTCTGCATCGAGTCGGACGGGATCGAGAACGCCTGCACCAGGAAGGTCTTGATCAGCAGGGCCAGCAGCAGGGCGATACCGATGAGGAGCGGGAGCTCCTTCCAGAAGGAACGCTGCGGCCTCTCCGCCTCGGCGCCCTCCTCCCCGGTCTCGTGCCCGACGGCGTCGTCCGGCCGCTCCTCGCCCTCATCGCGTCCGGATCGTGCGCCTACCGCCACATCCCCCACATCCACTCCTCACTCGGAAAACCGCCGCCCGTACCGGAACAGGAACGGGCCCTCCCCTCCCCTAACGAGCGGGAGTTCCCTAAGGCGCGGGAGACCAGGGCCACACTATGCGAAGGGCATGCCCCGGCGGCGCCGACGGGGCCCGCGCCGCCGTCCGCCCCGCACGGGATCCGGCACCTGCAGGAAGGTCGCCGGCTGGTCGAGTCCGCGCCAGTGGTCGAAGGGCCAGGCGATCACCACCGCCTGCCCGACCACGTTCTTCTCGTCGACGGTGCCCTCGAAGGCCTCGTCGAGGTGATAGCGGGAATCGGCCGAGTTGGCGCGGTGGTCGCCCATCACGAAGATCCGCCCGGTGGGTACGCGCACCTCGAAACGGATGTCCGAGGGGGCGTTGCCGGGTGACACGTAAGGCTCATCGAGCGGCGTTCCGTTGACGGTCACCCGTCCCCGGGCGTCGCAGCACTTGACCGTGTCGCCGCCGACGCCGATGACCCGCTTGATCAGATCCTGCTCGTCCGCCGACGGCAGCAGGCCGATGAAGGTCAGGGCCTGCTTGATCTGCCGGATGCCCGCCGGGTCCGGTTCGGGCCTCGCGGCCTCGCCCTTGAGCCAGCCGCCCGGGTCCTTGAACACGACGACCTCGCCCCGCTGGACCTTCGAGCCGAACCACGGGGTCAGCTTGTCCACCAGCACCCGGTCCCCGATCCGGATCGTCTGCTCCATGGAGCCGGAGGGGATGAAGAAGGCCTGCACCAGGAAGGTCTTGAGCACCAGGGCTATGCACAGCGCGACCGCCACCAGCAGCGGCAGCTCGCCCACGCGGCGGGTGCGCCTGCGCCGGCGGACCTTGCGCGCCAGCCGGCGCCGCTCGGCCCGCCCTCCGGGCTCCGCGGGCTCCACCGGCTCCGCGCCCTGGGCACCCCCCGCATCCCCGGCCACCCGCTCCGGTGCGGCGGTGCCGACGGGCTCCCGCGCGGGCGCGGGCCGGGGCGCCCGTCCCGGGCCGCGCCGGGGCCGCTCGGGCCGCTCGGGCCGTTCCGGCCCGCCGCCCCGCCCCGGCTCGGGGCGGCCGGCACCCCGCGGGCGTCCGCGGCTACCCATGCGGGCCGTCCCCGGTCCGCACCCCGGGCACCGAACCCCAGCGCGTCACCGGCCAGCCGATCCAGTCGGCCCGCCCGATCACCTTCTCCACCGGCACCATCCCCCCGCCCGGCTCCCCCAGGTGGTCCCGGGAGTCCCGCGACTGGGAGCGGTGATCGCCCATGACCCACAGGGTCCCCAGCGGAACGACGATCCGGAAGGGCACCTTCGAGGCCGAGTCTCCGGCGTACAGATAGGGCTCCTCCACCGGGACTCCGTTGACCTGGATCCGGCCGCCCTGGTCGCAGCACACCACGTCGTCCCCGCCGACGCCCACGACCCGCTTCACGAAGTCGGTGTCGGAGGGCTCCGCGAGCCCGAGCGCCGAGAGCGCGCCGTGCACGGCGTCACCCACCGGGTTGCCGCCCGCGGGCTCCCGTACGAAGGAACCGGCGCCGTCGAAGACCACCACGTCCCCCCGCCGGGGCTCGGCGCCGAAACGGTACGCCAGCTTGTTGACCAGGACCCGGTCCCCGACCTGCAGGGTCGGCTCCATGGAGCGGCTCGGGATCTGGAAGGGCTGGACCACGAAGTTGGCCAGCAGGAGCAGGAAGAGGGCGCAGAAGGCCCCGATCAGCCCGGCCCGCCGCCAGGACCCGGAAAACCACGGACCGCCGAGCCACGGACCGCCAAGCCACGGGCCGGAAAGCCGGGACCCGGGAAAAGCAGAACGCGGCCGCCCCTCCCCCTGTTCGGGGGAGGAGTGGCCGCGCTGTGTGAGCTCTGCTTCGGTGTCCATCGGGGGCGAGCCTATCCGGCCGTCCCCGGGACCCGGAGAGGAGATCAGCGGTCGCGCTTCTCCTTGATCTTCGCGGCCTTGCCGCGGAGCTCACGGAGGAAGTACAGCTTGGCGCGACGCACGTCACCGCGGGTGACGAGCTCGATCTTCTCGAAGATCGGGGAGTGGACCGGGAAGGTGCGCTCCACGCCGACGCTGAAGGAGACCTTGCGAACGGTGAAGGTCTCGGAGACGCCAGAGCCCTGGCGACGGATGACAACGCCCTTGAACTGCTGGATACGGGAGCGGTTGCCCTCGATCACGCGGACGTGCACGTTGATCGTGTCACCCGGGCGGAAGGCCGGGACGTCCGAGCGCAGGGAGGCGGCGTTGACGCCATCGAGCAGGTGAGACATGTTGTTCGTCTGCTTTCTTCGCACGACGCCACAGGTCGCCGGTGCGGGTTTCCGTAGAGAATTCGGGAGCCGTGCCACTCCCCGTACGGCGATCCCCCTGTGGCAGGAGCGTACGGAAGCACACAGCAGCCGCCTATTCTTCCACGGCCGGCGGCCTGCGCCAAAATCGGCCGTCACCGGAAGGCTTCCAGCCCAGGATGCTGAGGATCTCGCGGTCCTTCTTGTCGAAGGCGGAGGCCTCGCAGCGCTCGATCAGGTCCGGGCGGTTCTGCGCGGTGCGGCGGAAGGCCTCGTCGCGGCGCCATCGGGCGATCTTCCCGTGGTGGCCGCTGAGCAGCACCTCGGGGATGCCCCGGCCGCGCCACTGCGGGGGCTTGGTGTAGACGGGGCCTTCCAGCAGGTTGGCCATCTCGCCGGGGGCGAAGGAGTCGTCGCGGTGCGATTCGGCGTTGCCGAGCACGCCGGGCAGCAGCCGGGCCACGGCTTCGGTGACGACCAGCACGGCCGCCTCCCCGCCCGCGAGGACGTAGTCGCCGATGGAGACCTCGTAGACCGGCATCCGCGTCGCGTACTCGTCCATGACGCGGCGGTCGATGCCCTCGTACCGGGCCGGGGTGAAGATCAGCCAGGGGCGTTCGGAGAGCTCGACGGCCAGTTCCTGGGTGAAGGGCCGGCCGCTGGGCGTGGGCACGACCATGACGGGGCCGTGCGCGCCGGACTCGTAGCCGTCGGCCAGCGCCGAGTCCAGGGCCTCGCCCCAGGGGTCGGTCTTCATGACCATGCCGGGGCCGCCCCCGTACGGGGTGTCGTCGACGGTGTTGTGCCGGTCGTACGTCCAGTCCCGCAGGTCGTGGACGTGTACGTCGAGCTGGCCGCGCGCCCGCGCCTTGCCGACGAGGGAGACGTTCAGCGGTTCCAGGTACTCGGGGAAGATCGTGACGACGTCGAGCCGCATCAGGCGTCGTCCCCGGACTTCTCGTCCTCGGCTGCCTTCTCGCCCTCGGCCTTCTCGCCCTCGGCCTTCTCGGCCTCCGCGGAGGTCTCGGCGTCACGCGCGGAGGCGATCTCGGCGCGGTCGTCGATCAGCCCGGGCGGCGGGGTGATGACGCAGCGCTGCTCCTCCAGGTCGATCTCGGCGACGATCTCCTCGACGAAGGGGATCATGACCTCGGTGCCGTCCGGGCGCTCGACGATGAAGAGGTCCTGCGAGGGCAGGTGCGAGATCTCGGTGATCCGTCCGATCTCGGTGCCGTCCTCGAGCACCACGTCCAGGTCCATGAGCTGGTGGTCGTAGTACTCGTCCTCCTCCTCGGGCAGCTCCGCGGGGTCGACGTCCGCGATCAGGAGGGTGTTGCGCAGCGCCTCGGCGGCGGTGCGGTCCTTGACGCCCTCGAAGCGGAGCAGCAGCCGGCTGCTGTGCACCCGGCCCGTCTCGATGGTCAGCGGACCCGCCGACGCCGGCTCGGTCCGCAGCACGGCGCCGGGCGAGAGCCGCAGCTCCGGCTCGTCGGTCCGCACCTCGACGGTGACCTCACCCTTGATCCCGTGGGCGCGGCCGATCCGCGCGACTACCAGCTCCACCTGTATCTCCTGTTCAGACGACAACGGGCCGGGGCGGGCACGTATGCCCTCCCCGGCCCGTGCCGGTGTTCAACTGCTCAGCGGACCTGGTCCACGTCGACGAGGTCGACGCGGATCCCCCGGCCGCCGATGGCGCCCACGACGGTGCGCAGAGCACGAGCGGTGCGGCCGTTGCGGCCGATCACCTTGCCGAGGTCGTCGGGGTGGACCCGGACCTCCAGCACCTGCCCGCGCCGCAGGTTGCGCGAGGCGACCTGCACGTCGTCGGGGTTGTCCACAATGCCCTTTACGAGGTGCTCAAGAGCCTCCTCGAGCATGCTCAGGCCTCGGTCGACTCGGCGGCGGCCTCAGCCTCGTCCGCCTTCTTGTCGGCCTTCTTCTTCTGCGTGATGGCCTCGCCCTTGCCCTCGCCGACGCCCTCGAGGGCCTTGGCGAACTCGTCGAAGGAGCGACGCTTGTCTTCCTTCGTCGCCGGCTGCAGCAGCGGCGCCGGGGCCGGGAGGCCCTTGTGCGCCTGCCAGTCACCGGTCAGCTTGAGGATGGCGAGAACGGCCTCGGTGGGCTGGGCGCCCACGGACAGCCAGTACTGCGCGCGCTCGGCGTTGACCTCGATGCGCGAGGGGTTGTAGGTCGGCTGGTAGATGCCGATCTCCTCGATCGCGCGACCGTCCCGGCGGGTGCGAGCGTCGGCGACGACGATGCGGTAGTGCGGGGAGCGGATCTTACCGAGGCGCTTGAGCTTGATCTTGACTGCCACTGGAGTGGTGTCTCCTGAACTTGACGTGGTTGGGCACTTGAGATGCCACGTGGGGGTTGCGGTACTCGGGTGCCCGATGGACGCGTCAGCCGGAGGGAGAGAGGGGTCCTATGCGACTGTCGAGTACAGCTGCCCATTGTGCCACACGCCTGCGGCGCCTCCGAGCCGGGAGGAGCACACCGGCGCCCCGGACCGCAGACCACGG
>NZ_GG657750.1:5638026-5645030 GCF_000158895.1 Streptomyces sp. C | reverse complement strand
GACCGCAGTCGCAGACCGAGAAGCGTACGCCGCCGCCCTATGAGCCGTGCCGGGCGGCCGGACCGCGGAAGCTGCGCTTGGTGTCGGCCGCGGTCGCCGCCGTGTGCGCCTTGAGGGCGCGCTGGAGCCGCTCGATGGTGGGGCGGTAGCGCTTCTTGGCCTCGGGATTGAGGGTGACCAGGGAGAACCCGCTGCTGGCATGCGGCTCCTCGGAGTGGTCCAGCCCCATCTCCTCGGCGATCGCGAGGAATCTGCGGTTGTGGTAGCGGCCGGCGCGCGAGGTGTCACGCACTCCGCGGGCGGCGGCGATGCCGTGGACTGCCTCGTGCAGCAGTCGCTCGAAGGAGAGCTCGGCGCCACAGGCGGACGAGGACTCTCCGATCAGGGACTCGGGCGCGGCAAGGTCAGGCAGCTCGGGGTGGTACCGCTGAATGTCGGCCCACGCCTGCGCCAGCTCTGCGGCGAGAACAGGTGGTGTCGTGCTCACGTCGTGACAACGAGCCGGGGTGCCCCGGTGTTCCGATTCCGGGCCATTCCAAATTTTTTGCACGTACCAGTCAGTTCACTCTGATGCGTCCTGACGAGGACGGGTGCGCATATCCCAGGAGGAGTCGGTACGTAAGGAGGGCTATCGACACCGACGCCCCCGGCACGCGGCCGGAGCCGCGCGCCAGGGGCGCCGGGGGAGATCAGTAGGAGCGCGCGACGATCGCGAGCGTACCGGGGGCGTCGTCGGCCACCGGGACCGACCCGTCCTCGGCCACCAGGCAGCGCACGGAGACGGCCTGCTCGCCCAGCTTGGCCTCGCCCTCGGGGCCGAGGTCGGCCCACGGGATGCGCGCCCAGCCGCCCGCGATGGCGGCCTCGGCGGCCTCCTCGATGGTGGCGACGTCGCTCGTACGGGCCTCGCGGCGCTCGCGGGACTCGCGCAGCAGCTGCGCCTGGTCCTCGTCGAGGACCTTGGGCAGCAGGTCGACGAGGGCGTCGATCTGGACCGGGGTCTTCCCGCCCGGGATCCGGCGGGCCAGCATCGCGGTGCCGGCCTCCAGGTCGCGGGGGCCGATCTCGATGCGCACCGGTACGCCCTTGAGCTCCCAGTCCACGGCGCGGCGGCCGAAGGGGGTGTCGACGCGGTCGTCGACGTGGACGCGGATGCCCGCGGCCTTGAGCCGGTCGCCCAGCTCGCGGACCTTGGCCACGGCCTCGTCGCCCTTGATCGCCATGACGACGACCTGGACGTTGGCCAGGCGCGGCGGCACCCGCAGGCCGTTGTCGTCGCCGTGGGACATGATCAGACCGCCGACCATGCGGGTCGAGACGCCCCACGAGGTCTGCCAGACCAGCTCCTGCTGGCCCTCCTTCGACAGGTACTGGGTGTTGAAGGCCTTGGCGAAGTTGGTGCCGAGCTCGTGGCTCGTGCCCATCTGCAGGGCCTTGCCGTCGCCCATCATGCCCTCGAGGGTGAGGGTGTTGATGGCGCCGGCGAAGCGCTCCTTGGCGGTCTTGCGGCCGAGCACGACGTCGATGCCGAGCACGTTCGTCATGAAGTCGCCGTAGACGTCACGGTGGATGCGGGCCGCGTAGTCGCGGGCGTCCTCGTACGTGGCGTGGGCGGTGTGGCCCTCCTGCCAGAGGAACTCGCTCGTACGGAGGAAGACGCGGGGGCGCATCTCCCAGCGGACCACGTTGGCCCACTGGTTGATCAGCAGCGGCAGGTCCCGGTAGCTCTGGACCCACTTGGAGAAGTAGTCGTTGATGATCGTCTCGGACGTGGGCCGGACGACGACCGGCTCCTCCAGCTCCTTGCCGCCGCCGTGGGTGACGACCGCGAGCTCGGGGGCGAAGCCCTCGACGTGCTCGGCTTCCTTCGTCAGGTAGGACTGCGGGATGAAGAGCGGGAAGTACGCGTTCTGGGCGCCGGCCTCCTTGATGCGGGCGTCCATCTCCTGCTGCATCCGCTCCCACAGGCCGTAGCCGTACGGGCGGATGACCATGGTGCCGCGGACCGGACCGTTGTCGGCCAGCTCGGCCTTGTTGATCAGATCCTGGTACCAGCGGGGGAAATCCTCCGCCTGCGGGGTGAGAACGGGTGCCTTTGCCATGGCGCGAATGGTACGGCGCCGGGCGGGTCGAGCGTGAATCGGGTGGCGCGCTCCTCTGGACGCGGGGGCGAATGGGGAGTTCCCTGGCAACGGGGGCAAGGGGGCGAGACGGAATCAGGAGCGCTCTTTCGATGACACCGACGCCGACGGCCACGCTCGTCGCCCGGGACTGGGCGGAGATCCAGGAACGGATGCTGGTACCGCTGTACGAAGCGGTCTACGACCGGCTGGAGATCGGGCCGGGTGACCGGCTGCTGGGCCTCGACTGCGGGGCCGGGCTGGCCCTGCTGCTGGCCGGCGGGCGGGGTGCCGCCGCCACCGGCGTGGAGGCGGATCCGGCCCGCCGGGCGCTGGCCCGGGAACGGCTGCTGGAGGTGGTGGCGGCTCCCCCGGTGCCCGCCGCGCGCCCCTATGACGTGCTGCTCGCCTTCGCGCCCTCCCCGGACGCCCTGGCCGCGGCCCTCCCGGCGGTCCGGCGGGGCGGCGCGGTGGTGCTGGCCGGCTGGGGTCCGCCGGAGCGCTGCACGGTGCCGGCGGTGCTGGGCGGCGGCCCGGCGGCCCTGGACCTGGACGCGCTCGCGGCGCGGGCGGGGCTGGTGCCCGACGGGTCGGGGCGGGTGTTCTGCCCGTTCGGGTACGCGGACGTGGACAGCGCCGTACGGGGCCTGCTGTCGACGGGGCTGTACCCCGCCGCGGGGGACCCCGCCCAGGCGGAGAAGGAGCTGTCGGAGGCGCTTCACCCGTACGAGCGGACCGACGGCGCCGTCTGGCTGCCGAACATCTTCCGGTACGTCGTCGCCCGGGTGGCCTAACGGGGCGGCTTATTTGGCGAGCCGGGGGATGCCGGCCGCCTGGTAAGCCGCCTGCTCGTCCAGGGTCTCGGCCGCCAGGAGGGCCTCGGCGAGGGCGTCGAGCTTCGGCCGGTGCTCGCGCAGCAGGCGGCGGGCCTCCTCGTAGCACTCGTCGACGATCCGCCGCATCTCGTGGTCCACGGCGTCGAGGGTGGTGGGGGCGGCGGCCAGCCCGTACGGGCCCTGCCCGTCGGAGGGGACGGCGGTGAGCTTGCCGACGCGCTCGCTCATGCCCCAGCGGGCGACCATGCCGCGGGCGATGTTGGTGACCTGTTCGAGGTCGTTCTCGGCGCCGGTGGTGATCACGTCGTAGACGGTCTGCTCGGCCGCCATGCCGCCGAGCGCGCCGATGATGCGGCCCCGGAGGTACTCCTCCGTGTACGCGTACCGGTCCGCGTCGGGCGTGGAGAGGGTGACGCCGAGCGCCCGGCCGCGGGGCACGATGGTGATCTTGCGTACGGGGTCGGCGCCCGGCTGGAGCATGCCCAGCAGGGCGTGGCCGCTCTCGTGGTAGGCGGTGCGGCGGCGCTCCTCCAGCGGCATCACCAGGGGGCGTTCCGCGCCGAGCTGGACCTTCTCCAGGGCGTCGGAGAGGTCCGCCTGGGTGACCTGGCGCTGCTTGCGCTTGACGGCGAGCAGGGCGGCCTCGTTGGCGAGGTTGGCGAGTTCGGCCCCGGTCATGCCGGGGGTGGTCCGGGCGACCTGGGCGAGGTCGACGCCGGCGGCGAGCGGGATGTCGCGGGTGTGGATGCGCAGGATGGCCTCGCGGCCGTCCCGGTCGGGCGGGGAGACCACGACGGTGCGGTCGAAGCGGCCGGGGCGGGTCAGGGCGGGGTCGAGGACGTCCGCCCGGTTGGTGGCGGCGAGGACGACGACGCCCTCGGAGCCGGAGAAGCCGTCCATCTCGGTGAGGATCTGGTTGAGGGTCTGCTCGCGCTCGTCGTGGCCGCCGAGGCCCGCGCCGCCGCCGCGCACCCGGCCGATGGTGTCGATCTCGTCGATGAACACGATCGCGGGGGCCACCTTGCGGGCCTCGGCGAAGAGCTCCCTGACCCGGGAGGCGCCGACGCCGACGATCATCTCGATGAACTCGGAGGCGGACGCGGAGAAGAACGGCACCCCCGCCTCGCCCGCGACGGCCCGCGCGAGCAGGGTCTTGCCGGTGCCGGGAGGACCGGCGAGCAGGACGCCGCCGGGCATCCGGGCGCCCATGTCGCGGTACTGCTGGGGGTTCTTGAGGAAGTCGACGACGTCGTTCAGCTCGCCCTCGACCTCGTCGATGCCGGCGACGTCGTCGAAGGTGGTGCGCGGGGTGCCCGCTTCCAGTTCCACGGGCTTGGGCGGGCCCTTGCGGCCGAGCGCGCCCATCCCGCCCATGGCCGAGCCCATCCGGCGGGCGATGAGCAGCCACAGGCCGACGAGGAGCAGCATCGGGGCGAGGGAGATCAGCAGGTTGGCCAGGAAGCTGCGCTGTTCGACCACCGGGGAGGCGGTGACGGTGACGCCCTTGGCCGTGAGGTTGGACCACAGCTGGTCGTCGGCGAAGGCGGGGCGCTGGGTGACGAACTTGGTGTAGTCGCCCTTGCCGCCGGGGACGGGCTGCTTGTTCTTGAGCTGGCCCTGGATGGCGTCGCCCTTGGAGTAGATCTTGGAGACGTTCCCGTCGGAGACCTGCTTGCTGAACTCCGTGTAGGAGATCGTCGGCTCGTCGCCCTCGTTGAAGAAGGACAGCACGAGGTTGGTCAGCAGGAAGACGATCAGGGCGGCGAGGACCAGTCCGCGCCAGCCACCGCCGGGGAGCTTGCGCTTGGCGGGCGGGGCGGGCGGGGCGCCCTCCGAGCGCCAGGGGGTGTCGGCCCGGTCGCGCGGCGGTACGGGGGTGGGGCTGGGCACGTGGGCGCCTCCTTATGCCGTCATGCCGTGTTGCCGTCATGCCGTCCTCCCGGCCGACCATAAGCGACAAATCAACCCACTGCCCCCGCAGATGCGGCAGGGCCCCGGGCGCGTGACGCACCCGGGGCCCTGCCGCGGCGGCCTGCCGCCCTGCTACTTCATGAACTTCTTGAACTCGTCCGGCAGGTCGAAGTCCTGACCCGGCTGGCCGCCTCCGGCGGGGAGCCCGAACGGGTTGCCGCCCGCGACCGGAGCGTCGGACTGCGCGCCCTGCTCGCGGCGGGCCGCTGCCGCGGCCTCCTCTTCCTTGCGCTTCATCGGGTTGCCGCTCTTGCGCTTGCCCTTGGCCTGCTTGACCTGCTTCTTCTGCCGGCCGGGGCCGCCGCCCATGCCCGGGATGCCGGGCATGCCCGGCATGCCGCCGCCCTGGGCCATGCGCGACATCATCTTGCGGGCCTCGAAGAAGCGCTCGACCAGCGACTTCACGGCGCTGACCTCGGTGCCGGAACCCTTGGCGATACGGGCGCGGCGCGAGCCGTTGATGATGTGCGGGTCCTGGCGCTCGGCCGGGGTCATCGACTTGATGATCGCGGCGGTGCGGTCCACGTCGCGCTCGTCGATGTTGTTGATCTGGTCCTTGATCTGCCCCATGCCCGGCAGCATGCCGAGGAGCTTGGAGATGGAGCCCATCTTGCGGACCTGCTCCATCTGGGCCAGGAAGTCGTCGAGCGTGAACTCCTTGGGGCCCTTGGCGAGCTTGGCCGCCATCTTCTCGGCCTCGGCCTGCGAGAAGGTCTTCTCGGCCTGCTCGATGAGGGTGAGCATGTCACCCATGTCGAGGATCCGGCCCGCCATGCGGTCGGGGTGGAAGGCGTCGAAGTCGTCGAGCTTCTCGCCGTTCGAGGCGAACATGATCTGCTTGCCGGTGACGTGCGCGATGGAGAGCGCGGCACCGCCGCGGGCGTCGCCGTCGAGCTTGGACAGCACCACGCCGTCGAAGCCGACGCCGTCGCGGAAGGCCTCGGCGGTGTTGACCGCGTCCTGGCCGATCATGGCGTCGACGACGAAGAGGATCTCGTCGGGGCTGACGGCGTCGCGGATGTCCGCGGCCTGCTGCATCAGCTCCTGGTCGATGCCGAGGCGGCCGGCGGTGTCGACGATGACGATGTCGTGCTGCTTGGCACGGGCGTACTCGACGGAGTCCTTGGCCACCTGGACCGGGTCGCCGACGCCGTTGCCGGGCTGGGGCGCGTAGACCGCGACGCCGGCGCGCTCGGCGACGACGCTGAGCTGGTTGACGGCGTTGGGGCGCTGGAGGTCGCAGGCGACCAGGAGCGGGGTGTGGCCCTGCCCCTTCAGCCAGAAGCCGAGCTTTCCGGCGAGGGTGGTCTTACCGGCGCCCTGGAGACCGGCCAGCATGATCACGGTGGGCGCGGTCTTGGCGAAGCGCAGCCGGCGGGTCTCGCCGCCGAGGATGGCGACGAGCTCGTCGTTGACGATCTTCAGGACCTGCTGGCCGGGGTTCAGCGCCTTGCTGACCTCCGCGCCGCGGGCCCGCTCCTTGACGTTCGAGATGAAGGAGCGGACGACGGGGAGGGCGACGTCGGCCTCGAGGAGGGCGATACGGATTTCCCGCGCCGCAGCGTCGATGTCCTGCTCGGAGAGGCGGCCTTTGCCCCGGAGGGACTTGAAGGTCGCGCTGAGGCGGTCGGAAAGCGTATCGAACACGGTGGTCGCGATTCCTCGGGTCGGGGGCGTGATGGTCGCCCCCCAGGGTATCCGCCCGTTCCTCCTTCCGGGGGCGGGGTCGCCGGGCCCGCCTCTCCGCCGGGTGCTGCGGCTGTCCCGCTGCGCGGGGTTGGGTCTCCTACCCGCCCTTCGATGAACTGCGAGCCCAGCAGCCCGATCAGCAGGAGCGAGACCAGCGTGCCGAGGACGGCCACCGAGGTCCGCGCGGTCAGCCCGTGGCACATGTAGAGGGCGATCAGCATGATCGCGCTGGCGCCGATGACCGCGACGAGCAGCGGGTTCGATCCCTGCAGGATCGCCGGGAGGATGAAGAGCGTCAGGACGCCGAAGCTGACGACGAGTGCGATGAGGGCGAAGAGGCCGCGCATCCGGCCCACCACGACGACCGCGACGGCGAAGATGCCGGCCA
>NZ_GG657750.1:5619563-5637332 GCF_000158895.1 Streptomyces sp. C | reverse complement strand
GCCTCGGTGAGGGCGTGCAGGACCTCCAGGGTGCCGGTCGACCCCACCGCCCGGGCCACCGCGGTGACGGTCGCCGGGTCGTCGAGGTCCCGCCGGGTCGCGGTGTCCACCAGCAGCAGGTGGTGGCGTACGAGCGTGCCCAGCACGGCGGTGTCCTCGGCGTCGAAGCCCACCCGCACGGCCATGTCCCGGGCGATGGTCTCGCCGACGACGGAGTGGTCGCCGGGCCAGCCCTTGCCGATGTCGTGCAGCAGGGCCGCCATCAGCAGCAGGTCGGGCCGGCCCACCCGGCGGGTCAGCGCCGAGGCCCGTACGGCCGTCTCGATCAGGTGCCGGTCCACCGTCCAGGTGTGCACGGGGTTGTGCTGGGGGCGGCAGCGCACCCGCTCCCAGTCGGGCAGCAGCCGGGTGATCAGCCCCTCGGCCTCCAGCGCCTCCCACACCCCCACCGTCGGCTCGCCCGCGCCCAGCAGCGTCAGCAGCTGCTCCCGGGCCTCCGCCGGCCACGGCACGCGCGGCAGCGGCCGGGCCTGCGCGGCGAGGCGGCGCACGGCGTGCAGCGAGACGGGCAGGCCCGCCTGCGCGGCGGCGGCGCCGAAGCGCAGGGGCAGTACGGGGTCCCGGTCGGGCCGGGCGGCCAGCGCGAGCACCGCCTCCCCGTCGGACTCCACCACCCCCTCGGCCAGCGGCGCCCGCTCGGGGGCCGTCGCACCCCGGGTCCCGAGGAGGCCGCGCAGCCTCGGCCGGGCGGCCCGGGCGCGCAGCACCCGCCCGACCTCCCGCCAGGTGACGTCGCCGGCGTAGGCGACGACCCGCGCGGCCTCGTACACCTCGCGCAGCAGCGCGTCGGCGTCGAGCAGCCCCAGCCGGGCGGCGACCTGGGGCTGCTCCTGGAGGGAGAGCCGGTCGGTGGCGCGGCCGGTGACCAGGTGCAGCGCGTCGCGCGCGTCCAGCAGCCGGCGCCGGGCCTCGGCGAGCCCCTCGCGCGGGGCGTCGGCCAGCCAGGACGCGGCGACGGCCCGCAGGACGGTGGCGTCGCGGAGCCCGCCGCGGGCCTCCTTGAGGTCGGGTTCCAGCAGGAAGCGCAGCTCCCCCGCCCGCTCGGCGCGTTCCCGGCACAGGGCGTGCAGCTGCGGGAGGCGCCGGGCGGCCTGGTTGCGCCAGTCGGCGAGCACCGAGGTGCGCAGCCCGGCGAGGAGCCCGGCGTCGCCGGAGACGAGCCGCGCGTCGAGCAGTCCGAGGTGGGCCTTGAGGTCCTCGGCGGCGGTCTTGCGGGCCTCGGCGGGGGTGCGTACGGAGTGGTCCAGGGCCAGCCCGAGGTCCCACACGGGGTACCAGAGGCGGTCGGCGAGCGCCTTCAGCTCGGCGGGACGGGCCTTGCCGTCGTGGAGGAGCAGCAGGTCGAGGTCGCTGCGCGGGGAGAGGTCGGCGCGTCCGTAGCCGCCGACGGCGACGAGGGCGGCGCCCCGTACGCCGCTCTCGCGCGCCGCCCGCGCGAACTGTGCGTTCAGCCACTGGTCGGTCAGCCCGGACAGGGCGGAACGCCGGGAGGGCCCGGACCGCGACTCCTCCTGGAGGAGCCGCAGCCGGGCCTCGGCGTAGCCGCCGGTTCCGGAGCCGGCCGGGTCGTCCTGCATGGTCTCTTCGGCGCTCGTCACCCTGCGGCTCCCGTCGTCTAGAGCGCGTCGGCGCCGCGCTCGCCGGTGCGGACCCGGACGACCGAGTCCACGGGGACGCTCCACACCTTGCCGTCGCCGATCTTCTCGGTCCGGGCGGCGCTGACGATGACGGAGATGAGCTCTTCGGCCTCGTCGTCCTCGACGAGCACCTCGATGCGGATCTTCGGTACGAGGTCCACGGTGTACTCGGCGCCGCGGTAGACCTCGGTGTGGCCGCGCTGGCGGCCGTACCCGCTGGCCTCGGAGACGGTGAGGCCCTGGACGCCGAAGGCGTGGAGGGCTTCCTTGATCTCGTCCAGCTTGTAGGGCTTGACGATGGCGGTGATCAGCTTCATGCGTCGACCTTCTTGCTCGCGGCGGCGGGGGCGGGTGCGGTGGTGGTCCGTGCGGAGATCCCGCCGCCGGCGCCGCTGAAGTCGTATGCGGTCTCGGCGTGCTCGACCTGGTCGATGCCGGAGACCTCGACGTCCTCCGCGACCCGCATCCCGATGGTCTTGTCGAGGAGGAAGGCCATGATCGCCGATACGACGAGGGAGTAGGCGAGGACGGAGAAGACCCCGACGGCCTGCTTGCCGAGCTGTTCGAGGCCGCCGCCGTAGAAGAGGCCCTTGGCGTCGGACTGGACGCCGCCGGTGGCGAAGAAGCCGACGAGCAGGGAGCCTGCGATGCCGCCGACGAGGTGGACGCCGACCACGTCGAGGGAGTCGTCGTAGCCGAACCTGTACTTCAGGCCGACGGCCATGGCGCACAGCACACCGGCGATGGCGCCGACGGCGATCGCGCCGAGCGGGCTGACGGATCCGCCGGCGGGGGTGATGGCGACGAGGCCGGCGACGGCGCCGGAGGCGGCTCCGAGGGTGGTGAAGGAGCCGTGGCGCAGCTTCTCGTAGCCGAGCCAGGCGAGCATGGCGGCGGCGGTGGCGACCTGGGTGTTGACGAACATGACGGCGCCGACGCCGTCGTCGTTGCCGAGCCAGGAGCCGGCGTTGAAGCCGAACCAGCCGAACCACAGCAGGCCCGCGCCGAGCATGACCAGGGGGAGGCTGTGCGGGCGCATCGGGTCCTTCTTGAAGCCGACGCGCTTGCCGATGACCAGGATGACGCCGAGGGCGGCGGCGCCCGCGTTGATGTGGACGGCGGTGCCGCCGGCGAAGTCGATGACGCCGAGCTCGAAGAGCCAGCCGCCGGCGCCCCACACCCAGTGGGCGACGGGGAAGTAGACGACGGTGACCCACAGGGCGGTGAAGAGCACCCAGGCGCTGAACTTGACGCGGTCGGCGAGGGCGCCGCTGATCAGGGCGGGTGTGATGACGGCGAACATCAGCTGGAAGACGGCGAAGACGTAGACGGGGATGGTGTAGCCGTCCCACAGCTCGGTGAGGCCGATTCCGCTGAGGCCGACGTAGTCGGAGTTCCAGCCGATCAGCGAGCCGGAGTCGGTGCCGAAGGCGAGGCTGAAGCCGTAGAGGACCCAGAGGATCGTGACGATCCCGAGGCTGATGAAGCTCATCATCAGCATGTTGAGGCTGCTCTTGACGCGGACCATGCCTCCGTAGAAGAAGGCGAGTCCCGGGGTCATCAGCATGACCAGGGCGGAGCAGATGAGCATGAACCCGGTGTTCGCGGCAGACAGCGTCGGGGCGTCTGCTGCGAGGGTCGTGATGGCTGATGCCATCGGCGTCTCCTCGTCGTCGGTACGTTCGCGTGCGGGCGATCGTGGGAACCTGAGCGGCGGCGTAAGGTCTGGCCGGTTATTGGCCCTGAGATTCGCGCAGGCCGGTTTCCGGCGGCGCCGCTGGGTGTTTCGCTCCGATGACGAAGAGGTCGTGCGTGTTACGCCTCCATGAACCGGTGAGGTACGGGTCCGGTCCGGGTCACGTGAGGGTCAGGCGGGGGTCGGGCACACGTCAGGCGCGCGCCGGGGCCGCGGGGCGGCTCAGACGGCCTCGGCGGCCTCGGGCAGCCGGGAGGCGAGGAGGTCGGTCAGCCGGACCACCTCGGCCACGTCCCCGTATTCACGGGCGGCGGTGTCGACGGTCTTGCGGAGCCGGGTGTTCACCCGTTCGGACCGTACCTTTCTCGCCACGTCGAGGGCCTGGTCCACGAGGACGGTGGCCTGTTCCGGCTCACGCTGGAGCAGGTGGACGGTGGCCATGCCGATGAGGTTCAGGGCGTACGAGCGCTGGTGTTCCCCGTCCTTGGCGAAGAGTTCCACGGCCCGTTCCATGACGGGCTCGGCGAGGGAGGCGTAGGTGGGGCTGCGGCCCGCGACGTAGGCGAGGTCGCGGTAGGAGTGCGAGTTCTCGCCGTTGAGCTCGGCCTCGGAGAAGAAGCGGATCCAGTCGGGTTCGGGTTCGGGATCGAAGCCGACGTCGGAGAAGGTGTCCTCGGCCATCCGCACGGCCCGCTTGCAGCGGCTGGGCTGGCCCATGTTGGCGTAGGCCCGGGCCTCCATCGCGTACAGCATGGCCTGGGTGCGCGGTCCGGCGCAGTCGCGGCTGCCGTACTGGGCGAGGTGGATGAGCTCCAGGGCGTCCTCGGGGCGGCCCAGGTGGATCATCTGGCGGCTCATGCCGGACAGGATGTAGGAGCCCAGCGGCTTGTCGCCGGCTTCCTTCGCGGCGTGCAGCGCGAGGACGAAGTACTTCTGCGCGGTGGGGTGCAGGCCGATGTCGTAACTCATCCATCCGGCGAGTTCGGCGAGTTCGGCGGCGACCTTGAACAGCCGCTTCATGACCGGCGCCGGGTGGCTCTCCTGGAGCAGGTCGGTGACCTCGTGGAGCTGTCCGACGACGGCCTTGCGGCGCAGTCCGCCGCCGCACTGGGCGTCCCACTGGCGGAACATCACGGTGGTGGCTTCGAGGAGGTCGAGTTCCGGCTCGGACAGCCGGGGCGGCCGGTGTCCGCCGAGGGCGCCCGACGGGCCGGGGTCGGGGCGCGGTCCGAGGTCGGCGGCCGGGGAGGGGACGAGCCAGCGCTGCATGGGCTCGATGAGGGCGGGGCCGGCGGAGAGGGCGAGGGAGGTCCCGAGGAAGCCGCGGCGGGCGAGCATCAGGTCGCTGCGGGAGAACTCGCTGAGCAGTTCCACGGTCTGCGGGCCGGCCCAGGGCAGGTCGACGCCGGAGACGGAGGGGGTCTGGTGGGCGGTGCGCAGGCCGAGCTGTTCGATGGCGACGACGGAGCCGAAGCGTTCGGAGAAGAGCTCCGAGAGGATCCGCGGGACGGGTTCGCGGGGCTGTTCGCCGTCGAGCCAGCGGCGCACGCGGGAGGTGTCGGTGCTGATGTGGTGGGCGCCCATCTGGCGCGCGCGGCGGTTGACCTGTCGGGCGAGTTCGCCCTTGGACCAGCCGCTGCGGACGAACCACGAGGTCAGCTGTTCGTTCCGGACAGCGGATTCGCCGCTCGTTCCGCTTGCGCCGTTGCCGCTCACTGGAACGCCCCCATCCGCATCGCCTCTTCACACGGAACCCTGGCCGGGGCGGCCGACTCCGCCAGGGACCTTCACAGGTCCTCCACCGATTGCCTCCGGCATACCCACGGTTGGGGTCCGCCGTCCAGGTTCGTGCACCGAAAGTAATCCTACGATCACCCCGTCGGCGAGGTCGATTCCAGAAACGCCACCATTCGCCACCCCTTCGAATGAACTCGCCACCGGCCAGGCGCGATTCACTTGACACCAAGGCGAAACGCCAGCGGTTGGACGGGAGTGCGCTCGGGGCGCGCGCGGCGAGGAGTGCGCCGGGCGGCTCCGGTGGACGGCGCGCTCCGACCGGCCTCCGACAGGTCTCGCCGACGTCGTAACCACCGGCGCGTCCGACCCGTTGGAGGGGGCATGGGCATGGGCTTCACGATCGGCGGCAGCCGCGGCACCAAGGAGTTCCGTTCCGGCGTCCGGCGCCGCGGACGGACCTCGGAGTGCACGACGGTGGCGGAGTACACCGGGCTCTGGGGCTGGGACGCGGTCCCCGGCGCCCGCGCCGCGGGTCCGGGCCGCGACTGCTCCTGCGGTCATACGAACTGCGGCGCGCCGGGGGCGCACCCGCTGGACTTCGCTCCGACCGTCCCGGGGGGCGCCACCCTGGACGAGGTCTCCGAGATCTGGGGCGAGTACCCGGGCGCGGCGGTGCTGCTCCCCGTCGGCCGCTCCTTCGACGTCATCGAGGTCTCCGCCGAGGCCGGGCGGCGCGCCCTGGTCCGGCTGGAGCGGATGGGCCTGCCGCTGGGGCCCGTGACGGCCACCCCGGACGGCCGGGCGCAGTTCTTCGTCGCCCCGGGCGCCGCCGCCGAGCTGCCCGAGCTGCTGTACCGGATGGGCTGGGACGACGCCGACCTCGACCTGCGCGCCCTGGGCCGCGGCGCCTTCCTGACCGCCCCGCCCTGCGACCACGCGGGCCTGGGCCCGGCCACCTGGCTGCGCGGGCCCGCGCTGGACAGTGCGGGCGGCCCCCCGCAGGCCCGGCTGCTGCTCGGCACCCTGGCCTACACCTGTCACCGCTTCCGCCGCTGACGGCCCCCGCCCGCGGCAGTGCCCCCGGGTCCTGGACGGACACGGGGGCACTGGTCTGCGTAAGGCCTTCGGCGAGGCGTCGGAGGTGCCGGTGCCGGTGCCTCAGTCGCCGATGAGGGCGTCCACGAACGCCTCGGGCTCGAAGGGGGCCAGGTCGTCCGGGCCCTCGCCGAGGCCGACGAGCTTGACCGGGACGCCCAGCTCGCGCTGGACGGCGACGACGATGCCGCCCTTGGCGGTGCCGTCGAGCTTGGTGAGCACGATGCCGGTGATGTCCACGACCTCGGCGAAGACGCGCGCCTGGGTCAGGCCGTTCTGGCCGGTGGTGGCGTCCAGGACCAGGAGCACCTCGTCCAGCGGGCCGTGCTTCTCCACGACGCGCTTGACCTTGCCGAGCTCGTCCATGAGGCCGGTCTTGGTGTGCAGCCGGCCGGCGGTGTCGATGAGCACCACGTCGGCGCCCTCGGCGATGCCCTCCTTGACCGCGTCGTAGGCGATGGAGGCCGGGTCGCCGCCCTCGGGGCCGCGGACGGTACGGGCGCCCACGCGCTCGCCCCAGGTCTGGAGCTGGTCGGCGGCGGCGGCGCGGAAGGTGTCGGCGGCGCCGAGCACCACGCTGCGTCCGTCGGCGACGAGCACCCGGGCGAGCTTGCCGGTGGTGGTGGTCTTGCCGGTGCCGTTGACGCCGACGACCATCACGACGCCCGGGGTGTCGGCGGCGCTCTCGGTCTTGACGGCGCGGTCGAAGTCGGTGCCGACCAGGGTCAGCAGCTCCTCCTTCAGCAGGGTGCGCAGCTCGGCGGGGGTGCGGGTGCCGAGCACCTTGACCCGCTCGCGGAGCCGCTCGACCAGTTCCTGCGTCGGCGCGACACCGACGTCGGCGATGAGGAGGGTCTCCTCGATCTCCTCCCAGGTGTCCTCGTCGAGGTGCTCGCGCGAGAGCAGCGTGAGCAGCCCCTTGCCGAGCGAGTTCTGCGAACGGGCGAGCCGCGCGCGGAGCCGGACCAGGCGGCCGGCGGTGGGCTCGGGCACCTCGATCTCGGGCGCGGCCGGGGCCTCCGGCTCGGCGACGGGCGCTTCGACGGCCTCGGGGGCCGCGGCCTCCGCCTCGGGGAGCACGACCTCCTCGATGGTCCGGCGCGGCTCTTCGACCGTTGGGGCGGAGTCCTCCCCCACCTGCGGTTCGGCGGGCGGGGCAGTGATGGTCGGCGTGCTCGGCGGCGCCGTGGGGGGCAGCTGCTTCTTCTTGCGGCTGCTGACCACGAGCCCGCTGATCGCGCCGACCGCGACCAGGGCGATGACTACAGCAAGGATGAGGATTTCCATAACCGTCCCAGTATCGGCCACGGCGGCCCCGGAGCCCGGACCTCGAAGGCCTTACCGGGCCCTAAGCCCCTATTTATGCTTTTCAGCGCAAATCTACGATGATGGACGACTTCCCGTCCTCGCACGCCCCACGGAGCACCCGCATGCCCGCCGAGCCCGCCACCGGCGCGATACCGGCCGAGACCGCAGCCGCAACCGCAGCAGCCCCGGCCACCACCGGCAAGAACGCCGCCGAGACCCGCGGGCTGGAGCCCGTACCGGACGCCGAGCGCACCGGCCGGGTCCGCGAGCTGGTGCCGACCTGGGTCGCCGCGAACATCAGCGTGCTGCTGCTCACCATGGGCGCGGGACTGGTGATCTTCAACAAGCTCAACATCTGGCAGGTGCTGGTCGTCGCGCTCGCCGCGCCCGTCGTCTCGTACGGGATCGTCGGCCTGATCTCCGTCGCCGGGAAGCGCGGCGGGGCGCCCGGCATGGCGCTCTCGCGTGCCGTCTTCGGCCAGCGCGGCAACCTCTTCCCCGGCGCCCTGATCTGGGTGGCGCGCTGGGGCTGGGAGACCATCAACGCGGTCAGCGGCGCCTACGCCGTGCTGACCGTCCTGGACCTGCTCTTCGGCGTGAAGAGCAACACCGCCCTCGTCGTCGTCACCCTGCTCTTCTTCGTGGGCTGCACCTTCGTGGTCTCCGGGCTGGGCATCAACGCGCTGCGCGTCTGCTCGAAGTGGTCGACGTACCTCTTCGGCGGCTTCAGCGTGCTCGTCCTCGGCTACCTGCTCTTCACCACCGACTGGTCGGCCGTCTTCGGCAAGCCGGCCGGCTCCACGGCGATGACGGTCGCGGGCATCGGCACCATCGCGGCGGGCGGCATCAGCTGGGTGCCGTCCGGCCCGGACTTCACCCGCTACCTGCCGCGCACGGCCTCCGCCAAGGGGATGGTCGGCGCGACGATCGGCGGCGCGGGCGTGGTGGTCCTGCCGATGGTGCTGATGGGCGCGGTGATGGCCGTCGGCACGCCGGACCTGGCGAGCGCGCAGGACCCGGTCTCCTTCATCGGCGAGCTGCTGCCGACCTGGATCGCGGTGCCCTACCTGCTGATCGCCCTGATCGGGATGCTGCTGATCAACTCGATGTCGATGTACTCGGCCGGGTTCACCGCGCAGACCCTGGGCATCAAGGTGCCGCGCGCCTGGGCGGTCAGCGTCAACGCCGTCATCAGCCTGGTCTTCGGCTTCCTGCTGATGGTGGTGGCGACCAGCTTCTTCGGCTCGTTCATCTCCTTCCTGACCCTGCTGGCCGTGGCGTTCTCCGCGTGGATCGGCGTCTTCGGCGTGGACATGCTGCGCCGCCCCTCCTACGACGGTGCGGCGCTGCTGGACACCACGCCGGGCAGCGCCTACTGGTACCGGGGCGGTTTCGCCTGGCAGGCGATGACGGCCTGGGGCGCGGCCCTGGTCGCGGGGCTGCTGTTCACCAAGGTCGACTGGTTCAGCGGGCCGCTGGCCTCCACCTGGATCGGCGAGAACGGCCTCGGCTGGGTGACCGGCATCCTGGTCTCCGCCGCGCTGTACGCCGTGCTGCCGCGGACCCCCGCCCCGGCGGCGGCGGAGTCCGGTGCGGAGCGCGTCCCGGGCGGGACCCTGTCCAACTGACGCTACGTCAGCTAACGTCCCCCCTCGCCCGCCCGTCCGCATCCGGCGAAGGGGGACCTCCCATGCCCATCACCGTGGCCCGGTTCAACCTGATCGACCCCGACGGCACCCCCGCGACGCTGGCCGCCCGCTACCAGGCGGCGGTGGAGATGGCCCGGTACGCCGACGAGCACGGGATCGACACGATCCAGACCGAGGAGCACCACGGCACCGACAACAACTGGCTGCCCTCCCCCTTCGCGTTCGCCGGCGCCGTCCTCGGCGCGACCCGGCGGATCGCGGTCACCGTCTCGGCGATCATCGGTCCGCTGCACGACCCGCTGAAGGTGGCCGAGGACATCGCCGTGCTGGACCTCATCGGCGGCGGGCGGCTGGTGACCGTGGCCGGCATCGGCTACCGGCCCGAGGAGTACGAGCAGCACGGGGTGGAGTGGGGGCGGCGCGGCAGGCTCCAGGACGAGCTGCTGGAGACCCTGCTGAAGGCCTGGACCGGCGAGCCCTTCGAGTTCCGGGGCCGCACCGTGAAGGTGACCCCGGTGCCCTTCACCCAGCCGCACCCGATGCTGCTGGTGGGCGGGAGCTCCAAGGCGGCGGCGCGCCGGGCGGCCCGGCTGGGGCTGCCGTTCTTCCCGAGCGCGCACCTGCCGGAGCTGGAGGCGTACTACGCGGAGCGGCTCGCGGAGTACGGCACCGAGGGCTTCTGCATGATGCCGGCGCGGGAGACCCCGCTGCTGCACGTCGCGGAGGACCCGGACCGGGCGTGGGCGCTCTACGGGAAGCACTTCCTGCACGAGGCGGGCACGTACGCCTCCTGGCAGTCCAAGGACATCCGCTCGGCGGTGCGGTCCGGCGCCCGCACGGTCGAGGAGCTGCGGGCCGAGGGGGTCTACCGGATCCTCGACCCGGACGGGGCGGTCGCGTACGCGCGCGGGGCGGGCGAGTCGGGGAACCTCGTCCTGCACCCGCTGTGCGGCGGGATGCCGCTGGACGAGGGACGGCGCAGCCTCCGGCTGCTGTGCGAAAAGGTCCTGCCCCGGCTCAGGGACTGAGCCGGGGCAGGACCGCGGAGGAGAGGGGCGGTGGCGGGGGTTGGTTACCCCATCTCCTCCAACGCCTTGCCCTTGGTCTCCGGCACCCACTTGAGGATGAACGGGATCGAGAGCACGGCGAAGACCGTGTAGATGACGTACGCGCCGGACAGGTTCCAGTCCGACAGGGTCGGGAAGGTGACGGTGATGACCCAGTTGGCGACCCACTGGGCCGCGGCGGCGACGCCGAGGGCGGCGGCGCGGATCCGGTTGGGGAACATCTCGCCGAGCAGCACCCACACCACCACGCCCCAGGAGAGGGCGAAGAAGAGGACGAAGGCGTGGGCGGCGATCAGCGCGACGGTGCCCTGGGTGTCGGGCATGGAGATGTCGTCGCCGGTGCCGGTCTTGTACGAGAACGCCCAGGCGCAGAGGCCGAGGGAGACGGCCATGCCCGCCGAGCCGATCAACGCGAGCGGCTTGCGGCCGATCCGGTCCACGAAGATCATCGCGATCACCGTGCCGACGATGTTGATGATCGACGTGGTGAAGGAGTACAGGAACGAGCTGGTCGGGTCGATGCCGACGGACTGCCACAGCGAGGAGCTGTAGTAGAAGATCACGTTGATGCCGACGAGCTGCTGGAAGACCGAGAGGCCGATGCCGATCCAGACGATGGGCATGAGGCCGAAGCGGCCGCCGAGCAGGTCCTTGAAGGTGGACTTGTGCTCGGAGCGCATGGCCGCCTCGATCTCGGCGACGCGGCCGTCCAGGTCGACCTTGCTCCCCTCGACCTCGGCCAGCACCTTGCGGGCCTCCTCGGTGCGCCCGGCGGAGATCAGGAAGCGGGGCGACTCGGGGATGACGAAGGACATCAGCCCGTAGAGCACGGCCGGGACGACCATCACGCCGAGCATCCACTGCCAGGCTTCGAGCCCGCCGACCTTCCCGCGCTGGTCGCCGTCGGCGAGGTTCAGGATGCCCCAGTTGACCAGCTGCGAGATGGCGATGCCGATGACGATGGCGGCCTGCTGGAAGGAGGCCAGCCGGCCCCGGTAGGCGGGCGGGGACACCTCGGCGATGTAGGCGGGGCCGATGACGGAGGCCATGCCGATGCCGAAGCCGCCGATGACGCGCCACACCGCGAGGTCCCAGAGGGCGAACGGGAGGGCCGAGCCGATGGCGCTCGCCGTGAAGAGGACGGCGGCGATCTGCATGCAGCGGATGCGGCCGATCCGGTCGGCGATGCGGCCCGCGGTGGCGGCGCCGAGCGCGCAGCCGATCAGCGCGGCGGCGATCACCTGGGCGAGCGCGGCCGAACCGATGTCGAAGCGGTCGCGGATGGCGACGACGGCGCCGTTGATGACGGAACTGTCGTAGCCGAAGAGGAATCCGCCCATGGCGGCGGCCGCGGTGATGAAGATGACGTGCCCGAGGTGGTCGGGCTGGGACGCTCGTCCGCCGCCGTCACCGGGCGCCGGTGCCTGCGCAGTGCTGCTGGTCAAGGTGTGCTCCGTGGGGGGTTCTGTCCGTTCTCCTAGTGGGGCACAGGTCAAGATCGGGCACCACTGGAAGGCGGGAGGCAGCACAGAGCCTATGCGTTCATTTCCTGAAGTCAATAGGTGATGTGAAGGTATGATTAAGTTCAGCAGTACGACCTTGATTTCATTTCTTGAAGGCCACTTCTTGAAGGTGCAGGCTCAGCGGAGCCGCTGGCTGATGACCTTCGAGACCCCGTCGCCCTGCATCGAGACGCCGTAGAGGGCGTCCGCGACCTCCATCGTCCGCTTCTGGTGGGTGATGACGATCAGCTGCGAGCTCTCCTGGAGCTCCTCCATGATGCGGATCAGCCGCTGGAGGTTGGTGTCGTCCAGCGCCGCCTCCACCTCGTCCATCACGTAGAACGGGCTGGGCCGCGCCTTGAAGATGGAGACCAGCAGTGCCACCGCGGTCAGCGACCGCTCGCCGCCGGACAGCAGCGACAGCCGCTTGACCTTCTTGCCCGGCGGCCGGGCCTCGACGTCCACGCCCGTGGCCAGCATGTCGTCCGGGTCGGTGAGCACCAGACGGCCCTCGCCACCGGGGAACAGCCGCGAGAACACCCCCTCGAACTCCCGCGCGGTGTCCCGGTAGGCCTCGGTGAAGACCTGCTCGACCCGCTGGTCGACCTCCTTCACCACTTGAAGGAGGTCGGCACGGGTCTTCCGCAGGTCGCCCAGCTGCTCGCTGAGGAACCGGTGGCGCTCTTCCAGCGCCGCGAACTCCTCCAGCGCCAGCGGGTTGACCTTGCCCAGCTGCTGGTAGGCCCGCTCGGCCGCCTTGAGCCGCTTCTCCTGCCGGGCCCGGTCGAAGGGGCCCGGCCGGTTGCGGGGGTGCTCCGGATCCTCCGGGAGCACCTCGCCCTCGGCCGGCGGGGACGGGGGCACCGGCTGGTCGGGCCCGTACTCCGCCACCAGGGCGGCGGGCTCCACCCCCAGCTCCTCCAGCGCCCGCGCCTCCAGCTGCTCGATCCGCAGCCGCTTCTCGGCGCCGAGCACCTCGCCCCGGTGCACGGAGTCGGTCAGCTTGTCGAGCTCGCCCTTGAGGTCGCGGCCCCGGCCGCGGGCCTCGCCGAGCTCCTGCTCGCACAGCCCCTTGGCGTGCTCGGCGGCCGAACGCTCCAGCTCTGCCCGGCCGGTCGACACCTCCAGGTGCGCCAGCAGCTGCCGGGCCCCGTCGGCGACGGCCCGGCCCACCTCGCCTAGTACCGGCGGCGCCGCCGGCGCCGCTCCGCGCGGGCCCGCGCCTCTCCGCTCAGCCCGGGCGCCCCGGTCCAGCGCGTCGGCAAAAAAAGGGCCAGGCCCTTGACCCGCTCCTCGTGCGTACGCAGCTGGGAGGCGGGCCTCCATCTCGGTCTGCCGCGCGTTCGCCCCGTCGGCGGAGAGCCGGTTCTCGGGCCGAGGTGTCGGGCTCCTCCGCCAGCGGCAATCTCCTCCGCGGCCGCGAGCCGCTCCGCGCACTCCTCGACGTCTTCCCGGCGCGCGTTCGAGCGCCTTCCTGGGCGGTGGCCGCCGCCCGGGCGGTGCGCTCGGCCTCGCCCGCGGATCCTACGCCTGCCCGGCGAGCCTGCCGAGCTGCTGGGCGGCCCCGGCGCGGGCCTTCTCCCCGGCCCGGCGCAGCTCCGCCAGCTCTTCGGCGCGGGCCGCCGCCCCGTCGCGGCGGTGCCGGGCCGCCTCCTCGGCCCCGGCCAGCTCCCGGCACTCGCCGTCCAGCCGCTCCAGTTCCGCCGCCGCCTCGTCGACGGCGGCCTGCACCTCGATGAGGCTGGGCGCGCCCGCGGAGCCGCCGTGCGCGAGGTGGGCGCCGAGCACGTCCCCGTTGGTGGTCACCGCGACCAGGTCCGGCCGCGCGGCGACGACCGCCTCGGCCTCCTCCAGGCTCCCGACCACGACGTGCTCCCGCAGCACCCACGCCACGGCCCGCCGCACCTCGTCATCCCCCCGCACGAGCGAAGCGGCCTCCAGGCACGTGGCGACCCCGACGGCCACCGCCTGAACCGCGGTCTCCGCGGCGGAGCCCGCTCCCGGCCCCGCCGCCGCCTGAACCCGCGGGTCCACAGCGGAGCCCCGCACTTCCAGCCCATCCGGCGCTTGAGGCGCGGGGTCCGGGGCGGAGCCCCAGTTGCGGGAAGGGGCGGGGTGGGGGGCTTCCCCTCCCTGAGCCTGCCCGGGGAGCGCGGCCCCGCCCGGGGCCACGGGGCCCTGCCCCGGGATCACAGCACCGGCGGAACCGGCGATCAGGAACGTGGCCCGCCCCGCATCGGCCTCCCGCAGGTGCCGGATCGCACCGGCAGCCGCCCCGGCAGAGGCCACCGCCACCGCATCGGCGGCAGCCCCCAGCGCGGCGGCCACGGCGACCTCGTACCCCGGCACCACCGACACCCGCTCCGCCGCCGGCCCCAGCACCCCCGCCAGCCGCTCCCGCACCGCGAGCAGCGCCCCGGTCCCGTCCTTGCGCCGCAGCCCCAGCGCGAGCGCCTCCCGCCGCGCCGACACCGCCGCGCGGGACCGTTCCGCCGCGCCCAGCGCCTCCCGGGCGGCGCCGAGCGCGGCCTCCGGTCAGCTCGGCCTTCGCCGCCGCCTCGTACTCCTCCTCCACCGAAGGGTCTTCGAGCCCGCCGACCTCCGCGGCCAGTTCCTCGTACTCCTCCCGGGCCGCCACCGCCCGGGCCTCCGCCTCGTCCCGGGCCGCCACGAGCCGCTCGATCTCCGCCTGCGCCGCACCCGCCCGCGACCGGGCCGCCCCGAGCCGGCCGGTCAGCCGGGCCAGCTCCTCGCGCCGGTCGGCGATGGCCCGCGCGGCGTCCCGCAGCCGCCGCTCCTCCTCCGCGAGGGCCCGCTCCAGCTCGGCCCGGTGCGCGGCGGTGTCCTCCAGGGCCCGCTCGGCGGCCTCCAGCGCGGCGGTCAGCTCCGCCTCCTGCTCCCGGATCCGCGCGGCCTCCCGCTCCAGGTCCTCGGGGTCGCGGCCGCGCCGCTCCTCCTCCACCGGCGCGGACGCGCTCCTGACCCGGGCCTCGGCCAGCGAGGCGGTGCCGCGCACCCGCTCGGCGAGCTGCGACAGCTCGTACCAGGTCTGCTGGGCCCGCCGGAGCCGCGGCGCGAGGCGGCGTACCGATTCCTCCAGCTCCGCCTCCCGGCGCAGTGCGTCGGCGAGGTCCCGTTCCGCGGCCTCCTTGCGCTCCTTGAGCGCGGCCTCGTCCGCGATCTCCGCTTCCAGCGCGCCCCGCAGCGCCACCAGGTCGTCGGCGAGCAGCCGCAGCTTCGCGTCGCGCAGGTCGGCCTGGATCACGGCGGCCCGGCGGGCCACCGCCGCCTGCCGGCCCAGGGGTTTGAGCTGGCGGCGGAGTTCGTCGGCCAGGTCCTGCACCCGCGCGAGGTTGGCCTGCATCGCGTCGAGCTTGCGCAGCGCCTTCTCCTTGCGCTTGCGGTGCTTCAGTACGCCCGCGGCCTCCTCGATGAAGGCGCGGCGGCCCGTCGGGTCGGCGTGCAGGACGGAGTCGAGCTGCCCCTGCCCGACGATGACGTGCATCTCGCGGCCGATGCCGGAGTCGGAGAGCAGCTCCTGGATGTCGAGGAGCCGGCAGGTGTCACCGTTGATCTGGTATTCGCTGCTGCCGCCGCGGAACATGATCCGCGTGATGGTGACCTCGGCGTAGTCGATGGGGAGGGCGCCGTCGGAGTTGTCGATGGTGAGGGAGACCTCGGCCCGTCCCAGGGGCGGGCGTCCCGTGGTGCCCGCGAAGATGACGTCTTCCATCTTCCCGCCGCGCAGGGACTTGGCTCCCTGTTCCCCCATGACCCAGGAGAGCGCGTCCACCACGTTGGACTTGCCGGATCCGTTCGGGCCGACGACGCAGGTGATCCCCGGTTCGAAGCGCAGGGTGGTGGCGGAGGCGAAGGATTTGAAGCCACGCAGGGTCAGGGACTTGAGGTGCACGCCGCCGGACTCTACCTTTCACGTTCGGTTTCACCCATGAAGGTGCAGGGCACATCAGACGTTAAAGGAATCAGCCCCCCACCTGGCCCAACGCATGACGCGGCGCATGACGCGCGGGCGGAAAGAAAGAAGGGACGCCGAGGCGTCCCTTGCAGATCATTCGGGGCTGGAGTCGAACGACGGTGAGCGCGGATCAGGTGAGCGCAGGCTCCGCCTGGGGTACGTCCATCTCGATGCTGTCGAGCAGCGAGTCTCCGTGCTGAGCGGCGGCCGCGGTCAGAGCGTCGTTCTCGGACTGGATCCGTCCGAGCTCGGACTCAAGGTCCTGGACGCGCTGCTGAAGCCGTCGCATCTCGGCGAGGAGTCGCGGGTCGGAACCGCCGACGTAACCGAGAAGCGCCTTTGCCATGATGGATGGTCCTCCACACTGAGTGACCGACCGAAGCGGTGTGGGTCGTGAGGGAATCGCACCCGCGGATGTCCGGCAACGACAGTCAGTCACTGCGCCTACTGGTGCCACCACTGCCAAACAGCTCAGGTGCGCGGGGCTTCCAGCGTCTCACCAAAAAGTTTGACGGTCAACACGATCACGCCCCGTATCGGCGGGCGGCCCGGTCCGCGCAAGGGGCGGAGGGATCATCCTCGTCTCCGAGCCTTCCACGGATCCACCGCCGCGGCAACGCGTCGGCGGCGAATGCGCAGATCCGACCGGGTGCGGGCGTTCCGGGGGTCTGATCAGTCCATGATCAGTCGATTGGTCACCGGATCTCGAAGCCGTCGTAGCCGCCGCGCGGTGTGCCCCAGATCTCTGTCACCCCGTCCACCCGTCCGGGCGTGTCGGCGGAGCGGAGCCAGTCCAGCAGCCGGTGGCAATTCTCACGTTGACCTTCCGCCACGACCTGCACTCGGCCGTCGTCGAGGTTGAGCGCGAAGCCGGCCATCCCTCCGATCTCCAGGGCATTGGCCCTGGTGAACCAGCGGAAGCCCACTCCCTGTACACGGCCGCGCACCCAGGCGGTCATGCGCACGTCTTCATCCATGCAAGAACGCTAACCGGGCAAACGGTTCCGGGACTCATCGCCCCCCTTGTCCCATGGGCTACAGTCCCCCACCAATGACTCACCCTTTCGGGTGAGCAAACGTTGATCTTGCAAAGGGAAGGCACGGCAGCCATGGGACGCCACCGACTCCACGCCGCACCTCGGCGCGGCGCCAAGCGCACCGCCGTGCGCACCGGGCTGCTCGGCGCGTCCGTGGCCGTGGCCCTCGGCACGGCGGCCGTGACGACCGGCTTCGTCCCGGTCGGCGGCTCCTTCCCGTACGTCGGCACGGGTGCCGGGGAGAAGACGGAGGCCCGGGCCGAGCCCTCCGCCACCGCCTCCCGCGAGCCGGTCGGGCAGCCGAACGGCCTGGCCAACCTGTCGGGCCGGGCCTCCGCTGCCGCCCCGCAGGCCGGCACCGCCTCCGCCGCGGCCTCCCCCTCGGCGTCGCCCTCCCCGTCCGGGTCGTCCTCGGCGCCCCCGTCACCCTCCGCCCCGGCCTCCACGAAGGCGCCGGAAAAGTCGCCGGAGAAGGCCCCGGAGACGAGCGCCGCGCCGAAGCCCGCCGCCCCCAAGCCGCCCGCGGCCCCGACGCCCGCGGCTCCCAAGCCCGCCGCCCCGACGGCCGGCGGCGGGGAGTCCGCCGAGGAGGCCGAGGTGCTCGCGCTCGTGAACCAGGAGCGCGCCCAGGCCGGGTGCGTGCCGGTCCGGGCGAACCCGCCGCTCGCGGCGCTGGCCGGCGCCTTCAGCAAGGACATGGCCGTGCGGGGCTTCTTCGACCACACCGACCCGGACGGGAACTCGCCCTGGCAGCGGGCCCAGAACGCGGGGATCTCCGGCATGGGCGGCGAGAACATCGCGCGCGGCCAGGGCGACGCGAAGTCCGTGATGCAGGCCTGGATGAACAGCCCCGGCCACAAGGCGAACATCCTCAACTGCGAATTCCGCACCCTCGGCGTCGGCGTCCACTTCGGCTCCGGCGGCCCCTGGTGGACCCAGGACTTCGGCTTCTGACGGCACCGGACCCGGTGCGCGTACGCGGACAAAAATTTTTTTTTTTTTTTT
>NZ_GG657750.1:5565736-5619463 GCF_000158895.1 Streptomyces sp. C | reverse complement strand
GTCCGCGTATCCGCGCGGGTGACTCCGAGGTCAGGCTCCGGCCGCCGCGAGGGCCGCACGGCCCGCGACGATCACGCGGGTGTGCTCGGCGACGCGCCGGCCCAGGTGCTCGGCGGTGGCGATGTCGGACTTGTGGACGGCGTCCGGGCCCTCGTCGTTGTTGGTCTGGGCGGCCGCGCCGGTGGAGAAGCCGAGGCGGTTGAGGTCGGACTCGGCACCACCGCTGTGGTTCCAGCCCGGCTTCAGGCCCAGGCTGACCCAGCTCATGCCGTGCTGCGCGGCCAGGACCTGGAAGAACTGCAGGGTGTTCAGCTTGTCGCCGGCCTTGGAGCCCGAGTTGGTGAAGCCGGCCGCGACCTTGTCCTGCCAGACGTCGCCGAACCAGCGCTTCGAGGAGGCCTCGGCGAAGACGTGGAAGGCACCCGACGCCGTGCCCATGTAGGTCGGCGAGCCGAAGATGATCGCGTCCGACTCGTCCAGCAGCGCCCATTCGGCGTCGGTGATCTCGTCGACCTTGATCAGGTGCACCGTGGCGCCCGTGTCGGCGGCGCCGGCCCGTACGGCCTCGGCGACCACGGCGGTGTGCCCGTAGCCGGAGTGGTAGGCGACGGAGACGACGGGGGTGTGGGTGTTCGCGGACATGACTGTTCTCCTCGAAAACGTCGGGCGGCGCAGTGCGACCGGGGCGCAGGACTGCGCTGCGACCAGAGAAGCACTAACTTTTGGAAAGCGCAAGCAGACAGTTAGCGCACTCCAGGAGTACGCTAGTTTTCATGGAGAACCCCGCCTGTACCGAAGCCGTCACGGCCGACCTGCCGTTCGACGTCTTCGCGCGCGCCTGCCCCTCGCGCGAAACCCTGGAACACGTCACCGGCCGATGGGGCAGCCTCACCGTGGGCGCACTGCGCGAGGGCCCCTGCCGGTTCAACGAGCTGCGCCGCCGGATCGACGGCGTGAGCGAGAAGATGCTCTCCCAGACGCTGCACGCCCTGGAGCGGGACGGGATCGTGCTGCGCGAGGCGCAGCCGACCAACCCGCCCCGCGTCGACTACGAGCTGACCCCCCTGGGGCGGGAGGTCGCCGACCGCCTGCGCGCCCTGATCCAGCTGCTGGAGGGCAGCATGGACGAGGTGCTCGCTTCCCGGGAGGCCTACGACGCGGCGCGCGGCGGCCGCTGACAGCGGGGGCAGAAGTAGCTGGACCGGTTCATCCAGGCCCGGCGGCGCATCGGGGTGCCGCAGCGGCGGCAGGGCTCCCCCTCGCGCCCGTAGGCGTCGAGCGACCGGTCGAAGTAGCCGGACTCGCCGTTCACGTTGACGTACAGGCTGTCGAAGCTGGTCCCGCCGACGGCGAGCGCGGCGTTCATGACCTCCCGCACGTGCGTGAGGAGTTCCGCGCTCCGGGGGCGGGTGAGGGTCGCGGTGGGGCGCTCGTAGTGCAGTCTGGCGCGCCACAGCGCCTCGTCGGCGTAGATGTTGCCGACCCCGCTGATCAGCGACTGGTCCAGCAGCGCCCGCTTGACGGTGGTGCGCTTGGCGCGCAGCGCCAGGTGGTAGGCCCCTTCGTCGAAGAGGGGGTCCAGCGGGTCGCGGGCGATGTGCGCGATCACGTCCGGCAGTCCCTCGGCGCTGCCGGGGACGGTCTCGTGGAGCGAGAGCCCGCCGAAGGTGCGCTGGTCGACGAAGCGCAGTTCGGTGCCCGTGTCGTCGGCGAAGCGGAGCCTGATCCGCAGGTGCTTCTCGTCGGGGGCGTCGGCCGGCTGCACCAGCAGCTGCCCGCTCATCCCGAGGTGGCCGAGGACGGACAGGTCCCGGCCCTCCAGCGGCAGCCACAGGTACTTCCCGCGCCGCCGCGGCACCCCGATGGTCTGCCCCGCCAGGCGCGCCGCGAAGTCGGGGCCGCCCGCCAGGTGACGGCGTACGGCCCGGGGGTGCAGCACCTCCACCGCCGCGACGGTCCGCCCGGCCACCCACCGCTCCAGGCCGCGCCGCACGACTTCCACCTCGGGCAGCTCGGGCATGGTGTTCCTCCTGGAGGGGGCGCGGCGTCGAACAGGAAACCCCGCCGCACCGGGGTGCGACGGGGTCACTGTAGAAGAAGGCGGTCAGGCGTCCGGCGCCGGGTCGGCGGGCGTCGGCGCCCCGTCGCCCTGTGCCGGAGCGGCGGCGGCAGCGGCTTCCGCCGCCTTGCGCTCGTCCGCCGCGGTGCGGATGCCGCGCCAGGCGGACTCCGCGGCCTGCTGCTCCGCCTCCTTCTTGCTGCGGCCGGTACCGGTGCCGTACGAGACACCACCGACGCGGGCGGCAGCTGTGAAGGTCTTCTCGTGGTCCGGTCCCGTCTCGGTGACCAGGTATTCCGGTACGCCGAGACCCTCGGCCGCCGTGAGCTCCTGGAGACTGGTCTTCCAGTCCAGGCCGGCACCGAGGTTGGAGGACTTCTCGATGAGCGGGTCGAAGAGCCGGTGGACCAGCTCCGAGGCCGCGTCGAGGCCCTGATCGAGATAGACCGCGCCGATCACCGCTTCGAGGGTGTCGGCGAGGATGGAGGCCTTGTCCCGGCCGCCCGTGCCCTCTTCGCCCCGGCCGAGCCGGATGAAGGAGCCGAGTTCGAGGCCGCGCCCGACCTCCGCCAGCGCACGAGAGTTGACCACCGCGGCCCGCAGTTTGGCCAGCTGGCCTTCCGGCAGGTCGGGGTGGGTGGTGTACAGCGTGTCCGTGACCACCAGGCCGAGCACGGAGTCCCCGAGGAACTCCAGGCGTTCGTTGGTGGGCAGACCGCCGTTCTCGTACGCGTACGAACGGTGGGTCAGCGCACGCACCAGAAGGGCGGACTCGAGTTGATACCCGAGCCGCCCTTCCAGAAGCGTGTGGGACGAGGCCGCGTTGTTACTGTCTGCCTGCTTCTCAGCGTTGGACAGCTCAGACATTGCGCCTCTCACCAGCCGCTCAGACCTCGAGGACCTGGCGCTTGTTGTAGGTGCCGCAGCTCGGGCACGCGATGTGCTGGAGCTTCGGCTCCTGGCAACGCTCACACGAAACCAGGGTGGGGACCGCAGCCTTCCACTGCGACCGGCGGTGGCGCGTGTTGCTGCGCGACATCTTCCGCTTCGGAACAGCCACGGCTACTTCTCCTGCTTCTCGGCGGCGCTCTGAACTCCGTCAGACGCAGTGCCGCTCATGTTGTCCTTCTCATCGCCCTGATCGGTGACGAGTCCCTGCAATGCCGCCCAACGGATGTCGACGGCGTCGTGGTGGTGCTCCGGGTCGTCGTTCAGGCTGAGCCCGCAATCGGGGCACAGTCCGAGACAGTCCTCCCGGCACACCGGCTGCATGGGCAGTGCGAGCACCACCACATCGCGCAGCACGGGTTCGAGGTCGAACAAGCCGTCCTCGAGGAGGAGCATGTCCTCGTCGTCCTCGGCGTCGTCGGCCGGCTCCGCCTTGGGGCGGCCCCGGTCGTCGGCGTCAGGGTACGAGAACATCTCCTGGAAGTCCGCCTTGAGCTCGCGCTCGACGGTCTCCAGACACCTTACGCACTCCCCCGTCGCCGATGCACGGACGGTGCCTGTGACAAGCACCCCTTCCATGACCGACTCGAGGCGGAGGTTGAGCTTCAGCGGCGCGCCTTCCGGCACTCCGATGACGTCGACGAGACCGAAGTCCGCCGGTGCCGGGATCTCGCGGGACAGCCGCTGCATGGCACCAGGACGCCGACCCAGCTCGTGCGTGTCGAACACGAGGGGGTTGCGGTGGTCAAGGCGGGTGTTCAGGGCCGTTCCTGCTTTCACAGATCGCTGAAGATCAAGAATTCCGCCGCTCACGGGCAGCATGGATCGCGACGCATACGCGCGACCGAAGAGCCAGGATACCCGGCGCTTCGCTCTGAGCCCAATCCGGGCTCAGCGCCCCTCGCCTCCACCGTAGCTGCGCACGGGAGGTACCCCCGGGTGCACCTGCGCCAGGTTGATCATGCTCGTGTCGAAGAGGCTGGTCTCGTCGAGCGCCGGCTGCTGGGGGTGCTGAGGCTGCTGGGGCTGCTGCGGCTGCTGGTAGAAGGCGTACGGGTCGGGCTGCTGCTGGTATCCGCCGTACGGGTCCGGCTGCTGCGGGTAGGCCGCGTAGGGGTCCTGGTACGCGTAGCCGTCCTGCTGGGGGTGGGCTGCGGGCTGCGCGGGGTACGCCGCCGCGTACCCGTCGTACACCGGCTCCGGCCGGGCGGGCAGCGGCGGCGGCACGGGGCCCGGGTCCGCCAGGCCGGCCAGGAACTCCGCGTCGCTCGCCGGGCGGGCCCCCTGGGCCCCGGCGGCGTCCTGGGCGGCCATGTGGGCGCCGAGGTCGTCCGCGGGCGCCCGGCCCAACAGCTTCTGGCGGCCCCGGCCGACGGCCTCCAGGGTCTTGGAGAGCACCGCCTCGAAGGTGGCGAGCTTCTGGTCCACGTACGCGTCCGCCTGCTCGCGCCGGGTCTCCGGGTCGGGGCTGGGCTCGGGGGCGCCGCTGTCGTCCCGGCCGTGCTCGTCCGTGCCGGGTCCGCGGCCGAGCAGCTTCTCCCGGCCGCGGTCCACCGAGCCGATGGTCTTGCTGAGCACGACCTCGAAGTTGGCGAGCTTGCTGTCGACGTAGTCGTCGGCCTCGGCCCGGATCTCGGCGGCCTCCCGGCGGGCCTCGGCCAGGATCCGGTCCGCCTCGCCCTGCGAGCGGCGGGCGATCTCGGTGCCGGAGATCAGCGAGCCCCGCTCGGCGTGCGCGGACTCGATGATGCGCTGCGCCTCCCGGCGGGCTTCGTCGACCAGCTGTTCGCGCCCGCCGATGAGCTCCCGGGCCTGGGCGAGCGAGCCGGGCAGGGCCTCCCGCAGCTCTTCGAGCCGGGCGAGGAGTTCCGCACGGTTGATCACGCAGGAGGCGGACATCGGCATGGTGCGGGCTCCGCCCACGGCCGCGACGATCTCGTCCAGCTTCTTCTGTACGTCCATGGGGGGCTCGCGCTCTCTCGGCCTAGGACTGACGAGAGACGACTGTAGGGCCCCCGGACGGACCCGCGGGACGGGCCGGGGAAGACCGGCCCGTCCGGCGCCGGGTCACTTCGCGCGCAGCCGTTCGACCAGTGCCGCGTGGACGTGCGCGGGGAGCAGGTGGGCCACGTCGCCGCCCCAGGTGGCGACCTCCTTGACCAGGGAGGACGACAGGAAGCTGTAGGTCGGGATGGTCGGGACGAACAGCGTTTCGACGCCCGACAGTCCCATGTTCATCTGGGCCATCTGGAGCTCGTAGTCGAAGTCGCTGACCGCGCGCAGGCCCTTGACGATGGCCGGGATGTCGCGCTGCTTGCAGAAGTCGACGAGCAGGCCGTGGAAGGACTCGACCTCGACGTTGCCGTAGTCGGCGGTCGCCTCGCGGATCATCTCGATCCGCTCCTCGATGGTGAACAGGCCCTGCTTGGACTTGTTGATCATCACGGCGACGTGCACGACGTCGTACAGCCTGGCGGCGCGTCCGATGACGTCGAGGTGTCCGTTGTGGATGGGGTCGAAGGATCCCGGACAGACGGCGCGGCGCAACTGAGCTCCCTCGTTCATGAGTCTTCGCTGGTGAAGGCGGCGCGACCGTACCAAAGGGTGCCTTCGCCGTACTTGCGCGAACGCAGCGGCTCGAACCCCTCCGGCCACGGGAACGGTCCGCTCCTCGTGCTGCGCTCCACCGTGACGAGCGCGTCGCCCGTGAGCCAGCCATTGGCGCGGAGTGTGAGGAGGATCTCGCCGAGATCGGCGTGCTCCACGGCGTACGGCGGGTCCAGGAAGACGATGTCGTACGGGTCCCCGGATGCGGCGGCGGCCACGATCTGCTCGGCCTTGCCGGCCCGGAATTCGGCGCCGGGCAGGCCCAGGGCCTTGATGTTGTCCCGGATGGCCTTGGCGGCCTTGGCGTCGGCCTCCACCAGCAGGGTGTGGGCGGCGCCCCGGGAGAGGGCCTCCAGGCCGACGGCGCCGGAGCCGCCGTAGAGGTCGAGGACGCGGGAGCCGTCGACGCCGTGCAGGGACTCCCAGGTGGAGAAGAGCCCTTCGCGCATCCGGTCGGAGGTCGGGCGGGTACCGGTACCGGGCGGCACGGCCAGCCGCCGCCCGCCGGCGGTGCCGGCGATCACGCGGGTCATCTGGGGTCCTTCGCTGGGGCGGTCGGGGGAGGCCCTGGCCTCCGTTCTGGCCTCCAACGATAGGTCGTGCGCCTCAGCCCTTCTCCAGGTACTGCTCCCGCTCGGCGTCCAGCAGCGCGTCCAGCGCGGTGCGCAGCCCGGGCAGGTGCTCCAGCTCGGGGTCGGCGGCGACGACGCGGGTGGCCTCCTCCCGGGCCTGGGCGATGACCTCCTCGTCGTCGATGACGGCGAGCATGCGCAGCGAGGAGCGGACGCCGGACTGGGCCTGGCCGAGCACGTCGCCCTCGCGGCGCTGTTCCAGGTCGATCCGGGAGAGCTCGAAGCCGTCGAGGGTGGCGGCGACGGCGGCGAGCCGGGCCCGGGCGGGACTGGCCTCGTGCATCTCGCTGACCAGCAGGCACAGGCCCGGGGCGGAGCCGCGGCCGACGCGTCCGCGCAGCTGGTGGAGCTGGGAGACGCCGAAGCGGTCCGCGTCCATGATCACCATGACGGTGGAGTTGGGGACGTTCACGCCGACCTCGATGACGGTGGTGGCGACCAGCACCTTGACCTCTCCGGCGGCGAAGCGGCGCATCACGTCGTCCTTGTCGGCGGGGTCCATCCGCCCGTGCAGGACCTCGACGGACAGCCCGGCGAGGGGGCCCCGGGTGAGCTGCTCGGCGATCTCCAGCACGGCCAGCGGCGGCCGCTTCTCGGCCTCGTCCTCGGCGGAGGCCTTCTTCTTGTTCTTGGGATCGTCCTCACCGTCGCCGATGCGCGGGCAGACCACGTACGCCTGGTGGCCGTTCTCCACCTCTTCGCGGACCCGCTCCCAGGCCCGGGAGAGGAAGTGCGGCTTGTCCCTGGCGGGGACCACGTGGGTGGCGATCGGGGAGCGGCCGGCGGGCAGCTGGTCGAGGACGGAGGTCTCCAGGTCGCCGAAGACGGTCATGGCGACGGTGCGCGGGATCGGGGTGGCGGTCATGACGAGCAGGTGCGGGGGCTGCTTCCCCTTGGAGCGCAGGGCGTCGCGCTGTTCGACGCCGAAGCGGTGCTGCTCGTCGACGACGACCAGGCCGAGGTCGTGGAACTGCACCTTGTCCTCGATCAGGGCGTGGGTGCCGATGACGAGGCCGGCCTCGCCGGTGACCAGGTCGAGCAGGGCCTGGCGGCGGGCGGCGGTGCCCATGGAGCCGGTGAGCAGGACCACCTTGGTGCCCTGGTCGGAGCCGCCGAGCATGCCGCCCTCGGCGAGTTCGCCCATCATCTCGGTGATCGACCGGTGGTGCTGCTGGGCGAGCACCTCGGTGGGCGCGAGCATCGCGGCCTGCCCGCCGGAGTCGACGACGGCGAGCATGGCGCGCAGGGCGACCAGCGTCTTGCCCGAGCCGACCTCGCCCTGGAGGAGGCGGTGCATGGGGTGGCTGGTGGCGAGGTCGTCGAAGATCTCCTTCGAGACCTTCTGCTGGCCGTCGGTGAGGGTGAAGGGCAGTTTGGCGTCGAGGGCGTCGAGGAGGCCGCCGGGGGTGGCGCGGCGGGCGACGGCGGGCAGCTGGGAGTCGGCGTGGCGGCGGCGGGCCAGGGCGACCTGGAGGACGAAGGCCTCGTCCCACTTCAGGCGCTGGCGGGCGTCCTCGATGTCGGCCTTGGTGGCGGGGCGGTGGATCTTGAGGAGCGCCTCGGTGAGCGGGACGAGTCCGCGGCCCTCGCGCAGGGCGGGCGGGAGCGGGTCCACGGCCTCCTGGGCGCGGGGCAGTACCGCGTCCACGCACTTGGCGATCTTCCAGGACTCCAGCTTGGCGCAGGCCGGGTAGATGGGGATCAGCTGGTTGGCGAAGGCGGTGGCGGCGTCGCGGTCGGAGGCGTCGGCGCCGAGGGGCTCGTACGCCGGGTGCGCGAGCTGGAGCTTGTGGTTGAAGCGGGAGACCTTGCCGGCGAACATGGCGCGGCTGCCGGGCAGCAGCTCCTTGTGCGGCTTGTGGACGCCGGCGCCGAAGAAGACCAGCTGGAGGCGGCCGCTGCCGTCGGTGATGGTGACTTCGAGGCGCTTCCCGCCGCCGCGGCTGCCGTGGTAGGTCAGCAGGCGGGCGTCGGCGACCTGGGCGACGACGGTGACGTGCTCGTCGAGCTGGTCGGCGAGGTCCGCCAGCGAGGTCAGCTCGCCGCGCTCGGCGTAGCGCCGGGGGTAGTGGTGGAGCAGGTCCAGGGCCGTGTGCAGGCCGAGCTGCTCGGCCAGCACCTTGGCGGTGGCGGGTCCGAGGGTCTTCTTGAGGTCTTCGTCGAGCGCGGGCACGTGTTCCATTGCACACCATCGCGCTGACAAGCCGGCTATTCGACTCCGATGAGCAGGGGCGCCGACCAGCGGCCGCCGCGGTAGGTGACGGTGTCGACGGCCAGGTGCGCGTGCTGGACGTACGCCTCCAGGCGTGCGGCCAGGGTGTCCGGGACCTCGGGGCCCAGGACGAGGGTGACCAGTTCGCCGCCGGAGCCGAGCATCCGCTTCAGGACGGCTTCGGCGGTCTCGGGCAGGCCCGCGCCGATGACGGCGACGTCCCCGTCGATGAGCCCGAGGACGTCCCCGGCCTGGCAGATCCCTGCGGAGGTGAAGGACTGCCGTTCGGCGACGGCCAGTTCCCCGTAGCGGGTGGCGCCGGCGGCCGCGGTCATGGCGACGACGTCCTCGTCGAAGCTGCCGTCCGGGTCGTGGACGGCGAGGGCGGCCAGGTTCTGGACGGCGGAGCGGGTGGGGATCACGGCGACCCGTACCCCTTCGGCGCGGGCCTGTTCGGCGGCGGCCGCGGCGGCGGCGCGCAGTTCGGGGCCGCCGGGCAGCAGGACGACCTCGCGGGCGTGGGCCCGGCGGACGGCGTCGAGCAGCTCTGCGGTGACGGGCTGCTCCCCGGGGCGGGCCAGCACGGTGGTGGCGCCCGCCTCCCCGCACAGGGCGGCCAGGCCCTCGCCCTGGACGACGGCGACGACGGCCCGCTGGGCCCGGGGGGCGGCGGCGCGGCGGCGCTGGTCGCCGAAGTGGGTGATGCGGATGCGGTGCGGCCGGCCGGCTTCGACGCCGGCTTCGACGGCCGCGCCGGGGTCGTCGACGTGCACGTGGACGTTCCACAGCCCGTCGCCGCCGACCACCACCAGGGAGTCGCCGAGCTGGTCGAGGCCGGAGCGGAGTCCGGCGACGGCCTCGTCGGAGGCCTCCAGCAGGTAGACCACCTCGTACGCGGGGCCGCCCTGCTCCTGCCCGCAGGGCTCCGGGTCCAGCGCCAGGGGTACGGGCACGCCGGGGCCGCGTACCGGTTCGGCGGCGGGTTCCTGGCCGGACAGCGCCTGCCAGAGGGCTCCGAGTACGGCGACCAGGCCGCAGCCCCCGGCGTCGACCACTCCGGCCTCCCCGAGCGCGGGCAGCTGGCCCGGGGTCTCGGCGAGGGCGGCGCGGGCCCCGTCGTAGGCGGCGCGGGCCACCTCGGCGGCGGTGGCGGCGGCGGTCGCGGCGGCGGCACCGGCGCGGGCGGCGGCTCCGGCGACGGTGAGCATGGTGCCCTCGACCGGGTGCGCGACGGCCCGGTAGGCCTCCTCGGCGGCGCGGGTCAGGGCCCGCGCGAGCAGCGGGCCCGGGGCGCGGTCGGCTGGGTCGGCGGGGGCGGCTGGGCCGGCGGGGTCGGCCTCGGCGCCGAGGACGTCGGCGACCCCGCGCAGCAGCTGGGCGAGGATGGTCCCGGAGTTGCCCCGGGCGCCTATGAGCGCGCCGTGCGCGTAGGCCCGTACGGCTTCGGCGAGGGAGGCGGGGGCGGCTGTGGGGTCCGTCACGCCGGCGAGGGACTCGTCGAGGGCGCGGTCGGCGGCCTCGGCGGTGAGGTAGAGGTTGGTTCCGGTGTCGGCGTCCGCGACCGGGTAGACGTTGATCGCGTCGATGTCCTCGCGGGCCCGGCCCAGTGCGGCCAGGGCCAGCGAGCTCCAGGTGCGCACCGCTTCGGCGTCGAGGGTGTGCGGGCCAGGCTCGTGCGCCACCGGGCGTTCCTCCTTGTGCGGGCCAGGGTTCACCGCAGGGTAACGAAGGGAGCCCTCCGCTCGGGGGCCCCGGGGCGGAGCAGGGCCCCGTCATGGTAGTTTTCTCGGACCCAAGCAGTCGTTGTATGCTGCTCAGGTTGCCCGTCGAGAGTCGGGTCATTCGTCCGGCAAGCCACTTCAGATCTCTGATTCCGGTGCGCCGGATTCCACCGTAATTGCATCTGAAGTCTTGGAGTGACCTGTGGCTGCCAACTGCGACGTTTGCGCCAAGGGGCCGAGCTTCGGCAACAACATCTCCCACTCGCACCGCCGCACCTCGCGTCGCTGGAACCCGAACATCCAGCGCGTCCGTGCCGTGGTCAATGGGACGCCGAAGCGCCTCAACGCCTGCACCTCGTGCATCAAGGCCGGCAAGGTCTCGCGCTGACGCCTCCCGTCGTCGTAGCGCAGCCCTTTCCGGTTGCCAAGAAGGCCGGTTCACCTCTGGTGAACCGGCCTTTTGCCTTGTCCGGGGGCCGTTGAGGAGCACCTGCTTGATCAGTAGGTGCTCCTCTACCCGTATCAGCGCCACTGCCAGGCGTGGTCCACCGGGCCGATGCCGCCGCCGAGGGCGAAGCCGGCGGCGATGGCGCCGGTGACGTACTCCTTGGCTGCGGTGACGGCTTCCGGCACGTCCAGGCCCTTGGCCAGGCCCGCGGCGATCGCGCTGGCGAGGGTGCAGCCGGTGCCGTGGGTGTGCCGGTTGTCGTGCCGGGGCGCCCTCAGCCACAGCTCCCGCGAGCCGTCGCTCAGCAGGTCCACCGCCCGGTCGCCGTGGGCCGCGAGGTGGCCGCCCTTGATCAGCGCCCAGCGGGGCCCGTAGCCGAGGACCGCGTCGGCGGCCCGCCGCATGTCGTCCTCGGTCTCGACGGCCAGCCCGGTGAGCTGGGCCACCTCGTCCAGGTTCGGGGTGGCGACCGTGGCCCTGGGCAGCAGCTCCTGCCGTACGGCGTCCAGCGCCGAGGCGGCGAGCAGCGCGTCCCCGTGCTTGGAGACCCCGACGGGGTCGACCACGGCCGGGGCGGGGGTGCCGGCCAGCAGTTCCGCCACCGTCTCCACGAGGACGGCGGAGGACAGCATCCCGGTCTTGACGGCGTGCACGCCGATGTCGTCGACCACGGCCCGGTACTGGGCCGTGACGGCCTCGGCGGGCAGTTCCCAGGCCCCCTTCACGCCGAGGGAGTTCTGGGCGGTCACGGCGGTGACCACGCTCATGCCGTGCACGCCGAGGGCCAGCATGGTCTTGAGGTCGGCCTGGATGCCCGCGCCGCCGCCGGAGTCGGATCCGGCGACGGTCAGGCACAGCGGCGGGGCGGCCCCGGCGACGCTCACGCGGTCTCCCCGTCGGCCGGGTCGGCGCCGAAGTGGTCCCAGCCACCGGTGCTGGTCCACGGGGCGCCGTCCACGGTCACCTGGGGCAGGGCGGAGCGGTGCTGGACGGAGCCGATGACCTTCCAGCGGGCCGGGAGCTTCACGTCGGGCGGGAAGGTGGCCACGATGGCGTGGTCCTCTCCCCCGGTGAGCACCCACTGGAGCGGGTCGACGCCGACGGCCTGGCCGATGTCGTGCATCTGGGTCGGGATGTCCACGGCGCCGGAGCGCAGGTCGATGCGGACCTTGCTGGCCTCGGCGATGTGCCCGAGGTCGGCGATCAGGCCGTCGCTGACGTCGGTCATGGCGGTGGCGCCGAGCCCGGCGGCCGCGGGGCCCGCGTGGTAGGGCGGCTCGGGGCGCCGGTGGGCCTCGACGAAGGCCCGGGGGGAGCGGAAGCCGCGCGAGAGCACCGCGAAGCCCGCCGCGGACCAGCCGAGCCAGCCGGTGACGGCGACGACGTCGCCGGGCTGGGCGCCGGAGCGCAGCACGGGCTCGTGGTTGCGCAGGTCGCCGAGGGCGGTGATGGAGACGGTGATGGTGTCGCCGCGCACGACGTCCCCGCCGACCACGGCGGCGCCCGCGACCTGGCATTCGTCGCGGATGCCGTCCATGAGCTCGGTGGGCCAGGTGACCGGCAGCTCGGCCGGGACGACGAGGCCGAGCAGCAGCGCGGTGGGCACGGCGCCCATGGCGGCGATGTCGGCCAGGTTCTGTGCGGCGGCCTTGCGGCCCACGTCGTAGGCGGTGGACCAGTCGCGGCGGAAGTGCCTGCCTTCGAGCAGGATGTCCGTGCTGGCCACGACCCGCCGGTCGGGGGCCGACACCACCGCGGCGTCGTCCCCGGGTCCGAGCCGGACCGCCGGGGTGGTGGTGAGCCGTGAGGTGAGCTCCCGAATGAGCCCGAACTCCCCCAGCTCGCCCACAGTGCCCTTCATCGCTGTGCCCCTTCTTGGCAAGTCCGCTTGCGGTCGCGAGCCGTCACAGCTCTGGGTACCGTCAACAGATACGTCAACTTCTGCTCTGCGTACGCCCCGCTGTGCGTGGCGCCGGGCCCCCGGGTCTCCCCGTGGCACGCGGCGACGCGGTACCGTGGCGTCCCTTCTTCCCCGGGCCCGCCCGATCTCCCCGGGCCCATCCGAAGGTTAGGGGAAATGATCCTCGTGGCCGCCCTGGAGGTTCCGTGGTACAGGCGTACATCCTCATCCAGACCGAGGTGGGCAAGGCGTCGGTCGTCGCCGAGTCCATCTCCAAGATCGCGGGGGTGATCCAGGCCGAGGACGTGACGGGGCCGTACGACGTGATCGTGCGCGCCCAGGCCGACACCGTCGACGATCTCGGCCGCATGGTGGTCGCCAAGGTCCAGCAGGTGGAGGGGATCACCCGCACCCTGACCTGCCCGGTGGTCCATCTGTAGCCCCCGTCTAGTCTTGGCCGGTGATGTCTTCGCACCACCGGCCCCTCCGTCTACTGGCCCTGCCCGCCCTGGTGGCGGTCGTGGCCCTGGCGGGTTGCGCCCCCGGGGCCTCCGAGGCCCGGGTGACACCCCCGCCGGCTCCGCCCGCCGGTGTGGCGCAGCTCTGTGCGGCGCTGCACAGGAAGCTCCCGGAGACGGTGTCGGGGCTGGACCGGTCCGTCACCGACCCGGAGACGGACCTGACCGCCGCGTGGGGCGGCTCGGCGATCGTACTGCGGTGCGGTATCCCCAAGCCCCCCAAGATGGCCGATCCCAAGGCGGACGGCGTCGAGGTCGACGGCGTCGGCTGGCTGGTGGAACAGCCCCCGGAGGGCGGCCTGCGGTTCACCACCACGGGCCGGCTGGCCTACACGGAGGTGTGGATCGACGAGGAGCACGCCACGGACGCGAGCATGCTCGTCGGTCTGTCCGCCGCCGTGGCCGCATCGGTCCCGGCCGGGATCTCCTCGTACTGATCCGCCCGCCAGCCCGCCCGTCCGCCCCGCGCACACCGCCGCCCGCTGGATCGTTCCAGCGGGCGGTCGGCTGTTCGGGGCGCCGGGTGCGCGGCTAGCGCAGTCCGGTGGAGCGGCGCAGGGCGGCCTGGATCAGCCGGTCCACGAGCTCCGGGTACTCGATGCCCGACTCCTGCCACATCCGCGGGTACATCGAGATCGGCGTGAAACCGGGCATGGTGTTGATCTCGTTGATGACGAAGGTGCCGTCTTCGGTGAGGAAGAAGTCGGCGCGCACCAGGCCCTCGCAGGAGGCGGCCTCGAAGGCGTCGATCGCGAGCTTCTGCACCTCGGCGGTCTGCTCCGGGGTGAGCGGGGCGGGGACGAGGCCGGTGGCGGAGTCGATGTACTTCGCCTCGAAGTCGTAGAAGTCGTGGCTGGAGACCGGCGGGATCTCGGCGGGGGCGCTGGCGCGCGGGCCGTCCTCGAACTCCAGGACGCCGCACTCGATCTCGCGGCCGCGCAGCAGCGCCTCCACGATGACCTTCGGGTCGTGGCGGCGGGCCTCTCGGATCGCCGCGTCGAGCCCGGAGGCGTCGTCGACCTTGGTGATGCCGATGGAGGAGCCGGCGCGGGCGGGCTTCACGAACAGCGGCCAGCCGTGCTCGCCGGCGAAGTCCAGGACCTTCGCCGTGGCGGCGGCCTGGTCGGCCTCCCACTCGCGGGGGCGGATGGTCACGTACGGGCCGACGTTCAGCCCGTAGGAGGCGAACACCCGCTTCATGTAGTCCTTGTCCTGGCCGACGGCCGAGGAGAGGACGCCGCAGCCGACGTACGGGATGCCGGAGAGCTCCAGGAGGCCCTGGAGGGTGCCGTCCTCGCCGTAGGGGCCGTGCAGCACGGGGAAGACGACGTCGACCTCGCCCAGTGCCTTCGGGACGGCGCCCGGCTCGGTGTAGACGACCTCACGGCTGGCGGGGTCGACGGGGAGCACGACGGTGCCGTCCGGGGACTCCGCCAGCGCCTCGACGCTGGGGAGCTGCCGGTCCGCGATGGCCATGCGCTCGGGGGCGTCGGCCGTCAGGGCCCACCGGCCGTCCGTGGTGATGCCGATCGGCAGCACCTCGTACTTGGACCGGTCGATGGAGCGCAGCACGGCGCCCGCGGTGACGACCGAGATGGCGTGTTCCGAGCTGCGGCCGCCGAAGACGACGGCCACGCGGGGCTTGCGGCCCTGCTGCTCAGGGGTCTGGGGGAGGTTCTCGCTGCTCATATCGCCACGAGAGTACCCGCTCAGGCGTCCGGAAAGGTGTCAGTGACGTTCCGGTTTGGCGCTGCGGCCCATCAGTTCCTTCAGCGCGACCAGCGGGGGCTTGCCGTGGTGCACGATCTCGACGACCGTGTCGGTGATCGGCATGTCCACTCCGTACCGGCGTGCCAGATCCGCCACGGACTGGCAGGACTTGACCCCTTCCGCGGTCTGGCTGGTGACCGCGATGGTCTCCTCCAGGGTCATCCCGCGGCCCAGGTTGGTGCCGAAGGTGTGGTTGCGGGAGAGCGGCGAGGAGCAGGTCGCTACGAGGTCGCCGAGGCCGGCGAGGCCGGAGAAGGTGAGCGGGTCGGCGCCCATCGCCAGGCCCAGGCGGGTCGCTTCGGCGAGCCCGCGCGTGATGAGGGAGCCCTTGGTGTTGTCGCCCAGGCCCATGCCGTCCGCGATGCCGACGGCCAGGCCGATGACGTTCTTGACGGCGCCGCCGAGTTCGCAGCCGATGACGTCGGTGCTGGTGTACGGGCGGAAGTACGGGGTGTGGCAGGCGGCCTGGAGGCGCTGGGCCACGGCCTCGTCCACGCAGGCGACGACGGAGGCGGCGGGCTGCCGGGCGACGATCTCGCGGGCCAGGTTGGGGCCGGTGACCACGGCGACGCGCTCGGCGGGGACCTTGGCCACCTCCTCGATGACCTCGCTCATCCGCTTGGCGGTGCCGAGTTCGATGCCCTTCATCAGGGAGACGAGGACGGTGTCGGGCGCCAGCAGCGGCGCCCACTCGGCGAGGTTGGCCCGCAGGGTCTGGGAGGGGATGGCCAGGACCGCGAAGTCGGCGTCCCGGGCCGCCTCGGCCGCGTCGGTGGTGGCGCGGATGTTCGCGGGGAGTTCGACGCCCGGGAAGTAGTCCGGGTTGGTCCGGCCGGTGTTGATGGCGTCGGCGAGCTCCTGGCGGCGGCCCCACAGGGTCACCTCGCAGCCGGCGTCGGCGAGGACGACGGCGAAGGCCGTGCCCCAGGAGCCGGTTCCGAAGACGGCCGCCTTCACGGGACGTGTCACTTCTTGCCCTCCCCCGCGGCCTTGCGCCGCTGCTCCGCCCTGGCCTTGCGGTGGTCGTACGGCTCGGCGGGCGCCTGCTGGCCCCGCAGCTCCTCCAGGAGCTTGGTGATGTCGGCCATGATGGCCTCGGTGGCGCCCTTGAGGACGTCGGGCGTGGGCTCGCGGTCGTAGAAGGCCGAGAGGTCCACGGGCGGTCCGGCGAGCACCTGGAGGGTCTTGCGCGGGAACAACCGGACCTTGTTCTCCTTGGCGTACGGCGGCATGGCGAGGTTGGCGCCCCACTGGGCCACGGGAATGACGGGGGCCTTGGTGATCAGCGCCACGCGGGCGACGCCGGTCTTGCCGGCCATCGGCCACATCTCCGGGTCGCGGGTGAGGGTGCCTTCCGGGTAAAAGGCGACGCATTCGCCGCGCTCGACCGCGTCCACGGCGGCCCGGAATGCGTCCAGGGCGTTGGTGGTCTCCCGGTAGACGGGGATCTGTCCGGATCCGCGCAGGATCATGCCGACAAAAGGCACCTTGAAGAGGCCCGCCTTGGCGAGCAAACGCGGCACCCGGCCGGTGTTGTACTGGAAGTGCGCGTAGGAGAGCGGGTCGAGATACGAGTTGTGATTGACGGCGGTGATAAATCCACCGTCGGCCGGAATGTGATCCATTCCCCGCCAGTCCCGCTTGAAGAGCACTACCAGCGGCGGTTTTGCGATGACCGCCGCCAGGCGGTACCAGAAGCCGATTCTGCGGCGGGACACTCGGACACCTTCCTCTAGGACCGGTGCGTGGCGTGGGCACCTTGTGGGCCGGACAAGTGTCGCTGCGGGTCCGGCCTCTGTCGAGGACACCGTACGCCCCGCTCGCACCGCGAGGCCCCCCTGCGGCCGCTCGGAGGCGACAATGGGCCGAGTGATGACCGGGCCATGACCTGCCGATGGGTCGGGCGGGTGCCGCAGCGCACCGGAGGGAAGGGGGCCGCCACGGACGCCGCATGGAGCCTGGTGGTCCCGCTGAAGCCCTTGGCGCTGGCCAAGAGCCGGCTCGCGGCGGCCGTCGGCGGGTCCAGGCCCGGGCTGGCCCTGGCCTTCGCCCAGGACACCGTCGCGGGGGCGCTGGCCTGCGCGTCCGTCGCGGATGTGGTGGTCGTCACGGACGACGCCGTGGCGGGTGCGGAGCTGGCGCGGCTGGGGGCGCGGATCCTGCCGGACGCCCCGGGCGCGGGGCTCAACGCCGCGCTGGACCACGGGGCGCGGGCGGTGCGGGCGGGGCGGCCCGGGACGGCGGTGGCCGCGATGAACGCCGACCTGCCGGCCTTGCGGGCGGCGGAATTGCTACGTGTGCTCGATATCGCGGGGAATTTTCCCCGGGCATTTCTGGCGGATGCGGCGGGAATCGGCACGACCCTGCTTTCCGCGGCTCCCGACGTGGAATTGGCACCTTCGTTCGGCGGCCCCTCCCGGGCCCGGCATTCGGCCTCGGGGGCGGTGGAAATAGCCCTGGCGGACGTGGAGAGCGTGCGCCGCGACGTGGACACCGGGGCGGACCTGCGCACGGCCCTGACCCTCGGGGTGGGGCGGCACACGGCCCGATACAGTTCCCGTATGCAGGCGACCGCGTACACGTACGACTCCCAGACCCGCAGCGGCAGCGTGCTGCTGGACGACGGCACCCCGGTGCCCTTCGAGACCGCGGCCTTCGACGCGGGCGGCCTGCGGCTGCTGCGGCCCGGGCAGCGGGTCCGCATCGAGACCGAGGGCGAGGGCCCGGCCCTGCGCATCACGCTGGTGACCCTGCAGACCTTCTGACGCCCCTCACGGGCCTGCCGACAGGCCCGTGACCTGCGAGGGAACGCACCGCGGGCCGGCCTCCCCGAGGGGGAAGCCGGCCCGGCGTGTGTAACCCGTGCCCTTACTTCTTGCGGGCGGTGGTCTTCTTCGCGGTGGCCTTGCGCGTCGTCGTCTTCTTGGCGGGCGCCTTCGTCGCGGTGGCCTTCTTGGCCGCCGGGGCGGTCTTCTTCGCGGTGGCGGTGGTCTTCTTGGCCGCCGTCGCCGTCTTCTTGGCCGGGGTGGCCTTCTTGGCGGTGGCCGTGGCCTTCTTGGCGACCGTGGTCTTCGCCGCGCTCTTCTTGACGGTGGTCGCGGTCTTCTTCGCGACGGCCTTCTTCGCCGGGGTGGCCTTCTTCGCGGCGGCGGTGGTCTTCGCGGCGGCCTTCTTCGCCGTGGTGGCCTTCTTCGCGGCGGCCTTCTTGACCGTGGCGGACGCGCCGCCGGTCAGGCTGCCCTTCGGGGCCTTCTTCACGGCGACCTCGTCGCCCTTGGGGAGCTTCTTGGTGCCGCTGACCAGGTCCTTGAAGCCCTGACCCGCACGGAAGCGGGGGACGGAGGTCTTCTTGACCCGGACGCGCTCACCCGTCTGCGGGTTGCGGGCGTAGCGGGCCGGACGGTCGACCTTCTCGAACGAGCCGAAGCCCGTGACCGAGACCCGGTCTCCCGCGACGACCGCGCGGACCATGGCGTCCAGTACCGCGTCGACGGCGTCCGCGGCCTGCTGGCGGCCGCCCAGCTTGTCGGCAATCGCTTCTACGAGCTGCGCCTTGTTCACGTCTTCCCCTTCGGAGACATCGCCAGAACGAATGTGTTCAAGCTTATTTCGCACGTTAGGCGGATATATACCGCAAATCAAACACGAAACGGGCTAATCACCCTAGTGCCGCAACGATGTAGGCCGTTACGGAGTTCCTTCGCATCAGTCGCCTTCAGGGAATCGACCCTCGTCGAGGTCCTTCATCAACCTGTCCAGGCGCCTTGCCGCGTCGGCGAGATCGTGCTTCGCCGCGGCAGTGACGACCAACAGCTTCCGGGACAGCGTCATCCTTACGCCCTCCGGGACTTGCAGTGCGCGCACCCTTGCGTGTGCTTCTTTCAACCGGTCCGCGACGAGCTCGTAGAGCTCGAGTTGACTGTCGCGTTCCATGCACAGATTGTGCCATCTGGGGCGAGTTGTCGCCTCACGGGGCCTCAACATACGGCTGTGCCCCCCGCCGGAAGGCGGGGGGCACAGTGTTGCCGATGTGATCACCCGAGGGTGAATAAGCGCTGATCAGGCAGGAATCAGTGCCGAATGGTGCTCGGCTTGAAGGCCGGGCGTCCGCTTTCGTAGGCGTCGATGTCGGCTTCGTTCTGAAGGGTGAGGGAGATGTCGTCCAGGCCCTCCAGCAGACGCCAGCGGGCGTTGTCGTCGAGCTCGAACTCCGCCTCGATCCCCTCGGCTCGGACCTTGCGGTCCACCAGGTCGACGGTGACCTCGGCGGTGGGGTCGGCCTCGGTCAGCTCCCACAGCCGGTCGACGGTCTCCTGCGGCAGGACGACGGTCAGCAGACCGTTCTTCAGCGAGTTACCGCGGAAGATGTCGGCGAAGCGGGAGGAGATGACCGTCTTGAAGCCGAAGTTCTGCAGGGCCCAGACGGCGTGTTCGCGCGAGGAACCGGTGCCGAAGTCGGGGCCGGCGACCAGGACGGTCGCGCCGGCCCGCTCGGGGCGGTTGGTGACGAACTCCGGGTCCTTGCGCCAGGCCTCGAAGAGCCCGTCCTCGAACCCGTCGCGGGTGATCTTCTTCAGCCAGTGGGCCGGGATGATCTGGTCGGTGTCGACGTTGCTGCGGCGCAGCGGAACGGCCCGGCCGGTGTGGGTGGTGAAGGCTTCCATGGTTCAGACTCCGGCGGTCGCGTCGGCGGCGGACAGGTCGGCGGGCGAGGCCAGATGGCCCAGTACCGCGGTGGCGGCGGCCACCTGCGGGGAGACCAGGTGGGTGCGCCCGCCCTTGCCCTGCCGGCCCTCGAAGTTGCGGTTGGAGGTGGACGCGGAACGCTCACCGGGGGCCAGTTGGTCGGGGTTCATGCCCAGGCACATCGAACAGCCCGCGTGCCGCCATTCGGCGCCGGCCTCCTTGAAGACCTTGTCCAGGCCCTCCTCCACGGCCTGCAGGGCGACCCGGACCGAGCCCGGAACGACCAGCATCCGTACGCCGTCGGCGACTTTGCGGCCCCCGATGATGCCGGCGACGGCGCGCAGGTCCTCGATGCGGCCGTTGGTGCAGGAACCTACGAAGACGGTGTCGACCTTGATCTCGCGCAGCGGCTGTCCGGCCGTCAACCCCATGTACTCCAGGGCCTTTTCGGCGGCCAGGCGCTCCGAAGCGTCCTCGTACGAAGCCGGGTCGGGGACGCTGGCCGACAGCGGCGCGCCCTGGCCCGGGTTGGTGCCCCAGGTGACGAACGGGGACAGGGAGGCGCCGTCGATGACGACCTCGGCGTCGAAGACGGCGTCGTCGTCGGTGCGCAGCGTCTTCCAGTAGGCGACCGCCGCGTCCCAGTCCTCGCCCGTCGGGGCGTGGTCGCGGCCCTCCAGGTAGTCGAAGGTGGTCTGGTCGGGGGCGATCATGCCCGCGCGCGCGCCGGCCTCGATCGACATGTTGCAGATGGTCATGCGGGCTTCCATCGAGAGCTTCTCGACGGCCTCGCCGCGGTACTCCAGGACGTAGCCCTGGCCGCCGCCGGTACCGATCTTGGCGATGATCGCGAGGATCAGGTCCTTGGCGGTGACGCCCTCGGCCAGCTCGCCGGTGACGGTGATGGCCATCGTCTTGGGCCGGGCCAGCGGCAGCGTCTGGGTGGCCAGCACGTGCTCGACCTGGCTGGTGCCGATGCCGAAGGCCAGCGCGCCGAAGGCGCCGTGCGTGGACGTGTGCGAGTCGCCGCAGACCACGGTCGTGCCCGGCTGGGTCAGGCCCAGCTGGGGACCCACGACGTGGACGACACCCTGCTCGACGTCACCCAGCGAGTGCAGTCGGACACCGAACTCGGCGCAGTTCTTGCGCAGCGTCTCCAGCTGGGCCCGGGAGACGGGGTCGGCGATCGGCTTGTCGATGTCGAGGGTGGGGGTGTTGTGGTCCTCGGTCGCGATGGTGAGGTCCAGGCGGCGGACCTTGCGGCCGGCCTGACGCAGACCGTCGAAGGCCTGCGGGCTGGTCACCTCGTGCAGCAGGTGGAGATCAATGAAGAGGAGATCGGGCTCGCCCTCGGCGCGCCGGACGACGTGGTCGTCCCAGACCTTCTCCGCGAGTGTCCTACCCATCGCTTTCCCTCCGGCCGGCCGGTCGGGCCGGCGCTTATGTAGAGATCTGTGCGCCTGATCGCCCGCTACCCCACCCGCGGAACGACGGCTCGGACCCAGTGGTTCGTGGACCCGCACATACAGACTCGCTCGTTCTTGGAAAATTTGAACTTGCGTTTCACAGTGTGAGACGTGAATATCGTTTCATGGACAACTCTAGCGGCGTCGGCGTTCTCGACAAGGCAGCTCTGGTATTGAGCGCACTGGAGTCCGGTCCGGCCACCCTCGCCGGGCTGGTCGCGGCGACAGGGCTCGCACGACCCACGGCACACCGTCTGGCCGTGGCACTGGAACACCACCGGATGGTGGCGCGGGACATGCAGGGCCGGTTCATCCTCGGCCCGCGGCTGGCAGAGCTTGCCGCCGCGGCCGGCGAGGACCGCCTGCTGGCGACGGCCGGACCGGTGCTCACGCACCTCCGTGACGTGACGGGCGAGAGCGCGCAGCTCTACCGCCGTCAGGGAGACATGCGCATCTGCGTGGCGGCCGCCGAGCGGCTGTCGGGCCTGCGGGACACCGTCCCGGTGGGCTCCACGCTCCCGATGAAGGCGGGATCGGCCGCGCAGATCCTGATGGCCTGGGAGGAGCCCGAGCGGCTCCACCGCGGCCTGCAGGGCGCGCGCTTCACGGCCACGGCCCTGTCCGGCGTACGCCGCCGCGGCTGGGCCCAGTCGATCGGCGAGCGGGAGCCCGGCGTGGCGTCCGTCTCGGCGCCCGTACGGGGCCCCTCGAACCGCGTGGTGGCCTCCGTGTCGGTCTCCGGGCCGATCGAGCGCCTGACCCGCCACCCGGGGCGCATGCACGCCCAGGCCGTCATAGACGCGGCCGCCCGCCTGACGGAGGCCCTGCGCCGCTCCGGCTGAACCCCGCCCTGCTCCACCACACCCCCGGGCCCGGGGGCGCGTACGACGCCGCACACGTCCGAACTCGCGCCTCCGGGCCCGTACTTGTACCCGGCACCGGCCGGCCGGGCCCGGCCCCGGACACACGGAAGAGGCCCTCCGCGATGATCGCGGAGGGCCTCTCCTCTTGTACCCCCGACCGGATTCGAACCGGCGCTACCGCCTTGAGAGGGCGGCGTGCTAGGCCGCTACACAACGGGGGCTAGCTCTACTGCGGTACTGCGCTGGGCTACCAGGACTCGAACCTAGAATAAGGGAACCAGAAACCCTCGTGTTGCCAATTACACTATAGCCCAATGGTCTAGACCTGCCAGACCTTGGTACCCCCGACCGGATTCGAACCGGCGCTACCGCCTTGAGAGGGCGGCGTGCTAGGCCGCTACACAACGGGGGCCCTAGCGATCCTGCATCAAGACCTCCGGGAGCGACCCTGGAGATCCCGCGGGAAGGATCTGTACCCCCGACCGGATTCGAACCGGCGCTACCGCCTTGAGAGGGCGGCGTGCTAGGCCGCTACACAACGGGGGCAAAGCACTGCGTTACTACTGCACTGCGCTGGGCTACCAGGACTCGAACCTAGAATAAGGGAACCAGAAACCCTCGTGTTGCCAATTACACTATAGCCCACCGAACTTCAAGCCCCTGGGGGCCTTTCGTTTGGTTGGCGCCTGTGGTTTCCGGCCCTTTCGGCCCGTTTCCCCGGCGCAGAAAGAACATTACCGGATGCCTGACCGTGCTCCAAAACGGGTATCCACGGCCAGCACCTCGGGCAGCCGATCGAGCCCCTCGATCCTGTGTACGCCCGCCGGACCGGGCCCCCTGCCGCCCTGCCGGTCAAGCCAGACGGCCGTCAGTCCGGCGTCCCGGGCGCCGCGCGCGTCGATCTCCGGCTGGTCCCCGACGTACGCGACCTGGGCCGGAGGCAGCGCGAGCGCCTGGCAGGCGGCCAGGAAGGCGGCGGCGTCGGGCTTGCTCACGCCCAGCTCGGCGGCGCAGACCAGCACCTCGAAGCGGTCGCGCAGACCGAGGTGGCGCAGCTTGGGGTCCTGGTTGGCGGCGGAGGAGTTGGAGAGCACCCCGTGCCGGTGGGTGCCGGCGAGGGCGTCCAGGGCGGGCAGGACGTCCGGGAACAGCGCCCAGGCGGCCTGGTAGTGCGCCACGTAGCGGTCGAACCAGGCGTCGGCCTGCGGCGCCGTCATGGCGGGCCTGCCGAGGAAGTCCCGCACCCTGTCCTGCCGCTGGCCCTGGAAGGTGACCTCGCCGGCGGCGAAGCGGGCCCAGTTCAGCTCGGTGATCCTGCGCCAGAGGGCCAGGGCCTCGTGCGGGGATCCGTAACGCTCCCCGAGCCCCTCGTCGCGCAGGTGGGCGGCCAGGCCGGTCGCATCGGCCCCCGTGTAGTCGAACAGGGTGTCGTCGATGTCCCACAGCACTGCGCGGATCGGCATACGGGCGAGCCTACGCCGCCGGCGGGTCCCGCGTGGGGTCCTCGGCGAAGTCCGCGTGAGGCGCGTCACGGTACGGCCGGGGGCCGGGGCCGGCGTGCGCGGGAGTGGCCGTTCTCACGGCGGAGCGCTTCGGGAACGCCGTGGGGGCGGCAGCCGGGTCGGCTGCCGCCCCCACGGGGTGGTGCGGGTCAGGCGGAGAGCTTCGCCAGGGTCGCGTCGATGCGCGCCAGCGAGCGCTCCTTGCCCAGGATCTCCAGGGACTCGAAGAGCGGCAGGCCGACGGTGCGGCCGGTGACGGCCACGCGGACCGGGGCCTGGGCCTTGCCGAGCTTGAGGCCGTGGGCCTCGCCGGCCGTCAGGACGGCCTGCTTGAGGGACTCCGGGTCCGACCAGTCGGCGGCGGCGAGGTTCTCCCGCGCCGTGGTCAGCAGGGCCGCGGGCTCGCCCTTCATGGCCTTGTCCCAGGACGCCTGGTCCTCGACGGGCTCCTTCAGGAAGAGGAAGTCCACGTTCGCGGTGATGTCCGAGAGGACGGTCACACGCGTCTGGGCGTGCGGCGCGATCCGGGCCCAGGCCTCGGCGTCGAAGTCCTCGGGGGCCCAGTTGGCGTGCGGGGCGCGCAGCCACGGCTCGCAGGCGTCCGCGAAGGCCTTGGGGTCCATCCGGCGGATGTGGTCCGCGTTGATCGCCTCGGCCTTCTTGAGGTCGAAGCGGGCCGGGTTGGCGTTGACGCCGTCGATGTCGAACTTCGCCACCATCTCCTCGATCGAGAAGATGTCCTGGTCCTTGGAGAAGGACCAGCCGAGGAGCGAGAGGTAGTTCAGCAGGCCCTCGGGCAGGAAGCCGCGCTCGCGGTAGAGGTTGAGCGAGGACTCGGGGTCGCGCTTGGAGAGCTTCTTGTTGCCCTCGCCCATCACGTACGGCAGGTGGCCGAACCGCGGGACGCCCGTCGCGATGCCGAGCTCCATCAGCGCCTTGTACAGCGCGATCTGGCGGGGGGTGGAGGAGAGCAGGTCCTCGCCCCGCAGGACGTGCGTGATCTGCATCAGCGCGTCGTCGACCGGGTTGACCAGCGTGTACAGCGGGGCGCCGTTCGCGCGGACGATACCGAAGTCGGGCACGTTCTCCGGGGTGAAGGAGAGCTCGCCGCGGACCAGGTCCGTGAAGGTGATGGTCTCGTCGGGCATCCGGAAGCGGACGATGGAGGTGCGTCCCTCGGCCTCGTACGCGGCGACCTGCTCCGCGCTCAGCTCGCGGCAGTGGCCGTCGTAGCCGGAGGGCTTGCCGGCCGCGCGGGCGGCGTCGCGGCGGGCGTCGAGCTCCTCGGTGGTGCAGTAGCAGTGGTAGGCGTAGCCGCCGTCCTGGAGCCGCTGCGCCACGTCCTTGTAGATGTCCATGCGCTGGGACTGCCGGTACGGGGCGTGGGGGCCTCCGACCTCGGGGCCCTCGTCCCAGGTGAAGCCGAGCCACTTCAGCGAGTCGAGGAGCTGCTCGTACGACTCCTCGGAGTCGCGCGCCGCGTCGGTGTCCTCGATGCGGAAGACGAACGTACCGCCGTGGTGGCGGGCGAACGCCCAGTTGAAAAGGGCGGTGCGGACCAGGCCCACGTGGGGGTTGCCGGTCGGGGAGGGACAGAAACGTACGCGGACGTTCGCGTTAGCCACGCTTGATCACCTTGTTGGTGAGAGTGCCGATGCCTTCGATGGTGACGGCGACCTCGTCGCCGACGTTGAGGGGGCCGACTCCGGCCGGGGTCCCCGTGAGGATGACGTCGCCCGGGAGCAGCGTCATGGCTTCGCTGATGTGCACGACCAGGTCCTCGATGGAGCGGACCATGTCGCTGGTGCGGCCGAGCTGGCGCTGTTCGCCGTTGACGGTGCACTGGATGGTGAGGTCGCCCGGGTCCAGGTCGGTCTCGATCCAGGGGCCGAGCGGGCAGGAGCTGTCGAAGCCCTTGGCCCGGGCCCACTGCTTCTCGCGCTGCTGGACGTCGCGGGCGGTGACGTCGTTGGCGCAGGTGTAGCCGAGGATGACGTCCTTCACGCGCTCCTTGGGGACCTCGCGGCACATGCGGCCGATGACCACGGCGAGCTCCGCCTCGTGGTGCACGTCCTGGGAGAAGGAGGGGTAGACGATCGGGTCGCCCGGGCCGACCACGGAGGTGGAGGGCTTGAAGAAGGTGATCGGGGCGTCCGGACGGCCTTGATCGTCGAAGATGGCGTTCCCGAGCTCCGCCGCGTGCTCCGCGTAGTTGCGGCCGATGGCCACGACCTTGTTCGGGAGCACGGGCGGCAGCAGCCGGACCTTGCTCAGCGGGACCTTCGTGCCAGAGAGCTCGAAGTCCGCGAACGGGATGCCCTTGATGATGTCGAGGACGAGCTCACCTTCGGCGCCGGGGGCAGTGCTGCCCTCGACCGCGCCGAACGCGACATTGCCGTCGATCGAGAACCTGGCGATGCGCACGTGTTGCGTCTGCCCCTCTGTATTTCCGCTGGCTGGAGTCTGCGGACTCCAGGCTAACGCGGTGGGCGGCGGCGCTTCGCGCTCCTTTACGGAGCCGCTACTGCGGAGGGACTACTGTGCCGCGGCGACCGGGGCGTCCATGAGGACGGTCCGGCGGGGGTTCGCGGTCTGCCCCGGCAGGTCGACGGAGTGCTCCGGGGTGGCCGGCGCCGCCTGCAGCTCCTCGGCGTCCTTCAGGTGCGCGAGGGTGGTGCGGCGGGGGTTGGCTATGTTGCGGAACATCATCGTCGTCTTCATCGGAGTTTCGGGCCCTCGGGTCGCTTCGTGGGATGGGGGCTGTCGGATGCGCCGGATGTGGCGCCAACCCTTTAACAGGCAAGGCTAAACATCCGAATCCCCGTCTGAACCGGTAAGTAATGGCCACAGTCGTGTGAGTTTCCTCACCAGCGACCGGGCAATACGGGCATAACAGGCGGTCAATTCAGCCCTTAGAAACGGACATTGCGCCACTGAATGCGCCATTCCGCTCCTGATCATCTCGACTGGGACACCTTGGCAAACCGAAGCTTTGGTTGACGTAAGTCCGTTTCCTCCCCATAGTGCCTCCACGGCGCGTAGCCCCTCCGCCACGAGCCGTGACCGCCCCGCCGGGGCGACACGCGCACCTTGTTGGAGATCCCCCACTGTGCTGGAATTCGCGGGACCGCCGCGGGTATCAGCCGGCGCGCAGGTGGCGCAAGAGAGCGCCGCGCGCGGCGTCAATGGAGAGGGAGACGCGCCGGTCACCGACGACCACCACGGGGCCGTCAGTGCCCCATGACTCGACACCGTTCCGCCGTTCACCCGGCGGGGCGCCTGGTCCAGAGGTTGCGACGCTAGTGCAGGGACGATTCAAGAGGGATGGCAGCGCTGCGGCGGAGCAGGAGCCGCGCGGCGGGATCGACCGTGGCTCCTCACCCCAGCACGCCCAGAACCGCGGGCCGGCTGCCGAAGGAGCCGGACCCGACACCTCCTCGGTGAAGGCGAAGGGCCGCGGCAGGTCCGGCAAGGCCGGGAAGCCCGGCAAGGCCGTCAAGCCGGGCAGGGCCAAGGGCAAGGCCGAATCGCCCGCGACCGAAGAGGCGATACCGAAGGCCCCGCCCGGGCCCGGCTCCCGTCTCGCCATGCAGAACTGGCGCATCAGCACGCGACTCGTGTCGCTGCTGACCCTGCCCGTCGTCGCCGCCACCTCGCTCGGTGGCTTCCGCATCAACGACTCGCTCGAGGACATCCAGCAGCTGGAGCACATGCAGCTGCTGACGGTGATGACGCGCCAGGCGACCAGCCTCGCTGCCATGCTCCAGGAGGAGCGGGACAAGTCGGCCGGTCCGATGTCGATCACCAAGGACGGCAAGGCGAACAGCCTCGTCGAGGGTGTCCGCGACCAGACCGACGCCGCCGCCAAGGCCTTCGCCGCCGCGACCGACAAGGTCGACAACGCGGAGGACAAGGACGAGACCCTCAAGTCGATCCGCAACAACATCCTCCAGATCGGCCGCCAGCTCACCGGCATCGAGGACATCCGCAAGAAGGCGTACCAGAACGGCGCCCAGCAGACCGTCACCGAGTACAACGCGCTGATCGTCTCGCTGCTCTCGCTCTCGCAGGACATGGCGCAGGCCACCTCGAACCCCGAGATGATCAAGCGCACCCGCGCCCTGGCGGCGTTCTCCTCCGCCAAGGAGTACGCGTCCATCCAGCGCGCGATCATCGCCGCCTCGCTCCCCGAGAGCAGCGACAAGCAGGGCAAGCTGGAGGAGAACGACCGCCTCTACGCCCTTTCCGCGCTCCGCGGTGAGAGCCAGGCGAAGAAGACCTTCGAGCTCGTCTACCAGGGCAAGCCCGAGGAGCTCCTCAGCTCCCTCGGCGACGGCAACTCCGAGATCGGCAGCGCCGACCACTACGCCCGCCGCGTGCTGAGCACCCAGGGACAGTTCGTCAAGGAGAAGAACCGCTCCTGGATGGACTGGTACGACGCCGACGACACCAAGCTCCGCGCGATGCAGCAGATCGAGCTCACGCTGCTGGAGGACATGGAGCAGAAGGCCCGCGAGCTCAAGAGCGAGTCGCAGCAGGACGCCATCATCAACGGTGCCCTGATCCTCCTCGTCCTCGGCGTCTCGCTCATCGGCGCCTTCGTCATGGCCCGGTCCATGATCCGCTCGCTGCGCCGCCTGCAGGACACCGCGACGCGCGTCGCCCAGGACCGCCTGCCGGAGCTCGTCAAGCAGCTCTCCGAGTCGGACCCGCAGGACGTGGACACCTCCGTGGAGTCCGTCGGCCTGCACACCCGCGACGAGATCGGCCAGGTGGCCGCGGCCTTCGACGACGTGCACCGCGAGGCCGTCCGCCTCGCCGCCGAGCAGGCCCTCCTCCGGGGCAACGTCAACGCGATGTTCACCAACCTCTCGCGCCGCTCCCAGGGCCTCATCCAGCGTCAGCTGTCGCTCATCTCCGAACTGGAGTCGCGCGAGGCCGACCCGGACCAGCTCTCCTCGCTCTTCAAGCTCGACCACCTCGCGACCCGCATGCGCCGTAACGGCGAAAACCTCCTCGTCCTCGCGGGCGAGGAGCCGGGCCGCCGGTGGACCCGCCCCGTCCCGCTCGTCGACGTGCTCCGCGCCGCCGCGTCCGAGGTGGAGCAGTACGAGCGCATCGAGCTGGCGGCGGTGCCCGGCACCGATGTCGCCGGCCGCGTCGTCAACGACCTCGTGCACCTCCTCGCCGAGCTGCTGGAGAACGCCACCTCGTTCTCCTCCCCGCAGACCAAGGTCAAGGTCACCGGTCACGCGCTGCCCGACGGCCGCGTGCTCGTCGAGATCCACGACACCGGCATCGGCCTCTCCCCCGAGGACCTCGCCGCGATCAACGAGCGGCTCGCCTCGCCGCCCACCGTGGACGTCTCGGTGTCCCGTCGCATGGGTCTGTTCGTGGTCGGCCGCCTGTCCCTGCGACACGGCATCCGCATCCAGCTGCGCCCCTCCGACTCGGGCGGTACGACGGCCCTCGTCATGCTTCCGGTGGACGTCGCCCAGGGCGGCAAGAAGCCGGGTCCGATGCCGGGCCAGGGCGGCCAGGGCGGTCCCGGCGGCGCGCCGGGCGGTCCCGGCGGCGCCGGCGGTCCGGGTGGCCCCGGCGGCCAGCAGGCCTCCATGCCCGGTGCGGGCGCGCGTCCCCCCGTGGGCGCCGGCCAGCAGCGCGGCCAGGTCGCCGGCGGCGGCCAGCGCACGGCCCTGCCGGGCCGTGACGGCGGCCCCGGCCAGCAGCAGCGCCCGCAGGGCCAGGGCCCCCGTCCGCAGGGCGGTCCCTCCGCCCCGACGGGCCAGTCGCAGGGCCAGGGCGCCTTCGGCGGCGGTGCTCCGCTGCCGGCCCGCGGTCAGTCCGGCGGCCCGCAGGCGCGGCCGGCCGGCGGTCCCGGCGGCTTCCCGCAGCAGGGCGGCTTCCCGCAGCAGGGCAACGGCTTCGAGCGGCCGCAGCCGCCGCAGCAGCAGCCGCAGGGCCAGGGGCAGCAGCCCCAGCAGGGCCGCCCCCAGCAGCAGCCCGGTGCCCCCGTCAAGCGCAGGCGGCCGCAGCTGCCGGCGCGTGACGGCGGCGCCTCCCGTCCGGAGCTCCCGGGCGCGGGCGGTCCGGCGGCTCCGGTCCCTACTCCGGCTCCGGCTCCGCAGGGCACCAGCTGGGGCGCCGCGGCCCAGGGCGGCCACGAGGTCCCGCGCGGCCACGACGAGCTGTCGGGCCCCGGCTCCACGGCCGAGTTCGCCCGCCCGGACTTCAACGCCCCGTACCCGCAGGCCACCGGCGGCACGCCCCTCGGCGGCAGCACCGGCCAGTTCGAGCGGCCGCAGCCGGCGGGCCCGCTGGACCCGTCCTCCACCGGCCAGTTCGCCCGCCCGGGCGGCCCCGGTGTCGGCGGTTACGCCGAGCAGCAGCAGGCTCAGCAGCCCGGCGGTTACGCCCCGGCTCCGGCCCCGCGCGCCGAGGCCCCGCGCCTCCCGCAGGCGTACCAGCCGGAGGCCCTGCCGCCGGCTCCGGCGCAGCCGCTGGACTCGCACTGGTCCCACCAGGGCGGGCAGCAGTCCGCCGGGCACGCACCGGCCGTCCCCCAGCAGCCGCACCAGCCCCAGCAGGCGGCCCCGCTCTCCCCGGCTCCGCAGCAGCAGCCGCTGCCGCAGCGCGGCCAGGAGCTGCCGGCCGAGCCGGCCGCTGCGGTCACCGGCGTCACGCCGACGGTCAGCTGGAAGGCGTCCCCGAACGACGAGCTGATGCGACAGGCCGAGCGCGTGCGCCAGCCCGCCGCCGGCGGTATCACCACCTCGGGTCTGCCCCGCCGGGTGCCTCGTGCGAACCTCGTGGCGGGTACCGCGCAGCAGCAGTCGGAAACCCAGGCGGGCCCGCAGGTGTCGCGCGCCCCGGACGACGTCCGCGGCCGTCTCACCAACCTCCGTCGCGGTATCCAGCAGGGCCGCCAGGCCGGCACCACCGGCCCCGCGACCGGCAGTTACCACATCGACCCCACTTACCAGCAGGAGCGATAGTTGAGTTCGATGAGCCAGGCGGCACAGAACCTGAACTGGTTGATCACCAACTTCGTGGACAACACCCCCGGGGTGTCCCACACCGTGGTGGTCTCCGCCGACGGACTCCTTCTGGCGATGTCCGAAGGATTCCCCCGTGACCGCGCCGACCAGCTGGCGGCCGTGGCCTCCGGCCTGACCTCGCTGACCGCCGGTGCCTCCCGGATCTTCGAGGGCGGCGCCGTCAACCAGACCGTCGTGGAGATGGACCGCGGGTTCCTCTTCCTGATGTCCGTCTCCGACGGATCCTCGCTGGCCGTGCTCGCGCACCCCGAGTGCGACATCGGCCTCGTCGGCTACGAGATGGCCCTCCTCGTCGACCGCGCCGGCAACGTCCTCACCCCGGACCTGCGCGCGGAGCTCCAGGGAAGCCTGCTCATCTGACACCCCCCTCCCCGGCCGGACGGTACTTCCGGCCGGGGAACCGGGTCCGCACACCCGGAATCCAGTACCCCCGACAGGCCGTCATGTCCCCCCACCGGCCGCCCTGTCAGACGGCACGCTGACCACTGCTGTCCAGCCCGGAGGATCAATGACCCCGCCCCCCGCCTACCCCGACGCGTACGGAGATTCGTACTCGGAAGGCGATCAGCCGCTCGTCCGCCCGTACGCGATGACCGGCGGCCGGACCCGTCCGCGCTACCAGCTCGCCATCGAGGCGCTGGTCAGCACGACGGCCGACCCGATGCACCTGTCCGGCCTGCTGCCGGAGCACCAGCGCATCTGCACCCTGTGCCGCGAGGTGAAGTCGGTCGCGGAGGTCTCCGCGCTGCTTTCGATGCCTCTCGGCGTCGCCCGCATCCTCGTCGCCGACCTGGCGGAAGCCGGCATGGTGGCCATCCACCAGCCGGGCAATGGAGAGGCCGGCGGAACGCCGGATGTAACGCTGCTCGAGAGGGTTCTCAGTGGACTTCGCAAGCTCTGACGGTGGGGCGGCTCCTCGCTCCACCACCTCCGCGAAGATCGTGGTGGCGGGCGGCTTCGGCGTGGGCAAGACCACGTTCGTCGGCGCGGTCTCCGAGATCAACCCGCTGAGAACCGAGGCCGTGATGACGTCCGCGAGCGCGGGCATCGACGACCTCACCCACACCGGCGACAAGAAGACCACCACGGTCGCCATGGACTTCGGCCGCATCACCCTGGACCAGGACCTGATCCTGTACCTCTTCGGTACCCCCGGACAGGACCGCTTCTGGTTCATGTGGGACGACCTCGTACGCGGCGCCATCGGCGCCGTCGTCCTCGTCGACACCCGCCGCCTCGCCGACTGCTTCCCCGCAGTCGACTACTTCGAGAACAGCGGCCTGCCGTTCGTCATCGCCCTCAACGGCTTCGACGGACACCAGCCCTACACCCCCGAAGAAGTACGCGAGGCCCTCCAGATCGGCCCCGACGCCCCCATCATCACCACCGACGCCCGCCACCGCGCGGACGCCAAGAGCGCACTCATCACGCTCGTCGAGCACGCCCTCATGGCCCGGCTCAAGTAACACGCACGACAAGGCAATACGCCGGGGGCGGGCTGTGTTCTCCAACACGGCCCGCCCCTCGTGTTCATAACGTTTCGACAGTGAATTGCAGTCAGGCGGACACTGCGTGCGTTCGGTCGGTGCCGCTGCGCGCACGGCGAGCCCTATTTTTGCCGCAGCTCGCTCTTTATGTCCGTTTTATGTGGGGCGTAAGGTTCTGTGAATGGCCGGATTCAACTGTTTGGAACACGGCGCTTAACCGTGCTGGAATTCAACGAACCAGCTAGTAGCACCGCCGAGAGGTTGTTGGTCGAGTGAGGCGAAGCAACTCGAGCCCCGCGGATGAACCCGCGCGAGGCAACTTCACCCCGCCGCCGCGCGCGGCCATGTCGCCCGTCGACGTGCCCGTGGAACCATCCACGAGCAGCGGAAGCACCAGCAAGCTCGCTCCCCGCAACTGGCGGGTGGCCACCAAGCTGAACGCCATCCTCATGGTTCCCGTCCTCGTCGGACTGGTCATGGGCGGCTTCCAGGTGAAGGGCTCGGTCGACAGCTGGAACGAGGCCAAGGACGCCGAGAAGACCGCGCGGATCGTCCAGGCCGCGGCCGAATACGGCCAGGCCCTCCTCAACGAGCGCGACCTCACCGCCGAGCCCCTCCTCAAGAACGACCGCAACAACGCCGCGGTCTCCAAGGCCTACGCGGCCACGGACGCGGCCAAGGCCAAGTTCGCCCAGGCCGCGAAGGACCTCCCGGCCAAGCAGGGCCTGGAGCGCCGCCTCGAACTCTTCCGCCAGGAGGAGCCGAAGCTGGAGCAGGTCCGCAAGACGGCCTACGCCGTCCCGGAGACCCAGAAGAAGAACCTCCCCTCTTCGGCCGGCCCCATCCCGACCGAAGAGGGCTACGTGCTGGTCCAGCACTACCTCATGCAGTTCTCCAACGAACTGGGCCTGGGCACCGGAAACGTCACCAGCTACGGCCGCATGGTCTACGCGGTCGAGCTGGCCAAGGCCGCGAACTCGCTCCAGCGCTCCGTCGGCACGCACCTGCTGGTGCGCCCGAACGAGAACGAGGAAGTCCGCAAGGCCCAGCTGGTCGCCTTCTCCTCCTACGCCTACCTCGAAGAGATCGCCATCGGCGAGTACGTCGCCGCCGGCACCGACGAGGACACCAACCGGCTCAAGGAGGTCATGGGCAAGAAGTCCCAGGAGGGTGCCGCCAAGCTCGCCCAGGCCAAGCAGGCCGCCGAGCAGTCCGGCACCGTCTTCAAGGCTCCGCCCGTGGTGAACGGCTCCGCCCTCACCGGCATGACCGAGGCGATAGCCGGCGGCGAGAAGCCCGCCAAGCTCGCCCTGAACGGCACCACCGCCCCCGCCTGGCAGGCCGCCGCCACCGCCAAGTTCGACGGCTACGCCGAGATCGAGAAGGAACTCCTCGACAAGGCCGTCAAGGACGCCGTCGCGGTCTCCGACAAGTCGCGCGGCGACGCCATCCTGACCGGCGCCATCGTGGTCGTGGCCCTGTTGGCCGCCTTCATCCTGGCCGCCATGATGGCCCGCCAGATGAGCCGCTCGATGCGCCGTCTGCGCAGCTCCGCCTTCGACATCGCCGAGCAGCGCCTGCCCTCGCTCGTCGACCAGCTCTCGCGCACCGACCCGGGCAAGGTCGACACCCGCGTGGAGCCGATCCCGATCACCTCCCGCGACGAGATCGGCGAGGTCGCCCGCGCCTTCGACCAGGTCCACCGGGAAGCGGTCCGGCTCGCCGCCGAGCAGGCGCTCCTGCGGGGCAACGTCAACGCGATCTTCACGAACCTCTCCATGCGCAACCAGTCGCTGATCGAGGGCCAGCTGACCCTCATCACCGACCTGGAGAACAACGAGGCCGACCCGGACCAGCTGGAGAACCTCTTCCGCCTGGACCACCTGGCCACCCGTATGCGCCGCAACGGCGAGAACCTCCTCATCCTCGCGGGTGAGAACCCGGGCCGCCGCTGGGACCAGCCGGTGCCCCTCGTCGACGTGCTGCGCGCCGCCTCCTCCGAGGTGGAGCAGTACGAGCGCATCGAGCTCTCGGGCGTCTCCGAGGCCGAGATCCACGGCCAGGCCGTGACCGACCTCGTGCACCTGCTCGCCGAGCTCCTGGAGAACGCCACCACGTTCTCCTCCCCGCAGACCAAGGTCCGCGTGACCGCCACGCGTCTGCCCGACGGCCGCGTGATGGTCGAGATCCACGACAAGGGCATCGGCCTCACGGCCGAGGACTTCGCGGACATCAACCACAAGCTGGCCAACCCGCCGACCGTGGACGCCGCGATCTCGCAGCGCATGGGTCTGTTCGTGGTCGGCCGGCTGGCGGACCGCCACAGCATCCGCGTCCAGCTGCGCCCCTCGGGCGAGGCGGCCGGCACCACCTCGCTGGTCATGCTCCCCGACGCCATCACCCACGGTGGCGGTGGCGAGGGCATCCCGGACGACGACTTCACCGTCTCCTCGATCATTCCGCAGCAGCAGGCCCAGCAGGCCGCCCCGCTGCGGACGGCCGCCGAGCTCGGCTTCGACGACTCCGCCTACGACGCCCCGGGCGCCCAGGGCGGCGACGCGAAGCCGGCGGACCCGGTCGTGCGGTCCCTGGGCCGCGAGGAGCGCCGGGCCGCGCTGGAGGCGCAGCTCAACTTCCCGCAGGCTCAGGAGCAGGAGCAGTACCCCGGCCCCGAGGCGCAGGACTATCCGGAACCGCAGCCGGAGCACGGGTACCAGGAGTACCAGGGCTACGAGCAGCAGTCCGCGCAGGGCTACGAGGCTCCGTACGACTCCCAGCAGCAGCCGGGGTCCTACGAGGCGTACCCGGAGCAGGACTACTCGTATCCGGAAGCCGGCTACCAGGACGGGCAGCAGCCCGCCCAGGCGTACGACGGCGGCTACGAGGACCAGTCCCAGCAGGTCGAGTGGCCCGGGCAGAACACCTACCCGGGCTCCTACCAGCAGGATTACGGGTCCGATTCGGAATCGCCCTCCGCTCCCGAACCGGCTCTGGACCGCGTAGGCTTCGACCGTCCGGGCGCCGCTGCCGACGCCGGTCACGAGTTGACCGGGGCGGGCCTGCCGCGACGCGGCAGCCAGCAGCAGTGGCAGCCGGCACAGCAGGAAGCGGAGTCCGCCGGATCCCTCTTCGAGCAGCGGCCGCAGCGTCAGCAGCAGGCCGCCGAACCGAAGCAGGATGTGGCGGAGGCAGCAGCCGGCGGGGGCTGGCGCTCGACGAACGACGAGCGCTGGCAGCAGGCCGGCAAGCTCCGTGAGCCGAAGGCGGGCGGGGTCACCTCGTCCGGTCTCCCTCGGCGCGTGCCCAAGGCCAACCTGGTCGAGGGCGCTGCGGAGACGACCCCGCAGGGAGGCCCCCAGGTCTCCCGCGCCCCGGAGGACGTCCGTGGCAGGTTGAGCAACCTGCGACGCGGTGTCCAGCAGGGACGCAGCGCGGGTTCCGAGCAGTCAGGTAACAGCTATGACCAGGAGCGTTAGTGTGAGCGCGATGAGCCAGGCGGCGCAGAACCTTAACTGGTTGATCACCAACTTCGTGGACAACACCCCCGGGGTGTCCCACACGGTGGTGGTCTCCGCCGACGGCCTTCTGCTGGCGATGTCCGACGGATTCCCGCGCGACCGCGCCGATCAGCTGGCGGCCGTGGCCTCCGGCCTGACCTCGCTGACCGCCGGTGCCTCCCGGATCTTCGAGGGCGGCGCCGTCAACCAGACCGTCGTGGAGATGGACCGCGGGTTCCTCTTCCTGATGTCCGTCTCCGACGGATCCTCGCTCGCGGTGCTCGCGCACCCCGAGTGCGACATCGGCCTCGTGGGCTACGAGATGGCCCTCCTCGTTGACCGCGCCGGCACGGTCCTCACCCCGGACCTCCGCGCGGAGCTGCAGGGAAGCCTTCTCAACTAGCAAACGGGCAGTGCGTTTCGCGTCATCGCACCGTAGGGTGCGGTGGCGCGGTTCCACAGGGAGTACTGCGTTCTTGGAGTCGGAGGAGGAAACGTGACAACACCCGGAGGACATCCTTATGGCGGCCAGCAGCCGCAGGGTGGGCACGACCAGAACCGCTTCAACTTCCCCTCCTCCCCCAGCCGGCAGATGCCGGAGCACAACCCCTACGCCCAGCAGCCGTACGGCCAGCCCCAGCAGCCCCAGGCGCCCCACCGGCTTCCGCAGCAGCCCCCCAGGGCCGCGCAGCCTCAGGCCCCGAAGGCGCACAACCCGCTGGTGCGCCCGTACGCGATGACCGGCGGCCGTACCCGGCCGCGCTACCAGCTCGCCATCGAGGCGCTGGTCAGTACCACGGCGGACCCCGCGCGCCTGCAAGGGCAGTTGCCCGAGCACCAGCGCATCTGCCGCCTGTGCCAGGAGATCAAATCCGTCGCGGAGATCTCGGCACTTCTCTCCATTCCTCTTGGTGTCGCCCGCATCCTCGTCGCCGACCTGGCGGAGGCGGGCCTTGTCGCCATTCACCAGCCCGGCGGCGACGAGTCTGCCGGCGGCCAGCCAGATGTGACACTGCTCGAAAGGGTGCTCAGTGGACTTCGCAAGCTCTAACGGCGGAGCGGCTCCGCGCTCCACCACCTCCGCGAAGATCGTGGTGGCGGGCGGCTTCGGCGTGGGCAAGACCACGTTCGTCGGCGCGGTCTCCGAGATCAACCCCCTGCGCACCGAAGCCGTCATGACCAGCGCCTCCGCGGGTATCGACGACCTCACCCACACCGGTGACAAGACGACCACCACGGTCGCCATGGACTTCGGCCGCATCACCCTGGACCAGGACCTGATCCTGTACCTCTTCGGTACCCCCGGACAGGACCGCTTCTGGTTCATGTGGGACGACCTCGTACGCGGCGCCATCGGCGCCGTCGTCCTCGTCGACACCCGCCGCCTCGCCGACTGCTTCCCCGCCGTCGACTACTTCGAGAACAGCGGCCTGCCGTTCGTCATCGCCCTCAACGGCTTCGACGGACACCAGCCCTACACCCCCGAAGAAGTACGCGAGGCCCTCCAGATCGGCCCCGACGCCCCCATCATCACCACCGACGCCCGCCACCGCGCGGACGCCAAGAGCGCACTCATCACGCTCGTCGAGCACGCCCTCATGGCCCGGCTCCGGTAAGCAGAGCGGAACCCCGCGGAAGGCCCCCGTGTCCGGGACACGGGGGCCTTCGCCGTACCCGGGGTCCGGTGTCCGGGGGCGCCGGGCACGCGGAAGGCCCCGCACCCTGGGGGTGCGGGGCCTTCCGGCGTTCGTGCGTGCGCTGCTCAGCCGCGCCAGCTGTGGGGGGCCTGGAAGCCCCGGCTGCGCTCCAGGCGGCGCCAGCCGGCCGTGGAACGGCTGGTGGCGGCGGCCTCCTCCGGGGTGGCGGCGGCGCGGGCGAGGAGGATCGCGGTGATCGCGGCCAGCTCCTCGGGGGCGGCGTTGCCCTTCTCGACCTTCAGCAGGGTGTCGGTGGCGGTGCTCATCGTCGGCAGGTCTCCTTCGCTCGTTACTGCGGCGGGTTGCCGTGCTTGCGAGACGGCAGATCGGCGTGCTTGGTGCGGAGCATCGCGAGGGCGCTGACGAGCACCCCGCGGGTCTCGGCGGGGTCGATGACGTCGTCCACGAGGCCGCGCTCGGCCGCGTAGTACGGGTGCATCAGCTCGGCCTTGTATTCCTTGACCATCCGGGCGCGCATCGCCTCGGGGTCCTCGGCGTCCGCGATCTGCTTGCGGAAGATCACGTTGGCGGCGCCCTCGGCGCCCATGACGGCGATCTCGTTGGTGGGCCAGGCGTAGGTGAGGTCGGCGCCGATGGACTGGGAGTCCATGACGATGTACGCGCCGCCGTAGGCCTTGCGCAGGATCAGCGAGATCCGCGGCACGGTGGCGTTGCAGTACGCGTACAGCAGCTTGGCGCCGTGGCGGATGATGCCGCCGTGCTCCTGGTCGACGCCGGGCAGGAAGCCCGGGACGTCCAGCAGGGTGACGATCGGGATGTTGAACGCGTCGCACATCTGGACGAAGCGCGCGGCCTTCTCGGACGCGTGGATGTCCAGGACGCCGGCGAGGTGGCCGGGCTGGTTGGCGACGATGCCGACGACCTGGCCGTCGAGGCGGGCCAGGGCGCAGATGATGTTGCGCGCCCAGCGCTCGTGGATCTCCAGGACGTCGCCGTCGTCGACGAGTTCCTCGATGACCTTGAGCATGTCGTACGGGCGGTTGCCGTCGGCGGGCACCAGGTCCAGGAGGACGTCCGAGCGCCGGTCGGCGGGGTCGGTGTTCTCGTGGACCGGCGGGTTCTCGCGGTTGTTCGAGGGGAGCATCGTGATGAGGTAGCGGACCTCGGCGATGCAGGTCTCCTCGTCGTCGTACGCGAAGTGCGCGACGCCGGAGGTCTCGGCGTGCACGTCGGCGCCGCCGAGGCCGTTCTGGGTGATCTCCTCGCCGGTGACGGCGCGGACGACGTCGGGGCCGGTGATGAACATCTGCGAGGTGTCCCGGACCATGAACACGAAGTCCGTCAGGGCCGGGGAGTACGCGGCGCCGCCGGCGCACGGGCCCAGCATCACCGAGATCTGCGGGATGACGCCCGAGGCCTTGGTGTTGCGCTGGAAGATGCCGCCGTAGCCGGCGAGGGCGGAGACGCCCTCCTGGATACGGGCGCCGGCGCCGTCGTTGAGGGAGACCAGCGGGGCACCGGCCGCGATGGCCATGTCCATGATCTTGTGGATCTTCGTGGCGTGGGCCTCGCCCAGCGCGCCGCCGAAGATGCGGAAGTCGTGCGCGTAGACGAAGACCGTGCGGCCCTCGACCGTGCCCCAGCCGGTGATGACACCGTCGGTGTAGGGCTTCTTGGCCTCCAGGCCGAAGCCGGTCGCCCGGTGCCGGCGGAGCTGCTCGACCTCCCTGAAGGAACCTTCGTCGAGCAGGAGCGCGATGCGCTCGCGCGCGGTCAGCTTGCCCTTGGCGTGCTGGGCCTCGGTCGCGCGGTCACTGGGGCCGCGCCGGGCCTCCTCGCGCAGGGAGTGCAGCTCGGCCACGCGCCCGCGGGCGTCCGTCGGCTCGCTCGGGGTCTGGTCCACAACGGTCATGTACCGACCTTACGAAGGGTGGCCATCAAAACCCTCCGTTGGTTCTACACAGTCTCGGACCCCGTCCGCTGTGCGGCCCGGACAGAACCTCCGAAGGATGCATGGACTCCCCCAGCAGGACCCTTCAGCCTTTGTGGGGGTCCAACAAAACGGCGACACCCCGACCCGAGAAGTTGAAATTTGAACGGAATGGGTCTAGCGTCGTTCTTGTTGAAAGTTGAACCAAACCACGGACTCCCCAGGAGGAAGTCATGGGCCTCTTCTCCCGCCGCAGCAGCCAGACCGTCGCCCCCGCCCAGCAGGGCCCGGTGGCCACGCTCCCCGTCGACCCGGCCCTCGCCGCCCTCACCGGCGACTACGCCATCGACGCCGCGCACAGCAGCATCGGCTTCACCGTCCGCCACGCCATGGTGACCAACGTCCGCGGCAGCTTCGCGCAGCACGAGGGCACCCTCCACCTGGACGGCGCCGACCCGTCGCGCTCCACCGCCTCCATCGACGTGCAGATCGCCTCGGTCAGCACCGGCATCGCCGACCGCGACGCCCACCTGCTGGGCAGCGACTTCTTCGACGCCGAGCTCTTCCCGCTGATGACCTTCCGCTCCACCTCGGCGGAGCAGCTGGGCGGCGACAAGTACCGCATCACCGGCGACCTGACGATCAAGGACGTGACGCGTCCCCTCGCCATCGACCTGGAGTTCGCCGGTACCGCCACGGACGTCTACGGCAGCGAGCGCGTGGGCTTCGAGGGCTCGGCCGAGATCCTGCGCTCCGACTGGGGCCTGACCTGGAACGCGGCCCTGGAGGCCGGCGGCGTGATGGTCAGCGACAAGGTGAAGCTGACCTTCGACATCTCGGCGGTCAAGCAGGCCTGACCACGGCCCGCGCGGAACCCCGGGGGCGGCTACCAGCCGCCCCCGCCGTCGAATCCGCCGCCCCCGTCGAAGCCGCCACCGCCGCCGAAGTCCCCGCCGCCGAAGTCGGACGGGTTGAAGTCGGCGCCGGAGACGTCCCCGCCCTCGAAGCCGCCGCCGTCGTAGCCGCCGTACCCGCCGCCGAAGTCCGAGGCGTACGCGGGAGTGGCCATCATCGAACCGAGCATCGTGCCCACCAGCAGGCCGGGCAGCATCCCGCCGCCGAAGTACCCGCCGGCCCAGGGGCCGTACGCCGGGCCGGCGTCGTAGTACGGCCGCCGGCCGTACTCCGTGTCCACGGTGCGCACCGCCGGGTCCAGCCCGTCGCGCAGCCGTACGGCATCCGCCGCGCAGACCGGTACGGTACGGGCCGCCCCTGCGGGCGGGGCCCAGGCCGCGTCCTCGGTGCTCGGCCCGTGGCGCGGGTCGAAGAAGCAGGGCACGCGGCGCTCGGGCAGCGGCCTGCCCTGACGGCGGGCGTCGAGGCTCGCGAGTGCGAACCGGCCGTCCTCCAGCGCCTGGGTCACCCCCTGCACCTCGTGCGGCTCCCGGACCGAGGACATGATCCGCTTGGCCTTCTCGTAGGAGTCCAGCCCCTTCTCGTAGTCCGCGCGCATGGCGTCGTCGGCGCCGGGCTCGCCGGGGTGGAAGTCGAGGCGTTCGAGTTCCTCGCCGAAGGCGGTGATGTCCTCGTCCACGACCACGCTCAGCCGGGCGACCGCCTCCTGCCGGGCCTCTTCCTTCTTCTTCCGGTTCCGCTTGACCAGCAGGTACGCGCCCCCGCCGCCGGCCAGGGCCACCGCGCCGAGGGCGATCACCGCCCCGGCCGAGGAGCCGCCGCCGCTGTCGGCCGCGCCGTCCCAGGAGGCCGGGGCCCTGCCCCTCATCTGCGGGAGTGCCTGGTCGACGAAGTTGTTCAGCTCGGTCGCGGCGTCCACGGCCCCGCCCGCCTTCACCGCGTCGGTGAGGTTGCGGACGGCGTTGTTCGGCATGACGGCCCGGTCGGCCCCGGCGTCGAAGCCGTCACCGAGCCGGATGGCGTAGAGCCCGGTGATCCCCGTCCCGGTGCGGACCGTGCGCAGCACGCTGTCGGCGGGGAAGGCGGGGGTGGCGGGCAGCACGGCGACGAAGAGCGGCTTGCCGGCCGCCTTGATCTTGGCGGCGAGGGCGTCGGCCTGGGCCGGCGACAGCTGGGCCGCGGCGCCGGGGTCCACGTAGACGGGCCCCTTCTTGAGCGCCTCCGCCACGGCGGCGGTCCCCCCGTCGGCGGCGGCGGCCCGCGGGGCGGCCCCGAGCGCGCCGACGGTCAGCACGAGCAGCAGACCGGACAGCACCGATCGCATGCGTACGGATATCAGCCTGGTCCTCATACCGACGACGCTACCCGAACCGGTCATTTCCTGTGTGAGCGGGACATAAGCCCTTCGCTGCCTTCACGAGACCCCGCCCGCGTAGCCTGCCGCCAGGGGGTGGGCCGATGAGACGCGCATGGCGTGGGGTGGCTCTGGCACTGGCGGGAGCGGGGATGCTCTCGGGTTGTTCGGCGGCCGATCTGCCGCTGATCTCGGTCGGCATCGGAGCCGACGGAACGCCGCAGGTCACGATGGCGCCGTGCGGCGACGACGCGATCGGCACCGCGGACTTCTTCGTCCACGACGCTCCGGCGTCCGGTGCGCCGCAGCCCACCGTGACGACACCGTCGACGGCCTCGGAGGACGGCTGGATGGCCGGCGGCTCCCCACTCGCCGCGGGGCGGGTCACGTTCCCCCTCTTCTCCCCGCCGGCCACGTGGGCGGTCCGCGAGTGGGGTGCCGAACGGAGCCTCAAGCCCGGCCGCAGCTACAGCCTGAGTTTTCACCCGCCGGGTTTCGCCGACTACTCGGGGACGGTCCACTTCACCGCCGAGGACCTCGCCCGGCTCGGGCCCGGCAAGGTCTGGGCCGGCGGCAGGGCGATGTCCCCGAAGAAGTTCCGCAAGCTCGTCGCGGACAAGTGCTGACCCCCTGCCGGACTATTCGGCCGGTTCCACGCCCGCGTGCAGGAGGCCGAAGGTGTAGGCGTCCTCCAGGGCCTGCCAGGAGGCCGCGATGACGTTGGGGGCGACGCCCACCGTGTTCCACTCGCGGGTGCCGTCCGTCGTGGCGATCAGGACGCGGGTCGTGGACTCGGTGCCGTGCTTGCCCTCCAGGATGCGGACCTTGTAGTCCACCAGCTCGAACTTGGCCAGCTGGGGGTAGAAGCGCTCCAGCGCAACCCGCAGGGCCCGGTCGAGGGCGTTGACCGGGCCGTTGCCCTCCGCAGTGGCGACGATCCGCTCGCCCTTGGCCCGCAGCTTGACCGTGGCCTCGTTGGCGTGGGTGCCGTCGGGGCGGTCCTCGACGATGGCCCGCCAGGACTCCACGCGGAAGTACTTGCGCGCCCGGCCCTCGGCCTCGGCGCGCAGCAGCAGCTCGAAGGAGGCGTCGGCGGCCTCGTACGTGTAGCCCGCCAGCTCGCGCTCCTTGACCCGCTCGACCACGCGGGCGATCAGCGCGCGGTCCCCGCCGAGGTCGACCCCGAGCTCCTTGCCCTTGAGCTCGATGGAGGCCCGGCCGGCCATGTCGGAGACCAGCATGCGCATCGTGTTGCCGACGCGCTCGGGGTCGATGTGCTGGTACAGGTCCGGGTCGACCTTGATCGCCGAAGCGTGCAGGCCCGCCTTGTGCGCGAAGGCGGAGACGCCGACGTACGGCTGGTGCGTGGAGGGGGTGAGGTTGACGACCTCGGCGATGGCGTGGGAGATGCGGGTCATCTCGCCGAGCGCGCCCTCGGGCAGGACCTTGCGGCCGTACTTGATCTCTAGCGCGGCGACGACCGGGAAGAGGTTGGCGTTGCCGACGCGTTCGCCGTAGCCGTTCGCGGTGCACTGGACGTGCGTGGCGCCCGCGTCGACGGCGGCCAGGGTGTTGGCGACGGCGCAGCCGGTGTCGTCCTGGGCGTGGATGCCGAGGCGGGCCCCGGTGTCGGCCAGCACGGTCGAGACGACGGCGGTGATCTGGGCGGGGAGCATGCCGCCGTTGGTGTCGCAGAGGATGACGACGTCGGCGCCGGCCTCGTGCGCGGTGCGGACGACGGACTTGGCGTACTCGGGGTTGGCGCGGTAGCCGTCGAAGAAGTGCTCGCAGTCGACGAAGACGCGCCGGCCCTGGGCGACGAGGTGGGAGACGGTGTCGCGGACCATCTCCAGGTTCTCGTCGAGGGTGGTGCGGAGCGCGAGTTCGACGTGCCGGTCGTGGGACTTGGCGACGAGGGTGATGACCGGCGCGCCGGACTCCAGGAGGGCCCGCACCTGCGGGTCCGAGGCGGCGTCGCCGCCGGCCCGGCGGGTGGCGCCGAAGGCGACGAGCTGGGCGTTCTTGAAGTCGATCTCGGCCCGGGCGCGGGCGAAGAACTCGGTGTCGCGGGGGTTGGCGCCCGGCCAGCCGCCCTCGATGAAGCCGACTCCGAACTCGTCCAGGTGCCGCGCGATGGTCAGCTTGTCCGCGACCGTGAGGTTGATGCCCTCACGCTGGGCGCCGTCGCGCAGGGTGGTGTCGAAGACGTGGAAGGCGTCGTCGAGGGCCGCTGTCGGCTGGGTCGCCTCTGTCGTCGTCATGCTGATCTGACTCCTGTCGGATGAGTGGTTCCGGAGACCGGGGATCCACTGCCCCCATCATCGCGCGCCGCCCGCTTCCGGCATGTTTCTGCCCTTGGAAACGAAAAGACCCCTCGCGGGTGCGAGAGGTCTGCGCGCGGGTCTGAGGCACGGTGGCCGCTGCCGCGGAGGTCGTCCACGGTTTCAGCGGTCACAGAGGACCGGCGCGCTGCTGTCCATAATCATGAGCTGAGCAGACACGCTCGCAGTGTGTCACACGGCCCGTCGCCGGTGGACGCCGGTCTCAGCATGCGGGCACCCGGCGTCCGTCAGGCGGCCGCCGCCGGTGGGAGCCCTGCACACGGCCTAGTCGGCGAGGGTTTCGGCGAGGAACTCCGCGACGTGTTCCAGGATGTCCTCGCGCCCTATGCCGGGCAGGCCCACCGCTACCTGGATGCTGAACCCGTCGAGCAGGGCCCGCAGCCTGGACGCGAAGCGGTCGGGGTCCACCGCGCGGAACTCGCCGCGCGAGATGCCCTCGGCGAGCAGGGCGACCAGGTCGCGGTGCCAGGCGCCCTCGATGGCGGCCTGCCGTTCGCGCTCCTGGGGGCCCGCGTTCTGGGACCGGTTCCAGACCTCCAGCCACAGGGTCCAGTGCGGGTCCCGGGCCCCGTCCGGCACGTACAGGTCCACGTACGCCCGTACGCGCTCGCGCGCCGGGCCGCGACGGGCCAGCAGGGCCCGCCGCTCGCCGCCCAGGGCCGCCTCGCTCCACTCCAGGGTCTGCAGCAGGAGCTCGTCCTTGCTGCCGAAGTAGTAGAGGAGGTGGCCGCTGCTCATGCCGACCTGGCGGCCCAGGCCGGCCATGGTCAGGCCCTCCAGTCCGCGCTCGGCGATCGTGGCCATGGCGGCGGCGAGTACGTCCTCGCGCGGGGGCGCGTTCTTGCGCGCCGCCCGTACCGGTACTCCACCCGCCACCATGGTCACTCCTTCACGAGGTCCGCCTCGGGTCAGACCTTCGGCTGCTGCTGGGTGATGCAGTGGATACCGCCACCCCCGGCGAAAATCGTACGTGCGTCAACGAGCGTCACGGTCCGCTCGGGGAACAGTCCGCGGAAGATCTCGGCGGCCTCCTCGTCCCGCGGGTCGTCGAAGGCGCACAGCACCACACCGCCGTTGCAGAGGTAGTGGTTGATGTACGAGTAGTCCACCCACTCGCCGTCCTCCTCCAGCACGGTCGGCGCGGGGACCTCCACGACCTCCAGCAGCCGGCCCTTGGCGTCGGTGGAGGCGCGCAGGAGGGCGGCGATGGTCTTGCAGCGCTCGTGGTCCGGGTGGGCCGGGTCGGGCTGGGTGTGGACCATGACCACGCCGGGGCGGGCGAAGGCGGCGACGATGTCCACGTGGCCCTGGGTGCCGTAGGTGCCGTAGTCGCCGGCCAGGCCGTAGGGCAGCCAGATGGCCTTGGTGGTGCCGAGGTGGGCGTGGATCTCCTCCTCGACCTGCTGGCGGGTCCAGCCGGGGTTGCGGCCCTCGCCGAGCTGCACGGTGTCGGTCAGGAGCACGGTGCCCTCGCCGTCGACGTGGATGGCGCCGCCCTCGTTCACCAGGCGGGTGCTGTAGGTGCGGGTGCCGACCACGTCGGAGATGTGCCGGGCGATCTTCGAGTCGTGGTCCCAGCGGGCCCACTCCTGGGCGCCCCATCCGTTGAAGGTCCAGTCGACGGCGGCGAGCTCGCCGGCGTCGTTGGTGACGAAGGTCGGACCGATGTCGCGCATCCAGGCGTCGTCGAGCTCCTGCTCGACGAGCTGGACGTCGTCGCCGACGATCGCGCGGGCGCTCTCGGCGTCGCCCGGGGAGACGACGAGGGTCACCGGCTCGTAGGCGCGCACGGCGCGGGCGACGGCACCCCAGGCCTGGCGGGCCTCGGCGAGCTCCTGCTCGTTGGTGAAGGTGGGGTTGGGGCTGGGCCAGGCCATCCAGGTGCGCTCGTGGGGGGTCCACTCGGCGGGCATCCGGAAGCCGTCGGTCACGGGCTTGGCGTGCTGTGCAGTCATGGCGGGGTCCTTACGGCTTACAGGAAGTAAAGGCGGTTGAGGGAGACCGAGTCGGCCGCTTCGGAGCGCAGCGGTTCCCCGTCGAGCGAGACGAGTCCGCTGCGCGCGTCCACATCGACCGCGCCCACCCGGGAGTTGAGGAGCATGTCCTTGGGGCCGATGCCGCGGGTGCCGCGTACGGCGACCCGGCGGCGCCTGGTCGGCATCGCGTCGCTGCCCAGGGCTGCCGCGGCGGCGGAGACGAAGGCGACGGAGATGTCGGCGGCGGTGGCCCCGTACGAGCCGAACTGGGGGCCGAGGACGAGCGGTTCGCAGGTGTCGGTGGCGGCGTTGGGGTCGCCGGTGACTCCGTACGCCGGGAATCCGGACTTCAGCACCAGCTGGGGCTTGGCGCCGAAGAACTGGGGGCGCCACAGGACGATGTCGGCGAGCTTGCCGATCTCGATGGAGCCGATCTCGTGCGCCAGGCCGTGGGCGATGGCCGGGTTGATCGTCAGCTTGGCCATGTACCGCAGGACGCGGGCGTTGTCGTCGCCCTCGCCGTCGCCGTCCAGCGGGCCCAGCTCGCCCTTCATCTTGGCGGCCATGGCGAAGGTGCGGCGGATCGTCTCGCCGGCCCGGCCCATGCCCTGGGCGTCGGAGGAGGTGATGCCGATGGCGCCCAGGTCGTGCAGGACGTCCTCGGCCCCCATCGTCCCCGCGCGGATCCGGTCGCGGGCCATCGCCGCGTCGCCCGGGAGGTCCGGCTTGAGGTCGTGGACGGAGACGATCATGCCGTAGTGCTCGGCGACCGCGTCCCGGCCGAAGGGCAGGGTGGGGTTGGTGGAGGAGCCGATGACGTTCGGCACGCCCGCCATCTTGAGCACGTTGGGCACGTGCCCGCCACCGCAGCCCTCGATGTGGAAGGCGTGGATGGTGCGGCCTTCGAGGACGCGCAGGGTGTCCTCCACGGAGAGGCACTCGTTGAGGCCGTCGGAGTGCAGGGCGACCTGGACGTCGTGCTCCTCGGCCACCCGCAGGGCGGTGTCCAGGGCGCGGGTGTGGGCGCCCATGTCCTCGTGGACCTTGAAGCCGGAGGCGCCGCCCTCGGCGAGGGCCTCGACCAGCGGAGCGGCGTCCGATGAGGAACCGCGCGCCAGGAAGCCGATGTTCACCGGCCAGGCGTCGAAGGCGTTGAAGGCGTGCTTCAGTGCCCAGGGGGAGTTGACCCCGACGCCCCAGACGGGGCCGAACTCCTGGCCGATGACGGTGGTGACGCCGGCGGCGAGGGAGGCCTCCATGATGCGCGGGGAGAGCAGGTGGACGTGGGTGTCCACGGCGCCGGCGGTGGCGATCAGGCCCTCGCCGGAGACGATGCTCGTGCCGGTGCCGACGACCACGTCGACCCCGTCGAGGGTGTCCGGGTTGCCGGCCCGGCCGATCGCGTGGATGCGGCCCTCGCGGATGCCGATGGAGACCTTCCTGATGCCGAGGACGGCATCGATGACGAGGACGTTGCTGATCACGACGTCGCAGGTCTCGCGGACGGCGGCGCCCTTCAGGTGCAGGCCGTCGCGCGCGGTCTTGCCGAAGCCGGCCAGGAACTCGTCGCCGGGCTTCTGGGCGTCGTGCTCCACCCGCACGGTGAGCCCCGAGTCGCCGAGCCGGACCCGGTCCCCGGCGCGGGGGCCGAAGACGGAGGCGTACTCGTGCGGGTCGATGTGGCGGCTGCCGGGGGCGCAGTGCGCGCTGTGGTCGGTGTGGGGGGTCTGACGGCTCACGCCTGGTCTCCCTGCGGGTCGTCTTCGGTGGTGGCGGCGGCGCCGAGGTAGCCGCAGGCGGCGGCGCGGGCCAGGGCCTGCTCCTTGGCTCCGGGTGCGTCCAGGGGCCCGTCCACCAGGCCGGCGAAGCCGATGGCGATCCGGTCGCCGCCGATCGGGACCAGCCCCACCTCGCCCTCGCCGTGCGGGTCGAAGCGGACCGAGGAGCCGGCTGGCACGCACAGCCGCATGCCGTAGGCGGCGGCGCGGTCGAAGTCGAGGCGGGGGTTCGCCTCGAAGAAGTGGAAGTGGGAGGTGACGCTGACCGGCACGGACGCGGTGTTGCGCACCCGCAGGTGCACCCGCGGTTCGGGCTGCGGCGCGCCGGGGCCGGGGACGACCGCGCCGGGGGCGTCGGCGCCGAGGGAGACGGCGCCCTGGATGGGCGCGGAGACCACCGCGAGGCGGGACCCGTCGTCGAAGACGGCCTCCACGTGGACCTCGGTGACCACGTCGGCGACGCCGGGCAGTACGTCGTCGGGGCCCAGGACGCTCCGGGCCTCCTCGATGGCCTCGGCCAGCCGCTTGCCGTCGCGCGCGGCCTCGCAGACCGTGTCCGCGATCAGCGCCGTGGCTTCGGGGACGTTGAGCCTGAGGCCCCGGGCCCGACGGGCCCTGGCCAGTTCCGCGGCGCTGCGCAGCAGCAGCCGGTCGCGCTCCGTAGGGGTCAGCCGCACGCCGATCCACCACCTTTTGACTCGATGGGTTAGAGCATCACTCTAACTCTTCATTCCCTCGCAATGAAGCATTGACCTGGGGCCAGGACTCAGGTCACATTGAATGACGCTCAAACGAATGCGCAACCACCCCCGCCCTGCCAAGGGAGCCCCCCATGCCCATCGAACAGCGCGGAGTCGACACCATCCCGGAGGAGGAGCGGACGAGCGGTCCCCGTGACCTGATCTCGATCCTCCTCGGCTCCAACCTCTGCCTCGGCGTGATCGTCTTCGGCTGGCTGCCCCCGTCCTTCGGGCTCGGCCTGGTGCCCTCCGTCACCGCCATCGTGACCGGCACCCTCGTCGGCATCGCCTTCACCGCGCCGCTCGCCCTGGTGTCGCTGCGGACCGCGACCAACCTGTCCACCTCCAGCGGCGCCCAGTTCGGCGTACGGGGGCGGCTGGTCGGCTCCGTGGTCGGCCTGCTGCTCTCCCTCGGCTACACCGCGCTCACCCTGTGGATCGGCGGCGACGTGATGGCCGGGACCCTGTCCCGGCTCACCGGGCTGCCCGACACCGGCCTCACCCGGGCCCTGATGTACGGCGCGCTCGCCGCGTGCACCGTCGTCGGAGCCGTCTTCGGCTACCGGCTGCTGCTGCGCATGAGCAAGGTGCTGTCCATCGCCATGGTGGTCCTGCTGGCCGTCGGTGTCGTCGCCTACGCCCCCCACTTCACCGCCGCCGCCCCGCCGGACACGGAGTACCTGCTCGGCTCGTTCTGGCCGACCTGGCTGCTGGCCGCCGTCGCCGCCGGGCTCAGCGGGCCCGTCGCGTTCATCACCCTGCTCGGCGACTACACCCGCTACGTCTCCCCGCGCCGCCACGGCTCCCGCAAGGTGTTCTGGGCCACCTGCCTCGGGCTGCTGTTCGGCCTGCTGCTGCCGCAGCTGTTCGGCACCTACACCGCCCTGGCCGCCCGTGCCGGGGCCGACTACGCCGGGCCGCTCGTGGCGGCCGCGCCCTTCTGGTACCTCGTGCCGCTGCTGGTGGCCGCGGCGGCCGGCTCGGTGGGCAACGCCGGGCTGATGCTCTACTCCATGGGCCTGGACCTGGACGCCATCATCCCGAAGGCCACCCGCACGAAGGCCACCGTGATCGCCGCCGCCGTGGCCACCGCGTTCGTCTTCTTCGGCTCCTTCGAGTGGGACGTGCAGTCCGCGATGACCTCCTTCGTGCTGCTGCTCACCGCGATCGGCACCCCCTGGGCCGTGATCACCCTGATCGGCTTCGTCCGCTGCCGCGGGGTCTACGACGCCGACGCCCTCCAGGTGTTCAACCGTCGGGCCCGCGGCGGCGTCTACTGGTACAGCGGCGGCTGGAACCTCCGCGCCACCGCCTCCTGGGCGGCGGGCGCGGTCGTGGGACTGGCGGCCGTGTCGACCCCGGTGTACGAGGGCCCTCTGCTGGCGCTCACCGGCGGGGTGGACTGTAGTTTCATCCTGTCGGGGCTGGTCGGAGGCGCGGTGTACGCAGCGCTGACCGTCCGGCCGCAGGCGGCACCGGCCGCCGCCCCGACGGCGGAAGCAGTGATGGCGGCGGCCGACTAGGACAGGAGTCGCCGCGTACGACACGGGGAGGCGTCGTGGAAGAGCTCGCATACGTGGCGACGAAGATCGTCAAGGGGATGGCCGGCCTGGCCTACCTGATCGGCGACGGCCTGTCGGCCATGACCGGCTCGGAGGGCCCGGTCCAGGGCGGCGGGAAGAAGGACGACGAGAAGAAGAAGAGGGAGGAGGAGCGCTGACCACGCTCCTCCCGCCCCGCCCCGCCGCAAGGCCGAAGGCCCCCGCGCAGCAGCGCGGGGGCCTTCGGGCGTCTCGGGGGGCCCCCTTAACCGAGCGGGTGCATCCAGCCGTGGGTGTCGGCGGTGTGGCCGGTCTGGAGGTCCAGGAGCGCCTTGCGGAGCTTCATCGTGACCTCGCCGGGCTGCCCGTCGCCCTGGGTCCAGTTGGCGCGCTCGGACTTGACCGAGCCGACCGGGGTGATCACGGCGGCGGTGCCGCAGGCGAACACCTCGGTGAGGGTGCCGTTCTCGTTGTCGCGCTTCCAGTCCTCGGTGGTGATCCGGCCCTCCTCGGCGGTGTAGCCGAGGTCGCGGGCGATGGTGAGGAGGGAGTCGCGGGTGATACCGGGGAGGAGCGAGCCGGTCAGCTCCGGGGTGACGATGCGGTCGCCGTACACGAAGTACAGGTTCATGCCGCCCATCTCCTCGATCCAGCGGTGCTCGACGGCGTCCAGCCAGACGACCTGGTCGCAGCCGTGCGAGGCCGCCTGGGCCTGGGCGACGAGGGAGGCCGCGTAGTTGCCGCCGGTCTTGGCGGCGCCGGTGCCGCCCTTGACGGCGCGGACGTACTCCTCGGAGAGCCAGACGGAGACGGGCTTGACGCCGCCGGGGAAGTAGGCGCCGGCGGGCGAGGCGATGACCATGAAGAGGAACTCGTTGGCCGGGCGGACGCCCAGACCGACCTCGGACGCGAACATGAACGGGCGCAGGTACAGGGAGGCCTCGCCGGAGTCCGGCACCCAGGCGCGGTCCTGCTTGATCAGGGCGTCGCAGGCCTCGATGAAGAGGTCGGCCGGCAGCTCCGGCATCGCCATGCGGCGGGCGGAGGCCTGGAAGCGCTCGGCGTTGGCGCGCGGGCGGAAGGTGGCGACGGTGCCGTCGGGCTGGCGGTAGGCCTTGAGGCCCTCGAAGATCGTCTGCGCGTAGTGCAGGGTCATGTTCGCGGGGTCGATCGCCAGCGGGGCGTACGGGACCAGCTCGGCGTCGTGCCAGCCGCGGCCCTCGGTCCACTTGATCGTCACCATGTGATCGGTGAAGTGGCGGCCGAAGCCGGGGCTGGCCAGGATCGCCTCGCGCTCCGCGTCGGACAGCGGGTTCGAGGAGGGCTTGAGCTCGATCGTGGGCGTCGTCATGAGTGCTTGTCCTTCACCGGTTGGGTATGGCGGACCGCGCTCATGCGTACTAGGACGTCCGAGCTTCCCCGTATTCCGCGGCCTCGCGTTCGATTATCGCGCGCGGGCAGGCTTCGGAGAAACGGGGCTTTAGCGGCCCAGGGGAGATGGTGGCACCGGGGGCCGCGCAGGAGAAGCCGCCAGGTCCCTTTGTGACCTGGCGGCTTCCTGGGTGGAACGGCCGGGTCAGCCGGCTACTCGCGCGGCGAGGGCGTCGCCGATCGCGTCGGTGGAGCGGAAGGTGCCGTCGCGCTCGGCCAGGTCGGCCGAGACGGCGTCCTCGATGCGGACGGCCTGGTCCTCGTAGCCGAGGTGGCGCAGCAGGAGGGCGACCGAGAGGATCGTCGCGGTCGGGTCGGCCTTGCCGGTGCCCGCGATGTCGGGCGCCGAGCCGTGGACGGGCTCGAACATGGACGGGAAGGCGCCGGTCGGGTTGATGTTCCCGGAGGCGGCCAGGCCGATGCCGCCGGTCACGGCCGCGGCCAGGTCGGTGAGGATGTCGCCGAAGAGGTTGTCCGTGACGATGACGTCGAAGCGCTCGGGCTGGGTGACGAAGAAGATCGTCGCGGCGTCGACGTGCAGGTAGTCGGTGGTGACCTCGGGGTACTCCTGGCCGACCTTGTCGAAGATGTTCTTCCACATGTGGCCCGCGTACACGAGGACGTTGTTCTTGTGGACGAGCGTCAGCTTCTTGCGGGGGCGGGCGTTGGCCCGCTCGTACGCGTCGCGCACGACGCGCTCCACACCGTAGGCGGTGTTGACGCTGACCTCGGTGGCGACCTCGGCGGGGGTGCCGGTGCGCAGGCTGCCGCCGTTGCCGGTGTACGGGCCTTCGGTGCCCTCGCGGACCACGACGAAGTCGATCTCCGGACGGCCGGCGAGCGGGGTGGCCGTGTTCGGGAACAGCTTCGAGGGGCGCAGGTTGATGAAGTGGTCGAAGGCGAAGCGGAGCTTCAGCAGCAGGCCGCGTTCGAGGACGCCCGACGGGACCGACGGGTCGCCGATGGCGCCCAGCAGGATCGCGTCGTGGTGCTTGAGGGCCTCCAGCTCCGCGTCCGGGAGGGTCTCACCGGTGCGGTGCCAGCGCTGGGCGCCGAGGTCGTACTCCTTGGTCTCCAGCTTCACATCCTGGGGCAGGACCGCGGTAAGGACCTTGAGGCCCTGAGCCACGACTTCCTGGCCGATGCCATCACCGGGGATCACTGCGAGATTGATGCTGGTCGACATGTCGGAACCGTACTCCGTGTCCCAGCCCTCAGACATATCGCGTCCAGCATTCGGACCAACGGGGGTCGGCTGCGGGCGCGGTGCGCCGGGTGCGGGCGGGCTGGGCGGCGGAGCTGCCGGGAGACCGGTCAGTGGCCGGTCGAGCCGCCGTTGTCGCGGCGGTCCAGGGCGCGCTGGAGGGCGGCGGCGGCGTTCTTGCGGTCGGCGTCGGCCGGGGAGGTGTGGCGGACGCGGCGGGCTGCGGCGGTGGTGGGGGTCATGGTGATCGACTCCTTGGGATCACGGCGTGGCGGGGCCACGGATGAGGGGTGTTCCTTCAAGGCGCCGGAAGAGGCGGGGGGCCGTGCGCCGCAGGGGTTGCCTGCCAGTGGGCGCGCGCCCTCGACCGCCATTCGCAGGATCAGCGAGACGTTCGGCTCCTACAAAGCTAGGGCAGGTCCGGCTGTATGTCTCCGCAATTACTCGGACTTCCTAGTATCTGAGATGGGAAACCCCCCGAAGGGAGCCTTCCGCAGGTTCCGTTTTCAGGCCTTCGCGGCCCTGAGTTCCCTGATCAGAGCCCTGACGGCGAGAGTCGACGCCAATTCCGTCGTGGTGACGTATCCCACCTGCCTCACCGGCCTCCGGGGCCCCAGGGCGGTGATCTCGACGGTGTCCGGGGCCTCCCGCAGCGACAGCTCCGGCATGATCGCCATGCCCAGGCCCCGGCCGACCATCGTCAGCACCATGGCGTCGTCCTCCGCCTTCACGGTGGCCCGCGGGATCCAGTCCTGGGACCGCCACCACGCCCGGGTGTAGGAGCCGCAGTTCTCGTCCCAGTCCAGCAGCGGCAGCGCCTTGGGATCCGGGTGCCCGGCGGGGTGCACCAGGGCGTACGCCTCCTCCGCCAGCACCCCGGTCAGCAGCCCCGGCGGTACGTCCTCCCGCGCGCCCAGCGTCGCGATGCCCAGGTCCGCCCGGCCCGCGGCCACCTCCCCCGCCGTGCCGGCGCCGAGCTCGCGCACCACCCTGACCTCGGGCCGGATGCCGGGGTGCAGCACGGCGAGCCGCTCCAGCGCGGGCGGCAGCAGGTGCAGGGCCGCGCTGCGGAAGGCCGCGACGCGCAGCACCCCCTCCACCGCCTCCCGCCCGGCGGGGGCGCGGGCCGCGCCGCGCGCCTCCGCGCCCAGCACCTCGTACAGCCGCAGGATGCGCCGGCCCAGCGCGACGGCCCGCTCGCCGGCCGGGGTGGGCGAGGCCCCGGTGCGGCCGCGCTCGAAGAGCACCGCGCCGACCTTGCCCTCGCTGCCGCGCACCGAGTGCGAGACGGCCGACTGGCTGACCCCCAACGCGGCGGCCGCGGCGGAGAATCCGCCCGTGTCGGCGACGGCGACCAGGACCCGGAGTTCCTGCGGGGCGAGCTCGGCCACTGGTTCCCACCTCGGTGTATGAGCCGCTTTCATGGATGTGCGGCTTCCATGAGGGCCCCCCCTGCCCGGCCGGGGGATTCCTTCCTAGGTTCG
>NZ_GG657750.1:5532158-5565107 GCF_000158895.1 Streptomyces sp. C | reverse complement strand
TGTACGTGGACAACGTGGGCGGGGACCACCTGGAGGGCGCTATCGACTCCCTGCGCGAGTACGGCCGGATCGCCTGGGTCGGCGCGATCTCGATGTACAACGCGGACCGCGCCCCCGCCGCGCCCCGCAACCTCTTCGAGGTGGTCCACAAGTCGCTGCGCCTGGAAGGCGTATTGGTCCGGAACCACACCAATCTCCAGGACGAGCTGGAGGACTTCCTGGTCCCCCACCTGCGCAGCGGCCGGATCGGCACCGACACCACCGTTGTCCAGGGATTCGACCGCACGGTGGAGGCCTTCCTGGGCATGCTCCACGGCGAGAACACGGGCAAGATGCTCGTGCGGACCGGGAGCTGATTCCGGCCGTCCGGATGTTCACCGTCTTCTTACCGCACGGATGTAGACCTTTGCGGCGGCTGCCGCCACCCTTGCCGTCAATGTGCCAGAGGGGCACTTGAGTTGGAGGCGAGCAGCAGTGACACCCATCAGCCGCAGGGGTTTCGTGGGGATCGGCGCCGGGCTCGTGGCGGGGGCGGCCCTGCCCACCGCCCTGCCGGGGACGGCGGCGGCCGCCGCCGCGACGGGCACGATCACCGACGTAAAGCACGTGGTGGTCCTGATGCAGGAGAACCGCAGCTTCGACCACTACTTCGGCAGGCTGAAGGGCGTACGCGGCTTCGGCGACCGCGCCGCGGGCAACATCCCCGGCGGCTGGGGCACCTTCAACCAGCCGAACTGGGGCGGCCGCCAGTACCCGTGGAAGCTGTCCGCCACCCCCTCGGCCGGCGGTGCCGACGGCCAGACCCTGGCCCAGTGCACCGGTGACCTCCCGCACAGCTGGACCTCCCAGCACGCCGCCTGGAACAACGGGCGGATGGACAACTGGGTCGCCGGTGTCGGCAAGACCCACACCCTCGGCTACCTGGAGCGGGGCGACATCCCCTTCCACTACGGCCTCGCCGACCACTACACGGTCTGCGACGCCTACTTCTGCTCCGCCCTCAGCGCCACCGGCCCCAACCGCACCTTCCTGTGGAGCGGCAAGGTCGACGCGGGCAGCAAGGACGGCGGCGAGGAGTCCGGGCTGACCTGGGAGTCGTACGCGGAAGCCCTCCAGCGGGCCGGGATGACCTGGAAGGTCTACCAGAACGCCCAGGACAACTACGGGGACAACGGTCTGGCCTACTTCAAGAAGTTCACCGACGCCCGGCCCGGCGACCCGCTGTGGGACCGGGGCATGGCCTCCGTCCCCAAGGTCACCGGCTCCACCCCCGACGACATCGCCGCCGCGATCCGCGCGGACGCGGTAGCCGGGACCCTGCCCCAGGTGTCCTGGGTCGTGGCGAACGAGGCCTTCTCCGAGCACCCGTACGCCCCGCCCGGCGACGGCGCGCACTTCGTCGACCTGGTCTACCGCGCGCTCGCCGCCAACCCGGAGGTCTTCGACTCCACCGTCCTCTTCCTGAACTACGACGAGAACGACGGCTTCTTCGACCACGTCCCGCCGCCGGTCGCCCCGCCCGGCACCCCCGACGAGTACATCGACGGCGTCCCGATCGGGCTCGGCTTCCGCGTCCCCATGCTGGTGATGTCCCCGTGGACGCGCGGCGGCTGGGTCAGCTCCGAGGTCTTCGACCACACCTCGGTGCTGCGCTTCATGGAGACGTGGACGACCGCGATCGGCACGCCCGCCCTCTGCCCCAACATCAGCACCTGGCGCCGCAAGGTGACCGGCGACCTGACGGGCGTCTTCGACTTCGCGCACCCGGTGTACGGGGTCCCGGCGGGCCTGCCGTCGACGGCGAAGGTCATCGGCCAGTCCACCTGCGGCCCGCTGCCCAACCCGGTGCCCCAGAACAACGCCCAGCCGGCGCAGGAGCCCGGCACGCGCCCGGCGCGGGCCCTCCCGTACCAGGTGAACGGCAACCTGGACCGCTTCGAGTTCGGGCCGATGGGCAAGATCCTGGCCTGGTTCTCGATGACCAACCAGGGCCCGCAGGCGAAGCGGGCGGCGCACTTCTCGATCCACCCGCACCAGTACCGCGACACGGCCGCCTGGCAGTACACGGTCGACCCGGGCGCCACCTCCACGGACTGGTTCTCCATCGGCCTGGGCGCCGGCTCGGGCAAGTACGACATCTCGATGTACGGACCGAACCGGTTCCTGCGCCGCTTCATCGGCGACGCCACGAAGCCGGGCAAGGACCTGGAGGTCGCGGCGCGCTACGCGGTGGAGTCCGGCACCGGGAAAACGGCCGTCTGGTTCAAGATGACGAACTCCTCCGCCTCCCCGGTCACCTTCACCATCCGCTCCAACGCCTACCGGACGGACGGTCCCTGGACCTACACCGTCCCGGCGAACTCCTCGCGCGAGGACTTCTTCAACGCGGTGGCCTACAGCAAGGGCTGGTACGACTTCACGGTCCTGGCCGACGCCGACGGCACCTGGTCGCGCCGCTACACGGGCCACATCGAGACGGGCGCCGCGAGCGTCTCCGGCTCCTAGCCGGGCTCCGGGCTCCGGGCTCCGGGCTCCGGGCTCCGGGCTCCGGGCTACACCACGTCCCCGTCCCGCCAGTCGAAGTCGAGCCGCCCGGCGGAGGCCGGTACGACCCCGCCGGGCGGTGTCCACACGTAGGTCGAGCCCTCCTCCTCGGGCAGCCGCTCGGGGCCGGCCGGGCCGAGCACGCCGATCTGCCCGGGGTACGGCTTCCACCCCCGGCTCTCGTACAGGGCCGCCCCCTCCTCGGACGCGGACAGGGCGCCCAGTACGTAGGCCCCGGCGATCACGTCCTCCAGCGCGGCCATCACCACCCCGCCGAGCCCGCGCCGGCGCCGGTCGGCGCGGACGGCGACGGCCTCCACGTACCCGGTCCGCAGGGCCCGCCCCTGGTGCAGCACCCGCCGCTGGACGAGGCTGCCGTGCGCGACGAGCACGCCGTCCTCGTACACCAGGGCGTGCATCCCGCCGAGGGCGTGCTCGAAGTCCTCGTCGCCGAAGTCGCCGTCGAAGGCCCCGTCGAGCAGGTCCCGGACGGCGGCGAGGGTGTCCCCGTCCAGCTGGGACGTGTGCGCGAGGCGGGTCCGCGTGTCGTCGCTCATGCCCCCAGTCTGCCGCGCAGCCCCTCCAGTTCGGCGGCCGTCAGCCCGGCCCCGCGCAGGTAGGCGTCCGCATCCAGCCACTCGGCGGTGGACCGGGCCAGGGCGTGCACCGTGGTGCCGAGGCCGGCCGCGTACTCCTCGATCTCGGCGTCGTCGTAGGACCTGCCCCGGGCCGCGTACCGGGCCCGGACCCGCGGCTCGCTCAGCGCGTGGTCGTCGGCTATCTGCTCCGGGCTCGCCCCGGCCAGCCGCAGCAGGACGAGCGCGATGATCCCCGTACGGTCGCGGCCCAGACCGCAGTGGAAGACGACCCCGCCCGGCGGGGCGCCGGCGACGGCGCGGGCCACGGAGGCCACGCGGTCGGGGAAGCGCTCCAGGAAAGGCCGGAAATACGCGGGGGTGCCGAAGCCGGGAGTGCCCCACCACACGTCCCAGAAGTCCCGGTGCTCGATGCCGTCGAGCGGGATCCGCAGGGTGGTCAGCCGGGCCGGACGCGGGGCGTGGTCCACCTCGGCCTCCCCGTCGTTGCGCAGGTCGATGACGGTCCGCACCCCGTGACCGCACAGAGTGGTCCAGCCCCGGGCGGTGAGCCCGTCGAGGCTGTCCGCCCGTATCAGCGCCCCGGGCCGCAGCGCTCCCAGACCGCCGAGGTCGCGGGCGTTGAAACAGCCTTCCCAGTCCACGAATCGACCGACGTTCGACACGGTCATAGCCCCCCTGTCAGTACACAACGGACATTGGTTCATGACGTTCGGCTGGCCTCGGGAGTTCCCTCGCTGGAAGATCTGCGCATGTCGCCTGAGACCCAGCAGTGGACCCCCACCCATGGCCAGCCCTACCGGCCCGTCGCCTACCGTCCCGCGCGCATGCCCGGCCCCGAATCCCTCGCGCGGGCGGCCGAGTTGCGGGCCCGGATGGACGAACGGCGGACCGTGCGCCGCTTCTCCCCCGACCCCGTCCCGGAGCAGGCCGTCCGCGACGCCATCGCCTGCGCGGCCACCGCCCCCTCCGGCGCGCACCAGCAGCCGTGGACGTTCGTCCTGGTCAAGGACCCGGCCGTCCGGCAGCAGATCCGCGCCGCCGCCGAGCAGGAGGAGCAGATCTCCTACGACGGCCGCCTCGGCGACGAGTGGCTCGCCGCGCTGCGCCCGATCGGCACGGACGCCGTGAAGACCCACCTCACCGACGCGCCGGCGCTGATCGTGGTCTTCCAGCAGCGCTACTGGCTCGGCCCGAACGGCACGAAGCGCAAGCACTACTACGTGGACGAGTCGGTCGGCATAGCGGTCGGCATGCTCCTGTCGGCCCTCCACCTGTCCGGCCTGGCCGCACTCGTCCACACCCCGAGCCCGATGCGCTTCCTGGCGCACGTGCTGAACCGCCCGGAGAACGAGAAGGCCTTCGCGGTCATCCCGGTGGGCTACCCGGCCGACGACTGCGAGGTCCCGGACCTGGTCCGCAAGTCCCTGGACCAGGTCCTCGTGGAGGTCTGACGCCGGGAGGCCTCCCGCCCCCGGAAACGGGGACCGCCCCCGCTCCGGACTTGGGGGTACCGGAGCGGGGGCGGGGTTCAGCCGAGGCGGGTCAGCCCATGTGGGGGTAGCCGTACTCGGTCGGCGGGACCAGGGTCTCCTTGATGGAGCGGGTCGAGGTCCAGCGCAGCAGGTTGGACGCCGCGCCCGCCTTGTCGTTGGTGCCGGAGGCGCGGCCGCCGCCGAAGGGCTGCTGGCCGACGACGGCGCCGGTCGACTTGTCGTTGATGTAGAAGTTGCCCGCCGCGAAGCGGAGCTTCTCCATCGTGTCGGCGGCCGCGTAGCGGTCCTGGGCGATGACGGAGCCGGTCAGGGCGTAGGCCGAGACGTTCTCCATCTGCGCGAGCATCTCGTCGTACTTGTCGTCCTCGTACACGTGGATCGCGAGGATCGGGCCGAAGTACTCGGTCGTGAAGACCTCGTTCTCCGGGTCGGTGCACTCGATGACGGTCGGGCGGACGAAGTAGCCCTCCGAGTCGTCGTACGTGCCGCCGGCGACGATCGTGCAGGTCGGGTCGGCCTTCGCGCGGTCGATCGCGGCCTTGTTCTTCGCGAAGGAGCGCTCGTCGATGACCGCGCCGATGAAGTTGGTCAGGTCGCGGACGTCACCCATGGCGATGCCGTCGACCTCGGCGGCGAACTGCTCCTTGAAGCCGTCGTTCCAGATGGAGGCCGGGACGTAGGCGCGGGAGGAGGCCGAGCACTTCTGGCCCTGGAACTCGAAGGAGCCCCGGGTCAGGGCGGTCTTCAGGATCGCGCGGTCCGCGGAGGGGTGCGCGACGACGAAGTCCTTGCCGCCCGTCTCGCCGACCAGGCGCGGGTAGGAGCGGTAGTTCTCGATGTTGTTGCCGACCGTCTTCCACAGGTACTGGAAGGTCTTGGTCGAGCCGGTGAAGTGGATGCCGGCCAGCTCGGGGTGGTTCAGGGCCACCTCGGAGACCGCGATGCCGTCACCGGTGACGAGGTTGATGACGCCCTTGGGCAGGCCGGCCGCCTCCAGGAGCTCCATGAGGAGGACCGCGGAGTGGGTCTGCGTCGGGGACGGCTTCCACACGACCACGTTGCCCATCAGCGCGGGGGCGGTCGGCAGGTTGCCGGCGATGGCCGTGAAGTTGAACGGCGTGATCGCGTAGACGAAGCCCTCCAGCGGGCGGTGGTCGCTGCGGTTCCACACGCCGGCGCTGTTCGCGGCGGGCTGCTCGGCCAGGATGTGGCGGGCGAAGTGGACGTTGAAGCGCCAGAAGTCGACGAGCTCGCAGGGGGTGTCGATCTCGGCCTGCTGCGCGGTCTTGGACTGGCCCAGCATGGTGGAGGCGGCCAGCTTCTCGCGCCACGGGCCGGCCAGCAGCTCGGCGGCGCGCAGGATGATCGCGGCGCGGTCGTCGAAGGACATGGCGCGCCAGGCCGGAGCGGCGGCCAGCGCGGCGTCCACGGCCTCCTGGGCGTCGGCCTGGGTGGCGTTGGCGTACGTTCCGATGACCGACTTGTGGTCGTGGGGCTGGACGACGTCGAAACGCTCGCCGCCGCCCATCCGCTTGACGCCGTTGATCGTCATCGGGAGGTCGATCGGGTTCTCGGACAGCTGCTTCAGCTGGATTTCGAGGCGCGCGCGCTCGGCACTGCCGGGGGCGTACGAGTGGACCGGCTCGTTGACCGGCGCGGGGACCTGGGTCACAGCATCCATGGGGCGATAACTCCTTGACCTGGTTCTTGGCTAGTTCTTGGTGATCATCGAGCGGAGGAAGAAGAGCAGGTTGGCCGGCTTCTCCGCGAGACGGCGCATGAAGTAGCCGTACCAGTCGGTGCCATAGGCCGTGTAGACCCGCATGCGGTGCCCCTCGGCGGCCAGCCGCAGGTGCTCCTCGCTGCGGATGCCGTAGAGCATCTGGAACTCGTACTCGTCCAGCTTGCGCCCTGCCTGGCGGCCGAGCTCCTGCGCGATGGCGATCAGGCGCGGGTCGTGGGACCCGATCATCGGGTAGCCCTCGCCCTCCATCAGGATCTTCATGATCCGGACGTAGGCCCTGTCGATCTCCGCCTTGTCCTGGTAGGCGACCTCGGCGGGCTCCTTGTAGGCGCCCTTCACGATCCGGACGCGGCTGCCGGCGGCGGCCAGGCGGCGGGCGTCGGCCTCGGTGCGGAAGAGGTACGCCTGGATCACGCAGCCGGTCTGCGGGAAGTCCCGGCGCAGCTCCTCGTGGATGGCGAACATCGAGTCGAGGGTGGTGTGGTCCTCGGCGTCCAGCGTCACGGTGGTGCCGATGGCCGCGGCGGCCTCGACGACCGGGCGGACGTTGGCGAGGGCCAGCTCGTGGCCGCCCTCCAGGGCCTGGCCGAACATGGAGAGCTTGACCGACATCTCGACGGTCTCGCCCAGCTCCAGCTCCTTGAGGCGCTCGACGAGCTCCAGGTAGGCGTCCCGGGCCGCGTAGGACTGCTCCACGGCGGTGATGTCCTCGCCCACGACATCGAGGGTGACCTCAAGGCCCTTGCGGGTGAGCTCCTGGACGATCGGGATGACCTGGTCGACCGTCTCGCCGGGGATGAACCGGTTGACCACCGGCTTGGTCACCGGGGCGGCAGAGACGATTCGGCGCATCTTGTCGCTGCGCGAAGCGGCGAGGATCGCGGGACCCAGCACGGGGCACCTCCAACGGGTGGCAGAAGCGGACGAACGGACGCCGCAGGGGTGGGCCGCGACCGTAAGGAAAACGCAAGTAAAACCACCGTGAAACCTAAGGATCTCCACGATCCTCTGCCATCGACAGCTGTCACGCATCCGTGGCCCGGATCTCATACATCTGTCTGAAGGGCCCGTCGCGGGGTGGGAGAATGTCCGCGTGAAGGGCGATTACCAGGACCTGGTGGACGAGATCTCGGCGCTGCTCGGCGCCCCGGCGACGCTGGAGAACCGGGACTTCCGCCTCATCGCCTTCGGTGCGCACGACAGCGAGGACGACCTCGTGATGGACCCGGTGCGCACCCGCTCGATCCTGACCCGGCAGTCGACGGCGGCCGTCCGCTCCTGGTTCGAGGGCTTCGGCATCGCCCGCGCCACGGGCCCGGTGCGGATCCCGGCGGCCCCGGACGCGGGGGTCTTCCGGGGGCGGATCTGCCTGCCGGTCCGGTACCGGGGCATCGTCCAGGGCTACGTGTGGCTCCTCGACCAGGACCCCGGCCCGGAGCCGGCCGCCCTGGAGGCCGCCATGGAGGTGGCCCAGCGGATCGGGGTGCTGCTCGCCGAGGAGGCCAAGGCGGGCGCCGACCTGTCGCGGGAGTTCCTGGCGGTCCTCACCGCCGGCCGGGGCTGGCAGCAGGACATGGCGGTGGCCGCGCTGCGGGTGGCGCTGGGGCCGGGGGCCGAGGGGCCGCACGCCGCCGTGTGCGTGGCCCCGTGGTCCGGGGAGGCTCCGGGGTCGGTGCCGGGGGCGGCGGCGGTGTGCGTGGTCCCGGCGGGGTACTCCGGCCCGAACGGCCCGGACCCCGGAGCCGGTGCCGGCCCCGGCTCCGGCTCCGGGACGGGCGTGCTCGCGGTGCTGGTCCGGCTGCGGTCCGGGGACGCGCTGGCTCCGGCCCTGGCGGCGGTGGGGCGGCTGTTGCCGCGCGCGGCGGCGCCGGGGGGCGGGGCCGCCTCCGTGGCCGCCGGCGGCGCCCGTGGTCCCGCCCGGGCGGGCCACTCCGTCACCGCCGGGCTCTCCGACCCGGTTCGGGCGCTCACGGAGCTGCCCGCCGCCTGGGCGCAGGCCACCGCGGCCGCCCGGGCGGCCGCGGCGCAGCCGGGGCTCGGGCCGGTGGCCCAGTGGGCCGGGATCGGGCCGTACCGGATGCTGGCCGCGCTGGGCGCAGGCCCGGCGGACGATCCCGCGACGCGGGCCCTGCTGGGCCCGGCCCACCGGGAACTGGCCCGCACGGCGGAGGTGTTCCTCGACTGCGCGGGGCAGGCGGGGCGCGCGGCCGCGGAACTGGGCATCCACCGCCAGACCCTGTACTACCGGCTGGGCCGGGTGGAGCAGCTGACGGGCCTCGACCTGGACCTCGGCGAGGACCGCCTCCTCCTCCACATGGCCCTCAAGGCCGCCCGCCTGCGCGCCTGACCACCCGCGGCCCCGCCAGCCCGGGGCGCTGCGGCCCCGGACCGGAGTCGCCGAGGGGCCGCGAGCCCGCCGGCCGGAGGCCCCGCGTGGTCGCGGAGCCGGGTCACTGCGGGGCCACAGGGGCCGGGCTGCTGCGCGGTGGCGCGGCCCGGGCGCTGCCGGCCCGCCGGGCCGGCGCCCCCCGGCCCCGCGCCGCTATTCCGCCGCCTGACCGGCGGAGCCACCCCGCAGCGACGCCGTGAGACCTTCCGCGAGGCGGCGCAGCCCCTCGGTGAACTCCTCCGCGGAGGAGGTGGTTCCGGGGTCGAGCAGCCACTGGATCATCAGCCCGTTGAGCAGCGCCTGGACCACCGAGCCGAGGGTGCGCTCGTCGTGTTCGGTGAGCTCCTCCTCCGGGGTACCGGTGAGGAGCGAGATCAGGCCCCGGCGGCCCTCGGCCTGGGAGGCGGCGAGCATCCCGCGCAGCTGCGGCAGCCGTTCGCCGCTCAGCGCGACCTCCATGCTGGCCGCCCAGACGGGGGCCGAGGCGTCGTGCTGCGCGAGGACGCCGTCCCAGATGGCGCGCAGGCGCTCCAGGGAGCCGTCCTCACCGGGCAGCCCGCCGCGGAAGGCCGTCTCGCCCCACTCCTGCATCAGGGCGATGAACGCCTGGGTGAGCAGGGCGTCCTTGGAGCCGTAGTGGTAGCCGATGGACGCCAGGTTCGTACCGGAGGCACCGACGACGTCGCGCGCGGTGGTGCGTACGAACCCCTTCTCGACCAGGCACTTCTTGGCGCCTTCGAGCAGATCCTCTTTGTGTCCCATGACCGCCACCGTAGCAAGACGGCCGTCCTAGACGAAGGTCCCACACGAATTTTCCATACATCCGTCATAGACAGCCGTTCCATACGCTTGTACAGTCCTGCTCATGACGAACCCCGCCGCCACGGCACCCCTCGCCGGCCGCCGCGAATGGACCGCCTTCACGGTCCTGCTGCTGCCCCTGCTCCTGGTCTCGATGGACGTCTCCGTCCTCTACTTCGCAGTCCCGGCCATCACCCGGGAGCTCGACCCGAGCGCCACCCAGCAGCTCTGGATCTTCGACAGCTACGCCTTCGCCCTCTCCGGCCTGCTGATCACGATGGGCTCGCTCGGCGACCGGATCGGCCGACGCCGGCTGCTGCTGATCGGCGCCACCGCCTTCGGCCTCGCCTCGGTCGCCGCCGCCTTCGCCACCAGCGCCGGGATGCTCATCGCGGCCCGGGCCCTGCTCGGCGTCGGCGGCGCCACCCTGATGCCCTCCACGCTGGCCCTGGTCCGCAACCTCTTCCAGGACGCCGGGCAGCGCGGCAAGGCCATCGGGATCTGGTCCGGTGCCATGACCGGCGGGATCGCCCTCGGGTCCGTGCTCAGCGGGGTCATGCTGAAGCACTTCCACTGGGGCTCCGTCTTCCTCGTCAACGTGCCCGCGATGCTGCTCCTGCTGGTCCTGGTCCCGGTCCTGGTACCGGAGTTCAAGGACCCGGCCCCCGGCCGCTTCGACCTGGTGAGCGTGCCGCTGTCCATGGCCGCCGTGCTGCCGGTGGTCTACGGGCTGAAGGAGATCGCCGCCGAGGGCTTCGAACCGCTGTACGCCGCCTGCCTGCTGGTCGGCCTGGCCTTCGGGTACGCCTTCGTCCGCCGCCAGCGAGGCCGCGAGGACGCGATGGTGGGCCGGGCGCTGTTCCGGGACCGCCGCTTCGGGGCGGGCATCGGCCTCAACTCCGTCGCCGCCTTCGCGATGATGGGCTCCGCCTACTTCACCACGCAGTACCTGCAGTCCGTGCTCGGGATGGGCACCCTGGAGGCCGCCCTGTGGAGCCTGGCGCCCTCGCTCCTCATCGGCGCCGCCGCCCCCGTCTCGGCGGCCCTGGCGGCTCGGACGGACCGGTCCAAGGTCATCGCCGGCTCCTTCGCCGTCGCCGCCGCCGGGTTCGGGCTGATCTCCCTCGTGGGCACCGACTCCCTGTGGCTGCTGCTGGCCGGCGCCGGGGTGCTCGCCTCCGGCATCGTCAGCGTGATGGCCGTGGTCTCCGACATGGCCCTGGCCACGACCCCGGCCGAGAAGGCCGGTTCCGCCGCCTCGTTGCTGGAGACGGGGCAGGAGTTCGGCGGGGCCCTCGGGATGGCGCTGCTGGGCAGCCTCGGCACCGCCGTCTACCGCGCCGACCTGGCGGGGGAGCCCTCCGCCGTACGGGAGACCCTGGGCGGCGCCGTCGCCGCCGCCGGGCAGGCCGGGGGCGGGGCCGGCGGGCAGCTGCTTCCTTGGCCCGGGAGGCCTTCGTACACGGGATGCAGTGGCCCCCGGGGCGGTGCGGTGCTGCTCCTCGCGGCGGCGGCGCTCGCGCCGGCCCTGGCCCGGGGCGGGACGAGCCCGGCTCCCGCCGGGGCGGAGGGGGCCCCGGCCGAACCGGTACCGGCGCGCTGAGCCTCGTACGGCATCGAGCAGGGGGTACGGGGTCATGCGAGAGGGCCCGGGGTCGCGACCCCGGGCCCTCTCGGCTGTGCGCGACGGTCAGCCGAGGTTGACCGTACGGGCCGAAGCGGCGCCGATCTCCTCGGAGATGGCCGCCAGGACGTCCACCGGGACCTCCGCGTCGACCGTGAGGACGACGAGCGCCTCGCCGCCCTCCTCGGCACGGGCGACCTGCATGCCCGCGATGTTCAGGCCGGCTTCGCCGAGCAGCTGGCCGACCTTGCCGACCACGCCCGGGCGGTCGGTGTAGCGCAGCACGATCATGTGGTCGGCCAGGGCCAGGTCCACGTCGTACTCGCCCACGCCCACGATCTTCTGGAGGTGCTTCGGGCCCGCCAGGGTGCCGGAGACCGACACCTCCTGACCGTCCGACAGGGTGCCGCGGACGGTCACCACGTTGCGGTGGTCCGGGGACTCCGAGCTGGTGGTCAGGCGGACCTCGACGCCGCGCTCCTGCGCGAACAGCGGGGCGTTGACGTAGGAGACCGTCTCGTCGACGACGTCCTCGAAGACGCCCTTGAGGGCGGAGAGCTCCAGCACCTTGACGTCGTGCTGGGTGATCTCGCCGCAGACCTCGACGTCGAGGCGGACCGCGACCTCGCCTGCGAGGGCGGTGAAGATGCGGCCGAGCTTCTCGGCGAGCGGCAGACCGGGGCGCACGTCCTCGGCGATGACGCCGCCCTGGACGTTGACCGCGTCCGGCACGAGCTCGCCGGCGAGGGCGAGGCGCACCGACTTGGCGACCGCGATGCCGGCCTTCTCCTGGGCCTCGTCCGTGGACGCGCCGAGGTGCGGGGTGCAGACGACCTGGTCGAGCTCGAAGAGCGGGGAGTCCGTGCAGGGCTCCTTCGCGTACACGTCCAGGCCGGCGCCGGCGACGCGGCCCTCCTTGATGGCCGAGTACAGCGCGGCCTCGTCCACGATGCCGCCGCGCGCGGCGTTGACGATGCGGACGGACGGCTTGACCTTGTGCAGGGCCTCGTCCCCGATGAGACCGAGGGTCTCGGGGGTCTTGGGGAGGTGCACGGTGATGAAGTCGGCGACCTCCAGCAGCTCGTCCAGCGTCAGCATCTTGACGCCCATCTGGGCGGCGCGCGCCGGCTGCACGTAGGGGTCGTAGGCGACGATCTTCATGCCGAAGGCCGACATGCGCTGGGCGACCAGGACGCCGATGCGGCCGAGGCCGACGACGCCGAGGGTCTTCTCGCTGAGCTCGACGCCCGTGTACTTGTTCCGCTTCCACTCGCCGTTCTTGAGGGCGGTGTTGGCCTGCGGGATGTTGCGGGCGGTGGCGACGAGCAGGCCGCAGGCGAGCTCGGCGGCGGTGACGATGTTGGAGGTCGGGGCGTTCACGACCATGACGCCGGCCTTGGTGGCGGCGGAGACGTCGACGTTGTCGAGGCCGACACCGGCGCGGGCGACGACCTTCAGCTTCCTGGCGGCGGCGATGGCCTCGGCGTCCACCTTGGTGGCGGAGCGGACGAGGATCGCGTCCACGTCGACGATCGCGGGGAGCAGCTCGGCGCGGTCGGCGCCGTTGACGTGCCGGATCTCGAAGTCCGGACCGAGCGCGTCCACCGTGGCGGGCGACAGCTCTTCGGCGATGAGTACGACAGGTTTCGAGCTCACGTGGGTCCTCACAAGTCCAGTGCGGACGGCCGTCCCGACGGCCGCAGGCGGTGGAGGGGGTAGCCGCGTGGAAGACGCACGACACTGTGGGCCTGACGCGTTGTGTTGAGCAGTGTAGTGGCGGATCGGGTGCGGATTTCCGCCTGTACGGAAGGATCACCCGTCCGGGATTGGCCGGGGTGGACAATCCGTTCCATCCGACGGCTACATTCCGGTGATCTCCGGCCGGCGCCGGAGGCGAGCGGGTGCGCGGCGGGGCCGGGACTGACCGTCCCGGCCCCGCCGTTCACGAGATCAGCTCTCGTCGCTGTCGACCCAGCTCATCAGCTTGCGCAGCTTCTTGCCGGTGGTCTCCAGCAGGTGCTCCGAGTCGGCCTTCTTGTACTCGTTGTACTTCGGCAGACCGGCCTTGTACTCGGCCATCCACTCCTCGGCGAACTTGCCGCTCTGGATCTCCTCCAGGACCTTCTTCATCTCGGCCTTGGTGGCGTCGGTGATGACGCGCGGGCCGGTGATGTAGTCGCCCCACTCGGCGGTCTCGGAGACCGACCAGCGCATCTTCTCCAGGCCGCCCTCGTACATGAGGTCGACGATGAGCTTCAGCTCGTGCAGGCACTCGAAGTAGGCGATCTCCGGCTGGTAGCCGGCCTCGGTCAGGGTCTCGAAACCGGCCTTGACCAGGGCGGAGGCGCCACCGCAGAGGACGGCCTGCTCACCGAACAGGTCGGTCTCGGTCTCCTCGGTGAAGGTGGTCTTGATGACGCCGGCGCGGGTGCCGCCGATGCCGGCCGCGTACGACAGGGCGAGGGCGAAGGCGCTGCCCGAGTAGTCCTGCTCGACGGCGGCGATGCACGGAACGCCGCGGCCCTCCTCGTACTGACGGCGGACCAGGTGGCCCGGGCCCTTCGGGGCGACCAGGGCGACGTCCACGTTGGCCGGGGGCTTGATGAAGCCGTAGCGGACGTTGAAGCCGTGGCCGAAGAAGAGCGCGTCGCCCTCCTTCAGGTGGTCCTTGATGGACGCCTCGTAGATCTCGGCCTGGAGCGGGTCCGGGGTGAGGATCATGATGACGTTCGCCCACTCGGCGGCCTCGGCGACCGGGAGGACCTTCAGGCCCTGCTCCTCGGCCTTGGCCTTGGAGCTGGAGCCCTCCTTGAGGCCGACGACGACGTCGACGCCGGAGTCACGGAGCGACAGCGCGTGGGCGTGGCCCTGGCTGCCGTAACCGATGACAGCGACCTTGCGGCCCTGGATGATGGACAGGTCGGCGTCGTTCTCGTAGAACAGCTCGGCCACTGGGATATCTCCTTGGTGCGCTGGTGTTGCTCCCACCGTACGGCGGGGAACGGAATAAGAGTTTCTCGGTCTCGCTATGCGGGCCGGCGTGTCAGCCGCCAGGTCTTGGACCTGGCGCGGCTGGTCCGGACGCCGCGGGGCTCAGGCGCTGCGTTCGAGGGAGCGCAGGCTGCGGTCCGTGATGGACCGGCCGCCACGCCCTATGGCGATGGTGCCGGACTGCACGAGTTCCTTGATGCCGAAGGGCTCCAGCATCTTGAGCATCGCGCCGAGCTTGTCGGCGCCGCCGGTGGCCTCGATCGTGACGGCCTCCGGGGAGACGTCGACGGTCTTGGCGCGGAACAGCTGGACGATCTCGACGATCTGCGAGCGGGTCTCGTTGTCGGCGCGGACCTTCACCAGGACGAGTTCGCGCTCGATGGCGTTGGACGGCTCCAGCTCGACGATCTTGAGCACGTTGACCAGCTTGTTGAGCTGCTTGGTCACCTGCTCCAGCGGGAGGTCCTCGACGTTCACGACGATGGTGATGCGGGAGATGTCGGGGTGCTCGGTGACGCCGACCGCGAGGGAGTCGATGTTGAACCCGCGGCGGGAGAACAGCGCGGCGATCCGGGCGAGGATGCCGGGCGTGTTCTCGACCAGGACGGAGAGCGTGTGCTTGGACATGTGAGTCGTTCTCTCTCTCAGGCTCTCTCGGCTCAGTCGTCTTCGTTGTCGCCGAAGTCGGGGCGGACGCCCCGGGCTGCCATGACCTCGTCGTTGGAGGTGCCGGCGGCGACCATCGGCCACACCATGGCGTCCTCGTGGACGATGAAGTCGATCACGACCGGACGGTCGTTGATCGCGTTCGCCTCGGCGATGACCTTGTCCAGGTCCGCCGGGTCCTCGCAGCGCAGCGCGACGCAGCCCATGGCCTCGGACAGCTTGACGAAGTCCGGGACGCGGGTGCCCATGCGGGGGGAGGCGGACTCGCCGAGCTGGGAGCCCACGGTGTCGTGGCCGGTCTCGTCCGCGTGCAGGACCGTGTTCGAGTACCGCTGGTTGTAGAACAGGGTCTGCCACTGGCGGACCATGCCCAGCGCGCCGTTGTTGATGATCGCGACCTTGATCGGGATGTTGTTCAGCGCGCAGGTGGCCAGTTCCTGGTTGGTCATCTGGAAACAGCCGTCGCCGTCGATCGCCCAGACGGTGCGCTCCGGCATGCCGACCTTGGCACCCATCGCGGCGGGGACCGCGTAGCCCATGGTTCCGGCGCCGCCGGAGTTCAGCCAGGTGCGGGGCTCCTCGTAGTTGACGAAGTGCGAGGCCCACATCTGGTGCTGGCCGACACCGGCCGCGTAGATGGTGCCCTGCGGCGCCAGCTGCCCGATCCGCTCGATGACCTGCTGCGGCGAGAGGCTGCCGTCCTCGGGCAGGTCGTAGCCCAGCGGGTAGGTCTCGCGCCAGCGGTTGAGGTCCTTCCACCAGGCGGTGTAGTCACCGGTGTTGCCCTCGTTGGCCTCCGCCTGGACGGCCTGGATCAGGTCGGCGATGACCTCGCGGGCGTCACCGACGATCGGGACGTCGACGGCGCGGTTCTTGCCGATCTCGGCGGGGTCGATGTCCGCGTGGATGACCTTGGCGAAGGGGGCGAAGCTGTCCAGCTTGCCGGTGACGCGGTCGTCGAAGCGGGTGCCGAGCGCGATCAGCAGGTCCGACTTCTGGAGCGCGGTCACGGCGGTGACGGCACCGTGCATGCCCGGCATGCCGACGTTCTGCGGGTGGGTGTCCGGGATGGAGCCCAGGGCCATCAGGGTGGTGACGACCGGGACGCCGGTGAGCTCGGTGAGGACCTTCAGCTCGGCGGTGGCGCCGGCCTTCATGACGCCGCCGCCGACGTAGAGGACCGGCCGCTTGGCGGCGGCGATCATCTTGGCGGCCTCGCGGATCTGCTTGGCGTGCGGCTTGGTGACCGGCCGGTAGCCGGGCAGGTCCTGGCTGGGCGGCCACGAGAAGGTGGTCTTCGCCTGGAGGGCGTCCTTGGCGATGTCGACGAGGACCGGGCCGGGGCGGCCGGTGGAGGCGATGTGGAAGGCCTCGGCGATGGTCTTCGCGATGTCCTCGGCCTTGGTGACCAGGAAGTTGTGCTTGGTGATCGGCATCGTGATGCCGACGATGTCCGCCTCCTGGAAGGCGTCGGTGCCGATCGCCTTGGAGGAGACCTGGCCGGTGATCGCGACGAGCGGGACGGAGTCCATGTGCGCGTCGGCGATCGGGGTGACCAGGTTGGTGGCGCCCGGGCCGGAAGTGGCCATGCACACGCCGACCTTGCCGGTGGCCTGGGCGTAGCCGGTGGCGGCGTGGCCGGCCCCCTGCTCGTGGCGGACCAGGATGTGACGGACCTTCTTGCTGTCCATCATCGGGTCGTACGCCGGGAGGATGCAGCCGCCCGGGATACCGAAGACGGTGTCGCACCCCACCTCTTCGAGAGAGCGGATGAGGGACTGCGCGCCCGTGACGTGCTCAACTGCGGTGGGCTGGTTCTGCCCACCCGTACGGGGCCGCGGCTGCGGATGGTGGGCCCCGGAGGCCTGCTCGGTCATCGGCATTCTCTTCTCGAAGCTGAGGGTTTTACGAGGAGCGGGGGGTGATCCGGACCTGGTCCGGACGCGTGTGCCAGTGCAACAAAAAACCCCTCGTGCCAGGTGGCAAGCGAGGGGAGCGCGTCGGTGGTGTCGAGCGGGGACATGCAGGCCCCAGCTTCAGCCGACGCGCTTTCCAAGTACGAGAATTCGGGTGCGCATGGCATTGACCCTCCCTCCGGCGGGAGGTCGATGTCAAGCGGGTGGGACGGGCGTCTCATTATTTGAGCCTCTACGGATGGCCATCGAGCCACCGGACGAGCCGCCGGCCAAGGCGGGCTGGGCCGTACCGCCCGGTACTGGGAACGTACCTCGCACGAGCGCGCGCCGCAGCCTGTATTCGTCAAGCGGTCCGGAGAACGCCGCTCCCTGGCCGTGGGTGCACCCCATCGCCCGCAGCGCCAGCACCTGCTCGGGGAGGTCCACCCCGTCGGCCACGGACTGCATGCCCAGGTCGTTTGCGATCCGCAACAATCCGGCCGTGATCTTGTGCAGCCTGGCTGATTCGACCACCCCTTCGACCAGGCCCCGGTCCAGCTTGAGCAGGTCCACCGGAAGCCTGCGCAGGGCACTGATGGCCGCGTAGCCGCTGCCGAAGCCGTCCAGGGCGATCCGTACGCCGAGCCGGTGCAGGGCCGTCAGACGGCGCTCCAGCTCGTCGAAGGGCACCCTGGGGTCGGAGGCGGCCAGTTCGAGCACGAGGGACCCGGAGGGCAGCCCGTGGCGGGTCAGCAGGGCCTCCACGCTGCTGCCGGGCGAGGAGCGGTCCAGCAGCCGCTGGGCGGTCATCCGGACGGCCACTGGTACGTCGTGCCCGGCGCGGTGCCGCTCGGCGGCCTCCTCGACGGCCTCCTCCAGGAGCCAACGGCCCAGTTCCGCCGTGCGCGAGCCGTCCGGCCCGGCCGCCGGACCGCCCTCGCTGTGCTCGGCCACCCGGAGGAACTCGGCCGGAGTGAAGAGGATCCCCTGCGCGGAGCGCCAGCGGGCCTGCGCGGCGACGGCGGCCACCTCGCCGGTGGCCAGGCAGACCACGGGCTGGTGCAGCAGGGCGAACTCGCCCTCGTGCAGCGCGGTGCGCAGCCGCCCGGCCAGTTCGGCCTTGCGGGTTACCTCGGCCTGCATCTGGGGCGCGTAGAGCTCGACCCGGTCCTTGCCGCCCGCCTTGGCGCGGTACATCGCGAGGTCGGCGTTGCGCATCAGGTCCGAAGGGGTGATGCCGGGGTCGGCGAAGGCGACGCCGATGCTGGCGGCCACCCGGACCTCGCTCCCGGCGATGCGGTACGGCTGGGAGAGGGTGGCGCGCAGCCGGTCGGCGATGTCGTGGACCTGGCACTCGCGGGCGCTTCGGTCGCGGCTGCCGTCGCCGAGGATCAGCGCGGCGAACTCGTCGCCGCCGAGGCGGGCGGCGGTGTCCCCGGCCCGGACGGCGTCCTGGAGGCGGCGGGCGGCCTCGACGAGGAGCTCGTCGCCGGCCTGGTGGCCGATGGTGTCGTTGACGGCCTTGAAGCCGTCGAGGTCGATGAAGAGCACGGCGGTGCTGTGGTCGCCGGCCCGGCGGCCGGTGAGGGCCTGGCGGACGCGGCGGGTGAACAGGGCCCGGTTGGGCAGGTCGGTCAGCGGGTCGTGCTCGGCGCTGTGCTGGAGCTGCGCCTGGAGGCGGACCCGCTCGGTGACGTCGCGGCTGTTGAGGATGAGGCCGCCCTGGTGGCGGTTGACGGTGGACTCCACGTTGAGCCACTCGCCGCCGCCCGACTCGAAGCGGCACTCGATGCGGGTGGTGGGCTCCTCGGCGGGCGGGGCGGCCAGGAAGCGGCGTACCTCGTGGACCACCCGGCCGAGGTCGTCGGGGTGGATCAGGGCGGCGAGCTCGGTGCCGACCAGCTCCTCCGCCTCGCGGCCGTAGACCCCGGCGGCGGCGGGGCTGACGTAGCGCAGGGTCCCGGTGGGCGCGGCGATCATGATGACGTCGCTGGAGCCCTGGACCAGGGAGCGGAAGTGGTTCTCCTTCTGGGCCAGTTCCTGGGTGAGCGCGATGTTGTCGAGGAGCATGATGCCCTGCCGGATGACGAGGGCGAGGACGACGGTGCAGCCGGTGAAGACCACCATCCGGTCCACCTTCCGGCCGTCCACGACGTTGTAGAGGATGCCGAGGGTGCACACCGCGGCCGCGAGGTACGGGGTGAGCGCGGGCAGCGAGCCGGTGATGGGACGGCTGTGCGGGCGCTCCGGGCGCGGTGGGGCGGGGCGGGGCTCGGGCTCGGTCCGCCGGGCGCCCCAGGGGGCGTAGGCGAGCAGCAGCGAGCCCGCGAACCAGCCGGCGTCGAGGATCTCCCCGGAGCTGTAGGTGGTGTTGAGCAGCGGCGAGGTGAACAGGGCGTCGCTCAGGACGGTCAGGGCGAGGGCGGCGATCGCCGTGTTGACCGCCGAGCGGTTGTTCGCCGAGCGCCGGAAGTGCAGCACCAGGACCATGGAGACCAGCGCGATGTCCAGCAGCGGGTAGGCGAGGGACAGCGCGGCGCGCGGCACGCTGCCGGGGGCGCCCGACTGGGCGGTGCGGGCGGCGTTGGCGAGGGCCAGGCTCCAGGACAGGGTCAGCAGCGAGCCGCCGATGAGCCAGGAGTCGAGGCCGAGGCAGACCCATCCGGCCCGGGTGACCGGGCGCTTGGCCAGGACGAGCAGGCCCACGATGGCGGGCGGCGCGAAGCAGAGGAAGGCGAAGTCGGCGAGCGAGGGTTCGGGGACCTTCTGGCCGAGGACCACCTCGTACCAGCCCCAGACCGCGTTCCCCAGGCCGCCCATGAGCGAGGAGAAGGCGAACATCAGCCAGGCGGGACGTTCGCGCCGGTCGATCGCGCGGGCGTAGTGGTAGCAGGAGACGGCGGCCAGTAATCCGGCGGCACTGAGGCCGAAGTCGCCCATGATCTTGGCGAGTTCGTCCGACCCCCAGCCGAGGGCGGCTCCGACCGCGTAGCCGCCGCTGACCAGTGCGAGGAGGAGTTGCGCGGCGAGGCCCCGGCCGCCTCCGCCGGTGACCGGCGGCCGGGTCAGCAGCGCCGCCCCCGGGGCGCTCACCGGTGCCCCTCGCCGGCCGGTTCCGGTGCGGTCCAGTCTCGGCAGCGTCGCCTCCGGCGGCCCTGCCGCAGCGGATCCTTCGTCCATTGGCCGTGCATCGCCCGTCGCCCCCCAAAGTGTCCGATCACTCCCCAGCGCCAGACGTACGTGGCGCAGCCCCTTGTTCCGGACGATACACCACTTTCGTCACTCAGCGACATAGCTGTTCTACGCTCCGTCACCAAGAGGGGGGTCCTGGCCACCGGTTGCGCACGATTTGTCGCCCAGGGTAGCGATATGTGGCTCGCGAGTGCGGGACGCGCCGGCCTCAGTCCTTGATCAGGACGGTGTTGTGCACCTCCTCCCCCGCGGCGAACCGGGTGAGCTGGCGCGCCAGGAGCCGCTTCGCCCTGGGCTCGAACGCCGAGCTGCTGCCGCCCACGTGAGGGGTGATCAGGAGGTTGGGGGCGTGCCAGAGGGGGTGGCCGGCGGGCAGCGGCTCCGGGTCGGTGACGTCGAGCGCCGCGCGCAGCCGGCCGGACTCCAGTTCCGCCAGCAGGGCCGCGGTGTCGACGACGGGTCCGCGCGAGACGTTCACGAGCAGGGCGCCGTCCTTCATCCGCCCGAGGAAGCCGGCGTCGACGAGTCCCCGGGTGTCCTCGGTCAGCGGGGTGGTGAGGACGACGACGTCCGCGTCCGGGAGGAGGTCCGGGAGGTCGGCGAGGGCGCGGACCGGCCCGTGCGGGGCGGTGCGGGCCGAGCGCGCGACGCGGGTGACCGGCCCGCACTCGAAGGGGACGAGCCGGTCCTCGACGGCCGCGCCGATCGCCCCGTAGCCGACGATCAGGACGGACCGGTCGGCGAGGGCGTCGTAGAAGCCTCCGCGCCACTCCTCGCGGTCCTGGCCGCGCACCATGCCGGGGATGCCGCGCAGGGAGGCGAGGACGAGTGTGAGGGCGAGCTCGGCGGTGCTGGCCTCGTGGACGCCGCGGGCGTTGCACAGCCGTACGCCCGGGCGGAGTTCGCCGAGGCCGGGCAGGACGTGGTCGATGCCGGCGGTGAGGGTCTGCACCACGCGCAGGGCGGGCATCCGGGCGAGCGGGCGCAGGGTCACCTCCTGGGGCTTCATGTAGGGGGTGACGTAGAAGACGCAGTCGGCCGGGTCGGCCGGAAAGGTGTCCTCGCCGTCCCACTGGCGGTAGCGGAAGGAGTCGGGGAGGCCGTCGATCTCTCCGGGCGGGAAGGGGAGCCAGACGTCCCCGGTCGTTGCAGTCATGATCCCGAGGCTATGTGAAGGGAATTGGATCAAGCCGTTAGTTTGAGGGCCGGACCGGGAGCGGGCCGGAAGGGGGACGCAGGGGTGGAGCGCAGGTCGATCGGGTCGGGACCGCTGACGGTGGGCGCCATAGGGCTCGGCTGCATGCCGATGAGCTGGGCCTACGCGCCTTCGCGGCGGCGGGGCGAGGAATCGCTGCGGACCCTGCACACGGCGCTGGACCGCGGGGCGAACCTGCTGGACACGGCCGATCTGTACGGGCCCTACACGAACGAGCTGGTGCTGGGCCGGGTGCTGCGGGAACGGCGGGCCGAGGCCTTCGTCTCCGCCAAGGTGGGGCTGCGGGCGGGCGAGGGGCACGTGGTGGCCGACGGGCGGCCGGGGTACGTGCGGCGGGCGTGCGACGCCTCGCTGCGGCGGCTGCGGACCGACGTCATAGACCTGTACCAGCTCCACCGGGTGGATCCGGAGGTGCCGGTGGAGGAGACCTGGGGCGCCATGGCGGAGCTGGTGCAGGCGGGCAAGGTGCGGGCGCTGGGGTTCTGCGCGCTGGGCGCGGGGGCCGGGCCGGGGGCGGGGCGGCGCGGGGACCGGGGGTACCGGACGACGCTGCGGCAGCTGGAACGGGTCCAGCAGGTGTTCCCGGTGACGGCGGTGCAGGCGGAGCTGTCGGTGTGGTCACCGGAGGCGGCGTGGCAGCTGCTGCCGTGGTGCGCGGCGCGGGGGGTGGGGATGCTGGCGGCGATGCCGCTGGGCAGCGGGTTCCTGACCGGGACGCTGACGCCGGGGCAGGGTTTCGAGTCGGCGGACGTACGGGCGCGGCACCCGCGCTTCACCGCGCACGCGATGGCCTCCAACCAGGTGCTGGTGGCGGGGCTGCGGCGGGTGGCCCGGCGGCACGGGCCGGAGGTCACGGCGGCACAGGTGGCGCTGGCCTGGGTGCTGGCGCAGGGGCCGCACGTGGTGCCGGTTCCGGGGGCGGAGCGGGCGCGGTGGGCGGCGGAGAACGCCCGGGCCGCGGAGGTGCGGCTCACGGGCGCGGAGCTGGCCGAGATAGCGGCGCTGCCCGCGGCGGTGGGAGCCTGGGACTAGATCCCGGTCCCGGTCCGGTTCCCCAGGTCCACTCGATCGGGTGTACGAGGGGTGGAACTTCGGGACCGGCCGGGTCTGTTGAGTGGAGTGAAGGGCAGCACTGGAGGACACCGGACAGGGGACGGACGGCCGGAGGGGAGCGGGACGATGCGGTACGGGCAGTTCCACAGGGGCGGGGCGCTGCGGGGCCGGCCGGGATACGGGGACGGCCGCGGGCGGCGCCGGGGCGTGCCGGCGTGGCTCGCGCTGGCCGGGTGCGGCGCACTGCTGGCGGCGGGCTGTTCCGCGCCGGGCGGCGAGCGGGCCGGGCCGGGCGGTTCCCCGCCGGGTCCGCCGCCGGCCGGAGCGGCGTCCCCGGGGGCGTCGGGGCCGGCGGACGCGTCGGGGCCGCCGGCGAAGGGGTCGGTGACGGTGTCGGGCGAGGTCGCCAAGGACCTGGAGTCCCCCTGGGGCGTGGCCCCGCTGCCCGGCGGGGACCTGCTGGTCGCCTCTCGCGACAAGGGCACGGTCAGCCGGGTGCGGACGGACACGGGCGCGGTGACGCAGATCGGCAAGGTCCCCGGGGTGGCCCCGGGCGGGGAGGGCGGCCTGCTGGGGCTGGCGCTGTCCCCGGACTTCGCCTCGGACCGGATGGTCTACGCGTACTTCACGACCGAGTCCGACAACCGCATCGCCCGGATGCGGTACGACGAGCAGAGACCGGCCGGTCAGCAGCTGGGCGCGCCCGACACGGTGTTGCGGGGGATCCCCAAGGGGCTCATCCACAACGGCGGGCGGATCGCCTTCGGCCCCGACCGGATGCTCTACGCCGGCACGGGCGAGACCGGGAACACGGGGCTGGCGCAGGACAGGAAGTCGCTGGGCGGGAAGATCCTGCGGATGACCCCGGACGGGCGGCCGGCACCGGGCAATCCGGAGGCCGGGTCCGTCGTCTACTCCTGCGGGCACCGCAATGTGCAGGGCCTCGCCTGGGACAAGGACAAACGGCTCTGGGCGTCCGAGTTCGGCCAGCGCACCTGGGACGAGCTGAACCTCGTCGAGCCCGGGGGCAACTACGGCTGGCCGGAGGCTGAGGGGAAGGCCGGGAAGGCGGGATTCCGTGATCCGGTAGCGGTCTGGAAGACGGATGAGGCCTCGCCGAGCGGGATCGCCTGGGCGGAGGGCTCGATCTGGATGGCCGGGCTGAAGGGCGAGCGGCTGTGGCGGATCCCGCTGAAGGGTGCCGCCGCCGCGGCGGAGCCGGAGGCTTTCCTCCAGGGGAAGTACGGCCGACTGCGCACGGTGGTGCCCCTCGAAGGGGACCAGGTGCTGCTGGTCACGAGCGAGACGGACGGGCGCGGGTCGCCGGAGCCCGGTGACGACAGGATCCTGAGACTGACGGTGCGGTGACCTGAGCGGCTCCGGAGGGGGCGGAAGGCAGGGCGAGCGTGGTGTTCAACATGATCGAGGAACTCTTCAATCCGGGACGCAAGCACGCGCACGACGAGAAGAAGCGGCTGGAGCTGTCCCGGACCGACGTCGGTGACGGCGATCCGGGACGGGGTCCCATAGACCTCGACTCCGGCAAGGTGCTCATACGCCCGGCCGACGCTTCCGAGCCGGGCGGGGCCCCCGAGCCGGGCGCGGCCGACGGGGGCGAGGAGCCCTAGGAACGCCCTCCCCCGGCCGCGGGGGACGCCGCCGGGGCGAGCGGCGCGGTGAAGAGGTGCAGCCGGTGGGCGAGGGCCGCGGCCTCGCCCCGGCTGGCGACTCCGAGCTTGGCCAGGATGTTCGAGACGTGCACGCTGGCCGTCTTCGGGGAGATGAAGAGCTCCTCCGCGTTTTTGTTTTGTTGGTGCTGCCGGCCGCGACGAGCCGCAGGACGTCCCGTTCGCGGCTGGTCAGGCCCAGGGCCTCGATGGGGTCGGTGTCCGGGACCGGCGCGGCCGGGTGGGGCTCCTCGGCGGTCAGCGGGAGGCGGGCGCGCTGGGCGAGCAGGGCCAGGTCCTCCCGGAGCCGCCGGGAGCCGAGCCGGTCGGCGGCGGCGTGGGCGTCGCGGAGCAGGTCGGCGGCGGTCTCGCGGTCCCCTCCCGAGACGAGCAGCGCCTCGGCGAGCCGGTGGCGGGCCCGGGCGAGCAGGTACGGGCGCTGGAGGGGGCGTACGGCGGCCTCGACCGCGGTCCAGTCGGCGACGGTGTCCCGGGCCTCGGCGCGGAGCAGTTCGGCCCGCAGGTACTCGGCGTGCGCGACCCAGACGGGGACCGGGGTGGCCAGGGTCCGGGCGGCGGTGCGCAGCACCTCCAGGGCGGCGTCGCGTCCGGCGTCGGCCACGGGCAGTCCCCGGGCGTCCGCCTCGGCGGAGGCGGAGGCCAGCAGCAGCGGCCAGGCGTAGCGGTGCTGGCCGAGCGGGAAGCCGTGGGCCACGGCGTCGGCGGTCTCGGCGCGGACGTCGCCGATGCGGCCCTCGCCGTCGGCCAGGCCGATGGCCAGCCGGTAGAGCGGGAGCCGGTGCTGGGGCTGGCGGTCGTGGGTGCCGAAGTGGGCGTGGGCGGCGGCGAGCTGCTGGGCGGCCTCGGCGAGTTCGCCGCGGGCCAGGGCGAGGTAGGCCAGGCGGGCGGAGGCGGAGCCGCGCGGGGCGGCGCTCTGGCCGACGTGCAGGGTGCGGCGGGCGGCCTCGGCGGCCTCGTCCCAGCGGCCCAAGCTGTAGAGGCTCTCCGCCATGTTCCCGCAGACCCAGGCCTCGGTGTCCAGGAGCCGGGACCTGCTGACGAGTTCGACCCCTTGTTCGGCCAGTTCCACGGCTTCGCGGGACCGGCCCATGGCTTCGAGTTGAGAGGTGATGTTGACGTGAGCGCGACCCGCGACCACGGTGAGCCCGAGTTCGGTGGCGCGGTCCTTGACCGCGTGCAGTTCGGCGAGGCCGGTGGTGCCGTCGCCGGAGTCGGTGAGCAGGCAGCCGTAGGTGATCCGGGCGTTGAGCTCGGTCTCCTCGGCTCCGATCATGCGGGCGTACTCCACGGCCCGTTCGGCGGCGGCGAGGTTGCCGGGGCCCGGGTTGTGGAGCATGCCCCAGCCCGCGGCCCGGACGAGGACGTCGGCGTGCACCTGGGACGGGGGCAGCCCCTTGACGAGTTCCTGGGCCGTGGCGATCTCGTGCCAGCCGTCGCCCCGGCCGAGGTTGGCGACGAGGCGGGAGCGCTCGGTCCAGAACCAGGCGGCGCGCAGCGGGTCTTCGCCGTCCTCGTCGAGGGTGCGCAGGGCCAGTTTGGTGAGCTTCAGGGCGCGTTCGCGTTCGCCGCCGAAGCGGGCGGCGACGGTGGCCTCGGCGAGCAGGTCGAGGCGCTGGAGGGGGGTGGTGGCGGGGTCGCAGCCGCAGGGCGGGTAGACCTCGGTGTAGTCGGCGGGGCGCAGGTCGGCGCGGACCTCGTCGGGGGCGCTGTCCCACAGGTCCATGGCCCGTTCCAGCAGGCTGAGCTGCTCGGAGTAGGCGTGCCGGCGGCGGGCGGTGACGGAGGCGGCGAGGACCGCGGGCAGGGCCTTGGCGGGGTCGTTGGCCGCGTACCAGTAGTTGGCCAGGCGGATGAGCCGTTCCTCGGCGCGGACCAGGGATTCGTCGTCCTCGACGGCCTCGGCGTAGCGGCGGTTGACGCGGGCGCGTTCGCCGGGCAGCAGGTCGTCGCTGACGGCCTCGCGGACCAGCGAGTGGCGGAAGCGGTAGCCGTCGCCGTCGGTGGTGGCGAGGAGGATGTTGGCGCCGACGGCGGCGCGCAGGGCTTCGATGAGTTCGTCCTCGCCGAGCCGGACGACGGCGCGCAGCAGGGCGTACTCGACGGTGGAGCCGCCCTCGGCGACGATGCGCACCACGCGCTGGGCGGCGTCGGGCAGTACCTCGACGCGGACGAGCAGGAGGTCGCGCAGGGATTCGGTGAGGCCGGTGCGGCAGCCGCTCTCCTGGCAGGCGACGAGTTCCTCGACGAAGAAGGCGTTGCCGTCGGAGCGGTCGAAGACGGAGTCGACGAAGCTCTCCTCGGGCTGCGAGGCGAGGATCCCGGCGAGCTGGCGGCGCACTTCGGCCCGGTTGAAGCGGGACAGTTCGATGCGGTGGACGGTGCGGAGCCGGTCGAGTTCGGCGAGCAGCGGGCGCAGCGGGTGGCGGCGGTGGATGTCGTCGGCGCGGTAGGTCGCGACGAGGACGAGCCGGCCGCGGGCGAGGGTGCGGAAGAGGTAGGCGAGCAGGTGCCGGGTGGAGGTGTCCGCCCAGTGGAGGTCCTCCAGGACGAGCACGACGGTGCGGTCGGCGGCGAGGCGTTCCAGCATCCTGGCGGTCAGTTCGAAGAGCCGGGCGGTGCTCTCCTCGTCGTGGGGGCCGCGGGGGGTCTCGCCGAGTTCGGGGAGGATGCGGGCGAGTTCGTCCTCCTGGCCGGCGGCGGCTTCGGCCAGTTCGTCGGGGAGCAGGCGGAGCAGGCTGCGCAGGGCAGTGGAGAAGGGGGCGAAGGGAAGTCCCTCCGCCCCGATCTCCACACAGCCTCCGACCGCCACCACGGCGCCGCGGCGGGCGGCCTCCGTGAGGAACTCCTCGGTCAGGCGGGTCTTGCCGACTCCGGCTTCTCCGCCGATGAGCAGGGCCTGCGGCTCCTGGCCGGCGGCGCGCCCCAGGGCGTCGACGAGTGCGGCCAGTTCGTCGGCTCGGCCGACGAACACCGGGCTGACAGATCTGGTCTCCACGCCGCCGAGCATCGCACACAGGTCCGGTCGGGCGGCAGTCGTTATCGCTGCGCTTGTCATCTCGCCTCGGCTCCCGTGGTCCGCGACGCGGGTTACGCGGCGCGGGTGAAGAGGCCGCGGGGGCGACTCACCGTCCTCTCGGATTCCCGGCTCCGAGAGGAGCGGGCGGCCTTCTTGGCCTCCCGGACGGCCCGGTACCGGTCGGCCTCGCGGATGAGGTCGGCGCGGCGGGCGGTGGCGATCTCGTACTCGAACATCTCGTTCTCCCTGGTTGCTTTCTCGGGCACCTCGTTCGGTGTGATCCAAGATTCGCGTCCCAGAGGGGTGCGGCACATGGGGCTCATGCCGCATCTCAGCGGTGCCGGGGTCCTTAGGCCGGGGTCCGGGGGGCCTGAGCCGGCCTGGGGCGGGCTAAGGCAGGGCGGGAGATCGCGTAAGGCGGTGCCTACTGGGCGGCCGTGGGGAGCGGGAAGAGCAGGTCGAAGTACATGAGGCCGAAGAGCAGGACCCCGAGGAGGCCGAGGGCCACGGCGGCCCAGGAGACGGAGCGGACCCAGGCGGGGTGGACCCGGCCGGGGGCGCCGAAGGCGGGCCCGGCGAGGACGAGGACGGCGAGGAGGAGGGCGAGGGTGGACAGGACACCGTTGACGAGGGCGGTCATGTGCCAGGCGTCGCCGTACAGGGCGGCGATCTTCTCCTTGGCGGTGGTCGCGCTGACCGATTCGATCTGGCCGATGAGCGTCTGGCGTTCGGCGGCGACGCGGGAGACCCAGCTGCCGCTGAGGGCGACGAGGCCCAGGCCCGCGGCGACGACGGCGGATGCGGCGGCTCCGACGCCGGTGCTCCGCTCGGGGACGTCTTCGGCGGTGTCCGCGTCGGTCTCTTCGGCCTCTTCGGCGTCCTCGGTGGTGCCGGCCTGCTCGGCGTCGAGGCCGGCGGCGGGTTCGGCGACTGCCGTCCCGGGGGTGGCCGCCTTGTCCTCGGGGGCGTCCGCGTCCACGACGGGGGCGGGCGCGACGGGGGTCTTCGTGGTGTCCATGCCGGGCACCGTAAGCGGCGTTTCTGAGAGGTTCCTGAGAGGACCGCGCGCGCCCCGGCGCCGGTGGGCCGCGGGCCCATGGCGGGGCCCGCGGCGGTGGCTACGCCGGGCGGGCGGCGGCCCGTTCGTGGGCGAGGACGGCCCAGACCTCGGTGTCCTGGCGGACGCCGCGGTGGAGGTGGTTCTGCCGCATGACGCCGTCGCGGGTCAGGCCGAGGCGTTGGGCGGCGGCGATGCTCTTCTCGTTGCCGGCGGCCACGTGCCATTCCACGCGGTGCATGCCGCGTACGTCGAAGGCCCAGTCGATCAGGATCCGGCAGGCCTTGGTGACCAGGCCCCGGCCGGCGCCGGCGGGCTCCAGCCAGCAGCCGACCTCGCAGTTGCCCGCTTCGGCGTCGAAGGTCCGGAAGAGGACCCCGCCGACGAGGGTGCCGTCGACGCGGATGCCGTAGAGCCGGGCGCCGTCCCTGGCGGCCTCCTCCGCCTTGGAGCCGAGCAGGTGCCGCGCCGAGGCGAGGTCGGTGACGCGGTCCGGGAGGCCGATGAACCGGCCGATGAACTCGCGGCCCCGGTCCATGTGCGCCAGGAACTCCTCGGCGTGCCACACCTCCAGCGGGAACAGCTGGGCGTCGTCGGCCAGGTCTATCGCGAACATCTGTGCTTCCTTACGGCTCGTGACCGGTCAGCGGGGCGTGCGGGCCGGCTCGGCGTGGTCCGCCTCCGGCCGCTGCGACGGAAGTGTCGCACGGGGAGCGGACCGTTCCGGCGGCTCGATGCTGATGCGGGGCAGCCGGCGGTCGAGCCAGGCGGGGATCCACCAGTTGGCGCCGCCGAGCAGGTGCATGAGGGCGGGGACGAGCAGGGTGCGCAGGACGAAGGCGTCGAGCGCGACGGCTGCGGCGAGCGCGATCCCGAACATCGCGATGAGCCGGTCGCCGCTGAGGACGAAGGCCAGGAAGACGGAGATCATGATGACGGCCGCCGAGTTGATCACCCGGCTGGTCTCGGCGAGGCCCACGCGGACGGCCCGCCGGTTGTCGCCGGTCTCCAGCCACTCCTCGTACATCCGGCTGACCAGGAAGACCTGGTAGTCCATGGAGAGCCCGAAGAGCACCGACACCATGATCACCGGCAGGAAGGGCTCGATCGGTCCGGCGCTGCCCAGGCCCAGCGGTTCGCTCCCCCAGCCCCACTGGAAGATCGCGACGACGACGCCGAAGGAGGAGGCGACGGCGGCGACGTTCATGGCGGCGGCCTTGAGCGGTATGCCGATGGACCGGAAGGCGAGCAGCAGCAGGACACAGCCGAGCGCGATGACCACCCCGACGAAGAGGGGCAGCTTGCCCACGATCACCTCGGCGAAGTCGTCGTAGCCGGCCGTCACCCCGCCGACGTGGGCGTCCATGGTGCTGCCGTGTGCGGTGCGGGGGATGACGTCCCGGCGCAGGGTGTCGACCAGTTCGCTCGTGGCCCTGGACTGGGGGGCGGAGTCGGGGACGACGGTGAGGACGGCGGTGTCCCCGCTGCGGTTGAAGACGGCCGGGCCGGCGGAGGCGACGCCCTCGGTGGTGCGCAGGGCTTCCGTCAGCCGCTCGAAGGCGACGCGGTCGCCCGCGCCGTCGAGCCGGGCGACGACGCTGAGCGGGCCGTTCGTGCCGGGCCCGAAGCTGTCGGCCAGCAGGTCGTAGGCCTTGCGGGTGGTGGAGGCGGCCGGGTTGTTGCCCTGGACGGAGGTGCCGAGGTGGAGCGAGAGGGTCGGCAGTGCGAGCACGGCCATCACCAGGGCCGCGACCAGTCCGAGCAGTTTGGGGTGGCGTTCGACGAAGGCCGACCAGCGGGCGGCGAAGCCCGTGGGCGGCTGGGGGCGGGGGCCTTCGGCGGCGAGCTTGCGCCGTTCGCGGCGCGAGAGGGCCCGTATGCCGATGTACGAGAGGAGGGCGGGCAGCAGGGTGACGGAGGCCGCCACGGTGAGCACCACGGTGAGGGAGGCGGCTATCGCGACGCCGTCGAGGAAGTTCAGCCGCAGCACCAGCATGCCGAGCAGGGCTATGCAGACGGTTGCCCCGGCGAACACGACGGCCCGGCCGGTGGTGGCGACGGCGTTCGCGGCGGCTTCCTCGACGGTGAGGCCGCGCGCCAGGCCCTTGCGGTGCCGGGTGACGATGAACAGGGCGTAGTCGATGCCGACGCCGAGGCCGACGAGGGTGCCCAGCATGGGGGCGAAGTCGGCGACGGGCATGGCGTGCCCGAGGAGGGTGATGCCGAAGTAGGCGCTGCCGACGCTGACGAGGGCGGTCGCGATGGGCAGCAGGCTCGCGGCGAGGGAGCCGAAGGCGAGGAAGAGGACGGCGGCGGCGATGCCGACGCCGATGACCTCGGCGAGGTGGGCGCTGGGCGCCTCGGTCAGGCCGATGGCGCGGCCGCCGAGTTCGACCTGGAGGCCTTCGGCCTGGGTGGCGGGGTTCTTCGCGGTGTCGAGGACGGCCTTGGCCCGGGCCTTGGGTACGGAGTCGGCCGGCCGGTCGAAGGTGACCACCGCGTAGGCGGTGCGGCCGTCGGGGCTGATCTGCGCGGCTCCGGCGGGGCCGGGTGCGTAGGGGCCGGCGACGGATGCCACGCCGGGCAGGGCCGCGACGGCGTCCAGGGCCCGGGTCATGCGCTGTTGTATCTCGGGGGTGCGTACCGTCCGGTGGTCCGGGGCCCGCCACACGATGGTGTCGGTGTCGCCGCCCTGACCCGGGAAGCCCTCGCTCAGGAGGGCGTGGGCCTTGGCGGACTCCGTGCCGGGGACCTCGTAGTCGTTGGAGAACGCGGTGCCGGCCGCTCCGGCCGCCGCGGCGGTCCCGCCGAGGGCGAGCAGCCAGATCAGGACGGTCACCAGTCGGTGCCGCAGGCACCACCGTGCGATTGCTGCCAACGGACGTGCTCCCTGGTGGTCCGGATCTTCACCGGGAGGTAGCCCGACGCAAAGAACTCGTGAACTCGTGAACTTGTGAAGGTCCGGCCGCGAGGTCCGCCGCGGCCAGGGTGGTATACACCTCGATTGACACGATTCCAGCCTTTCGTGATCGTTGGCGGGATTCGTGTGCATCGTCACAGGCATGGGGCGGGATGCGGGACCTTGGTCACCGGTGCTCGGGGGCGGACGGCTCGTCGGCCCGGTAGCCGGGGAGCGAGGGCCAGCGCACGGTGAGGACCACCGAGTCCTCCTCCGCGTACCAGGAGTGGTCGACCCCGCGCCCCCAGACCACGTAGTCCCCCTGCTCGGCGAGGACCACGGTGCGGCCGGGGAACTCCAGCCGGAACCGGCCGCTGACGAGCACCTGGAGCGCGGTGCGGCGCTCGCCGGTCACCCACCGGTCCCGCTCCTCGCCCTTGGGGTGGACCCCCCACTTGATCTCGACCTCCTCGCTGTGGCGGGGATCGCCGGGGCTCTTGAAGTGGCCGAGGAGCCAGCCCCGGTCGGCGGCGGCGTCGGGAGTGGCCTTGCCCGTGTAGATGGCGGAGTCGTCAGTCACGGTGTGAGGCTAATGCAGTTGTACGCACGGCCCGCACCTGATCAGCTGGCCGGCATGACGATGAATCATGATGAACTGCTGAAGGTGCGCGACCGCTACGACGCCGAGATGAGGCGCGACGCGCAGCCCGACGCCGCGCACGCGCGGGTGGAGCGGGCGGGCCGGGTCGTACGCCAGACCGTGCCGGGGCTCGGCTGGAACGGCGTGCTCTGGTCGGACCTCGACGAGGACACGGCGGACGCGGAGATCGCCGCGCAGGTCGCGTACTTCGGGGCGCGCGGGGAGGACGCCGGCGGGCCGGAGTTCGAGTGGAAGCTGTACTCCCACGACCGCCCGGCGGACCTCGGGGACCGGCTGCGCGCGGCGGGCTTCGTACCGGAGGCGCCGGAGACGCTGGTGGTGGCGCGCACGGCCGACCTCGCGGCCCTGCCGGTGGAGCCGCCGGAGGGGATCACGCTGCGGGTGGTGACGGACGAGGCGGGGGTGGACCTGATGATGGAGGTGCACCACCGCGCCTTCGGCACCGAGCGCCCCCGGATCCGGGAGCAGATGCTCACGCTGCTGCGGGACGAGCCGGACACCATCGAGGCCGTGCTGGCGATGGCCGGGGACGTCCCGGTCAGCGCGGCCCGGATGGAGATGCGCCCGGGCAGCGCCTTCGCCGGCCTGTGGGGCGGCGGCACCGCACCGGAGTGGCGCGGCCGCGGCATCTACCGCCTGCTGGTGGCCCACCGCGCCCGCGTGGCGGCGGCCCGGAACATCCCGTACCTCCAGGTCGACGCCTCGGACGACAGCCGCCCGATCCTGGAGCGCCTGGGCTTCGGCGTGCTCGGCGTGACGACCCCTTACATCTGGCAGAGCACCCGCTCCTGAGCCGGGAGGATCCCCGCATGCAGAACACGGAACGCGTCGGCCCGCCCCTGACCGGTGGGGAGCGCGAGACGCTCCGCGCCTACCTCGACTTCCACCGGGCCACCCTCGCCTGGAAGTGCGAGGGGCTCGACGACGAGGAGCTGCGCCGGCAGGCGTCGCCGCCGTCCACCCTGTCCCTGCTGGGGCTGGTGCGGCACATGGCCGAGGTGGAGCGGCACTGGTTCCGGCGCACGATCGGCGGCGCCGACGTACCGCACCTGTGGTCCGACGACCACGACTTCCAGGCCGCGTACGACGCCACGACCGCGACCCGCGCCGAGGCGTTCGCCGCGTGGGAGGCGGAGGTGGAGCACTCCCGCGCCGTCGAGGCGGCCGCCGAGTCCCTGGAGGTGACGGCGTACGTCGCCAGGTGGGAGCAGGAGGCCTCGCTGCGCCTGGTGATGCTCCACATGATCCACGAGTACGCCCGCCACAACGGCCACGCCGACTTCCTGCGCGAGGCCGTCGACGGCACGGTCGGCGCGTAGCGGGGCGGTGCGGAGCCGGGACGGTGCGGACGCCTCCTACGCGGCGCGCCAGTAGCCCAGGCTGTTCACGCGCTGCTTCGGCAGGCCCAGTTCCTTCTTGAG
>NZ_GG657750.1:5508448-5531992 GCF_000158895.1 Streptomyces sp. C | reverse complement strand
GCGCGGGTAGGCGTCCAGCAGGGAGTTGACGGCCGGCAGGGAGGCCCGGGTCGCCGATCACCAGCAGCCGCTCCGGTTCGGGGTCCGGCGCCGTGAAGCCGGTGCCCTGGACGGTGGCCTCCAGGGTGTCCCCCGGCGCGGCCGTGCGCGCCCACCGGCTGGCCAGCCCGTCGTGCAGGGCGAACTCGAAGGCGAAGGTCCCGGCCGCCGGGTCGGGGTCGACCAGCGTGTAGGCCCGCTGGTGCGGACGGCTGCCGCCCTGGAACCAGACCCGGACCCACATGGTCGGGTGCAGGGAGGCTCCCGCGGCGGCCAGCAGCCCGCCGTCGCTGAAGCGGACCCGGCGGAAGTGCTCGGTGACCTCCTCCACCCCGGTCACCGTGAACGTGAAGTCCTTGCCGCGCAGCAGCTTGAGGACCACGCCCTCCCAGCCCTTGCCGACCGCCATGTCCGCCCCTCCCCCTGACACCCTTATAGTAAGGCCAGCCTAACCTAAGACGCCTGGGGAGACGTGAGCAGTGTGACTACAGAGCCCTACGAGGTCTACCGCGACAGCTGGGGCATCCCGCACCTGCGCGCATCCGACCCGACCCGCCTCTCCTACGCCCAGGGCCGGATCACCGCCCTCGACCGGGCCTGGCAGATCGAAGTGGAACGGCACCGCGCCCAGGGCTCCAGCGCCGCCTTCCTCGGCGCCGACTGCGTCCCCTGGGACCGCTTCGCCCGCCAGGCCCGCCTCGACGACACCGCCCGCCGCTGCCACGAGGCCCTCGACCCCGAGACCGCCGCCTGGCTGCGCGCCTACGTCGACGGCGTCAACTCCGGCCTCGCCGAAGGCGCCGCCCGCGACGAGCGCTTCGCCCGCACCGGCCACACCCCCACCCCCTGGGAGCCCTGGGTCCCGCTGTCGGTCTGGATCGCCACCCACATCCTCTTCGCCGGGTTCGCCACCAAGCTCTGGCGCGAGCGCGTCGCCCGCGTCCTCGGCGACGGCGCCGCCACCCTCTTCGCCACCGACGGCCCCGGCACCGCCGGCAGCAACGGCTGGCTGGTCCCGGGCGACCGGACCGCCACCGGCGCCGCGATCATCGCGGGCGACCCGCACCGCTTCATCGAAGACCCGGGCGTCTACCAGCAGATACGCCTGGCCTGCCCCGAGTACGACGTCCTCGGCCTGGCCGTCCCCGGCGTCCCCGGCCTCGCCCACTTCGGCCACACCGGCAGCGCCGCCTGGGCCATCACCAACGCCATGGCCGACTACCAGGACCTCTACGCCGAGCGGCTGCGGCCCGCCGGCGACGGCCTGGAGGCGCTCGGCCCCGACGGCACCTGGGAGCCCGTCGCCCGGCACACCGAGACCATCGCCGTGGCCGGCGCCGCCGACGTCGAGGTGGAGGTCCTGGAGACCCCGCGCGGCCCGCTCGTCGTCCACGGCGACGCCGACGGCCTCGTCCCCGAAGGCGCCGACGCCCTCGCCCTGCGCTACCCGCCGCGCGTCCGCCGCGACCTGGGCTTCGCCGCACTCCCCGCCCTGCTCCGCGCCCGCACCGTCGCCGACGTCGACCGCGCCCTCGACGGCTGGGCCGAGCCGGTCAACGTCGTCCACGCCGCCGACTCCGAGGGCGGCCTGCTGCACCGCGTCGCCGGAGCCGTCCCGCTGCGCGACGGCGCGAACCGGCTCCGGCCGGTGCCCGCCTGGGACCCCCGTCACGCCTGGCGGGGCTGGGCGGCCACCCCCGCCGAGCCGGTCCAGGGCTTCGCCGTCATGGCCAACGCCCGCGGGATCGCGTCCCCGCTCGGCGTGGAGTTTCGCGCCCCCGCACCGCGCCGACCGGATCCGGGAGCTGCTCAGCGGCTCGGCGGCCTGGTCCCCGAAGGCCATGGCCGACGTACACGCCGACACGTACCTGGCCTCCGCCGGACCGCTGCTCGCCCTGCTGCCCGCCCCCGACGGCCTCTCCCCCGCCGCCGCCCGGCTCCGGGAGCGGCTCCTCGCCTGGGACCGGCACATGGCGGCCGACAGCACCGACGCCGCCGCCTTCGCCGCCTTCCGCGGCGCGACCGTGCGCCGCCTCGCCGCCGACCCCGTCTTCGCCGGCCTGGCCCCGGCCCCCGCCGGCCCGGAGGTCTTCCACCCCTGGCTGTACCTCCTGCCCCGCGTCGGCTACGCCCTGGAGGGCCTGCTCACCACCGGCCTCCTCCCCGGCCTCGACCGCGCCGCGCACGTGCGCGCCGCCCTGGAGGAGGCGGCGGAGGCCGGCGCCCACGACACCCCCTGGTCCCGGCTCCACCTCCTCGCCCCCTGGTCGGCGCTACCCGACCCGGAGGCCGAGTGGCCGGGCCTGGGCGGCGACCACGACTGCGTCAACGCCACCTCCTCCGTACCCGGGTTCACCGACCGCGCCGCCCGCGCCTCCGCGGCCCGCTACGTCTGGGACCTGGCCCGCCGCGAGGACAGCCTCTGGGCGGTCCCGCTGGGCGCGGACGGCGTCACCGGCTCCCCCCACCACCGCGACCAGCTCCCCCTCTGGGCGCGCTGCGAACTCGTCCCCGTCGTCACCGACTGGGCCCGCCTCACCAAGGAATCCGCATGATCAACGGCTCCGCCGCCGCCCCCGCGTCCACCCGTACGCCCGTCCACACCCAGGACGTCGAGGGCTTCGGGACGGTCACCATCACCCCCGTCGACCCCGCCGCCGACTCCGCGCTGATCCACTCCTGGGTCACCGAGGAGCGGGCCCGCTTCTGGGGCATGGCGGAGGCGAGCCGCGAACTGGTCCAGGAGATCTACGAGGACGTCGACCGCCGCACCACCCACCACGCGTTCATGGTCCACCGCGACGGCGAGCCGGTCGCGCTCTTCCAGACGTACGAGTGCGCCGAGGACCGGGTCAGCGAGTGCTACGAGGTCCTCCCCGGGGACGTCGGCGTCCACCTGCTGATCGGCCCCGTCCAGGGCGGCGTCGAGCACGGTTTCACCGGCGCCCTGATGACGGCCTTCATCACCTACGTGTTCTCCGACCCCGCCACCCGCCGCGTCGTCGGCGAGCCGGACGCCCGCAACGCCAAGGCCATCGCCCTGCTGGAGCGGACCGGCTTCGTACTCGGCCCCGAGGTCGAGCTGCCGGAGATCGACCTGCCGGAGGTCTACCTCCCGGCGAAGCCGGCCCGCCTCGCCTTCCTCAGCGCGCCGGACGCCCGCTGAGGAACTCCGTGACCAGGGCGGCCCATTCCGCCGGGCGCTCGGCGAACGGGAGGTGCCCGGTGGGCAGTTCCGCGCGCCGGGCGTCCGGCAGGGCCTGCGCCAGCTCCTGCTGGGCGGCCCGCGGCACGAGCCGGTCCCGGGTCGTCTCGACGACCAGGACCGGTACGCCGATCCCCGCGAGTTCCGCGCGCAGGTCCGTGCCCTTGATCAGGGCGGCCTGGTCCCCGCTCCCGGGCGGCACCGTGGACGCGGTCCCCCGCACCGCGTCCTCCAGCTGCCCGGGGCTCAGCGCCTCCAGCTGCTCCTCGCTGAGCACGAGCGGTACGAGGAGCCGCGCGAGCAGCTCGTCCTCCCCGCGCCGGCCCAGCTCGGACCACACCTCCCCCACCAGCCCGAAGCCGTGCCCGGCCCGCGCGAAGCTCGCGGTGAGCACGAGCGCGGTGACCCGCTCGGGGTAGCGGGTGGCGACCCGGACGGCCACGCTCCCGCCGAGCGAGTAGCCCAGCACGGCGAACCGCTCCAGCCCCTCGGCGTCCGCGGCGGCCACCAGCTGGTCGGCCAGCCCGTCGAGGCTCAGCGGCTCCTCGGACTTCGGGGTGCCCCCGGCGCCGGGGTAGTCGACGCCGACGACGCTGTGCCGGGCGGCGAGCGCGTCCAGCAGCGGCCCGAAGTTGGCCTCCACCGACCCGCCGGCCCCGTGGGCCAGCAGCAGGCCGGGGCCGCCGCTCTCCGTGCGGACGGTGCGGGCGTAGTGGGCCCGGTGGGCAGCAGGCGTGGTCGTGGTCGCGGACATGTTGATCCCCCAGCTCTTTCCGTAGCGGTCGCTACAGAAAGAAACCTACCCGATTTAACTAGCGAGCGCTACAGAATGTCCTCCACCTCGGGCACCACCACGCCGAAGAGGTCCGTGATCGTGGTGAGGGCGGCGGCCTGGAGGGCCGCGGCGGGCAGGGCCGTGCCGTCCGGGGCGGCCAGGGAGCGGGTGGCGGTGGCCCCGGCGACCACGGTGGGCCGGTAGCCGCGGTAGAAGGCCCCCTCCGCGGTGAAGGTGACGCACATGTGCGTCATGAACCCGGCCAGCACCAGGTCCCTCCCGCTGCCCGCGGCGAAGCCCAGACCGGTGAGGACCTCCTCCAGCCCGGTCGCGTGGAAGGCGTTCGGGGCCTGCTTGACCACCACCGGCTCGCCCTCGGCCGGGGCGACCTCGTCACTGATGGCGCCGATCCGGGCGCGGATGTCGTACGGGCCGCCCTCGCCACCGTCGTTGATCACGTGCACCACCGGCGCGCCGGCGGCCCGGGCGCGCTCCAGCAGCCGGGCACCCGCCGCGAGCGCCTCCTCGGCGCCTTCTAGGGCCATCACGCCGGTGCGGTAGGTGTTCTGGAAGTCGATCATCACCAGGGCGGAGTCCGCCAGCCGGGCCGGACGCCCGTCCAGCCCGCTCACCTCGCGCAGGGTCGCGGAAGCCGTGCTCGCGTCGGTGTTCGTGTTCACGCTCATGAAAAACCCTCCAAAGGGGATGAATTACACGGAAGAAGGCATGGCGGAGCCGCCCCTGCTCCTCCAACGGGTGGGTGCGGTCAGCCGGCCTGCGTACGGAACCGGCGGCGGTAGGCCGCCGGGGTCGTGGCGAGCTGCCGGCGGAAGGCCCGGTGCAGGGTCTCCGCCGAGCCGAGACCGGCCGCGGCCGCGACCTGGTCGAGCGGGCTGTCCGTGGTCTCCAGCACGCGCCGGGCCGCCTCGATGCGGGCCGCTTCGACGTAGGCGGCGGGACTGGTGCCGGTCTCCTGGGTGAAGACGCGGGCGAAGTGCCGCTCGCTCAGGCACATCCGGGCCGCGAGGGCCGGTGCGGACAGGTCCGCGTCGAGGTGGTCGGCGATGTAGAGCCGCAGGTCGTCGATGTCCCGGCGGCCAGCGGCCGGCCGGCTGAGCGGCACCGAGAACTGGCTCTGGCCGCCCTGCCGCTTGAGGTACATCACCAGCTGCCGGGCCACCGCCAGCGCGGTCTGCTCCCCCAGGTCCTCGGCGACGAGGGCCAGCGCCAGGTCCAGGCAGGCGCTGATCCCCGCACCGGTCCACAGCCGGCCGTGGTCGGTGCGGACGAAGATCGGATCGGGGTCGACCACGACCTCCGGATGCTCGGCCGCCAGCTGGGCGGCGGTCGACCAGTGGGTGGTCGCCGTCCGCCCGTCCAGCAGCCCGGCCGCCGCCAGCAGGTGGGCCCCCACGCACACCGACGCCACCCGCCGTGCGTGCGGGGCGGTCTCCCGCACCCACGCCACGACGGCTTCGTCGATCCGGGCGACCGGTCCGGCCTCGGTCATGTCGACCGCGCCGGGCACCAGCAGGGTGTCCACCCGCCCGCCGACGTCACCGAAGGCGGTGTCGGCGAGCAGCCGCACCCCGGCCGAGGTCCGTACCGGTCCGGCCGCGGGCCCCGCGAGGGCGACCTCGTAGCCGGCCCGCCCGCCGGTCTCCCGGTTGGCCAGGGCGAAGACCTCGGCCGGGCCGGTGACGTCGAGGAGGTCGACATCGGGGAAGACCGCGATGACGACCCGGTGCGGAGTGGGCATGACCCCATCCTCACGTGGTCCCGGCATGGCGGCAATGACGATTCCCCGTCACATCCGGACACGGCACCGGCCGTGCCCGGACACGGCGAAGGCCCCGCACCGGCATCCGGTGCGGGGCCTTCGTCAGCGACTGCCGGGGGGTCAGCCCTCGACGCCGAGGCGCTCCAGGATGAGCTCCTTGACGCGGGCCGCGTCGGCCTGGCCGCGGGTGGTCTTCATGACCGCGCCGACCAGGGCGCCGACGGCGGCGACCTTGCCGCCGCGGATCTTGTCGGCGATGGCCGCGTTGCCCGCGATGGCCTCGTCCACGGCCGCGCCGAGCGCGCCCTCGTCCGAGACGACCTTCAGGCCGCGCTTGTCGACGACCTCGTCCGGGGTGCCCTCGCCGCCGAGGACGCCCTCGATGACCTGGCGCGCCAGCTTGTCGTTCAGGTCGCCGGCCGCGACCAGGGCCGCGATCCGGGCCACCTGGGCCGGGGTGATCGGCAGCTCGTCGACGACGACGCCCTGCTCGTTGGCGTTGCGGGCCAGCTCGCCCATCCACCACTTGCGGGCGGCGGTGGAGTCGGCGCCCTCCTCGATGGTGGCGACGATGGAGTCCACCGCGCCGGCGTTGAGGATCGACTGCATGTCGTGCTCGCTGACGCCCCACTCCTCGCGGAGGCGGTTGCGCCGCACGCGCGGCATCTCCGGCAGCCCGGCGCGCAGCTCCTCGACCCAGGCGCGGGCCGGGGCGACGGGGACCAGGTCCGGCTCGGGGAAGTAGCGGTAATCTTCGGCGTTGTCCTTGATGCGGCCGGCCGTGGTGGAGCCGTCCTCCTCGTGGAAGTGCCGGGTCTCCTGCACGATCGAGCCGCCCGACGAGAGCACCGCCGCGTGGCGCTGGATCTCGAAGCGGGCCGCGCGCTCGACGGAGCGCAGCGAGTTGACGTTCTTCGTCTCCGAGCGGGTGCCGAAGGGTGCCGCAGGGTTCGCTCGCAGCGACAGGTTCACGTCGCAGCGCATCTGGCCCTTGTCCATGCGGGCCTCGGAGACGCCGAGCGCCTTGATGACCTCGCGCAGCTCGGCCACGTACGCCTTGGCGACCTCGGGGGCCCGCTCGCCCGCGCCCTCGATGGGCTTGGTGACGATCTCGATGAGCGGGATGCCGGCGCGGTTGTAGTCCAGCAGGGAGTGGGACGCGCCGTGGATGCGGCCGGTGGCGCCGCCGACGTGCAGCGACTTGCCGGTGTCCTCCTCCATGTGGGCGCGCTCGATCTCCACGCGGAAGATCTCGCCGTCCTCCAGCTGGACGTCGAGGTAGCCGTTGAAGGCGATGGGCTCGTCGTACTGGGAGGTCTGGAAGTTCTTCGGCATGTCCGGATAGAAGTAGTTCTTCCGGGCGAAGCGGCACCATTCGGCGATCTCGCAGTTCAGCGCGAGGCCGATCTTGACGGCGGACTCGACGCCGATCGCGTTGACGACCGGGAGCGAGCCGGGCAGACCGAGGCAGGTCGGGCAGGTCTGCGAGTTGGGCTCGGCGCCCAGCTCGGTGGAACAGCCGCAGAACATCTTGGTCTTGGTGCCGAGCTCGACATGGACCTCAAGGCCCATGACGGGGTCGTACGACGCGAGGGCGTCCTCGTACGACAGCAGTTCGGTGAAGGTGGTCACGGTGAAACTTTCCCTCTCAGCCCAGCAGGACGTCGTCGTCGCCGAGGCGCTTCAGCTCGCGGTACAGGATCGCGAGGCCGGTGACGATGGCGGCGGCGGATACGACGGCGTCGACGAGCTTCAGCGTGTCCTGCTCGCTGCGGGCCTTGCGGGCCTGCTTGATCACGCTGATGGCACCGAAAGCGGTGGTGCCGATCGACAGGTAGGTGCCGGACTTGGACTTCTTGAAGCCCTTGGCCTTGGACAGTGCACTGGAACTCACAGCGACGGAGCCTCCTCAAGCAGCGGGTGGCCCCAGCGCTCGACGAAGGCGGCCTCGACGGCGGCACCGACCTTGTACAGCCGGTCGTCCTTCATCGCCGGGGCGATGATCTGCAGTCCGACCGGGAGACCGTCCTCCGGTGCCAGGCCGCAGGGCAGCGACATGGCGGAGTTGCCGGCCAGGTTGGTCGGGATGGTGCACAGGTCCGCGAGGTACATCGCCAGCGGGTCGTCGGTGCGCTCACCGATCGCGAAGGCGGTGGTCGGGGTCGTCGGGGAGACGATCACGTCGACCTGCTCGAAGGACTTCTCGAAGTCCTTGGTGATGAGCGTGCGGACCTTCTGGGCGGAGCCGTAGTACGCGTCGTAGTAGCCGGAGCTGAGCGCGTACGTGCCGAGGATGATGCGGCGCTTGACCTCGTCGCCGAAGCCGGCCTCACGGGTCAGGGCGGTGACTTCCTCGGCGGACTTGGTGCCGTCGTCGCCGACGCGCAGGCCGTAGCGCATGGCGTCGAAGCGGGCCAGGTTGGAAGAGGCCTCGGACGGTGCGATCAGGTAGTACGCGGCCATGGCGAGGTCGAAGGACGGGCAGTCCAGCTCGACGATCTCGGCGCCGAGCTCCTTGAGGAGCTCCACCGACTCGTTGAAGCGCTGGACGACGCCGGCCTGGTAGCCCTCGCCGGCGAACTGCTTGACCACACCGACGCGCATGCCGGCGACGGAGCCGTTGCGGGCAGCCTCGACGACCGGCGGGACCGGGGCGTCGATGGAGGTGGAGTCGAGCGGGTCGTGGCCGGCGATGACCTCGTGCAGGAGGGCCGCGTCCAGGACCGTACGGGCGCAGGGGCCGCCCTGGTCGAGGGAGGAGGAGAAGGCCACCATGCCGTAGCGGGAGACGCCGCCGTAGGTGGGCTTCACGCCGACGGTGCCGGTGACGGCGGCGGGCTGGCGGATGGAGCCGCCGGTGTCCGTGCCGATGGCGAGCGGGGCCTGGAAGGCGGCGAGCGCGGCCGCGGAACCGCCGCCGGAGCCGCCGGGGATCCGGGTGAGGTCCCAGGGGTTGCCGGTGGGGCCGTAGGCGCTGTTCTCGGTGGAGGACCCCATGGCGAACTCGTCCATGTTGGTCTTGCCGATGATGACGACGCCGGCTTCCTTCAGCTTGCGCGTCAGGGTGGCGTCGTACGGCGGGATCCAGCCTTCGAGGATCTTCGAACCGACGGTGGTCGGGACCCCGACGGTGGTGAAGATGTCCTTGAGGGCGAGCGGGACGCCGGCCAGCGGACCGAGCTTCTCGCCGGCCGCGCGCTTGGCATCGACGGCCGCGGCCTGGGCGAGCGCGCCCTCGCGGTCGACGTACAGGAAGGCGTTGACCTTCTCGTCCGTCGCCTCGATGCGCGCGAGGTGGGCCTCGGTGACCTCGACGGCCGTGAGCTCGCCGGAGGCGATCTTCTCGGCGGTCTGGGCGGCCGTGAGCTTGATGATGTTGGTGTCAGCCATGGTGATTAGTCCTCCCCCAGGATCTGCGGCACCTTGAAACGCTGCTGCTCCTGGGCGGGAGCGCCGGAAAGCGCCTGCTCGGGGGTGAGCGAGGGACGGACCTCGTCCGCGCGCATGACGTTGGTCAGCGGCAGCGGGTGGGAGGTCGGCGGGACGTCTTGGTCGGCGACCTCGGAGACGCGGGCGACCGCGCCGATGATGTCGTCGAGCTGTCCGGCGAAGTGGTCGAGCTCTTCGCTCTTCAGTTCCAGACGTGCCAGCCGAGCGAGGTGGGCGACCTCCTCGCGCGTGATGCCAGGCATGCAGCGATCCTCTGGGGGTGAGTGTGTAGGTTTCGGCCCCAATCCTATGGGGCCCGCCCCTGGACCTGCTAAACGGTTTGCCGACGGCCTGCGGCACGCTGCGGGCCGACCGCTGCGCGGGGCGGTTCCCTACCCGCCCTTCGCCCGTTCCCAGGGGCGGAGCCCCGGGGAACGGGCGAAGGGCGGGTAGGGGACCTCGCCCGCGCAGCGGCGACCCCGCCGGGGGCCCGCTACGGGGCCGGGGTCTCCGCGGCGGCGGCGAGTTCCGCCGTGATGTCGGCCGGGCGGCGCCAAGCCGCGCTCGCCGCGGGCCAGCAGCCAGGCGGTGGCCTCCTGCGGCGGCATGGCGGCGAAAAACCAGCCAGCCCTGGACGGCGTCGCAGCCCAGGTCCCGCAGCCGCTCCCAGGTCTCGTCGTCCTCGACGCCCTCGGCGACCACGAGCAGACCCAGGGAGTGGGCCAGGTCGACCGTGCAGCGGACGATCTCCGCGTCCTGGGCGTCCACCGCGAGGCGGGCGACGAACGACCGGTCGATCTTCAGCTCGCTCACCGGCAGCCGGCGCAGGTGCACCAGGGAGGAGTAGCCCGTGCCGAAGTCGTCCAGGGACATCTTCACCCCGTGGCCCGTGAGGCCCGCCATGGTGTCGGCGGCCCGCTGCGGGTCCTCCAGCAGGACGTGTTCCGTTATCTCCAGCTGGAGGCCGCTGGCCGGGACCCCGTGCCGGGCCAGCCGCGCGGCGACGGCTCCCGCGAAGCCGGGGGTGTGGACGTCGCGCGGCGAGACGTTGACGGCGACGGGGACCTTCAGGCCCTGCGCCCGCCAGCGGGCGACCTGGGCGAGGGCCGTCTCCAGGACGTACTCCGTCAGGTGCGGCATCAGCCCGGAGGTCTCGGCGATCGCGATGAACTCGTCGGGCGGGACCCGCCCGCGCTCGGGGTGCACCCAGCGGACCAGCGCCTCCAGGCCGGCCACCTGGCCGTCGAAGCGGACCTTCGGCTGGTAGTGGAGTTCCACCTCGCCGGCGTCGAGGGCCCGGCGCAGGTCGCCGAGGAGGCCGAGCCGGTCGGGGGTGTTGCTGTCGCGCTTGGACTCGTAGACCTCGACGCCCGTGCGGTCCCGCTTGGCCTGGTACATGGCCACGTCCGCGCGGCGCAGCAGCCCTTCCGCGTCCAGCGCGTGGTCGGGGAAGACGGCGAGGCCGGCGCTGGCCTCCAGGACCAGGGTGAGGCCGTCGAGGTCCAGCGGGGAGCTGAGCTCGGCGACCAGGTTGCGGGCGACGCGCTGGGCGCTGGTGGTGGAGTCTGTGGTGGGCAGGAGCACGGCGAACTCGTCGCCGCCGAGCCGGGCGGCCTCGGCGTCGGCCGGCAGCGCCTGGCGCAGCCGCTCGGCGATCTGGAGCAGCAGCCGGTCGCCCGCGAGGTGGCCGAGGGTGTCGTTGACGGCGCGGAAGCGGTCCAGGTCGATCAGTACGAGGGCCGACCGGGTGCCCTGGCGTTCGGCCTCGTCCAGGGCGGACCAGGCCCGCTCCAGCAGCCACTGCCGGTTCGGCAGCCCGGTCAGCGGGTCGCGCAGCTGTTCCTCGGCGCGGGCCCGGGCGATCCACAGGGTGGAGTCGAGGGCGATGAGGGGTACGGCGAACAGCGGCAGCAGGACCGGCTGGGTGCTGGCGACCACGCAGATCAGCGGGGCGATGCCGAGCAGGGCCGCGGCGACCAGGGCCTGGCGCAGGATGGTCGCGCGGGCCACGGTGGGCAGCCCGCCGCCGCGCGGGGTGAGCGCGAACCACAGCAGGATCCGGGTGACCAGCAGGTAGGAGAGGGCGACGAGGACCACCTCGGGGGCGGCCGCGAGGTCCCAGCCCATGGGCAGCCACGGGCTCTCGACGCTCGGCGCGTCGCCGAAGGCCGCGAGGACGAGGGCCCCCGTGCCGATGCCGAGGATGTCGACGGAGCCGTGCAGCAGGCCCTGGCGCCAGCGCTGCCGGCGCGCGGCCCCGACGAGGGAGACCACGGCCAGGGAGACGAGTCCGGCGGGGATCCAGCCGTAGAGGATCAGGACGCCGAGGGTGAGTGCCGCGCCGGATCCGGTGCCGCCCCACCAGCGGTCGCGGCCCAGGGCGACGAGGTGGCCGACGATGATGCCGGTGAGCAGGGCCAGCCCCCATCCCACGGAACCGCCGGGGAAGAGCGCCTGACGGTTGGTCAGTGCGGAGGCGATGCCGGCGGCGAGCACCACCGCGGCGAGGCCGACGAGGGCGAGGGGCAGCACGGTGCGCCGCCGCTCGTGTCCCGGTGCACCCGCTCCGGTGTCGGGGGCGCGGGTCTCCGGTGTCCTGGCACCCAGGACACCGAGCCGGCCCGCCCGCCCGGGCGGGACCTCCCCGCCGAATTCAGGTGACGGGTCGGCGCTTTCGGTGGGTTTCATGCCCGTCCCTCTCACAGCCGGCGATGCCGATGCCACGCGATGGCCCCGATGTCATGCCATCACGGCTGAAAGCGCATCAGGCAGCCGCGCACGACAGGCGCACCCCACAACAGTAGGACGCGAGAGGCTCCCAGGGGCAGCGGTCGGCGGTGGTTGCCCGAATGCGGCCCAGCCATCCTCATCAGTACGGTATCCGCCGAACGGGTGAGTTTGGACCAGGACCCCCCCGTCACCCGTCCGATGATCCGACAGCTCACGGCCCCCCGACCAGCCGTCCACCGGCCGTTTACCACCGGGAACCGCGCCGGGCGTGCGCCCGCCCGTACGGCCGGGCGCCATGCATCCGTTCGCCTCCGCCGCCCCCTGGACGACCCCCGTGCGGGTTACTGCCCGCCCTCGGCTCCGGCGCCGCCCTCCAGCGGGAGCGCGGCCTCGCGCGCGGCGTCGGCCCCCTGTTCGAGGAGCACCTCGAAGCCGGCGTCGTCGAGGATCGCGAGGCCCAGCTGTACGGCCTTGTCGTACTTCGAGCCGGGGTTGTCGCCGACGACCACGAAGGAGGTCTTCTTCGACACCGAGCCGGTGACCTTGGCCCCGCGGCTCTGCAGGGCCTCCTTGGCCCCGTCGCGGGTGTGGTTCTGGAGGGTGCCGGTGACGACGACGGTCAGGCCCTCCAGCGGGCGCGGCCCCTCCTCCTCGGCGGAACCTTCCTCCTCCATCCGCACGCCGGCCGCCCGCCACTTGCGCAGGATCTCCTGGTGCCAGTCGACGGCGAACCACTCCTTGAGGGAGGCGGCGATGATCGCCCCGACGCCCTCGGTGGCCGTCAGCTCCTCCTCGGTGGCCTGCTCGATGCGGTCGATCGAGCGGAACTCGCGGGCGAGCGCCTCGGCGGCGACGGGGCCCACGTGCCGGATCGACAGGCCGTTGATGATCCGGGCGAGCGGGCGCTGCTTGGCGGCCGCGATGTTCTCCAGCATGGCCAGGGCGTTCTTCTTCGGCTCGCCCTTCTGGTTGGCGAAGACCGTGACGATCTTCTCCTCGCCGGTCTTCGGGTCCCGCTTGGGCAGTCCGCTGTCCGGGTCCCGGACGTACGCCTTGATGGGCAGCAGCTGCTCGATGGTGAGGTCGAAGAGGTCGCCCTCGTCCAGCAGCGGCGGCTGCGCCGGCTCCAGCGGGCCGGTCAGGGCGGCGGCCGCGACGATGCCGAAGTTCTCGATGTCCAGGCTCTGCCGGCCGGCGAGGTAGTAGATCCGCTCCCGCAGCTGTGCGGGGCAGGTCTGCCCGTTGGGGCACCGGACGTCGATGTCGCCCTCCTTCATCGGGCGCAGCTCCGTCCCGCACTCGGGGCACAGGGCCGGCATGACGAACTCGCGCTCGGTGCCGTCCCGCAGGTCCACGACGGGGCCGAGGATCTCGGGGATGACGTCGCCGGCCTTGCGCAGCACGACGGTGTCCCCGATGAGGACGCCCTTGGCCTTGACGACCTCCTGGTTGTGCAGGGTCGCGAACTCGACCTCGGAGCCCGCCACCGTCACCGGCTCCACCTGGGCGTACGGGGTGACGCGCCCGGTGCGCCCGACGCCGACCTTGATGTCGACGAGCTTGGTGTTGACCTCTTCGGGGGCGTACTTCCAGGCGATGGCCCAGCGGGGGGCGCGGGCGGTGGAGCCGAGGCGGCCCTGGAGGGCGATCTCGTCGAGCTTGACGACGACGCCGTCGATCTCGTGCTCCACGGAGTGCCGGTTCTCGCCGAAGAGGGCGATGAACTCGCGGACCTCGGCCAGGGAGGAGACGACCTTGTTGTGCCGGGCGGTGGGCAGGCCCCACTCGCGCAGCAGCTCGTACGCCTGCGACTGGCGCTCGATCTCGAAGCCCTCGCGGGCGCCGATGCCGTGCACCACCATGTGCAGCGGGCGGGTCGCGGTGACCTTGGGGTCCTTCTGGCGCAGCGAACCGGCCGCCGCGTTGCGCGGGTTGGCGAAGGGTTTGCCCGAGGCCTCGACGAGCCGGGCGTTGAGCTCCTCGAACTTCTCCATCGGGAAGTACACCTCGCCGCGGATCTCGACGAGGGCCGGGATCCGGTCGCCCTTGAGGCGGTCCGGGATCTCGGCGATGGTGCGGACGTTGGGCGTGATGTCCTCGCCGGTGCGGCCGTCGCCGCGGGTGGCGGCGCGGGTGAGGCGGCCGTTCTCGTAGGTGAGGTTGACGGCGAGGCCGTCCACCTTGAGCTCGCACAGGTAGTGGTAGTCCGGGGTGTTCACGTCCCGGGCCACCCGGTCGGCCCAGGCGGACAGCTCCTCGTCGTCGAAGGCGTTGTCGAGGGAGAGCATCCGCTCGCGGTGCTCCACGGAGGCGAAGTCCGTCTCGTACGCCCCGGCCACCTTCTGGGTGGGCGAGTCGGGCGTGCGCAGCTCGGGGTACTGCTCCTCCAGGGCCTCCAGGGAGCGCAGCAGCTGGTCGAACTCGGCGTCGCTGACGACCGGCTGGTCGTTCACGTAGTACCGAAAGCGGTGCTCCTCGACCTGCTCGGCGAGCAGCTGGTGCTGCTCGCGCGCCGCCGTCGGTACTGCCGTGTCCTGCTGTTCGGCTGCCATGCCGTGTCCTCCCGTGGCCCGTGCTCGACCGTCACTCAGGGTTGTCGGCGAGCGACCTCGCCGCCCTGACGCAATGGGCCTGCGCCGCGCGGGCGTACGCGGGCGAGGCGCCCGCCAGACCGCACGACGGGGTGACCACGACGGACTCGGCGAGAGTCCCCGGGGCCAGTCCCAGCCTGCGCCAGAGCTTCCTGACACCCATGACGCTACCGCCCGGGTCTGACAACGGGGCATCGGTGCCCGGCACCACTCCGGTGAAGAGTTTCAGCCCGCCTTCGACGGCCTCGCCGATGGCGTCGTCCTCGCGCTCGGTGAGCAGTGAGAAATCGAACGAGACGCCCGTGGCGCCGGCCCGGTGCAGCAGCGCGAAGGGGACCTCGGGCGCGCAGGAGTGCACGACGACCTCCCCGTCGTGGACGGCGAAGAGGTCGCGCAGGGTGCTCTCGACCACCTGGCGGTCGACGGCGCGGTAGGTGCGGTAGCCGCTGGCGGAGCGCACCCGGCCGCGCAGGACGGCGGTGAGCGAGGGCTCGTCGTACTGGAGCACGATCTCGGCGCCGGGGATGCGCTTGCGCACGTCGGCGAGGTGGTCGCGCAGGCCCTCGGCGAGGGACGCGGCCAGGTCGCGGCAGGCTCCGGGGTCCTGGAGGACGGCCTCGCCGCCGTGCAGTTCGAGGGCGGTGGCCAGGGTCCACGGGCCGACGGCCTGGACCTTGAGCTTGCCGGTGTGGCCCTGGGTGAACTCCTCCAGGGCGTCGAGGTCCTCGCCGAGCCAGGAGCGGGCGCGGCGGGTGTCGCGGCCGGGCCGGTCGCTGACCCGCCAGCCGCTGGGCTCGACGTGCGCGTACATGTCGACGAGCAGCCCCAGGGAGCGGCCGATCATGTCCGCGCCGGGTCCGCGGGCGGGCAGCTCGGGCAGGTACGGGAACTCCTCGAAGGAGCCCGTCGCGGTCTTGGCGGCCTCGCGGGCGTCGCCGCCGGGCAGCGACCCGACGCCGGTGGCGCTCGCGGTCATCGGCCGGGCCTGACGGACAGGTCGTTGACCTCGGCGTCGCGCGGCAGGTCGACGGCCATGACGATGGTCGTCGCCACGGACTCGGGGTCGATCCAGCGCTCGGGGTCGTACTCCTTGCCCTCCTGGGAGTGCACCTTGGCCTGCATGGGGCTGGCGGTGCGACCGGGGTAGACGGAGGTGACGCGGATGCCGTTGGCCTTCTCCTCGGCGCGCAGGGAGTCCGCCAGGGCCTTGAGGCCGTGCTTGGAGGCGGCGTACGCGCTCCAGTCGGCGTGGGCGGTGAGGCCGGCGCCGGAGTTCACGAAGACGACGGTGGCCTTGGAGGCGCGCAGGGTGGGCAGCAGCAGCCGGGTGACCTCGGCGGGGGCGATCAGGTTGACGTTGAGCTGCTGGTGCCAGGTCTTGGGGCGGAGCTCCCCGACCGGTCCGAGGTCGACGATCCCGGCGATGTGCAGGAGGGAGTCGATGCGCTCGGGGATCTGCTGCTTGGAGAAGGCCCAGGAGAGCCGGTCGGGGTCGTTCAGGTCGCCCACGAGGACCCGGGCGCCGGCGTAGCGCTCCATGAGCTGCCGGGCGCGGGCGGCGTCGCGGGCGAGCAGGACGAGGTCGTCGCCGCGGGCGTGGAGGCGGGCGGCGACGGCGGCGCCGATGCCGGATCCGGCACCGGTGATCACGTGAGTAGGCATACCGCCATGCTCGCATCCGCCCGGGCCCCGCCGCCGCCTCGGTCCACGCCCCGCGCCGGGGGGTCAGAGCCCGGCGGCCTCGCGGAGGGCGCCCGCGCGGGCGGTGGCGTCGTAGTCGGCGGGTACGCCCTCGACCAGGAAGGCGGTGCCGGGGATGTGGTCGGTGCGCAGCGGGAGGATGGCCCGGTAGGCGTCGGAGGCGTACCAGGCGCGGGCCCGCTCGATGTCGGGGAAGCCGATGACGACGACGGTGCCGGGGAAGGGGCCTTCGAGGACCTCGACCTCCTTGCCGTGGACGAGGAAGCGGCCGTCGAAGGGGTCCATGGTCGCCTGGATCTCCTCGATGTAGCGCAGGACGTCCTCGTTGACCGTCGGCCGGTGCAGGTGGGCGATGGCGTACGCGGTCATGTGGGCCTCCCCTGTCGGTGCGCCGGGCGGTCCCGGCCGTTGCTCCGATGCTGTCAGCGGGGGTCCGCGGTGGCGATTACCCGGGAGGTCATGCCCGGGCGGCGGGCTGGAAGGTGCGGCGGTAGGCGATCGGGGAGACGCCGATGGAGGCCCGCATGTGCTGGCGCAGGGAGTTGGCGGTGCCGAAGCCGGAGCGGTGCGCGACCAGGTCGACGGGGAGGTCGCTGGACTCCAGCAGGTGGCGGGCGATCTCCAGGCGCTGGGCGGTGAGCCACTGGACGGGGGTCATGCCGACCTCGTCGCGGAAGCGCCGGGTGAAGGTGCGCAGGCTCATCCGGGCGTGCTCGGCGAGTTCGGCGAGGGAGATCGGCTCGCCGAGGCGTTCCAGGGCCCAGGCGCGGGTGGCGGTGGTGGTGGCGACGGTGGGCTCGGGCACCGGCCGGTCGATGAACTGGGCCTGCCCGCCGTCGCGCCAGGGCGGTACGACGCACATGCGGGCGGCCCGGTTGGTGACGGCGGCGCCGTGGTCGCGGCGGATGAGGTGGAGGCACAGGTCGACGCCGGCGGAGACCCCGGCGGAGGTCAGGACGTCGCCGTCGTCGACGAAGAGGACCTCCTCGTCGACCCGGACCCGGGGGTAGGCCCGGCGGAACTCGGGGGCGAGGTTCCAGTGGGTGGTGGCGGGCCGGCCGTCGAGGAGTCCGGCGGCGGCGAGCACGTACGAGCCGGAGCAGATGGAGACCAGCCGGGTGCCGGGCCGGATGCCGGCGATGGCGGCGGCCACCGCGGGCGGCAGCGGGCCGCCGAGCGCCAGCTCGGGCATGGCGTGGGTGGGCGGGACGATGACCGTGTCGGCGGCGGCGAGTGCCTCCGGGCCGGCGGCGGGCTGGAGCGAGAAGCCGGAGTCGCTGGGGACGGGCGCGCCGTCGGCGGTGCAGACGACGACCTCGTACAGCGGCTCGCCGGCCTCGTCCACGGCCTGGCCGAAGACGCGCGGGGGGATGCCCAGCTCGAAGGGCGGGAAGCCGGGCAGGGCGAGCACCGCGATCAGGTGCCTGCCGTAGGGGCCGCTTCCTTCGGGGTACGTGCTCATGGCCAGATCCTGTCACATGGTGGCCAGACGGCCAATACCACGGAGGTGCGCGGTGCCCGAATCTGAGTGATGTCGCCGGGCAGGACCCGGAAAAGTACGGAATCAGTCGGAAAGAGGCAGTAGAGATGCGTGCGATCGTCGTGAACGAGTGGGGCGGCCCCGAGACCCTGGTCGAGCGGGAGATCGAGCGGCCCGAGCCGGGGCTGAACGAGATCCTGGTGCGGGTCCACGCGGCCGGCGTGAACCCCGTCGACTGGAAGACCCGGGCCAGCGGCGGCCTGATCGCCTGGGGCGAGGTCCCGATCGTGGGCTGGGACGTCTCCGGCACCGTCGAGGCCGTCGGCCCGGGCGTCACCCTCTACGCCCCCGGTGACGAGGTGTACGGCATGCCGGGCTTCCCGCGCCAGGCGGGCGGCTACGCGGAGTACGTGGTGGGCGCGGCCCGGCACTTCGCCCGCAAGCCCGCCTCCCTGGACCACGTGCAGGCGGCCGCGCTGCCGCTGGCGGCCCTGACCGCCTGGCAGGCGCTGGTGGACACTGCCGCGGTCACCCCCGGCCAGCGGGTGCTGGTCCACGCGGCGGCCGGCGGCGTCGGCCACCTCGCGGTGCAGATCGCCAAGGCGCGCGGCGCCTACGTCATCGGCACGGCGAGCGAGGCGAAGCACGGGCTGCTGCGCGAGCTGGGCGCCGACGAGCTGATCGACTACCGTTCGGCCGACTTCACCGAGGCGGTGTCGGACGTGGACGTGGTGATCGACTCCCTCGGCGGGGAGAACGGCGCGCGCTCGCTGAAGGTCCTCAAGCCGGGCGGGCACCTGGTGACCCTGCCCTCCCCCGACGACGTGCCGGCGGACGCGGACGGCGTCCACACCGGCTGGACGCTGGTCGAGCCCGACTTCCGGGGCCTGGTGGAGATCGCGGCCCTTGTCGAGGAGGGCAGGCTGCGCCCGGTCATCGACACGGTCCTGCCGCTGGAGCAGGCCGCGCAGGCCCACGGGCTCGGCGAGCTCGGCCGCACCACCGGCAAGATCGTCCTGACGGTCGCCTAGGCCGTGGCGGCGGCCTCCGCGCGGGTGGTCGTCGCGATGGTGGCGGAGCCGACCACGCGGGTGTCGTCGTAGAGGACGATCGCCTGGCCGGGGGCCACGCCGCGGACCGGCTCGGTGAAGGTGACGCGCAGCTCGCCGTCCACGACCTCGGCGAAGACCTCGGTCTCGCCGCCGTGGGCGCGCAGCTGCGCGGTGTAGGTGCCCGGGGCGGCGGGGGTGGAGCCGCACCAGCGGGGGCGGATCGCGGTGAGGGCGGTCACGTCGAGGGCCTCGACGGGGCCGACGGTGACGGTGTTGTTCACCGGGGAGATGTCGAGGACGTAGCGGGGCTTGCCGTCGGGGGCCGGGTGGCCGATGCGCAGGCCCTTGCGCTGGCCGATGGTGAAGCCGTAGGCGCCGTCGTGGGTGCCGACCTTCTCGCCGGTGGCGCCGTCGACGATGTCACCCTCAGCCTTGCCGAGGCGCTTGGCGAGGAAGCCCTGGGTGTCGCCGTCGGCGATGAAGCAGATGTCGTGGCTGTCGGGCTTCTTCGCGACGGCCAGGCCCCGGCGCTCGGCCTCGGCGCGGATCTCGTCCTTGGTGGTGATCGTGTCGCCGAGCGGGAAGAGGGCGTGGGCCAGCTGCTTCTCGTCGAGGACGCCGAGGACGTAGGACTGGTCCTTGGCCATGTCGGAGGCGCGGTGCAGCTCGCGGGAGCCGTCGGCGTTCTCGACGATGGTGGCGTAGTGGCCGGTGCAGACGGCGTCGAAGCCGAGGGCGAGGGCCTTGTCGAGCAGCGCCGCGAACTTGATCTTCTCGTTGCAGCGGAGGCAGGGGTTCGGGGTGCGACCGGCCTCGTACTCGGCGATGAAGTCCTCGACGACGTCCTCGCGGAAGCGCTCGGCCAGGTCCCAGCAGTAGAAGGGGATGCCGATGACGTCGGCCGCGCGGCGGGCGTCGCGGGAGTCCTCGATGGTGCAGCAGCCGCGGGCGCCGGTCCGGAAGGACTGCGGGTTCGCGGAGAGCGCCAGATGGACCCCGGTGACGTCGTGCCCGGCTTCGACGGCGCGGGCGGCGGCGACGGCGGAGTCCACACCGCCGGACATGGCGGCCAGGACGCGGAGGGGGCGGGCGGTGCGCGGCAGGTTCTCAGTCATAGCACCGTCCAGGGTACGGGGAACCGGGCGGGGTCACGGCGCGTTGTCGGCTGTGGGGGGTGGATCACATGGCCGAGCAGGTGGAGAAGGGGCCCAAGGGGCCGCGCCGGACCCGGCGGGCGGTGCTGCTGGGCGGGCTGGGGGTGCTCGCGGCGGCGGGGTTCGCTGCCCGGGACGAGATCGGCCGGGCCTGGTGGCTGCTGCCGGGGGTGTCCAAGCCGCGCAAGGAGGGTGAGCTGGACTACGCGGCCGCGAGCTGGACGGCGGCCTCGCCGGCGAACTGGCGGCTCGCGGACCGGCCCGACGACTACCGGGTGGACCGGATCGTCGTCCATGTCACACAGGGCGGCTTCGAGTCCTCGGTCGACGCCTTCAAGAACCCGTTCCACAAGGCGTCGGCGCACTACATCGTGCGCCAGGACGGCCATGTGGAGCAGATGGTGCGCGAACTGGACGTGGCGTTCCACGCGGCGAACCGGGACATGAACGAGCGCAGCATCGGCATCGAGCACGTGGGCTTCGTCGACCGCCCCCGGGACTTCACCGACGCCCTGTACGCGGCCTCGGCGAGACTGGCCGCCGACGTCTGCCGGAGGTACGGCATACCGGCGGACCGGAAGCACATCCTGGGCCACGACGAGGTGCCGGGCGCCGACCACACGGACCCCGGCCCGCACTGGGACTGGGACCGCTACATCCGCATGGTCCGCCAGGAGCTCGGGGCGGCGGCCGCTAGCTGAGGCCGGCGCTGCGGGCGCGCTCCACGGCGGGGCCGATCGCGGCGGCGACGGCGGCGACGTCCTCCTTGGTGGAGGTGTGCCCCAGGGAGAACCGCAGGGTGCCGCGGGCCAGCCGCGGGTCCGTACCGGCCGCGAGCAGGACGTGGCTGGGCTGGGCGACCCCCGCGGTGCAGGCGGAGCCGGTGGAGCACTCGATGCCCTGCGCGTCCAGCAGCAGCAGGAGCGAGTCGCCCTCGCAGCCGGGGAAGCTGAAGTGGGCGTTGGCCGGCAGCCGGTCCACCGGGTCGCCGCCGAGGACGGCGTCGGGGACGGCGGCCAGCACGGCCGCGATCAGCTCGTCACGCAGGGCGCCGACCTCGGCGGCGAACCGCTCGCGCCGCTCGGCGGCGAGTACGGCCGCCACCGCGAAGGCGGCGATGGCGGGCACGTCGAGGGTGCCGGAGCGGACGTGCCGCTCCTGGCCGCCGCCGTGCAGGACCGGGACGGGGCTCTGGTCGCGGCCGAGCAGCAGCGCGCCGATGCCGTAGGGGCCGCCGACCTTGTGGCCGCTGACGGTCATGGCGGCGAGGCCGCTGTCGCCGAAGCGGACGTCGAGCTGGCCGAAGGCCTGGACGGCGTCGGAGTGCAGGGGTACGGCGAACTCCCGCGCGACAGCGGCCAGTTCCCCGACCGGCATGACGGTGCCGATCTCGTTGTTGGCCCACATCACGGTGGCGAGGGCGACGTCGTCGGGGTTGCGCTCCAGAGCCGCCCGGAAGTCCCCGGGGTGCACGCGGCCGTAGCGGTCGACGGGGAGGTACTCGACCTCGGCCCCCTCGTGCTCGGCGAGCCAGTGCACGGCGTCGAGGACGGCGTGGTGCTCGACGGGGCTGGCGAGGACCCGCCTGCGGGCCGGGTCGGCGTCGCGGCGGGTCCAGTAGAGGCCCTTGACGGCGAGGTTGTCGGCCTCGGTGCCGCCGGCGGTGAAGACCACCTCGCTCGGGCGCGCGCCGAGCGCCTCGGCGAGGGACTCGCGGGCCTCCTCGACGGTACGGCGGGCCCGGCGGCCGGCGGCGTGCAGGGAGGACGCGTTACCGGTGGCGGCGAACTGCGCGGTCATCGCCGCAGCGGCTTCCGGGAGCATCGGCGTGGTCGCGGCGTGGTCGAGGTAGGCCATGATTTTTTGATTCTACGAGTCCCCCGCCCCGCCGGGTCCCGTCCGGGTGGGGTTGGTCCGACCACCGGGCCGCCCCCTCCGCGGCCCGGTGCGGCGTCTGCGGCCCCCTAGCGCGGGGCGCGGGCCAGCTGGCGGGACTGGGCGACCAGGCGGTCTGCGGAGTCCCAGACCTCGGCGTCCTCCTCCAGGAAGCCCCCGGCGAGGTTGCGGGTGACGATGCCCACGCGCAGCGGGCCCGGAGCGGGGCGGCAGCGGACGTGGGTGGTGAGTTCGACGGTCGGGGCCCAGCCGAGCAGGCCGAGGTCGAAGGCGGTCGGCGGCAGCGCGTCCACCGCGAGCAGCAGCGACAGCGGGTCGGCGTCGCGGCCGTCGGCCAGCTCGAACCACGCCCGCATCTCGCCCTTGCCGGAGGGGGCGCCGACCGCCCAGCCCGCGGTCGCCGGGTCCAGGCGGAGCCGGAGCCGGTCGACGATCGCGTTGCTGCCGGGGATCGGGGCCGGGCCGGCCTCGGCGCCGAGGCAGTCCTCGTACGCCGGGATGGCCGGCGGGCGCGCCACCGTGTGCACGGCGTCCGGGAGCGCGGCCAGGTCCCCGTACGAGGCGAGGACGCGGATGCGCTCGACCTCGGCGCCGTTCTCGTCGTACTGGAACAGCGACGCCTGGCCCGTGGAGAGGGTGCGGCCGACGCGTACCACCTCGGTGCGGATCACGGCGGGGCCGGGCACGGAGGAGGTCAGGTAGTGGGCGGACACGGTGAAGGGGTCCGGGTGCGGCAGGGCCGACGCGAGGGCCCGGCCGACCAGGGCCAGCAGATAGCCGCCGTTGACGGCGGTGATGATCGTCCAGCCGGCGGACAGCTCCGCGTCGTACACCCCGGGCTCGCCCGCGCGGGCGGTGACGGTGGTGTCGCGGTCGAATTCGCTGTCGCCGATGGAGGCCTGGGCCGCTGCGTAAGACATGCCGACGACGGTACACCGGCAAGCTACTAAGCGGTAGCTTTTCCTTGCGGGGTGGGACTACACCTCTTCGGCCACCGAGGAACGGCGGTTCCAGGCCAGCGGGGCCCGCCAGTGGTAGCGCATCGCGAGCAGGCGCAGCACGAAGGTGGTGACGATGGCGATGCCGGTGGTCACGGGGTTGAGGACCTCGAAGCCGATGAACACGGCCACCATCGCGGCGCCGACGACGGCCGGTACGGCGTACATCTCCCGGTCGCGCAGCAGCGAGGGCACCTCGTTGGCGAGCACGTCGCGCAGCACGCCGCCCCCGACGGCCGTGGCCAGGCCCAGCGCGGCGGAGGCGGTCAGGCCGAGGCCGTACTCGTAGGCCTTGGTGGTGCCGGTGACGCAGAACAGCCCGAGGCCTGCGGCGTCGAAGACGTTGATGGCGCGGTTGATGCGCTGGACCTCGGGGTGGAGGAAGAAGACGAGCGCGGCGGCGATCAGGGGGGTGACGAAGAAGCTGAGTTCGCTGAAGGCCGCGGGCGGGACGGCGCCGATGCAGAGGTCCCGCAGGAGGCCGCCGCCGAGGGCGGTGACGAGGGCGAGGACGCAGATGCCGAAGACGTCGAAGTTCTTGCGGACCGCGAGGAGGGCGCCGGCGGTCGCGAAGACGAAGATGCCCGCGAGGTCCAGGGCGTGCTGGATGCCGGGCGGGAAGAGATCGTGGAGCACCCCGCCATTGTCGCCCGGCGGCGGCGCGCTGCCGCGCAGGGGCGGGATGCCGGGCCTGGGCCGGGGCCGGGCCGCTGC
>NZ_GG657750.1:5499810-5507721 GCF_000158895.1 Streptomyces sp. C | reverse complement strand
TCGTCCGCGACGACCAGCTTCGGCTTCAGCGCCAGGGCGCGGGCGATGCCGATGCGCTGGCGCTGGCCGCCGGAGAACTCGTGCGGGTAGCGGTTGTAGTGCTCGGGGTTCAGGCCGACGAGCGAGAGGAGGCGCTGGACCTCCTTCTTCACGCCGCCTTCGGGCGTGACGCCCTGGAGCTTGAAGGGGGCCGAGACGATCGCGCCGACCGTGTGGCGCGGGTTCAGGGAGCCGTACGGGTCCTGGAAGATCATCTGCACGTCGCGGCGCAGCGGGCGCATGCCGGCCACGCCGAGGTGGGTGATGTCCTTGCCCTCGAACTCGATGCGGCCGCCGGTCGGCTCCAGCAGCCGCGTGATGAGGCGGCCCATCGTCGACTTGCCGCAGCCGGACTCGCCGACGACGCCGAGGGTCTCACCCCGCCGGACGTCGAAGTCGATCCCGTCCACGGCCTTGACGGCGGCGGTCTGGCGGCTCAGCAGCCCCTTCCTGATGGGGAAGTGCTTGACCAGGCCGGTGACCTTCAGCAGCGGTTCCGCCTCGGCGACGGCCGTCGCGGTCGCCGAGTCCTGGGCGGCGGTGTCCTTCTTCATGTCCGTCACAGCTTCGGCGCAATCTCTTCGGTCCAGATCCGGGTCCGCTCCTCCTGCGACATGTGGCAGGCGGACCAGTGCCGGCTGTCGTCCTGGGTCAGCTCGGGCCGCTGGGTGCGGGTGATGCCCCCCTTGGGCACGTCGGCGTAGGGGCACCGGGGGTTGAACGCGCAGCCGCTCGGGATGTTGATGAGGCTGGGCGGCGAGCCCTTGACCGGGATCAGCCGCTCGGTCTGGTCGCGGTCGATGCGCGGCATGGAGCCGAGCAGTCCCCAGGTGTAGGGGTGGCGGGGCTCGTAGAAGACCTTCTCGGCGGTGCCGCGCTCGACGCACCGGCCGCCGTACATCACGAGGATCTCGTCGGCCATCTCGGCGACCACGCCGAGGTCGTGCGTGATCATGATGACCGCGGAGCCGAACTCCTTCTGCAGGTCGCGGATCAGGTCGAGGATCTGCGCCTGGACGGTGACGTCGAGGGCGGTGGTCGGCTCGTCCGCGATGAGCAGTTCGGGGTTGTTGACGAGCGCCATGGCGATCATCGCGCGCTGGCGCATGCCGCCGGAGAACTCGTGGGGGTACGCGTCCACGCGCCGGTGGGGCTCCGGGATGCCGACGCGGTCGAGCATCTCGACGGCGCGGGCGCGGGCCTTCTTCTTGTCGACGTCGTGGTGGGTCCGGTACGCCTCGACGATCTGCTTGCCGACCGAGTAGTACGGGTGCATCGCGGACAGCGGGTCCTGGAAGACCATCGCCATCTTGCGGCCGCGGAGCCGGCGCACGCGGTCGGCGTCGGCGCTGACGAGGTCCTCGCCGTCGAGCACGACCTCGCCCGAGATGTCCGGGCGGCTGCGGGCGTTGCCGGTGCGGTGCAGGCCCATGATGGCCAGCGAGGTCACCGACTTGCCGGAGCCGGACTCGCCGACGATGCCCAGGGTCTTGCCGCGCTCCAGGTCGAAGCTGAGGCCGTCCACGGACTTGACCAGGCCGTCGTCGGTCGGGAAGTGGACCTTGAGGTCGCGCACGGAGAGGAAGGGGGCCGCGTCGGGCGCGCCGCCCTGCTCGGGCACGAAGGCCGGCTGGTCGGAATCGTTCTTGGTCACGTCAGCCTCACGCGCGGGTCGATGACGACGTACAGCAGGTCCACGATCAGGTTGGCGAGGACCACGAACAGGGCGGCGAGCAGGGTGACGCCCATGATCACGGGAAGGTCGCCGGCGCTGATGGCGGCCACCGCCGCCGTGCCCAGGCCCTGGAAGTTGAAGGTGGTCTCGGTGAGCACCGCGCCGCCGAGGAGGCCGCCGAGGTCCAGGCCGAACATGGTGACGACCGGGGTGAGCGTGGAGCGCAGGGCGTGCTTGCGGATGACCACGCCCTCCTTGAGGCCCTTGGCGCGGGCGGTGCGGATGTAGTCCTCGCCGAGGACCTCCAGCATGGTCGCCCGGGTGATGCGGGCGTAGGTGGCGGCGAAGAGGAAGGCCAGGGTGATCCAGGGCAGGATCATGCTGTTGAGCCAGGCCAGCGGATCCTCGGTCAGGGGCTGGTAGTTGGAGACGTCCAGCCAGCCGAGGCTGTAGACGAAGATCGCGGGGGCCACCATGCCGGTGAAGAAGATCGGCAGGGAGACGCCGGCGAGTGCGCCGACCATGACGGTGCGGTCGATGGCGGTGCGGCGTTTGAGTGCGGAGATCACGCCCGTGGCCACGCCGGCGATCACCCAGATCACGGCCGCGCCGAGGGCGAGCGAGAGGGTGACCGGGATGCGGTCCATCATGGTTTCCCAGACGGGCGCCTCGGTCTTGAAGGAGTAACCGAAGCACGGGGCCGCACAGTGGGTGATCTCGGTGCCGCCGTCGTAGTCGCGGCCGGCGAAGATCCCCTTGACGAAGAGCAGGTACTGCTCGGAGATGGGCTTGTCGAAGCCCATTTTCACGCGGATGCCCGCCAGGGCGGTCTCGTTGGTCTCCCGGCCTGCGTACATGAGCGCGGGATCGCTGCCGGTCAGCTTCGGGACCGCGAAGAAGATGCCGAAGGTGACCACGGAGACCACCAGCAGCGTGGCGGCGACGTTGAACAGCCGCCGTATGAGGTAGACGAGCACTGCAGTCGGCCGCCCGGGGCTGGTGGCCGCCGCCCCTCGTGGGGGCGGCGGCCAGCGCCTGCGGCCTTCACCTGCCCTTCGGACTAGCGCATGTGCGGTGAAGGCACTTACTTACGTGCTGAGTTGCGGGTTGCGTGCCCGGCGGTCGGCCGGGCCGCCTGCTGCTACTGCTTGATGCCCACGGTGGCGAGGTCGATCTTGCCGAAGGACTCGTTGAAGAAGACGTTCGTCAGGCGCGGGTTGTGGTAGACGAGCGCCTTGTCGAAGTTGATCGGCAGGTAGAGCGCCTTGTCCATGACCTTCTTGTTGATCTCCGTGTAGAACGGAGCAGCGGCCTCCGGGGTCGCGGCGGCAGCGGCCTTGTCGAACAGGCCGTTGATCTCCGTGTCGTTGACCTCGGTGTAGTTGTTGTTGCCGTTCGGCAGGATGAACGATCCGTCGACCAGCGGCTGCAGGAAGCCCGCGCCGGAGTTGTAGTCGGCGCCCCAGCCCATGACGATGATGCCGTAGCCCTTCTTCTTCACGTTCTCGGGCGAACCGATCGTGGAGGAGGAGAGCTTGCCGTCGAACTGGTCGATCGTCGCCTTGATGCCGACCTTGGCGAGCGAGGCCTGCAGGGACTCGGCCGTCTTCACCTCGGGGGCGCGGTTGTTGCGCACGGCGATGACGGTCTCGAAGCCGTCGGGCTTGCCACAGGCCTTGAGGGCCTCCTTGGCCTTGGCCTCCTGCGGCTTGCCCTTGGTCAGGCCGAAGGGGTCGTAGCTCTTGTCCGAGCCGGGGACGCCGGCCGGCAGCATGTTCGCGCCGAGGTCACCGCTGGTCGGGCCGCCGCGGGCGGTCTGGAGGGACTTCGGGTCGGCCGCGTAGATGACGGCCTTGCGGCAGTCGATGTTGTCGAACGGCGCGACCGTCTGCGGGAAGGCGAAGTAGCGGATGTAGCCCGTGAACGGGTTGTCCGCGTTGGCCTTGAGCTTCGAGTCCTTGAGGATCTTGTTCTTCGCGGCCTGCTGGACACCGGTGCCGTCGACGGCCATGTCGATGTCGCCCGAGAGCAGGCGCTGGTCCATGTCGTCCGGGTTGGTGGTGACCGTGAAGGAGACCTTGTCCGGCAGACCCTTGCGGATCGGGTCCGTCTTCGGGTCCCAGTTCTCGTTGCGGACGAAGGTCGCGCCCTTGCCGGCGGTGAAGCTCTCGACCTTGTAGGGGCCCGTGGACACCGGCTTGTTGGTGTACGTGGCACCCGTGTCCTTGCCCGCCGGGACCGGCGAGGAGGACGGCATGGCCAGCAGGTAGCTGAAGTCGGAGTTCGCGCTCGCCAGGTTGAAGACGATCGTCTTGTCGTCCGGCGTCTCGACGGTCTTCAGACCCATCTTGTTCGGGTCGGTGTCCTTGTACGGGCCGGGGTACTTCTGGCCCTGGTCCAGGAGGTCGATCAGGTAGGTCGGGCCACCCGACAGCACGTCCTGCGCGAAGACGCGCTCGACGCCGTACTTGATGTCCTTCGAGGTGATCGGCGTACCGTCCTCGAACTTCACCCCGTCCTTGAGCTTCAGGGTGTAGGTCTTGCCGTCGTTGCTGATGACCGGCAGGGCCTCGGCGAGGTCGGGGACGACCTTCGTGCCGTCCTTGCCCGGCTTGGCGTCGTAGGCCAGCAGGCTGCGGACGTAGAGGCGCTGCATGTTCCAGACGAAGCCGTAGTAGGCGCGCGCCGGGTCGAGGTAGTCGACGTCCTGCGGGGACCAGAGCTTGAGCTCGCCGCCCTTGGCGTCGGAGGGGTTGATCACGGCGGTGGCGGCGCCGCTGTAGCCCTTGCCGCTGTCGCCGTCGGCCTTGTCGTCCTTCTTCGCTCCGTTGTCACCGCACGCGGCGGTCATCGAGAGCGCGGCGATCACAGCGGTGATCGCGAGGGCCTGCTTTCTGCGGGTCACGTTGTCCAACCTCCATAGGTGGTGAATCGAAGAAGCGGTTCAGCTGCCCTTGGGGTCGAGTGCGTCACGCAGCCCGTCCCCGAAGAGGTTGAACGCCAGGACGGTGATGAAGATCGTCATACCGGGAACCACCATGTACATGGGGTCGTCCTGGTAGATGGGGACGGCGTCGGAGAGCATCTTTCCCCAGGAAGCGGTGGGCGGCTTGACGCCGGCACCCAGGAAGCTGAGGGCCGCTTCGGTCAGGATGTTGGTCGGGATGATCAGCGTGGCGTAGACGAGGATCGGCGCGACCAGGTTGGGCAGCAGCTCCTTGAGGAGGATGTAGCCGCGCCCGGCTCCGAGGCTGCGCGCGGCCTCGACGTACTCGCGTTCCCGCAGGGAGATCGTCTGGCCCCGGACGATGCGGCCGATGTACGGCCAGCCGAAGAAGCCGATGACGAGGATGAGCACGCCCATCCGCACGCCGGAACCCTCGAACCCCCATACGGAGTTGGGGACCACGGAGACCAGGGCGATGGTGAACAGCAGCTGGGGGAAGGCCAGCAGCAGGTCCATCAGGCGGCTGATGATCGCGTCCACCCAGCCGCCGAGGAAGCCGGCGAGGGCGCCCAGGAGGCTGCCGAGGACGACCGAGACGAAGGCCGCCAGGAAGGCGACGACCAGCGAGATGCGGGCGCCGTAGACGATCCGGCTGAACACGTCGCGCCCGTTGGTCGGTTCGACGCCCAGCAGGAAGTCGGAGCTGATGCCGCCGAAGGAGCCGAGCGGCGTGCCCAGGTCCGGATCGATCATGTCCTCGTGGAACTCGTTGGGGTCGTGGCCCAGCAGGTTCACGATCAGCGGTGCGAAGACCGCCACCAGGATCAGGAGGATCACGATCACGCCGCCGGTCAGCGCGACCTTGTCGCGCTTGAGCCGCATCCAGGCGATGCGGCCGGGCGAGCGGCCTTCGATGGCCTTGGCAGGGACTTCGGCTACGGACACGGGTGCGGGTGTTTCCGCGCTCGTGTCGTGCAGTGGTGCCGTCATCGTGGTGGGGACCCCTCTCGGCCGACGGGTGGGTCGGCCCATGCCCGCCGCTGTGGCGGCGTTGGTGCGGAGTGGCGCTCCAGTGCTCGGGGCACGTGAACGCGTACGAGGTGCGAGGTACTGGCAGTGCTGGCAGTGCGGCCGTGCTGTGGGTGGAGCAGGGTGCGGTGCGTGCGGTGCGGTGCAGCTGAGGTGCGGGAAGTGCGGAAGCGCCGCGTCGTGACGAGCGGCGAGGTCCACGTGCCGAACCGCGTCCTGGAGGACTGACCGGCTCTTGGGTGGGGAGTCTTCATCGGGCGCTCGACCAGCCGCCAGACCCGCAGATGAATGGATGCGCAACCGTGATCTGACGCCGGGATTCCCGTTATCCGGACTCCGCTCACGGCTCAGCGGAGCAAGACCGTCCGTTCGGTACCCAAACGGACATCATGGCCAACTCCGGGAACGAGTGCGCTATTTGGGCGCCCACCTGCGGCGATATCCGGACAAGACGAAGGCCGCCGGGAACCGTGGTTCCCGGCGGCCTGGTGTCCGTCGGACGGGGTCGTCCCAGAGTGCGGGCGCACCCGGGGAATCCCTGTAGGGAGCTCGGGGAAAGGGCCCCCGCACCCCGTGGAGGGGGGTCAGTAGGCGGCGGCCTGCCCCTCGCGGTCGTAGAAGGGCCGGGTCTGCGCGCGCAGCCACATCGCCACCGGGTCGTGCTCGTCCGCGAGCGCGACGGTGCACACCGGGACCCCCTCGGGCACGGCGCCGACCGACTGGCGCATCATCTCGCGTACGGATTCCAGCGCGGGCGGCGAGGCGTCGTACAGGTCGAGCCCGACCGCGAGGTACGCGGACCCCAGCGAAGGCTGCACCCAGGCGCGGCGCAGCGACCTCACGGCCGGCGTGCGGTGCGCGTGCTGGGTCAGCAGCCCGTAGAACTGCGGGAGCTCCAGGGACGGCTCGGACAGCCTCAGCGGCCCCGCCGGCATCCGGTCCAGGCCGGTGGCGACCCGGCGCAGGTCGGCCCAGGGGATGCCGAGGCCGCCGCCCTGGGCGTGCGGGTTGACCCACAGCCCCCAGCGGTCCGGGTAGAGGGCGCGGGCGATGTCCCGGCCCGTGACCACCTCGTAGCCGCGGTTCCAGCCGCTCGCGGCCAGCTCCTGCGGGGAGGTCACGCAGGGGGCGTAGCCCAGCCCCTCGACCTCCATGCCGCCGTACTGGGCGTCCGGTGAGCCCGGCTGCCCCTGCCACAGGAGCATCCACAGCCTGCCCTCGGCGAGGGCGTGCAGGAATGACTCATAGCTCTCATAGCGCCCGGGAGTCACCTGGCGCAGCATGTGCTCGACCTGCCCGGCCGCGGCCGTGCCTGACGCACTCACCCGGTACCCCTCTTCGTCTTCGTCCGCCCGTCGTCCACACGTCCCGACCAGCTTAAGCGGCGCTACGGGAGGTAGAAGGGGCGTACGCGCTCACGAATCCACTCCGTGACCGGGTCCTCGGCGGCGTCCAGCAGGATCAACTGCACCGGCCAGGGCGCCGGTACGCGGCCCAGGGCGCGGCCGAGCGCCTCCAGCGGGGCGCCGCGCAGTTCGGGATCCCATCCCAGCAGGCGGACACCGATGTAGAGCTGGGGGTCGCCGCCCTCGACGCTGGCGAGGCAGCGGTGAGCGGACGCCACGGCTCCGGTGGCCCGGAACTCCTCGGCCGCGGCGGCGAGGAAGTCGACCGGGTCGTCCTGCCAGTCGGGCTCGAAGAGCCGGACGCGGGCGCCGCCGGCCGGGCCGTCGAGCTCGGTGCGGCCGGCGCGGCACAGCTCCGCGACGGCGGCCGGGGGGAGCGGGACCCCGACGGCGCCCTCGGGGTTCACGGCGATGCCGAGCTGCGGGGGCAGGCCGCGGGCGAACTCGACGGCGGGGGCGACGGCGAAGTCCATGGCGGGGCCGGCGGCGATGCGGAACTGGGCCTCCGAGCTGTAGACGGGGACGTACGCGGCGCCGTCGATCAGCATCGTGGGGAGGTCGAGGGAGGCGCTGTCGGGGCCGCCGCCGTTCGGGAGCGGCACCCAGACCTGGCTGCGGCCGAGCGCGTCGATGATCCGCGGGCCGGCGTCCGCCTGGCCGAGCGCCGCCCCGAGCACCTGCTCCAACTCGTTCGCCGGCCAGCCGTTGCCTTGCGCCTGCATCTGCCTGTGCCTCCGTGTGGTTCCGCCCTGTGTGGCCCCGAGGCTATCGGGGCCGGGGCCGGTGGGTGGGGTGCGGGTGGCCGGCCGCTGCGC
>NZ_GG657750.1:5453351-5499710 GCF_000158895.1 Streptomyces sp. C | reverse complement strand
GCGCCGCCGGCGTTTGAGGACCGGGGGGAGGGGCGGAGCCCCTGGGAACGGGCGAAGGGCGGGGCGGGGAGAAGCCCGCGCAGCGGCCCCCGGTGCCCCGGCAGGGCAGGGGCGTCAGCCCGCGAAGGTGATCCGGGTGACGGCTGTCTTCCGACGGGCGGTCCAGGAGGGTGACCGAGGCGCAGCCGCGCGGGGTGCGGCCCGCTTCCGCGGAGCGCAGGAGGCGGGACACCGCCCCCCGGTGCCGCGCGAAGGCGTACGCCGACACCCGCCGCCCCCGGGCCGTCTGCCCGGACAGCGCCTCCTCGGCGGTGGTGTCCAGCAGCAGCAGGTGCAGCCCCCGCCCCCGGCGCCGGGCGACGGCGGCCAGCAGCCCCCGCACCCACGGCTGGGTGCCGCAGTCGTGGACCACCACAGAGGCGCCGGAGCGCAGCTCGCGCCACAGCCCCGCGTAGTGCGCGGCGCGGACCAGCGGCCGGTACACCGCGTACGGCAGGCCGGACGGCATCCGCCGCTCCCACCGCTCTCGGGTGTCCTGCGAGTCGATGGCGGCTTCGGCGGCCCGCTTGATCAGGGTGCTCTTGCCGCCGCCGGGCAGCCCGGACACCACCACGATGTCCCCGGCGGCGTAGCTCAGCCGGTGCGGCCGCGCGGGCCGTCCGCGCAGGTCGCGGACGGGGCCGCCGGCGGCCGGCGCGGACCGGGCGGTGTTCCGCCGCTCCGGGGCCGCCCCGACCGCGCCTGTAGTCGTCGCCACTCCGAGTCTCCGCACAGTGATCGTCTCCCCCGAATCGGGCCGCGAGGGCCCCCTGCCCGCCCCGTGTAAAGAGACGGTAATCCGACGGCCCCGGTTGCGGCCGGGCGTTCCACAGCGCGGACGGCCGGCCCCGTCCGGACCGCACGTTCTTCCGGGCCCCACTGCCCTCCCCCGCCCGTCCCGTGCAATGATGTGCGCCATCTGGACACCAAACTGCATACCGGCCGCTTGAATCCGCGCGGGAGAGTCCCGGCAGGCCGTGAGGCCGTGCCCGGGCGCCGAAGGAGCAAGTACCTCCCTTGAATCTCTCAGGCCCCGTACCGCGTGGATGAGGCAGATCTGAAAAGCGAGCCCCGCCGCGTCCGTCCCCGACGGCCGCCCGGCGCGTGCTCCACCCAAGGTGCAAGTCGGCGTTCCCCCTCGGGGAACTCTCGGCGAACCTCTCAGGTTCCGATGACAGATGGGGAGGAACCTCCTCGTCATGTCATGCCCTGGGACCCGGGAGCCACACCCATGAGCACTGCCCCCCGCCTGACCGCGCTCGACGCGCTGCACCGCTCGCTCGGTGCGACCATGACCGACTTCGCGGGCTGGGACATGCCGCTGCGCTACGCCAGTGAGCGCGACGAGCACAACGCCGTACGCACGAAGGCCGGCCTCTTCGACCTGTCCCACATGGGCGAGATCACCCTGACCGGCCCGGAGGCCGTGAAGGCGCTGGACTACGCGCTCGTCGGGAACATCTCCACCGTCGGCGTCGGCCGCGCCCGCTACACGCACATCTGCCAGGAGGACGGCGGGATCCTCGACGACCTGATCGTCTACCGCCTGGGCGAGAACGAATACATGGTCGTCGCCAACGCCTCCAACGCCCAGGTCGTGCTGGACGCGCTCACCGAGCGCGCGGCCGGCTTCGACACCGAGGTCCGCGACGACCGTGACGCGTACGCGCTGATCGCCGTCCAGGGCCCGGAGTCCCCCGGCATCCTGAAGTCCCTCACGGACGCCGACCTGGACGGCCTGAAGTACTACGCCGGCCTGCCGGGCACCGTGGCGGGCGTACCCGCGCTGATCGCCCGTACCGGCTACACGGGCGAGGACGGCTTCGAGCTGTTCGTCTCCCCCGAGCACGCCGTGGAGCTGTGGCAGGCGCTGACGGCGGCGGGCGAGGGCGCCGGTCTGGTGCCGGCCGGCCTGTCCTGCCGCGACACGCTGCGCCTGGAGGCGGGCATGCCGCTGTACGGGCACGAGCTGACCACCGCGCTGACCCCCTTCGACGCCGGGCTGGGCCGGGTCGTGAAGTTCGAGAAGGAGGGCGACTTCGTCGGCCGCGCCGCCCTGGAGGCCGCCGCCGAGGTCGCCGCCACCAAGCCGCCGCGCAAGCTGGTCGGCCTGGTCGCCGAGGGCCGCCGCGTCCCGCGCGCCGGCTTCCCCGTGGTCGCGGGCGGCGAGGTCATCGGCGAGGTGACCTCCGGCGCCCCCTCCCCGACGCTGGGCAAGCCGATCGCGATGGCGTACGTCGACGCGGAGCACGCCGCGCCCGGCACCTCCGGCGTCGGCGTCGACATTCGCGGTACGCATGAGCCGTACGAGGTCGTGGCCCTGCCCTTCTACAAGCGGCAGAAGTAACGCTCGTACCGGGTCCCCCCGTCTCAGCAAGCAAGACCACCGTTCGTATCCACCTCCCCGCATCCAGGAGAATCAGGTCATGAGCAACCCCCAGCAGCTGCGTTACACCAAGGAGCACGAGTGGCTGTCGGCCGTCGAGGACGGCGTCGCGACGGTCGGCATCACGGAGTTCGCGGCCAACGCGCTCGGTGACGTCGTCTACGCCCAGCTCCCCGAGGTCGGCGAGACCGTGACCGAGGGCGAGACCTGTGGCGAGCTGGAGTCGACCAAGTCGGTCAGCGACCTGTACTCCCCCGTCTCCGGCGAGATCACGGAGTTCAACCAGGACGTCGTGGACGACCCGTCGCTGGTGAACTCCGCCCCGTTCGAGGGTGGCTGGCTGTTCAAGGTGCGCCTGTCGGAGGAGCCGAAGGACGCGCTCTCCGCCGACGAGTACGCCGCGCTCACCCACTCCGACAACTGACACCCCAGGGGCCCTGAATGTCCGTTCTGAACACCCCCCTCCACGAGCTCGACCCCGACGTCGCCGCCGCCGTCGACGCGGAGCTCGTGCGCCAGCAGTCGACCCTGGAAATGATCGCGTCGGAGAACTTCGCTCCGGTCGCCGTCATGGAGGCCCAGGGCTCGGTCCTGACCAACAAGTACGCCGAGGGCTACCCGGGCCGCCGCTACTACGGCGGCTGCGAGCACGTCGACGTGGTCGAGCAGATCGCGATCGACCGCATCAAGGCGCTGTTCGGCGCCGAGGCGGCGAACGTCCAGCCGCACTCGGGTGCGCAGGCCAACGCCGCCGCGATGTTCGCGCTGCTGAAGCCGGGCGACACGATCATGGGCCTGAACCTGGCCCACGGCGGTCACCTGACCCACGGCATGAAGATCAACTTCTCCGGCAAGCTCTACAACGTGGTCCCGTACCACGTCGGCGAGGACGGCCAGGTCGACATGGCCGAGGTCGAGCGCCTGGCCAAGGAGTCCAAGCCGCAGCTGATCGTCGCCGGCTGGTCCGCGTACCCGCGCCAGCTGGACTTCGCCGCCTTCCGCCGGATCGCGGACGAGGTCGGCGCGTACCTCATGGTCGACATGGCGCACTTCGCCGGCCTGGTCGCCGCGGGTCTGCACCCGAACCCGGTGCCGCACGCCCACGTCGTCACCACCACCACGCACAAGACCCTCGGCGGTCCGCGCGGCGGTGTCATCCTGTCGACGCAGGAGCTGGCCAAGAAGATCAACTCCGCGGTCTTCCCCGGCCAGCAGGGCGGTCCGCTGGAGCACGTGATCGCGGCCAAGGCCGTCTCCTTCAAGGTCGCGGCCTCGCCGGAGTTCAAGGAGCGCCAGGAGCGGACCCTGGAGGGCGCGAAGATCCTCGCCGCCCGCCTGGTCCAGGACGACGTCAAGGCCGTGGGCGTGGACGTCCTCACCGGCGGCACCGACGTGCACCTGGTCCTGGTCGACCTGCGCAACTCGGAGCTCGACGGCCAGCAGGCCGAGGACCGCCTCCACGAGGTCGGCATCACGGTCAACCGGAACGCCATCCCGAACGACCCGCGGCCGCCGATGGTCACCTCGGGTCTGCGGATCGGCACGCCGGCCCTGGCCACCCGCGGTTTCGACGCCGAGGCCTTCACCGAGGTCGCCGAGATCATCGCGCAGGCGCTGAAGCCGAGCTACGACGCCGCCGACCTCAAGGCGCGCGTCTCGGCCCTGGCCGCGAAGTTCCCGCTGTACCCGTCGCTCTAGGCACGGTTTCGGGGGCCCGGCCTTGTTCTCCACAAGGCCGGGCCCTTTCCATGACCGGAACCCGGCACCGGAACGCGATCCGGCTCACGCCTGACGGCCCCGTCCGGGAGGCGAAACGTTCATCTCCACGCGTTACGCTCGTCTGCCGGACAAAATCCGCAGATCCCCCGTCTTGATCACCACACCCCTGCCCCCTCCCCACCCCACGAGCAGACAAGGGAGTCCGCCAGTGGCCATCTCCGTCTTCGACCTCTTCTCCATCGGCATCGGCCCGTCCTCCTCCCACACGGTCGGCCCGATGCGCGCGGCGCGCATGTTCGTGACGCGGCTGAAGAAGGACGGCGTCCTCGCCCAGACCGCCGCCGTGCGGGCGGAGCTCTTCGGCTCCCTCGGCGCGACCGGCCACGGCCACGGCACGCCCAAGGCGGTCCTGCTGGGCCTGGAGGGCCACTCCCCCCGCACCGTGGACGTCGAGACCGCCGACGCCGAGGTGGAGCGCATCCGCAAGAGCGGCAAGCTGCGGCTGCTGGGTGCGGAAATAGGCGGTGCCCACGAGATCGACTTCGACGAGCCGAGCCAGCTGATCCTGCACCGCCGCCGCTCGCTGCCCTACCACGCGAACGGCATGACCCTCTTCGCGTACGACGCCTCCGGCGCGCCGCTGCTGGAGAAGACGTACTACTCGGTGGGCGGCGGCTTCGTCGTGGACGAGGACGCGGTCGGCGAGGACCGGATCAAGCTCGACGACACCGTGCTGAAGTACCCCTTCCGCTCCGGTGACGAGATGCTGCGCCTGGCGAACGAGACGGGCCTGTCGATCTCCTCCCTGATGCTGGAGAACGAGAAGGCCTGGCGCACCGAGGAGGAGATCCGCGAGGGCCTGCTGGAGATCTGGCGGGTCATGCAGTCCTGCGTCTCGCGCGGCATGTCCCGCGAGGGCATCCTGCCGGGCGGCCTGCGCGTCAAGCGCCGCGCCGCGTCCACGGCGCGCCAGCTGCGCACCGAGGGCGACCCGATGATGCACCGCAGCGAGTGGACGACGATCTACGCGATGGCCGTCAACGAGGAGAACGCCGCGGGCGGCCGCGTCGTCACCGCCCCCACGAACGGTGCGGCGGGCGTCCTGCCGGCCGTCCTGCACTACTACGTGAACTTCGTGCCCGGCGCGGACGAGGACGGCGTGGTCCGCTTCCTGCTGGCCGCGGGCGCGATCGGCATGCTCTTCAAGGAGAACGCCTCGATCTCCGGCGCCGAGGTCGGCTGCCAGGGCGAGGTGGGCTCGGCCTGCTCGATGGCGGCCGGCGCCCTCGCCGAGGTGCTGGGCGGCACCCCCGAGCAGGTGGAGAACGCCGCCGAGATCGGCATGGAGCACAACCTCGGCCTGACCTGCGACCCGGTGGGCGGACTCGTCCAGATCCCCTGCATCGAGCGCAACGGCATGGCCGCCGTCAAGGCCGTCACCGCCGCGAAGATGGCGATGCGCGGGGACGGCAGCCACAAGGTCTCCCTCGACAAGGTCATCAAGACCATGAAGGAGACCGGCGCCGACATGAAGATCAAGTACAAGGAGACGGCGCGCGGCGGCCTCGCGGTCAACGTCATCGAGTGCTGATCCGCGAAGTACGCACATGGTCTCCGGTTCGAGGTTTGGACCGAGTTGATCACGCTTGCGAGGGAAGAAGCCGGTCCGGGCTGGTTTCTCGATGATCACGTGGGCCAGTCTGGTCACGCGACGTCGCGTCACCCCCGGGCGGTAGGCCAACCGCCACACCCCCTTGCTCTTTTGCGTACTGGAGGCTTCACCATGGCAGGCATCCGCAGCATCCGCGTGATGGCGGCGCTCGCATCGCTCCCCCTCGCCGCCGCGCTCTTCACGGGCACGGCCCAGGCGGACAACGGGGCCGGCGCCGCCGGCACCGCTTCGAACGCCGCCCTCGCCGGGATCCTGGGCAGCGGAGTGGGCGGCAGCAACCTCGGCAACTCCTCCACCGCGCAGCAGGTCGCGTCCGGCTTCGGGGCGTCGAACCAGAACAACGGCGCCCAGGCCAACGGCTCCGGCTTCACCGCGGTCGGCCAGTCCAACAACCACGACTCGCTGATCTACAACCCGGTCCCGTAGCGGCCGGCCGCGCGGCCCCGCCGCAGCGTGCCAACGGGCCCGCCCTTCCCCCGGAGGGCGGGCCCTTCGCATGCCCGGGGCGTGTGGCGCGGGGCGTGGCCGAAAAGAGGCCCTGCGGCCCGGTGGCTCGGGACCTTCGGCCCCGCGCCGCTCCCCCGAGCCGGGGATAGCGTGCCGGGAGGGGCGCGGGAAGAACCCACGCGCGACGAGAGGCAGCCGCCGATGGCCACCATCACCGAACAGAGACTCCTGCCGCTGCGGCTGGAGGCCGCCCCCCTGTCCGTGCCCCTGACCGGCCGGTTCGTCTACCGCACGGACCGCCCGTACGAGGTGGCCGTGGACTTCCGGGGCGCCGGTACGCACCTCGCACGCTGGGTGTTCTCGCGGGAGCTGCTGCTCGACGGGCAGAGCGCCGCCACCGGCGAGGGCGACATACACGTGTGGCCGCGGTGGAGCGGATCGGAGCCGCGCGTCCTGCTCGGCTTCAGCAACGGCGAGCAGAGCTGCGTGGTCTCCGCCCGCGCCAAGGACGTGCGCGGGCTGTGCCGCCGGATGACGGAGCTGGTGCCGCGCGGGCAGGAACGGCGCCACTACGACCTGGACGCGGAGCTGAGCGCGCTGCTGACGTTCTGAGGCCCGGCGCGGCACCGTGCGGCCGTCCCTCCTCCTCTCGCACGCGCAGCTGCGTGAAGCGTCAACCTTCCTCCACCGCACGTCCGTTGGGTTGCAGGGGGTCCGACCCGGCGGTGTACTGGATGTAGGTGGTGCGGGGTGGGTCAACGGACGGGAGTGACCCATGAGCAGCCGGGACGTGGCCGCACACAGGAAGTTCGGACCGTGGCGCCAGCGCTGGTCCGCGCACATCGCGGTGCTGCAGGGCCAGCTCGACCGGATCGAGGCCACCGGGAAACTGCCGAACGCCGATCAGCAGCTCGCGAAGAAGGCCCACAGCCTGCTGGACGCGGCGCGGGACGCCGCGGAGAGCTGGCCGAAGTGGTCCTTCTGGACGCTCGGGTCGGCCAAGGACCGGGCCCTGGCCAGCATCCACGAGGTCGAACTGATCCTCCTGCAGATCGCCCCGGCCGACGAGCTCGGCTGGCGGGGCCCCGCAGTGCTGGCCGTGGGCCGGCAGCACCTCTGGAGCGACGACCCGCGACTGCGGCTCCTGGAGGACCGGCTGCGCGACAACGAGAACCAGCTCGGCGCCGATTTCCGGGAGCTCGCGGTCAGTGTCCTCCATGCGGCGAACCACATGGAGGAAAAGGAAATAGCCCGGGTCCGGAATTTCCAGAGCGCCTTGATGCTGGCGTTCTTCATCATGTCGGCGATCGTGCTCCTGTTCATTTATTCCGGGTACCAGAACTCGACCGCACTCGCGGACAAGCTCTGCTTCGACCCGCCGGCGCCCACCGTCGCGGAACCGGGTGCCACGGAGAGGGTGTGCCCGCTGAACACGCAGAAGGGCGGCACCGTCGTCCCCGTGGGAGGCGACGTCCTGCTGGTGGCGTCCCTCGGTGCCGGAGCAGCGGCTCTGGCAGGGGCCGCCGCGATGCACAAGATGCGCGGCAGCGCCGTCCCGTACAAGGTCCCGATGGCCCTCCTGCTCCTGCGGGTGCCCGTCGGCGCGCTGTCCGCCCTCCTGGGCCTGGTCCTGATCCACGGGGAATTCATTCCCGGGCTTTCCGCGCTGGACAGCCCGGCCCAGATATCCGCCTGGGCCGTCGTATTCGGTATCGGCCAGGAAGCGCTGACGCGCATGCTCGACAAGCAGGGGAACATCCTGCTGGACAACGTGCGCGGGTCCACCCGTGCCGTCGACCCGCCGCCCGCACCGTACGGGGGCGCCGATCCCCATGTGCCGCCCTCCGGATTCACGACCCCCGCGACGAACGCTCCCTAGCCGTCGCACACGCCTCCCCTCCGCACTGCTCGGGAGCGCCCGTGCAACCATCGGCGCGCGGTGGGCGTCCCTATGGGGGACAGCATCGACCCGTCTCCGAAGAACCGGGGGGCCGTCATGAAGCACTCGCGCTCACCTCTGCACCGCCGCCGGATCGTGGCCCTCGCCACGGGTGCCCTGCTCACCGCCGGACTGGCGTTCTCCGCGTCGCCGGCCTCCGCAGCCACCACGACCACCCGCACCCAGACGCCGCTCGTCGTCAATGCCCGCTGGGGCGGGCACTGCACGTACGACCGGCTCGTCATAGACGTCCAGGGCTACGTGCCCCCGGTCACCGTCACTCCCGTGTCAGAGCTCGTCTACGACGGGTCCGGCCGGCCCGTGCCGCTGGCGGGGAAGTACTTCCTGGAGATCCGCCTGCACCCCGCGGCCGGGCACGACGACGCGGGGCAGAACGTCTACCAGGGGCCCAGGCTCCAGAAGATCTACCTCAGCAAGCTCAAGGGCATCGCCATGACCGGCGACTACGAGGGGTACGTGACCTTCGGCGCCGCCTTCGACACCCAGCCGACCTGGAAGACCTCCGTCCTGCACTCGCCCGAGCGGCTCGTGCTGGACTTCCCGCACCCCAACACCTGCTGACCCCGTGGCCGCCCCGGAGCCGCCCGGCTAGCGGTGTTCGGGGTTGGGGAAGTCGAAGCGGCAGCCGGCGTCCCACAGGGAGCGCTGGTTGCCGTGGGCCGGCATGCCGCCGGCGCGTTTGAGGAGTGCCGCCAGGTGCATCAGGTTCCACGACATGAACGTGGTGTTCCGGTTCGTGAAGTCGTTCTCGGGTCCGCCCGAGCCCGGGTCCAGGTAGGAGGGGCCGGGGCCGGCCTCGCCGATCCAGCCCGCGTCGGCCTGGGGCGGGATCGCGTAGCCGAGGTGCTGGAGGCTGTAGAGGATGTTCATGGCGCAGTGCTTGACGCCGTCCTCGTTCCCCGTGATCAGCGCTCCGCCGACCCGCCCGTAGTAGGCGTACTGCCCCTGCTCGTTCAGCAGGGAGGAGCAGGCGTAGAGCCGCTCGATCACCTGCTTCATGACGGAGCTGTTGTCCCCCAGCCAGATGGGGCCGCACAGCACCAGGATGTCCGCGTCCATGATCTGGCTGTACAGGACCGGCCACTGGTCGCTCTCCCAGCCGTGGTCGGTCATGTCCGGCCAGACACCGGTGGCGATGTCGTGGTCGACGGCGCGGATCAGCGAGGTGCGGGCGCCCGCCGATTCCATGACGGCCCGGCTCCGGGCGATCAGGCCCTCGGTGTTGCTGGTCTCGGGAGAGCGCTTGAGGGTGCAGTTGACGTAGACGGCGGAGAGGTCCTCGTACCGGGGGCTGTCGTCGGCGGCCATGCCCTCCACCGTGCCGGGGGCCCGGCGGACCGGCCAGCGGGCCTGGCCCGTACGGGTGCTCGGCGGGTGGGCGGGCGGGTGGCCGGATCGGTCCGGGTTGTGACGGTCCGTGCGGGCGACTAGGGTCGTCTGGCCTTGGTGTTCGGGAAACCGGTGCAAGACCGGTGCGGCCCTCGCCACTGTGATCGGGAAGTCCGGCTCCACTCTCCCCCGCGGGAAGCCACTGGGCCCGCGCGGGATACCGCACGGGCCCGGGAAGGCGGAGCCAGGGCATCAGTACCCGTGAGCCAGGAGACCGGCCGGGGCGCGTCGTCCATCCACGAGGTGCTGGAGAGGTCTCCCAACCCATGCATATAGCCGAGGGGTTCCTACCCCCTTTGCACGCGGCCGCCTGGGGCGCCGCGTCCGCCCCCTTCGTCGTCCACGGGGTCCGCGCGCTGACCCGCGAGGTGAAGGCGAACCCAGAGAGCACACTGCTGCTCGGGGCGTCCGGTGCGTTCACGTTCGTCCTGTCCGCCCTGAAGATCCCTTCCGTGACGGGAAGTTGTTCGCACCCGACGGGGACGGGGCTCGGAGCCATCCTCTTCCGGCCGCCGATCATGGCGGTGCTCGGCACGATCACCCTCCTCTTCCAGGCGCTGCTGCTGGCCCACGGCGGACTCACCACGCTGGGCGCCAACGTCTTCTCGATGGCCGTCGCCGGGCCCTGGGCCGGCTACGGGGTCTACCGGCTGCTGCGGAAGTCCGGCGCGCCGCTGATGGTGACCGTCTTCTTCGGCGCGTTCTTCGCCGACCTGGTCACCTACTGCGTCACCTCCGTCCAGCTGGCGCTGGCCTTCCCCGACCCGGCGAGCGGCTTCCTGGGCTCCCTGGAGAAGTTCGCGGGCATCTTCGCCCTCACCCAGATCCCGCTCGCGATCAGCGAGGGCCTGCTGACGGTCCTCGTGATGCGGCTGCTGATGCAGTCCAGCAAGTCGGACCTGGTCCGGCTCGGTGTCGCGAAGCTGACCGGGGGCAAGCAGGCGAAGCAGGAGGCGGCCCTCTGATGAGCAGGAACGCGAAGATCAACACCCTGCTGCTGCTCCTGGTGGCGGCGCTGGCGGTGATCCCGCTCGCGCTGGGGCTCGGCGACGGCAAGGAGGAGCCGTTCACCGGCGCCGACGCGCAGGCCGAGGCGGCCATCACCGAGCTGAAGCCGGACTACGAGCCCTGGTTCGCCCCGCTGTACGAGCCCCCGTCGGGCGAGGTGGAGTCGGCGCTGTTCGCCCTCCAGGCGGCGCTCGGGGCGGGCGTGCTCGCCTACTACTTCGGCGTCCGCAAGGGCCGCCGCCAGGGCGCGGCGCAGGCCCTCGCCCGTGCCGAAGCCGAGGCGGAGGCCCAGGCCGATGCCCAGGCCGGGGCCGGGGCCGGGGCCGGGGCCGGAGCCAGGGCCGATGCCCAGGCCGGGACCGGGGCCGAGGCCGAGGCCGGCGCTCAGGCCGGGGCCGGCGCCGAGCAGACCCGTACGACATCGGAGCCGTAGGCGGTGCTGCCGATCGACGTGGCGGCGCACTCCAGCCGCTGGCGGGGCCGCCACCCCCTGGAGAAGGCCCTGCTGGGGCTCGGGCTCACCGTCACCGCGGTGTGCCTGCCGCCCTGGCCGGGCGGGCCGCTGGTGGCCGCCGCGACCCTGGCCGTGCTGCTCGGGCCCGCCGGCGTGGCCGGGCGGCAGCTCTGGCGGGCCTTCCGGGTCCCGCTGGGCTTCTGCGTGACCGGTGCGCTGCCGCTGCTGGTGTCGGTGGGAGGCCCGGACGGGTTCCTCGCCCCGGCCCCGGACGGGCCCCGGCACGCGGCGGAGCTGCTGCTGCGCACCTCGGCGGCCTCGCTCGGGGTCCTGCTGTTCGCCTTCACGACGCCGGTCTCGGACGTGCTGCCGCGGCTGGTGCGGGCCGGGGTGCCGGCGCCGGTGGTGGACGTGGCCCTGGTGATGTACCGGATCGGCTTCCTGCTGCTGGACTCGATGGCGCAGGTCCGGCGCGCCCAGGCGGCCCGGCTGGGGCAGGCGGGCCGGGCGGCGGTGTGGCGATCGCTGGCAGGGCTCGCCGCGACCTCGTTCGTCCGGGCCTTCGACCGCGCGGCCCGGCTCCAGGAGGGGCTGGCGGGGCGCGGTTACGACGGCGCGCTGCGGGTGCTGGTACCCGAAGCGGCGCTGTCCTGGCGGTTCCTGACGGGGTCCGCCGCCCTGCTGACCGCCCTGGTCGCGGGGACCCTCGTACTGAAGGAGCTGTGGCTGTGACCCCGTTGGTGGAGCTGGTCGGCGCGGGGTACGCGTACGAGGACGGCCCGGCCGTGCTGTCCGGGGTGGACTTCGGCATCGCCGAGGGCCGCGCGCTGGTGCTGCTCGGCCGCAACGGCAGCGGCAAGACCACGCTGATGCGGCTGCTGAGCGGGGGCCTGCGGCCCGGCTCGGGGACGCTGCGGCTCGGCGGCGCCGAGGTGGCGTACGACCGCAAGGGCCTGGTCCGGCTGCGCACCTCGGTGCAGCTGGTGGTGCAGGACCCCGACGACCAGCTCTTCGCGGCCTCCGTGGAGCAGGACGTGTCCTTCGGCCCGATGAACCTGGGGCTGCCGGCGGCGGAGGTCCGCGAGCGGGTGGACGCCGCGCTGGCCGCGCTGGACATCACCGCGCTGCGGGACCGCCCGACGCACCTGCTGTCGTACGGGCAGCGCAAGCGCGCGGCGATCGCGGGCGCGGTGGCGATGGCCCCGCGGGTGCTGATCCTGGACGAGCCCACGGCCGGCCTCGACCCGGACGGGCAGGAGCGCCTCCTGGACGTCCTCGCGGGGCTGCGCGCGGCCGGCACCACGGTGGTCATGGCCACCCACGACGTGGACCTCGCGGTGCGCTGGGCCGACGACGCGGCCGTACTCACCCCGTCGGGGATCCGCACGGGCCCGGCCGCCGAGCTGCTCTCGGACCCGGAGCTGCTCGCGTCGGCGGGGCTGCGGTCGGCCTGGGCGCCGGTGGTCGGCGCGTTCCTGCGGGCGCGGGGGGTGCTGGCGGACGGGGCGCCGGGGCCGCGCACCCCGGAGGAGCTCGCGGCGCTGGGCTGAGCGGGGCCGCGCAGGGGCGGACCCGGAGCGGGGTGGCCCTGCGGGGCGGGGTGTCCCGGTGTGCCCACCCGTCCCGCCCTGCGGGTCGATCGCCCACACCTAACATGGCCCTATGTCGCTGCCGCACGCCATCCTCACCGCCCTGATGGAGAAGCCCTCGTCGGGGCTGGAGCTGACCCGGCGGTTCGACAAGTCGATCGGCTACTTCTGGTCCTCGACGCACCAGCAGATCTACCGGGAGCTGGGGCGGCTGGAGGAGGCGGGGCTGATCCGGGCGCTGCCCAGCGAGGTGCCCGTGCGCGGGCAGAAGAAGGAGTACGAGGTGCTGCCCGACGGCCGCGCGGAGCTGGCGCGGTGGGTGGACGAGAGCCAGGACCCGAAGCCGGTGCGGGACGCGCTGCTGCTGCGGATCCGCGCGGCGGCGGTGGTCGGGCCGCAGGGGCTGGGGCCGGAGCTGCGGCGCCACCTGGACCTGCACCGGGCGCAGTTGGCCACGTACGAGGCCATCGAGGCGAAGGACTTTCCGGCGGGGCGGGACGCGGACGCGGACCGGCTGCGCCGGCTCGTGCTGCGCGGGGGCATCGCCCTGGAGGGCTTCTGGCTGAGCTGGCTGGAGGAGGCCCTGGCGGAGGTCGAGGCGCTGTCGGAGAGGGAGGGCGGGGCCTGACGCGCCCCCGCCCCGGCGGGCGGGGCGGAGGCGGACGCGCCGCGCCTACTTGTTCAGGGAGGCCCAGAACTCGTCGAAGCTCATCAGCTTGTCGCCGTCGCTGTCCTTGGCGGCGATCACGGAGTCCGCGACCGCGGCGGTGACGTAGTGGTCACCCATCGCCTTCATGGCCGCGCTGTACTCGTCGGCCGTGACGAAGCCGTCACCGTTCACGTCGAACTTGTCGAACGTCGCCCGTGCGCTCTCGATGTCAGCCACTGGGTCCACCCCTTCTCGGTGCTTCTTGACCGGCTCAGGGTAGCGGCCCGGGGTGCCGGAGGCTCCCGCGGGTCCCGTTCGGGCGGCAGACCCACGGTGTCCCGGGTGCGCTGCGGGCTCCCGGGGCACCGTCGCGTCCCGCTACCGGAAGATGCCGGTGTGGCCGAGGGAGTAGCGGCCGGGCTGGGGGTACACGGCGAGGCCGTGGGGGCCGCCGCCGACCGGGATGCGGGCCAGCTGCTTGCCGGTGACGGTGTCGATCGCGTAGACCTCGGAGTTGTAGCGGCCGGAGAGCCACAGCACCCGGCCGTCGGCCGAGACGCCGCCCATGTCGGGGCTGCCGCCGTCGGGCAGCTGCCACTTCTTGGTGAGGCGGTTCTCCTTGAAGTCGAAGACCGAGACGCTGCCCTCGCCGCGGTTGGAGACGTACATCTCCCTGGAGTCGCGGCTGACGTACAGGCCGTGGCAGCCCTTGCCGGTGGGCAGCAGCTTGGGTACGTCGAACTTGTCCCCGCTGAGCACCCACATGCCGTGCGCCATCATGTCGGCGACGTAGAAGGTCTTCCCGTCGGGGGAGATCTTGACGTCCTGCGGCATGGCGCCCTCGAAGGGCAGCTTCTGCTGGCCGATCACCTCCATCTTCTCGGTGTCGACCTTGAGCAGTTCACCGGAGAACTCGCAGCTGACGATGAAGTAGCGGCCGTCCGCGGAGAAGTCGGCGTGGTTGACGCCGAAGCAGGTGACGGGGACGGTCTTCACCCGGTCCATGGTGTGCGGATCGCGGAAGACCAGCTCGCGGTCCATGGAGGCCATCACGACGGCGTACTTGCCGTTGGGCGTGAAGTACAGGTTGTACGGGTCGTGCACCTCGACGGGCTTGCCGGCCTCGCCGGTGGCCGGGTTGATCGGGGTGAGGGTGTGGCCGCGGTTGTTGTTGACCCAGAGGGTCTTCATGTCCCAGGAGGGCACCACGTGCTGCGGCTGGACGCCGACGGGGATGGTGTCGATGACCTTGTACGTGGCCGGGTCGATGACGGACACCGTGTTGGAGTTGGTGTTCGGGACGTAGACCCGGGACGGGAAGTCCTTGACCGCCGGGGAGAGCTTGTTCGGCCGGTCGGCGGCGTACACGTCGTGGGGGTCGAGCAGCGGGGGCATCCCGGCCAGGCCCGGCGGCACGGCCGGGACGGCCTTGACGGGCTGCCTGGCGGGCCCCTTGGTGCCGAGCGCCTCGGCGGGGGCCTTGTCGGCCGATCCGCAGCCGGCCAGGGCGGCGAGGACCAGACCGGCCAGCAGCACGGTGGCCTTCCGGGGAAGGCGGGTGGTCTTCATGAGGTCAGCAGCTCCGTGGTGGTCACCGCGCGCAGTTCGCGGCGCGCGAGTTCTTCGAGGAGGGGCGGCATCGCGTCGACCGTGTCCGCGTAGCCGAAGTGCAGGCTCACCACCGATCCGGGCCGGATCGTCCCGGTGACGTTGCGGATGACGGCCGCCGCGCCGGGCGAGGTGAAGTCGAGGGAGTCCACGTCGTACGAGAGGACGTGCGGGTAGCCCGCCCGCTGGGCGAGGGTCCGGACGAGGGGGGTGGCGTACTGGGTCTGCGAGGGGCGGAACCAGGTGCCGATGGAGCCGGTGAGCCGTTTGAGGCGCTGGGCGCAGCCGGTGATCTCGGCGTAGGCCTCGGCCTCGGACATGCCGTTGATGGCGAGGTGGCGCTGGGTGTGGTTGCCGAGTTCGTGGCCGCCGTCCAGGATCCGCCGGGCCATGTCGGGGTGTTCGTCGAGCCAGCTGCCGATGGCCAGTACGGTGACCCGCGCGCGGGCCTCCTCCGCCGCGGCGAGTACGGCGCGGGCGGTGGCGGGGTGCCCGTTGCCGTGGAAGGTGAGGGCGACCCGGGGCCGGTCGCGGGGGCCGTGCGCGATCTCCACGGGCTGTCCCGGGATGCGGCGGGGGGCCGGGGCCGCGGGCGCCTGCCCGGCCGGGCGGGCGGGCGGGGCGGCGGTGGCCCGGACGGGTCCCGGCGCTGCCCGGCCGCCGCCCGTGCCGCAGGCCGCGGTGAGGGCGCCGGCGGCGGCCGCCGCCGCGGCGCGCAGGGCGGTACGGCGGTCTGGATAACAGAGCACCCGCCCATTTAAGAGCCGGATCACCCTCAAGGTAATGATTGACCCAATTTGGGACTTTCGTCGGACAGGGGCCCAGACCCGGCCGTCCGCTATGTGATCAACGATTTACGCAGAGCGGTCGATATTTATTCGTTGATTGCGAGGCGAGTGGCCCATCTCACCTAGGATTTAGGTGGAAACTCTTGGGATATGCACACTTATGTCCGAGTCGGGACTTTTGGCGTTCAGGCGCTCGTCTGCCATAGTCGGAACCACGGCTTCCCTTTGACCCGAGCGAAGTCACCCCGCCGAGGATCACACACCCCATCGATCCTCGGCGCACCCATGAAACCCCCGTAGCGCCCCACCTCGGCGACAGGGGGTTTCTGGCGTTCCGGGGCCGCTCAGCGGTCGGCGACCCGCATCTCGAACCAGGTGATCTTGCCGCGCGGCAGCAGGTCGGCGCCCCAGCGGTCGGAGAGCTTGTCGACGAGGAAGAGCCCCCGGCCGGTGGTGTCCAGCTCGTGGACCGGCATCAGGCAGGGCAGCCCGCGCGAGGGGTCGCGCACCTCCACCCGGATCCAGCCGCGCCGCCGCAGCATCCGTAAGCCGAAGGAGCGGGCGCCGGTGTGGCGCACGGCGTTGCCGACGAGCTCCGAGACCAGCAGGACGGCGTGCTCGGAGATCTGCGGCGACAGCCCCCAGAAGCGGACGACCACGCTCTGGGTGAGCCGGCGGGCCGTACTCGCGGACTCCGGCATGGACGGCAGGGTCACTTCCGCCTCGGCCGGGTTGCCGTACAACTCCAGGGCTCTGAGCCCCTGTTCGTCCTCGACCGCCGCCGTGAGCCGTACGGCCGAAGCGCTGCTGCGCTGCCGCGGCTGTTCCACACCCTCCAGGCCCGCCATGCACCCATCATGGACGGCCCGCGCGCCCGTCCGGGCCGTTCCACAGGAATACACCCCCCGGAACCATGGATTCCGAGGGGGTGTCCCGGCATATGCGAAAGGCAATCGAGGGCTGCATGAACCACCCTGACCTGGGGTGACGTTCCGCTGTGCGACGATCACCGTCAGTGGATCACCAGGTGCCCTTAAGGCTGCCTTAAGGCTGGGCTAATCCACCCGCAGGGGTTCCGTCCGGCCGCCTTCGAGCACTCCTCAGACGAACTTGGCCTTGCCCGGGCCCTCTTCGACGAAGCTGCGCATCCCGCGCTCGCGGTCCTCGGTGGCGAACAGGCCCGCGAACCAGTTGCGTTCGATGGTCAGGCCGGTGTCGATGTCCGCCTCCAGGCCGGCGTCCACGCACTCCTTCGCGGCGCGCAGCGCGATCGCCGGGCCCTGGGCCAGCTTGGCGGCCCAGGCGTGCGCCTGCTCGTACACCTCGGCGGCGGGCACGACCCGGTCCACCAGGCCGAGGGCGAGGGCCTCTTCGGCCTTGACCATGCGGCCGGTGAAGATCAGGTCCTTGGCCTTGGACGGGCCGATCAGCCGGGAGAGCCGCTGGGTGCCGCCCGCGCCCGGGATCAGGCCGAGCAGGATCTCGGGCTGGCCGAGCTTCGCGTTGTCGGCGGCGATCCGGTAGTCGGCGCACAGGGCGAGCTCACAGCCGCCGCCGAGGGCGTAGCCGGTGATGGCGGCGACGACGGGCTTGGGGATCCGGGCCACGGCGGTGAAGGCGTCCTGGAGCGCGCGGGACCGGGCGACCATGGCCGCGTGGTCCATGTTCTGCATCTCCTTGATGTCCGCACCGGCCGCGAACACCTTCTCCCCGCCGTAGAGGACGACCGTGCGCACGTCGGCGCGGTCGGTGGCCTCCACGGCGAGCTCGCGCAGCCGGTCCTGGGTGGCGATGTCCAGGGCGTTCATGGGCGGGCGGTCCAGCAGGATGGTGCCGACGCCTTCGGAGACTTCGAGAGAGATGGTCATACAGGGAAGGTTAGCGGCGGTTAACGCCGAGTGGCCCGGTGCTGTGGGTCACAGCACCGGGCCACCGGCTCACCTGCGCGGATCGGCTACTTGATCCACTCCGCCCAGTCCATGTTCCATCCGTTGAGGCCGTTGTCCGGGGCGATCTGCTTGTCCTTGGAGTTCTTCACGACGACCACGTCGCCGATCAGCGACTCGTTGAAGAACCACGCCGCGGGGGTGTTGGGGTCGCCGGCGCCGCGCTCGTCCTCCAGGCCGACGCAGCCGTGGCTGACGTTCTCCGAGCCGAACGTGCTGGAGGGGGCCCAGTAGTTGCCGTGGACGAAGGTGCCCGAGGTCGACAGGCGCATCGCGTGCGGGACGTCCGAGATGTCGTACTCGCCGCCGAAGCCGACGGTGGCGCCGTTCATCCGGGTCACCTTGTACTTCTCGCTGATGACCATCTGACCGTTGTAGGTGGTCGTCGACGGGGCGCCCGCGGTGATCGGGATGGTCTTGAGGACCTGGCCGTCGCGCACGACCTCCATCTTCTTGGAGGTGGCGTCGACGGTGGTGACCTGGGAGCGGCCGACGGTGAAGGTGACCGTGCGGGTCTGCTTGCCGTAGACGCCGGGGCGGCCCTCGACGCCGTCGAGCGCGAGCTTCACGGTGACCTTGGTGCCCGCCGCCCAGTACTTCTCGGGGCGGAAGTCGAGGCGGTCGTTGCCGAACCAGTGGCCCTCGATCGGCACGGACGGCTCGGCCGTGACGGTGATGGCCTTCTCGACGGCCTCGGTGTTGGTGATGCCGCGGGTGAAGTTGATGGAGACGGGCATGCCCACGCCGACGGTCGAGCCGTCCTCGGGCGTGTAGTGGCCCACGAAGGTGTTCTGCGGGGTCAGGGTGCTGAAGGTGGTGTCCTTGGCGGACTCGCGGCCGGCCTCGTCCTTGGCCACCGCGTGCACCTTGTACTCGGTGGCGGCGGCCAGGTTGCGGGCGGGCTCCCAGGTCGCGCCGTCGGCGGCCAGCTTGCCCTCGACCGCGTTGCCCTTGGTGTCGGCCACCGTCACGGTGGTCAGCTTGCCCCCGCTGCTGGTGATCTTCAGGACGCCGCTGGTGGCGACTTCCTTCGACCCGTCGTCCGGCTTGACGTTGACCACGGCCTTGGACGCCTCGGTACCGGTCTTCGCCGTACCGCCACCGGCCTTGCCGTTGTCCCCGCCGCTGCCCCCGCTGTTGCCGCCGCCGCTGCACGCGCTGGTCAGCAGCAGGGCCGCCCCCAGCAGAACGGCCGGCAGGCCGGTGCGGACGCGGCCGCGTATCGGCTGCAGGTTCACTCGTGTTCTCCCCATGTCCCCCGCGCACGGACAGTCGCGCGCTTGTCGACAGGAAATCACATGGGGAGATTACGAATAGGCACAGTCGTGTCACCGTTCCGTCCCAAGTGCCGGGGCGGACGGGGGGTCAGGCCTTGCGGTCACCGCCCAGGGGCCAACCACCGGGGTTCCAGCCGGGACCGTCGTGGTCGGGACGCCCGTGGTCGGGACCGTCGTGGTCGGGACGGCCGTGGTCGGGCTTCCCGTGGTCGGGACGGCCGTGGTCCGGCTTGCCGTGGTCCGGCTTGCCGTGGTCCGGCTTGCCGTGGTCCGGCTTGCCGTGGTCCGGCTCGTCCTTGCAGTGGCAGGTCTGGCCGTCGTGCGCGCGCTTGTTGAGGAGGGTGACGGCGATCCGGTGGCCGGGAGTGCGCCCGTCCAGGGTCAGCGGGCCCGTCACCGGGTCGCGCGGCAGCACGTAGCCGTCGGGTACGTCCACCTCGACCACGTAGTACGAACCGTCCGGGAGCTCGTCGAAGGCGCAGACGCCGTCCCGGCCGGTGGTGCACTCGTCCCCGACCCGCTCGTCCGCGTTGTCCCCGGTGCGCTGCAGGCCCACGGCCCCGCCGGTCTCCCGCCAGAGCTCGAACTCCGCGCCGCGCAGCGGCCGCTTCGTCTTGGCGTCCTTCTTCAGCACCTTGATGACGCCGCCCGGGTCCTCGTCAGCCTTCCGGTTCGGGACGGTGACGATGACGTACTCCTCCGTCTCGCCGGGTTCCACGTCGAAGGGGGTGACGGGGTCGCGGGGCCGTTCGTAGCCCGCCGGCAGGCCGACCTCCCGCCAGTAGTAGCGCTCGCCGACGGGCAGCTCGACCGTGCAGGTGCCCCGCTCATCGGTCACGCAGGCGCCGTCGCCGAGGAGGGTGTCGGGGTTCGTCCCGGTCTGGAGGCCGGCGGTGCCGTTGCTCTCGCGCCACAGCTCGAAGCGGGCGCCCGGCAGCGGGTCGCCGGAGTCCTTGTCGATCTTCCGCAGCACGACCCGGGCGCTCTCGTCCGGCGGTACGGGGGTCCTGGTGTTCACGGCCGTCCACCGCACCCCTTGGGCGGCGTTCTCGGCCGTCAGGACCAGCGTGTGGACGGGCTGCGCGGGGAGGTCGTAGCCGGTGGGCGGGGTGGTCTCGCGCCAGTAGTAGGTGCCGAGCTCCTCCTCGCGCGCGCAGATGCCGTCCGCGCCCGTGGTGCAGTCGGCGACCTTGGTGTCGGGGTCCGAGCCGGTGGCCTGGAGTCCGTCGGCGCCGTTGGTCTCCTTCCACAGCTCGAACTTCGCCCCGGACAGGGCCCGGCCGTTCTCGTCGTGCTTGAGGACGGACACCGACCCACGGGCCGGCGGGACGGGCGCGCAGTCGGGCAGGTCGCCGTTGAAGGGGTACGCGTGGAACTCCGCGCCCAGGCCGGTGGTCGGCGTCGGGCTGGTGTGGGTGATGCTGCCGGCGGTGAAGAAGCGGCCGTTCATGCCGATCACGGAGACGTCGGCGACCGACGCCTGCGGGCCGATCAGGACGCTGCCGCCGAGCTGCGCCGAGCCGGCGATGGTGACCGACTCCGCGTTGGGGAAGTTCCACAGCAGCCGCTCGCGCAGACCGGCCGGGAGCAGGGCGTTGTTGACGCGGAGTGCGGGGTTCTCCCCGGTGACGTTGACCAGGACGGTGGCGTTCTCCGGGATCCCGGCGAAGCGCAGGGTCTGCTGCCCGCCGGAGGGGGCGGAGAGGTCGAAGTCCACGTTGAAGACCTGGAGCGGCGAGCGGCCGTCACCGGTGAACACGGTTTCCTGGTCGCTGTACACGGCCCGGCCGGTCGCCGTGCGCGGGGCTCCTCCGGGGAAGGCGTAGCAGGTGCTGGCGGTGGTGAGGGCGCCGCGCAGGCGGGTGTAGGGGTCGGCGGCGTTGGCATCGCGGGTGCGGGTGCCGGTCACGTTGCCGGTGAGGGTGCCCGCGTAGCGGACGACACCGCCGTCGGCGAGGAGGGTCTGGCCGGTGGCCACGGTGACGTCGCCGCCGGTGGTCAGGAAGTCCGACCCGTTCGGCGGGGGAACGCGGGAGCCGACTCCGGCGATGCCCACGTTGTAGACGCCGGCGGTCTTGTTCATGTCGAAGTCGCCGAGGACGACGACCTTGCCCTCGGCCTCGGCGGCGCCCCGGCGCACCAGCATGTCCCCGCCGACGAAGACGTTGATGTTCCGGTCGCGGCCGGTGAAGTCGCGGTTGTTGGGATCCGGCCAGGAGGACGGACAGGCCTCGCCCACCTTGTCCCCCGGGATGCACGGCCCGAGGCCGCCCGGCAGCGGGGCCCTCAGGGTGCGAGCCGTGGCCGGCGGCTCGGTGCCGGGGCCCGCCGCGAGGGCCGTGGGGGACCCGCCGGCGAGTACGACGCCCACGGCCAGCCCGAGGGTCCATTTCCTTGCTGACATGACACTCCGTCCGCTGTCTCGGCCACCTGCCCGCGCCGGTGGCCCTGACAGGCTGCGGGCGGGCTTCGGCGCGGCGGACGGAAGACACTCGGCGAGTACGGCATTCCGGTCTGACAATCACTCGATTGCACCGCTTCCCCGGGGTGCGGGGAGGGCCGGAGTGTGTCAGCCGATGGCGGAGCCCGCCACCCAGTCGGCCCAGGACATGTTCCAACCGCCCAGGCCGTTGTTGGGGGCGACGGTCTTGTCCTGCGAGTTCACGACCTCCACCACGTCCCCGACCAGCGTCCGGTCGAAGAACCAGCCCGCCGGGGTGTCCGAGCCGCCGCCCTTGTCGTCGCGCAGGCCCACGCAGCCGTGACTGGTGTTGGTGGAGCCGAAGGTGTCGGGGCTGGCCCAGTAGTTGCCGTGCAGGAAGGTGCCGGAGGCGGTGAGCCGCATGGCGTGGGGGACGTCCGGGATGTCGTACTCGCCCTTGCCGTCCTCGCTGGTGAAGCCGACGGTGGCGCCGTTCATCCGGGTCACGTCGAACATCTCCATCACCACCATCTTGCCGTTGTAGGTGGTGTTCTTCGGCGCCCCGGCGCTGATGGGGATGGTGGACAGCAGCTGCCCGTCCCGGCGGACCTCCATGGTGTGCGCCTCCGCGTCGACGGTGGAGACCTGGGAGCGGCCGACGGTGAAGCGGATGGTCTTGTCCTGGATGCCGTACGAGCCGGGTGCGCCCTCGATGTCGCGGAGCTTCATCTTCACGGTGACCTCGGTGCCGGCCTTCCAGTAGGCCTTGGGCCGGAAGTCGAGGCGTTCGGAGCCGAACCAGTGGCCGACGACCTCCACGGCCGGGTCGGAGGTGATGGTGATGGCGCGCTCCACGTCGGCGCGCTGCTTGATCGACCGGTTGAAGTTGAAGGAGACGATCATGCCGGTACCGACGGTGGAGCGGTTCTCGGGCTTGAAGTAGCCGATGAACCGCTCCTCGGGGACGTAGGTGGTGAAGGTGGTGTGCCGGGCCTGGCGGCGGTTGTGCCCGTCGAGGGCGACCGCGTCTACGGTGTACTTGGCGGCGAGCGCGAGCCGTCCGGCGTCGGGGTCGGGGCTCCAGCTGAGGCCGTCGGCGGCGATCTCGCCGGGGACCTCCTCCTCCTGGGCGTCCTCGACCTTGGTGACCCGTACCCGTTCGAGGCGGCCCTCGGGGACGTTCACCCGCAGCGGGCCCTCGGCCGGTACGCCCTTGGCGTTGTCGTCGGGGGTGATCCGAATGGCTTCGTCCGGGGAGCGGGGTTTGCCGGGCAGCTGGATCTCGACGGGGGATCCGCCGTCCTCGGTGCAGCCGGTCAGACCGCCCAGCAGGCCCGCCCACGCCGCCACGGCGGCCAATCCCGCCCCTGCCCGCCTCGTCAGAAGAGTCACGTTCCGTCCAACGACCGGGGCCCTCCGGGGGAAACGTGAGGGCCGGGCACGTTCCGGGCAGAACAGTCCGGGCAGAACAGTGGGAAGGACCAGACGGGGCGGGCCCTGGCCGGGACGCCGGGCCGCATTGCCCCCGCCGGTACCGAGGAGCCGTGGAGGCGGGCAGTGTCGAGCGCAGCCGAGCAAGAGGCGGTGGATACCGCCGGCAGTGATGCCGGCAGGGCCGTCGAGGGGATGGACTCCGTACGGGAACGGGTCCAGGCGAAGGTGTTACGGGCCGCCGCGCACCCGCCGCCACCGGTGTGGCCGGGCTCCTCGCACCCGCTGGGGGCCCGCTACCACGCGGGACCGGCCGGGGTGGAGGGCACCAACTTCGCGCTCTGGGCGCAGGGCGCGGAGGCGGTGGAGCTGTGTCTGTTCGACGCCTTCGGGGCGGAGACGCGCTGCACCCTGACCGAGCTGACGCACGAGATCTGGCACGGCTTCGTACCGGGCGTGCGGCCCGGACAGCGGTACGGCTTCCGGGTGCACGGGCGCTGGGACCCCTGGACGGGTGCCCGGTACAACCCGGCGAAGCTGCTGCTGGACCCGTACGCGCGGGCGGTCGACGGCGACTTCTCGCTGCCGCCGGAGGTGTACGGGCACGTCCGGGACTGGCCGCAGCAGTACATCGCGGACACGGTGCGCGACGACCGGGACTCGGCCCCGTACGTCCCGAAGGGGGTGGTCGTCCACGATGACGACGACTGGTCGGACGACGTCCGGCCGAAGACCCCCTGGGCCGACACGGTGATCTACGAGCTGCACGTGCGCGGGTTCACGATGCGCCATCCGGGTGTTCCGGAGGAGCTGCGCGGCACGTACGCGGGGCTGGCCCATCCGGCGGCGGTGGGGCACCTGAAGTCGCTGGGCGTGACGGCGGTGGAGCTGCTGCCGGTGCACCAGTTCGCGCACGAGGACCACCTGCTGCGGCGGGGCCTGCGCAACTACTGGGGGTACAACTCGGTGGGGTACTTCGCCCCGCACGCCGGGTACTCCGCCAGCGGGACGACGGGGCAGCAGGTCGGCGAGTTCAAGCGGATGGTGAAGGCCCTGCACGCGGCGGGCATCGAGGTCATCCTCGACGTGGTCTACAACCACACGGCGGAGGCCGGGGAGCTGGGGCCGACCCTGTCGCTGCGCGGGATCGACAACCGGGGCTACTACCGGCTCCAGTCGGACCAGCGCCGCTACGCCGACTACACGGGCTGCGGGAACACCCTGCACGCCGGGCGCCCGCACGTGCTGCGGCTGATCACGGACTCGCTGCGGTACTGGGTGACCGAGATGGGGGTGGACGGCTTCCGCTTCGACCTGGCGGCGGCCCTGGCCCGCTCGATGCACGACGTGGACATGCTGTCGCCGTTCCTCGCGGTGATCGCCCAGGACCCGGTGCTGCGGCGGGTCAAGCTGATCGCGGAGCCGTGGGACGTGGGCTCGGGCGGCTACCAGGTGGGGGCGTTCCCCCCGCTGTGGACGGAGTGGAACGACCGGTACCGGGACGCCGTGCGGGATTTCTGGCGGGGCGCGCTGCCCGACGTACGGGACCTGGGGTACCGGCTGTCGGGCTCCAGCGACCTGTACGCGTGGGGCGGGCGGCGGCCGTACGCCTCGGTGAACTTCGTGACCGCGCACGACGGGTTCACCCTGCGCGACCTGGTGTCGTACGAGCGCAAGCACAACGAGGCGAACGGGGAGGCCAACCGGGACGGCACCAACGACAACCGGTCCTGGAACTGCGGGGCCGAGGGCGAGAGCGGAGACCCGCGGATCGGGGCGCTGCGGCGGCGGCAGCTGCGCAACCTGCTGACGACGCTGCTGCTGTCGACGGGGGTGCCGATGCTGGTGGCGGGCGACGAGTTCGGGCGTACGCAGGGCGGCAACAACAACGCGTACTGCCAGGACAACGAGACGGGGTGGGTGGACTGGTCGCTGCTGTCCGACCCCGAGTGGAGCGGCCTGTTCGCGCTGACCCGGCGGCTGCTCTCGCTGCGCCGGGCGCATCCGGTGCTGCGCCGGCGGGCGTTCTTCTCGGGCCGGGCGCAGGGCGCGGACGGGCTGCGGGACCTGGCCTGGTTCACCCCGGCGGGTGCGGAGATGACGGAGCGGGACTGGTACGCGCCGGCCGCGGCTCTGGGCCTGTACCTGTCGGGGCGGGACATCCCGGGCCGGGACGAGCGGGGCCGGCAGGTGACGGACGACAGTTTCCTCGCACTGCTGCACGCCGGGGACCGGCCGGTGGAGTGGGTGCTGCCGGGCGCGCCGTGGGCGGCGGCGTACGAACTGGTGCTGGACACGGCGCGGGAGTCCCAGGAGGCTCCGCCGGGGACGCGGCACCGGGGCGGGGAGGCGCTGGCGGTGCCGGCCCGGTCGGTACTGCTGCTGCGGGTGGTGGGCTGAGACGGCGGCCTGCTTGCGGGAGTTGACCGATCCGGAGCGGAGGCTTTCGTTCCCCCTGCGATGATGTGCCCTTCCTGTGAACACACGATCACATGACCACATGGACAGGGCAGGGGCAGGCATGGGGAGATTCGGGACCGCGCTCCGGGAACTGCGGGGGGCGCAGAAGTCGGCCAAGGGGGTGTCGCTCTACTCCCGGTTCGTCAACCGGCCGGTCGGCCGGTACCTGGCCGCCGGGTCCTACGCGCTGGGCCTGACCCCCAACCAGGTCACCCTGATCAGCGCCGCGTTCAGCTTCTCCGCCGTCGCGGCGGTGGCGCTGGCCGCGCCCTCGTGGGGGCTGGGGGCCGCCGTCTGGGCGGCGCTCGCGGTCGGCTTCGCCTTCGACTCGGCCGACGGCCAGCTGGCCCGGCTCCGCGGCGGCGGGAGCGCGGCGGGCGAGTGGCTCGACCACGTGGTGGACGCCGCCAAGCTGACCGCGCTGCACGCCTGCGTGCTCATCGCCTTCCACCGCTTCCCCGAGGCGTACGGGATCGGAGGGGGCGGGGCCGCCTCGGACGGCTGGCTGCTGGTGCCGCTGGGCTTCCAGTTCGCCGCCGTCGTCACCTTCTTCGGGGGCCTGCTGACCGAGAAGCTCAAGCCGAAGGCCGCCCCCGGCAGCCCGGCCGCCGCCCCGTCGACCCTGCGCGCGGTGGCCCTGCTCCCCGTGGACTACGGGGTGTTCTGCCTCGTCTTCCTGCTGCTGGGCGGCGGGGCGCTGTTCCGCTGGGCGTACGCGGGTCTGGGCGCGGTCGCCGCCCTGTTCCTGCTGGCGTTCCTGACGAAGTGGTTCCGCGAGCTCAGCGCCGTTCGGCGGTGAACTGCTCCGGCAGCGGCGGGTGCGCCGGCTCGGCCAGGGCGTCCAGGGCGCGGCGCAGCTGGGTGCTGGAGGTGTGCACGGTGTACGGGAAGTAGACGACGTCGACCCCGTGGGCGGCGAAGTCCCGCTCCAGCTTGTCCCCCTTGGGGGTGCCCCGCCAGTCGTCGCCCTTGAAGATGACGTCGAAGCGGACCTGCTTCCAGGTCTCCACCTTGTCCGGGACCGTCTCCACGAAGGCGGCGTCGACGTACTTGACGCTGCGGACGATCTCCAGCCGTTCGACGAGCGGGATCATCGGGCGCCGCCCCTTGGCCCGTTCGGCCATCTCGTCCGAGACCACGCCGGCCACCAGGTAGTCGCACCGGCTGCGGGCGTGGCGCAGGATGTTGAGGTGGCCTATGTGGAACAGGTCGTACGCACCGGGCGCGTAGCCCACCCGGTACGGCCTGCGCTCGGACGGCACAGGGTCGGTCATGTCGCGCTCCGTCATCGGTTACCCCCCAGCGGCCGCACCCCCCGGCGCGGCGGATCAGCCGACAATAGCGCGCGCGTTCCACACCCCGTCGGGTGAACGAATAGGGTGACGTGCGCATCATCCAGGGGAGAAGGGGACGTTCAGTGTCCACATCCGGTCACCGGCGCCTGTTGCTGGTTTCCACCAACTACGCCCCGGAGCATGCGGGCATCGGCCCGTACGCCACCCAGATCGCGGAGCACTGGGCGAGTACCGGCCACGACGCGCACGTTCTGGCGGGCATGCCGCACTACCCGGCCTGGTCGGTCGAACCGGAGTACAAGGGGGTGCTGCGGCGCACCGAGAAGCGCGCGGGGGTCACCGTGCACCGGCGCGCCCACACCGTGCCGCCGCGTCAGACCGCCGTGCGGCGCGCCCTGTTCGAAGGATCGATTCTGCTGCACGGTGCCGCGGCCCCGCCCCGGATGCCGAAGCCCGACCTGGTCATGGCGCAGATGCCGAGCCTCGCCGGCGGGGTGACGGCCGCACGGCTGGCGGCCCGCTGGAAGGTGCCGTTCGTACCCGTCGTCCAGGACCTGATGGGCGCCGCGGCCGCGCAGAGCGGCATCAGCGGCGGGGACCGGGCGGCCGCGTTCGCCGCGCGCGCGGAGGCGTACGCCCTCAAGCGGGCCACGCTGGTCGGCGTCATCCACGAGACCTTCGTGGACCGGGTCGTGGCGATGGGCGTGGACCCCGGGAGGATCCGCCTCGTCCCGAACTGGTCACACGTGGCCAAGCCCACCAAGCCGCGCGGGGAGACCCGTCACCACCTGGGATGGGCGCCGGACCAGACCGTCGTCCTGCACTCCGGGAACATGGGCCTCAAGCAGGGCCTCGAAGTCCTCGTCGGCGCCGCCCGGCTGGATCCGGAGGTCCGCTTCGTCCTCATGGGCGACGGCAGCCAGCGCGCGGCCCTCGCGGACATGGCGGCCGACGTGCCGAACCTGGACATCATCCCGCCCGCCGCCGACAAGGGGTTCCCGGACGTCCTCGCCGCGGCGGACGTCCTCGCCGTCACGCAGCACGCCGCGGTGCTGGACATGAGCGTGCCGTCCAAGCTGACCTCCTACTTCCAGGCCGGCCGGCCCGTCGTCGCCTCCGTCGCGGCGCAGGGCGGGACCGCGCAGGAGGTACGGCGTTCGGGCGCCGGGGTGCTCGTACCGCCGGAGGACCCCGAGGCGCTGCTGAAGGCCGTCCGGTCCCTGGCCGAGGACCCGGAGGGCGCGGACGCCCTCGGGGCGGCCGGACCCGTCCACGTGGCCGCCCACCTGAGCCGTGAAGCGGGCCTGGCCCGCATCGACGCGCTGATCGGCGAAGCACTCGGGGGGAACCGGCCGTGACCGAGACGAACCGCCCGGCGACGGCCCCCGCCGAGGACGAACCGGACCTCCTCCGGGACCAGTTCAAGCAGCTCCTGCGCTACCGCCGGCTCCTCGGCGCCGGCCTGGCCGTCGGCCTGCTGGGCGGCGTCTACCTCGGCGTCTCCACGGCGGACACCTACGTGTCCGTCGCGGACGTGGTGCTGCGCGCGCCCACCGACGACCCGTTCAACCCGAGCCTGGCCCCCGACAAGGCCATCAACATCGGCTCGGAGCGGCAGGTCGCGCTCTCCCGCTCCATAGCCGAGCAGGCCGCGAAGACCCTCGGCGTGGCCGCCGAGGACGTCCCGGCGTTCCGCGGCGGCCTCCAGGTGACCAACCCGCCGCAGACGATGGTGCTGCGCTTCACCTACACCGCCGCCTCCCCCAAGGAGGCCGCCAAGCGCGCCAACGGAATGGCGGCCGCCTACCTGCTCAAGCGGCAGGAGGCCCTCGACGTCACCCGCACCACCATGGTCAAGGGGTACGAGGCCCAGCGCGACCCGGTCGCCAGGCAGCTCGACGAGGTGGCACGGCAGATCAACAGCATGCCGGCGGGCAACGCCCGGGACGCCTCCCTCTCCTCGCGGACCGACCTCCAGAACAAGGTCAACACCCTCAACGGCAACATCGCCAAGCTCCAGGCCCTGGACATGACCCCGGGCCGGGTCACCAGCGCCGCCGCCCCGCCCGCCGCCCCCGACGGGCCCGGCCTCCCCATGTCCCTCGCGCTCGGCGCGGCCGTCGGCGTGGCGCTCGGCCTGCTCGCCGCCTGGGTCCGGCTGGTCTTCGACCCGGCACCGCGCTCCGAGGGCGACGTGGCCCGGTCCCTGCGCGCACCCGTACTGGGCTACCTGCCCCGGGACCGGACCGGCGGCGGCCCGCTCCTCGCGGCCGGGGAGGCCGATCCGCGGCTCGCCGAGGAGTACCGCTCGGTGGCGTTCCGCCTCGCCTACGACTCCCGGTTCGCCGACCGGCGCCGGCTGCTGGTGGTCGCCCCGCGCGGCAGCAGCGAGACGGCCGCCGCCGTGGCCGTGAACCTGGCCGCCTCCTTCGCCGAGACCGGCAAGGACGTCCTGCTCATCGAGGCCGACCTGCGCACCCCGGTCCTGGCCAGCCAGCTGCCCACCGACACCGGCGACCGGCCGCGCCGGAGCGCGCTCTCGGGCGACTCCGCCGGCGGCGACTCCGAGTGGCCCGACGGGCGCCGGGTCGTCGTGGACGCCGCCGAGTCCGGCGACTTCGACCTGATCCCCGGCGACCGGGTGCGCAACGTGGCGAGGGCCCTGACCTCCCGGCGCACCGGCCGGCTGATCGCCGAGGCCGACACCCCCAACTCCACCGTCGTGGTGCTCGCACCGCCCGTGCTCTCGTACGCCGACGCGCTCGCCCTGGTCGACCGCGTCGACGGCGTCCTCGTGGTCTGCGACCCGCGCGCCGTGCACCGCAGCGACCTCTCCCGGATCCGCGAGCTGATCAGCGGCGCGGGCGGGACCGTGCTGGGCGCGGTGCTGCACGCCCCGCTGCCCTCCGGGAAGCGCGGGTCCACGGCCGCCGGAGACGGGGAGGCCGCCCCGGGCGAGGGGAGCGACACGGTGGCGCTGCGCACCGTCCGCACGGGCCAGAGGTGAGCCGGCGCGGTCTCGCCGCGGTCTCCTCGGTCCTGGACCAGGCCGCCTCCAGTGCCACGAACATCCTGGTGCTGGTGCTGGCCGCCCGGCTGTCGTCGGCGTCGGACTTCGCCGCCTTCTCGATGGTCTACGTGGCCTTCAGCGTGCTGCTCGGGCTCAACATGGCCTACGTCGGCCAGACCGTGGTGCTGGAGAAGGGCGCGGGGCTGGGCGGGGTGTGCCGCTCCTCCGTACTGTTCACGGCCGCCGCGTCCGCCGCGGCCGGGCTCGTACTGGCCGCGGCGGGCCTCGCGGTGCCCGGGGACGCCGGGTGGGCGCTGCTCGCGCTGGGCCTCGTACTGCCGCCGGTCCTCGTACAGGACGGGCTGCGCTACTGCTTCTCCGCCCTGCGGGTGCCCGAGCGGGCGCTGGCCGCGGACGCGCTGCGGCTGGTGTGCGTGGTCGCGGCGCTGGCCGTACAGCCGCAGGGGGTGTCGGCGGGCCGGCTGGTCCTGGTGTGGGGGCTGTCCGCGCTGCCGGCGCTGGCGGTGGGGCTGTGGCTGCTGCGGCCGTTCGTCCGCGGGGTGCGCGCCGACCTGCGGCCCTATCTGCGCCGCGGGCACCTGGGGCGGCGCTTCGTCGTCGAGTTCGCCGTGGGCAACGGCTCCAGCCAGCTCGCGGTGCTGGGGCTCGGGGCGTTCGCGACGCCGCTGGCCGTCGGTGCGCTGCGCGGCGCGGGCACCCTCTTCGGCCCCCTGAACGTGCTGTTCAACTCGGCGAACGCCTTCGGGCCGCCGGTGGTCGGCCGGGCCTCCGGCAAGCGGGGCGTGGTCAGGCTGACGCTGCTGACGGGGGCCGTCCTGGCGGTGCTGGGCGGGGGCTGGGCGGCGGTGCTGTACGTGCTGCCGGACCGGCTGGGCCGGCAGCTGCTCGGCGACACCTGGCCGGCGGCCGCCGCGCTGCTGCCCGCCACCGGTGCGCAGTACGCGGTCATGGGCCTGGGCACCTGCGCCCTGCTCACGCTGCGCGTGCTCGAACCGAAGGCCACCCTCTCGCTCCAGGTGGTGTTCTCGCTGCTGTCGGTGGCCCTGCTGCTGGGCGGGTACGCCGGGTGGGGCGTCATGGGCGCCGCCTGGGGGCTGGCCCTGGGCTCCGCCGCGAAGGCCGCCGCCGGGTGGCTGCGGGTGGCCCGGCTGGAGGTTCCGGCGGAGGTCGCGGCCGCCGCCTGAGGTGCACGGGAGCGGGCCCGGGACGGTGGTCGTCGTCCCGGGCCCGCGGTGTGTCCGGATCAGGTACCGGATCAGTTGTAGGTGCCGGTGATCGAGACGCCGGTGCGGGTGCCGGGGACGCCCGTCAGGTCGACCGGGGCGGCCGGGCTCCAGGTGCCGTTGACGGCGCGGATCGTGTGCAGGACGCGCCCGTCGGTGGTCACGAAGGCCGCCTGGAGCTCGTTGTTCACCTGCGCCGCCGCCACGTCCGTGACGGTGACGCCGGCCGGGACGACGGAGGAGAGGTCGTTGAGGACCCACTGGCCGCCGGCAAGGCGGGCGCCGTGGTAGCGCTTGGCGCCGCCCTGGGTGGTCACCACCAGCTGGAGGTCGCCGCCGGTGCCGGCCACCGCGATGTCGTCGATGCCGCTCACGCCGGTCTCCGCTGAGGCGTCACCCCAGTTGGTCCACGTGCCGTCGGCGTGCCGGACCGTGTGGAAGAGCGTGCCGGCGGAGACGGCCACGACCTGCGTGTCGGTGCCCGTCTGGGACAGCGCCACCTTCGTCACCGGCGCCCCGCCCGGGTTGCCGACCGCCCCGAACGGCGCCCACGTCCCGTTGGCCCGGCGGACCGTGTGGTAGACCTTCCCGTCCGCCACCACCACGACCTGCACCTCGGTGCCCGACGAAACCGCCGCCACCTGCGTGATGTTGGCCAGCGGGCCGGCCTCGCCGGCCACGTCGCCGAAGTCGGACCAGGAGCGGTCGGCGAAGCGGATGGAGTGGTAGAGCTTGCCCTCGTTGCTCACGGCCAGGACGTGCGTGTCGCCGTTGATGCCCGCCTCGGCGGTGGTGCGCACCCCGCCCGGGACCGCGCCGGTGACGCCCTGGACGTCGCCGAAGCCGGTCCAGGTCCGGTCGGCGTTGCGGACCGCGTGGTAGAGCCCGCCGCCGGACTCGACCGCGACCTGTGCCCGCCACTGGCCGGTCGGGGCCGGCGGGGTCGTGGTGTCGGCGCAGTTGCGGCTGGTCAGCGTCGAGCCCATCTGGAAGGGCTCGCCGTCGAAGACGGACTGCTTGACGGTGCCGTTGTAGCGCTGCTCGTAGTGCAGGTGGGCGCCGGAGGAGTTGCCGGTGTTGCCGACGACGCCGATCTTCTGGCCGCGTACGACGCGGGTTCCCGCGCTGACGTCGTAGCCGTTGAGGTGGGCGTACAGGCTGGTCGAGCCGTTGCCGTGGTCGATGACCACGTACTTGCCGTAACTGCGGTACGAGCCGTCGGGGTTGGTGAGGGTGGTGGCGGTGCTGACGACGCCGTCGGCGCTGGCGAGGACGGGCTGGTCGGCGGTGGTGTTGCCGTGCGTCCAGTCGATCGACTGGAGCGACGGGCTGTGGCCGCTGTACGTCTTGCCCAGCCAGGCCTGGTTGCAGCTGAAGGGCATCTGGTAGGCGGGCCCGGCGGCGTAGGACGGGGAGGCGGCGAAGGCGACCAGGCCGGAGGCGGCGAGGGCGATGCCGGTGGCGGAGGCGGCGACGGTGGCGGGGACCGACGCGAGCGTGGTGAGTCGACGGCGAACAGACATGACAATCCCCCATGTTTCGGACGCGGATGGGCCAGGCGTGCGCCATCGCGCGGACCTGTGGTGTGACGTGGCGCTCCAGGTGTGCGCCCATCGGCGCCGGCCCGGTTCCCCCCGGCGCCTCACTGCTGCGCCGTTGAGAAGATCATGTCTTCCGGGCCCGGGGGTGTTCCAGGGGTTCGGGGTGGCACGGAGGTGCCTGGCTCCATGCGGCCAGACCGGCCGCCGGAGTGCGCCGCGTCAGCGCAGGGTGGCGGCCTTGTCCTGGCGGTACGTGGCCACGAGCGCGAGGCACAGCGCGGCGATCGCGACCCGGCCGGAGGCCTGGAGCAGCGGGCCGCGCAGCAGGATGAAGGAGTACCCGGCGACCAGCGGGACCACCACGGAGACCAGGCTGCCCGGGGCGGCGCGGCGCGTGGCCCGCTTCGCGTAGCGGCGGTCGACGCGCGCCGCCGCGTACCCGATGCCCAGCATTCCGGCGCCCATGCCCAAGGGGCCGAAGTCCAGCCAGAGTTCGGCCCAGACCGGGGAGGAGAGGTTGGTGTTGACCGTGCCCATCCACTGGCCGACCATCACGCCCGTGTCGCGCGGCTTGCCGGGCCACACCGAGCGGGGCACCGCGAAGAAGACGGAGCCGGCGAGCTGGCGCCCGTAGAAGTGGCCGGGACCGGACTCGGAGAAGGTGATGGTGTTGGCGAACATGCCGATCTGGTCGTAGTCCTTGAGCGCCATCGGTTCCAGGAAGGAGGTCGTCTCGACGGGCTTGTAGTTCTTCTCGTCGTAGCGGAAGCGGTCCGCGAAGGGGAAGACGAGCAGGGCGACGACGACGGCCATCGACAACGCCACCCGGTACATGGCGGCGCTCACCGGGAAGACGGTGAACAGCAGCGCGAACAGGACGGTCAGGAACCAGTAGCGCGGGTTCGAGACCGGATTGTTGACGATCAGGTTGAGCGCCGCCAGCGCCGCCCAGGTGGCGATGACCGACACCTTGCGGCGGGCGAACTTCGAGGTGATCAGCCACCGGGTGTACAGCAGCAGCGCGAGCAGCGCGGGCACGGTGCCGAAGCCGCGCAGCAGGGCCTGCCCGGCCTGGCCGTCGCCGTTGGAGACGCCCGCCTCCTGGATGCCGGCGATGATCTCCTGGCGGCTGGAGAAGAAGACGGCCGGGCCGCCGAGTTTGACGATGAAGGCCGCGCTGCCGAGGAAGGCCAGGGCGGTCAGCAGCTGGAGCCTGCGCCGGTGGGCCATGAGCGGCCGGGGTTCCTTCGGGGAGCCGCCCGCGCGGCCCGCGGGCCGGTGGCGGGCGAGCAGCACGCCGACGTCGAAGGCGGTGCAGCCCAGCAGGACCAGTCCGATGGCCAGGGTGAGGTCGGAGCGGGGGCCGACGACGGGGGTGGGGACCCGGCCGAGGACGGCCTGGGCGAGCGGGGCGACGCCCATGGCCATGTAGACGAAGAGCCAGAAGGAGCCCTGGAGCAGTTTGCGGCGGCTCGTCAGGACCATCGCGGAGAGCCGGGCGCCCGCGTACATGGTGAGCAGCAGCTGGAGCCAGTAGGCGGCGTCGCGCCGGCCGTCGCCGGGCTGGGCGGCGACGAAGAGGGGGAAGAAGACGGTGAAGCCGAGGGCGAGCGGCACGGACAGGGCCCGCGAGAGCAGGGTGCGGGGGGTGGCGACCCTCCCCCACTGGGACTCGTCCTCGACGGGCGTCGGCACCGGCTCCACGGCGGGCTCGCGCATGTCCGTGGCCACTGTTGCCCCCACCCCCGTACGTGATCAGCCCGCAGTTTAGTCTGGGCGTCCGGCGCCCGGGGAGGCGCGCCCGGGGTGGACGACGAGGGGCTTCTGTTGCGCGATCTTCCTTCCTTCACGCTGGCCGGATACGACAAGGGGCGCGGGTTCCTGACGCAGGCTCTGTGGTTCGCCGTGATGAACACCCTGTTCATGTCGTGGCTTTGCCCGGCCCGGTTGCGCGTGGCGCTGCTGCGGGCCTTCGGGGCGAAGGTCGGCGAGGGGGTGCTGATCCGGCACAGGGTGCGCGTGCTGTGGCCGTGGAAGCTGGAGGTCGGCGACCACACGTGGATCGGTGAGGGCGCGTGGCTGCTCAACCTGGAGCCGGTGACGATCGGTTCGCACGTGTGCCTGTCGCAGGAGTCGATGCTGTGCACGGGTTCGCACGACCACCGGGCCGCCGACTTCCGCTACCGCAACGCCCCGATCACCGTGGAGGACGGCGCGTGGGTGGCCGTACGGGCGACCGTGCTGGCGGGCGTGACCGTGGGCCGCTGCGCGGTGGCCGGCGCGGGCGCGGTGGTCCACGAGGACCTGCCCGAACTGACCCTGCAGACCCGGGACGGCCGCCGCCGCCCGGTGGAGGAGCCCAAGTGAAGGTCCTGCACGCCGTCACCCTGCATTCCCCCTCGCACGCCTTCGGCGGCCCGGTGCGGGTGGCGCTGAACCTGGCGAAGGGCCTGCGGGCGCGCGGCCACGAGGCCCGCCTCCTCGCCCTGGGCGAGGGCTTCGACCCGTGGCCGGCGTCGGTGGAGGGCGTCCCGGCCAAGCTGTTCCCGGCCCGCCGTCTGCTCCCCCTCGGCTTCAGCGGGATGACCTCGCCGGCCCTGCTGGCCTCGGCGTCCCGCCTGGTGCGGGAGGCGGACGTGGTCCACGTCCACCTGGCCCGCGACCTGGTCACCCTGCCCGTCGCCCTGGCGGCCCTGCGCGCGGGCAAGCCGCTCGTCCTCCAGACCCACGGCATGGTCGACCCGAGCGGGAAGCTCCTCGCGAAGGTCCTGGACGCGGTGGCGGTACGCCGCCTGCTGCGCGGAGCGGACGCCGTGCTGTACCTGACCCCGCACGAGCAGGAGGGCCTGGACGCGGTGGTGGGCTCCCCGCCGCTCGCGCAGGCCGTCCGCCTGGTCAACGGCACCCCGTCCCAGGAGGAACGGCCGCCCCTGTCCGGCCCGCCCCGCATCCTGTTCTCGGCCCGCCTCCAGGCCCGCAAGCGCCCGGTGGACTTCGTGGACGCCGCCCCGGCCGTCCTGGCGGCCCACCCGGGCGCGGAGTTCGTGGTGGCCGGCCCGGACGAGGGCGAGCTGGCGGCGGTCCGGGCCCGGATCACGGCCCTGGGCCTCACCGACCGCTTCACGGTCCCCGGCGCCCTGTCCACCGCCGAGGTCCTCGCCGAACTCCGCCGCGCGCACGTCTACGTACTGCCCTCGGTGGACGAGCCGTTCCCCATGTCGGTCCTGGAGGCCCTCGCGGTGGGCGTCCCGCCGGTGGTCACCCACTCCAACGGCCTGGCCCGCGACATCGCGACGGCCGGCGCCGGCCTGACCGTCGACCCCGGCCCGGGCCCGGTCGCGGAGGCGGTCCTGACCCTCCTGGCCCCCGCCGCGAACGCCACGGCCTCCACGGCCGCCCGCGAACTGGCCGCGAGGTCCTTCTCGATGGACGCCGTACTGGACACCCTGCTCGGCGTGTACGAAGCGGCCGCGCGCCGCTGAGGCCTCACAGACCGTCCCGGTGGTGTTCCTCCACCACCGGGAGGGCGCCCAGGCGGCGCCGTTTGAGGACGCTGGCGTAGACGGCGAGGCCTATGCCGCCCGCCACCATCATGATCAGGCCGACGAGGTCGACGTTGACGCTCTCCATCTCCCAGTCGCTCGCGAAGGTGAGGACGGCCCCCACCACGATCAGGGTGATGCAACCACCGATGCCGCGCACGGGAATCCCCTCCGCTGTGTCGTGTGACCGCGCGGATACCCGGAAGGCGGCACCGGAAACAGGGCCGTGCGCATGCGGGGGTTACGCCGGGAGCCAGGCGTAGCAGCCCGTCGACGTGAACCGGTCGGTGCCGGCGGGGACGGTGGCCGTGATCCTGTCGCCCGGCTTGGGCGGGGTCTCGGGGCCGGAGGCGAGGACGGAGCCGTCCTTGGACGTGGCCTCCCAGGTGCACGCGGTGCTCTGGGTGGCGGCCCGGTAGGTGCCGGAGGCGGGGGCGGAGCGGGGGCCGTCGGGGAAGCCCTTCCGGGCCGCCTCCAGGACCGGCTTCTGCTCCGGGCAGAGGAAGGTGATCGCGTCCGCGGCGCCGGTGACCTCGCCGGCGACGATCGACGCGGCCGCCGCGTCCCTGTCCCGCTTGGCCGTGCGCTCCAGCCGCTGACAGGTCTCCTGGCCGGTCTGGAGGACGGCGGCCGGGTCCGTCTTCTCGGGGACGCGGCCGCTCAGGTACTTCTTCTCGTTCTCCTTGAAGCTGCCCGTCTTCGGGGTGAGCTTCGCGTCCGGGAGCACCGGTCCCGTCGGCTTCGCGTCCGGTGACGCCGGTGCGGTGGACGCCGCCGTGGCGTCCGCCGGGTCGGGCGCCGGGGACGAGGCGGGCGGCTTCGGCGTGGTGGCGGCCCGGGCGGTGCCGGCCTCGGCGCCGTCGGGGGAACTGCAGCCGGTCAGCGTCAGGGCGGCGGCGAGCAGGACCGCGGCCGCGGCGGGGCGTCGGTGCATCAGGTGGCTCCCGTACGTGGGGAGGAGGGCGGTTACTTCTGGCCGAAGGTGAGGACGAGCTGCGGAGCGGCGTCCGCGGCGGTCGACTCCGAGGACCAGAGCCACAGCGGGTCGGTGCCCGTGCTGGTCAGGGCGAGGCTGTAGCTGCTGCCCAGCACCGCGGAGACCGCGGCGGTGTCCAGTTCGACGTTCTGGACGGCCGAGCCGTCCGGCACGCCCGCGATGCTGCCGAGCGGGGTGGTGCCGAGGGCGGGCTTGGTGGTGAACGTCGTGGCGGCTCCGCTCCAGGTGCCGGTGACCGGGACCACGGAGACGGTGTCGGCGGTGCCGGCGCCGCTCTGCGTGGAGGTCTTGAACTGGAGGGCGGCGGCCTTCAGGACCTGTCCGGCCGGGGCGGCCGGGAGGGTGAAGCGCAGGTACGACTCGTACGCCGAGGTGCCGCGCACCGCGAGCGAGGACGAGGTTCCGTAGACGGTGCCCGGGGCGCCCTGGTTGACGTAGGTGTCCTCGGACGCGGTGACCTTGGAGACCGTGTCGGCCGGCGCCTTGGCCAGGTCGAAGTGGGCCTTGACCTGCGCCTGGGTGAGCGCCGTCGGGTAGACGGCGGTCTCGTCGATCTGCCCGGCGAAGAAGTTGCTCGTGGGACGGTTCGGCCAGCTGGTGAGGCTGTCGCCGCCGACGTGCCAGAAGCCCGCGTACGGCGTCGAGTTGGTGGCGCTGTTGGTGCCCTTGTTCTGGCCGTCCACGTACAGGGTCATGCCGCCGGGGCCCTGCGTGCCGACGACGTGGTGCCACTTGTTGTCGTTGTACGTCTCGAAGAGGCCGGTGGTGATGGTGCGCGTGCTGCCGTTGTGGACGCCGAAGGCCAGGCGGCCGGTGTTGGTCATGTACAGCTGCTTGTCGGTCGTGCCGCTGTTGTTGACCGTGTTGTTGCCGAAGCCGATGAGCTTGCCGCCGCGGGTGGTGTTGGTCTTGAACCACGTCTCGACGGTGAAGGAGGCGCCGACGCTCTGCCGGTGGTCGCTGTACACCTGCTGGCTGGTGCCGTTGAAGCCCATCGCCGTGCTGGTGCCGGTGACGGCGCCGGGGCTCTGGCGCAGGGCCGGGGCGCCCACCTGGATGCCGCTGGTGTTGCCGCCGTCGGAGGAGTCCGCGACGTACGGGCTGACGGTGTCGTCGTAGCGCCAGTACAGGTTGGCGCCGTCGGCGCGGACCCGGTCCGGGTAGGCCGCCGCGGTGGCCGGGACGGTGACGGAGGCGTTCGCCGACAGGGCGCTGGTGTTGCCGGCCGCGTCGGTGGCGGTCACCCGGTAGGAATAGGACTGGCCGGCCTTGACGGTGGTGTCGTTCCAGGAGGCCTGCGGCCGCTCGAACTCCAGTGAGTCCGCGGTCACGGTGGCGATCGGGGTCGCCGAGCCGTTGCGGTAGATCCGGTACGTCAGCCGGCTGTCGTCCTGGTCGTAGCTGGTGCGCCAGCGGACCTGGGCCTCGCCCGGCCTGAAGCTGGCGGCGCTGGCGGCGGGGGTGGTCGGCGCGCCGACGTCACCGGTGTTGGCGAAGCGGGTCAGGCCCTGCTGGGGCTGGCCGTTGATGAGGGTGAACTCACCGCCCGCCCAGAGGTACTTGACGCCGTTCTTCTCCGCGACGGACATGACGCGCGGGCCGATGCCCTCGCCGACGCCGTCGTTGGCGGTGGGGTGCCAGCCGAGCTTGCGCGGGCCGCGCACGAAGCCGTCCACGGGCGCGGGGGCGGCGCCGGTGTGGTCGGTGGGCTGGGCGAGGAAGTAGTTCCGCTTGCCGTCGGGGAATTCCAGCTCGCTGGAGCAGTCGTGTGCGTGCGAGGAGCTGTAGAGCACGCCGTCGTAGGGCAGCACGTACTGGGTCGCGCCGAGGCAGCGGTCGCGCCACTTCTCGCTGAAGTCGGTGCTCAGGCCCATGCGGCCGTCGAAGACACCGCCGCCGGAGCCCTCGTTGGCGGTGTAGTAGCCCGTCGCGTCGGCCGAGATGTGCTTGACGACCGAGTTGGAGGGGATGGTCGAGTACGTCTTGGTGACCGCGCCGGTGGTGGCGCTGACGACCGCGAGGGCGTGGGTGTTGGTGCCGTTGACGGCGAAGAAGTCGCCGCCGAGCAGCACGTTCTTGCCGTCGTTGCTGACCTTGACGGCCCGGCCGGGCTCGTCCGCGTTGGCGGTCCAGGGCTTGAGGGCGCCGGAGGTGGCGTCGACCGCGGCGAACCGCTCGCGGGTCTGGCCCTCGACGGCGGCGAAGTCGCCGGCGACGTAGAGGGTGTCGTCGCTGACGTCGAGCGCGCGCACGGTGGCGGGTACGCCCGGGTGGAAGGCGGCCTTGGGGGTGCAGGTCTCGATGTCGATCGCGGCGAGGCTGGAGACCGGGGTGCCGTTGACGGCGCCGAAGTAGCCGCCCGCGTACAGGGTCTTCTTGTCCTTGGAGACGGCCAGCGCCCGGACGGTCGCAGTGCCGTCGCCGACGGTGAAGGCCAGTTTGCAGGAGGTGGGCTCGCCCGTCGCGGCGTCCAGCGCCACGAAGTTGACCGCTTCCTGCTCGGCACCGCCGACCGCGTCGGGCGGGAGGACCGCCGAGAAGGTGCCGCCGGCGAAGACGGTGCCGTTCGCCTGTTCCATGGCGAAGACGACGCCGTTCGGCTGCCAGGTGGGCAGTTCGTCGGCGGTGAACGCCACCGGCGGTGTGATGGCGGCCGCTTCGGGCGTCAGCACCAGGCCGAGGCCCGTGCCGGCACCGGCCAGTGACAGTGCGAGGGCAGCACTCAGCCCTCTGGATCTACGCATGAGCCCCCCAGGGCCGTTGGCCCGGCTTGATGGCTGGAAATGTCCGAACAGCCGCATGGACTGGCGCAGGCCAGAGCCACGTACGGCGGGTGCGCACCCGGCCACCAAGTTGACCGGGACACGGCAAATCGTAGGTGAAGCCGGAGCCTAGCGGTCGATCCGGACGGTGGCGCCAGCCAGTTGGTCCTCGACCTGGCGGACGTCGGCGTCCACCATGATCTGCGCCAGCTCGGGCGCCAGGACCATCGGCTTCCAGCCAAGGATCTCCCGGGCCTTGGAGGCGTCGCCGATGAGGGCGTCGACCTCGCTGGGGCGCTCGTACTTGGGGTCGTAGCGGACGTGGTCCGTCCAGTCGAGGCCCGCGTGGGCGAAGGAGGACTCGACGAAGTCCCTCACGGTGGCGGCGACTCCTGTGGCGACCACGTAGTCCGACGGCTCGTCCTGCTGGAGCATGCGCCACATCGCGTCGACGTACTCGGGGGCGTAGCCCCAGTCGCGGACGGCGTCGAGGTTGCCGAGGTAGAGGTGGTCCTGGAGGCCGGCCTTGATGCGGGCGACGGCGCGGGTGATCTTGCGGGTCACGAAGGTCTCGCCGCGGCGGGGCGACTCGTGGTTGAAGAGGATCCCGTTGACGGCGAACATGCCGTACGCCTCGCGGTAGTTGACCGTGGTCCAGTACGCGAAGACCTTGGCTCCGCCGTACGGGCTGCGCGGATGGAAGGGGGTGTCCTCGTTTTGCGGGGGCGGGGTGGAGCCGTACATCTCGGAGGACGAGGCCTGGTAGATGCGGGTGTCGACGCCACTGGCCCGGATGGCCTCCAGCAGCCGCAGCGCGCCGAGTCCGGTCACGTCGCCCGTGTAGAGGGGGGCGTCGAAGGAGACGCGGACGTGGGACTGGGCGCCGAGGTTGTAGACCTCGTCGGGGCGTATGTCGCGCAGCAGGTTCACCAGGGCGACGCCGTCGGAGAGGTCGGCGTGGTGCAGGACGAAGGAACGATTCGCCGTCTGCGGGTCCTGGTAGATGTGGTCGATCCGCTCCGTGTTGAAGCTGGAGGACCGCCGCACGAGCCCGTGCACCGTGTAGCCCTTGGAGAGCAGGAGCTCTGCGAGGTACGAGCCGTCCTGTCCGGTGACGCCGGTGATCAGTGCGGTCTTTCCCATGTGGTGTCCCCCTGGGGTCAGTTGCTGTTCTGAGGTGCTCCGGCCTCTGGTCCGGCCGGCCTCTTCGTTCACGCCCCCGGCCCCGCCCGCAGGGCCCCCCGACGGCCCTGCGGCATTCCGGCAGGCAGCGGGCCAGGCCCGCCCGTCCCTGGTCCGGGACTGGATGCGTACCGTACACGCCCACTCCGCACGCCCCGTCCCCGCAGCCCGGCCCGGCTCCGCCGCACGCCCCGTCCCCGCCGCACGCTCCGGCGCCGCCACGCCTTCCAGCCCCGCCGGCGTTTGAGGCGCGGGGGTCCGGGGGCGGAGCCCCCGGCAACGGCGCCGCACCCGCACGACGACGCCCCCGGGGCGCCAACCCGAGGCTCCGGACGCGCAGTCCGGCCCCACGAAACCCGCGGCCAGCGGACTGGCATCATCGGCGGTATGACAAGCACCCCGCCCCTCCTCCCCCCGCACGCCCGCGTCTTCGTCGCCGGACACCGCGGCCTCGTGGGGTCCGCGGTCGCGCGCCGCCTCACCGCCGACGGCCACCAGGTGCTCACGCGCGGCCGCACCGAGCTCGACCTGCGCGACGCCGCCGCGACGGAGGCGTACCTGCGCGACGTCCGCCCGGACGCGGTCGTGCTGGCCGCCGCGAAGGTCGGCGGGATCATGGCGAACAGCACGTACCCGGTGCAGTTCCTGGAGGACAACCTCAGGATCCAGCTCAGCGTCATCGCCGGCGCGCACGCGGCCGGCGTGGGCCGCCTGCTGTTCCTCGGCTCCTCCTGCATCTACCCGAAGCTGGCCCCGCAGCCGATCACCGAGGACGCCCTGCTGACGGGCCCGCTGGAGCCCACCAACGAGGCCTACGCCCTCGCGAAGATCGCCGGCATCGTGCAGGTCCAGTCGTACCGCAAGCAGTACGGGGCCTCGTACGTCTCGGCCATGCCCACGAACCTCTACGGCCCGGGCGACAACTTCGACCTCCAGTCCTCGCACGTGCTGCCGGCGCTGATCCGCCGCTTCCACGAGGCGGCCGCGGAGGGGCGCGACGAGGTCGTCCTCTGGGGCAGCGGCACCCCGCGGCGGGAGTTCCTGCACGTGGACGACCTGGCGGCCGCCTGCGTGGTGCTGCTGGAGCGCTACGACGGCGACGAGCCCGTCAACATCGGCTGCGGCGAGGACCTCACCATCAAGGAGCTGGCCGAGACGGTCGCCGAGGTGACCGGCTTCCGCGGCCGCCTGGCCTGGGACGCCTCCAAGCCGGACGGGACCCCGCGCAAGCTGCTCGACGTGTCCCGTCTGGCCTCGCTGGGCTGGAAGCCGGGGATCGCGCTGCGGGACGGCATCGACGCCACCTACCGCTGGTGGCTCGACCGGGGCTGACGTCACCGCACGTCCCCTCAGTACGCTCCGCGGCCGTCGACCACGGCGCGGAGCGTACGGCCCATCACGTCGACATCGCTGGTGAAGGACCAGTTGTCCACGTACTGCAGATCGAGCTGAATCGTTTCGTCCCAGGACAGGTCCGACCGCCCGCTGATCTGCCACAGGCCGGTCATCCCGGGCCGTACGGTGAGCCGGCGCAGCTCGACCTCGTCGTACTCCGCCACCTCCTCGGGCAGCGGCGGACGGGGGCCGACCAGCGACATGCTGCCCGTCAGCACGTTGAGCAGCTGAGGCAGTTCGTCCAGCGAGGTGCGGCGCAGCAGTCGGCCCACCCGGGTCACCCGGGGGTCGCGGCGCATCTTGAACATCGGGCCGTCGTTCTCGTTGGCCCCGGCCAGCCCGGCCTTGAGGCGGTCGGCGTCCGTCACCATCGTGCGGAACTTCCACATGACGAAGGGCACCCCGTCGCGTCCGACGCGGCGCTGGCTGTAGAAGGCGGGCCCCTTCGAGCCGAGGCGGATGGCCAGGACGATCCCGAGGAACAGCGGCGACAGCAGCAGCAGCCCGACGGCCGCCCCCACCCGGTCGAGCACCGCCTTGAGCAGGGGCTGCACCCCCCGCCGTACGGGCGGCGCGACCCGCAGCACGGCGAGTCCGCCCGCCGACAGGGTCTCCAGCCGCTTGACGGACACCTCCACCAGGCCGGGGAAGACGGCCAGTTCGAGGCCCTCGTCGTGCAGGGCCCAGGCCACCCGCCGCAGCCGCTCCCCCGCGAACCGCGCCCCGGGCGCCACCAGCACCAGGTCGGCACGGTGGCGGCGGACGGCGCGCAGCACGGCGGATGCGTCCCGGTTCGGCGCCTTGGGCATCGAGGCGTCCAGCCTGGCCGCGACCGGCATGCCGCCGGCGAGGGGGCCCCCGCCGACCGGGACGAGGCCGACGGCGACGTACGGGTGGTCGGTGCGCGCGGCAAGGCGGGCGATGACGTGCTCGGCGGCGGCGGGCTCGCCGACCACCAGCACCCGGCTGACGGCCTGCACCTCGCGGCGGGCGGCGGTCAGGTGGCGGTACGTCAGTTTGTGGCAGGCGACGGTGACGAGGAGTGCGGGCAGCAGTGCGCCGAGGGCGGCGAGGCGGGGGGTCTCCTCCGCGGTCACCACGCGGACGACGGCCAGGACACCGATCAGAATCAGCCAGTCGTGCAGTACGGGGAGCACTCCGCGGGATTCGCCGAGCACGCGGCCGGCGTACCGTCGGCGCAGCACCTGCACCCCGGTCCAGGCGAGGGCCGCGCCGAGTGCGCAGTGCAGGGGCCTGGCCTGTCCGGCGGCGTCGAAGACCAGGCCGACGGGCACGGCGGCGCCGACGAGATCGGCCGTGACGGCCACGGGCAGGTACCACCGGGGCTTGTCGCCGAGCCGCCGCACCGGGGCCGCCGGCGACGTGTGGGGCCCCGCCGCCCCGGAGGCCTCTCTTTGCTCAGGAAAACGGACATGCCTCATGGTCCCCCCTGGCACGTGGTCTGTTTCGGTGCCACCTGTCCACTGCTTCCCCTGGCAGCGAACACATGTCGCACCGGGAAACAGTACGACAAACACCCGTACGGTAAACGCCCTTCGGGTGAACGGGACCCCTTGTTGCCCAAGTGTTAACAGCCGGTAGCAACCGTTCCGGGCGTCGGCGGAACCCCTCCCACACAAAGGTGAATGGTTCGGATACCGGATACGTATCTTCGGACAACGGACTGTTTCCGGCCAACCTTTTGATGTGGCCCTGACATCGCAGCCCACAGCTGGCACTCTTCGATCCGTTCATCGCACCAGCCCTGATCTGCCCGGAGGCCCACCCAGCCATCCGAACCCCCCTTGCAGAAGGAGTCTGCGTTGAGTCCCACCCCCCAGCGGCGTGCCACCGCGGCCGGCGCCCTCGTAGCCGCGGCCGCCCTGCTCGCCGTAGGCATACAGGCCGGCACCGCCACCGCCGCCGCCGACGCCACCGCGTCGCAGGCCCGCACCGCTGCCCAGCCCAACCCGGGCGCGGCGGCCGCCAAGCTCAGCGCTTCGGAGCGTGCGACGCTCCTCGCCGAGGCCAACTCGACCACCGCCCAGGCCGCGAAGGCGCTCGGCCTCGGTGGTGGCGAGAAGCTGATCGTCCGCGATGTGGTCAAGGACGCGGACGGCACCACGCACACCACGTACGAGCGGACCTACGACGGTCTGCCCGTGCTCGGCGGTGACCTCACCGTCCACGCCAAGGACGGCGTCACCAAGAGCGTGAGCAAGGCGACCCAGCACGAGATCAAGGTCTCGGACACCACCGCCACCGTCACCCCGGCCGCCGCCGAGGGCCAGGCCGTTTCGGCTGCGAACGCCGAGGGCTCCAAGCAGACCAAGGCCGACAAGAGCGCCCGCAAGGTGATCTGGGCCGCGGAAGGCGTCCCGGTCCTGGCCTTCGAGACCGTCGTCGGCGGCCTCCAGGACGACGACACCCCGAGCCAGCTGCACGTGATCACCAACGCCAAGACCGGCGCGAAGATCTCCCAGTGGCAGGGCGTCCAGACCGGCACCGGCAACACCCAGTACAGCGGTCAGGTCACCCTCGGCTCCTCGCAGTCGGGCAGCAACTGGACGCTCACCGACGCCGGCCGCGGCAGCCACAAGACCTACAACCTGAACCGGGGCACCTCCGGCACCGGCACCCTGTTCTCCGGCCCGGACGACATCTGGGGCAACGGTCTCGCCTCCAACACGGAGACCGCCGGCGCGGACGCCCACTACGGCGCCCAGGTCACGTGGGACTACTACAAGAACGTCCACGGCCGCAACGGCCTGCGCAACGACGGCGTGGCCCCCTACAGCCGGGTCCACTACGGCAACGCGTACGTCAACGCCTTCTGGGACGACTCCTGCTTCTGCATGACCTACGGCGACGGCGACGGCAACTCCAAGCCGCTCACCTCCATAGACGTGGCCGCGCACGAGATGACCCACGGCCTCACCTCGGTCACCGGCAACATGACCTACAGCGGCGAGCCCGGCGGTCTGAACGAGGCCACCTCCGACATCATGGCGGCGGCGGTCGAGTTCTACGCCAACAACCCGCAGGACGTCGGCGACTACCTCGTCGGCGAGAAGATCGACATCCGCGGCAACGGCACCCCGCTGCGCTACATGGACAAGCCGAGCAAGGACGGCTCCTCCAAGGACGCCTGGTACTCCGGCATCGGCGGCATCGACGTCCACTACTCCTCGGGTCCGGCCAACCACTGGTACTACCTGGCCTCCGAGGGCTCCGGCGCCAAGGTCATCAACGGCGTGAGCTACGACTCGCCGACCTCCGACGGTCTGCCGGTCACCGCGATCGGCCGTGACGCCGCCTCGAAGATCTGGTTCCGCGCGCTGACGGTGGGCTACTTCAAGTCGACCACCAACTACGCCGACGCCCGCGTCCAGACGCTGAAGGCCGCCGCCGACCTGTACGGCCAGGGTTCGGCCACCTACAACAACGTCGCCAACGCCTGGGCCGCCATCAACGTCGGCCCGCGCATCAACGACGGCGTGACGGTCACCGCGATCGCCAACCAGACCACCCAGATCAACACCGCGGTGAGCCTCCAGGTCCAGGCGACCAGCACCAACCCGGGCGCGCTGACCTACTCGGCGACCGGCCTGCCGGCCGGCCTGTCGATCAACTCCTCGACCGGCCTGATCTCCGGTACGGCGACCACCGCGGGCACGTCCAACGTGACCGTCACGGTGACCGACTCCGCGTCCAAGACGGGCACGGCGTCCTTCACCTGGACCGTCGGCACCTCGCAGCAGAACGTGTTCGAGAACACGAACGACTACGCGATCGCCGACAACGCGACCGTCGACTCCCCGATCACGGTGACCCGCACCGGCAACGCGCCGAGCACCCTCAAGGTGGACGTCAACATCGTCCACACCTACATCGGTGACCTGAAGGTCGACCTGGTCGCGCCCGACGGCTCCGTCTACAACCTGCACAACCGTTCCGGCGGCAGTGCGGACAACATCGTCAAGAGCTACACGGTGAACGCCTCCTCCGAGGTCGCCCAGGGCGTCTGGAAGCTCCGGGTCAACGACAACGCGAGCCTGGACACCGGCAAGATCGACAGCTGGAAGCTCACCTTCTGACCCCTTCGGGGCAGGAAGTGAACCACGGCTGAACCGCTGAAACCACGGGG
>NZ_GG657750.1:5440766-5452508 GCF_000158895.1 Streptomyces sp. C | reverse complement strand
CGCCAGCGCGCCCGCCAGACCCATCGCCCCGAGACCAGGGAAGGTGTCCCGCAGCCCGCTCGCGAAAGGCCGCGTCGACCCACTCCCGCGCCCCCGGCGCCGCCAGCAGCCGCCCCCGCCCCACCCGAGGCCAGGGCGTCGGCGAGCTCCCGGGGCCGCCCGCCGAGCCCGTCCGCCAGCCCGGCGTGGAACACCGCGCCCAGCACCGCGATCCCCAGCGCGGTGCCCAGCTGCCGCGCGGTGTTCAGCGCCCCGCCGGCCATGCCCGCCCGGGCCGGGGCCACCGCCCCCATCGCGGTGGCCGCCAGTGCAGGCGTCGCCATGCCCACGCCGACGCCGGTCACCAGCAGTCCGGGCACCAGCGCCGTCCAGCCGTCACCCGCGTCCAGCATCCAGGCCTGGAGCAGCGCACCCGCCCCGATCAGCAGCAGCCCGCCGCCGATGGTCAGCCGGGGCGACGCCCCGTGCAGCAGCCGCCCGGCCGCCGCCGCGACGACGAAGCCGGCGAGGCTCATCGGGAGCAGCACCAGGCCGCCTCCCACCGGGCTCATCCCCTCGGCGGACTGGAGCCAGAGGGAGACGTACATCAGGTACGAGAACGCCGCGCCGGACAGCAGCAGCCCGGCGGCCATCACCGCCACGAAGACCGGGCTGCGGAAGAGCGACAGGTCCAGCATCGGGCGGGAGCCGCGCAGTTCGACGAGGACGAAGGCGGCGAAGGCGGCCGCCGCCAGGCCGAACAGCCCGAGGGTGGCGGCCGAGGTCCAGCCGTTCTCCCCGACCCGGATCAGGGCGTACGTCAGGGCTGCGGCCCCGACGGTGAAGGCGGCCATGCCGGGCAGGTCGAGCCCGCGGGCCCGCGGGTCGCGGGACTCGGCCACCGCCTTCAGCGTCACCCAGACGGCCAGGGCGCAGACGGGCAGGTTGATGAAGAAGATCCAGCGCCAGCCGAAGTGCTCGGTCAGCAGCCCGCCGATGATCGGGCCGGCCGCGGCGGCGGCGCCGTTGACCGCGCCCCACACGCCGAAGGCGACGCCCCGGTCGCGGCCCTGGTAGGCCGCGCTGAGCAGGGCCATGGTGGTGGCGAACATGGCCGCGCCGCCGATCCCCTGCACGGCACGGAAGGCGATCAGCGCGGCCGGGCCGTCCGCGACCCCGCAGGCGAGGGAGGAGGCGGCGAAGAGCAGCAGCCCGCCGAGGTAGACGCGGCGGCGGCCGATCCGGTCGGCGAGCGAGCCCGCGCCGAGCAGCAGGGCGGCCAGGGCGAGGGCGTAGACGTCCATCACCCACTGGAGGCCGGCGAAGTCGCCCGTCGACGTGCCGGACGCCATGTCTTCGGCCATGTCGGGGAGGGCGACGGTCACGATGGTGACGTCGACCAGGAGCATGAACGCCCCGAGGGACACCGCCGTCAGCGGCAGCCACTTACGCATGGGGGTCTCCTCGTATCGGGGATGTGGGGCGGGGAGCGCCCCCGCGTGCCCCACGCTCGCAGCGACCGCCCCGGAACCCCACCCACAGCCCTCTTCCTGGCGGATTTCCCTCACCGGCAGTGCCGTCATGATGGGAACCATGAATGACGAGGAGCTGGACGGTCTCGACCGTTCCCTGATCCAGGCCCTGGTGATCGACGGCCGGGCACCCTTCAGCCGGATCGCCGAGGTACTGGACGTCTCCGACCAGACCGTCGTGCGCCGCTACCGGCGGCTGCGGAGCGCCGGGCTGGTCCGGGTCGTCGGGCTGCCGGTGGGCAGCCGCGTCGGGCTGTTCGAGTCCTGGCTGCGGATCCAGTGCGCCCCGGACGCGGCACTGCCGGTCGCCGAGGCGCTCGCCCGCCGGCCCGACATCGCCTGGGTGACGCTGAACTCCGGCGGGACGGAGATCCACTGCATGACCCGGTCCCGCACCCGCAGGGACCGCGACGCCCTGCTGCTGGACAAGCTGCCGCGCACCCGCCGGGTCACCGGCATCAGCGCCCACACCATCCTGCGCAAGTTCTTCGGCGGGCCCGACGCCTGGGCGGGCGTCGACGAGCTGCGCCCCGACCAGATCGCGGCCCTGCAGCGCCCTCCGGCCGAGCCGGGGCCGCAGCGGTACCTCCTCGACGCGGCGGAGTCGGCACTGCTGGCGGTGCTGGGCCGGGACGGCCGCGCGGGGTATCCGGAGCTGGCGCGCGCCACCGGACTGTCGGAGTCCACCGCCCGGCGCCGGCTGGAGCGGCTGCGGGACCTCGGGGCGCTCTTCTTCGACGTGGAGTTCGTGCCCGAGCTGTTCGGCTACGAGGCGGAGGCGACGCTGGTGCTGACCGTCCCGCCGGCCCGGCTGGCGGAGGTGGGGAACGCCCTCGCCGGCCACCGCGAGGTGCCCTTCGCGGCGGCCGTGACCGGGGCGGCCTCCCTGATGGCGGTGGTGGTGTGCCGGGACACCGACGCCCTCTACACCTACCTGACCGAGAAGATCGGCGCGGTGGACGGGGTGGGCCGGGTGGAGGTGATCCCGGCCCTGCGCAGCGTGAAGCGGGCCGGGATGCTGGTCGAGGGCGGGCGGCTGGTCGATCCGCCGCCCGCCCCCTGAGCCCGCGCCCGCCCCCTGAGCCCGCCCGCCCCTGGCCGCCGCCGCCGGTCAGCGCAGCAGGACGCCGCCCAGCGCGTCGGTGTCCACCGGGGCCGCGACCAGCCCGAGTTCGGCCGGGGTCGCCAGCAGCGGGTGCGTCGGCAGGATCCGTACGGTGTAGCCGAAGGGCCCGGTCCGGTCGAGCGCGAGCGGGCCCTCGTACACCCAGCGGCCGTCCATGTCGGGCCCGGCGGCGGGCTTGAGCGGGCAGGCCCGCCCGTCCCGGATCACGTCCTGGGCGTCGACCCGCCCGGCGACGGCCTGCACCTCCACGTCCTCCGGCGCGAGCGCGTCCAGCGCGACCCGCACCCGCAGCGTGAGGGTGGCGCCCAGTTCGGCGGTCCCTCCGACGGGCGCGGACGCGACGGCCTCCACGTGCTCGACGGCGACCCGCGGCCAGGAGGCCCGGATCCTCCCCTTCCACCAGGCCAGTTCCTGCGCGGCACCGGCGGTCAGGGCCCGGTGGGAGAGCGCCGCCGGGGCGTAGAGGCGTTCCACGTACTCCCGCACCATCCGCCCCGCGAGCACCTTCGGGCCCAGGGACACCAGGGTGCGCCGGACCATCTCGATCCACCGCACGGGCAGCCCGGCCCGCCCGTCCCGGTCGTAGAAGCGGGGTGCGACCCGCTCCTCGATCAGCTCGTAGAGGGCTCCGGCCTCCAGGTCGTCGCGGCGGTCCTCGTCCGTGCCGAGCCCGTCGGCGGTGGGGATGGCCCAGCCGAAGTCGGGCTCGAACCACTCGTCCCACCAGCCGTCCAGCACCGACAGGTTGAGGCAGCCGTTGAGGGCGGCCTTCATCCCGCTGGTGCCGCAGGCCTCCAGCGGGCGCAGCGGGTTGTTCAGCCAGACGTCGCAGCCCGGGTAGAGCTTCTGCGCCATGGCCATGCCGTAGTCGGGCAGGAAGACGATGCGGTGGCGCACGCGCGGGTCGTCGGAGAAGCGGACCAGCTCCTGCACGAGCCGCTTGCCGCCGTCGTCGGCCGGGTGCGCCTTGCCGGCGACGACGATCTGCACCGGGCGGTCCGGGTCCAGCAGCAGCCGGCGCAGCCGCTCCGGGTCGCGCAGCATCAGCGTGAGCCGCTTGTACGAGGGCACGCGGCGGGCGAAGCCGATGGTCAGCACGTCCGGGTCGAGGACGCCGTCGACCCAGCCGAGTTCGGCGTCGGCGGCCCCGCGCTGCTTCCAGGAGGCGCGGAGCCGGTCGCGCACCTCCTGGACGAGCTGCTCGCGCAGGGTCCGGCGTACGTCCCACACGTCCTGGTCGGCGATCTGCGCGACGGCGTCCCAGCGGGCGGAGGCGCCCACGGCGAGGGCGTCCTCGGTACGCCCGGCCCCGATCTGGCGGGCGCCGAGCCGCATGACCTCGGGGGCGACCCAGGTCGGGGCGTGGACGCCGTTGGTCACGGAGGTGATGGGCACGTCGGCGGCGTCGAAGCCCGGCCAGAGCCCGGCGAACATGCCCCGGCTGACCGCGCCGTGGAGGGTGGAGACCCCGTTGGCGCGCTGGGCGAGGCGCAGGCCCATCACGGCCATGTTGAACACCCCGGGGTCGCCGCCCGGGTAGGACTCGGCGCCCAGTTCCAGGATCCGCTCGACGGGTACGCCGGGCAGTTCGCCGTCGTCGCCGAAGTGCCGGGCGACGAGCGAGCGCTCGAAGCGGTCGATGCCGGCGGGCACGGGGGTGTGGGTGGTGAACACGGTGCCGGCGCGGACGGCTTCGAGGGCGGCGTCGAAGCCGAGGCCCTGCTCGACGTCGAGTTCCCTCATGCGTTCCAGTCCGAGGAAGCCGGCGTGTCCCTCGTTGGTGTGAAACACCTCGGGGCCGGCGTGGCCGGTGATCCGGCAGTACGTCCGTACGGCGCGGACGCCGCCGATGCCGAGCAGCATCTCCTGGAGGAGGCGGTGGTCGCTGCCGCCGCCGTAGAGCCGGTCGGTCACCTCGCGGGCGCCGGCGTCGTTGTCCTCGACGTCGGAGTCGAGCAGGAGCAGCGGCACCCGGCCGACGCGGGCCTGCCAGATGTGCGCGTGCAACGACCGCCCGCCGGGCAGGGTGAGCGTGACCCGGGCGGGGACGCCGTCCTCGTGCCGCAGCAGGGACAGGGGCAGCTCGTGGGGGTCGAGCACCGGGTAGTGCTCCTGCTGCCAGCCGTCGCGGGAGAGGGACTGGCGGAAGTAGCCGTGCCGGTAGAGCAGACCGACGCCGATGACGGGGACGCCGAGGTCGCTGGCGGCCTTGAGGTGGTCCCCGGCGAGGATCCCGAGGCCGCCGGAGTACTGGGGCAGGGCTGCGGTGATGCCGAACTCGGGGGAGAAGTAGGCGATGGCGGCGGGGAGCTCCGCGGCGTTCTCGCCGGTCTGGTACCACCTGCCGCCATGGAGGTAGTCGTCGAGGTCGGCGGCGGCCACGGCGAGCCGGCGCAGGAACCGCCGGTCGGCGGCGAGTTCCTCCAGCCGGGAGGCGGGCACGGCGCCGAGCAGCCGGACGGGGTCGCCGCCGGCGGCCTGCCAGCCCTCGGGGTCGACGGATTGGAAGAGTTCGCGGGTTTCCGTATGCCACGACCAGCGCAGGTTGCGCGCGAGGTCGGCGAGCGGCATGAGGGGTTCGGGGAGGACGGGGCGCACGGTGAATCGACGGATAGCCTTCACACGTTCCACCTTCGCAGGGGATGACGGATCGGAGCGGCCGCACCACGCTGTGCACCCGCGCGTCGCCCCCGGAAGGCTAGTCGCGCAACCGCGCCGCGGCCATGGCGCCTCCCCCGCGGCACCGCACGGTCCCGTCCCGCACGGCCCGGCCCGGCGAGCTGCCCCGCACCCCCGGTACGGCCCGGTCCCGCACCGCCCGGTCCCGCACCGCCCGGTCCCGCACCGCCCGGTCCCGCACCCCCGGCACCGCCCGGTCCCGCCCCGGCCCCGTCCGTCAGGCATCCGTCGCGAGGCGGGCGTGCAGGTGCTCGTCGTGCCAGCCGTCCGCGTGCCGCAGGGCGCCGCGCATGGTGCCCTCCAGCGGGAAGCCGGCCTTGAGGGCGACGGCGCAGGAGGCCGGGTTGGCCACCGAGTGGCAGATCCGCTGCCGGTGCAGCCCCGCCTCGCGGAAGCCCCAGCCGGCCACCGCGGCCACCCCCTGCGGCATCACGCCGCGTCCGCGCCCGGCCGGCAGCAGCCAGTACAGGAACTCCGCGCCGGCGCCCTCCGGGTCGAAGTCGGCGAGCCCGATCAGGCCGACGGCCGGGGCGGCCGGCTCCGCCGACACGGCCCAGACCGCCGCCGCCCGCTCTTCCCACCGCCGGTTCCAGCGGGCTATGCGGGCCGCCGCCGACTCCCGGGTCTCGGGCTCGGGCCGGTTCCAGTGCCGGATGTCGGGGTCCTCGTACGCGGCGACGAGCACGGGGGCGTCGGCCTCGCGCCAGGGCCGCAGCACCATCCCGCAGGGGAGGTCGAGCACCGGCTGAACGGTCCCGCCCCATGGGGCGTGAGGGGCCGTGGGGGCCTGTGTGACGAGGGTGTTTTCGCTGTCCATCGGCCCATCCTCACCGACTTGACGGAGCCTCGGCGGATGCGGGGCCGGGCCGAGCCGTTCCCCCGCCGTCCGCGTCCCACTACGTACGAGTAGTTAACCGACGGTGCGGATTGGGCGGGGTGAGAGTGGGAAGGGCTGTGCGGGTACACGCGGTACACGCACGGCGCACCCGCCCACAACCTTTCCCCGCCACCCGAGTGAACGCGGACAGGAGCGGCCATGCCCGCAGCCCAGCCGTCTTCCGAGCGGCTAGAAACAGAGCGAACAGAGCGTGCACTACCAGCCGCGATCCCGGCTGGCCCGTCACCGAGCCCTGCGAACTGCCTCCAGGTGATCCCATCATGATCGGTCGCATTCCCGTGCTGGACGTCCGCCCCGCCGTCGACTGCGGCGCCAGACCCGCCAAGGCGGTCGTGGACGAGGTCTTCGAGATCTCCGCCACCGTTTTCCGAGAGGGCCATGACGCCGTCGCCGCCCATGTCGTACTCCGCGACCCGAGCGGGCGGCTGCGCCCGCCGGTGCCGTTGCGGGAACTCGCCCCCGGCACCGACCGGTGGGGGGCCCGGGTCTCCGCCGAGGTCGAGGGGAGGTGGACGTACACCGTCGAGGCGTGGAGCGACCCGGTCGCGACCTGGCGGGCCCACGCCGCCATCAAGATCCCGGCCGGCATCGACACCGGGCTGATGCTCCTCGAAGGGGCGGAGCTCTACGAGCGGGCCGCCGCGAAGGTCCCCAAGCGGGACGGCCGCGAGGCCGTACTGGCAGCGGCCGACGCGATGCGCGACGAGGACCGGCCGGCCGCGCAGCGGTACGCGGCCGCGCTCGCTCCCGCGGTCGACGCGGCGCTGGCCCGCCGCCCGTACCGGGAGCTGGTCACGGCCGCCAAGCCGCTGCCGCTGATCGTCGAACGCAAGCGGGCCCTCTTCGGTTCCTGGTACGAGATGTTCCCCCGCTCGGAGGGAGCGGTGGTGGAGCCGGGCAAGGCCCCGGTCAGCGGCACCTTCCGCACCGCCGCCGAACGGCTGCCGGCCATCGCCGCGATGGGCTTCGACGTCGTCTACCTGCCGCCGATCCACCCCATCGGCTCCACCTACCGCAAGGGCCCCAACAACACCTTGTCAGCGGGCAGTTGGGACCCCGGCGTACCGTGGGCCATCGGTTCTCCGGAGGGCGGGCACGACGCGGTCCACCCCGAGCTCGGCACCCTGGAGGACTTCGACGCCTTCGTGGCGCGCGCCCGCGACCTCCGGATGGAGATCGCCCTCGACTTCGCCCTCCAGTGCTCCCCCGACCACCCGTGGGTGGAGAAGCACCCGGAGTGGTTCCGCCACCGCGCCGACGGGACGATCGCGTACGCCGAGAACCCGCCGAAGAAGTACCAGGACATCTACCCGGTCCACTTCGACTCGGACATGGCCGGCATCGTCGAGGAGACGGTCCGGATCCTGCGGCACTGGATGGAGCACGGGGTCCGGATCTTCCGGGTCGACAACCCGCACACCAAGCCGGTCGTGTTCTGGCAGAAGGTGATCGCGGAGATCAACAAGTCCGACCCCGACGTGATCTTCCTGGCGGAAGCCTTCACCCGCCCCGCGATGATGCGCGCGCTCGCCTCCGTCGGCTTCCAGCAGTCGTACACGTACTTCACCTGGCGCAACACCAAGGCCGAGCTGACCGAGTACCTGACCGAGCTGTCGGGCGACCGCTCGGCGTCCGTGATGCGGCCGAACTTCTTCGTGAACACGCCCGACATCCTCCACGAGTACCTCCAGAACGGCGGCCGGCCCGCCTTCGAGGTCCGGGCGGTCCTCGCCGCCACCCTCTCCCCCACCTGGGGCGTCTACGCGGGCTACGAGCTCTGCGAGAACACCCCGGTCCGGGAGGGCAGCGAGGAGTACCTGAACTCCGAGAAGTACGAGCTGCGTCCGCGCGACTGGGCCGCCGCCGACCGCGAGGGCCGCACGATCGCCCCGCTGATCACCGCCCTGAACCGGCTGCGCCGGCGCAACCCCGCCCTCCAGCAGCTGCGCGACATCCACTTCCACCCGACCGACAACGAACAGGTGATCGCCTATTCGAAGCACTCCGGTGGCAATTCCGTACTGGTGGTCGTCAACCTCGATCCGCACCACACCCAGGAGGCGACGGTCTCGTTGGACATGCCGGTACTCGGCCTCGACTGGCACGGGTCCCTCGCGGTGCGCGACGAGCTCACCGGCGAGACCTACCACTGGGGCAGGGCGAACTACGTGCGCCTGGAACCGGGCCGTACTCCCGCGCACGTCCTGGCCGCCCTGCGACCGTCCCCGCCCACCGGAGGGTCACCCACCACATGATGATCAACGATCCCGTCCACGACACCTTCGAGGACACCCCCGCCAAGGACCGCGATCCCGACTGGTTCAAGCGGGCGGTCTTCTACGAGGTCCTGGTCCGCTCCTTCCACGACAGCAACGGCGACGGCGTCGGTGACCTCAAGGGGCTCACCGCCAAGCTGGACTACCTCCAGTGGCTCGGCGTCGACTGCCTGTGGCTGCCGCCGTTCTTCGCCTCGCCGCTGCGCGACGGCGGCTACGACGTCTCCGACTACACCTCCGTGCTCCCCGAGTTCGGCGACCTCGCCGACTTCGTGGAGTTCGTGGACGCCGCGCACAGCCGCGGCATGCGGGTGATCATCGACTTCGTGATGAACCACACCAGCGACCAGCACGAGTGGTTCCAGCAGTCGCGCAAGGACCCCGACGGGCCCTACGGGGACTACTACATGTGGGCCGACAACGACAAGCAGTACCAGGACGCCCGCATCATCTTCATCGACACCGAGACCTCCAACTGGACGTACGACCCCGTACGCAAGCAGTACTACTGGCACCGCTTCTTCTCGCACCAGCCGGACCTCAACTTCGAGAACCCGGCCGTACAGGAGGAGATCATCTCGGCGCTGCGGTTCTGGCTCGACCTCGGCATCGACGGGTTCCGTCTCGACGCCGTGCCCTACCTCTACGCCGAGGAGGGCACCAACTGCGAGAACCTGCCCCGCACCCACGCGCTCCTCAAGCGGGTCCGCGCCGAGATCGACGCGCACTACCCGGACACCGTGCTGCTCGCCGAGGCCAACCAGTGGCCCGAGGACGTCGTCGACTACTTCGGCGACTTCGCCAAGGGCGGCGACGAGTGCCACATGGCGTTCCACTTCCCCGTCATGCCGCGCATCTTCATGGCCGTGCGAAGAGAGTCGCGCTACCCCGTCTCCGAAATCCTGGCCAAGACCCCGGCGATCCCGGACGGCTGCCAGTGGGGCATCTTCCTGCGCAACCACGACGAGCTCACCCTCGAAATGGTCACGGACGAAGAACGCGACTACATGTACGCCGAGTACGCCAAGGACCCGCGGATGCGGGCCAACATCGGCATCCGGCGCCGGCTCGCCCCGCTCCTGGACAACGACCGCAACCAGATGGAGCTGTTCACCGCCCTGCTCCTGTCGCTGCCCGGCTCGCCGGTGCTCTACTACGGCGACGAGATCGGCATGGGCGACAACATCTGGCTCGGCGACCGCGACGGCGTACGGACCCCCATGCAGTGGACCCCGGACCGCAACGCCGGTTTCTCCTCCTGCGATCCGGGCAGGCTGAACCTGCCGGTCATCATGGACCCGGTCCACGGGTACCAGGTCACCAATGTCGAGGCGGCCATGGCGTCGCCCTCGTCACTGCTGCACTGGACCCGCAGGCTGATCGAGATCCGCAAGGCCAACCCGGCCTTCGGCCTCGGCTCGTACACCGAACTGCCCTCGTCCAACCCGGCGGTGCTCGCGTTCCTGCGCGAGTTCGGGGACGACCTGGTGCTGTGCGTGCACAACTTCTCCCGCTTCGCGCAGCCCACCGAACTGGACCTGAGGTCGTTCAACGGGCGGGTCCCGCTGGAGCTCACGGGAGACGTGCGCTTCCCGCCGATCGGCGAGTGGCCGTACCTGCTGACCCTGGCGGGCCACGGCTTCTACTGGTTCCGGCTCCGCAGCGACCAGCGCGCCGACTGACGGACCCGCTACGGGGCGGGCACTCCTTTGGGTCAACGGCCCGCCCCTGTACGGATCATCCTGACCCGACACACGCACATACCGGAGAAGCAACTGCCGCACATCCGGGACACTCTGCGCATTCTGTGACGGCCCGGGGAAAGGACGCGACGCCATGTCGGAGGCTGCATCCGCCCGGAGCCGGCTAACGCCCGCCCGGGCCGGCGGGACCGCCGCGCTGGAGGCGATGCTGACGGACTGGCTGCCCGCACAGCGCTGGTTCGCCGGCAAGGGGCGCCGGATCGGCCGCATCGAGGCCGTCTCGGCGGCCGAACTCCTGCCGCCGGGCTCCGCCCCCGGCCTGCTGCACCTGCTGCTCGACGTGGACGGGGACTGCTACCAGCTCCTGCTGGGCATCCGCCCGTCCCCGCTCCCGCCCGCCCTCGCGCCCGCCCTGATCGGGCACGCCGAGAGCGGCCCCTACGCGGGCCGGGCCGTGTACGAGGCGCTGGGCGACCCCCGGCTCGCCTCGCTGCTGCTGGAGCGGCTGCGCTCCCCCGGCACCCTGGGCCCGCTCCGCTTCGACCGGGACCCGGACACCCCGGTCCAGGCCGGGCTGCTGCCCCGGCCGCTGTCCGGGGAGCAGACCAACTCCTCCCTGATCTACGGGGATTCGTACATCCTCAAGGTGTTCCGCCGGGTCGGCCCCGGGGTCAACCCGGACCTGGAGCTGCCCCGCGCCCTGGCCGCCGCCGGCTGCGCCCGCGTGCCCGCTCCGGTCGCCTGGTACGAGGCCGAGCTGCCCGGTGGAGAACCGTTGACCCTGGGCGTGCTCCAGCCCTACCTGCGCGGCTCCGACGACGGCTGGCAGCTGGCCCTGAGCAGACTCGGGGCCGGGGCCGACTTCACCGCCGAGGCGTACGCGCTGGGCCGGGCCACCGCCGAGGTGCACAGCGCCCTCGCGACCGCCCTGCCCACCCTGGCCCTGGGCCCCGAGCAGACCGCCCGGCTCGCCGCCGGGATGACCGCCCGGCTCGCCGCCACCTGCCGCGAGGTGCCCGCGCTCCAGCCGTACGAGGCCGGGCTGCGCGGCGCCTTCGACGCGCTGGCCGCCTCCCGGGGCGCCGGGGTCCCCGCCCAGCGCATCCACGGGGACCTCCACCTGGGCCAGACCCTGCGCACCGCCGACGGCAGCTGGGCGCTGATCGACTTCGAGGGGGAGCCGGCCCGGCCGCTCGCCGACCGCCGCCGCCCCGAGCCGGCGGTCCGGGACATCGCCGGGATACTGCGCTCCTTCGACTACGCCGCCCGCTCGCACCGGCCCTTCGCCCCCGCCTGGGCCGACGCCTGCCGGGCCGCGTTCTGCGAGGGCTACGCCCGCACCACCGGCCGCGACCCGCGCGAGGACCCGGTACTGCTGCGCGCGTACGAGACCGACAAGGCGGTGTACGAGGCCCGGTACGAGTCCCGGCACCGCCCCGACTGGCTGCACGTCCCCATGGCCGCGATCCGCCGGCTGTCGGAACCCCAGCGGCCCGCACACCGCATGCCCCCGCCGGCACCCGGCACCACCCCCACCCCCCACCCGAAG
>NZ_GG657750.1:5416675-5440666 GCF_000158895.1 Streptomyces sp. C | reverse complement strand
GGCCGCTCGCGTGAGCGCCGCACGACAGCCGGCACCGACCGTCCGCGAGGAAGCCGCAGCAGTCCCCGAACCCGAACCCGCGAAGCGGCCCCGCGCGCCACGCGCCCGCCGCGCCGCCCCGCCGCACGGCGTCCGGCCGGCGCCCGCGCTGGACGCGGGGGAACGGGCCCGGCTGCTGGAGGGCCGCCACCACGACCCGCACTCGGTGCTGGGCGCCCGCGCGCAGCGGGGCGGGGTGGCCTTCCGGGTGCTGCGTCCGTACGCGAAGGCCGTCACCATCGTGGCGAAGGGGCTGCGGGCCGAGCTCTTCGACGACGGGGACGGGCTGTTCTCCGGGCTGCTGCCGCTGACCGGGGTGCCGGACTACCGGCTCCTGGTGACGTACGAGAGCGACGAGGTCGAGGTCCACGACCCGTACCGGTTCCTGCCCGCCCTCGGGGAGCTGGACCTGCACCTGATCGGCGAGGGCCGCCACGAGGAGCTGTGGACGGCGCTGGGCGCCCGGCCGATGGAGCACCAGGGCGTCGCCGGCACGCGCTTCACGGTGTGGGCGCCGAACGCCCTGGGGGTGCGGGTCACCGGGGACTTCTCGTACTGGGACTCGGTGGCCTACCCGATGCGCTCGCTCGGGGCGAGCGGGGTGTGGGAGCTGTTCCTGCCGGGCGTCGGCGAGGGCACCCTGTACAAGTACGACATCACCCGCCCGGACGGCAGCCACACCCTGCGCGCCGACCCGATGGCGCAGTACGCGGAGGTCCCGCCGGCGAACGCCTCGGTGGTCACGGCCTCGCGGTTCGTGTGGCAGGACGCCGAGTGGATGGCCACGCGCGGTGCCCGCGCCCCGCACCAGGCGCCGCTGTCGGTGTACGAGCTGCACCTGGCGTCCTGGCGGCCGGGGCTCACGTACCGGCAGCTGGCCGACCAGCTGCCGGCGTACGTGAAGGAACTCGGCTTCACGCACGTGGAGTTCATGCCGGTCGCCGAGCACCCCTTCGGCGGGTCCTGGGGCTACCAGGTCACCGGCTTCTACGCGCCGACCTCGCGGATGGGCACCCCGGACGACTTCCGGTTGCTGGTGGACTCGCTGCACCGGGCCGGGATCGGGGTGATCGTCGACTGGGTGCCGGCGCACTTCCCGCGCGACGACTGGGCGCTCGCCGAGTTCGACGGGCGGCCCCTGTACGAGCACCAGGACCCGCGCCGGGCCGCGCACCCGGACTGGGGGACGCTGGAGTTCGACTACGGGCGCAAGGAGGTCCGCAACTTCCTGGTGGCCAACGCCGTCTACTGGTGCCAGGAGTTCCACGTGGACGGGCTGCGCGTGGACGCGGTGGCCTCGATGCTGTACCTGGACTACTCGCGCGGCGAGGGCGACTGGTCGCCGAACGAGCACGGCGGCCGGGAGGACCTGGACGCCGTGGCGCTGCTCCAGGAGATGAACGCGGTGGTCTACCGGCGCTGTCCGGGGGTGGTGACGATCGCTGAGGAGTCGACGGCCTGGAACGGGGTCACGCGGCCGACGGACTCGGGCGGGCTGGGCTTCGGCCTGAAGTGGAACATGGGCTGGATGCACGACACGCTGCGGTACGTGTCGAAGGAGCCGGTGCACCGCAAGTACCACCACCACGACATGACCTTCGGGATGGTGTACGCGTTCAGCGAGAACTACGTGCTGCCGATCTCGCACGACGAGGTGGTGCACGGAAAGCGCTCGCTGGTGTCGAAGATGCCGGGCGACTGGTGGCAGCAGCGGGCCACGCACCGCGCGTACCTGGGCTTCATGTGGGCCCACCCGGGCAAGCAGCTGCTCTTCATGGGGCAGGAGTTCGCGCAGGGCTCGGAGTGGTCGGAGGCGTACGGGCCGGACTGGTGGCTGCTGGACTCCTCCTATCCGGCGGCCGGCGACCACCGGGGGGTGCGGGACCTGGTGCGCGACCTGAACCGCGCGTACACGGCGGCTCCCGCGCTGTGGGAGCGGGACGCGGTACCGGAGGGGTTCGCGTGGGTGGAGGCGGACGCCGCCGAGGACAACGTGTTCGCGTTCCTGCGGTACGCGCAGGACGGCTCGCAGCTGCTGTGCGTGTCGAACTTCTCCCCCGTGGTCCGGCACGGCTACCGGCTCGGGGTGCCGGAGGAGGTGCCGCTGTGGCGGGAGGTCCTCAACACCGACCGGGAGGAGTACGGCGGGAGCGGCGTCCACCACGGCCGGCCGCTGCGCCCGGAGCCGGTTCCGGCCCAGGGGCGGGCGGCGAGCCTGCGGATGACGCTCCCGCCGATGGCGACGGTCTGGCTCAGGCCGTGACGGGGGCGAGCGCCTCGTCGAGCTCCTGAAGCAGCCGGCGCTTGGGGCGGGCGCCGACGATCTGCCGGACGGGCTCGCCGTCGCGGAAGAGGAGCATGGTCGGCATGGACAGCACCCCGTAGCGCGTGACGGTGCCGGGGTTGCTGTCCGCGTCGATCTGGACGACCGTGAGGCGGTCCGCCCGCTCGGCGGCCACGGCGGAGAGCACCGGGGCGAGCTGGCGGCACGGGCCGCACCAGTCCGCGGTGAACTCCACCAGGACGGGCCGGCCCCGTTCGGCCAGCACCCGCGCCTCGAAGTCGGCGTCGGTCACTTCGGCCACACCCTTGGCGTGGATCATTTGCGTTCCCCTCTCGTCTGCCGGCCCTCTTCGGCCGGCCCTCTTCGGCCGGCCCTCTTCGGCCGGTTCGCTTCAGCCGGTCATCTCGCAGCGCGGCACGGCGTCCCCGGCGGCCTCCTCGGCCGCCGCCAGCTGGCGGGCGACCTGGTCTCGGACGTCGGCGAGCTGGCCGATCAGGCCGTCCAGCTCGGCCAGCTTGCGGCGGTAGACCGCGAGCGAGGCCGGGCAGGCGTCCCCGGCCGGGTGGCCGGCGCGCAGGCATTCGACGAACGGCCGGGTCTCCTCCAGTTCGAAGCCGAAGTCCTGGAGGGTCCTGATCTGGCGCAGCAGGCGCAGGTCGTCCTCGTCGTAGTCGCGGTAGCCGTTGCCGGTCCGCCGGGCCGTGAGCAGTCCGCGTGATTCGTAGTACCTGAGCGTCCGGGTGCTGGTCCCGGCCCGCCTCGCCAGTTCGCCGATGCGCATGGCCCGACCGTATTCCTTGACGCCGACGTCAAGGGAAGGGCGGGGCCCTCGCCACCCCCGTATGCGAGGGCCCCCGACATGGATCACGGACGGCGGGCCGGACCGGTTCACGTCATGTGACCGGGATCACTCTTCGGGTCTCCCGGGTCACCTGAAATGGAGTGGCCTGATCCGTACGCTGGCCCCACGCCCACAAATGGATCTTCCTATGGCCCGATTACCGGACAGTCGCCGGGAAAACCGCCCAAAGTCATGAACTCCATAGGACTTTCCTACGAGTTATGGGCTTGTTTGAATAGTCTGTAGTCGTCGAAGGTTGGCCACTCCTACCGTGTGCCCTGTGCACTCCAGCCCCCCTTTCAATGCCCCCGCCGCGCGTCGCCTGCGCGCGGCCCTGGGCATGGCGCCCGGTCACGTCGCCTACGGCCTGCGGGCCCAGTACGGACTGCTCGTCGCACCAGAGACCGTGATGGCCTGGGAGCGGGGCGAGCAGTCGCCCACCTCCGCCGAGCTCACGGCCCTCGCCGGCGTGCTCTGGTGCTCCCCCGGGGAGCTGCTGGCCGAGCCCGTCACCCTGCGGGAGCACCGCATCGCCCGGGGCCTGGACCCCGAGGACCTGGCCCGCCGGATCGGGGTCGAGGGGAACGCGTACCGGAAGATGGAGGAGAGCGGGCGCTGGAAGGGCAACGAACGCCAGTCCGCCGCCCTCGCCTCGGTGCTCGGCCTGAGCCTGGCGCAGTTCGTGACGGCCACCGGCAAGCACGAGGAGCTCGCCGACCTGCTGCGCAGCGCGGCGACCACCCGCTGGCAGGCCTACGTGAAACCGCTGGGCAAGCTGCTGCCGGTGCCCAAGGCCCACCTGGAGCGGGTCCTGGAGCACCTCTACAACGACTACCAGTCGCGGATGGTGGCCACCCTCGGCTGGGGCGGCGCCGAGGGCGCGGCCGGCACCGGCGACGCGGGGCGGGAGTTCCTCGCGGAGATCACGGACCGCTTCTGGGCCCTGGCCGGCGGCGCCTGACGCGCCGCGCCGCGCCGGGGCCGTCCGGCGGGGAACCGGGGACGTCCGCCCCGGCGGGACGGGCCGTTCGCCCGGTCAGAAGACGGACTCGGCCTCGTACATCCGGTGCTCGGGGACGGTCTTGAGCTCGGTGACGGCCTCGGCCAGCGGGGCCATCACGATGTCGGTGCCGCGCAGGGCGGTCATGTTGCCGAACGCCCCGCGGTGCACGGCCTCGACGGCGTGCCAGCCGAAGCGGGTGGCGAGGACGCGGTCGTAGGCGGTGGGGACGCCGCCGCGCTGGACGTGGCCCAGGATGACCGGCCGGGCCTCCTTGCCGAGGCGGTGCTCCAGCTCGATGGCCAGCCGGTTGCCGATGCCGGCGAAGCGCTCGTGGCCGTACTGGTCGATGGCGCCCTTCTCGTAGGGCATGGAGCCGGCGGCCGGGTGCGCGCCCTCGGCGACGCAGATCACGGCGAACTTCTTCCCGCGGGCGAACCGTTCCTCCACCATCTTCACCAGGGCGTCCACCTCGAAGGGGCGCTCGGGCAGGCAGATGCCGTGGGCGCCGCCCGCCATGCCGGACTCCAGGGCGATCCAGCCCGCGTGACGACCCATGACCTCGACCACCATCACGCGCTGGTGGGACTCGGCGGTGGTCTTGAGGCGGTCGATGGCCTCGGTGGCGACCGTGACGGCGGTGTCGAAGCCGAAGGTCCGGTCGGTGGAGGAGATGTCGTTGTCGATGGTCTTCGGTACGCCGACCACCGGCATCCCCGCGTCCGCGAGCATCCGGGCCGCCGTCAGGGTGCCCTCGCCGCCGATCGGGATCAGCGCGTCGATGCCGTAACGCAGCGCCAGCTCGTGGGCGTTCTCAGCGGCCTCGTGCAGCCGCGCGCGCTCCATGCGCGCCGAGCCGAGGATCGTGCCGCCGCGGGCCAGGATGCCGCTGACGGCGTTGATGTCGAGGGGGCGGTAGTGGCCGTCGAGGAGGCCCTTGAAGCCGTCCTCGAAGCCGATGACCTCGTCCCCGTGTCCGACCAGGGCACGGTGTACGACCGACCGGATGACAGCGTTCAGGCCCGGGCAGTCGCCGCCTGCGGTGAGAACTCCGATACGCATCGTGCTGTGTCTCCTGCCGTACATATGAAGGGCGTATTTGATGCCGCCTGTCCGATTGTTCCATGTTCCGGGAGGGGTGCGCGCTCGGCGCCGCTCCACCCACCAGGCCTTTCGTCCCACCGGCCCGGACCTTTTCCCGGGGGCGCTGTATCCACTGGCGGAGGTATTGTCAAGAGGTCGAGGCACACCAATAAGACATCCACTGCATGGGACGGAGAGCACGCGTGACGCGCAGCGTGTACGTGACCGGTATCGAGCGGGGAGACGGCCGGCAGGTCGTCGAGCTGGGCATCATGGAGCTCCTGACCCGCCAGACGGGCCGGGTCGGCGTGTACCGCCCCCTGCTGCACGACGGGCCGGACCGGCTCTTCGACCTGCTGCGGGCCCGCTACCGGCTCGACCAGGACGCCGCGACGGCGTACGGCATGGAGTACCACGAGGCCTCCGCCATCCTCGCCGAGAAGGGCACCGACGAGCTGGTCTCCCGGCTCGTCGACCGCTACCACCGGGTGGCCCGGGACTACGAGGTCATGCTGGTGCTCGGCACCGACTACGCCGAGACCAACCTGCCCGACGAGCTCGCGCTGAACGCCCGCCTCGCCAACGAGCTGGGCGCGGTCGTCGTCCCCGTCCTCGGCGGCGCCAAGCAGCCCGCCGAGGCCGTGCGCGCCGAGGCGCGCAACGCCCACCGGGCCTACGAGAGCCTGGGCTGCCACGTCGTGGCGATGGTCGTCAACCGGGTGGCCCCCGAGGACCGCGACGCCATAGCCGAGCGGCTCGCCGCCCGCCTCCCCGTGCCCTGCTACGTCCTGCCCGACGACAAGAACCTGTCCGCCCCCACCGTCGCCCAGATCACCCGGGCGCTCGGCGGCGAGGTGCTCCTCGGCGACGACGCCGGCCTCGCCCGCGACGCCGTGGACTTCGTCTTCGGCGGCGCCATGCTGCCCAACTTCCTGAACGCCCTGACCCCCGGCTGCCTCGTCGTCACCCCCGGCGACCGGGCCGACCTGGTCGTGGGGGCGCTCGCCGCGCACGCCTCGGGCACCCCGCCGATCGCGGGCGTGCTGCTGACCCTGAACGAGCGCCCGTCCGCTGACGTCCTCACCCTGGCCTCGAAGCTCGCCCCCGGCACCCCGGTGGTCTCGGTGGCCGGCAACAGCTTCCCGACCGCCGCCGAACTCTTCTCGCTGCAGAGCCGGTTGAACTCCGCGACCCCGCGCAAGCTGGAGACCGCGCTCGGCCTCTTCGAGCGGCACGTGGACACCGCCGAACTGCGCGGGCTGCTGTCGGTGGCCCGCTCGGAGCGCGTCACCCCGATGATGTTCGAGCACGAGCTGCTGGAGCGGGCCCGTTCCGAGCGGCGCCGCGTGGTGCTGCCCGAGGGAACCGAGGAGCGGGTGCTGCGCGCCGCGGACGTCGTGCTGCGCCGGGGGGTGTGCGACCTGACCCTGCTGGGCGAGGAGCAGGCCATCCTGAAGAAGGCCGGCGACCTGGGCGTCGACATCTCGGCCGCGCAGCTGATCGACCCGGCGACCTCCCCCCTGCGGGAACGATTCGCCGAGTACTACGCCAAGGCCCGCGCGCACAAGGGCATGACCGTCGAGCTGGCCCACGACGTGGTCACCGACGTCAACTACTTCGGCACCCTGATGGTCCAGGAGGGCCTGGCCGACGGCATGGTCTCCGGCTCGGTGCACTCCACCGCCGCCACCATCCGCCCCGCCTTCGAGATCATCAAGACCAAGCCCGAGGCCTCGATCGTCTCCTCCGTCTTCTTCATGTGCCTGGCCGACCAGGTCCTCGTCTACGGCGACTGCGCCGTCAACCCGGACCCCGACGCCGCCCAGCTGGCCGACATCGCCGTGCAGTCGGCGGCCACGGCCGCGGCCTTCGGCGTCGACCCCCGGATCGCGATGCTCTCGTACTCCACGGGCACCTCCGGCTCCGGCGCGGACGTGGAGAAGGTCCGCAAGGCCACCGAGGCCGTCCGCGCGCAGCGTCCCGACCTGCTCATCGAGGGCCCCATCCAGTACGACGCCGCCGTGGAGCCCTCGGTCGCCGCGACCAAGCTGCCCGGCTCCGAGGTGGCCGGCCGGGCGAGCGTGCTGATCTTCCCGGACCTGAACACGGGCAACAACACGTACAAGGCGGTGCAGCGTTCGGCCGGCGCCGTCGCGGTCGGCCCGGTGCTCCAGGGCCTGCGCAAGCCGGTCAACGACCTCTCGCGCGGCGCGCTCGTCCAGGACATCGTCACCACCGTGGCGATCACCGCGATCCAGGCGCAGTCGCAGTCCCGGCCCCAGGCCCAGTGATCCCCCCGCCCCACCCGAAGGAGAGACCCCCCACCGTGACCGCAACGCGCGTACTCGTCCTCAACTCCGGCTCCTCGTCGGTGAAGTACCAGCTGCTCGACATGGCCGACCGCTCCCGCCTCGCCGCCGGCCTGGTGGAGCGCATCGGCGAGGAGACCTCCCGCCTCGTGCACGAACCGTTCACCGGGGCGGGTGCCGAGGGCGGCAGGCGCGAGCGGCTCGGCCCGATCGCCGACCACGGCGCGGCCCTGCGGGCGGTCGCGGCGGAGCTGGCGGCCGACGGGCTGGGCCTGGACTCCCCCGAACTCGCGGCCGTGGGCCACCGGGTGGTGCACGGCGGGACCCGCTTCACGCGGCCGACGGTCATCGACGACGAGGTGCTCGCGGAGATCCGCAGCCTGATCCCGCTGGCCCCGCTGCACAACCCGGCGAACGTGACCGGCATCGAGGTGGCGCGCGAGCTGCGCGGGGACCTGCCGCAGGTGGCCGTCTTCGACACCGCCTTCCACTCGACGATGCCGGAGCACGTGGCCCGGTACGCGATCGACGCGGCGACCGCCGAGAAGTACGCCATCCGGCGGTACGGCTTCCACGGCACCTCCCACGCCTACGTCTCGCGCACGGCGGCCGCGCTGCTGGGCAAGCCGGTGGAGGACGTGAACGTCATCGTCCTGCACCTGGGCAACGGCGCCTCCGCCTCGGCCGTGCGGGGCGGGGTCTGCGTGGAGACCTCCATGGGCCTGACCCCGCTGGAGGGCCTGGTCATGGGGACCCGCTCCGGCGACCTGGACCCGGCCGTGATCTTCCACCTGGCGCGGGTGGGCGGTCTCTCCGTCGACGAGATCGACTCGCTGCTCAACAAGAAGAGCGGTCTGCTGGGTCTGTGCGGCGACAACGACATGCGCGAGGTGACGCGGCGCGCGGGCGAGGGCGACGAGGCGGCCCGGCTCGCGCTGGCGGCCTACGTCCACCGTCTGAAGAAGTACATCGGCGCGTACACGGCGGTCCTGGGACGGGTGGACGCGGTGGTGTTCACGGCGGGCGTCGGCGAGAACGCCTCCGCCGTGCGGGAGGCCGCGATCGCCGGCCTGGAGGAGCTGGGCCTCGCGCTGGACCTGGAGGCGAACGCCGCGCGCTCCCCGGAGCCCCGGCTGATCTCCCCGGACTACGCGCGGGTGGCGGTGGCGGTGGTCCCCACGGATGAGGAACTGGAGATCGCCTCCCAGGCGTACGCGTTGGTTACCCAGTAGTCACTTGGACTTTCCGCCAGACGGAATATTCCGCTACGAAACAAACGGATAGGATCCGGTCATGCGCCGTTCCAAAATCGTCTGCACGCTGGGCCCCGCCGTCGACTCGTATGAGCAGCTGAAAGCACTCATCGAGGCAGGTATGAACGTGGCCCGATTCAACTTCAGCCACGGGTCCCAGGCAGAACACCAGGAGCGGTACGACCGCGTCCGGAAGGTCTCCGAGGACACCGGGCGCGCGGTCGGCGTCCTCGCCGACCTCCAGGGCCCCAAGATCCGCCTGGAGACCTTCGCCGAGGGTCCCGTCGAGCTGGTGCGCGGTGACGAGTTCACCATCACCACCGAGGACGTCCCCGGCGACAAGTCCATCTGCGGCACCACCTACAAGGGCCTCCCGGGCGACGTCGCCAAGGGTGACCAGATCCTGATCAACGACGGCAACGTCGAGCTCCGGGTGACCGAGGTCGACGGCCCGCGGGTCAGGACCATCGTCATCGAGGGCGGTGTCATCTCGGACCACAAGGGCATCAACCTGCCGGGTGCCGCCGTGAACGTCCCCGCCCTGTCGGAGAAGGACGTCGACGACCTGCGCTTCGCCCTCCGCATGGGCTGCGACATGGTCGCCCTCTCCTTCGTCCGCGACGCCAACGACGTCAAGGACGTCCACCGCGTCATGGACGAGGAGGGCCGCCGGGTCCCCGTCATCGCCAAGGTGGAGAAGCCCCAGGCCGTCGAGAACATGGAGGCCGTCGTCGCGGCCTTCGACGCGGTCATGGTGGCCCGCGGCGACCTGGCCGTCGAGTACCCGCTCGAAAAGGTCCCGATGGTCCAGAAGCGGCTCATCGAGATGTGCCGCCGCAACGCCAAGCCGGTGATCGTCGCGACCCAGATGATGGAGTCGATGATCACCAACTCCCGCCCGACCCGCGCGGAGGCGTCCGACGTCGCCAACGCCATCCTCGACGGCGCCGACGCGGTCATGCTCTCCGCCGAGTCCTCGGTGGGCGCCTACCCGATCGAGACCGTCAAGACGATGTCGAAGATCGTCACGGCGGCCGAGGAGGAGCTCCTCTCCAAGGGCCTCCAGCCGCTGGTCCCGGGCAAGAAGCCGCGCACCCAGGGCGGCTCCGTCGCCCGCGCGGCCTGCGAGATCGCGGACTTCCTCGACGGCAAGGCCCTGGTCGCCTTCACCCAGTCCGGCGACACCGCCCGCCGCCTGTCGCGCTACCGCGCCACGCAGCCGATCCTGGCGTTCACGACGGACGTGAACACCCGCAACCAGCTCACCCTGAGCTGGGGCGTCGAGTCGGCCGTCGTCCCGCACGCCGACAGCACCGACGCGATGGTCGACCTGGTGGACGGCGAGGTCCTGAAGCTCCAGCGCTTCAACCCGGGCGACACCATGATCATCACGGCCGGCTCGCCCCCCGGCGTCCCGGGCACGACCAACATGGTCCGCGTCCACCACCTGGGCGGCGGCACCCCCGCCTGACAGCCCGACTCTGCCGCACAGAGACCGAGGGCGGCATCCCGGACTTCCGGGGTGCCGCCCTCGGTGTTTTCCGTTGCCTGTGGCTACCGGCCGGTAGTTCCGGCCGAAACCACGCTGTCGTGGCCGAAAACGCACTACCGGCGGTAACCCGATCGTGAAACGCTCGAACCGCCTTGGGGGAAGGCAAACGGGGTTGTGCACCTGACCCGTGCACAGGGGGAAAGACCATCTCTGCTCCGCCGTGCCGCCATACGCGGATCACGGCCGTACGTACGCGCGCCTTCCTTCGGGCTGACCAAAACCCCTGAAGACAGGCAACAAGCACGTGCAACGAACCACATTCCTGCGGAGCAGGAGTCGCGCCTCCCGCGACGCCCTGCGGCGCGGACTGGCAGGCACCGCCCTGCTCACCGCCTCCGCGGTCCTCGTCGGCCTGATCCAGGCCGCACCCGCCGGCGCGGTCGAGGTCCCGCCGGACACCGACCCGCCCTACCGCCCGATCAGCCTCGGCGAGCAGGCCCGCCTCGACCGCTGTGCGGGCGGTTTCGCCCTGCACATCGGCGGCCCCGAGATGAAGAAGACGGCCGCCAAGGCCCTCACCGGGACCCCCGCCGAACTGGCCACCGCGACCGACCTCGCCACCGGGATGTACCCGCTGGACCAGGCCCGGATCAAGGACCGCGACTCGTACGAGGGCTCCCCGGTGGCCTCGGCCGAGCGGCGGGAGCGCTGGGAGAAGGCCAACTACCCGTACTGGAAGTCCGGCACCGGCGCGGGCGTCGACCAGTACGCCCCCAAGTTCGACAAGGACGTCGTCGCCTTCACCCTGGGCCCCCAGCGGGACCTGTACAACCAGTTGGGCTCCGACGCCCACGCCGTGCCCTCGAAGGCCGCCCTCGACAAGGCCAAGGCTCTCGCCGCCGAGCTCAAGGGCAAGGACGCGAACCACGACTTCGTCACCGACTGGATGCTGAAGGACGCGTCGAGCGGCAACTACCGAACGCCCACGGCGAGCGACATCGCCCGCTACCTACGGCTCGGCGGCTACATGGCCAAGGCCCCGGCCGAGGACTCGGTCGAGTTCCGTACCGAAGTCGAGGCGCTGAAGGTCGCCTGGGGCGCGTGCGACAGCCGCAACCCTCTCGACTTCTACCGGGTCATGTCCCCGATCGTCGTCACTGCGCACCTGGAGTGGGAGAAGGAGTACGCCGCACAGGCGAAGCCGCGCGCCGAGATCGTCAACGCCGAGGTCGCGGCCGCGGCCGAGGTGCGCGAGTCCACCGAGGCCATGATCGAGGCGCTGGGCCAGGCGTGGCTGGCCGACCAGATCCTGACCTGGCAGAAGTACTGGGCCGGTCGGCCGGCCAACGACTCGGGCCGCCCCGCCGCGGCCGTGTTCACCCAGGCCACCAAGGACCTGACCACGGCACGCACCAAGGCCGCCGAGCAGGCGAAGAAGGCGGCGGCCTCCGCCGCGTCCGCCAAGACGGCGTCCGAGAAGGCCGACACCGCGCAGGACGCGGCGTGGGCCATCGCCGACGCCGCCAAGACCCCGCGGGGCCGGGGCCTGCTCTTCGCGCAGCAGTCCGTCCAGGTCGCGAAGGCCTCGGCCGCCGCCGCCCAGGCCGCGGCGAAGGCCGCCGAGACGGCGTCGAACGCCGCCAAGGCCACCGTCGCGGACAGCAACACCCTGTTCGCCCTGGCGCAGACCCAGTCGCACGCCCTGAACACCGAGTTCCGCCGCGTCGCCGCGCAGGAGGCCGCCGCCCAGGCGAAGGCCGCCGCCACGTCGGCGGCCGCCCAGGCCAAGGAGGCCGCGGAGAACGCCACCAAGGCGAAGACCGCACAGGCCACGGCGGAGGCCGCGCAGGAAACCGCCCGCAAGGCGGCGGACACGGCGAAGACGGAGCGCGCGATGGCCGAGAAGGAGAAGGCCACCGCCGTCAAGGAACGGCAGAACGCCGCCAACGAACGCGCGAAGGCCCAGGCGGCCGAGAAGCGCGCCGCGACGGAACGCGAGACCGCGGGCCGGGCGCGCACCGAGGCGGAGTCGCAGGCGAAGACCGCGAGCGACAACCTCGGGCTGGCCCTCGATGCCGAGGGAAAGGCCGCCGAGGCGCTGGAGAAGGCCGAGGCGGCCGAGGTCGAGAAGAACGCCACGGCGTCCCGTGCCGCGGCGCTGGAAGCCGCTGCCGCGGCAGCCGTCGGCACCCCCGCGGCCGCGGAAACCCGGGAGGCCGCGACCGCCGCTCGGGCCGCCGCGAACACGGCGGCCGGCGCCGCCGATCGTGCCCGTGCGGCGGCCGGTGAGGCATCGACCGCCGCCGTCAACGCACGTGCCGCGTCCACCCGCGCGGACGGCGCCGCCGAGCGCTCTCGTGCTTCCGCTGACAAGGCCTGGTCCGCGTACCAGACCAGCTTCGCCGCGTCCCTGACCTCCCACGCCGCAGCGGCCGACGCCATCGCGGCGGCCAACGCGGCCTCGGTCAACGCGACCAAGGCCGAGGCGGAGGCCAAGAAGGCCCAGGCCGCCTCGCTCCAGGCGAGCAAGGACGCCGCTGCCGCCCGCGCGGAATCGCTCAAGACGGCCGCGTGGGCCGCGGTGACCGCCGGTCACGCCTACGCCACCTCCCAGGCGGCCTCCGCCGCACGCGACTCGGCGGCCCAGGCCATCGCGCCGGCCAACACCGCCATCGCGATGGGTACCGCCTACCGCGAGACGGACTCCGCTGCCGCCTTCGCCGCGCTCGTCGGACAGTCGGCCAAGTCCCACGCCGAGCAGCTGGCGGCAGCAGCAACCGCGAAGGCCGAGGAGGCCACCAAGGCCGCCGCGGCCGCGAAGGCCCTGGCGGAGAAGGCCTCCGGCGACGCCAAGCTCGCCGCCCAGGCCGCCGCCGCGGCGGCCGCCGACACCGCGGCCGCACTGAAGTCGATGGCCGCCGCGCGCGCCTCGGCCGCGGAGGCCGCCCGTGCCGCCGACGCCGCCAAGAAGGCGGACGAGAAGACGAAGGAGTACAGCACCCAGGCGGGCACCGACGCGATGTTCGCGAAGAGCGCCTCGAAGGACGCCTCCGACGCCGCACTCGGCGCGAACGACGAGGCCACCGAGGCCGAGAAGAGCGCCGCCAACGCCCACGCCTCCGCCGACGCCGCCACCCGCGACGCGAGCGCCGCCGACGCGGCGGCCACCCAGTCGGAGAAGGACGCGACAGCCGCCGAAAAGGCCGCTGCGAACGCCAACCAGGACGCCAAGGAGGCCGACGCGGCCGCCGACCGCGCCGAGGAGGAGTTCCGCAAGGAACAGGAAGAACAGCGCAAGGCGCTCGTCGAGGCTCCCAAGCCCAGCACCGGCGCGGACCTCTCGAAGGACGAAGAGGCCCTGCTGCTCGCGAACTGCGGTCAGTCGTGCGTCGACGAGTTCCGTGCCGCCAAGGAGCTCGCCGGCAAGGACGTGCTCGACTGGGTGATCGAGATCGGCGGGCAGATCCTGCTCGACGAACTCGGTTACACCGACGCCAAGAAGTGCTTCGGACAGCGGGACGTCGAGAGCTGCCTCTGGACGCTCGTCAACGTCGTGATGGTCGGCGTCGCGGTGTCCAAGATCCCGGCCGTCGCCAAGGTGATCTACAAGGTGGGCAAGGGCGTCAACACCTTCCTGGACGGTCTCGACCGTGCCCGTTTCACCCTGGAGCGGATGCGGAAGCTGCTCGACACCCTCAAGAAGGGGCAGCCCGTCGCGGAGTGCCTCATCGGTGCGGCGAAGGGAACCGCACCGCAGGGCGTTGCCGCGAAGAGCGCGGGTCCGGGCCCCGCAGGCGCTCCGGCGGCCGGGCTCAACACCAAGGCAGCACCCCCGAAGATCTGCCTCACCAAGTCCTTCAAGGACATCCCGTACTTCCACAGGGTGCTGCAGGACTCCGCCAAGAACCAGGACGTGGCCAAGGACTTCAACAACCTCGAGGCCAAGCTCAGGAACGGCGTCACCCAGGGAGGAATCGGCTCCAGCAACCTGCAGGGAGCCAAGGGAGTCATGTACCTGCGGGCCAGCAACGGGGGGCGGGTGTTCTTCCGCCAGGTCGGCGACGGCTTCGATATCGTCGCGATGACGGACAAGAAGCACGAGCGCGACGTCATCAAGGAATTGAAGAAGCTGTATGGATGACGATCCCTTCCACATCGTGGATACGGCCCGGTTCTCCGTCACGTACGTCCTCGGAGACGATGACCGGCCCGAGACGGTCGAGAACACCGACGCGATCATCACGGCGCCGGACGGCAAGCAGTGGAGCGCCACGCTGCTGACCCTCGCCGAGATCGCCAGGATCATGGACCGCTGGTCCGCCACCGGTGAGTGCGCCGACGGTTCCTACCTGCAGGTGCGGGATCTGGTGGTCGTCCGCGAGCCCGGCGTGGAGGCCATGACCCGGGCGCTGGTGGACATCTTCGACGAGTACGGCATGGACACCAGGGTCCTGCCCCGGCTCGACGACTGAGCACCGCAGGCACGGCTGAGGCCCGCTCCCTCCCGGGGAGCGGGCCTCAGTGCGTGCGGGACTACTTCTCCGCCGGGCCGATGTAGTTCTTCAGGCCCGGGACGGTGAGGTTGCCGCCGAACTGGCCGGCCTGGACGACCTTGACCTTCGTGAAGAAGGCGAAGGGGACGTTCACGGGTGGCGGGGTCTTCGGGGTGAACTCGACCGGGATGAGCCCGAAGAGGTTGCCCTTGAGGCTCTCCGTGTACATCGTGACCTTGGCGCCGCGGATCGTGGACGTGGAGCCCGGGCGCGACTTGAGGTGGGCGATGTTGGGGCCCTTGCCGACCGTCTGGTACAGGTCCTTGATGTCCAGCGAGTCCGCCGTGAACTTCAGGACCTTCTTGACCTTGCCGCCCGCCGTCTTCACCTCCACGATGCCCTCGTAGTCGAGGCCGTAGAGGGTCAGCAGCGAGCTGTCCAGGTACCAGGGCTCGTCCGGCAGGAGCGGGATGCCGCCCTCCAGCTTGGCGTTGGCGAAGGCCTCGGCGTCGAAGGTCGGGCAGGGGAAGGGCTGCTTCCCGTCCGGGTCCGTCGTCGCCGACGTGCTCGGGGAAGGGCTCGGCGAGGCGCCGTCGGCGTCCTTCTCCGCGTCCTTGGCCGCCTTGCCCGTCTCGTCCTTCGGCTTGGTGGCCGTGTCCTTGACGCTCTGCGGGAGCTCCTCGACCTTGACCCCGGCCTTCTTCGCGGCGTCGCGGATCGCGTCGGCGGAGGGGTCCTTCGTCGGGGTGGTCGTGGTCGTGCTGGGCGCGGGCGCCGGGGTGGCCGGCTGCTTCGCGTCCTGGAGGGGCTTGCCGAGGCCGTCCACGAGGCCCTTGAGGGCGTCGCCGACGCCCAGCGGGTCCAGCGGGTTCGCCGGCTTGGCGGACGGGGCCGACGCCGACGGGGACGGGGAGGTGCCCGTCTTCGGGGTCTGGGGCTGCTTGGGAGCGGACGTGGAGGCCGAGGCCGACGGGCTCGCCGACGGCTTCGGGGCCTTGCTCGCACCCGGGGACGGGCTCGCACCGGGTGAGGCGGAGGCCGAGGGGGACGGGGACGCGGATGTGGACGTGGACGGCGTGGGAGTCGGCGAGGCCGGCTTCGTGGGCTCGTCGGACCGGGTCACGCACGGACCGGGCGCGAAGGGGATGTCCTTCTCGTCGGCCAGCGCCATCTTCGGGGCGATGCCCATCCCGACGAGGACCGCCGTCGGCATCGCCGCGAGCGCCATCGTCTTGCCGACGGGTATCTGGATCTTGTTCAGCAGCGATTTCCTGGGCGCCGCGTGGCGCGGGCCCCTTCTCTCACGGGACTCTGCGCCTGGGGCCACGCCCCGCTGCGTCTCGTCACCCCGCACTGTTCCTCCCGCCATCGGCGTATCCAGTCGTCTCGGTCGCGTACGCCGTTTCCGTGTCACGGGGGCCGGGGACGCCGTAGAACGGGTCCGCGGGCGGCACCTCGGTCGCCTCGGTCTGCTCCGGCTCGTCCTCCGCCGGGACGCCCGGCGCCCAGGCCAGCGCGAGGCACCCGCCGACCATGGCGGTGAGGAAGCCGATGAAGAAGCCGCCGAGGTTGGACTTCGGGATCGACACCAGGGCCAGGAGGATCGCCGCGACGCCCGCGAAGACCCGGATGCCCTGCTGGAACCAGAGGCCTATGCCCAGCGTGATCAGCAGGCCGCCCAGGATCAGCGAGACGGATCCGGACGTCGTCGCCATCGCGAGGGTGACGTTGGCCAGTCGGATGTCCGCGAACGGGAAGTAGATGATCGGTACTCCGCCGAGGAGCGTGAACAGTCCGGCCCAGAAGGGGCGGTTACCACGCCAGGCACGGAAGCGGAGGCGCATGACAGTGAGCCAGTGATCGTCTGCGGCGTGAACCGGGGCCTGGGGGTTCATGGACAACAGCTCCCTGGAAACGGTGGTACGGAGAACTCTGTGGAGCCCGGACGGGCGCCCGGCCGCTGGGCCGCCCGCCCGTCCGGTCAGTCACACACGGGACGGGACTACTTCTCGTCCTGGTAGCACGGCTTGTCACCGCTGAGCAGGCGGAGCTTGAGGTCGGGCAGCGTGAAGGTGCCCGCCGTCGTCGCCCACGCCTTCTGGCGGACGTTCGTCAGCGTGGCCTTCTTGGCCCGCTGCGAGAACAGGCCGCCGTCCGCCACCGTGCCGGGGACCGGCTTGGTGGCGTGGCTGCCGTCGCCCACCGCGACACCGATGTCGAGCTGCTCGAACTTGGCGTCCGCGTCCAGCTCGGCGACGTCGAGGTAGATGTTCTCCGCGACGGCCGGCTTGCCCTTGTTGCCCGTGTGCAGCTGCAGGGTGATGGCGCCGAGGCCCGGCACCGGGGTCACCAGCGACTGGCACATGTTGGTGATCTCGGCGCGGCTGAAGCCGGAGATCGTGACCGGGTGCTTGGTCTTCTTGTTGGGGTCGCCCAGCGTCGCGCCCTCGGCCACGCTGCCGTACTGGATCAGGTTGTCACCGACGAGCGAGTCGGCCGACACCTTGAAGTCCTGGCCCGACACGCTGAAGGACGCCGCGAGGGCACCCTGCGCCAGACCCACACCGACCGCGGCGGTGGCCGCGATGCTCGGCACCATGACGAGCGCGAAGCGCTTCCATCTGGTCCCGCCACGAACCTGGGAAATCATCTTGTTCCTCCTTCTCGGACGTACATCTCCGGTCCGGGCCGGGAGGCCCGTCCTGGGATGGGAGAAGTGCTACGTCCTCGGGAAGGAGCGCAGGCGGCCGAGCCGCGGCGCAGCCGCGTCCGATACACCGGCGTTCACCCCCGAGCGACAACCACTGGGCCACGCGTTCGCGCAACCTGGAGGACAGGCCCTGCCGGTGCGGCAGGGACCCCCCTGTCCACGGCCGGTGCCACTGTCACCGGCCGGCCCGGTGGGGACCCTCCGCCGCGGTTCCGGGTGAGCGGTTCTGCGGGAAGGACCGAGCGTCGCCGATCGTGGTGCATTCCAGGCCGGGGCACAAGGGGGTTCGTTACTGGCGGGTAACGGCTGGATAACCGGAGTCTTGCCCGGCGGCATCGCACGGCCACACAGGGTGTCACCCTGGGCCACGACAGAAGGGGTGAAGAGCGAACCAACCGGACAGTTCACGGGGTTCGATTTACTGCGAGTAACAGCGGCCGCGATTGCCAAGTTTTGGCAAAACGCGGCCGCTGTTTATCTCCGTGTCAACAAATCGCCGGTGGCGGCAGACGCCACCGGAGCGCGGCTGGATACGGCCGGATACGGCTAGAACAGCACGCGCGCCAGCGCCGTACGGGCCTGCGAGACCCGCGGGTCGTCAGCGCCGATCACCTCGAACAGCTCCAGCAGCCGGACCCGTACCGCGTCCCGGTCGTCACCGAAGGTCACCCTGACCGTGTCCACCAGACGCCCGAAGGCGTCGGCCACGTGGCCGCCCGCGAGGTCCAGGTCGGCCGCGGCCATCTGCGCGGCCGGGTCCTTCGGGTTCGCGGCCGCCTCGGCGCGCACCGTCTGCGGGTCCATGTGCTGCACCCGGGACAGCAGCTCGGCCTGGGCCAGGCCCAGCTTCGCCTCCGTGTTCGCCGGGTCGTCGGACAGTACGTTCTTGTACGCCTGCACCGCGCCGGCCAGGTCACCCGCGTCCAGCGCGGCGACGGCCGCCTCCAGCAGCGCGTCGTACGGACCGGCCGGAGCCGCGGCGGGGGCCGCCGGAGCACCCTCGGCGCCGGGGTCGACCTGGAGGCCGACGAGCCCGAAGCGCTCCTCGGCGACCTGGACCAGCTGGGCCAGGGTCTCGCGGATCTGCTGCTCGGGCGCCACGCCCTGGAACAGCGGCAGCACCTGGCCGGCGACCACGGCGAACACCGCCGGGATGCCCTGGATGCCGAACTGCTGCATCAGCATCTGGTTGGCGTCGACGTCGATCTTCGCCAGTACGAAACGGCCGTTGGCCTCGACGGCGAGGCGCTCCAGCAGCGGGCCGAGCTGCTTGCACGGCTCGCACCACTCGGCCCAGAAGTCGAGGACGACCGGAACCTCGTTGGAGAGCTGGAGCACGTCGCGCTCGAAGCCCGCCTCGGATACGTCGAAAACGAGGGCGGACGGCGGTACGGCGCCGCCGGGCGCGCTGCCCGCGCTGCCGCCGGCCTGCCGGGCCGCCTCGTTGCGCGCCTGCTCGGCCTTGGCCTTGGCTTCGCCGGCCGCCTTCACAGCGGCGAGGTCGACCACGCCGCTCATGGACATGTTTCTGGGCTGCATGCGTACATCCTCCCCCTTGTGCGCGCGCCGACGAAAAGGATCCCGAAAGATCGTCCTGCGTTGTGCGTTATTCGTTTGGTCGGCGCCGGGTCCCCACCTGGCGCCAGTAGCTTCGCGTGGTTGTCGCTCTTACGCTACGAGCCGTAGCGTAACTCCCCCGGCGCCCGCGCGCCCCGTGATCTGAACCACAGCGAACAGCCCCCCGCCGGTTCCGCTACCGGCGGGTATGGTCTCGGCCATGCGCAACCCCAGCCCCGGTGTCAGCTCCCCGCACGGCCGTACCGGCCGGCCCCGCAGCGCGGCCGCCGACACCGCGATCCTCGCGGCGACCCGGGACGCGCTGGTGGAGCTGGGCTGGTCGAAGCTGACGATGGGGGACGTCTCCGCCCGCGCCGGGGTCGCCAAGACCACCCTCTACCGGCGCTGGGCGGGCAAGAACGAGCTGGTCGTTGACGCCGTCGCGGAGCTGTTCGACGAGCTGGAGCTGCCGGACCGGGGCTCGCTCGAAGCCGACATCGAGGACGTGGTGCTCCAGTTCGCGCGGCTGCTGCGGCGCCCGGAGGCCCGTACGGCCCTGATGGCGGTGGTCGCGGAGTCCACCCGGGACGAGGCGCTGCGGGACCGGATCCGGTCGGCGATCGTGGACCGGCAGAAACGTCTCGTCGTACTGGGCCGCGAACGGGCCCAGGCCCGGGGCGAGCTCCCGCCCGAGGAGGACGAGGGCCTGGCCCGCCACACCACGGACCTGATCTTCGACGTGATCGCGGGCACGGTGGTGCACCGGGCTCTGGTGAGCTGCGAGCCGGTGGACGAACTGTGGGCGGGCTCCTTCACCGCCCTCCTGATGCACGGCCTCCAGGGCGCGGCCCGCTCCTGAGCGGAAAACGGGACACGGGAAACGGGAAACGGGGAACAGGGAACGGGAAAGCGGGAAGGCCGGTCGTGCCCGCCGCCGCGGGGGCGGGCACGACCGGCCTTCCGCCGGACTTCGGGGGCCGGGCCTAGAAGCCGGGCGGCTCGGTGTAGACGCCCCACTCGTCGCGCAGGACGTTGCAGATCTCGCCGAGCGTGGCCTCGGCGCGCACCGCGTCCAGCATGGCCGGGATCATGTTCGACCCGTCCCGGGCGGCGTCCAGCATCGCCTTCAGCGCGGCCGTCACCTTGGCGTCGTCGCGGCGCTCCTTGCGCGCGGCCAGGACGCGGACCTGCTCGCGCTCCACCTCGTGGCTGACGCGCAGGATCTCCAGGTCGCCGGTGACGGAGCCGTGGTGGACGTTGACACCGACGACCCGCTTGTCGCCCTTCTCAAGGGAGCGCTGGTACTGGAAGGCCGACTCGGCGATCTCGCCGGTGAACCAGCCGTCCTCGATGCCGCGCAGGATGCCGGAGGTGATCGGCCCGATGGGGTGCCGGCCGTCCGGGTGGGCGCGCAGGCCGCGCTCCTTGATCTGCTCGAAGATCTTCTCGGCGTCGGCCTCGATGCGGTCGGTGAGCTGCTCCACGTACCAGGAACCGCCCAGCGGGTCGGCGACGTTGGCGACGCCGGTCTCCTCCATCAGCACCTGCTGCGTGCGCAGCGCGATCTCGGCGGCCTGCTCGCTGGGGAGGGCGAGGGTCTCGTCGAGGGCGTTGGTGTGCAGGGAGTTGGTGCCGCCGAGGACGGCCGCGAGGGCCTCGACCGCGGTGCGCACGACGTTGTTGTACGGCTGCTGCGCGGTGAGGGAGACGCCGGCGGTCTGGGTGTGGAAGCGCAGCCACATGGCCTTGTCCGACTTCGCCCCGTAGACCTCCTTCATCCAGCGGGCCCAGATGCGGCGGGCGGCGCGGAACTTGGCGATCTCCTCGAAGAAGTCGAGGTGCGCGTCGAAGAAGAAGGAGAGGCCGGAGGCGAAGTGGTCGACGTCCAGGCCGCGGGAGAGGCCGAGTTCCACGTAGCCGAAGCCGTCGGCCAGGGTGTAGGCGAGCTCCTGCGCGGCCGTCGCCCCGGCCTCGCGGATGTGGTAGCCGGAGACGGAGAGCGGCTTGTAGGCGGGGATGCCGTTCGCGCAGTACTCCATGAGGTCGCCGATGAGGCGCAGGTGCGGCTCGGGTTCGAAGAGCCACTCCTTCTGGGCGATGTACTCCTTGAAGATGTCGGTCTGGAGCGTGCCGTTGAGCACGGCCGGGTCGACGCCCTGGCGCTCGGCGGCGACCAGGTACATGCAGAAGGCGGGCACGGCGGGGCCGCTGATGGTCATGGAGGTGGTGACGTCGCCGAGCGGGATGTCCTTGAAGAGGACCTCCATGTCGGCGGCGGAGTCTATGGCGACGCCGCAGTGGCCGACCTCGCCGAGCGAGCGCGGGTCGTCGGAGTCGCGCCCCATCAGGGTCGGCATGTCGAAGGCGACGGAGAGGCCGCCGCCGCCGGCGGCCAGGATCATCTTGTAGCGCTCGTTGGTCTGCTCGGCGTTGCCGAAGCCGGCGAACTGCCGGATGGTCCAGGTCCGGCCGCGGTAGCCGGTGGCGTGCAGACCCCGGGTGAAGGGGTACTCCCCCGGCCAGCCGATGCGCTCGAACCCCTCGTAGGAGTCGCCGGGGCGGGGCCCGTAGACGGGGTCGACGTCATCTCCGGAGAGCGTCGTGAAATCGGCCTCGCGCTTGCGGGCCTTGTCGTAACGGGCCTGCCAGCGGCGGCGGCCCTCCTCGATGGCGTCAGCGTCCATACCCACGAATTTACTAGGACGTCCTAGTAAATGTCGATGGCAAACCCCCGGAGAGTCTCCCCGGGGGTGTCCGGATCGGGTCGGATCCGGTTGGATCCGGTGGATCCGGTGGATCCGGTCGGTTCCAGTTGGACCCGAGCGCCGCTCAGGCCTCGGCGGTCGCCATGCCGTCGGTGACCAGCGGCTCGACCTCGGCGCGGATGCCGCGCTCGACGAAGAAGGCGGCCAGCGGGATGGTCCCCGAGACCAGCACCCACAGCAGCTTGCCGAACGGCCACTTGGCCTTGGAGCCCAGGTCGAAGGCGAAGACCAGGTAGATCATGAAGAGCACGCCGTGGACCTGCGAGACCGCGAGGGTCAGGCCGGCGCCGGTGTCGAAGCCGTACTTCGCCACCATGCAGGCGCAGAGGATCAGGAGCATGACCGCGGTCACGTAGGCCATGACGCGGTAGCGGGTCAGCACGCTTCGTTTCATGCCGTCGAGCCTAACCGTCCGTTTTGCGCGATCTTGACGCGGGCCCGTCGTCGGTCCCGTCGTCGGGCCCGCCCGCGGGCGCGGGGCTCACTTCTCCTCGAAGTCCGCGGCGGCCACCCGCAGCGGGCGGAGCAGTGCGAAGATCTCCGCACACTCCTCCGAGTCGTACACCCCGAGGCCGAAGTCGATCGCCATCAGGTCCTTCGTCGCCGCCTCGACCACCTCGCGGCCCTTCGCCGTGATCGACGCGAGCGTGCCGCGGCCGTCCTGCGGGTTGGGCCGCTTGTCGACCAGGCCGGACTTCACGAGCCGGTCCACGGTGTTCGTCACCGAGGTCGGGTGGACCATCAACCGCTCGCCGATCTTCGACATCGGCAGCTCGCCCGCCTGGGAGAAGGTGAGCAGCACGAGCGCCTCGTACCGGGCGAAGGTCAGCCCGTACGGCTTCACCACCGCGTCGACCTCGGCCAGCAGGATCTGGTGCGCGCGCATGATGGAGGTGATCGCCGCCATGGACGGCACGGGACCCCAGCGCTGACGCCAGAGCTCGTCGGCGCGGGCGATGGGGTCGAAGGGGAGGCTGAGCGGCTTGGGCATCCACCAGACCCTACCGGGCGGTCATTTCACCGCGAGCCCCGTCTCATTCCTCGACCGCCGCACCTCGGCCAGGAGCAGTACGACGACCCCGCTGCCGAGCGCACCCGACCCGGCGACCACGACGTGCGCCGGGAGGAACTCGGCGGCGGCACCGGCGAGGGCCATGCCGACCCCCTGGAGGGTCATCAGGCCCGTGCTCAGCAGGGTCATCGCCCGTCCGCGCAGCTCGTCGGGCACGGCGTCCACGTACATCCGGTCCAACCCGAGGGTGTAGGCGTGCGCCAGCCCGGCGAACAGCAGCGCCGCCAGGACCACGGCCGGGCCGGGGCGGCCGGCGAACAGCAGGAGCGGGAGCGGGGAGACGGCGGCCAGCGGCGCCGTGATCCGCGAACGCGTTCGGGCGGTGAGCGCCGACCCCGCCCAGAGTTCACCCGCGACGGTGCCGACGGGCAGCGCGCACATCAGCACCCCGAGGGTGACGGTCCCGGCGCCGACGTCCTCGGTGTACGGGGCGAGCAGCGCCTCCGGCACGACGGCGAAGGCGGGCGGCAGCCAGCACAGCAGGGTGAGCGCCCGCAGCCGGCGCCCGCCCAGGACGGCCCGCAGCCCGCCGAGCGGGGACGTGCGCCCGGCGGCGGGGCCGGTGGCGGCGCGGGCGGGCCGGGCCCGGGTCCCCAGGCGCAGCAGCAGTGCCGAGGCCAGGAACCCGGCGGTGGTCAGCGCGATGGCCGCGCGCGGGGAGACGGCGGCCAGCAGCAGGCCGCCGAGGCCGAAACCGGCGAGCTGGGCGCTCTGCGCGACCATCCGCAGCAGCGAGCGGCCGAGCACGAAGGCCTCACCGGTCCCGAGGATCTCGGTGAGGGAGGCGCTGCGGGCGCCCTGGAAGAGGGGGGCCACGAAGGCCATGGCGCAGCGCAGGACGAGGATCCCCGCGACCGGCGTCCCCGGCCAGACCATGCCGGCCGCGCAGGCGGCGCACAGCAGGTCGCACCCGACGAGCACCCGCCGGGCGGGGTACCGGTCGGCGAGCGGGGCGAGCAGGGTGCCGCCGAGGGCGTACGGCAGGAAGCCGAGGGCGAAGGTGAGCGCGCTCATCAGGGGGGAGCCGGTGGCGCGGTAGACGAGGACGGTGAGGGAGATCTCGGCGACGACGACGCCGAGCAGGGACAGCAGG
>NZ_GG657750.1:5390907-5416393 GCF_000158895.1 Streptomyces sp. C | reverse complement strand
TCCCGGGGCTAGGCTGACCGGCCGAGAGATTCGTTCCAGGCCGAAATCCGCGGCCCGCCCGCGCCCGGGAGGCGACACCTCATGGGGTTCCACTACCGGTTCGGACCGGCCGACCTGCTGCGGTGCCGGTTCGCGGTCTCTCCGCTCTGGGAGACGCAGGAGGCCGTACGGGTCCTGCTGCGCCCGCACCGGCATGCGTACCACCTGCCCTGGCTGAGCCGGGTCCGGTCCGCCGCGGCCGGCCTGGACCTGCGTCCGCTGTGGCTGCTCATGCCGAGGTCGGGGCACAACCCGGACCTGCTGAGCCCGCCGCCCGCCGGCCCGTCCGTCACCTTCGGGGAGGAGCTGGCCCGGGTGCGGGCGGCGGCCGGTGACCCGGAGGCCGCGCGCGAGGACCTGCGGCGGGCGCTGGTCTGCACCCCGGGGGCGGTGGACAGCGACATCGGGCGGCGGATGCTGGCGGATCCCGCGCGGGCGGTGGGTGAGCTGGCCGATCTGTACGAGCGGGCCTGGGAGGTGCTGATCGCCCCGCACTGGACCCGGCTGCGGGCCCTGCTGGAGGCGGACGTGCTGTTCCACTCCCGCCGGCTGGCGGAGGGCGGGCTCCAGGCGCTGCTCGACGGGCTCCACCCGGACCTGCGCTGGCACGGGGAGGAGCAGACCCTGACCATCGAGCGCGCGTCCCACCACGACCGCGCACTCGGGGGGCAGGGGCTGCTGCTGATGCCGAGCGCCTTCGTCTGGCCGGAGGTGGTCGGCGGCTTCGACCCGCCGTGGCAGCCTGCACTGGTGTACCCGGCCCGGGGCATCGGCGCGCTGTGGACGGCCGCGGCCGGTCCGGTGCCGGCGGCCCTGGCGGGGCTGCTGGGGCGGGGCAGGGCGGAGGTGCTGAGCGCGCTGCACGAGCCCGCCTCGACCACCGCGCTCGCGCACCGGCTGGGGCTGGCGCCCTCGACGGTGTCGGCGCACCTGAAGGCCCTACGGGCGGCGGGCCTCCTCCTCCCGTTCCGCCAGGGCCACCAGGTGCTGTACGAACGCACCCCGCTGGGGATCGCGCTCACGGCAGGCTCCGCCGGGTGAACGTCCCGGGGGGGGTGGGGTTCTGGGGTTCTGGGGTCGGCGTGCGTTGCCTTGCGGTTCGGGCCCGCTATCTCCCCCTCGACCCCGTGGGGTCGGGCAGTGGTTGCCCACCCGCCTCCCCGTCTGCGGGGCGGGGGGCGGGGGCGGAGACCCCAGGGTCTTTCAGCCCCGTCGGCTTGCCAGGCGCGGGGGTCTCGGCGTGCCGGGGGCGGAGGCCCCGGGGGCTTTCAGCCTTGCCGGCGTTTGAGGCGCGGGGCCGGGCGGCGTCCGGGGAACGGTGGAAGGGCGGGTAGGGGACGGGCCCGCGCAGCGGCCCCCCGACCCGGCGGGCGGCAGAAAAATAGGGCCGGGTCCCGCGCCGGAGGCCGTGGCGGACGGCGCGCTGCGTCAGCGGGCCGAGGCCCTCCAGGACGGCGGCCAGCGCGGCCAGTTGCTCCAGCGCGTCCAGGGCGCGCCCGGCGCCCTCCGGGTCCACCCCCTCGTACAGCTCGATGCCGACGAACGACGCGGCCGTGGCCCGGGCCAGCCCCGCCGGGTCGGCGAAGTCCGCCAGCGGGGTCGCCGCCAGCAGCCGGCCGAGCACCGCCTCCAGCTCCTCGATCCACAGCCCCAGCCCGGCGGCGGTCGCCGCCGCCAGGGAGGGTGAGTTCTGCCCGGCGGCGAGGAGCTGCCCGAGCATGGCGACGTACCCGGCGGCCCGCTCCTCGGCGTGCATCTCGCGGGCGAACTCCAGCAGCTCCGGCAGGCTGCCCAGCGCGGCGAGCCGGTCGCGGTAGCGGTCGACCCGCTGTTCGGCCCCGTACCGGCAGGCGGCGGCGAGCAGCTCGTCCACCGAGCCGAAGTGGTAGAAGATCAGGCCCTGTCCCACCCCGGCGGTGGCCGCGATGGTCCGGGCCGAGGCCTTGGCGATGCCCTGTTCCACGAGGGTGCGCAGGGCGCCTTCGAGGAGCTTCTCCTTGGTGCCCGCGCTCACGCCCGGACCTCCTCGCGGACGGGCCGCAGGTCGCCTCGGACCCCGTACGCGCGGGCGTCGACGTACTCGGCGGTGAAGGAGCCCTCGTACCCGAAGAGCGGGCCGAAGCGGCGGTTGACCACCCGTACCCGGATCCGGAACCGGCCGGTGGCGTCGTCGAAGGACTCGCGCACCTCGGCGTCGCCGCCGATCAGTTCGGGCACCCGGATGTCGACGGGGCCCTCGCGGAAGCGGTGCTCGCCGGAGCGGATGAGAAGCGAGCCGTCGGGTTCGGCGCTCATGTGCAGGTCGCTGGCGAGGTGCTGGTGGGTGCCCAGGTAGTCGAGGACGCAGTCGCGTTCGGGGCTGTGGACCATCGTGGCGTCGAAGCGGCGCGGCCCGTCCGGGAGGTGGAAGGTGCGGACGAAGGTGACGGTCTCCCGCCCGAAGGAGTCGGTGTAGGGGAGGTTCTCGATGACGAAGGGGATGTTCCGCCCTTCGCGCGGGACCAGGATGTTGCGGGTGCCGCCGAGGCGGAGGAAGGGCTTCACGAAGCTGCGGCCGTGCCAGATCCGCTCCATGGTGCCCCGGCCGACGCAGCCCTCGCCGCTGTCCAGGCCGACGGAGAAGCGGCGCTGGATCTGCGGGTGCAGACGGTCGAAGTCGGCGCCCATGCGGGCCCGGAAGATGGAGGTCACGACGGCTCCAAAGTGGTCAGCAGGCGGGGGGCGGTTGCGGTGGTGCGGCCGGGCGGCGTGCGCAGGCAGCGGCGGGCGGCCGGGGTGCCGGGCAGCGGCGGCAGGAGCAGCGCGGCGGCGAGGACGGGCAGGGCGGCGGCGAGCGGCGCGTAGGTGAGGACGGCGGCGCAGAGCAGGGCCCGCAGGGCGGTCTCGGCGAGGGCCCGGGCGAGGGCGCGGCCGGGCGGGGTGCCGCGTTCGCACCACAGCCGGAGCCGGTCGAAGGACCAGGCGGTGCCCCAGCCCATGAGGGGACGGAAGACCAGCCGGTCGGCGAGGGCGCCGAAGCGGCCCCAGCGCGGCCGGTAGTCGTAGCCGGTGAGGAAGCGGATCCCGTCGGGGCCCGGGACGTAGCGCCAGTAGCCGCTGCCCTCGGCGAGCAGGGAGAGCGGATGGCCCGAGGCGAAGCGCAGTGCCGAGACCCGGGTCCCGTCGGGGCGGTGGCGTTCGCCGGCGGAGATCCCGGTGCCGGCGACGGAGACGAAGGGCAGCACGCGGGTGGCGTAGCGGAAGCGCTGGGGCTCTCCCTCGGCGCGCGGGAGGTAGTCGATGGAGGTGAACCTCAGGTCCCACCGTTGGTGCTGCGCCGGGTCCTGGCTGCGCTCCCAGAGCTCGTCCATGCCGGTGCGGATCACCCTCTCGACGTACAGGCCCATGGCCCCCCCTTCACTGATTTGAGCGGTCGCTCAAAAGGGAAGGTAGGCGATTTTGAGCGGTTGCTCAACGACTTGAGCGACCGCTCAACTGTGAGCCCGGCCACATCCGAACGGGGTCCGGGGCATGCGAAAAGCGCCCCCCGCCGACGGGCGGGGGGCGCTTTTCGGAAACGGTGCGGGCCGGCGGCTCAGCTTTCGGCGAGGTGCCGCTCGACCGTCTCGACCTTCGAGGTGATGCCGTCGGTGACGCCGGGCCGGATGTCGGCCTTGAGGACGAAGGAGACCCGGGGCGCCCGCTCCTCGACCGCGGCCACGGCGCGCCGCACCACGTCCATGACCTGGTCCCACTCGCCCGAAGGCGCTCAGCTCCGAGCACATGAGCCGGTGAGCGGGGATGCGGCACACCGAGGGGTGGGCAGCACTCGGAGCACGTCACACTTGGCCCGGCGTAATACGCGTCATACACTTGGCTTGTGGCCAAGACCAGGATCAGCATCAGCCTTGAGGAGCACCAGGCCGACCGCATCAGGCAACACGCCGAACGGGCCGGCCTGGACGTCTCCGCGTACCTCGTGCACGCGGCAACGCGGCAGATGGCCGAGACCGAGGCCATAGAGGATCAATTCGCGGGCGTTGACGCCATCATCGCAGCGGCCGAGGCAGAGGCTGCAGGTGCGCCTCCGGAGGCCGTTCCGCCTGCCGGTGAGTTGACCGAACAGGAGCAACGGGAAGTCGAATCCGCCCTCGACCTCGTCTACGGGCCGGATCGAGCCGGTGCCCGCCCCGAAGAGGCCGCGTGAACGTCCGGGTCCCTGTCTACGACACGGGAATGCTGATCGCCCTGGCAGACCGCAAGGCCAAGCCGGCCCACCTGCATGAAGCACTGAAGGCCACCCCGCACCGGGCGCTGGTCCTCGGGCCGGTGCTGGCCCAGGTATGGCGCCCGAATCCGGCGCTCGTGCACGGACTGGCCACCACCCTCAGAGACTGCACGGTGCCGCAGGCTCGCAGCTCGGCCCCGCCGATGCGCGATACCAGGGCGGGCCGGCCTGAGTGCATCGCATGCGCGACGGGCTTCGACCTGGCCGACTGGCACCGAATCGGCACCGTCTTGGGGCAAGCCCAACTCCCACCGAAGAAACGGCCCGACGCGGTGGATGCCTGTGTGGCCCTGGCCGCCACGAAGCACGGCAGCGCCGTGATCTTCACCAGCGACCCGGAAGACATCGCCGCCTATCTGGCCGTGCTGAATCCGCCGGACGTGCACATCCACGCCGTGTGAGTGTGTCAGCCCGCCGCGAGGTGGCGTTCGACCGTTGCGACCTTCGAGGTGATGCCGTCCGTCACGCCGGGGCGGATGTCGGCCTTGAGGATGAAGGAGACCCGCGGGGCCCGCGCTTCCACGGCCGCGACGGCACGCCGCACGACGTCCATCACTTCCTCCCACTCGCCTTCGACGGTGGTGAACATGGCGTCGGTGCGGTTCGGCAGCCCGGACTCGCGCACGACGCGGACCGCGTCGGCCACGTACTCGCCGACCTCTTCGCCGACCCCCAGCGGGGTCACCGAGAACGCGACGATCACGCGTCCGCCGCCTGGCGCGCGCGGGCGGCGATGACGCTGTCGGCCTCGTCGCGCTTGAGCAGCTTGTCGCCGTACAGGCCGCCGAAGGGCAGCAGCGCGAGGACGAAGAACAGGGCGACCTTCTTGACCGGCCACTTCGCCTTGTTCCAGACGTCCAGCAGGAAGACCGCGTAGATGACGAACAGGATCCCGTGCAGGATCCCCAGCGGCATCATGAGGTAGTCGATGTCCGATACCCGGCTCAGCAGCGAGCCGAAGATCAGCAGGGCCGGGAACGACAGCGCCTCCGGAACGGAGATGAGGCGCAGCCGGTGCAGGGCGGAAGCGGTCTTGATGTCCACGTGGAACCTTCGGGGCCGGGTACCTGGGGTCCGTCCCAGTGTCTCAGCCGCCCTCCGCGATCTTCCCGCGGGGCCCCGGATCCCCCGAAGCCCGGCGATTGTGGCGGATATCGGCCCACCAGGCCCTGTTCGCCCCGGCCCGCTGCCGATACCTTCGTCCCCGTGGCTCAGTTCAGACTCCAAGGCAGCAAGGTGCTCGCCGTCGACCTGACCGGTGACGCCGTGAAAGCGAAGAACGGCGCCATGGTCGCGTACGACGGCCAGATGGCCTTCAAGAAGATGACCGGCGGCGGCGAAGGCCTCCGCGGAATGGTGACCCGCCGGCTGACCGGCGAACAGATGACCGTGATGGAGGTCCAGGGGCACGGCACCTGCTACTTCGCCGACCGGGCGAGCGAGATCAACCTCGTGAACCTGCGCGGCGAGAAGCTCTACGTCGAGTCCAGCAACCTGCTGTGCAGCGACGCCGGCCTGCGCACCGGTACGACCTTCACCGGCCTGCGCGGCGCGAGCACGGGCAACGGGCTCTTCACGACGACCGTGGAGGGCTCCGGCCAGGCGGCGATCATGTCCGACGGGCCGGCGGTGGTGCTGCGCGTCAGCGCCCAGTACCCGCTGTCGGTCGACCCGGGCGCGTACATCGCGCACACCGGCAACCTCCAGCAGTCCTTCCAGTCGGGGATCAACTTCCGCACCCTGATCGGCGAGGGCTCGGGCGAGGCGTTCCAGATCCGCTTCGAGGGCGAGGGCCTGGTGTACGTCCAGCCGAGCGAGCGCAACACGATCGGGGGTGACGTCTGATGCCGTTCCGCGAGATCAACTCGAAGATGGTCGAGGCCCAGGTGGTCCCCGGCCAGAAGATGTACAGCCAGCGCGGGGCGATGCTCGCCTACCGGGGCGAGGTCTCCTTCACCCCGAGCATCACCGGCGGCCAGGGCGGCGTCATGGGCATGATCGGGCGCCGGGTGGCGAACGAGCAGACCCCGCTGATGACGGTCGAGGGCAGCGGCACGGTGATGTTCGGCCACGGCGGCCACCACATCCAGGTGATCAACCTCCAGGGCGAGACCCTGTACGTCGAGGCCGACCGGCTGCTCGCCTTCGACGGCACCCTCCAGCAGGGCACGATGTTCATGGGCTCGCAGGGCGGCGTCATGGGCATGGTGCGCGGCCAGGTGACCGGCCAGGGCCTGTTCACCACCACCCTGAAGGGCCACGGCGCGGTCGCCGTGATGGCCCACGGCGGAGTCATCGAGCTCCCCATCACCCCGAACCGGCCGGTCCACGTCGACCCGCAGGCGTACGTGGCCCACCACGGGGACGTCCGGAACAAGCTCTCCACCGCGCTCGGCTGGCGGGACATGGTGGGGCGCGGCTCGGGCGAGGCGTTCCAGCTGGAGCTGTCCGGCCAGGGAGCGGTCTACGTACAGGCCTCGGAGGAGAAGCTGTGAACTTTGGTCCCGTGAACCCGGGCCCCGGCGGCCCGACGGTGTTCGACCCGCACAGCCTGCCCTCCGACGACAACGTGAACGCGTACACCTTCTGCGTGGAGCTCAAGGGGAGCCAGTGGTTCCTGCAGAAGGGCAAGATGATCGCCTACTACGGGCGGATCGAGTTCAACGGCGTCGGCAACGGCCGCTTCGACCGCCTGCTGCGCACCAGCTTCCACTCACCGCTGCACGCGAGCGACTGGGTGGTGGCCGAGGGCCAGGGCAAGATGCTGCTGGCCGACCGGGCCTTCGACGTGAACTCGTACGACCTGGACAACGGCAACCTGACCATCCGGTCGGGGAACCTGCTGGCGTACCAGCCCTCGCTGGCGCTGAAGCAGTCGATCGTCCCGGGTTTCCTGACCCTGATCGGAACCGGGAAGTTCGTCGCGGCGTCCAATGGACCGGTGGTCTTCATGGAGCCGCCGCTGCGTGTCGACCCGCAGGCGCTGGTGGGCTGGGCGGACTGCCCCTCCCCTTGCCACCACTACGACCACGGCTACATGTCGGGCGTGATGGGCGGCCTGCGCTCGCTGACCGGCATCGGTGGCACCTCCGGCGAGGAGCACCAGTTCGAGTTCGTCGGTGCGGGCACGGTCCTGCTGCAGTCGACCGAGCTGCTGATGGCCGAGCAGTCGGTCGGTGCGGTGGGTGCCGGGGCGGCCACGGGCAACGCCCAGGGCGTTCCGGGGGCCGGCCAGGGTCCGCTGGGGCAGCTGGGCGTGCCCCGGATGCCGGGGCAGCTCGGTGATCTCCAGCGGCGCTTCGGGCTGTGAGGCCGGCGGCGGCCCGCACCGCCCGAATCCGATCTTCCTATTTTTGTACGTAATTCAACTTCTTAGGTAGAGTTCTTTCATGGAGACGATGGAGACCGAGACGGCCACCCGCTGGCTTACCGATGCCGAACAGTGCGCCTGGCGCACCCACCTGGACGTCAGCAGACTGCTGATGCACCAGCTGGAAAAGGATCTCCAGCCCTTCGGACTCACCAACAACGACTACGAGATCCTGGTGAACCTCTCGGAGGCGGAAGGCCTGCGGATGCGCATGAGCGACCTGGCCACCGCCACGCTCCAGTCCAAGAGCCGGCTCTCCCACCAGATCACCCGCATGGAGACCGCGGGCCTGGTCCGCCGGGTGAACTGCGAGTCCGACCGCCGAGGCCTGTACGCGGTCCTCACGGACGAGGGCATGGAGACCATGCGCAAGGTCGCCCCGCACCACGTGGCGTCCGTCCGCGAGCACTTCATCGACCTGCTGTCGCCGGAGGCCCTCCAGGCGCTGCGCGAGTCGCTGCGCCCGGTCGCGGAGCACCTGCGCGGCACCCGCGGCAAGATCTGAGCACGCGCCGTACACGACCGAGAGGGCGGGGAGCCCCGGCTCCCCGCCCTCTCACGCGTTCCGCACCCTCAGCCCTCGGTCAGGCTGTCCAGCAGCGCGTCCGCGGCCGCGTACGGGTCCAGCTCGCCGGCCGCCACCCGGGCCGCCAGCGCGTCCAGGTGCGCGTCCCCGCGCAGGTCGGCCAGGCGCCCGCGCAGCGCGGTGATCGCGATGGTCTCCACCTCACGGGCCGCCCGCGCGGCCCGGCGCTCGGCCAGCACCCCGCGCTCGTCCATCCACGCCCGGTGCTTCTCCAGCGCCTCGACCAGCTCGTCGATGCCCTGGCCCTTGGCCGCGACCGTCTTGACGATCGGCGGCCGCCAGTCGCCCGGCCCCCGGGTCTCGCCCAGGCCCAGCATGTGGTTCAGCTCCCGGGCGGTGGCGTCCGCGCCGTCCCGGTCGGCCTTGTTCACCACGTACACGTCGCCGATCTCCAGGATCCCCGCCTTCGCGGCCTGGATCCCGTCGCCCATGCCCGGAGCGAGCAGCACCACCGAGGTGTCGGCCTGCGAGGCGATCTCCACCTCGGACTGTCCGACGCCGACGGTCTCGACGAGGATCACGTCGCAGCCGGCCGCGTCCAGCACCCGGATCGCCTGCGGAGCCGCCCAGGCGAGCCCGCCCAGGTGTCCGCGGGTGGCCATGGAGCGGATGTAGACGCCGGGGTCGGACGCGTGGTCCGACATCCGGACCCGGTCGCCGAGCAGGGCCCCGCCCGAGAAGGGCGAGGACGGGTCGACCGCGAGCACGCCGACCCGCTTGCCGGCCGCGCGGTACGCCGAGACCAGCGCCGACGTCGAGGTCGACTTGCCGACGCCCGGGGAGCCGGTCAGCCCGACCACGTACGCGCCGCCGGTCAGCGGTGCCAGGGCGGCCATCACCTCGCGCAGTTGCGGGGACGCCCCCTCGACCAGTGAGATCAGCCGGGCCACGGCCCGCGGCCGGCCCTCACGGGCCTGCGCCACCAGCGTGGGGACGTCCACCGTCGCCATGCGCTCGCCCCTACGCCTTCGGGACGCGGATCACGAGGGCGTCGCCCTGGCCGCCGCCGCCGCACAGGGCGGCCGCACCGGTACCGCCGCCGCGCCGCTTGAGCTCCAGCGCCAGGTGCAGCACCACGCGGGCGCCGGACATGCCGATCGGGTGGCCCAGGGCAATGGCGCCGCCGTTGACGTTCACCTTTTCCGGGGTCACGCCGAGGTCCTTCATTGACTGCACGGCCACCGCCGCGAAGGCCTCGTTGATCTCGATGAGGTCCAGGTCGGAGACCTTCAGGCCGTCCTTCTTCAGGGCGTGCAGGATCGCGTTCGAGGGCTGCGACTGGAGGGAGTTGTCGGGGCCCGCCACGTTGCCGTGGGCGCCGATCTCGGCCAGCCACTCCAGGCCCAGCTCCTCGGCCTTCGCCTTGCTCATCACGACCACCGCGGCGGCGCCGTCGGAGATCTGCGAGGAGGTGCCGGCGGTGATGGTGCCGTCCTTGGCGAAGGCCGGGCGCAGCTTGCCCAGGGACTCCGCCGTGGTCTCGGGGCGGATGCCCTCGTCGGCGGCGAAGACGACCGGCTCGCCCTTGCGCTGCGGGATCTCGACCGGGGTGATCTCGGCCTCGAACACGCCGTTCTTCTGCGCGGCCGCGGCCCGCTGGTGGGAGACCGCGGCGAACTCGTCCTGCGGGGCGCGCTCGATGCCCAGGCGGGTGTTGTGCTTCTCGGTGGACTCGCCCATCGCGATGTTCTCGAAGGCGTCGGTCAGGCCGTCGTAGGCCATCGCGTCGAGCATCTCGATGGCGCCGTACTTGTAGCCCTCGCGGGACTTCGGCAGCAGGTGCGGGGCGTTGGTCATCGACTCCTGGCCGCCCGCGACCACGATGTCGAACTCCCCGGCGCGGATGAGCTGGTCGGCCAGCGCGATGGCGTCCAGACCCGACAGGCACACCTTGTTGATGGTGAGCGCGGGCACGTTCATGGGGATGCCGGCCTTCACGGCGGCCTGGCGGGCGGGGATCTGGCCCGCGCCGGCCTGGAGCACCTGGCCCATGATCACGTACTGGACCTGGTCGCCGGAGATCCCGGCCCGCTCCAGCGCGGACTTGATGGCGAAGCCGCCGAGGTCGGCGCCCGAGAAGGACTTCAGCGAGCCGAGCAGCCGCCCCATGGGGGTGCGGGCCCCGGCGACGATCACTGAGGTGGTGTTGTTCGTTCCGGACATGAGGCACAGCCCCTTGAAGATGAGGAGTGAACGAGGGTTTACCCGAATGTACTGAGCGGTACCCGCGCCGTCACCGGGCAGTCGGTGTGATCGCTGGCACGTTGCGTGACGACCCTCTTCGGCGGTGCACTGGTCCCATGCTGACAAGAATCGACCACATCGGGATCGCCTGCTTCGACCTGGACAAGACCGTCGAGTTCTACCGTGCCACGTACGGGTTCGAGGTGTTCCACACCGAGGTCAACGAGGAGCAGGGCGTCCGCGAGGCCATGCTCAAGATCAACGAGACCTCCGACGGCGGGGCCTCCTACCTCCAGCTCCTGGAGCCCACCCGCGAGGACTCCGCGGTCGGCAAGTGGCTGGCCAAGAACGGCGAGGGCGTGCACCACATCGCCTTCGGCACCGCCGACGTCGACGGCGACGCGGAAGCCATCCGCGGCAAGGGCGTCCGCGTCCTCTACGACGAGCCCCGCACCGGCTCCATGGGCTCCCGGATCACCTTCCTCCACCCCAAGGACTGCCACGGAGTCCTCACCGAACTGGTCACCTCCAACCCTCATGCCGCCGACCACTGACGCGACCGGCTTGCGTTACGGCACACCACCGGCTGTGGTGTGCCGTCCGCGTCCAGCCGCCCGGCGAGGGGCGGCGGGGGCCGATGAGCGGGCCCCGCTGACCCACAACGCCAGCGCGCGTGCGCGGACGTTGCGGGAACCGTTGCGGTCTGCGTGATCAACGAATCCGCAGGACCGGCACACGAAACGGGCCTGCGAGACCCGGTTCGCCGCGTCCACGTGCCCGCACTGGGCGCAGGTGCGCGAGGTGTACGCCGGATCGACGTACACGACGGGCACCCCGGCCCGGCGGGCCTTGTACGCGATGAACGCGCCGAGCTGGGCGAAGGCCCAGCCGTGCACCATGGCCCGTTGGGGCCTCCTCAGCCGTACCCGCTCGCGGATCCCGGTCAGGTCCTCCAGACCGATCCCGCGCCCGGTGCGTTCAGCCTCGGCCACGATGCGTTTCGCGATCTTGTGATTGGCGTCCCGGGTCCTCCGGGCCTCCTTGCGGCGCCTGCGTTGCGCGCGACGCCGGGCAGACTTGGTGCCCTTGCGCTGGAGCTTGGCCCTCAGCGCGTGATCCCGCGCCCGGGACCGGTTCAGCCGGCGTCCGGCCATGATGAGACCGTCGCTGGTGGTGGCGATGTTGACGATGCCCAGGTCCACTCCCAGAAAGTCCACCGGGTTCGCGTTGGGCTCCGCCTCAGGAATCTCGCACGTGGCCAGCAGGAACCAGACACCGTCCCGGTGGAGCAGGTCCGACTCACCCTTGCGGTACCGCTCCAGAGTGATCAGTTGTTCCGGTCCCCCTGTGAAGGCGAGGCCCTTGAGCCTGCCCCCGAGAGTCCAGATGGAGACCGTCCTCGCAGCCGGTTGCCAGGACAGCATCCTGTCGTCGTAGGGCTGGGCCGCGGCCGCCCGGAACTCGATGGGCTTGCCCGACGCCTGACGGTGGCCCTTCGAGCCGGGCCTGCCCAGACGGTCGGCCCTCAGGTTCGCCCGCAGGGTCGCGTACGCATCGCACGTCTTCTTGATCACATGCTGTGCGGCCTGTGCGCCCAGTCGCCAGCGGGCTTTGACCTCGGTGTACGTGTGCTCGCGCAAGCTGAAGTTCCGGTACAGCCGCCGGTCGAAGGCCACCCCGCTCACCCATGAGGCCGCGGCGTTGCAGGCACGCAGCGTCGCTTCGAGCGCCTCCGCCTGGGAGGGCGTGGGCAGCAGCTTCACCTGGACGACGAGCTTCACGTCAATGACGGTACGTGCCACCCACGGACAGATTCATTCGAACATCGCAAATCCGCGCATCGCGGGCCCGACGATCAAGCCGTCGCGCCGCCCGGACGGAGGCGGCCCGGCAACAGCGCACTGATGTCCCCATTCCCCGGCCGGTAGAGTGGCCATGGCTCGGCCGGGGTTCGGTGCGGAACGGGGTCGGGGCCGAGAGCCCTGCCCCGACATCTGACACCATTCCCCCGGGGGCGTCGTTCAGCGGGCGAGCGATGCTCATTTGGGAGTGAGCTTGCGACCAGGGGACGGATGGGACCGCGCTGTGCGGGGCTACGAAAGCCAGGAGAGCCATCAGGCCGAAGCCGACCATCTCACGCGCTTCGAAGCCGAGATGGAGCGGCTGAAGAAGGAGCGCGGGAAGGCCGTCCAGCACGCCGAGGACCTCGGGTACCAGGTCGAGGTGCTGCGCGCCAAGCTGCATGAGGTGCGGCGCGCGCTCGCGTCCCGCCCCGCCTACGACGGCGCGGACATGGGTTACCAGGCGGAGCAGCTGCTGCGCAACGCCCAGGTGCAGGCCGACCAGATGCGGTCCGACGCCGAGCGCGAGCTGCGCGACGCCCGGGCGCAGACCCAGCGGATCCTCCAGGAGCACGCCGAGCACCAGGCGCGCCTCCAGGCCGAGCTGCACGCCGAGGCCGTCAACCGGCGCCAGCGCCTGGACCAGGAGCTCAACGAGCGCCGCCAGACCGTCGAGGCGCACGTCAACGAGAACGTCGCCTGGGCCGAGCAGCTGCGCGCCCGGACCGAGGCCCAGGCCCCACCGGCTCATGGAGGAGTCCCGCGCCGAGGCCGAGCAGGCACTGAACGCCGCCCGGCGAGGACCAGCCCGGACCGCCGAGGAGGCCCGCCGCCGGCTCGCCGACGACCCCGAGGCCGCGCGGACCGAGGCCGAGTCGGCGCTGCTGCGCGCCCGCAAGGAGGCCGAGCGGCTGCTGGCCGCCGCCTCCGCGCAGGCCCAGGAGGCCACCGAGCACGCGGAGCGGCTGCGCACCACCACCAGCGCCGAGGCCGAGCAGACCCGGCAGCAGACCATGGACCTCGGCCGGGTCGCCGAGGCCCGCGTCCAGGAGGCCGACGGGGCCCTGCGCGCCGCCCGGGCCGAGGCGGAGAAGCTCCTCGCGGAGGCCAAGGAGAGCGCCGCCCGGCAGCTCGCCTCGGCGGAGTCCGTCAACGACCAGCGCACCCGCACCGCGAAGGAGCAGGTCGCCCGGCTGGTCGGCGAGGCCACGAAGGAGGCCGAGGCGCTCAAGGCCGAGGCCGAGCACGCGCTGGCCGACGCCCGCGCGGAGGCGGAGCGGCTGCGCACCGAGGCCGGCGAGCAGGCCCGTACGGCCGCCGCCGAGGACACGGCGGCGCAGCTGGCGAAGGCGGCCCGTACCGCCGAGGACGTGCTGAACAAGGCCTCGGAGGACGCCCGGGCGACGACCCGCGCGGCGTCCGAGGAGGCCGAGCGGATCCGCCGCGAGGCGGAGGCCGAGGCGGACCGGCTGCGCGCCCAGGCGGCGGCCACCGCCGACGAGCTCAAGGGCGCCGCGAAGGACGACACCGAGGAGTACCGGGCCCGCACGGTCGAGCTCCAGGAGGAGGCGCGGCGGCTGCGCGGCGAGGCCGAGCAGCTGCGCGCCGAGGCCGTCGCCGAGGGCGAGCGGATCCGCGGCGAGGCCCGCCGCGAGGCCGTCGGGCAGATCGAGGAGGCGGCGAAGACCGCCGAGGAGCTGCTGGGCAAGGCCAAGGCGGACGCCGACGAACTGCGCTCCGGCGCCACCGCCGAGAGCGAGCGGGTCCGTGCCGAGGCCGTGGAGCGGGCCACCACCCTGCGCCGGCAGGCCGAGGAGACCCTGGAGCGGACCCGCGCGGAGGCCGAGCGGCTGCGCGCGGAGGCCGAGGAGCGGGCCGAGGCCCTGACCGCCGAGACGGACGCCGCCCTGCGGGCGCGCCGCGAGGAGACCGAGCAGGCGCTGGCGGCCAAGCGTGCCGAGGCGGACGCGGAGCTGGCCCGGCTGCAGGCGGACGCCGAGGCCCGGCTGGTGTCGGCGGAGCAGACGCTCCGCGAGTCCCGCCTGGCGGCGGAGAACATCCGCAAGGAGACCACCGAGGAGAACGACCGGCTGCGCGCCGAGTCGGCGGAGCGGATCCGTACCTTCCAGGCGCAGGCGGAGGCGGAGTCCGAGCAGCTGCGCGCCGAGGCCGCGCAGGACGCGGGCCGGGTCCGCGCGGAGGCCGAGCTGGTCTCCGTACGGCTGCGCGCGGAGGCGGAGGCCGAGTCCGAGCGGGTGCGCACCGAGGCGCAGGAGACCGCGGACCGGCTGCGGGCCGAGGCGAAGGCGGCGGCCGAGCGGGTCGCCGCGGAGGCCGCGGAGGCCCTCGCCGCCGCCCAGGAGGAGGCCGCCCGGCGCCGCCGGGAGGCGGAGGAGACCCTGTCGGCGGCCCGGACGGACGCGGGCAACGAGCGGGCGCAGGCCCGTGAGCAGAACGAGGAGCTGCTGGCGCAGGCCCGCAAGCGCTCGGAGGAGGCGCAGGCCGAGGCGGCGCGCCTGACCGAGGAGGCGGAGCGGCGCGCGGCGGAACTGGTCGCGGCGGCCGAGGCCACCGCGCAGCAGGTGCGCGACTCCGTGGCCGGGCTGCACGAGCAGGCCGAGGAGGAGATCTCCGGGCTGCGCAGCGCGGCCGAGCACGCGGCGGAACGTACGCGTACCGAGGCGGTGGAGGAGGCGGACCGGGTCCGCGCCGACGCCCACGCGGAGCGCGAGCGCGCGGCCGAGGACGCCGCGCGGGTGCGCAGCGAGGCCCGTGTGGAGACGGACGCGGCGAAGGAGCTGGCGGCGCGGACCGTCGGCGACGCGATCACCGAGGCCGAGCAACTGCGGGCCGACACGGCCGAGTACGCGCAGCGGGTGCGCACGGAGGCGACGGACGCCCTGGCGGCGTCCGAGCGGGACGCGGCGCGGACCCGGGCGGACGCCCGGGACGACGCGAACCGGATCCGCGGCGAGGCGGCGGAGTCCCTGGAGGCCTCGCGCGCCGAGGGCGCCCGGATCGTGGGGGAGGCCGAGGCGGAGGCGGAGCGCCTCACCGCGGAGACCCTCGCGGCGAACGAGCGCACGGTCGCCGACGCCCGGGCGGAGGCCGAGCGGCTCACCGCGGAGGCCGCCGAGGCGGCGGACGCCACCCGGGCCGAGGCCGCGGGCACCCTGGACGAGGCGCGCGGCGAGGCCAACCGGCTGCGTACCGAGGCCGCCGAGCAGGCGGACCGGCTCATCACCGAGGCGGCGTCCGAGGCGGACCGGCTCACCGAGGAGACCCGCGCGGCCAACGAGCGCACGGTCGCCGAGGCCGCGGCCGAGGCCGAGCGGCTGACGGCCGAGGCGGCACGGGTCCTGGAGGAGGGCGAGGCGCGGGCCGCCGCCCTGAAGGCGCAGGCGGCCGACACCCTGGCCGCCGCCGAGCGCGATTCGGCGCGGATCCTGGTGGAGTCCCGCGCCGAGGGCGACCGGCTCGTCGAGGAGACCCGTGCGGCCAACGAGCGTACGGTCGCCGAGGCCGCGGCGGAGGCCGACCGGCTCGTCGCGGAGGCGGCGCGGACGCTGGAGGAGGCCCGTACCGAGGGCGGCCGGATCATCGGCGAGGCCACGGCGGAGGCGGAGCGCGTCACGGCCGCGGCCAACGAGACGCTGGAGGCCGCCGAGCGGGACGCCGAGCAGACCCTGGACGAGGCGCGTGCCGAGGGCAACCGGCTGCGCACCGAGGCCGCGGAGCAGGCGGACCGGCTCATCACCGAGGCGGCGTCCGAGGCGGACAAGCTCACCGAGCAGACCCGCAAGGACAACGAGCGCACGGTCGGCGAGGCGGCCGCCGAGGCCGAGCGGCTGCGTGCGGAGGCAGCGGAGGCGCTGGCCTCGGCGCAGGAGCACGCGACCCGTACCCGGTCCGAGGCGGAGCGGGTGAAGGCGGAGGCGGCGACCGACGCGGAGCGCACCCGCACGGAGGCGCGCGAGGAGTCGCAGCGGCTGCTGGACGAGGCCCGTGAGGAGGCCAACAAGCGGCGCACGGAGGCCGCGGAGCAGGTGGACCGGCTCATCACGGAGGCGGCCGCGGAGGCGGACAAGCTGACCGCGGACGCGGGCCGGCAGGCGCTCGCCGCCACGACGGCGGCCGAGGAGCAGGCCGACGCGATGGTCGACGCCGCCCGCAAGGAGGCCGCGCGGATCACGGCGGAGGCGACCGTGGAGGGCAACTCCACGGTGGAGAAGGCCCGCACGGACGCGGACGAGCTGCTGGTCGGCGCGCGTACGGACGCGGCCGCCATAAGGGAGCGGGCGGAGGAGCTGCGTTCCCGCGTCGAGTCCGAGGTGGAGGAGCTGCACGAGCGTGCCCGCCGGGAGTCGGCCGAGCAGATGAAGTCGGCGGGCGAGCGCGTGGACAAGCTGGTCCGCGCGGCGACCGAGCAGAGTGCCGAGGCGGAGGCGAAGGCCAAGGAGCTGGTGTCGGACGCGAGCAGTGAGGCGAGCAAGGTCCGCATCGCGGCCGTGCGCAAGGCCGAGGCGCTGCTGAAGGAGGCCGAGACGAAGAAGGCGGAGCTGTCGCGGCAGGCCGAGAAGGTGCTCGCGGAGGCGACGGCGGAGGCGGAGCGGCTGGTCGACGAGGGCCGTCGCGAGCTGGAGGTCCTGGTGCGCAGGCGCGAGGACATTCAGGCGGAGATCTCCCGTGTCCAGGACGTTCTTGAGGCGTTGGAATCATTCGAGGCACCTTCGGGTGGCGGAAAGCCCGCATTGGGCGGTCAGGGCGCGGGGGGCGTGAAGGCCGGCGCATCAGCGGGTTCCACTCGTTCGGGTGGCAAGGCGTCAGAGGGGTAGTCAGAACACGGGATGTGTGCTTCTGAGGGAGGTTCAGTCGAAGGAGTGACAATCATTCCGTCGCCTTGCCACTCAAAAGGGGTGTCATTGTCCAGGGCAAACCCGGATTGACTCGATGACACGCCGCCCTGGCGCCTAGGATTCCCCTTAACACCTCACGTAGCACCTCATCGGTCTCATTCGACAGGAACCCCATGAGCGACACTTCCTCCCCCTTCGGCTTCGAGCTCGTGCGGCGTGGTTACGACCGCGGTCAGGTGGACGACCGCATTACCAAGCTGGTCTCCGACCGCGACAGCGCCCTAGGACGTATCAACTCTCTGGAAAAGCGGATCGAGGAGCTGCACCTCGAAACGCAGAACGCCCAGGCCCAGGTGAGCGACGCCGAGCCGTCGTACGCCGGTCTCGGCGCCCGGGTCGAGAAGATCCTGCGGCTGGCCGAGGAGGAGGCGAAGGACCTGCGCGAGGAGGCCCGTCGCGCGGCCGAGCAGCACCGTGAGCTGGCCGAGTCGGCGGCCCAGCAGGTGCGCAACGACGCCGAGTCGTTCGCGGCGGACCGGAAGTCGAACGCGGAGGACGAGGGCGTCCGCATCGTCGAGAAGGCCAAGGGAGACGCGGCCGCCCTGCGCGCCGAGGCCCAGAAGGACGCGGCCTCCAAGCGCGAGGAGGCCGACGCCCTGTTCGAGGAGACCCGCGCCAAGGCCGCCCAGGCCGCCGCGGACTTCGAGACCAACCTGGCCAAGCGCCGCGAGCAGTCGGAGCGCGACCTGGCCTCGCGTCAGCAGAAGGCCGAGAAGCGGCTGGCGGAGATCGAGCACCGCGCCGAGCAGCTGCGCCTGGAGGCCGAGAAGCTGCGTACGGACGCCGAGCGCCGGGCCCGCCAGACGGTGGAGACCGCGCAGCGCCAGGCCGAGGACATCGTGGCCGACGCCAACGCCAAGGCCGACCGCATCCGCAGCGAGTCCGAGCGCGAGCTGGCGGCGCTGACCAACCGTCGCGACTCCATCAACGCGCAGCTGACCAACGTCCGCGAGATGCTGGCGACGCTGACGGGCGCGGCCGTGGCGGCCGCCGGCTCCCCGATCGACGACGAGCCGGTCACCCGGGGCGTCCCGGCGCAGCAGAGCCGCTAGTACGCCCGCGCGTACGCCGCCGTCTACCTGCTGGTAGCGAAATCGGCACATCAGGGGCCGTATGTCACCTTTTTGAGGTGGCGTACGGCCCCTGGGCGTTCTAGCGTGGCCGCATGATCGAGCTTGAGGGCCTTACGAAACGATTCGGCGCGAAGACCGCCGTGGACAACCTCAGCTTCCAGGTCAGACCGGGGGTGGTGACCGGCTTCCTCGGCCCCAACGGGGCGGGGAAGTCCACGACCATGCGCATGATGCTCGACCTCGACCGCCCGACCGGCGGCACGGTCCGGATCGACGGGAAGCACTACCGGGACCTGCCGGAACCGCTGAAGCACATCGGTGCGCTGCTGGACGCGAAAGCCATGCACGGCGGTCGCAGCGCGTACAACAACCTCCTCTGCCTGGCCCAGTCGAACCGGATCCCGGAGCGACGGGTGGCCGAGGTGCTGGACCTGGTCGGCCTGACGGCCGTGGCCAAGAAGAAGTCGAAAGGATTTTCGCTCGGAATGGGCCAGCGGCTGGGAATCGCCGCTGCCCTGCTGGGAGATCCGGAGATCCTGATGTTCGACGAACCGGTCAATGGTCTGGACCCCGAGGGAATTCTCTGGATCCGCAATCTCATGAAGGGACTGGCCTCGGAAGGGAGAACGATCTTCGTCTCCTCCCACTTGATGAGTGAAATGGCGTTGACCGCAGACCATTTGATCGTCATCGGTCAGGGAAAGCTCCTTGCCGACATGTCCATGTCTGATTTCATCCGCCAGAACTCCCGCAGTTACGTACGGTTGCGCTCGCCGCAGCAGGAACGCCTCAAGGACGTACTGCACGAGGCCGGCATCAACGCGGTCAGCGTGCCCGCCACCGGCACCCTGGAGATCGACGGCGTCGAAGCCGAGCGGCTCGGCGAACTCGCGGCCCAGCACCAGATCGTGCTGCACGAACTCAGCCCCCAACGGGCTTCACTTGAGGAAGCGTTCATGCGCATGACGGCGGATTCCGTCGAATACCACGCCCACGCGCCCGGCGCGCCGGGCGCGGCCGTACCCCCGCCCGCGGGCCCCGCGTGGGGCGCCGGCTTCGAGGCGACCCGCAAGGGCGGTGAGTGAGGTGGCCTACTCCGCCGTCCTCCGGTCCGAGTGGACCAAGATCCGCACCGTCGCCTCGACCAGCTGGACCCTGGCCACCACGCTGCTGGTCACCGTCGCCATGGGCGCCGGGCTGTGCGCCGTGGTCAACGCGACCTTCGAGGACATGCCGAAGGCCTCGCAGGTCACCTTCGACGCCACGCAGATGAGCTTCTCCGGGATGATGCTGGGCCAGCTGGCCATGCTCGTCTTCGGCGCGATGGTGGTCGGCAGCGAGTACGGGACCGGCATGGTCCGCACCTCGCTCGCGGCCGTGCCCCGGCGCGGCACCCTGCTGCTGGGCAAGGTCACCGTGGCCACCGGCCTCGCCCTGGTCGTCGGCCTGGCCACCGGCTTCCTGTCCTTCTTCCTCGGCCAGGCCCTCCTCGGCGACCACAGCACCGCGCTCGGCGAGGAGAACGTCCTGCGCGCGGTGATCGGCGTCGGCCTGTACCTGGCCCTGCTCGCCGCGTTCGCCATCGGGATCTCGATGGTCCTGCGGAACTCGGCGGCCGCGATCTCGCTCCTGATCACCTTCGTCCTGATCCTGCCGATCGTCCTCAGCCTGGTCGACGCCACCCGCAAGATCGCCGAGTACCTGCCCAACATGGCGGGCTCCGCGATCATGCAGACCGTCGCCTCCTCGGACACCGACGCCCCCTACGGCCCCTGGGGCGGGCTCGGGATCATGGCGCTGTGGTCGCTGGCCGCCATCGCCGCCGGCTACCTCACCCTCGCGAAGCGGGACGCCTGACCGGTGCGCGGTGACGCGGGGTGTCCGTCTCACGACGGACGCCCCGCGTACTACGGGACATCCCCGGGTCGGATCTCAGGGGCAGCTCAGGGATCCGGCCCGGAAGGGAACCGCACGAGTCTCGATATCCTCTTAAGGCGTACGCGGGCGAGAGCCGTCCCGGCTGGCAAGGGGCACAAGGATGATCGAGGCAGTCGGCCTGACCAAGCGCTTCGGCGCCAAGACCGCCGTCGACCAGCTGTCCTTCCAGGTCAAGCCGGGCCACGTGACGGGCTTCCTCGGACCCAACGGCTCCGGTAAGTCCACCACCATGCGCATGGTCCTCGGGCTGGACCGGCCCACCTCGGGCCGCGTCACGATCAACGGCCTCCCCTTCCGGGAGCTGCCGAACGCCCAGCGGCACGTCGGCGCCCTGCTCGACGCCAAGGCCGTGCACGGCGGCCGCCGGGCCCGCACGCACCTCCTGTCCATCGCCCAGCTCTCCGGGATCCCCGAGAAGCGCGTGGACGAGGTCCTCGGCGTGGTCGGGCTGCGGGACGCCGCCCGCCAGCGCACCAAGGGCTTCTCCCTCGGCATGGGCCAGCGCCTCGGCATCGCGGCCGCCCTGCTCGGCGACCCCCAGGTGCTGCTCTTCGACGAGCCGGTCAACGGCCTCGACCCCGAGGGCATCCTCTGGGTCCGCAACCTCATGCGGAAACTGGCCGCCGAGGGCCGGACCGTCTTCGTCTCCTCGCACCTGATGAGCGAGATGGCCCTCACCGCCGACCACCTGATCGTGATCGGCCGGGGCCGGCTGCTGGCCGACATGAGCACCCAGGACTTCATCACGCACAACTCGGCCGGATTCGCGCGGGTGCGTGCCGCCGCCGGCCCCGCCGCCGACGGCACCGACGGCCGGACCACCCTCGCCTCCGCCCTGACCCGGGCGGGCGGGCGCGTCCTCCAGGAGCCCGACGGGGCGCTGCGCGTGACCGGGCTGGAACTGCCCCGCGTCAGCGACCTCGCGCACGAGGCCGGCGTACGGCTGTGGGAGCTCTCCCCGCACCGGGCCTCGCTGGAGGAGGCCTACATGCGGATGACGCAGTCCTCCGTCGAGTACACCTCCACCGAGGACCCCCGCGCCGAGCTGTGGGAGCCCGAGCCGCTGACCGTCCCGGAGTGGGAGGAGGAGGCGGCGGCCGTCCCCGCCGAGACCGCGGCGAGCTTCTTCGCTCCCCCGCCGCCCGGATCCGGGCGCCCCTTCCTGATGCCGGGCAGCGCCGCCGATCTGGCCCGCGGCTCCGAGAACACCCCCGAGGAACACCGATGACCCCCACCCCCGCCGGCCCGCCCGCGGCGAGCGCGGAGCAGCCGCAGGCGTACAGCTCGCCGCTGCCCACGCCGCGGCCGCACCTGGGGCACGCCATCGCCTCGGAGTGGACGAAGCTGACCTCCGTGCGCTCCACCCTGTGGACGCTCGGCTCCCTCGTGGCGCTGGTCGTCGGCGTCGGCATGATCGCCGTGCTCCAGACCTCGCCCTCCGACTACCAGTACCTCCCCTTCACCGGTCCCGCCCTGTTCGGGTTGATGGCCGGCCAGGTGTCGGTGATCGTGCTGGGCGTGCTGACCATCTCCTCCGAGTTCGGCACCGGCCTGATCCGCACCACCTTCACCGCGGCCCCCGAGCGGCTGCGGGTGCTCACCGCCAAGTACCTGGTCTTCGGCACCTGCGCGTTCCTCGTCACCCTGGGCTCGGTGCTGTTCGTCGGCATGTGGGCCGCGATCCTGCACAACGGGCCCGGCGCCGGGGTGCACGGCCTGAGCGACTGGACGGGCGCGGTCGCCGGCTCCTTCTACGTGACCCTGCTGGGCGTCCTCGCGCTCGCGGTCGGGGCGCTCGTACGGCACTCCGCGGGCGGGATCGCCGTCATGCTCGGCGTGGTCACGATGCCCCCGGTGCTCGGGGCGATACTGACCTCCTGGCCGGTCACCTCGGGGCTCGGGGGGCTGGTGCTCCGCTACAACGCGCCGGTGGGCCTGGTCCAGTTGTTCGGGCTGCAGGGCGTCGACATGGAGGGCCGGTCGGCCCCCAGCAACGTGGTCCAGCTCGTCCTGCTGCTGGTGGTGACGGCGGGCGCGGTCATCGCCTCGTACGCGGTGGTGCGCCGCCGGGACGTCTGACCGGCGGCCCCTGGTACCGGCTAGTACCGCGGCGCGTTGCGGGACCGCTGCACCTTGGAGGTGCGGCGGTCCTTCGCGTTCCAGCAGGCCTTGTGCCAGTGCCGGCGGTCGTCGACGCCGCCGTACTCGGGCCACGCCACCAGGTGCGGGGTGCCCGGGGGGATCTCCTGGTCGCAGCCCGGGCAGCGGTAGCGCTTGCCCGCCGCACTGGCCCCCGCGACGTGCCGGACCTTCCAGTCCTCGCCCAGGTACTCCTCGGTGCGCTCCAGGCCGAACCGGTCGAGGCCGGTGCCGGGTCGTTCGTCCGGAGTCTCGCCGCCCCTGGGGCGGTTGTGGCGCGGTGACACGTATACCTCACGAAGGGGCGGCCGACAGTGACTTTCTCCCAGACTACGCGCAGCGAGCCGGGGTACCCGCAGGGTGGCTGGTGGACGCAGTCCCTCCGCAGGAGCTGGCCCGACAATCTCAATAACTTTCCTGTCAGGCCGTGCCTTTGGCACGTGTCAGACGTTGTTGCCAGCAGATGTCGATGCCGTCGACGAGTCGGTCCGCCCGGGGGGAGGCCGCGTCAGCCGCGAGGAGGCTAAGGGCGATGATGCGCGTAGGAGCGTTTGTACTGGCGGCCCAGTTCCCGGGCCAGGGACAGGGCGAGGCACTGCACCGGGCGGTGCGCACCGCCGAGGTGGCGGAGGAGTCCGGGCTGGACTCGGTCTGGCTCGCCGAGCACCACTTCGTGCCGTACGGGGTCTGCCCGTCGGCGGTGACCCTGGCGGCCCTGCTGCTGGGCCGGACCCGGCGGCTGCGGGTGGGCACGGCGGTCAGCGTGCTGCCGAACACGCACCCGGTGGCCCTCGGCGAGCAGGCGGCCCTGCTGCACGTCACCTCGGGCGGCCGGTTCGTCCTGGGAGTGGGGCGCGGCGGGCCGTGGGTGGACCTGGAGGTGTTCGGGGGCGGAACCGGGGCGTACGAGACCGGTTTCCCGGAGGACCTCGACCTGCTGCGGCGCTGGCTGGCGGAGCCCCGGGTGGGGGCGGCCGGGGCGCGGCACTCCTTCCGCGAGGTGGCCGTCGTACCGCGTCCGGCCGACGCGCTGGACGGTGACGGGACGGGGCCGGAAGTGATCGTCGCCTGCACCTCCCCGGCGTCGGTGCGGCTGGCCGCGGAGCGCGGGCTGCCGATGCTGCTGGGCATGCACTGCGGGGACGAGGAGAAGGCCGAGCAGGTCGCGCTGTGGCGGCGGACCGCGCTGGCGCACGGGCATCCGCCGGAGTCCGTACGGGCGGCCGGGCACGTGTCGGCCGGAGTCTGCCAGCTGGCGGACCGCTCGGCCGACGCGCGCGAGACCCTGCTGAAGTCGATGCCGGGCTGGTTCCGCCAGGGCCTGGACGCCCACGTGACGGTGGACGGCCGGCAGCGCGCGATGCGGGACCCGCACGCGTACACGGAACTGCTGTGCTCCCTGCACCCCGTCGGCAGCCCCGCCCTGGCGGCGGACCGGCTGGCGCAGACCTCGGAACGGACGGGCATCACCCGCTTCGCCCTGCTGACGGAGGGGTCGGGTGACCTCGCCGCCACGGAGGACAACGTCCGCCGCCTCGCCTCGGAGGTCCTCCCCCTGCTGGTGTGACCCCGTACGGGGCCTGGGGCTGCCGCTCCCGTGCCAGTCGCACCTCCCGCGACACGGAGCGGCAGCGGAGTACCGGTACTGCTAGCAGTCCCGGAGCTCCGGGGACTGGTTGAGCAGCTGGCCGCGGATCGAGGTGAACTTGGCCAGCCGGTCGTCCACCGAGGAATCCAGCGGGAACACGGCCACACGGTGGCAGTTCTGGAACGCCAGGCGCACCCCGAAGTGCCGCTGCAGCGCACCCCGTATCGCGTCACTCGCGAGCGCGCGCAGCAGCTGCCCGCGCGCCTGCTCGTCCGGCGGCGGCGTCTGGTTGTCGGCGAACTCTCCGCCCTCAACCTCCAGCTGGGCCACCAACGAGCTGATCATCTCCCATGCGTAAGGCAGGGAGGTCCGGACGCAGTCGACGAAGGCGGCTTCGTCGACCTCGCCTCGCTCGGCCTGTTCGAGTAGGGCCGGTGAGACGTCGAGCGACATGGGTTCTCCTCTCGTGACCCAGGCAGTTTGGGCTGCCTGAGTCCTACGGGCAGGGAGGGAGGCCGCGACGCAGTGTGCACGCTCGACAACCTCCCGCTCACCACGGTAGGCGCCCACAGGGTGGCGCACCAGGAGAATGCGCATACAACGCGCCATCGGCGAACGGGGCTTTCAGGGGCGAATCGCGTGGAGGCCCGTCGGTCGAGTAGCGTTGCCGACCATGCGTCTCGTCATTGCCCGCTGCTCCGTCGACTACGCGGGCCGGCTCACCGCCCATCTGCCCTCGGCACCCCGTCTGATCCTCGTGAAGGCCGACGGCAGTGTCTCGATCCACGCGGACGACCGGGCGTACAAACCGCTCAACTGGATGTCGCCTCCGTGCACCCTCAAGGAGGGGACCGGGGACGACGCGAACGTCTGGACCGTCGTCAACAAGGCGGGCGAGAAGCTCATCATCACCATGGAGGAAGTCCTCCACGACTCCTCCCACGAGCTGGGCACCGACCCCGGCCTCATCAAGGACGGCGTCGAGGCGCACCTCCAGGAACTGCTGGCCGACCGCATCGACACGCTGGGCGACGGCTACACCCTGATCCGGCGCGAATACATGACGGCGATCGGCCCGGTCGACATCCTGTGCCGGGACGCCTCCGGCGCGACGGTGGCCGTGGAGATCAAGCGGCGCGGCGAGATCGACGGCGTCGAGCAGCTGACCCGGTACCTGGAGCTGCTGAACCGCGACCCGCACCTCGCGCCGGTGCGCGGCGTCTTCGCGGCGCAGGAGATCAAGCCGCAGGCCCGGGTCCTGGCCAACGACCGCGGGATGGACTGCGTGGTCCTCGACTACAACGCCCTCCGCGGCATCGAGGACGACAAGCTCCGCCTGTTCTGACCTTTTTGACGCGCCGCTCGCGCGGCTCGGCCCTGGCGGGCCTCCCCGGCTTCGCGCCGCTGCGCCGGACTCCGTCCGTCGGATGCGGGGCGGGGCCGGTTCGCGTTGCGGGGGCCGGTGGGTCGGGTGCGGGTGCGTTGCCGCTGCGCGGGGCTGTCCCCTACCCGCCCTTCCACCGTTCCCAGGGGCGCTGCCCCTGA
>NZ_GG657750.1:5331527-5390498 GCF_000158895.1 Streptomyces sp. C | reverse complement strand
CGGCCGGCGCCGCCCGGGGTGGGGTGGCCCCCAGCCCCCGGCGGAGCCACCGGCTCCGGCGGCGAATCGTTCCCGCTGTTCCCCGGAACCTGCGGCGGGGCCACCGCCGGCGCGTCCGGGGTCGAGGAAACGGTCGGCTCCACCGGCTGCTCCGGGTCCTCCCCCGCCGTCAGCGACAGGCCGACGACCGTGCCGAGCGCCACCACCGTCAGCGCCCCGGCGGCGGCCAGCAGCACCGTCTTGCGCGGCCGGCCCGGTCCGGGCCCGGGCCGCCGCACGTACGCCGTCGCCGTCCCCGTCCCCGTCGGAGCCGGAGCCGGCCGCGGAGCCGCCGTGAACGCGTCCGCGTAGACCTGGGACAGGGTCGCCGGCGAGCCGGCCGGCTTCCCGATCACCGGGGTCACCTGGGTGACCGCCTCGGAGCCGGCCTGCTTCGCCGCGGCACCCGCGGGCGGCAGGGCGGCGAGGACCGGCGGGGCCTCCAGCCGCAGCGGCGGCGAGGCCTTCGCCCCCATCGCCTCCCGGTCCCGGTCGGTGACCAGCGCCAGCGCCCGCCGCCCGGCGACCGTGCCGCGCTTGTCGGCCAGCGCCCCGCGCAGCCCGATCGAGGCCTCCAGCTCCGCCCGCGCCCGGTCCAGACGCCCCTCGCACAGCGCGAGGACGCCGAGCTCGTGGTGGAAGTACGCCTGCTCCGCGACCTCCCCGGCCTTCCGCGCGGCCTCCGCGCCCGAGCGCAGCACCCGCCCCCAGGCCTCCCAGGACGGCGCCGCCGCCAGCGCCGGGGCGGCCGTGCGGGCCAGCAGCACGGCGGCCACCACATCGGCCCCGCCCAGCGCGGCGAGCACCGCGTCGGCCTCCGCCGCGACCCGCTCCGGGGTCACCGAGGCGTGCCCGGTCCACCAGGCGTAGTGCCGGGCGGCGGTGCGCGCCTCCTCGGCGGCGCTCTCCGCGTACCCGGCCTCCTCCAGCTGCCGCGCGACCCCCTCCGCGAGCCGGTACCGCGGCCCGACGGGGGTGATCAGGCCGCAGCCGAGGAGTTCCGCGACGGCGGCGTCGGCGTGCGTGTCGCCGACCAGCGCGGGCAGGTGGGCGTGGTGCGGGAGTTCCCCGCCCAGGGCGCAGGCGCTCCGCAGGGCGGCCCGGGCCGACTCGCTCACCCGGGAGGCCAGCAGCTCGGCGGGGGCCGCGGCCTGGGCCAGGGTGGGCAGCGGCACGTGGGAGGGGTCGCGGGGGCGTCCCTCGAAGACCCCGGGCTCCTCGTCCTCGTCGTCGGCGGAGCCGCCGTTGAGCTCGTCGCGCTGCCGCAGCAGTGCGGCGGCCTGTACGAAGCGCAGCGGCAGCCCCTCGGAGGCGAACCGCAGGTCCTCCGCCCAGGCGGTCTCCTCGTCGGTGAGCGGCCTGCCGGTGGCGGCCTCCAGCAGCCGTGCGCAGTCGGCCCGGCCGAGTCCGCCGAGGAAGACCTCATCCAGGTGCGCGTCGTCGGAGGGGGCCTTGGCGTCGGGGGCGGCGGCGAGCAGGTAGGCGCATTCGGGGGTGGCGCGCAGCAGCTCGTCGAGGGCGGCGCCGCCGAGCTCCAGGTCGTCGAGGAGCACGATCGCGCCGATCTCGGCGACGCCCGCGAGGAGTTGCGTACGGTCGGGGCGCTCGTCCCGGGTGTCGTACACGGTGGCGTACAGGGTGTGGAGCAGTTCGGCGGGCTGCTGCCTGCCGTGGCCGCTGAGGCGGACGACCCCGTCGGGCGCGAGGTCCGCGCAGTCGGCGGCGACCGCGTCGAGGAGGGCGGTACGGCCGGATCCGGCGGGGCCGGTCAGCCGTACGGAGCGGCCGCGTCCGAGGAGGCGTACCAGCCGCTCCCGCTCGTCCGCGCGCGCCAGGAGCGGCGGGGCGGGCACGGGCGGCCCGGGCAGTACGGGCGGGCGCGCGGCGGCGTCCCGGTCGGCGCGGGAGGCGGCGGAGCGCTTGGCGGGGCGGCGGCCGGCCGCCTGGCGGGCTTCGGGCCGCAGGGGCTCGATCTCGCTGCCGTCGACGGGATTGACGGTGAGGGTGAACTCCCCGCTGGTCAGGGTGACGACGCGGGCGGGGGCCGGCGGCTGCGCGGCGGATCCCGGGGCCGGAGTCTTCGCCGTCGCGGACTTCGCTGTCGTGGGCTTGGCCGTCGTGGACTTGGCCGTCGTGGGCTTGGCGCTCGCGGTCGTGGGGGCCGCCGCCGGTGTCCCGGCCGGCCGGCCCGCCGCGGCCCGTTCGCCCTGGCCCGGCTGCCCCTGTGTACGCTCCATGCCCCTGTCCCCCGATCGCGCCGCGCGCCCGCCGCCGTCTTCGTCGTGCCCGGCGCCCGCTCACGTCGTTGTCGCCACCGGTCCGGTTTCGCCCGACCCTAGACCGTGGACGGGGCCGCCGTCACCGCCGGGGTGCCTTCACCACCGGACCCCCACGGTTCCTGCCGCCGGTCCTCGCGGTCAGTCCTTGCGGCCGGTCACGGCGACGGTGACGCCGAGGCCGATCATGGCGAGCCCGCCGGTGCCGCCGAGCAGGGAGAGGCGGCGCGGGGATCCGGCGAACCAGTCGCGGGTGGTGGCGGCCGCGAGGCCCCACAGGCTGTCGAAGACGATCGCGATCAGGTTGAAGACCAGGCCGAGCAGCAGCATCTGGAGCACGACGTGGCCCTGCTCGCGGTCGACGAACTGGGGCAGCACCGCGGCGAAGAAGACGATGGTCTTGGGGTTGGCCACGCCGACCGCGAAGCCCTCGCCGAGGGTGCGCAGGGTGCCGTGGGCCCCGGGGGCCGCCTCGGCGACCGCGGCCTGCAGCGATCCGCGGCCGCGGAAGGCCTTGACGCCCAGGTGGACGAGGTAGGCGGCGCCGGCCAGCTTCAGGACGGTGAAGACGAGGACGGAGCGCTCGACGACGGCGCCGACGCCGAGCGCCACGGCCACGACGAGTACGTACGCTCCGAGCGTGTTCCCGGCCACCGTGGTCAGCGCGGCCCGCCGGCCCTGGGCGAGCGCCCGTCCGACGACGAAGAGCACGCTGGGGCCGGGGATCACGATCAGCACGAGGGACATGGCCGCGAAGGCCAGCAGTCTGTCGGTGGACACCATGGACCCATGTAAACCGAGCCCGCCCCGGGGCCGCAGCCCCTTTTTCCCGGGCCCGGCCCCCGCCCGCCCGCCGCCCCTTGTCTCACACCCGGGGCAGGGACTCCGCCTTCCAGCCCGCCCTCGATCGCGAGGATGCGGTGCAGCCGGGTCGCGACGAGCAGCCGCTGCATCCGGTCGGGCACCCCGCGCAGGACCAGGCGCCGCCCGGTCCGGCCGGCCCGCCGGTGCGCCCCCATGATCACGCCGAGTCCGGTCGCGTCCCAGGAGTCCAGGCCGGTGAGGTCGAGCACGAGGTCGCCGTGGCCGTCGTCGAGGGCGGTGTGGAGGACCGTACGGGCGTCAGCCGCGCTGCGCACGTCGAGGCGGCCCCCGACAGCGAGTTCGGCGTGGTCGCCCCTGATGTACATGTGTGCTCCCCGGCTTTACTGCGTACGTGTGGTCCGACGGGTCCGTGGTCGGCAACTCTCACTGCAACTGACTGCCGTGCGGGCGGTGAAGTTGCCGACCGTGAGCGAACCGATACCTAATTCACCCCGTAGGGTGCGGGGATTCGAACGCTCGTCCTCAGTGCTTGTAGAAGCCCTGGCCGCTCTTGCGGCCGATGTCGCCCGCGTCGACCATGCGGCGCATCAGCTCCGGCGGCGCGAACTTCTCGTCCTGGCACTCGGTGTAGATGTTGCTGGTGGCGTGCAGCAGGATGTCGACGCCGGTGAGGTCGGCGGTGGCCAGCGGGCCCATGGCGTGCCCGAAGCCCAGCTTGCAGGCGATGTCGATGTCCTCGGCGGTGGCCACGCCCGATTCGTAGAGCTTCGCGGCCTCGACGACGAGCGCGGAGATCAGGCGGGTGGTCACGAAGCCGGCGACGTCGCGGTTGACGACGATGCAGGTCTTGCCGACCGACTCGGCGAACGCGCGGGTGGTGGCGAGGGTCTCGTCGCTCGTCTTGTAGCCGCGCACCAGCTCGCAGAGCTGCATCATCGGGACGGGCGAGAAGAAGTGCGCGCCGACGACCCGCTCGGGGCGCTCCGTCACGGCCGCGATCTTGGTGATCGGGATGGCGGAGGTGTTGGAGGCCAGAACGGCGTCCTCGCGCACGATCTTGTCGAGGGTGCGGAAGATGTCGTGCTTGACCTCCAGCTTCTCGAAGACGGCCTCGACGACGATGTCCACGTCGGCGACCGCGTCGAGGTCGGTGGTCGTGGTGATCCGCGCGAGCGCCGCCTCGGCGTCCTCGGCGGTCATCCTGCCCTTGGAGACGAACTTGTCGTACGAGGCCTTGATGCCGTCCGTGCCCCGGGTCAGCGCGGCATCGGTGACGTCCCGCAGGACGACGTCCCAACCCGCCTGAGCGGAGACCTGAGCGATCCCGGAACCCATCAGTCCCGCGCCGATGACGGCGAGCTTCCCAGCCACTGCACACCCCTCGTTGTTCTCAGTACGACCCGGCCTCGTAGCCTCTCCGGCGGAGACTAGCGCCCGTGAGGGGCGGAGTGACCGTGAAGTAACACGCGTCACGTCTCAGATGACGGACATCACACTGGTACGGCCCAGGAGGCGTACGCGGCCCCACAGTTCGGATTCCGCCACCGTCACAGCGGGCCGCAGACTCCTGGATGCGGCCCGGCCCCACCGGGCGGCGGTGCGGCGGCCGAGCCGCTCGACGGTACGCGGCCGGGGGCACGTCTACGCTGGCGCCATGGTGAACCTGACGCGCATCTACACCCGTACCGGCGACAAGGGCACGACCGCCCTGGGGGACATGAGCCGGACGCGGAAGACGGACTTGCGGATCTCCGCGTACGCCGACGCCAACGAGGCCAACGCCGCCATCGGGACGGCGATCGCGCTGGGTGCGCTGCCGGAGGAGGTGGTGAAGGTCCTGGTCCGCGTGCAGAACGACCTGTTCGACGTCGGCGCCGACCTGTGCACCCCCGTGGTGGAGGACCCGGAGTACCCGCCGCTGCGGGTGGAGCAGTTCTACGTGGACCGGCTGGAGGCGGACTGCGACGTCTTCAACGAGCAGCTGGAGAAGCTGCGCAGCTTCATCCTCCCCGGCGGCACCCCGGGCGCGGCCCTGCTGCACCAGGCCTGCACGGTGGTCCGCCGGGCCGAGCGCTCCACGTGGGCGGCGCTGGAGGAGCACGGCGAGGTGATGAACCCCCTGACGGCCACCTACCTCAACCGCCTGTCCGACCTCCTGTTCATCTTGGCCAGGACGGCCAACAAGGAGGTCGGCGACGTGCTCTGGGTCCCCGGCGGCGAGCGCTAACGCTTGGTTTCGGCCAGTGGGGCGTCCGGGTCCGCCGCGCCGGCAGGGGCCTTGCGGGGCCAGATCGTGTAGGTCGCGGCGATCAGGGCCTGGATGCCGACGACCTTCAGGGCGACGCCCTGGCCCGCCTGGAGCTGGGCGGTGCCGGCGGCGTCGCCGACGTACCAGATACCGGCCTGGAGCAGCCCGTACGCGACCGCGGCGGCGGCCAGGGTCCGCGTCCACAGCTTCCACTCGTGGACCGCGCGGGCCTTGCCGTACTTGCTTCCGGGCGGCTTCGGGCCCCCGGCGAAGCGGTGGGCGGCGTGCCCGTCGAGCCACTTCACCGTGTAGTGCCCGTACCCGACCGTGTAGCCGATGTAGAGCGCCGCGACGCCGTGCCGCCAGCTCGGTTCCCCGCCGTTCTTCAGGTCGACGAAGGACGCCACCAGCAGCACCAGCTCCAGCAGCGGCTCGCACAGCAGCAGCGCGGCGCCCAGCCGCGGCATTCCGGCCAGGTAGCGCAGCGCCAGTCCGCCCGCCAGCAGCACCCAGAAGCCGACCTCACAGGCGATGATCAGCCCGACGAGCATGACGGCTCTCCCTTCCTTCTCCGGTTCCCCCGCTTCTCCTCCAAGGGTTCCGGCCGCCGCGCCCCGCCGCGTCGTCGCCAGTGACGAAAGCCGGCTGCATCCTTCGATGTAGCGCCTTCTCAGCCCGGGCGCCGAGGCCCCGCCGCCGCGGACCGTGTTGGATGGGGGCGTGCTCCCGAAGATCCCCCGCCCGCACCGCGACGACGTGCTGCTCGCCGCCGTCAGCGTGTTCGCCGGCCTGCTGCTGTGGGTGCTGGGCGTGCACAGTTCGCCCAGCCGGGACCTCCTGCCCGACTGGGCCGTGCTGGTCCCGCTGCTGGTGCTCGGCGCCCTGGAGCTGCTGCGCCGCACCCTGCCCCACGTCACCCTGTCCGTCGGCACCCTCGCCGTCATCGCGGACCAGTTCACCCTCGGCAACATCGCCAGCGTCATCATCTTCACCGACCTGATGTACGCGGCCGTGGTCTACGGCAAGCCCTCCATGGCCCGCCGCCTCCCGGTCACCACCGGCCTGATCACCGTGGCCGTCACCATCGGCTCCCTGGTCTGGCTGCGCACCCCGCAGGCCCTGCTCATCGGGGTGGTCACCGGCATCGTGAGCTTCGCCCCGGCCCTGACCGGCGCCACCCTGCGCAACCACCGCGAGGCCGCCGAGGCCGCCCGGCTGCGCGCGGAGCAGACGGCGCTCCTGGCCGAGATGGACCGCAGCCAGGCCGTGGTGGCCGAGCGCGCCCGGATGGCGCGCGAGCTGCACGACATGGTGGCCAACCACCTCTCGGCGATCGCCATCCACTCCACCGCCGCCCTCTCCATCGACTCCCCCGCCACCAGCCGCGAGGCCCTCGGGGTGATCCGGGAGAACAGCGTGCAGGGTCTGGCGGAGATGCGCCGGCTGATCGGGCTGCTGCGGGACGCGGGCGCGGAGCAGGAAGCCGTCGCCGTGCCCTCCCTGGACGGCCTGGACGCCCTGCTGGGGCAGGCCCGTACGAACGGGTCGGCGAGCGGGCTGGACTTCGTCCTGGCGGACGAGCGGCCCGCCGGGGCGGCGCTGCCGGCACCGGTGGAGCTGGCGGCGTACCGGATCGTGCAGGAGTCGCTGACCAACGCCCTCAAGCACGCCGCCCCCGGAACGGTCCGGGTCCGCGTGGCGCACGGCGCGGGGCTGCTGACGGTGGCCGTGGACTCCCCATACGGGGACCGGCCGGACCCGCGCGCCCCGGGTTCCGGTGCCGGGCTGATCGGCATGCGGGAGCGCACGGAGCTGCTGGGCGGGACGTTCACGGCGGGCGCGACGGACAGGGTGTGGCAGGTGCGGGCGGTGCTGCCCGCCGAGGAGAGGGCGGTGCAGTCATGACCATCAGGGTGCTCGTGGCCGAGGACCAGCGGGCCGTACGGGCCGGCCTGGTGCTGATCCTGCGCAGTGCGGGCGACGTCGAGGTGGTGGGTGAGGCCGCCGACGGTGAGGAGGCGGTGCGGCTGGCGGACGAGCTGCGGCCGGACCTGGTCCTCATGGACGTGCAGATGCCGAAGCTCGACGGGGTGTCGGCCACCCGGCAGGTGGTGGAGCGGGGGCTGGCGGACGTGCTGGTCCTGACCACCTTCGACCTGGACGAGTACGTCTTCGGCGCGCTGCGGGCGGGGGCCGCGGGCTTCCTGCTGAAGGACGCGGACGCGGCGGAGCTGATCGCGGCGGTGCGGACGGTGGCGCGCGGCGAGGGGCTGATCGCCCCGGCGGTGACCCGGCGGCTGATCGCCGAGTTCGCGGCGCCGAAGGCGGTACGGGCCCCCGTGCGGCCGGGGGCGGCCGCGGCGGTGGAGTCGCTGACGCGGCGCGAGCGGGAGGTGCTGGGGGCGCTGGGAGAGGGCTTGTCCAACGCGGAGATCGCCGTGCGGCTGGACATGGCGGAGGCCACGGTGAAGACCCACGTCAGCAGGCTGCTGGGGAAGCTGGAGCTGCGCAGCCGGGTCCAAGCGGCCGTACTGGCCCAGGAGTTGGGGATCTAGACGACCTCTGGAGCTAAGGTCTGGACCTCTTGACGCTTGGTCCAGACCTTTCTAGTCTCACCGCATCACTGTGGTGAGCGTGCCATGACGTACAGCGACACGAGGCGTGCTCACGGGCGGCGCAGGTCCCACCCCCATGTACCGGTCGGCCCCACGATCGGTACGGACCTACGGAGGAGCACCCTTGAGCACAGCACCCCCACGCAACCGTCTGTTCAGGAGGCTGGCCGCCACCGTGGCGGCCCTCGCCCTGCCCGTCGCCGGCCTCGTCGGCCTGGCCGGCCCGGCGCAGGCGGCCCCTTCCGCGACCGCGACCTACACCAAGGTCTCCGACTGGGGCTCCGGCTTCGAGGGCAAGTGGACGGTGAAGAACACCGGCACCACCACCCTCAGCAGCTGGACCGTGGAGTGGGACTACCCGGCCGGCACCCGGGTGACCTCCGCCTGGGACGCCACCGTCACCAGCTCGGGCAACCGCTGGACCGCCAAGAACGTCGGCTGGAACGGCACCCTGGCCCCCGGCGCCACCGTCAGCTTCGGCTTCAACGGCACCGGCGCCGGCGCCCCCTCCGGCTGCAAGATCAACGGCGGCTCCTGCGACGGCGGCACCAACCCCACCGACAACCCGCCCTCGGCCCCCGGCACCCCCACCGCCACCGGCGTCACCGAGAACGCGCTGACCCTGTCCTGGTCGGCGGCCACCGACGACAAGGGCGTCAAGAACTACGACGTCTACCGCAACGGCGGCAAGCTCACCACCGTCACCGGCACCACCTTCAACGACGGCGGCCTGACCAAGGGCACCAGGTACACCTACTCGGTGACCGCCCGTGACACCGCCGACCAGACCGGACCCTCCTCGGGCGAGCTCACGGTCACCACCCCGGGCGGCGGCGGCACCGAGCCCCCGGACCCCGGCGCCAAGGTCAAGCTCGGCTACTTCACCGACTGGGGCGTCTACCAGCGCAACTACCACGTGAAGAACCTGGTCACCTCGGGCAGCGCCGCGAAGATCACGCACATCAACTACGCCTTCGGCAACGTCCAGAACGGCAAGTGCACCATCGGCGACGCCTACGCCGACTACGACAAGGCCTACACCGCCGACCAGAGCGTCGACGGCGTCGCCGACAACTGGGACCAGCCCCTGCGCGGCAACTTCAACCAGCTGCGCAAGCTCAAGGCCAAGTACCCGAACATCAAGGTCCTCTACTCCTTCGGCGGCTGGACCTGGTCCGGCGGCTTCGGCCAGGCCGCCCAGAACCCGGCCGCCTTCGCCGACTCCTGCCACGCCCTGGTCGAGGACCCCCGCTGGGCGGACGTCTTCGACGGCATCGACATCGACTGGGAGTACCCCAACGCCTGCGGACTGTCCTGCGACACCAGCGGCGCCGCCTCCTTCAAGAACCTGATGTCGGCCCTGCGCGCCAAGTTCGGCGGCTCCAACCTGGTCACCGCCGCGATCTCCGCCGACGGCTCCAACGGCGGCAAGCTCGACCTCGCCGACTACGGCGGCGCCGCACAGTACGTCGACTTCTACAACGTCATGACGTACGACTTCTTCGGCGCGTGGGACGCCAAGGGCCCCACCGCCCCGCACTCCCCGCTGACCTCCTACGCCGGCATCCCGATCGCCGGCTTCAACTCCGAGGCCGCCATCACCAAGCTCAAGGGCAAGGGCATCCCCGGCTCCAAGCTCAACCTCGGCATCGGCTTCTACGGCCGCGGCTGGACCGGAGTCACCCAGGACGCCCCCGGCGGCACCGCCACCGGACCCGCCCAGGGCACCTACGAGCAGGGCATCGAGGACTACAAGATCCTCAAGACCAGCTGCCCCACCACCGGAACCGTCGCCGGCACCGCCTACGCCAAGTGCGGCAGCAACTGGTGGAGCTACGACACCCCCGCCACCATCGCCTCGAAGATGACCTGGCTGAAGAACCAGGGCCTCAAGGGCGCCTTCTTCTGGGAGTTCAGCGGCGACACCGCGGGCGGCGAACTCGCGGCCGCGATCCACACCGGGCTGCAGTAACCCCCACGCACTGCACGGCCCGGTGTACGACGAAGCCGGGGAGGCGGGACCGTCCCCCGCCTCCCCGGCTTCCTCACGTACCGGTCGCCTCAGGCCACGTTCACCCTCTGCCCGGGCGGCGCGGCCTCCAGCCACGCCAGGAACCCGGTCAGCGCGTCCTCGCTCATCGCCAGCTCCAGGCGCGTCCCCTGGTGGGAACAGCCGAGCACGACGGCGTCGGACAGCAGGGCCAGCTCCTCCTCGCCCTCGGGCGCGCGCCGCGCGAGCACCTCGATGGAGGAACGCTCCAGCAGCCGGCGCGGGCGGGGCGAGTACGAGAAGACGCGGAACCACTCGATCCGGTCACCGCTGTAGCGGGCGACCCCGTAGACCCAGCCCTTGCCGGAGACGTCGGGCTCCTCGGCCACGCCCCAGCGCATGCTGCAGTCGAAGGTCCCGCCGGACCGCTGGATGAGTCTGCGGCGCAGCCCGAACACGAACAGCCCGATCACCACCAGGGCTACGACCAGGCCGCTCACAAGCAGAGCGAGGAGCATCTTCACCGACCTCCTCGCTCATCGAAAACCGCACAAACAAAAGTACGTACATCGCCTCAGCCGCGACCCGGTCCGGAAAATTCCGGACCCGACCGCGGCTGAGGTATCAAACTGTTCGGTACGGGGCTCAGTGGCCCGCGACCGCGCGCAGCCGGACATCGGCGCGACGTTCGGCGGCCGCGTCGGCCTCCGACTTCGCGCGCTCCAGTGCCCGCTCCGCCCGCTGGACGTCGATCTCGTCCGCGAGCTCGGCGATCTCGGCCAGCAGGGACAGCTTGTTGTCCGCGAACGAGATGAATCCGCCGTGCACCGCGGCGACGACAGTGCCGCCCTCGCTGGTACGGATGGTCACCGGGCCCGATTCCAGCACACCGAGAAGCGGCTGGTGACCGGGCATGACGCCGATGTCGCCGGACGTGGTGCGGGCGACGACCAGGGTGGCCTCGCCGGACCAGACATTGCGGTCCGCCGCGACCAGCTCGACGTGCAGCTCAGCAGCCAAGGTGGCTCCTCGGGTCACCACCCGGCGGGTCAGCCGGGTGTTGGGTCAAATTCTAATGGGCGTGTGGAGAGGGACGGGACACACCCGCCCCTCTCCGGCGAAACCTGTGAACCGGATGCGCTCCTCGCGGAGCGCGCCGGATCAGGAGACGCCCAGCTCCTTGGCGTTGGCCTTCAGGTCCTCGATGCCACCGCACATGAAGAACGCCTGCTCGGGGAAGTGGTCGTACTCACCGTCGCAGATCGCGTTGAACGCGGTGATCGACTCGTCGAGCGGAACGTCCGAACCGTCCACGCCGGTGAACTGCTTGGCGACGTGGGTGTTCTGCGACAGGAAGCGCTCGACGCGACGGGCACGGTGGACAACGAGCTTGTCCTCCTCGCCCAGCTCGTCGATGCCGAGGATCGCGATGATGTCCTGGAGGTCCTTGTACTTCTGCAGGATCCCCTTGACACGCATGGCGGCCGCGTAGTGGTCCGCCGCGATGTACCGCGGGTCGAGGATGCGGGACGTCGAGTCCAGCGGGTCCACGGCCGGGTAGATGCCCTTCTCGGAGATCGGACGGGAGAGAACCGTCGTCGCGTCGAGGTGGGCGAAGGTGGTCGCCGGCGCCGGGTCGGTCAGGTCGTCCGCGGGGACGTAGATCGCCTGCATCGAGGTGATCGAGTGACCACGGGTCGAGGTGATGCGCTCCTGGAGGAGACCCATCTCGTCGGCCAGGTTCGGCTGGTAACCCACCGCGGAGGGCATGCGGCCGAGCAGGGTCGACACCTCGGAACCCGCCTGGGTGTACCGGAAGATGTTGTCGATGAAGAACAGCACGTCCTGCTTCTGAACATCGCGGAAGTACTCCGCCATGGTCAGACCGGCGAGCGCGACGCGCAGACGGGTGCCCGGGGGCTCGTCCATCTGGCCGAAGACGAGGGCCGTCTTGTCGATGACGCCCGAGTCGCCCATTTCCTCGATGAGGTCGTTGCCCTCACGGGTACGCTCACCGACGCCCGCGAAGACCGACACACCGTCGTGGTTGTTGGCGACGCGGTAGATCATTTCCTGGATCAGAACGGTCTTGCCGACACCGGCACCACCGAACAGACCGATCTTTCCACCCTTGACGTACGGGGTGAGAAGGTCGATGACCTTGACGCCGGTCTCGAACATCTCGGTCTTCGACTCGAGCTCGTCGAAGGAGGGCGCCTTGCGGTGGATGGGCCAGCGCTCGGTGACCTCGGCGTTCGCCTCCGGGTAGTTCAGCACCTCACCCAGGGTGTTGAACACCTTGCCCTTGGTGAAGTCACCGACGGGGACGGTGATGCCCTCGCCCGTGTCGGTCACCGGGGCCTGGCGGACCAGACCGTCGGTCGGCTGCATGGAGATCGTGCGGACCATGCCGTCACCCAGGTGCTGGGCGACCTCGAGGGTCAGCGTCTTGAGCGCGCCGTCCTCGGCCGGGTCGGCGACCTGGACCTTCAGCGCGTTGTAGATCTCGGGCATCGCGTCGACGGGGAACTCCACGTCGACGACCGGGCCGATGACCCGGGCGACGCGGCCCGTGGCGGCGGCCGTCTCAACAGAGGTCGTCATTACTTGTCACTCCCCGCGGTCGCGTCGGCCATGGCGCTCGCGCCACCGACGATCTCGCTGATTTCCTGGGTGATTTCGGCCTGGCGGGCCGCGTTGGCAAGCCGGGAGAGGCTCTTGATGAGGTCTCCGGCGTTGTCGGTCGCCGACTTCATCGCGCGGCGGCGGGCAGCGTGCTCGGAAGCGGCGGCCTGCAGCAGTGCGTTGTAGATCCGGCTCTCGACGTAGCGCGGCAGCAGGGCGTCGAGGACGTCCTCCGCCGACGGCTCGAACTCGAACAGCGGAAGGATCTCGCCCTTCGCGCCGTCCTCCTCCTGAGCCTGGTCGAGGCTGAGCGGCAGCATCCGGCCGTCCACGGCGTTCTGCGTCATCATCGACACGAATTCCGTGTAGACGATGTGCAGTTCGTCGACGCCGCCCTCGGCCGTCTCCGTCTGGATGGCCTCGATCAGCGGCGCCGCGACGCGCTTGGCGTCGGCGTAGGCCGGGCTGTCGGTGAAGCCGGTCCACGACTCCGTGACCTTGCGCTCACGGAAGCCGTAGTAGGCGACACCCTTGCGGCCGACGATGTAGCTGTCGACCTCCTTGCCCTCCGCGCGGAGCCGCTCGGTGAGCCGGTCGGCCTGCTTGATGGCGTTCGAGGAGTAGCCGCCGGCCAGACCGCGGTCGCTCGTGATGAGCACGATCGCGGCCCGGGTCGGCGTCTCGACCTCGGTGGTCAGGGCGTGCTTGGTGTTCGAACCGGTCGCCACCGCGGTCACCGCACGGGTGAGCTCGGTCGCGTACGGCATCGACGCCGCCACCTTGCGCTGCGCCTTGACGATGCGCGAGGCGGCGATCATCTCCATCGCCTTGGTGATCTTCTTGGTCGCCGTGATGGCACGGATGCGACGCTTGTAGACCCGGAGCTGCGCTCCCATGAGTCAGGTCCCTTCCGTCGTCACTTGGAGACGTTGACGGCCGGGACGTCCTCGCCCAGGAGCTTTCCGTCCGAGGTCTCGAACTGGCGCTTGAAGGCGGCGATCGCGTCGGCGATCGAGCCCAGCGTGTCGTCCGACATCTTGCCGCCGTCGGCGATGGAGGTGAGGAGGTCCTTGCGCTCGCGGCGCAGGTGCTCCAGCAGCTCCGACTCGAAGCGGCGGATGTCCTCGACCGGGACGTCGTCCATCTTGCCGGTGGTGCCGGCCCAGACGGAGACGACCTGCTCCTCGACGGGCATCGGCTGGTACTGGCCCTGCTTCAGCAGCTCGACCATGCGCTTGCCGCGCTCCAGCGAGGCCTTCGACGCGGCGTCCAGGTCGGAACCGAAGGCGGCGAACGCCTCCAGCTCGCGGTACTGGGCCAGGTCGACGCGGAGGCGGCCGGAGACCTGCTTCATGGCCTTGTGCTGCGCGGAACCACCGACGCGGGAGACCGAGATACCGACGTTCAGCGCCGGGCGCTGGCCCGCGTTGAACAGGTCGGACTCCAGGAAGCACTGGCCGTCGGTGATGGAGATGACGTTGGTCGGGATGAACGCCGACACGTCGTTGGCCTTGGTCTCGACGATCGGCAGACCGGTCATCGAGCCGGCACCCATCTCGTCGGAGAGCTTCGCGCAGCGCTCCAGCAGACGGGAGTGCAGGTAGAAGACGTCACCCGGGTAGGCCTCGCGGCCCGGCGGGCGGCGCAGCAGCAGCGACACGGCGCGGTAGGCGTCGGCCTGCTTCGACAGGTCGTCGAAGATGATCAGGACGTGCTTGCCGGCGTACATCCAGTGCTGACCGATGGCGGAACCGGTGTACGGCGCCAGGTACTTGAAGCCGGCCGGGTCGGACGCCGGGGCGGCGACGATCGTCGTGTACTCGAGCGCGCCGGCCTCTTCCAGGGCGCCGCGAACGGACGCGATGGTCGAGCCCTTCTGGCCGATGGCGACGTAGATGCAGCGGACCTGCTTGTTCACGTCGCCGGAGCGCCAGTTGTCACGCTGGTTGATGATCGTGTCGACGGCCAGAGCGGTCTTGCCGGTCTGACGGTCGCCGATGATCAGCTGACGCTGGCCGCGGCCGATCGGCACCATGGCGTCGACGGCCTTGTAGCCGGTCTGCATGGGCTCGTGCACCGACTTGCGGACCATGACGCCCGGGGCCTGCAGCTCGAGGGCGCGGCGGCCCTCGGTCGCGATCTCGCCGAGGCCGTCGATCGGGTTGCCGAGCGGGTCGACGACGCGGCCGAGGTAGCCCTCGCCGACGCCTACGGAGAGGACCTCACCGGTGCGCTGCACCGGCTGGCCCTCCTCGATACCGCTGAACTCGCCGAGGACGATCGCACCGATCTCGCGCTCCTCGAGGTTGAGGGCGAGACCGAGGGTGCCGTCCTCGAACTTCAGCAGCTCGTTCGCCATGGCGGAGGGCAGGCCCTCCACCTTCGCGATGCCGTCGCCGGCAACGCTGACCGTTCCGACCTCCTCGCGCGAGGCCGCGTCCGGCTGGTACGACTGGACAAAGGTCTCCAGTGCGTCCCGGATCTCCTCCGGCCGGATCGTGAGCTCCGCCATCTGGGTTCCCTGCTCTCCTTGTTGGGCCTGAAGCTTCTTAGGGGTCTGGGGGTGACCCCCAGGAATCTTCTGCAAGTTCTGCACGGCCCAACCGGGCCGCTAGGAATGCTTTGTATCTGTGTGGTGGCGGCTGGTCAGCCGGCCATGCGGCGCGACGCCTCGGCGAGGCGGTCCGCGATGGTGCCGTCGATGACCTCGTCGCCGACCCGCACCGAGATCCCGCCGAGGACCGCGGGGTCCACGTCGAGGTTCAGGTGCATCTGGCGGCCGTACAGCTTGGCCAGCACCGCTCCGAGACGCTGCTTCTGCACGTCGCTGAGCGGGATCGCGCTGGTCACGGTGGCGACCATGCGGTCCCGTCGCTCGGCGGCGAGCTTGGACAGGGTCTCGAGTCCCGCTTCCAGGCTACGTCCACGCGGGTGCGTGACGAGACGGATCACCAGGCGCTCGGTGACGGCGTTCACCTTGCCGCCGAGCAGGCTGCGCAGCAGCTCGCTCTTGGCGGAGCCGGTGGCGGCGCGGTCGGTCAGCGCGGAGCGCAGCTCGGTGCTGGAGGCGACGATCCGGCCGAAGCGGAAGACCTCGTCCTCGACGTTGTCGAGCCCGCCTGCCTGCTGGGCCGCCGTGAGGTCGGCGGTGGCCGCCAGCTCCTCCAGCGCGTCCACCAGGTCGCGGGACTGCGACCAGCGGGAGCGCGCCATGCCGGACACCAGGTCGAGGGTGTTCCCGTCGACCTGGCCGGACAGCAGCCGGCCGACCAGCTCGGCCTTGGCCTCGCCGGACTGCGCCGGGTCCGTGATGACCCGACGCAGCGAGACCTCACGGTCGAGCAGCGCGGTGACGGCTGCCAGCTCACCGGCGAGCTTCGCCGCGTCGACGGACGTGTTGTCCGTCAGCGCGTCGAGACGCTCGCGCGCGGAGGCCAGCGCCTCGCGGCTCGCTCCGTTCATCGGGCCGCCTCGGCCTTCTCCTCAAGCTCGCTGAGGAAGCGGTCGATGGTGCGGCTCTGACGAGCGGCGTCCTCGAGGGACTCGCCGACGAGCTTGCCGGCCAGGTCGGTGGCGAGCTTGCCCACGTCCTGACGCAGCGCCTGAGCGGCGGCCTTGCGGTCTGCCGCGATCTGGGCGTGACCGGCAGCGATGATCTCCTCACGCTGCCGCTGGCCCTCTGCGCGCAGTTCTTCCTTGAGCGCAGTGCCCTGCTCCAGCGCGTCCTGGCGCAGGCGCGCGGCCTCGTGCCGGGCTTCGGCGAGCTGGGCCTTGTACTGCTCCAGCACGCTCTGAGCCTCGGTCTGAGCGGCTTCGGCCTTCTCGATACCGCCCTCGATCTGCTCGCGGCGCTCGTCCAGAACCTTGTTGATGTTCGGGAGGAGCTTCTTCGCGAGGAAGCCGAAGACGATGACGAAGGCGATCAGACCGATGACGAGCTCGGGGATCGGCGGGATGAGGGGGTTTTCCATCTCCTCGGCCGCCAGAACCATGAGGTTCACATCAGTGCCTTTCGTCTAGTGGACTGTTCGTCGAGACCGAGGATCAGGAGCTCGGGTAGACGAACGGCATGACCAGACCGATCAGGGCGAGCGCCTCACAGAAGGCGAAGCCGAGGATCTGGTTGGCGCGGATCAGGCCGGCAGCCTCGGGCTGACGGGCGAGGGCCTGGGTGCCGTTACCGAAGATGATGCCGACGCCGACGCCGGGGCCGATGGCCGCGAGACCGTAACCAACGGAGCTGAGGGAGCCGGTGACGGCGGCAAGGGTCTGGGACATGCCAGTTCTTCCTTCTCTTTCACGGACCGGTGGGGGTTGGCCACCGGACGAATACGGGGGGCTGAGCGGGGGGCGGGCCTGGCTCAGTGGTGCTCGGCGAGCGCGCCCTGGATGAAGCTGCAGGCCAGGAGGACGAAGACGTACGCCTGGACGGCCTGGATGAAGAGCTCGAAGGCGGTCATCACGATCACCATCACGAACGACACACCGGCGTAGGCGATGCCGATGCCGTTCAGCAGGTACCAGCTGGCGATCGTGAAGAGCAGCAGCAGGGTGTGACCGGCGAACATGTTCGCGAAGAGTCGGACCGCGTGGGTGAACGGGCGCACCAGGACGTTCGAGAAGAACTCGATGACCATGATGAGCGGCAGGACGCCGCCGAGGCTCTTGTCGTAGCCGGTGAGGTTCTTCAGGCCGCCGACGAAGCCGTGGCGCTTGAAGGTGACCGACATCCAGATCACGTAGACGATCAGGGCGAGCACGGCCGGGTACGCGATGATCGAGGTCACCGGGAACTGTGCCACCGGGACGATCGACCAGACGTTCAGGATCCAGACGAAGAAGAACAGCGAGACCATGAAGGGGACGTACTTCTCGCCCTCCTTCTTGCCGAGGGTCTCGTAGACGATGCCGCGGCGCACGAAGTCGTAGCCGGCCTCGCCGACCATCTGGAGCTTGCCGGGGACGATCTTCGCCTTGCCGAAGGCGGCCCAGAAGAAGGCCACGATGATGATCGAGCCCAGGAGGGCCAGCAGCATCGGCTTGTTGAAGTAGGCATTGCTGCCCGCTTCGCCCCAGAGCGGCTCGAAGAGGAACGAGTGCAGGCCCGGGCCGGGGAAGCCACATCCGTCGAAGATGTGACAGTCGGTCTCGAAGGCGAGGACCTGCGTCGGGTCAGCACTCACCGCGGGCTCCTTCAGCGTGGCGCATAGGTACGGCAACCTCGTTGTGTCGGCGCGGCGCGAGGCCGCGGTTCGGCACTGGACTGGTGTAACGGGTGTGGGGGCGGCAGTCAGGCATCGAGCCTCGCGATGGAACAGGCGTCAGCTCAGATGCCCGCGCCCGCAGAGCCGCAGTTGGAACCGGACGATAGCAGCATCTCGAACGCACACTTATCCCGGCCCTACCCCTCACGACTTCGACCCCGGGTTTTCGGGCTTTTCACCCTTCGTCGAGTCCGGCTCGACGTAAAGGATCTTCGCCTTCATGTGGGCACGCGTCTGTGCGCCGATCCACACGAGGGTGGTGGCGACGAGCGTGATGGCGAACGCCCGGGGGTGGAACAGTGTCGTGTTCTTGAACACGGCGAGAAAGACGAAGAGCAGCAGGATCTGGGCCGCGTAGAGCATGAGGCCCATGGCCTGGAACAGATGCGGCAGGGATTTCGCCGTGCGCTGCAGGACGACGAATCCGAGACCCATGAACAGGATCACGACCACGGTCGCGACGACTGATCCGACGGCACCCTTGCCTCCGACGACCAGACCGCTGATCACGGCGGCGATCGCGCCGACGGCAGCAGTGGGTACGGCGGTTTGCAGGAGGGATCGGACGTCATCTGACCGCATGGCGGTTTGCTCCGCGTGGTGGTGGGGGCACGGACTCGTACGGGAACTCGTACGGGGACGAGCGTAAGCCCGGTCCGAGTGAGAGCCTCGGGCCAATGGACCGTCGCACTACGGTCCTTCGGCTCTGTCGCCGGGTTTAGTGAACGGTATCACAAACTATTTGATGAGAGCTTTACCTGTCGGGTGTGCTGACTGTCACACATGAGGGCTAACGCGCCCGTGTGTGCAAGACAAGCCGCCCCATTGTCTGGTAAAGGGCGCCCATGTCGGAAATGCGCCCGACCCGTCAGCGGGACGATCCGGCCTTACGCCGGTCGGGGAAGCGCGAACGGGGGCCTACCGCGGTCGCGCCGTTGACGCCCGACACCCCCGCCACGACGGGCCTCGCCGGCGCCGGCTCCACGCCCTCGTCCTCCCGCACGGCCGCCTCCGCGGCCCGCTCGGCGTACCGGTAGCGCGGCGGGACCAGGCCGTGCGCCCAACGCGGCGCCCGCGGGGTGAACCGGGGCATCAGGAGCAGTACGAGGCCCAGCGCGCTCAGCGCGGCGAGTGAGAGCACGATCCACATCGAGGCCGAATGCACGGAATAGGCCACCGTGCCGAATGCGATCAGGCCTGACCAGAAATACATGATGAGTACGGCACGGCTGTGGGAATGCCCGAGTTCCAGGAGCCGGTGGTGCAGGTGGCCGCGGTCCGCCGCGAACGGCGACTGGCCGTTCCAGGTGCGCCGCACGATGGCCAGGACCAGGTCCGCCATCGGAATGGCGATGATGGTCAGGGGCAGCAGCAGCGGAATGAAGACCGGCAGCATCGCGTGGGTGGCGTTGCGCTCACCGCCGACGAAGAGCGCCATCGTGTCGGGGTCCACCTGCCCCGTGATCGAGATCGCCGAGGCGGCCAGCACCAGGCCGATCAGCATCGAGCCGGAATCCCCCATGAAGATCCGGGCGGGATGCATGTTGTGCGGCAGGAAGCCCAGGCACATCCCCATCAGGATCGCCGCGAAGAGGGTGGCGGGGGCGGCGGACTCGATGCCGTAGCCGAACCAGATCCGGTAGGCGTAGAGGAAGAACGCGCACGTGGCGATGCAGACCATGCCCGCCGCCAGGCCGTCGAGGCCGTCGACGAAGTTCACCGCGTTGATGGTGATGACCACCAGGGCGACCGTGAGCAGGGTGCCCTGCCACTGGGTGAGCGCCACCGTGCCGATGCCCGGAACCGGAATCCACAGGATGGTCAGGCCCTGCATGACCATCACGCCCGCGGCGATCATCTGGGCGCCGAGCTTGATCAGGGCGTCGAGCTCGAACTTGTCGTCCAGGACGCCGATCAGCCAGATCAGCGCCGCTCCCGAGAGCAGCGCCCTGGGCTCGTTGGAGCGTTCGAAGACCGCGTTGAGGTTCTGCAGGTGGTCGGCGACCAGCAGCCCCGCGCACATGCCGCCGAACATGGCGATGCCGCCGAGCCGCGGAGTGGGCTCGCGGTGCACGTCCCGGGCGCGGATCTCCGGCATCGCGCCGGCCGCGATCGCGAACTTCCGCACGGGCCCGGTCAGCAGGTAGGTCACCGCGACCGTGACGCAAAGCGTCAGCAGATATTCACGCACTGGCTGCCCCAGATGTATCGCCGGCCATCTCAGCCCCACACATTAGCCGCGATGTCACCAGGGACGAGGACGCACGGAGGCCCCGTTCCGGTTGCACTACTCCATGCTCGTACCGGTTACGCCCCGTACGGGGGAAATCCACCCGTCAGGGCGGCCACCTCGGCCCGCGTCCGGGCCGCGTCCCCTCCCAGCGCGGCGGCGAACAGGCCGGCGATCCGGGCCATCTCCGGCTCCCCCATCCCCTGCGTGGTCACCGCCGCGGTGCCCAGGCGGATGCCCCGCTGGTCCCCGTACGGCAGCGCGCAGGTGTCCAGGACGATCCCGGCGGCGGCCAGCCGGCCGCGCGCGGTCGGCCCGTCCACGCCGAGCGCCGCGGGGTCGGCGCTGATGAGGTGGGTGTCCGTCCCGCCGGTCGTCACGGCGAACCCGCGCTGCTCCAGGGCGGCGGCCAGGGCACGGGCGTTGGCCACGACCCGGTGCGCGTACCGGGTGAAGGGCGGTGCGGCCGCCTCGCCGAAGGCCACCGCCTTCGCGGCGATGGAGTGCATCTGGGCGCCGCCCTGGGTGAAGGGGAACACCGCCCGGTCGACCCGCTCCGCGAACTCGCCGCCGCACAGCAGCATCCCGCCGCGGGGGCCGCGCAGCACCTTGTGGGTGGTCGCGCAGACGATGTCCGCGTACGGGACCGGACTGGGCGCGGCCCCGCCGGCCACGAGCCCGATCGGGTGGGCGGCGTCGGCGATCAGGTAGGCCCCGACCTCGTCGGCGATCTCCCGGAACGCCGAGTACTCCAGGTGCCGGGGATAGGAGATGGACCCGCAGACGATGGCCTTGGGCCGGTGCGCCCGCGCCAGCCGCTGCACCTGTTCGTAGTCGACGAGCCCGCTCTCGGCGTCGACGCCGTACCCGACGAAGTCGAACCAGCGGCCGGAGAAGTTGGCGGGCGAGCCGTGCGTGAGGTGCCCGCCGTGCGCCAGCCCCATGGCCAGGACGGTGTCGCCGGGCCGCAGCAGCGCCGCGTAGGCGGCCAGGACGGCCGCGGAACCGGAGTGCGGCTGGACATTGGCGTGCTCGACCCCGAAGAGCGCCCTGGCCCGCTCCACGGCCGTCCGCTCGGCGAGGTCCACGTACTCGCAGCCGCCGTGGTAGCGGGCGCCGGGGTACCCCTCGGCGTACTTGTTGGAGAGCACGGACCCCAGCGCGGCGAGCACGGCGGGCGAGGTGAAGTTCTCGGCGGCGCTCATCTGCAGCGTCTCCGCCTGCCGGCGCCGCTCCCCTTCGAGGACGTCGGCCATCTGCGGGTCCTGCTGGCGCAGGGCGTCCGTGGGCTGGGTCATGACGCTCATGGCGCGACTCCCGCACAGTGGGGGTACCGGTACCAGCCACTGTAGGCCCGCCCGGCCCTCCGCGCCCGCGCCGCCGCGGCACACCAGGCCGCAGTCGACCACCGGCGTCGGCCACGGGCCGCGCGAGCGGTGCACGAGACGCGGGCGGGCCTCAGTGGTGGGCGTCGAGGCCCGTCAGGGCCGTGACCACGGGGTCCAGGGCCTGGTTGATCTCGTCGCCGATCGACCGGAAGAACGTGATCGGCGCCCCGTACGGGTCGTACACCTCGTCCGCGTCGGCGGACGGCGCCAGCAGCCACCCGCGCAGCGCGGCGGCGGCCCGTACCAGTGCTCGCGCCCGCTCCGCCATGCCGTCGTCCAGCGGCGGCAGCGTGGCCGGGTCTATCGCCCGTACGAGCCGGGTGAACTCCTTCAGCGTGAAGGTCCGCAGCCCCGCCGAGTGGCCCATGGAGATGACCTGCGCCCGGTGGTCCCGCGTGGCGGTGAGCACCAGGTCGGCGCGTATGACGTGCTCGTCGAGCAGCTCGCGCCCGGTGAACCCCGTGGCGTCCGCGCCGAAGTCCGCCAGCACGGCCGCCGCGTTGGCCTCCATCGGGGCGCCCTCGTGGCCCCAGGTGCCGGCGCTCTCCACGATGAGGTCCTCGGCCGGCAGGCCCAGGACGGCCAGGCGGTCGGCGAGCGCGTGGCGCGTCAGCCGCTCGGTGATGGGCGAGCGGCACACGTTCCCGGTGCTGACGTGGAGTATGCGGAAGGAGTCTCCCTTGGCTATGCCACGCCCCTGAGGGCTCACGGAGCCACCTCGAGGTCGGGTACGACCTCCCGCAGCTGTGCGGCGCTCAGCGCCCCCTCGCGCAGCAGCACGGGAACCTTCCCGGTGACGTCGACGATCGACGACGGCTCGGTGCTCGGCGTGGGCCCGCCGTCCAGGTACACGGACACGGAGTCGCCCAGCATCTCGCGCGCCGCGTCGCAGTCGGCCGGCGCCGGGTGCCCGGACAGGTTGGCCGAGGAGACGGCCATCGGGCCGACCTCGGTCAGCAGCTCGATCGCGACGGGGTGCAGGGGCATGCGCACGGCGACGGTCCCGCGGGTCTCCCCCAGGTCCCAGGCCAGCGACGGCTGGTGCTTGGCGACCAGCGTGAGCCCGCCCGGCCAGAAGGCGTCGACGAGCTCCCACGCCTGCTCGGAGAAGTCCGTGACGAGGCCGTGGAGGGTGTTCGGGGAGCCGATCAGGACGGGGGTGGGCATGTTGCGGCCGCGGCCCTTGGCGGCGAGCAGGTCGCCGACGGCCTCCGCGCTGAAGGCGTCCGCGCCGATCCCGTACAGGGTGTCGGTGGGCAGCACGACGAGCTCTCCGCGACGGACGGCGGAGGCCGCTTCGCGCAGACCCGTCTTGCGGTCCGTCGCGTCGTTGCAGTCGTATCGCCGGGCCATCAGCGGATCTCCTCGTGCAGCGTGGGGGTGGCGGGGGCGGCGGTCGCGCGGGTCACGGCATGGCCTTGCGGGCGGTCGCGAAGCGCGGGCGGTTGTTCAGGTCGGGGTGGTCGGCGGCGTCGGCCCAGCCGCGTTCGTCGGCGAAGATCCACGGCACCTGGCCGCCCTGCGTGTCGGCGTGCTCGATCACGACGATGCCGCCGGGCCGCAGCAGCCGGTGCGCGGTGCGCTCGATGCCGCGGATGGTGTCGAGGCCGTCCTCGCCGGAGAACAGCGCCATTTCGGGGTCGTGGTCGCGGGCCTCCGGGGCGACGTACTCCCACTCGGTGAGCGGGATGTACGGCGGGTTGGAGATGACCAGGTCGACCTGTCCGTCCAGCTCGGGCAGCGCGGTGAGCGCGTCGCCCTGGTGGACGGTGACCCGGGAGCCCTCGGCGTTCTTGCGGGTCCAGCGCAGGGCGTCCTCGGACAGCTCCACGGCGTGCACGCGCGAGCGCGGCACCTCCTGGGCCATGGCGAGCGCGATGGCGCCCGACCCGGTGCACAGGTCCACGATCAGCGGCTCGACCACGTCCATGGCCCGGACGGCGTGTATGGCCCAGTCCACGACCGACTCGGTCTCGGGCCGGGGGACGAACACCCCGGGGCCGACCTGGAGCTCCAGGTACCGGAAGAAGGCCCGGCCGGTGATGTGCTGGAGCGGCTCGCGCGCCTCGCGGCGGGCGACGGCCTCCCAGTAGCGGGCGTCGAAGTCCGCGTCCTTGACGTGGTGCAGTTCCCCCCGCTTGACGCCGTGCACGAAGGCCGCGAGCTCCTCCGCGTCGAAACGCGGTGAGGGCACGCCGGCGGCGGCCAGCCGCTGGGTGGCCTGGGCCACCTCGGCAAGCAGCAAGTTCACGCTGGTCCTCCGGGCTGCTGTCATGGGGGTCCCCCCTGCTCGAGCGAAGCCGAGAGCTTGGGGGAGGGGGGTGGGGCGAAGGTCAGTGTGCGGCCGCGAGCTTCGCCGCGGAGTCGGTGTCGACACAGGCCTGGATGACCGAGTCGAGGTCGCCGTCGAGCACCTGGTCCAGGTTGTACGCCTTGAAACCGGTCCGGTGGTCCGAGATCCGGTTCTCCGGGAAGTTGTACGTACGGATCTTCTCGGAACGGTCGACGCTGCGCACCTGGCTGCGGCGCTGGTCGGAGGCCTCCTGCTCGGCGGCTTCCTGGGCGGCGGCCAGCAGGCGCGAGCGCAGGATGCGCATGGCCTGCTCCTTGTTCTGGAGCTGGCTCTTCTCGTTCTGGCAGGAGGCGACCACGCCGGTCGGGATGTGCGTGATGCGCACGGCCGAGTCGGTGGTGTTGACGGACTGGCCGCCGGGGCCCGAGGAGCGGTACACGTCGATGCGGAGGTCGTTCATGTTGATCTCGACCTCGACCTCCTCGGCCTCCGGGGTGACGAGCACGCCGGCGGCGGAGGTGTGGATGCGGCCCTGGGACTCGGTGGCCGGCACGCGCTGGACGCGGTGCACGCCGCCCTCGTACTTCATCCGGGCCCAGACGCCCTGGCCGGGCTCGGTGGCCCCGTTGCCGCCCTTGGTGCGCACGGAGACCTGGACGTCCTTGTAGCCGCCGAGCTCGGACTCGGTGGAGTCGATGATCTCGGTCTTCCAGCCCACGCGCTCGGCGTAGCGCAGGTACATGCGCAGCAGGTCGCCTGCGAACAGGGCGGACTCGTCGCCGCCGGCGCCGGCCTTGATCTCCAGGAGGACGTCCTTGTCGTCGCTGGGGTCGCGCGGGACGAGCAGCAGGCGGAGCTTCTCGGTGAGCTCTTCGCGCTGGGCGCTCAGTTCCTTGGCCTCGGCGGCGAAGTCGGGGTCGTCGGCCGCCAGCTCCTTGGCCGTCTCGATGTCCTCGGCCGACTGCTTCCAGGCGCGGAAGGTCGCGACGATCGGCGTCAGCTCCGCGTAGCGCTTGTTCAGCTTGCGGGCGTTCGCCTGATCGGAGTGGACCGAAGGGTCGGCGAGCTTCTTCTCGAGGTCGGCGTGCTCGCCGACCAGGTCCTCGACCGCTTCGAACATCGGATGCTCCTGGGGTGAAAAAATCAAAAAGGGGCTGGGCTGGCTGAACGACGACAAAGGCGCCGGTCCGGCCGCCCCCGCGTGGTCAGGGGGCGGCCGGCGACCGGCGCCTGGGTCGCGCTACTTCTTGGCCGCACCCTTGCCGAAGCGGGCCTCGAAGCGGGCCACGCGGCCACCGGTGTCGAGGATCTTCTGCTTGCCCGTGTAGAACGGGTGGCACTCGGAGCAGACCTCGGCACGGATGGTGCCCTCGGTCAGGGTGCTGCGGGTGGTGAACGACGCGCCACAGGTGCAGCTGACCTGGGTCTCGACGTACTCGGGGTGAACATCGCGCTTCAAGGTGTCTCCTAGATTCGGGAGGGCGCCGGGTCGCAGGAGCCGAATTGCGCACTGCGTGAACCGGGGCCGACAGACCAGTCTGCCAGGACCGGGCCGCCTGTCAAAATTCCGGGAACGCTGCCTTCAACAGGAGGGGGCCGGCATCTATTCCTGCCGGGTCCCGGCAGGGCGGGGCTACCGGACGATCGAGCCCGCGCTGCTCTTGTCCCCGTTGGAGTGCTCGGTGGCAGCGGCGGGGATGGGCTGGTCGGCCAGCAGGGCGTCCCAGACCATCTTGGAGTCCTTGGGCAGGATCGCGACGCGGTCCCTGTCGAGCGGGTCCGGGCCCACCGGCAGGGTGATCATGTGCATGTTCTCCGCGCCGATGCCCTGGAGGCCCTGGGCGAAGCTCGCGAGGGACTTCACGTCGCCGAGCGCCTTGTCGGTGGTGATCGCCTTGGTGGCGGAGTCGGCGAGGCCGTAGAGCTTCTTCGGGCTGTCGAACACCCCCACGCCCTTGACCTGCTTGATCAGCGCCTTGATGAAGGCCTGCTGGAGCTGTATTCGGCCCAGGTCGCCGCCGTCGCCGACGCTCTTGCGCGTGCGGACGAGGCCGAGGGACTGCTCGCCGTTGAGCTTGTGGGAGCCGGCCGGCAGGTCGAGGTGGCTGCCGTCGTCCTTGATCGGCTTGGTGGTCGTGAGCTCGACCCCGCCCAGGTTGTCGATGATCTTCTTGAAGCCGGTGAAGTCGACCTCGATGTAGTGGTCCATGCGGATCCCCGACATCGCCTCGACGGTCTTGACGGCACAGGCGGCCCCGCCGATGGTGAAGGCCTCGTTGAACTGGGCGCGCTGCCTGGGGGCGCTGGTCTTCCCCTTGCCGGTGGGGCAGGCGGGCCTCGGGAGCATGGTGTCGCGCGGGATCGACACGACGCTGGCCTGCTTGTGGCCCTCGTAGAGGTGGATGATCATCGCGGTGTCGGAGCGGGCCGAGCCGCCGTCGTCCGCGCCGTACTCGCTGTTCGCCCCGTCGCGGGAGTCGGAGCCGAGGACCAGGATGTCCATCGAGCCGTTGTCGACGTTCGGCGGGCGGTCCTTGCCCAGGGCCTGGTCGATGTCGACGCTGTGCAGGTTGCCGTTGAGCTTGAAGTAGAACCAGCCGAGGCTCCCCCCGCCCAGCAGGACCACCCCCGCGGCGGTCCAGGCGGCGACCCTGAGGCCCCTGCGGCGGCGCGGCTGCGCCCGGCGCCCGCGCCTGCGTGCCGCCCTGCGACCGCTGCCCCTGCTGTCCTCGCTCATGCTCTCCCCGGTCCTGGCTTCGTTGCCGACTGCTCTCTCACACAGACGGACTAGCGCATTCCAGGGTTCCACGGAGCGTGGACCGCTCCGCACACCCCCTCCCCTACAGCACGAGGCGTGACCGGATGGCGACCGAGGGTCCCGATCCGGGCTCCGAAGGGGCGCGTGCGGGCCCCGTCGGGGCAGGCGTGTGGCGAAGCTCGCACCAAAGGAACCGCCCCCGCCGCGGGTGCGGCGGGGGCGGTTCCGTGTTCGGGCGACCCGGTCAGTCGTCGTTCTTGCCGGCCGGGGTCGTCTTGGCGATCTGCATCAGGAACTCGGCGTTCGACTTCGTCTGCTTCATCTTGTCGAGCAGCAGCTCGATCGCCTGCTGCGAGTCGAGCGCGTGCAGCACCCGGCGCAGCTTCCAGACGATGGCGAGCTCCTCGCTGTTGAGGAGGATCTCCTCCTTGCGCGTACCCGACGGGTCGACGTCGACGGCCGGGAAGATGCGCTTGTCGGCGAGCTTGCGGTCGAGCTTGAGCTCCATGTTGCCGGTGCCCTTGAACTCCTCGAAGATCACCTCGTCCATGCGCGAGCCGGTGTCGACGAGCGCGGTGGCCAGGATGGTCAGCGAGCCGCCGTCCTCGATGTTGCGCGCGGCACCGAAGAAGCGCTTCGGCGGGTACAGCGCGGTCGAGTCGACACCACCGGACAGGATGCGGCCGGAGGCGGGCGCCGCGAGGTTGTACGCGCGGCCCAGACGGGTGATGGAGTCCAGCAGGACGACCACGTCGTGACCCAGCTCGACGAGGCGCTTGGCGCGCTCGATGGCCAGCTCGGCGACGGTGGTGTGGTCCTCGGCCGGGCGGTCGAAGGTCGAGGAGATGACCTCGCCCTTGACCGACCGCTGCATGTCGGTGACCTCTTCCGGACGCTCGTCGACCAGGACGACCATCAGGTGGCACTCGGGGTTGTTGGTGGTGATCGCGTTGGCGATCGCCTGCATGATCATGGTCTTGCCGGTCTTCGGCGGGGCCACGATCAGACCGCGCTGGCCCTTGCCGATCGGCGACACGAGGTCGATGATGCGGGTCGTCAGCACGCCCGGGTCGGTCTCCAGGCGGAGCCGGTCCTGCGGGTAGAGCGGGGTCAGCTTCTGGAACTCCGGTCGGCCGCGGCCGGATTCGGGCGCCATGCCGTTGACGGAGTCCAGGCGCACGAGGGCGTTGAACTTCTCGCGGCGCTCGCCGTCCTTGGGCTGGCGGACCGCACCGGTGGTGTGGTCGCCCTTGCGCAGGCCGGCCTTGCGGACCTGGGCGAGGGAGACGTACACGTCGTTGGGGCCGGGCAGGTAGCCCGAGGTCCGGATGAACGCGTAGTTGTCGAGGATGTCGAGGATGCCCGCGACGGGGATCAGCACGTCGTCATCGGCGACCTGCGGCTCGTTCGGCGCGAACTCGTCACGGCCGCGACGGCCGCGGCGGTCGCGGTAGCGTCCGCGACGGCCGCGACGGCCGTCCTCGTCGAAGTCGTCCTGCGGGCCGTTGTCCTGACGGTCCTGCCGGCCCTGGCCGCGGCCGCCCTGCTGCTGGCGGTCGGCGCGGTCCTGGCGGTCCTGGCGGCCGCCGCCCTGCTGCTGGCCCTGGCCGCCCTGCTGCTGGCCCTGCTCGTCGGCCTTGGCGCCGCGCTCACGGCGGCCCTGCTGACGCTCACCGCGCTCACCGCGCTCACCGCGCTCACCACGGTCGCCGCGGTCACGGCGGTCGCGGCGGGTGCGGCCCTCGCCGGCCTCCTGCGCCTGGCCCTGCGGCTGGGCGGAGACGGCGGTGGCGGCCTCGGCCTTGGCCTCGGGCTGCGCGGCCGGGGCGGCGGCCTCGATCTTCTGCTCGACCTGCACGGCGGCGGGGGCCGAGGACTCGGGGCTGCCGGAGGGGGCGGTGGCCCGGCGGCGGCGGCGCTCGCCGATCGGGGCGTCGTCGCTGGCCGGCTGGCCCGGGATCTCGATCTGGGCCTGGGCGGCGGGCTTCTCGGCGGGGGCCGCGGCGGCGGCCTCGCCCGTACGGGCCTTGCTGGTGGCGCGGCGCTTCGGCTTGGCCTCGGCGGCGTCGGCGGCGGGGGCCGCGGCGGCGGCCTTGGGGGCGCTGCCGCCCTGCGCCTCCTTGATGACCTCGATCAGCTGGCTCTTGCGCATCCGCGCGGTGCCCCTGATACCGAGGCCCGACGCGACCTGCTGCAGCTCGGCCAGGACCATGCCCTCAAGGCCGGTGCCGGAGCGGCGGCGCTTCGGGGCCGCGCCCGCGGCGGGGGCACTGGTGTCGACGTTGGTGTCGGCAGCGCCCATCAGATCGGTGGTGTCGCTCACGAAGGGTCCTTCCCTGGAGCGGACGTCGGCCTGTCTGGCTCGGCGACCGGTTGTGCTGTCCGACGACGGTCCGGGTGTGTGGACCGTGCCGGGGCGGTGGTCCGCCGGTAAGAGTTACGGCGGAGAGAAACGTGCATGGTGGTTCCGGCGAGAAGCCCCCGAGCTGGAAAGCGTGGGAATGTCACGCCGATTCCGGAGCGTGCTCGAAACTGCTGGCAGCGATCAAAGCAGTCGGGGAGGCTCCCGGAAGAAATGTGGTCCCGAATGGGGACACTGAGCACCGAGCCATGGCGGCTTCGGATGCGCACTTGAGGTTAACACTACCGGATCCAACAGACATTCCCCCTCTCAATCACCGGCAATCGCCCGTCGTGGGCGGGCGGCCTGCCCGGCCGTCCGCCCACGACGGGCCGTGTCGTCACGACACGGGCTGACCGCCCTGGGCGCCCAGCGGAAGGACGCTCGCGCCCGCGGCGTCGAGGGCGAGCCGGTTGGCGGCCCACCCCTCGCCCGCGAGCCGCGCGACCTTGTCGGCCGCGCCGTTGTCGACCAGCGCGAGGACCGTGGGGCCCGCGCCGGAGATGACCGCGGGGATGCCGTCCGCCCGCAGCCGGTTGACGAGTGCCACGCTCTCCGGCATCGCCGGGGCCCGGTACTCCTGGTGCAGCCGGTCCTCGGTGGCGGGCAGCAGGAACTCGGGACGCCTGGTCATGGCCTCCACGAGCAGGCCCGCGCGGCCCGCGTTGACGGCCGCGTCCACGTGCGGGACGGTGCGCGGCAGCAGGCCGCGGGCGGTCTCGGTCAGGACCGGCTTCGACGGGACGAAGACCACCGGAACGATGGAATCCGCGGGGTCCATCCGGATCGCCTTGGCGCTGCCGCCCTCCATCCACGCCAGGGTGAAACCGCCGAGCAGACAGGCGGCGACGTTGTCGGGGTGGCCCTCGATCTCGGTGGCGAGCTCCAGCAGCGCCGCGTCGTCGAGCTTGGCCTCCCCGCCTATGGTCACGGCGCGGGCGGCGACGATGCCGGCGCAGATCGCGGCGGAGGAGGAGCCGAGGCCCCGGCCGTGCGGGATGCGGTTGGCGCAGACGACCTCCAGGCCGCGCGGCTGCCCGCCGAGCAGGTCGAAGGCGGTGCGCATGGAGCGTACGAGGAGGTGGCTCTCGTCCCGCGGGAGGGTGTCGGCACCCTCGCCCGCGATGTCGATGTCCAGGCCGGAATCGGCCACCCGGACGACGACGTCGTCGTAGAGCCCCAGGGCCAGGCCGAGGGCGTCGAAGCCGGGGCCGAGGTTGGCGCTGCTGGCGGGGACGCGCACCCGTACGGCGGCGGCGCGGAACGCTGGACCTGCCATCGGTCGATGACACTCCTTGTGACTGTGCGGGATCCGGCTGCTGCGCGGGATCTTCGCTGCGAATGTACTGGAGAACGTACGACACCCGAAGGCCCTCGGGGCAGCACCGCGGTCATATGCGCGGTGGCGGATGTAAGTACAGCGTATCGAAGGAAGGTTCTCCCGCGACATAGGGCGCACAGGAGGCGCACGATGCGTGTCGGTGTCTTCCGCCGGATCCGGAGGGATCGCCGTTGGCTTCTTGGTGCCGTACCGCCCGGGTCGCCGGATTCCGGAGACTTCCGGAATCCGGCAACGGGGCTCGGGCCCCCTCAGGGGCCGGGGAGCGGGGTCAGACCAGGCCGAGACGGACGGCCGCGGCCGCGGCGTCCACCGGGACGGTGACCGGCTGCGGAGCGCCGGCGACGGCCCAGTCGGGGTCCTTGAGGCCGTTGCCCGTGACGGTGCACACGATCTTCTGGCCGGGGTCGACCAGGCCGGCCTCGGCGGCCTTCAGCAGACCGGCGACCGACGCGGCCGAGGCGGGCTCGACGAAGACGCCCTCCTGTGCGGCCAACAGGCGGTAGGCGGCCAGGATCTGGCGGTCCGTCACCTCGTCGATGAGACCGCCCGACTCCTCGCGCGCGGCGAGCGCGTAGTCCCAGGAGGCCGGGTTGCCGATGCGGATCGCGGTGGCGATGGTGTGCGGCTCCTTGACGACCTCGCCGCGCACGATCGGCGCGGAACCGGAGGCCTGGAAACCCCAGACGCGGGGCGTGCGGGAGGCCAGGCCGTCGGCCTTGTACTCCTTGAAGCCCTTCCAGTACGCCGTGATGTTGCCGGCGTTGCCGACGGGCAGCACGTGGATGTCGGGGGCGTCGCCGAGCGCGTCGACGATCTCGAACGCGGCCGTCTTCTGGCCCTCGATGCGCACCGGGTTGACGGAATTGACCAGCGCCACCGGGTAGTTGTCGGACAGCGCGCGCGCCAGGTCCAGGCAGTCGTCGAAGTTGCCGTCAACCTGCAGGATCTTGGCGCCGTGCACCAGGGCCTGGCCCATCTTGCCGAGCGCGATCTTGCCGCGGGGCACGAGGACGGCGGACACCATGCCGGCGCGCACCGCGTAGGCGGCGGCGGAGGCCGAGGTGTTGCCCGTGGAGGCGCAGATGACGGCCTTGGCGCCGTCCTCCTTGGCCTTGGTGATGGCCATGGTCATGCCGCGGTCCTTGAAGGACCCGGTCGGGTTCGCGCCCTCGACCTTGAGGTGCACCTCACAGCCCGTGCGCTCGGAGAGCACCTGGGCGGGGACGAGGGGAGTGCCGCCCTCGCGGAGCGTGACCACGGGAGTCGTGTCCGTCACCGGCAGTCGGTCGCGGTACTCCTCGATGATGCCGCGCCACTGGTGGGTGCGATTGCTGCTCATGGGTCCTTACTCCCCTTCAACACGCATGATGCTGGCGACACCGCGCACGGTGTCCAGCTTCCGCAGCGCCTCGACGGTCCCGGAGAGGGCGGCGTCGGGTGCGCGGTGGGTGACGACGACGAGGGAGGCCTCGCCGTCCTTGCCCTGCTGCCGGACCGTGTCGATCGACACGCCGTGCTCCGCGAAGGTGGTCGCCACCTGGGCGAGGACGCCCGGCTTGTCCGCCACATCGAGGCTGATGTGGTAGCGGGTGACGACGTCCCCCATGGGGCTGACCGGCAGCTGGGTGTACGCCGACTCGCCGGGCCCCGTTGCCTCGGCGAGCTTGTTGCGGCAGACGGCGACGAGGTCGCCGAGGACCGCGGACGCGGTCGGCGAGCCGCCCGCGCCGGGCCCGTAGAACATCAGCCGTCCGGCGGCCTCGGCCTCGACGAAGACGGCGTTGTACGCCTCGCGGACGGAGGCGAGCGGGTGGCTGAGCGGGATCATCGCCGGGTGGACGCGGGCGGTGACGGACTCGCCGTCCGCCGCGCGCTCCAGGATGGCGAGGAGCTTGATGGTGCAGCCCATGCGCTTGGCGGAGGCGAAGTCCGCGGCGCTGACCTCGGTCATGCCCTCGCGGTAGACGTCGTCCAGGCGGACCCGGGTGTGGAAGGCGATGCCGGCGAGGATCGCGGCCTTGGCGGCGGCGTCGTAGCCCTCGACGTCGGCGGTGGGGTCGGCCTCGGCGTACCCGAGGGCGGTGGCCTCGTCGAGCGCCTCCTGGTAGCCCGCGCCGGTCGAGTCCATCTTGTCGAGGATGAAGTTCGTCGTGCCGTTGACGATGCCCATCACCCGGTTGATCTTGTCGCCGGCGAGGGACTCGCGCATCGGGCGGACCAGCGGGATGGCGCCGGCTACGGCGGCCTCGTAGTACAGGTCCAGCCCGGCCTGCTCGGCGGCGGCGTGCAGGGCCGCGCCGTCCTGGGCGAGCAGCGCCTTGTTCGCGGAGACGACGGAGATGCCGTGCTCGAAGGCGGTGGTGATCAGGGTGCGGGCGGGCTCGATGCCGCCGATGACCTCGATGGCCACGTCGATGTCACCGCGTTTGAGGAGGGCGGTCGCATCGGTGGTGACGAGGGCGGGGTCGATGCCCTCGCGCACCTTGGACGGACGGCGCACGGCCACGCCGGCGAGTTCGACGGGCGCGCCGATCCTGGCTGTCAGATCGTCGGCGTGCGTCGTCATGATGCGCGCCACCTCTGAGCCGACCACGCCACAGCCCAGCAGCGCCACCTTCAGCGGACGCGTACGCATCATTGACCTACGCCTTTCGATCTTCCATCGCTCCCGGCGCGCGGTTTTGCGCGCCAGGTATGAACCAGTCTCACTCAATGGACATGAGATTCCATCTCCGGTCCATTGAGTGAGACGTGTACTGAACGTCTATTTTGGGGGTCCGGATGCTTCCCCCAGAAATATGGGGGTCATCCGAGGTCGAGGGACAGGAGATCTTCTTCCGTCTCACGGCGGACGATCACCCGCGCCGCGCCGTCGCGCACGGCGACGACGGGCGGGCGGAGCGCGTGGTTGTAGTTGCTGGCCATGGAGCGGCAGTACGCCCCGGTGGCGGGCACGGCGAGCAGGTCGCCGGGGGCCAGGTCGGCCGGCAGGAAGGCGTCCTTCACGACGATGTCACCGCTCTCGCAGTGCTTGCCGACGACGCGGACGAGCATCGGCTCGGCGTCGGAGACGCGGGAGACGAGGGTGACCGCGTATTCGGCGTCGTACAGGGCCGTACGGATGTTGTCGGACATGCCGCCGTCGACGGAGACGTACGTGCGCAGCCCCTCCAGCGGCTTGATGGTGCCGACCTCGTAGAGGGTGAAGGCGGTCGGCCCGACGATGGCGCGGCCGGGTTCGACGGAGATGCGCGGGGCCTTGAGGCCGGCGCTCTCGCACTCCCGCGCGACGATCTCGGTGAGGGCCTTGGCGATCTCGTGCGGCTCGCGCGGGTCGTCGGCGGAGGTGTAGGCGATGCCGAGGCCGCCGCCGAGGTCGATCTCCGGCAGCTCGACCCCGTGCTCGTCCCGTACGGCTGCCAGCAGCCGCACGACCCTCTTCGCGGAGACCTCGAAGCCGGCCATGTCGAAGATCTGCGAGCCGATGTGGGAGTGGACGCCGAGCAGCTCCAGCGAGTCGTGCCCGAGCGCCCGGCGGACGGCCTCGGCGGCGGACCCGTCGGCGACGGCGATCCCGAACTTCTGGTCCTCGTGGGCGGTCGCGATGAACTCGTGGGTGTGCGCCTCCACACCCACGGTCACCCGGATCTGCACGGGCTGGCGGACGCCCAGCTCGCGGGCGATGTGCGCGACGCGGGCGATCTCCTGGAAGGAGTCCAGGACGATCCGCCCCACGCCGGCGGTGATCGCGCGCCGGATCTCGCTCTCGGACTTGTTGTTGCCGTGGAAGGCGATCCGCTCGGCGGGCATCTCGGCGGCGAGGGCGGTCGCCAGCTCCCCGCCCGAACACACGTCGAGGTTCAGCCCCTCCTCCTTGAGCCACTTCACGACGGCCTTGGAGAGGAACGCCTTCCCGGCGTAGAACACGTCGGCGTCCTTGCCGAAGGCGTGCGCCCAGGCGCGGCAGCGGGCCCGGAAGTCCTCCTCGTCGAGGAAGTAGGCGGGGGTGCCGAACTCCTCGGCGAGCCGGGTCACTTCGATCCCGCCCACGGTCACGACGCCGTCCTCGTTCCGCGTGACGGTGCGGGACCACACCTTCTCGTCGAGCGCGTTCAGGTCGGCCGGCGGCGGGGCGTAGTGGCCCTCGGGCAGGACGTCGGCGTGGCGGGGCCCGGCGGGGTGCGCGGAACGGCTCATCGGTATCTCTCTTCGCGGGTCACAGGAAGTCTGGGGCGTCGATGCCGAGCAGGGCGAGGCCGCCGGCCAGCACCGTCCCGGCGGCTTCGGCGAGTGCCAGCCGGGCGCGGTGGGCGGCCGAGGGTTTCTCGTCCCCCTTGGGCAGGACCTGGTGCTGGAAGTCGAGGAGCGCGTCGGCGACGGCGACGAGGTGCCGGGTGAGCCGCTCGGGGGCCTGGTGGTGCGCGGCGGCCTCCAGCACGAGCGGGTACTCGCCGAGCAGCCGCAGCAGGCCGTGGCCGTCGGCGTCGTCCCCGGGCCCGGCGGGCTCGGCGGGCTCGCTGACGAACCCGAGATCGCCGGCGTTGATCCCCAGGGCGCGCGCCCGGGCATGGGCGTACCGCACCCGGAAGAACTCACTGGATTCGTCCTGGACCAGCAGGGCGGGGGCGAAAGAAGGGGTCTCGCGGGCCGGTACGCAGAGCATGGCCCAGGCCGCGGCGTCCGCCCCGTACGCGGCGACGACGTCCCCGTCCCGCCGGGCGACGGGCGCGACGCGCGGCACGGGCCCGTCCGGGACGCCCTGGCTCTCCTGGATCCGCCGCACGGCGGCCCGTACGACGCTCCCCCGCGGCTCCGCACCGGGCGCGTACCCGTACCGGGTCCCCCGCACCCGCACCTCGCGCACGAGCGCGGCGGCGGACAGGGGTGCGAGGCTGAAGTTCAGGAATCCCGGGCCGGTGATCTCCACGCCCAGGATCCCGGGCTCGTCGGCGAGGAGCCGGCCCGCGAGCACCCGGGCGACCTCACGGGGCTCCAGCCGGGCGCTCTTCGCCACCTGGAGCGCGACGGGGCTGGCGTACTCCCCCACTCCTCCGGGCCGGGTCCGCTCGACGACCACCCGTTCGGGCACGCCGGCGGCGAGCTCACCACCCTCGACGGCACGGCGTACGGCTTGTACGACGGCACGAGAGAGGTCGGCGGGGATCACGGACCCAGCCTAGGCGAGAAGCCCCTGGGCCATGCATCCGGTTTCGCCATGTGAACAGGAGGGCGCGCTCAGGCCCCCCGGCCGGCCCTCCCCGCAGGGGCACCCTTCCGCTCGACGAGCCGCCGTACGACCCGCACCAGCTCGGCGGGCTCGAAGGGTTTGGCGACGAACGCGTCCACCCCGGCGGCGATCCCGGCCTCGACCTCGTGCTGCGTACAGGCGCTGACGATGGCGACGGGCACGTGCCGCGTCCGCGGATCGGCCCGCAATTGCGCGGCGGCCCCGAACCCGTCCAGCCGGGGCATGACCACATCAAGGGTGATCGCGTCAGGACGCACCCGGTGCACCACGTCCAGACACTCGGCACCATCGCTCGCGGTCACGACCTCGAAGCCCTCCAGCTCGAGATTGACCTTGATCAGCTGCCGGATGACCTTGTTGTCGTCGACAACAAGCACCCGGCCCGAGGCGCCTGGCACAACTCGAGAGTAGGTCGCCCTAAGCCCCCGCGTCCGGGTTTTTGCCACTTCCACCCCCTCCGGGCGACCGACCTCCCCCTCCCGCCCAAATCGGTTCCTGATCACCCCGTGGAAGCTGGTAGTGTTCAACCCGTCGCCGCAACGCGAACGACACGCCCCCGTAGCTCAGGGGATAGAGCAACGGCCTCCGGAGCCGTGTGCGCAGGTTCGAATCCTGCCGGGGGCACTTCTGCTGGACCAGCGCGATCACGGCGCTGACCTGCACGAGCGCCAAGCATGAAGACCTGGACCCAGTCCCACTGAGTCCAGGTCTTTGCCGTTGTTACGCACTGGTCGCGATAGACCTGCGATAGACCTCCACGCCAGAAGCCCCTGCGTCCGCCCTTAAATCCAGGCACCGCTTCCTGCCTCGGCGCTAGCCTCGCGTTGACTAGTGGAGCGAAGCCTCGGGGGGCGACATGCGAGCACGTAGTACATGGCAACGGTTCTCCCTTGGCACCAAGGAGGCCATCGAGACGGCGCTGTACACCAGCGGCATGCCCGAGGAGACCCTGGCCCTCTACTCGCGGTGGTGGCAGCTGGAGACGTACCTCCGGTCATTGATCTACGTCGAACTCAGATCCGTTCACGGCGTCGACTGGACCAATCACATTGGTCAAGGCGCAACCACGAGACGCGAGAAAGACGAGTCGCGTAGCTACATGGCTACAGCTGACTGGGAGGACCCTCTGAGCTACCTGGATGTCGGGAAGCTGTTTCCGCTCCTAGAAGCGAATTGGGACCTGGTCGGTCCGTCACTGATGGACAAGGTCACTCTGCTTGCTCGCACGCCTGAGCTCCTCGCAATTCGCCACCGCCTCGGACACTTGAGACGACCTCACAGAGACGATCTCGGCCGCCTGGAACAGACACTCCGCGATCTGGAGAAGGGCGCCTTTACCGCCTATGCCTCTTACAATCGCGAGCTGCGCGCCCCCAACCAACTAAATGACCCGGTTGTGGCCGCATGGGTGCGTGAAGAGCACTCCACTGCGAAGCGTCTTCTCCTGCACGCCGAGCGCCAGTACAACGTTGCATTTCAACTCTCGTACACAGTCCGCCCCTTCGCCTCTGCTCCTGAGGAACATGCTCCCATCAGTGGCAGCAGAGGGTTGCTCTGGAAAGCAACGTTCCATCTGAGAGGTCAGGAGGTTCAACCGTCTTCCCTCTGGCGAGAGAACTACCTGGACGGCAACGTGCGCCAACTCCTCGTCCATATGCTGCTCGACCCTGGAACGGTCTCTTTCACGTTTCCAGCTGTGGACGACGCCGATCGGGTGGCCGATGCAATTGGCGAGGCTTTCGATGCGGTTCTGCTCAATGTGAGACCGCGCCGCGGTGCAACCGAGCGAGAGCTGAGTGAGTCACGGATGCGAAGCATCCACTTGGATCCTCGAATCCAGAGGGACTCTGGATGGAGCATCGTGGACGACACCACCGTGCCTATCAGCATCTTTGGTGCTTGACGGGGACGTCGGGCCTAAAGGCCCGACGCCAGCTCACAACGGCCAGTCCAACTCCTGCTCGATCTTCCTGTTCATTGCCTCTTCCTGGCCGTAGATACAGCCCTCATATACGCGGTGGATCACCTCGGGTGAGTTGCCGACTCTTCGAGCCACCTCGGCCACTGGTACCCCTGCATTCAGCCAAGTCGTGATGCAGGTATGCCGCAGGTCGTACGGCCGTCCGCCGAGAATGGATGCCTGGAGGTCCGGCGGGAGCGCGTACTCACGGGCGTCCTTCCACACCCGCCAGTACGTGCTGCTGCCGACCAGTCCGAGCCGCTCGTTCGTAAAGAGCCGGCCGTCCTTGGCTGTGCCAAACTCGCGAAGGTGGTCACGGAGCACGGCGACCAACGGCGGCGGGATCGGGACCGGGCGGTCTTCTTTAGCCTCGCGGGACTTCAGGCCTCGCTTGTCGTGGCGCTGTCCGCTGTCGGTCCACTGCTTCCCGGAGACGGGATTCGTGTCGCGGAGGGTGAGTGTCCCCCACCCCTTCTCAGGCAAGTGGCAGTCCCTCTGCTTCAGCCCCACAGCCTCGCTCGGGCGCAGCGCTGCGAAGTACATGACGGCGAAGAAGGCGACTAGTCGGCGCCCCTTCTTGCGGTCCCATGTCCCGACGTAGGAGACCGCGGTCAACAGCTGGGCAGCCTGTGTCTTGTTCACGAGAACCCGCGGGTCCACGCGGTCCGATGCTGAGGTCTTCACCTTCTTGAGCGCCACAAGGGGGTTCTCCATCAGGAGCTTCCGCTCGATGGCGTACTCCACCGCCGTGTTCAGGGCTCGGCGCCGGCGGCGTGCCGTCTCCCCTGCGGCCGGTGCACCATCCAGCTTGAACGAGAGGCGATAGTGGACGTCTCGCAGGATCTTCGGGTCCTCCAGAGCCGAAACGAGCAGCGCCCGTTCTGAAAGCCATCGGTAAGCGTCATCGAGTTCGGCTGGCGGCTCCCAGTCGGCGTTCGCCGGTACAACGGCCCAGCGAAGAGCGAGGCGTAGTTGCTCCACCTCGGGCATCTGCTTGCCCTGCTCCACCATGGCCAGGGTGACGGCCGCGAGGCCGTCCGCGATGCCCTCGCGAGTCTTGGCAGCAGCCGTGGGCCAGCGCATGGCCATGTACTCACGGCAGAACGTGAACCAGGACAGTTCCTCGCGAGCATCCGCGGGCTCTGCGGCCTGCGCGGCGGCGCGGACTTCCGACTCAGGAAGGCCGTCCTTGATGCGGAAGGCCTCGCCGCGCTTCATGGCCAACCACAGTTCGGACCGGCGGCTTCCAGCAAGCGCCACGGTCGCGAACGTCTTACTGCTGACCTTGCCCCCGACAATCCAGCGGAGTTGATAGGGGCGGGTCTTGCTCTGCGCCTTGGTCACATTCCACAGCCGGATGTCGAGGGAAAACCCTTCCGGGCCCGAGCTATTGATCTGCTCGGACCCGGGATCAGCGCCGTTCGTCACGCCGTTTCCTCCCGCATCTCCAGCCAGCGGGTCAGCTCCGAGCGCCGGATGCGCACGGACCCGTTCGGGAGCTTGATGGACTTGGGACCTTTCTTGCACTGCCGCCAGCGGTAGAACGTGGCTCGCGGAACACCGATTTCTTCGACCACCTGCGGAATGGTCAGCATTTCGTCGCGGGGCTTGGCCACGGCGAGGCTCCTTCGGGGAAGCAAGAGGATGGGTTGAGGAGCAGAAACCCCCGGACCGCTGACAGAACTGACAGAACCTGGGCGAGAACGCGCTGACCTGCGAGTTCCGGGCTAGGAGTGGCTCTGACAAAACTCGCGAAAACTCTGACAGAACCTCCGGCGGCGGGTTCTGCCACGGTCGACGGGTGGGTTCTGTCAGAGTTTCCGGAGGTTTTGTCACGACGGCCGGAGGGCCTGTTTGTGCAGGTCAGCGCGCTAGATCGGAGGTTCTGTCAGTTGTGTCGGTCTGACCGGGGTTCTGTCAGGCGTCGCCGCGCACGAGGCGGGGGTGCGCGTCGTACTTCGGGGAGGGCGGCCGGCCGCCGCGTCCGGTACGCGGGGGCGGGGGCTGCTGGCGGATCCAGCCGTGTTCCTCCAGCAGGCTCAGGGCCGGGTCGAGGTCGGCCATGGTGGGAAAGTCCCCGCGGGAGAGCTGGCGGAACAGGTCCCGTCTGGTGAAGCCGGTCAACCGAGCATCCCCGAGGTGCGCGAGAACTTGGCGGGCAGCGTCCTGTGCGGGGGCAGCGCCCATGGCGTCGAACACGTGCTGGGCGTGGGCGGTGAAATAGTCGCCGAGGAGGGTGGCGTCGGCCAAGGTCGCGGCCTCGATGGGGCGGGTCCATCCGCTGTCGGGGTGGGTGGCTAGGTGGAGCAGCCCTGCAATACGGGCTACGGCCCCGTCCCGCTTGCTGGCCCACTTCACGATGTCCGCGAGTGAGCCGCCCTTCCCGATCCGGGATTCGGTGACCTTCTGGTAGGCGAGCATGACTGCGTCGGCCTCGGTCGTGAGGGTGAGCACGGCCGGGTCGGTCCATTCATGCAGGGCCATGGCCAGCCCGCCGAGCTGGCGCCTGTATGTCTCGGCCACGTCGTCCGGGATGAGTTGCGGGGTGAGGTTGCGCCGGCCGACGAGGGATTCGGGCTGTGCGTACAGGAACCGGGCCAGGAGTCCCCGGCCGTCGGCGCCTTTGATCTGGCCAATGGACTCGAGGACTTCAGGCTGTACCGCCAGGCCCATGGTTACGGCGGGGTGTTCGATGTGCTGGGACTCGCGGCCCTGACGGTTGACCCGCACCATGTCCCCAGCGTGGCCCTTGAGGAAGATCTCCATGTTCGGGGTGCCTGAGTAGAGGCCCGCGATGATGCCGAAGATGCCGCCCTCGGGTGAGAGCACAGACATGCGGCCGTCCTGCTCGGCGAGGAGGGTGGCCAAGCTCTCCTGGGTGACGTCGTCCGCAACGAGTTGAGGCTTGCAGGGGACCTTGATCTCCTCGGCGGCCTGGGCCAGGGCAATGGCTTCGGCAGTGAGCTGGTCTCGCATTCCGGCCTCGGCGTTCGCGGCCTTGGCCGCGGCCTTGTCGGCGGCGGCCTTCGCGAGGCGTGCGGTGGTCTCGGCCTCGGCGCGTGCGGGGCCGGAGAGTTCCACCAGGGTCTTCTCCACGGCCATGAGCGGCTCGGTCATCAGGGCGAACACGGCGCTCTTACGGTTACCGGGATCCAGGGCGACGGCGGTGTAGAGGTTGACCGGCTCACGCCAGCGTCCGCGCACGCAGACGGTGGCCCGTCCGCCAGCGGCGGTGGCGATGACGGCGAGGGCCAGGCATCCGGCCAGATCGGCGGGTGTCTGTGTCTCCTCGGCGACGGCCGCGACCATGGCGGCCAGCCACGGCGGGAGCGTGTTCACGGGGAAGCCCGGCAGATCACGGCGGGCTGTGAGTAGGACCGGCTCGTCCCATGCCGGTCCGGTCACGTCCTCGGCAGTGAGGGCGTCGAATCCGGCCCACAGGTCGGCGTCTGCGGAAGGGGTGCTCATGCCACATCACCGGCCGCGTTGTGAGTGCTGCGGCGAATGCCGTCGCGGATGCTGGCAGCAATCCGGGAGGGCGCGAGCCCCTTCGGCGCGGCGGCGGTGAGCGCGTCGGTGACTTCCGTCTCCGTGAGGGTGCCTGCGGCGATGAGGCGGCCGAGGGCGTACGCCGCGTTGTACAGCGTCGTGTTCTGGGCGCCGGTAGCAGCAGCCGCGACCTTGGCGACCTCGCCGTTCAGGGCGGCCGTCGCGTACCGGTCTGCCTTGCCGATGCGGGAGCGGAGAACGGCCACGGGGACCGGGGCGGGTGCGGGAGGCGTGATGAGCAGGTCACCGAGCCACGTGGGGAGAGCAGCCGGGGGCGCGTCGTGAATGATCTCGTAGGACCCGGTGCCGACGGTGCTGCCGGCCGCGACCACGTACCCGCCCCAGGCTCGCGTGTCGACCTTCCACCCCAACCGTCCTGCGCTCCCACGTAGCCGCTTTTCGGCGGGGGCGGTGAAGTAGAGGTGCTGTCCGCCACGGCGGGTGCGCACCGTGAATGTCTCAGTCGGCAGCCGCTCACCGGCTCGCTCGCAGATCATGGCGAAGACGTCCAGGCCATCGGTCGCCCCCGCCCAGTCCGCGGGCGCGGGTCCGTCGTCTTCCTTGGGGATGTCGAGGTCTACGACGAGGAGTCCGGCGGGGCCGGTGGCAAGGCCGACGTTGTAGGGGGCCGTCTGCCAGCACGCGGTGATCTGCTCGGTGTCGAGGGTGGCGCGCTGTTCGGGGGTGCGGTGGCCGTCCGTGCAGCGGCCGGTGCGGGGGCAGTTGCGTTCGGGGTGTCCGGCGGGCCGCTTGTCTCCGGGGCGGAGCGGGAAGACGGGCCAGCCGCGCTCAGCGGCGGCCAGAGCGGCGCACAGCAGCGCCGGGGTGGGGGTTGGTGTCATGCTGGGGGTTCTCCTGTTTCTGCGAAGGGACGGAGAAGCCGGGGCGGTCGCGGTCTTGTGGTGAGAGGCGACCGCCCCGGGCACAGCTAGAGGTCGGTGAGCGCGGCGGTGGGGATCTCGTAGACGTCGATGACGTCGTTCACGCCGTGCCAGCGCCCCGGGACGTGGTGGATGTAGACCACGTGGAGCGGGATTCCATCGCGGCCGGTGAAGGCGTACACGTTGACCGCGTCCACGTTCTTGGGGCTCTTTCGGGCGCTGCGGATGTGGGACAGGGCCGCGATCACGCTGATGCGCTCGGGCCGGTAGCTGAGGCCATCGACCTGCGTGTACATCGTGGGGTGCTGCGTGGTGCTGAGGGCAGGGCTGGTGCTCACGACGGTGGTCTCCTCAGTGGTGGCGGATCCAAAGGGCGTATTCCTGACGGACGTAGCCGCGGGGCTCGCGGACGCTGTCCGGGTGGTCGGGGGTGTAGGGGCCGTCGGCGTAGCCGGACGGGCCGAGGCCGGCGGCGTGGTCGATCTCCATGAGGCGCCGGGCAGCTTCGACGGCGAGGGTGGCGGCATCGCCGCCTGCGGGCTCGTCGTCGGTGACGGCGATGCGGTCCAGGAGTGCGGCCTTGCGGAGCCAGAACTCGCGGCCCTGGATGCCGTGCAGGTAGTCCCGGGCCGCTCGGAAGGTCCACCCGATTTCGCTGATGATGCTCGGCGCGGTGGCGTACGCCGCCTCGGGTGCGGGCCAGTGGCGCATCACGACATGTCCTCAGGCGTCCACGCGGCGGCCTGCCAGGCCTTCCACTCGGCGCGGTTCACGCCGAGGCGGTGCGGAGCGAAGGCCGTGGCGGCCGCGAGCGCGAGGGTGGCGTGTACCTGTGCAGCGGTGAGGTAGTACCGCTCCATGTCAGAGCCGCTGGCCATGTTGAAGGACTCCTGGAGGTATTCCTCGGCCTGGAGGTAGTGCTCGGGTCCGGTCATCGGTCTTTCCTTTCGGCGGTGGGGAGCTGCGGGAGTCCGGCGTCGGTGAGGGCGTACGGGTTGAAGCCGGGGAGGGCGGCGCGGGTGATGAGGGCGTTGGCGAGCTGTTCGGCGTAGGCCGCGCCGGAGCGGGCGACTTCGATCTGAGCTCCGGCGCGCAGTGCTTCGACGCGTTCGACGTGTGCGTGGTCCTCGCGGCGTCCGAGGGTCTGCCGCTCATGGGCGACGGTCTCGCGGCGGTCGGTGCGCCAGTAGCGGGCGGCGAGGCCATAGGCGACGGCGGTGGCCAGCGCCCACAGCAGGATCGGCAGGGAGAGGCCATCGGCGTATCCGGCGACTCCGGCCAGGGCCAGTCCGCCGGATGCGGCGAACGCGGTTCCGGCGATCACGCTGTCACCGGACCGGCCGCCCGAGGCGAACGCGCCGGCCGTCGCGGCTCCGGTGGCGAGGACGACCATGAGCGCGGCGTTTCCGACGGAGTGTTCGGCGCCGTTGGCGTTCCAGATCCGGCCCAGGATGAGCACGGTCGTGGTGGCCAGCGCGGGGGCGGCCTTGGGGGCGAGGTCGATGGCCCAGTGCCGGTAGGTGATGGGCTCGTTCATCCCTGGCTCCCCAGGTCCGAGACGGCCTTGATGATCGCGGTGGTGAGTTCGTTGATGGGGCCGGAGGCGCCGGTGGAGGCGAGGAAGAAGCCGAACATCATGGCGATGAACGCGGAGCCGTAGCCGAGGGTCTTGGAGCGGAGGAGGAAGAACAGGACCAGCCCGAACAGGGCGACGAGCGAGAGGGTGATGGCCATGGGTTATCCCTTCGGGGCGAACGTCTTGCGCGGGGCGGGGTTGGCGTCGCGGTAGGCGCGCAGCCAGAGGTTGTAGAGGTGGCGGCCGGTGCGGATGCGCTTGCCGTGGCCGTCGCAGCGGCGGCAGTGCTTGCCGCGCTTGAGGCGGCCCTTGCGGTCGGTCTTCATCGCGTAGCCGAAGCCACGGCACTTGCGGCAGGTGCCGAACGGCGATCCCGCACACAGACTGACGTAACCGAGAGTGATGACGAGCAGGCAGGCGCTAGCAAGGAGAGTGAGGGCCATGGGTTGCCTTCCAGGCAGGTTTCCGGTGTTTGTGCAGGTCGGCTGCTAGGTGCGAGATCGCTGATGGGGGCCGCTTTGGGGTGCTAGCGGGGGTGCTAGACCTAGCAGAGCGGGCCGCTAGGTCTAGCAGCGGTGCGGGTCAGTTCGCGGACCGCTTCCCGTCACGCTGGGTGATGGCGGTGGTGATGTCGGCGCGGGCGATGCCGCGTCGGGTGGTGCCCTTGCCGGCGGTGGTGGAGCCCCAGACGTCCTGGGCGGTGATGCCGTGCGGCTTGAGGTTGGTGGTGACCGTCTCGGCCTTCCAGCCGCTGTAGACCTCGGGGCGCAGGGCGGCGAGGCGGGTGGCGACCTTCTCGTTCCAGACCTTCTCCTCATCGGCCGGCACCACGCGCAGGATGTCGGCGAGCAGGTCGAAGGAGGCTTCGCCGCTTTCGGGTTCCTGGCCGATGGCGTGGCCGGTGACGTTGCCGTACTCCTCACGCATCCGGCGGGCCCGCACGACGACCTGTTCGGCGCCGAGCGCGTCCACGAACGCGGAGGCCACGATGCGCGGGTCGTCTCCCTCACCGGCCATCCAGCAGATGCCGCGGTCGGTGCGGGAGAACATCGTGGCCCGGTACCCCGCCTTGTACATCGAGGTGCCCAGCACCATGTCGTTGGCGGGCTGACCCATGACCTTCAGGCAGAACCGCAGCACCGCGTTCGCGCTGATGCCGGTGGGCAGCGACTTCGCGTCCGGGCGCTGGGTCCCGAACAGGGTCACCATGCCGAGGGCCGGGCCGCGCTTGCCGAGGTCGGTGCAGATCTCTTCGATCTCGGCGCCGTACTTGTCGTGCTCGAAGGGAACCTGGCACTCATCGAACGCGGCCACGATCGGGTGCAGCCCCAGGGACTTGTCGTTGGCCAGGTCCGGGGTCACCTTCGACTCCGGGCAGCGCGAGCGGGGCAGGGACTTGATGACTTTGGCCCTGCGCCGCAGTTCCTGACGCAGCTCTCGCAGCGATTCGAGAACGTAGAGGATGTCTTCGTCGTCGTCGCCAGCCCGGTAGCGGTGGCAGACCGGTTCCAGCGCTCCGAAGTCGCCGGTGCCCTTGAAGTCGAACGCGTAGAGCTGGGCGCGGGGGTCGAGTGCGGCGATGAGCAGGAACAGGCGCATCAGGAACGTCTTGCCCATGCGCGGGATGGAGCCGACGACCACGGAGGCGAACATCAGGGTCACGGATACGTCGCCCATGCGCTGGTCGTTGCCGAAGACGACCGGCTTGAACAGGTCCACGCTGCCCGACTTCAGCAGCGGCCAGGCGGGCTTCTTGGTCTCGTTCATGGGCTTGTCGCCCACCCATAGGATCAGCCGCCCCTCGTGCTCCGTGGGGTCGGCCGAGGGCCAGACGGAGCCGACCTTGCGGCGCAGACCGGAGGCGAGCGGCTTGCGGGCCTCCATGATGTCCTCGGGGGTGACGCCCCAGGGAAGGTCAAGGTCGGCGCGGTAGCCGGGCCCGTCCCGGGTGATCTCTGAGGTGAACCGCAGGCCGTTCATGTCGCCGCCCTTCTTGATGGCGGCCGACAGCTTCGCGTTGCCGATGTTGTCCAGCGCCCGGAGCACGAGCGTGCCGGTGAGCTTCTGGAGTTCGGTCTTGAGGACGGCGGGCCCGATCACCGGCTGGTCCTGGGGGGCTCCCCAGAAACCGGCGGTGAGGACGGCCGCCGAGGCGAGCACGGCGAGCCAGCCGGGGGCCATGACGTACATGGTCATCGCGAAAGCCGTGCCGAAGATCAGCGCCACCACAGTGACCAGCGTCCGCAGGCGTACCCGGCTGTCCCGCTGCCTTGAGAGCTTCAGGTACTCGGCGGTGTTCTCCTTGTAGACCTCGTACGCCCGCAGGGGCGCCGCCTCGGCGTCCCACACCCAACGGTTCGTGTCCCGCACCAGCCGGGCCATGCCGCGCGGGGCGTGCAGGCCGAGCTGAAGCGCGTACCAGGGGGTGCGGATGCCGTGGAAGGCGGTGGCGTAGAACGCGTTGCTCGCGGCGCGCTGGGTGGTGGAGACGAAGCCCGGCTTCGACTTCAGCCAGGTCGGGATGATCGGCAGGCGCTTGTAGGTGGTGACGCCCGGGGACGGCAGGTCCGGGGAGTCGACCGGCCGCGGTCGGGGCGAGTCGTCTTCGTCGTCGTCCGGGTCGGCCGGCGGAGCCGCCGGGGCGGTCGGGGCCGGGATGGTGGGGCGCTTCGTGGTGATGTCGAAGACCTCGGCGCCGGGGCGCTCGGGCTCTTCGCTCTGGCCGGTGGCGTGGACATCAGACACGGTGGTCTGCTCCCTCATGTCGAGTGGGGTGGAAGGGCCCGGACAGCGCGGTGTTCGGGCCCGCCGTGCTGGTCAGGCGGCGCGCTGGTCTTCGGGGTAGGCGCAGGGCACGCACATGCCGAGCGAGGCCGGGATGACGTAGCCCGCATCCGTGCGGCACTCGGGGCAGGTCCTGCGGGCGGTGTTCGCCTTGGCGAGGGCAGCGGCCTTGCCGGGGGTCATCGGCCGGACCGGCTTGGCCAGGTCGACGCGGTACAGGTAGGCGGTCAGCGGCCCCCGCCGGTAGCGGGGCCGCTCCAGCTGGGCCACGACGTCCTGTCCGCCGGGGCGCAGGCCGGCCGCGCGGAGCTGACGGCGCGTGGCCAGCCCGTCCGGAGCCAGCCGCCAGGAGTAGACGGGTATGCCGTGTCCCGCCATCACGCGGCCGTCGCTTCAGCCGCTGCGGCGCGCTCGGCCTTGAGCGTGTCGCGGAGCAGACGCCCGTTGGCGGAGGAGGTACGGACCGCCTTGCGGATGGCCTCGGCCGTCAGCTCGCCATCGGTCCAGTTGGCCGTGACCGACCGGGCCTCATCCAGCAACTCATCCGAATCCCGCGTCGGTCGGGGCGTGCGGGCCGACTTCGGTACCCGACCGGTTGCCCGACGCGGAGCCGACTCCACAGCGGGAACCGACTTCACCGGAGCCGACTGGGGAACCTCGACCGGCTCGACTACCGCAACCGCCTCGGGCAGGGCCACCGGCTCGATCGCGGGGATCGGGTCGGCCAACTCAAGGACGGGAACGTCGGCTGTCACAGTCGGCACCTCGGGGGTCGACTCGTGCAGGTCAGACCCCAACCGATTTACGGTGATCTCTAGCGTTTCATCCGGCTTTGCGGGGGCGGTGAGCATGGCGGCCAGGGCGGCGTCTGCGCCACTCGTGAGCCGGTCGCGCTGCACGTCCAGCAGTCGGGCGCCCAGCGACGCGTCGCCCAAGCCGACCTTCCGGGCCAGTCGCCACGATGTCTGGTCGGACCACTTCCGAACCAGCGTCCACGGGTGGTTCGCGGCACGGGCGCGGTGGTAGGCCAGGGACCGCACCACAGCAGCGGCTTTGGCTTCCGCCTCGGCGTCGCGGCCGTCCTGGTGGACCACGATCCGCCGGGCGAGGAACGCCATGCCCTCGGCCGCAACGCACATGCCCATCGGGGTCACGGCGTAGATCACGGTGCGGCCCGGGTCATCGGCAGCCATCGCCGCCATGACCGAGGCGGCCGCGGGCAGAGCCCACAAGCCCACCCGGATGATGCGGGGGGACGACTGGCCGAGCATCGTCAGCCCGAGCAGGACCAGCGCCAGAACCGCAGTCGCACCCTCGCCGGCCGCGACCGCGCCGAGCGCCGTGCCCTTGCCGTAGGCGCGGCTGATGTTGCTGTAGGTACCCACGCCACCGGCGACGCCGGTGGCGAGCATGGGCAGAAACGCGGCCGTCAGTACGACCCTCTGCACCACGGTCAGTGACGTGCGGGTCTTCATCACGCCGCCTCCCCACGGGTGCCGGGGCGACCGTCGCGGCGGCCGTTGACCGTGCTCATCGCGGGGACGGTCAGCCGGTGCGCGATGCGCCAGCCTCCGCCGTGCTGCTTGGCCTTGTACATCTGCTCATCCGCGCGCCGCAGCAGTAGCGACAGGTCGCCGGATCCGGTGCGGTGGTAGGCGGCGCCGATGGACGCGTGGACCTCGATCGGCCGGCCGTCGAACGGCACCGGCTGGCCGAGTCGGCCGGTCAGCATGAACAGGTCCACGCGCAGCTTGTCGATGCCGTAGCCGGGGATGACGGCGGCGAACTCGTCCCCGCCCAGCCGTCCGGCGATACCGGCGTGTTCCTCGGCCCACCGGCCCAGGCGCTGCCCGGTTGCGCGGATGACCGCGTCTCCGGCCGCGTGGCCGAGGGTGTCGTTGATCTCCTTGAACCGGTTGAGGTCCAAGACGAGCACCGCGCGCTGGCACTTCTGGGCCAGGCTCTTGCGGGCTCGCCCCTCGAAGGCGTCCCGCGTCCACAGCCCGGTCAGCGGGTCGCGACGGGCAGCGTCGATGCGGCGCCGCATCCACAGGCTGTGCACCGACCAGCCGGACGCGAGCGGTAAGGCGGCGGACAGGGCCGTCATGGTGTGGCTCATGCTGCTTCCCCCGCCCGCGTGGAGCGGTCGGCGTCACGGGCGGCGCCCCGGAGGAAGGGAACCGTGCGGGTGAGCGCGTCGGCGTAGAGCGCGTCCCACGCGGCGATCTCGTCGCCACCCTCACCCAGCACGGCCAGTTCCGCGATGACCTCTCGGGCCACCGCCTCGCGGGCCGCCCGCTCCTGGGCGGTCTCCGGGGCGAGCGGGCCGCGGAACAGATCCCGGTCGAGCCCGGGGGGCAGTTCATCGAAGCCGAGCGCCAGTTCCTCGAACTCGGCGGGGTTCACGATCTGGTGGTTCCCGATGTACGAACGCATGTGGATCTCTCCTGATGAGCGAAGGGAACCGGGGCGCCTCGGTCCGTGGTGAGAGGCAGCGCCCCGGTGGTGAAGCCCGAAACTTCGCGGCTCCCCTCCACCCCGGCCCGTGCCTGACGGGCGGGGTGGAGGCAACCGGCCGCAGCACTGCGAGCACTGCGGAAGGGAGAGCGAGCCGTGCGAGCAATGCCGGGCGGTGAAGCCCGGAGACGCTTCGCAGGGCGGTTGAGCGTCGACGCGAGGGGCGCGGCTGGCCGTGCCGGTCCAGTACGGCCAGCGCCCGTAGATGTCGGTGGATCACAGGGGCCTCCAAGCCGGAGGAACGAGGCTTCACCGGAGCGCCGTTGCCACGGCGCTCCGGTACCGAGCCTTAGAGAGTCGGGGGCGTCATCGTCACTGCTCTGACGCCAGCAGGGCGGCGCGTACCGGGTGGCACCCCTTTGAAGCGGGGCGTTCTCCAGAGCCAGCACGCAAGAGAAGGTGTTGCCGCCGACGACTGCCCGTCGCCATGGGGACGGGGGTCACGCCCCGTCTCGTTTTGCTTGGCACTCTGTTGAGTTCTTAAGGAACGGACGCTGCCTTCGTACTCGCCCCCTCGGGCTTTCCTCCGGGCACAGCTCGTCACAGGCATCGATGCAGGCCAGCGCGGAGAACCGCCCCGATCAGCATGCGATACATGCTTGAACGTGTATTTCACAGTGGCCGCCCTGATTGCGCTTGTCAAGCTCCTCGCTCAACCGGGGCTTCCGTGTGATGTGCCCTCAGAGTGCCGCCGCGGGGCGGGACAAAGTCACCACGTCCCTGGACGACTTGGGACGTCCTCGGTAGCGTTCCGCAGGTCGAGTACGTCCCTGGACGTCCCTGGGGGTGGGATGGCTAACGAGCGGTTGCGATCCGCGATGCTGACGCAAGGCATCACCGTGGAAGCCCTGGCAGAACACGTCGGGGTGGACCCCAAAACCGTGGAGCGCTGGATCACCAAGGGGCGGGCGCCGTACCGCCGCCATCGCCTCGCCATCGCGGCGATGCTGCATGAGGACGAGTCGTACCTGTGGCCGGAAGGTCTGCCCGACTCCCAGCGCAAGGACGCTGCTGACGCCGAAGTCTTGAAGGTGTACCCACACCGGTCCTACGTGCCGGCCGAGCTGTGGCTCCAGATGTTCGGCAGGGCTGAGCGGGAAATCGGCGTACTGGTGCACGCGGGTGTATTCCTCGCCGAAAACCCCCGATGGGCGCGGCTCCTCAAGCTGAAAGCGGCTGAGGGCGTCCGGGCACGCATCCTGCTCGGAGATCCGGAAAGCCCGGAGATCCAGCGCCGCGGCGAGGAAGAGGAGATCGGAGAGGGCGTGGCCTACAAGGTCCGGGAGGTCATGAAGCTGTACCGCCCGCTCTACTCAGTGCCAGGTATCGAGTTTCGCCAACATAGGTCGACCCTGCACAACTCGCTGTACCGCTCGGATGACGAGTGGTTGGTGAATACGCAGGTGTACGGGGTAAGCGCGCCCCTGACCCCAGTTCTCCACCTGCGCCGCGTGGCCGGCGCTGAACTGGTCTCGACATATCAGCAAAGCTTCGAGAAAGTCTGGGCCGAAGCCGTTCCCCTCGAAAGGTGACCCATGAGCCGCCGCACCGACTACTTCAACGACCCTTCCGCCCCGAAGGCCAACAGCATCGTGCCCGCGGTCACGGCCTTCGTCGTCAACGACGCGGGCGACGTCCTTATGGAGCGCCGGTCGGACAACGGGCGCTGGGGAATGCCAGGGGGCGTTCAGGAGATCGGCGAGAACATCGCCGGAACGGTCGTCCGAGAGGTCCAGGAAGAGACCGGCATCACCGTTGAGGTCGTCGGCCTGGTGGGCATTTTCACCGACCCCGGTCACGTCATCGCGTTCGCAGACGGCGAGGTTCGCCAGGAGTTCTCGCTCTGCTTCCGCGCCCGGCCGGTCAGCGGCGAGATCAAGGTGAGCTCCGAATCCTTCGAGGTCCGGTGGATCCCTCGATCCCAGGTCGATTCCCTCGACATGTCGCCGACCACGCGCCGACGCCTCGAAGAGGGCTTCCGGGAGTCCCCGACTCCCCGAATCAGCTGAGCGCCTGCCACTCCGCCTCGGCGCGGCGCTGCCTTACCCGAGCCACCCTGGCCAGCAGTTCGGGCCGGGCCGCGGAGACGGCGCGATAGACGACGTGTTCAGGGCCGTATCGATGGAGCACTTCCGCCAAGCGCTCTTCGGGATCTACCAGGGCGCCGGTGGGGCTGCTCGTGAGGTCGCAGAAGGTGATCGCATCCACCAGGTCTGACTCCGCAGGACCGAACTCCGCGAGAGCATCGCTCAGCCCCAGCTCAAACGCCTCCCACGGCGATGACGTGTGGAAAGCCACGAGACTGCACAGGCGCGGATCGGCTCCGACGACATCCCGCAGGTACCGGGCCCCGTCAATCATGTGCTGCCCGGTGTCGACGGCGGCCTGGGCGTATCCGACATCGTGCGCGATGGCTGCTGCGGCCAACAGTTCGGCATCCTCCCCCAGGGCCGGGGCCAGGCTCAGGGCTTGGGCGTACACCTGCCGCGAGTGAGCCCACCGCTGAGGAAGGCTTTCGGCGAGCAGAGACTCTGCAAGCTCGTGCGCCCACTTAGTCAGCTTCACGTCTGTTCCCTCCGAGATGGCTCGCTTCAGGGGGTCGAACTGACGAACCGCCCGACACCATGCTGTGCCGTGACGTACCCAGCCGTTTCGAGTTCACGTACGGCACGGCGCACGGTGCCTCTGGCCACTCCGAAGGTCTCTGCAAGATCAGCCTCACTGGGGATCCGAGCACCAGCCGGAAGGGCACCCTCACGGATCTGAGCTAGCAGGTCGTTCATGATCTGTTCGTATGGGGCAACCTGACTGCTTCCGGAGACCCGCCGGCCTACGCCCGCCACGGCCGCGATGTCCCCAGCGTCTTCCAGCGCACGCAGTGCCCGCCGGACGGTCGTACGCGCCACGCCGAACTCTCGCCCGATTTCAGCTTCCGACGGCAGACCGTCCGGGTACGCACCTTCGGCGATCCGAACGCGCAGGACCTCTGAGATCTGCAGGTACGTACCCCGCGGGCTCGGTTGCGGCACGAGACCATCCTTCCCTGGAAATCTCCGGAGCATCTGTGGGATCCAGCTTCGCACTCCAGCCCGGAAGGTTGCACTACACCGTCGCCGACCTGCGGCAGACAACGGCGGGATGGGATAGCGCCGGTCACACACTCCGCTTGCGGCCCCTCCGCGGGTGCGGCTCCCAACCCAAGGCTGTGAGCCGCACAAAAGAGAGGTTGCACGTTCTCCCGTTCTCGACGCACTAACTAGGTGACGGGAGACTCAGGTCGACCTGTCCCACGGGACCCGCCGTCCCCACTCGGGCTGAGATGAAGGCGGCGGGTCCCGAATCACGAGCGACAAGAGGTGCCGAACCGGTAAGCATCGCCACATAGTGTGACGACCCGATGGATAGTTGTATCCAGCCGGGATTTTTGCGTTGCCCGGGTAACGACTGCTTCACTATCTGTGGTCGATCAGTCGACCGGCGTCCCGCCGTACTTCTTTCATGCCCGAGTGGGGGCGGCGGGGCGATCTCCGGTAATGGGACAGGAGTTCGTTCCTTGGCTCTGTTGGTTTCTGACCCTGCACCGCCTCGATCTGGGGCGGCGCTGCAGGGAATCATCTGGTTCGGCGGCCTGGTCATCTTCTTCTTCATGGCCGACATCATCGTCCCGGACATCCCACCTTCCATCGATGACTACCGCAAGGCCGCCCTACTGAGTTCGTGGGTGGGTCTGGGTGGCTGCCTCGGCTGGGCTGCCACAAGGAAGGCTCGGGAGACGGGCAGGCGAACCCTGGACTGGTTCCTGGCTGAATTCTGGAACCGCTCGCCCGGACCTCTGAATACGGGTGCACCCGAAACGGCCAACCCACCGACGGAGGGTGCGACCGAATCGGCTAACCCGCCGACGGCGGGAGAAGAGAACTGACCGGGAAAGATCCCGAAGCAGCTCGGCCTCAGTCCTTGAAGACTGAGGCCGAGTTTGCCGCGTTGTACACAGAACTATGGCCTTTGGTAATTCGCCGCATGATGCACCTGGGGGCCAACTCAACAGAGGCCGCCGACGCCACACAGGAAGCCTTGGTGAGCCTCCTTCTATCCATTAAGTCTGGTAGGGAAGTGACGCACCCTAAGGCTTGGGTGGCGACTGTCGCTACCCGATACTTCTTTAGACAGAAGCATCAAGACGCAGCCTCTTTCGCGGAGGTTCCAGATATCGTAGACCCTCTCCTAATAGAAGAAGAGGTTATCGCCTCCGTAGATGTACACCGGGCGTTGCAAGCACTCTCGGAACGACAGGCAGATATCATGCGACTTTACCTACTGGGATTTCGCCCGAACGAGATAGCCGAGTTGACGGGCGCAAGCGAGGCAACGGTTCGGTCGAACCTTCGGCACGCCCGAAGGAAAATGCAAGCCGAGCTACTTCCAAGGGGGCGATCCGCCGGACAGCAGCATGACGGCTTCGCGCACAGCCAGCCGACCACAGCACGCGCCCACGGCCGGTGAGTCCAGACTGGAATCGTCTGGACTCCTGCTCGATAAGTAGCGCGGTGACTCTGCTACGGCGCAGCAGTCTCCGGCGCCTTCGCCGGTCGTGGGCCAGGCAACAACGTCCCCGCGCTCGCTGTCTGCCGCCTCACGAGATTCCGCAGTTCGGCGGGCGTAGGCCATGGTGCGCTGCGGTGGATCATGCGGTGACAGTTCGAGCAGATGAGGGCCAGGTCTGAGAGCTTCGTTGTGCCTTCTCCGGCCTCATGCAGCGGTACCACATGATGGCACTCGATGTAGCCCTCGCCGCGCTCGCCGTAGACCAGCGCGAAGTCGAAGCCGCACGCCTCGCAGGCGAGGCTTCCGCCCGCTTTCAGTACCGCGGCAATCTTCTTCTTTCGAAGCCCCTTGTTGCGCTCACGGGTGCGGTGTCGTCGGTACAGCACACGCCCCTCAGGGGCGCTGGCTTCGTCCTCAGCATCGTCATCGTCCTCGGCCAGTACTGTCTCAAGAGTCCCCGCCTTGAGTCCTTCGCGGAGCAGCTGGGCGGCTTGGGCCATCTCGGCCGGCCGGTCAAGAAAGTCCTGGAGAACGACAACGTCCAGTCGTCCGCCGTTCGTGCGCTTCCCTGTGTAGTCGGGGTGGTGCGTCGCGATGTCGTAGGTCTTTCGGGCCGCTCCGTTGCGGTTGCGATAGGTGGCGGCTCGCTCTTCCTCCGGATAGGCGGCGAGGGCCTGCAGAAGGGCAGAGAGTTCTGCGATACGTGGGTCTTCCGCAGCGAGGCCCTCCCACCCGTTCCGCACGACCACGTCGCAGGCAAGGATCAGCTCGTCCCTCGTCCACTTTGGGTTGCGAGACACTACGACCTTGAAGCCCTCGCGCTTGAGCCAGATCACCGCCTCCCCGAGACCGCCGTTGAACTGCTGCCAGGTGAGCGGTTCGCCGTGCTGATGCTTATGGGCCACGCCGGCAATGGCCTTGGAGTCGTACTCCCTGTCTTCGTGCACCAGCAAGTAGGTGCTGGCTTCCCGGTAGCCGTAGCGGTCGAGGAAGGTGTCACGCCCCAAGGCGTCGTACTCCTCCAGCGTCTTGAGGATGTCGTCCCGCGAGATCAGTCCCTTGGCCATGGCCACGCAGTGTATGCGGAGGGTCTGACAACAGTGTCTGCGGGCACCTGCGCACGGTATGCGATAGAGATCGGTTTCTTGGGGAGCCTATTCCGAGGAAACGGCAGGTCAGGTGGCATTTCGATGGTCCCGTAGCCATGCCCTCCGGAGCCGTGTGCGCAGGTTCGAATCCTGCCGGGGGCACTTCGCAGGAAGTGCCCAAAGACCCCGCCATCAGCGGCAACGCTGAGACGGGGTCTTCGCGTATGTCCGGGGGCCTTCGGGACCACCGCTCACGGGGCCCCGGTCTCCTGTGGTGCGTACTTGACGGGGCATCGGGCCGTGACGGGCCGCCGGCCGGGCCCCTAGTCCGTTTCCCTCACGTAGCATCCCGAGCGGTCCTTCGACGCGGCGAACCTGGGCAGGTCGTTGCGGAAGAAGTAGATGCCCCTGCTCGGCTCCCCGTCGCGGATCTCCTTGGCGGCCCTCTCCGAGAGGACGATGCAGAACGCCTTGGTCAGGGGGGAGCGGCTCCCCGTCCGGGTCAGGCGCAGTTTCCCTTCGTACCGGCCGGCCCGGAAGTTCCAGCCGTCCGCCTGGAAGAGGAAGATCGGCTGCTGGGGCTTGTCCTGGCTGACGATGAACGGGGCGGGGTCCGCGGACCACTGGTAGGACAGCCAGCTCGCCTCCGCGTCGAAGTTCCAGGCGCCGAGCTCCCTCCAGTAGAAGACCGGCCGCTTCGACGAGGCGAGGGCTCCCGTGCCGGTCAGGTCGAAATGCGCGTCGCGGATGACCTCGACGTCCTGGGTCCTGATTCTGGCGGACACGGTGGGCTGGACGAAGAACTGGACGTTGTCGTCCTCCATTCCGATGCGCATGAAATGCGGGAGCGAGAGGTCGATCTCCGGCTTCCGCTGGAGTTCGGTGAAGTTGTAGAGCGAGAAGGCCAGGGCGGCGACGGCGGCGATCGTGGCGGCCCACTTGTGCACGGCGTCGAAACCGCTCCTGCCGGACGCCGGCGCATCCTCGTCGCTGTCGGCCATGCCCACACCCTGGCCCCTGACCGCGGGCGCGGCGCGCTGTGTTGCTCCATCCGGCCGTCGGCCGGGAGCGGTTCCTCGGGCGCGCCCGCAAGTGCCTGTCAGGTGCGGGAGTTGGCCGGTTCGCGGTCGGGTTCCGGGGTCAGGGGCAGCGCCAGGGTCAGGGCCGTTGCCGCCAGGGAGATGAGGCCGCCTGTGGAGAGGGACCAGCGGGGGCCCCAGTGGTCGGAGAGCCAGCCCGTCAGGAGGGCGCCCAGGGGGGTGGTGCCCATGAAGATCAGGGTGAAGAGGGCCATCACGCGGCCGCGGTAGGCGGGGTCCGAGCCGAGTTGGATGCGGTGGTTGGCCGCCTGGGCGAAGTACATCATCGCGAAGCCCGTGAGGCCCAGGAGCAGGCACGCCGTCGGGAGGGTGGGGGCCAGGCCCGTGAGGGCTTCCGTGGTGCCGAAGGCCAGGGCCGAGCCGGTGACCACGGCCGTCGTCGGGCGGGTGCGGCGGGCCGTCGCCGCGAAGGCGGCCAGCAGGGAGCCCGCCGCGAGGGAGCTGCTCAGCAGTCCGAAGGCCGCCGAGCCGGTGTGGAACTCGGTCTTGGCCAGCAGCGGCAGCGTCAGCTGGAAGTTGAAGCCGGCCAGGCCCAGGACGCCGGTCAGGGCCAGCGGGAGGACCAGGTCGGGGCGCCGGGCCACGTAGCGCAGGCCGTCCGCGATCCGTGGGTCGGACGCGGGGGCGGGCGGGCCGTGCAGTTCCGACGGGCGCATCAGCGCGAGCCCCGCCACAGCCCCCAGGTAGCTGCACGCGTTGATCAGGATCACCGGCCCGACGCCCAGGCGCGCGATCAGGATCCCGGCCGCCGCGGGCCCGGCCACCCGGGCCGCGTTGAAGTACGCGCCGCTCAGCGCCGAGGCGTTGGGCAGGAGTTCGCCGCCCACCATCTCCCCCGTGAAGGCGATCCGGGTGGGCACCTCCACCGCGCCGACCGTGCCGAGAGCGAGCGCGAACAGCCAGATGTGCCACAGCCGGACCTCGCCCAGGAGGATCCACGCGCCCAGGAGGAAGGACAGGGCCCCCGACACCAGGTTGGCGAGGATCAGGATGCGGCGCTTGCTGTGGCGGTCGGCGAGCCGGCCACCGTAGAGGGTGAGGAGGAGTACCGGCGCGAACTGGAGGGCGGTGACGACGCCCAGGGCCGTGCCCGAGTTGCCCGACAGCTCCAGCACCAGCCAGTCCTGCGCGATCACCATCATCCAGGTGCAGGTCACCGAGAGCAGCTGGCCGAGGAAGAAGAGCCGGAAGTTGCGGATGGAGAGGGAGTCGAAGGCGCGTTTCAGGGTGTGCACGGTCGGTCGTTTCCCTTCACCCCGTTCCCTCGATTCTCCGTGGGGGCGGAGGACCGGCCACTCGGCGGGGCTTCCGGTGGTCCGTACGAGGACGACCGCCCGGGGTTGGTGGGTTCGGGGAGTGGGTGGCGGCGGGGGGCGTGCGTAGGGTGGGTTCCGAGGCCGCTTTGTGCCCGTTGACCAGGTGCTTTGCGGCGAGGGAGCGCACAGAGGATGGGGCGACGAGGATGCGTGAGCTTGCGGAGACGGCGCGGCAGTGGGCGGCCGAGGGGCGGGTGGCGTTCCTGGCCCGGCCCGTGACCGAGCAGGGGTTCGGGCCCCGGGACCCCGCCGGGGCCGTGCTCGTGGACGCCCGCGGGGAGTGCGTCGGGGCCCTGTACCGCGGGGTGTTCGACGCCGAGCTGGTCGCGGAGGCCGGGGCCCTGGGCGGCGCCGGGGTGACCGCGCGGGTGTGCGAGGTGTCGGTCGGGGGCCGGCGAGGCCGCGGAGGCGAAGCTGACCTGTGGCGGGCAGGCGGAGGTGCTGCTGCAGCCGCTGTCCGCGATCCCCGCCGAATGGTGGGAGCTGCTGGGCACCGGGGCCGGCGTGGCGCTCGTGACCCGGCTCAGCGAGGGCGCGGACGGCGCCGTCAGCGAGGTCGTACGGGCCGGCGACGAGCCGGCCGACGACGCCGGGCGGCGGGCCGGGGAGCTGCTGGGGACCAGGCGGCCCGGGCGCGACGCCCTGTACGGGGGCTCCGGGCTGGTGCTGGTGGAGGCGTACCCGTCGGCGCCGTACGTGGTGATCGGCGGGACCGGGGAGCTGGCCGGGGTGATCGGGGCGCAGGCGGCGCTGCTGGGCTGGGAGTCCGTGGTGGTGGAGAACGCGGCGGACGCGGAGAAGGCGCTGACCGAGCACCGGGACGCGGCCTGCCTGGTGATGCTCAGCCACGATCCGGACTTCGACGTGCCGGTCCTGCGGAACGCGCTCGCGCTGGGGATCCCGTACGTCGGCGCGCTCGGCTCCCGGCGGACGACCGCGCGGCGCCAGGACGGGCTGGTGGCCGCCGGGGTGGGCGCTTCCGAGCTGGCGCGGGTGCACGGGCCGATCGGGCTGGACCTGGGGGCCAAGACCCCGGCGGAGACGGCGCTGGCGATCTGCGCAGAGATCCTCGGGGTGCTCGGGGGCCGGGACGCGCGGGGGCTGCGGGACTCGGACGGGCCGCTGCGGTGAGGGGTGACCGTCCCCCGCGGTGAGGGGTGACCGTCCCCCGCGGTGAGCGACGCCCGCCCCCTTCATCCATTCGGAGTAGGGAGCGGTGTGCGCCCCGGGCGGTGGGGGGTCGGGCCGGGGCCGGTTTCCGGGGGGATTCTTTGCGCTGCTCTCACGTGCAAAAGTAGCAAAAGCGGGAAAATGGGCTCTATGGACACGATCCTCAGCGTGGACAAGATCCTGACCGACATCGCGTGGTTCTTCGTCGTCGGCATCGTCATCGCCGGCGTGATCCTCGCCGGCTTCAAGCTGGGCCAGCGGGTCCGGGAGAAGGAGCCGCCGCCGCCCACCCCGGAGAGCCAGCCGCACCTGCCCGAGGGCGGGGCGGTGCACGAGGTCCGCGAGGAGCGTGACCCGGTGGAGATCCCCGAGGGCGGCCTGCGGCCGCACGAGATGCAGGGCTACGGGAACTTCGGCTCCACCACCTCCGACCACGCCGACCAGGTACGGGCCGAGCGCGAGTCCGGCTACGAGAAGCCCGAGGGCCCGGGACCGCACCCGCAGCCGGGGGCGCCGCCCGACGCGGGACGCGGCGCGCACGCCTGAACTCCCCGCCCGGACCCACCGCCACCGGACCTCTGACCCGCGCCTCCCGCGCAGGTCAGAGGTCCGTCCGCAGCCGCAACACCTCCGGCGGGGGGTGGCGCAGCGCGGTGTGCCGGACCTCGGCCGCCAGCGGCGGGTCCAGCAGGCTGAACGGCACCTCGCCGAGCCCGATCGCGGTGACCACGCCCCCGCCGGTACCCGCGCCCCCGCGCTCCGCGAGGACCGCCGCCAGCTCCGTGCGCAGCACCGCCGAGAGCGGGCTCGACACCAGCGGCGCCTCGTCCTCCTCCCCCGGCAGGACCAGTACGAGCGCCAGCGGGCGGCGCGGGGTGCCGGTGTAGCCGATCACCGCCGCGTCCCGCACGTTGGTGTGCCGGAGCTTGCGCCAGGCGCGCCG
>NZ_GG657750.1:5328127-5331239 GCF_000158895.1 Streptomyces sp. C | reverse complement strand
CGCGCCGCTGGACGAGCGCGAAGTCCGTGCGGCCGCCGTGCCAGACGACCACCTCCCCGTCCAGTACGGTCCCGGCGGGCAGCTGCCGGGCGGCCGCCGCCAGGTCGGGGAAGGCGCCGGTGACGATCCGCCCGGAGCGGGCCTGGAGCACCACGTCCTCCTCGGTGCGCAGCACGACCATGCGGTGGCCGTCGAACTTCGGCTCGTACGCCAGGCCCGCCCCCCGCGGCAGGGTCCGGACGGCGGCGGCGAGCGCGACCTGGACGGCCGGCGGGGTCACGGCAGGCTCCCGGCCCGTCCGGGGTCGGTCAGCGGGGCGAGGAGGTCGCCGTCGCGGGCCAGCCGGGGCGCGATGTCGTCGGCGAGGAACACCAGGTCGTGGGAGTCGCGGCAGCCTTCGACCTCCGCCCAGGAGACGGGCGCGGAGACGGTCGGCAGGTGCCGCGCGCGCAGCGTGTAGGGGGCGGCGGTGGTCTTGGCGGCGGCGTTCTGGCTGTGGTCGACGAAGACCTTGCCGGGGCGCAGCGCCTTCGCCATGCGGTGCACGACGAGGTCGGGGAGCGCGGCCTCGGCCTCCTGGGCGAGGACCTTGGCGTACGCGGAGGCGCGCGCGGAGGGGACCGGTTCGAGCGCCACGGCCAGGTGGAGGCCCTTGGAGCCGGAGGTCTTGGCGTACGCGGTCAGGCCGTCGGCGGCGAGGCGCTCGCGCAGCCACAGGGCGACGGCGCAGCATTCGACGACGGTGGCGGGCGGGCCGGGGTCGAGGTCGAACACGAGCCGGTCGGCGACGGCGGGGGCGCCGGCCCGCCACTGGGGGGTGTGGAACTCGACGACGAGGTTGGCCGCCCACATCAGGGACGCCAGGTCGGATACGACCACCTGTTCGGCCCGTTCGTCCTCGGAGCGGGGCACGGGGGTGGTCTTCACCCATGCGGGCGTGCCGGGCGGCGGGTTCTTGGTGAAGAAGAGCTGGCCGTCCGGGCCGTCCGGATAGCGCAGGAAGGACAGCGGGCGGTCCTTGATGTGCGCGAGGAGGGAGTCCGCGACGGTGGCGTAGTAGTGCAGCACCTCGCCCTTGGTGAAGCCGGTCCCCGGGTAGAGGACCTTCTCCAGGTTGCTGAGCGCGATGCGACGCCCCTCCACCATCGTGATCGGCGTCATACGATGAGATTGCCACGAATCAGGAGGAACCGTGCGATCCATTTGGAACGGGGCGATCTCCTTCGGCCTGGTCAGCATCCCGATCAAGCTCGTGAACGCCACCGAGAGCCACTCGATCTCCTTCCGTCAGATCCATGTGACCGACGGCGGCCGCGTCCGCTACCGCAAGGTGTGCGAGCTGGACGGGGAGGAGGTGTCCTCAGCCGAGATCGGCAAGGGGTACGAGGAGGCGGACGGGTCGATCATCCCGATCACGGAGGAGGACCTGGCGCAGCTGCCGATCGCCACGGCGAAGACGATCGAGATCGTGTCGTTCGTGCCCGCCGACGAGATCGATCCGCTCCAGATGGACGCCGCGTACTACCTCGCGGCGAACGGTGCCACGGCGGCCAAGCCGTACACGCTGCTGCGGGAGGCGCTCAAGCGGAGCCGGCGGGTGGCCATCGCCAAGTACGCGCTGCGGGGGCGGGAGCGGTTGGGCATGCTGCGGGTCGTCGACGACGTGATCGCGATGCACGGACTTCTGTGGCCGGACGAGATCAGGGCGCCCGAGGGGGTGGCGCCGGAGGCCTCGGTGTCCGTACGGGAAGCCGAACTGGACCTGGCGGACGCGCTGATGGCGACGCTGGGAGAGGTGGAGATGGCCTCCCTGCACGACGACTACCGCGAGGCCGTGGAGGCGATGATCGCGGCGAAGGCGGGCGGGGCGTTCGAGCCCTCGGAGGCGGTGGTGGAGCCGGCCGGCGGGCAGGTGATCGACCTGATGGCGGCGCTGGAGAACAGCGTGCGGGCCGCCAGGGCCTCGCGGGGCGCGGCGGAGGGCGAGGACGGCGGGGACGGTGGGGACGGCGGCACGGAGGCGGAGGTGACCCCGATCCGGCGCGGCGCGGCGGCCGCCGCGCCGAAGGCGGTGGGCGGGAAGAAGTCGACGGCCGGGGCCGCCGCGGGTCGGAAGACGGCCGCGGCGGGGAAGAAGGCCGCCGCGAAGTCCACGGCGAAGTCGACGGCGAAGTCCACCTCGGCGGCCTCGTCCGCCGCGTCGGGCGGCAAGTCGGGCGGCAAGAAGTCGACTTCGGCCGCGACGAAGTCCGCAGCCACGGCCAGGAAGAGCACCTCCACGGCCACGAAGTCCGCCTCCACGGCCAGGAAGTCCACCTCGACCGCCGCCAAGTCCTCCACCGCCACCGCCACCGCGAAGAAGACGGCCGCCGCGAAGAAGGCCGCGCCGCGCAAGCGGAGTTCGGCCTGAGGGCCTCCCCCGAGCCCGCCGAGCCCGCCAAGTCGGCCAAGTCGGCCAAGTCCCCTAGGTCCCCTAGGTCCCCTAGGTCCACGCCGGCCGGGCGCGGGCCACGGCGAAGAGGGCTTCGATCTCCGGGGGTTTGAGGGTCGCCGGCGTGCCCCGCAGGAGGGTCGTCAGCGTCGGGGGCTGGAGGACCAGGACGTCGCGCTGCGTCGGCGCCACCTCCACCCGGGAGGCATCGGCCAGGGCCAGGGCCGGGGTGACCGGCGCGGCCAGCACCCGGGCGGCGCAGGCGGCCGCCCGCCGGATCCAGCGGGGGTCCGGGCGGGGCTCGGCACGGCCCACCGTCAGCAGCAGGTCCCCGACCTGGGCGCGCTGGCGGCGGCCCGGGACCGTACGGACGGCGAGGACGCCCGGCGGGCCGATGAGCAGGTGGTCCAGCAGCCCCAGACCGGGCAGCGGCACGTCGTGCAGGGCCCGCCAGTCCGAGGCCTCCAGCAGGTCGACCTCCGCGCCCGTGCGCTGCCGGGCCTGGAGCTCCTGCCGCATCCGGTGCCGGGACCGGCTGCCCGGGGACCCGTACGCCAGCTCCCCCAGCAGGGTCTCGCCGGGTCGGTTCGGGGGCGAGTTCGCGGTCGGGCGGCAGGCTCAGACTCGCGCAGCTCGGCGGGGGGTGGGCACCGGCGGCGGGCCGATGGGTCCAGCCGCGGG
>NZ_GG657750.1:5297746-5326868 GCF_000158895.1 Streptomyces sp. C | reverse complement strand
GGGGGCTGCCGAAGGTTCACCGACCAGAACGTGCACGAGGTCGACCCGGTCGCCCTGGTGCAGGCGGAGCTGCGCGCGCATCCGGACATCAGCGTCGGGGCGGACGGCATGCCCGCGGAGACCGCCGCCGCGATCCGCGCCTGCGGGAAGATCGGACAGGACCCCGGCCGCCTGCCCGGGTACGGCAGCCGTACTACCGGGACCTCACCGGGAACGGCAAGGACGAGCTGGTGATCGGCATCGAGCTCCCCGACAAGATGATGTCCGTACGGGTGTACACCGTGGACGCCGGCGGCCGGCTCAACCGGATCATGGCCACCACCGAGACCGTGATCAGCGTGGAGCTGGCGGGGCGGGACGTCATCCTGCGCGTGCCGAGCGGCAACCCCGGCTACGAGCTGATCACCGCCTGGTCCTGGGACGCGAAGCAGCGGACGATGCTGCCGGAGCGCGAGCAGATCGTACGGGTGCCGGCCGGGGCGGCGCCGGTGGCGCCGTCGGCGGCGGCGTCGGCGTCGGTGGCGGCGTCGGCCTCGGCCTCGGCCTCGGCGGCGGCGTCGGCGGCGGCGGCGAGCAGTTCTGCGGGCGCGCCGTGAGGGCATGGCTGCCGGCGTGGACGGCCACGCTGACCTGGAAGTCCGCCTGCTTCATCGTGGTGATGTGCTGCGCGCTCGCGGCGGTGCTGGGCGTACTGGTGCACGTGGAGGTGACCCGGCAGACGGTGGCGGCGGCCCGGGACAAGGCGCTGGACAAGCTCGACGAGGCCTCGTACGCGTACGAGGCGGGCGAGGCCCTGCCGCCGCAGTCCGGACTCGACCCGGCTGGGCTGCCGCCGGAGCTGCGGGCGCTCGCGCTGAGCGGCCGGCGCGGAACGGTCGTCGGCGACGCCGGCGGGCGCCCGGTGATGTGGGCGGCGGCCCCGGCCGACGGGAAGGCGCTGGCCACCCTCATCGACTACGGGCAGAGCGCGGGAACCATCCGGGGCCTCGACAACGCGATCATCGGCTCCTCCGTGCTGGCCCTCGGCGGCACCCTGCTGGTCGGCGCCTTCGCGGTGACCCGCGTGACGCGGCGGCTGCACCAGACGGCGACGGTCGCACGCCGGATCACCCAAGGCGACCTGGACGCCCGGGTCGGCGACCCCCGTACGGAGGACCCCTCGCGGCACCAGGACGAGGTGTCGACGGTGGCGGCCGCGCTGGACACCATGGCCGGGACCCTCCAGCGGAAACTGCAGAGCGAGCAGCGCTTCACGGCGGACGTCGCGCACGAGCTGCGCACGCCGCTGACGGGCTTGCAGGCGGCTTCGGAACTGCTGCCGGAGGGGCGGCCGACGGAGCTGGTCCGGGAGCGGGTGCGCACGATGCGGCAGCTGACGGAGGACCTGCTGGAGATCTCACGGCTGGACTCGGGCAACGAGCGGGTCGACACCGACCTGCACCAGCTGGAACGGCTGGCCCGGCGGGTGGTGCGGGCGTCGGGGCTGGAGACCGAGGTGGTCGTGGTCCGGGACGCGCACGTGGAGACGGACCGGCGGCGGCTGGAACGGGTGCTCGGGAACCTCCTCGCCAACGCCCACAAGCACGGGCGGGGCCCGGTGGTGCTCACGGTGGACGGCCCGGTCGTGACGGTACGGGACCACGGCGACGGGTACCCCGAGTACCTCCTCACGGACGGACCGCAGCGCTTCCGCAGCGGGGGCAAGGGACACGGCCTGGGCCTGACGATCGCAGCGGGCCAGGCGGAGGCCATCGGCGCCCGCCTGGAGTTCCGCCGGGCGCGGGGCGTTGGCGCGGAGGCGGTACTGACGCTGCCGGGGTCGTAGCGGGGGGGTGTTGTTCGGGCCCGCTGTCTCCCCCTCGACCCCTTGGGGTGGGGCGGGGGTTGCCCACCCGCCTCCCCTTCTGCGGGGCGGGGGGGGTGGGGAGCGGTATCCCCCGGGGCGGGTCTCAGGGAGGGTTGGGGGGCTTCCCGTCCAGCCCCATCGTCCCTTCCGGGTTCGTGCCGGCCCGTCAAGGGCGCTCCTTCGTCGCGTCGCTACGCGATCGCCTTCGGCGACCCTTGACCGACCGACCCGAACCGGAAAGCCGAAAGACTGCCGGGAAACCCCCAAAGAAACGCCACGGTCCATGGTGGAGGGACGGGCGTCTCAGGGACCAGGCGAGGGGCCGGGGGCCGGCCCGCTGGGCATCCGGGCCCCCAGGAGTCGCGATTCCGGACCAGGGGCGCGACTACCCGCACGAGAAGGCGAACAGAGCAGCCCAGGAAGCCCCCAGGCGCAGCAGATCGCTACGCGCTCCTCTCGTCTCAGCGTCCGACGACCGCCTGTGGCTGATAGCCGCACCAGAGGGCGAACGGAGCAGCCCAGAGAGCAGACAGGCGCGATAGATCGCTACGCGCTTCTCGAATCTCAGCGTCCGGCGGCCGTCTGGGGCTGATGCCGGCCCGTGCGCCCCTTTTGTCACTGTATGGGGGTCTGTTGTGGGGTCGGATGGGTCTCTGTCGGACTCTGCGGGTGAAAAAGACACGCGCAGACTCCGACAAGTCGGCAAAGGCCCTGCGGGAGGGGCGATTCGATCCTCGAAGGCCTTCGTCCGCCCGTTACGTGCCCCATCCCAGCCCCAGACGGCCGTCCGACGCCGAGCCGGGAGGAGCGCGTAGCGATCTGCCGCGCCTGGAGGCTCCCCGGGCCGCCCTGTTCGCCCTGTGGTGCGGGTATCAGCCACGGACGGTCCTCGGACGCTGAGACGGGAGGAGCGCGTAGCGATCTGGGGCGCCCGTCCGCTCCCTGTGCGGCTCTGTTCGTCTGCTCGTGCGGGGTAGCCGCGCCCCTGGTCCGGCATCGCAGGCGGGAGGGCTCGGATGCCCGGCGTACCGGGCCCCGGCCCCTCGTCTCGTCGCTGACGGGGCCGCTCCTCGCCTCTCTGCCCCGTGACCGTTCCTTCGGGGGCTTCCCGGCAGTCTTTCGGCTTTCCGGGGCGGGTCGGGCTGTCAAGGGTGGCCGAAGGCCATCGCGTAGCGACGCGACGAAGGAGCGCCCTTGACGGGCCGGCGCGACACGGAAAGCCGAAAGACTGCCGGGAAACCCCCGAACCGGCTGTGAGGCGGGCCCGCTCGGACTCCTCCCCCGGGCCCCGCCCCGCCTCAGCGGCCGCCGCGGGGCTTTGTCCAGGGCCAGCGGAGCTTCGGCTTCTCGCCCGACGGGGAGTACGTGTACTTCCACCCCTTCTGGAGTCCCAGCCGCTTCGTGTACCCCGACGGCACGCGCTCGTACAGCAGTACCGTCGGGGGGCCGCCGTCCGCTGCCGGGACCGGGATCTCGTACCACTTCGGCGGGTGGCCCGTCGGGCCCACGAGGATCGGGAGGACGCGGCCGTCCATCGGCCCGCCCTCGAAGGGGGTCGGTTCGCTTCTCACCCCCCCAGTGTCACAGCAGGTGCGCGGCCTCGGAGACCACCGGGATGACGCGGCGGGCCAGGACGCCGGCCGGGCCGTCCGGGCGTTCCAGGGCGAGGGCCGCGCGGGCCGCCGTGGCCGTTTCGGGGTCGGTGGCGGCGGTGGCGGTGAGCAGGGCGATGAACTGGTCCACCAGCCAGTCGCGGAGGGTGGCGGCCCCGGGCTGTTTGCCCTCGTCGATCCAGATCAGGGAGGCCGCCTCGACGGCCGTGATCCAGGTGCGGACCATCATCCGCAGCCGCGCTCCCGGCGCGGGGACGCCCAGGTGGAGGAGGATCTGTTCGGCGGCGGCGCGGCGGATGCCGTCCACCGTGGCCGTGGTGCGGGAGGTCTCCACGACGCTGCCGCCCTGGAGCAGCGCGGCGAAGCCGGCGTCGTGTTCGTCGACGAAGGCCAGGTAGCGGTCCAGGACGCGGGACAGCCGCTGGGTGAGCGGGCCGGTCTGGGGTTCGGTGAAGCACAGTTCGAGGACGTCCGCGGCCGAGCGCAGCGCGGCTTCGTACAGTTGCTGTTTGCCGCCCGGGAAGTAGCGGTAGACCAGCGGGCGCGAGACGCCGGCGGCTTCGGCGACGTCGTCGAGGGAGATCTCCTCCGGGGCGCGGTGTGCGAACAACGAGAGTGCGGCGTCGAGGAGCTGGGCGCGCCGCTCCTCGACGCTCAGTCTGCGGTACGCCCGTACGGTCATGCCCGCAGGGTAGACGACGCGTCTACGCGAGGAGGCCGGAGCTGCGCCAGAGCCTGCGGCCGACACCGCGCAGGACGCCGATGTCGTCGAGGAAGTCGGTGAGGCGCTTGGCGCCGGTCTGCATAACCTCGCGGCGGTGGCCGCTGGCCTTGACCTGGGCGACGGCTTCGCGCCGGTCGAGGCCGACGTTGTCGTAGACGGCGGGGTTGACGAAGGCGACGGAGAAGACGCGGGCGGCCTCGCCGCAGCTGATCCGGGTGAGTTCCTGTTCCCAGCGCGGGGCGGTCAGCATCTGGCGGCGCAGTTCCTCGCGGGCGTAGCGGACGTGCCGGGCCTCTTCGATGACGTGGATGCGGGTGACGCCGCGGACGAGGGGCTGGATGCGCTCGTCCGGGAAGGTGAGGCGCTGCATCCAGTCGAGGATCTCCTCGCCGAGGAGGGTGCAGGCGAAGGACCCGGGGGTGGTGGAGACGGTCTTGAGGATGCGGGCGAGGTTGTGGTTGAGGCGGGTGACCGGGTATTCGGGGGCTCCGCCCTTCTGGATCATGCGGGCGAACATCATGGAGTGCCGGCATTCGTCGGCGATCTCGGTGAGCGCGTAGCGGACGTGGTTGCTGGTCAACGGCTTGTCGTAGATGTGCCGGACCAGGAGCTGCATGAGGATGATCTCGAACCAGATGCCGAGGGAGGCGAGGGAGGCGGCCTCGTGGCGGGAGAGGTCGATGCGCTGCTCCTCGCCCATCTTCTTCCACATCGGGGTGTCGTAGAGGGAGAGCAGCTCGGGCGGCCAGTAGTACGTGCCGTCGATCGGCGGGGCGTCCCAGTCGAGTTCCCGGTCGGGGTCGAAGGAGTGCTTGGCGGAGGATTCGAGGAGTCGTTCGGCGATCTGCTCGCGGTCCTTGAGGAGGCCGAGGGCGTCCCTCAGCGCGGCTCGTTCCGTCACTGTCGTCATGGCTTCGGGCACCTCGCGGTCGGGTTGCCTGTGGGGGTCACCTGTCGGGTTACCTGCGGTCACCCCTTATAAGACTCCCTGTCAGCAAGACCGTCAATCCCTCGCGCACGACTTGTTGACCCCGCGTCTACCAACGTGTGACGCTGCCAACTGTCCACTCCCGCACGGCAGTACGCGAGACGCAGTACGCGAGACGAGGAGGCGTCAGTGTCGACGCACGAGCTCTACACCCAGGCCCCGGACGAGGCCGTGTGGCCGGTCCCCGCCTCCGGCGCGGCCCGCTTCAGCTGGGAGTACGACGGGGGACGCGACCGCCTCCTCGCGCTGTATCAGAAGGGCAAGGACAAGCAGTGGGACGGCGCCAAGCGCATCGACTGGGACATCGAGGTGGACCCGTACGACCCCCTCGGCACCCCCGACGAGACGCTGACCCTCCACGGCACCCGGCACTGGGCGAAGATGACCGAGCGGGACAAGGGGGAGCTGCGCCGGCACTACAGCGCCTGGAACTTCAGCCAGTTCCTGCACGGCGAGCAGGGCGCGATGGTGTGCGCGGCGCGCATCGTGGAGTCCGTGCCCGACCTGGACGCGAAGTTCTACTCCGCCACCCAGACCATGGACGAGGCCCGGCACGCCGAGATCTTCGGGCGCTTCCTGCACGAGAAGGTCGGGATGCTCTACCCGATCAACGACAGCCTCCAGGGGCTCCTCGGCGACACCCTGCGCGACTCCCGCTGGGACATGCCCTACCTCGGCATGCAGGTGCTCATCGAGGGGCTGGCGCTGGCCGCCTTCGGGATGATCCGCGACACGACGGACAAGCCGCTGCCCAAGCAGATCCTCGCGTACGTGATGCAGGACGAGGCCCGCCACGTGGCCTTCGGGCGGATGGCGCTGCGGGACTACTACAAGCAGCTGACGGACGCCGAACTGCGCGAGCGCGAGGAGTTCGTCATCGAGGGCTGCTACCTGATGCGCGACCGGCTGCGCGGGGTGGAGGTCCTGGAGAACTTCGGCATCCCGAAGCGGGAGGCGGTGGAGTACACCGAGCAGTCGGAGTTCCTGCACCTGTTCCGCAAGCTGCTGTTCAGCCGGATCGTGCCGTGCGTCAAGGACATCGGGCTGTGGGGGGACCGGCTGCAGAAGGCGTACCTGGACATGGGCGTCTTCGAGATGGGCGACTCCAACCTCGACCTGCTGATGGCCCGGGACGAGGAGATCGCCGAGTCGCTGGACCGCGAGCGCTTCGCCGCAGAGGAGCGGGAGCGGGTGGCGGAGGTGGAGGCCGCCATCCAGGAGGGGGCGCAGGCCTGACGGCGAGGCCGCCCGTACGGCGGTGCGGAAGCGGCGGGTGGTGCGTTCGCCGACCCTTGACGGCCCCGCTCCCGGCGGGGGCGGCGGGCCGGGCTGCTTGCCGGGAATCGCATCGCCATCAACGGGGTTGGTGGGGGAAAGCCGATATTGGAGGGCCATGCGAGCGATCCAGGTGTACGAAGTGGGCGGTCCCGAGGTGCTGCAGGAGGCCGAGGTGGACCAGCCGAGGCCGGGTCCGGGCGAGGCGGTCGTGGAGGTCGCCGCATCCGGGGTCAACTTCCTCGACGTCTACCACCGCGAAGGCCGGTACAGCCTCCCGCTGCCCTTCACCCCGGGCGCCGAGGGTGCCGGCACGGTCGTCGAAGTGGGACCCGGCGTCGCTGACGTCGCAGTCGGGGACCGGGTCGGTTGGGTGGAGATTCCCGGCACGTATGCCGAGCGGGCCGTCGTGGACTCCTCCCGGCTGGTGCCGCTGCCCGACGACATCGGCTTCGAGACGGCCGCCGCCGTGCTCCTCCAAGGCATGACCGCGCACTATCTCGTCAAGGACGCCTACCCGGTTCAGGGGGGCGACACGGTGCTCGTGCACGCGGCTGCTGGTGGCATGGGGCTGCTTCTGACCCAGCTCATCACCCATCTCGGCGGCAGGGTGATCGGCACGACGTCGACCACGGCGAAGGCCGAGCTGGCGAAGCGTGCCGGGGCCGCCGAGGTGGTCCTTTCCTCCGCAGTCGACGATCTCGCGGCCGAGGTGAGGCGGCTCAACGGCGGTCAGGGACTGCCGGTCGTCTTCGACGGCGTCGGCGCGCACACCTTCGATGCGAGCCTCGCCAGCCTGCGAACCCGCGGCCATCTCGTGCTCTTCGGCGCGGCAAGTGGTGCCGTTCCGCCGTTTGATCCGATCCGGCTCGCCCACGGCGGTTCGCTGACCCTGATCCGGCCCAGCCTCGGGGACTTCATCGCCGATCGGTCCGAACTGCTCCGACGGGCCACCGATGTGTTCGAGTGGGTGCGCTCCAAGGCGCTTGAGGTCACCGTAACGGGCCGCTACGCATTGTCCGAGGCCGCCCGGGCCCACAGCGATCTGGAGGCTCGGCGCACCACCGGCAAGCTGCTCCTCGTACCCGATGCGGCCGCTATGGGACGCCGAGAGGAGACGCAGAACACCTAGTCCGTGCCTGCCCGTAGCGCCGCCTGCATCACCGCCCGCGCGATCGGGGCCGCCGCGCCGTTGCCGCTGATGTCCCCGCGCACCGCCGAGGCGTCCTCGACCACCACCGCGACCGCCACCGCCGGCTGCGGCGCCCCCTGCCCGCGGGCCCAGGCGATGAACCAGGCGTAGGGGGTGCCGGCGTTGCCGACGCCGTGCTGCGCGGTGCCCGTCTTGCCTCCGACCAGCGCGCCCGGGATCGCCGCGTTGCGCCCGGTGCCGTCCTCCACCACCTTCACCATCAGCTCCTGCATACGCAGCGCCGCGGCCGGGCTCATCGCCCGGCTCAGGGTGCGCCGGTCGGTACGCCGCACCAGGGAGCCGTCGTCCTGGGTCGTGCGGTCCACCAGGTAGGGGGTGCGGATCTCGCCCCCGTTGGCCACGGCCGCAGCGACCATGGCCATCTGCAGCGGGGTGGCCTTGGTGTTGAACTGCCCGATGGAGGACAGCGCCAGCTGGTCGGGGCTCATGTCGGTGTCGAAGTTCGACCGCGACACCCACGACGGCACCCGCAGCCCCTCGTCGTTGAACCCGAAGCGCTCCGCCGCCTCCACCATGCCGCGCAGCCCGACCCGCACCCCGATGTCGGCCATCACCGTGTTGCAGGACCACTGCACCGCCTCCGCCATCGAGGCCTCCGCGCAGCCCGTGGCCGCGTTCGGCAGCAGGGTGCTGGTGCCGGGCAGGGGGTACGGGTCCGGGGTCCGGGTCGGGGCGTCGACGTCGGTGACCACGCCCGCGTCGAGGGCGGCGGCCGCCGTCACGATCTTGAAGGTGGAGCCGGGCGGATAGGTCTCGCGCAGCGCGCGGTTGAGCATCGGCCGGGTGGGGTCCGCGTTCAGCCGCTCCCAGGCCGCCTTGACCCTCGTACCGGTGCCGGAGAGCAGCCCCGGGTCGTACGAGGGGCTGCTGACCAGGGCCAGGATCCTGCCCGTGGCCGGCTCGACGGCGGCGACCGCGCCGCGCTTGCCGCCGAGACCCCGGTACGCGGCCTGCTGGACGGCGGCGCGCAGGGTGGTCACGGCGTTGCCGCCGCCGGGGCGGCCGCGCGAGAGGTCGTACCAGAGCGGGAAGGCGGACAGTCCCGGGTCGGTGCCGGAGAGGACGGCGTCCTCGGCGCGCTCGACGAAGCTGGTCCCGTACGTCTGGGAGGAGAAGCCCGTGACGGGCGCGTAGAGCGGGCCGTCGGTGTAGGTCCGCTCGTAACGCAGCAGCTGGCCGCTGTCGCGGGAGCCGGTGACGGGCCGGCCGTCGACCAGGATGTCGCCGCGCGGCTCGGCGTAGCGGTCGATGGCGGGGCGCTTGTTGGCGGGGTTCGCGCCGTAGGCGGCGGACTCCCACACCTGCACCCGGGCGACGTTGGCCAGCAGGGCGGCGAGCAGGAGGGCGCAGAAGTACGCGCACCAGCGGATGTAGCGGATCATGCGGGCCCCTCCTGCGGTGGGACGGGGGCGGGGCCGGGGCCGGAGCCCGGGTTGGGGCCGGGGCCGGGTCTGGGCCTGCGGGCGCTGTCGCTGAGCCGGACGAGGAGGGCGACGATGATCCAGTTGGTGACGACGGAGGAGCCGCCCTGCGCGAGGAAGGGCATGGCCATGCCGGTGAGCGGGATGAGGCCGGTGACGCCGCCCGCGATGACGAACACCTGGAGGGCGACGATCGACGCGAGCCCGGTGGCCAGCAGCCGCCCGAAGGGGTCGCGCAGCGCGAGTCCGGCGCGGAAGCCCCGGGACACGAGGAGCCCGTACAGGAGCAGGATGGCGGTGAGGCCGACGAGGCCGAGCTCCTCTCCGGCGGTGGCGAGGACGAAGTCCGACTTGGCGGCGAAGCCGATGAGGAAGGACTGGCCGTGGCCGAGGCCGGCGCCGAGCAGGCCGCCGGCGGCGAAGGCGAAGAGGGACTGGGCGAGCTGGCCGGGGCCGTCGCCGCGCTCGATGGAGGCGAAAGGATTCATCCAGTCCTGGACGCGGCTGTGGACGTGCGGTTCGAGGGTGCCGACGGCGTACGCGCCGAGGGCGGCGAGCAGCAGCCCGATCGCGATCCAGCCGATCCGCCCGGTCGCGGTGAAGAGCATGATCACGAAGAGGCCGAAGAAGAGCAGCGAGGTCCCGAGGTCCCGCTCCAGGACGAGTACGCCGACGCTGAGCAGCCAGATCGCGAGGATCGGCCCGAGCACCCGGCCGGGCAGGAGGCGGAGCTTCCAGAAGAGCCGGCGTCCGGTGAGGGCGAGGGCGGTGCGGTTCGCGGCGAGGTAGGCGGCGAAGAACAGCGCGAGCAGGATCTTGGCGAACTCCCCCGGCTGGAAGGAGAGCCCGGCGAAGCGGATCCAGATGTGGGCGCCGTTGACGGCCGGGAAGAAGACGGGCAGCAGCATGAGGGTGAGGGCGGCGGTGACCGACAGGTACGCGTACCGCTGGAGCGTCCGGTGGTCGCGCAGGAGGACCAGGACGAGGACGAAGAGGACCACCCCGAGCGCCGACCACCGCAGCTGGTCCCCCGCCCCGGGTGCCCCCGGGGTGGCCAGGTCGAGGCGCTGGATGAGCACCAGGCCGAGCCCGTTGAGCAGGACGGCGATGGGCAGCAGGAGCGGATCGGCGTACGGGGCCCGGAGCCGCACGGCCAGGTGCGCGATCAGCGCGGCCCCGCCGAGCCCGGCGGCGTAGGGGGCCGCGGGGGCCCGGGTGCTCTTGCCGTCCGCGGCGAGGCCGACGTAGAGGTGGCCCAGGACGGAGATCAGGACCGCGCCCGCGAGGAGCGTCAGCTCGATGCCGCGGCGCTTGGCGGCCCGTGCGTCGGGGGGCGGCGGCGGAGCGGGCTCCGTCACCTTCGCCGTCAGAGCGGTCATACGCGGAAACGTAGCAAGGTCGCGGCTGGTATGTCCGCTTATGTCATAGGGTGCCGAAGAGTCGTCAGAAACGGTCAGGCAAGAGCGGTCAGGCAGAACGGTCAGGCAGAACGGTCAGGAGTGAGGAGCCCGGCTCATGGGACCTGTGGAATTCATCGTCCTCGCCTTCCCGGAGGAACAGCTCCGGGTCCCGGCGGTCGAGGCCGTGATGGGGCTGCGCAAGACCGGGGTGGTCCGCCTCATCGACGGCCTCGTCACGACCAAGACGGCCTCGGGGGAGGTACTGGCGGCGGAGTTCGACGAGTTCGTGGAGCTCCAGGGCATCCTGGCGGGCCGTGACGTGGCCCGGCTGATCGGCCCCGAGGACGTCCGCGAGGCGGCGGAGCTCCTGGACCGGGGCAGCTGCGCGCTGCTGCTGGTGGTCGAACACGTCTGGGCCCAGGACGCGGCCGTCGCGGTACGGGCTGCGGGCGGACGGATCGTCGGCTCGGTCCGGATCCCGGCGGAGCGGGTGGGGGCGGCGTGATGTTCATCCGTCCGGTGGGCGTGACGGTCAAGGCGGCGGTCCGCCCGGCGGGCCGGCCGCTCCTGCGGGGCCTGCTGCGCCGGGCGGCGGGCGCGGCGGAGTGGGCGCAGGCGGAGGACAGCGGCGAGGCGGTGGTGGAGGGGTTCGGGGACGAGTACGGGGACGAGTTCAGGGATGAGTTCGGGGATCGGGTGGGGGACGGGGAACCCCGGGAGGAGGCCCCCTGGGAGGAGGAGACCCCCGGACCGGCCCCCACCGCCGAGGAGGAGGCGGAGCCTGCTCCGGGGGAGGCCCCCTCCGCCGCCGGCCCGGGGGCTCCTGCGGTTCCACCGCTGCCCGGCAGCCTGGTGGCGGAGCTGACGCAACTGGCGGACCTGACCCGGGAGGGACTGCTGACCCGGGAGGAGTTCAGCAGGGCGAAGGCCCGCCTGCTGGGAGGCGGGGGTGCGGGGGCGGAGTCGTAGCGGGGCGGTCTCAGGGAGGGTTGGGGGCTTCCCGTCAGTCCCATCGTCCTTCCGGTTCGGGCCGGTCCCTCAAGGGCGCTCCTTCGTCGCGTCGCTACGCGATCGCCTTCGGCGACCCTTGACCGACCGACCCGAACCGGAAAGCCGAAAGACTGCCGGGAAACCCCCAAAGAAACGGCACGGTCCAACGTTGGAGGAGCGGGTCCGTCAGCGATCAGACGAGGGGCCGGGCGCCGGCCCGCCAGGCATCCGGGCCCTCAGCAGTCTCATTCCGCGCCAGGGGCTCGACTACCTGCACGGGAGGTTGATCAGAGCACCCTGACGTGCACCCAGACGCGACAGATCGCTACGCGCTCCCCATTCCTCAGCGTCCGGCGACCGTCTTGGGCTGATACCTACACCAGAGGGTGATCATGACGGGCGGGAAGCGCATGGGCGCGACAGATCGCTACTCGCTTCTCCCGTCTCGGCGGCTGACGGCCGTATGGGGTTGATGGCCCGATCAGCGAGAGGTCACAGGGACTTCTGGAACCAGGCCACGTCCCAGAAGCGGTCGAACTTCCGGCCGACCTGTTCGAGGAGGCCGACCTGCCGGAAGCCGAAGCGCTCGTGGAGGCGTTGGGACGCCTGGTTGGGCATGGCGATCCCCGCGAGCGCCGTGTGGACGTCCTCCTGCGCCAGGACCTCGAAGAGCGAGGTGTAGAGCAGGCCGCCGATGCCACGGCCGACGTGCTCGGGTGCCAGGTAGACGCTGGTCTCCACGGAGGTGGCGTAGGCCGGCTTGGGGCGGAAGGCGCTGCTCGTCGCGTAGCCGAGGAGCTTCCCGCCCTCCTCGGCCACGAGCAGGCGGTGCGGGCCGGATGTGGGGTGGGCCAGCAGCCACGGCCGCCGCTGATCGGGGGTGAAGGGCTCGACGTCGAAGGTGATCGGCGTCTCGATGACGTAGTGGTTGTAGATGCGGGTCAGCTCGTCGAGGTCGTCCTCGACACCGGGCCGGATTTCCATGGTCATCCAGCCGACGGTACGCGGGGCTCGTTACGCCGCCGTTTCAGTGGCCCTGTGCGGTCTTGCGGGGATCGGTGGCCGTGATCTCCTCGACGAACCGTCGAACCTGGTCCTGGACGGGCTCGTGCGCGGACACCTGCATCGTGTACCCGCGAGAACCGCTGTCGGGACCCGTCAGGAAGTACATCGACACGCACGAGGACTCCCCCCGGCCGCTGACGTTGATGCCCTGCCGCAGCGGCAGACAGTTCCAGCGCTCGTACCAGCCGGAGTCCGTGATCCCTTGGGCGAGCAGGCGGGCGGCCGCGTCCACGGGTTCTTCCCAGCTGTGGTCCGCGACGACGCGGGCGAGCTCGGCGTCGTACTGGACAGCGTCGAACTCGGCCTCGGCTGGAAGGGGAACCCGAATGTCATCGGTGTTCTCCCAGCCGCTCCACACCACCCGGTCCCCCTGGCGCCGGATGGTGACGAACACCCCTCCGCAGCAGTCGGTCACGCAGTCGTTGTTCGACAGCTCGACCCGGGCCGGCTCCTCGGCCGCCCACAACGGCCACGTCTCAGGAGGTCCGAACCACATCCCCTGGCGACAGCTCGCATCGCCGCCGGGGTGGATCTCTTCCAGAACGTCCCGCCCGTCGATGAAGGGCCGTATGCCCACCGAGTAGAACACTGCTTGGGGATGCGGACGGTCGGCGCGAAGGGTGAGGACGTTCACCGACGGGAGGTGCTCCATCTCCCCATCATCGCCCAGGGCAGTTTCGCCCTCAGGCGGGTTCCACGTTGGTGACGGCCGTGGTGAATTCGCGACCGGAGGCACCACGGATGTAGGCGAGCTCCATCCAGCGTTCGATGCCCGTATCGGACACGTTCTCGTTGATCACCGCCATCAGCACACCCTCGACGCCCGAAGCGATGTCGCGGACACGTCGGCGGAGGAGGCGGTGCGGGACGTACTCGTAGCACTCACTCATCGGACGCCTCCTCGAACGTGCCGAGGAAGCGCTCCCACCCGGCCAGCGCCCGGTCGAACAGATCCGTACTGGGCTCGCCGCCGCTGTCCGCTGTCTCGCTGCAAGTACACGTGCACACAGGCCACTCCCTAGGTCGCCAGGTCGATCAAGTACGACGTTAGAGAGGGATTCCGGTAGGAAGGGGCCCGAATCGGGCCCCTTTCTTCTACGCGGCGAGCAGGCCGATGTCCACGGCCAGTCGGCTGGCCCGCTGCCGCCGCTCGGGCAGCCGTGATGCCGTTTCCTCCAGCACGATGGCCCGTGCGTAGCCGTTGTAGCGGGTCGTCTCCGGCGCCACCGCATGTGCCTGTTCCAGCGTCGCCAGCGCCACGTCCGGCTGCCCGTCCAGCTGGTATGCCCGAGCCTGCTCGATCCTGTGCCGGGCCCGGCGGGGCAGTGACGGGATGATCACCGTCTCCGAACCGGCCGCCTGCCGAACGGCCTCCCCGCCGGCCCTCAGCTCCACCGCGACGGTGACCCCGTGCGCTCCCATCACCGGTCGCCCGAAGCTCGTCACCCGGTGGAAATAGCCGTCGGGAAGCTCCTCGGCCACACGTTCCGCGCGCTCCCACCACCCCCACGCAGCACCCGTCTCACGGCGCTTCGCGGCAGTCAGCGCAGCTTCCGCCCGCAAAGCGCCAACAATCGCCCGCACCTCCACCTCAGCATCCGACAACCTGGGCTCCAGCAGTCTCAGGGCCTGCTGGACCACGTCGTCCGCCTCGTCGTACTGCCCGGAATCCCGGTGCGCCTGAGCGGACAGCCAAGCAGCGACACCCACCGCGTGCGGGTCCTCGGACTCCTGCGCGGCATTCATTCCGCGATCGGCGACCCTCCACAACAGCGCGGGGTCCGGCTGGTAGGCGACGAAGAACTGGGCGAGGAAGTAGGTCTCCGCCTTGAGCCGCAGGGCGTTCCGCCGCTCGGCGGCAGTCTCGGCCTGCCTGACCCCGAGCTGCGTGTCCCGGATCAGACCTGGCAGCAAGGCGCCGATGACCGCCCGGTGGTTCGGCGCCTTGTGCCTCGCGTCCCATGCGGCATCCAAAGCCGCCCGCAGGAACGCCTGGGAGGGGGCCTGACGGTCTCCACCGGCCGGAAAGGCGGTGAGTGCAGCACGCACTGCCGGCAACTGGTCGTGGCCAGGCCCGAGGAACAGCTCGGTGTTCTGCGCCGTACCGAGATCTCCCACGAGGTCGTTCAGCCGACGGACACGCAGGGCTTGGGCAATGCCGAGAATCTCCGGCAGTCTCGGCATTCTCATGGCCCCGGTCTCTACCTTCTTGACCCACGACGGATGATGGCCGAGCAGCCCGGCCAACTGCTCACGGGTCATGCCTCGACGGGTGCGGTAGATCTGAACACGTTGCCCGAATGCGACAGGGTTGTCGTACGGGTCGGGGGGTGTATCGGATGACACGGCCTTGCCCCTTCTCTGTGCAGCTCGACACCGAACAGCCTATGGCTCAGGGCCATTTGTGAAAGCCCGAAAGCATCGCCCCAGACGGCCGTCGGCCGCCAAGATCTGAGAAGCGCGTAGCGATCCGACGCGCCCGTCCGGCTCCTCGGCTGCTCTGTTCGCCCTCTGGGGCGGGTAGCAGCCCCAGGCGGTCGCCGGACGCCAAGAAATGAGGAGCGCGTAGCGATCTGTCGCGTCTGGGGGCTTCCTGGGCTGCTCTGTTCGCCCTCTCGTGCGGGTAGTCGCGCACCGGCTCCGGATCTCGGCTCTTGGGGGCCCGGATGCCCGGCGAGCCGGCCCCCGGCCCCTCGTCTCATCGCTGAGACGCCCGTCCCTCCACCATGGACCGTGCCGTTTCTTTGGGGGTTTCCCGGCAGTCTTTCGGCTTTCCGGTTCGGGTCGGTCGGTCAAGGGTCGCCGAAGGCGATCACGAAGTGACGCGACGAAGGAGCGCCCTTGAGGGACCGGCCCGAACCGGAAGGACGATGGGACTGACGGGAAGCCCCCAACCCTCCCTGATCCGGTCCAGGGGGATACCGCTCCCCACCCCCCCGGCCCGCAGACAAGGGGGCGGGTGGGCAACCCCCGCCCCACCCCAGGGGGTCGAGGGGGAGATAGCGGGCCCGAGCCGTGGAGCCCCCCCCCGACCGGGTGACGCCCCCCGACCCGCCAGCCGCCCACGCCGTCTCTCCCCGCTCCCCGTGGCAGCATCGGGCGGCGGAGGTGATTACATGACAAAACGACTGCTGCGGATCGCCTGTCTCGCCGCCGTCTTCGTCGCCGCCGGCCCGCCGGCCGGTGTCCACGCCGAGCCGGGCCCCGGCCACAGCCCCGGGCCCGCCGTCGCCGACGGCCCCCTCCCCGAAGCCCGGGCCGTCCCCGCCGCCGCGCCCGCACGCGGTGTCGGGGAGTTGCTCACCCGCCTGCAAGGCCTCTACCAGCAGGCCGAGGAGGCGAGCGAGGCCTACAACGCCGCCGAAGTCGCCCTCAAGGCCCGCCAGGCGGAGGAGGAGCGGCTCGCCACCCAGCTCGGGCGGGCCCGTTCCGCGCTCGACACCGAGCGGGCCACCGCCGGGCGGCTCGCCCGGGAGCAGTACCAGGGGGCCCGCGGCGGCAGCCTCTCCCCGTACTTGCTGTTGCTGCTGTCCGGCGATCCGCAGCAGGCCGTCGACCAGCGCCGGCTCGCCGCCCGTGAGGGTGCCCGGCGGGCCGGCGTCGTGGCGCGGCTGGAGCGGGACCGGAAGCAGGCGGGGGCGCTCGCGGGGGCGGCCCGCAAGGCGTTGGACGAGCAGGAGGCGCTCGCCGCGCGGCAGAAGCAGGCCCGGGCGGAGGCGACGGGCCGGCTCAAGGAGGTCGAGCGGCTGCTGGCGGCGCTCACCCCCGAGGAGCTCGCCGGGCTCGGGGCGCACGAGGCGGCCGTGACCGCCGGGGCGCAGCGGACGCTGGTGGACTCGGGCCGGCTGCCCGCCCGTACGACTACGCCGACGGCGGCGGGCGGGGCCGCGCTGCGGTACGCGGCGGCGCAGATCGGCAAGCCGTACGTGTGGGGGGCCGAGGGGCCGGGTTCGTTCGACTGTTCGGGGCTGACCTCGCAGGCCTGGGAGCACGCCGGGCGGTCCATCCCCCGCACCAGCCAGGAGCAGTGGGCGCGGCTGACCCGGGTGCCGCTGGACCGGCTGCGACCGGGGGACCTGGTGGTCTACTTCCCGAAGGCGACGCACGTGGCCCTGTACGTCGGGGACGGCAAGGTGATCCAGGCGCCCCGTCCGGGGGCGAAGGTGAAGGTGTCGCCGATCGCGGCGAACCCGCTGCTCGGGGCGGTCCGGCCGGATCCGGAGGGGACGCCGCTGACGGAGTTCACCCCGCCGCCGCTGCCCGGGGCCGCGGCGGCGGGGGACGACGCGGGCTACTCCTCGGAGGAGGCGCCCGAGGACGAGCCCGAGGAGGCGCCCGAGGACGAGCCCGACGACGCGGCCACCGACGCGGCGGCCTCCGCCAGGTAGTCGGCCGTGTCCTCGGGGTCGTAGAAGTACGAGTCGAAGTCGGCCGGGTTGTCGAAGCCGTTGGCGAATCGATTCGCCACCGGCTGGAGCTGCCCGGCCGCCCCGATCAGGTTCAGTACGTGCTCCGGCGGGACGCCCAGCATGGCGTTGGTCCACTGGGTCACCGGCTTGCCGGTGGTGAACCAGTACTTGTCGAAGGTGGCCTTCATCCACGCCTCGTCGAACGGCTTGTCGCCGTGCATGAGGATCGAGGAGAGGTACGAGGCCGCGCACTTGGCCGCCGAGTTCGAGCCCTGCCCCGTGATCGGGTCGTTGGCCACGACCACGTCCGCGACGCCCAGGACGAGGCCGCCGCCGGGGAGGCGCCCGACGGGGTTGCGGACGACCGGCGCGTAGCGGCCGGAGAGGGTGCCGCCCGCGTCCGTCAGTTCGACCTTCGTCGCCCGCGCGTACTCCCACGGGACGTACTTCTCCATGAGCTCCAGCGTCAGCGCCAGGTGCTCGGAGGGGTCGTTGACGCCCTTGAAGACGTCCAGCGGTCCGCCCGGCAGGCCCTCCCAGAACAGGATGTCGGCGCGCCCCGAGGTGGTCAGGGTCGGCATGACGAACAGCTCGCCGACGCCCGGGACCAGGTTGCAGCGCACGGCCTCGGTGTCCGGGTGCTCGCGGCGCGGCCCGAGGCCGTGGACGTAGGAGACGGCCAGCGCGCGCTGCGGGGTGTCGTACGGGGAGCGTGCCGCGTCCCGCCCGAACATCGACACGAGCTCGCCCTTGCCGGCGGCGACGAGCACGAGGTCGTACGTGCGGGAGAAGAAGTCCAGGTCGGCGACGGACGCGCCGTGCACGACGAGCTGTCCGCCGCGCTGGGTGAAGGTGTCGAGCCAGCCCGCCATCTTCACGCGCTGGTCCACGGACTGCGCGTAACCCCTGAGGCGGCCGAGCCAGTCGACGGCGCGGGAGCCGTCGGGGGCGGCGACGGAGACGCCCAGGCCATGGATCTGCGGGGCCTGCTTCTCCCAGAAGTTCAGCTGGAGGTCCCGCTCGTGCTGGAGCGCCGTGTCGAACATGCACTGGGTGGACATGACCCGTCCGGTGCGGATCTCGTCCGCGGTCCGGTTGGACATGAGGGTGATCTCGTAGCCCTTGGCCTGGAGGCCGAGGGCGAGCTGGAGACCGGACTGGCCGGCCCCGACGACGAGTATCTTGCGCATCACGTTCTCGATTCGGGGGGAGGGGGAACGGACCTACTCGGGGGTGGCGTCCAGTGCGTGGCCCACCAGGGTGAGCAGGGACTCCACGACCGTGGCCCGGCGCCGCGCGTCCATGATCACGACGGGGACGCTCGGCGGGATGGTCAGTGCCTCCCGCACGTCCTCCACGTCGTAGGAGCGCGAGCCCTCGAAGTGGTTCACGGCGACCGCGTACGGCAGCCCGCAGGTCTCGAAGTAGTCGAGCGCGGGGAAGCAGTCGCGCAGCCGGCGCGTGTCGGCGAGCACCAGGCCACCGATGGCCCCGCGCACGAGGTCGTCCCACATGAACCAGAACCGCTCCTGGCCGGGGGTTCCGTACACGTAGAGCACGAGGTCGTCGTCGAGGGTGATGCGCCCGAAGTCCATGGCGACGGTGGTCGTGCTCTTGTCCGGGGTCCCGCTCAGGTCGTCGGTGGGGACGCTGGCCTGGGTCATCACCGCTTCGGTGCGCAGCGGGGTGATCTCGGAGACGGAGGACACGAAGGTGGTCTTGCCGACGCCGAAGCCGCCGGCGACGAGCACCTTGACGGCGACGGGGGCGCGCGAGCGGTCGTACTGCCAGGGCTGGACGGGCTCGTCGTCCACGAGGCCCGTCGCGCCGACGGCGACGTCGGGGCCGGCGGTGGCGCCGGCGGCGATTTCAGAGACGGCGGAGGCCACTGAGCACCCTTTCCAGCAGCGCGCGGTCGGGCCGGCCGGTGCCGTGGCCCGTGCCGTAGACGCGTATGCGGCCCTGGTCGGCGAGGTCGCTGACGAGGACCCGGACCACGCCGAGCGGCAGCTTCAGCAGTGCGGCTATCTCGGCGATGGTGCGCATCCGGCGGCACACCTCGACGATGGCGCGCATCTCGGGCATGCGGTCGGGCGTCTTGGCCGGACCGCTGTCGAGCGTGGCGACGAAGGTCTCCACCAGCAGCACCTGCGGGAAGCGGGTGCGGCCGCCCGTGAGGGAGTACGGGCGGACGCGGGCGGGGCGGCGGTCGGCGCCGCGTATCGGCAGCCGGTCGGAGGCCGTACTCCTCACGGGTTTTTCTCCATCGACTGGCGCAGCTCGCTGCGGACTTCGGGGGTCAGGACGTGGCCGGCGCGGCCGACGAAGAGGGCCATGTGGTAGGCGACGACGCTCATGTCGCAGTCGGGCGTGGCGTGCACGCCGAGCAGGGAGCCGTCGCTGATGGACATGACGAAGACGGAGCCGTTCTCCATGGCGACCATCGTCTGCTTGACCGTGCCGAACTCCATGAGGGCGGCCGCACCGGTGGTGAGGCTGCCGAGTCCGGACACGATGGTGGCGAGGTCGGCGGAGGCGCCGCGGGGGCCCTTGGGGCGGTCGCCCCGGGCGGATTCCGCGGCCGGCTCGGAGGAGAGCAGCAGCAGCCCGTCCGAGGACACGACGGCCACGGAGTTGACCCCGGGCACCTCCTCGACCAGGTCGGTCAGCAGCCACTGCAGGTTGCGGGCCTGGGTGCTCAGTCCGTACGTACTGGGCGCGGTCATGTGCGTGCCTCCTGTGCGGTGTCCCCCTGGTCGGTGTGCCCCTGCCCCCGGTCCTGCGCGAGTTCTTCCGCTGCGACCCGGCGCCCGTCCTGGGCGCCCTGGTAGAACCCGCCGAGCCGGCGGCGCAGTTCCTCGGCGTCGACCCGGCGCGGCTCGGGGCGGGCCGCTGCGGGGTTCCCGATGCCGGGGGCCGCCACGGAGCGCGGGGTCCGCTTGGGCAGGCCCTTGGCGGTGACGGGCTGGGGGGCGGGCTCGGCCATGGGCTCGGGGTGGCTGCCCTGGCGGGGGACGAAGCCGTCCTCCGCGTCGGCGGCCCGCCGGTGGCTGGACTGTTCGGCGTCGTGCGCCGGTCCGGTGTTTCCTTCGTCGTTTACGGGCGCACCCGGCGCGGTCTCCGGTCCCCCGGCGGCGTCCGCCGGGGCGGGGTCGGCCGCCGTGAAGGCGTCCGCGTCCGCTTCGGCCACGACCCGCGCGAGGAGCTCCTGCTCGGGGGCGGCCCCGCCCGGCGCTCCGGCCGCGGGGGCCGTCTCGGGCTCGCCCTCGCCGGCGTCGGCGTCGGCGTCCTCGCCCGGGTCGGCATCGAAGGCCTCGGCGAGCGTGACGACCTTGGCGGGCTCCGCGTCGGCGGCCACCGGCTCCGACGGCTGCTCGGCCTGCTCAGCCTGCTCCGCCGCGGGCGGGCGCAGCCGCGGCGGCAGGGTGTTCTCGTTGGCCTCGGCGATCACGCCGGGCAGCTGGAACGCGGGGGCGCCCGGCGTGGCCAGGGTGTGCACCGGGGAGCTCGGCGGGGCGTCCGGCAGGAGTGCCTCGGGGACGACGACCAGGGCCTCCAGGCCGCCGTGCCGGCCGGCGCGGAGCTCGGCGGTGACGCCGTGGCGCGCCGCGAGGCGGCCGGCGACGTACAGGCCGAGTCCCAGGCCGTGTTCGGCCTCGGGTTCCTCGTCGTAGGCGTCGGGGGTGGACAGGCGGGTGTTGAGGGAGGCCAGGCGGTCCTCGGTGACACCGATGCCCTGGTCCACGACGGACAGGACCACGTCGCCGGCGTCGTTGAGCCAGCCGGACACCTTCACCTTGGCTTCGGGCGGGGAGAAGGTCGTGGCGTTCTCGAGGAGTTCCGCGAGGACGTGGGAGATGTCGTCGGCGGCGTGCCCGGCGACCTGGGTGTAGGAGGGCATGGCCGCGAGTTCGACGCGCTCGTAGCGCTCGATCTCGCTGACGGCGGCCCGCATGACGTCGACCAGGGGCACGGGCAGGCTCTGGCCGTGGCCGTGCTCCTGTCCGGCGAGGACCAGCAGGTTCTCGTTGTGGCGGCGCATGACGGTCGCCAGGTGGTCCAGCTTGAAGAGGGTGGCGAGCCGGTCCGGGTCGCCTTCCTTGGACTCCAGCTCCTCGATGACCGCGAGCTGGCGCTCGACGAGGCCGAGGGTGCGCAGGGAGAGCGAGACGGAGGTCGTCGACATGATGCGGCGGTGCTCTTCGAGTCCCGCGCGCAGCTTGGCGAGCTCCTCCTCCAGGACCTCGCGGCCGCCGGTGAGGGCTTCGTTGCGGCCGATGAGGCGGCGGCGGTCGGCGTCGAGCCCGGAGACCTTGGTGTGCAGGGCGACGGTCTGGTCGCGGACCGCGTTGAGGTGGCGTACGACCTCGGCGAACTCGTCGTTGCGGCCGGTGAAGCGGACGGGCTCCTGCGAGCCCTCGGGGGTCGCGAGCCGTTCCGCGCCGCGCCGCAGCACCGACAGGGGTCTGGTGAGGGAGCGGGCGACGGCGGTGGAGAAGCCGATGACGAAGAGGAAGAGGACGCCGAGTCCGGCGACCATCAGCTCCAGCCGGGTGACGTCGTCGTCGCGCAGCTTGGTGAAGGCGGTGGCGCGGTCTCCGGCCAGGGTGGACTCCACCGAGCGCATCCGGTCGACGCGGGCGGTGAGGGTGGTGGCGAGGGCGGCGGCGTCGGTGGCCCTGCGCTCGGCCGGGGTCAGGGTGGACCGCTCGGTGAGGCGCTTGAGCTGGTCGTCGGCGGCCTTGACCTCGGGGCCGGTGACGGTGGCGGCGAGGGTCTGGCGTACGGCGGGGCGGGCGGCGCGCGCGAAGTCGTCGAGGGCGGCCTGTTCGCGGACGCGGGAGCGCTGGGCGGCACCGGTGAGCTCGTCGGCGACGGCGGAGTTCGGGGTCTGCTCGGCGCGCGGGACGGCCAGGGCGGCGAGCAGCAGGCCGCGGGTGGCGGACGCCTGGTCCACGGCCTGGCCGAGGGGGGCCATGGGCCGGGTGACGGCGAGGGCGTCCTCGGCGCGCGGCGGGGTGAGTTCGGCGAGGCGGTCGCCGGGGGCGAGGAGTTCGGCGAGGAGTCCTGCGTAGGCCTGCTGCGCGGCGAGGGCGGTGCCCTTGCCGTCGACGGCTTCGGCGCGGACGGCCTTGACCTTGCCGAGGGCGCCGGCGAGTTCCGCGTCGGCCTCGGGGCGGAGTTCGGCGATCTGCCGGTCGGTGCGCGCGGTGCGCTCGTCGACGGGTGCCTTGGCGTTGCCGGGCCGGCCCTTGGCCGCGTACTCGACGACGGCGTCGCGCTCGTCGCCGAGGAGGTGGGCGAGGGTGAGGGCGTGCTGCGTCTGTTCCGCGAGGGTGACCAGGCGCTGGGAGTCGTTCAGTTCCCTCGTGGCGGAAACGACGGCGGGGGTGCCTGCCGCGAGGACGGTGAGTCCGGCGACTGCTACTCCGACGACCAGCCTGCTGCGGACGCGTACGCGCCGTCCTGCGTTGGCGGGTCCGTCGGCGCTGGCGGTGCCGTTCTTCCGAGACCGCTTCTTAGACACCGGTGCTCGCAATCCTGTACGTGTGCTCGTGCTCGTCTACTCGTGTGGCCGAGGTAACGGCCGGTCAACAAGTAAACGCCCCCTGCCCCCTCGTACCGCCTCAGACCTTCGCAGTGTGTTGGGAGGAGAGCCGCACATCGCCCACCCGGCCACTCGAAGGAGTGAACATCACGGAGGAGTGGCCGACCAACTCGGGCACCGCGTGCCAGTGGCCCGGCATGGACGGGCGGTTGAAAGAACGCGGCGGGCTTTGGCAGTATGCCCGCCCACACTTCGCGGTGGGCGGGCGGGCGGGGCTTCCGGGCGGCCGGGCCCGCACTTTCCGCCATTGGTATGGACCTTCCGGCCTCCCCGGGGTCCCGGCGGGCAGAATGTCCGCATGCGCATCGACCTGGCCTCCGAACCCGGCAACCCGGAACACCCCAACCAGGACTGGGTGTCGGCGTCGGCACCTGCGTCGGGAGGCGGCGTCGTGGTCGTCCTGGACGGGGTGACCCCGCCGCGCGGGAACGACGGGTGCGTGCACGGAGTGCCCTGGTTCTCCACCCGGCTCGGCGGCCGATTGACCGAACTGTCCGGATCGCGGCGGGACATGCCCCTGGAGGGGGTCCTGGCCCGGGCGATCGCCGACACCGCCGACGCGCACCGGGACACGTGTGACCTTTCTCACGCACGGACCCCGCAGGCGACGGTGGTCGTGGTCCGCTGGGACGAGTCGTACGTGGAGCACCTCGTGCTCTCCGATTCCGTGCTCCTGCTCCGCGGACCCGGCGGTGCGGTCACGCCGGTGCTGGACGACCGGCTGGACCGGGTGCCGGACGGGGTGCGCGGCTCGGTGGCGGCGACGGACGCGCTGCGCAATGCCGAGGGGGGCTTCTTCACGGCGGCCGCGGACCCGGCGGTGGCGGCCCGGGCCGTCACCGGGCGCACCCCGCGCGCGGAGGTGCTGGCGGTGGCCGCGCTCACGGACGGCGCCAGCCGCTGGACGGACACGTTCGGGGAGGGCGACTGGGCGGCCTGCCTGGACGTGCTGCGCAAGGAGGGGGCGCGGGGGCTGATCGGGCGGGTCCGGGCCGTGGAGTCGGACCCGCTGCGCCCGCCGGCCGGGCACAAGCGGCACGACGACGCCTCGGCGGTCTACGCGGAGCTCTGACCCCCGGCAGCCGGGCGGCTCCCCTACTCCTCGCCGGAGTTCAGCTGGTTGAGCAGTCTGGCCAGCTCCGCGACCTCGCCGCGGTCCCAGTCGGCCAGCTTGCGCATGTACTGCTCGCGCCGGGCCCCCCGTACGCGCAGGAAGCGCTCCCGGCCCTCTTCCGTGAGGCCCACGAGGAAGGCGCGGCCGTCGGCGGGGTCCGGCTCGCGGGCCACCAGGCCGAGCACCTCCAGGGCGCGCAGCTGCCGGCTCATGGTGGCCTTGCCGACGCCGAAGTAGGCGGCCAGCTCGGTGGCCCGCTGGCGGCCGGCGGCCTCCAGGCGGACCAGCAGCCCGTACGCGGCCGGTTCCAGCTCGGGGTGCAGGGCGCGGGCCATCTCGCCGGAGGAGGCCCGGGCGCGCCGCAGGAAGACGGACAGCTCCCGCTCCAGGGCGAGGAACTCCTGGTCTTCGCTGCCGTGCACGTGCCGCTCCCATCGGTGGCGGGGCGCGCCGTGGCACCCCTGTTCGGGACCAGTATTTCGCAGCGGGTGCGCCGAGGGCCCGGGGCCCCGCCGAAGGGGGTCCCCGGGCCCTCGGCGGGCCGTGGGCGGCTTCGGGATCAGGCCGGCCTCAGGCGCCATCGGGCACCATCCGGCGGCATCAGGCGGCCTCAGGCGGCCTCAGGCGGCCTTGGTGAAGGAGACCACCGCCGGGGCGAGGGCCAGCTCCAGCACCTGGCGCACGTCCGTCACCGGGTGCACCTCCAGCCCCTCCAGCACCTCGCTCGGGACGTCGTCCAGGTCGGCCTCGTTCCGCTTGGGGATGATCACGGTGGTCAGCCCGGCCCGGTGCGCGGCCAGCAGCTTCTGCTTGACCCCGCCGATCGGGAGGACCCGTCCGGTCAGCGAGACCTCGCCGGTCATGGCCACGTCCGTGCGGACCTGGCGGCCGGAGAGCAGGGACGCCAGCGCGGTGGTCATGGTGATGCCCGCGCTCGGGCCGTCCTTGGGGACGGCGCCCGCCGGGAAGTGGATGTGCACGCCCCGGTCCTTCAGGTCGGCGACGGGCAGCTCCAGCTCCGCGCCGTGCGAGCGCAGGAAGCAGAGGGCGATCTGCGCCGACTCCTTCATGACGTCGCCCAGCTGGCCCGTGAGGGTGAGCCCGGCGGCGCCGGTCTCCGGGTCGGCGAGGGAGGCCTCGACGAACAGGACGTCCCCGCCGGCGCCGGTGACGGCGAGGCCGGTGGCCACGCCCGGGACGGCCGTCCGCCGCTCCGCCGGGTCCTGGGCGGACTCGGGCACGTGGTGCGGGCGGCCGATCAGGCCGCGCAGCTCGCCCGCGCCGATGGCGAAGGGGAACTCCCGCTCCCCCAGCTCGTGCTGGGAGGCCACCTTGCGCAGGAGCCGGGCGATGGACCGCTCCAGGGTGCGCACGCCGGCCTCGCGGGTGTACTCGCCGGCGAGCTTGCGCAGCGCGTCCTCCTCCAGGACCACTTCCCCGTCGGTCAGCCCGGCGCGCTCCAGCTGGCGGGGCAGCAGGTGGTCGCGGGCGATGACGACCTTCTCGTCCTCGGTGTAGCCGTCGAGGCGCACCAGCTCCATGCGGTCGGCGAGGGCTTCGGGGATGGCCTCCAGGACGTTGGCCGTCGCGAGGAAGACGACGTCGCTGAGGTCCAGCTCCACCTCCAGGTAGTGGTCCCGGAAGGTGTGGTTCTGCGCGGGGTCCAGGACCTCCAGGAGGGCGGCCGCCGGGTCGCCCCGGAAGTCGGAGCCGACCTTGTCGATCTCGTCGAGGAGCACGACCGGGTTCATCGACCCGGCCTCCTTGATGGCCCGCACGATGCGGCCGGGCAGGGCGCCGACGTAGGTGCGGCGGTGGCCGCGGATCTCGGCCTCGTCCCGTACGCCGCCGAGGGCGACGCGGACGAACTTGCGCCCCATGGCGTGGGCGACGCTCTCGCCCAGCGAGGTCTTGCCGACGCCGGGGGGCCCGACGAGGGCGAGGACCGCTCCGCCGCGCCGTCCGCCGACGACGCCCATGCCGCGCTCGCCGCGCCGCTTGCGCACGGCGAGGTACTCGGTGATGCGGTCCTTCACGTCGTTCAGCCCGGCGTGCTCGGCGTCGAGCACGGCGCGGGCGCCCCGGATGTCGTACGCGTCCTCGGTGCGCTCGGTCCAGGGCAGTTCCAGGACGGTGTCCAGCCAGGTGCGGATCCAGGAGCCCTCGGGGCTCTGGTCGCTGGCCCGCTCCAGCTTGTCGACCTCCTTGAGCGCGGCCTCCCGCACCTTCTCGGGCAGGTCGGCGGCCTCGACGCGGGCGCGGTAGTCGTCGGACTCCTCGCCCTCCTTCTCCCCGCCCAGTTCGCGCAGCTCCTTGCGGACGGCCTCCAGCTGGCGGCGGAGCAGGAACTCGCGCTGCTGCTTCTCGACGCCGTCCTGGACGTCCTTGGCGATGGACTCGGCCACGTCCTGCTCGGCAAGGTGGTCGCTGAGCGCCTTGACGGCGAGGCGGAGGCGGGCGACCGGGTCGGCGGTCTCCAGCAGCTCGACCTTCTGCGCCACGGTCAGGAACGGCGAGTACCCGGAGTTGTCGGCCAGCGCCGACACCCCCTCGATCTGCTGCACCCGGTCCACGACCTGCCAGGCCCCGCGCTTCTTCAGCCAGCTGGTGGCGAGGGCCGTGTACTCCTTGACGAGCTCGGCGACCGCCCCGGGCAGCGGGTCGGGCACCCTTTCGTCGACGGTCTCCCCCTCGACCCAGAGCGCCGCCCCGGGCCCGGTGGTCCCGGCGCCGATCCGGACGCGGCCGCGCCCGCGGATCAGCGCCCCGGGATCGCCGTCGGAGAGCCGCCCGACCTGCTCGACGGTCCCCAGCACACCGATCCCGGCGTACTTCCCGTCGACCCGCGGCACGAGCAGCACCCGGGGCTTCCCGCTGCCCGCCGCCGCCTGCGCCGCCTCGACGGCACCGCGCACCTCGGCGTCGGACAGGTCCAGGGGAACGACCATCCCGGGCAGCACGACCTCGTCGTCGAGCGGCAGTACGGGCAGGGTGAGCGTTACGGACGTCGAAGCCATGATCTTCCCTCCGGCAGTGAAGTTGAGCTATGCCGACTCAATGCTTCTGCGTCCGGCAATGTTCCCCAACACCCGTTCGCCGGGGGCGAACACGTCCGGCCGGCCCTCCGTAGCACCATGACGGCATGACAGACATACGACGGACCGTCAGCTCCGGCTCCCCGCTGGAACCCCGGATCGGCTTCTCCCGCGCGGTGCGCACGGGGCCCTACGTGGCCGTCGCCGGCACGGCCCCGATCGGGGACGACGGCTCCACGGTCGGCCCCGGCGACGTCCACGCCCAGACGGTGCGCTGCCTGGACATCGCCCAGCGCGCCCTGGAGGAGGCCGGCGCCTCGCTCGCCGACGTCGTGCGGACCCGGATCATGCTCACCGACATCACCGCCTGGGAGGAAGCCGCGCGGGCCCACGGCGAGCGGTTCGCCGCGGTCCGCCCGGTGACGACCTTCGTCGAGGTGTCCCGCTTCATCGACCCGGCCTGGCTGGTGGAGGTGGAGGTCGACGCGGTGGTTCCTTAGAGAGGGCGGAGGCGGATGTCGCCGGAAGTGGTGCGGACCGCGATCCGGGAAGGGGCGTCGGGGGCGTCCCCGAGGGTGACGTCCCGGTCGCCCGAAGCGGTGTCGGCCGACACCCGGTACGGGGCCTGCGGCGCCTTCAGGGTCACGTCGCCCGAGCTGGTGGTGACGGACACCGAGGCCGGGGCCTTCTCGAAGCCGACCACGGCGTCCCCGGAACTCGAGCGGAACTCGCCCTCCGGGCCGGACAGGCCGGTGGCCGTGATGTTCCCCGAGGAGGTCCGGGCCTTCAGCGGGCCCGGGATCCGCTCGGCCCGGACGTCACCGGAGGAGGAGTCCAGCTCGGCGGACGCCACCCCCGTCACCGTGATGTCGCCGCTGCTGCTGCCGACCTTGAGCTTCGCCGACGCCGGCACCTCCAGCCGGTAGTCCACCCAGCAGGAGTCCTGGTCCCCCTGGCAGCCGTGGGTGAAGCTCAGCACCCCGCCCGTGACCCGCTGCCCCGGCACGGGCGCGGTGTCGCCCCGGTAGTGCACGACCCGGTGGACGGTGACTCCGGGACCACTGCCCGGGGACACCACCACCGACCCCCGCCGAAGACCCGTCAGCTCCACCGCGGTGACGGCCTCGGAGACGGCGGCGTCGGCCTCGGCGGTCTTCAGCCTGGCCTCCTCCACGAGGGAACACCCCGACAGCAGCAGGGCCGAGGCGACGACGGTGGCCGCGAGAGCGGTGCGGACGGGGCGGGAGGAGGTGTGGAGTGCCATGCCGACGAGTCTGCCGAGCGGGGGCCCGGCCCGCGCTGGTGCAGGTATCCGAACCCGGGTGGGGCTAGCCCCACCCCCGTCAGGGCCCCGTCACCACCGGCCGCAGCTCCGAGGGCAGGCCCCACTCGCTCCACGAACCGTCGTACACCGCGGTCCGCCCGTACCCCGCCAGGGTCGCCCCCAGCGCGAGCACGCAGGCCGTGACGCCCGAACCGCAGCTGAAGTAGAACCGCTCCCGCTCCCCGGCCAACGCCCCGAACGCCTCGCGCAGTTCCCCGGCGGGCCGCATCAGGCCGTCCGGCCCCTGGAGTTCACCGAACGGCAGGTTCAGCGCGCCCGGCATGTGCCCGCCCCGCAGCCCCGGCCGGGGCTCGGGGGCGGTCCCCGCGAACCGCTCCCGGCTCCGCGCGTCGAACACGGCGGCGGCCGGATCGCCGAGCGCGTCGGCGACGACGCCCGCGTCCACCAGCAGGCCGGGCCTGGGCCGGGCGGTGAAGGAGCCGCGCGGCCCCTCGTACGCCGCCGCGCCGGCCTCGACGTCCAGCCCGGCGGCGACCCACGCGGGCAGGCCCCCGTCCAGCACGGCCACCCGGTCGAAGCCCATGGCGCGCAGCATCCACCAGGCGCGGGCGCTGGAGTAGATCCCGGCACCGTCGTACACGACCACGGTGTCGGTGTCGTGCACCCCGAGCCCGCACAGGGCCTCGGCGAAGTCCGCCGGGGAGGGCATGGTGTGCGGGGCCGCGGCCGCGTGGTCGGAGAGGGCGCCGTCGAGGTCGAAGGGCCGCGCACCGGGGATCCGCACGGGAGCCCCCCGGTGCGCCCCGACGGAGGCGTCGAACACCACGACCCCGCCGAGCCGCTCCGCGAGCCAGGCACTGCCGACGAGGGGGCCGGGTATCTCGGGTACGGGCATCTCGGGTACGGGCATGCGGAAACCTCCGGGCGCGGCATCGAGCACGATCTGCCCCCATCCTGACCCATCCGCAGCCGGGACAGGCCGTGTTGGGGACGGGGGCACAGGAGGCGGTGTCCCCCGGAGCGGTCTCAGGGAGGGTTGGGGGCTTCCCGAAGCCCGCCCCGCAGCGGAAGCGCGCTCGCGCTCAGGTCCACGGGGCGTGCCCCCGCCGCGATGCCGCGCGAGCCCCCCGCCCCGC
>NZ_GG657750.1:5295980-5296871 GCF_000158895.1 Streptomyces sp. C | reverse complement strand
CAGCCCAGCTGCGCCGGCTCCGGCGCGCGCTCACCAGGGCCAGCGGGAGCAGCCCGGCGAGGACGGCGCCCGCCGCGCGGCGCCAGCCCGGCGCCCGCCCGGCGGCGAACGCGTGCGCCGGCAGGGCCAGTACGGCGAACTCGTGCAACCAGCAGCCCAGCAGGAGCACCACCGCGTAGGCCGCCCACCGCTCGCGCAGCATCAGGTACGTCGCCCAGGCCACGGCCGCCGCGACCAGCGCGTACGAGCGCCCCTCCTGCGCGTACGCCTGCACCGGCGGCAGTACGGCGTACGCGGTGCCGGCGATCAGCGCGGCCCGTTCGCCCGCCAGCCGGTGCGTCACGGCGGCCACGCCGGCGGCGGCGAGGGCCGTGCCGGCCACGGACGGCAGCCGCAGGGCCCACGGGCCGCCGTCCCAGAGGGCGAAGACGCCGTGCATCAGCAGGTAGTAGAGGCCGTGCACCGCGTCGACCTGCCCGAGCAGTTCCCACAGCCCGCCGAGCGGGCGGTGCGCGACCTGCCAGGTGGTGGACTCGTCGCGCCACATGCTCCCGCCGCCCGCACCGCGCGGCAGCCCCCACAGTCCGAGGAGCACGGCGGTCAGCGGGGGCAGCGCGCGCCAGGGGGTGATGCGGCGGATGGCGGCCTCCGGGTGCTTTCGATCGGGGGGCGGGGACTCCATACTCGGTGTTCGGTCGGAGTACCTGCGGAGGTGGGTGTGCGAGCGATCCGGGCGGCCGGGGCCGCAACGGTGGTGCTGCTGGGCGCGGTGCTGGTCCTGGCCGGCTGCGGCGGCGGGTCCGGGGGGCCTCCGGACGCGACGGCGGCTCCGACGGCGACGGCGGCCCCGACGGCGGCGACCCCGCGGCCGCCCACGACGCCCCCACCCAC
>NZ_GG657750.1:5282864-5295799 GCF_000158895.1 Streptomyces sp. C | reverse complement strand
CCGCCCCGGCTGGAGGTGCTGCGCACCGCGCTGCGGGAGGCGGACTTCGCGCACCTGCCCCGGGTGGCGACGGCCGATCCGCCGGTCTACGACGGGTTCACGTACGCCTTCGTGCACGGCGGTTTCGAGGTCGCCGCGGACCAGACCGAGCTGTCTCCGGGGCTCCGGAAGGTGCTGGACGCGCTGCCCGGATTCGACCCGACGGGATGAATCTCTGATTCCGGATGACCCCGGCTCCTGTCCGAACCCCGCATAGCCGCAGGCCGGTGCCTCCTCTACGCTGCACCCCATCACGCGGGATCTTCAGGGGCGGGACATGGAACAGACACACACCACCCACAGCGTCGCCGCGGCCACTCCAGGTGCCCAGCGGCGCGTGCTCGTGGTCGAGGACGACCGCACCATCGCCGACGCCATCGCGGCGCGGCTGCGGGCCGAGGGCTTCCAGGTGCAGACGGCCTACGACGGGCCGGCCGCCGTGGCGGCCGCGGAGAGCTGGCAGCCCGAGCTGCTGGTGCTGGACGTCATGCTGCCCGGCTTCGACGGGCTGGAGGTCTGCCGCCGGGTCCAGGCGCAGCGGCCGGTTCCGGTGCTGATGCTCACGGCCCGGGACGACGAGACCGACATGCTGGTCGGCCTCGGGGTCGGGGCGGACGACTACATGACGAAGCCGTTCTCGATGCGCGAGCTGGCCGCCCGGGTCCACGTGCTGCTGCGCCGGGTGGAGCGGGCCACGCTGGCCGCGACGGCTCCGCGCGGGGCGACGCTGCGGCTGGGCGACCTGGAGATCGACCACGCGCAGCGCAGGGTGCGGGTGCAGGCGGAGGACGTGCACCTGACGCCGACGGAGTTCGACCTGCTGGTGTGCCTGGCGGGGACGCCGCGTGCGGTGCTGTCGCGGGAGCAGCTGCTGGCGGAGGTGTGGGACTGGGCGGACGCGTCGGGTACCCGCACGGTCGACAGCCACATCAAGGCGCTGCGGCGGAAGATCGGCGCGGACCGGATCCGTACGGTCCACGGCGTCGGGTACGCCCTGGAGACCCCGGCGCAGTCGTGAGCGGCCCGCCGCGCGGTCCGGGTCTGCGGCCCTACTCGCCGTTCTCGATCAAGACGAAGCTGGGCGTGCTCGTCGTGGTGTCGGTGTTCATCACCACGGGGCTGCTGATGGTGGCCCTGCGCACGGCCACGGAGCTGCGGTTCATCACGGTCTTCTCGGTGATCGCGTCGATGCTGATCACCCAGTTCGTGGCGCACGGTCTGACGGCGCCGCTGGACGAGATGACGACGGTGGCCCGGGCGATCTCGCACGGGGACTACACGCGCCGGGTGCGGGGTGCCGGGCGCCGTGACGAGCTGGGCGATCTGGCCTCGACGATCAACCGGATGGCCGATGATCTGGAGGCCGAGGACAGACACCGTCGAGAGCTGGTCGCGAACGTCTCGCATGAGCTGCGGACTCCGATCGCGGCGTTGCGGGCGGTGCTGGAGAACGTGGTGGACGGGGTCTCGGAGGCCGATCCGGAGACCATGCGGACGATGCTGAAGCAGGCCGAGCGGCTGGGCCGGCTGGTGGACACGCTGCTGGACCTGTCGCGGGTGGACAACGGTGTGGTGCCTTTGAAGGCGCGCCGGTTCGAGGTGTGGCCGTATCTGTCGGGGGTGCTGAAGGAGTCGGGGCTGGCGGCCGCCGGACGGCCGGGGCTGACGTCCGGTTCGGGTGGGCACACCCGCAATGACGTGCATCTTCATCTGGATGTCCACCCTCCGGAACTGACCGCGTACGCGGATGCGGAGCGGCTGCACCAGGTGGTGGCGAACCTGATCGACAACGCGGTGAAGCACAGTCCGGCGCACGGGCGGGTCACGGTCCGGGCGCGGGCCGGGGAGGCGCCGGGGAGTCTGGCGCTGGAGGTCGTGGACGAGGGGCCGGGGATTCCGGAGGCGGAGCGGCACCGGGTTTTCGAGCGGTTCAACCGGGGTTCCGGCGGTGGCGGGGACGCCGGCGGCGACGGGGGCACCGGTCTGGGGCTGGCCATCGCCCGCTGGGCGGTCGGCCTGCACGGGGGCCACATCGGCGTGGCCGAATCGTCACGGGGTTGCCGGATCCTTGTCACCCTTCCGGGCAGCTCACAGGTCCCTTCTTGACGTAGGGTTCGAGTGGGAAGGACATGATCTCGGCCACACGTGCCCGGGGTCGTCAGGGGTGCGAGGCCTAGGGGGTCGCAACCTGGCTGCCCCCTACCCGAACCACGCTTGTTTCCCGCCATTCCGATGGGCGAAACCCGCCGTTCGGTGTGACCTGCACGACGGAAGTCCCGCCCGGCCTGCATCACACGCCCTGGGAGGCGTAGCCTTTATCCCCGCTGTCCATACCTTGTGAAGCGGAAGAGGGCGGTTGCCGCCGTGTCGCCACAGTCCCCCAGTAACCCGAGCACCACGACCGACGCAGCAGAGGGCGGGAAGAACCCCGCCTCAGGCTTCGGCGCGAATGAGTGGCTCGTCGACGAGATCTATCAGCAGTACCTCCAGGACCCGAGTTCGGTCGACCGGGCCTGGTGGGACTTCTTCGCCGACTACAAGCCGGGGGGCGCTGCCGCCCCGGTGAAGGCGGCCGAACCCATCAAGACCCCGACGACGGACGGCGCCTCCGCACAGGCCGCCACCGCCACCGCCGGGGTTCCTCAGGCCGTCGACGCCGCCACGGGGGCGGCGCCGGCCGCGCCCGCCGCCGCGCGCACACCTGTGTCAGCTCCTGCCCCTGCTCCTGCCACCCCCTCTGGTGCCCCTGCTGTGACTGTCACCTCCCAGGCCCCGGCCGCCGCACCGGCCGCGCCCGCCCCTCAGGCCCAGGCTCCGGCCGCCGCCACCCCGGCTCAGAAGGCCGCGCCCGCCACCGAGGCCCCCGCCGGCCCCGAGCTGGTGACGCTCCGCGGCCCGGCCGCCGCCGTGGCCAAGAACATGAACGCCTCCCTCGACGTCCCGACGGCCACGTCCGTCCGCGCCGTCCCGGTGAAGCTGCTGTTCGACAACCGCATCGTCATCAACAACCACCTCAAGCGCGCCCGCGGTGGGAAGATCTCCTTCACCCACCTCATCGGCTACGCGATGGTGCAGGCCATCAAGGCCATGCCGTCGATGAACCACTCCTTCGCGGAGAAGGACGGCAAGCCGACCCTGGTCAAGCCGGAGCACGTGAACTTCGGCCTCGCGATCGACCTCGTGAAGCCCAACGGCGACCGCCAGCTCGTCGTCGCCGGCATCAAGAAGGCCGAGACCCTCAACTTCTTCGAGTTCTGGCAGGCCTACGAGGACATCGTGCGCCGCGCCCGCGTCGGCAAGCTGACGATGGACGACTTCACCGGCGTCACCGTCTCGCTGACCAACCCCGGCGGCCTGGGCACCGTCCACTCCGTGCCCCGCCTGATGCCCGGACAGTCGGTCATCATGGGCGTCGGCTCCATGGACTACCCCGCCGAGTTCCAGGGCACCTCGCAGGACACCCTGAACAAGCTGGGCATCTCCAAGGTCATGACCCTGACCTCGACCTACGACCACCGGGTCATCCAGGGTGCGGCCTCCGGCGAGTTCCTGCGCATCGTCGCGAACCTGCTCCTCGGCGAGGACAAGTTCTACGACGACGTCTTCGAGTCCCTGCGGATCCCGTACGAGCCGGTCCGCTGGAACCGCGACATCGACGCCTCGCACGACGACGACGTCACGAAGGCCGCCCGCGTCTTCGAGCTGATCCACTCCTACCGGGTCCGCGGCCACGTCATGGCCGACACCGACCCGCTGGAGTACAAGCAGCGCAAGCACCCCGACCTGGACATCACCGAGCACGGCCTCACCCTGTGGGACCTGGAGCGCGAGTTCGCGGTCGGCGGCTTCTCCGGCAAGTCGATGATGAAGCTGCGCGACATCCTCGGCGTGCTGCGCGACTCGTACTGCCGCACCACCGGCGTCGAGTTCATGCACATCCAGGACCCGAAGCAGCGCCGCTGGATCCAGGACCGCATCGAGCGTCCGCACACCAAGCCGGAGCGCGAGGAGCAGCTGCGCATCCTGCGCCGCCTGAACGCGGCGGAGGCCTTCGAGACCTTCCTGCAGACGAAGTACGTCGGCCAGAAGCGCTTCTCCCTGGAGGGCGGCGAGTCCGTCATCCCGCTGCTCGACGCCGTCATCGACTCGGCCGCCGAGGCCCGCCTCGAAGAGGTCGTCATCGGCATGGCCCACCGCGGCCGCCTGAACGTCCTGGCGAACATCGTCGGCAAGTCGTACGCGCAGATCTTCCGCGAGTTCGAGGGCAACCTCGACCCGAAGTCCATGCACGGCTCCGGTGACGTCAAGTACCACCTGGGCGCCGAGGGCACCTTCACCGGCCTGGACGGCGAGCAGATCAAGGTCTCGCTCGTCGCCAACCCCTCCCACCTGGAGGCGGTGGACCCGGTCCTGGAGGGTGTCGCCCGCGCCAAGCAGGACGTCATCAACAAGGGCGGCACGGACTTCACCGTCCTGCCGCTGGCCCTGCACGGCGACGCCGCGTTCGCCGGCCAGGGTGTGGTCGCCGAGACGCTGAACATGTCGCAGCTGCGCGGCTACCGCACCGGCGGCACCGTGCACGTGGTCATCAACAACCAGGTCGGCTTCACCGCCGCCCCGGAGTCCTCGCGTTCCTCGATGTACGCGACCGACGTGGCCCGCATGATCGAGGCGCCGATCTTCCACGTGAACGGTGACGACCCGGAGGCCGTGGTCCGCGTCGCGCGGCTCGCCTTCGAGTTCCGCCAGGCGTTCAACAAGGACGTGGTCATCGACCTCATCTGCTACCGCCGCCGCGGCCACAACGAGTCCGACAACCCGGCGTTCACGCAGCCGCTGATGTACGACCTGATCGACAAGAAGCGCTCGGTGCGCAAGCTGTACACCGAGTCCCTCATCGGTCGCGGCGACATCACCCTGGAAGAGGCCGAGCAGGCGCTCCAGGACTTCCAGGGCCAGCTGGAGAAGGTCTTCGCGGAGGTCCGCGAGGCCGCCACGCAGCCCGCGGTCGCCGCGCCGGTCCCGGCCCCGCAGGCCGACTTCCCGGTCGCCGTGAACACGGCGATCTCCCAGGACGTCGTCAAGCGGATCGCCGAGGCCCAGGTCAACATCCCCGAGGGCGTCACCGTCCACCCGCGTCTGCTGCCGCAGCTCCAGCGCCGCGCGGCGATGATCGACGACGGCACCATCGACTGGGGCATGGGCGAGACCCTGGCCTTCGGTTCGCTGCTGATGGAGGGCACCCCGGTCCGGCTGTCCGGCCAGGACTCCCGCCGCGGTACCTTCGGCCAGCGCCACGCGGTCCTCATCGACCGGGAGACCGGCGAGGACTACACCCCGCTGCTGTACCTGTCGGACGACCAGGCCCGCTACAACGTCTACGACTCGCTGCTCTCCGAATACGCGGCCATGGGCTTCGAGTACGGCTACTCTCTGGCCCGTCCGGACGCGCTGGTCCTCTGGGAGGCCCAGTTCGGTGACTTCGTCAACGGCGCGCAGACCGTCGTCGACGAGTTCATCTCCTCGGCCGAGCAGAAGTGGGGCCAGACCTCCGGCGTCACGCTGCTGCTGCCGCACGGCTACGAGGGCCAGGGCCCGGACCACTCGTCCGCGCGTCCCGAGCGCTTCCTCCAGATGTGCGCGCAGGACAACATGACGGTCGCGATGCCGACCCTGCCGTCGAACTACTTCCACCTGCTGCGCTGGCAGGTCCACAACCCGCACCACAAGCCGCTCATCGTCTTCACCCCGAAGTCGATGCTGCGTCTGAAGGCGGCGGCGTCGAAGGCGGAGGAGTTCACGAGCGGTTCGTTCCGCCCGGTCATCGGCGACACCACGGTGGACCCGAACGCGGTCCGCAAGGTCGTCTTCTGCGCGGGCAAGGTCTACTACGACCTGGAGGCCGAGCGGGAGAAGCGCGGCATCACGGACACCGCGATCATCCGCATCGAGCGCCTGTACCCGCTGCCGGGTGCGGAGCTCCAGGCCGAGATCGCCAAGTTCCCGAACGCGGCGAAGTACATCTGGGCGCAGGAGGAGCCGGCGAACCAGGGTGCGTGGCCGTTCATCGCGCTGAACCTGATCGACCACCTCGACCTGGCGGTCGGCGCGGACATCCCGGCGGGCGAGCGCCTGCGGCGCGTGTCGCGCCCGCACGGCTCGTCGCCGGCGGTGGGTTCCGCCAAGCGTCACCAGGCGGAGCAGCAGCTGCTGATGAACGAGGTCTTCGAGGCCTAGTCGCTGACGCGACCTGCACGAACAGGAGGCCCCGACCCTCACTCGGTGGGGGCCGGGCTTCCGGGCGTTGTCCGGGAACACCCAGCCTCCCCGGCGTTTGAGGCGCGGGGTCCTGGGGCGGAGCCCCAGGGACCCCCGGCTCCGCCGGGCACCGGGCTCTGCCCGGACCCGCGCCTCAAACGCCGGCGAGGCTGATCAGGGCTGGGGCTCGAAGTCCCAGTACGGGCGGGTCTGCTGGCGCGCCGAGACCGTGTGGACGTGTTGGGGGCCCAGGGTGCGGGTGAGGGCCTTGAGGCCGGCGTCCTCGTGTTTGGCGGCCTCCGCGTCCTCGCGGACCGCGCGGAGGTCGGCGGCCAGGGCGATCTGTGCGCTCAGGGCCATGGGATGGTCCGGTCCCAGGACCCGTTCGGCTCCGCGCAGGGTCTCCCGGCTGAGGTCCAGGGCGGCGTCCAGGCGGCCGGTGATGTTGCGGTGGCCGGTGGCGTTCAGGGCGCAGCCCAGGGTCCAGGGGTGGTGGTCGCCGAGGGCGCCGCGCATGCCGACCAGGGCCTGTTCCGCGAGGTTCAGGGCCTCGGTCCGCTCGCCCTGGGCACGCAGCACGAGGGCGAGGTTGCCGACGGTGCCGATGCTGTACGGGTGGGCGAGGCCGAGCTGCGACTGGTAGCCGCGTACGACTTCCTCGGAGATCCGGCGGGCTTCCTCGATGTCCCCGTACTCGCGCAGGTAGGTGGCGTAGTCGGAGGCGACCATCAGGGTCCAGGGGAACTCGGCGCCGAAGACCCGGGTGGAGCGTTCCAGGACGCTGCGCAGCCGGGAGCCGGCGCCGGGGATGTCGCCGGTGCGGCGCAGGCACTGGCCGAGGTTGTGTTCGGCCCGCAGGGTCTGCGGGTGGTTGGCGCCGAGGACCTGGACGTGGAGTTTGAGGCCCTGTTCCTGGCGGGCGAGGGCTTCGCGGTAGCGGCCCATGAGGCGCAGGCCCATGGCGCAGCCGATGCCGGAGGAGAGGGTGGCGATGTGCCGGACCCGCAGGACGCGTTCGCGGCGGCGCAGGGTGTCGAGGTCGGTGTCGTAGGCCTCCTGGTAGCGGCCGAGGAGGCGCAGGGCGACGGCGACGTTGTTCTGGGCTCCGAGGGTGGTGGAGTCGTCCTCGCCGAGGAGTTCGCGGTAGGTGGCGAAGGCGTGTTCCAGGAGTTCGCGGGCCTCGTCGAACTTGGCGGTGCTGAGGAGGACTCCGGCGTAGGTGCTGGTGGCGCGGAGGGTTTCCAGGTCGCGGTCGCCGCGTTCGGCGAGGAGCCGGTCGGCGACGGAGCGGGCGAGGGTCTCGGCCTGCCGGAAGTGGCCGAGCATGCGCAGGGCGCCGCCGTAGTGGTAGCTGAGCTCGCGGACCTGGTCGTGGTCGTCGCCGAGCATGGCGCGCCAGACGGCGTCGGTCTGTTCGGACAGGCGCAGGCAGGTGCGGTACTCGCCGGCGAGGATCAGGTAGCGCAGGCAGTGCAGCAGGAAGTTCTGGATGCGGGGGTTGCTGCTGGTGAGGACTCCGGCGTGGTCGAGGTGGGGGATGAGTTCGGCGTAGCGGGGCCAGAGCCGGGAGTCGGTGGGGCGGCCGGGGTCGGCGGCGGCGAGGACCTGGCGGACGGCGCGGGAGAGCTGGTCGGACTCGTCCTCGGCGAGGTTCTCGCGGACGATGTTGTGGACCATGCGGTGGAGCTGGACGGTCTCCAGGCCGCCGCCCTCCTCGACGGAGAGGTCGGAGTACTCCAGGCGGACGACGGAGAACTGGACGAGTTTGTTGAGGGCGGCGTTCCAGCGGATCTGGTCGTTGAGGATCCCGGCGAGGTGTTCGGGGACGCCGTCGGCGGGGAATTCGCGCAGCAGGCGCAGCGGGACGCGGCCGGGGGCGAAGAAGACGAAGAGCCTCAGCAGGGCGAGGGCGTCGGGGAAGTTCTCGCGGACGTTGTTGAGGAGTATGGCCAGGGCGGTCGGGAAGGGCAGCGGGTAGTCGTCGGAGAGGGTGACGGCCTCGTGGGAGTCGAGGCGGTGCTGGAGGAGGGTGAGGTACTCGCCGACGCCGAGCGGTGAGTCGGCGAGCCAGCCGGCGGTCTGGTCGAGGGCGAGGGGGTAGTCCTCCAGGGCTTCGGCGAGCTGGTCGGCCTCGTCGCCGGTGAGGCGGCGGGCGCGGCGGCGGATGAAGGTGACGGACTCGGGGCGGGCGTAGAGGGGGACTTCGACGAGGCTGGTGTGCCGGGCGGCCCATTCGCGGTTGCGGGAGGTGATGATGACGTCGCCGGCGCCGGAGGGCAGGAGGTCGGTGAGGTCGTCGGGGTTGTCGCAGCCGTCGAAGACCATCAGCCAGCGGTGGTACGGGGATCCGCGTCGCAGTGCCTCCAGTACGGCCCGGATCTGCTCGCCGTAGCTTCCGGCGCCGCGGGCCAGGCCGAGGGCGGGGGCGAGGTCGGCGAGGCGTTCGCGCAGGGTGGGGCGGTCCTCGGCGGGCACCCACCAGACGACGTCGTACTCGGAGGCGAAGCGGTAGGCGTACTCGGTGGCGACCTGGGTCTTGCCGACGCCGGAGAGGCCGAGGAGGGTGACGGTGGAGGCGCCGGGCGGGGCCCCGGTGAGGGCGTCGCGGAGGCGGCCGATGACGTCGTTGCGGCCGGTGAAGCGGGGGTTGCGGCGCGGGACGCGGCCCCAGACCTCGGGCGGGTCGTTGGGAAAGCGGGGGCCGCGGCGGCCGCTCTCGGTGCCGATGCGGTCGGTGGGGAGGTCCAGGCGGCGCAGTACGCGGTATTCGGCCTCGTAGGCGTCCAGGCCCCACAGGTCGGTCTTCTCCAGGGCGGCGACGGCGCTGGGCAGCGGGGCGTCGGTGAGGCAGACGGCGGCGAACCGGTCGGGGTGGGAGGCGGTGACGGTGCGCAGGGCGGTGTTCCACTCCTCGTCCGTGTGGGTGCCGGCGGAGAAGTAGCGCTCGCTGAGCACCACGAGGATCCTGCCGCCCGCGCGGGCCAGGTCGTCGAGGGCCTCGGTGAGCCCGCCGGGGCTGCTCTGCGGGTCCCAGCGCTGGAGGACGACGCGGTGGCCGTGTTCTTCCAGCCGGTGGGCGATCCATACCGCCCAGGGGCGGTTGAAGCCCGCGAAGCTGATGACGAAGCGCTGCGCGGGGGCGGCTCCGTCGCGGTCGTGACGCATGGCGGTACCGGTCATGCGGCCGTCTCCCTGGGGTCCGTTCGTTGGACGGGGTGCGGGGCGGTGCGGCTTGAAAGGTACCGCAGGGGACGGGGCGTCATACCCGTACGAACGGGGCGAGTTCGGGGTGTGCCTCGCACCAGGCGCGGCGTTCGCGTTCCAGGGCGCGGCGGGCTGCGGCGTGCTGGTCGCCGGGCGGCGGGGTGGCGTCCATGGCGCGTTCGGCGGTGGCCATGCCGTCGACGAACTCGCGTCCGGTGACGGTCAGCGCGGGGTGGGCGCGCAGGGCGGGCAGGACGGCGGCGACCTGGGCGCGGATCCGGGCGTGCTGGGCCCAGGCGCCGCGGGCTCCGTAGAGGGCGGCGTGCTGCCAGTACCCGGCGAGGGCGAGGTGGGCGTACGTGCCGTGCAGGAGGCCTTCCAGGGGGCGCGGGTCGGCGCGCCAGGGGGCCCAGTGGCGGGGGGTGCGGTCGGCGGTGTGCAGGGTGAGGACGTCGGCGAGGGCGGCGAGCTTGCCGTGCTGCACCTCGTGGACCAGGGTCGCGGCGAGGGCGGGCGGGGCCTGCGCGCGGGCCAGGACGGAGCCGGCGGCGGCGGGCAGGGTGGCGCCGCTGGAGCGGGAGCCGCCGGCGAGGGGGACCACGGAGCGCAGCAGCAGGCCGATCTCCTCGGCGCGGGCGGAGTCGTAGCGGCCCAGCAGGGTATGCGCGCCGGACCACTGGATGTCCCAGCGCTTGTGCCCCTTGGGGGTGAGCCGGCGGGCCGGGCGGACGGCGGCCGGGCCGGTGGCGGTGCCGGGGGGCGGGACCCGGTAGGGGTCGAGGTCGTCGAGGGAGGTCGTGGCGGCGCCGGGCAGGGTGTGCAGGGGGAGGGCGTCGGCGGTGTCCCAGGAGCGTTCGGTGAGGGCGAGGCGGCCGGGGCCGTGGGGGTGGAGCAGGCCGAGCGTGGGCAGGACGAGGCGGCCGTTGACGGGGCGCAGGGTGGTCTTGAAGCCGATCCCGGCGCGGAGTGCGGCGGCGGCGGCGAGTGCCCCGAGGTGGCCGAGGTCGGGCGGGGGTCCCTGGGGGGCGTGCAGGCGGCGCAGGGTCTCCTCGGCCCAGACGCCGGTGGCGGGGTAGTGCAGGACGTCGTGGACGGCCGCGGGGTCCTGGCGTTCGGCCTCCTCCAGGAGGGCCCAGTGCTCGGCGGTCTCCGCGCCGGGGGCGGCGTCGAGTACGGCGCGCAGCAGGAGCAGCCGCTTGGAGCGGCGTACGTCGCGGACGAGGCGGGTGCCCTCTTCGGAGGGTTCGGTGGAGGCGAGGGCGCGCAGGGTGTGGGAGCTGACGGCGAACCGGGCGAGGTCCTGCCGGGCCGTCCCGGGGGGCGCGGCGGCGGTCCGCTGGGCGGGGAGGCCGGTGTCGGTGCCGTGGGTCATGAGGCGGCCCGCCCGGGGGTGGTGGCGGCCCGGTGCAGGGCGTGGGCGACGTGCCGGATGACGGCCTGGAGGTCGGCGCAGTACACGGACGGCTGGCGGAAGCCGTCGCCGGCCCGGTAGCGGTGCGGGTAGTGGCCGCCGCCGCACACTTCGACGAGTTCGCAGCTGCGGCAGGCGGCGGCGAGGGCGTCCCGGCCGAGCTGGCGGGCGGCGAAGCCGGGGTGGTCGAGGAGGTCGTCGAAGCTGTGGTGGTCCAGGGTCATGCCGGTCGCGGCGGCCCCTTCGTAGGCGGACTTCAGCGAATCGGCCTGTTCGATGCTGCCGTCGGTCTCGACGACGGCGGTGGTGACGGGTGCCAGGCCCAGGGTCTCGGTGGCGGCGGGCAGGCCGAGCAGCAGGGCGATGACCTCCTCGAAGATCCGGATCCTGGTGCGCCGGGCCCCGTCGTGCCACCAGCGTTCGAAGACGGCGAGGAGCCAGTCGCCGTACGGGGTCCCGTGGCCGGTGCGGCCGGGCGGCGGGGTGCTCCAGTTGGCCAGGGGCAGCAGCAGGCCGATGCTGGGCGGGGCGAAGGCGAGGAGGGACTCGTACGTCTCCACCGGGTCCTGGGCGATGTCGACCACGCAGAGCACCCCGGCGTAGCTGTCGGGGTGGCGGGAGAGGAGGCGCAGTCCGCGCGCGGCGGCGGGGAAGCCGGGCCGGCCGGTGTGGTCGAGGCGGTGCCGGTTGTGGGCGGGCAGGCCGCCGTCGAGGCTGACGCCGACCCGGATCCCGGCGGCGGCGAGGGCGGCGATCCGGCCGGCGGTGAGCAGGGTGCCGTTGGTCTGCACGGCGGCGGTGACGCGGGTGCGGGGCGAGTGCCGGGCCACGGCGGCCCGTACGGCCTCCACGGGGGCGGCGAGGGCGGCGGGCGGGGCGAGGAGGGGTTCGCCGCCGTGCAGGACGAGGTCCACGCGGGGCAGTTGGTGGGCGGCGGCGTGCTCGGCGATCCGTTCGGCGGCGCGCCGGGCGGTGGCGGGGGCCATGGTGGCGGGGCGGGTGCGCCAGCTGTGGTCGGCCATCTCGTAGACGTAGCAGTAGGTGCAGGCGAGGTTGCAGCGGCTGTGGGTCTTGAGGACGAACTGCCGTACGGGGTGCGGGCGGTGGCCTGCGGCGCGCAGGCCCGGGACGTCGAGCCGGGCGTAGGGCCAGCGGGCGTGGCGGGCGTGACCTGCGAGGGTCCGGTGCACGGGCGGCACGGGACCGCTCGTGATCGCTTGGCTCATCGCCTGTACCTCTCCCCTGCGGACGGTCCATCCCTGCCCTCCGCGGGGGCCCGGCTAACGGCGGAAAGTGGTCAACTCCGGCGCGGGGCGGGGGCCGTCAGGCGACGCCGGAGTCGAACGCGTTGAGGATCTCGGCCGGGTGGGTGACGCGGTCGACGAGGCCGTCGATGATCTCGGAGAGCACGGGGTGGTCGATCCCGCGCAGGGCGGCCAGGTCGATGCCGGTGAGGTCCGGGAGCCCGGGCCGCGGCCCGGGGCACGGCCGGGCCGGTGGTGCTGCTGCCGCTTCCTGACGTCCGGTCCCCATGGGCTGCCCGTCCCCTTGTCGTGTGTGGTCCACTGCCCTTTCCCTGCGCCCGGCGGGGGGAAACGGTTCAGGTGCCCGCCTCCAGGGCGTGTACGCGGGCCCGGACGGCGCGGGCCGGGGCGCCGTCTCCTTCGCCGAGCCGCTGCCGGAGGTCCAGGGCGGCGCGGTAGGCGTCCAGGGCGGCGCGGGGGCGGGCGAGGCGTTCCAGGACCTCCCCGCGCAGCTCCTGGACCCGGGCGGCGAGCGGCAGTGCCGCTTCGGCGTCGTCGTCGCGGTCGGCTTCCAGTGCGGCGCGCCAGGCCCGGCGGTAGGAGTCGGCCGCGCGGTCGAGGCGGTCGGCGGTGCGGGTGTGGGCGTGGATCTCCTGCTGGACGTCCCCGTGTTCCCGCCAGGCGCGGGCCCGTTCCAGGGGGCCGTGGCCCTGCCGGACCGCCAGCTCCAGCAGGTATTCTTTTTCTCTGATGTTGACGAGGTCCCCTTCGTAGGCGTG
>NZ_GG657750.1:5258686-5281692 GCF_000158895.1 Streptomyces sp. C | reverse complement strand
CGCGGCCGGGCGGCGGGTCGGCGGCGGGGACCGTTGTACGGGCGGTGCGGGGGGCTCCGGGGCGTCCTCGGGCGGGCCCGGCAGGTAGCGGCGTACGACCTTGGCGGAGACCTGCGCGAAGGCTTGCGGGAGCTGCCCGGGCGGCACCCGGCCGCCGTCCCACCCGGCGTCCGGTCCGGGGGCCGGCGCCGTGTCCGGTCCGGCCGCGGGCTCTCCGGTGAGCTGGGCGACGGCCAGCGCGGGGAAGTTGCGCACGCCGCGCCCGAAGTGGGCGAGGACGTACTCGGAGCAGTGCTTGAGCACCAGCGCGGCCTCGTCCCGGCCCAGCGGCCCGAGCAGCACCTCCTGCACGCCGGGGACGAACTCGTACCACTGCCCGGCCGGTTCGCCGCTGCGCCGCAGCAGTCCGCCGAGCAGGACCTCCGCCAGGTCGGAGGGCTCGGAGTCGGGCAGCATGGTGCGCTGGACGAGCCGCATGACGGGCAGGGTCAGCGGCGCCGCCGCGAGGTACACGGCGAGCTGGACGGCGCCGGGTGCGGCGGAGGAGCGGAACCGGCGGACGAGTTCGCGCGGCGGGCGGGCGGTGGGCGGCAGCGGTACGGGGGCGGCGGGGTGGTGGGCGAGGACGCGGCCCACTTCGGCGGGGACGGGACCGGTGCCGAGGCCGGCGACGATCCGGGCCCACGCGCCGAGGGCGACGGCGTTGGGCGGCAGCACGGGCACGGTGAGGCCGCCGGTGGGGCGGCCGGGCCGGGGCGGCCGGTCGGGCCGGAACCGCAGGGCGGGCCCGCCGCCCGCTCCCCCGCCGGCCCGTTCCAGCAGTCCGCGCTCGGTCGGCAGCCAGCTGCGGGCCCACAGCCGTTGCGGGAGGGGCTGTACGACGGCGCAGGGCGCGCACTCGGCCCAGCGGTGCAGCAGCCGCTGCGCCCGGCCTTCGCGCCACAGGGGCCCGGCGCAGTCGGAGACGACGATGGTCAGGGCCCGGCCGGTGGGGTCGCGCAGCTGGTCGCCGGAGCGCAGTCCGGGGCCGGGTGCGGGGCCGCGGCCGACGGCGGCGGTCCCGTCGGGGAGCCGGTGCAGGTGGTGGGCCTGGACGTCGCGGAAGGCGCCGAGGCGCTCGCACACGGAGCGGAGTTCCTCGAACATCTCCCGCCAGACCGCCATGGACGGCGAGGCGTCCATGACGAGCCGTACGGTCGCCTCGCGGCGGGTCTCCGGCCGGAAGACGGGGATGACCAGTCCGAGGGCGCGGGCGCTGGCCTCGACGGTGGCGGTCTCGTCGAGGACGGTGCGGGTGGGGCGGCCGGGGGGCCGGTGCCGTTGGAGGGCGCGCAGGGCCCGCTGGATCTCCAGGATCCGGGGCAGTGCGGCCGCTCCGGGCACGCGTACGGGGATCCCGCCGGCGACGGGGATCTCGGCGGCGGCCCCGGTGTCGGGGGCGGGGGGTTCCCCGGCGGGGTAGAGGCTGACCGGGTCCTCGGGCTCCGGTTCCGCCGGGGCCGCCGGGTCCGGGGGTCCGGCGGTGTCGGCGGGTCCGGGCGGGCCGGCCGGTTCCCCGGGGTGGGCGGAGCCGGGTTCGGGGGCGGTGCCGGCGGGCCGGGCCGCCGCGCTGCCGGCGCGGGCGGCCAGCCAGAGCGCGTCGGCGAGTTCCTCGGCGGACGGGTCGAGGCCGGCGGCGCGCAGCAGCCCGGCGAGGGTGCGGATGTCCGCGGCCGCGGCCCCGTCGGTGCGGGCGGGTTCCTGGGGCACGGCGGCTCACCTCGGGCGGTCGAGGCGCTGGATGAGCAGGTCGGCGAGGTCGTCCCGGCTGGGCGGGGCGGCGTAGTGGGTGAGGTAGATGGCGTTGAGCAGCTGGTCGGCGGCGACGAGTTCGGTGCGGGAGCGGGTGAGGAACTCCCGGATCAGGTCGGCGCCGAGCTGGGCGGCCTCTTCGCCGAGGTGGGCGCGGACCATGGTGGCGAGGCGCTTCTCGCCGGGCTGGCCGAGCTTGAGCTGGATGCAGCGGCGCAGCAGGGCGGCGGGGAAGTCCCGTTCGCCGTTGCTGGTGAGGATGATGAAGGGGAAGGCGCGGCAGCGGACGCGGCCGTCGCGGACGGTGACCTTGGCGCCGTCGTCGGTGAGTACCTGCACCTCGGGTTCGGAGTCGGCGACGCGTTCGAGTTCGGGGAGGGTGAACTCGCCTTCCTCCAGGACGTTCAGCAGGTCGTTGGGCAGGTCGATGTCGCTCTTGTCGAGTTCGTCGACGAGGAGCACCCGGGGGCGTTCGGTGGGCAGCAGGGCGGTGCCGAGGGGGCCGAGCCGGATGTACCGGCCGATGCCGGGGGGGCTGCCGGGGGAACCGGTGCCGGCGGCGATCTGGACGTCCTGGAGCCGGGCGAGGGCGTCGTAGCGGTAGAGGCCCTCCTGGAGGACGGTCCGCGACACGACGGGCCAGCGCAGCACGCGGCCGAGTTTCAGCTCGTGGGCGACGGCGTGGGCGAGGGTGGACTTGCCGGTACCGGGGTAGCCGGTGACGAGGAGGGGCCGGCGCAGGTAGAGGGCGGCGTTGACGGCCTCCAGTTCCTCCGGTTCGGGCCGGTGCAGCTCGGCGGCCTGCCGGTGGGCGCCGAGGCGGCGGGCCACGTTGCCGTCGGGGGCGGCGGCGGGGCCGCCCGGTTCGACGGCGGGGCCGCCGTCGAAGTCCCGCCAGGGCGGCGGTTCGGGTAGGGCCTCGATCCCGTCGTGGGGTTCGCCCACGCCCCGGTAGATGAGCCATTCCTCGTTCACTCCCGCTCCCTCCCGCACGTCCCGCACCACCCGTACCCCGCTCCGGTCCCCGACCCGGCTCCGGCTCCGGCTGCCGGCCCGTCCCGGGTCACAGGTCGCCCCGCAGCGGCTCGTCCTCGGGCAGCGCGCGGGCCGGGTCGTCCCAGACGAGGGCCAGCCCGGCCGCCCAGTAGGCGTCGGGGTCCGCCCCGTAGGCCCGTTGCCGCAGGGCCTGGAGGCGTTGCGGCAGCACCGCGCCGCGGCCGGCCTCGGCGAGTTCCTCCCGCAGACCCCGGTGGAAGGGGGCGCAGGAGGCCCCCGGGTCGGCGGGGGGCCTGCGGCAGACCACCACCCCGTAGCCGGCCTCGCGTACGGAGTGCAGCGCGCCCAGGGTCGGTTCGGCGTCCGGCGCCCGGCAGAGCACCGGGACGGTGTGGTCGAGCAGCCCGGCGAGCCAGCCCGGCGAGGGGCTGCGGGGCCGGCCGCGCAGGCAGTCGGCCCGCTGGGCCATGAGCGGGCCGGCCTGCACCCGTGCCCACCGGCCGGACGGGACGGCCCCGCCGCCGGAGCGGAACACCACCGGCCGCTGCACCCCGACCGGCGTCCCGCCCGACACGGTCCACTCGTCGACGGCGAGCCCGAACAGCTCGGGTGCGACGGCGACTTCGAGGAGCGCGGCCGCCTCGTGGGTGTCGCACCGGCGGAACCCTTCGGCGAGCGGGGCGCGCAGTGCGTCGGGCAGGGCGGCCAGGGTGGCGCGTACGCCGGCGGCGACGGGGGTGACCCGGTCGGGGCGGGCCGGGCCGGCCAGGACGGACACCCGCCAGTCGTAGACGTCCTCCCAGCCGTGCGCCCAGGCCTCCAGCAGGACGGAGGGGCCCGGCGGCAGCCCGGTGCGGCGCCGGGCGGGGCCGTGCGCCTCCCGGCCTGCGGCGGCTCGCCGGCGGCGTTCCCGCTCGGCGAGGCCGCGTTCGTGCCGTTCGCCCAGTTCCCGGCGCAGGGGGCGCCACAGCCGCTCGGCGGTGGCCCGTACCCAGTCCCACAGTTCCTCGTCGGCGCCCGGGGCGGGCGGCTCGCGGTGGTCGGCGACGCTCACGGCGGTGGCGTAGCGGAGCATGGCGGCGGCCTCGCCGCCCGCGCCGGGCGGGTCGTGGAGCAGGCCGAGGCCGTCGCGCCAGCTGAGCGGGGCGGGCAGGGTGGTGTCGGGCTCCTCGCCCCTGGCCTGCTCGGCCAGTTCCCGGACGGCTTCCGACGATCCGGGCGGCGGCAGTTCGGCGAGGAGCCCGCACAGGGTGGTGCGCTCGCCGGGGGTGAGGCGTCCGCGGCCGCCGTAGGGGTCGCCGTCACCGGCGGGGAGTTCGTCGTGCACGTCGGTCCAGGTCCTGCGGCTGTCGAGGTCGCTCAGGTGCCGGTCGTAGTGGTACAGGTCGTGGGCCTGCATGACCCTGCGGTAGAGGCCGGTCTGGCCGGTGGGGGCCATGGGCAGGGTGCGCAGCTGGGCCACGGACACGGCGAGGCCGCCGCCGGCTCCGCTGCGGCGGGCCTTGACGACGCCGACGACCTCTCCGCGGGCGAGGTCGACGACGGGTCCGCCGGACATGCCGGCTTCGATCTCGTCGTCGTCGCCGAGGCGGATCGCGGCGCCGCCGGCGGCGATGCCGCGCAGGCGGGTGGTGCGGCCGGTGATCTCGCGGAAGCCGAGTTCCTCGGTGCAGCCGAAGTAGGCGGCGTCGTCGAGGCGGGGTCTGGCCCGGTCCGTGAGCCAGACGCAGGCGTGGGTGACGGGGGCGAGGACGCGGACGAGTGCCAGGTCGGGCAGGTCCCACAGGGCGCGGCGGCCGGGCCGCCGCTCGTCGAGCCGTTCGGGCAGGACGCATTCCACCCGGCCCGTGACCGTCCCGGTGGCGCCGTCGCCGCCGGGGCCCGGGGATCCTCCGGAGCTGCCGGAGTAGAAGGTGATGCCGACCTCACGCCCGGCCAGCCGCACGGCAGCACCCCCTTCGCCGACCACGTGCGCGCACGTCAGGACCCAGCCCGGGGCGATGAAGAACCCGCTCCCCCACGTCGGCCCGGTCCCGGGGGTCTCATACCCGTCCGGGGGCGCGTGGACGCGTACGGTGGCGGCCCGGACGAGGGGTTCGAGGAGCTCGAAGGCGCGCGCGGATCCGGCCGTGCGCCCGTCCGGCATCTCCGGTCCCCCGTTCCCCGCTCGCCCCGTGAAGGGCGTCCAAGGTAGCGCCGGGTGACGGACGGGCGGGAGGGTCTCGGGGGTAAGCGGATTATCCTGGCGGGAAACACCCCCATCACCACCACACGGCACGGAGCCCGACTTGTACTTCACCGATCGCGGCATCGAGGAGCTGGAGAAGCGGCGCGGCGAGGAGGAGGTCACCTTCGAGTGGCTCGCCGAGCAGCTCCGCACGTTCGTCGACCTGAACCCGGACTTCGAGGTCCCGGTGGAACGGCTGGCGACCTGGCTGGCCCGGCTGGACGACGAGGACGAGGACGACGAGTAGTCCGAGCAGCGCGTACCCACGACTGAGGGGCCCGACCGCGTACGGTCGGGCCCCTCGGCCATGCGCCGCGGGCCGAGGCGCCTGGATCAGGCGCCCCACCCCACCCTCTGGCGCGAAAGAGCCGCCCGCCTAGCGCCCGCGCCCGAGCACCGCAGCGGTCTCCTCCGGCACCTCGACGACGATGCTGTGGGAGCTGTCGATCCGCGACACGATGGCCTCGCGGGGTCCCCGGCGCCACGCCTCGCCGGCGTAGAACGCCGCTTCCTGATCGCGGTGCTCGTCGAGCGAGGCGAACGCACGGATCAGGTACGCCTCCTCGTGCCCGTCCTCGGCGACCAGGGAAGCACCGCAGTCCACCACCCGTATACCCGCCGCCTCCAGCAGCGGTACGGACTCCTCCCGCATCACCCGGACGAACTCCTCACCGGTACCCGGCTTCAGCCGATAGGTACGGATCTCAAGAATCACAGTCGGCTCCTGTCACATGGCAAGGCAGCCGACACTACCGACAGCCTCCGACACCCCGGTCGCAGCTTCGGGCCCCGCCGAGCGATTCCGCCACCGGACGGCGCCATCCAGCCAATGCCCGGCATCAGAGCTGCTTCGCGGTACTTCCGCCCCGTTCCTCCCGTTGTCCCGGCGACGATCACCGCCCGCCCCGTTCATCCGGTGCGGGCGGTGCCACGCGCCAAGAAGGGACGCTCCCGCCGCATGAGCACGCACCACCTCGGACGGGCGGCCGCCGTACTGGCCGCCGCCCTCGCCCTGGCCACGGCCACGACCGGGCTCACCGCGCACGCCGCCGCCCCGTCCGACGCGACGGGCAAGCACACCGCCGCCCTGCGCAGCGGCGGCGGTGCGGCGCAGTGCGACGCCGGCCCGGCCGGCTGGAAGGGCGACGGGCTCTGCCTGAACGCCGCCGACAACCGCAAGGTCGACGCGTACCTTGCCCGCGCCCGCGCGGCGGAGCCGTCGATCAGCCGCGACGTACAGGCCGCCGCCATCCTCAGCCAGGCCGAGGTCATCGGCTTCGACTACCGCCTCAAGTCCCCCGACTCCCTCAAGCGGAAGGTCGCCACGGACCTCAAGGAGCACCCCGAGCGCAACACCGACGACGTCCTGGCGCGACTGGGCGACGCCGTGCGCTACACCTTCCAATGGCCCGACGACCGCTACGTCACCGGCGTCACCATCGCCTCGCAGGTGCTGTCCGCCTGGGGCAGCGACGCCACGAAGTGGTCCAACACCTGGGGCCGCGAGAAGGGCTACAAGGGACTCAACACGGGCTGGCGCGCCCCCGGGTCGCGGCAGCTGTTCGAGGTGCAGTTCCACACGCCGTCGAGCAAGTACGCCCAAGAGGAGACGCACAAGCTGTACGAGGAGCAGCGACTGCCGTCGACCAGCCCCGAGCGCAAGAAGGAGCTCCAGGCCCAGCAGGACGCGATCTTCGCCGCGGTCCCCGTCCCGGACGGCGCCCCGGCCCTCGCTCCACCCGCCCCTCTCCTGACCCCGGCCGCCTGACGCCCGGCGAACGATCTCGTGAGAGCCCAACGGCCCGGCCGCACGAAGCGGTCGAGCCGTTGTCATTTGCGCGTTGCTGAAGCCGATGATTTTGACAGGTGACGCAGGAGGAAAACCGCAGGCGGGAACTGCTGAGGTCAGCAGACCGGGTGATGCCAGCGGAGCTCGGGGTCGCTCCCCAGGCAGTACGTGTGACCGCGCTCGGTTACCGTGAGCCGGACCTTGGTGACGTCCGGCCGCCCGAGGTCGGCCCACCCCAGGAGTGCCCGCTCGACGTCGTCCCAGAGACGGACCGGGCCGCCCTGGCGTACGTCCCACTCGTCGCCGTCCTGGACGAGCTCGGCGAAGCTCTCGCGGGTGGCGTCGAAGAGGTAGACCCTGGGACGGCCGTCGCTGTCCTGGACGTGCAGGACCTGGGTGGTCGGTGCTGCCAGCTGGACCAGGAAGGCCGGCATGAGCTCGTCGAGGGTGGTCGGGGCGACGAGGGCCCGCCGGTCGCTGTCGGCGTAGGCCACGCGCGAGGAAGGGTCCCCGGCGATCGGCCTGATCGCCTGCGAACGCGCCGGCATGAAGGACGCGTGGGAGATGAACCACCCGTCAGCCGTCCCGTCCTCGCGCACGGTGAGCTTGGCGAGGCCGGTCCCCGTGGTCAGTGACCCGATGGTGGCCAGGATGATCCCGCCGGGGCGGGTCTGCCGGACCCAGGTGTAGGGGATCCGCCGGACGCCGCAGGTGGCCACTACCCGGTCGTACGGGGCCCGGCGGGGCAGGCCGAGGAGTCCGTCCCCCGTGACGGTCCAGGTGGAGAACCCCACGGCTTCTAGGGCCTCGTCGGCGCGGGCGGCCACTTCGGGGTCGACCTCGATCGTGGTGACGTTGTCCTGGCCCAGGCGGTGGCACATCAGGGCCGAGGAGTAGCCGGTCCCGGTGCCGATCTCCAGGACCTGATGTCCGTCCTCGACCTCCAGCTCCTCGATCATCTCCAGCACGAGGCCCGGGTCCGTGGAGGACGACGTCGGGATGCCGGGGACCGGTCCGAGTGCCTGATCGGCGGTCAGGTGGTTGTCGAGCTGCGTCACGAGGGACGCGTCCGAGTAGGCGATCTCGGCCCACTCCGCCGGGTCCGCGCCAGCCGCGGTCACGGGCCGCCAGCGCCCGTTCCCGGCGGGCAGGAAGACGCCCGGGTTGAGGAACAGTTCGCGGGGAACGGCTTCGACGGCCTTCCGCCAGGACGGGGTACGGATGGAGCCGGCGGCTTCGAGGCGGTCGGCGAGGGCCTGCCGGTACGGGCTGGTGTCGGTCAAGGGGTTCCTCCTTGGGTGAGGAGGTCAGCGAAGGCGGCCGCCATCGGGAGCTCTGTTTGCTCCTCCAGCCACCCCCACTGGCCGTTGGGGTTGAGCTCCAAGAACCAGTGCGAGCCGTCGCGGTCGACGGCGAGGTCGAAGGATCCGGACGCGAGGCCGAAGGTGTCGATGAAGGCGATCAGGGCCGATTCCACCGGGGTCGGCAGGGTGACGACCGAGTAGGTCAGGGCAGAGTAGTCCCGCCGCCAGTCCAGGAGCCCAGAGTCGATGCGTACGGCGAAGACCTGGCGGCCCACGATCAGGACCCGGACGTCGTACGCCTTGTTGACGCGCTCCTGGAAGAGGTGCGGGGCGACCCGGACACGGTCGTCGATCTCGTCGGCGCCGACGGGTTCCGCCCACCCGGCCAGGGGAACGCCGTCCCGCTGGTAGGTCGTCGACCGCAGCGTCTTGTAGATCACCTCTGGGTGCGCCGTGACGAACTCGCGAGCGTCGGCAGGGTCGTTGGTGACGAGCGTGGGCGGAACGGCAAGGCCGAGACGCTGGGCGAGGGCCAGCTGATGGGGCTTGTAATCGGCTTCGGCGTTCAGCGCCGGGTGCTTTACCCACAGTGCGCCGTCGAGGGCGCGCAGGACGCCGCCGAGACCGTGCCGCGTCTGAGCGGCGGCGAAGCGGGCGTCCTCGGGGTCCAGGCGCGCGAAGTCGGGCCAGGTGGGCCGGCGCCAGTACACGGCTCGTACGTCGTCCAGGTGGGCGGTTCTCGACGGGGTGAGCACCCGCCCGGCCGCGTGGGCCGAGCGGATGCCGTACCGAGCCGAGACCGTCAGGCCGTCGCCGATGTCGGCGGGGTTGAACCTCAGCACCGGCACACCGAGCCGGTTGAGGTGGGTGATGACCCTGTCAGCGGTGGGATCCTCCGCCTCCGTGGCCACCAGGACGGGCCTTGTCTCGGTCATGGGGGGGTCAGTCCTGCTGGTCGTCCTGGTCGGTGCTCTGGTCGGTGGCGCCCGGCTGTCCGTCCGGGCTGGTCGTCTGGGAGGTGCCGGTGGCGGACGCGGTGCCGTGCTGGCCCATCTCGACCACGCAGCCGTTCCGGTCGCGGAAGACGCCGAGCTGGGTGACGGGGTCGATCGTGACGGAGGCGTGCGGCATCGGCACGGTGGTGGCGTACGGGGCGAGTCGGCTGCTTCCCCACGGGGCGAGGGGCAGGGGCGAGGTGATGGACATGGGACTCCGATCGTGGGTAAACCCGGGCCCGGATGGGACCGGGAGGTCAAAGGGTGTCGAGCAGGGCGCGCGCGGCGACGAGGAGCGGCGTCAACCCGCTCACCTCATCGGCCAGAGCTGCCTCCCCGCCCGGTCGGCCGTCAAAGAAGTTGCTGCGCGCCCAGCACACCCACGGGTCGTGGTGGACGGCCCAACCCGAGTGGCAGAGCTGGCAGTAGGCCATAGGGCCGCCGTACTTGATGTCGATGGGCGCCAGCTGGCCGCAGCTGGGGCACCTCGCGTGCGTCTGCGTGCACTCGCCGTCGGGGTGAGCGGCGGACTTCACCACCTCCAGCGTCAGCCGGTGGAGGTCGAAGGCCTCGCGCTCCACGCGGTCCCACCCGTGCGTCACTTCGCTCCCTCCCGCAGGACAAGGGCCGCGGCGACTCCGGCGAGGACGAGGAGGTACAGAGCCTGTCTCCGGCGATCACCCACGCGTGGTCACCTCGCGCTCCAGGCCCGAGCTCGCGGCCGCCTGGTGGGTCTCCTGGACGGCCTCGGCGATTCGCGCCGCGCCGATGCGGACGAGGAGTTGGACGGCGGCCGTCCGGCAGAAGTACGCCCCGGGCGCGGGGGTGGCGGCCCAGTAGATGGGCCGGCCCTCGCTGGGGCGGTCCACGGTGGTGTCGGGTACGCCAAGGTGGGTGCCGCGGCTGAGGCATTCCACGGGGCTTCGGGCGCTCCAGCGGTCCGACGTGCCCGGCTCGACGAGCGCGTAGTAGTTCCGGCCGCGCGAGTCGTGGATGACGGGCCCCTCCAGGGCGCGGGCGAGGGCGATGTCGACGAGCCGGCGGTCGGAGCTCACGGCGGCCGCGAAGGCGAGCGCGTCGGGGATGCGCACGGCCTCGAAGCTGGCGCCGAGCGGCAGTACGGCGACGCCGTGGTCCTGCCACTCGGCGTGGGCGTTCGCGGGCTCGGACAGACAGCTCGCGTACCAGTCGGCCGTTCTCTTGGAAGACATGGCGGCTCCCTAGCGTCGTCGGGCGGACGGTCGGCGGGCGTTGCCCGTCGGCTCCCTCACCACGAGTGAACGGCTCCGGGCCCGGGGCCGCCGGACCTTCGCCCGGACTTTCGGGCGGACTTTTCACGTCGAGCGGGCTTTCAGGAGCCCCGGAAACCGCTACGGTCAGGTACCCCCAGGTCACCGGAGGTGACGGTGCAACCCGATCTGACAGCCTTCACGCATGCGTGCATCGTCCAGGGCTGGGAGAAACCGGCGGACTTCCTGCGGGCGTTCCAGATGACAGCGGACATCCTCGGCGAGCCCGTCACGCTGACGGGCCGGCAGGTCCGGCGGTGGCGACAGCCCAACCCGCCCGCGCCGCGCGCGAAGGCCTGGCGGACATTGCACGCCATGTTCGGACTTTGTCCGACCGAACTGGGTTCGCCCTCTACCGGATCACCCTGGCCAAGAACCTCATTGCCGCCGGAGAGGTGGACGAGGGAGCCGCGCATGCGGTAGGCAGCCTGGAGCACCTGGAGGAGGTCGAATCCGGGCGCGTCACGCAGCGGCTGGCCGAGGCGGCCGGCGCGCTGGGGAACGTCGAAGCGGCCTCCGCCCGGGAGGCTGCCGGCGAACTGGCCGAGTACGTACAGACAAGGGGGGCGGCGTGATGTCCGAGGTGAGGTACGAGCGGTTCGAGGGGTCCGAGGCCGCGGGCGCCCTCGACGCATTCCTTCCGGCCTACGAGGAGGTCTACGCCGAGCCTCCCTACAACGAGGGCCCCTCCGACGTCGCGCAGTTCATCGACCACTACCTCGCCCACGTCCAGCGCCCCGGAATGCGGCTGATCATCGCCCGGGACGGCGAGGAGGTCATCGGCTTCGCGTACGGGTACCTCCTCGCGGCCGACACCGGCTGGTGGGCCAACCTGGACAGGGAGCTTCCGGAGGACTTCACGCACGAGGACGGCACCCGTACGTTGGTGATCCTGGAGCTGGCCGTCCGTAAGCCGTGGCGCCGCCGGGGCGTCGCCGCCGCGCTGCACGCCGCCCTCCTCGGCGGTCTCGCGGTGGAGCGGGTCACGCTCACGGTGCGGCCCGAGCCGGAGGCAGCCCCTGCCCAGACGGCCTACGCCGCATGGGGGTACCGGGCGGTCGGAACGGCCCACCCCTGGGAGGATGCGCCGTTCTACAAGGCGATGGTCCTCGAAATCGCCGCTTCCACAGCACCCTGACCAATGATCTTTTGAGAGCCCAACGGCCCGGCCGCACGAAGCGGTCGGGCCGTTGTCATTTACGCTCTGACCAGCAGCGCAGGGAAAAACCGGGGCGCCCGAGATCAGGCGGCCTTCGTCTCCCAGAAGATGCGGTCGATCTCGGCGATGAGCTCCAGGGCCTTGGCGCCGGTCGCCGGGTCGTTCGACGCCTTGGCGGCCGAGAGGGCCTTCAGGGTGTCGTTGACCAGGGTGTGGAGCTGGGGGTACTTCTCGAAGTGCGGGGGCTTGAAGTAGTCGCTCCACAGCACCGAGACGTGGTGCTTCGCGAGCTCGGCGCGCTGCTCCTTGATGGTGATGGCGCGCGCGCGGAAGTCCGCGTCCTCGTTGGCCTGGTACTTCTCCTGGACGGCCTTGACGGACTCGGCCTCGATGCGGGCCTGGGCCGGGTCGTACACGCCGCAGGGCAGGTCGCAGTGGGCGGAGACCTTCACCTTGGGGGCGAAGAAGCGGGAAAGCATTGGAGTGGGTCCTCCTCGTGATCGTCTTCTCAAGGGTGGAGATTACTCGCTGAGAATCCGGAAATCGCGGGCGCCCCCATGGGCTTAGGACAAAAGTCCAGCCCCGGCCGGGCGGGGGTGAGCGAACGTACGGGGCGTTGCGGCAGCATGCGGGGAGCGATGAGGAGGCCGGAGATGGTGCGGAGCGGGCGGGCGCGGGTGCGCGTGGGGATCACCGAGGTGACGGGGCCGTCGATGGTGCCGACGCTGGTGCACGGGGACCGGCTGGCGGTCCGGTACGGGGGGTTGGTCCGGCCGGGTGACGTGGTGGTGTTCCGGCATCCGCTGCAGCAGGACCTGCTGGTGGTGAAGCGGGCGGCGGAGCGCCGGCCGGGCGGCTGGTGGATGCTCGGGGACAACCCGTTCAACGAGACCGGGGACAGCACCGACTACGGCGCGGTCCCCGAGGAGCTGGTGCTGGCGGTGGCGTTCCTGCGGCTGCGGCCGCGTCCGGCGGGTCAGCGTTCGCTGAGGGCGCGGCTGTCCTGGGCGTGGTCGGCGGTGCGGCCGCTGCGTGCGGACGCCTCGGCCTCCAGCCGCTTGCGGGCGCGGTAGGCGGCGACGTTGGCGCGGGTGGCGCAGCGGTCGGAGCAGTAGCGGCGGGAGCGGTTGGTGGAGGTGTCGAGGTAGGCGTTGCGGCAGGGCGGCGCCTGGCAGAGGCCGAGGCGGTCGGGGCCGTGTTCGGTGACGGCGAAGGCGAGTCCCATGGCGGCCATGGCGGCGTAGCCGGCGGAGGCGTTGGAGGGGTGCTCGGCGAGGTGGAGGTGCCAGTCGGGGCTGCCGTCGTCGCGGGCGGTGTCGTGGCCGGTGACCTGGGGGCTCACGGGGAACTCCATGAGGAGGGAGTTGAGGAGGTCGACGGCGAGGGCGTGGTCGCCGCCGTCGGCGGCCTCGAAGACGGCGCGGAGCCGGCCGCGGACGTTGCGGAAGCGGGTGACGTCGGTGTCGGTGACCCGGCGGGCCATCTGGACGCTGGCGCCGAAGAGGGCGCGGACGTCGTCCACGGAGGTGAGGGCGTCCTTGCTGCGGGCCGGCTCCTCGGTGTTGACCAGGCGCACGGCGAAGTCCGAGTAATGGGCCAGTTCCACTTGTAGTCCTTACGGCTGCGGTTTAGTGTCGACATCAGCCGAGTAACGGCTGCTTTGGCTTCGAGGGTATTACGTGTGGAGGGGTTCGGGATGGCGGACGCTGTGACTGGCTCGTTCGGTACGGACTGGCGGGCCTGGCAGGAGAGCTGGGACCGCCAGCAGGAGTGGTACATGCCCGACCGCGAGGAGCGGTTCCGGGTGATGCTGGACATGGTCGAGGCCTTCGTGGGTCCCTCCCCCCGGGTGCTGGACCTCGCGTGCGGTACGGGAAGTATCACGGACCGGCTGCTGCGGCGGTTCCCGGAGGCGACGAGCACGGGGCTGGATCTCGACCCCGCGCTGCTGACGATCGCCCGGGGCCACTTCGCCGGCGACGAGCGGGTCGGCTTCGTCACCGCCGACCTGAAGGACCCCGACTGGCGCGCGGCCCTCCCGTACGACTCGTACGACGCCGTGCTGACGGCGACCGCCCTGCACTGGCTCCCCAGCGCGGAGCTGGCCGTCCTGTACGGGCAGATCGCGCCGCTGGTGCGCCCCGGCGGGGTCTTCATGAACGCCGACCACATGCCCGACGCCTCCACCCCGCTGATCAACGCCGCCGACCGGGCGCAGCGGCACGCCGGGATGGACCGGGCGAAGGCCGCCGGGGTCCTGGACTGGCGGGACTGGTGGGCACTGGCAGCGGCCGACCCGGTGCTGGCCGGGCCCACGAAGGCCAGGTTCGAGATCTACGGGGAGCACGCCGACGGCGACACCCCCGACGAGTTCTGGCACGCCCGCACCCTGCGGGAGGCGGGCTTCGCGGAGGCCCGTACGGTCTGGCGCTCCCCCTCGGACGCGCTGGTCCTAGGTCTCAAGTAGGAATTCCCGGCGGCAGCGCGAAGGGGCGGTACGGATGTCCGTACCGCCCCTTCCGCACCCCGCCGGGGGCGCGGGGAGCCGCGCGACCGGCCAGGGACGGCCCGCAGCCTCACCCACGCGTTCCCGCGGAGCGCTACAGCACCTTGGACAGGAACGCCTTCGTCCGCTCGTGCTGCGGGTTGCCCAGCACGTCGCGCGGGTTGCCGGACTCGACCACGACGCCGCCGTCCATGAAGACGAGGTTGTCGCCGACCTCGCGGGCGAAGCCCATCTCGTGGGTCACCACGATCATGGTCATGCCCGACTCGGCCAGGTCCCGCATGACGTCGAGGACGTCGCCGACCAGCTCCGGGTCCAGGGCCGAGGTGGGCTCGTCGAAGAGCATCAGCTTCGGCTCCATGGCCAGCGCGCGGGCGATCGCCACGCGCTGCTGCTGGCCGCCGGAGAGCTGGGACGGGTAGTTCCCGCCCTTGGTGCCCAGGCCCACGCGGTCCAGGAGCTTGACCGCGCGCTCGCGCGCCACGGCCCTGCTCTCGCCCTTGACCATGACCGGGGCTTCCATGACGTTCTCTATGGCCGTCATGTGCGGGAAGAGGTTGAAGCGCTGGAAGACCATGCCGATGTCCCGGCGCTGGGCCGCGACCTCGCTGTCCTTCAGCTCGTAGAGCTTGTCGCCCTTCTGCTTGTAACCCACCAGCTGGCCGTCGACCGAGAGCCGGCCGGCGTTGATGCGCTCCAGGTGGTTGATGCAGCGCAGGAAGGTGGACTTGCCGGAGCCGGACGGGCCGACCAGGCAGAAGACCTCGCGGGGGGCGACCTCGAGGTCGATGCCGCGCAGGATGTGGGCGGCGCCGTAGGACTTGTGGACGCCCTCGGCCTTGACCATCGGCTGGGCGGTCACTTCGCCACCTCCGTACGGCGGAACATGTTCAGGTTGGCCTTGAGCCGCTCGAACGGCGTCGGCGGCAGGCTGCGCAGCGAGCCGCGGGCGTAGCGGCGCTCCAGGTAGTACTGGCCGACGCTGAAGACGCTGGTCAGCGCGAGGTACCAGATGGAGGCCACGAAGTACATCTCGATGACGGCGCCGGCGGTGCTGCCGATGTTGGAGCTGGCGCGCAGGAGTTCGGTGTACTGCACCGCCGAGACCAGGGAGGAGGTCTTCAGCATGTTGATGAACTCGTTGCCGGTCGGCGGGATGATCACGCGCATCGCCTGCGGCAGCACGACGCGGCGCATGGTCTGCGTCTGGGTCATGCCGAGCGCGTGCGAGGCCTCGGTCTGACCCTCGTCGACGGACTGGATGCCCGCACGGACGATCTCCGCCATGTAGGCGCCCTCGTTCAGGCCGAGGCCCAGGAGGGCGACCATGAACGGCGTCATGACGTCGACGGTCTCGTTCTTGTAGATCGGGCCCAGGTTGATGTACTGGAAGATCAGCGGGAGGCTGAACCAGACGAGCAGCTGGACGTAGACCGGGGTGCCGCGGAAGAACCAGATGTAGAGCCAGGAGACGAAGCTCGTGACCGGGTTCTTCGACAGCCGCATCACGGCGAAGAGGATGCCGAGCGCCAGGCCGAGCGCCATGGCCGAGATGCTGATGATGATGGTGTTGCCGAGGCCGCTCAGGACGGCGGGGTCGAACAGCTTGTCGCCGACCGTACCCCAGATGATCTTGCCCTGGGAGAAGGCGTAGACGAGCCACGCCAGGATGACGGCGACCACCACGGCGCTGATCCAGCGGCCGTAGTGCCGTACGGGGATGGCCTTGATCGCCTCGTAGGGGTTGCCCGAGGCGCCGGGCCCGGCCGGAGTGGCGGCCGGACCCTTGTCGATCTTGTCAGTCACAATGACTGCCCTTCAGTGGAGCTCTCGGATCACTTGCCGGCGTTGATCGTGGCGGACTGCACGGCGCTGTCCTTGACGTTCCACTTCTCCAGGACCTTGGCGTAGGAGCCGTCCTTGATGATGGCGTCGAGGGCTTCCTTGAGGGCGTCGCGCAGCTGGGTGTTCTCCTTGGAGACCGCGATGCCGAAGAGGCCGACGTCGGCCTGCGCGCCGCCGACCTCGAAGTCGTTGCCGCCGCCCGAGGTCTTCGCCGTGTAGGCGGTGACCGGGAAGTCGTTCAGGTCGGCCACGGCGCCGCCGGCCTTCACGCGGGTCTGGGCCTCGGCGTCGGTGTCGAACGCCTCGATGGTGAGCTTCTTGTCGCCGCACTTCTCGGCCTGGGCCTTGAAGGTGTCCTCGTAGGTGGTGCCGCGCTGGACGGCGACGGTCTTGCCGCAGAGGTCGTCGAGGGACTTGATGTTCTGCGGGTTGCCCTTCTTGACGAGGAGCGAGACGCCGGAGGAGAAGTAGTCGACGAAGTCGACGCCCTTGCCGATCTTCTGGCCCTTGTCGTCCAGGCCTTCCTGGCGCTTCTTGTTGTCCGTGATCGAGGACATCGCGATGTCCTGGCGGCCGGTCTCCAGGGAGGTGATCAGGCCGTCGAAGGTGCCGGAGGTGAACTGGAACTTCACGCCGAGCTGCTTGCCGAGGGCCTCGGCGATGTCCGGGTCGACACCGACGATCTTGCCGCCGTCGACGAACTCCATCGGCGCGTAGGCCGTGTCGGAGCCGACCTTGATGACACCCGCGTCCTGGATCTTCTTCGGGAGCTTCGAGAACAGCGGAGCGCTGTTGTCGGTCTTGCCCGAGTCCGAGGAGCCGTTGCCCTCGGTCTGGTCGCCACATCCGGTGAGGATCAGGGCGCCGGCGACCGCGATCGCGCCGACCGCGGCGATCCGGGACCGGGCGGCGGTCGTACGACGGGTGGTGCTTGCGGTCATGAGCGGTTCCTCCGGCAGGGGTGGAAAAGCATCCGAGAGAAGGTCGGGCACGCACCATCGAGTGTCGCGACCTTGTGTGATTACGGCATCTTGCCATTCGGACTGACGCATTCAGGGTGCCCGTCAGGTCAAAATCAGATAACGGGCGCCCCCGACTAGCCAACAGGACTGCGGGCAAGGCCCATCGGAGCCGCACAAACCCCCGTGACCTGGCGTTTTCGCCTCACTATTTACGGTGCGTCTCGCCTGCTGGACAGAGAGATTTGGACTTTTAGCCAAAACCGGGGCAAGGACCCTACGATCAGTCCGGATTCGACTCGTCTGGGCGCATGTTCTTCGGGTAGAACAGATCCTTACACCCCTCATCCGGGGCTCAGGGCGCGCGTGCGGCGCGCCCGCGCGTACGAACCTCCCCTCCGCGGAGGCGGTCCAACCGTCGATGCGGAGTACGAACGCGGTGCCCGCCCACCCCTTAACCAGGAGTGGCCACCCTCAACGATTCAAGGACTTAAGGGGTCACACGAAGTGGCAGCGGAGATCGTCAACCCTCGCAGCGACAGTGCGACGGACAACAACCCCGATGCGGTGTTCGCGCTGCACCGCGGCGGCAAGATGGCCATTCAGGCCACGGTGCCGGTGAACGACAAGGACGACCTGTCCCTGGCGTACACCCCCGGCGTGGCGAAGGTGTGCACCGCCATCGCCGAGCAGCCGGAGCTCGTGAACGAGTACACCTGGAAGTCGAACGTGGTCGCCGTCGTCACCGACGGTACGGCCGTGCTCGGACTCGGCGACATCGGTCCCGAGGCCTCCCTCCCCGTCATGGAGGGCAAGGCGATTCTTTTCAAGCAGTTCGGCGGCGTGGACGCGGTTCCGATCGCGCTCGCGACCAAGGACACGGACGAGATCGTCGAGACGGTCATCCGTCTGGCGCCGTCCTTCGGCGGGGTGAACCTGGAGGACATCTCCGCGCCCCGCTGCTTCGAGATCGAGCGCCGCCTCCAGGAGGCGCTGGACATCCCGATCTTCCACGACGACCAGCACGGCACGGCCATCGTGACGCTGGCCGCCCTGCGCAACGCGGCGAAGCTCACCGGCCGCACCCTCGGCGACCTGCGCGCCGTGATCGCGGGCGCCGGCGCGGCGGGCATCGCCATCGCCAAGATCCTGGTCGACGCGGGCATCGGCGACGTCTGCGTCACCGACCGCAAGGGCGTGGTCTCCTCGGACCGCTCCGACCTGACGGACGTCAAGGCGGAGATCGCGGGCCTGACCAACAAGACCGGCCTGAACGGCACGCTGGAGGAGGCCCTCGCGGGCGCGGACGTCTTCATCGGCGTCTCCGGCGGCACCGTCGGCGAGGAGGCCGTGGCCACGATGGCGGAGAACTCCTTCGTCTTCGCCATGGCCAACCCGAACCCGGAGGTCCACCCCGACGTCGCGCACAAGTACGCGGCCGTCGTGGCGACCGGCCGTTCGGACTTCCCGAACCAGATCAACAACGTGCTGGCGTTCCCGGGCATCTTCGCGGGTGCCCTGAAGGTCCGCGCGACCCGGATCACCGAGGGCATGAAGATCGCCGCCGCCGACGCCATCGCCGGCGTCGTGGGTGACGAGCTCGCCGCCGACTACGTGATCCCCTCGCCGTTCGACGAGCGCGTCGCCGAGGCCGTCACGGCCGCGGTCGCCGCCGCGGCGAAGGCCGACGGGGTGGCCCGCCTGGCCTGAGCGCCACGCTGAGTCACAGTGCCACGGGTGGGGCCCGGCCGGATCGATCCGGCCGGGCCTCTTCGCGTGCGCGTCGTTCCCCCGCAGGAACGCACCCTCCCCGCCCCCGAACCGGGAGGGGTCGCTCCGCCCCCCTTGCCGGGCGCGTGGGAGAACGCGGGAACGCAAAGCGAGAACGCGACGGGAATGACAGGCTCATGACGAGCGCGCCGCATGGCTTGAATCCTACCCCCCTCCAGGACTGTTCTTGACGTTCCGGTTAGCCCCATGCGAGGCACAAACCGCCTGGTACGGCTGGTAGTTGAGCATCGAACCAGTACTTCCACTCCAGCCGGACCGCGATCACCCACCCCTGGTCAGGACGGCCTACCGACCGGTAGCGTCTGGCGCCATGTTCGCTGCCTATGCCGCCCGAATCGACCGAGACCAGCCGCTGAACGGCCTTGAGCTGGGCGAGCGCCCGGCTCCCGGGGCCCGCCCCGGCTGGGTGACCGTCAACGTCAAGGCCGCCTCCCTCAACCACCACGACCTGTGGTCGCTGCGCGGGGTCGGCCTCGGCGAGGACAAACTGCCCATGATCCTCGGCTGTGACGCCGCCGGGACCGACCAGGACGGCAACGAGGTCGTCCTGCACTCCGTGATCGGCCAGAGCGGCCACGGGGTCGGCCCGGACGAGCCCCGCTCGATCCTCACCGAGCGCTACCAGGGCACCTTCGCCGAGCAGGTGACCGTCCCCGCCTGGAACGTGCTGCGCAAGCCCGCCGAGCTGTCCTTCGAGGAGGCCGCCTGCCTCCCGACGGCCTGGCTGACGGCGTACCGGATGCTCTTCACCAACGCCGGGGTCCGCCCCGGGGACTCCGTGCTCGTCCAGGGCGCGGGCGGCGGCGTCGCCACCGCCGCGATCGTCCTGGGCAAGGCCGCGGGCCTGCGCGTCTTCGCCACCAGCCGTGACAAGGCCAAGCGCGAGCGGGCCGTGGAACTGGGCGCGGTGGAGGCGTACGAGCCGGGCGCGCGGCTGCCCCACCGGGTGGACGCGGTCATCGAGACGGTGGGCGCCGCCACCTGGTCGCACTCGGTCAAGAGCCTGCGCCCCGGCGGCACCCTGGTGATCTCCGGCGCGACCAGCGGCGGCACCCCGCCGGCGGGCGAGCTGCACCGGATCTTCTTCCTGGAGCTGAAGGTGGTCGGCTCGACCATGGGCACCAAGGACGAGCTGGAGGACCTGCTGTCCTTCTGCGCGACCACCGGCATCCGCCCGGTCATCGACCAGGTGCTGCCGCTGGACCGGGCGCGCGAGGGCTTCGAGAAGCTCGAATCGGGTGACCTCTTCGGAAAGATCGTCCTCACGACCTGAGTCCTGTCAATCAGGGTTGACGACCCTCCCGCGTCAACCTACATTGACAGCATGAGCGAAGCGACCGACCTCGCCGCACGCGCCGGCGACCGGGACCCGCGCGTGGGCCTGCGTGCCGTGGCCGCCCTCCGCAGGCTGCTGGAGCAGCTGGAGGCCGTACAGGTACGCAGCGCCCGCGCGCAGGGCTGGTCCTGGCAGGAGATCGCGTCCGAACTGGGCGTCAGCCGGCAGGCCGTACACAAGAAGCACGGGAGGCTGTGATGTTCGAACGTTTCACCCGGGACGCCCGGGACGCGGTGACCGGTGCGGCGGCCCGGGCCCGGGCCGCCGGAGCCAGCGCCGTCACCGAGGAACACCTGCTCCTCTCCCTGCTGGACGGCGGCGCGATGGCCCCGCTGGGCGTGGACCGCGCGGCGGTGGCCGCCGGCCTGGAGGCGGCCCGCCGCCGGGGCGGGATGTCCAAGGCGGACGAGGAGGCGCTCGCGGGCCTCGGCATCGACCTCTCGGAGGTCGTCTCCCGGGTCGAGGAGACCCACGGCGAGGGGGCCCTCGAGGCCCCCGCGCCCCGCAGGCGGGGCGTGGCGGCCTCGCTCCGCGAGGCCCTCGGCCGCCCCGAACCCGAGAACCGGCACGTCCGCTTCAGCCAGGGCGCGAAGAAGGCCCTGGAGCAGTCCCTGCGCGTCGCCCTGGGCCGCAAGGACCGCCACATCGGCACCCTCCACCTGCTCCTGGCCCTGATCTCCCGCCCCGGCCCGGTCTCCGAGGTCCTCGCGGACCACGGGGTCACCTACGCCGCGGTGGAGACGGGCCTCGCCGCCTAGGGGGTGTTGCGAAAGTCCCGCACGGCGCCCACGGCGCCCGGCACGCACTCTCGCCGCACCGGTCGAAGTCCCGAGTACGCCCAGTACGAGGGCCTTCGCCCGGCGCGCCGAGAGCACGCACCGGATACCGCGAGCAGCGCACAGGACTTTCGCAACACCCCCTAGCCGCCGTCAGCCCTTCAGCCCTTCAGCCCCGCCGCGATGCGGGCGGCCGCGGCCGCCAGGTGGGCGCGGGCCTCGGCGAGCTGCGCGGGGGTCACGCCGTGGTCGCGGGCCGCGTCGCGGACGTCGTCGCGGAAGCGGTCCAGCAGCCGGTCCAGGTCCCGCGCCGGCTCCGCGGTGGCCGTCAGGTCCTCGGCCCAGCCCGAGCCCGCAGGTCCGGGGGCGGCCGCCCACTCGGGGGCGGGGGCGGTGTGGCCGTTCCCCAGCCAGGCCCCGGCCAGGCTGCCCAGGACACCGCCGGACTTGGCGAACTGCTCCTGGAGCTGCGCCGCGATGCGCTGCACCTCCTCGCGGGCCCGCTCCTGGGCCTCCTTGGCCTGACGGCGGGCCTGCTGGGCCTCCTCGCGGGCCCGGCGGCTCTCGTCCTTGGCCCGGCGGGCCTGTTCCTTCCACTCCTGCTTCGCCTTGCGGAACTCCTCCTTGGCCGCCTTCCAGGACTCGTCCTCGAAGTGGGTCGCCGTCGCCGAGGCCGCGGCCCGCATCTCGCGGCGCAGGTCGCCTGCGGCGCCGCGCACGTCGTCCCGGATCTCCGCGGCCAGTTCGGAGACGGAGTCACGGATCTCCACCTCCAGGTCCGCCAGCTCTCCGACCCGGTCCGCCAGCTCGGCGCGGCCCGCGTCGGTGATGGAGTACACCTTGCGCCCGCCCTCGGTGGCGTACGTGACCAGCCCCTCGGCCTCCAGCTTGGCCAGCCGGGGGTACACGGTGCCCGCGGAGGGCGCGTACAGCCCCTGGAAGCGCTCCTCCAGCAGCCGGATCACCTCGTACCCGTGGCGGGGCGCCTCGTCCAGCAGCTTGAGGAGGTAGAGGCGGAGACGGCCGTGGGCGAAGACGGGCGGCATGTCAGAGCACCTTCTTGTCGAGCTGGAGGGGAGCGGCCGCGGCCGCCTGCGGGCGGCTCAGCAGGGCGATCGCCCCGGAGACGGTGGTGGCGCGCAGGGTGCCGCTGCCGGCGCCGAGGGTGCCGGTGATCCGCTTGGCGCCGAACTGGCCGGTGACCCGCAGGTCCGCGAAGCCGTTGGAGACGCTGCCGGTGGCGGTGTTGGCCTCGACCTTGGCGTCGGCGGGGTGCGGGAGGCGGATGGCCACCTGGCCGGAGACGGAGTTGAGGAAGACGTCCACCGGCTTGGCGGCGTCCGGGTCGGGGACGAGGTCGATGAGCATGTCGCCGCTGACCGAGTCGGCCCGTACGCTGCCGGCCGCGCCGTCGACGACCGTCAGGCCGCCGGAGACCGAGTGGAAGCCGAATTCACCGGCGACGGACTGCGCCTCGACACCGCCGGACACCGTGCGCGCCTCCACCCGCCCGGAGAGCCCGACCAGCGTCGCGTCGCCCGAGACGCCGTTGACCTCGGTGCCGCCGGAGATGCCGGACACGAAGGCGGCGGCGCTGACGGTGGCCAGCTGGACGCGGGTGCCGGCGGGGACGGTCAGCGTCACGGTGACGCTGCGCTCCCAGGCCTTGCGGCCGTCCGGGGAGGAGCCGGTCCAGGCCTTCCACGGCTTGCCCTCGATCCATTTCCGGAAGCCCTGGGAGCCGTTCCAGGGGAGGTCCTCGTAGGACAGCGTGAGGGTGCTGCCGTCCTGGACCACGTGCAGCGGTGGCCCGTCGACGTCGGCGACCTCCAGCCGGGCCGGGCCCTCCTCGGCGGCGACCACGTTGACGGTGCCGCCGACGACGCGTACGCGGAGGTCGTCCACCGGCTGCTCGAAGGTGAGCTTCTGCGGTGCGGCGACGGACCACGTCATCTGCTCGGACATGTGCTGCTCCTCCTCAGGCTGACGCACGCAACATATCGCGTCTTCTGTAGACACGATATATCGCGGCACCCCGAAGTCAAGCACCCCTTCTTCACGCGTCGCCCGCACCGCTGCGACAGCCTCCGGCCGTCGGTGCGGGGCAGGGTCGGTTCGGGTGGCGGGGGCCGGTGGGTCGTGCGCGGGTGGGTTGGCCGCTGCGCGGGGCGAGGGTCCCCTACCCACCCTTCCACCGTTCCCAGGGGCGCTGCCCCTGACCCCGTTTGCGCTCAAACGCCGCG
>NZ_GG657750.1:5239209-5258586 GCF_000158895.1 Streptomyces sp. C | reverse complement strand
CCCCAGGAAGGGGGTCCGGGGCGCGGCCCCGGGGAACGGGGGAAGGGCGGGTAGGGGACCCTCGCCCCGCGCAGCGGCGCACGGCCCGCAGGCGGCGAACGCGCCCGGCCAGGGTTACGGCGCCGGGGCGCGCGGACTGCGGGATGCCCAGCCAGGGCAAGGGCAAGGGCTACGCCACCAGCAGCGGGCTTCCGCTCCGGCGGAGCCACGCCCGGTACGGCGGGGTGCGGAGGGCGGCTTCGCGGTAGGCCGCGCGGAGGTCCTCGAAGACCTCCGCGTGCTCCCCAGGCCGCGTCGCGAGGAGCAGCCGCACCGCCAGCGGGTCCCCCGACAGCGGCCGGATGGCCATGTCGTCCCGCGGCCCGGACGTCGGCTGGCACGGCGCCACCGCCTCGCCGGAAACGATCAGCGAGGTCGCCGTGTGGTAGTCGGCGTGCAGCACGGGCGGGTCGACGCCGGCCCCCGCGAAGACCCGCCGCAGGCCGTCCCACTCACCGTCGACCGAGGGGTCCACCGTCCAGCGGTCCCCGGCCAGGTCCTCTAACGCCACCACGGGCGACCGCGCGGCGGGATGGTCCCGGCTCATGGACACGAACTGCGGCTCCCGATCCATCAGCACCCGCAGTTCCAGCCCGTCCGGCACCCGCAGCGGGCTGCCCTCCACCTCGTGCACGAACGCCACGTCCAGCTGGCCGCCCGCCGTCATCCGCAGCAGCGCGTTCGCCGAGACGTCGACCACCAGCGAGGTCTCCCTCTCCGGTGCGCGCCGGTGCAGCCGGCGCAGCCAGCCCGGCAGGGCCCGGCTCGCGGTCGAACCGATGCGCAGCCGCGGCCCGTTCGCCGCCGCCCGCGCCTCGGCGACCAGTGCGGCCATGTCCGCGAGCAGCGGCCGCGCCCGCCCCAGCACGGTGCGTCCGAAGGGGGTGGGCCGGCAGCCGGTCCGCTCGCGCAGGAACAGCTCGCCGTCCAGGGCGCGTTCGATCCGGCGCAGCTGCGTCGTCAGGGAGGGCTGGCTCACGCCGAGTTGCCGGGCGGCCTTGTGCAGACTGCCGGCGTCCTCGATGGCGCACAGTGCGCGCAGGTGCCTCACCTCGAGCTCCATGACCCGAGGGTAGGCGGGCCCCGCGTGCCGCACCAGCCGCCGATAGCCCCCCGAATCCCGCCATTCTCACGCCAGTTGACCAAGGTGCATCTTGCCGAAACCCGCCCGATAGCTCCGCGCTATCGGGCTCTGACATCATCCGCAGGCCCCATCGGCTCCCGCAGACTCCGGTACCGGACGACCCATCCACCCCCCACCGCACCAGCCGAGTAGGAGCCCCCCACATGCGCCACTCCCGCAGGAACATGCTGTCCGCCGCCGCCGTCGGACTCGGTGTCGCCGCCGCCCTCGGCGGTGTCGTCCCCACCGCCGGGGCCGCGACCGCCTCCCCCGCCGGCAGCCCGGCGAGCTATGCCGCGTACGAGCGTTCGGCGGAGAACGACGCCGCCACGCGGGCCTTCTTCGAGGCCGTGAAGCGGTCGGTCGCCGAGCAGCGGGCCGCCAACCCGGGCGCGCTGGCCGTCACCGTCACCTACAACACCCGCAACGCGCCGAGCTTCCGTACCCAGATAGCCAACTCCACCCGCATCTGGAACGGCTCGGTCAGCAACGTGAAGCTCCAGGAGGTGTCCTCGGGCGGGAACTTCTCGTACCGCGAGGGCAACGACTCGCGCGGCTCGTACGCGAGCACGGACGGGCACGGCCGGGGCTACATCTTCCTGGACTACCGGCAGAACCAGCAGTACGACTCCACCCGCGTGACGGCGCACGAGACCGGTCACGTGCTGGGCCTGCCGGACCACTACTCGGGTCCGTGCAGCGAGCTGATGTCGGGCGGCGGCCCGGGCACCTCGTGCACCAACGCCTACCCGAACAGCACCGAGCGCTCGCGCGTCAACCAGCTGTGGGCCAACGGGCTGGTCGCCTCGGGTCTGGACGCCAAGGGCTAGGGGTCGCCCCCGCGGTCACCGACGGGGACGTAGAGGGCACAGTCCGGGTTCCGGCAGGGACCCGGACTCCATTCGGGGACGAAGATCCCCAGGGACTTGCGCCGTCGGAGCACCGTCTCCACGGCACGCCCGCAGGCCGGACACGTCTGCTGCTCGTGTCCGGCCCGCGGGGCGACCGTCCCGCGCTCGTGCTGCTGCTGTTCACCGGCCATACCTCCACGGTAGGCCGGTTTCGCGCGTTGTGGCGCGGCCGGCGTCAGCGCTTGACGTCGTACGAGGTGACGACCTGGCCGCCGCCGAGGGCGGTGCACCCGGTGAGCTCCAGGGGGCGCACGCCGAACCCGGCGCGGGACATCGGCATGCCGGTGCCGACGACGACGGGGTAGGTCTTGACGACGTACTCGTCGATCTCGTCCGCCAGCTGGGCCGCGAGGTCGGCTCCGCCGCACAGCCAGATGCCGAGCCCGTCCCGCGCCTTCATCTCCCGCACCCGGGCGACGAGGTCGCCGCTGATCAGCCGGACCTCGGGGTCCGGCGGGGTGGTGAGGCTGCGGGAGACGACGTACTGCTCGCGCATGTGGCCGTAGGGGCTGGGCATGCCCGCCCTGAGGCCGGGCTCGTAGGTGTTGCGGCCCATGATCACCGCGTCGAAGCGCTTGGGCGCGGCGTCCTCGATGCCGAGCTGCTTGCGTCCGGCGCTGGAGATCGTCTCCGGGTACTCGGCCGTCAGGAGGCCGATGAACTCCGGGTCGACGTAGCTGTAGATGAAATCGGCATCGCCGTCCGGGGCCCCGATGAAGCCGTCGACGGTGGTGGCGATGAAGTACGTGAGCTTGCGCAAGCGATTCTCTTCCGTTCGGGGGTGCCGCCGCTCCGGGGCACGTCAATGAAAGTACTTCGCTTGAAGTACTTTGCCAACCCCCTATTTCCGGGGGTGCCCGTTCAGCCCCGCGGCTTGCGCCACATCGGCCACATCAGCGGCCCCTCCGGCAGCCGGACCGCCTCACCCGTGAACTCCCACCCGAGCCGCTCGTACAACCCCTTGCTGCGCTCGCTGCTCGCCTCCAGGTACGCCGGGAGCCCCTCCCGGTCGCAGCGCTCCAGTACCGGCCGCATCAGCTCCGTGCCCAGCCCCTCGCCCTGCCGCCCGGGCGCGACCGCGATCATGAGCAGGTACTCGTGCTCCTCGGAGGTGGGGTGCACCTCCCCGGTGAGCCGGCCGACCAGCTCGCACCGCTCGTTGTCCGGGTCGGCGACCGCCCGCATCTTCGCCGGGATCTCGTCCTCCCCCTCCGGCTCCCCCGCCGGAATGCGCAGCCACAGCGCCGCCGCCGAGCCGTCCGCCGCGTAGTCGATCCGGCCCTCGGCCAGCGCGACGTCCACGAAGACCCCGAGGAACCTGCCGTGCACGGCGGCCCGGTGCTCCGGGTCCGGGAAGACCCAGCTGCTCACCGGGTCCTCGCGGAAGGCCTCGTCCAGCAGGCGCGCGACCGCGTCCCGGTCCGACTGATCCGCCTGACGTATCTCCAGCACCACGGGTGACACCCTTCACTCACAGGTCAACTACCGCGAGTGATCCTAGAGTTGCCCCGCACGACTGCCGCCGCCCGCCCGCGGAAAGGCCTGTTCCGGCGCCCCGCAGCGCCGGAACAGACCGCTCCGCAGCACCGGACCGACCGCCCCGCGGTACCGGACCGACCATCCCGCGGTACCGGACCGAGCCCGCCGGCCGCTACCGGGTGCGCCGCGTCACGAACTCCGCGAGCGCCAGCAGCCCGCCCGCCGCCGCGAGGTCGGGCACCGCCCGGGACAGCTCCTGCACCGCCCGGCCCATCCGGTCGGCGGCATGGGCCTGCGCCCAGTCGCGGCCGCCGGCCCGCTCCACCGCCCGGGCGGCGCGGGACACGTCGTCCTCCTTCAGCGGGCCCGCGTACAGGAGCGCCAGCTCCTCCCCGGCCTCCGTGCCCGAGGTGAGGGCGGCCACGACCGGGAGGGACTTCTTGCGGGCGAGCAGATCGGCCCCTGCGGGCTTGCCGGTGTGCCCGGGGTCGCCCCAGATGCCGATCAGGTCGTCGATCAGCTGGAAGGCCAGCCCCGCCTCCCGCCCGAAGGCGTCCACGGCCTCGACCTCCTCCGGCCCGGCGCCCGCGTACAGGGCGCCCAGCGCGCACGCGCAGCCCAGGAGGGCCCCGGTCTTGGCCGCCGCCATGGTCAGGCACTCGTCGAGCGAGACGTGCGCGCGCTCCTCGAAGGCGCAGTCCGCCTGCTGCCCCTCGCACAGCTCGACGACGCAGGCCGCGAGCCGGGCCGAGGCCCGTGCCGAGGCCGGGTGCGGGTCCTCGGCGAGCAGCCGCAGCGCGAGCGCCATCATGGCGTCGCCCGCGAGGATCGCGTGCGGGGTGCCGAAGACGGTCCAGGCGGTGGGCCGCCCGCGGCGGCGGACGTCCCGGTCGATGATGTCGTCGTGCAGCAGCGTGAAGTTGTGCGCGAGCTCCACGGCCGCCGCCGCCCGTACGGCGCCCCGGACGGCCTCCGCGGGCGCTCCCAGGGCCCGCGCCGAAACGAGCACGAGCGCGGGGCCGGATGGCCCTTGTCGACGCCCCAGAACGACGAGGGACCGCCGTTCTCAGCCGATCCCAGGCCGAAAGTAGGTACATCCAGCAATCCCGACGCATCGCCGGCGAGGCAGGGCCCTCGACGGCGCCGGCGGAAGTTTCAGGGTCGACCCGTTTTCCCTCGTCTCTTTCCAGCAGGAGCCGCCAGCTATCCTGCCCCTCGCCCGTGACGACGGCGCCGGCGGTGTCGGCGGTCACCGGTCCCAGCGGCCGATCTCGACGTTCTCCAGGACGCCGAGCGCGTCCGGCACCAGGACGGCGGCGGAGAAGTAGGCGGTGACCAGGTAGGAGATGATCGCCTGGTCGTTGATCCCCATGAAGCGCACGGACGTGCTCGGCTCGATCTCGTCGGGGATGCCGGGCTGGTGGAGGCCGATGACGCCCTGCTCCTCCTCGCCGGTGCGCATGCACAGGATGGAGGTCGTACGGGCCGCGGTGACGGGGATCTTGGTGGACGGGAAGATCGGCACGCCCCGCCAGGCCGTCACCCGGGTGCCGGCGACGTCGACCGTCTCGGGGTAGAGCCCGCGCCTGTTGCACTCGCGGCCGAAGGCGGCGATGGCCTCGGGGTGCGCGAGGAACAGCTTGGAGTCGCGCCGCATGCCGAGCAGGGCGTCGAAGTCGTCCGGGGTGGGCGCGCCGTCGTGCGGCTGGATGCGCTGGTCGTAGTCGGCGTTGTGGAGCAGGCCGAACTCCGGGTTGTTGAGCATCTCGTGCTCCTGGCGCTCGCGGAGCGCCTCGACCGTGAGCCGCAGCTGCTGCTCGGTCTGGTTCATCGGGTGGTTGTAGAGGTCGGCGACGCGGGTGTGGACGCGCAGGACCGTTTGTGCAATGGAGAGCTCGTACTCGCGCGGGCGGGGTTCGTAGTCGGCGAAGGCGCGGGGGAGGACGGCCTCGCCGACGTGGCCGGCGGAGAGCTCGATCGCGGCCTCGCCGTACGGGTTGGTGGGCCGCTCCGGCCGGGTGCGTACGCGGTCCACGTGGGCGCGCAGCGAGTCGGCCCGGTCTGCGAGGAGCCGGAAGTCCTCGCGGGACAGCACGAGCGCCGTACCGGGGGTGGCGGCGCGGGCGGTGTACTCCCAGATCGCCGCGTCGTCGGTGAGGGAGGCCTCGCCGAAGTAGGCGCCGTCGGCGACGGTGCGCAGGACCGCGTCCTCGCCGTAGGGGCCGGGGCCGATCTGTTCGACGCGGCCGTGGGCGAGCAGGAAGACCTCGTCGGAGGGGCTGCCGAAGGAGGTCAGCTCCTGTCCGGCCTCGAAGTCGACCTGGCGGCAGCGGCCGGCGAGTTCGGTGAGGACCTCCGCGTCGTCGTAGTCGCGCAGCAGCGGCAGCTCGCCGAGCTCGGCCGGGATGACCTGGACGCGGGAGCCGGTCTTGACGAACTCGACGACGCCGTTGCCGACGGTGTGGCTGAGGCGGCGGTTGACCCGGTAGGTCCCGCCCTGCACCGGGACCCAGGGGAGGGCCTTCAGCAGCCACCGGGAGGTGATCTCCTGCATCTGCGGCGCGGACTTGGTCGTGGTTGCCAAGTTCCGCGCGGCCGCCGTCCCGAGACTGCTCTGCGGTGTCCGGGTTTCGGCTTCGGAACCTGCCTGGACCGACATGTGTTTCCTTCCGGTCACTCCGTGATGTGCGACGGAAGCCTTCCAGTGCGCTGCGCGGCCGGGCCACTACACGAACGGGTGGGACTGGTGCCGACGGGCCGGGGCATGCTCAAAGGTTCAACTGCTTCACGTTTCCTCCCCGGGACCTCACCCGTTTCGGCCATCTCGCACGCCCGCCGCCCCTAATTTGTATCTGTGATGCCAGTTTTCTACGCTGGCGGTCATGCGGCTGACGCGATTCACGGACCTGGCGCTGCGCGTGCTCATGCGCCTGGCCGTCGAGGACACGGACCTCCCCACCACCCGCGAGGTGGCGGCGACCATGGAGGTCCCGTACACCCACACCGCCAAGGTGGTCGCCAGGCTGCAGCATCTCGGACTGGTCGAGGCCCGTCGCGGCCGCGGCGGCGGGCTCGCGCTCACCGCCGCCGGGCGCACCGCGTCGGTGGGCGGGGTGGTGCGCGAGCTGGAGGGCGCGGGCGACGTCGTGGACTGCGACGGCGCCAGCCCGTGCCCGCTGCGCGGGGCCTGCGTCCTGCGCGGCGCGCTGCGCCGGGCCCAGGAGGCGTTCTTCGCCGCGCTGGACCCGCTCACGGTGAACGAGCTGGTGGCGGCCCCCACGGGGCCCCTGCTGCTGGGCATTTCGAGCGGCGGCGGCCGAGTGGCCGATTGACCACGCCCCCCGGCCCGCCCTCGAACGGATCTCCGCATGGCGGCGGGCGACCCCGAGCCCTTTAATACGCATTCGGCATACCAATTAAACGAGGAGCCGCCATGCTGTCGGAGAAGTCGACCGCGACCGTACGCGCCACCCTGCCCGCCGTCGGGGCCGCCATCACGGACATCACGGAGCTGTTCTACGCGAAGCTCTTCGCAGCCCATCCGGCCCTGCTCCGGGACCTGTTCAACCGGGGCAACCAGAGCGCCGGACTCCAGAAGCAGGCCCTCGCGGGCTCCGTCGCCGCCTTCGCGACCCACCTCCTGGAACACCCGGACACCCGCCCCGACGTGATGCTGAGCCGCATCGCCCACAAGCACGCCTCGCTCGGCGTCACCCGCGAGCAGTACCCGGTCGTCCACCGGCACCTCTTCGAGGCCATGGCGGAGGTCCTCGGCGAGGCCGTCACGCCCGAGGTCGCCGAAGCCTGGGACGAGGTGTACTGGCTGATGGCGAACGCGCTGATCGCCGCCGAGGAGCGGCTCTACGCCGAGCGGCAGGTGCTCGCCGGGGACGTCTGGCGGGAGTGGACGGTGACCGCGCGGGTCGAGGAGACGGCCGACTGCACCACCTTCCACCTGGTCCCCGCCGACGGCGCCCCCGCCCCCGGCTTCAAGCCCGGCCAGTACGTCTCCGTCCAGGTCGAACTCCCCGACGGCGCCCGCCAGATCCGCCAGTACAGCCTCTCCAGCTCCCCCGGCTCCCCCGTCCGCGCCATCACCGTCAAGCGGGTCCACGGCCCGGCCGCCGGCGGCGGCCCCGACGGCGAGGTCTCCCACCACCTGCACGCCCGGGTCCGCACCGGCGACACCCTGCGCGTCTCCGCCCCGTACGGGGACCTGGTGCTCCAGGACCCGGACTCGCCCGTACTGCTCGCCTCGGCGGGCATCGGCTGCACCCCGATGCTGTCGATGCTGGAACACCTGGCCGAAACCGGGCACACCGGCCGGGTCACCGTGGTGCACGCCGACCGCAGCCCCGCCGACCACGCCCTGCGCACGGACCACCGCGCCCTGACCCACAAGCTCTCCGACGCGACGGCCCGCTTCTGGTACGAGTCCGCGGCCGAGGCCGGCGACTGCACCGGCCTCGTCGACCTCACCGCCGTCCCGGTCGCCCCCGGCACCAGGGCGTACCTGTGCGGGCCGCTCCCCTTCATGCGGTCGGTGCGCGCCCAGCTGATCGCCAAGGGCGTCCCGGCCTCCGACATCCACTACGAGGTCTTCGGACCGGACCTGTGGCTGGCCTCGGCGTGACGTCGGACACGGGCGCGCCGCCCCGCCCCGGCGCGACGACTGGCCGAAAGACGCCCTAGCCCCGGAAGGGCCGCCTCCACTACACCGTTAAGTAACCGAACGAACACACACGGTGAAAGGAGGCGGCCATGGCCGCACCCATGTCCGCTGACCGATTCATCCAGGCGCTGCGCGCCGAAGGCCTGACCGTCGTGGAGGTCGGCGCCTGGCGCACCCGCAACCGCAACCACAAGGGCCCCAGGGGACCGGAGCAAGGGATGAAGATACACCACACCGTCAAGAGCGACACCGCGTACACCGTGGAGCTCTGCCGCGACGGCGACTCCGCCCTGCCCGGCCCCCTCTGCCACGGCGTCATCGCCAAGGACGGCCGGGTCCACCTCGTCGGCTACGGCCGCACCAACCACGCCGGCGCCGGCGACTCCGACGTCCTGGCGGCCGTGATCGCCGAGAAGCGGCTGCCGCCGGACCACCACGCCGACACCGACGGCAACCGGTACTTCTACGGCTTCGAGTGCGAGAACCTCGGCGACGGCGAGGACCCCTGGCCGCCCGCCCAGCTCGACGCCATCGCCCGCGCGGCCGCCGCCGTCTGCCGGGTCCACGGCTGGGGCGCCCGCTCGGTCCTCGGCCACCGCGAATGGCAGCCCGGCAAGATCGACCCCACGGGCTTCACCATGGACTGGCTGCGCGACCGCGTCGCCGACCGCCTCAAGTGACCGCGGCCCGGCCGTCCCGCCCGGGACACCGCCCCGGCCCGCTCCCGCACCTGCCCTGACAATGGGCTGGTGACCCACCCCGAACTGCGCCCCCGCCCGCCGTCCCCCCTCGTCGAGGCGGCCGACGAACGCTTCGCCGCGCACGGGGTACGACTGCTGCTCAAGCGGGACGACCTGGTCCACCCGGAGCTGCCCGGCAACAAATGGCGCAAGCTCGCGCCGAACCTCCGGGCAGCGCTGGAAGCCGGCCACGGTCGGCTCGCCACCTTCGGCGGGGCCTACTCCAACCACCTCCGGGCCACCGCGGCCGCCGGACGGCTGCTCGGCCTGGAGACGGTCGGCATCGTCCGGGGCGACGAGCTGGCCGGACGCCCCCTCAACGACTCCCTCGCCCGCTGCGCCGCCGACGGCATGCGACTGCACTTCGCCACCCGCTCCGAGTACCGCCGCAAGGCCGACCCGGACACCCGGGACCGCCTGCTGGCCGCCGCCGGGGCGGCGGGGGCGTACGTGGTCCCCGAGGGCGGCAGCAACGCCCTCGCCCTCACCGGCTGCGCGGAACTGGGCCACGAGCTGCGCGGGGCGTCCGACGTGGTGGCGGTGGCCTGCGGTACGGGCGGCACCCTGGCCGGACTCGCGGCCGGACTCGCACCCGGCCAGCGGGCCCTGGGCGTACCGGTCCTGGCCGGGGGCTTCCTCGGCGCGGAGATACGTTCCCTCCAGGCGGCGGCCTTCGGCGGCCCGGCCGGCGACTGGACCCTGGCGGAGGGCTTCGACCACGGGGGCTACGCCCGCGTCCCGGCCCCCCTCGACGCCTTCGCCGCCGACTTCGAGTCCCGCCACGGGCTCCCGGTGGAGCGGATCTACGTCGCCAAGCTCCTCTGGGCGCTGCACGCCCTGACGGCGTCCGCCGCCTTCCCCCGGGGAACGACCGTGACGGCCGTCATCACGGGCCACCCGTAGCCCCGCCCGCGGACCGCTGCGCGGGGCGAGTCCCCTGCCCGCCCTTCGCCCGTTCCCCGGGCGCTGCCCGGGCCCGCGCCTCACACTCCCCCAGCTACCGCTGGGAGGTGCCCCCAGGCGAGGCCGGATCCGCCCGGCCGGGGTCAGCCGGACTCCTCCCGGTAGGCCGCGGCCTCCTCCAGGTCCAGCCGGCGCAGCAGCGCGCGCAGCATCTCGTCGTCGATGCGGCGCCGGTCGCGGAGGGAGACGAAGACCTCCCGTTCGGCCTCGATCATGTCCCGGGCCAGCCGCCGGTAGACGTCGTCCGCCGACTCCCCCGTCACCGGGTTGACCTCGCCCAGCCGCTCCCACACCGCGTTGCGGCGGCGTTCCAGGACCGTCCGCAGCCGGTCCGCCAGCGGCGGCGGCAGGGTGCTGTTCTCCGGCCGCTCCAGCAGCTCCGTCAGCCGCTCCTCCGCCGCCCGCGAGGCCTCGCTCTGCGCCTGCGCCTCCGCGAGGGTCTCCGCCTGCAGGTCCCGGGGCGGCAGCTTCAGCAGCCGGATCAGGGGCGGCAGGGTCAGGCCCTGGACGACGAGCGTGCCGATGACGGTCGTGAAGGTGAGGAACAGGATCAGGTTCCGGTGCGGCACCTCCATCGGCACGGAGAACGCGATCGCCAGCGAGACGACCCCGCGCATCCCGGCCCACCCCACGACCGCCGGGGACTTCCAGTCCGTCTCCGGCTCCCGGTGGCGGATCCGCTCCGACACCCACCTCGGCACGAAGGTCGCCGGGAACACCCACACGAACCGCGCCGCCACCACCGCGAGGAACACCGCGACGGCGTACCAGGCCGCGACCGCCCCCTCGTACTCCCCCAGCCCCTTCAGGACCACCGGCAGCTGGAGCCCGATCAGCGCGAAGACCACCGACTCCAGTACGAAGGCGACCACCTTCCACACGGCCTCCTCCTGGAGCCGCGTCGCGAAGTCGACCTGCCAGTTGCGGTGGCCGAGGTACAGCCCGACGACCACCACGGCCAGCACCCCCGACGCGTGCACCCGCTCCGCCGCCGCGTACGCCACGAACGGGATGAGCAGCGACAGCGTGTTCTGCAGCAGCGGCTCCCGCAGCCGCTTGCGCAGCCAGTGGATGGGGACCATCAGCAGCAGGCCCACCCCGACCCCGCCGACCGACGCCAGCAGGAACTCCGCGACCCCGCCCGCCCAGCCGGCGCCCACGCCGACCGCCGCGGCCAGCGCCACCTTGTAGGCGGTGATGGCGGTGGCGTCGTTCACCAGGGACTCGCCCTGCAGGATCGTCGTGATCCGGTTCGGCAGCCCCAGCCGCCGGGCGATGGCCGTCGCCGCGACCGCGTCCGGCGGCGCGACGACCGCGCCCAGCACCAGCGCCACGGGCAGCGTCAGCCCCGGCACCACCAGGTAGGCGGCGTAGCCGACGGCGAGCGTCGCGAAGAGCACGTAGCCCACCGACAGCAGCGCGATCGGCCGTACGTTGGCCCGCAGGTCCAGGTACGAGCTGTCCACCGCCGCCGTGTGCAGCAGCGGCGGGAGCAGCAGCGGCAGCACGATGTGCGGGTCGAGGGCGTACGAGGGCACCCCCGGCACGTACGCTGCGATCAGGCCCGCTGCGACCAGCAGCAGCGGAGCCGGTACGGGCGTGCGCCGGGCGACGCCCGCCACGGCGGCGCTCCCGGCGACCAGCGCCACCAGCGGCAATACCTCCATCGAAGATCCATCCCCATCCGTCGTCACCGTCGTCGCGCCCGCACCCCGGCCGTAACCTGGCCATCATGAGCGAGTGCACCCACGTTGCCGAACTGCCGCGCCCCGAACCGGTCCCGCGTGCGTTGACCTGCCCTGAATGCGAAGTCCTCGGCAGCCATCCGGTCCAGCTGCGCATGTGCCTCGGCTGCGGGTTCGTGGGGTGCTGCGACTCCTCCCCGCACCGGCACGCCACCGCGCACCACCAGGAGAGCGGCCACCCGGTGATGCGGAGCTTCGAACCGGGCGAAACCTGGCGCTGGTGCTTCGTCGACGGTTCCATCGTCTGAGGACCTCTCCTCGACCGTGAAAGGCCGAAGGTTCGATCGGCGGCAGCGGGGTAGGTCAACCCTCCGCCGGTTCCCCCGAATTGGGCCCGCAGACCCCTAGCCACTGTGCGTACTCATGGGCCTACCATCAGTCACCGCACGTGGCGGGGTCGGCCCGGTCGCTCCAGCGGGCGCCATGAGGGGTGCCGCGACACGATCGCCCGGATCGCGATAGCGTCACCGGCGAACAGAGCTCGTACCACCTTGGAGGTGAGGGTGTCCCAGATCGCAGGCGAGCCCGGGACCCAGGACTTCGTGGAAGTCCGGCTGCCGGCTGCGGGTGCCTACCTGTCGGTGCTGCGAACGGCCACGGCCGGTCTCGCGGCACGTTTGGACTTCACCCTCGACGAGATCGAGGACCTCCGCATCGCGGTGGACGAGGCCTGCGCGATCCTGCTCCAGCAGGCCGTGCCGGGCTCCGTCCTCAGCTGCGTCTTCCGGTTGATCGACGATTCGCTGGAAGTGACCGTCTCCGCCCCGACCACGGACGGGCGGGCGCCGGAGCGCGACACGTTCGCGTGGACGGTCCTGTCGGCCCTGGCCGGCAAGGTCGAGGCGACGGTCGAGGACAACAAGACAGTGAGCATCAGCCTCTACAAACAGCGCGGCGCGGGGCCAGGCCCGGCGTGAGCGGCGGGGAGATCCCGGTGCGGGGCGGGGATCGGCCCCGGGTGAGGCACGAGGTCGACGGCGGCATCCCGGAGCAGCAGCACGCCCGGCCGCACCCGGCTGACGCGGATGCGGAAGACGGCTTTTTGGACTCGGCGGAGCGACGGGCGGGCCCTATGAGCGAGAACCAGCACGACCAACCACAGCCCCCGGAGGCACAGGCCCCGGAGGTGCCGGAGGCGCCCCTGGCGGTGCCGGATCCGCGGGACCGCAGCGGCGCGCGGGCCCTGTTCTTCGAGCTGCGCCGGCTGCCCGAGGGATCACCCGAGCGGGCGGAGCTGCGCAACCGGCTGGTGCGGATGCACCTGCCGCTGGTCGAGCACCTGGCGCGGCGGTTCCGCAACCGCGGCGAGCCGCTGGACGACCTGACCCAGGTCGCCACCATCGGCCTGATCAAGTCGGTGGACCGGTTCGACCCCGACCGCGGGGTCGAGTTCTCCACGTACGCCACACCCACCGTGGTGGGCGAGATCAAGCGGCACTTCCGCGACAAGGGCTGGGCGGTACGCGTGCCCCGGCGGCTTCAGGAGCTGCGGCTCTCGCTGACCACGGCCACGGCGGAGCTGTCCCAGCAGCACGGCCGGTCCCCGACCGTGCACGAGCTGGCCGAGCGGCTGGGGATCTCCGAGGAGGAGGTGCTGGAGGGGCTGGAGTCGGCCAATGCCTACAGCACGCTCTCCCTGGACGTGCCGGACACCGACGACGAGTCGCCGGCGGTCGCGGACACCCTCGGCTCGGAGGACGAGGCGCTGGAGGGCGTCGAGTACCGGGAGTCCCTCAAGCCGCTGCTGGAGGGACTGCCGCCGCGGGAGAAGCGGATCCTGCTGCTGCGCTTCTTCGGGAACATGACCCAGTCGCAGATCGCGCAGGAGGTCGGCATCTCGCAGATGCACGTGTCCCGGCTGCTGGCCCGCACCCTGGCCCAGCTCCGGGAGAAGCTCCTCGTCGAGGAGTAGGAAGAACGGCGGCGGAGGAGTGGAGGAGGGCCCGGCCGCGGCCGGGCCCCCGGCTACCGGGTCTGTTCGCCCGGGCCGATGCCCAGGGCCTCGGTCGCGGTCGGGTTCACCAGCAGCGCGGCGACGGCCACCGCCGCCAGGGCCAGGGCCGCGGCGGCTGCGGTCATCGCCCCGCCGGTGGTCCACAGGGTCCAGGCCACCGGCAGCGCCATCAGCTGGGTGATCAGCGCCGGCCCGCGGCTCCAGCGGCGGCCCAGGCGCAGCCCGCGCGCCGCGATCAGCGGGAGCGCGGCGAGGGCGAGCAGGGTGATCCCGCCGGTCTCGGCCTGCTGCGGGGAGTCGGGGTCGCCGGCGATGCCGACGAACAGCATGTAGACGCCGAGCCCGGCCAGGGCCAGGCCCTCCAGCGCGGTCAGCGCGGCGGCGGCGGTCAGCCGGCCCGGCAGCGCTGCGGGCTCGGGGGCGGCGGGGGCTGGGGGGGTCGGCTTCTTGCTCACCCCAGCAGGGTAGCCGCGCGCCGCGGTGCCCGGACGGTACGGCCGGTATGGGCCGCATATGGAGGGGTGGGTACTCTGGCGACCATGCGTGCTCTTCTCGTGGCCAACCCTGCAGCGACGACCACCAGTGCGCGCACGCGCGACGTCCTGACCCACGCCCTGGCCAGCGAGATGAAGCTGGAGGCGGTGACCACCGAGTACCGGGGGCACGCCCGCGACCTCGGGCGCAGGGCCGCGCGGGAGGGCGTCGACCTGGTGGTGGCGCTCGGCGGCGACGGCACCGTCAACGAGGTGGTCAACGGACTGCTGCACGAGGGCCCCGATCCGGAGCGGCTGCCGGGGCTGGCCGTGGTCCCGGGCGGTTCCACGAACGTGTTCGCCCGCGCGCTCGGGCTGCCGAACGACTCGGTCGAGGCGACGGGCGCCCTGCTGGACGCGCTGCGGGAGAAGCGCAGGCGGACGGTCGGGCTGGGGCTGGCGTCCGGCGTCCCGGGGACCGAGGACGAGTCGGTGCCGGAGCGCTGGTTCACCTTCTGCGCCGGCTTCGGATTCGACGCGGGCGTGGTGGGACGGGTCGAGCAGCAGCGCGAGCGCGGCAAGCGTTCGACCCACGCGCTGTACGTGCGGCAGCTGATGCGCCAGTTCTGGGAGGAGCCCAACCGGCGGCACGGCACGATCACGCTGGAGCGGCCCGGCGTGGATCCGGTGACGGATCTGGTGCTGTCGATAGTCTGCAACACCTCGCCCTGGACGTATCTGGGGAACAAGCCCCTTTACGCCTCTCCGGAGGCGTCGTTCGATACCGCACTTGACGTATTGGCGCTCGACCGTTTGTCAACTCCGGCCGTGGCCAGGTACGCGACACAGCTCCTGACCTCGACTCCTGAGCGCGGCCCGCACGGCAAGCATGCGGTGTCTCTGCACGATCTGACGGACTTCACCTTGCATTCGAAGGTTCCGCTCCCATTCCAGATGGACGGAGATCACCTCGGACTGCGCACCAGCGTTCGGTTCACAGGCGTACGCCGTGCACTGCGTGTGATTGTGTGAGTGGAAGGGCCCAAAGTCCTTTCAGTCGAACGTTTACACGCCAGTCCACCCCCAGGAACTAGGGCTGTGACCTAGTAGACACCGACGAATCCAAAAAAACTTTCCGGAAGGGGTTGTATCCCCGTCCGAGGTTTGCGAATCTCTACATGGCGATCGGGACAGCCCGCAGAACCCGGCACCCACACAGAGCGCCAGAACCCCACCACGAATCTTCGGACCGCACCAGGCAACTGGGCGTCGGCCCTTCCCTCACGGGGGGATTCGTGAAAGCGTTCACATTCACAAGCAACCTGCCCGCAATACAAGGAGATGGAGCAGCCATGGACTGGCGTCACAACGCCGTTTGCCGCGAGGAAGACCCGGAACTCTTCTTCCCCATCGGCAACACCGGTCCTGCGCTGCTGCAGATCGAGGAAGCCAAGGCCGTCTGCCGCCGTTGCCCCGTCATGGAGCAGTGCCTGCAGTGGGCGCTCGAGTCCGGCCAGGACTCCGGCGTCTGGGGCGGTCTCAGCGAGGACGAGCGCCGCGCCATGAAGCGCCGCGCCGCTCGCAATCGGGCGCGTAACGCCACCGCCTGACATCGACTTTCGAGCCTCGAGCCGCAGCGCGTAGCACCCCATTAAGCGCTCAGCAACGTGCTCTTGAGCCCCGGACCGGGAACCCCCGGTCCGGGGCTCAGTGCTTTGCCAGCGCGGTACGACCGAACGGCCCGTCACTCTCGGTGACGGGCCGTTCGTCCTACTTCTGCGGGCTGGCGGGTATGTCGAGGACGACCCGGGTGCCGCGCGGCTCGGCCCGGACCATGTCGAAGGTGCCGCCGAGCTCGCCCTCCACGAGGGTCCGGACGATCTGCAGCCCGAGGTTGCCCGCCCGCTGCGGGTCGAAGCCCTCGGGCAGACCGCAGCCGTCGTCGACGACGGTGATCAGCAGCCGGGAGTCGCTGCGGCCGCTGCCGGAGCGGCTGGCCGACACCTCCACGGTGCCGCCCTCCCCGTGCGTGAAGGCGTGCTCCAGGGCGTTCTGGAGGATCTCGGTCAGCACCATCGACAGCGGAGTGGCGACCTCCGCGTCCAGGATCCCGAACCTGCCGAGGCGCCGGCACTCCACCCGGCCGGGCGAGATCTCGGCGACCATCGCGATCACCCGGTCGGCGATCTCGTCGAACTCGACCCGCTCGTCGAGGTTCTGGGACAGGGTCTCGTGCACGATCGCGATCGAACCGACGCGGCGCACCGCCTCGTTGAGCGCCTCGCGCGCCTGGGGCGAATCCATCCGGCGGCCCTGGAGCCGCAAGAGTGCGGCCACGGTCTGGAGGTTGTTCTTCACCCGGTGGTGGATCTCCCGGATGGTGGCGTCCTTGGTGATCAGTTCACGTTCGCGACGGCGCAGTTCGGTGACGTCGCGGCACAGGACGAGGGAGCCGATGCGGGTCCCCTTGGGCTTGAGCGGGATGGCGCGCAGCTGGATGACGCCGCCGTTGCCCTCGACCTCGGTCTCGCGCGGCGCCCAGCCGCTGGCGAGCTTGACGAGGGCCTCGTCCACCGGGCCCCGGGAGGGGGCCAGTTCGGCGGTGGTGGTGCCGAGGTGCTGGCCGACCAGATCGGCGGCGAGGCCGAGGCGGTGGTAGGCGGAGAGCGCGTTCGGGGACGCGTAGGTCACCACGCCGTCGGCGTCGAGGCGGATCAGGCCGTCGCCAACGCGCGGGGAGGCGTCCATGTCGACCTGCTGCCCCGGGAAGGGGAAGGCGCCCGCGGCGATCATCTGGGCGAGGTCGGAGGCGGACTGGAGGTAGGTCAGCTCCAGCCGGCTCGGTGTACGCACAGTGAGCAGGTTGGTGTTCCGGGCGATCACCCCGAGGACTCGGCCCTCGCGGCGGACGGGGATCGACTCGACGCGGACCGGCACCTCCTCGCGCCACTCCGGGTCGCCCTCGCGCACGATGCGGCCCTCGTCGAGGGCCGCGTCCAGCAGCGGGCGGCGGCCGCGCGGGACCAGGTGGCCGACCATGTCGTCCTGGTAGGAGGTGGGGCCGGTGTTGGGCCGCATCTGCGCCACGGACACGTAGCGGGACCCGTCGAGGGTGGGGACCCAGAGCACGAGGTCGGCGAAGGAGAGGTCGGAGAGCAGCTGCCACTCCGAGACCAGCAGGTGCAACCACTCCAGGTCGGTTTCACCGAGAGCGGTGTGCTGGCGTACGAGGTCGTTCATGGAGGGCACCTTGCGAGCGTACCCCGGGTACGGGGATGACTTTCCCCACCACGAATACTCAGGAGTATCCAGGAAGGCCAGAGTCCGCGTACTGTTGGAGGAAGTGACGGGTCAGTAGTCCCCGCACTTGGATGGACAGGACAGATTGGTCTAGTCCACAATTGGTTTCATGCTTCCGCCCTCCCCGCACAGGAGGACGGATCGAGGTGGCCGCGCGTTCTGCCCTGACCGCGCGGGTTCACCTCCCAAACGGCCGCCGGGCACCGCACACCCTACGGCCGTGAGTACTCCGGGCTACGGTGCCGGGTGGGTTGAGGGTCCCGCCCTGCACCGTGGCCCAGAGGAAATCACCTCTCGTGCGGATTCCCCCCGGCGGATTTCCCGTACGGATTCCGGTTGCCCGTTGCCCGCCGCCCGTTGCTCGTTGCCCGCCGCCCTCGCCTATCGCGGCCAGGCCAGCAGCGCCCGCTCCGCGACGGCCTCCAGCTCCTCCCGGGTCGCCCCGTCGCGCGACTGCTGCGACATCCCCTGGAGCACCGCCCCGGCGAAGCGTGCCAGCGCCCGCGCGTCCGTGCCGGCCGGCAGCTCGCCGCTCGCGACGTCGGCCCTGATGCGGCTCTCGAACATCTCCAGGTTGGCGTTGCGGCGCTCGCGCAGGGCCGCGGCCACCTCCTCCGAGGTGGTGTTGGCGGCCGCGCTGATCACCATGCAGCCCGGCGGGTGGGCGGGGTCGGTGTAGATCTCGGCGGCCTCCCGCAGGATGCGGCCGATGGCCGCGGCGGCGGTGGGCTCCTCGGCGAGCGCCACGCTCGCGAAGTCCCCGTACCGGCTGCCGTAGACCACCACGACCTCGTCGAAGAGCTTGCGCTTGTCGCCGAAGGCGGCGTAGAGGCTGGGCGCGCCGATGCCCAGGTTGCGGGTCAGGTCCGCGATGGACGTGGTCTCGTAGCCCTGCTCCCAGAAGGTGAGCATCGCCTTGTCGAGGGCGGCGGCCCGGTCGAAGGAGCGGGGCCTGCCGCGCTGTCCTGTCACCATGGACGCCATTCTATAGCGGCCGCTACTGAATCTGGTACGGTCCCTTTCTGTAGCGACCGCTACCGAATCATGGAGGGGGGGCGCGTCATGGGCGTGCTCAAGGGGAAGACGGCACTGGTCACGGGCGGCAGCCGGGGCATCGGGAGGGCCGTCGCCGAACGGCTGGCGCGGGACGGGGCGCTGGTCGCGGTGCACTACGGGCACGACGAGGCGGCCGCGAAGGAGACCGTCGCGGCGATCGAGGCGGCCGGGGGCCGCGCCTTCGCCATCGGGGCGGAGCTCGGGGTGCCGGGCGACGCGCAGGCGCTGTGGGCCGCGTACGAGGCCCACCCGGCGCACACCGCGCGGGTGGACGTCCTGGTGAACAACGCCGGGGCGGCGGCCTTCGCGGGCATCGGGGAGACGGACGAGGTGACGTACGAGCGGGTCCAGGCGCTCAACGCGCGGGCTCCGTTCTTCGTGATCAAGCACGGGCTGGAGCGGCTGGCGGACGGGGGCCGGATCGTGAACGTGACCGGCACCCCGGACATCGCCCTGCCGGCGATCCTGGCCACGGTCATGGCCAAGGGCGCGGTGAACGCGCTGACGGTGTCCCTGGCCGCCGCGCTCGCGCCGCGCGGGATCACGGTGAACTCGGTGGGCCCCGGCATCACGGAGACCGACCTGAACGCGGCCTGGCTGGCCGATCCGGCGGCCCGGGCGCACGCCGCGTCCCGGTCGGTCTTCAACCGGGTGGGCACGCCGGAGGAGGTCGCGGACGTGGTGGCCTTCCTGGCCGCCCCGGACTCCCGCTGGCTCACCGGCCAGCACCTCTCCGCCACGGGCGGCCTCCAGCTGGCCCTGCTGTAGCGGCCCGGGCGGGGGGTGCCGCTGCGCGGGGCTGGTCCCCTACCCGCCCTTCCACCGTTCCCAGGGGCTCCGCCCCTGACCCCGCGCCTCAAACGCCGGCGGGGCTGGAAGAGCCGGGCGCTCCGCGCCCGGTGCGCTCAAACGCCGCGCGGGC
>NZ_GG657750.1:5238101-5239109 GCF_000158895.1 Streptomyces sp. C | reverse complement strand
CTGGAGGATCCAGCCCCGCCGGCGTTTGAGGCGCGGGGGTCTGGGGGCGGAGCCCCCAGGGGGGTCCGGGGCGCAGCGCGACCGGCGGGCAGGGGCGAACGGGGGGACGATGGACGGGGCGGAGGGCCACCGTCCGGGGGCCCGCTCTGCTAGATTGGTCTATACCACCACTCCTCTCAGATCGGCAGGCCCAGCGTGGAAGTTGTCATCGTCCCGGACGCCAAGGCAGGCGGCGAGCTCATCGCGGAGGCCATGGCCGCCCTGGTCCGCCGCAAGCCCGACGCCCTGCTCGGCGTGGCGACCGGCTCTACCCCGCTGCCCGTCTACGAAGCCCTCGCGGCGAAGGTCAGGGCCGGCGAGGTCGACGTCTCCGCGGCCCGGATCTGCCAGCTCGACGAGTACGTCGGCCTGCCGGCCGGGCACCCGGAGTCCTACCGCGCGGTGGTGCTCCGCGAGGTCGTCGAGCCCCTCGGTCTGACCGAGGCCTCCTTCATGGGCCCCGACGGCTCCGCCGAGGACGTCCAGGCCGCCTGCGAGGCGTACGACGCGGCCCTCGCCGCGGCCGGCGGGGTGGACCTCCAGCTGCTGGGCATCGGCACCGACGGGCACATCGGCTTCAACGAGCCCTGCTCCTCGCTGGCCTCCCGCACCCGTATCAAGACGCTGACGGAGCAGACCCGCGTGGACAACGCGCGCTTCTTCGACGACGACATCGACCAGGTGCCGCACCACGTCATCACCCAGGGCATAGGCACCATCCTCGACGCCCGCCACCTGGTCCTGCTGGCCACCGGCGAGGGCAAGGCCGAGGCCGTCGCGCAGACCGTGGAGGGCCCGCTGTCCGCCCTGGTCCCGGCCTCGGCGCTGCAGCTGCACCGGCACGCGACCGTCGTCGTGGACGAGGCGGCCGCCTCCAAGCTGAAGCTGGCCGACTACTTCCGCCAGACCTACGCCGCCAAGCCGTCCTGGCAGGGTCTGTAACCCCGGGCGCACGAGAAGGCCGGGCCC
>NZ_GG657750.1:5237287-5237842 GCF_000158895.1 Streptomyces sp. C | reverse complement strand
CCGGTCCCCGGGAGCAGCTCGGCCAGCTCCGCGGCGACCCCCCACGGGGTCTCGTCGCCGACCGCGATGTTCGCGACGGGCGCGAGGGTGGCGACGTACGGGGCGGTGACCGGGGCGGCCTTCCCGCAGACGTCCACCGCGCGGCGGGCCGCCGTCAGGCCGATGCCGGACGCGCCGCTCCCCTCCCGCGGCGCGTCCGGGCGGGACCGGAGGGTCCAGTCGGCGAGGGCGCGGACCCGGGCGGCGGCGTCGGCGAGCCGCTCCTCCGGGAGCACGCCCTCGCGTACGGCGGCGACCAGCGCGTCGCGCAGGCGGAGCACGGTCGCCTCGTCGGCGAGGCCCCCGCCGACGCAGATGGCGTCGGCGCCGGCCGCGATGGCGAGCACCGAGCCGCGTTCGATGCCGTACGTCCCGGCGATGGCGTTCATCTCCATGCCGTCGGTGACGATGAGGCCCTCGTAGCCCAGTTCCTTGCGCAGGAGGCCGGTGAGGATCTGCGGGCTGAGGGTGGCGGGGCGGGTCGGGTCGAGGGCGGGCACCAGGATGTGGGCGCTC
>NZ_GG657750.1:5234678-5237068 GCF_000158895.1 Streptomyces sp. C | reverse complement strand
ACGTACGCGGCGGTGTGCCGGGCGGCGAGCGCGGTGTCGGCGCCGAAGGAGCGGACGCCGATGACCGGGTTGTCGGGGTTGGAGTTGACGTCCGCGGAGGGGGCCCAGTTGAGGTTGACCCCGCACTCGGCGAGGCGGCGGCCCAGCTCGTGGGCGACCTCGCGGGTCAGGGAGGTGTCGTCGACGACGCCGAGGGCGAGGTTGCCGGGGAAGGACGAGCCGCCGCGGACCTCCAGGCGGGTGACGTCGCCGCCCTCCTCGTCGATGGCGACGAGTACGTCCTGCCGGACCTCCCGCAGCTGCGCGGTCAGCGCGGCGAGCTGCTCGGGCGAGGCGATGTTGCGGCCGAACAGGCCGACGGCGGTGAGGCCTTCGCCGACCTGGCGCAGCAGCCAGGCGGGGGCGGTGGTGCCCTCGAAGCCCGGCTGGAGGACCGCGAGGGCGTCGCGGGTGAGGCTGTCGACGCGGTGCGCAAGGATCGTCATGGTCCGTTATCCCTTCACGGCGCCGGAGGTCATGCCGCCGACTGCCTTGCGCTGGAGGAAGATGAAGATCACGAGGACGGGGATCGCGAAGATCGAGGACGCGGCCATGGTGGCGCCCCAGTCGTTGCCGAAGGCGGTCTTGAACTGGGTCAGCCACAGGGGCAGGGTCTGGGCGGTCTTGTCCTTGTTGAGGATCAGGACCATCGCGAACTCGTTCCAGGCGGTGATGAAGCCGAAGAGCGAGGTGGACATCAGGCCGGGGGCCAGCAGCGGGAAGATCACCTTGCGGAAGGCCTGGCCGCGGGTGCAGCCGTCGATCTGGGCGGCCTCCTCCAGGGTCACCGGGACGGCGGCGATGAAGCCGCGCAGGGTCCAGATGGTGAAGGGAAGGACCATCGCGAAGTAGATCGCGGTCAGGACGGCGAGGCTGTTCAGCATCTCGGCGTCGCGCATGATCATGTACATCGCGATGACCATGACCTCCCAGGGGGCCATCTGGGCCATCATCACGCCGAGGACCAGGCCCTTGCGGCCCTTGAACTTCATGCGGGCGATCGCGAAGCTCGCGGCGAGGGCGACCAGCAGGGCCAGCAGGACGGCGCCCACGGTGACGACGAGGCTGTTGGTGACGTACGTCCAGAAGTTCGTGACGCCGGTGGCCTTGGAGAAGTTGTCCAGGGTCGGGGTGAAGACGAAGACCGGGTCCTTGGTGAGGATCTCGCTGTTCGGCTTGAGGGCCGAGGAGAACATCCAGTAGACCGGGAAGACGAAGACCAGGGCCAGGAGCACCGCGCCGGCGTTCTTGGCGACGGTCGCGGGGCGCAGCGGCTTGCGGGTGCGCAGCTGCTGGGCGGGCTCGTTCGGGGCGGTGGTGGTGCTCACTGCTCCTCCTCCTGCTTCAGGATCAGGCGGAAGTAGAAGGACATGACGACCAGCAGGATCACGATCGTCAGGACGGAGATCGCGGCGGCGAGGCCGTAGTGGGCCTGACTCTGGCCCTCGACGTAGGCGAAGACCGGGAGGATCTCGGAGGCGCGGTCCGGGCCGCCCTTGTTCATCGCGTAGACCTGGGTGAAGGCCTTGAAGACCCAGATCACCTCAAGGAACGTGGTGACCAGGAAGAAGGGCTTCAGGTTGGGGAAGACGACCTTCCAGAAGGTCTGCCAGCCGTTGGCGCCGTCCATGCGGGCGGCCTCGTACAGCTCGGCGCCGACCGTGGTGAGGCCGGCGTACATGTTGAGGGCGACGAAGGGGATGGAGCCCCAGACGACCAGGAGCGTGACGATCGTCAGGGTGGAGAAGCCGGTCTCGAACCAGTTGTGCTGCTCGTAGCCGGAGAAGCCGAGGGTGCGCATCACCCAGTTCATGACGCCGAACTGCTCGTCGAACAGCCAGTAGAAGACCTGGACGGAGGCGACGATCGGCATGGCCCAGGCCATCACCAGCGCCATGGACAGGACCAGGCGCATCCACTTGCCGAGGCGGTTGAGCAGGATGCCGATGAGGCTGCCGATCACCATGATCAGCACGACGTTGGCGAGGGTGAAGGCGAAGCTGCGGACGACGACGGTCCAGAAGTTCGAGTCGCCGAGCAGCTGGGTGTAGTTGTCGAAGCCCGCGAAGGGGTACTTCCGCTGGATGAACTCGATCTTGTTGATGTCCTGGAAGGACAGGATCACGTTCTTGATCAGCGGGTACAGCAGCAGGAGCGCGAGGCTGGCCACGGCGGGCAGGACCAGCAGGTAGGGCAGCCACCCCGAGGGGAGCGGCCTTCTGCCCCCGCGAGGAGACGTATCACTGGGGCCGGCCTCGGCGGTGGGTGCCTGCGGCGGCCGTCCGGCGGACTTGTGTGGTGCGTCCTGTGGAGCGCTGGTCGTCGCTCCCTGGGAGTGCACGGTCATGGCT
>NZ_GG657750.1:5194538-5234578 GCF_000158895.1 Streptomyces sp. C | reverse complement strand
TATATATATATATATATATATATATATATATATATATATATATATATATATATATATATATATATATATATATATATATATATATATATATATATATATATATATATATATATATATATATATATATATATATATATATATATATATATATATATATACGCACCCCCCGGTGCGTTCACACTGCTGGGCTGTGCGGGTACTGCCGGGTGGGGCTGTTACTTGTTGATGCGGTTCGCGATTTCCTTGTCCGCTTCCGCGCCCGCCTTGGCGGCGTCCTCACCCTTCAGGACCTTGGTCATGAACTCCTTGATGGGGTTCGGCTCGGTCTCGACGTTCGCCCAGCCGGCGGTCACCGGGGTGATCTTGCCGTTGGCGCCGGCCTTGGCCATGGCCTCGGCGAAGGAGCCGGCGGCCGGGGCGAAGTTCGCGCCGGTCTGGTTCGGCAGCAGCGCGCCCTTGACCTCGGCGGCGTACTTGGTCATCTGGTCCTTGCCGGTGGCGAGGGCCAGCCACTCCTTGGCGAGCTCCTTGTTCTTGGAGCGCTCGGCCACGGCGAGGTTCGAGCCGCCGAGGAAGACGGTGCCGGACTTGTCGGCCGTCTTGCCCGGGATCGGGAAGTAGCCGAAGTCGGCTTCCTTGCCCGCGTCCTTGATGGCCTTCTCGGCACCGCCGGCCTCCCAGCCGAGACCGATCCAGGAGGAGACGCCGCCCTTGGGGACGATGTCGGTGGACTGCTGCGGGGTGGCCTCGTCCTTGTCCTTCGGAGCGGTGGAGAAGGACTGGAGCTTCTTGTAGAAGTCCATGGCGGAGGCGGCCTGCGGGGTGGCCAGCTGGCCCTTCCACTTGCCGCCGTCCTTGACGGCGAGGTCGCCGCCCTCGTCCCAGATGAAGCCGGCGAGGATGTACCAGCTCTGGCCGGGCAGGTAGATCGGCTGCGCGGACGGGTCGGAGGCCTTCAGCTTCTCCAGGCCGGCGATCCACTCGTCGCGGGTCTTGGGCGGGGTGACGCCGGCCTTCTCGTAGGCCTTCTTGTCGTAGACGACGACGCGGTTGGCGGCGTACCAGGGGGCGGAGTAGAGCTTGCCCTCGACCTCGGCGGAGGCGAGCATGCTCTTCTGCCAGGCGTCGGCGCCGAGCTTGGACTTGTCCTTGGTCAGGTCGGCGAGGCCGCCGGTGACCGCGTAGCCGGCGGTCTGGGTGTTGCCCAGCTCAAGGACGTCCGGGGGGGTGTTCTCGGAGAGGGCGGTGGTGACCTTCTCCTGGATGCCCGTCCACTTCTGCTCCTCGACCTTGACCGTGACACCGGGGTGCTTGGCCGAGAACTCCTTGTTGACCTGCTCGATCCAGGCCTTGGGAGCGGAACCGTCCATGACCCAGACGGTGATCTCCTTGGCGCCACCCGACGCGTCGGACTCCGGCTTGTCGTCGCCGCCGTTGCCGCACGCCGCGACACCGACCATCATGCCCACGACACCGACCGCCGCAATGAGCTTGCGCTTCACGCCACCCTCCTCAGGGATGCTGCTGCTTTGCACCTTCCCTCGCCCGCCGCGGTGACGTACGTACCAAGTACTGCCGTGGGGCCGGGATCTGATCCACATTGGTTTAGACCAGTACCGGGAGCTTGGCCTAGACCTTTAGGGGTGTCAAGGGTCTAATGAGCGGGTGCTCGGTCCGTTATCGGACCGACACCTGGGGGAGGGGAGGAGGCCTGCCCTCCCGCCCGTGTCACCATGTGACCGCACATATCGGAGGAGCCGGTGACGGCAGCGAAACTGGAGTCGGGAAGGCGGGCGGCGATGGCCACCGAAGGGGCGACCACGGAGCCGGAAGGCGGGCCGGCCACTCGCACGGCGCGCGTGCCCAAGTACTACCGACTCAAGCGGCACTTGCTCGACATGACCGAAACGCTCCCCCCCGGCACGCCCGTGCCGCCCGAGCGTACTCTCGCGGCCGAGTTCGACACCTCCCGGACCACCGTCCGGCAGGCACTGCAGGAACTCGTCGTCGAGGGCCGGCTGGAGCGCATCCAGGGCAAGGGCACCTTCGTCGCCAAGCCCAAGGTCTCGCAGCCGCTGCAACTCTCCTCCTACACCGAGGACATGCGCGCCCAGGGCCTGGAGCCCACGTCCCAGCTCCTGGACATCGGCTACGTCACCGCCGACGACACCCTCGCGGGCCTGCTGAAGATCGCCACGGGCGGGCGGGTCCTGCGCATCGAGCGGCTGCGCCTGGCCAGCGGCGAACCGATGGCCATCGAGACCACCCACCTCTCGGCCAAGCGCTTCCCGGCGCTGCGCCGCTCCCTCGTCAAGTACACCTCGCTCTACACCGCCCTCGCCGAGGTGTACGACGTCCGGCTGGCGGAGGCCGAGGAGACCATCGAGACCTCCCTCGCCACCCCGCGCGAGGCCGGACTGCTCGGCACCGACGTGGGCCTGCCGATGCTGATGCTCTCCCGGCACTCACTGGACGCCGACGGAGAACCGGTCGAATGGGTGCGATCGGTATATCGCGGCGACCGTTACAAATTCGTGGCCCGCCTCCAGCGACCCGCTACGTGATCAGCTGTTGACTGCCCACGGCCCTCGGTAGACGCTCGTACCGCTATGCGGACGGGGGCTTACTTTCACCGGTCAAGCCCCCGTAGATTCCGTGCGTTTACGCGAATGATCAACGAGGGGACGAGGATCATGCCGGAACCGGGCGCAACAGGGACAGAAGCGGCGGGTCAAGGCGGCGGGCCGGGCTCGCCCTCTTCTTCGGGGAAGGCCTCCCCGCAGTCGATCGCCGTCTGGGTGGGCGTGGCCCTCGTCGGGGCCCTCGGCTGGGGCGTGCTCGCACTGTCCCGGGGCGAGGAGATCTCGGCCGCCTGGCTGCTCGCCGCCGCGCTGGGCTCGTACGCCATCGGCTACCGCTTCTACTCCCGCTTCATCGCCACCCGCGTCCTGCGGCTCGACAAGACGCGGGCCACCCCCGCCGAACGCCTCGACAACGGTGTCGACTTCCACCCCACCGACCGGCGCGTGCTCTTCGGCCACCACTTCGCCGCCGTCGCCGGCGCCGGCCCCCTGGTCGGCCCGGTGCTGGCCGCGCAGATGGGCTACCTGCCGGGCACCATCTGGATCGTCGCGGGCGTCATCTTCGCCGGCGCCGTCCAGGACATGGTGACCCTGTTCTTCTCCACCCGGCGCGACGGCCGCTCCCTCGGCCAGATGGCCCGGGACGAGATCGGCCCCGTCGGCGGCGCCGCCGCCCTCGTCGCCGTGTTCGTCATCATGGTCATCCTGCTGGCGGTGCTCGCACTGGTCATCGTCAACGCACTGGCGCACTCCCCCTGGGGCGTCTTCTCCATCGGCATGACCATCCCCATCGCCCTGTTCATGGGCGTCTACCTGCGCGTCCTGCGGCCGGGCCGGGTCACCGAGGTCTCCGTCATAGGCGTCGCGCTGCTGCTCCTCGCCATCGTCGCCGGCGGCTGGGTCGCCGACTCCTCCTGGGCGAGCACCTTCACCCTGGAGAAGGAGACGCTGGTCATCTGGATGGTCGTGTACGGCTTCATCGCCTCGGTGCTGCCGGTGTGGCTGCTGCTCGCGCCCCGCGACTACCTGTCCACCTTCATGAAGGTCGGCACCATCGCCCTGATGGCGGCCGGCGTCGTCATCGCGATGCCGACGCTGAAGATGCCCTCGGTCACCGACTTCGCCACGCGCGGCGACGGCCCGGTCTTCGCCGGGTCCATGTTCCCCTTCGTCTTCATCACCATCGCCTGCGGCGCCCTGTCCGGCTTCCACTCGCTGGTCGCCTCGGGCACCACCCCGAAGATGATCCAGAAGGAGACCCAGGTCCGGGTCATCGGCTACGGCGCCATGCTCACCGAGTCGTTCGTCGCCGTCATGGCGGTGATCGCCGCGAGCATCATCGAGCCCGGCCTGTTCTTCGCGGTGAACTCCCCCGGCGGCGTCATCGGCGCCACCGTCCAGACCGCCTCGAAGGCCGTCACCGACTTCGGCTTCGCCATCACCCCGGAGGCCCTGGCCCAGGCCGCGAAGGACGTCGAGGAGGCCAGCCTGCTGTCCCGCACGGGCGGCGCGCCGACCTTCGCACTCGGGATGTCGGAGATCTTCTCGTCGGTCGTCGGCGGCGCCGGGATGAAGGCCTTCTGGTATCACTTCGCCATCATGTTCGAGGCCCTGTTCATCCTGACCACCGTCGACGCCGGCACCCGCGTCGGCCGGTTCATGCTCCAGGACACCCTCGGCAACGTGCACAAGTCCTTCAAGGACGTCAGCTGGAAGCCGGGCGTGTGGCTCGCGAGCGCCGTCGTCGTCGGCGGCTGGGGCTACTTCCTGTGGGTCGGCGTCAAGGACCCGCTGGGCGGCATCAACCAGCTCTTCCCGCTGTTCGGCATCGCGAACCAGCTGCTCGCGGCGGTCGCCCTGGCCGTCTGCACCACGCTGCTGGTCAAGTCCGGGCGGCTCAAGTGGGCCTGGGTGACGGGCGTTCCGCTGGCCTGGGACGTGGCGGTCACCCTCACCGCGAGCTACCAGAAGATCTTCTCCGACGACGTGAAGGTCGGCTTCTTCGCGCAGCGCGACAAGTACCAGACCGGCATCGACGCCGGGAAGGTGCTGCCGCCCGCCAAGAACATGGACGACATGCACACCGTGGTCACCAACGCCACGGTCGACGGGGTCCTCTCGGCGCTGTTCGCGCTCCTGATCATCGTCGTGCTCGTGGACGCGGCCCGGGTCTGCCTCAAGGCCGTCCGGAACCCGGAGTCGGTCAGCCTCTCCGAGGTGCCGTGGAGCGAGTCGAAGATCATCGCCCCGGCCGGGCTCATCGCCACCGCCGAGGAGAAGGCCGAACTCGCGGCCGCCGGCCTCGACGGGAGCGGGGGCAAGGCCAAGGAGCCCGTCGCGTGAGCGGGGTGCGCGGGGCGCTGGCGAAGGCCCGGTTCTACGTACGGGAGTTCTCCGGCGAGGCCGCGTACGACCGCTACGTGGCGCACGCCCGCTCCCACGACCCGGACGCCGAGGTCCTGACCCGGCGCGCCTTCGAACGGGCCCGCACCGACGCCCGCGAGGCGGACCCCCGCGAGGGCTTCCGCTGCTGCTGAACGACCCGAAGGGCCCCGCCGGAACTTCCGGCGGGGCCCTTCACGTGCCCCGGGTCAGCGCACCCAGTCCTTGAGGACATCGGTCTGGAGAGTGATACCGACGGGCTCGGGAAGGGCGATCTCCGTGCCGTACGGCACGATGTGGATGCTCTTGTACTCGCGGCCGACGGGCTGGCTGTAGACGGAGACCTCACCCTTGGCCCGGTCGATCAGCAGGTACACGGGGATTCCCGTCTCCGCATAGGCGCGGGGCTTCTCGACGTGATCCCGCCGACGGGTGTCGGAGTCCCACGAGGTCACCTCGACAGCCATGAGGACCGGCTCGGGTTCGACCCAGTCGCCCTGGCCGACGAACGCGTCCTCGTGTGCCAGGACTCCATCCGGAATGGCTCGGCCCTGTCGGTACGGCTCCACCTTGATCCCCTGCCCCGGATGCAGGAACAGACCGGGCCGGGTCTGCATGCAGATCTTGATCAGCCACTGGATGATCCGCCCGTGGTCCCCGTCCGGCATGGCCTTGCTCCTGATAACCCCGTCGATGAATTCCAGCCGCGTCCCCACCCGCTCCCGGGCCGCTATGCGCGCGACGGCTTCGAAGTCCTCTGTCAGCATGTGGGGCCGGTCTGTCATCACGGTCATGCCTCGCTCACCTTCCATCAACGGTGCTCCTTCGACGATAGCGCCGACCACCGACACCCGTCCGGCACACTCGGCGGCATGGACATCGAGATCAGAACGGCGAGGGAAGACGAGTACGGGCGGCTCGGGGAGATCACCGGAGCCGCCTACAGCGGGGACGGGCTGCTGGACCTGAACGACGACGACACCTACCTGAACGTCCTGCGCGACGTCGCCGGGCGGGCCGGGGACGGGGAGGTGCTCGTCGCCGTCGAGGACGGCCGGGTGCTCGGGGGCGTGACGTTCGCCGCACCCGGCAGCCGGCTCGCGGACGTGGCCGGACCGGAGGAAGCCGAATTCCGGATGCTCGCCGTGGCGCCCGAGGCGCGCGGCAAGGGCGTCGGGGAGGCCCTCGTACGCGCCTGCACCGAACGGGCCCGCGCCCTGGGCGTCAGGGCCCTCGTGCTGTCCACCCAGCCGGCCATGCTGGGCGCCCAGCGGATCTACGGGCGACTGGGCTTCGTCCGCACTCCCGAGCTCGACTGGTCGCCCATCCCCGCCCTGAAACTGCTGACCTACCGTCTGGAGCTGTAGCCGCGCCGACACAACATGTGGTGGGTCGCGCACGGGCGGCCCCCCACATGTATGCTCATCCTCGCTGTCGCCGCAGGGGGATCCGGTGCGAATCCGGAACTGTCCCGCAACGGTATGAAAAGTCCGAGGACCTGCCGACAGTGCGCCCGGATCGACCGAACCGGGTGCCGACACGTCCGGGTCTCGCGGTTGGGCCGGTGGACGCCATGCGGTGAGTACGCGATCCGGTCGCGCCCGCATGCGCCTCCCCGCGCCCCGATCCGCCGAAGACCGGGCCGAGCGAGGGAGAGCTCCCGCCGTGACCATCGCGCCTTCCGCACCGCGCGCCGAGTCCGTTTCTGGCGACACCACCGAAGGCCCGGGGGCCGCGCTGCTGCGTACTCTCACCGAGCTGACCGCCGACCTCCCCGACACCGACCCCGGCCGGGTCGCCGCCGCAGCCCTGCGCGGCCGCAGCGCCTCCGCCGACGAGGCCGAGCTGCGCGGGCTGGCCACCGAGGCCGCGGCGGGCCTGATCTCCGAGGACCCCGCCTACTCCCGGCTCGCCGCCCGCCTGCTGACGCTGGCCGTGGCCGACGAGGCCGCCGGCCAGGGCGCGACCTCCTTCGCCGAGTCCGTCGCCGTCGGCCACCGCGAGGGCCTGATCGCCGACCGCACCGCCGAGTTCGTCGCCGCCCACGCCGCCCGCCTGGACGCGCTGGTCGAGCACGCGCTCGCCGAGGGCGCGGACGACCGCTTCGGCTTCTTCGGCCTGCGCACCCTGCACAGCCGCTACCTGCTGCGCCACCCGATCACCCGCCAGGTGATCGAGACCCCGCAGTACTTCATGCTGCGCGTGGCCTGCGGCCTCGCCGAGGACGACTCGGTCCAGGCCGTCGAGGAAGTCGCCTCGCTGTACCGGCTGATGAGCCGCCTGGACTACCTGCCGTCGTCGCCGACGCTCTTCAACTCCGGCACCCGCCACCCGCAGATGTCCTCCTGCTACCTGCTGGACTCCCCGCTGGACGAGCTGGACTCGATCTACGACCGCTACCACCAGGTGGCGCGCCTGTCCAAGCACGCCGGCGGCATCGGCCTCTCGTACTCCCGCATCCGCGCCCGCGGTTCGCTGATCCGCGGCACCAACGGCCACTCCAACGGCATCGTGCCGTTCCTCAAGACCCTCGACGCCTCCGTCGCCGCCGTGAACCAGGGCGGCCGCCGCAAGGGCGCCGCCGCCGTCTACCTGGAGACCTGGCACGCCGACATCGAGGAGTTCCTGGAGCTCCGCGACAACACCGGCGAGGACCAGCGCCGTACGCACAACCTCAACCTCGCCCACTGGATCCCGGACGAGTTCATGCGCCGCGTGAACGCCGACGCCGACTGGTCGCTGTTCTCCCCGGCCGACGTCCCCGAGCTGGTCGACCTCTACGGCGACGAGTTCGACGCCGCCTACGTCAAGGCGGAGGCGGCCGGCCTCGCCAAGAAGACCATGCCGGCCCGCGACCTCTACGGCCGCATGATGCGCACCCTCGCGCAGACCGGCCAGGGCTGGATGACCTTCAAGGACGCCTCCAACCGGACCGCGAACCAGACCGCGCTGCCCGGCACCGTCGTCCACTCCTCCAACCTCTGCACCGAGATCATCGAGGTCACCAACGACGGCGAGACCGCCGTCTGCAACCTCGGCTCGGTCAACCTCGGCGCGTTCGTCGCCGACGGCGAGATGGACTGGGCGCGCCTGGACGAGACCGTCCGCACCGCCGTGACCTTCCTCGACCGCGTCGTGGACATCAACTTCTACCCGACCGAGCAGGCCGGCCGCTCCAACGCCAAGTGGCGTCCGGTGGGCCTGGGCGCGATGGGCCTCCAGGACGTCTTCTTCAAGCTGCGCCTGCCCTTCGACTCGGCCGAGGCGAAGGCCCTGTCCACGAAGATCTCCGAGCGCATCATGCTCGCCGCGTACGAGGCCTCCTGCGACCTCGCCGAGCGCTCCGGCCCCCTCCCGGCCTGGGCCGAGACCCGCACCGCCCAGGGCGTCCTGCACCCGGACCACTACGAGACCGAGCGCCACTGGCCCGAGCGCTGGGACGCCCTGCGCGCCCGCATCGCGAAGACCGGCATGCGCAACTCCCTGCTGCTGGCCATCGCCCCGACGGCGACGATCGCCTCGATCGCGGGCGTGTACGAGTGCATCGAGCCGCAGGTCTCCAACCTCTTCAAGCGCGAGACCCTCAGCGGCGAGTTCCTCCAGGTCAACGGCTACCTGGTGGAGGACCTCAAGCAGCTCGGCGTGTGGGACGCGCAGACCCGCGAGGCGCTGCGCGAGTCCTCCGGCTCCGTCCAGGGCTTCGGCTGGATCCCGGCCGAGATCCGCGAGCTGTACCGCACGGCGTGGGAGATCCCGCAGCGCGGCCTGATCGACATGGCGGCGGCCCGTACGCCGTACCTGGACCAGAGCCAGTCGCTGAACCTGTTCCTGGAGACGCCCACCATCGGCAAGCTCAGCTCGATGTACGCGTACGCCTGGAAGCAGGGCCTGAAGACCACGTACTACCTGCGCTCGCGCCCGGCGACGAAGATCGCCCGCGCCGCGTCCGGCGCCGCCGCCGTCCCGGCCGCCGCCACCCCGGCCCAGCTGCCCCAGGCCCTCGACGCCGAGGCGCTGGCCTGCTCCCTTGAGAACCCCGAGTCCTGCGAGGCCTGCCAGTAATGAGCTCCGCCCACCCGTCGCCCGACCACCGCCCCTCAACGACGGCACTTCGTGCCGACGCCCCCCATTCAAAGAACCTCCTCGACCCGGGCTTCGAGCTCACGCTCCGCCCCATGCGCTACCCGGACTTCTACGAGCGCTACCGGGACGCGATCAAGAACACCTGGACGGTGGAGGAGGTCGACCTCCACTCCGACGTCGCCGACCTGGCGAAGCTGACGCCGGCCGAGCAGCACATGATCGGCCGTCTGGTGGCGTTCTTCGCCACGGGCGACTCGATCGTCTCGAACAACCTGGTCCTGACGCTGTACAAGCACATCAACTCCCCGGAGGCGCGCCTGTACCTGTCGCGCCAGCTGTTCGAGGAGGCCGTGCACGTCCAGTTCTACCTGACGCTGCTGGACACCTACCTGCCCGACCCGGACGACCGCGCGGCGGCCTTCGACGCCGTCGAGGAGATCCCGTCGATCCGCGAGAAGGCGCAGTTCTGCTTCAAGTGGATGGACTCGGTCGAGAAGATCGAGCGCCTGGAGACGGCCGCCGACCGCCGCCGCTTCCTGCTGAACCTGATCTGCTTCGCCGCGTGCATCGAGGGCCTGTTCTTCTACGGCGCCTTCGCGTACGTGTACTGGTTCCGCTCGCGCGGCCTGCTGCACGGCCTGGCGACCGGCACCAACTGGGTCTTCCGGGACGAGACCATGCACATGAACTTCGCGTTCGAGGTCGTGGACACGGTCCGCAAGGAGGAGCCGGAGCTCTTCGACGACGCGCTCCAGCAGCAGGTCACCGACATGCTGAAGGAGGCCGTCGAGGCGGAGCTGCAGTTCGGCCGCGACCTGTGCGGTGACGGCCTGCCGGGCATGAACACCGACTCGATGCGCGAGTACCTGGAGTGCGTCGCCGACCAGCGCCTGGTGCGCCTGGGCTTCCCGCCGGTGTACGGCTCGCAGAACCCGTTCTCCTTCATGGAGCTGCAGGGCGTCCAGGAGCTGACGAACTTCTTCGAGCGCCGCCCGTCGGCCTACCAGGTCGCCGTGGAGGGCACGGTCGACCTGGACGAGGACTTCTAGACCCCGCACGGTGGCCCGCCCCGAGCCCAACGGCCGGTAATCGACCGTGACTTGACATTCGGGGCGGGTGGGTCTGGCCCGGCCCCGGCGGCGGTGATGTCATCCGGGTGCGCCGACCGCGCCCCGCACCGCGCGCCGGCCGCTCCCCCCACAGACGAAGGCCCCGCTCCGGAACCGGAGCGGGGCCTTCGTACGCGTGCGGGGCGCGGCCGGGATCAGTCGTTCGGGACGATCTCGTAGCGCGGGTCGTTCTCCGCCATCTGGCGCAGCGCGTCCTTGCGGTCGCGCTTGGAGAGGCGGTCGATGTACAGGTAGCCGTACAGGTGGTCCGTCTCGTGCTGGAGGCAGCGGGCGAAGTAGCCGGTGCCGCGGACCTTGATCGGGTTGCCCTGGGCGTCCTGGCCGGTGACCTCGGCGTAGTCCGGGCGGGCCAGCGAGGCGTACGCGGTCGGGACCGACAGGCAGCCCTCGTTCGAGTCGTCCAGCACGCGGTTCGCGGCGGGCAGCTCGACGAGCTTCGGGTTGACCACGACCCCGGTGTGGCGCACGCCGTCGTCGTCCGGGCAGTCGTAGACGAAGACCTTGGCGTCGACGCCGATCTGGTTGGCGGCCAGGCCCACGCCCTCGGCGGTCTTCTGGCTGGCGAACATGTCGTCGATCAGCCGGGCCAGCTCGTCGCCGAACTCGGTGACGTCCTTGCACTCGCGGTGCAGCACCGGGTTGCCGACCACCGTGATCGGGCGGGACGTGCCGCGCTCACGGTAGGCCAGCTCGCGCGCCTCACAGTCCTCGGTGTCCACGACGTAGCCCTCGTCGTCGATCGGGGTCACCTGGTTCTCCTGCTGCGCCATGTCCGCCGTACGCCTTCCCTCAAGTCCGTGGTGTGCCCGTACAGCCTACGGCCCAGGGTCAGCAGACTTCCTCCAGATCCCGCCACTCACGGCTGTCGGGGCTGTCGGCGACCCAGCTGTCCAGGAGCCCGCGCACCAGGCCGGCCGGCGCCGCGATGCCGCACTCGCGCTCGGGCACCCACAGGGGGCCGGATCCGGCCGTGCGGTGGCCCAGCGGGCCGGGGTGGCCCGGTTCGCTGTGGTCGTGCGGGTCCAGGTGGTCGCCGTTGCCCTCGCCGCTGGGCATCGCGCTCTCCGAACAGGTCCGGCACAGCAGCCGCACCGAGGACGACCAGTCCTCGGCGGCGAAGCCGGCGTCCGAGGCCAGCTGCTCCAGGGCGTCGCGGTCGGCCTCGGTGGCCGCCTCCAGCAGCACCACCCAGGTCGGCACCGGCGAGGGCGCCCACAGCTCGATCTCGTCGAAGACCGGGTACGAGGGGCCGGCCGCGGTGATCCGCTCGCCGTGCGGCACCCCGTCGTGCAGGACGACCTCGCCCCAGCGCCGTCCCGAGGAGGGCAGCGGGATGGACAGGACCTCCATCCGGGCTGGATCGAGCCTTCGGCCCCACACGACCTCGGCCTCGCCCTCGGGCGACAGCCGTACGGCCGCGCTGCCCAGTTCCATGCCCACCGGCTCGCCCGTGCCGGCCGTGCTGTGCGGGTCGCCGGGCACCTTCAGCCCGTACGCCTGCCAGGCCCGGCGGGCCAGCGGCCAGTCCTGCAGGGCGGTCGCGGCGATGCCCACGTTCCACCAGTCCGGGGCGCCGGTCTCGCGGTCGAGCAGGGCCACGGCGCGCAGTCCGGCGGTCCTGGCCTGCTCCCAGTCGTGCCGGAACTTGTGGAGGAGTGCCAGGTTGAACCAGGACTCGGACAGCCAGGGCTCCAGGTCGGCAGCCCTGGTCAGCAGCGCGCCGGCGTCCTCGTACCGACCGTCGCCGATCAGCGTGAACGCGCGGTCGGTGGCCTGCCGCCACGAGGCGGAGGGCCGATGCCGTACCTTCCCGAAGATCCTCACGATTCCCGCCTGCTTGGGGGCACCCCCAGCGGTGGCTGGGGGACAGGTGCAGCTATGCGCACACCCTCACGGACACTCCTACTGCATCCAACCATGCCCGCTCGGACGGCCGCTCATTACCCATGGGTTACCCCGGCGGAACGGGTGTGACCCTGCCGCGTCCGCCCCTGGCCAGAACCCTCGCCAGGGACTCCACGACCTCCGGCTGGTAGTCGCGCCCGGTGCCCAGGCGCAGCTGTTCGAGGGCGGCCAGTGAGCCGCCCGGGTGACGGCCGCCGCCCGCCAGGTCGTCGTACGCGTTGACGGCGCGCACGATCCGGGCGGCGACGGGCTGCTCGCGGTACGGATCCGCCTGGCGTTCCACGATCACCGCGACCTCCGCCGGCACCCCGGTCTGGCGGGCCACCTCACCTCCGAGCTCGGCGATCCGGCGGGCCTCGGCGGCGGGCAGCCCGGCGGTGGCCCCGGCGGGGACGGGGTCGACGAGCGAGAGCTGGCCGATGTCGTGCATCAGCGCGGCGTACTCCAGGACCGTGAGCTCCCGCTCCGACAGGCCCAGCTCGCGGCCGACGGCACAGCTGAGGGCGGCGACCCGGCGGGCGTGCCCGGGGGCGGTGTACCCGGCGATCTCGGTGGCCCTGGCGAGTGAGGTGATGGTCTGGCGGTAGGTGGTGCGGACGGCGGTGATCCGGCGGAAGGACATCTGGGTCAGCAGCAGCGGCACGCAGAAGACCGGCAGGGCCCACAGGCCCGCCACGGCCACCCCGAGGGCCATCACGGCGCCGGTGGCGCAGATCGCCGAGCCGGCGCCGGGCAGGGCGCGCAGCTCGTCGCGGAGCAGGGGCGCGTACGGCCAGCCGGTGCGGGCCCCGGCGGTGGCGGCGGCGAGCGCGGCGTCGCACAGGGCGGTGAGGCCGAGCAGGACCAGCAGGAACAGGACGAGGTACGGGCCCTGCCCGAGCCGTTCGCCGAGCCGCCCGGAGTTGTACAGGGGCTGGAAGCAGGCGGCGGCGAAGGCCACCGTGAGGACCCGGCGGGCCACGTGGTCCAGGGCCGGGCCGCGGCCCCGGGCGATGTGCGGGACGGTGCCGGCGAGGGCGGCCGCGACGACGACGGCGACGGTCTGGAGCACCCCGTGGTGGGTGGGGTGCCCAGCGTTGTGGCCGAGCAGGGCGTACGCGAGGGCTCCGGCGGAGCCGAGCGGTGCGGGCCGGCCGTACCCGGCGGGCCCGGCCACCCCGTCGGCGTGTGCCGGGTGGTGGTCGCGGCGGGCGAGTTCGCCGAGGGCGACCAGGGTGGCGAAGGCGAGGGCGGTGCCGGGCTCGACGACGCCGGTCCACAGGGTGTGGCCCAGCGCGGCGGCGGTGAGCACCCCCGCGGCGGCGCGGACGGCCCAGCCGGCGAGGGCCCTCACCGGCCGCCGCCGGCCCGCCCGGCGGGATCGCGCCCGGCGGGACGGGCGGCCCGCGGCCCGGCGGCCCCGTCCGCGGGGCCCGCGCCGGCGCCGTCCCCGGCCGCGTTCCCGGCACCTGCCACCCCGGACTCCTGCCGCGGCGGGCCCGGGGCGGCCGGGGCGGCGGGGGCGGCCGGGGCGGCGGGGATGACCTGGAGGTCCTCGTCGGAGGTGACCACGGGGTGCCAGCCGTGCCGGCCGATGGCGGCGACCAGGGCCCGCACCATCGCCGGGTCGAACTGCGCCCCCGCGCAGCGCTCCAGCTCCGCGAGGGCGGTGGCCACCGGCCGGGCCCGGCTGTAGGAACGCGTGGAGGTCATGGCGTCGAAGGAGTCGGCCACCGCCACCACCCGGGCCAGGACCGGGATCTGCTCGCCGCTGAGCCCGTACGGGTAGCCGGAGCCGTCGACCCGCTCGTGGTGGTGCAGGATCGCGGACCGGGCCTCCCCGAGGAATCCGATGCCCCGCACCATCTCGTGCCCGTACTCGGGGTGCAGTTCGATGGTCCGCCGCTCCTCCGGGGTGAGCGGCCCGTCCTTGCGCAGCAGCCGGGTCGGCACGCCGAGCTTGCCGACGTCGTGCAGGATCCCGGCGATCCGGACCACTTCGAGGCGGTCGTCGCGCATGCCCAGCTCGCGGGCGATCATGGCGGAGGCCTGGCCCACCCGTTCGCTGTGCCCGCGCGTGTAGCGGTCCTTGATGTCGACGGCCTGGACGAGGGCGCGGATCGTGGCCCGGTGCGCGGCGCGTTCGCGGTGGTACTGGGCGAAGACCCAGCAGGAGATGTACATCGGCAGCAGGACGAGCAGCGCGGCCGGGACCCCGTACGGGCTGCGCCACATGACGGCCATCATCAGGCCGGCGAGCCCGTGCACGCAGTGCGGGGCGAGGGACCCGGTGGCGAGTCCGCGCCAGGCGGTGGCGGCGGGCCGGCCCTCGGCGGCGGCGAGGACGGCCCCGTCGAGGGCGGTGAGCACCAGGCAGAAGACGACGGCCGCGACGGCGGCGGGGAGCATCACGTACGGGAAGTCGGCCACCCAGGCGGTGGGGTCGGCGCCGCGGCCTCCCCCGCCGGGCGGTCCCGCGGGAGCGGCGCCCCGGCCGGTGAGGGCTTCGCGGCCGCCGAGGAGTCCGTAGGCCCGCCCGGCCGCCCACGCGGCGGTCGCCTGCTGGGCGGCGTGCCAGATCCGGCGGACCCCGGCGGGCCTGCGTACGACGCTCTGCGCGAGTCCGCCGGGCACGGCCACGAGCGCGGCGGCCGACGGCGGCAGCAGGAAGACGGCGGCCATCACCACCGGGAAGAAGGAGCCGATGCCCTCGGGGACCCGCCGGCCCAGGAGGGGGAGCTTCCGTGCCGACTCGCAGCCGAGGTAGAGGAGGGCCAGCAGAGTGACGGCGGGCCAGGGCGTCGCGGAGCCCGCGAGGAGGGCCGGGGCCGCGCAGGCCGCGGCCGCGAGGACGGCGGCGAGGACGCAGACGCGCGCCATCGGCGGAAGTACCCGCATGGCGCTCTCCTCCCCCAGGGGCCGGGAAAACCCGGTACCGGAAGTGAGCGGTACCGCGAGGGGAGAATAGGTCGGCCCCCGAACGGAGCGGGGCACATTTTCGCATTGCGCCGTACGGGCGCCCCCGGATTAGCACCTTCGAGTGAACGAAGTGCGTTTCCGGGGGCGGCGGTTCAGCGGTCGGACCGGCCCGTTCAGCCGGTCGCGGGCCCGGCGGTGATGTCACCCTCGGGCACGGCCTGACCCGAACGGATGAGCTCGATCCGCCCCATGACCTTGGAGCGGAGATCGCTCGGCACGTCGTCCGATCCGCAGCAGCGCTTGACCAGCTTCTTGACGGCCTGTTCCAGGCCGTACTTCTCCAGACAGGGATTGCATTCGCCGAAGTGCGTCTCGAACTTCGTGCAGTCACTGTCGGGCATCTCGTGGTCCAGGAACTCGTATAGATGATCCAGGACCTCGGCGCACTCCGTCTCGTGCGGCTCTCCGCAGCTCATGAGCCCGAGCCTTTCAGGTCGTTCGACTCTCCCGCGCCGGCGGGGACCAGCCCGCGCTCACGGGCATAGTCCTCCAGCATTCCGCGGAGTTGACGGCGCCCACGGTGCAGCCGCGACATGACCGTACCGATGGGTGTACCCATGATGTCCGCGATCTCCTTGTACGCAAAGCCCTCTACGTCGGCAAGATAGACCGCGATGCGGAACTCCTCCGGAATGGCCTGGAGCGCTTCCTTCACGTCCGAATCGGGCAGGTGGTCGAGCGCCTGCGATTCGGCGGAACGCAGACCGGTCGACATGTGCGACTCGGCGCGCGCCAGCTGCCAGTCCTCGATCTCCTCGGCGGCGCTGCGCTGGGGCTCGCGCTGCTTCTTGCGGTAGGAGTTGATGAACGTGTTGGTCAGAATGCGGTAGAGCCACGCCTTGAGGTTGGTGCCCTCGCGGAACTGGTGGAAGGACGCGTACGCCTTCGCGTAGGTCTCCTGGACCAGGTCCTCGGCATCGGCCGGGTTGCGCGTCATGCGCAGCGCGGCGGAGTACATCTGGTCGAGGTAGCCGAGGGCGTCCCGCTCGAAGCGCGCGTTGCGCTCCGCGGTCGTCTCCTGTGCCTGGCCTTCGTCGGTCCCAGCGACAGGACCCACCTCCTCCGACAGCGTGGCGGCTCCGAAAGCGGATCCGCTCGAATCGGAGAATAGTCGACCTTCCCGGCCCTCCGCCGCCCGAAGCGACTCGCGCTTGGGGGCGGGCAGCACCGTCCATTCCAGGTCAGCGGCCTGCGGGCGGTTCTGGCTGATGACCTGGGTCATGCGCTCCCTCTCCTCCGACGTCTTTCCCCTGCGTTCCGACATTCCCCACAACAGGCGGCCGGGGCAGCGCATTCCCCGGCGCGCCAAGGGTTTTCGCCGGTTTCCGGGGCGGGGCGGGGCCGGGTGAGCGGGGTCACGCCGGAATCTGTCAGGTCCGGACCACGACGGCCCCCGCCCCGGCTGCGCCGAGGCCCGCCGGGGCACCGCCCGAAACCCCTCCGGACCCCCTCCAGCCCCGTTCCGACCCCCCTCCAGGCCCTCTCCGGCCCCGCCCGGCCAGGGCATGGGCTCAGCCCGTGAGGCCGGTGAGGCCGGCGAGCCAGGGGGCCGCGGCGTCCGTGATGACCGCCAGGGCCTCGTCCTGCGTCAGGTCCGCCTTCTTCGGCACGGCGAAGCCGTGGTCCCCGAAGGGCACCTCCACCAGCTCGTACTCCCCGGCGGGGAACTCCTCCGGCCGTCCGAACGGGTCCCGGCCGCCCTGCACCACCAGGACGGGCCGCCCGGCGCCCAGCAGCTCCTCGGCCCGGGACTTCTCCGGCTTGCCCGGCGGGTGCAGCGGGAAGGACAGCGCGAGCACGCCGGCCGCCCCCAGCTCGGCCGCGGTCCGGCAGGCCACCCGGGCCCCGGCGCTGCGCCCGCCGGCCACCACGGGGAGGCCGGGCCGCTCCAGCGCGGGCCACAGGGCCCGCCAGCCCTCGTCCAGCACCTTGGGCGCGGCGGCGACCTTCTTGCCGGCGACCCGCCAGGGCTGCTCGACCAGGGCGACGGTGACCCCCCGGGCGGGCATTGCCGCGGCCAGGGCCTGGAGGTCGCGGGCCTCGACGCCACCGCCGGCGCCGTGGCCCAGCGCCAGCACCAGCCTCGCGGCGCGGGCGGTGTGCCAGGTGATCCGGGCTTCGCCGGCGGGGGTGTCCACGCTCTCGGTACGGGTGCTCATGGGCCCATCCTGCCGGGCGGCCCCGCCGCAGGACGGCAAGGGCACCCCCTAGGGCCTGTCGTCAAACTCCCGGTCGTCGCCCCGGAGGGCGGGCCCCCGCGGCGTCTGGGTGCGTGCTCTCGGTGCACGGGGCGGAAGCCCCGCGTACTGGACGTACTTGGCTTTCGCCCGGTGCAGCGAGAGCGCGTGCCAGGCGTCGCGGGGCAGACGGGAGTTTGACGACAGGCCCTAGAAGAGGGTCGCTTCCTCCGGGCCCTCCAGCTCCCTGAGCAGCTCCGGGCCGTTGTTGCGGACGCTGCTCACGGCCGTGGCCACCGGGTAGGCCCGCATCAGCCCGCCGGGCGGGGGTGCCAGCAGGTCCCGCAGCCCGTTCTCGTCGGTCCGGGCGGGGTCCAGCCAGGCGTCCCAGCGGTCCGGGGTCAGCATCAGCGGCATCCGGGGGTGGATCTCGGAGAGCGAGCGCGGCCCCTCGGCGGGCGCCGCCCCCAGCGGAGTGGTCTCGGCCTCGGCGGTGATCACCGAGCAGGTGGCCCACCAGGCGAGGGGGTGGTCGGCGGGCAGGGTCCCGTCGCGCCAGAACTCGTAGATCCCCGCCATCGCGAAGACCGAGCCGTCGGCCGGGAGCACGAAGTACGGCTGCTTGCGGGCCCGCTTGCGCTTCCCCTCGACCTCCAGCTCCCGCTCGTCGTGCGCGGTGACCCACTCGTAGTACCCGTCGGCGGGGACGATGCAGCGCCGCTGTGCGAAGGGGCGGCGGAAGGACGGCTTCTCGTGCAGGGTCTCCGACCGGGCGTTGATCATCCGGGCCGCGCCCTCGGGGTTCTGCGCCCAGGAGGGGACCAGGCCCCACTTCAGGACCCGCAGCTGGCGAACCGGACGGGGGTCCCGCGCGTCTTTCAGGGGGCGGTCGAGGACGACGTGGACCTCCTTGGTCGGCGCCACGTTCCAGTCGGGGGCCAGGGTCTCGCTCGGCTCCCACCTCTCGATCCCGAATATCCCCGCCAGCTCCTGGGGCGTCCGACTCGCCGCAAACCTTCCGCACATGGCTGACACACTGCCATGGACCCGACCCCCGACCGCAAGGAGTCCGCCACTCCATGGACAGCAGCACGACGGCCGGCCTCTGGGACCGGCTCACCGGAATACAGACCGCGCCCGCCTTCTGGCTGGTGGTGGCGACGGGACTGGCCGCGCTCGCGGTCGTGACGCCCCGCCCGGTGTGGCTGGTGGCCCGGAACGCGATCACCATCGCGCACGAGGGCGGCCACGGGCTGATCGCCCTGCTGACCGGGCGCCGGCTCACCGGGATCCGGCTGCACTCCGACACCAGCGGGGTCACCCTCAGCTGGGGCAAGCCGACCGGGATCGGCATGGTCCTGATGCTCGCCGCCGGCTACACGGCGCCCGCGCTGCTGGGCCTGGGCGGGGCGGCCCTGCTGGCGGCGCACCGGATCACGCTGCTGCTGTGGGCGGCGACCGCCCTGCTGCTGGTGATGCTGGTGATGATCCGGAACGCGTACGGGCTGCTGACGGTGGTGCTGACCGGCGGGACGTTCCTGCTGGTGTCCTGGAAGGCGCCGGAGGCGGTGCAGGCGGCGTTCGCGTACGCGGTGGTGTGGTTCCTGCTGCTGGGATCGGTGCGGCCGGTGTTCGAGCTCCAGGCACAGCGCCGGGGCGGCGCGGCGCCGGAGTCCGACGCGGACCAGCTGGGCCGGCTCACGCACGTCCATCCCGTCGCCTGGCTGCTCCTGTTCCACACGGTCACCCTGTGCTGCCTCATCGGCGGGGGGCGCTGGCTGCTCGCCCTCTGAGACGGGGCCGCCATCCCGATCGGGGGCCGTGGGAAGCCACTAAAGTAAGGGCCATGACCGAGACCCCCGCGCTCCCCGACCTCTGGCCCGCTCCGTTCGCGGAGCAGGCCGTCCACGCCACCGTCACCGTGCCGGGGTCCAAATCGGTCACCAACCGCGCCCTCGTGCTGGCCGCCCTCGCCGCCGAGCCGGGCTGGGTGCGCCGCCCGCTGCGCTCGCGCGACTCCCAGCTGATGTCGGACGCCCTGCGGGCGCTCGGCGTCGGCATCGAGGAGACCGTCTCCTCCAGCTCCGCCGACGGCGACAGCGGCGAGGCCTGGCGGATCATCCCGGCGGCCCTGCACGGCCCCGCCACCGTCGACGTCGGCAACGCGGGCACGGTCATGCGCTTCCTGCCGCCCGTGGCCACCCTGGCCGACGGCGACATCCGCTTCGACGGCGACCCGCGCTCCTACGAGCGCCCCCTCGGCCAGGTCATCACCGCGCTGCGCGCCCTCGGTGCCCGGATCGACGACGACGGCCGGGGTGCGCTGCCCATGACCGTCCAGGGCGGCGGGGCCCTGGAGGGCGGCACGGTCGAGATCGACGCCTCCAACTCCTCCCAGTTCGTCTCGGCGCTGCTGCTGTCCGCGCCGCGCTTCAACCAGGGCGTCGAGGTCCGGCACGTGGGCGGCAAGCTGCCGTCGATGCCGCACATCCGGATGACCGTGGACATGCTGCGCGCGGCCGGTGCCCAGGTCGACACCCCGGAGGCCGGCGGCGAGAAGGACGTGTGGCGGGTGGCGCCCGGCGCGCTCCTCGGCCGCGACATGGTCGTCGAGCCGGACCTGTCCAACGCCCAGCCCTTCATGGCCGCGGCGCTGATCACGGGCGGCACGGTCACCGTCCCGGACTGGCCGCTGCGCACCACGCAGCCCGGTGACGCGCTGCGCGAGATCTTCACCGCGATGGGCGGCTCCTGCGAGCTGACCGAGGCGGGCCTGGTCTTCACCGGCACCGGCAAGATCCACGGCATCGACGTGGACCTGAGCGAGGTCGGCGAGCTGACCCCGGGCATCGCGGCCGTGGCCGCGCTCGCGGACTCGGAGTCGGTCCTGCGCGGGGTCGCGCACCTGCGGCTGCACGAGACGGACCGGCTGGCGGCGCTGACCGCCGAGATCAACGGTCTCGGCGGTGACGTCACCGAGACCGAGGACGGCCTGCGCATCCGCCCGCGCAAGCTGCACGGCGGCGTGTTCCACACGTACGACGACCACCGCATGGCCACGGCCGGCGCGGTGATCGGCCTGGCGGTGCCGGGTGTGGAGATCGAGAACGTGGCGACGACCGCGAAGACCCTGCCGGACTTCCCGAAGATGTGGACGGACATGCTCGCCGGACCCGCGGGAGCGGGAGCGTAGGGGCCCGGTCATGCGCAGGTACGGCAAGCACACCGACGAGGACGACATCCGCCAGCGCCCGAACCCCAAGGGCAACCGGGCCAGGACGAACATCCGGCCCAAGCACGAGGACGCCGCCGACGGCTTCGTCCTCACCGTGGACCGCGGCCGGCTGACCTGCCTGGTCGAGGACCGCAAGGTCATCGCCATGAAGGCCCGTGAGCTGGGCCGCAAGGCGGCGGTGGTCGGCGACCGGGTGTCGCTCGTCGGCGACCTGTCCGGCAAGAAGGACACCCTCGCGCGGATCGTGCGGATCCAGGAGCGCAAGTCCGTCCTGCGGCGCACCGCGGACGACGACGACCCGTACGAGCGGGTGGTCGTCGCCAACGCCGACCAGCTGGCCATCGTCACGGCGCTGGCCGACCCGGAGCCCCGGCCCCGGATGATCGACCGCTGTCTGGTGGCCGCGTACGACGCCGGACTGGAGCCCCTGCTGGTGCTCACCAAGTCCGACCTGACCTCCGCGGACAAGATCCTGGAGGTGTACTCGACGTTCGGGCTGGAGTACGTGGTCACCAACCGCGAGGAGCTGGCGACGGGCGATGCGGCCGAGCGGGTGCGCGAGCGCCTGGAGGGCCGGATCACCGCCTTCGTCGGCCACTCCGGCGTCGGCAAGACGACCCTCGTGAACTCGCTGGTCGCCGAGGGCCGCCAGCGGGCCACCGGCCACGTCAACGCCGTGACCGGCCGCGGCCGGCACACCACCACCTCGGCGCTCGCCCTGCCGCTGCCCTCCGGGGACGGCTGGGTCATCGACACCCCGGGCGTGCGCTCCTTCGGCCTGCACCACGTGGACCCGTCCCGGGTGGTCCTGGCCTTCCCGGAGCTGGTGCCGGGCACGGAGGAGTGCCCGCGCGCGTGCAGCCACGACGAGCCGGAATGCGCGCTGGACCGGTGGGTGGAGGAGGGCCACGCGGACCCCGCGCGGCTGTACTCGCTGCGGCGGCTGCTGCAGACCCGCGAGCGCCGCGAGGGCGACTGACCGCGGTCCGGCGCCGGGCCTTCCGGCCCCTGCTTGACCGTCCGGCGGGGTTTGCCACCGGCCATGTCTGGTGAATGCATAATCGCACCAAGTGACGCCGAGTCACCTGACGCGGGGAGGCATACGCCATGGCGTGGCTGCTGGTCGTGGTCGCCGGGATCCTGGAGACGGGCTTCGCGGTCTGCCTCAAGCTGTCCCACGGGTTCACCCGGCTGTGGCCGACGATCGCCTTCGCGTGCTTCGCCCTCGGCAGCTTCGGGCTGCTGACCCTCGCGCTGAAGAAGCTGGACGTGGGTCCGGCGTACGCGGTGTGGACGGGCATCGGGGCGGCCGGGACGGCGATCTACGGCATGGTCTTCCTGGGCGACCTGGTCTCCACCCTCAAACTCGTCTCGATCACCCTGGTGATCCTCGGGGTCATCGGCCTGCAGCTCTCCGGTTCGGCGCACTGAGCAGCCGCAGCAGTTCCACCGCCGCCGGCTCCTGGCCCGGCTCCCCCGGCGCGACCACGTAGGACAGCGCGAGCCGTACAGCGAGCTCGCAGCGGCGGGCCGGTTCCTGCGGCAGCGCGGCGGCGGCCCGGTCGCGTGCCGCGCGGGTCAACTCCCCCGGCCCGAGCGCCTGGCGTCCCCCGGCCGGGGGCGGCGAGGGCAGGCCCGGCCCCCAGGAGCCGGTCAGCAGGGCCCGTACGAGGACCCGTGCGCGGGCCCGCCCGTACGGTCCACTCGGCGACGGCGGCGAGCCGCTCGGCGGAACCGCGGGCGGCGGGGGCGGCCAGCGCCCGTTCCACCCCGTCGAGGTACCAGTCGGCTGCGCGGCGCACCAGGGCCCGGCCCAGGCCCGCCTTGCCGCCGAACTCGTTGTAGAGGGTCTGGCGCGACACCCCGGCGGCGGCCGCGACCTCGACCATCCGCACGGCCGGCCAGGGCCGGGCGGCCAGTGCGGCCTCGGCCGCTTGCAGCAGGGACTCACGGGCCGTCGGCATCGCCACCTCCCCGCTGGGTTCGCCGGCCGCACTTCTCCACCAGGGTTGACGGGTCGCCAGATCCCGTCAAGGGCGCGTCCCGGCCGCACTGTGGACTCCGCCCACCGGGCCCGGCAAGTCTCGGTACTGTTCGGTCATGTCCACATATGCCGATGACCTGCGCCTCGCCCTCGAACTCGCCGACGCGGCGGACGCCACCACGATGCAGCGCTTCCGCGCCCTCGACCTCCAGGTGGAGACGAAGCCGGACATGACGCCGGTGACCGAGGCCGACAAGGCCGCCGAGGAGGTCGTCCGGGCCGGGATCCAGGCCGCGCGCCCCGACGATGCGATCCTCGGCGAGGAGTACGGGCTCAAGGGCGGCGGGCCGCGCCGATGGGTCGTGGACCCGATCGACGGCACGAAGAACTACGTGCGCGGGGTACCGGTCTGGGCGACGCTGATCTCCCTCATGGAGGAGGGCGCGGACGGCGTCTTCCGGCCGGTCGTCGGCGTGGTGTCGGCCCCGGCGCTGGGCCGCCGCTGGTGGGCCTCCGAGGGCGGTGGCGCCTTCGCGGGCGGCGCGCTCGGCGATCCGGCCGGGCCGGTCTCGGTGTCGAAGGTGGCCTCCCTGGGCGACGCCTCGTTCGCCTACTCCTCGCTGGGCGGCTGGGAGGAGCAGGGCCGGCTCGCGGGCTTCCTGGACCTGACGCGCGCGTGCTGGCGTACGCGGGCGTACGGCGATTTCTGGCCGTACATGATGGTCGCGGAGGGCTCGCTGGACCTGTGCGCCGAGCCGGAGCTGAACCTGTGGGACATGGCCGCCGTCGCAGTCGTGGTCCAGGAGGCGGGCGGCCGGTTCACCAGCCTGGACGGGGTGGACGGCGTGCACGGCGGCAACGCGGTGGCCTCGAACGGCCTGCTGCACGACGAGATGCTGGGCTTCCTGCGCCCCTCCTCCTGATCCCGACGCGCGGGGGCGTGCGCGTTGCGCGCCCCCTTGATGACACTGCGTGTCCGTGGGACTGTGATACTCCCCCGCTTGTGCGCTTGTGAAGCGGTTCTCGAAGGCGGGGCACACCCAGGAGGTGGTTCCCTTCATGCTCGTCCGCGACGCCATGAGCACCGTGATCCTCACCCTCGGACCCGCGCACTCCCTCCGTCAGGCGGCCTGCCTGATGTCCGGCCGCCGCGTCGGCGCGGCCGTCGTCCTCGACCCCGACCACAGCGGCATCGGCATCCTGACCGAGCGCGACATCCTGAACTCGATCGGCGCCGGCCACGACCCCGACCGGGAGTCCGTGGGCGCGCACACCACGAACAACGTCGTCTTCTGCACCCCCGAGGCGACCGTGCAGGAGGCCGCCGAGGCCATGGTCCACGGCGGGTTCCGGCACTTGATCGTGCTGGAGGACGGCGGCCCGGTCGGCATCGTCTCCGTCCGCGACGTGATCCGCTGCTGGGTGCCGGCCCGCCGGGCCGTGCCCGCGTAGGAAGCCGTCGGGCCGGACCCCTCACGGGATCCGGCCCTTCGGCTCTCGGCGGGGGCGTCAGCCGCGGAGGGCCTGGACCGCGGCTTCGAGCCGCTTGCCGAAGTCGGCGTCCGCGCGGCGGAAGTTGTCGACGGCGCGCTCGACGATGTCGTCACGGGAGACCTTGGCGATGAAGCCGGACAGGTTCTCGATCAGACGGGACTTCTCGTCCTCCGAGAAGAGGCGGTAGAGGTTGCCCGCCTGGACGAAGTCGTCGTCCTCGGAGTGCGAGGGCGTGGCGTGGTTGCCGGTGCCGCCGGTGACGGGGGTGGACTCCCACAGCGGGCGGCCGGTCTGGGCGGGGCCCCCGAAGCTGTTGGGCTCGTAGTTCTTGGAACCCTTGTGGCGGCCGTCGTACAGGTGGCCGTCGCGGGAGTTCGTGCGCGCCTCGGTGGCGTGGGGGCGGTTCACCGGGAGGTGGTCGGCGTTGATGCCGACGCGGTAGCGGTGGGCGTCGCCGTACGCGAAGAGGCGGCCCTGGAGCATCTTGTCCGGGGACGGACCGATGCCGGGAACGAAGTGCGCCGGGGAGAAGATGGACTGCTCGACCTCGGCGAAGACGTTCTGCGGGTTGCGGTTGAGCTCCAGCTTGCCGATCTCGATCGGCGGGTAGTCCTCGTGCGGCCACACCTTGGTGAGGTCGAACGGGTTGAAGCGGTAGTGCGCCGCCTCGGCCGCGGGCATGATCTGGACCTGCACGGTCCAGGTCGGGAAGTCGCCGCGCTCGATGGACTCGCGCAGGTCGCGCTGGTGGGAGTCCGGGTCCTCGCCGGCGAGCCGGTTGGCCTCGGCCTGGGTGAGGTTCTTGATGCCCTGGTCGGTCTTGAAGTGGTACTTGACCCAGAAGACCTCGCCGGCCTCGTTGTTCCACTGGAACGTGTGCGAGCCGTAGCCGTTCATGTGGCGGTAGGACGCCGGTATGCCGCGGTCGCCGAACAGCCAGGTCACCTGGTGGGTGGACTCGGGCGACAGGCCCCAGAAGTCCCAGACGTTGTCCGCCTCCTGCGAGCCCGTGTACGGGTCGCGCTTCTGGGTGTGGATGAAGTCGGGGAACTTGATGGCGTCCCGGATGAAGAAGACCGGGGTGTTGTTGCCGACGAGGTCGTAGTTGCCCTCTTCGGTGTAGAACTTCAGCGCCCAGCCGCGCGGGTCACGGCGCGCGTCGGCGCCGCCGAGGCTGTCCGCCACGGTGGAGAAGCGCAGGAACGTTTCGGTCTGCTTGCCGACCTCGGAGAGGAACTTGGCGCGCGTGTACCGGGTGACGTCCGCCGTCACGGTGAAGGTGCCGTAGGCGCCGGCGCCGCGGGCGTGCACCACGCGCTCCGGGATGCGCTCGCGGTTGAAGTGCGCGAGCTTCTCCAGCAGGAGCTGGTCCTGGACCAGGACCGGACCACCGACACCGGCCGTCTCGCTGTTCTGGTTGTCGGCAACCGGAGCCCCGGCCTCCGTGGTGAGCGGTCCCTGTGTCACGTGCGCCTCCTGCGTCATTCACGCCTGCCCTGTCCTCGGCGTTGCTGTAATCGATCCTACGATGGACTTTGTCTAAGTCAAGCAATGGTCCAAGTCCACACCGGTTCGGGATCTGAACGGATTCCCCACTGTTAGGCTGGCGTGTATGAGTGACCTGCTGGAACGACTCCGCGGACGCGGCTGGCGCATGACCGCCCAGCGCCGCGTCGTGGCCGAGGTGCTCGACGGTGACCACGTTCACCTGACGGCAGACGAGGTGCACGCACGCGCCGTGACCAAACTGCCCGAGATCTCCCGGGCGACGGTCTACAACACCCTGGGCGAACTCGTGTCGATCGGCGAGGTCCTCGAAGTCTCGACGGACCGGCGGGCCAAGCGGTACGACCCGAACGCCCACCGCCCCCACCACCACCTGGTCTGCGCCCAGTGCGGCGCCATCCGGGACGTCCACCCGGCCGGCGACCCGCTGGCCGACCTGCCCGACGGCGAGCGCTTCGGCTTCGTGGTCTCGGCGGTCGAGGTGACGTACCGCGGGGTGTGCCCGAACTGCGCGGGCGCCTGACGCGTCACGGCGGAAGGCCGGGAGCCCTGGGCTCCCGGCCTTCCGCGTCTTCCGCGTCTTCGTCCGGGTGTTCCCGGGTCGTTCCCGCGCTTCGCGTTCAGGAACGACCCGGAAAACGACTCGAGGCCCGGATCCATGGGATCCGGGCCTCGGGCCTTCAGTAGCGGGGACAGGATTTGAACCTGCGACCTCTGGGTTATGAGCCCAGCGAGCTACCGAGCTGCTCCACCCCGCGTCGGTAAACACGACTCTACGGGAGCCCACCCGGCAGATGCAAATCAGTTGTCGGGGACCCCGGCAGGCGGCCGTTACGCCGACAGCTCCTCCGCCAGGGCGTCGCGCAGCCGGGCGGCGCGCTCGGCCACCTCGGCCGGACCCAGCTCCATGGCCCGGACGCACCACTTCTGCCCCTCGGCGAGGTCCCCGTGCCGGGCCGCGAGCAGCCCGAGCCGGAGCGCGGCCCGGCCGTGCCCGGCCACCGCCGCGCGGGTCCACCACAGGGCCGCCTCGGGCTCGTTGCCCTCGCGGGCCAGCAGCAGCCCGAGGTTGAAGGCGCCGTTGCGCGAGCCGGCCTCGGCCGCCTCCCGGTACCACCGGGCGGCCACCGTGAGGTCGCCCCGGGCGGCGGCGAGCATGCCGACCCGCACCTGGGCCCGGCGGTGGCCCTGCTCGGCAGCGCGGGCGTACCACTCCTCGCTCTCGGTGCGGGCGGCGCCGCCGACGGGCTCGCCGAGGGCCACCGGCTCCGGCGGCGGGGCCAGCGACTCCAGCAGGGCGGCCAGCCGGAACGCCGCCTCCGCGCTGCCGCCGCCCGCCGCGCAGCGCAGGTGCCGCTCGGCGGCCCGCTCCTCGCCGTCGCGCACGAGGGCGATCCCGACCTGGAGCGCCGCGTCGGTGTGCCCGGCCGCGGCGGCCCGCTCGTACCACTTCAGGGCGGAGCGGTCCTCGTCGCGGCTGGCGAAGAGGATCCCGAGGTTGAAGGCGGCGTCGACGCTGCCGGCCTCCGCGGCCTTGGAGAACCACGGCTCGGCGCCGGCCGCGTCCCCGGCCTGGAGCAGCATGATCGCCAGCGCGTTGGCGGCCTCGCGGTGGCCCGCGTACGCGGCGCGGCGGTACCACTGCTCGGCCTGCGCGGTCCGCTCCTGGGCGGCGCAGAGCAGGGCGAGGTTGTAGGCGCCGTTGTGGTCGCCGGCGTCCATGGCGACCCGGTACCACTTCTCGGCCGTCTGGGTCTCGCCGCGGGCGGCGTGCAGCGCGCCGAGGGCGTTCGCAGCGTTGCCGTCGCCGTCCTGGGCGGCGCGGTGCCACCAGGCGGCCGCACTGTCCTCGTCGCCCGCGTCGCGCAGCAGGAAGCCGAGGGCGCAGGCGGCCCGGGCCTCCCCCTGCTTGGCGGAGCTCAGGTACCAGCGGCCGGCTTCCTTCAGCTCGCCGCGCGCCTCCAGCAGGGCGCCCAGGTGCAGGCCGGCGCGGCGGTGCCCGCGCGCGGCGGCCTGGCGGTACCACTGCTCGGCCTCGGCCGGGTCGCCCTTGCGCAGGTGGCGGGCGAGCCGGTACGCGGCCTCGCGGTGCCCCTGCTCGGCGGCGGCCCGGAACCAGCGCTCGATGCCCTTGTCCCCGCGGTGTTCCAGCAGGTCGGCCAGGCCGTACGCGCCCAGGGCGTGCCCGGACTCGGCCGCCTGGCGCAGCCAGTACTCGGCGGCGGGCTCGTCCCCGCGCTCGCGGTAGTGGCGGCCGAGGGCGTGTGCGGCGGGGGCGGATCCGGCGACGGCGGCGACCCGCCACCAGCCGGCGGCCTCGTCGGGGTAGCCGCGCTGGAGGAGCAGGACCCCGAGGTTGTTGGCGGCGGCACGGTCGCCGGCGGCGGTGGCGCCGCGGAGGTAGGGTTCGGCCCCGGCCAGGTCGCCGCGGCGCAGCAGCAGCGCGCCGAGCACGCTCATGGCGCCGGGGTCGCCCTTGTCGGCGGCCACGCGGTGGCGGGCCTCCAGCTCGGCGTCGGTGGCGCCCTCGGCGTCCCCGAAGGCTTCTGCCGCGCTGTGCTTGTCCAAGAAATCCGCATCGGTCAGTGCGGTCTGCGCGTTAACAGTCGGAGCGGCCTCGCCCGTTCCCGCGCCCGACTCGGCCTCCGCCCTCACAAACCGCCCTGTCTCCAGCAGAGTTGACCTGTCCCCCATAAATCCCATCGTCGCATCACCTGCTACCCGCGTACACCTGGTATGTCGCAGCCAGTGAGGTCACTACAGCGTTTTGTCGACATGCCCACAGAGAGACAAGTCAAACACGCTCGCCCCCCAACTCACCCGTCCCAGTGACCCCGTGTCTCCCAACGGCACCTTTTCGGTGCTCCGGACATGACGAAGGCCCGGATCCCATTGGATCCGGGCCTTCGTCTTCAGTAGCGGGGACAGGATTTGAACCTGCGACCTCTGGGTTATGAGCCCAGCGAGCTACCGAGCTGCTCCACCCCGCGTCGGTGAAACCACAGTATCACGACGCGGGACGGAACCATTACGCGGTTTCCGCGCCGCCTAGCCGCCCGGCTTGGGCGCCGTCAGCTTCGCCTCCGCGTCGATCGCCCGCTTCAGCGCCGCCTGGAGGTCGTTCTGCGCCTTGCCGTACGCGGCCCAGTCACCCGCCTTCATCGCCTTGTCGGCCTCCTCGACGGCCTTCTGGGCGTCGGCGAGGGCCGCCTTGACCGTCGGGTCCTGCGCGGTCGGCGGCGTGTTCGGGTTCGTCGGCGTGGTCGGGTTCGTCGGCGTGGCCGGCGGCACCGGCGTGGTCGGGGCCTCGGCTCCGAAGACCACGTTCAGCGCCTTCTCCAGGGTGTCCTCGAAGGCCGTCTGGCCGCCGTAGGTCACCAGCACCTTGCGCAGCAGCGGGTACTTCAGACCGGAGCTGCGCACGTACACCGGCTCCACGTAGAGCATTCCGCCGTCCATCGGGACCGCGAGCAGGTTGCCGTACTCGATCTCCGAGTCGCCGCCGCGCAGCAGCCGGATCGACTCGGCGATCTTCGGCTCCGACTGGAACTTGCTCTGGACCTGGCCGGGGCCGTCCGGCGGCTTGCTCGTCGGCATCTTCAGGATTCGGATCTTGCCGTAGTCCGGGGTCCCGGGATCGGCGTTCACCGCCATGAAGGCGCTCAGGTTGGGCCGCTCGTTCGGCGTGAAGGTCGTCGTGAGCGAGAAGACCTGGTCCTTCTCCGGCTGGCCCGGCATCTTCATCGACAGGTAGTACGGCGGGACCGCCGTGCCGGCCTTGGTCGTCGGGTCGTCCGGGACGGCCCAGGCCTCACTGCCGCTGAGGAAGGTCTGCGGGTCCGTGACGTGGTACCGGGTCAGCAGCTCGCGCTGGACCTTGAAGAGGTCCTGCGGGTAGCGCATGTGGTCCATGAGCGGCTTGGAGATCTCGCTCTTGGGCTTCACCGTGCCCGGGAACGCCTTCATCCAGGTCTTCAGGACCGGGTCCTTGGTGTCCCACTGGTACAGGTCGACCGTGCCGTCGTACGCGTCGACGGTGGCCTTCACCGAGTTGCGGATGTAGTTGACCTGGTTCTCCTGGGCGACCACCGCGCGCTGGCTGTTGGTCAGCGAGTCCGCGGTGCTCTGGCCCAGCGTGGTGCGCGAGGCGTACGGGTAGCCGTTGGTCGTCGTGTAGGCGTCGACGATCCACTTGATCCGGCCGTCGACGACGGCCGGGTACGGGGCGCCGTCGATGGTCAGCCAGGGCGCGACGGCCTCGACGCGGTCCTTGGGCGTGCGGTTGTACAGGATCCGCGAGCCGTCGCCGATGGCGCCGGAGTAGAGGATCTGCGGCTCGCTGAAGGCGAGCGCGTACGCGGCGCGGTTGACCGGGTTGTCCAGGTTGACCCCGGAGTCGCCCTTGTAGCTGGTCTCCTTCTCGCCCTTGTCGTCCGAGTAGTCGAGCTCCTTCTGCGGACCGCCGACGATCGAGTACTGCTTCGTCTGCTCGCCGTAGTAGATGCGCTGCTCGAAGTCCGTGCCGAACATGCCCTTGGAGGGCAGGTCGGACTGCGTGAAGTCGGGGGCGCCGTCCTTGACGGTGGTGCCCTTGGCCGCGACCACGCCGTAGCCGTGGGTGTACTTGAAGTGGTCGTTGATCCAGTTGTTCTTCGGGATGCCGCCGATGTTCAGCTCGCGCAGCCCGATGACCGTGTCCTGGCCGGCGTACCGGTCGACCGCCAGCGTGGACGGGAAGCCGTAGTAGCCCTTGACCTGCTGGAGCTGCTGGAAGGCCGGCGAGACGATGTTCGGGTCGAGCAGGCGCAGGCTGGCCGTGGTGTCGGCCACCGACCGCAGCTTGGTGCGGTCCTCGGTCTGCGGGACGCCCGGGTAGTCCTTCACGTCGGCCCCTTCGATGCCGTAGGCGTCGCGGGTGGCCTTGATGTTCTTCTCGACGTACGGCGATTCCTTGGCCTGCTCGTTCGGCTGGACCTGGAACTTCTGGACGATCGCCGGGTACAGCCCGCCGATCAGGATCGCCGAGAGGACCATCAGGCCGAAGCCGATGACCGGCAGCTGCCAGGTGCGCCGCCACAGGGTGGCGAAGAACAGCACCGCGCAGATCGCCGCGATGGCCACGAGGATCGTCTTCGCCGGCAGGTAGGCGTTGGCGTCGACGTAGCGCAGGCCGGTCCAGTTGTCGGCGGCCTTGAAGTCGCTGGACTTCACGGCGAGGCCGTAGCGGTCGAGCCAGTACGCGACGGCCTTGAAGGTGACGAACAGGCCGAGCAGCACCGACAGGTGCCCGGTCGCCGCGGCGGTGGCCCGGGCACCCGGGCTGGTCACGCGCAGGCCGCCGTACAGGTAGTGCACGACGACGGCGGCGATCACGGAGAGCACGACGGCCGCGAAGCCGAAGCCGAGGAGGAAGCGGTACCAGGGCAGGTCGAAGGTGTAGAACGACACGTCCAGGTGGAACTGGGGATCCTTCTTCCCGAAGGGCACCCCGTTCACGTACATCAGCCAGGTCTTCCACTGGCCCGCCGCCGAGGCCCCCGCGATCAGACCGACGATCGCCGCGATGGCCAGGAGCAGCCACTTCTTGTACGGGGCGACGCTCATCCGGTAGCGGTCGAGGCTCTGCTGCTCCATCGACATCGCGCTGAGCGGCGGCCGCAGCCGGTACGCCAGCCAGATGTTCAGCCCGACCGCACCGGCCATCAGCAGGCCGAAGACGGCGAAGAGGCCGATCTTGGTCCACAGGGTGGTGGTGAAGACGGAGGAGTACTTGACGGAGCGGAACCAGAGCCAGTCCGTCCAGAACCCGGCGAACATGATGAACGCCATGGCCAGGACGGCAAGGACGCCCAATGTCGTCAGAAGAGTCCGGGCGCGCCGGGAGGGGCGGCCGACTCTCATCCGTGGCCCGGAGGGGCCTCCGCCGCGGTCCGGCATCTGGAAAGCCAAGGTGCGCACCTCGAAAGTCGCTGTGTCTGGTCCTGGGCCCACGATCGTAGGGCCCACCCATGCAACTTACTGAGGCTTTAGTCAGTTCCCGGTATCGGGGGGAAAGGAGGCAGGATGTTGTCCATGTCCAACCTTTCGCCCTCCCCCGGCACCCCCATGGCGGCCACTCCGCTGACCCGCGCCGTCCTCGAGATCGACGAGTACGCCTCCACCCTCGGCTGGGACAAGCCGGCCCGCCTCTTCGCCCTGGTCGACACGGCGCGCCTGCGCCGTCAGGAGCCCCGGCTCGCCGGGCAGCTCGGTCTGGACCAGGACGACGCCGGCAAGAGCCAGCTCACCCCGATCGAGCAGGACGAGGTGCCGGCCGGGACCCCGCTGGACAAGTTCCTGGGCACCATCGCCTGGCCGGATGCGGTCGTCGGCTGCGCCCTGACGGTGGAGCGGCTGATGTTGCCGCCGTCCGCGGAGGCTTCCGTACCGGCCGGGCTGAACGACAAGCAGCTGACCAAGTGGGTCGCCGCCCACCCCGAGCGGCAGGAGGTGCGCCTCACGGTGGGCGTCCTGCGCGACGGCTCGCGCGAGTCGGCCGTGCGGCTGCGGGAGAAGGACTCCTCCAGCGAGGTGCTGACCGGCGCGAGCCTGGTGCCGGGGCTGGCCGACGCGCTGGCGGCGACCTTCGCCTAGGGGGCTCGGTCAGGACGCGGTGCACTTCGGCAGTCCGGCCGTGTCCCCCTTGCCGATCTTCTCCAGTGCCTTGGTGGCGTCCCCGATGGTGGAGACCTTCACCAGGGTCAGGCCCTCGGGGGTGTGCCGGGCCGCCGAGGCGCAGTTCTCGGCCGGGGTCAGGAAGTACTCGGCCCCGGCCTTCCGGGCGCCGATGGTCTTCATCTGGATGCCGCCGATGGGGCCGACCTTGCCCTCGTCGTCGATGGTGCCGGTGCCCGCGATGAACCTGCCGCCCGTGAGGTTCTCGGGGGTGAGCTTGTCGACGATGCCGAGGGCGAACATCAGGCCGGCGCTCGGGCCGCCGACGTCGGCGAGCTTGATGTCGATCGGGAACGGGAAGGTGTGGTCGGTCCCGGCCCGGATGCCGACGATGGCGTGGCCGTCGCCCTCGGCCTTGCCGGCGGTGATGGTGACCTTGGTACTGCCGGTGGGCTCGCGGTTCGCCTTCTCGGCCTCGGCCGCCTCGGCGGCGGGCACGATGGTGAACTCGACGGGCTCGCCGGGCTTGTGCTTCGTCACCAGCTTGGCGACGTCCCCGGGGACGGTGACGGGGGTGCCGTCGACCGCCTTGACCACGTCCCCGGCGTGCAGCCGGCCCTCCGAGGGGCTGCCCTTGACGACGGTGGAGACGACGACGCGGGCGGCGACCGGGATGCCGAGCTGCTTGAGGGCGGCCACCTTGGCGCTCTCCTGCGACTGGCTGAACTCCTCGGCGTTCTCCTGCGTCGACTCCTTGTCCGTCTTGCCGTTCGGGTAGAGGTTCTCGTGCGGCACGACGATGTTGTCGCCGGCCGCCCAGCCGTAGACCGCTTCCAGCAGGTTCATGTCGTAGTCGGCGCCGGTGACGCGGACCGTGGTCATGTTGAGGTGCCCGCTGGTGGGGTACGTCTGGTGCCCCGAGATGCTCAGCACCGGCTCACCGCGCGAGTCGCCCAGCGTGTTCACGGTCGGGCCCGGGCTCATCTCGGAGTACGGGACCTTGATGAAGACGCCCGCGCAGAGCAGCGCGAACAGCACGAGGAAGGAAGCGAGCATCGTCGCGGTGCGGCGTGGCATGGATCGACAGTACGGGACGGCCCGACCGGGCGGCCCGTGGGGCCGGTCCGTACGGGGCCCGCGGGCGGAACTCTCAGCGGATTCTCAGCCGGGGCCTGGTCGGAGCCCGTCGGGCACGTTTCCGAAGGGGCCTGCGGGGGGACGGGGAGGGTACTTCCGGGACGCGTCAGACGGCGTCGGAACCGGAGTGCGCCTTTTCGTTCGTCCTCGCCCGGTCCATGGCCTCGCGGAACCTGGCGTAACCGGCCAGTTCGGATATGTCGCCCTGGGTGCGGTCGCGGGCCGCCCAGCTGCCCCATATCGCCGCACCGATCGCGGCGAACAGCGGAATCAGCAGCCACACCAGTGATGCCATGAACGTGCCTCCCTGCCCCGAAAGTGCGTGTCGTTGGTGGCTTCAACGCTCGTGCCCGGAGGGGGGTTACGCAAATCGAGGGCGTGTTGCGCGGCCGAACGGGGGTGAGGCTACCGCCCGCCCGTGAGGACCCCGCGCCCGGCCCCCGCCCACCTGCCCCGCCGGACTCCGTCCGGCGGCCGGACCCGGCGCACGCCACGGGTTCAGCAGGCGCCGACCCATTCCTCCGTGCCGTCGGAGAAGGTCTGGTGCTTCCAGATCGGGACCTCGTGCTTGAGGTCGTCGATCAGCATCCGGCAGGCCTCGAAGGCCTCGCCGCGGTGCGGGCAGGAGACGGCGACGACCACGGCCAGGTCACCCACGGCGAGGTCGCCGACGCGGTGTACGGCGGCCAGCGCGCGGACCGGGTACTTCGCCACGACGCGGTCCGCGACGCGGCGCATCTCGGCCTCCGCCGTCGGGTGGCAGGAGTAGCCGAGCGAGTCGACGTCCGCTCCGCCGTCGTGGTTGCGCACCGTCCCGACGAAGAGGGTGGTGCCTCCGGTGGCGTCGTCGCCGACGGCCTGGAAGACCTCGTCGATGGAGAGCGGGGTCTCACGGATCTCGAGCAGCCGGATGGGGTCCTGCGCGGCCTGCTCGCCGGGGTGGTCGAAGTGCGGTGCCATGTTCCCCATCGTGCCCTAGCCGCCGACCCGGTGGAATAGCCGTTTCGCCCGGGGCGCGGCGCGCCGGTTGGGAGCCTCCTACAGGAGACCGGCCCCGCCCCGGACCGGGCCGGTCCGGGGCCGTGTCCCGCAGGTCAGAGCCCGCGGCGGCGCCGGGCGCGGCGTACGGCGGCGGCGGCGCCGAGCAGGGCGACCGTCGCACCGGCGGCGCCGGCGGCCGTGGCGGCGTCCTTGCGGCCGAGGCGGCGTCCGGCGACGGTGTGCCGGCCCGCGACCTCCTGGAGCAGCTCGGCCAGCACCTCCTCGTTGGTCCAGCGGGGCCGCCAGCCGGCCGCGTGCAGCCCGCTGACGCTGACCACCCACGGGTGCATGGTGTACGCCAGGTCCCCGGCCGGGGACGGGGTCAGGCCGATCCGGTGGAGCCGGGCCGCGGCGCCGAGCGCGACGGCGGAGGGCAGCTCCATGCGGCGGATCCCGCTGAGCTCCTCGACCTCCTCCTGCTCCAGCCAGCCCTCGCAGCCGACGGCGAGCTCGCCCTCGGCCTTCTCCAGGGCGGCGTACTCCAGGGCGCTGACCAGGTCCTCGACGTGGCAGAACTGCCAGGTGGGCCGGGATCCGGCGACGACGAGCAGGCGCGGGGACTCGAAGTACCGGGTGAGGGCGGTGTCCGTGCCGCCGACCAGGACCGCGGGGCGGACGACGGTCACGTTCAGGCCGGGGTGGGCGCGGGGGGCGCGGCGGCCCAGGCGCTCGATCTCCAGCAGGTCGCCGACGCCGGTGGCCTCGGCGGTGGCGCGCAGCTCGGAGTCCTCGGAGAGCGGGATGTCGTTGTCCGGCAGGGCCCCGTAGACCATCGCCGAGGTGCACAGCACGACCCGGTGCACGCCGGCCGCGGCGGCGGCGGTCAGCACGGTCTGGGTGCCGCGCACGTTGTAGGCGGTGCGGGCCGCCGGGTCCGTCTCCAGGTCGAGGTCCAGCGCGAGGTGGACGACGACGTCGGCGCCGCGCAGCTTCTCGGCGATGGCGGGGTCCCGGACGTCCAGGACGTGCCACTGGGCGGCGGCGCAGTCCCCGCGCCGCTCGTCGATGGCCACGACCTGCTTGACCTCGTCGGATTCGACGAGGCGGCTCACCAGGGCGGCGCCGACCCCTGACGCGGCGCCGGTCACCGCGATCACGGGGCTCGGCCGGCGCGGACCGGCCTGGTTTCGCGGCTGGCGAACGCCGGGGGCGCTGTCGTCGTGCTCAGGGCGGTTTTCGGCGTCGTGCGGCGCGCGAGCCTGCGGATCTGGGGAACTCACCGGGCGTCTCCAGCGGTTGTCTTCAGTGGGGACGCGCTGTGACGCGTACCCACCAGGTGATGTCCATCCTGCCGCAGCCCAGGACCCGGCGGAGCACCGAGCCCGGAAGCGGGAGTGGTGTCTAGGCTGGGTGGTGTTGTCGGACCATCGCCCGTCGGCATCCGCCGGCGGCCCTACGAGCCGAGGAAACCCGTGAGCGACACCCCATTCGGATTCGGCCTTCCGCCGGAGGAGCCGGAGGACGGCGACAAAGGCAAGAAGGGCGGCCAGGGAGGTCCGGGCAATCCGTTCGGGTTCGGCCCGGGCGGCCTTCCCGGTGGCTTCCCCGGCGGTGCGGAGAATCCGTTCGCCGCGATGTTCGGCTCGATGAACCCGAACGACCTCGGTGCGGCCTTCCAGCAGCTCGGCCAGATGCTGAGCTACGAGGGCGGTCCCGTGAACTGGGACATGGCCAAGGACATCGCCCGCCAGACCGTCGCGCAGGGCACCGCGGACGGGGTCAAGGACGCGAGCGTCGGCATCGCGGAGAAGTCCGCGGTCGAGGAGGCCGTGCGCCTGGCCGACCTGTGGCTCGACGGCGTGACCTCCCTGCCGTCGGGTGCCAACGCGGCCGTCGCGTGGAGCCGCGCCGAGTGGGTCGAGGCGACCCTCCCGGTGTGGAAGGAGCTGGTGGACCCGGTCGCCGAGCGCGTCGGCGCGGCCATGGGCAGCGTCCTGCCCGAGGAGATGCAGGCCATGGCGGGCCCGCTGCTCGGGATGATGCGCTCCATGGGCGGGGCCATGTTCGGCCAGCAGATCGGCCAGGCCGTGGGCACGCTGGCGGGCGAGGTCGTCGGCTCGACGGACATCGGGCTGCCGCTGGGCCCGGCCGGGCGGGCGGCGCTGCTGCCGCTGAACATCGAGGCCTTCGGCAAGGACCTGAGCGTCCCCTCGGACGAGGTGCGGCTGTACCTGGCGCTGCGCGAGGCGGCGCACGCCCGCCTGTTCGCGCACGTGCCGTGGCTGCGCTCGCACCTGTTCGGTGCGGTCGAGGGCTACGCGCGGGGCATCAAGGTGGACACGTCGAAGCTGGAGGACGTGGTCGGCCAGCTCGACCCGTCGAACCCGGAGCAGCTCCAGGAGGCGCTGCAGGGCGGTATGTTCCAGCCGCAGGACACCCCGGAGCAGAAGGCCGCCCTGGCCCGCCTGGAGACGGCGCTCGCGCTGGTCGAGGGCTGGGTGGACGCGGTCGTGCACGAGGCGGCGAAGCCCCGTCTGACCTCGGCGGACGCGATGCGCGAGACCATGCGCCGGCGGCGGGCCTCGGGCGGTCCGGCGGAGCAGACCTTCGCGACGCTGATCGGGCTGGAGCTGCGTCCGCGGCGGCTGCGGGACGCCTCGCGGCTGTGGGCCTCGCTCACCGACGCGCGCGGCGTGGACGGCCGCGACGGGCTGTGGGAGCACCCGGACATGCTGCCGACGGCTTCCGACCTGGACGACCCGGACGGGTTCGTGCACCGCGAGCAGCTGGACTTCTCGGAGATCGACAAGATGCTCGGCGAGGCCGCCCAGCGGCGTGACGAAGAGGGCGACGACAAGAAGTGAGCCTGTACGACGACGCGGTCCGGGTCCTGAAGGAGTACGAGGGCCCGGACGCCCAGCAGGAAGAGCTGCGCGGGGTCTACCTGGACCACCTGGCCGCCCACCCGGAGGGGATGTACAAGCCCTGCACGGCCGGGCACGTCACGGGCAGCGCGCTGGTGATCGACCCGGTCGGCGGGCGGGTGCTGCTGACCCTGCACAAGAAGCTCGGCATGTGGCTCCAGATGGGCGGCCACTGCGAGGCCGGTGACGCCACCCTCGCCGGGGCGGCGATGCGCGAGGCCGTGGAGGAGTCGGGCATCGGCTCGGGGCTGACGCTGGTGGCGGGCGGGCCGGTGCGCCTGGACCGGCATCCGATCCCCGCGCCGTGCAACTGGCACCTGGACGTGCAGTACGCGGTGCTGGCCCCGGCCGGTGTGGAGGCGGAGATCAGCGACGAGTCGCTGGACCTTCGCTGGTTCCCGTACGCGGAGGTGGCGGCGGTCGCCGACACCTCGGTGGTGCGGCTGCTGGAGGCCACCCGGGCGCGGCTGGGGCGCGTGAGGTGCGGGGAAGGGGCGGGCCCGTCCGGGTCCCCCCTTCCCCGTGTTCCGGGCCGTTTCCGGGCCGGCGCCGGGCCTTTCCGAGCCGGTCAGTTCCAGGCGTTGTTCTGGTTCTGAGCGTGCGCGCCGTGCTGGCCCATGCCGTACTGGGCGGCGACGCCCTGGCCGAGCTGGGCGTTCTGCGGGGGCAGCACCTCGCTGGGCTGCACCAGGGCGAAGCCGGTGCCGAGGAAGCTGAGCTCCCAGCCCTCGCCGGTGTTGCCGCGGCGCCGCCACACGCCCGTGGAGTGCGTCTGGGCCTGCATCTGCACGCGCAGCGAGGTGGACCAGGCGACGATGGCGTCGGCGTCGGCGTTGACGTACTTGTCGGGGGTGACCTGCATCATCAGCGGCTGGCCGGAGGTCATGAGGGCGACCTTGCCGCGGCCGGAGATGTTGAGCTGGTACTTGCCGGAACCGGAGATCCCGTACTGGCTGTCGACGGCGATGACCTCGGTGTGCAGGGTGGAGTCCATGGCGAGGACGTAGCCGCTGTCGACGGTGAGGCCGTCGTGGTCCACGTCGACGACGTGGACGTACTGGGCGAGGTTGGCGAAGTAGACGGTGCCCTGGCCGGAGCAGCGCATCAGGTCGAGGCCCTCGCCGGTGCGGCGGCGGGCGCCCCGCTGGTTGCTGCTCTGGTACTCGCCGTCGAAGTCGACGATGCCCTGGTAGGCGACCATCGAGCCCTTGCGGGCCAGGATGTCGTCGGAGCCGGACAGGGTGACCCTCAGGAGCTGGGGGTTCTGGATGGCGTAACGGTCCTGGGACTGCTGCTCGGCGTGGCCGAAAAGTGAGCTCTGCATGATGTGTCCGCTCCCCCTCAGCCCCGGGTCCGGAGCCGGTCGGTGCTGTCCTCGCTGGGCTGTACGACGACGATGCCCTGGCCGGAGAAGGCCATCTGGTAGGCCTCCCCGCTGCCCCGGCCGATCATCGACGAGGCCTTGAAGCTGCGCTTCCCCTTGACCTTGAGGTTCGGGGACCAGGCGACGAGCGCGTCCGGGTCGACGTACGTCTCGTCGTCGCCGCGGCCGCAGTCGACCACGATCGGGGTGCCGCGGGAGGTGATGGCGACCCAGCCGGTGCCGGCGACCTGGACGTTGAACAGGCCCTGGCCGGCGAACTTGGCCATGCCCTTGACCCGCTCGACGCCCCACTGGAGGTGGGCGTCGAAGGCGAGGAGGTTGGTGCCGTTGACGGAGAGGGCGTCGTTGTCGAGGTTGATGCAGACGACGTCCGCGCCGTAGTCGGCGAGGTAGAGCAGGCCGTCGCCGGTGCACTTCATCAGGGGCGCTCCCTCGCCGGTCAGCCACTGGGAGGCCATCTGGCGGACGGCGGGCGGGTTGGGCTCGTACTGGACGAAGCCCTCGTAGGCGACCATCGAGCCGGTGCGGGCGAAGAGGTCCTGGCCGCTCTGCATGGCGACCTTGAGCATGGCGCGGCCGTGGTTCTCCATGCGGGCCGTGACGGGGGTCGGGGCGTAGCCCGCGAGCTGCTGGTTCATGGCGTTCATGGCGTTCATGTGGGGCTCCCTCAGACCTCGTACGGCTGGACGACGATGAAGTTGCCGGGGGCGCCGCGGAACTGGAGGTTCACGGTCTCCCCGCTGTGGCCCGGGTAGGCGTTGCGGCGCAGCCGGACCTGGCTGGAAATGATCACCTGTGAGGCGGCCGACCAGGCGACGATGGCGTTGCTGTCGGCGAAGGTGGTGGGGGTGACCGGCAGGACGACGGGCAGGCCGTGCGTCTTGACGATGACCGTGCCGGAGCCCTGGAACAGCATCGTGAACAGGGCGCCGCCGGGGATGCCGTGGCCCTCGATGCGCCGGACCTCGTGCTGGAGGGACTCGTCGAAGGCGAGGACGCTCTCGGCGGAGACGCAGATGCCGTCGCCCTGGAGCTCGATGGCGTGCAGGTGGGCGCCGTTCTCGGCGAGGAAGACCTGGCCGCGGCCGGTGCAGCGCATCAGCTGCATCTCCTGGCCGGTGGCGTTGCCGACGATGCGGCCGGCGAAGCCCGCGCCCTTGTAGCTGAAGTCGACCTTGCCCTGGTAGAGGACCATGCTGCCCTGGCGGGCGAGGACGGCCTGGCCGCCCATCGACAGGTCGACCCGCATGAGCTGCTGGTTCTGCGGGGTCCAGCGGGCGCCGGTGGGGGCCTCCTTGTACGGCTGGAGGGCGAGGGCCAGGCCGGCCCCGGGCGCGGCGGCCTGCGGGGCCTGGCCGTAGGGGGCCGGGGGCTGCTGGCCGTACGGGGGCTGCTGGCCGTAGGGCGCCTGCGGGGCGGGCGGCTGGCCGGGGACCTGGCCGTACGGGGCCTGCGGCTGCTGGCCGTAGGGCGCGGGGGCCGGGGCCGGCGGCGGGACCTGGCCGCCGTAGGACTGCTGCGGCT
>NZ_GG657750.1:5189660-5194403 GCF_000158895.1 Streptomyces sp. C | reverse complement strand
CGGGGGCGGGCGCCGGGGGCTGCGGGGCCGGGGGCTGCTGCTGGGGCTGCTGCGGCGGCGGGGCGTACGGCGCGGGGGCGGGCGCCGGGGCGGGCGGCTGCTGCTGGACCGGGGCGCCGAAGGACGGGGCCGGTGCGGCGGCCTGCGGGGGCTGGGCGAACGCGGGGGCGGCGGCCTGCGGCTGGGCCGGGGCCTGCGGCTCGGGCTGCGGCTCGTCCTCGGCGACCTCGCCGCCGAAGTGCTCCAGCAGCGCGGCGAGGCCGCCGTCGAAGCCCTGGCCGACGGCGGCGAAGCGCCACACGTCCTTGCGGTAGAAGTCGCCGATCATCAGCGCGCGTTCGGTGCTGAACTCGGAGCCGGTGAAGGAGTACCGGACGACTTCCTCGCCGCCCGCCACGATCCGGATGTAGCCGGGGCCGATCTGCGACATCTGGCCGGCGCCGTCGAGGGTGGCGCTGAAGGACAGCTTGTGGATGGAGGCGGGCACGTGGTCGAGGGTCACCCGGAAGGACTCGGTGTCCCCGGCCTGCGGGCCGAGCTGCTGGATGGACTCCTCGGGCGACTTCGGCTGGTTGTAGAAGACGAAGTAGCGGTCGTCCGACAGGCGCTCGTCGGCGTCGAGGCCGAAGCAGCTGATGTCGAAGGCGAGCCCGGGCCCGGCGATCTGGACGCCCACGTACAGATCGGTGCCCGCCGTCAGGTCACTGATCCTGGCCTTGTGGCCGCGTTGGAATTCCCTGGCCATGTGTCCGACCGTCCCCCATCCCGACTTCGTCTGCTCGATATGTGCCGCTCAGGCTAACGGCTCCTGCCGACATCCGGCCAAGCCCGTACGGACCCGGTTCCGGCTCGGCTCCGACCCGGCGCCGACCCTGCGCGCGCCCGCCGTCCGTGACGGAGGGTCACTCCCCGCGGGCGGCCGGGACCCGGGGCATGCGCTCCGCCGCGGCCACTCCCTCGAGGAACCCGCGGGCCCGCTCGGTCTTCGGGTAGGCCTCCAGCAGCTCCCAGAAACGGGGGCCGTGGCCGGGCACCAGGAGGTGCGCCAGCTCGTGGAGCAGCACGTAGTCGACGACGTACTCCGGCATCCCCTGGATGCGGTGGGACAGCCGGATGCTGCCCTCCGCGGGGGTGCAGGAGCCCCACCGGGTGTTCTGGTTGGTGACCCAGCGGACCGAGAGCGGGCGCGCGCGGCCGCCGAAGTACTGCTCGGACAGACGCTCGGCGCGGGCGATCAGTTCCGCGTCGCCGAGGGTGCGCTTGTTCTCCTGGGCGGCGAGCTTGTCGAGCATCACGCCCACCCAGCGCCGCTCCTCGGCCTCGGACATCCGGGCGGGGATCAGGACGACCGTCCGCTCGCCCTCGCGGTAGGCGGACACGGTCCTGCGGCGGCGCGCGCTCCGGCGTACTTCGACGGCGCGCTGTGGCGGGTCGGCGGCTGACACGCATCGACGGTACCCGGTAGCCGTGGCGGAAATCCCGCGCGTCCGGGGTTCGGAACGTGATCGGTTCACCGGGAGGCCGCAAACACGGCCATTCCTCATCTCATACGACCAATACCCCTTGCCTGTGGATGAATCTGCGCACGCGGTCCGGCGGCCGGGCATGGTGGCGGAGACACGGAAAGTGCTTGGGGACGGGTTGGGACGGGGAGGCCGTGATGTATCCGAAGGTGAAGCCGGCGTTGGCGCGGGCGTGGCGGGACCTGCAGACGGTCCAGTTCGGGGTGACGCCCGCCCACGCGGTGGTGCTCGGACCGCTGGACACGGCGACGGGGTCGCTGATCGACCGGATCGACGGCACGCGGGGCATGGAGCTGCTGCGGGCCGAGGGCGCCGGGATGGGGCTGCCGGAGGGGCAGGTGGACGGGCTGGTCCGGCACCTCGCCGGGGCCGGGCTGCTCGACGACCTCACCGCCGGGGGGCCGCGGGCGCAGGCCCTGCGGAGGAGGCCGGAGGTACTGGAGCGGCTGGGGCCCGACCTGGGCTCGCTCTCGCTGGTGCACCGGGAGCCGGGCGGTGACCTGCGGGGGGCCGCGGCGCGCAGGGCGTTACGGGTCCAGGTGCGCGGGAGCGGCCGGGTGGGGGCGGTGATCGCCGCCGTGCTGGCGGGTGCCGGGGTGGGCCGGGTCGACGTGCTCGACGGGGGCCGGGTGGAGGCCGCCGACGTGGCGCCGGGCGGGCTGGATCCGGGGAGCGTGGGCCGGCCGCGGGCCGAGGCGGCGGGGGCGCTGGTGCGGACGGCGGCGCCGGGGCGGGCGCCGGGTGCGGGCGATCCCGGCGGCCCGGGGCCGGAGCCGGCGCTGGTGGTCCTCGCGCCCCGGGACGGCCTCCAGGCGTGGGCCCCCGATCCGGCGGTGGCCGCCGACTGGGTGGCGACGGGCACCCCGCATCTGTACGCGGGGGTGCTGGAGGGGACGGGGCTGGTCGGGCCCTGGTGCTGCCCGGGTCGACTGCCTGCGCGGGGTGCATGGAGCGCGACCGCGTCGACCGGGACCCGGCCTGGCCCCGGATGCTGGTCCAGTGGCGCTCGGCGCACCGCCGGCGCGGGGCGGGGGCCTGCGACCTGGGGCTGTCCACGGCGGTGGCCGGCCTGGCCGCGGCGCACGCCCTGGCCTTCCTCGACGGGCAGCTGCCCGCTTCGACGGCCGCCCGGTGGGAGGCCGCCCTGCCCGGGCTGCACTGGCAGCCCACCGCGCTGCGCCCGCACCCGGACTGCCCCTGCGCGGCCGCCGACCCGAGAGCGGCCGCCGGCCCGAGAGCGGCGGCCGGGCCGGTTGCGGCGGCCGGGCCGGTCGCGGATCCGGCGGTGCGGTCGTGAGCCGCCGGACTCCCGCCGGAGCCGGGGCGGGTGCCCCGGTCCGGGGGGTCGGGGGGCCATGGCAGGATGCGACGGGGGCCGAGCCGCGCCCCGAACCGCCGCTCGCGGCGCAGCAGTCCGGAAACTGGAGGGGCTCATGTCCGATCTTCCCCGGAAGGCGGTCACGCGCACCGTCAAGCTGGCCGCGCTCCCGCTCGGCATCGCGGGCCGGGCCACCTGGGGGCTGGGCAAGCGGATCGGCGGGAAGTCGGCCGAGATCGTGGCCCGCGAGCTCCAGCAGCGCACCGCCGAGCAGCTGTTCCGCACGCTCGGGGAGCTGAAGGGCGGCGCGATGAAGTTCGGGCAGGCCCTCTCGGTGTTCGAGTCGGCGCTTCCCGAGGAGGTCGCGGGGCCCTACAGGGCAGCGCTGACGAAGCTTCAGGAGGCGGCTCCGCCACTGCCGGCGGCGCGGGTGCACGAGGTGCTGGCGCAGCGGCTCGGCGAGGACTGGCGGGAGCTGTTCGAGGAGTTCGAGGACAAGCCGGCCGCGGCCGCCTCGATCGGACAGGTGCACCGGGCGGTGTGGCACGACGGGCGGCAGGTGGCGGTGAAGGTCCAGTACCCGGGGGCCGGGGAGGCGCTGCTGTCGGACCTCAAGCAGCTGGGCCGGTTCGCGGGCCTGCTGGGGCCGCTGGTCCCGGGCATGGACCTCAAGCCGCTGATCACCGAGCTGCGCGACCGGGTCGCGGAGGAGCTGGACTACGAGTTGGAGGCCGAGGCGCAGCGCACCCACGCCGACGCCTTCGACGCCGACGAGGACGTGGTCGTCCCGGACGTCGTGTACCAGGGTGACCAGGTGCTGGTGACCGAGTGGCTGGAGGGCACCCCGCTCTCCGAGGTGATCGCCGACGGGACGCGGGAGGAACGCGACCGCGCCGGACAGCTGCTGGCCCGGTTCCTCTTCTCGGGGCCCGCGCGCACGGGGCTGCTGCACGCCGATCCGCACCCGGGGAACTTCCGGCTGGTGTCGGGGGCGGACGGACGGATGCGGCTGGGCGTACTGGACTTCGGCACGGTCGACCGGCTGCCGGGCGGCTGGCCCAAGCCCATCGGCAGGTCGCTGCGGATGACCCTGGAGGGGGACGCCGAGGGGGTCTACGGGCACCTGTGCGCCGAGGGGTTCGTCAGGGAGAGCGTCGAACTCGACCCGGACGCGGTGCTGGACTACCTCAAGCCCATCATCGAGCCCGCCGAGGCCGACGAGTTCACCTTCACCCGGCCGTGGCTGCGCGGGCAGGCGGCGCGGATCGCCGATCCCCGCTCCCCCGCGCACCAGTTGGGGCGGCAGATCAACCTGCCGCCGTCCTACCTGCTGATCCACCGGGTGACGTTGAGCACCATCGGCGTGCTGTGCCAGCTGGGCGCGACGGTGCGGCTGCGGGACGAACTGGAGTCCTGGCTGCCGGGGTTCCTGCCCGAGGACTGACCGGGGCGGGCGTCACCACCAGGAGGAGTCGAGCCGGCCCTCGATCGCCCGGAGGTTGGCGCGCGCGCAGTCGACGCAGAAGTACTGTCTGGTCCCGTTCTCCACCGAACACGTCCAGGTGGGCGGCGGGCCGCCTTCCGGGGCGCGGGCTCCGCAGCGCGCGCAGACGACGGGCTGGGCCTCGGGCCCCGGCGGGGTGGGGTGGGGGGTCGGCTGGTCCACCACCAGACGATATCCCCGTCGGCCCGCGCGGGGCACCGCAACGCACCGGGGGATGTATATATATATATATATATATATATATATATATATATATATATATATATATATATATATATATATATATATATATATATATATATATATATATATATATATATCTATGTGTGTATATATATATATATATATATATATATATATATATATATATATATATATATGTATATATATATATATAT
>NZ_GG657750.1:5182123-5189560 GCF_000158895.1 Streptomyces sp. C | reverse complement strand
CCCCCCGGGTGCTGCCGTCGCCCGCTGTGTTCAGCCGGCTCCGGCGGTGTTCAGGTGGCTTTCACGTCGCTTTCGAGCGGCTTCCGGCCCTGTCGGGCCGGTCGCGTGCTCAGTGCATGACGGCCATGGCCAGCGCGCGCCGCGCGCGCATGGAGACGCGCTCGGCCCTTCGCTGCATGCGCCGCGCGGCGACCAGGCGCAGGGCGTGACGCTCGGCGTCCACCTCGCGCATGCGGTCGTCCATATGGGCACGGGCCAGGGCTTCTGGGATGAGTTGCATTTCGCGGGTCCTGTTCTGACGCGAGGTGATCGCGCCTGCGGTGATGAAGTCTGCGGTGGCGGAGCCGTGCGGCTGCTCGCTCGTGGTGGCGTGGGGGGACATGGGGGCCTGCTTCAAGGGGTCGTGCGTGAGGGGGCGGTCGATGGTTCCGATGGCGGTCATGCCGCTGCAACCGGGTTCTTGCGCGGGCGGCCACGGGGCCGCTTGCGGGCCACGACCACGCCCTGGACGAAGAGCTCTCCGCCCCAGACGCCCCAGGGCTCGCGGCGCTCCTTGGCGCCGGCGAGGCAGGCCTCGACCAGCGGGCAGGTGCCGCAGAGGGACTTGGCGTACTCGACGTCCGCCGGGGACTCGGCGAAGAAGACCTCGGGGTCGAAGGTCCGGCACGGTACGGGGACGCCGAGGTTCTCGATGGCGTCGTCGAGCGCGGTGAGCGCGGTGAGGGGGGTCAAGGCGTGGTCCTCCGGGACTGCGGGCGGGGAGATCGTTTGGGTCTGCGGTACGGACGGGGCGTGCGCTTCGAGTTGCACGGTGTTTTCTTCCTCGTCTTGTTCGGCTAGTCGTTCCGGCCGGTCGGCCGGGTGGCGGCTGTGGTACCTGGTCTTGCCAGTCCCGAGGCCCCTTCGCTCCGTCGTCCCCGTTCGGGGACAAACAGAAGGGCCGCGGATCCCGGGTGGGGTTCCGCGGCCCTGAAGGCGCCGGCCTGATCATGCGATCAGGCTGGATCACTCCAGGGTTCGAGCCCGCGGAAGGCCCACATCAGGTGGTGCTGCGTCGTCTGCTGCTGCGTCTTGGATCCGGCACCGGCCGCGGCCGCGAAGCCATAGGCGCCATGCGCCTTCTGGGCTCCCGCTACTGCCACCAGTGCCTTGGTCGGTCGCTCATTGCGCTCGCTGACCGGGAGGGTCGCCAGCAGGGCGGGGCTGTCAGCGGAAATCGCGGACAGACCGGTGCCCCGGAGGGAGACGGAACCGAGCAGGCAGGAAGCGTCGACCGAGCGATCGGTCATTTTGGTGAAGGTCATGAAGCTGGTCACTGGTCTCGCCTCCTCTCGGCGTCTCGGGGACTCGGCCCGGGGGCCTGTCCCATGTATTCGGATAAGTACAGCACGGATCCGGAGCTTCGGAGAAGCCACCGTTTCCGTTGCTAAGAACCTATGGGGCTTCGCCGGGCATGTGCAAACTATTTTTCCGACGAGTTTCTACGCGTCGTCAGAATCCTCACCGTCAGTCTCCTGACCAGTACAGATGGCCAGGACGTCGGCCCCGTAGCGGTCGAGCTTGCGGCCCCCCACGCCGGAGATCATCGCGAGCTCGCCCGGCTCGGAGGGCGCGGCCTCCGCGATCGCCATGAGGGTTTTGTCAGTGAACACGCAGTATGCGGGCATTCCCTGGAGCTTCGACTGTGTTGCGCGCCACTCGCGCAGCCGCTCGTAGAGCCCCTCGTCCATGTCCGAGGGGCAGTCCCCGCAGCGCATCAGCTTGATGTCCCCGGCCTCGGTCAGGGTCCGGCCGCAGACCCGGCACAGCACCGGACCCCGGCGGCCCCGCTTGCGCGGCACGCCCTCGGCCGGAGCGCCCGCCCGGGCGGCGGGGGCCGCGGAGCCCGGCCGCAGCCCGTTCAGGAAGCGGCTGGGGCGACGGGAGGCCCGGCCGCCCGGAGCCCGGGAGAGCGCCCAGGAGAGGGTCAGGTGCATCCGCGCGCGGGTGACGCCGACGTAGAGCAGCCGGCGTTCCTCCTCGACCTGGTCGTCGGTCTTGGCGTACGTGATCGGCATCATGCCGTCGGTGAGGCCGACCAGGAAGACGGCGTCCCACTCCAGGCCCTTCGCGGCGTGCAGCGAGGCGAGGGTGACGCCCTGGACGGTCGGCGCGTGCTGCGCGGCCCGGCGTTCGTCCAGTTCGACGGTGAGCTCGGCCAGCCCGGCACCGGGGCGGGAGCGGGCGAAGTCCTCGGCGAGGCGGACGAGCGCGGCCAGCGACTCCCACTGGTCGCGCACGGCGCCGGAGCCGGCCGGCGGCTCGGCGGTCCAGCCGGTGGAGCTGAGCACGGCCCGGACCTGGGCACCGAGCTCGACGACGTCGTCGAGCAGCGGGTCGTTGCCCGCGGAGCGGGCGGCTCCGCGCAGCGCGAGGACCGCCTTCTGCACCTCGGCGCGCTCGAAGAAGCGCTCCGCGCCGCGCAGCTGGTACGGGACGCCGGCGTCGGCGAGGGCCTGTTCGTAGACCTCGGACTGGGCGTTGATGCGGTAGAGCACGGCGATCTCGCCGGCCGGGACCCCGGCCGCGATCAGGTCGCGGACCCGGCGGGCCACGCCCTCGGCCTCGGCGGGCTCGTCGGGGTACTCGGCGTACACCGGGTCGGGGCCGGGCTCGCGCTGGGAGACCAGCTCCAGCCGGTGTTCGGCGGCCCGGCCGCGGGCCTGGTTCAGCAGGCCGTTGGCCAGGTGGACCACCTGGGGGGTGGAGCGGTAGTCGCGGACCAGCTTGACCACGGTGGCCTGCGGGTAGCGGGTGCGGAAGTTCAGCAGGTGGTCGGGGGTGGCGCCGGTGAAGGAGTAGATCGTCTGGCTGGCGTCGCCGACGACGCAGAGGCTGTCGCGGTCGCCGAGCCACAGCTCCAGCAGGCGCTGCTGGAGCGGGCTGACGTCCTGGTACTCGTCCACCACGAAGTGCTGGTACTGGGCGCGGATCTGCTCGGCGATGTCGTGGCGGTCCTGGAGGATGCCGACGGTGAGGAGCAGCACGTCCTCGAAGTCGATCATGCCGCGGTCGCGCTTGAGCTGCTCGTACGTGCCGTAGATCTGGGCGATCTCGGCCATGTCGCGGGGGGCCTCGCGGCCCGCCTTGAGGGCGGCCGCCGGGTAGTCGGCGGGGACGGTCTGGGTGACCTTGGCCCACTCGATCTCGCCGGTGACGTCGCGCAGCTCGTTGCGGTCGAGGCGGACGCGGCAGCGCGCGCCGGCCTCGGCCACGAACTGGATCTTGCGCTCCAGGAGCCGGGGCACCTCCCCGCCGATGGCCCTGGGCCAGAAGTACTGGAGCTGGCGCAGGGCCGCGGAGTGGAAGGTACGGGCCTGGACCCCGCCCGCGCCGAGGGAGCGGAGCCGGCCGCGCATCTCGCCCGCGGCCCGGTTGGTGAAGGTGACGGCGAGCACGCTGGCCGGCATCAGCTGGCCCGAGCGGACGCCGTAGGCGATGCGGTGGGTGATCGCGCGGGTCTTGCCGGTGCCGGCGCCCGCCAGCACGCACACCGGGCCGCGCAGGGTCGTGGCGACCTCGCGCTGCTCAGGGTCCAGGCCCTGGAGCACGGCGTCGGCGTCGGCGTCGGGCCCGCCGCCGCCGGCCGGTACGGATGAGGAGTGCGTTGCTGCTGTCACCCCGCCATGCTGCCAGGTCCGGTGCGCCGGACGGGAAACTCGTCCACAGGGCCGCGGGATCCGTCGTACCGGCCGGACCGGTGGATCAGCAGGTGCCGCAAGGGCGGGCCGGGGGTGACCCGGGAGCGGGCCGGCCGGCAGTCGGATCGGTCACACCGGGCGGCCCGGCGGGAATGGCGCGGCGGGGCGGGACGTTCGACTCCTCGGATCACCACCGGCCCCGCGATCCACCGACATCCCACAGAGGAGCGAGCATGCAGGACACCGGCACCGTCACGATGTACAGCACCACCTGGTGCGGCTACTGCCGTCGGCTGAAGACCCAGCTGGACCGCGAAGGCATCGCGTACAACGAGATCAACATCGAGCTCGACCCGGAGTCCGCGGCGTTCGTGGAGAAGGCCAACAACGGCAACCAGACGGTGCCGACCGTGCTCGTGAAGTCCGCCGCCGGCAGCGAGTCCGTCATGACGAACCCGAGCCTGGCCCAGGTCAAGCAGGCCCTCGCCGTCTGACCGTCCCGCGACGTTCGACCGTGCGCGACGCGCGCTTCCGGAACGGCCCCCGCCGCGGCGGGGGCCGTTCCGCGTCCGCGGCCGGGGACCGGCGGCTCAGACGGCCGACGGCCCCTTGGGCAGCGGCTGCCCGTACCAGAGCTCGACCAGGCGGGCCGCGATGGAGATGCCCGACGGGGGCAGGACCTCGCCGGCCTCGATCGCGGCGCGGTAGTCCTCGCGGGAGAACCAGCGGGCCTCCTGGATCTCCTCGCCGTCGACCGTGATCTCCGAGCTGACCGCGCGGGCGTTGAAGCCCAGCATCAGGCTGTACGGGAAGGGCCAGGGCTGGCTGGCGACGTACTCGACCTCGCCGATCCGCACGCCCGCCTCCTCCCACACCTCGCGGACCACGGACTGCTCTATCGACTCGCCCGGCTCCACGAAGCCCGCCAGCGTCGAGAAGCGGCCCTCCGGCCAGTGCACCTGGCGGCCCAGCAGCGCGCGGTCCTGCTCGTCGGTGACCAGCATGATCACCGCCGGGTCGGTGCGCGGGTAGTGCTCGGCGCCACAGCCCGGGCAGCGGCGGATGTGGCCGGCCGCCGCGACGACGGTCCGCTCGCCGCAGCGGGAGCAGAAGCGGTGCATGCGCTGCCAGTTCTCCAGCGCCACCGCGTGCACCATCAGGCCGGCGTCGCGCGGGTTCAGCAGCAGCCCGGCCTCGCGCAGCCCGGCCGGGCGGGCCGACTGGTCCATGCGGCCCGGCAGGGAGTCCTTCTGCAGCGCGAAGTACCGTACGCCGTCCTCGTCCGTGCCCAGGAAGTACCGGTGCGTCTCGGTGACCGGGGCCTCGAAGGCGGGGGTCATCACGATGCCCGTGCCGCCGTCGGGGGTGTCGTCGATCAGCACCTGGCCGCCGGAGACGACGAAGACGCGGGTCGTCGGGTGGCTCCAGGCGGCGGCGAGCCACGCCTCGTCGAGGCGGTGGTGCGCGGCGCGGTCGATGCCGCTGGGCGCGGTGAGCGACAGAGGACGCTCGGTGTGGGTGCTCACTGGTACTTCCAACTCCCCCGGTGGTGGGACAAGGCAGGCGTACGGGACGTGCTTCAGACTCTTCAGGCCGTGCCGGCGGTGGCCGCGGCGGGCTGCGGCGGCGACCAGTTCGCGGCGAGGTCGCCCCACAGGTAGGCGGTGGTCTCCACGCCCTTGAGGAGCAGGTCGAGCTCGACCTTCTCGTTCGGCGAGTGCCAGCCGTCGGACGGGACGGAGATCCCGAGGAACAGGACGGGCGCGTCCAGCACGTCCTGGAGGTCGGCCGCCGGGCCCGAGCCGCCCTCGCGGGTGAAGCGGACCTGCTGCCCGAAGGCGCGGCCCATGGCGCGGACCACGGACTGCAGCGCCGGGTGGTCCAGCGGGGTCAGGCAGGGGCGGGTGGGCGCGCCGAAGGTGACGGAGTGCCGGATCCCGGCGGGGACGCGGGCCGCGAGCCAGTCCCGGAAGGCCGCCTCGACCTCGTACGGGTCCTGCCCGGAGACCAGGCGGAACGACAGCTTCAGGTGGGCGGAGGCGGGCACGATGGTCTTGCCGCCGGGGCCCTGGTAGCCGCCGCCGATGCCGTTGACCTCGGCGGTCGGGCGGGCCCAGACGCGCTCCAGGGTGGAGTAGCCGGCCTCGCCGGCGGCCGCGTACGACCTGGCCGTGCGCAGCCACTCGGCCTCGTCGAAGGGCAGCTCGGAGATCAGCCGGCGCTCGGCGTCGGTGAGCTCGGCGATGTTGTCGTAGAAGCCGGGGAGCGTGACCCGGCCGTCCTCGTCGTGCAGGGCCGCGACGACGCGGGCGGCGACGGTGGCCGGGTTGGGCACGGCACCGCCGAAGGCGCCCGAGTGGATGTCCTGGTCGGGGCCGTGGAAGTCGATCTCGCAGTCGGCGACGCCGCGCATGCCGGTGCAGACGGTGGGGGTGGTCTCGGACCACATGCCGGTGTCGGAGACGATCACGACGTCGGCGGCGAGTTCGGCGGCGCGGGCCTCGACGAGGTCGCGGAAGTTCGGGGAGCCGGACTCCTCCTCGCCCTCGATGAGGAGCTTGAGGTGCACGGCGGGGGCCTCGGCGCCGGTCGCGGCGAGGTGGGCGCGCAGGCCGAGGGTGTGGAAGAAGACCTGGCCCTTGTCGTCGGCGGCGCCGCGCCCGTACATCCGGCCGTCCTTGACGACGGGCTCGAACGGCTCGGTGTGCCAGCCGTCGGCGAGGGCTGCGGGCTGGACGTCGTGGTGCCCGTAGACGAGGACGGTGGGGGCGGCCGGGTCGGCGGCCGGCCAGTGCGCGAACACGGCGGGGGCGCCGGGGGTGTCCCACACCTCGGTGACCGGGAAGCCGGTCTCCTTGAGCTTCGCGGCGAGCCAGTCGGCGCTGCGGCGTACGTCGCCCGCGTGCTCGGGCTGCGCCGAGACGGAGGGGATGCGCAGCCACTCGGCGAGGTCGTCGAGGAAGGCGGCGCGGTGGGTGTCGATGTACGTGCGGACGACGCTGTCCGGGGTTTCGCTCATGGCCACGAGCCTAACCGTCCGCCCGGGGGGCGCCGTCCGTGCCCGATTCGCCTTGGAGGATCCGCTCAAGACGCTCGCGTCCGGGCAGGTCACGGGGGCGGATCACGCGGCCGCTGCGGACGTGCAGGAAGGCCGCCGTGACCCGGTCGAGGGGGGTGCCGGTGGCTTCCGCCCAGGCGAGGCGGTAGACGGCGAGCTGGAGGGGGTCGGCCTGGGTGGTGCGGCCGGTCTTCCAGTCGACCACCTCGTACGAGCCGTCGGGGTTGCGGTAGACGGCGTCGATCCGGCCGCGGATCACCCGGCCGGCGAGGGTCAGCTGGACCGGGGCCTCCATCCGGTGCGGGGTGCGCTCGGCGTACTCGCTGCGCTCGAAGGCGGCCTTGAGGGCGGCGAGGTCGGCCTCGTCGGCGACCTCCTGGTCGGAGCCGGGGAGGTCGGTGGCGGGGTCGAGGAGGTCGTCGAGGAGCGGCAGGGGCAGCTCGTCGAAGCGGGACTCCACCCAGGCGTGGAAACGGGTGCCCTGGCGCGCCGCGGGCTGCGGGGGCTTGGGCATGGGGCGGGCGAGGTCGCGTACGAAGGCCTGCTCGTCGGCGGCCAGTCGCAGGAGCTGGCTCGCGGACAGGGCGGAGGGCAACTCGACGTCCCGCACGGCTGCGCGGGCACGGCGGAGCTCGCCCTCGAGGGCGTCGAGGTCCCGGTCCCAGGAGGCCACCGCGCGGGCCTCCTCGGGGGTCAGCT
>NZ_GG657750.1:5176303-5181447 GCF_000158895.1 Streptomyces sp. C | reverse complement strand
CACCAGGGCGGCCGCCTCGCGGCGGAGGGCCAGGGAGGCCGGGTCCAGGGGCAGGGGCCAGGAGTGGTCCTGGGCGGCGTCGGCGGCCAGGGCCGGGTTCTCGGCGTCCGGGGCCGGTTCCTGCGCCCAGGCCTCGATCTCGCCGAAGCCGGCCTCGCAGTGGGCGTACAGGGCCTGCAGGAACGCCGAGGGGCCCCGGCGGCGCTTCTGGGTCGGGCCCCACCAGTGGCCCGAGGCCAGGAGGAGGGACCGGGGCCGGGTGAAGGTGACGTAGCCGAGGCGGAGTTCCTCGGTCTCCTTGTGGGTCTTGAGGGCCGCCTTGAAGGACTTCAGGCCCGCCGAGGTCCACGCCGGGGCGGCCGGGAGGGTGTCGGCGTCGCCGCGCAGGGCGTACGGGAGGACCTTCGGGTGCGCGGTCCAGGCCTCGGGTGCCTTCTCCTTCGGGAAGGAGCCCGCGCACAGGTCGGGGACGACCACCACGTCCCACTCCAGGCCCTTGGACTTGTGGGCCGTGAGGACCTTCACCGTGTTCTCCCCGCCGGGCAGGGCGTGGTCGAGGCCCTTCTCGTACTGGGCCGCGGTGCGCAGGAAGCCGAGGAAGGCCAGCAGGGTGGCCTCGCCGTCCAGGGCGGCGAAGCCGGCCGCGACGTCCAGGAAGTTGGACAGGGTTTCGCGCCGCCGGGCGGCCAGGGCGTGCGGGGAGGCCGACAGTTCCACGTCGAGGCCGGTCGTGGCCAGGACGCGGTGCAGGACGTCCATCAGCGGGTCGGAGAGCGAGCGGCGCAGGTCGCGGAGCTCCTGGGCGAGGTGCGCGAAGCGGACCCGGGCGGCCGCCGAGAAGGGCAGGTCGCCGGGGGCCGAGCCGTCCAGGAAGGTTTCCAGCGCGTCGGCCAGGGAGACGACCTCGGCCGGGTCGACGCCCTCGAGCGCCGCCGCGAGCCGGCCGTCGGGGCCGTCGGCGGCGTCGGGGCGGGCGACCAGCTGCCGGGCCAGGCGCCCGAGGAGGGCCAGGTCGCGGGCGCCGATCCGCCAGCGGGGGCCGATGAGGAGGCGTACCAGGGCGGCGTTGGCCCCGGGGTCCTGGAGCACCTCGCAGACGGAGACCAGGTCGGCCACCTCCGGGAGGTGGAGCAGGCCGGACAGGCCGACGACCTCGACCGGGACGTCCCGGGCGACCAGCACCGCCTGGATCTGCGCGAAGTCGGCGGCCGAGCGGCACAGGACCGCGATGTCACCGGGCTCCCGGCCCGTGCGGACCAGGTGCGCGACGGAGTCGCCGAGCCACTCCAGCTCCTCGGCGTGGGTGTTCAGGAGGGCGCAGCGGACCAGGCCGTCGCGCTCGGCCCCCGGGGCGGGGCGCAGTGCCTCGACGCCCTCGTGCATGGCGCGCAGCGGGGCGGCGAGGCCGTTGGCCAGGTCGAGGAGGCGGCCGCCGCTGCGCCGGTTCTCGCTGAGGGAGAGGCGGGTCGCGGGGCTGCCGTCGGGGTGCGGGAAGTGCTCGGGGAAGTCGTCGAGGTTGGCGACGGACGCGCCGCGCCAGCCGTAGATGGCCTGGCAGGGGTCGCCGACGGCGGTCACGGCGTGCCCGGTGCCTCCGCCGAAGAGGCCGGACAGCAGGAGCCGCTGGGCGACGGAGGTGTCCTGGTACTCGTCGAGGAGGACCACCCGGAACTCCTCGCGGAGCAGGGCGCCGACCTCGGGGCGGGTGGTGGCGAGCCGCGCGGAGAGGGCGATCTGGTCGCCGAAGTCGAAGAGGTCGCGGGAGCGCTTGGCGGCGCGGTAGCGGGAGACCAGTTCCAGCAGCTCCAGGCGGCCGCGTACCGCCTCGGGGACCTTGCGCAGGTCGTCGTTGGTGAGCTTGGTGTCCGCGAGGACGCCGAGGAGCTCGGTGTCGTACGCGCGCAGCGCGTCGGGCTCGACGAGGTGCTCGGAGAGTTCCCCGTCGAGCGCGAGGAGGTCGCTGACCAGGTCGGGGACGGACTTGGTGAGGGACGGGTAGGGGCCGGGGGCCTCGCGGAGCACCTTCGCGGCGAGCTGGAAGCGGGTGGCGTCGGCGAGGAGGCGGGCGCTGGGCTCCAGGCCGATGCGCAGGCCGTGGTCCTTGAGGAGCTGCCCGGCGAAGGCGTGGTAGGTGGAGATGCGGGGCTCGCCGCCGGCCGTCCCGGCCTCGACGTCGGCCGGGGAGGGGTCGGGGTCGGTGACGCCCGCCTGGGCCAGGGCCTTGCGGACGCGCTCGGCCAGCTCGCCGGCGGCCTTGTTGGTGAAGGTCAGGCCGAGGACCTGTTCGGGGGCGACCGTGCCGGTGCCGACGAGCCAGACGACGCGGGCGGCCATCACGGTGGTCTTGCCGGATCCGGCGCCCGCGACGATCACCTGGGGGGCGGCGGGGGCGGTGACGCAGGCCAGCTGTTCGGGCGTGAACGGGATCCCGAGGAGCTCCTTGAGCTGCTCGGGATCGTCGAGGGCGGGGGTCCGCCCGGACACGTACGCGGTCACCTCAAAAGGCTAGCCGGAGCCGCCGACACTCCCGGCCGGCGTCTCATTCCACGGTCTGGCGGCCCTCGGGGCGGGCGCTGCACGCGCTGCGGAAGCTGCAGCGGGCGCAGTGTTCGCCGGTGGCGGGGGCGAAGCGCTCGTCGAGGACCCGGCCGGCGGCGGTGGCCAGCAGGTCGCCGACCCATTCGCCCCCGCCGGAGCCGTCGCGGGAGCCGTCGCCGGAGCCCTCGCCGGACCCGCCGCCGGAGCCCTCGCCGGAGCCCTCGCCGGACCCGTCGCCGGGGCCGGGCAGCGGTTCCTGCGCCTGGATCTTCGGGACCTGGTCGCCGCCGTCGCGTTTGGCGGCGCCCTGGCGCAGCTGGACGAGTTCGGCGCCCCCGGGTTCGGGGCGGCGGCCGTCGAAGACCTCGTCGACGGCGCCCTCGCGGACGGCGAGCTGGTAGACCGCGAGCTGCGGGTGGCGGGCGACCTGCTCCCTGGTCGGGGCGCCCTTGCCGGTCTTGAAGTCGACGACGTACGCGCGGCCCTGCGGGTCGGCCTCGACGCGGTCCATGGAGCCGCGGATCCGTACGGCGTACCCGCCGGCGTCGAGGGTGACGTCGAAGTCGTGCTCGGTGGCGACGGCGGAGCGGCCGCCGCGGTCGGTGGTGTGCCAGCGCAGGAAGCGCTCCAGGGCGGCGCGGGCGTTGTCCTTCTCCTGGCGGGACTTCCAGGGGGCGTCGAAGGCGAGGGCGTCCCAGACGGAGTCGAGGCGCTCCATGAGGACGGCCAGGTCCGCGGGGGTGCGGCCGGAGGCGACCTCGTCGGCGAGGACGTGGACGACGTTGCCGAAGCCCTGGGCGGCGGTGGAGGGGGCGTCGGCCTTGACCTCGCGGCCGAGGAACCACTGGAGGGAGCAGGTGTTGGCGAGCTGGTCCAGGGCGCTGCCGGAGAGGGTGACGGGCCGGTCGCGGTCGCGCAGCGGCACGGTGGAGGCGGTGGGCTCGTACAGGCCCCACCAGCGCTGCGGGTGCGCGGCGGGCACGAGCGGGCGGTCCTCGTCGTCGGTGAGCGCGGCGAGGCGGGCCAGGCGGCGTGCCGCGGCGTCGCGCAGGGCGGGCGAGGCGTCGGGGTCGACGGTGGTGGCGCGGAGCTCGGCGACGAGCGCGGGCACGGCGAGGGGGCGGCGGGGGCGGCCGGTGACGTCCTTGGGGGTGACGCCGAGTTCGGTGAGGAAGCGGGAGGGCTGGTCGCCGTCCTCGGCGGGAGCCTTGACGGCGGTGACGACGAGGCGGTGGCGGGCGCGGGTGGCGGCGACGTAGAACAGCCGCCGCTCCTCGGCGAGGAGGGCGCCGGGGGTGAGGGGTTCGGCGAGGCCGTCGCGGCCGATGCGGTCGGCTTCGAGGAGGGAGCCGCGGCGGCGCAGGTCGGGCCAGAGCCCTTCCTGGACCCCGGCGACGACGACGAGGCCCCACTCCAGGCCCTTGGAGCGGTGGGCGGTCATCAGGCGTACGGCGTCGGTGCGGACCGCCTTGCCGGTGAGGGTGTCGGCGGCGATGTCCTCGGCTTCCAGCTGTTCGAGGAAGTTGAGCGCGCCGCGGCCGCCGGTACGTTCTTCCGCGCGGGCGGCGTTGTCGAACAGGGCGCAGACCGCGTCGAGGTCCCGGTCGGCGTTGCGGCCGCCGGTGCCGCCGCGGCGGGCCTGGCGTTCGAGGCGCTGCGGCCAGGGGGTGCCGTCCCAGAGGGTCCAGAGGGCCTCCTCGGCGGTGCCGCCGCCCTGGAGGAGCTCGCGGGTCTTGCGCAGCAGCAGGCCGAGGCGCTGCGCGCCGCGGGCGTAGGCGGGGTCGTGGGCGGTGAGCCGCTCGGGCTCGGCGAGGGCGCGGGCCAGCAGCACGTCGGAGGGCGCGGGCACGGCGACCCCGGCGGCCCGCTCCTCGTCCCGCAGCGCCCGCCCGAGCCGCCGCAGGTCGGCGGCGTCCATCCCGCCGAGCGGCGAGGTCAGCAGCGCCAGCGCCCCTTCGACCCCGACCCACCCTTCGCCTCCGGCGGTCACGGCGCTGCCCTCGGGGTCACCCCCGGCCCCGTCGGCCCCCGCCCCGACGCCTGCGGCGGGCGCGTCGGATCCGGCCCCGGCGGCACCGGGCGTGCCGGAGCCCGCCGCCTCGGCGGCATCCCGCGGGACGGCCGCGCCCGGCAGGGCGGTGGCCCCGGCCGACGGGGCGGGCTCCTCCCGGTCACCGCCCGGTAGGGCTGCGGTGGCTGTGAGGCGGAGGGCTGTCAGGAGGGGGGAGACGGCCGGTTCGTGGCGGAGGGGGGTGGAGGCGGCGTCCGTTTCCGCCGGGACTCCCGCCGCGATCAGGGCGCGGCGCATCGCCGGGAGGGTGCGGCCGCCCGCGCGGACCAGGACGGCCATGTCCCGCCAGGGGACGCCGTCCTCCAGGTGGGCCCGGCGCAGGATGTCGGCGATGTTGTCCAGTTCGGCGCCGGCCGTCGGGTACGTGTACACCTCCACGCTGCCGCCCTCCCGGGCCGCGGCGAGGTCCCGGTGGGCGCGTACGGCGGCCGCGGGCAGCCGCGGCAGCGGCATGCGGGTGGTGAGGAGGCGGGTGGCTGCGAGCAGGTTCGCGCCCGAGCGGCGGCCCGTCGTGAGGGCGTGGACCCGCGCGCCG
>NZ_GG657750.1:5156280-5176046 GCF_000158895.1 Streptomyces sp. C | reverse complement strand
CGGCGCGGTGCAGGAGCTCCGCGTAGTCCAGGGAGCCCTGGAGGTCGAGGACGTCGAGGTACTCGGAGAGGAAGGCCGCGGCCGCCTTCCAGTCGGGGCGGCCGATGCGGTCGGCGAAGCCGGCGAGGGCTTCGGGGCCGAGGCCCAGTTCGCGGGCGCGGGCCAGGACGGCGCGGACCTCGTCGGCGAACCCGCGCGTGGTCAGCGCGGCCCGCAGGTCGTCCGGCCAGCGGATGGACCGCAGCCGCCGCTGGCCCTCCAGCAGGGTGCGGACCATCACGTCCTGCTCCGGGCCGGACAGCAGCCGCAGCGGGTCCGCGAACAGTTCGTGGTCCTGGTGGGCGCGGACCAGGCCGTAGCAGAAGGAGTGGAAGGTGGTGGCCTGCGGGGCGCGGGCGCCGCCGAGCCGCAGGGCGGCGCGGTCGCGCAGCTCCACGGCCGCCTTCCGGCTGAAGGTGAGGATCAGGATCCGGGCGGGGTCGGTGCCGGCCTCGACGCGGGCGGCGGCGGCCTCCACGAGGGTGGTGGTCTTGCCGGTGCCGGGGCCGGCCAGGACCAGCAGGGGTCCGCGGGTGTGATCAACCACCGCCCGCTGGGCTGCGTCCAGAACAGGGGGAGCCACCTGGACCGGCCCGGTGCGCACCAGGCGGTACGCGTCAGGCGTGCGCGTACGCCGCTCCGAGCGGCCGGGGGGAGAGGTGATCACGTGGGGTGCCGGTCCTGGTGGGTCTGCGGTTGCTGCGGTCTGCCCGGCGGCCGCGGCGGTCGGGAGGACCGCGGTCGCGTACGCCGAAGAGGCAACGCTACGCCAACCGCGCCGGCTGCCGCAGTCCGTCCCGCGGGGTGCGGAAGTCGCCCGGGAGTGCTCCGGTGCCGTCCTCCGTACGGGCCTTCGACCCTCCGTCCGCGTCTCGGATGCCGGAAGCTGTCAGGTGTGAGCCTCGTCGCCTCCGGCCCCCTCGTCGCGCCCGTCCCAGCGCGCCGCGCGCATGGCCAGCCGGGGTTCCCCGGAGGGGGTCTCGCGCAGCGGGGTGCCCTCGGTGCGGTAGTGCTCCAGGGCGCGCCGCTCGCTGCCGGGCAGGGGTACGCCGTCGGCCCGCACCACGCGCCACCAGGGCACGGCTCCTCCGTACAGGGCCATGACACGCCCGACTTGGCGCGGGCCGCCCTCGCCGAGCCACTCGGCGACGTCCCCGTACGTCATCACCCGGCCGGGCGGAATCCGCTCGGCCACCTCCAGTACCCGCTCCGCGTAGGCGGGCAGCTCATCGCTCATTCGGCACATGGTGCCGGATGCTCCGGCCGGTCTGGTGGAAGCTTTCCTTCCGTACCGGCGCGCACCCTGCTGCCCCGCGCGGCCGCCCGTCCGTGCCACCATCTTCCGGGCGGTGACTGGTGATACGTGATCAAGAAGAGACGGATGTGACGGCGAAGGAGCGGGTTGTGAGCCCTCCGGACGGCGCGGCGAGGGGCGATGACGCGCGCCCGGACGAGGCGCACCCCGACGACCCGCCCGGCCACACGCCGACGGAGGCCGACCGCGTCGAGGTCGACGAGCCGCTGCTCGCCGCGCGCGTGCACCGGCCCTCCGACCTGGTGCGCCTGCTCGCCGGGATCCTCGGCATCGCCGTCGTGCTCGGCATCGCCGCGTTCGCCCACGGCACCACCGCGGGCCTGGAGCAGGACATCACGCAGGGCACCGGCCAGGCGCCCGCCCTGCTGATCAAGGTCGCGGGGCTGGTGTCCAGCATCGCCGTGCTCCTCGTACCGGTGGCCTTCGCCATCGAGCGGCTGATCAAGCGCGACGGGCTGCGCATCGCCGACGGCGTCCTCGCGGCCGTCCTCGCGCACGGGGTGACCCTGGCCACCGACCTGTGGGTGTCCCAGGGCGCCCCCGGGACCATCCAGGACGCCCTGACGCGGGCCACGGCCACGTCAGGTTCCACCGACCCGGTGCACGGGTACCTCGCGCCGGTGATCGCGTACATGACGGCCGTCGGGATGACCCGGCGGCCCCGCTGGCGGGTCGCGCTGTGGGTGGTGCTGCTGTTGGACGCCTTCGCCATGCTGGTCAGCGGCTACACCACGCCGTTCTCGATCATCCTGACGGTGCTGATCGGCTGGACCGTGGCGTACGGGACCCTGTACGCCGTCGGCTCGCCGAACGTCCGGCCCACCGGGCAGAACCTCCTCGCCGGCCTGCGCCGCGTCGGCTTCCAGCCGGTCAGCGCGATGCGGGCGGAGGCCGCGGACGGGGACAGCACGGAGACCGGAGACCGCGGCCGGCGGTACCACGTCACGCTGGAGGACGGCCCGCCGCTGGACGTCACCGTCGTGGACCGGGAACAGCAGGCGCAGGGCTTCTTCTACCGGGTCTGGCGGCGGATGACCCTGCGCGGGATCACCACCCGGCGCAGCATCCAGTCGCTGCGCCAGGCCCTCGAACAGGAGGCCCTGCTCGCGTACGCGGCCATCGCGGCCGGGGCGAACGCGCCGAAGCTGATCGCCACCTCCGAGCTGGGCCCGGACGCGGTGATGCTCGTCTAACGAAACACCTGGGCGGCCGGAACCTGGACGCCCTCGCCGAACGAGGAGATCACCGACGAGCTGACCCGCAACGCGTGGGAGCAGGTACGGGCCCTCCAGTCGCGCCGGATCGCGCACCGCCGGCTCACCGGCGACGCGCTGGTGGTGGATCGTTCCGGCAAGGTGATCCTCACGGACCTGCGGGGCGGTGAGATCGCGGCCGGCGACCTGGTGCTGCGGATGGACGTCGCGCAGCTGCTGACCACGCTCGGCCTGCGGGTCGGCGCGGAGCGGTCGGTGGCCTCGGCGGTGTCGGTGCTCGGCCCGGACACGGTGGCGGACTGCCTGCCGCTGCTCCAGCCGATCGCGCTGAGCCGCTCCACCCGGGCGACCCTGCGCCGGCTGGCCCGGGAGCGGGCCGACCGGCAGCGGGAGGCCGTACTGGAGTCCTCGCGGGCGGCGAAGGCGGCGCGCGAGGGCGACTCCGAGGAAGCCGCGGCCCCGGCCGCCACAGCGGCGGCCGACCGCAAGGCCGAGAAGAGGGCGCTGGACGACGCCCTGGAGGGGGCGCGGGAGGAGGACCTGCTGAGCCAGATCCGCCAGCAGGTGCTGCTGATCCGCCCGCAGGCGCCGGTGGAGCCGGCCCGGCTGGAACGGATCCGGCCGCGCACGCTGGTGTCCTTCATCGCGGGTGCCTTCGGCGCGTACTTCCTGCTCACGCAGCTGGCCCACGTGGACTTCGCGACGATCATCTCCGACGCGCAGTGGGGCTGGGTCGGGGCGGCGCTGGCCTTCTCGGTGCTGACGTACTTCGCGGCGGCGATGAGCCTGCTGGGCTTCGTCCCGGAACGGGTCCCCTTCCTGCGGACGGTGGTCGCGCAGGTCGCGGGGTCCTTCGTGAAGCTGGTCGCCCCGGCGGCGGTCGGCGGTGTCGCGCTGAACACCCGGTTCCTCCAGCGGGCGGGCGTCCGGCCGGGACTGGCCGTGGCGAGCGTCGGCGCGTCGCAGCTGTTCGGGCTGGCGAGCCACATCCTGCTGCTGCTGGCCTTCGGCTACCTGACGGGCACCGAGAAGACCCCGGAGATGGCCCCGTCGAGGACGGTGATCGCGGGTCTGCTGACGGTGGCGGTGCTGGTGCTGGTCGTCACGGCGGTGCCGTTCCTGCGGAAGTTCGTGGTGACGCGGGTGCGGGCGCTGTTCGCGGGCGTGGTGCCGCGCATGCTGGACGTGCTCCAGCGGCCGCAGAAGCTGGTGACGGGCATCGGCGGGATGCTGCTGCTGACCGGCTGCTTCGTGATGTGCCTGGACGCCTCGATCCGCGCGTTCGGGGGCGGCGAGGCCATCAGCTACGCGAGCATCGCGGTGGTGTTCCTGGCGGGCAACGCGCTGGGCTCGGCGGCGCCGACGCCGGGCGGCATGGGCGCCGTGGAGACCACCCTGACGCTGGGTCTGATCGCGGCGGGGCTGGAGAAGGAGGTCGCGATCTCGGCGGTGCTGCTGTTCCGTCTGATGACCTTCTGGCTGCCGGTGCTGCCGGGGTGGGTGTCGTTCAACTTCTTGACGCGCAAGGAAGCGATCTAGCTCCGCGGGATCCGCCGCCTGGGTGGCCGGCCGCTGCGCGGGGCGAGGTCCCCTACCCGCCCTTCCACCGTTCCCTGGGGCTCCGCCCCAGACCCCGCGCCTCAATCGCCGGCGGGGCTGGTTTCAGCCCCGCCGGCGATTGAGGCGAGAACGGTTGAAGGGCGGGGAGGGGCGAGCACCGCGCAGCGGCACGCCACCCGCGGACGAATCACCGGCCCCCGCGTCAAGAGACGCACAGCACCGCCAGCAGGGCCCCCGCGCAGGCGAGTTCCGTCGCGCCGACGGTGGCCGGGCGCAGGCGCCGCCCGGGGAGGGCGGCCGCTCGGGCCAGGTACGCGGCGAAGGGGAGGGCCAGCCAGGGGGAGATGAGCGCGGCCAGCGCCAGCGCCGCGGCGTGGTACGCCACCGAGCCCCGCCGGTAGGCCCGGGAACCCCGCTCGCGGATCATCGTCTTCACGTACGGCACCGTCCCCGCGAAGTACAGCAGGCACGCCACCGCCGCCGGCCACGCCACCGCCGGGCCCAGCCCCCCGAGCCGGGCCGCGACCAGGGCCATGCCGCACGCAGGGACCACCGCCGCCAGGCCGTTGGCCAGGGCCCGTTCGCGGCCCCGCCACGCGTACCAGGTGTTGACCGCCAGGAAGGGCGCCGCCGCCGCGGCCGCGAGCAGCAGCCAGGGGTGGAGTACGGCCGGCGGTACGGCGGCGACCGCGCAGGCCCCGCCGAGGACCAGCGCGGGCAGGGCGTGCCGCCGTGCCGAGCGCAGCCCGCGCGCGTGCAGCCGCAGCCACTGCTGGCCGTGGAAGACCGCCGCGTACCCGAGCAGCCAGGCGGCCAGCAGCAGCACGTGCTGCCACCCGGGGTGCGGGGCCAGGACGGTGCCCGCGAGGAAGGGCACGACGAGCATCGCCCACGCCCCGTGCTGGTCCGGGATCCAATTCCGTTTCCGAGCCATGGAATCCATCCTTCCATGAATTCAAAGTGGAATTTTTCCGCGTGATTTGATTCCGCCGACCTCCGGACGGCCGGCCCGGGGAAAACCGGAAGTTGGTCACCCGCCGCCGGGACCTTTGCCGCCCTCCCAGGCCTTCCGACCGGCGTAGCGTCGGTGAACGGACCGCCTTTTCCGGGGCCGTCCCGTCCACTCCGTTTCCGGTCGCCTGGAGGGTCACCTTGAACGCGCGTGATTCCGTCGATTCAGCCCTCGATTCAACCGTCGGTTCAGCCGTCGACTCGCTCGTCCGGGCGGGGAGCTTCTTCACCCGCGCCGAGGTCTCCGACGACCTGCGCACGGTGCACCGGACCGGCGGCCGGGCCGCCGAGGCGTTCTACCGGGACCGGTGGAGCCACGACAAGGTGGTCCACTCCACCCACGGCGTGAACTGCACCGGTTCCTGCCGGTGGAAGGTGTTCGTCAAGGACGGGATCATCACCTGGGAGACCCAGGCCACCGACTACCCCTCCGTCGGCCCCGACCGCCCCGAGTACGAGCCCCGCGGCTGCCCGCGCGGCGCCTCGTTCTCCTGGTACTCCTACTCGCCCACCCGGGTGCGCTACCCCTACGTGCGCGGGGCGCTGCTGGAGATGTACCGCGAGGCCAAGGCACGCCTGGGCGATCCCGTCCTGGCCTGGGCCGACGTCCAGGGCGACCCCGAGCGCCGCCGCCGCTACCAGCGGGCGCGCGGCAAGGGCGGGCTGGTGCGCGCCACCTGGGAGGAGGCGCTGGAGATCACCGCCGCCGCGCACGTGCACACCATCAAGGAGCACGGCCCGGACCGGGTGGCCGGCTTCTCGCCGATCCCGGCGAAAAAAGAAAAACATCGCACGCCGCCGGCGCCCGCTTCCACTCCCTCATCGGCGCGCCGATGCTGAGCTTCTACGACTGGTACGCCGACCTGCCGGTGGCCTCGCCGCAGGTGTTCGGCGACCAGACCGACGTGCCCGAGTCGGGGGACTGGTGGGACGCCGCCTACCTGATGATGTGGGGGTCGAACGTCCCCGTCACCCGTACCCCCGACGCGCACTGGATGGCCGAGGCCCGCTACCGCGGGCAGAAGGTCGTGACGGTTTCCCCGGATTTCGCGGACAACACGAAATTCGCCGACGAGTGGATGCACCCGCACCCGGGTACGGACGGCGCGCTGGCCCTCGCGATGGGGCACGTCATCCTGAAGGAATTCTTCGTGGAGAAGGAGACCCCCTTCTTCACGGATTACGTCCGCCGGTACACGGACCTTCCTTTCCTGGTCTCGCTGCGGGAAACGGAGCACGGGCTGGTCCCGGGCAAGTTCGTCACCGCCGCCGATCTCGGGCAGGACACCGAGAACGCCGACTGGAAGACCGTCCTGGTCGACGCCGCCACCGGCGAGCCCGTCGTCCCGAACGGCACCCTCGGGCACCGCTGGGGCAAGAACGAGACCCCCGAGTGGAACCTGGACCTCGGCGGCACCGTCCCCCGGCTGACGCTCCTCCCGGAAGGCGAGAGCGCCGAGATCGTGCTCCCGCGCTTCGAGGACGACGAGCGGGCCGACGGGCGGGCCGACGGGCGGGCCGACGAGCGGGGCGACGGGCAGGCCGACGGGCAGCGCGGCACCGTACGCCGGGGCGTGCCCGTACGCCGTATCGGCGGGAAGCTCGTGACCACCGTCTTCGACCTGATGCTCGCCCAGTACGGGGTGGCCCGCGAGGGCCTGCCCGGCCAGTGGCCCACCGGCTACGAGGACGCCTCCCAGCCCGGTACCCCCGGCTGGCAGGAGTCGCTGACCTCGGTGCCCGCCGCGCAGGCGGCCCGGGTGGCACGGGAGTTCGCGCAGACGGCCGAGGCCTCGCGGGGCCGCTGCATGATCCTGATGGGGGCCGGCACCAACCACTGGTTCCACTCGGAGACCATCTACCGCTCCTTCCTCGCCCTGCTCACCCTCACCGGCTGCCAGGGCCGCAACGGCGGCGGCTGGGGCCACTACGTCGGCCAGGAGAAGTGCCGTCCGGTCACCGGCTGGGCCACCCTGGCCGCCGCCTCCGACTGGTCGCGCCCGCCGCGCCAGATGATCGGCGCCGCCTGGTTCTACCTGCACACCGGCCAGTGGCGCTACGACACCCTGCCCGCGGAGGCCCTGGCCTCCCCGCTCGCCGAGGGGGCCTTCGAGGGCATGAGCGGCGCGGACTGCCTGGCGGCGAGCGCCCGGATGGGCTGGATGCCCTCGTACCCGACCTTCGACCGCAACCCCCTGGAGCTGGGCGAGGGCGCCGACCCGGTGGCGGACGCGGTGCGCGCGCTGGAGGAGGGCACGCTCGGCTTCGCCGGCGAGGACCCCGACGACCCGCGCAACTGGCCGCGCGTGCTGAACGTGTGGCGGGCCAACCTGCTCGGCTCCAGCTCGAAGGGCAACGAGTACTTCCTCAAGCACCTGCTCGGCACGCACTCCAACCTCCCCGACGACGGTCCGCGCTGCGCGCCCAGGGACGTCACGTACCGGGAGGAGGACGTGGAGGGCAAGCTCGACCTGCTGATGTCGATGGACTTCCGGATGACGTCCACGACGCTGCTGTCGGACGTGGTCCTGCCGGCCGCCACCTGGTACGAGAAGCACGACCTGTCCTCCACGGACATGCACCCCTTCCTGCACGCCTTCACCCCCGCCGTGGACCCGCCCTGGCAGGCCCGCTCCGACTTCGACGCCTTCCGCGGCCTCGCCGAGCGCTTCGGCGAGCTCGCCGCCACCCACCTCGGCGTACGCCGGGACCTGGTGGCGACCGCCCTCCAGCACGACACCCCGGGCGGCGAGATGGCCCAGCCGGGCGGCGTCGCGCTGGACTGGTCGAAGGGCGAGTGCGAGCCCGTACCGGGGCGGACGATGTACGACCTGAAGGTCGTCGAGCGGGACTACGGGGCGGTCGGCGAGAAGTTCACCGCGCTCGGCCCGCTGGTCGACCGGCTCGGCGTGACCACGAAGGCGATCACCTTCGACGTGGCCGAGGAGGTCGCCCACCTCGGCGAGAAGAACGGCCTGGTCAGGGGCGGGGCGGGGAACGGCCGCCCGCGGCTGGACACCGCGCGGCGGGCCTGTGAGGCGATCCTCGCCCTGTCCGGGACCAGCAACGGCCGGCTCGCGACCCAGGGCTTCGAGACCCTGGAGAAGAAGGTCGGCACGCACATGGCCCACCTGGCCGCCGAGGCGGAGGGCAAGCGGATCTCCTTCGCCGACACCCAGGCCCGCCCGGTCCCGGTGATCACCTCGCCGGAGTGGTCGGGTTCGGAGTCCGGCGGGCGCCGCTACACCGCCTTCACCGTCAACACCGAGCACCTCAAGCCCTGGCACACCCTCACCGGCCGCCAGCACTTCTTCATCGACCACGACTGGCTGCACGAGGTCGGGGAGTCGCTGCCCGTCTACAAGCCGCCGCTGAACATGCACACCCTGTACGGGGAGCCCGAACTGGGCGTCGTCGACCAGAAGTCGGTGGCCGTCCGCTACCTGACCCCGCACAACAAGTGGGCGATCCACAGCCAGTACCAGGACAACCTCTACATGATGACCCTGGGCCGGGGCGGGCAGACGGTGTGGATGTCCCCGCAGGACGCCGAGGCGATCGGGGTCGCCGACAACGACTGGATCGAGGCGGTCAACCGCAACGGCGTGGTCACCGCCCGCGCGATCGTCTCCCACAAGATGCCCCCCGGCACCGTCTACATGAACCACGCGCAGGAGCGCACGGTCGGCGTGCCGAAGACCGCGAAGACGGGCCGCCGCGGCGGCATCCACAACTCGCTGACCCGGGTGATGCTCAAGCCCACCCACCTCATCGGCGGCTACGCCCAGCTGACCTGGGCCTTCAACTACCTGGGGCCGACCGGCAACCAGCGCGACGAGGTGACGGTCATCCGCCGCCGCGACCAGAAGGTGGAGTTCTAGGCATGAAGGTCATGGCGCAGGTCGCGATGGTCATGAACCTCGACAAGTGCATCGGCTGCCACACCTGTTCGGTCACCTGCAAGCAGGCGTGGACCAACCGGCAGGGCACCGAGTACGTCTGGTTCAACAACGTCGAGACCCTCCCCGGGCAGGGCTACCCGCGCCGCTGGGAGGACCAGGAGAAGTGGAAGGGCGGCTGGGAGCGCACCCGCTCCGGCCGGCTGCGGCTGCGCGCCGGCGGCCGCCTCGCCAAGCTCGGCAAGATCTTCGCCAATCCGGAGATGCCCGAGATCGACGACTACTACCAGCCGTGGAGCTACGAGTACAAGAACCTCACCGACGCCCCGGCGGGCGACGACCTCCCCACCGCCCGGCCCGTCTCCCAGCTCACCGGCGAACCCCTGGACACCATCCGGTGGGGCCCCAACTGGGACGACAACCTCGGCGGCGCCCCGGCCCACGCGCCGAAGGACCCGGTCGTGGAGAAGATCCGCGAAGAGGTCGGGGAGCGGATCCGCTTCGAGTTCGAGCAGAGCTTCATGTTCTACCTCCCCCGGATCTGCGAGCACTGCCTCAACCCGGCGTGCGTCTCCTCCTGCCCCTCGGGCGCCATGTACAAGCGGGAGGAGGACGGCATCGTCCTCGTCGACCAGGACCGCTGCCGCGGCTGGCGCATGTGCGTGACCGGATGCCCCTACAAGAAGGTGTACTTCAACCACCGCACCGGCAAGGCCGAGAAGTGCACGTTCTGCTTCCCGCGCGTCGAGGTCGGCATGCCCACCGTCTGCTCGGAGACCTGCGTGGGCCGGATGCGCTACCTCGGCGTCATGCTCTACGACGCCGACAAGGTCGCCGGGGCCGCCGCCGTCGAGGACGAGCACGACCTCTACCCGGCCCAGCTGGAGTGCTTCCTCGACCCGCACGACCCGGCCGTGGTCGCCGCCGCCCGCGAGGCCGGCCTGACCCGGGAGTGGATCGAGGCCGCGCAGCGCTCCCCCGTCTACGACCTGATCGCCACCTACCAGGTCGCCCTGCCCCTGCACCCGGAGTACCGGACCATGCCGATGGTCTGGTACGTGCCCCCGCTCTCCCCCGTCGTCGAGGCGGTCGCCGCCACCGGCAGCGACGGCGAGGACGCCGGGAACCTCTTCGGCGCCATCGACGCCCTGCGCATCCCCGTCGAGTACCTCGCCGAGGTCCTCACGGCCGGCGACACCCACGTCGTGGAGGCCGTGCTGCACCGGATGGCCGCGATGCGCGCCTACATGCGGAAGATCAACCTGGGCGAGGAGCGGGACGAGTCCGTCGCCGGCGCCGTCGGCCTGACCGGCGCCGAGATGGAGGACATGTTCCGGCTCCTGGCCGTCGCCAAGCTGGAGGACCGCTTCGTCATCCCGACAGCGGCCCGCGCCGACGCCGACGCCCTCGCCGCCGCCCACCCGCTGGACGCGCAGTGCCCCGTCGGCGAACGGCCCGGGAAGCCCCGCGTGATGCTCAACCTCAGCCCCACCAGGAGGAGCTCGTGACCCCCGACGCCCTGGTGCGCCTCGTCGCGGGCTGCGTCCTGCAGTACCCCGGCGACCGCTTCCACGACGAACTCCCCCGCCTGCGGGCCGCCCTGGCCGGGGCGCCCGCCGAACCGGCAGCGCTGCTCGGCGCGTTCCTCGACGAGGCCGGGGGGATGACCCCGATCGGCCTGTGCGAGCGGTACACCTCCACCTTCGACACCCGCAACCGGCGCTGCCTCTACCTGACCTGGTGGACGGACGGCGACACGCGCCGGCGCGGGCTCTCCCTCGTCCGGCTGAAGCGGATCTACCGGGACTTCGGGCTGGAGTACGCGGGCGAGGGGCTGCCCGACTTCCTGCCCGCCGCGCTGGAGTTCGCCGCGCTGCGCGAGGAGGCCGGCACCGAGCTGCTCCAGGAGCACCGGGCCGGGCTGGAACTGCTGCGGCTCGCGCTCACCGAGTCCGCCAGCCCGTACGCCCGGGTGCTGGAGGCCGTCTGCACGACGCTGCCCGGGCCCTCCCCCGCGACGAAGGCCGAGGCGAAGGCCCTCGCACGGAGCGGGCCGCCGCAGGAGCTGGTGGGCGCCGGCTCCCCACCGGAACCCTTCGGCCCTGGCATCGACCGGCCCGTGGACCTCCCGTGGCCCACCTCCCCGGAAAGGAAGACGGCCTGATGGACCTCGTCCTGTGGGGCGTGCTGCCGTACGTCTCGATCGCCCTGCTCGTGGCCGGCACGGTCTGGCGGGCCCGCTACGACGCCTTCGGCTGGACCACCCGCTCCTCCCAGCTGTACGAGTCGCGGCTGCTGCGGATCGGCTCCCCGCTCTTCCACTTCGGCATGCTCTTCGTGGTCCTCGGCCACGTGGTGGGCCTGCTGGTCCCGATGGAGTGGACCGACGCGCTCGGGCTGAGCGACCACGCCTACCACCTGCTGGCCGTCTCCACCGGCGCGGTCGCGGGCGTCGCCGCCGCCGCCGGCATCGGGATCCTCGTGTACCGGCGCCTCACGGTGCCCGCCGTACGCCGGGCCACGCTGCGCAGCGACCACCTGATGTACACCGTCCTGCTGGGGGCGATGCTGCTGGGCCTGACGGCCACTGTCCTCAACTCCACCGGGCGGACCGGGGACTACAACTACCGCGAGGGCATCTCGGTCTGGTTCCGCAGCCTGTTCGCCCTCTCCCCCGACTACCACCTGATGGCGGGGGCACCGCTCGCCTTCAAGCTGCACGTCCTGTTCGGCTTCACGCTCTTCGCGCTGATCCCGTACTCGCGGCTGGTCCACATGTTCTCCGCGCCGCTGAAGTACCTGTTCCGCCCGTTCGTGGTCTACCGCAAGCGGGACCCGGAGCTGACCTCCAACCGCCCGGACCGGCGCGGCTGGGAGCGGGTGTCATGACGGCACGCACCCCGCGCGAAGTCGTCCGCACCCCCCGCCACGACGTCGCCGAACGCCCCTTCCTCGTCATCTGGGAGGCCACCCGGGCCTGCGAACTGGCCTGCCTGCACTGCCGGGCCGAAGCGCGGACCGCCCGCGACCCGCGCGAACTGGACGGGGCCGACGCCCGCCGCGTGATGGACCAGACGGCCGGCTTCGGCAAGCCCGCGCCCCTCTTCGTGATCACCGGCGGCGACCCCTTCCAGCGCCCCGACCTCACCGGCCTCATCGCGTACGGCACCTCGCTGGGCCTGCGCGTCGCCGTCTCCCCCTCCGGCACACCCACCCTCACCCGGGAGAACCTCCAGGCCGTGCGCGACGCCGGCGCGGTGGCGCTCTCGCTCTCCCTGGACGGCTCCACCCCCGAACGGCACGACTCCTTCCGGGGCGTCCCCGGTGTCTGGGAACGGACCCTGGAGGGCTGGCGGGCCGCCCGCGACATCGGCCTCAAGGTGCAGGTCAACACCACCGTCAGCCGCCGCAGCCTGGACGACCTCGCCGATGTCGCGGCTCTGGTCCGCCGCGAGGGCGCGATGCTCTGGTCCGGCTTCCTCCTCGTCCCGGCCGGACGCGCGCAGCAGCTGGAGTCGCTGACCGCCGCCGAGACCGAGGACGTCCTGCACTTCCTCTACGACTGCGGGGCGGTCCTCGCCGCCAAGACCACCGAGGGCCACCACTTCCGCCGCGTCGTGCTCCAGCGGACCGTCCTCGAAGCACGCGGCGAACGGCCCGCGCCGGGACCCCTGTACGAGCGGCTGCACGCCCGCGCCGGCCGGCTCGGGCTCTTCGACGGGGAGCGCCGGGCGGTGCGCCGACCCCCGCTGGACGTCTCGTCCGGGCGCGGCCTCGTCTTCGTCTCGCACACCGGCGAGGTGCACCCCAGCGGCTTCCTGCCGCTGTCGGCGGGCAGCGTGAAGGACCGCCCGCTGACGGAGATCTACCGTCAGGCGCCGCTGTTCACCTCGCTGCGCGACCCGGCACTGCTGCGCGGCCGCTGCGGGGCCTGCGAGTTCAAGCAGGTGTGCGGGGGCTCGCGCTCGCGCGCCTACGGCACCACCGGGGACGTGCTCGCCGAGGACCCGTACTGCGCGTACGAGCCCGGCCGCTTCCCCTACCAGGAGGAACTGCGGCACCTGACCCGGGGCGCCGCCGGAAGGAGCACCCCGTGCGTTCGGTGATCATCGTGGGCGGCGGCATCAGCGGTCTGGCCGCCGCCTGGGAACTGCGGGGCGCGGCCGACGTCACCGTCCTGGAGGCCGGCCCCCGGGTCGGCGGGAAGCTGCGTACGGGCACCGTCGCCGGCATCCGCGTCGACGAGGGCGCGGAGTCCCTGATGGCGCTGCGGCCGGAAGCCGTGGAGCTGGCCGCGGCCGTCGGGCTCGGCGACGCCCTGTGCGACCCGGCCCGCGCGGCCACCACCGTCTGGACGGGCGGCGCGCTGCGCCCGCTGCCGCCGGGCCACGTCATGGGCATCCCCGTCGATCCGGCGGCGCTGGCCGGCACCGGGCTGCTGTCGGCGGCGGGTCAGAGCCGGATCGAGCGGGAGGGGACCCTGCCCGCCGCGCCCGTCACGGGGGACTGCTCGGTGACGGAGTACCTGGCCGCCCGCCTCGGCCCGGAGGCGGTGGACCGGCTGGTCGAACCGCTGCTCGGCGGGGTGTACGCGGGCCGCGCCGACCGGCTCTCGCTGCGCGCGGCGATGCCCCGGATCGCCGCCCTGGCGGAGCGGGGCGAGCCGCTGCTGCCCGCGCTGCGCCGGATGCGGGCGGCCGCAGCGGCGCGGGCGGCGGGCCCGGCGCCCGCGGCCGTCCGGGGCGTGAGCGGCGGCACCGGCCTGTTCCCGCGGGCGGTGGCCCGGGCGTCGGGGGCGCGGATCCTCACCGGGACGGCGGCCCGCTCGCTGGAGCGGCTGCCGGGCGACCGGTGGCGGGTGGCGGCGGTGACGGCCGACAAAAAAGCTGACCCTGCAGGCGGACGCCGTGGTCCTGGCGGTGCCGGCGTTCGCGGCGGCGGAGCTGCTGCGGCCGCACGCGCCGCTCGCGGGGGAGGAGCTCGCGGGGGTCCCGTACGCCTCGACGGCGGTCGTCACCCTGGTGTACTCCCGCGGCCGGGCCCGGGCCTTCCCGGAGGGCAACGGCTTCCTGGTCCCGCCGGCGGACAGGGCACACGCTGAAGGCGGCCTCGTTCCTGTCCAACAAGTGGGCCTGGCTGCGGGACGCGGCACCGGCGGAGTTCGTGGTGCGCGCCTCCGTCGGCCGGTTCGGCGAGGAGGGCCCGGACCGCCCCGACCGGCACCTGATCCGTACGGTGACGGCCGAACTCCGCCGGGCGGTCGGCCCGATGGGCGACCCGCACGCCGCCCGGGTGACCCGCTGGGACCGGGGCCTGCCCCAGTACGGCGTCGGCCACCTGGACCGGGTGGCCCGGATCCGCGGGGCCGCCGCGAAGCTCCCGGGCCTGGCCCTGTGCGGGGCGGCGTACGAGGGCGTGGGCGTGGCCGCCTGCGTCGCCTCCGGCCGCGCCGCCGCCCGGGAGGCCGTCGCCGCCACCTGACGGCGCCGCCCCCCGAACGGGTCAGCGCGGGGGCGGGGCCGGGGGCGGGCCCACAGGATGGGGGCATGCCGAGAAACGTCCTGCGGGCCACCACCGCCGCCGCGCTCGCCGCCACGCTGCTCGCCACCGGCGCCTGTTCCGACGGCGGCGGCAGCAGCGGGCAGAGAACCGGCACGGGGGCCGCCGAACCGGTCAAGCCCCTGTCCTGGGGCGATTGCGACGCCCCCACGGCCGCCGAGGGCGGCGGGCAGGCACCGGGCCGGGACTGGCAGTGCGCCACCCTCGACGTACCGCTCGACTACGCCGAACCCGGGGGCGAGACCATCCCCATCGCCCTGATCCGCGCGAAGGCCCGCGACAAGTCCAAGCGGCTCGGCTCGCTGGTGTTCAACTTCGGCGGGCCCGGCGGTTCCGGGATCTCCACCCTGCCCGGCGCCGCCAAGGAGTACGAGGCCCTGCGCGCCCGGTACGACCTGGTGAGCTTCGACCCGCGCGGGGTCGGCCGCAGCGCCCCCGTCCGCTGCGAGGACGACAAGCAGCTCGACGCGTACTACGCGCAGGACTCCTCCCCCACCACCCCGGAGCAGGAGAAGGCCTTCCTCGACGGCCTCCGCACGTACCAGCAGGCCTGCAAGGCCAACTCCGGCAAGGTGCTCCCGTACGTGGGGACCGAGAACGCGGCCCGCGACCTGGACCGGATCCGCCAGGCCCTCGGCGACGAGAAGCTGAACTACTTCGGGATCTCCTACGGCACCGAACTCGGCGGGGTCTACGCCCACCTGTTCCCGAAGAACGTGGGCCGGGCGGTCTTCGACGCCGTGGTGGACCCCACCAAGGACTCCGAACAGGGCGCGCTGGGGCAGGCGAAGGGCTTCCAGCTGGCCCTCGGCAACTTCGCCCAGGACTGCGTGAACCGCGGCGACCAGTGCCGGATCCAGGGCAGCACCGCCAAGGAGATCGAGGACAACGTCATCAAGCTGCAGAAGGCCCTGGCCGCCAGGCCCATCGCCGGCATCGGCGACCGGAAGCTCACCGAGTCCCAGGCGACGAACGGCATCGCCCAGGCGCTCTACTCCAAGGAGCTGTGGCCGCTGCTGGAACAGGGCCTGGACGAGGCCGAGGGCGGTCAGGGACAGCTGCTGATGGCCCTGTCCGACGCCCTCAACGGCCGCGACCAGAACGGCCGGTACAGCAACATCGGCGCGGCCAACACCGCCATCAACTGCGCCGACTCCAAGGAGCGCTACACCCTGGAGGAGACCAAGGCCCGGCTGCCGGAGTTCCGCAAGGCCTCGCCCGTCTTCGGGGAGTTCCTCGGCTGGGCGATGCTGAGCTGCACCGACTGGCCGGTGGCCGGCGCCTGGAAGACCCCGGACGTGTCCGCGCCCGGCGCCGCCCCGATCCTGGTGATCGGCAACACCGGTGACCCGGCGACCCCGTACGAGGGCGCCCGCGCGATGGCCGAGCGGCTCGGCAAGGGCGTGGGCGTGGAGCTGACGTACAAGGGCGAGGGGCACGGCGCGTACAACAGCGGCGACAAGTGCGTGCAGGGCGCGGTGAACGCGTACCTGCTGGACGGGAAGGTGCCGGGCGCGGGCACCGTCTGCACGGCGGCCTGACCCGGGCCGGGCATGCGGAAGGGGCCGCACCCGCCGGGCGGGTACGGCCCCTTCCGCAACTGCTGGCAGACCGGTGCTAGTAGACCGGCTTCTCCGGCTCGATCTGGTGGACCCAGCCGATGACGCCGCCGCCGACGTGGACCGCGTCGGCGAAGCCCGCGGACTTCAGGACCGCGAGGACTTCCGCACTGCGGACACCCGTCTTGCAGTGCAGGACGATCTTCTTGTCCTGCGGCAGGTCCTGGAGGGCGGTGCCCATCAGGAACTCGCCCTTGGGGATCAGCTTCGCGCCGGGGATCGAGACGATCTCGTACTCGTTCTTCTCGCGGACGTCGATGATCTCGATGTTCTCGCCGTCGTCGATCCACTCCTTGAGCTGCTTGGGAGTGATCGTGGAGCCGGCGGCGGCCTCCTGGGCCTCCTCCGAGACGACGCCGCAGAAGGCCTCGTAGTCGATGAGCTCGGTGACGGTCGCGTTCGGACCGCAGACCGCGCAGTCGGGGTCCTTGCGGACCTTGACCTGGCGGTACTGCATCTCCAGGGCGTCGTAGATCATCAGACGGCCGACGAGCGGCTCGCCGACGCCGGTGAGGACCTTGATGGCCTCGGTGACCTGGATCGAGCCGATGGACGCGCAGAGCACGCCCAGCACGCCGCCCTCGGCGCAACTCGGGACCATGCCCGGCGGCGGGGGCTCCGGGTAGAGGCAGCGGTAGCAGGGACCGTGCTCGGACCAGAAGACCGAGGCCTGGCCGTCGAAGCGGTAGATCGAACCCCACACGTACGGCTTGTTCAGCAGCACGCAGGCGTCGTTGACCAGGTAACGGGTGGCGAAGTTGTCCGTGCCGTCGACGATGAGGTCGTACTGGCTGAAGATCTCCATCACGTTGTCGGCTTCGAGCCGCTCTTCGTGCAGGACCACGTTGACGTACGGGTTGATGCCCAGCACGCTGTCGCGGGCGGACTCGGCCTTGGAACGGCCGATGTCCGACTGGCTGTGGATGATCTGGCGCTGCAGGTTCGACTCGTCGACCTCGTCGAACTCCACGATGCCCAGGGTGCCGACGCCGGCCGCGGCCAGGTACATGAGGGCGGGCGAGCCGAGGCCGCCCGCGCCCACGGCCAGCACCTTGGCGTTCTTCAGGCGCTTCTGGCCGTCCATCCCGACGTCCGGGATGATCAGGTGGCGGGAGTACCGACGGACCTCGTCAACGGTGAGCTCAGCAGCTGGCTCTACCAGGGGTGGCAGCGACACGGGGACTCCGTAGATGGGTAAGTCTGAACGTTGGTTCTCCCCGTAACACTGCCACGCCCTTCTTCATTCCGAGACACCCGGTCCGATACGTGAGACGATTTCGTCCCAGTACGCGGGCATCGACGCCCAGGGGTCCCGGTCGGGTGCGCCCCGGCGGTCGGTGAACCAGATGGTTCCCGCACCCTGCCAGCGGGCGATGCGGACCGCCTCCTCCAGGTGGGTGCGGGGCACCCCGTGGACCAGGTGGCAGAACCGCTCCGGCGGGTGGTCCGCCGTCCACTCCGCCACCTGCGACCAGCGGTAGTCGGCCCAGGCCCCGGAGAAGGTGACCAGCTGGTCGGCGGCCTCCACGTAGCCCTCGTAGGGGTGCGTGCCGTGCCCCAGCACGATCCGCAGCCCCTCGCCGAGCCCGCGCAGGGCATCGGTCACCCGGCGCACGGCGGGCAGGTCCGCCCGGCCGGCGGGGGTGCCGGCCAGGTAGAAGCCGCCGATCCCGTACCAGTCGCGGAAGCGGTGCGCGTCGGAGAGCAGCTCCCCGAAGGACCGGGAGCCGTCCCGCATGGCGAGATGCCCGAGGACCGTCCCGCCCGCGGCCCGCAGCTTCGCGGCCGCCTCGGTGCAGTGCGGGTCGGGACGGCCGCCGGGCCCGTCGGTGACGTTGAGCACCGCCCAGTGCAGCGGGGTCCCGGGGCGGGTCAGCTCGGCCCACTCCACCGGGGCGACCAGCGGGTGCGCGTAGCCCGGGATGCCCAGGCCGAGCCGGCCGGCCTCGGTCGCGGCCGCCGCCGTGGCCCCCGGCGGGGTGGTCAGATACGGCACGCCGCCTCCATCCAGATGTCCGCGAGGGACTCCTCCAGGTTGATCCGGGGCCGCCAGCCGAGCCGGTCCCGGGCGGTGCGCACGTCGGCCTGCTGCCAGGCGCCGCAGCCGTCGGGGTAGGGGTACGTCTGGGGTGCCGCCGCGAGCTGCTCGGCGGTGGCCTCGGAGCGGGGGGAGCCGATGGCGGAGAGGCCCTGCGGCCGGCCGCCGTGCCCGAGGCCGTGCCGGTCGTTTCCGTGCGGTACGTCCAGCTCGTTGAGGGCGCCGCCGTAGCCGGCGACCCGGGCGAGGACGGCCGCCGCGTCGCGCAGCCGGACGGCGCGGCCGGTGCCGATGTTCACGACCCCCTGGGCGGCGGACAGGGAGGCCGCGTGCACGGCCCGCGCGACGTCCCGTACGTCGACGAAGTCGCGCTGCACCCCGAGGCCGCTGAGCTTGAGCTCGCCGTCCCCGGACTGCATGGCCCGCCGCATGGCCTCGGCGAGCCGGCCCAGCGGGGAGCCGGCCGGGGTGCCGGGCCCGACGGGCGAGAACACGCGGAGCACGACGGCGTCCAGCCCGGAGCCGAGGACCAGCTCGGTGGCGGCGAGTTTGCTGACGCCGTACGGTCCGCCGGGTCTCGGGACGGCGTCCTCGGCCGTGGAGGAGCCGGGCTGGCTGGGCCCGTACTCGGCGGCGCAGCCGAGCTGGACGAGCCGGGCCCCGCAGCCGCTGCGGCGCAGGGACTCGCAGATGGTGGCGACGGCGACGGTGTTGTGCCGGGTCAGCTCGCGGGCGCCGCCGCGGGTGGCGCCCGCGCAGTTGATGACGACGCCCGGGTGGACGGCGTCCAGGAAGCGGGTGAGCGCGCCGGGGCTCCCGGTGGCGAGGTCGAAGCGGACGTCGGCGTCGTCGCCGCGGCCGAGCGCGGTGAGCTGCACGGCCGGGTCGGCGAGCAGCCGGTCGGCGACGTAGCGGCCGAGGTATCCGTTGGCTCCGATCAGCAGCACCCTCATCGCGCAACCCCTTGGTCGATTGGCTGGCCGGTCATGCTGTTTCTCCTTGGTGTCGGTGGGGCCGGTGACGCGCGTGTGCGGAGGCACGGGACAGCGCGAGGAAGGCGTGTACGAGGAGTCCCGCCGCGGCGGCGGGGACCGCCGCCGGGTCCGGGACCAGGGCGAGCGCGAGGGCCGCGGCGACGGGCGTGCGGTGCGCGCCGTGCCGCAGCAGCAGCCGGGCCAGGAACAGCAGCACCGCGAGCGGCACCGCCGTCCCCGGGGCGGCTGCGGTGACCGCGGCCGCCCCCGTGGCGGCCGCGGTGAACAGCAGGAGGATCCCGGCGAGCAGCGGCCGCGCCCCGGCGGCGAAGTCCTCCAGGGCCCGGCTGCCGGCGAGCCGGCGGCGCGCCCGGGCGGCGTAGAGGACCGCGGCGAGGTGTCCGGGGGCGACGGCCAGGGCGAGGGCGGCGCCGAGGGCCGGGCCGTGCCGGTGGACGGCCCAGCCGACGGCGGCCGCGGCCAGCAGGTGGGCGGCGCAGGGGAAGCGCCCGCCGGCGCTCCGCCCGGGCCAGACCAG
>NZ_GG657750.1:5139612-5156039 GCF_000158895.1 Streptomyces sp. C | reverse complement strand
CCGGTCGGTGATCCCGTGCGCCTCCAGCCCGGCGGCGATCTTCAACGGATCAACGGCCCGCTCACAGAGCTCCCGATGCCGGTGCAGCAACGCCTTGACGGGATCCCCGCCGCCCCGCCCACCCCGCCGCCCGGCGCCGGCGTCGGAGACTCCGGAAGATCCAGCCCCGCCGGCGTTCGAGGCGCTGGGGGCCGGGGGCAGAGCCCCCGGCAGCGGCGCCGCACCTGCGATGTCCGAGGTCGTCATGCCCGCTCCTCCGGAGCCGCCGCCCCGGCGACCCAGGGCCCGGGGACCACGGCCTCCGCCGGCAAGGCGAACGGCACCTCCCCCGCCCCCCGCGAGGAACCGACGGCCAGGAGCCGCAGGTAGCTCTCCCCGAAGGCCTCCACGTTCTGCTCGACGGTGAACAGCTCCAGCGCCCGCGCCCGGGCGGCGGCGCCCAGCCGCTGCGCCCGCTCGGGGTCCTCCAGCAGCGCGAGGCAGGCCTCGGCCAGCGCCCGCGGGTTGCGCGGCGGGACGACGAGCCCGGTGCCGCCGATGACCTCCCGTACGGCCCCCACGTCGGTGGAGACGGTGGCCCGGCCGCAGAACATGGCCTCGGCCAGGGTGATGGGGAAGCCCTCGATCACCGAGGACAGCAGTACGATCCGCCCGGCCCCGTACGCCTCGGCCGGCGAGGCCGCCTCCGGTCCGCCGATCTCCTCGAAGGTGACGGGGCTCTCCCCCACGGTCCGCGCGTCGGCGGCCTCGTCGGGGAAGAGCTGCGCGGCCAGCGAGCGGCAGTCGGACAGGTAGCCGGGGGCGGCGGCCGAGGCGAAGATCCGCAGCCGGGTGTGCGGGGCGGCCCGGCGGACCTCCGCGAAGGCGTGCAGGAGGGCGATCAGGTCCTTGGCCGGCTCGATCCGTCCGACCCACACCAAGGTGTCGGGGTCCCCCCGGTCGGGGTCCTCGCCGACGGCGGCGAATCGGTCCGCCTCCATGCCGGGGTAGACCGTCCGCAGCCGTTCCCGGGGGGCCCCGCAGCGCTCCTGCCAGCGGCGGGCGTGCGCGTTGCCGGGGGTGAGGAGGTCGGCGCGGGCGTAGATCTCCCCGGCGAGGCGGATGTGGAAGGCGGCGAGCAGGGCGCGTACCGCGGGCCGGGTGTCCTCGCGCTGATCCAGGTAGTGGGCGCGGAGCTGGACGCCGTACTCGGTGACCAGCAGCGGGACCCCGAAGAAGCGTTTGGCCAGCAGTCCGGGGACGGCCGCGACCCCGCCGGCGGCGGCGTGGCAGACGTCGGCCCGGCCGAGGCCCTCGTCCTCGTACCAGTCGAGGGACAGCGGCCGCAGGGCGCGCTCCAGTTCGTCGACGAACTCCAGCAGGTCGGGGACGCGCGCGGCCTGTACGGCGCGGCCCGCGCCGGGGGCGCGGCAGCCGGACTCGACCGCCCGGACGGCCGTCTCGGAGCGCAGGGCCGCGTACATCCCGCCCTGGTCGCGGGCGAGTTCGGCGAGCCCGTACAGTCCGGCGGCGAAGGTGTCGGCGTCCCCGGCGCAGATCCCCCGGACCAGCTCGGCGAAGCAGGCGGCGAAGTGCCGGCGCTCGCGGCGGGAGTACGTGCGCCCGTCGTCCGCGGGGGCCCACAGCGGGGCGGTGCGTACGCGGGTGACGTGCGGCGGGAGGGTGACCCGGCCGCTCTCCTCCTGTCCGGCGGTGCGGCTCAGCGCGTAGAGCTCGAACTCGTGCTGGGGCAGCCCGCGCACGAGCCGGTCGCACCAGAGCCTCGCCTCGCCCGCCGCATACGGATAACCACCTTCCGTGACCAGTCCGATCCGCACGAGTGGCACCCCCGATCTCCCGTTCCAGGCGGTCGCCGTCGGTCCGGCGACCCGCCGCGGGAGAACTCAAGCGGATGCGCCGGTGGCGCGACGGACGGTTGTCCGTCGCGCCACCGGAAGGGGTGAAGAGTCGTAACTTTCCCGTACGGTTCGCGTTCGAGCACGCTAAGAAGGGCGTTACGCGAAAGCCTCCTGACGTTCGCTCCGGCGTGCGGAGCGGCGTTCCGCGGCGAGCGCGGGATCGAGCGCCGGGACGGCGTCGAGGAGCTGTCGCGTGTACGCGTGGGCCGGCCGGCCGTACACCTCCTCCACCGGGCCCTCCTCGACGACCACGCCGCCGCGCATGACGGCGACCCGGTCGCTGACCTGGCGGACCACCGCGAGGTCGTGCGCGATGAAGACGAGCGCGATGCCGAGCTCCCGCTGGAGTTCCGCGAGCAGTTCGGTGACCTGCGCCTGGGTGGTGACGTCGAGGGCGGAGACCGGCTCGTCGCAGACGATGAGCCGGGGGCGCGGGGCCAGGGCGCGGGCGATGCCGACGCGCTGGCGCTGGCCGCCGCTGAACTCGTGCGGGTAGCGGTCGTAGTGGGCGGGCTCCAGGCCGACGCGGGTCAGGAGCCCGTCGACGCGGGCGCGGATGGCGGTCTCGTCGCGTTCTCCGGCGGCGCGCAGCGGGTCGGCGATGGACTCTCCGACGGAGCGGCGCGGGTTGAGGGAGGAGACGGGGTCCTGGAAGACCATCTGGGCGCCGCCGGCGATGCCGGAGACCTCGGTCCCGGCGTGGCGGACCTGTCCCGAGGTGGGCTCCAGCAGTCCGACGAGCATCCGGCCGAGGGTGCTCTTGCCGCTGCCGGACTCGCCGACGATGCCGAGGGTCTCGCCGGCGCGTACGGCGAGGGAGACCCCGGCGACCGCGCTGACCCCGCTCCGGCCGCGGCCGAAGTCCCGGCGCAGGCAGATGGCTTCGACGACGGGTGTCCCCGGGTCCGGCTCGGGCGCGCCGCGGCCCGCGACGACCCGGAGCCGGGGGGTGCGGGGGGCGTCCAGGCGGGGTACGGCGGCCAGCAGGTCCCGGGTGTAGGGGGCCCGGGGGGCGGCGAGGACCTGGTGGACCGGGCCCCGTTCGACGGCGGCGCCGTCCCGCATGACCAGCAGTTCGTCCACGCTCTCCGCCGCGACGCCGACGTCGTGGGTGACCAGCAGCAGGCCGAGGCCGTGCTCCTGGCGCAGTCCGTGCAGGAGGTCCAGGATCTGGGCCTGGACGGTGACGTCGAGGGCGGTGGTCGGCTCGTCGGCGATCAGCAGCCGGGGTTCGCAGGCCAGGGCCATCGCGATGAGCGCGCGCTGGCGCATGCCGCCGCTGAACTCGTGGGGCCGGGCGCGGGAGCGGCGTGCCGCGTCGGGGATGCCGACCCGGTCCAGGACCTCGACGGCCCGGGCGCGGGCGGCCCGGCGGGAGGCGGTGGTGTGGACGCGGTACACCTCGGCGATCTGGTCGCCGACGGCGTGGTAGGGGTCGAGGGAGCTGAGGGGGTCCTGGAAGACCATGGCGGCGGTCCCGCCGCGCAGGGCGCGCAGCTGCGCCGGGCCGGCGTCGGCCAGGTCGGTGCCGTCGACGCGGACGGTGCCCGTCAGGCGGGCTCCGGTGCCGTGGTGCAGGCCGAGGAGGGCGGCGGCGACGGTGGACTTGCCGCTGCCGGACTCGCCGACGATGCCCAGGGCGCGGCCCGCTTCCAGGGTGAAGGAGATCCCGTCGACGGCGCGTACGTACTGGCCGGGGCCGCCGACCGGGAAGTCGACGACGAGGCCGGTGACGTCCACGAGCGGGCCGGTCATACGAGGGCCACCCTTCGGTCGGAGAGGGCGTGGAGCAGTTCGGCGAGGACGCCGGCGATGACGACGGCGGCGCCGATGGCGAGGACGACGCCGACGACGACGGGCAGGTCCACGACCCGGACGGCGTCGATGAGGGTCTTGCCGAGGCCGGGGATCCCGAAGAGGGACTCGGTGAGCACGGCGCCTCCGATCAGGGTGCCGAAGTCCACGGCGCTGAGGGCGATCACGGGTCCGAGGGCGCCGCGCACGGCGTGCCGGGTGACGATGGCGCGTTCGCCGACGCCGTAGGCGCGGAAGGTGCGGATGTGGTCCTCGGCGAGGGTCTCCAGGGTGGAGCTGCGGGTGAGGCGCGCGTACTTGGCGCTTTCGAACAGGCCCAGCGTCACCCAGGGCAGCAGCAGGTTCCAGGCCCACTGTTCGGGGTCCTCGCCGAAGGGCACGTACGTCGGGAAGGGCAGCCAGCGCAGGTAGGCGCAGACGGTCATGAGCAGCAGCAGCCCGAGGATGAAGACGGGGGTGCCGGTGCCGGCGAGGGTGAGCACGGTGAGCGCCCGCTCGGTCGCCCCGCCGCGCCGCAGTGCGGAGAGGAGGCCGGTGCCGACTCCGACGACGAGCCAGATGACGAGGGCGCCGAGGGCGAGCGAGAAGGTGGCGGGCAGCCGCTCCAGGAGCAGCTGGGTGACCTCCCGGTCGGTCTGGTACGAGAAGCCGAGGCAGGGGGCGTCGCAGTGCAGGGCGATCCCGGCGCCGGCGGAGTAGTCCCGGCCGGCCAGGAGTCCTTCCAGGAAGCGCAGGTACTGGGTGACGGCGGAGTCGTTCAGCCCGAGCTGTTCGCGCACCTGGGCGATCTGCTGCGGGTTGCAGCGTTCTCCGCAGGCGAGGCGGGCGGGGTCGCCGGGGGCGAGGTAGAAGAGGGCGTAGACGACGACGGACAGGGCGAGCAGCACGAACAGTGCCCCGCCGGCGCGTTTGAGCACGAACCGGGTCACGGCTTGCGCTCCTTTCCGGTACCGACCCGCAGGCGCGAGGTCTCGCGCGGGTCGAGGGCCGAGCGGACCGCGTCGCCGAGGACGGTGAAGGCGAGCACGGTGACGAAGAGCAGCCCGGCGGGGAGCAGGACGTAGGCGGGGTCGGCGCGGAACCAGGTCTGTGCGCCGGAGAGCATCTGGCCCCAGGAGGGGGTGGGCGGTTTGACCCCGACGCCGAGGAAGGACAGGGAGGCCTCGGCGACGATGGCGGTGGGGACCTTGATCGCGGCGAGGGTGATGACGGGTGCGGCCAGGGAGGGCAGCAGTTCGCGGCGGGCGACGCGCAGGGGTCCCCAGCCGGAGAGCCGGGCGGCTTCGACGAAGTCGAGGCCGCTGAGGGCGAGGGTCTGGGAGCGGACCATGCGGGCGGTGCCGCCCCACTCGAAGAGGCCGATGACGAGGACCAGGAGCAGCGGCCGGGGGAAGGCGGGCGGGACGACGGCGGTGAGGGCGATGGCGATCACCAGCATGGGCAGGGCGATCATCACGTCGGTGAAGCGGCCGATGAGCTGTCCGACGTAGCGGTTGCCGAGCGCGGCGGCGATCCCGACGCTCACCCCGACGGCCATCTGGACGGCGACCGCGCCGAGGGCGACGAGCAGGGAGACGCGGGCGCCGTAGAGGAGCCGGGTGAACAGGTCGCGGCCGGTGCCCGGTTCGACGCCGAGCCAGTGGTCGGCGGAGATCCCGCCGAAGGAGCCGAGGGGGACGCCGCCGCGCGCCGAGTCGACGAGGTCGTCGTGGTAGGCGTTCGGGTCCTGTCCGGTGAGCTGGGCGAGGAGGGGCGCGGCGAGGGCGAGGAGGACGAGGAGGGCCAGGACGGGCGGCGGCCGCGAGCGCCGGAGGGGGGGCCGGCGCAGCCTCCGCCAAGACCCTGGCCGGCGGCGCCGCCGGCCGGGGCGGGGGCCCCGGCCGCCGGCGCCGGCTGGTCGAGGAGCAGGGTCACTTGATTTCTCCCAGGATGCCCCGGCCTTCGGGCCGGGGTGGGGGTACCTCCCGCTTGCGGAAGAGGATGGGTCCCCGGACTGGAGGCGTTGAGCGCCGGAGTCCTGTGCGCATCTGTTCTGACCTGCGCTCTCTTTCGTTGTCAGTGGGGGCTGTTAGGTTCCGGAGCGTGACGACGACAGTGATGGCCGAGCGGAGTTCCGGGCATGTCCGGTACACCTTCAGGCTGCGCGTGTCGTCCACGGCGCTCGCCCGGCTGGACGCGGAGTGGGCGCGGTGCCGGTGGGTGTGGAACGAGTGCGTGGCGATGTCTCGCAAGGTCCACGAGCACAACCGGGCCACGGGTGAGACCGCGACATGTGGTCCGGCGCAGCTCGACAGGCTGCTGACCGGGGCCCGGCAGTCGATGGCGTGGCTGAGGGAAGGCAGTTCGGTTCCGCAGCAGCAGGTCATCCGGGACTTCGCCAAGTCCCGCGCCAAAGCGCTGAAGGACGCCAAGGCGAAGCTGCCGGTGCGGCAGCGGGCCGGGATGCCTCGTATCAAGCGCAAGCGCGAGGCCGCGCCTTCGCTGAACTACACACAGCGCGGTTTCCGGATCAAGGACGGCCGTCTGCACCTGGCCGGCGGGATCGCACTGACGGTGGTGTGGTCCCGCGGACTGCCTTCGGCTCCCTCGTCGGTGCGGGTGTACCAGGACGGCCTCGGCCACTGGTACGCGAGCTTCGTCGCGGTGGCTCCGGTCGAGCCGCTGCCCGCCACGGGCCGGGCCATCGGGATCGACTGGGGCGTGAAGGAGACCGCCACCACCACCTCCGATGCCCACGACCTGCCGCACGCACAGCACGGCAGGACTGCCGCGCAGAGGCTTGGCCGCTACCAGCGGATGATGGCGCGCCGAGCCACACCGAGGAACCGGCCCGACAGTGCCGGGTACCGCAAGGCACGCAAGGCGGCCGCGAAGGTGTCGAAGAAGATCGCCCGTCAGCGGACCGACACCGGCCGCAAGTGGGCCAAGGCCGTCGTCCGCGACTTCGACCACATCGCCGTGGAGGACTTCCGGCCGAAGTTCCTGGCGAAGACCAGCATGGCCCGCAAGGCGGCCGACGCCGCGATCGGCACGGTCAAGACGGCGCTGGTCGAAATGGGCCGCAAGTACGGGCGTACGGTGCATCTGGTCCACCCCGCGCACACCACCATGGACTGCGCGCAGTGCGGAGCGAGAGCCAAGCACGCACTACCTCTTTCCGAGAGAACCTGTACGTGCACCGCGTGCGGAGCCGTGTCCCCCAGGGACAAGAACTCCGCCCGCGTGATGCTCGTCCGGGCTGGTCTCAACCCGGCTGGTGCCGATCTTGTAAGACCCGCCACCTGCTAGGTGCCAGGCGAAGTGAGCCAGGAATCCCCTCCCTCCAGGGAGGGGAGGTTTCAATTGACCGCGACCTGCGAGATGTCGAGGACGCCGGTCCAGTCGCTGATGACGACGTTCTTGACGTCCTTACCGACGAGCCGCTTGTAGACGGGGTGGAAGAGGGGGACGGCGAGGGCCTGCTCGCCGATCTTCTTGTCGAGGGCGCCCCAGCGCTTGCCGGCGGCGGCGAGGTCGGTGAGCTTGGCGATCTCGTCGATCTCGGTGTTCACGGCCGGGTCGTTGAGCTGGGCGTGGTTGTAGTTGGAGCCGTTGGTGACGATCTGGCGGCCGTCGTAGATCGGCGCGAGGAAGGGGCCGCCGGAGGGCCAGTCGGCGCCCCAGCGGGAGAGGAAGAAGCCGGGGGTGTTCTTGGCGTCCCAGCGGCGCTCGTTGAAGGCGTTGTTCTCCAGGCCTTCGAGCTTGACGGTGATCCCGGCGGCGGCGAGGCCCTGCTGGACGGCGGTGGCGACCTCGGGGCCGGTCTGGCGGTTCTGTGCGTTGGAGTGGGTGAGGGTGATGGTGAGCCCGTCGGGGTGGCCGGCCTCCTTCAGCAGCTGCCTGGCCTTGGCCGGGTCGCCGGTCTTGCCGGCGGGGAAGTGGTCGTAGGGGGTGAAGCCGAAGGCCTCGCGCTCGGGCAGGAAGGTGGTGGCCGGCTCGGCCAGCGCGGAGCCGCCGGCCGCGTTGATCACGCTGGTGCGGTTGATCGCGTACGAGATGGCCTGGCGGACCTTCGGGTTGTCGAAGGGGGCGACCTTCGGGTTGAAGGCGAGGTAGTTGACGTAGCCGAAGTGGCCGGTGCCGACGCGGCCCGCGAGTTCCTTGTTGTCGCCGATCTGGGCGAGTTCGGCGGGGCCGAGGTTGGTGTCGGTGGTGACGGCGGCGGCGTCGGGGCCGGAGCTGGTGGTCAGCCGCTGGTTGACGACGGCGGCGTCGAGGCCGGAGCGGACGTCGATCCTGTCCGGGTAGGCCTTGCGCTCCTCGTCGGTCCGGGAGTCCCAGTGCTCGTTGCGTTCCAGGAGCAGGGTCTCGCCGTCGCCGGTGTTCTTGACGACCTTGTAGGGGCCGGAGGAGACGGGGTGCTCCTCGTACTTGGTGCCGGTGTCCTTGGCCTTGGGGACGGGGGCGAACTGCGTCTGGGTGGCGAGGAAGGGGAACTCGCCTTCGGGCTTGCGGAGTTTGAAGACGATGGTCTTGGCGTCGGGGACCACGATGGAGTCGAGGCCCTTGCCGCCGTCCTTGTACGGGCCCTCGTAGGTCTCCCCGCCGACCAGCCAGTCGCGCAGGTAGGGGGCGCCGCCGGAGAGTTCGGCGGCGAAGGAGCGCTCGATGCCGTACTTGATGTCGGCGGTGGTGATGGGGCTGCCGTCCTCGTACTTCAGCCCGTCCTTGAGGGTGTACGTCCATTCCGTGGCGTCGGCGTTGGGCCGGCCGGTGTCGGTGGCCAGGTCGGGCACGACCTTGGCTCCGGCCGGGCCGTCCTCGCGGTTGCGGGTGGTGAGGGTGCGGAAGACCAGCGAGGGGACGTTTCCGCCGCCCGAGGTGTAGAGCCGGGCCGGGTCGAAGTCGTTCTGCGGCTCGGTGTTGAGGACGGTGAGGGTGCCGCCCTTCTGCGGGGTCCCGGCGGCGCCGGGCTTGCCGGAGTCGCCGCCGGCCTTGCCCGCCGCGTCCTCGGGCCCGCACGCCGCGGCGCCCCCGGCCAGGACGAGGCTGACGGTGACCGCGGCGATGCGGCGCGATATGCGGGACTGGCGGGATGAACCGGCGGAAAGCATGGGGAAACGGGACCTCTCGGCGTGGAAGGGGATACGTCGGGAGCCACGCGAGGACGGCGTCCGGCATCACCACGGCGCACAGAGCGCCGGGAGGACCGGGAACTGGGAACGAGAAGCCGCGCCCGCGGGCAGGGGAAGTGCCCGGGCGCGGCGGAACCGAGGAGGAAGAAAGGGTGGTCGCGCGCTCAGGACAGGGCGTCAGCGACAGAAGATGTCGGCCACGCTGTGCGCGGCCACACCGAGGAGCGCCAGCTCTATGGCGGCGCTCGCGGCGGAGGTGTGGCGGTGCGACATGCGGAGAACAATTACCGATCACCGGACGGCTTGTCAACGGAGGAACAAGCCGCCCGACCGCACCCTTCGGTCAACTCCCCGGGTACACCCAGGGGTTGGGCTTGCAGCGGATGCCGTCGATGTCGAGGGACTTCGTCTGCTGCTGCATGATCGGCGCGAGGGCGCCCGGGGTCTGGCAGCTGACGTGGCCGTGCCCGAGCCGGTGCCCGACCTCGTGGTTGATGAGCATCTGCCGGTAGGCGAGCATCTGGTCGGCGCCGTAGGTCTGCGAGCCCTGGCCCCACCGGAACGCGTTGATCATCACGCGCTCCGTGGACGCGGAGTCGCAGGAGACGTTGTCGATCGTGGTGTCGAGCCCGGACTTGGCGCACCAGACGCCGGTGGTCCCGGGGCTGGCCAGGGTGATCACGAACTCGGCCTCGCCGCCCGGCACCCGCTCGAACGTCATCGCGTCGCCGTGGGCCCAGCTGCGCGGGTCGTTGAGGGTGCGCTGCACGGCGTCCGCGAACAGCTGCGCGTCCATGCCGAGGCCCTGCTCCACGTCGACCCGGTAGCGCACCTTCTTCCCCTTGCCCGGGGCCTTGGCGACACCGGGCACCGTGTCGAAGGCGCCCGGGCCGGTGAGCTTGGCGTCGATGGGCAGCTGCTGCGCCATCTGCTGCTCGTACGTCGCCGGCTGCGCGGCCGCGGCCGGCGGGACGGAGGGGGTGGCGCGGCCGTCGGAGCGGGAGGCCGGGGAGCTGTCGGTCTGGGTGCGCTTCGGGGCGTCGTCCCCGGCGGCACGGGCGGCGGTGTCGGAGTCGGAGTCGGCGGCGACCTGTCCGGCGACGACGACGGCGAGCACGGTGGTGACGGCCGCCGCGGCCATCCCGGTGTACGTACGGATCTTCGCGCCGCGGCCGCCCCCGGGCGCGTCGGCGGCCGCCTCGGGTCTGCGGGGGCCGGGCACCCGGCGGTGCGAGCCGGTCGAGGTGAAGGGGTCGCGCGGGGCGGGCTCGGCACCGGCGACCGCCACCGGGGTTCCGTGGGCCGGGGTGTCGGTGCGCGGGACCGCGGCCGGGGCGGCGGTGGCAGCGCGGGGGGTGCCGCGCCAGTCCCCGTAGACGGCGGCGGGGGCGGGGGCGGTGCCCCAGCCGCCGCCGCCCTCCCGGTGCTCGGGGTGGCCGACGGGGCGGCCGACGGGGCGGGCGCCGTGCGGGGGCACGTACCCCTGGTGGACGACGGTCGGCTCGACCGACGGGCGCGTACCGCCCTGCGGGGACCCGGGGTACGGGGCGGGCGCGGGCTCGTACGGGTCGGGGGCGTACAGCCCGTCCCCGTAGGGGTCGGCCGCGTACCCCTGCGGCTCGTACGGCGGCTGCGGCTCGTACCGCGCCTCGGGCTCCGGCTGCGGACGGACCGGGGCCGGCGCCTTGCGACTATGTCGTCCCACGTCCTCAGCCCTTGCCGTCTTCGGTACTTCGGTCGGTTTCCCGCCCGGCGGTGTCGCGCAGCAGCTCCTGGAAGGCCGCGGCCACCACCTCGGGGTACTCCATCATCGCGACGTGCCCGGCCTCGGGCAGGCACAGCAGCCGCGAGCCGCGGAAGTGCGCGGCGGCCTTGCGCGCCATACGGTACGAGACCAGTCGGTCGCGCCCACCGTAGACGAGGAGGGTCGGCGCGAGCACGCGCTGCGCCTGGCGCCACAGTCCGTGTTGCCCGCCGAGGGTGTACGCGTCGACGATCCCCCGCGAGGAACGGGTCATCGCGTCCCAGAAGTACGGCAGCGCCATGCGCCGCTCCATCTCCTCGACGGCGGCGCGGAAACCCTCCGCCGTCACCCGTGAGGGGTCCCCGTAACAGAGGTCCGTCACTCCCCTGGTGCGCTGTTCGGCCGTCAGCCCGACCGTGAGCCGCCCGAACAGGGCGGCCACGCCCGGCAGCGCCAGCAGCGCGGTGGGCACGGCCGACTTCTGCACGCGCAGCTCCGGCAGCGCGGGCGAGACGAGCGTCAGGGTCCGCACCAGGTCGGGCCGGACGGCGGCGACGCGGGTGGAGACGGCCCCGCCGAGGGAGTTGCCGAAGAGGTGCACCGGGCCCCGCCCGGCGGCGTCAAGGTGACGGATGACGGCGCGGGCGAGCGCGGTCACCGAGTACAACCGGTCGGCGGGCGGCGGGGACCAGCCGAAGCCCGGCAGGTCCAGGGCCTCGCCGTCGACGGTGCCGGCGAGCCGCTGCATGAGCTCCGACCAGTTCTGGGAGGAACCGCCGAGTCCGTGCACGAACAGCGCGGGCGGCAGGCCCTCCCGCAGCGGTGGCCGGAAACGTACGTTCATTTCCAGGCCCGGCAGCGCGACGGTGCGCAGCTGCTCCCCCTCGGCCACCCGGACGGCACCCACCTGGGAGGCCGCTTCGGCGGTGGACCGTACGCCCGGCGGCTCGGTCGAAGACATGGGCCAATGTTACGAGACGATCACGCCGGGCCCCTTGCGTTCCCTTGTGTTCGCGGTCACAGGACCGTCTGGCGTCGCACTCCCGATCCTCCTAGGCTCGTAGTGAGTACGAGCGAAGGCGAGGGGAGCGGAATGACTGTCGACCCCGCGGAACCGGACACTTTCCGGGAACAGATCCAGGAGTCACTCGACGCCGAGGCTCCGGAGGCGGACGCCGCCGAGCAGCACATCGATATCCAGCCGCAGGAGGACGACCCGGTCGTCGACCTGGATCCGGGGGAGGCCCCGGAGGCGGACGCCGCCGAGCAGGCCCGGGTGGTCCCGCTGGACGAGGAGGACTACCGCTGACCGCCCCCGCCGCCGCTCCGACGGGCGCTGACCAGCGTGTCAGGCATGTGTCCAAGCGGTCCGTACCGCGAGAAAACTCGGCTTGAACCCACCAGATTCGGTTACCGAAAAGTACGATGGCGGCGCGGCGCAGAGCGCACTGTGTTCTTAGAGAAAGTGGGAGGCGGCGTGACAGCCATCGAGCAGACCGAGGCAGCGCGTCCGCGGGGTACGCGGCTGCCGCGCCGTGCCCGGCGCAACCAGCTGCTGGGCGCGGCCCAGGAGGTTTTCGTCGCGCAGGGCTACCACGCGGCGGCGATGGACGACATCGCCGAGCGGGCCGGCGTCAGCAAGCCGGTGCTGTACCAGCACTTCCCCGGCAAGCTCGACCTGTACCTCGCCCTGCTGGACCAGCACTGCGAGAACCTGCTGCAGGCGGTGCGCGGGGCGCTGGAGTCCACGAGCGACAACAAGCTCCGCGTGGCGGCGACCATGGACGCCTACTTCGCGTACGTGGAGGACGAGGGCGGGGCGTTCCGGCTGGTCTTCGAGTCGGACCTGACGAACGAGCCGGCGGTGCGCGAGCGCGTCGACCGGGTCTCGCTCCAGTGCGCCGAGGCCATCTCGGACGTGATCGCCGAGGACACCGGCCTGTCGAAGGACGAGTCGATGCTCCTCGCGGTGGGTCTGGGCGGGGTCTCGCAGGTCGTGGCCCGGTACTGGCTCTCCAGCGAGAGCCCGGTGGCCCGCGACACCGCGGTGGGGCTGCTGACCTCGCTGGCCTGGCGCGGCATCGCCGGTTTCCCGCTGCACGGCACGGAGGCCTGACCGGCGCTGTTCGCTGCGAGCGTGTCCGCCGCGAGCCGATCGTGTCCCCTCTCCGGGCTAATGTGGACCGGGTACGGCGCGGCTGATCGCGCGAACCGGACCGTCGGAGGGACAAAGCCGTGGAGGTCAAGATCGGCGTGCAGCACGCACCCCGGGAGATCGTGCTGGAGAGCGACCTGAGCGCCGAGGAGCTGGAGGCCGTCGTGGCCGCCGCGCTGTCCGGCAAGGCGCCGCTGCTGAGCCTGACCGACGTCAAGGGCCGCAAGGTCCTCGTGCCGTCCGACCGCCTGTCGTACGTCGACCTGGGCGAGCCGAGCGTGCGCAAGGTCGGTTTCGGGGCGGCGCTTTAACGCTCTTCGAGGCATCGAGCAGCGAAGGAAACGGCCCGGCGGATGGTTCCGCCGGGCCGTTTCCCTTTCTTCCGCTTCGGGTAGGACCGCAGTGACCCGGTTCGCCCTGACGCATGGGAGTGACCAGATGCTGCTGATGGAGGCGCTCGGCTCCGGTCTGCTCGGCCTCGCTCTGGCCGGCACCGCCTCGCGGGTCCTCGCGGCGCGGCTGCCCTCCACCAGAACGGTGCTGGTCAGCGGCGTGGTCGGGGCCCTGTTCGGGGCGTACCTGACGCACATGTCGCTGGGTCCGGGGCACAACACCCTGTTCGCGACGCTGCTGGGCGGCGTCGGCGTCTCGGCCGTCGTCCTGTCCCTGCTGCTGCGTCCCGCCGCCGGTTCCGGGAGGTCCCCCCGGCGCACTCCGTTTTCGCTGTCGTCGGGGGGCTGAGCGGGGCTCGCGCCGCGCTGGAGCCGCGCGCGCGGGGCGGCGCCGTCCGGGGTGAGTCCGGGACGGCCCGCGCGGGCGTTGCGCGGCTTGCCCGGCAGGCCGGGGTCCGGCCGCGACGGCCTGCCGCCGGCCGGGAGCCCGAGCACGGCGGGGCCGGGGGAAGCACCCCCGACCCACGTGGTCCCGTGAACGCTCGGCCAGGGCCTACGCGGCGAGGCCCAGGGCCGCCATGCGCTTGGTGTGCGCCTTCGTGATCCGGGTGAACATCTCGCCGACGGCCGCCAGGTCGAAGCCCGCCGCCATCCCGTCGACGCCGCCGACCAGCATGGTCAGACAGCGCGTCGCGCTCGGCGACCACCCGCTGCGCCTGCGAGAGGGCCTCGCCCCATCAGCCGGCGGGCCCACAGCGCGAGCCGGCCGCCGCAGCGCGGGTCGGCCTCGATCGCGGCGCGGACCTTCTCGACGGCGAAGCCGCCGTGGCCGGTGTCGTCGAGGACGCCGACGACCAGGGCGCGGGTGTCGGTGTCGAGGTGGGTGGCGACCTCACGGTAGAAGTCGCTGGCGATCGAGTCGCCGACGTAGGCCTTGACCAGGCCCTCCAGCCAGTCGGAGGGGGCGGTCTGGCGGTGGAAGTCGTCCACGCCCTTGGCGAAGGGCTCCATCGCGGCGGTCGGCTCGGCGTCGATGGCCGCGAGGCGGTCCCGGAGCCGCTCGAAGTGGTGGAATTCGGCGGAGGCCATCTTCGCCAGCTCGGCCTTGTCACCCAGGCTGGGCGCGAGCTTCGCGTCCTCCGCGAGGCGCTCGAAGGCCGCGAGCTCCCCGTACGCCAGCGCGCCGAGCAGGTCCACGACGGCGGCCCGGTACTGGGGGGAGGCGGAGGCCGTCGCCCAGTCCTGGGCGGCGATGCCCTGCGGCTGCTCCTGGGCGTCGTCGTCGGCGGGAGATGCGTTTTCTACGGTCGACATGCTCCGCACAATAGCCCGCTCAAAGCCCCTACAAGTCACCACACCTGAGCACTGTCGGCCCCGGTAAACACGCCTACCTGGTGAATTCACCCGACACACCTGCGCGATTCCGGGGTACAGTGGTAATGCGCCTGCCGACTACTCGGCGGGCCATCCGAATGAGGATGCCCGGTCGGTGGCCCGATCGGCTCCACCCGACCGCCCTCTGTGTGGTGGTGCGTCCATGCGCACCGATCCGCACGAGGGGCCCCCTCAGCGGCAGAAGCGCTTGAGCGAAGGCCAGTGGTCCCGCGCAGCTTTGTATGTACACAGCAGTACTGCAAGCCCGGCACGGTAGGACCCCCCTCGCCGCCTCGCGCCGCGTCTCACAGAAGAGGCAGCACCCTGACTACGTTCCGAGAACTCGGGATCTTTCCCGAGACCGCCGAGGCCCTCGAAGCCGTCGGCATCGTGTCCCCCTTCCCGATCCAGGAGATGACCCTCCCCGTCGCCCTCTCCGGCACGGACGTCATCGGCCAGGCGAAGACCGGAACCGGCAAGACGCTCGGTTTCGGCCTTCCGCTGCTGGAGCGGGTCGTCGTCCCCGCGGACGTCGAGGCCGGCCGGGCCAGGCCCGACCAGCTGACCGACTCCCCGCAGGCCCTCGTGGTGGTTCCGACCCGCGAGCTGTGCACCCAGGTCACCAACGACCTGCTGACCGCGGGCAAGGTCCGCAACGTCCGCGTCCTCGCCATATACGGCGGCCGCGCGTACGAGCCGCAGGTCGAGGCCCTCAAGAAGGGCGTCGACGTGATCGTCGGCACCCCGGGCCGCCTGCTGGACCTGGCCGGGCAGAAGAAGCTCGACCTGTCCCGCGTCAAGGCCCTCGTCCTGGACGAGGCCGACGAGATGCTCGACCTGGGCTTCCTGCCCGACGTCGAGAAGATCATGAACCTGCTGCCCGCGAAGCGCCAGACGATGCTGTTCTCGGCGACCATGCCGGGCGCGGTCATCGGCCTGGCCCGCCGCTACATGTCGCAGCCGACGCACATCCGCGCCGTCTCCGAGGACGGCGAGGGCGCCACCGTCGCCAACATCACGCAGCACGTCTTCCGCGCGCACAACATGGACAAGCCGGAGCTCGTCTCCCGCATCCTGCAGGCCGAGGGCCGCGGACTCGCCATGATCTTCTGCCGCACCAAGCGCACGGCCGCCGACATCGCCGAGCAGCTGGAGCGGCGCGGCTTCGCCTCCGGCGCCGTCCACGGCGACCTGGGCCAGGGCGCCCGCGAGCAGGCGCTGCGCGCGTTCCGCAACGGCAAGGTCGACGTGCTGGTGTGCACCGACGTCGCCGCCCGCGGCATCGACGTCGAGGGCGTGACCCACGTCATCAACTACCAGACGCCCGAGGACGAGAAGACCTTCCTGCACCGCGTGGGCCGCACCGGCCGCGCGGGCAACAAGGGCACCGCCGTCACCCTGGTCGACTGGGACGACATCCCGCGCTGGCAGCTGATCAACAAGGCGCTGGAGCTCGACTTCCACGAGCCCGAGGAGACGTACTCCACGTCCCCGCACCTGTACGAGCAGCTGAACATCCCGGCCGGCACCAAGGGCATCCTGCCGCGCGCCGAGCGCACGCGGGCCGGCCTCAAGGCCGAGGAGCTGGAGGACCTGGGCGAGACCGGCGGGCGCGGTGGCCGTGGCGGCCGCGGCGCCGCTGCCGCCGCCGTGGTGACGGAGGAGCGCCCCGCGCGCACCCGTACGCCGCGCCAGCGCCGCCGCACCCGTGGCGGTAGCGAGCTGGGCGACGGGGCGGGCGTCGAGTCCGCGGCCGTGGCCGTGGCTCCTGCCGCCGAGGCCCCTGCCGCCGAGGTTCCCGCCGCCGACGAGCCGCGCCGCCCGCGCCGCCGCCGGACCCGCGTGACCGCTTCCACCGTCGCCGCCGCGGCCGAGGCCGCCGTGGCCGAGGCGCCGGTGGCGGTCTCCGCCCCGGTCGCGGAGATCGTGGTCGAG
>NZ_GG657750.1:5095104-5139169 GCF_000158895.1 Streptomyces sp. C | reverse complement strand
CGGGCTCACGCCCGCAGGACGGCCCCGGTCCCCTTTCGAGGGGGCCGGGGCCGTTCCCCTACCCCTCGGCGGTGCTACGGACCGGTAACCTCGGGCCATGAGCAAGCCGCCGCGCCTCACCCTGCCGCCCGTCGCCCGCGCGTACCGCCTGACCACCACCCGGGGCGCGTTCGCCGTGCACGAGGCGGGTGAGCCCGTACGCGGAACGGCCCTCCTGGTCCCCGGGTTCACCGGCAGCAAGGAGGACTTCATCGCCCTCCTGGAGCCGCTCGCCGCCGCCGGCTACCGGGTGGTCGCCGTCGACGGGCGCGGCCAGTACGAGACCCCGGGACCGGGCGAGGAGACCGCGTACGAACTCCAGGAGCTCGCCCTCGACGTCCTGGCCCAGGCCGCGGCCCTGGACGCCCCGGGCCCGCTCCACCTGGTCGGCCACTCCCTCGGCGGCCTGATCTCGCGCGCCGCAGTGCTGCGCGACCCCTCCCCCTTCGCCTCCCTCACCCTGATGAGCAGCGGGCCCGCCGCCATCGCGGAGGACCAGCAGGCCCGTACGAAGCTGCTGGTCATGGCCCTGGAGGAGCTGCGCGACACCGAGCCCGCCACCTGCATGGAGACCGTGTGGGCCGCGATGCGGGCCCAGGACCCGGCGGACGCCGAGCCGGACTCCCCCGAGCTGGCGGCGTTCCTGCACGAGCGCTGGCTGCGCACCGTTCCGGAGCAGCTGATCACCACCGGCCGGGTGCTGGTCTCGGAGCCCGACCGGGTCGCGGAGCTGGCGGCGTTGCCGCTGCCCAAGCTGGTCCTGTCCGGGGTGGTCGACTACGCCTGGCCGGTTCCGCTGATGGACGAGATGGCCGTCCGGCTGGACGCTTCCCGGGTGGTGGTGGAGGGCGCCGAGCACTCCCCCAACGCGGAGAACCCGCAGGTCACGGCAGGTGCACTAGTGGACTTCTGGCAGCCCTTTAGCGGTCGGTAGTTAGCTAAGGAAAAAATTTCCTTAGCGTAGGGAATGTTTCTCGTGCATCCCCTGTTGACCCCTGTGCAAGGAGAACACCGACGAAGGGAGAAGCAGTGCGCTTCGAGATTCTGCGCCTGGACGACGTCGACGGGACCGCCGTGGACAGCACCGTCGTGGACGCGGCCTCCGTCAACCGGATCGTGCAGCAGGCGGCCGCCATCGGCCAGCGCATCCTGATCCGACCGGCCGAGAGTGCGTCCTCCTGACGATTTCACGCGCGAACGCCCCCGCACCGATCCGGTGCGGGGGCGTTCGTACGTTCCGGGTGAGGGCGCGCCGGGTCAGGAGCCGCGGACGACCTGGAGCACCCCGTTGATGATCTGCTGGACCGCGATGGCGGAGAGCATCATGCCGGCGAGGCGGGTGACCAGGACGACGCCGCCGTCCTTGATGACCCGGATGATCACGAGCGAGTAGCGCATCGTCAGCCACAGCACGACGTGCATGGCGGCGATCGCCGTCCAGACGGACAGCTGGCCGCCGAACCCGTCGGCCTTCTGCACGGCCAGGATGACGGACACGATCGCACCCGGCCCGGCCAGCAGCGGCATGCCCAGCGGGACGAGCGCGACGTTGACGTCCTTGGTCTGCTTGGGCTCGTCGGTCTTGCCCGTCAGCAGGTCGAGCGCGATCAGCAGGAGCAGCAGACCACCGGCGATCATCAGCGCCGGGACGGAGACGTGCAGGTAGTCCAGGATCTGCTGGCCGCAGAGACCGAAGACGGCGATGACGCCGAAGGCCACGCAGACGGCCTGCCAGGCCATGCGGCGCTGGACCTTCGCGGGACGGCCCGAGGTCAGGGCGAGGAAGATCGGCGTGATCCCCGGGGGGTCCATAATCACAAAAAGCGTGAGAAAAAGGGATCCGAAGACGGCGAAATCAAACACAGTGATGCCTTGCAGTGAGGGGTGTTACCAAAAAGCGGGAGGGGGACGTGTGGGCGCGGCGCTTACGCGCGGGCGTCTCCACCGGCGCCGGGCACGGGGAAGGCCCCCGCGGCGCGGCGCGTGATCTCGCCGTAGATCTCGGGGTCGGTCGTGTACTCCCCGAGACGACAGGTCTTGCGGCTGCCGTGGTAGTCGCTGGAGCCGGTCGTCAGCAGACCGAGGTCCCCGGCCAGTCCGCGCAGACGGGCGCGGGTGGCGGTGTCGTGGTCCATGTGGTCCACCTCGATGCCGTCGAGGCCGGCGGCCGCGAGCGCGGCTATCGCGGACTCGGGCACGCACTCGCCGCGCTTGACGGCGGCGGGGTGCGCGAACACGGTGACCCCGCCGGCCGCCTTGACCAGGCGGATGGCGTCGAAGGGGTCGAGCTCGTGCTTCTCGGCGTACGCGCGGCCGCCGTCGGCGAGCCAGTCCGCGGTGAACGCGTCGGACACGGTGGGGACGACCCCCAGCTCGACCATCGCGGTCGCGATGTGCGGGCGGCCGACCGAGCCGTTCCCCGCGATCCGGGCCACCTGCTCCCAGGTGACGTCGACACCGAGCCCCTGGAGCTTGCCCACCATGGCCTGGGCCCGAGGCGTCCGGTCGTCGCGCACGAGCTCCCGCTCACGGGCGAGCTCGGGCTCCTCGGGATCGAACAGGTACGCCAGCATGTGCATCCCGACGCCGTCGAGGCGGCAGGACAGCTCGGCACCGGTGACCAGCGTCAGCCCGGCGGGCAGCGCGGCGATCGCCTCGGCGTACCCCCCGACGGTGTCGTGGTCGGTCAGCGCGACCACGTCCAGCCCGGCCGCGGCGGCATTGCGCACCAGCTCGGCGGGGGTGTCGGTGCCGTCCGAAGCGGTGGAGTGGGCGTGCAGGTCGATGCGCACAGCCGGACTCCAGGGTTCACGCGGACGGGGGACACCCCAGGGTACCGCCCACACGAAGCGGAACCGGCCCCGCCGGGCGGGGGCACACGTCTCGCGGCGCGGGCCCGCTACGTCCCCCCTCGACCCCGTGGGGTCGGGCGGGGGCGGTGGGCGGTGTCTCCCGGGGCGGTCTCGGGGCGGGTTGGGGGCTTCCCGTCAGTCCCATCGTCCTTCCGGTTCGGGCCGGTCCCTCAAGGGCGCTCCTTCGTCGCGTCACTTCGTGATCGCCTTCGGCGACCCTTGACCGACCGGCCCGAACCGGAAAGCCGAAAGACTGCCGGGAAACCCCCAAAGAAACGAGACGGATGATCCTTGGAGGAGCGGCTCCCTCAGCGATGAGGCGAGGGGCCCGGCGCCGGCCCGCCGGGCATCCGAGCCCGCAAGAGTCGCCATTCCGGGCCAGGGGCGCGACCACCCGCACGAAAGGCCGACCAAATCGACCTACGGAGCCCCCAGGCGCGACAGATCGCTACGCGCTTCTCTGATCTCGGCGGCCGACGGCCGTCCTGGGCTGATACCCGCACCAGAGGACGACCAGATCGACTTGGGAGTCCGGCAGGCGCGACAGATCGCTACCCGCTTCTCGGATCTCAGCGTCGGACGACCGCCTTGGGCTGATACCCGCACGAGAGGTCGAACAGGGAAGCCCAGGCAGCCGACGGGCGCGGCAGATCGCTACGCGCTCCTCTGGTCTCGGCGACCAACGGCCGCATGGGGCAAGCTCACGCGCACCTTCCTCGACGCGATGGCCGGCAAGCACTACGCGTCGAAGGCGTATTCCAGGACGTAGGAAGCGGAATCCAGGGTCATTTCATTGACCTCGACTGCACGGCCGTCCTCGGCGAACGCGGTGCGCACGATCTGGATGACAGGTGTCCCCATGGAGAGGGCGAGACGTTCGGCCTCTCCGGCGGAGGGCATGCGGCACCGAACCTCCTCACGGAAGTGAACGGGCTTGTGGCCCAGCTCCGCCAGCCTCGCGTATGTCCCACCGGGCCCGGTGTCGGTTTGGGTGATCGCAGAGTCGGCCACGACGTCTGACGGCAGATACGAGGTCGCGAAGAGCACGGGCTTGCCGTCCAGCACGAACCGTCGGCTGCGCACCCAGACCGGAGACCCATCCGGAACGTCGAGTGCAACGACGATCTCCTCGCTCGCCCGCTCTTCGTGCACCTCGACCTGGTCGACCACCAGGTCTCGGTCTTCGCTGTCCGTCGACCAGATGGAACGTCCCGACCCCCACTGTTCCTGCGCGAGCCGCTGGATGCCGTGCCTCCGCAGGGGCCTGAAGGCCCGGACGAAGACGCCGGCACCTTTCCGCGCTTCCGTGAGACCTTCGTTCTGGAGCACGCTGAGAGCCTGACGTGCGGTCATCCGCGCGACGTCGTAGGTGGCCATCAGGTCGTTCTCGCCAGGCAGACGGTCGCCCGGTCCGTACTCGCCGGAACGAATCGCCGCCCGCAGCTCGTCGGCAATCCGCTGATACTTCGGCTGGCGAGTGCTGCCCTGGCTGGTCATCGAACGATCACTCCTTCTCTTCTCTAGACACCCTAGGCCCAGCGGGAAGGCGCCGCACTTATCAGCCTTGCGAGCGAACATCTCTAGAGATCTATTGACGAGATGGGTTGGATGGGCTTCAGTTGCGACATCTCTAGAGACATCACCTGTCGAGAGGTGTACCTGCAATGTGCCTGCTGTCCGTCAGCACGGAGGGCTCTGACGCTGTCGCGCATCGCTGCGCCTGTGGGGCCGCGTCCAGCCTCAGCGAAGAGCTCCTCGATCGTGCCCACGCCGGCTGGGAGCGATTCCTCAGCACTTTCGAGGGGGCTTCCGATGAGTGAGTGCTACGAGTACGTGCCACACCGTCTCCTCCACCAACGCGTTCGTGACATCGCCTCAGGCGTCGAAGGCGTGCTGATGGCCGTGATCAACGAGAACGTCTCCGACACCGGAATCGAGCGCTGGATGGAGCTCGCCTATATCCGAGGCGCCTGCGGCCGCGAGTTCACCACCGCCGCGCCCAACGTCGAACCCGCCCCGGACCAGCCCAAGACGGCCGCCGGACGCCGAGACCAGAGAAGCGCGTAGCGATCTGGCGCGCCCGGCGGACTCCCAAGTCGATCTGGTCGTCCTCTGGTGCGGGCATCGGCCCGGGACGGTCGCCGGACGCTGAGACGTGAGGAGCGCGTAGCGATCTGCTGCGCCTGAGGGCTTCCCAGGTCGCCCAAATCGGCCTCTCGTGCGGGTAGTCGCGCTCCTGGCCCGGAATCGCAGACGTAGGGGCCCGAATGCCCGGCGGGCCGGCTGCCGGCCCCTCGTCTCATCCCTGAGACGGCTGTCCTCCTCCTCTGGACCGTCCCGTTTCTATGGGGGTTTCCCGTCAGTCTTTCGGCTTTCCGGGGCGGGTCGGTCTGTCAAGGGTGGCCGAAGGCCATCGCGAAGCGACGCGACGAAGGAGCGCCCTTGACAGGCCGGCACGACACGGAAGGACGATGGGACTGACGGGAAGCCCCCAACCCTCCCTGAGACCGTCCGGGGGGACACCGCCCCCGCACCGCCGGCCCGCAGACGAGGGGGCGGGTGGGCAACCCCCGCCCGACCCCACGGGGTCGAGGGGGAGATGGCGGGCCCGAGCCGCAAGCCCCGTACGCCCGCCCCCCCCTACCCCAGGATGCGTGGGCTCAGGGCGCCGCACGGGAGGAGTTCTACCTCCGAGCCCGCGTCGCGGAGGTCGGTGAGGACGAGTTCGTCGTACATGAGGAGGCCCGTCTGTTCGGGCCAGACGATGGCCCACAGCCACAGGCCGCGGGCCTCTCCCGCGAAGACGGCGCGGTCGTCCGGGGCGCCCTTGACGTGCCACAGGGGGGTGGGGCGGCCCGCCGCGACGACCTTGGCGTGCGGCGGGGCCGAGACGTTGATGTAGGGGCCCGGGTCGGGGGCGTCGATGCCGGCGAAGCGGGAGCCGAGGCCGACGCCGAGCTCCTCGGCGATGAGCAGCAGCTCCCCCAGGCCGCCGAGCGGCCCCGGGCCGGTGCAGGCCACGGCGGTGGCGCGGCCGCCGCTGCGGTCGTCACCGGCGCTCGCCACGCCGGTGAACAGCCAGCCGACCGGGAGCGGCCACGGCATCCACACGGGCACGTTCGCCCGGTTGACGACGACCTCCAGCCCTTCGACGCTGGGCGGGATCACAGGCTGTAGCGGGTGGACGGCGCCGTGCACCGCGCACTGCCAGGAGTCGGAGAAGAGGCCGGGCGCGCGGACCCGGCCACCGCACTTCGGGCAACTCGGTTCGCCCCTCATAAGAAGCACGCTCCTCCCCGCCCGGGGCGTCGTCAAGACGCGATCACCCGTCCGGGCTCAGTCCAGTGCGACGGCCGTACGCAGAGGGTCCCGCAGATCGGTGCCGCGCGCGAGCCAGCGCTCCTGGAGCGCGGCGGCTCCGTGGACCCGCTTCCAGGCGGCCTCGTTCGCCGTCATGGGGAGCAGGGGGAGGAAGCGGACGGGGTCCATGGGCTCGTCGAGGTCGAGGTCCTCGACGAGTCCGCCGGGTTCGGCGACGAGTACGGAGGTGAACGGGGCGCCGTCCCACAGCGGTTCGCCGACGTCCAGTGAGGCGCCGGGGGCGACGACGAGCCCTTCGACCATCGGGGAGGCCGCGAGTACGGCCAGTGGCCGCAGCAGCTTGTCGGTGGGTGCGAGGCCGGCCCGTACGGTGAGGACCAGTTCGGCGCGCGGGCCGCGCACCGGGTCGGCGACGACGGCGGTGGGGTCGGTCATGGGGTGGGCGGACATGCCGAGGGTCGCGTAACGGACGAGGTCGCCGTCGGTGAAGCGGAGGACCTCGATGCGGTCGGTGCCGAGGAAGGTGACGGAGGCGCGGGCGTCGGGTTCGCCGAGCGTGCTGCGCAGCCGGGCTTCGACGAGGGCCAGAATTTCTGCCATGGAGCGAGCATAGAACTCGTATCCACCGGGTAAAGGGCGGGTCTTGACCATCCGTCGGCTGATAGTGTTGACAGCTGGTCGGGGCCGCACTCAGAAGAGTTGTTTCAGGGCTCCGGCGACAGGACGTCCCCCACGGGGGACCGGCCGGAGGAGGTGGGGCTGCGATGGACCGAAGTCGATCGTGCAGTACCAGCCGCTCTTCGGCGTCCTTCCAGGGCTTCTCCAGCCCTCTTTGATCTTCTGATCAGCAGAAGAGCGACGGCAGAACTTTGTCCTCCCGTCCTGTTTCCCTCCGTGGGCCCCGGGCTGTCCGCCCCCGGCCGCCACAGGGGGCCTCCCACCCGTGCGGTCCGCAGCCGTGCGCGAGAAGGAGCCTGCCATGTCGATGCTGCCCTACCTCCGTGCCGCCGTCCGTCCGGCACTGCGCAAGTCCACCCCCGTACAGCCCGGCTACGACACCACCCGCGACCCCTCCGCCAGTAGTGCGGTGGTCGACTGCGCCGTGTACCGCGACGGGCGGCGCGCGCAGGGGGACTGCCTGACGCCGCGTGAGGCCCTGCGCCGGGTGCGCGAGGACGGGGGCTTCGCCTGGATCGGGCTGCACGAGCCCACCCACGACGAGTTCGCCGGGATCGCCGCGACGTTCGGGCTGCACCCGCTGGCCGTGGAGGACGCGGTGCACGCGCACCAGCGGCCGAAGCTGGAGCGGTACGACGAGACCCTCTTCACGGTCTTCAAGACGATCCACTACGTGGACCACGCCGAACTGACGGCGACCAGCGAGGTGGTGGAGACGGGCGAGGTGATGTGCTTCACGGGCCCCGACTTCGTCATCACCGTCCGGCACGGCGGCCAGGGTTCCCTGCGGAGTCTGCGCCACCGCCTCCAGGACGACCCGGAGCTGCTGTCGCGGGGCCCGTCGGCGGTGCTGCACTCGATCGCCGACCACGTGGTCGACGGGTACATCGCGGTCGCTGCGGCGGTGCAGGACGACATCGACGAGGTGGAGAGCGCGGTCTTCGCCGCCCCCGCGAAGGGGGTCGCCCGTGGTGGTGACGCGGGCCGGATCTACCAGCTCAAGCGGGAGGTGCTGGAGTTCAAGCGGGCGGTGTCGCCGCTGCTGCGGCCGATGGAGCTGCTGAGCGAGCGGCCGATGCGGCTGGTGGACCCGGACATCCAGAAGTACTTCCGGGACGTGGCCGACCACCTGGCGCGGGTGCACGAGCAGGTCATCGGCTTCGACGAGCTGCTGAACTCCATCCTCCAGGCGAACCTGGCGCAGGCGTCGGTCGCGCAGAACGAGGACATGCGCAAGATCACCTCCTGGGCGGCGATCATCGCCGTGCCGACGATGATCTGCGGCGTGTACGGGATGAACTTCGACCACATGCCGGAGCTGCACTGGAAGTACGGCTATCCCCTGGTGATGGCCGCCATCGTGGGCAGCTGTTTCGCCATCCACCGCACGCTGCGGCGCAACGGCTGGCTGTAGCGGCCGGGAGTGCACCGCCTACGCTGTGCGCATGACTCTCAGCGCGCTCGACCTGGCCCTCGTCGAGGAGGCCTCAAAGAAGTCCGGCCTGATCTGGGTCCGCGGCACCGGTGCCGACCGGGCCCTGTGGCACGCCTGGGTGGACGGCGCCGCGCACGTGCTCGGCGACGGCCCCGGCGAGCAGCCCTTCCCCGGGCTCACGGACGGCGCCTCGGCGGAGGTGACCGTACGCAGCAAGGACAAGGGCGGCCGGCTCGTGGGCTGGACCGCGGCCGTACGGGAACTCGTGCCCGGCAGCGAGTCCTGGGAGGCGGCCGTGGCCGAGCTGAAGGGCAAGCGGCTGAACGCGCCCGACTCGGAGCGGATGACGGAGCGCTGGGCGCGGGAGTGCCGGCTGCTGCGCCTGGAGCCGGTGGCGGTGGCGGACGGCCTGCCGACGGGTTCGCTGGCGGCGCGGCCGGTGGGCTCCCCGGCGGTCACCCGCAGGCCCATCCCGGCGGGTCTGCCGAAGCTGCTGCTGAAGCGGAAGAAGGCGAAGCGGTAGCGGGCGAAGCGGTAGCGGGCGCCGCCGCTCAGCTCTTGGGGCCGGAGCCCTGGCCGCCCTGGCCGCCCTGCCCGGTGGACTTCGAGGGCGCCGGGGAGGCGCCGGGGGCGGTGCCCTTGCCGTCCTTGGTGGTCGGCAGCTGGCTGCCGTAGTCCACGGTCTGGTCCTGCGCGGGTGCCTCCAGCGGGAAGGGCTTGCCCCACTCGGACAGCTCCACCCGGCCGGCGCCGCCCGCGCGCTCCATCAGCAGCGGGTACGGGGTGCCCTCCAGGGACACCGACAGCTTGCCGCCCTTGCCCGCGTCCGCCGAGACGGGGACCGCGCGGGTGTGCCCGACGGTGGTGTAGGCGCCCTTGCTGAGCTTGCCCTGGAGGCCGAGGAGCCCGTCCAGCAGGACGTGCATGTCGGTGAACCCGCGGAACTGCTTGTAGGAGGGGTCGCCCTCGGGCACCTTCACGTACTTGTCGCCGAGCTTGCCCGCCGAGTCCGACTTGCCCCAGAAGGCGGCGCTGGCCTTCAGGTACAGCTGTTCGCCGACCCGCAGCAGCTGGAAGGTGTCCTCGGCCGACTTCACCTCGCCGGAGCCGCCGTCGGCCTTGAGCCGCATGTCGAGGGTGAAGGTCTTGCCGCCGGTGACGAGGGTGCCCGCCAGGTGGACCGAGTGCGCGGCGGTCGCGGCGGCCTTGGCCTGGCCCTCGATCTTGTCGGCGGCGAGCTTGCCGACGCCGTTGGTGCCCTTGTCGGGGTCCTTCTTCTCCGCGCCGCAGCCCGTGCCGGCGACGGCGAGGCCCGCGCAGAGGGCACCGATGAAGGCGGCCCGGCGCAGCCGTACGGCGGGGGTCTGGGCGGTCACGGGCGTGTGCCTTCCGTCGGGGGTCTGCGGCAGCAGGCAGCGTACCCGTCCGGTGGCGCGGCCCCGGCGGACCCCCGGACGCACCCCGGCCGGACGGCCCCACCAGGACGCCTTCGCCCGCCACGGGCTAGCCTGAGGCACGGCACGACTGTTGATGGACGCTCTAGGAGGCGCACGGATGGTTGCAGGCGCCCCGCGGATCTTCGTCTCGCATCTGTCGGGTGTGCCCGTCTTCGACCCCAACGGCGACCAGGTCGGCCGCGTCCGCGACCTCGTCGCGATGCTGCGGGTCGGCGGCCGCCCGCCCCGGCTGCTGGGCCTGGTGGTCGAGGTCGTCAGCAGGCGGCGGATCTTCCTCCCCATGACGCGGGTGACGGGCGTGGAGTCGGGCCAGGTCATCACCACCGGTGTGGTCAACATGCGGCGCTTCGAGCAGCGCCCCACCGAGCGGCTGGTCCTGGGCGAGCTGCTGGACCGGCGGGTGCGCCTGGTGGACGGCGGCGAGGAGGTCACCGTCCTGGACGTGGCCATCCAGCAGCTGCCGGCCCGCCGGGACTGGGAGATCGACCGGATCTTCGTGCGCAAGGGCAAGGGCGGCGCGCTGCGCCGGCGCGGCGAGACGCTGACCGTGGAGTGGTCGGCGGTCACCGGCTTCTCCCTGGAGGAGGAGGGCCAGGGCGCCGAGAGCCTGGTGGCGACCTTCGAGCAGATGCGTCCGGCGGACCTGGCGAACGTCCTGCACCACCTGACGCCCAAGCGGCGCGCCGAGGTGGCCAACGCCCTGGACGACGACCGGCTCGCGGACGTCCTGGAGGAGCTGCCGGAGGACGACCAGGTGGAGATCCTCGGGAAGCTGAAGGAGGAGCGCGCCGCCGACGTCCTGGAGGCCATGGACCCCGACGACGCGGCCGACCTGCTCTCCGAGCTGCCGGAGGAGGAGAAGGAGCGGCTGCTGACGCTGATGCAGCCGGACGACGCGGCCGACGTGCGGCGTCTGCTGTCGTACGAGGAGAACACCGCGGGCGGTCTGATGACCACCGAGCCGATCGTGCTGCGCCCGGACGCCACCGTCGCGGACGCGCTGGCCCGCGTGCGCAAGTCGGACCTGTCGCCGGCGCTGGCCGCGCAGGTGTACGTCTGCCGGCCGCCGGACGAGACGCCGACGGGCAAGTACCTGGGGACGGTGCACTTCCAGCGGCTGCTGCGGGACCCCCCGTTCACCCTGGTCAGCTCCCTGGTGGACGCGGACCTGCCGCCGCTGCGCCCGGACGCCTCGCTGCCGGCGGTGACGAGCTACCTGGCCGCGTACAACATGGTCGCGGCGCCCGTCGTCGACGAGAGCGGTTCGCTGCTGGGCGCGGTCACCGTGGACGACGTCCTGGACCACCTGCTGCCCGACGACTGGCGGGAGACCGACTTCCACTCCGAGGAGGCCCTGCGTGGGCACTGAGCGCGGGCGCGGCGATGCGGCGCGCGAGCGGCGCCGGGAGCGGCGCGAGCAGGCCCGGGAGGGGCTCTCGGAACGCCTGGAGGAGGCCGCCGAGCGGCTCCGCAACGAGCGGACGGAACGTTCCTCCGAACGGGCGAGGAGCGCCGCGCCCGCGGGGGCGAGCGCGCTGACGCGGTCGCGCGTACGGCTGGACCAGCCGCGCCCGGACCGCCGCAAGCTGCTGCCCGAGTACGACCCGGAGGCCTTCGGGCGGCTGTCGGAGCGGGTGGCGAGGTTCCTCGGCACGGGCCGGTTCATCGTCTGGATGACCCTGGTCATCGTGGTCTGGGTGCTGTGGAACGTGTTCGCCCCGGACCACCTGCGCTTCGACCAGTACCCGTTCATCTTCCTGACGCTGATGCTGTCGCTGCAGGCCTCGTACGCGGCCCCGCTGATCCTGCTCGCGCAGAACCGGCAGGACGACCGGGACCGGGTCACCCACGAGCAGGACCGCAAGCAGAACGAGCGCTCCATCGCGGACACCGAGTACCTGACCCGGGAGATCGCGGCGCTGCGGATGGGCCTGGGCGAGGTCGCCACCCGCGACTGGATCCGCTCGGAGTTCCAGGACCTGATCAAGGAGATGGACGAGCGGCGGCTGTTCCCGGGTGAAAGTGACGAAGGCGACCGCTGATCGGCTTACCTGAGGCCTGCTACCGAGCCGTACCATCGGGGCATGGCTACCGAGACACCCTCCGCCGCCGCGCCGGAGCAGGACGCGATCCTGGACGCGCTGGCGACGGTCAACGACCCCGAGATCCACCGGCCGATCACCGAGCTCGGCATGGTCAAATCGGTGGAGATCGGCGAGGGCGGCGCCGTCGCCGTCACGGTCTACCTCACGGTCTCGGGCTGCCCCATGCGCGAGACCATCACCAAGAACGTCACCGAGGCCGTCGAGAAGGTCGCGGGCGTCACCTCCGTCGCCGTCTCCCTGGACGTGATGAGCGACGAGCAGCGCAAGGAGCTGGCGGCGACCCTGCGCGGCGGCACCGCCGAGCGCGAGGTGCCGTTCGCCAAGCCGGGGTCGCTGACCCGCGTCTACGCGGTCGCGTCGGGCAAGGGCGGCGTGGGCAAGTCCTCCGTGACGGTCAACCTGGCCGCGGCGATGGCGGCCGACGGCCTGAAGGTCGGCGTGGTCGACGCGGACATCTACGGGCACAGCGTGCCGCGGATGCTCGGTGTGGACGGCAAGCCCACCCAGGTCGAGAACATGATCATGCCGCCGTCCGCGAACGGCGTGAAGGTCATCTCCATCGGCATGTTCACCCCGGGCAACGCCCCGGTGGTGTGGCGCGGCCCGATGCTGCACCGTGCGCTCCAGCAGTTCCTGGCGGACGTGTTCTGGGGCGACCTGGACGTGCTGCTGCTGGACCTGCCGCCGGGCACGGGCGACATCGCGATCTCGGTCGCGCAGCTGGTCCCGAACGCCGAGATCCTGGTGGTGACCACCCCGCAGCAGGCGGCGGCCGAGGTCGCGGAGCGGGCCGGCTCGATCGCGGTGCAGACGCACCAGAAGATCGTGGGCGTCGTCGAGAACATGTCGGGCCTGCCGTGCCCGCACTGCGACGAGATGGTGGACGTGTTTGGCTCGGGCGGCGGCCAGAAGGTCGCCGACGGCCTGACCAAGACGGTCGGCGCGACGGTTCCGGTGCTCGGCACGATCCCGATCGACGTCCGGCTGCGCGAGGGCGGCGACGACGGCAAGCCGGTCGTGCTGTCCGACCCGGACTCCCCGGCGGGCGCGGCCCTGCGCACCATCGCCGGCAAGCTCGGCGGCCGCGCGCGCGGCCTCTCGGGCATGAGCCTGGGCATCACGCCGCGGAACAAGTTCTAGGGAGGTGTGGGCGCTCGTTCCGCCGGGGCGGAACGGGTGGGCACACCGGAACGGCGGCCCGCAGGGACCGCGCAGCGTCAAGGGCACCGCCGCCAGGCGGTGCCCTTTCCCGTTCCTACTCGTACGCCGCGAGGTCCGCGATGGCCGAGAAGCCCAGGCCGTACGCGCTCATCCCCCGCCCGTACGCCCCCAGGTGCACCCCGCTCCCGGTGGAGCCGGCCAGGACCCACCCGTACTCCGACTCGCGGTAGTGGAACGGCGTCGGCTCCCCGTCCACCGGCAGCGACAGCGTCGACCAGTCCGGCCCCGCGAGGTCGTCGGCGAGCTCCCAGGCGGCCTCCGTCTGCTGGTCGAGCCAGTCGGCGCGCCGGGTGTGGTCCATCTGCGGCGGCCAGCTGTAGGACAGCAGCCCCGAGCCGGCCAGCCAGGCCGCCGAGGAGACCGAGGTGGCCTCCAGGACGCCGGTGCCGTCGCCGCTGCGGCGCTGCGGGTTGCCGGCGACGGTGATCACCACCGCGAAGCGGTCCTTCTCGCCGGTGGCGATCTCGCCCCGGGCGGACGGCTCGTCGCCGTGGCCGGTGGAGCCGTGCTCCACGCTGCCGTCGGCGCCGGTGCCGACCTGCATGAGCCAGCGGGGGCCGGTGAAGGCCCCGTCGAGGCCGTACCAGGGGAATTCCGCGCTCAGGTAGCCCGCCGCCCCCCGGCGGGCCTTCGGGACCGGCGCGGCGGCTTCCGGGGGCTGGCCGGGCGCGGCCTGGCCGCCGGTATGTTCCGGGGGTTCGGTCTGCGTGGGCGGTGCGTCTTCGGGCGCCTCGGCAGGCTGCGCGCCTACCCGGCTGCTGCTCGTCGTCTCCATGGGCGGCCTCTCGTTCCGTGGGGTCCGGAACGGCCCTCCCCCTCGCCTGGCTGGGGGGACTCCCCTCCGCGGGCGGCCTGGGTCCGGACAGATGGAGGATAGCCATCCGGTCCCGGATCGACGGGCAGGCCGCGCATCAGGTGGCGTCGGCGTCGAAGGGGGTGCGGGGCTCCTGGGCCGGTGCCGCGGGCTTCTTCAGCAGGTCCGGACCGGTCCCGGCGGCGGGCGCGGCGGAGGGCGCGGCGGCGGCCTGCGGCAGGTCGGCCTCCCGGCCGTTCACCGCGTCGGTGACCTCGTTGAGCTCCTTGCGGAGGTCGAAGCTGCTGCGCAGCTCCTGGAGGTCCTCGTTCTCGGTGAGCTGCTTGCGGATGAAGGTCTTCGGGTTCAGGTCCTCGAACTCGAAGTCCTTGAACTCGGGGCCCAGTTCGGAGCGGATGTCCTGCTTGGCGTTGTCGGAGAACGCGCGGATCTTCCGGATGAAGCCGGAGACGTCCTGGATCACCTTCGGCAGCTTGTCCGGGCCGAAGACGAGGATGGCGAGCACCACGATCGTGACCAGCTCGAGTGCGCCTATGTCGTTGAACACCTTGCCGCTCCTCGGCTCTCTCCACTTCCGGCCCGGTCAACGGTACCCGGCGTTCCTTGCGCTCCCCTACGCCGGTGCGCGACCGTTCGCGGATTCACCCGGGCGTCATCCGGTGTTCGTGTCGCGGACAGGCCGCTCAGGAGCCGCTCGCCGAGCCGAGGACCACGTCCAGGGTGCGTTCCCTGCCGTCGCGCAGGACGGTCAGGCCGAGGCGGTCGCCGGGCCGGTGGGCCCTGATCTTGATGATCAGCTCGTCGCCGCCGTGCACGCGTACGCCGTCCACCTTGGTGATCACGTCTCCCGGGCGGATCCCGGCGCGGGCGCCGGGGCCGTCGGCCACGACGGAGGGCTTGCCGTCCTCGCCCTTGGCGTCGACCCGGGCTCCGTCGCCCTTGTACTCCATGTCCAGGGTGACGCCGATGACGGGGTGGGTGGCGCGGCCGGTGCGGATGAGTTCCTCGGCGACCCGCTTGCCCTGGTTGACGGGGATGGCGAAGCCGAGGCCGATGCTGCCGCTCTGGCGGGTGGGGTCGTCGCCGTCCTCGCCCTTGTCGGCGCCGCGGATGGCGCTGTTGATGCCGATCACGTGGGCGCGGGAGTCGAGGAGGGGTCCGCCGGAGTTGCCGGGGTTGATGGGGGCGTCGGTCTGGAGGGCGTCGACGTAGCTGATGTCGCTGCCGTCGCGCTTGCCGCCGCCCGCGGTGATGGGGCGGCCGGTCGCGCTGATGATGCCCGAGGTGACCGTGTTGGAGAGGTCGAAGGGGGCGCCGATGGCCACCACCGGGTCGCCGACGCGGACGTTCTCGGAGTTCCCGAGCGCCAGCGGGCGCAGGCCGCGGACCCCGCCGACCTTGACCACGGCCAGGTCGTAGCCGCCGTCGCGGCCGACGAGCTCGGCGCGCACGCTCTCGCCGGTGCTGAAGGTGACCGTTATGTCGCGGGCGTCGGCGACGACGTGGTTGTTGGTCAGGATGTGGCCCTGGTCGTCCAGGACGAAGCCGGTTCCGGTGCCGCTGCCGCCGCCCCCGCTGACGTGCAGGGTGACCACGCCGGGCAGTGCGGTGGCCGCGATGCCGGCCACGCTGTCGGGGGCCCGGTCCTTGGCGTCGGCGGCGGCCTGCGGGAGCTCCAGCCGGGTACTGGTGCGCCGCTCGGCCAGGATGCCGAGGTAGCCGCCGGCGCAGCCCGCGAGGAGGGCGATGAACGCGCCGACGACCGCCAGCCGCCACAGCGCGGGCGCGCCGCGCGGCGCCTTGCCCTGGTCGACGACCTGGAGCGGGCCGGCGGCCCAGGGGTCGTAGCGGGGTCCGGGAGCGGAGCCGGGGGCCTGGTCCGGGGCGGGGGCGGGCTCGGTCCGGTCGGCGTCCGCGTCCGGGCCGGGCTCCGGCATGGCGGCGGGCCGGCTCCACCACGTCGGAGCCGGACCGTTCTGCTGACTGTCGGACATGGGCGCTCCCCGCGGGCCTGGCGCACCGCGGGGCGGCGCGTGTGCCGCAGATTCAACCAGGTACCCGGGCCCCTCGGGGGCCCGGGTCAGCGGGAGAGGGAAACCGGCTGGGCCGTCGCCGGGGCCGAGGAAGCCGCCGTCGGCAGCTGTCCCACCGGGACCGGGCCGGTCGTCACGCCGGGGGTCGGGACCCGGTCGCGCACGAAGGCGTCGGTCAGCGGCACCACCGGTCCGGGCCTGGTCGCGGGCGCCTCCCCCCGGGCGTTCGGCTCGATCCCGTCCAGCGGCAGCGACCCGCCGAGCGCGATCGCGGCCAGCGACACGGCTCCCGCCGCCACGAAGGCGAAGCGGCGTCTGGGACGGCCCACCTCGTGGATGCGGAAGCCCTCGCGCGGGGCGGCCGGAGCGGAGTACCCGAACGAGGAGAACGGGTCGACGCCCGGAGCCGGGGGCGCGAGCGGAGCCCCCGGTCCGCCGCCCGGACCGGCTGGCCCGGCGGGCCCGTCCGGGCCCGCTCCCGGCAGCCCCTGGAGCCGGGCCAGCAGGCCGGCCGACAGCGGTGGCGGGGCGCTCTCCACGAACAGGGTCTTCAGCCGGCGCTGCGCGTCGGCCTCGGCCTTGCACTTGGCACAGGTCGCCAGGTGCGCCAGCACCCGCTCGCGCGCGTCGTGCTTCAACTCCCCGTCCACCAGGGCGGCGAGCCGGTCGCCCAGGTGCTGTTCGGCGGGGGAGGGACTCGCTCCGCTCACTCGGCTCCGCCCTCTCCCCCGGCGCCCGGCGCGCCCACCGCCACGCCCGCCAGCGCGCGCTGCTCGGCGCGGAACTCGGGAGAGCGGTGCTTGAGCGCCTTGCGCAGGTGCGAGCGGCCGCGGTGGATGCGGCTGCGGACGGTGCCGAGCTTCACGCCGAGCGTGGCGGCGATCTCCTCGTAGGACAGGCCCTCGATGTCGCAGAGAACCACGGCGGCGCGGAACTCGGGCGCGAGGGTGTCCAGCGCCTGCTGCACGTCGGCGTCGAAGTGCGTGTCGTGCAGGACCTGCTGGGGGGACGGCTCGCGGCTCGGCAGCCGCTCGGCGGCGTCGTCGCCGAGGGCGTCGAAGCGGATCCGCTGCTTGCGGCGCACCATGTCCAGGAACAGGTTCGTGGTGATGCGGTGCAGCCAGCCCTCGAAGGTGCCGGGCGTGTAGGTGGACAGCGAACGGAAGACCCGGACGAAGACCTCCTGCGTCAGGTCCTCGGCGTCGTGCTGATTGCCCGTCAGGCGGTAGGCGAGGCGGTAGACCCGCGCGCTGTGCGTGCTGACGATCTCCTCCCACGAGGGAGGGGTCCACGCCTGGGAGCCCGCGTCAGCGGCAAAGGTCGCGGTGGTCGCGGTGTGGGCGGTGTGGAAGCGGTCAGCAGTGTAGGTCACGGATTTCGGCTCACCCGCCGACCAGAAGAGGCGTCTGAGGCCGCCTCCACGATCCACAAGCGCAGCCGCACCTCCCCTGTCGGCTCTGGTGGTGTCCAGTGGAGCCCCTACCATAGCCACCCCTCCCGTCAGCTCTGGATAAGCATTTTTGCAGTAACTTTGCACGGACCTCGGGGTCCGGACCGCCGATCTGCCCGCAGCCGTCCCCTCTATCCCGCCTCTCACCCTCCCAACGCCCGGTCCCATCTGCGGGTTCCCGACGTCAGCGGATACAGTCACCGTTGCGCCAACTATGGGGACAGGAGAGGGTCATTAGCGGCAACCGGCAGACGAGCTGGGCGTTCGCCGACGCGTTCGTAGCCGAGGACGACGCTCTGCGATGGGCCCGAGACCGGTCCAGGGAAGCGGGCCTGCGGTCCGTGTCCCCCGGCACCGGGGCCGCGCTGCGTCTGCTCGCCGCCACCGCGGACGCCAAGGCCGTCGCCGAGATCGGCACGGGGACCGGCGTCTCGGGGATCCACCTGCTGCACGGGATGCGGCCGGACGGGGTCCTGACCACGGTGGACCCCGAACCCGACCGGCAGGCCTTCGCCCGCCAGGCCTTCCGCGCGGCGGGCTTCGCGGGGAACCGCGCGCGGTTCATTCCGGGGCGGGCGCTGGACGTGCTGCCGCGGCTCGCCGACGGCGGGTACGACCTGGTCTTCTGCGACGGCGACCCGGCCGAGTCCCTCGACTACCTCGCGGAATCGTTGCGGCTGCTGAGGCCCGGGGGCCTGGTGTGCTTCGAGGGGGTCTTCGCGGACGGGCGGACGGTGGACTCCGCGGCTCAGCCGGTGGAGGTGATCCGGGTGCGGGAGCTGCTGCGCAGCGTGCGGGAGAGTCCGGCGCTCGAAGCTGCGCTGCTTCCGGTGGGGGACGGGCTCCTCTGCGCGGTCCGGCGGTAGCCGCTGCCCTGGCCGGGCGGTGCGCGGGTCTGCCGCTGCGCGGGCTGCTCCCCGCCCCACCCTTCGCCCGTTCCCCGGGCTGCGCCCGGACCCCTCCTGGGGGCTCCGCCCCCAGACCCCCGCGCCTCAAACGCCGGCGGGGCTGGAATTTCGCTGCGCGAAATCCAGCCCGCGCGGCGCCCGGCACGGGGTCTGGGGCGCAGCCCCAGGTCTTCCAGCCCGCGCGGCGTTTGAGCGCAACGGGGTCAGGGGCAGCGCCCCTGGGAACGGTGGAAGGGCGGGTAGGGGACCAGCCCCGCGCAGCGGCACACCCACCCGCAGACGACACACCGGCACCAGCCACCCGAACCAACCCCGCCCCGGGTCCGACGGCCGGAGGCTGTCGCAGCGGCGCGAAGCCGGGGAGGCCGCCCGCGGCCGAGCCGCGCGAGCGGCGCGTCAAGAGGGGAAAAAAACGGCCCCGCCCCCACCGCAGGCGCGGTAGGGGCGGGGCAAGATCAAAAGGGTCGGGGCTCAGCCGACGACCTTCTTCAGGGCGTCACCCAGGGCGTCCGCCTCGTCCGGCGTCAGCTCGACGACAAGCCGACCGCCGCCTTCGAGCGGTACGCGCATGACGATGCCTCGCCCCTCCTTGGTGACCTCGAGCGGGCCGTCGCCCGTCCGCGGCTTCATGGCCGCCATGCTCGTTCCCCTTCCTGAAACCAGCTCATCGTCAGCCGACGGCCCCGTTCAGGCGCCTAGTACCCGGCATCGAACACATTGCTTCCCAGCCATTATCCCGCATGTCAGGACCCGATGACCAACATCGGAAGGGAACGCTTGCGCAACGCGCTCGACCAAAACCACTCATTTCGGGGATCCGCCTGCGATACTTCGCCGTCGCCCCCGGGGGTGGGGCTCCGCTTTGTTTGACGCACATCACATGCCCGCCCCCGGTCCCGTCCGCCATGCTGACCCTTGCACCGGCCGGTACCGGCCGGTAGCCAAGCCCGCGACGAAGGGGGACCCCCACCATGGCCGACAGCGTGCTCTACGAAGTGACCGACGGACTCGCGACCGTCACGATCAACCGGCCCGACGCGATGAACGCCATGAACACGGAGGCCAAGGTCGCCCTGCGCGACGCCGTCGAGGCCGCCGCCGCCGACACCGCCGTACGGGCGGTCCTGCTCACCGCCGCCGGGGAGCGGGCCTTCTGCGTGGGCCAGGACCTCAAGGAGCACATCGGCAACCTCGCCGCGGACCGCGAGAACGGCTCGACGCTCACGATGAGCACGGTCTCCGAGCACTACAACCCGATCGTGCGGGCCCTGACGGAGATGCCCAAGCCCGTCGTGGCCGCGGTCAACGGCGTCGCCGCCGGGGCCGGCTTCGGGTTCGCGCTCGCGGCGGACTTCCGCGTCGTCTCCGAGTCCGCGTCCTTCAACACCTCCTTCGCCGGGGTCGCGCTGACCGCCGACTCCGGGGTGTCCTGGACGCTGCCGCGGCTGATCGGCGCCTCCCGGGCCTCCGACCTGCTGCTGTTCCCCCGCTCCATCAAGGCGCAGGAGGCGTACGAGCTGGGCATCGTGAACCGGCTGGTGCCCGCGGAGTCGCTGCGCGCGGAGGCCGAGAAGGTGGCCCGGACCCTCGCCACCGGCCCGACGGTGGCCTACGCGGCCGTCAAGGAGTCCCTGGCGTACGGGGCCTCGCACACCCTCTCCGAGGCCCTGGAGCGCGAGGACGTCCTCCAGACCCGCGCGGGGGCCTCCGAGGACCACTCCATCGCCGTGCAGGCCTTCCTCGCGAAGCAGCCGCCGCGGTACCTGGGCCGCTGACGCCTCACCCCTCGCGGGAGACGCAGCCCGCGAGGTGGTCGTTGACCAGGCCGCAGGCCTGCATCAGGGCGTAGGCCGTGGTCGGCCCGACGAAGCGGATGCCCGCCTTCTTCAGGGCCTTGGCCAGGGCCGTGGACTCCGGGGTCACCGCCGGCACGTCGGCGGTGCTCCTCGGGGCCCGGCCCCGCTTCCCGGGGGCGTGGGACCAGATCAGCTCGTCCAGCTCCCCCGCCCCCCAGCCGGCCAGGACCTTCGCGTTGGCCAGGGTGGCCTCGATCTTGGCCCGGTTGCGGATGATCCCCTCGTCGCCCATGAGCCGTTCGGCGTCGGCCGGCCCGAACTCCGCGACCGCCGCGATCTCGAAGTCCGCGAAGGCCTTGCGGAAGCCCTCGCGGCGGCGCAGGATCGTGATCCAGGACAGCCCGGACTGGAAGGCCTCCAGGCACAGCCGTTCGTAGAGGGCGTCGTCGCCGTGGACGGGCCTGCCCCATTCGGTGTCGTGGTAGGTGACGTAGTCCTCCGTGGACAGCCCCCAGGGGCAGCGCAGGCCGCCGTCCGGGCCCGCCAGCAGTCCCGCGCCGCTCACCGCTCGTCCTTCGTGAGGTCGACCCGGTCCGCCGGGGCGTGGGCGCGCGCGGCCGTCAGCTCCGCGATCCGCGCGTCGCGCTCGGCCAGCTCGGCCGCGAGCCGGTCCAGTACGTCGTCCACCTCGGCCATCCGGTAGCCGCGCGGCGCGACCGGCAGCCGCAGCGCGTCGATGTCCGCCCGCACCACCGGCCGGCTCTCCGGGAGCGCGTCGGCCACCCGGTCCGGCTCGGCCTCGGGCAGTACGGCTTCGGAACCGCCGCCGACCACCGCGAGGGTGACCGCGGCCACGACCACGACCAGCGCGATCAGCAAGAACCAGAACACGATCAACTCCCCTGAGAGACTCCTGCCCTCAGGTTAAGGTCGCAGACGAGGCGCGAGGGTCGCCGAAGGAGGAAAGAGCAGGATGCTGCGACTGGGCAGGCGCGAGTTCGACACCCACGAGCCGGTGATCATGGCCATCGTGAACCGCACGCCGGACTCCTTCTACGACCAGGGCGCCACCTTCCGCGACGAACCGGCCCTCGACCGGGTGGAGCAGGCCGTGGCCGAGGGCGCGGCGATCATCGACATCGGCGGGGTGAAGGCGGGCCCCGGCGAGCACGTGGACGCGGCGGAGGAGGCCCGGCGCACGGTCGGCTTCGTGGCGGAGGTGCGCCGCCGCCACCCGGACGTGGTGATCAGCGTGGACACCTGGCGGCACGAGGTCGGGGAGGCGGTCTGCGAGGCCGGGGCGGACGTGCTGAACGACGCGTGGGGCGGCGTGGACCCGAAGCTGGCGGAGGTCGCCGCGCGCTACGGCGCGGGCATCGTGTGCACCCACGCGGGCGGGGTCGAGCCCCGCACGCGGCCGCACCGGACCTCGTACGAGGACGTGATGGAGGACGTCCTGCGCGTCACGGTCGCCCTGGCGGAGCGGGCCGAGGCCCTCGGGGTGCCCCGCGAGTCGATCATGATCGATCCGGGTCACGACTTCGGGAAGAACACCCGGCATTCGCTGGAGGCCACCCGCCGGCTCGCGGAGATGACCGAAACCGGTTGGCCGGTGCTGGTGTCGCTGTCCAACAAGGACTTCGTCGGGGAGACCCTCGACAAGCCGGTCAAGGAGCGCCTGCTGGGCACCCTGGCGACCACGGCCGTCTCGGCCTGGCTCGGCGCGCAGGTGTACCGCGTCCACGAGGTCGCGGAGACGAAGCAGGTCCTCGACATGGTCCGCTCGATCCAGGGGCACCGCCCGCCGGCCGTCGCCCGCCGCGGCCTGGCCTGAGGCCCCCGGAGCCGCGCCGCCGCGGCGGCGCGGCCGTGGTCCCTACTTGCCGACTTCCTTCGTGACCAGCGCGATCGCCTCGTCCACGTCGTCCGTGACGTGGAAGAGGTAGAGGTCCTTCTCCGAGGCCTTGCCCTGGGCGATGACCGTGTTGCGCAGCCAGTCGATCAGGCCGCCCCAGTACTCCGTGCCGAAGAGCACGATGGGGAACCTGGTGATCTTCTGCGTCTGGACCAGGGTCAGCGCCTCGAACATCTCGTCCAGGGTGCCGAGCCCGCCCGGCAGGACCACGAAGCCCTGGCTGTACTTCACGAACATCGTCTTGCGGACGAAGAAGTACCGGAAGTTCAGCCCCAGGTCGACGTGCTGGTTGAGCCCCTGCTCGAAGGGGAGCTCGATGCCCAGGCCGACGGAGATGCCGTTCGCCTCGCGGGCGCCCTTGTTGGCCGCCTCCATCGCGCCCGGGCCGCCGCCGGTGATCACGGCGAAGCCGGCCTCGACGAGCGCGCTGCCGATCCGTACGCCGGCCTCGTACTCGGGCGAGTCCACCGGCGTGCGGGCCGAGCCGAACACGCTGATCGCGGGTGGCAGCTCCGCCAGGGTGCCGAAGCCCTCGATGAACTCCGACTGGATGCGCAGGACCCGCCAGGGATCGGTGTGCACCCACTCGGAGGGCCCGGCCGAGTCCAGGAGCCGCTGGTCCGTCGTACTGCCCGCCTGCACCTGGCCCCGCCTGCGCAGCACCGGCCCGAGCTGCTGCTCCTCGGGCCGACGGCGAGACCCCTCGGCACTGCCGTGGTTGCCCATGATGTGCTCCCTCCAGCTGATCGTTGGATCAGGTTAGGCGCACGAAGGTGGCCGGAAGGGGAATTTACGAGGTCAGCCAGGCGCGGAGTCGTTCCTCGCAGTGCAGGATGGCCTTCGTCTCGACACGCTCGTCGACCTTGTGGGCCAGCAGCGCGTCGCCCGGCCCGTAGTTGACCGCCGGGACGCCGAGCGCGCTGAAGCGGGAGACGTCCGTCCAGCCGAACTTGGGCATCGGACGGCCGCCGACCGCCTCCATGAAGGCCGCCGCGGCCGGGTGGGACAGGCCGGGCAGGGCCCCGCCGGAGGAGTCGTCGACCACGAACTCGGCGATGTCGCAGTCCGCGAAGACCTCCCGGACGTGGGCCAGCGCGTCGGCCTCGCTGCGGTCGGGGGCGTAGCGGAAGTTCACGGTGACCGTGCAGGCGTCGGGGATGACGTTGTTGGCGACGCCGCCCGCGATGCGGACCGCGTTGAGGCCCTCGTGGTACTCCAGGCCGTCGATGACCGGCTTGCGGGGCTCGTACGCGGCCAGCTTCGCCAGGATCGGGGCGGCGGCGTGGATGGCGTTGGAGCCCATCCAGCTGCGCGCGGAGTGGGCGCGCTCGCCCTCGGTGCGCAGGAGCACGCGCAGGGTGCCCTGGCAGCCGCCCTCGACCTCGGCGTTGGAGGGCTCCAGCAGGACGGCGAAGTCACCGGCCAGCCAGTCGGGGTGGGCGTCGGCGACCTTGCCGAGGCCGTTGAGGTCGGCGGCCACCTCCTCCTGGTCGTAGAAGACGAAGGTGAGGTCGCGGTTGGGTTCGGGGACGGTCGCCGCGATCCTCAGCTGTACGGCGACCCCGGACTTCATGTCCGTCGTGCCGCAGCCCCACAGGACGCCGTTCTCGTCCAGGCGGGACGGGATGTTGTCGGCGATCGGCACGGTGTCGAGGTGGCCGGCCAGCACGACGCGCTCGGTGCGGCCGAGGTGCGTACGGGCGACGACGTTGTTGCCGAGGCGGTCGACGGTGAGGTGCGGGAGGGCGCGCAGCGCGTCTTCCACCAGGTCGGCGAGCACCTTCTCGTCGCCGCTCACGGAAGGGATGTCGACGAGCCGGGCGGTCAGCTCGGCAGCGTCCAGGGTGAGGTCCAGCTCGGATTCGGACATGGAACTGACCCTAACGCCCCGGGATGGGCGGGAAGCGGGAGCGTCCGGCCGGTGGACGGTTTATCGGCCTCAAGTACGGTGGGCCGCGTGTCCGAGACCGATCGCTCCCGTCCCCGCCGCCGCCGGCCGTTCCGCAAGGCCGTCGGCCTGGTCGTCCTGCTCGGGGTGATCGGGTACTTCGTCGTCCAGCGGGAATCCGACAACGGCGCCCCGTACTGCACTGCTTCGGCGACCGGAGCGGCGGGCTCCGCGGGTGCGGGGGACGTCCAGACGTACGAGATGACCCCGGAGCAGGCGGCGAACGCGGCGACGATAGCCGCCGTCGGGATCTCCAAGGGGCTGCCGGACCGGGCGGTGACCATCGCGCTGGCGACGGCGATGCAGGAGTCGGCGCTGCGCAACCTCGACCACGGGGACCGTGATTCGCTGGGTCTGTTCCAGCAGCGGCCCTCGCAGGGCTGGGGCACCCCGGAGCAGATCATGGACCCGGTGTACTCGGCGGGGATCTTCTACGACCGGCTCGCGGAGATCAAGGGCTACACCAGGCTGCCGCTGACGGTGGCGGCGCAGAAGGTGCAGCTCAGCGGTTTCCCGCAGGCGTACGCGAAGCACGAGCCGGACGCGACGGTGCTGACGGCGGCCTTCGGTGAGAACGGCACGCCGGCCTCCCTGGTCTGCTCCGGCCCGGCGCCCTCGGCGGGCGACCCGGAGAAGGTGCGGGCGGAGCTGGTGCGGGCGTTCGGGGCGCCGGCGCGGGAGGCGCTGGGCGGGGGCCGGGCGGGTGCTCCGGCCGGGCGGCCGGGGTCGCCGGGCGGGTCGGTGCCCGAGGCGGAGGTCGGGCTGCGGCTCAAGGAGGGCGGCGGTCCGGCCGAGGCGCGGCGCGGGCGGGCGATGGCCCACTGGGCGGTGGCCCGGTCGAAGGAGCTGGGCATCGCGCGGGTGTCGTACGACGGTTCCTCGTGGACGGCCGGGCGGGACGGCGGCTCGTGGCGGGGCAAGGGCGGCGGCCGCAAGTCCGGTGCCGACCCGCACGACGCGGCGCCGGGCGAGGTCCGGATCTTCCTGGCCCGCACCACCGCCCGCTGACCCGCCGGCGCGATCACCGGCCGGCGTCGGCCACCCGCGTACGCCCCCGGCGCGCGGGCGGCCCGGCGTGCTGCCGCGGCGGCACGGTCATCCGTGCGCACCGTCACCCGGGAGGGGGGTCCCCGCGTTCGGCCCGTACACCCGGAAGGCGGGAAGAACCGCAGGTCGGCGCGGGTCCGGTGCTCTTGTCACGGAAGCCGATTAAACGATGCGTTACTGATCCTTTACCCGACGGGTCCGCAACTCCCCCCACCCCGGGAGCGGTTGTACACGGCGTACTCAGCCGCTACCGCTTAGGAGCATCATGACCCTCCCCCTGACCCGTCGGATCGCCCGCGCCGCGCTTCTCCTCGCAGCCGGTACCGCTCCCGTGGTCGGTGCGGCAGGCGCCGCCAGCGCGGCCGACGCCGTGGGCCTGGAGTCCCTGCCGAAGCTGAACACGCTCACCGCCCCCGACGCCGGCGCGGCCACCGACGCCACGCACACCGCCACCGAGGCCCTCCCGGCCGCCGCCCCCGTCGCCGCCCCCGCCACCGAAGCCCTCGGCGGCGCCGGCGGAGCCACCCAGACGCTGGGCGGCCTGCCGGTCGCCGGGGAGGCCCTGGGCGGCGGCCTGCCCGGCGGCGGTCTTCCGGGTGGCGGTCTTCCGGGCGGCCTGCTGGGCTGACCCGCGTCGGGACGCGCGAACGGCCGAGGGGGCCGGTAGCTGCTGCTCCCGGCCCCCTCGGCGCGTTCACGTCCGGCCGCGCCGGTCAGCCGAGGCGCTTGACCGCGGCGGCGACCCGCTCGTCGGTGGCCGTGAAGGCCACCCGGACGAAGTTCGCGCCGGCCTCGCCGTAGAAGTCGCCCGGCGCGACCAGGATGCCGAGCTCCGCGAGGTGCGCGACGGTGTCCCAGCAGGGCTCGTCGCGGGTCGCCCACAGGTAGAGGCTGGCCTCGCTGTGCTCGATGCGGAAGCCGTGCGCCTCCAGGGCCGTGCGCAGCGCCTCGCGGCGGGCGGCGTAGCGGGCGCGCTGTTCCTCGACGTGGGTGTCGTCGCCGAGGGCCGCCACCGTGGCCGCCTGCACCGGGGCGGGGGTCATCATGCCGCCGTGCTTGCGGATCTCCAGCAGTTCGCCGAGGACGGCCGCGTCACCGGCGATGAACGCGGCCCGGTAGCCGGCCAGGTTGGAGCGCTTGGAGAGCGAGTGGACCGCGACGAGGCCCTCGTAGGAGCCGCCGCACACGTCGTCGTGCAGGACGGAGACGGGCTCGGCCTCCCAGCCCAGCTCCAGGTAGCACTCGTCGCTGAAGACGAGGATGCCGTGCTCTCGCGCCCAGGCGACGATCCGGATCAGCTCTTCCTTCGGGATGACCTTCCCGGTGGGGTTGGACGGGGAGTTGAGCCACAGGAGCTTCACCCCCGCCGGGTCCAGCTCGGTCGGGTCGTCGTAGACGACGGCCTCGGCGCCGCACAGCCGCGCGCCGACCTCGTACGTCGGGTAGGCGAGGCGCGGGTAGGCGACCTTGTCTTTGATCGTCCCAGTGCCGGCGCCCAGGCCCAGCTGGGTCGGCAGCCAGGCCACCAGCTCCTTGGAGCCGACGACGGGCAGGACGTTGCGGTGTCCGGCGGCGCTCGCGCCGAGGCGGCCGCGCACCCAGCCGGTGATGGCGTCGCGCAGGGCGGGGGTGCCCCACACGGTCGGGTAGCCCGGGGAGTCGGCGGCGGCGACCAGGGCGTCCTGGATCAGCTGCGGCACCGGGTCGACGGGCGTGCCGACGGACAGGTCGACGATGCCGTCAGCGTGGGCCGCCGCCGTGGCCTTGTAGGGCTCCAGCTTGTCCCAGGGGAACGTGGGGAGACGGTCGGAAACTGCGGCCACGGTGCTCTGCTCTCTCTCAGGGGCTGGAAGGGTGCGGGAAAACGGCTCGGTCCCGCCCGGCAGGAGTGCCGTACGGGACCGAGAAGCGCGTCTGCCGTGAAACGGTCAGTGCTCGCCGGCGTTGATGTCGGCGGGCAGCGCGGCGACGAAGGGGTGGTCGCGCTCGATCAGGCCGAGCTTGGAGGCACCACCGGGCGAGCCGAGCTCGTCGAAGAACTCGACGTTCGCCTTGTAGTAGTCCTTCCACTCCTCCGGGGTGTCGTCCTCGTAGAAGATGGCCTCGACGGGGCAGACCGGCTCACAGGCGCCGCAGTCGACGCACTCGTCCGGGTGGATGTACAAGGACCGCTGGCCCTCGTAGATGCAGTCGACGGGGCACTCTTCGATGCAGGCCTTGTCCTTGACGTCGACACAAGGCTCCGCGATGACGTAGGTCACGCTCTCGTTCCTCCTCGGTAGGGCTGTCCATTCGCGCGGGAGCGCGGCGTCGTCGATGCCCGCACCTAGTATCTCCGTTCCCGGGCACGATCCGAACAGGAGGGGCGGACAGAGCTGTGGAAATCACTGCCGGTGGGCTGCTGGAGATCCGTATTACCCCGGCTGACGTGGGTAAACGGGTCTCTGTACGACGGGTGGAGGGCGGCGGGAGCGGTACCCCTGCCTTCGCCGACGCAGTAGGGGTTCTCACATCCTGGACCGGGGGTGTGCTGACGATCACACGCAAGGACGGCGTGTCCGTCCACATCCCGGAATCGTCGCTGGTGGCGGGCAAGGTCGTGCCGCCCGCGCCGGCCCGGCGGCGGGGTCCCGCGGCCTCCTTCGAGGAGCTGGCGCGGGTCACGGCGCGGGCCTGGCTGCCGCTGGAGAGCGAGCCGCTCGGCGAGTGGACGCTGCGGGCCGCCGCGGGGTTCACGCGGCGCGCCAATTCCGTGCTCCCGCTCGGCGATCCCGGCATACCCCTGGACGAAGCACTCGCGCGGGTGACCTCCTGGTACGCGGAGCGCGACCTTCCGGCGTACGTGCAGGCCGCGACGGGCGCCGCCGGGACGCAGGAGCTGCTCTGCGCCGAGCTGGAGGGGCGCGGCTGGGTGAACGAGGTCTCGGCGGAGGTACGCGTCGGGGGCCTGGCCCCGGTGGGCGACCTGGACGCGGACGTGGCGGCGGTACGGCTGACCCGCGAGCCGGACGAGGAGTGGCTCGCCCGCTACGGCAAGGTGCGGGACCCGGAGCTCGCCCGGCGGATGCTGGTGGAGGGCCCGTCGGTGTGGTTCGCCTCCCTGGACGGGGGCCGGGCGATCGGGCGCTGCGTGGTGGACGGCCGCTGGGCCGGCTTCGCGGCGGTCACCGTCGCCCCGGAGGACCGGCGGCGCGGGCTCGCGACGGCGGTGATGACGGCGCTCGCCCGGCGGGCGCTGGAGGAGGGCGCGTCGGCGGCGTGGCTCCAGGTGGAGACGGACAATCCGGCGGCGCGGGCCCTCTACGACGGGATGGGCTTCGCCACGCACCACTCCTACCACCACTTCCGGGCGGCGCGGTGAACACCCGTGAGCTGTTCGCGGCGGAGGCCCGCGCGGAGCGGCCCGACCTGGCCCGGCTGTGCCTGCTGCTGGCCGCGGAGGCGGATCCGTCGCTGGACGAACACGCCATGGACCGGGCCGAGATCGAGCTGGACCGGCTCGCGGGGATGCTGCCGTACGGGCTGCGGGACGCGCGGTCGTGGGCGGCGGCGGTGACGGAACTGCTGGGCGGCCGGCTGGGCTTCCACGGCACCCCGAAGGACTACGACCGGCTGTCGTCCTCCCTGCTGCACGAGGTGCTGCTGCGCCGGCGGGGCCTGCCGATCCTCCTCTCGGTGGTGTGGCTGGAGGTGGCCCGCAGGGCGGGCGCGCCGGTGTACGGGCTGGGGCTGCCGGGACACTTCGTGGTGGGCTTCGGGGACCCGGAGGACTCGGTGGTGGTCGACCCCTTCGCGGGCGGCGCCTCGCTGGGAACGGGCCCGGCGGAACTGGCGGCCTCCCCCAAGACCCCGGCGCGCACCCTGGACATCGTGCTGCGGATCCTGAACAACATCCGCGTCTGGGCCTCCGCCCGGCCGGAGCACTCGGCGGTCGCCCTGTGGGCCCTGGACCTGTCGCTGCTGCTGCCCTCCCACCCGGCGGCCCTGCGCTACGAGCGGGCTCGGCTCCTGGTGGAACGGGGTTCCTTCCGGGAGGGCGCGGCGGAGATGGACGCGTACGCGGAGGTCATGGACGCGGTGGACAAGGCCGAGGCGGGCCGCATCCGCGGCGAGGCCGTCGCGGCTCGCGCCCTCCTGAACTAGCCGCGCCGGCTCCGCGGAGGACCGCTGCGCGGGGCTGGGTCCCCTACCCGCCCTTCGCCCGTTCCCCGGGCTGCGCCCGGACCCCTTGCGGGGGCTCCGCCCCCGCACCCCCGCGCCTCAAACGCCGGCGGGGCTGGATGTATCCAGCCCGCGCAGCGGCAACGCCACCGGCACCGGCACCGGCACCGGCACCGGCACCGGCTACAGCCACCCCTTCTCGCGGGCCACGCGCACCGCTTCGGCTCGGTTGCGCGCCGCCAGTTTCTGGATGGCCGTCGAGAGGTAGTTGCGGACCGTGCCCTGGGAGAGGCCGAGGCGGGACGCCAGTTCGGCGTTGGTCGCGCCGAACTCCGCCGCGCGCAGGACCTCCCGCTCGCGGTCCGTCAGGGGGTTCGCGCCCTCCGCGAGGGCCGCCGCCGCGAGGGTGGGGTCGATGACGCGCTGCCCCGCCAGGACCTTGCGCACCGCGTCGGCGAGCTGGGCGGCCGGGGCGTCCTTGACCAGGAAGGCCGAGGCGCCCGCCTCCATCGCGCGGCGGAGGTAGCCGGGGCGGCCGAAGGTGGTCAGCACGACGATCTTGAGGGCGGGGAGGGCGGCCCGCAGCTGCGCGGCCGCCTCGATGCCCGTCATGCCGGGCATCTCGATGTCGAGGAGGGCCACGTTCACGTCGTGGGAGCGGGCAGCGGCGACCACCTCGTCGCCGCGGGCGACCTGGGCCAGGACCTCGATGTCCGGTTCCAGTCCGAGGAGGGCCGCGAGGGCCTCCCGGACCATCGACTGGTCCTCGGCCAGGAGGATCCGGATGGGGGCGGCGCCGGTTTCGCTCATGACCCGGATCCTAGGGGGACCCGCGCCAGCAGGCGGAAGCCGGTCCTGCCCACCGGGCCGGCCGACAGGGTGCCGCCGACCGCCTCCAGGCGTTCCGTCAGGCCGGTCAGGCCGTTGCCGGGGACGGCCGGGCCGCCCGTCCCGTCGTCGGTGACGCTCAGTTCGACGACCGGGCCTGCAAGGGTCTGGCGGGTGGTGAGGGTGACGGTGCAGCGCCGGGCCCCGCTGTGCCGGACCACGTTCGTCACGGCCTCGCGCAGGGACCACGCCAGCGCGGACTCCGTCTCCTCCGGCAGCTCGGCGTCGTCGCAGCCGGCCGGCAGGTCCGCCGCCACGCCCGCCGCCGCCAGCGCCGTGCGCGCGCCCGCGAGTTCGCCGGGCAGCGTCGGCCGCCGGTAGCCGCTCACGGCCTCCCGTACGTCGACCAGCGCCTGCCGGCTGACCCGCTCGATGTCCGCGACCTGCTGGGCGGCCCGCTCGGGGTGCTCGGGCAGCATCCGGCCCGCCAGCTCGCTCTTGAGCGTGATCAGCGACAGCGAGTGGCCCAGCAGGTCGTGGAGGTCGCGGGCCATCCGCAGGCGCTCCTCGTTGGCGGCGAGCTCGGCGACCGTGGCCCGGGCCTGGCGCAGCTCTATCGTGGTCCGGATCATCGCCCGGACCCCGACCATCGCGAAGCCGCCCATCAGCGCCGGCACCACCAGCCCGGCCAGGTACTGGGTGCCGCCCGGGACCGCGAGGGCGACCGCCGTCAGCAGCGCGGTCGCGCCGGGGACGGTCCAGCGGGACACCTCCCCCGGCAGGGCGGCGCCGGAGGAGATGGACACGTACACGAAGAGCACGAGCCACTCGCGGCCCAGCGTCAGCGACAGCACGGTGGCCTGCGTGGCGAGCACGGCCAGGGAGACCAGCACCCGGGGCACCGGCATCATCTTGACGGTGCGGAAGACCAGCACCAGGTACCAGCAGGTGAAGGCCAGCAGGCCCAGGCCGCCGAGCAGCCGTGCCCCGGTGCTGTGCCCGCCGCTGACGAGGTCGGTGACGGGGGCGCTGAGGTAGAAGAGCCAGATCCCGATCCACAGGCTCTTCACCACCTTGTGGGTGGTGGTCTCCGGTGCCTGGCCGATGCGGTGCAGACCGTCGGCTTCCTGTGTCAGCGCCACGTCCTCAGGCCTTCAGTGAGTCCTTGCGGTACAGCCAGGCGGCCGCACCGGTGAACAGTACGAAGTACACGGCGAGGATCGCCACGTCCTTGGCGTGCGGCGCGCCCCCGAGCTCGATGGCCTGGCCGAGGCCGGTGTAGGCGCGGGTCGGCAGCCACTCGCAGATGTCGCGGAGCCACTGCGGGAAGTTGGCGGTGGGCATCCACAGGCCGCCGAGGATCGCCAGGGCGAAGTAGATCAGCATCGTGATGGGGCGGACGTTGTCCGCGCCGGCCAGGTAGCCGATGGCGACGCCCAGCGCGGCGAAGACGAGGCTGCCGGCCCAGATCGAGCCGGTGAGGGCGAGCCACTGCCAGGCCTCGAACCGTACGCCCTTGGCCCCGGCGGCGACGGCGAAGACGACCAGGATGGACGGCAGGGACAGGACGCCGGCGCTGGCGGTCTTGGCGAGGACGTAGCCGTGGCCGGGCAGGGCCGTCAGCCGCAGCTGGCGCACCCAGCCCTTCTCCCGCTCCTTGGCGATGCGTTCGCTGTTGCCGACCAGCACGGCGGTCAGGGCTCCGAAGGAGGCCATGGCGACCATGTAGAAGGCGGGCATGGTCAGTTCGGTGCCCATGACCTTCGTCGTGCCGTCCAGGGTGCCGCCGAGCATCAGGAAGAGGGCGGCCGGGTAGAGGACGGTGAAGAAGAGGTACTTCTTGTTGCGCAGGGCGCGGGTGATCTCCAGCCTGACCAGCCGCAGGGTGCCGGTGTTGACGGTGTTGACGGTGTTGACGGTGTTGACGGTGCTCGTCATCGGGTGGCCTCCTCGGCCTCGGTGAGGGCGATGAAGGCCTGTTCCAGGCCGAGGCCGGCGACCTCCAGGTTGCGGGGGCGCAGGCCGAGCGCGTACACGGCGTGCACGGTGGCGTCGGCGTCGCGCGACTGGAGCCGTACGGAGCGGCCGGTGAGGTCGAAGGCCGTCAGACCGGGCAGGGCGCGCAGCGCCTGCTCGTCGACCGGCCCGTCGAGGTCGAAGGCGATCTTGCGGGCGCCGGCCCTGGCCTTGATCTCGGCGGCGGTGCCGTCGGCGAGCAGCCGGCCCTTGTTGAGGACGAGGACGCGGTCGGCGATGGCGTCCGCCTCCTCCAGGTAGTGGGTGGCGAACAGGACCGTGCGGCCCTGGGCTGCCTGGTCCCGCATGGTGGCCCAGAAGGCCTGGCGCGAGGTGACGTCCATGCCGGTGGTGGGCTCGTCGAGGACGATCAGGTCGTTGTGTCCGGCGGTGGCGAGGGCGAAGCGCACGCGCTGCTCCTGGCCGCCGGAGAGCTTGTTGACGAGCCGGCCGGCGATCTCGTCGATCCCTGCCCGGCTGAGCACCTCGTCGACGGGGTACGGGCGCGGGTGCAGGGCGCAGCCGAGGGTGACGAGCTCGCGCACGGTCACCTCCTCCATGAGGCCGCCGCTCTGGAGCATGGCGCCGACCCGGCCGGAGGCGATGGCCTCGCGGGGGGTGGTGCCGAAGAGGCTGACGGTGCCGGAGTCGGCGGGGCGCAGGCCGAGGAGGAGGTCGAGGGTGGAGGACTTGCCGGCGCCGTTGGGGCCGAGGAGGGCGACGGTCTCGCCCGGGTGGAGTGCGAGGGAGAGTCCGTCGACGGCCCGGACCTTGCCGTAGCTCTTGGTCACGTTCTGGAAGGACACCACGGTTGCGGTGTCGCCGGATCCGCCTGCGGGGCCCGGGGCGGCGGGGTGTGCCGCGGTCGTCGTCGTCATGCCCCGAGGTTCGCCCGTACGGGGGTGGGTGCGGCAGTGTCGCGGGTCGTGAGTCCCGCATGACGGATGTCATGCGGTGGGGGTGACATGCCTGGTGGGGCAGGGTTCCGGATGCGGCGATGCCCCTTCCCGGAGGCCGGGGAGGGGCATCGCGGCGCGGTCGTGGGCCGTCAGTTCGCGTTGGTGTCGATCGTGACGGTCCGTTCGGCGGGGGTCTTGCCGATGAGGGCCTTGCCGAGGGCGCCCGCGACGTCCTGCGGGGTGACGGGGGTCTTGGCGCCGGTGCCCCGGGTGATCAGGACCCCGTCGAAGGCGTTCCCGTAGGTGGCCTTGAGGGCTTCCAGGTCGTACTTCTCGACGAGGCGTCCGTCCACGGCCGTCATGCTGAGGATCTTCGGCAGGGATTTGGGGCCGAAGGGGATGGACTTGGTGCCCGCCTTGACGGTCGCCACGCCGGACATGGCGGGCTCCGCGAACTCCTTCATGGCGCGGTCCAGTTCGGCCTGGGTGACCGTGGGCTCCTTCTTGGCGACGGGGAGTTGGACGGTCGGGGCCTTGCCGTCGGCGACGAGTGCGCGGAAGGCCTTGGTGACCTTGTCGACGGAGGCGTCGACGTCGAGGCCCTCGCCGGCCTTGCCGGGCACGGCCACGGCCTTGCCGGTGTCGAACTTGATGGTGCTCTCGGAGGCCGAGCCGGCGGTGCCGGCCAGTTCCTGGAGGGAGACCCGCAGCTTCTCCTCGTCGACCGGCATGACGGCGGTGGCCGTGCGCTCGACGCCGAAGAGGGAGCCGATGACGGTGACGGGGTTGTAGTCGCTGCCCGTGGCGTTGCGGACGGTGGTCTGGCTGTCGAGGGTCAGGCCGGCCTTCTCGGGCTTCAGCTCGACCTGCTTGCCGCCGACGCTGAGCTGGAGCGGGGCGGCGGCGCGCTTGCCGAAGGCGGTCTGGAGCTTGGCGACGGCGTCGTCGCGGCTGCCGCTGATGTCGACGCCGAGGACGGTGGTGCCCTTGGGGACGTCGGAGTGGTTCATGAGCAGGCCGGCGCCGTAGGCCACGCCGGCGAGGACGACGATGCCGCCGCCGAGCAGGACCAGCTTGGAGCGGCCCTTCTTCTTGGCGGGCTTGCCGGCCGGGGCGGCCTTGCCGGACTTGCCGGCGGGGGCGGGCGGCGGCGTCATCTGGCGCGGCGGCTTCGGGCCCGGCGGCGGGGCGGCCGGGCCGGGGGCGGGCACGGGCGCGGGGGCCGGGGTGTCGAAGGCCTCGGGGCCGGGCCAGCTCGGGGGCGCCTCGGCGCCGACGGGTACGGTGCCCAGCGCGGGTCCGCCCGTCGGCCCGGCGGGCTCCGGGAAGGCGGGGAAGGGCTCGGTGACGGGCCCGTTGTCGTACCCGGCGTACCCCTGGGGCGCGCCGACTCCGGGTCCGCCGACGGCGGGGGCAGGTGCGAAGCCGGCTCCGGTGCCGTGCGCGGCCGGGGGCTGCGGGCGTCCGGGCTCGGCCGGGGGCGCGAAGCCGGCGCCGGTGCCGGCGCCGGGCACGCCGGAGCCGTAGCTCGCGCCGGGGCCGGGGGCACCGGGACCGCCATGGCCCCCGGGACCGCCGGGGCCGGGCGCACCGGGACCGCCATGACCGCCGGGGCCGGCCGCACCGGGACCGCCCGGGCCGCCGACGGGCACGCCGGCCGGCGGTGTCGCGGTCGGCGGGGGCGTCACCGCCTTGCGCGGGGCGAACCATCCGCCGGCCGGCGGCCCGGCGGGCGCGGGGGCCGGCTCGGGCGCGGGCGCGGCCGGCGCGGGGGCCGGGGCCGCTGCCGCGGGGAGCGCGGGCGCCGAGCCCGCGGGCCGGGCCTGCGCGGGGCGCCGCTCGGGCGTGCGCGGGGCCGCGTCCGGGGCCGGGCCGGCGGCGGCCGGGGACGCGTCCTGGGCGCCGTCCTTGACGGGCTTGCGCACGACCACGGGCGGGATCGGCCGGGATCCGGGGATGTTGATCCGGATCCGGGTCGTCAGGTGGGTCTCGGTCTTCGGCCCGTCGGTGTCGGTGTCGGGCGTGGACGGGTTCGAGGTCACAGGGTTCTCCTCCGGGACGGTCGCGGCGCCGGGACCGGGTGGCACGGACGGATACTGGCCGGTTCCATACGGCGGCGTACCCGAGGGGTAGGCGGCTCCACCGTGCCCTTGGGGCCCGGGGGACGAACTGTCGGTTTCACGACTCAAGGCAGGTTCTCCCGGTTGGCTCCGCCGCCCGTCATTCCGTGCGCGGGCAGCTCGGCGGCCCGTCCACCATACTGGCCGCCGCCCCGGCACAACTCTCGGCCAGGAATCCCAGGTTCCTCTTCTGCTTCCGCACGCCCCCGGGCGAGGGCCCGTCAAACCCCCGCAACCCGTCCCCGATCGGCGGATGCGGGAGTTCAGCGGCCTGTCATCCGCGGGATTCGGAGGCCGGAACGGGACCTTGCGCGGGTCCGCGCATCGTGGCGCAGATCACAGCGGCCGCACTTCCCCCCAAAAGGTATGCGTACATGCCGATTCCGGAGGAACCGAGCAGGAAGTCCCCTTCGGGGCGCGGGACGCCGAGGAGGACGTAGGACAGGAACCAGCCGGCCGCCGGGGCGCCCACTCCGAGGCCCCCGCCGACCGTCAGCCGGCCCGCGAGGAACAGCCCGAGGAGGGCCAGCAGGGCGAGCAGCAGCCCGGCCGGGAACCACAGGTCGACCACGAGCCAGCCGGCCGCGCCGGTCAGGGCGCCGAGGACGAGCAGGCCGAGGAGGGCGGCGATCCGCCCCGGCGTCAGCGCGGTGGTCACGCCTCCACCCCCGCGAAGAGGTCCCGCTCGCGCTCGCCGGCCGGGGCTCCGGACCGGCCCGCGGCCAACTCGTAGTACTCCCGGGCGAACAGGGGCTGGCCCAGGTCGTTGGAGAGGGCGAAGAAGGGGCCGTCCACGGCGATCTGGGTGACGTGCGCCCGCATGGCGGCCGCCTTCGCCGCCACCAGCACGGTGGCGCCGCCCTCGTCGCCGATCTCGGCGGTGATCCGCTCGTCGGGGACCACGCCGGGCACGTCGTCCGGGGTCGCGAGGCCGGGGAAGGCGGTGCCCGCCGCGCGCAGCCGCTCGAAGCCCTCCTCGACGACCGAGGCGGGCACGCGGTTCCAGTAGAGCTTCGCGACGGCGTGCGGGGCTCCGAGTTCGGGGCGGAACGCGGCGTCGGCGGCCAGCTCGGCGCCGCGCGTGGCGACCCGGTGGGCCTGGATGTGGTCGGGGTGGCCGTAGCCGCCGTCGGGGTCGTAGGTGACCAGGACCTGCGGGCGCAGCTCGCGGATCACTTCCACGAGGTACCCGGCCGCCTCGTCCAGATCGGCCGACCAGAAGGAGCCGGGGCGGGCGTTCTGCGGGGCGCCCATCATCCCGGAGTCCCGGAAGCGGCCGGCGCCGCCGAGGAAGCGGTGGTCGGCGACCCCGAGTTCCTTCATGGCGGCGGCGAGCTCGCCGACCCGGAAGGGACCGAGGGTGTCGTCGCGGTCCGGGGCCAGGTGGGCCAGCTCGGCGGGGATGACCTCGCCCTCCTCGCCGAGGGTGCAGGTCACCAGCGCGACGTGGGCACCCTCGGCCGCGTACTTGGCCATGGTGACGCCGTTGTTGATCGACTCGTCGTCCGGGTGCGCGTGCACGAGGAGCAGACGACGGGCGGGAAGACCGTTCATGGGTCCACCCTACGAGCAGGGCCGGGACGCCCCCTACAGCTTGAGGCCACTGATCATGCTCGCCACGTTGGAGGTGAGCTGGCTGAGGGTGGGCGCGACCGTGGAACTCGCCAGGTAGAACCCGAGCAGTACGCAGACGAACGCGTGTCCCGCCTTCAGCCCCGACTTCCGGACCAGAAGGAAGACGACGATCGCCAGCAGCACCACGGCCGAGATCGAGAGTGCCACGGCGTTTCACCTCCACGTCGAGCGGACATCGGTATGCGTACTCTTGCTCGGCGCATTCATACCCACCGTGCGCTACGGATCATAACTATCCGTACCAGCACATCGATCGAATTCCGGCAGCACGAGGGGCGCATGCCGCGCACGGCCGGGGGCACACGAAGACCGGCCGGGAGGGCTTCACGCCCTCCCGGCCGGCTGTCGGCACCCGCACGGCCGCACACGGCCCAGACTGCATGCCCCAGATCTCGGGGCAGAAACGGTCAAGTTGCCCCTGTGTTAAGCGTGTTGGGTCACAGCCGACCCGACCGGGCGCCCGCACGCGGGGGTGGCTGGAAATGATCGCTCACCCGGGCGTCCGAAACCGTTCGCTACTCCTTCGTCAGAGGGGCCGGCGGGGGCGGCAGTTCGCCCGGCGGCGGGACCACCTGCTTCTCGGCCGCGAAGTGGCAGGCCGAGGGATGGGCGGCCGGGCCCGGCGGGAGGGCCTGCGGGACGGCCAGCAGGGGCACCTCCGTCGCACAGCGGGATTCGGCCTTCCAGCAGCGGGTGCGGAAGCGGCAGCCCGACGGCGGGTTGGCCGGGGAGGGTACGTCGCCGGTGAGGATGATCCGCTCCCGGTGGGCCCGGGCCCCGGGGTCGGGCACGGGCACGGCGGAGAGCAGGGCCTGGGTGTAGGGGTGGGTGGGATGGTCGTAGATCTGGGTGTCCGTCCCGATCTCGACGACGCGCCCCAGGTACATGACCCCGACCCGGTCGGAGATGTGCCGGACGATGGACAGGTCGTGCGCGATGAACACGTACGAGAGGCCGAACTCGTCCTGGAGGCGCTCCAGCAGGTTGACCACCTGGGCCTGGACGGAGACGTCCAGCGCGGAGACGGGCTCGTCCGCGACGATGACCTCGGGCCGCAGGGCGAGGCCGCGGGCGATGCCGATGCGCTGGCGCTGGCCGCCGGAGAACTGGTGCGGGTACCGGTTGATGTACTCCGGGTTCAGACCCACGACGTCCAGGAGCTCCTGGACCTTGCGGCGCCGGTCGCCCTTCGGGGCCACCTCGGGGTGGATCTCGTACGGCTCGCCGATGATGTCGCCGACCGTCATGCGCGGGTTCAGCGAGGTGTACGGGTCCTGGAACACCATCTGGATGTTGCGGCGCACCGCCTTCAGTGCGCGGCTCGAGAGCCTGGTGATGTCCTCGCCCTTGTACGAGATCGCGCCGGCGGTGGGGCGTTCGAGGTTGACCAGCATCCGGGCGACGGTGGACTTCCCGCAGCCGGACTCGCCGACGATGCCGAGGGTCTCCCCCGCGGCGAGGGAGAAGGAGACCCCGTCGACCGCCTTGACCGCGCCGACCTGCTTCTTGAAGAGGATGCCCCGGGTCAGCGGGTAGTGCTTGACGAGGTCGCGGACCTCCAGGATGGGCTCAGGCACCGAGGCACTCCTTCCAGAAGAAGCAGGCGCTGGCCCGGTCCGGGCCGACGTCGGCCAGCGGCGGGACCTCGGCCCGGCAGACGGCCCGGGCCATCGGGCAGCGCGGGTTGAAGGCGCAGCCGGGCGGGATGGCCAGCAGGTTCGGCGGCAGGCCCTTGATGGCGTAGAGCTCCTGGCCCTTCTGGTCCAGGCGCGGGATCGAGTCGAGCAGCCCCCGGGTGTAGGGGTGGGCGGGCGACGCGTAGATCTCGCGCACGGGGGCGGCCTCGACGATCCGGCCCGCGTACATGACGGCGATCTTGTCGGCGACGTCGGCGACGACGCCGAGGTCGTGGGTGATCAGGATCAGGCCCATGTTGAGTTCGCGCTGGAGCTCGGCGAGCAGGTCCATGACCTGGGCCTGGACGGTGACGTCGAGGGCGGTGGTGGGCTCGTCGGCGATGATCAGGGAGGGTTCCAGGGCCAGCGCCATGGCGATCATGATGCGCTGGCGCATGCCGCCGGAGAACTGGTGCGGGTAGTCCCCCACCCGCTGCTTCGCGGCGGGGATCTTCACCCGGTCCATCAGCTCCACGGCCCTGGCCCGGGATTCCTTGCGGGACATCCCCCGGTGGACCTCGAACATCTCGCCGAGCTGGGCACCGACGCTGAGCACGGGGTTGAGGGAGGACAGCGCGTCCTGGAAGATCATCGCCATTTCGGCGCCGCGGATCCTGCGGCGCTCCTCCTCCTTCGCCTTCAGGAGGTCCCGGCCCTTGAAGAGGATCTCGCCGCCCGCGATCCGGCCCGGTGGGACGTCGAGGATCCCCATCACGGCCTGGGCCGTCACCGACTTGCCGGAGCCGGACTCGCCGAGCACGGCGAGGGTCTCGCCCTCGTCCACCGAGTAGTTCACCCCGTTGACGGCCTTGGCGACCCCGTCCCGGGTGGCGAACTCGACGTGCAGGTCCCGGACTTCGAGCAGCATCTGGCGGCTCACACTCCTCAGCGCAGCTTGGGGTCGAGGGCGTCGCGCACCGCGTCGCCGAGCATGATGAAGGCGAGCACGGTCAGGCTCAGGGCGCCCGCCGGCCAGAGCAGCATGTGCGGGGCGTTGCGGATCTGGGTGGCGGCGTTGGAGATGTCGATGCCCCAGGAGACGGTGGGCGGGCGCAGGCCCACGCCGAGGAACGACAGGGTGGCTTCGAGGGAGATGTAGGTGCCCAGCGCGATGGTGGCGACGACGATGACGGGGGCGACGGCGTTGGGCGCCACGTGGCGCAGCAGCATGCGCCCGTTGCCGGCGCCCAGGGCGCGCGCGGCCTGGACGTAGTCGTTCTGCTTGGCGGTGATCACCGAGCCGCGGGCGATGCGGGCGAGCTGCGGCCAGCCGAGCAGAACGATGAACCCGACGACGGGCCACACGGTGGTGCTGGTGACCACGGACAGGAAGACCAGGCCGCCGAGGACGACGGGGATCCCGAAGAAGATGTCGGCGACGCGGGAGAGCAGGGAGTCGCCCCAGCCGCCGAAGAAGCCGGCGAGTCCGCCGAGTACGGAGCCCAGCAGGGCGGCGCCGACGGTGGCGCAGATGCCGACCGTGATGGAGGCGCGGGCGCCGTAGACGGTGCGGGTGTAGACGTCGCAGCCCTGGGTGTCGTAGCCGAAGGGGTGGCCGGGGGCGGAGCCCTGCTGCGACTTGGACAGGTCGCACTGGAGGGGGTCGCCGCTCGCGATGAGCTGGGGCCAGACGGAGATGACGACGAGGAAGAGGATGATCAGCGCCGAGACGATGAAGACGGGGTTGCGGCGCAGCTGGTGCCAGGCGTCGGACCAGAGGGAGCGGGCCTTCTCCCGGGGGCCCGCGGCTCCGGCCGGGCCGGCCGCTCCGGCCGGGCCGGACTCCTTGGCGACGGTGACGCCTTCCACGCTCTCGGCCTCCTGGAGGGCCAGGTCCATGGCCCCGCCCTGGCCGGTGGGTGACATGGCCTCGCCGGGGCGGGGCCCCACCGGGTCGTAGCCTCCGGGGACTCCGGGGACTCCGGGGACTCCGGGGGCTCCGGGGGCTCCGGGGCGTTCGGAGCCTTCGGGGCGCTCGGGCTCAGGCATAACGGATCCTCGGGTCCAGGACCGCGTAGAGCAGGTCGACGAGCAGGTTCGCCACGAGGAAGACGATGACGAGGATGGTGACGAAGCCGACCACCGTGGGCGAGTTGTTGCGCAGGATGCCCTGGTAGAGCTGGTAGCCGACGCCGTGGATGTTGAAGATCCGCTCGGTGATGATGGCGCCGCCCATCAGGGCGCCGATGTCGGTGCCGATGAAGGTGACCACCGGGATCAGGGAGTTGCGCAGCAGGTGGCGGGTGATGATCCTGCGCCGGGGCAGGCCCTTGGCGACGGCGGTGCGGACGTAGTCGGCCTTGACGTTCTCGGCGATGGAGGTCCGCGAGAGCCGGGTGACGTACGCGAGGGAGACCAGGGCGAGGACGATGCCGGGCAGGATCAGCTCGTCGAGGGAGGCGTTCGAGGAGACGGTGGGGCGTACCCAGCCCCATTTGACGCCGAGGACGAACTGGATCACGTATCCGGTGACGAAGGTGGGCACCGAGATGACGACGAGGGTGAGGACCAGCAGGGTGGTGTCGACGGCCTTGCCCCGGCGCAGCCCGCTGACCACGCCGAGGGTGATGCCGATGACGATCTCGAAGAAGATCGCGACCAGGGTGAGGCGCAGGGTGACGGGGAAGGCCGTGGCCATCAGCTCGGTGACCTTCTGGCCGTTGAAGGCGGTGCCGAAGTCGCCCTTGAAGATCTGCCCCATGTAGTGGACGTACTGCTCCCACAGGGGGCGGTCGAGGTAGAGGTCCTTGCGGATCCGGGCGGCCGTGGCGGGGTCCGGGGCCTTGTCGCCGAAGAGGGCCGCGACCGGGTCGCCGAGCGCGTAGACCATGATGAAGATCAGGAAGGTGCTGCCGATGAACACGGGGATCATCTGGAGCAGCCGCCGGATCACGTAACGTCCCATGGACTGCTCCAGGATCGATCCGTCGGAGGGTTCAGCTGACCTTGATCTCGTTGTAGACCGGGACGCTGAACTGGTTCAGGGCGACGTCGGAGATCCGCTCGGAGTGGCCGGCGCTGCCGTTCTGGTACCAGAGGGGGATGGCCGGCATCTGCTCGGCGAGGATCTTCTCAGCGTCCTGGAAGGAGGCGGTGGCCTTGGCGGCGTCGGTCTCCTGGTTGGCCTGGTCGACGAGCTTGTCGAAGTCCGGGCTGCTGAACTTGCCGTAGTTGGAGGAGGCTCCGGTGTAGTACAGCGGCTGGAGGAAGTTCTGGATCAGCGGGTAGTCGGCCTGCCAGCCGGAGCGGAAGGGGCCGGTGAGCTTGTAGGCGCTCTGCTGGTTGCGGAAGTCCGCGAAGGTGCCGACCGGGTTGACCGTGCAGACCGGGCCCTCGCCGAGGGCGTTGTTGACGCTGTTGCAGACGGCGTCCATCCAGTCGCGGTGCGAGCCGGTGTCCACGTTCGAGGTGAGGGTCATCTTGCCGCCGGGCAGGCCGCCGGCCTCCTGGATGAGCGCCTTGGCCGCCTTCGGGTCGTACGTGCAGGCGTCGCCGCAGAGGGTGGACTTGAAGCCGCCCTTGTCGCCGAGGGCCGGGGAGGTCCAGTCCTTGGCGGGGGTGCGGGTCTCGCGGAAGATCTGCTGGGTGATCTCGTCGCGGTTGATGGCCATCGAGATGCCCCGGCGGACCTTCTCCATGCCCTCCTTGCCCCACTGAGGGTCGTACAGGGGGAAGGTGAGGGTCTGGATGATGAGGGCCGGCTGGTTGATGTAGCGGTCGCCGAGGTCGTTCTTGACGTTCTTCAGCTGCTGGGCGGGGATGTCGTCGACGAGGTCGAGGTTGCCGGAGATCAGGTCCGTGTAGGCGGTGTTGTTGTCGGTGTAGACCTTGAGGTCCACGCCGCCGTTCTGCGCCTTGTCCTCGCCGGGGTAGCCCTCCCACGTGCGCAGCTTCATGCCGGTGCCCTTGGTGTACGAGTCCACCGTGTACGGGCCGTTGCCGACGGGCTTGTCGAGCCAGGCGGAGTGGTCGGTGAAGAAGGCCTTGGGCAGGGGGGAGAAGGCCTGGTAGCCGAGGGTCTCGGGCCAGGTGGAGAACTTGGTCTTGAGGGCGACGGTGAAGGTCTTCGGGTCCTTGACGACCAGGCCGGACATGGTCTTGGCCTTGGGGTCCCCGGAGGCGGGGTGCAGGTCGGCGTAGCCCACGATGTCGGCGAAGAAGGGCGCGTTGTTCTGCTTGTTGCGCACGTCCGCCGCGTAGTTCCAGGCGTCGACGAAGGACTGCGCGGTGACCGGCTCGTCGTTGCTGAACTTCCAGCCGTCCTTCAGGGTGATCGTGAAGTTCTGGCCGTCGGTGGTCTCGATCTTCTCGGCGACCATGTTCCTGGCCTCGCCGGTCTTCGCGTCGTAGCGCTTGAGGCCCCGGAAGAGCATGTCGAGGACCTTGCCGCCCTGCACCTCGTTGGTGTTGGCGGGCTCCAGCGGGTTCTGCGGGTCACCCCAGGAGGAGCTGACGATCCCGGCCGCGCCGCCGCCCCCGCCGCTGTCGCTCCCGCCGCCGCAGGCCGTCGCCGCGAGGGCGACGGCCACCGCACATGCGGCCCACTTGGCGTGGGTGGCTCCGCGCATGGACTGCCTCCTAGAGGTACCAGGACTCACTTAGGGGCAATGTCACCTCATGTCGGGTCCTGCGCACTCCTGGTTGGCCCTTTTGCACCCTCGCGTCCCCCGCCTGTCACCCCTGGGGGTGCAATGCGAGCTCCCACGTGTCGACGGCGTAGTGCAGGGCCATGCCGTGGGCCTCGTACAGGGCGAGGGCGCCGCTCTCGTTGAGGGTGTCCACGCCGAGGCCCAGGGTGTCGCGGCCGCGGGCGGCGTAGCCGGCGAAGGCGTGCCGCAGCAGGTGGGAGCCGAGGCCGTGGCCGCGCAGGTCCTCGCGTACGCCGAGGTGGCTGATCCAGCCCATGCTGGTGCGGTCGTCGCGGGTGACGAGGACGGCGACGTCGCCCTTGCCGGGCAGGCTCGCGATCCACACGAGCGACCAGTCGAGGGAGCGGCCGTCGATGTGGTCGAGCCAGGACTCGTACGGGCGGTGCGCGTGCCCGAAGTGGGCGGCGAAGGTCTCCTCCACCAGGGCGTGGGCGCGGCGGCGGTCGGCCCCGTCGGCCGCGCAGTCGCGCAGGGCGAGGCCGCCGGGCGGGACGGGCGGCAGGTCGGCGGCGGGCGAGAGCCGGCGGGTCATCACCTGGTAGCGGCGCACGCTGCGGTAGCCGCGGCCGGTGAGGAGGACGAGGTCGAGGGTGGGCCGGACGTTGAGCTGGATCCGCAGGCGCGCGCCGGGGCCGGCGCCGCAGGCCATGTGGCGGGCGCGGTCCTCCATCCGGTGCAGGAGTGCCAGGGCGGCCCGGCCGTGGCCGGGCAGGACGTAGTGGTCGCCGTCGACGCGGCCGGGGCCCGAGTCGGCCCACACGAGGGCGTAGGCGACGAGCCGGCCGTCCTGGAAGGCGAGCCAGGAGTCGGTGGCGAGGTCCACGCAGGGGTGGTTGAGGTCGGCCTCGACGGTGCCCAGGTCGGTCTCGGGTCTGCCGATCTCGATGACGTCGACGGCGTTGAGCAGTGCGCAGATGTCCCGCGCGTCCCCGGGCCCGGCCGGGCGGACGGTCAGCGTCTCGGTGGTCATCCGTCCACTGTCGGCGGCGCCGGGGCGCGGCCGCAACGGACTTTGGCCCCCGGCCGCCGGGCCGGGCGGGCCGGGCGGGGGAACGCCGAGGG
>NZ_GG657750.1:5076663-5095004 GCF_000158895.1 Streptomyces sp. C | reverse complement strand
GGAGCTGGTGCTCCGGTCCCGGGCGCCCTGGGACGCGTACGCCGTACGGGGAGGTCAGCCGGCCAGGACGGCCCGGTCCTCCGCGAAGTGGCACGCCGACTCGTGCGCGGCCGGGGTGTCGACGCCCTGGAAGCGCGTCGGAATCGCCAGCAGCGGCTCCTCCGTGGAGCACTTCTCCTCGGCCTTCCAGCAGCGGGTGCGGAAGCGGCAGCCCGACGGCGGGTTGGCCGGGGAGGGGACGTCACCGGTGAGGATGATCCGCTCGCGGCCCTCGCGGGCCTCCGGGTCCGGCACGGGCACGGCGGAGAGCAGGGCCTGCGTGTACGGGTGGGTGGGGTGGTCGTAGATCTCGGCGTCGGTGCCGATCTCGGCCATCTTGCCCAGGTACATGACGCCCACGCGGTCCGAGATGTGCCGGACGATGGAGAGGTCGTGCGCGATGAAGACGTAGGAGAGGTCGAACTCGTCCTGGAGCTTCTCCATCAGGTTGATGACCTGCGCCTGCACCGACACGTCGAGCGCGGAGACCGGCTCGTCGCAGATGATGATCTCGGGCTGGAGCGCGAGGCCGCGGGCGATGCCGATGCGCTGGCGCTGGCCGCCGGAGAACTGGTGCGGGTACCGGTTGATGTACTCCGGGTTCAGACCCACGACGTCCAGGAGCTCCTGGACCTTGCGGCGCCGGTCGCCCTTGGGAGCCACCTCGGGGTGGATCTCGAAGGGCTCGCCGATGATGTCGCCGACCGTCATGCGCGGGTTCAGCGAGGTGTACGGGTCCTGGAACACCATCTGGATGTTGCGGCGGACGGCCTTGAGGGCCGCGCCGGACAGCTTGGTGATGTCCTGGCCCTTGTAGAAGACCTCGCCGGCGGTGGCCTTCTCCAGGCTCATCAGGAGCTTGGCGACGGTGGACTTGCCACAGCCGGACTCACCGACGATGCCGAGGGTCTCGCCCTGGTAGAGGTCGAAGGAGACCCCGTCCACGGCCTTGACCGCGCCGATCTGCTTCTTGAACAGGATGCCCTGGGTCAGCGGGAAGTGCTTGACCAGGTTGCGCACCTGAAGGATCGGCTCGCCCTTGGGCTTGGTGAGATCAGCCATGGATCTGCTCCTTCCAGAAGTGGCACGCGCTGCCGCGGCCCGGCAGCTCGGTGCCGTCCTGCTCGGTCACCTGGTGCAGGACGGGCACGTCGGTGCGGCAGATGTCCTGGGCCTTGGGGCAGCGCGGGTTGAAGGCGCAGCCCGTGGGGAGGTTGAGCAGGTTGGGCGGCAGGCCCTTGATCGCGTAGAGCTCCTGGCCCTTCTGGTCCAGGCGCGGGATCGAGTCGAGCAGGCCGCGGGTGTACGGGTGCGCCGGGCGGCTGTAGATCTCGTGGACCGGGGCGTTCTCGACGATCCGGCCGCCGTACATGACGGCGATCTTGTCCGCGACGTCGGCGACGACGCCGAGGTCGTGGGTGATCAGGATCAGGCCCATGTTCATCTCGCGCTGGAGCTCCGCGAGCAGGTCCATGACCTGGGCCTGGACCGTCACGTCGAGGGCCGTGGTCGGCTCGTCGGCGATGATCAGGTCGGGCTCCAGGGCCATCGCCATGGCGATCATGATGCGCTGGCGCATACCGCCGGAGAACTGGTGCGGGTAGTCGCCCACGCGCGCCTTGGCGGCGGGGATCTTCACCCGGTCCATGAGCTCGACGGCCTTGGCCAGCGAGTCCTTCTTGGACATGCCCCGGTGGACGCGGAACATCTCGCCGAGCTGGGCGCCGACGGTGTGCACCGGGTTCAGCGAGGACAGGGCGTCCTGGAAGATCATGGCGATCTTCGAACCGCGGATCTTGCGGTACTCCTCGGCCGGGAGCTTCAGCAGGTCCTGCCCCTGGAAGAGGATCTCACCGGAGGGGATCTTGCCGGGCGGCATGTCGAGGATGCCCATGATGGCCTGCGCCGTCACGGACTTGCCGGAGCCGGACTCGCCGAGGACGGCGAGGGTCTCGCCGGCGTTCACCGAGTACGAGACGCCGTTCACGGCCTTGGCGACACCGTCGCGGGTGTGGAACTCGACGTGCAGGTCGCGCACATCGAGCAGGGGGGTCCCCTCCGGCGCCGAGCGGGGCGCGGGGACGTTCGAGGTCTTGTCGATGGTGGTCAACGTACGCCCTTCCTCAGCGCAGCTTCGGGTCGAGGGCGTCACGTACCGCGTCGCCGACCATGATGAACGCGAGCACGGTGATGCTCAGCGCGATCGACGGGAACAGCAGCACGTGCGGTGCCTGGAGCCAGCGGACGGAGGCGTCGCTGACCATCAGGCCCCAGGAGATCTGCGGGGGCTGGACGCCGATGCCGAGGTACGACAGGGCCGCTTCCGCGGAGATGTACACACCCAGGCTGATCGCGCCGACCACGATGACGGGGGCGACGGCGTTCGGCAGGATGTGACGGATCGTGATGCGCATGGTGCCGGCGCCCAGGGCGCGGGCGGCGACCACGTAGTCGTTGTTCTTGTTCTGCAGGACCGAGGACCGCATGATGCGGAAGATCTGCGGCCAGCCGAGGATCGCGAGCACCAGCGAGACCGTCCAGGCGTTGCCCGGCAGCGCCGACATGATGAGCATGCCGCCGAGGATCAGCGGGATCGCGAAGAAGATCTCGGTGAAGCGGGACAGGATGCTGTCGGTGATGCCGCCGACCCAGCCGGCGATCAGGCCGAGGGCGCCGCCGACGAGGAGCACCAGCGTGGTGGTGACGACGCCGACGATCACGGAGTTGCGGGCGGCCCACACCGTACGGGTGTAGACGTCGCAGCCCTGGATGTCGAAGCCGAACCAGTGCGCGGAGCTGGGGGTCTTGAGCGAGTCCTCCAGTCGGCAGGCGCCGGCGTCGAAGGGGCTGCCGTCGGTGAACAGCTGCGGGACCGCGGCGACGATCAGCAGGAACACCACGAGCAGGGCACCGATGATGAAGATCGGGTTGCGGCGCAGGTCGTCGATCGCGTCGGACCAGAGGCTGGCCTCGCGGTCCTTCTTCTTGGCCTGGACCTTGCCGGCCTGCTTGCCCCCGGAGGTGGCCGCGGCCGTCTGGGTGTCGGTCATCGGGTCCTCCACCGTATTCGTGTCACGCATAGCGGATCCTCGGGTCGAGCACGGCGTAGAGCAGGTCCACCAACAGGTTGGCGACGAGGTAGATGAGGACCAGGAGGGTCACACCACCGACGACGACGGCGCCTTCCTTCAGGTAGACGGACTTGGCGAGCAGGCCACCGAGGCCGTGGATGTTGAAGATGCGCTCGGTGATGACCGCGCCGCCCATGAGGGCACCGAGGTCGGCGCCGAGGAAGGTGACGATCGGGATCAGCGCGTTGCGCAGCGCGTGGTTGACCACGACGCGGCGGCGGGGCAGGCCCTTGGCCGTGGCGGTGCGGACGTAGTCCGCGCGCATGGTCTCCATCAGGCTGGTACGGGTCAGTCGGGCCACGTACGCGAGCGAGGTGGACGCGAGCACCCAGGCCGGGAGGAGGTAGGCCTGGAGTCCGTCGTTCTCGTTGAAGGAGACGGAGAAGAGGTCGATGCCCCAGCTGTTCTTCAGCTGGACGCCGAGGGTCAGCTGGAGGACGAAGCCGGTCACGAAGACGGGGATGGAGATGACCATCAGGGTGGAGATGAGGACCAGCTGGTCCAGGAACTTGCCGCGGCGCAGGGCGGCCATGATGCCGGCCAGGACGCCGACGACGGCCTCGATGACGAAGGAGAAGATCGCGAGGTTCACCGTGTAGGGGAACGCCTCGCCGATCATCTCGCTGACCTTGCGGCCGGTGAGGGTCTCACCGAGGTCGCCCTGGAACACACCGGTGATGTAGTTCCAGTACTGCAGCAGGAACGGGTCGTCGAGGTGGTACTTCTCGCGCAGCATCGCGGCGACGAGGGGATCCGCCTTCTTCTCGCCCGCGAGGAGCTGAATCGGGTCAGCGCCGGGCATGGCGAAGGTGAGCAGGTAGATCAGGAACGTGGCGCCGATCAGAACAGGGATCGCCTGTATGAGTCGGCGGATGAGGTAGCGGCCCATCAGACCTCCAGCAAAGAACAGGGGGAAAGGGCGGGCAGACGGAAACCTGATTCCGTCTGCCCGCCCCCGCAAGCCCCTTGGTGAAGAGGGGTGTTAGTTGCGCTCGACGTTCGCCAGGTCCATGCGGCCCTGGGCGTCGACCTCAACGTTCTTCACGGACTTGGAGTAGGCCGAAGAAGACATGTAGGTGAAGACCGGGATGTACGGAAGGTCCTTGATGATGATGTCATCGGCCTTCTGGTACAGCTTCTGGCCCTCGGCCGGGTCGGTGGCCTTGTCGGCCTCCGCCATGACCTTCTCGAACTCGTCGTTACGGTAGTGGCCGTAGTTGGAGCCCTGCTCGATCGCGACCTTCGAGAAGATCGGGCGCAGGTAGTTCTCCGCCGCCGGGTAGTCCATGGACCACGCCATGCGGAAGGCGCCCTTGTACTTGGCCGCCTGGAGGTCGTCCAGCATGTCACCGAACTTGGCGTACGGCTTGGCGGTGACCTCGATGCCGAGGTTCGTCTTCAGCTGGTTGGCGACGGCCTCGATCCACTCCTTGTGGCCGCCGTCGGCGTTGTAGCCGAGCTCCAGCTTGTTGCCGGGGACACCGCCGGCCTTCTCGAAGATCTCCTTGGCCTTGGTCGGGTTGTACTGACCGACCTCGCCCAGCGCGCCCTTGCGGTAGCCCGGGATGATCGGGCTGATGAAGTCGTCGGCCGGCTTGCGGGTGCCGTTGAAGATGGTCTTCGTGATGGCTTCCCGGTCGATGGCCATGGAGAGGGCCTGACGGATCTCCACCTTGCCGAACGCCTCGGGGTTGGTCTCCAGCGGGAGGCCGAGGTAGCCGACGCCCGACTCGGGCTTGTAGATGTAGCGGTCGCCGAACTCCTGGGAGACGCTGGCCATCGCGGAGACGGGCAGCTTGTCGACGATCTGGATGTTGTCGGCGCGCAGGTCGTTGTACGCCGTGTCCAGGTTGTCGTAGATCTTGAAGGTGACGCCGGCGAGCTTGGCGCGACCCTCGGCCGGGTACTTGTCGTACCGCTTGACCTTGATCTGCTTGTTGTGGTCCCAGGCGCCGTCCATCTGGAAGGGGCCGTTGCCGATCGGCTTCTCGCCGAACTTCTTCGCACCGTCGGTCTCGAAGGCCTTCGGCAGCGGGTAGAAGGCGTTGTAGCCCAGCATGGTCTTGAACTGGGAGAAGGGCTCCTTCAGCGTGACGGTGAAGGTCTTCTCGTCAACGACCTTGAGGCCCTTGAGCTCCTTGGCCGTGGGCTTCTTGTCCTTGCCCGGCGCGAGCTCGTCGGAGCCCTCGATCTTGGCGAAGAACGGCATGCCCTCGGCGGCGTTGTCCTGGTTGGCACCCCAGTTCCAGGCGCGGACGAAGGACTGCGCGTCCAGCTTCTCACCGTTGTGGAAGGTGAAGCCGTCCTTGACCTTGATGGTCCAGGTCTTCGAGTCCGTGGTCTCGATGGACTCGGCCGCGGCGAGCTTCGGCTCGTTGGTCTTGTTGTCGTAGTCGACCAGACCGGTGAAGAGCGCGTTGAGGACCTCGGCGCCCTCGGACTCGCCGGTGTTCTGACCCACCAGGCCGTGCTGCGGCTCGCCGAGCACGACGGTGATGTTGCCGCCCTTGCCACCGGCGTCGTTGCTACCGGTGCTGCAGGCCGTCGCGGCCATGGCCACGATCACGGCACCCGCGACCCACTTGGCGCTCGTTGCTCCGCGCATGGGTATTTGCCTCCTCAGGAGTCACTGTCGATTCGTGAAGGACCCGGTTCCCGCTGACACCCCTGACAGCGAAATCCGGTCCCATCGTGTGCTCGTGAGTCGACGCTCCCCACAGCGTGTGACCCATTGACCCGAGCTCAATGGAGCCAATCCTCAGGGACCGCCAGGCCGTAAACCACACTTAAGTGGTCTCGTTTTCACAACATCACCGCATGGCGAAAACCCGAAATCCGGACAAACGGATAGGAGACAGACACGTGCGAAACGGACGGTTAGCTCATCATCCGGAGCGTCACGGTCGGTATGCGGACACCAGAACGCAACAATCCGTTTGACAAACGCGAACGGCCCCTCCCCGCACCGGGACGGTGCGGGGAGGGGCCGTTGTCAGCCGTACGGCTTCAGGCCGGAGTCCGACTCGCGGACTACTTGGCCGACTTGGCGCGCGACGCGGTGCGCGAGCGCTCCTTCTGGTCCAGGACGACCTTGCGGATGCGCACGGCCTCCGGGGTCACCTCGACGCACTCGTCGTCGCGGCAGAACTCCAGGGACTGCTCCAGGGAGAGCTTGCGGGGCGGGATCACGTTCTCCGTGTTGTCCGCCGAAGCCGCACGCATGTTGGTGAGCTTCTTCTCCTTGGTGATGTTCACGTCCATGTCGTCGGAGCGCGAGTTCTCGCCGACGATCATGCCCTCGTACACCTCGGTGCCGGGCTCGGTGAACAGGACGCCGCGCTCCTGCAGGTTGATCATCGCGAACGGCGTGACCGCACCGGCGCGGTCGGCGACCAGGGAGCCGTTGTTGCGGGTGACCAGCTGACCGAACCACGGCTCGTGGCCCTCGTGGATCGAGTGGGCGATACCCGTACCGCGGGTGTTGGTCAGGAACTCCGTGCGGAAGCCGATGAGGCCGCGCGACGGGACGACGAACTCCATGCGGACCCAGCCGGAGCCGTGGTTCGACATGTTGTCCATGCGGCCCTTGCGGACGCCCATGAGCTGCGTGACCGCACCCATGTGCTCCTCGGGCACGTCGATGGTCATGCGCTCGACCGGCTCGTGCGTCTTGCCGTCGATCTCCTGCGTGACGACCTGCGGCTTGCCGATGGTCAGCTCGAAGCCCTCGCGGCGCATCTGCTCGACCAGGATGGCGAGCGCGAGCTCACCGCGGCCCTGGACCTCCCAGGCGTCCGGGCGGTCGGTGTCGAGGACGCGCAGCGAGACGTTGCCGATCAGCTCGCGGTCCAGACGGTCCTTGACCTGGCGGGCGGTGACCTTGCGGTCCTTGACCGCGGACTTGGCGTCCGCGCCCTTGCCCGTGCCGCCGCGGCCGACCATCGGGGAGGTGTTCGTACCGATGGTCATGGAGATCGCCGGCTCGTCGACCGAGATCAGGGGCAGCGCGACCGGGTTCTCCGGGTCGGCCAGGGTCTCGCCGATCATGATGTCGGGGATACCGGCCACGGCGCAGATGTCACCGGGACCGGCGACCTCGGCCGGCTTGCGGGTGAGCGCCTCGGTCATCATCAGCTCGGTGATGCGGACGTTGGAGATCGAACCGTCGCGCTTGATCCAGGCCACGGTCTGGCCCTTGCGCAGCTCGCCCTGCTCGACGCGGAGCAGCGCGATGCGGCCGAGGAAGTTGTCGGCGTCCAGGTTGGTGACGTGGGCCTGGAGCGGGGCCTCCTCGTCGTACACCGGGGCCGGGACGTGCTCCAGGATGGCCGAGAAGAACGGCTCCAGGTTGTCGCTGTCGGCGGGGACGGTGCCGTCCTCCGGCTTGGTCAGCGAGGCGACGCCGTCACGGCCGCAGGCGTAGACGATCGGGAACTCGATCTGGTCCTCGTCCGCGTCCAGGTCGAGGAAGAGGTCGTACGTCTCGTTGACGACCTCGTCGATCCGGGAGTCCGGGCGGTCCGTCTTGTTGATGCAGAGGATGACCGGCTTGCGCTGCTGGAGCGCCTTGCGGAGCACGAAGCGGGTCTGCGGCAGCGGACCCTCGGAGGCGTCCACCAGGAGGACGACGGCGTCCACCATCGACAGACCGCGCTCGACCTCGCCACCGAAGTCGGCGTGGCCGGGGGTGTCGATGATGTTGATCGTGATCGGGGCCCCGCCGTCCTTGGGGTGGTACTTCACCGCCGTGTTCTTGGCGAGGATCGTGATGCCCTTCTCACGCTCCAGGTCGTTCGAGTCCATCATGCGGTCGTCGAGCTGCTGGTGGGCGGCGAAGGCACCGGCCTGCTTGAGCATGGCATCGACGATGGTCGTCTTGCCATGGTCGACGTGGGCGACGATGGCGACGTTACGGATGTCGTGGCGCGTGGGCACTTCGGCGCTTCTCCCGGGATCGTGGATGGCGTCGCGTACGGCCTGGCACGCGAGCCTCTGCCGGGCGGAAACCTGCCACGGCCTTACCCCATCGTACGTCGAGTGGCGGGAACCGCCTGCCGGGGGGTCTGTCAAGGGGCCGGACGACTGAGGAACGCCGGGATCGGGGTGGGGGGTCCCGGCGGGGGTCGCGGCCCGTGTTCATGCGGGTCAATGGGTACGTACGACCTTGCCCGCCGGGGATCCGGCGGGCAAGGAACTTGAGTCACTTCTGAGCTTGCTACCCGGGGGTCAACCTGACAGGCCCCGTTATTTCACCCGATGTCCTCGGCTACTTCTCCTCGCCGTCCTTGGTGCCCTTGGCGGCCGGCGGCTTCTTCCAGCCGATGTCCTGGTAGCGGGGCGCCCCGAGGCCGAAGGCACCGGCGTTGGCCAGGCCCGGCTTCACGGCGACCAGCTCGGGGCGCTGGTAGAGCGGGATGGAGCCGGCCGCCGCCCAGATCCGGGCATCGGCCTTGCGCATCAGCTCGCGGGCCTGCGCCTCGTCCAGCTCGCCGGCCGCCTGGTCGAAGAGCTGGTCGATGTGGTCGGTGCCGACCCGGGTGTAGTTCTGCTCGACGAGGAGCGAGCCGTCGGCGGCCGGCTCCGGCTTGGCGAAGATCGGGCGGGCGTCCGTGGCCGGGAAGGCCGTCGCCGGCCACGAGTACAGGGCCAGGTCGTACTGGCCCGAGGCGATGTGGTCCTTGAAGAAGCTCTCGTCGGCCACCTTCTTGATCTCCGTGCTGATGCCGATCTTCTGGAGCATCTGGGAGATCCGCTCGCCGACCGAGCGCAGGGCCTCCGAGCCGGGCCCGGCCGGCAGGACGAAGCGCAGGCTGAGCGGCTTGCCGTCCTTGGCGAGCATCGCGCCGGAGGTGCGGGCCTGCTTGGCCGGAGCGGGGACGGGGACCGGGCTGGCGGCCGCGGCGGGCTCCTTGGCGTCACCCTCCTCCCCGGCCTCCTTGGCCTCCTCCCCCTCCGCCGGGGCCTTGGCGTCGGCGGCCGCGGCCGCCCCCTTCGCGAGGGTCTCCGCCTGGGCCAGCAGGACGTGCTCCTGCTGCGCGGCGAGCGAGGCCGGGGCCAGGGCCGGGGAGGGCCCGTCGGTGCGGCCGAAGGAGGCGATGCCGTCGGCCGGGTCCGCCCCGAAGCCGCGTACGGGCGTCTCCGGGAGGACGCGCAGCCCGGCGGCGGGGGCGCCGGGCAGGCCCGGGCGGGTCCGGCGCAGGCCCAGGTCGGCGGTGGCCGAGCGCAGGTCGCCGTTGCGCCCGTCGTCGTCACCCACGATGTACAGGCCGTCGTCGCCGGTGCCGTCGCCCGGCCCGGGCTTGGCACCCGCCCGGGTCTTGGAGTCGTCCTGCGAGCTCTCCGCGCTCTCGGCCCCCGCCTTCGCCGGCTCGTTCAGCTTGCCGCCCTTGCGCCAGCCCGCGTCGGCGAGCAGGGCCTGCGCCGCCTGGGTGTCCTGGCCGCCGAGGGCGTCGCTGTTGTCGGCGTACGCCTGCTGCCCGGCCAGCGCCAGGTGGCTGCCGACCGGCTTGGCCGGCAGACCGAGCGGCTTGAGGACGATCTCGGCCAGCGTCCTGCGGTCCAGGGCGCGGGCGACGGCCCGGCGGACGCGTTCGTCCGACAGCGGGCCGGAGGCCCCGTTCATGGCCAGCTGCGTGTAGGCGGGCTCCAGCGACTTGCGGACCGTGAAGCCGCGCAGCGCCGACTGCTCCTCGGCGTACTTCTTGACGGCGTCGGCGTTCTTCTGGCGGGTCTCCTGCTCCTCCTTCGCCCTGGCCTCGTCGGCGCCGTGGGCCAGCGCCCAGGAGAGGGTGGCCTGTGCGGGGGTGAGCGAGGCGCCCGGGCCGTGCGTGCCGTCGACCTGGCCGGCGTCCCGGTGGGCGAGGGCGATCCGGTCGGCGCCCGAGCGGTCGATCTCGGCCAGGTCTACCTTCCCCGCGGCCAGCGCCGCCGGGCGGCCCGCCCGGGGCACCGCCGTCAGCACGAGGGTGTCCAGCTTCGCGGGCCGACCCCACCAGCGCGGGTTGCGGGTCAGCGCCGCGGTGCCGGTCTTCTTGTCGATGGCCCCGAGGCCGAAGGGCCCGGCGGTGACCTTGAGGGCGCCGCGGGCGCCCTCGTTGAAGGCCTCGGGGGTGCCCATGACCTGCTTGGGGTAGAGCGGGCTGAACAGGGAGCGCCAGTCGGCGTACGGCCTGACGAAGGTGACCTTGACCTCCAGGTCGTTCTTGCCGCGCTCGATCTTCTCGATCCGGTCGTAGCCGGCGTTGCGGGCGGTCCAGTACGCCGAGTCCTTGCCGTTCAGGGCCCGCCACTGGGCGACGAAGTCGGCGGCGCCGATCTCGCGCCCGTCGCTCCACACCGCCTGCTGGTTCAGCTTGTACAGGACGACCTGCTTGGGCTCGCGCTCGACGACCTCGGCCTTCTCCAGGTAGTCCGGATTGGCCACCGGCCGGCCCTTGGCGTCCAGGGTGAACAGCTGGGGCAGGACCGCGCCGGCGATCCGGCTGGTGGTGGCGTCCGCGTCGGCCTGGAAGGCGTTCAGGGTCTCCGGCAGGGAGTCCACGGCCCAGCGCAGCACGCCGCCGTCGGCGACCTGCTCGCGGACGGTCGCCGCGATGTCCGGTCCCGCGGCGGCCGGGCCGCCCTCGTCCTCGCCCGCGCCGCAGCCCGCGAGGAGCGGCAGTGCGAGGACTCCCGAGGTGAGGAGCGCCAAGGACCTGCGCCTTCTCTGGGTCATGGGTGGTACCTCCGGGGCGGGGCACGAGGGCCGTGAAAACGGGGTCTTGATCACGTTCGGCGGTATATGGAGCTGATCACACCGGTGTGGAAACCCACTGAAATCGACCACCGCCCGCGTCCTCAGCAGCGGCCCCTCGCCACGCCGCGAACCCCACCCGTGCGGACCAATCCCGCTTGCGCCCCCGGGCGCGCCCCCCGCCCCCCGCCGCGGCCGGACCGGGCGCCCAAGCGCGCGTTCCCTCGTTCGAGGGATGAAAATGGGAGCAGGGAGGGGCGCACGGTTTGCGCCTGCGCGCCCGGAATCGCTGCACGTCCCTTCACAACCGGGGACGGGAGGCGCGACACTCGCAGGCGCCCGTGAGCGTTGCCACCGCACCCTGCGGAAGTGAGGGCAAGTCATGTCCCTGCAAGACGATCTGACCGCCGTACGGCGCAGTCTCGACGAGCTGGTCCGCTCGGTGGAGCAGCTGGAGAAGGACGTCGCCCGGCAGGCGCCGGCCGCCGGCTCCAGGCCGCCGGAGAAATCCGGGATGGTGACCATCCCGGACACCCCGTACGACAACGCGCTGTGGACGGACACCGACGACGAGGGCCTCGGCGCCCGCGACCGCCGCGCCCCGTAGAGCCCCCCGCCCGTCCCCGCGCAGCACCCCCATCTGGCCCGGCCGCTCCGGCGGCCGGGCCTCCTGGGCCACCCCTCGACCACTCCACCCGGAGTTCCCTTTGGCCACAGGCACGGAACCACCCCAGCAGCGGCCCGGCGGGGTCCACGGCCCCTCCCGGGCCGCGATCACGGCCCGGCACCTGCGGACCGACCGGTGGTGGCTGTCGCCCGCCGGCACCGCGGCCGGGCTGCTCGCCTTCATCGCGTACTCGACCTGGCGGGCCTTCGCCAACGACCACTACTACGCGGCCCCGTACGTCTCCCCGTTCTACTCCCCCTGTCTGGCGGAGAACTGCCGGGAGATGCGCGGCGGACCCAACCTCGACCTCTTCGGCAGCTGGTGGGGCCTGTCCCCCGCCCTGCTGATCCTGGTCTTCCCGCTCGGCTTCCGGCTGACCTGCTACTACTACCGCAAGGCCTACTACCGGGGCTTCTGGGCCTCGCCGCCCGCCTGCGCCGTCGCCGAGCCGCACGCCTCGTACACGGGCGAGACCCGCTTCCCGCTGATCCTGCAGAACCTGCACCGGTACTTCTTCTACGCGGCGGTGCCGGTCGCCGGCATCCTCACGTACGACACCGTGCTGACCTTCCGGGACGAGCACTACGCCTGGGGCCACATGGGGCTGGGCACCCTCGTCTTCCTGGCCAACATCGTGCTGATCTGGGCCTACACGCTGTCCTGCCACTCCTGCCGGCACATCATGGGCGGCCGCCTCAAGCACTTCTCCCGGCACCCGGTGCGCTACCGCCTGTGGGGCTGGGTCAGCCGGCTCAACGCCCGCCACATGCAGCTGGCGTGGGCCTCCCTGATCAGCGTCGCCCTGTGCGACTTCTACGTGTACCTGCTGGCCAGCGGCACCATCACCGACCCGAGGATCTTCTGAGATGACTCAAGTGGAACGGCAGCAGTGGGACGTGGTCGTGGTCGGCGCGGGCGGTGCCGGGCTGCGGGCCGCGATCGAGGCCCGCGAGCGGGGCGCCCGTACGGCCGTGATCTGCAAGTCCCTCTTCGGCAAGGCCCACACGGTGATGGCGGAGGGCGGGATCGCCGCCTCCATGGGCAACGTCAACGAGGGCGACAACTGGCAGGTCCACTTCCGCGACACCATGCGCGGCGGCAAGTTCCTCAACCAGTGGCGGATGGCCGAGCTGCACGCCAAGGAGGCCCCGGACCGGGTCTGGGAGCTGGAGACCTGGGGCGCGCTCTTCGACCGCACGCCCGACGGCCGGATCTCCCAGCGCAACTTCGGCGGGCACGAGTACCCGCGCCTCGCGCACGTCGGCGACCGGACCGGCCTGGAGCTGATCCGCACCCTCCAGCAGAAGATCGTCCAGCTCCAGCAGGAGGACTTCAGGGAGCACGGGGACCACGAGGCCCGGCTCAAGGTCTTCCAGGAGTGCACGGTCACGCGGGTTCTGAAAGATCGCGGTCTCAAGGACGGGGAGAGGGTCTCGGGGACCTTCTGCTACGAGCGCGAGACCGGCCGCTTCTTCGTCCTGGAGGCCCCCGCGGTCGTGCTGGCCACCGGCGGGATCGGCAAGTCCTTCAAGACCACCTCCAACTCCTGGGAGTACACCGGCGACGGCCACGCCCTGGCCCTGCTCGCCGGCGCACCCCTGCTGAACATGGAGTTCGTCCAGTTCCACCCCACCGGCATGGTCTGGCCGCCCTCCGTGAAGGGCATCCTCGTCACCGAATCCGTGCGCGGCGACGGCGGGGTGCTGCGCAACTCCGAGGGCGAGCGCTTCATGTTCGACTACGTCCCGGACGTCTTCAAGGAGAAGTACGCCGAGTCGGAGGAGGAGGGCGACCGCTGGTACGAGGACCCCGACCACAACCGGCGCCCGCCCGAGCTGCTCCCCCGCGACGAGGTGGCCCGCGCCATCAACTCCGAGGTGAAGGCGGGCCGCGGCTCCCCGCACGGCGGGGTGTTCCTCGACGTGTCCACCCGGATGCCGGCCGAGAAGATCAAACGCCGGCTGCCCTCCATGTACCACCAGTTCAAGGAGCTGGCGGACGTGGACATCACCGCCGAGCCCATGGAGGTCGGCCCGACCTGCCACTACGTGATGGGCGGCATCGCGGTCGACTCCGACACCGCCGCCACCGTCGGCGTACCGGGCCTGTTCGCCGCCGGCGAGGTCGCGGGCGGCATGCACGGCTCGAACCGGCTCGGCGGCAACTCCCTGTCCGACCTGCTGGTCTTCGGCCGGCGGGCCGGGCTGCACGCGGCGGAGCACGCGGCGGTCCCCGGCCCGCGTCCCGCCGTCTCCCAGGAGCAGATCGACGCGGCGGCCGCCGAGGCGCTGGCCCCGTTCCACGCCGCCGACGGCGCGGAGAACCCGTACACCCTCCACCAGGAGCTCCAGACGGCGATGAACGACCTGGTCGGCATCATCCGCCGCGAGGGCGAGATGGCCGAGGCCCTGGAGCGGCTGGCGGCCCTGCGCGTACGGGCGGCCTGCGCCGGGGTCGAGGGGCACCGGCAGTTCAACCCGGGCTGGCACCTGGCGCTGGACCTGCGCAACATGCTGCTGGTCAGCGAGTGCGTGGCCCGCGCCGCCCTGGAGCGCACCGAGAGCCGGGGCGGGCACACCCGCGAGGACTGCCCGGCGATGGAACGCCAGTGGCGGGCGGTGAACCTGCTGTGCCGCCCGGTCGATCCGGCCCCCGCCGACCCCGCCGCGGCGCGGATCGCGCTGGAGCGGGTCCGCACCGAGCCGATCCGCCCCGACCTGCTCGCGCTCTTCGAGAAGGAAGAACTGGCCAAGTACCTCGCCGAAGAGGAGCTGTACGGGTGACGACATACGACGCACGCTTCCGGGTCTGGCGGGGTGACGCGGAGGGCGGGGACCTGCGGGACTTCACCGTCGAGGTGCACGACGGCGAGGTGGTCCTGGACATCGTGCACCGGCTCCAGGCCACCCAGGCGTCCGACCTCGCTGTCCGCTGGAACTGCAAGGCGGGCAAGTGCGGCTCGTGCAGCGCGGAGATCAACGGCCGGCCGCGGCTGATGTGCATGACGCGGATGTCGGTCTTCGGGCGGGACGAGACCGTCACGATCACCCCGCTGCGCGCCTTCCCGGTCATCCGGGACCTGGTCACGGACGTGTCCTTCAACTACGCCAAGGCCCGCGAGGTCCCGGCCTTCGTGCCCCCGCCGGGCGTCGCCGCGGGCGAGTACCGGATGCAGCAGGTGGACGTGGAACGCTCGCAGGAGTTCCGCAAGTGCATCGAGTGCTTCCTGTGCCAGGACACCTGCCACGTCGTGCGCGACCACGAGGAGAACAAGACCGCCTTCGCCGGCCCCCGCTTCCTGATGCGGGTCGCGGAGCTGGACATGCACCCGCTGGACGCTGCCGCGGACGCCGGCCTGGACCGCAAGCGCACCGCCCAGGAGGAACACGGGCTGGGCTACTGCAACATCACCAAGTGCTGCACGGAGGTCTGCCCCGAAGGCATCAAGATCACCGACAACGCCCTGATCCCGCTGAAGGAGCGGGCCGTGGACCGCAAGTACGACCCCCTGGTGTGGCTGGGGAGCAAGATCCGGCGGCGTTCGGCTTCCGACCCCCGTTAGGGGGTGTTGCGAAAGTCCTGTGCGGCGCTCGCGGTGTCCGGTGCGTGCTCTCGGCGCGCCGGGCGAAGGCCCTCGTACTGGGCTACTCGAGACTTCGACCGGTGCGGCGAGAGTGCGTGCCGGGCGCCGTGGGCGCCGTGCGGGACTTTCGCAACACCCCCTAGTTCACTCGGCGGTGGACAATGCCCCCTGGATGACCGTCGGACGACGTGATCTCAGGGGGCTTCGCGGTGCGGGTGGGGGAAGTACTGGCGGACCGGTACCGGCTGGACCAGCGGCTCGGCGCCGGAGGCATGGGCGAGGTGTGGCGCGGGCACGACCAGGCCCTGCACCGGGCCGTGGCGGTCAAGGTGCTGCTGGACGCGGCGACCAACGAGGAGCTGATCGCCCGGTTCCGGCGGGAGGCCACCATCGGGGCGCGCCTGCAGCACCCGGGCATCACCGTCGTGCACGACGTGGGGCAGCACGAGGGGCGCCTGTTCATCGTGATGGAGCTGCTCGCCGGGGAGGACCTGGGGGCGCGGCTGGCCCGCTCCCCCGGCGGGCTGGCGGTGGGCGACGCGGTCGGGCTGGCCGTGCAGACGGCTGAGGCGCTGGCCGCCGCGCACGAACAGGCCGTGGTGCACCGGGACCTGAAGCCCCAGAACCTCTTCCTGCTGCCCGGAGGACGCCTCAAGATCTGCGACTTCGGCATAGCCCACTCCGCCGACGCGACGGCCGGCTGGACGGTGACCGGGCGGATGTTCGGCACCCCGCCCTACATGGCGCCCGAGCAGTGGCGCGGCGAGCACGTGGACGCCCGCTGCGACCTGTACGCGCTGGGGTGCGTGCTGTACGCCCTGCTGAGCGGGGAGCCGCCCTTCGGGTCGGCGGAGCCGATGTACGTCCTGATGCGGCGCCACGTGGAGGACGCGCCGGTGCCGCTGGAGGTGCCGGGGGTGTCCGCGGAGCTGGGCCGGCTGGTGCTGGCGCTGCTGGCGAAGGACCCGCGGGACCGGCCGGAGTCGGCGCAGTGGGTGGCGGGGGCGCTGCGGGGGGTGGACGGGGTCGTGGACGGTCCCGTGGAGGGGGGTTCCGCCGCGGGCGTCGGGGCGCGGGACGGGGAGCGCCCCGCGGAGCCGGGACCTCGGCCCGACCCGGAGCCGGAGCGGGAGTCCCGGCTCGGGGTCGAGCCGCAGCGGGAGCCGGACGGCTTCGTGCCCGCCGCGGTACGGGACTTCGTACGGGAGCTGCTGCTGGAGGCCGAGGAGACGCTGGTCTCCCTGCCGCCCGGGGCGGGAGAGGCGCGCACCGAGGGGCTCGCCCTCGCGGCGGAGGCGGCGGCGCGCTTCGACGCGGACCTCGCCGGCCGGCTGCTCGCGGACGCCGAGCTCTGGGCCTGGACCGACGGGGACGGCGACGGCGCCCGGGTGGCCGCGCTGCTGACCGGGCTGGCCCGGCGGATCTCGCGGGACGCCCCCGCCCGCACCGAACGGGTGCTGACCGACGCGCAGCAGGCCCTGTTCTCGGTGTCGGGGCCGAAGCGGCCGGCCCGGCTGCGCAAGGTCGCGGAGGAGCTCGCGGCGGTCGCCCCCGAACGCGGGGTCCGGCTGGCCCGGCGGTACTTCGCCGGCAGCCCGGCGGAGGAGGCCGTCCTGGCGCGGGCCGCCCTGGCCAGTGCACCGGCCGACCTCCCCCGGGCCGAGGGGTACCTGTCCCTGATCCAGAGCCCCGTGGTCCGGGCGGCCACCGAGTCCAAGGCCGTCACCGCCGTCGCCCGCCGGGACCTGCCCGCCGCCCTCCGGCTGGCCGCGCGGATCCCGGGCGGCGGGGCCCGGGTGCGGGCGCTGTGCCGGGTGGCGGGCGAACGCTCCGCCGTCGGGGACCGGGAGGGCGCGGCGGAGGCCCTGGCCCTGGCGGAGCAGGCGCTGACCGACACCGGCGACGGGGAGCTGGAGGCGGCCCGCGCGGACCTGGAGGCCGCCCGGGACCTGAGCGCGCAGGGCCGCCCCTCCGTCCTGGACCCGGCCGTCGCGCAGGAGCGGGCCGCCGCCGCCCGACGGCTGGCCGAACCCGCCGAGCGGGGCCGGGAGCTGGCCTGGATCGCCCGGGACTGCACGGCGGGAGCGCCCTGGCTGGCGGCCGCCGCGACCGACCCCGGCACGCCGCCCCCGCGCGCGCTGAGGCCGCGCCCCGACCAGGCCGGGTCCCGGCCGGCGGCGGGGTGGCGGACCGATGAGCTGCCGGACGAGCTGCACGCAGCCGGGGTGCGGGCGCTGTGGGCGACGGGCGCGGAGGTCGGCTGCGTGGACGCCCCGACGGGGGCCGCGCTCTGGTTGGCGCACGCCGACGAGGGGGTGCGGGCGCTGCCGCTGCCGGAGCCGGAGCGGGTGTGGTGCGCGGCCGACGCCGACACCGTGTGCGTGGTCGTGACCTCGGGCGGCGGGTCGCGCGGGCGGCTGGTGGTGCGGGATCCGGCGGACGGTCGGGTGCGGTGGTGGCGGGAGCTGGCGGAGCCGGTGGGGCTGGTCCCGGCGCCGGGGCTGGTGCTGCAGGCGGCGGAGGGTGAACTGACCGCCCTGGACAAGGCCGCCGGGGAACCGGTGTGGCGGCACCCGCTGCCCGCCGGGGCGGCGCTGACCGTCGCGGGCGAGTGCCTGGTGGTGGGGGGCGGCGGCCGGCTGCGGGCACTGCACCTGCCGAGCGGGGCCCCGCTGTGGTCGTGGCCGCGCGGCTACGACGCCGGCGCGCCGACGGCCCCCGACCAGCCGGCGGGCGGGCCGGTGCACGTACTGGACGGCGGTGTCCTGCGCGCGCTGGACCGGCGCAAGGGGTACGAGCTGTGGCGCTTCGAGCCGGGGGTGCCGGCGGCGGGGCTGCTCGTCGAGGACGGGGTGGTGTACGTGGCCGCGTACCGGGCGGAGCAGGGCTGGGACGTGGTGTTCGCGCTCGACGCGGAGAGCGGGGCGGTGCGGTGGCAGCGGCCGGTGACGCGGCGGGAGGGCGCGGCGTGCGTGCTGGGCCTGCTGGGGGTGCGGCGGGGGGTGCTGTACGTGAGGTCCTCCCACGGCGGGCGCCGGGGGCTGCTGGGGCGGACGGCCCTCCCGTTCGTCACGGGCCTGGACGTCGGCACGGGCCGGCCTCGCGGGCACTGGGACCACCCGGCGAACGGTCCCGCCCCCGTCGTCGTCGGGCGGCACCCTCGTCCTCGCCGGGCGTCGCTGACGGGCG
>NZ_GG657750.1:5032819-5074146 GCF_000158895.1 Streptomyces sp. C | reverse complement strand
CCGTACGCGGGCCGGCGCGGGGGCGGCGGCCGGGGCGGTGCCGTGCTGGGCGGGATCATCCTCGGCGAGATCCTCCGGGGCGGCGGCCGGGGCGGCTTCGGCGGAGGCGGGGGCGGGTTCGGCGGAGGCGGCTTCGGCGGAGGCGGGGGCGGGGGCGGAGGCGGCTTCGGCGGTGGGCCCGGCTCCTACGGGGGCGGCGGGACCCGCGGCCGCATGGGCGGCGGCGGCCGCTTCTGAACGACCGGACACCGGGTCTGCGGACCCCCATCCACCAGGAAGGACCCCGATGAGCAAGCAGACCGTCCTCGGCCGTGTCACCCAGCTCGCGAAGGCCAACATCAACGCGCTGCTGGACCAGGCCGAGGACCCGCAGAAGATGCTCGACCAGCTGATCCGCGACTACTCCAACAACATCTCGGAGGCCGAGCAGGCGGTGGCCACGACCATCGGCAACCTGCGGATGCTGGAGGCCGACCACAAGGAGGACGTGGACGCGGCCGCGGAGTGGGGCGGCAAGGCCCTGGCCGCCAGCCGCAAGGCGGACGAGCTGCGCGCGTCCGGCGCGGCGGCGGACGCGGACCGCTTCGACAACCTGGCGAAGGTGGCCCTGGGCCGGCAGTTGCAGTCGGAGAAGGAGGCGGCGACGGCGGAGCCGGTGATCGCCGCTCAGACGGAGGTCGTGGACAGGCTCAGGGCGGGCCTGGACTCGATGAAGGACAAGCTGACGGAGCTGGAGGCCAAGCGGGACGAGCTGGTGGCACGGGCGAGGACGGCGCGGGCGCAGAACACCATGCTGGACGCGGTGAAGAACATCGACGTACTGGACCCGACCAGCGAACTGCACCGCTTCGAGGAGAAGGTGCGGCGGGAGGAGGCGATGGCCATGGGCAAGTCGGAGCTGGCCGCCTCCTCCCTGGACGCCCAGTTCGAGGCGCTGGACGACCTCGGGAGGACCTCGGAGGTCGAGGCCCGCCTGGCCGCCCTCAAGTCCCGGGCGGCGTGAACGGGCCCCGCCTCAGCCGTACATGTCCAGCAGCTGTTCCGCCGACAGTTCGGTGACCGCCTCTCCCGGTGCGCCGCCCGGCATCGGGAGCGGGAGCTCGAACCAGACGGTCTTGCCCCGGTGGGTGCGGCGGGTGCCCCAGCCGGCCGAGAGCAGGCCGACGAGCTGGAGGCCGCGGCCGCCCTCGTCGGTGTCCCGGGCGCGGCGGCGCCTGGGCTGGACGAGGTTGCCGTCCCAGACCTCGCACACCAGGGTCCGGTCCAGCAGCAGCCGGAGCCGGATCTCGCCCTCTCCGTACCGCAGGGCGTTGGTGACGAGTTCGCTGACCAGGAGTTCCGTGGTGTCGAGGAGCCCCTCCAGGCCCCAGGCGGGGAGTTTGGCGCGGGCCAGTTCCCGGGCCCGGCCCACCGAGCGGGCCTCGCGGGGCAGCTGCCAGTCGCCGACGGCGCCGGAGGGCAGTCCCTGGACCCGTGCCATGAGCAGGGCGATGTCGTCCTCGCCGTGCCGGGTGTGGAGGGTGTTCAGGACGTGGTCGCAGACCTCCTCCAGGGGGCGGGACGGATCGGCGACCGCCCCGCGCAGCCCGCGCAGGCCCTCCTCCAGGGGGTGGTCGCGGGACTCGACCAGCCCGTCGGTGTAGAGGGCGAGCAGGGCGCCCTCGGGGAGTTCGACCTCGACCTCCTCGAAGGGTTCGCCGCCCACCCCGAGCGGCATTCCGGTCGGGATCTCCAGCAGCAGCCCGGGGGGCGGTTCTGCCCCGTCCTCGGCGGGTTCGACGAGGACGGGCGGCATGTGGCCGGCGTTGGCGATGGTGCAGCGCCGGGTGACGGGGTCGTAGACGGCGTAGACGCAGGTGGCGAGGTAGACCTCGGAGCGGTCGGCGTCGCGGGAGTGCAGGGCGGCCCGCGAGGCCTGCTGGGCGCCGCCGGGGGCGCCGAGGCCGCGGGCGACCTCGTCGAGGGCGGCGAGGACCTCGGCCGGTTCCAGGTCCAGCAGGGCGAGGGTGCGTACGGCGGTGCGCAGTTCGCCCATGGCGACGGCGGCGCGCAGGCCGCGGCCCATGACGTCGCCGACGACGAGGGCGGTGCGGTGCCCGGGCAGTTCGATGACGTCGAACCAGTCGCCGCCGACCTCGGTGGCGGCGTTGCCCGGCAGGTAGCGGCAGGCGATGTCGAGGCCGGCGGCCTCGGGGTCGCCGGGCGGGAGCAGGCTGCGCTGGAGGATCAGGGCGCGTTCGTGCTCGCGCCGGTAGAGGCGGGCGTTGTCGATGCAGACGGCGGCCCGTGCGGCGAGTTCCACGGCGACGGCCCGGTCGCGTTCGCCGAAGGGCTCGCTGCCCTTCGTACGGGAGAACTGGGCGAGGCCGACCACGGTGTCGTGGGCGACCATCGGGACGATCAGCGTGGACTGGACGAGGTCGTCGGGGCCCGCGGCGTCGACCAGCCGGGGCCGTGCCGTGCGCAGGACCCTCGCCCCGGGGGAGGCGGCGGGGTAGCGGTGGGTCTCCCCCACGGCGACCAGCGCGCCGGGCCCCGACAGGGGGGCGTCGGAGACGGCGGAGGCGAAGGCGACCCTGCGGAGTTTCGCGGAGGGGGCGCGGCGGGCGCCCTGGTCGGGCAGGGAGGGCACGCCGGGGCCCTGGGGGCGGGCGGGGCGGTCGTCGTCGCCGAGCAGCAGGCCCTGGTAGAGGTCGACGGAGGCCAGGTCGCAGAAGCCGGGGACGGTGACGTCGAGGAGTTCGCGGGCGGTGGTCTCCAGGTCGAGGGAGTTGCCGATGCGGTGGCCGGCCTCGTTGAGGAGGGCGAGGTTGCGGCGGACGCCGGCGGCCTCGCGGGCGGCGAGGTGGCGGCGTGTGACGTCGGTGCCGAGGCCGGCGACGCCGATGGGGCGGCCGGTGCCGTCGTGCACCCGGTAGAGGTTGATCGACCAGTGGCGGTCGTCGCGGCTGCGGGGGGTGGCGCCGGTGATCCGCAGGTCGGTGACGGACTCGCCGGTCTCCAGGACCCGGCGCAGGGCTTCGGCCATCCGGTCGGCCTCGTGGGGCGGCAGGTAGTCGTGGACGGTGCGGCCGCGGTGCTCCTCGACGGCTCCGCCGAAGACGGTCGCGAAGCGCCGGTTGGCGCGCTGCACGGTGAGGTCGGTGCCGAAGAGCAGGAAGCCGAAGGGGGATTGGCCGAATATGGCCTGTGATGCGGCCAGGTCGGATTCGATGCGGCGCAGCGCGCGCACGTCGACGACGACGCAGAGTGCGGCCCGCTCGGCGCTCTCGGTGTGGGTGGGCATCACATAGATCTCGGCCACGCCGTGGGCGCCCTCGCCGCCGGGGATCCGGAAGGGGATCAGGCCGGTCCACTCCTTGCCGTCGAGGATCTCGGCGACCTTGCGGTGGCCGCCCTCGCGCAGCTCGGGGGGCATGAAGGCCTCGACGGGGTCGCGGCCGACCGCCTGTGCCGCGCTGAGCCCGAAGAGCTCCTCGGCGCGCAGGCTCCACTGGTCGATGAGCCCGTCAGGGCCGATCGAGAAGGAGGCGACCTTTATGTAGTCGTATATCGAGCCAGGCGGACTGGTGTGCCACAGGGAGTCGTGCAAAGGCTCCCCGGGCACCCGGGCCTGATGTGTCTGCGCAGGTATCTCGCTCACGCGACCGTCCCCTCCAGCTCACCGCAACCGGACCGGCCATGACCGAAGTATTCAGCACCACGGCCCCGTACGGCACGGCGTTCACGATCACAAAAGGGTCCCGTTGTCTTCCGGCCACGTCGGGTGGTCCTCCCCGACGCCGCCCGGGAGACCCACTGCCGCCCTTCTCCTTGTTACTCACCAGGAAGAGCCAACTCGAACCACACGGTTTTCCCCGTCTTCCCGTGCCGGGTCCCCCAGCGGCGCGCGGAGACGGCGACGAGGTGCAGGCCGCGCCCGCCCTCGTCGTCGGGCTTGGCGATCCGCTCGCGGGGCGGATCCGGAAGCGGATCGGAGACCTCCACGAGCAGGGCCGGGCCGCCGGCCAGGTCCGGCGCGGCCGGATTGCGCCGCACCAGGCGGACTCCGATGGGCCCGGAGGCGTACCGCAGGGAGTTGGTCACCAGCTCGCTGACCAGCAGGACGGTCACGTCGCCGACGGAGTCCAGGCCCCAGGAGCGGAGGGTGCCGCGCACGGCGTGGCGTGCGGTGCGGACGGCACCGGGCTCGGCGGGGAAGGCCCACTCGGCGCATTCACCGTCTGTGTCGATCACGCCGATCACTTCCCGGGCCACCAGCGACCCCAGTCCGGTTCGTCGGTGACGAAAGGGGGGCGAGATAGGGACTAATAGCGACATACCCGATATTCGGGACGCCGTACCACCCGATCCCCCACGCACCGGCGCACTGTGGCGCAGACGGCCTAGAGCGGGAGCGTCACGCGCCCCGGTGCGCCCCGCCGTGCGACGCGGCGCCCGTCCCGCCTCCTGCCCGGGACCCGCCGCATCGCCTACCCGGCGCCCGCTCCGGCGCGCAGCCGGCGGCCGGCCTCCTCGACGAAGGGCCGGTCCTGGTCGAGCCAGTCCACCGAGTCCAGCTCGTGCGGGGCCAGCCAGCGCAGCTCGTCATGGTCCTCCAGGGGCTCGGGCTCGCCCGAGACCAGCCGGGCGGTCCACACGTGCAGGACCAGTCCGGGCCTCAGCGGCCACTCCCCCGGGATCCGCTCCAGCGCCTCGGTCTCCACGCCGAGTTCCTCGCGCAGCTCGCGCACCAGCGCCTCGGGCACCGTCTCGCCCGGCTCGGCCTTGCCGCCGGGGAGCTCCCACCGGCCGGCCAGCTCGGGCGGCGCGCTGCGCCGGGCGGCCAGCAGGCGCCCGTCATGACAAAGGGCTCCGCCCACGACCACTCGTACAGTCATGGGCGGAGCCTATGCCAGCGCCTTCAGCCGATTCAGTTGGTGGTGGCGGTCTGGCTTTCCTGTCCGATCCGCTCGACCCAGTAGAGCTGCTCGTGTCCCCGGTCGTCGAGGCTGTCGACGACCTTCTGGGCCTCGGCCCGGGTGGGGTAGCGACCCACCCGGTAGCGGTTGCCGTTGTCGTCCTGACGTATGACCAGCCATGGAAGCAGGGCACCGCTGTCGGTCATCGCGCTTCACCCTCCGCCGCTGTACCTGCCCAGGAAACCGCATTGCGCATATGCCCGAGCTTACGCCCGACCTTTACTGAGCGGATACGGTTTTTCACGAAGAGGTACCCAGGGGGCGTACGCATCCGGCCAGGGGTGCGAACGGGGCGCGCGCGCCGGTCCGGACCCGGCGCACGGAGCGCACCGGCGGGTGGGCGACGTGGGAGGGCCCGCCGCTCCGCGCGGACCGCACTCGAACAAGGGTCCGGGGCGCGCCCCGGACCCTTGCGAAACGACCGAAAACCCCGCGCGGGCGCTGTTACCGGACAGGCAGGTGGTACGCGAGGCGGTAGCGGTCCGCCGGCACGACCACGTCCGCGGTCTCCACGGCGCGGCCCGAGGCGAAGTACGTCCGGCTCACCACCAGCACCACGTGCCCCGGGACCCCGCCCAGCGTCATGATCTCCTCGGCCAGGCCCGGCCGGGCCCCGACCTCCTCGACCACGTTGTCCACGACCACGTCGATGGCGGCCATCCGGTCCACCACCCCCGAGCCGCCCAGCGGCCCCTCCTCCGGCAGCATCACCGGGGTACGGCCGGTCACGGCCAGGGGCTCCCAGGAGGTGGAGAGCATCATGGCCTCCCCCGCGTCGCGGAAGACGTACCGGGTGCGCATGACGCGGTCCCCCGGCTCGATGCCGAGGCGCTCCGCGATCCGGTCCGGTGCGGCCGTCTGCTCGCTGCTGGACTCCCACGTGCCGCGCGCGCCCGCCTCCGCCTGCTCCTGGCGGAACGGCGTCGACGCCCCGGACGAGCGGTAGCCGGAGCGGGCGACCCTGCGGGGCACGGGCTGCTCGCGCACGTACGTGCCGGACCCGGAGCGGCCCTCCACCAGCCCCTCGGCCATGAGGACCTTGCGCGCCTCCAGCGCCACGGTGTCGGAGACCCCGTACTCCTCGCGGATCCGGGCCTGGGAAGGGAGCCGGGCGTGCGGGGGCAGGGAGCCATCGACGATCTTCCGTCGCAGATCCCCGGCCACGCGGAGATAGGCCGGCTGCTCACCGAAAGTCACGAGCCACTCCCATCAGGTTGACAGACAGCTACACCCTGGCAACCGACGGTTGAGCAGCGCAAGCACGGGCCAGAGTTTCACTCGATGTGATGAACCCAGGTCACTCAAACCCGTTACCGCGCGTTACCCACAGGACCTCAGACGGACTCCGACGAGGGCCCCCGCCCGGACCCCGTCCCCGAGCCGTCCGGACCCGGCCGAAGCCACTCCGGAACCCGCGTCGAGAGCCCGTACGACCCGCGCAGCGCCTTCTCCGTGTCCACCGACAGCGCCGCCAGCGCCGCGTCCCACGCCCGCTGGAAGTCGCCCGGCCGGGCCGCCCGCGCCGCCCGCTGCCACTCCTTGCGCGCCGCCGCGACCTCCCGGAGCCGGGCGCCCGCCGCCGGGCCCGTGCCCTGGCGCGAGGTGACGCCCTGGAGCGTCCGCTCCTCCGACGCCAGCGCCTCGTCCACGCTCCGCGCCCACTTCTGGTGCTCGGGCAGCGCCTCGTCGAGCTCCTGGTCCGGGACGCGCCCCAGCGCCTGGTCCACGGTGTTCAGCGCGCTCAGCAAGGTGACCTGGTCCGCCGTCAGCATGCCCGCATCCTTGCGCAGACTGCCCTTGTGCTCCTCGGTCGACGTGCCGATGAGGCACAGGAGCCGCCGGTCGCCGTTCTGCCAGCTGTCCGGCGAGGGGGTGAAGTAGAACATCTCCGCGTACTCGGGCAGCGCCCACGAGTCCATCGCGTACGCGTCCTGCGCCTTCCAGCAGGTGTCCGTGGCGTTCTCCTTCAGCCACCCCTTGCTGGGATAGGAGCTCTGCCCGATCAGCGTCGCGGCCGTCACCTCGGCGTCGTGCACCCGGTCGCAGCCGATCCGGTAGGTGAAGCGGGTCTCGTCCAGGAGGTCGCCGCCGGGGACGTTGAAGCAGTCGCCCACGCGCAGCTCGTCCATCCCCGTCAGCTGGCCCTCGACCTGCTCCGCGTACCGCGCCCCGCCCAGCGCGCCCGTGAAGTGCTCCGCGTAGCGCGTGACGCCGGTGACCAGGACGGCCGTCGTCAGCAGCGAGACCACCAGGCCCGCGACGGCCAGCGCGCGGCCCCGCTCCCCCTTGCGCGCGATCTGCACCAGCGCCACGACGGCGAAGGCGATCCCGAGCGGCGGGAAGCACAGCAGCCCGACGAGCAGGGAGGCCAGGGCGAACCCGTTGAGCGCGGGCGGGTGCCCGTACGCGGACGGCGGCGGCCCCCACGCCGGCGGCGGCGACGGCGGCGGCCAGGAGTGGCCCGGGCCGGCGGGCGGATGCTGCGGGGGCGGGGTGGTCACCGGGCGAGTGCTCCATCAGGGGCGGCGCGAACGAATGCGCGAAATAGTACGCAGCGGGGGTGACCGACCAGTCGGTCACCCCCGCGTTCATCGCGCGATCCAGCCTGTTATCGCGCCCCTCGCCACCCGGTCGCCCGGGCGGAGGACCTCGTGTTCACCCGGGGTCAGAACTGCAGCGCCCAGGAGTCGATCTTGCCGGTGTCGATGTTGGCGTTGTCGTTCACCCGCAGCTTCCACACCCCGTTGGCCACCTCGGACGAGGCGTTGACCGTGTAGGAGCGGATGATGTTGTCGGCGCTGCCGCCGCTGCGGTTGTGCAGGTTGTAGACCGAGCCGTCGGGGGCGACGAGGTCGACCTTCAGGTCGCCGATGTAGGTGTGCTTGATGTCGACCGAGACGCTCAGCGCGGCCGGGGCGTTGCCGGCGATCCCGCTGACGGTGACCGGCGACTCGACGGTGGCGTTGTCGTTGACCGCGTAGTCGGCGGTGTTCTCGAACTTGGTGCCCGGGTTCGGCGGCGTGGTGCTCGCGCCCACGTTCAGCAGGCGGTTGGGGGATCCGGTGCCGGGGCTGGTCACCACGTTCGGGGTGGCCGCCGCGACGAGGCCGTCGCGGACCTGCGCCGGGGTGCTCGCCGGGTTCTGCGAGAGGTAGAGGGCCGCCGCGCCGACGACGTGCGGGGTGGCCATCGAGGTGCCCGAGATGGTGTTCGTCGCGGTGTCCCCGGTGCCCCAGGCGGAGGTGATGGAGGAGCCCGGCGCGAAGATGTCCAGGATGGAGCCGTAGTTGGAGAAGCTGGACTTCGCGTCGGTGTTGGTGGTCGAGCCGACGGTGATGGCCTCGGCCACGCGCGCCGGGGACTTGCTGGAGGCGTCGGTGGACTCGTTGCCGGCCGCGACGCCGTAGGTGATGCCGGCGGCTATGGAGTTGCGCACGGCGGTGTCGAGCGCGGAGTCCGCGCCGCCGCCGAGCGACATGTTGGCCACGGCGGGCTTGACGGCGTTGCGGGTGACCCAGTCGATGCCGGCGACCACCTGGGCCGTGGTGCCGGAGCCGTTGTTGTCGAGCACGCGGACGCCGACGATCTTCGCCTTCTTGGCGACGCCGTACGCGCCTCCGGCGACGGTGCCGGCGACGTGCGTGCCGTGGCCGTGGCCGTCCTGGGCGGTGTTGTCGTTGTCGACGGCGTCGTAGCCGTAGGAGGCGCGGCCGCCGAAGTCCTGGTGGGTGATGCGGACGCCGGTGTCGATGATGTACGCGGTGACGCCCTCGCCGGCCTTGTCGGGGTAGGTGTAGCTCTGGTCGAGCGGGAGGGCCCGCTGGTCGAGGCGGTCCAGGCCCCAGGACGGCGGGTTGGGCTGGGTGGCGTCGACGGTGAAGGTGCGGTTCTGCACGACCGACCGGACCGCCGGGTCGGCGGCGAGCTTTCTGGCCTGCGCCTCGGAGACCTCCACGGAGTAGCCGTTGAGGGCCGCGCTGTAGGTCCGGTCGATCCTCGCGCCGTACCGCTTGGCGACGGCCTTGCCGCTGTCCGCGGTGGAGCGGGCGGCGGAGTCCTTCAGGGTCACGATGTAGCTGCCGGGGACGGCCCCGGCGACGCCGGCGTTCTCGATGACGCCCTGCGGGGCGCCGTCGGCCGCGGCGGCGGGCAGGGCGGCGGCCGCGCCGAGCGCGAGGGCCACGACGGCGGTCGCGCTGACGCCGGCGATCCTCCGGCGGGTGTGACGCATCACGGACATGTGGGGGGTCCTCCTCTTGAGGGGGTGGCCTGCGGGTGCCGTGCGGCGGTGCGCGGACACGCGGAAGAACTGCCTTCGAGCATGTCCATGACAACGAATCCCGTCCCAACGGGCCGTCGTCCCCGAAAGGTTGACCCACCCCCGCGCCATCCCACAAGAGCCCGGCCGCCGCACCGCGGACGCGTAACATCCGTGCCATACAACGGCCATGAACGAGCAAAGGTGCTCCGCACATGACGCACGCACTTCCTGGTTACGTCTGCCCCGAGGACGGCACGCACGCGGACGTGCGGACCGCGCCGTGGTGCTGCCCCCTGTGCGGCGGTCCCTGGGACCTCGACTTCACACCCGATCCGGCCATCCCCCTCGAACCGGCGGCGGGACCCCACTCGCTGTGGCGGTACGCGCCCGCGCTGCCCCTGCCGGGGGCGTTCTCGGTGTCGCTGTCGGAGGGGCACACCCCGCTGGTGCCGCTGTCGGATCGGATTCACGCCAAGCTCGACTTCCTGATGCCGACGCTGTCCTTCAAGGACCGGGGCGCTGTCATGCTCGCCGAGCTGGCGCGCAGGCTGGCTCCGGAGCGGGTGGTCGCCGACAGCAGCGGCAACGCGGGGACGTCCGTGGCGGCGTACTGCGCGCGGGCCGGGCTGAGTTGTGAAGTTTTCGTGCCGGAGGGCACTTCGGAGAAGAAGACGGAGCAGATGCGGGCCCACGGGGCCGGCGTACGCGTCGTCGCCGGCGGCCGCGAGGCCGCGGCGCGGGCCGCGCGGGCGGCGGCGGACGAGCCGGGGGCGTTCTACGCCAGCCACGTCTTCAACCCGTACTTCCTGCACGGCACCAAGACGTACGTGTACGAGATCTGGGAGGCCCTCGGCGGCCGGCTCCCGGAGGCGCTGGTCGTGCCGGTGGGCAACGGCACCCTGCTGCTCGGCGCGGCCCTGGCGGTGGAGGAGCTGGCCGCCCGGCACGGGGTACGGCCGCCCGCGCTGATCGCGGTCCAGGCGGAGGCGGTGTCCCCGCTGGCGGCCGCCTTCGCGGCGGGCGCGGAGGACGCCGCCCCGGTGCCGCAGCTGCCGACGGCGGCGGAGGGCATCGCGATCCCGGCCCCGCCACGGGCCCGGCAGATCCTGGCGGCGGTCCGCAAGTCCGGCGGCACCTTCGTGACGGTCCCGGACGACCGGCTCCGCGAGGCGCAGCGGGACCTGGCCCGGCGCGGCCTCTTCGTGGAACCGACGGCGGCGGCCTGCTGGGCGGCGGTCGCCCCCACCGCCCCCGGCAACCCCCTGGGCGGCCGCAGAGCGGTCATCCCCCTGTGCGGCGCGGGCGCGAAGACGGGCCTGGCCCCCACCCCCACTCCTTCTTGACGCGCCGCCCTCCTTCTTGACGCGCCGGCCCCGGACACGCCCTCGGCGCGTGACGAAGGAGGCGGAAAACCGCCAGCCGACGGGTGGGGCGGTCTGGTGGACTGGGGCCATGACCAACACAGTTGACCTCATCGCCAAGGCCACCGCGTTCACGCAGCGGCACACCCCCGCCGCCCCGCTCGCGCTCGCCAACGCCTGGGACGTCGCCAGTGCGCGGCTCGTCGAGGCCGCCGGGGCGGCGGCCGTCGCCACCACCAGTGCCGGGGTCGCCTGGTCCCTCGGGGCGCCCGACGGGGACGTGCTCGCGCGGGAGCGGGCGCTGGAGCTGATCGCCCGGGTGGCCTCGGCCGTCTCCGTGCCCGTCACCGCCGACATCGAGGGCGGGTTCGCCTCCGACGCCGCCGGGGTCGGGGAGACCGTCGCCGGAGTGCTGGCCGCCGGGGCGGTCGGCATCAACATCGAGGACGGCCGCCGCGCCCCCGCCGAGCACGCGGAGCGCCTCGCCGCGGCCCGGAGCGCCGCCGACGCGGCCGGGGTGCCGCTGTACATCAACGCCCGGGTGGACACGTACCTCTTCGGCCTCGGCCAGAGCTCCACCCGGCTCGACGAGACCCTGTCCCGCGCCGCCGCCTACCTCGCCGCCGGCGCCAGCGGCGTCTTCGTCCCGGGGGTCACCGATCCGGCCACCGTCGCCGAGCTCGCCAAGGGCATCGACGGGCCGCTGAACGTGCTCGTCGGCCCGGACGCGCCCTCGGTCGCCGAGCTGGGCGCCCTCGGGGTGGCCCGCGTCAGCCTCGGCTCCTGGGTGGCCGAGGCCGCGTACGCCGTGGTCCGCCGCGCCACCGAGGAGCTGCTGGGCGGCGGCACCTACGGCTCCCTCGCCGGGGCCCTGCCGTACGGGGAGCTGAACGCGCTGCTCAAGGGCTGAGATACCGGGAAGCGTGCATCCGGCACCGACCGTAGGATCCGGCCATGGGCACCTCGACTCCGACAGACGGCAAAGGCACGGGCGCGGCGACCGACGCGCCCCGCCGCAGGACCACCGGGGCCGTGTGGTTCGCGCTCGCGCTCGTGTACGTCGTCTGGGGCTCGACCTACCTCGGCATCCGGATCGTCGTCCAGACCATGCCGCCCTTCCTGTCCGCCGGGGCCCGCTTCATCACCGCCGGCCTGGTCCTGGCCGGCATCGTCGCCTGGCGGTACGGGCCCTCCGCGCTCAGGATCACGGCCGCGCAGGCCCGCTCGCTGGTGCTGGTCGGCCTGCTGCTGGTCCTGGGCGGCAACGGCCTGGTGGTGCTGGCCGAGACCTCCATCCCGTCCGGGCTGGCCGCGCTGCTCATCGCGTCGGTGCCGATGTGGGTGGTGGTGCTGCGGGCGGCCACCGGGGACCGGCCGCCGCTGCGCACCCTGGCCGGGGTGCTGGTGGGCCTCGCCGGGCTGGCCGTGCTGACCAGCCCGGGGCTGAGCGGGGACGTGGAGCTGGGCGGGGTGCTGCTGGTGCTGGGCGCCGCGCTGTCGTGGTCGCTGGGCTCGTTCTCGGCCGGGCGGCTGCCGCTGCCGGCCAACCCCTTCACCGGCTCGGCGTACCAGATGCTGGCGGGCGGGGCCGCCGGTGTGGTGGTGGGGCTGCTGCGCGGGGAACAGCGCGGCCTGGACGTCGGCGCCTTCTCCGCCTCCTCGTGGGTGGCCCTGGGCTACCTCGTGCTGATCGGGTCGGTCGTCGGTTTCACCGCGTACGCGTGGCTGCTCCAGGCGGCGCCGCTGTCGCTGGTGGCCACGTACGCGTACGTCAATCCGGTGGTGGCCGTCGCGCTGGGCGCGCTGATCCTGGACGAGCCGCTGACCCTGCCGATCGTGCTCGGCGGTGCGATCGTGGTGGCGGCGGTCGGCGTGATCGTCAGCACGGAACGCCGGAAGGGGTAGCCCCGCTGGAGCCCTGCTCGGACCTGCTCCGGCCCCTGCTCCGGCCCTGGCGGCCGGCTCAGCCCCTGGCGGCCCGCTCGTAGAGGGCCTTGGCCTTCTCGTCGTACAGCGCGGCCGTGGAGTCCACGTCCGTGTCCCCGCCGCTGAGCACCCCGATCAGCCGGCCCGGCTGCCCCGTGCCGCCGCGGTCGGCGATCCAGGGGCTGCCGCTGGTTCCGGTCCAGAAGCCCGAGCAGCTGATGTACAGCATGTCGGGGTCGTCGAGGTCGTGGCGGGTCTGGGTGGTGCAGGACACGGGCTTGTTCTGCGGGTTGTGCTCGGACTCCGGGTAGCCGATGACGGTGACCTCGCGCTCGTACCCGGAGGTCCAGTCGGGCGCCGGCGCCTCGCTCTTGCCGCCGACGGCGTCCTGCACGCTGCGGCCGTCCTCGTCGGGCTCGATGGTGAGGAAGGCGAAGTCGGCGGTGTCGTCGCCCCACTTCGTCCAGCGTTCGTCGACGTGGACCGAGCGGACCTTCCACACGCCGAGGGGCTGGGTGCCGGAGCCCTCCCCGGAGAAGGCGGGCGCGAAGGAGAGCTCGCCGATGGCGAGGCCGTCGTGGGCGACCTCGCCGGGAACTCCGTCCTCGCCCGCCGGGGCGACGCAGTGCGCGGCGGTCGCGACGACGTTGCCCTTGGGGCTGTCGACCACGCTCGCCGTGCACCAGTGCTCGCCGTTGGCCATGAGCACGCCGACGGTGGGGAAGGGATGCACCGGCCGGTCGCCGGGCGCCTTGAGGAACGCGACGGCGCAGACCATCGCGATCCCCGCGGCGACGGCGGCCGTCGCCCCCTTCACCGTCGGGCTCATCGCACGGCGGGATCGGGTGTCGGTCCCTGCATCACCTTGCTGATCCACTCCAGGGAACCCTCCCTCATTCCTCGTACGTACGACTTTCCGTTGTGCTCACCATCCTGGATCACCTGGAGCCGGGTGTGCACGGGACCCCTCCCGTACTCGCGCATGAACCGCTCGGCCAGGTCGCGGCCGCTCTCCTTGGTGCCGATCTGGAAGTTGATCCAGACGTCCGGACCCCCCTCCTTGATCAGCTTCTCGGCGAGTTTCTCGGGGTTGTTCTCGTCCATGGCCTGCCGGTTCCCCTTCCACAGCGGCGAGTCGGGGACGATGTCGACGCCGCTGGCGATCACCGCCTTGAAGCGCTCGGGGTACTTCAGGACGTGCTTGAAGGCTCCGAAACCGCCCGAGGAGGAGCCCATGAAGGCCCAGCCGTCGCGGGAGGTGAAGGTGCGGAAATTGGCCTTCGTGAAATCGGGGACGTCATCGGCCATCCAGGTGCCCATCTTCGGCTGGCCGGGGATGTCCGATCCGTCGAAGTGGTGCTTCGTATCCGCGTTGATCACCGGCATGACGAGGATGAACGGCAGGCTGGTGCCCGCCTTGACCCCGTCGATCACGGCCTGCTGGAGGCCGAGGCCGGGACCGGTGCCCCAGTAGTTCTTGGGGTAGCCGCGGCCCCCGGGCAGGGAGATCAGCACCGGGAAGGCGCTCTTGGCGTACCGCGGTTCGTCGTACTCCTTGGGCACCCACACCCACACGTCACCCGTGAAGCCGGACTTCTGGCCGGTCAGGGTGGTCATCGCGATCTGCGTGCCGTCCGGCAGCCGGCTCGTGCGGGTGAACTCGGCCTTGGGGCCGGTGGGCATCAGCACCCCCGGGCGGATGTCCTCGGCGGTGGCCGACTCCTGGATCTTGCCGAAGGAGACCGGATCCCCTATGTCCGAGAAGAGGCCCGCCTTGTACGCCGCGCCGCCCCCGGCGGCGAGGGCGAGCGCGAGTCCGCCGCCGATCAGGATCTGGCGCCTGCGGGGGCGCCGGGGGCGACGGCCGCCCTTGGTCGTGGGGCCGCCGTCGCCTTGGTGGTCATACTGCACGGATTTGTTCCCGTTCCTTCTCCGGCGCCCTGGTTGGGCGCGGGTCGGACCGATTGGTCCCCCTTAACACCTGTACAGAGGTGTGAACGACCGTATGGGTTGCCTGGGACCGGGGCGACGTGGCGAGGGCCACGTGGCGGAGTCCGGCGACGGGTCGGGGGCGGGTCCTGCCTGCGGGGAACGGGGGCTTTCGAACGTACGGGGCGACGGTCAGCCGGCCGGGCGGCGGGGGCGCGGCCGGGCGCGGCGGGGCGCGGTCAGCCGGCCTCGGGCCTGGGGCCCTTCAGCACCTTGCTGATCCACTCCAGCGAGCCCTCCTTCATGCCGCGCACGTAGTGCCAGCCGTTGTGCTCGCCGTTCTGGATGTCGCGGATGGTCGTCTTGACCGGGCCCTTGCCGTACTGCTGCACGAACTTCACCATCCGGTCCTTGCCGGACTCCTTCGTGCCGACCTGGAAGTTGATGTAGACGTCAGGGCCGCCGCCGGCGATCAGCTTCTCGGCGAGCTTCTCCGGGTTGTTGGCGTCCATCTCCGCCTGGTGGCCCTTCCAGAGCGGGGAGTCTGGGGTGATCTCGCCGCCGCTGGCGATCACGGCCTTGAACTTGTCCGGGTGCTGGAGGAGCGTCTTCATGCCGACGAAGGCGCCCGAGGAGGAGCCCATGAAGGCCCAGCCGTCGCGGGACCGGTACGTGCGGAAGTTGGCGCGGACGAAGTCCGGGACGTCCTCGGCCATCCAGGTGCCCATCTTGGGCTGCCCGGGTATGTCGGCACCGTCGTAGTAGTACTTGTCGTCCGGGTTGAGTACGGGCATGACCAGGACGAAGGGCAGGCTGGTACCGGCCCGGACGCCCTCGGACACGGCCTTCTGGAGGCCTAGGCTGCGGTCGGCCCAGTAGTTGGTGGGGTAGCCGTTGCCGCCGGGGAGGGCGATGAGGACCGGGAAGGCGCTCTTGGCGTACTTCGGGTCCTCGTACTCCTTGGGGGTCCAGACCCAGACGTCGCCCTCGAACCCGGACTTGGCTCCGGCCACGCGGGTCTTGGCTATCACCGTGCCGTCGTCGAGCCTGGCGGTCTGCCTGAAGTCGGACCTGGGGCCGGCCGGCAGCTGTACGTCCGGGTCGCCGGTGGGCGTGGGCGGGGCCGAGGCCTGCGGCTGCTTCGCTCCGGGGGACGGGGTGCCGGCGGCGGACGGGCCGGGCCCGCCGAGGCGGGCGGCGCCGTCGCCGGAGGACCGCTCCTGCTCCGGGGCGGCGCAGCCGGCCCCGCCCAGGAGCAGCGCGCAGGCGACGCCCGCGCCGGTCCACCTCGCGCGCCGGTACCTCCTGCGGCCCTGCCCCGGCAAGGGCTGACGGCCGGACGACTGCTGCGGGTACTCGTGCACGGTCTTCGCTCCGAACGGTCGGGCCTGCCCCGGGCGGGACAGTGCGGGTGGTACGTCCCCCTCCTGCTGACGCGCGGATCCCGCGTCCGGTTCACCTCAGGGTGTCGAGCACCTCGGCGCACCGTCCCAGCAGCTCGATGAGCTGCGTCCGCTCCTCGTCCGTGAGGGCGGCCGCGAGGGCGGTCTCGACGCGGACGGCGCCGGTGTCGGCCAGCTCCATCGCGGCGCGGCCCTCCGGGGTGAGCCGGGTCTCCAGCACGTTGCGGTGCCACTCGTGGGGGGTCCGCTCGATGAGGCCGCGCTCGTGGAGGTTCTTCAGGACGGTGTTCATGGTGGGCGGCGTGACCCCGCAGAGCCGGGCGAGGGCGGCCGCCGAGATGCCCGGCTTCTCGGCGAGCCAGAGCAGGGCGGCGTACTGCGGAACCGTTACTGCCGCCGGCTTGCACGCGGCGTTCTTCGCCGCGAGGAGCGCCTGCTCGGCGCGCTTGATGTGCGCGCCGATGCGTTCCTCGGGAGGCATGGAGGTCATTGCGGCATCCTACGACCCTTGCCAAGCATTAGAGCTCTAACTACTCTGCGGACACACCGATCAAGAAGGGTTCACCCATGCGCATGCCTTCTAACGCCCTCGTCACCGCGGCCGCCGTCGCCCTCGCCGCGGCCCTGACCACCGCCGCCGCCCCCTCGTCCGCCGCCTCCTCGTCCGCCGCCTCCTCCTCGGTCGGGACGGCGTTCACCCTCCCCGGCTCGAAGGTCTACCCCGAGGGCATAGCCTCCGACCCCCGCACCGGCACGGTGTACGTCGGCTCGTACGCGGACGGCACGGTCTACCGCGCCCGCCCGGGGGCCCGCACCGCCGAGGTGTTCCTCCCGTCCGGCACCGACGGCCGTCGCACGGCGAACGGGCTGCGCGTCGACGCGCGGGGCCGCCTGTGGGTCACGGACTCCACGGCCGGGGTGTCGGTGTACGACACGGCGACGGGCGCCCGCCTGGCGCACTTCGAGGTGGACCCCGCCACCCCGCACTTCATCAACGACCTGGCCATCACCCCGGACGGCACCGCCTACCTGACGGACAGCGTCCGCGCGGTGATCTACCGGGTCACCCCCGCGCAGCTGCGCGCCGGCTCCGGCCCCCTGACCGTGGCGTACGACCTGAGCCGGCAGGTCACCCCGCCGCCGCCCGGCCACTTCACGCTCAACGGCATCACCGCCGACCGGGACGGCCGCTACCTGCTGACGGTCGACATGACCGCGGGCGAACTCCACCGCGTCGACCTGCGCACCGGCGCCCTGAGCCGGGTCGCCCTGACGGGCGGCGACCTCAAGGCCGCCGACGGCCTCCAGCTCTCCCCCACGGGCATCCTCCGCGCGGCCCACAACGTCACCAACACCCTGACCCGCTGGCAGCTCACCGCGGACGGCACCCGGGCCCGCCTGACCCGCACCCTCACGGACCCGTCCCTCCAGATGCCCACCACCCTGGCCCACACCCCGGGCCGCACCCTGGTGGTCCGCTCCCAGTTCGACAAGGACGGCCCCTTCACCCCCTCGACGGGCACCCCCACCACCTTCTCGGTGGCCGCGGTCCAAGGTCTGTGACAGCCGAGCCCGCGGGCCGCTACCGTGAAGCCATGACCGCACTGCCCGACTGGATGCGCCCGCCGCGCGCGGAAGGCTGGTTCGCGGAGGACCTCGACCGCCTCCCCGAGGCACCCCGCCACACCGAGCTGATCGACGGAGCCCTCGTCTTCATGATGTCGCCGCAGCGCTGGTGGCACGGCGAGGTCGTCACCGACCTCACGCTCGCCCTCAGGGCACAAGCCCCCGACGGTTTCAGGGTCGGACGGGAAATGACCATCCGCCTCGATGTCCGCAACCGTCCGGAGCCGGACCTCGTGGTCACCACGGCCCCGTACGACCCCGACCGCACCTGGTTCGCCCCGGAAGACGTGAAGCTCGTCGTCGAGGTCGTCTCGCCCGAATCCGCCCACCGGGACCGCACGGTGAAGCTCCGCAAGTACGCGGAGGCCGGCATCCCGCACTACTGGTGCATCGAGGACGAGGACGGGGCGGCCGTCGTCCACGTCTACGAGCTCGACGAGCCGACCGGCGCCTACGCGCCGGCCGGCATCTTCCGGAAAGCGCTCCAGCGCCCGGTGCCCTTCGAGATCGGCATCGACCTCGACAAGCTCACGCCGCCCCAGGGCGGTTGACCGGTGCCCGGGACGGCCGCTCGCGCCGTCCCGGGCCGCTCCGGTCAGAGCCCCGTCAGGTGCTCCGGGCGGATCGGGGTCTTGTCGAGCTCCAGGCCCGTCGCGTTGCGGATGGCCGCCAGGACCGCCGGGGTGGAGGAGAGGGTCGGGGCCTCGCCGATGCCGCGGACGCCGTACGGGGCCTCCGGGTCGGCCAGTTCGAGGTAGTCGACCGGGATCGTCGGGGTGTCGAGGATGGTCGGGAGCAGGTAGTCCGTGAAGGAGGGGTTGCGGACCTTCGCGGTCTTCGGGTCCACGATGATCTCCTCCATCACCGCCACGCCCAGCCCCTGCACGGTGCCGCCCTGGATCTGGCCGACGACGGACAGCGGGTTGAGGGCCTTGCCCACGTCCTGCGCGACGGCCAGCTCCACCACCTTGACCAGGCCGAGTTCGGTGTCCACCTCCACCACGGCCCGGTGCGCGGCGAAGGCGTACTGCACGTGGCCCTTGCCCTGGCCGGTGACCCGGTCGAAGGGCTCGGTGGGGAAGTGCCGCCACTCCGCCTCGATCTCGACGACCTCGTCCTCCAGGACGTCGGCGAGGGCCGCGAGGACCTCCCCGCCGGAGGTGACCACCTTGCCGCCCTCCAGCAGCAGCCCGTCGGACGCCCACGCCGGCTGCCGCGCGCCGAACTTGCGCCGGCCGATCTCCAGGACCTTCTCGCGGACGAGCTCGCAGGAGTTCTTCACCGACCCGCCGGTCATGTACGTCTGGCGGCCCGCGGAGGTCGAACCCGCCGAGCCCACCTGTGTGTCGGCGGGGTGGATGGTGACCTGCTGCACGCCGAGTTCGGTACGGGCGATCTGCGCGTGGATGGTGACACCGCCCTGGCCGACCTCCGCCATGGCCGTGTGCACCATCGCGACGGGCTCGCCGCCCACGACCTCCAGCCGCACCTTGGCCGTCGAGTAGTCGTCGAACCCCTCCGAGAAGGCGACGTTCTTGATGCCGACCGCGTAGCCGACGCCGCGGACGACGCCCTCGCCGTGCGTGGTGTTGGACAGGCCGCCCGGCAGCGCGCGCAGGTCGGCCGGGCCGCCGGCGGTCTCCCATTGGCGCTGGGGCGGCAGCGGGCGCTCCTTGACCATGCGCAGCAGTTCGGCGACCGGGGCGGGGTGGTGCACGACCTGGCCGGTGGGCATGACCGTGCCCTGTTCCATCGCGTTGAGCTGGCGGAACTTGACGGGGTCCATGCCCAGTTCGGCGGCGAGCTTGTCCATCTGGGCCTCGTACGCGAAGCAGGCCTGGACGGCGCCGAAGCCGCGCATCGCGCCGCAGGGCGGGTTGTTGGTGTAGAGGCCGACCGCCAGGATGTCGACGTCGTCGATGACGTACGGGCCGACCGAGAGGGACGCGGCGTTGCCGACGACCGAGGCCGTGGAAGAGGCGTACGCGCCGCCGTCGAGGACGATCTTGCAGCGCATGTGCGTCAGCTTGCCGTCGCGGGTGGCGCCGTGCTCGTAGTACAGCTTCGCCGGGTGGCGGTGGACGTGGCCGAAGAAGGACTCGAAGCGGTTGTAGACCATCTTGACCGGCTTGCCCGTGCGCAGCGCGAGCACGGAGGCGAGGATCTGCATGGAGATGTCCTCGCGGCCGCCGAACGCGCCGCCGACGCCGGCCATCGTCATGCGGACCTTCTCCTCGGGCAGGCCGAGGACGGGGGCGATCTGCTTGAGGTCCGAGTGCAGCCACTGGGTGGCGACGTACAGGTCGACGCCGCCGTCCTCGGAGGGCACGGCGAGGCCGGACTCGGGGCCGAGGAAGGCCTGGTCCTGCATGCCGAAGGTGTACTCGCCGGTGACGATGACGTCGGCCCGCGCGGCGGCCGCGGCGGCGTCGCCGCGGACGATCGGCTGGTGGTGGACGATGTTGGGGTGCGGGACGTGCGCGCTGTGGTGGTCGTCGCGGTTCTCGTGGACGAGCACGGCGTCCGGGGCGGTCGCGGAGGCCTCGTCGGTGACGAGCGGCAGCTCCCGGTACTCGATCTTGATCTTCGCGGCGGCGCGGCGGGCGGTCTCCGGGTGGTCGGCGGCGACCAGGGCGACCGGCTCGCCGTGGTGGCGGACCTTGCCGTGGGCGAGGACCGGGGTGTCCTGGAACTCCATGCCGTAGTACTTCACGGGGCTCGGGAGGTCGTCGTACGTCATGACCGCGTGGACGCCGGGCACGGCCAGGGCCCCGGCGACGTCGATGGAGACGATCTCGGCGTGCGCGACCGTGGACCGCAGGGTCTGGCCCCACAGCATGTCCTCGTGCCACATGTCCGAGGAGTACGCGAACTCGCCGGTCACCTTGAGAGTGCCGTCGGGGCGGAGCGTGGACTCGCCGATGCCGCCCCTGGTCCGGGAGCCCTGGGTGACGTTGGTGGGGATACCGCTGGTGGTGCCGGCCATGTTCGGACCGCCTCTCTCTGCGTGACGTGCCGTGCCGGTACCGCGACCCCCGTACGCGGTATCCGGCTCCGCGCGGCCGGAAACCGTCGGCCACGCGGAGCAGTACACACAGCGGGCCGGGGGGCGGGGCAGTCACCGATCGCTCAGAACCGCCCGCTCCGCCGCCTGTGGAGGACCGTGTGTTCACACCGCGGCACGCCTGTGATCTGTGGTGATCCGTACACGGGAAGATGCGCGGCAGCATGGGAGGCTCATGATCATGCGGCTGCGTGAACTCCTGGACACCGACGAGCTGGGCCTGCTGCTGCTCGTGGGCGCGGACGCCGGCGACGCGGTGCTCGACCGCGCCGTCCGGGCCGTCCCGGTCATCGACCTGGCCGACCCCGGGCGGTTCCTCTCCGGCGGGGAACTCGTCCTCACCGGGCTGGCCTGGTGGCGGGCGGACGGGGACGCCGAGCCGTTCGTACGCGTCCTCGCGCGGGCGGGTGTCACGGCCCTGGCCGCCGGGGAGGTCGAGCACCGGCTCGTTCCGCACGACCTCGTACGGGCCTGCCGGCGGCACGGGCTGCCGCTCGTCGCGGTGCCGCCGGAGACCTCGTTCGCCGCGGTCACCGAACACGTGCTGCGCCACCTGCACCGCCGGGAGGTCGGCAGCCTCGCCGCCTTGGTCGAACGCCACCGGCGGCTCCTCGCCGACCGGGCCGCCCCCGATTCCGTGCTGGAGCTCCTGCGGCACAGCCTCGGCCTCCACGTGCGCGTCCTGTCCGCTACCGGGCGCCAGATCGCCGGGGCGCACCCGCCGCCGCACCCGCGGACGGCGGCGGCGCTGGCCGCGCGTTACCTCGCGGCGCGGCGGGCGGGCGAGCGGGCCCCGCACCGGGTCACGGTCGGGGAGCGCCCGTACTCCCTCCTGCCGGTGGCCGGCCCGCCCGGGCCGGCCACCGAGCTGGGCGACTGGCTGGTGGTGGTGGAGGCCGACGTCTCCCGGTGGCCCGCGGCGGACGCGGAGCTCCTGGACCGGGTCGGTGAACTGCTCGGCGACGCGCGGTGCGCGCACGAGGGGGCGAAGGCGGCCCTCCGGGACCTGGCCGGCCGCTCCCTGGAGCTGGTGCGCGACGACGTCCCGGCCGAGGAAGATCCCCCTACGGCTGCGCAGTACGGCGCAGTCCGTCGTCAGCGGGGTCGGCCACTGGCCGCGCTGCCAGTACGTGGTGGCCGACGGGGCGCCGGCCGGGGCCCTGCGCGTCCTCCTGGAGGAGGCCCTGGTCGAGCCGGACGGCCCGGCGCCGGTGTCACCGCTCGACATCGCCGCCACGGTCGAGGGCGAACGGGCGGTGCTCATGGTCCTGACGCCCGAGCCGGCGCCGGGCGTCGACTGCGCCGCCCTCCAGCGGCGGCTCGCCGCCGCCCTCGCCCGCTGGCTGGGCCCGGGCGAGGCGGTGTCCGTCGGTGTCAGCACTCCCGTGGGCGACCCCGGCGACGCCCGCCGTGCGCTGGACGAGGCCCACAACGCGCTGCGGGTCGCGCGGGACGCCCCGGACCGGGTGGCCGTGCGCGGCCCCGGCGACCTGACCGCGCACGTCCTCTCGCTGCTGCCCCTGATCCCGGCGGACGCCCGCCGGGCCTTCGCCGACCGCCACCTCGGGCCGCTCCGGGACCACGACCGCCTGCACCGGACGGACCTGCTGGGCACGCTGGAGGCGTTCCTCGACTGCGATGCGTCCTGGTCCCGGACCGCGGCCCGGCTCCACCTGCACGTGAACTCGCTGCGCCACCGCGTCGCCCGCATCGAGGAGCTGACCGGCACCGACCTGACCCGGCTGGAGACCAGGCTGGACTTCTTCGCCGCCCTGCGGGCGGTCTGAACCGGATACGGCGGCAGGGCACGTCGGGCGGTGGCCCGTCAGGCAGCGGCCACGCGCAGGACCACCGACAGGGAGCTGACGACCAGCAGGCCGAGGACGACCCGGCGGAAGCGCTCGGCGTTCAGGCGGTGGAAGACCTTCTCGCCGGCGAATATCCCGATGAACAGGGCCGGTACCCCGACGAGGAGCATCTGCCCGACGGTCGCGGTGAGCTGGCCGCTGATGCCGAAGCCGACGAGCGCGGCCAGGCTGGTGCCGGAGAACACCACGCCCAGGGTGGCCCGCTGGACGCGGGGCTCCAGCCGCATGCTCTGGAACGCGGCGACCATCGGTGGGCCGTCTATGCCGGTGGCGGCGAAGGAGGCTCCGGAGAACAGGCCCACGGCCATCACCATCTTCAGGCCGCCGCCCAGGGTGATCTTCCGCCACACGATGAACGTGCCCAGCAGGACCACCGCCGTGATGACGAACAGCAGCACCCGGGAGGAGAGCGTGGCCAGCAGCCATACCCCGAACGGCACGCCGGCCAGCCCGGACAGCAGGGTGGCCGTCATCAGGCGGCGGTCGACGTGACGCCAGTCGCGTACGGCTATCCACAGGCTGAGCGGGGCGGCCATGATCCCGGCCACCACCACCGCGCTCGCCGGGTCGATGAGCAGCGCCAGGGGCGGGACGGCCACCAGGGAGAAGCCGAAGCCCGCCGTGGTGCGTACGACGGAGGCGGCGGCCAGCACCAGGAAGGCGCCGAGGAGGATCAACATGGGGCAGGTGTCTCCAGGTCGGGCGGCGCGGTTCAGACGACGGGGTTGGTGAGCTCGCCGATCCCCTCGACGGAGACCGTGACCCGGTCGCCGCGCCGCAGCGGTCCGACACCCGCCGGGGTGCCGGTGAGTACCACGTCACCGGGGTGCAGGGTCATGGCCGAACTGATGTGGCTGATCAGGCGGTCGACGGGGTGCACCATACGGGAGCTGTTGCCGTCCTGGCGGACCTCTCCGTTGACCGTGGCCCGGACCGCGAGCGCGCGGGGGTCGAGTTCGGTCTCCACCCAGGGGCCGAGGGGGCAGAAGGTGTCCGAGCCCTTGGCCCGCCACCACTGCCGGTCCGGCCCCTGGAGGTCGCGGGCGGTGACGTCGTTGGCGCAGGTGTAGCCGAGGAGGTGGTCGGCCACCTCCTCCGGCTTCAGGTCGCGGCAGGTCTTGCCGATCACCGCGGCGAGCTCGGCCTCGTGGTGGAGCTCGTCGGTGTAGGAGGGCTTGACGACGGCCTCGCCGGGCCCGATGACGGCGCTGCCCGGCATCAGGAAGACGAGCGGCTCCTCGGGCACCTCGTTGCCGAGCTCCGCGGCGTGCTCGGCGTAGTTCCGGCCGATGGCGAGGACCTTCCCCGGGGTGACGGGGGCGAGCAGCCGCACCTCGGCGAGGGGGATGCGGGGCGCGTCCGCGGACACGTCCAGGGGGCCGAAGGGGCCGTTGACGAGCGGTACGACCTCGTCGTCGGCGAGGAGTCCGTAGCGGATCGTGCCCGCCTTCTCGAACCTTACGATGCGCATGATCCACTTCCGTTCTCGGAGTTCTTGCCGGGGGTGTTTCCGGGCAGGGCGCGCAGCAGCAGCTCCGCGAGGTGTTCGGGGCGGCGCGAGCCCTCCTGGGAGATCTGCGTACGGCAGGAGAAGCCGTCGGCCACCACGGCGGTGTCCGGCCCGGCGGCCCGCAGCTTCGGGTAGAGCTCGCGCTCGGCGGCGCCCTGGGAGACGTCCCAGTGCCCCGGTTCGTAGCCGAAGTTGCCGGCCATGCCGCAGCAGCCCGCGGAGACCACGTCGGCGGTGACGCCGAGCCGGCGCAGCACCTCGGCCTCCGGACCGTGGCCGTGGCCCGCCTCCTGGTGGCAGTGCGGCTGCATCACGGCGTCCTGGTCGAGCGTCCCGAACGGCCAGGGGCCCTCGTGCTCCGCGACCACTTCGGCGAGGGTGCGCACCTGCCGGGAGAGCCTGCGCACGACGGGCGAGTCGGGCAGCAGTTCGGCGGCCTCCTCGCGCAGGGTCTGCGTGCAGGAGGGTTCCAGCCCGATGACGGTCCGGCCCGCTTCGAGGTGCTCGCGCAGGGCGCCCACCGAGCGGCCGAGGACGGCCCGGGCGGCGCCGAGCTGGCCGGTGGAGTGCCAGGTCAGGCCGCAGCAGACGGGGCCGTCGGGCAGGACGACCTCGTATCCCATGGCTTCCAGGACCCGGGTGGCGGCCTGGGCTCCGCGGGGGTCGAGGAGGTTGCTGAAGGTGTCGGGCCACAGGACGACGGTGCCGGCGCCGCCCTGCTCGGCGGCGGCGGCGTCGGGGGCGGGTGCGGGGGCGGGGGCCGGCTTGCGGTAGTGGAACCACTGCCTGAAGGTCTGGGACGGCAGTGCCACCAGGGGCCGGCGGCTCTCCAGCCCGGCCAGGGCGCTCAGCCGGGCGGCGACGGGCGCGCGCCGCGTCAGCCGGTTGAGCGTACGGGGGGCCACGGAGGCCAGCCGGGCGAGCACCGGAAGCCAGCCGAGGGTGTAGTGGGCGCGGGGCCTGAGCCGTCCCTCGTAGTGCTTGCTGAGGAACTCCGACTTGTACGCGGCCATGTCGACGTTGACCGAGCAGTCGCTCTTGCAGGCCTTGCAGGAAAAGCAGAGGTCGAGGGCTTCCAGGACCTCGGTGGAGCGGTAGCCGTCGGTGATCGTCTCGCCGCGCAGCATCTCGCTCAGTACCCGGGCGCGGCCGCGGGTGGAGTGCACCTCGTCGCGGGTGACCTGGTACGAGGGGCACATGTGGCCGGTGTCGTTGCGGCAGCTGCCGACGCCCGTGCAGCGGTGCACGGCGTTGGTGAGCGAGCCCTGGTCGGCGCCGAAGCGCTGGACCAGGGGCAGTTCGTTGCGGTCGCGGCCCGGTCCGGGGCGGATGTCGGCGTCGAAGGGTGCCGGGTCCACGATGATGCCGGGGTTGAGCAGGTTGCGCGGGTCCCAGATCTCCTTGAACGCGGCGAAGGCGCCCATGAGTTCGGGCGAGTACGTACGGGCCAGCAGCTCGGAGCGGGCGCGGCCGTCGCCGTGCTCGCCGGAGGCGCAGCCGCCGTGCGCGACGACGAGGTCGCCGGCGGCCGTGATGAACTCCCGGTAGGCGGCGATGCCCTGTTCGGTGCCGAGTTCCCAGTCGACGCGTACGTGCAGGCAGCCCTCGCCGAAGTGCCCGGTGATGGTGCCGGTCCGCTCGTGTTCCGCCATGAGGGCGTGCAGGTCCTTCAGGTATCCGGAGAGCCGTTCCGGCGGGACGGCGGAGTCCTCCCAGCCGGGCCAGGCCTGGCGGCCGTCGGCCATGCGGGTGGCGATGCCGGCGCCGTTGCGGCGGATGGACCAGATGGCGGCGGTCTGCTCGGCGTCGGCGGTGACGAAGCTGGTGGCCCCGGTCTCGCGGGCGAGGCGTTCGGCGTTGGCGATCGCGTCGGCCTCGCCGGTGCCCTCGATCTCGCAGTACAGCCAGGCCTCGCCGCGCGGGAGCAGGTCGATGCCGGGGGCGCGGCCGCCGCGCGAGCGCAGCGCCTCGACGAGGGGTGCGTCCAGCCCCTCGACGGTCAGCGCGCCGGCCTTGGCCAGCGAGGCGCCGCAGTCGGCGGCCGCGTAGACGTCGGGGAAGCCGAGGACGAGGAGCACCCGGGCGGCCGGCAGCGGGGTGAGGGCGATCTTCGCGCCGAGCAGGACTCCGCAGGTGCCCTCGGTGCCCACGAGCGAGCGGGCGACGTGGAAGCCCTTCTCGGGCAGCAGGGCGCCCAGCCCGTACCCGGACACCTGGCGGCCGAAGCGGCCGAGTTCGGTGCGCAGCGGTGCGAGGTGGTGGTCGCGCAGCCGCTTGAGACGGCGGTCGATGTCGGCGTCGCCGCTGGAGCCGTGGCCGGCGTGGATCCGGCGGCCGTCGGCGAGGAGCAGGTCGACCTCCTGGGTGATGTCGGCGGTGGTGCCCCAGGCCACCGAGTGGGCGCCGCAGGCGTGGTTGCCGATCATTCCGCCGATGGTGCAGCGGGAGTACGTGGAGGGGTCGGGTCCGACGGTGAGGCCGTGGGCGGCGGCCCGGTCCCGGAGGGTGCCGAGGACGACGCCGGGCTGGACGGTGGCGGTGCGGGCCTCCGGGTCGAGTTCGTCGATGCGGTTCATGTACCGGGAGAAGTCGAGGATCAGCCCGGTGCCGATGGAGTTTCCGGCGATGGAGGTGCCGCCGCCCCGGCAGGTGATGCCGACGCCGTGTTCGGTGGCGATGCCCACGGCGACGGCCACCTGCTCCTCGTCCCGGGGCTCCAGCACCGCGGTCGGCATGACGCGGTAGATCGAGGCGTCGGAGGTGTAGGCGGTTCGGGTCCGCACGTCGGTGCGGGCGGCGGGCAGCCGTGACTGGAGGTGCCTGGTGAAGTCGTTCATGGCGTCTTTCCCGGGTGGCGGGGCGGGGCGGCGGCGGTCGGGGGGTGCGGTCGGTCAGTCGGCGGAGCCGTCGGCCGGGAGCGGGAAGTAGTCGATCAGCAGCATGTCGCGGACGCCTTGGCGGACCCCGGAGGCCGGCTCGATGGCGGAGACTCCGTGGAAGACCCTGCGGTCGTCGATCACGATCGACTCGAACCGACGGAGCAGCGTGGTGCTGTGGAGGGGGCGGCGGTCGCGGTCGTACAGCTGCGACTCGCCCCCTTCGACGTCGGTGCGGCGCATCAGGACCTGCGCCACGTAGTGGTGGCCGTCCTCGTGCACGCCCTCGGGGGCCGGGAGGCCCTTGGCGTCGCGGGTCGCGGTGATGCGGATCTGGTGGACGCCGACCCCGGTGGTGGCCGGGTCCAGGTCGCCGGGCACCCGCTCGGCGAAGAACCGGATGAGGGTGTGCAGCACTCCGCCGGCGGCCACGTCGTCGGCCAGCGGGGGGAAGTGCCGGTCGACGCCGCCGTGCAGGGAGTTCACCTCGGCGGACTGGTGGAAGGCCCGCGGCGGGTCCTGCACGAGTTCCCCGCCGGAGAAGTGGAAGAGGCCGTGACGGCGGCGGCGGTAGTCCGCGCCGTCCTTCATGTAGGCGTCGACGGGCATTTCCTCCCAGGACTCCAGGAAGAGCTTGATCTCGCTCGCCGTGTGGACGTCCAGGGCCTGCCCGAGCTCCTCGTCCGAGAAGTACCTGTACGGAGGATTGATATCAGCGGCCGAGCTCTGTGAACGTATTGCCTCGGTCGTCACCACGAACTCCCTTTATCGGTTGCTTCGACATTGCCGCGATGAATGCGACAGCACCGATGCTGACCGGAGGGGAAGCACCCGGACAAGTCAGGAAACCGGTTCGGAAACCTGCACCGCAGGAACACGCGGAAAAATTGGAATCACACCCTCCGGCCGAATTCACATCCCACCCGAAGACGTGACCAAAGGCTCCAGTCTGCCCCGAGGCCGGCCGGATTCGAGGCAACTAGCCTGGGCGGGAGCGCCAGTTGCCAGCATGGGGGAACACCCGATGACGCCTACGTTCGGTACACCTCTCGAATCACTCCGATCCCAGGACATTCAGCTCTACCGAGAGCTGCTCGCACAGGATTCGGCGTCCCATCCGCCCGCGACTCCTGATTTCGCCGGCGGGGAACGGTCTCCCGAGGCCCGCGAGGATTCGCTGGAAAGACTCCTCTCCTCCGGCCTCGCGGTTCCGGACGACCGGAGCAGCAGCGGCTTCACTCCCGTGAATCCCGAGACGATCGGCAGCCACGTCGTGGCCGAGATCCTGGAGAACTCCGCCCGGTCGGCGATCAACCTGCTGCGACTCCGGGACGAATTGGGTCCGGTGGTCGCCGAATACCGGAACAGCCGGCTGCGGAACACCTACGGGTACGTGACGCACACCGACCACCCGAACATCAACGCCGCCATCCGGCTGGCGGCCCGGGAATGCCGCTTCGAGGTGCTCACCTCACAGCCCGGCGGGGGCAGGTCCGAAGCCGTCCTCAGCGAGTCGCTGCCCGCCACGCTGGAGATGCTGGACCGCGGGGTGCGGATGAAGACGATCTACCAGCACAACGCCCGGTCCAGCGCGGCAACGCGCAGGTTCGTGCACACCGTCCAGCAGCGCGGCGCCCGGGTGGCCACGCTGGACGAGAACTTCGACCGGCTGATCGTCTTCGACAGGACGGTGGCGTTCATCCCCGAGGACGACGAGGGCCGGGTGGCCGCGGAGATCCGCGCCCCGGCCGTGGTCTCGTTCCTCGTGGCCCTCTTCGAACGCTCGTGGACCAGGGCCGTCCCCTTCACCCCGCCCGGCCGCGACCGGGCCACGACCCGCATCACCGACGACCTGGAACGGGCCATCATGCGGCACATCGTCGCCGGTGACACCGACTCGGTGACCGCCGCGCGGCTCGGCATCAGCGTGCGCCGCTGCCAGGAGTACGTGGCGCGGATGTCCACGCGGCTGGGCAGCCGCAGCCGGGCCCAACTGGGCTACCTGATAGCCAAGTCGGCACTCCTCGACGACGCCCCGGAAGAGCCGGCCCCGGCCCGCTCCGCCTGAAGGGTGTCTCGGATCAGGCCGGCCTGGTGACGCCCCACCCGATGTCACTGGCCGACGGGGCGATCAGGACGGCGGCGGGAACGGGGACGACGGCGAAGCGGTACATGGTGCCCCTCATGGATGCCGGACCGGACTGCGCCGGACTGGACTGGACTGGACTGGACTGGACTGCCAACACCATGTTCACGCGGCACCCGTCACCCCTTCAACGTCTCGCGGGGGTGGTGAACCCGCACTGCGGGAACACGCAGGGGTACGTGTCAGACGGGCGGCAGCAGATCGCTCCCGCTGACGGTGTACGCCAGCGGCGGGTAGGCGAAGTCCGTCTCGTGGTTCTCGCGGCGCCGCATCCGGTAGAACTCCCGGCTCTGGTCCTCGTCGGCCGGCACGAGGCGCGCGCCCCCGGGGAGGTGGGCGTGTCCGTCGCGGAACCGGACGAGGGTCTTCGAGGTCCGGAAGGTCACGCCCAGCCACCGGTTGTCCCCCGCCGGGGCGGGCGCGTCCAGCACGATCCTGTGCCGGTACCGGCAGTTCGAGGCGACGGAGAACGCGACGACGCCGTTGTGGTCGAGGGGGATCTCGAACGTCTCGCCCCCGTCCCCCTTGGCTTCGAACATCAACTTCCTCGGCCGGCCCGCGTCGGGATCCCGGTAGCAGGAGTACAGGGCGATGAACGAACCGTCGGCCAGGTCGAGGGCCTGGTCGCTGTGGCCGCCCATGGTCCGGTAGGCGTCGGTGTAGTTCTCGATCAGGGCGTTGTTGAAGTCGGCCGGGAGCGCCAGGTGCTCCCGGATCCGCCGCGCCAGCCGCTCGTGCACCGGCCGGAAGCGCTGCGCCGGACTGCCGTAGCGGGTGGTGGTGCGTACGAGGGGCACCGCCCCCGACTCGTCGGGGGCGGTGAGCACGGCGCCCTGCCGGCCCTTGCCCACGTCCTCCCACCGGATCGAGGCGAGCAGCTCCGCGAAGAGGTCCTCCCCGGGCGGCAAGGCGAAGGCGACGATCCCGTCCGGGACCCTAGATCCGAGGGGCAACGTAGTCTCCCGCGTTCATGCTGAAGAGGAACCCGTCGCCGTAGTCGATGGCGGACGCGGTCCTGTTCTCCTCGGCGTACAGCCTCCGCAGCTCGTCCATGCCCTCGGGCGTGGGCGGCCCCAGCTCCACCGGCCCGCCGGGCTTCTTGAGGAACGTGGCGCCGTCCTTGTGGACGGCTTCGGCGCTCGAACAGCGCACCACGTACCCCAGCCGGGTCGGCAGCAGCCCGGCGTCCAGCGCCGAGGGCCGGATCTCGTGCGTGTACAGGCGGTTGGTGGACAGCGGCATGAAGAACACGGAGCCGGGATGGAGGGTCACGCTGAACTCCTCGACCAGTCCGGCCGCACCACCTCCTCCAGCCGGATCCTTGAGCCGGAACCGGAGCCGGGTCAGCCCGCTGACCCCCTTCACTCCCCGGTCGAACGGGTCCCCGTCCAGGGGCTCCAGCCGGTCCAGACCTTCGTAGAAGGTGCAGAAGGCCATGATGCCGCCGGCGGGCATGTCCTTGGTCTTGTCGGCGTGGGCCGAAATCCGGGCCTTGGACTGCTTGCGCCCTTCCACGGCAGGGGTGTTGCGGTAGATCTGCGCGAGTACGTGGTTCAGCGGCGCGTGGTCGCGGAACACGGTCGCGGCCTCGCGGTTCAGGGCGTCGACGATCTCCGTGTCGGTCGGGCCGAAGCCCTCGGTCGGCCCGGAGAGGTTCGTGGAGCAGCGCAGCAGCCGGAAGTGCAGCTCCTCGCCGTTCCGCGTGACGGGCGTCAGGTAGATCCCGCTGCGGTGGGCCGTTCCGGGCTTGGTGGACTCCGTCAGCGACTGGAACTCGTGCTCCGCACGGATCCGCCCGAAGTGGCCGTCCCCGGGCTCGAAGAACCGCGGGTAGTACACCCCGGCCCCGTGCACCCGAACGGGAACCCGCCCGAGCCCGACGGGGACCCAGGACCCTGCGCCGTCCCCGCGCTGGAACTCCCGCACGACGAACACCCGCTCCGCCCGCTCCAGTTGCCGGGCATCGACGGCAGCGAGGTCACCGCACAGGTAAACGGTCTTCCCGGCGAGGTCGAGCCCCCCGGCCGCGACCTCCTCGGCCGTGACCACGGCCCCGAAGAACCCCCCGACGGGATCACCGCCCCCCGGCGGCGCGACCAGAACGTTCCCCGCGTCCTCGATACGAGCCCCTGCCGCTCCTGTCGTGCTCATCAACGGTCCCCCCGCTCGCAGGCTCCGAGCCGATCACTGTACCTCCGTACGGCAGCGAAGCGAGTACGTCCGACACCGTCGCTCTCAATAGCGGTACCTGGCCGCGAGAACGACGATCTCCTTGTCGGTCACCAGGTAGACGAGGCGGTGCTCGTCGTCGATCCGCCGCGACCACGCGCCGGGCAGGTGGTACTTCAAGGGTTCCGGCTTGCCGCTCCGACCTGCGAAAACGCGGTTTTCGGAGTCCTCATCCAGCACTGATCCAGCACGGTGCGCGTTCATCCAGCACATCCAGCACACGCGACCGCGGCGAGGCGGCCTGCCCACCGCCACCGCCTCGTTGTGTACACATGGGACACTCGGTACCCTTGGGCGCATGACGCAGCCGCTGCCCATAGAGTCCATCCGCGACGTGCGCGCCCACCTGGCGGAGGTCGTGGAGCGCGCGGACCGCGACGACGTACCCACGGTGATCACGCGCCGCGGCAAGGAAGTCGCCGCCGTTGTCTCCATCGAGGTACTGCGCAAGTACCAGGAGTGGGAAGAGCGCGAAATCAATCGGATCATCGACGAGCGCATGGCCAACCCCGCGCCCGGCATCCCGATCGAGGACATCATGAGGGAGACGCTGGCGCGCAGTGAGTGAGTACCGAACCGTCTTCCGCCCCGAGGCGCAGGCCGAACTTCGGAAGATCCCTCGCGACATGGCGCTGCGCATCCTGGCCAGGCTGACCGAGCTGGAAAGCGATCCGCTCGGCTTCAACACCACCGCACTCGTGTCCCAGCCAGACCGCCGACGGCTACGGGTCGGCGACTACCGCGTCCTCTACACGATCGACAACGGGGAACTGGTGGTCTGGCTCGTTCACGTGGGACACCGGTCCACCGTCTACGACACCTGATTGCCGCTGACCACACGTCAGAATATCCAGCACCCATCCAGCACGGTGACGACGAAGGGGTCGGACTCGACAGAGCCCGACCCCTTCCGACTTGCGCGTTTGACTCAACGCCTAACGTGCAGTATGTGCACGACTACACATTGAAGCGGAACTCCACCACGTCGCCGTCCTGCATGACGTAGTCCTTGCCCTCCATGCGGGCCTTGCCCTTCGCGCGGGCCTCGGTGACCGAGCCGCACTCGACCAGGTCCGCGAAGGAGATGACCTCGGCCTTGATGAAGCCGCGCTGGAAGTCGGTGTGGATCACGCCGGCCGCCTCGGGGGCGGTGGCGCCCTGCTTGATGGTCCAGGCGCGGGTTTCCTTCGGGCCGGCCGTCAGGTACGTCTGGAGGCCCAGGGTGGCGAAGCCGACGCGGCCGAGGGTGGCGAGGCCGGGCTCGTCCTGGCCGACCGACTGGAGGAGCTCCAGGGCTTCCTCGTCGTCGAGCTCCGCGAGGTCCGCCTCCAGCTTCGCGTTCAGGAAGATCGCCTCGGCCGGGGCGACCAGGGCGGCCTGCTCCGCCTTGAAGGCCTCGTCCGTCAGCTCGTCCTCGTCCACGTTGAAGACGTAGAGGAACGGCTTGGTGGTGAGGAGGTGGAGCTCGTGGAGGAGGTCGCCCTGCTCCGTGCCCTTGGTGATGCCCTTGGAGAAGAGGGTGTCGCCGGCTTCGAGGATCTTCTTGGCCTCGACGACCGCCGCCAGGACCGCGACCTTCTCCTTCTGGAGACGGGACTCCTTCGTCAGGCGCGGCTCGGCCTTCTCGATGGACTGGAGGTCGGCGAGGATCAGCTCGGTGTTGATCGTCTCGATGTCGTCCTTGGGCGAGACCTTGCCGTCGACGTGGACGACGTTCTCGTCCTTGAAGGCGCGGATGACCTGGCAGATCGCGTCGGACTCGCGGATGTTCGCCAGGAACTTGTTGCCCAGGCCCTCGCCCTCCGAGGCGCCGCGCACGATGCCGGCGATGTCGACGAAGTCGACCGTGGCCGGGAGGACCTTCTGCGAGCCGAAGATGCCGGCCAGGACGCCCAGGCGCGGGTCCGGGACGCCGACGACGCCCACGTTCGGCTCGATGGTGGCGAACGGGTAGTTGGCCGCCAGCACGTCGTTCTTGGTCAGGGCGTTGAACAGGGTCGACTTGCCGACATTCGGCAGGCCGACGATTCCGATCGTGAGCGACACGTTGGCGACTTCCCGTAGCTGGAGGGGGCGGCGGCCCGGAGGTGGGCCACCCGACAGTTTACTTTCCGATGAGCGGGGGTGGACGTACGCGTGTCCGCGCCCGGATTCGGGGCCCTTCCCGCCTAGTTTGGTGGGGTGGAGCAATACAGGATGCGTTCGGTACGTCACCCCCAGGTGTCCGCCCGGGTGCCCGCCCGGGTGCCCGCCCAGTCGCGGCGCCCCGCCGCGCCCCGCCGGCTGCCCCGGCCCATGCTGACCGGGTTCGGCGCCGGGCTGTTCGCCTGCCTGGCGATGCTGCTGGTCGCGGGGGTCTGCCGGCTGCTCTTCGGCTCCTCGCTCTTCGCGTACGGGCTGCTCTTCCTGCCCGTTTCCGCCGCGGTCGGCGTGTGGGTGCGGCCGGCGGACCTGGTCACCGCGCCGATCTCGGCCCCCATCGCCTTCGCCGCCGGGGTGTGGCCCGTCTCGGGCGGCTCCGGCGGCTTCGGCGGGCAGCTGATGGGGGTGGTGTCCGCGCTGTCCCTGCACGCCGGGTGGCTCTACGCGGGCACGCTGGCCGCCGGGCTGATCGCGCTGGTGCGCCGGGCCGCCCTGAGCGGGCGCAAGCGGGCCGCCCGGCAGCAGCGTGCCAGGACGGCCTACTGAGCTACCGGGCCGCCCCGTCGCGCGCGGCCATCGCCGCGCCGACGATCCCCGCGTCGTTCTGGAGCTGCGCGGGGACGATCTCCGCCCGGATCCCCTTGATCAGCGGCAGGAACTTCTCCGGCTTGCGGCTGACGCCGCCGCCCAGGATGAACAGGTCCGGGGAGAAGAGCATCTCCACGTGGGCCAGGTACTTCTGCAGCCGGTGCGCCCAGCGCTCCCAGCTGAGGTCCCCGTCCTCCTTGGCCTTCACCGAGGCCCGCGTCTCCGCGTCGTGGCCCTTGAGCTCCAGGTGGCCCAGCTCCGTGTTCGGTACGAGCCGGCCGTCCTGGAAGAGCGCGCTGCCGATGCCCGTGCCCAGGGTGAGCAGGAGCACCGTGCCCGCCACCCCGCGCCCCGCCCCGTACGTCATCTCGGCGACGCCCGCCGCGTCGGCGTCGTTGAGGACCGTGACCGGCCTGCCGTCCAGCCGGGCGGAGAGCAGGGCCGCCGCGTCGAGGCCGATCCAGCCCGGGTCGACGTTGGCCGCCGTGCGGGTGACGCCCCCCGTGACCACGCCCGGGAAGGTGACCCCGACGGGACCGTCCCAGGAGAAGGCGCCGACCACCTCCGCGACGCACCCGGCCACCCCTTCGGGGGTGGCCGGGTGCGGGGTGAGTACCTTGTGGCGCTCCTGTGCCAGCTCGCCGCGGGCCAGGTCCACGGGAGCGCCCTTGATGCCGGAACCGCCGATGTCCACACCGAAGATCTGCATGGGCATACGGTACGAGGACTTACTTCTCGGCGACCAGTTCCGCGGCCTCGGCGCGCAGGTCGCGGCGCAGCTCCTTGGGCAGCGAGAAGGTGATGTGCTCCTCGGCGGTCTTGACGATCTCCACGTCCGCGTAGCCGCGCTGGGCGAGCCATTCGAGGACTTCCTCGACGAGGACCTCCGGGACCGAGGCGCCCGAGGTCAGGCCGACGGTGGTGACGCCGTCCAGCCAGGCCTCGTCGATCTCGCTGGCGAAGTCGACCAGGTGGGCGGCCTTCGCGCCGGCGTCGAGGGCGACCTCGACGAGGCGGATGGAGTTCGAGGAGTTCTTGGAGCCGACGACGATGACGAGGTCGGAGTCGGCGCCCATCACCTTGACGGCGGCCTGCCGGTTCGAGGTGGCGTAGCAGATGTCGTCGCTGGGCGGGGAGACGAGCAGCGGGAACTTCGTCTTCAGCGCGTCGACGGTCTCCATGGTCTCGTCGACCGAGAGGGTGGTCTGGGAGAGCCAGACGACCTTGGACTCGTCGCGGACCTCGACCTTGGCCACGTCGTCGGGTCCGTCGACGATGGTGATGTGGTCCGGGGCCTCGCCGGAGGTGCCGATGACCTCCTCGTGGCCCTCGTGGCCGATGAGGAGGATGTCGAAGTCCTCGTTGGCGTAGCGGACGGCTTCCTTGTGGACCTTGGTGACCAGCGGGCAGGTCGCGTCGATGGTCGCGAGCCGGCCGCGCGCCGCCTCCTCGTGCACCACCGGCGCCACGCCGTGCGCGGAGAACATCACGATGTTGCCCGGCGGGACCTCCTCCGTCTTCTCGACGAAGACGGCGCCCTTCTTCTGCAGCGTCTGGACCACGTACTTGTTGTGCACGATCTCGTGGCGGACGTAGACGGGAGCACCGTACTGCTCCAGGGCCTTCTCGACGGCGATCACGGCACGGTCCACGCCCGCGCAGTAACCGCGGGGGGCGGCGAGCAGGACGCGGCGGGCGGCGGGAGCAGGGGCGGCAGCAGTCATGTGCTCCATCGTACGGGGGTCTCCAGCAGGCCGGACGTCGCCCGTTCGGCACAGACTTGGTCGAACGTACGTACCGACCGTCCCCCGGAGGATCGATGGCTTCCGCTACGGATTCCAGCACGGCGGCCCCCGCGGCGCTGCGCCGGAGCCTGGGCTTCCGGGACCTGGTGGTCTACGGGCTGCTCTTCATCGCCCCCATGGCCCCGGTGGGGGTCTTCGGCACCCTCGACGCGAAGTCGCACGGAGCGGTGGCCCTCGTGTACGCCGTCGCGACCGTGGCGATGGCGTTCACGGCCTTCTCGTACGCGCAGATGGTGCGGGTGGCCCCGCAGGCCGGCTCGGTCTTCACCTACGCCCGCAAGGGGCTCGGCGAGGGGGCGGGGCTGATCGCGGGCTGGATGGCGATGCTCGACTACCTGCTGATCCCGGCGGTGGCGTACCTGTTCTCCGGGATCGCGATGCACGCGCTGGTCCCGGAGGTGTCGCGGTGGGTGTGGACGGCCCTGGCGGTGGTGGCCACCACGGCGCTGAACCTGTGGGGCGTACGGGCGGCCGCGCGGGTGGGCTTCGCCGTGCTGGCCATGGAGATCGCGGTGCTGCTGGTGTTCCTGGTGGCGGCGGTGACCGTGCTGGCCCGGGACGGGGCCCGGCGCGGCTGGCTGTCGCCGCTGACCGGGGACGGCCCGCTGGGCTTCTCGGCGGCGGCCGTGCTGGGCGCGGTGTCCGTGGCCGTCCTGTCGTACCTGGGCTTCGACGCCATCGCCTCCTTCGCGGAGGAGGTCACCGGGGGCAGTGCCCGGGTGGCCCGGGCGGTGCTGTTCTGCCTGGCGCTGACCGGGGTGCTGTTCGTCGCGCAGACCTACCTCGCGGCCCTGCTGTCCCCGGTGTCCTCGGCGGAGCTGGCGGCCGACCCGGGGCGGCAGGGGCCGGCCTTCTACGACGCGGTCGAGGCCTCGGTCGGGTCCTGGCTGCACGACCTGGTGGCGGTGAGCAAGGCGATCGGGGCGGCCTTCGCGGCGCTGGCCGGGCAGGCGGCGGCCGGGCGGCTGCTGTTCGCGATGGCCCGGGAGCGGCGGCTGCCGCGTGCGCTGGCGCGCACCTCGGGCGGCACCCCGCGGGCGGCGCTGCTGGTGGCGGCGGCGGTGACGCTGGTGGCGGCGGTGTGGGCGGCCCGCCGCGACGACGGCCTCGACCACCTGGTCTCCGTGGTGGACGTGGGGGCGCTGGTGGCGTTCACCCTGCTGCACGCGTCGGTGGTGGGGTGGTTCGTGGTCCGGCGGCGCGCGGGGGCGCCGGTGTGGTGGAAGCACCTGGTGGTGCCGGTGCTGGGGGCGGCGGTGACGGTGGCCGTGATCGTGGAGGCCTCGTGGACGGCGCAGCTGGTGGGGGCGGCGTGGCTGCTGGCGGGCCTGACGGTGCTCCTCGTACAGCGCGGGCGGGGTCCCGTGGGCGCCGACACCCGGCCCCGGGCCTGAGACGCTGTCAGCGGGGGCGGTTAGCCTGCCTGCATGGGTCTGAATACGTCGGCTGATGCGCCGCTGCCGGTCGGCCAGGTGTCCCGGCTCATCGGGGGCTGGATCGACCGCCTGGGCCAGGTGTGGGTGGAGGGGCAGATCACGCAGCTGTCCCGGCGGCCGGGGGCCGGGGTGGTGTTCCTGACGCTGCGCGACCCCTCGCACGACATCTCGGTCAGCGTGACCTGCTTCCGCCAGGTCTGGGACGAGGTCGCGGACGTGGTCTCCGAGGGCGCGCGGGTCGTCGTCCTGGCCAAGCCGGAGTGGTACGCCCCGCGCGGGCAGCTGTCCCTGCGGGTGACCGAGATCCGCCCGGTCGGGATCGGGGAGCTGCTGGCGCGCCTGGAGCGGCTGAAGCGGTCGCTGGCCGCCGAGGGGCTCTTCGCCCTGGACCGCAAGAAGCCGCTGCCGTTCCTGCCGCAGCTGATCGGCCTGGTGGTGGGGCGGGCCTCGGCGGCCGAGCGGGACGTACTGGAGAACGCCCGGCGGCGCTGGCCGGCGGTCCGCTTCGAGGTGCGCAACGTGGCGGTGCAGGGGGTGCACGCGGTGCCCCAGGTGGTGCAGGCGGTCAAGGAGCTGGACGCGCGGCCCGACGTGGACGTGATCATCGTGGCGCGGGGCGGCGGCAGCGTGGAGGACCTGCTGCCGTTCTCCGACGAGGAGGTCGTGCGGACGGTCGCGGCCGCCCGTACGCCGGTGGTGTCGGCGATCGGGCACGAGCCGGACTCCCCGCTGCTGGACCTGGTCGCGGACCTGCGGGCCTCCACGCCCACGGACGCGGCCAAGAAGGTGGTCCCGGACGTCGGTGAGGAGCTCCAGCGGGTGCGCCAGCTCCAGGAGCGGGGGCTGCGGGCGCTGCGCGGGCTGCTGGACCGGGAGGAGCGGGGCCTGGCGCACGCGCTGGCGCGCCCGGTGTTCGTGCACCCGCGGCGGATGGTGGAGGTACGGGAGGACGAGCTGGAGGCGCTGCTGGCCCGCAGCCGGCGCACGCTCGGGCACCTGCTGGACCGGGCCGACTCCGAGCTGGAGCACACCCTCGCCCGGGTCGTCGCCCTGTCGCCGGCGGCCACCCTGGAGCGCGGGTACGCGGTGCTCCAGCGGGCGGACGGGCACGTGGTGCGGGCGGCTTCGGAGGTCGCGGAGGGCGAGGCGCTGCGGGCCCGGGTGGCGGCGGGCGGGTTCACGGTGACGGTCGCCGGGACGGCTGTGCCGGCGGGGCCGTCGGCGGCTCCGCCGCAGGTCCCGGAGGCGGCGCTGGAAGGTGGCTCGACCGCCGGTCCAGGACCCCTCGAAAACCGACATATTCCACGCTAATCAGACGCATCACACACCTACGATGGGACCCAAGGAAATGACCGACACCGATACGGCGCTGGGGTACGAACAGGCACGGGACGAGCTCGTCGAGGTCGTCCGCAAGCTGGAGGCGGGCGGCACCTCCCTGGAGGAGTCCCTGGCCCTCTGGGAGCGCGGCGAGGAGCTGGCGAAGGTCTGCCGGCACTGGCTCGAAGGGGCCCGCGCCCGGCTGGACTCGGCACTGGCCGCCCGCGAGGCGGCCGCCGGGGGCGACGGGAACGGCCGCGAGGAGTGACCCGCACCCCCCACCCCCGCAAGTAGTTGAAATTTAATCTACTTTCGCCGTAGAGTCGGAGCCATCGCTTCACCACCGCATAGAAGAAGGCTTACCGATGTCTCTCGTGCTCGACGCCGCTGCCCAGGACCTGCTGTTCCGCGAGGCCCGCACCGCCAACTCGTTCTCCGACGAGCCGGTGACCGAGGAGCAGGTCCAGGCCATCTACGACCTCGTGAAGTTCGGCCCCACCGCCTTCAACCAGACCCCGCTGCGCATCACCCTCGTCCGCTCCGCCGAGGCCCGCGAGCGCCTCGTCAAGCACATGGAAGAGGGCAACAAGGCCAAGACGGCCGCCGCCCCGCTGGTCGCCATCCTCTCCGCGGACAACGAGTTCCACGAGGAGCTCCCCCAGCTGCTGCCGCACTTCCCGCAGGCCAAGGACGCCTTCTTCTCCGAGCGCCCGGTCCGCGAGCGGGCCGCCCTGCTGAACGGTGCCCTCCAGGCCGCGTACTTCATCATCGGCGTCCGCGCCGCCGGCCTGGCCGCCGGCCCGATGACCGGCGTGGACTTCGCCGGCGTGCAGAAGGAGTTCCTGGACGCCGACCACACCCCGCTGATGGTCGTCAACATCGGCAAGCCGGGCGAGAACGCCTGGTTCCCGCGCTCCCCGCGCCTGGACTTCGACCAGGTCATCACCACCGTCTGAGCCGCCCGCGCCGTCTGAGCACCGGCACGGACAGGAAGCACGACGCGACACGAGAGGCCGCCCGCCCCGGGATCCCGGGGCGGGCGGCCTCTCCTCGTCCTTCCGGCCGTGCGCCGCACGCGCGGCTCGGCCGCTACGGGGCCTGCTGCCCCTGCTTGAACTCCAGCGCCGCCGCCATCGCGCCGAGCCCCTCGAAGCCGGCCGTGCCCGTCACCACGGTCACGTAGCCCTGCTCCTGCCGCACGAGCGCGTCGTACTTCTCGCCGTCCCAGCGCTCCCAGGCCCGGTCGCCGACCTGCTGGGTCTGCCCGGTGGCCTTCGCCTGCTGGGTGAGCTTGGCCACGTTCTTGGCGGAGGCGTCGGTGGACTGCTCCACCGCCACGTACTGCTTCTCCGGGTCCTGGAAGCCGAGGTGCCAGGCGTTCGCGTTCTTGCGCTCGAAGGTGACCGAGGTGGCCCGCCACTGCTCCGGAAGGCCCACCGGGGCCGCCACCGGGTAGGGCGCGGCGCGCCGGGCCGTGATGGTCTCCACGCGGTAGTCCACCGTGCGCGTCGGGTCGGCATCCTCGTCATGGGGGACGAATATGTAGATGCCCGCCACGACCACGCCGATCACCGCCAGCGACCGGACCATGTCCCAGACCGTCTGCTTGCCTTTCATACCTGCCACGGCACCATCGTCCCGCATCGCCGTGGGCGATCAGCGGCCGGGGTGTCCGCTCAGCCGTACGACATCACCGATATACCGCTCATACGTGACCCGGTCTGCTCAATATGTCGATGAACCGATAGAGTTCCAGCACCCTCACATCCCGGCCGTCGTCGTACAGAAAGGTGCGCTCCGATGACCGAGCACAACCTGCCGCCCCAGCTCGAAGTCGCCCCCGACTCGCCTGACCGCAACCTCGCCCTGGAACTCGTACGGGTCACCGAGGCCGCGGCCCTCGCCGCGGGCCGGTGGGTCGGCCGTGGCGACAAGCTCGGCGCCGACGGCGCCGCGGTCAACGCGATGCGCACCCTGATCTCCACCGTCTCGATGAACGGCGTCGTCGTCATCGGCGAGGGCGAGAAGGACGAAGCCCCGATGCTCTTCAACGGCGAGCGCGTCGGCGACGGCACCGGTGCCGAGGTCGACATCGCCGTCGACCCGATCGACGGCACCACGCTCAACGCCAAGGGCATGCCCAACGCCATCGCCGTCCTGGCCGCCGCCGACCGCGGCACCATGTTCGACCCGTCTGCGGTCTTCTACATGGACAAGCTGGTCACCGGCCCCGAGGCCGCCGACTTCGTCGACATCAACGCCCCCGTCTCGGTGAACATCCGCCGCGTCGCCAAGGCCAAGAACATCGCCCCCGAGGACGTCACGGTCGTCATCCTGGACCGCCCCCGCCACGAGGGCATCGTCAAGGAGATCCGCGAGACCGGCGCCCGGATCAAGTTCATCTCCGACGGCGACGTCGCCGGCTCGGTCATGGCCGTCCGCGAGGGCACCGGCGTCGACCTGCTGATGGGCATCGGCGGCACCCCCGAGGGCATCATCTCCGCCTGCGCCATAAAGTGCCTCGGCGGCGTCATCCAGGGCAAGCTGTGGCCCAAGGACGAGGCCGAGCGCCAGAAGGCCATCGACGCCGGCCACGACCTGGACCGCGTGCTGACCACGAACGACCTGGTGTCCGGCGAGAACGTCTTCTTCGTCGCCACCGGCATCACGGACGGCGAGCTGCTGCGCGGCGTCCACTACCGCTCGGAGACCGCGACCACGTCCTCGCTGGTCATGCGCTCGAAGTCGGGCACGATCCGGCAGATCGACTCCACGCACCGCCTGTCGAAGCTGCGCGCCTACAGCGACGTCGACTTCGACCGCGCCCGCTAGGGGGTGGCCGGTCACGGCACGACGAAGGGGCGGCCCCTGTGCGG
>NZ_GG657750.1:5004517-5032719 GCF_000158895.1 Streptomyces sp. C | reverse complement strand
CGGCCGGTGCGTCCGCGCCGGTCAGCCCGCCGCGTGCGACCGGTCCGGGCGCGGCCGCGCCCGGGAGCAGCTCGGCGGCCCGGCGCCGCCTGCGCCCCAGCACCACCCGGCGCTCGGCGGCGGTGAGCCCGCCCCAGACCCCGTACGGCTCCGGCTGGAGCAGGGCGTGCTCGCGGCAGGCGACCATCACCGGACAGCGGGCGCAGACCCTTTTGGCGGCCTCCTCGCGCGCCAGCCGGGCCGCGGTCGGCTCCTTGGACGGTGCGAAGAACAGTCCCGCCTCATCCCTGCGGCAGACGGCCTCGGCGTGCCATGGGCCGTCCTCTTCCCTGGCCGGAACCCGCGGCTTCGGCACGGCAGCCGGGCGCGTCGGAAGGCTCTGGACGGCGGCTGCCTGCAGGGACTGATGCGGCGGATGCGGCACGGTCTACTCCTGACGACGTATACGCGAGCGAGAGACGATGCACCAGTCCCTACCCGCTGCGCGTGCCGCTAAGCACCGTGTGCCACCGGGGCGACACGGTTCGTCCGAAACCGGCCGCCGCGCGGTCGGGATTCAGTCCAGGTGCTTGCGGAGCTTCGCGGCCAGGTCGACGAGGCGCGATCCGCGCTTGGGCCGGGCCTCGATGTTGCCGAGCAGGGCGAAGCCGCGGACGATCACGACGGGGGCCTGCGGGTCGGCGGCGACGCCCTCGCCGCGCACTTCGAAGTTGCCGAGGACGCCGCTGCCGTAGCCGCGCAGGGTGACGTTCTCGGGGACCAGGACCTCGACGTTGCCGAGGACGCTGGTCACGGTGATCTCGGTGACCTGCTGCTCGAAGACGGCCTCGGTGAGGTCGATGGTGATGTCGCCCATGACCGATACCGCACGGGTGCGGGCGCCGGGGCGCCAGCGGCCCTTGCGGGCGGAGCTGCTGCACACCGCGACCACCGTCTCGACGGGCCCGCCGGCGGCCGCGGCCGCGAAAAATGACAGTAGTCGCGCCGGCGGCTGCGGCGGGAGCGGCCGGCCGGTGGCCGCCCGTGTCCGCGGGGAGGTCGCGCACCAGCAGGTCCAGCTCGCCGACCGTCTTGACCGCGTACAGGGTGTCCAGGCGCTCGGAGTGCTCCTCGGAGGTCAGCCGGCCCTCCGCGAGGGCGTCGGAGAGGATCTGCGCGATCCGGTCCCGGTCGGCGTCGGAGGCGCGCAGCCCGGAGGGCCCTGCGGCCTCACCGCCCGGCGCCGGGGCGGGGGCGGCGGTGTGCTTTTCCATGTCCACGCCGCCCAGCATAGCGAGACACGATAGATCGCGATACTGCTGGGTGAGCCTTACCTCACAGACGCACCCGGCGCGAGAGGTCCTACGCTTGATGTCCGCGCTGCCAATTGGTCGCCAGCGCTGTCTGCCGAGTGAGGAATGGCTACCCAAATGCCGGAGTTCGCGTACACCGACCTGCTGCCCCTGGGCGAGGACACCACCCCCTACCGGCTGGTCACCTCGGAGGGCGTCTCGACGTTCGAGGCCGACGGCCGTACGTTCCTCAAGGTCGAGCCCGAGGCACTGCGCAAGCTCGCCGCGGAGGCCATCCACGACATCCAGCACTTCCTGCGCCCCGCCCACCTCGCGCAGCTCCGCCGGATCATCGACGACCCGGAGGCCAGCTCGAACGACAAGTTCGTCGCGCTCGACCTCCTGAAGAACGCGAACATCGCGGCGGCCGGCGTCCTGCCCATGTGCCAGGACACGGGCACGGCGATCGTCATGGGCAAGCGCGGCCAGAACGTCCTCACGCGGGGCGGCGACGAGGAAGCCCTCTCGCGCGGCATCTACGACGCCTACACCAAGCTGAACCTGCGCTACTCGCAGATGGCCCCGCTGACCATGTGGGAGGAGAAGAACACCGGCTCGAACCTGCCCGCGCAGATCGAGCTGTACGCGACCGACGGCGGCGCGTACAAGTTCCTCTTCATGGCCAAGGGCGGCGGCTCCGCCAACAAGTCCTTCCTCTACCAGGAGACGAAGGCGGTCCTCAACGAGGCCTCCATGATGAAGTTCCTGGAGGAGAAGATCCGCTCGCTCGGCACGGCGGCCTGCCCGCCGTACCACCTGGCGATCGTGGTCGGCGGCACCTCCGCCGAGCACGCGCTCAAGACCGCGAAGTACGCCTCCGCCCACTACCTGGACGAGCTGCCGCGCGAGGGCTCGGCCCTGGGCCACGGCTTCCGCGACGAGGCCCTCGAACAGCAGGTCTTCGAGCTGACCCAGAAGATCGGCATCGGCGCGCAGTTCGGCGGCAAGTACTTCTGCCACGACGTCCGCGTCGTCCGCCTGCCCCGCCACGGCGCCTCCCTCCCGGTCGCCATCGCCGTGTCCTGCTCCGCGGACCGCCAGGCCGTCGCGAAGATCACCGCCGAGGGCGTCTTCCTGGAGCAGCTGGAGACGGACCCGGCGCGCTTCCTGCCCGACACCACGGACTCCCACCTGGACGAGTCCTCGGACGTGGTCTCCATCGACCTGAACCAGCCGATGGACGAGATCCTGGCGACCCTGACCAAGCACCCGGTCAAGACCCGCCTGTCCCTCACCGGACCCCTGGTCGTGGCCCGCGACATCGCGCACGCCAAGATCAAGGAGCGGCTCGACGCGGGCGAGGGCATGCCGCAGTACCTCAAGGACCACCCGGTGTACTACGCCGGCCCCGCGAAGACCCCCGAGGGCTACGCCTCCGGCTCCTTCGGCCCGACCACGGCCGGCCGCATGGACAGCTACGTCGAGCAGTTCCAGGCGGCGGGCGGCTCCAAGGTCATGCTGGCCAAGGGCAACCGCTCGCAGCAGGTGACGGACGCGTGCGGCGCGCACGGCGGCTTCTACCTCGGCTCGATCGGCGGCCCGGCGGCGCGCCTGGCGCAGGACTGCATCAAGAAGGTCGAGGTCCTGGAGTACGAGGAGCTCGGCATGGAGGCGGTCTGGAAGATCGAGGTCGAGGACTTCCCGGCCTTCATCGTCGTCGACGACAAGGGCAACGACTTCTTCCAGAACCCGGCGCCCGAGCCGACGTTCACCCACATCCCGGTCCGCGGCCCGGGCCTGTGACCCCGGGTCCGTGACCGTGTGACCGGGGCCCCTCCGCCGAACGGCGGAGGGGCCCCCTCGCATGTCGGCCCCCTGCCGCCGCCGCCGCGCCGGTCCCGGTTAACGTCGGGTACGCCGCCCTGCGGCGACCCGTTCACCCCGGTTCGCAAGGATCCCCGTATGACAGCGACGACCGCCTCCCTCCGCACCGCCCGCACCACCCGGGTCGTCGCGCACCGCGGGGCCTCCCACGAGCACCCCGAGCACACCCTCGGGGCGTACCGCAGGGCCATCGCGGACGGGGCCGACGCGCTGGAGTGCGACGTGCGGCTGACCCGGGACGGGCGGCTGGTGTGCGTGCACGACCGGAGTGTGGAGCGGACCTCCGACGGGCGGGGGGTGGTCTCCGCGATGACGTACGAGGAGCTGTGCGCGTTCGACTTCGGCGGGTGGAAGGGCGAGGAGCACCGGGGGGCGCGGGTGCTGCTCTTCGAGGACCTGCTCAAGGAGGCCCTCGCCGCGGACCGGCCCGTCGGGCTGGCCGTGGAGACCAAGCACCCGACCCGGGCCGGCGGGCGGCTGGAGGCCGAGCTCGTCCGGGTGCTGAAGGAGTACGGACTGGCCGACGGCGCGGACGGCCGCGTCGAGGTGATGAGCTTCTCCCGGAACGCGCTGACCCGGATGCACCGGCTGGCGCCGGGCCTGCCGGCCGTGTACCTGATCGAGCGGGCCGTGCGGGCGCCGCGTCCGCCGTTCGCGGGGCACGCGGGGCCCGGGATCGACCTGGTGCGCAGGGATCCGGGGCTGGTGGGGCGGCTGCGGGCGAAGGGGCTGCGGGTGCGGGTGTGGACCGTGGACGAGCCCGAGGACGTGGAGCTGTGCGTACGGCTCGGGGTGGAGACGATCATCACCAACCGGCCCCGGCAGGTGCGGGAGCAGCTGGAGGCCATGTAGCGGCCCCCGGACGTGGGAACACCCGGCCGGGTCGGTCCGGCCGGGTGTGGGGGGTGCGGTGGCGGTGCGGGGAGCGGGGTTACGCGAAGCGCTGGTTCGCGGAGCCGTTGCAGGGCTGGAGGCGCAGCTGCTCGTGGGCGGCGGCGACGGTGAGGCACATGCCGGGGGCGGCGGCGGGGCGCAGGGTGGCGCCGTCGCGGACGAACTGCTGGTTGGCGCCGCCGTGGCAGTTGTAGAGGATCATGCCGGTGCCGGCGCCGTAGTTGGCGCCCGGGGCGTCCAGGCAGCGGTCGTGGGTGAGCTCGACGTGGAGGGACTTCTTCGCGGAGTCGTACCACCAGCCCTGGTTGCGGCCGGCGTGGCAGTCCCAGCCGACCACCTTGGTCTCGTTGGCGCTGGAGCCGCCGAAGGAGTCGAGGCAGTTGCCGGTGGCCTCGTTCTTGACGGGCTTGTAGAGGGAGTCCCAGGCGCCGGCCTGGAGTACGGGGGTGCCGGTGCTCGCCGGGTCGGCGCAGGAGGCCTCGCGCAGGCCGGAGCCGTAGAGCTGGGTGAGGCAGGACGCGAAGGCGCCGTGGCCGCGGTAGTTGGGGTGGAAGGACTGGCGGGCGGTGTTCTCGTCCCAGGGGAAGTGGTCCCCGAGGTCGAGGTAGAGGCCGCGGGCCCAGGTGTCCTCCATGCAGACCTCGTGGCCGTGGAAGAGCCGCGAGTTGTCGAGGTAGACCGCTCCGGAGGCGAGGGCTGCGGCGCGCATGCCCTTCTCGAAGGTGGGCACGGCGTGGTTGCGGCCCCAGGTGGCGTCGGAGTCGTAGCCGGCGCAGCCGCCGGGAAGCTTGCCGGGGAAGGCGGGGTTGTCGTTGAAGTCGGGGCCGATGGGGCTGGGGTAGCCCATGACGACGAGCTTGTAGTCGGTGTCGGCGTAGCCGGCGTCGCGCATGACCGTCTTGAGGTCGGCGACGGTGGCCTCGACCTTGGGCTTCAGGCCGTCGACGCGGGCCTGCCAGCCGGGGCCGTACTTGGGTTCGCAGGTGCCCTGGCTGAGCACCCAGCGGGTGACGCAGTCGGTCATGACGGGGCCGAACTGGAGGTCGTCGTTGGCTCCGGCGACCAGCACCACCATCTTGATCCTGGTGTTGCGGGCCTTGATGGCGAGGTTGTCGCTCTGCACGAGCTCGTCGGCGTACTGCTTGCTGCCGCCGATGCGGATGTTGCCCGTGTAGCCGCCGGAGCAGGCGACGTTGAAGGTGAGGTCGGCGGGGATCCCGGTGCGGTGGATCGCCGCGTCGGGCGAGCGGTGGCACTGGTTGGACGGGGTGTTGGTGGCGGGGTCGTAGTTGCCGACGCCCTCGCCGGAGATCTCGCTGTCGCCGAGGGAGATGAGGCCCGTCTTGCGTTCGGCGAGCGGGCGGACGGCCGGGTCCCCGTAGATCTTCACGGCCTCGGCGGCGCGGACGGCCTCCAGTTCCGGCGACAGCGGGGCGATCGAGCCGGACACGGCGGGTGCGGCCTGGGCCAGGGGGGTGACGGCGGTGACGCCCCCGAGGGCGGCCGCGAACGCCGCGACGGCGGCGAAGGTACATCTGAGCGTGGGTTTCGTGCGGGCACGTGCCATGAACGCCTCCCCGATATAGGTGTTACCCCCGGTATTTACTGGCCGGTAGGGGAGATGGGAACAGTTCGAACAAGACAATTGCTCAAGTTTCTGAGGAGGCTACGAAGATGACCGACGATCAGCAGCAGCCGCAGGCGTTCCGGACCGAGCACGACTCCATGGGCGAGGTACGCGTCCCCGCGCACGCCAAGTGGCGCGCGCAGACCCAGCGCGCGGTGGAGAACTTCCCGCTCTCCGGGCAGCGCATCGAGCGCGCCCACATCGAGGCCCTCGCCCGGATCAAGGCGGCCGCCGCCCTGGTCAACGCCCGGCTGGGGGTGGTGGACGAGGACGTCGCGCAGGCGATCCGCTCGGCCGCCGCCGAGGTCGCCGAGGGGCGCTGGGACGAGCACTTCCCCGTCGACGTGTTCCAGACCGGGTCCGGGACCTCGTCCAACATGAACACCAACGAGGTGATCGCGACCCTGGCCACCGAGCGGCTCGGGCGCGAGGTCCACCCCAACGACCACGTCAACGCCTCCCAGAGCTCCAACGACGTCTTCCCCTCGTCGATCCACATCGCCGCCACCGCCGCCGTCTCCCGCGAGCTGATCCCGTCCCTGGAGCACCTCGCCGCCGCCCTGGAGCGCAAGGCGGCCGAGTTCGCCGAGGTGGTCAAGGCCGGGCGCACGCACCTGATGGACGCCACCCCGGTCACCCTGGGCCAGGAGTTCGGCGGGTACGCCGCCCAGGTCCGCTACGGCGTCGACCGGCTCCGGGCCGCCCTGCCGAGGCTGGCCGAACTGCCGCTGGGCGGTACGGCGGTGGGCACCGGCATCAACACCCCGCCCGGCTTCTCCGCGGCCGTGATCGCCGAGGTGGCCGACGCGACGGGGCTGCCGCTGACCGAGGCGCGCGACCACTTCGAGGCCCAGGGCGCGCGGGACGCGCTGGTGGAGACCTCGGGGGTGCTCCGCACGATCGCCGTCTCGCTCACCAAGATCTGCAACGACCTGCGCTGGATGTCCTCCGGCCCGCGCACCGGATTGGCCGAAATCAACCTGCCGGATCTCCAGCCGGGGTCCTCGATCATGCCGGGGAAGGTCAATCCGGTCGTCCCCGAGGCGCTGTTGATGATCGCCGCGCAGGTGATGGGGAACGACGCGACCGTCGCCGTGGCGGGCGCCGCCGGCAACTTCGAGCTCAATGTGATGCTCCCGGTGATGGCCCGGAACCTCCTCGAGTCGATCCGCCTGCTGGGCAACGGGAGCCGGCTGCTGGCCGACCGCACCGTGGACGGGATCACCGCCAACTCCGAGCGGGCCAGGGAGTACGCCGAGTCCTCGCCCTCGGTGGTGACCCCGCTCAACCGGTACATCGGCTACGAGGAGGCCGCCAAGGTGGCCAAGCGGGCGCTCGCCGAGCGGAAGACGATCAGGGAGGTCGTGCTGGAGTCCGGCTACGTCGACCGGGGTGCGCTCACCCTCGCGCAGCTGGACGAGGCACTCGACGTGCTGCGGATGACCCGCCCCTGAAATCGGTTCCGGGCAGGGGCCGAATCCGGTCGTTTACCGTCCCCGCACACCTCCGTGACCTGCACCGCAGCATCTCGCGGGGCCGCAGCCCTAAGATCTGCGCATGACAGGTACGTACGGGGGGTCCGGGGGCGGCGCGGCGCGGTCCGCCGCGGGTGGCACGGCGCCGGAGCGGCACTGGGCGCCCGGGGAGCAGATCCTCTGGCGCTACCGCGACCACGCCCCGGGGCGGGCCGGCCCGTTCCACATCGCCCGCCCGGTGACGGTGGTGCGCGACACCGACGAGCTGCTCGCCGTGTGGATGGCGCCCGGCACCGAATGCGTCAAGCCCGTGCTGTCCGACGGCAGTCCGGTGCACCGGGAGCCGCTCGCCACCCGCTACACCGCGCCGCGCACCACCGCGCGCTCGCGCTGGTTCGGCGGCGGCGTGCTGAAGCTGGCCCGGCCCGGGGAGCCGTGGTCGGTCTGGCTGTTCTGGGACGACGACTGGCACCTGCGGAACTGGTACGTCAACCTGGAGGAGCCCCGTACCCGGTGGGCCGGCGGGGTCGACTCGGTGGACCACTTCCTGGACATCGCGGTCTACCCGGACCGCACCTGGAAGTGGCTGGACGAGGACGAGTTCGCGCAGGCGCAGCGGATCGGGCTGATGGACCAGGACCGGGCGCGCCGGGTGGTGGACGCGGGGCGGGCCGCGGTGGAGGTCGTCAAGGCCTGGGGTGCTCCGTTCTGCGACGGGTGGCAGGACTGGAGGCCCGATCCGACATGGCGAGTTCCGGTTCTGCCCGAGGACTGGGACCGCACCCCGGCGCATATGACCTCATGAGACCCTTGATGCGCCCCCGGGGGTCAAACGTAGGATCGTCCTCCGCAGGTCGTGCACGAGGGGCCCCACCGGTCCGGCATCCGTAAATGACCTGCGGCGACCGGGACTTGACCGGAGGTCGACGCGAGCGAAAGGTAACGAGCGGGACGCGGTACCCGGGGGTGATGGTGCCCCCGCCGCTGAGCGGGTATACCGCGACTGACCGAGTTGAGTGCAGCGCACATCGAGCGCAAACGGACGGAATTCCACGCGTGACGGAGTACCCCACCTCCCAGGAGGGCCCGCAGCCCACCGTCGCCTCCGGCGGAGGTACGGATGAGCTCGGCCACGGCAAGGCCCCCATCGCGGCCGCCGAGGCCGTACGCACGCATGCCGACTTCCCGCGCCCGCGCGGCACCACCGGCGAGGGCTCCGGGCACGGCCCCGCGGACACCGGCACGGCCGCGGCGCGCGGCCGGGACGGCGAGGCCGCGCGCAACGCGGGCCGGCGCACCCCGGCCGACGGGGCACCCGGCGAACCGGCCGCCGACGCGGCCGCCGCGACGGCCGTACGGGCCGTCCCGCTCACGGGCTCCGGCGCGGGTGCGGGCTCCGGCGCGGGTGCGGGCTCCGGTTCCGGCACCGGCACCGGCTTCGGCGAGGCCGGCGTGGCCCGCCGCGAGGGCGACCGGCTGCGCTTCGTCGGCGCCGCCACGCGCCGGATCGCCCGCGGCATCGACCTCGACGAGATCGTGCTCGGCCTGTGCCGGGCCACCGTGCCGACGTTCTCCGACGCCATCCTCGTCTACCTGCGCGACCCGCTGCCCGTCGGCGACGAGCGCCCCGTCGGCCCGGTCGTTTTAAGGCTGCGCCGCACCGACCGGCTCCGGCCGATCGACGACCTGACCGACGCCGACGGGGGCGCCGGGGCCGCGGGGACCGCCGGCGAGCTCGACTTCAGCCAGCTGCCCCTGGTCGGCCCGCAGGGTGACCTGCCAGCGGCCGAGCTGTGCGAGATCCGCCCCGGCGGGGCCCTCGCCGAGGTGCTGCGCGGCGTACGGCCGGTCTTCGGGTCGGCCGCCGGGGCCAAGGACGCGCTCCCGGAGCTGCTGGGCGCCGACCATCCCGTGCCGCGCGGCCAGCGGGCCATCCTGGCCCCGCTGCGGGGTCGCCGGCGCGTGATCGGCGCGGCGGTGTTCCTGCGCACCCCGGACCGGGACGCGTTCGAGACGAACGACCTGCTGGTGGCCGCGCAGCTGGCCACGCACACCGCGCTCGGCATCGACAAGGCCGTGCTCTACGGGCGCGAGGCGTACATCGCCGACGAGCTCCAGCGCACCATGCTGCCCGACGGCCTCCCCCAGCCCACCGGGGTCCGCCTCGCCTCCCGCTACCTGCCCGCCGCCGAGACCGCCCGGGTGGGCGGCGACTGGTACGACGCCATACCGCTGCCCGGCAGCCGGGTCGCGCTCGTCGTCGGCGACGTGATGGGCCACTCCATGACCTCCGCGGCGATCATGGGCCAGCTGCGCACCACCGCGCAGACCCTGGCCCAGCTGGACCTGCCGCCGGCCGAGGTGCTGCACCACCTGGACGAGCAGGCCCAGCGGCTCGGCTCCGACCGGATGGCCACCTGCCTGTACGCGGTCTACGACCCGGTCTCGCACCGCATCACCATCGCCAACGCCGGCCACCCGCCGCCGGTGCTGCTGCACCTGGGCGGCCGCGCCGAGGTGCTGCGCGTGCCGCCGGGCGCGCCCATCGGGGTCGGCGGCGTCGACTTCGAGGCCGTGGAGCTGGACGCCCCGGCCGGGGCCACCCTGCTGCTGTACACGGACGGGCTGGTGGAGTCCCGGCTGCGGGACGTGTGGACCGGCATCGAGCAGCTGCGCGAGCGCCTCGCGACGACCGCGCAGCTGACCGGGCTGGACCACTCGCCGCCGCTGGAGGCCCTCTGCGACGACGTGCTGGACATGCTGGGCCCGGGCGACCGGGACGACGACATCGCGCTGCTCGCGGCCCGCTTCGAGGGCATCGCGCCCAGCGACGTGGCGTACTGGTTCCTGGACCCGGAGGAGACCGCTCCGGGCCGGGCCCGCCGGTTCGCCCGGCGCGCGCTGGCCCGCTGGGGGCTGGAGGAGCTGAGCGACTCGCTGGAGCTGCTGGTCAGCGAGGTGGTCACCAACGCCGTCCGGTACGCGGAGCGGCCGGTGACGCTGCGGCTGCTGCGCACGGACGTGCTGCGCTGCGAGGTCGGCGACGACTCCCCGCAGCTGCCCCGGCAGCGGCGGGCCCGGGACACCGACGAGGGCGGGCGCGGCCTGTTCCTGGTCAACCGCCTCGCCCGGCGGTGGGGCGCGACCCGGCTGAGCAGCGGCAAGGTGGTCTGGTTCGAACTCCCGCTGCCGGGGCCGCACGAGCGGCGCTGACCGCCGGCAGGACGCGCGGTACACGGAGTACGCGCAAACGGGGACGGCCCCGCAGCTGGTGCTGCGGGGCCGTCGTCGTACGCGCCTACCTGTCTTCCGCGTTCGGGAAGGGCGGGAAGGGCGGTGACGGGTCCTTCGTCGGCGGGGTCGGCTTGCCCGTCGGCGTCGTGGGCTTACCGGTCGGCGTCGTGGGCTTGCCGGTCGGCGGGGTCGAGCCGCCGGAGCTGCCGGAGGGGTCCGGGGTGCCGGACGGGCGGGTGCTGCCGGAACCGGACGGCGTCGGGCTGACGGAGCCGCTGGGGGTGGCCGACGGGCTGGGGGCGCGGGACGGCGCCGGGGTGCCCATCCGGGCGTCGTCCAGGTCGAACTGGCCCGTGGTCGTGCCCTTGAGCGCGGCCGTCGTGTACGCCTGCCAGATCTGCGCGGGGAAGCTGGAGCCGCCCGCGCGGCCCTTGCCGGCGGTACCGGTCAGGGTGACCTGGCCGTGGGTGTTGGGGTCCTCGCCGAACATCGCGACGACGGTGACCAGTTCCGGGGTGTAGCCGGTGAACCAGGCGGCCACGTTGGACTCGGTGGTACCGGTCTTGCCGGCGGCCTCGTAGGCGGAGCTGCGGACGGCCTTGCCGGAGCCGTTCTCGACGACGCCGGTGAGGACCTTGGTCACGGTGTCGGCGGTGGTGCTGGTGAGCACCTGGGAGCCGATGGGGGTGACGGGCTTGAACTCGCCGTCCTTGTGCTCGGCCTTCTTGATGATGCTCGGGGTGACCTTCTTGCCGTGGTTGTCGAGGGTGGCGTAGACGGCGGCCATCTCGACGGTGTTGGCGCTCATCGTGCCGAGCGACATGGCGGGGCTCGTCTGCGGCCAGCCCGGGCGGTCGGTCATGCCCATGGAGAGGGCGGTCTTCTTCACGTTGACGGGCTTGGCGTCCACGATCATCTGCGCGTACACCGAGTTCACGGAGGAGTTGGTGGCCTCCTGGACCGAGATCATCGGGTCGCCGTAGTTCTCGTTGTCCTGGTTCTGCGGGGCGAACGGGGTGTCGCTGCCGACCACGGCGCGCTTGCTGGTGCCGTCGTAGAGGGTGCTCGGGTTGATCGGGCGGCCGTCCTGGGTCTTGGACCCGTTCTCCAGGGCGGAGGCCAGCACGATCGGCTTGAAGGTCGAGCCCGGCTGGAAGTCGGAGCGCAGCGCGTTGCTCGCCGCCTTCTCCGTCAGGCCCACGCCGCCGTACATGGCGACGATGTGGCCGGTCTTGGCGTCGACGGAGGTGGCGCCGGCCTGGACGCTCTGGTCCTGGGGCCGGTTCTTGGTGTCCTTGCGGTCGAGCTTGGACTCCAGCTCGTCCTGGACGGCCTTCTCCAGCGCGGCCTGCTTCTTCTTGTCGATGGCGAGGGTGATCGTCCAGCCGCCGGCGTTGATCTCGGCGTCCTTGATCCCCTGCCGGTTCATCTCGGCCTCGGCGGCCTGGATGAGGTAGCCCTTCTGGCCGTCCATGCCCGGACGGGGCTTGGGCTTGATCGGCTCCTGGAACTTCAGGGTCTTGCGCTTGGCCTCGTCCAGCTTGCCCATCTCGACCATGTTGTCGAGGACGGCGTTGAAGCGGATCATCACGAGGCGCTTGCCGTTGGGGCCGGCGGTCGCCCAGTCGTACTGGCTGGGGGCCTGGATGACGGCGGCGAGGTACGCGCCCTGCTCCAGGGTCAGCTTGTCGGAGTCGACGCCGTAGTAGGCCTGGGCGGCGGCCTGGATGCCGTACGCGTTGCGGCCGTAGAAGTTGGTGTTCAGGTAACCGGCGAGGATGTCGTTCTTCTCCATCCGCTGGTCGACCTTGAGGGAGATGACCAGCTCCCGCAGCTTGCGCGTCGGCGACTGGTCCTGGGTCAGGTAGTAGTTCTTGACGTACTGCTGGGTGATCGTCGAGCCGCCGGCCGTGCCCTTGCCGCGGACCGTGTTGGCGAGGCCGCGGAACACGCCCATGACGTCGACGCCGCGGTCCTTGTAGAAGGTCTTGTTCTCGATCGCGATGAACGCGGTGCGGACGTCCTCGGGGACCTTGTCGATCGGGACGATCTCGCGGTTCATGTCGCCGGTGCGGGCCATGATCGAACCGTCGGCGTACTTGTACGTGTTGCTCTGGAGCGTCGCGGTCTTGTTCGGGTCGTTCGGCTCGTCCACGGAGAAGTAGAGGGCCACGCCCGCGACCACCAGGAGGAGGATGCCGCCGAGGAAAGTCCCCAGCAGAGTCTTCCAGTTGAGGAAGCGACGTATGCCGCTGCGCTTCTTCGTCGCCTTGCCCGCGCGCCCGCCGGCGCGCCCGCTCGGCGCATTCCGCGCACCGCGTTGCTGCTGCGCCCGTCGCGCATCTGCTCGGCCCATCGCTCCCGCTCCGCTCGATTAACCCCCCCGACGTCAGCTCAGAAAACTAACACCGCAGGCTGTGACAAAGTTTGATCAACCCAGATCAATACCGGTCAATTCGGACGTGAGAATCAGCACCCACTCCGATGGAACCGACGCCCACGATGCCGGAAGGGTTGCGGTGTCCGCAAAAAGTGATATCACTTTGATAGGGCGCTGCGGTCGACGGCGGCCGGACACAACTGACCAAACGGGGGCATTCCATGACAAACGCAGCGGACGCGCGACCGGATGGGGTACGGGAGTTCACGGCGCGCAGCGTCGGCGGCGGACCCGCCCTGCTGCTCGGACTGGCGGGCGTGGCGGCCGGGGCGGGCCTGCTGGCGCTCGCCGCCGTGTCGGACGCGACGGCGGCCAAGGCGGCCCTGATCCCGCTGGGCTTCCTGCTGTTCCTCGGCTCGATCCTCGCGATGACCGGCCTCAACACGGTGGCCCCGGGCGAGGCCCGGGTGGTCCAGCTGTTCGGCCGCTACCGGGGCACGGTCCGCACGGACGGCCTGCGCTGGGTCAACCCGCTGACCTCGCGCCAGAAGATCTCCACCCGGGTGCGCAACCACGAGACGGCCGTCCTCAAGGTCAACGACGCCTACGGCAACCCCATCGAGCTCGCGGCGGTCGTGGTGTGGAAGGTCGCCGACACCGCGCGCGCCGTCTTCGAGGTCGAGGACTTCACCGAGTTCGTCGAGACCCAGACCGAGGCGGCGGTCCGGCACATCGCCATCGAGTACCCCTACGACGCCCACGACGAGGGCGGCCTGTCGCTGCGCGGGAACGCCGAGGAGATCACCGAGAAACTCGCGGCCGAGCTGGCGACCCGGGTCGAGGCGGCGGGCGTGGAGATCATCGAGTCCCGCTTCACGCATCTCGCGTACGCTCCGGAGATCGCCTCCGCGATGCTCCAGCGCCAGCAGGCGGGCGCGGTCGTGGCGGCCCGCAAGCAGATCGTCGAGGGCGCGGTGGGCATGGTGGAGCTCGCCCTGACCCGGCTGGCCGAGGAGGACATCGTGGACCTGGACCCGGAGCGCAAGGCCTCCATGGTCTCCAACCTGATGGTGGTGCTCTGCGGCGACCGCGCGGCCACGCCGGTCATCAACACGGGCACCCTCTACCAGTGACCCCCGCCGCCGCTCCCCGCCCCGGCGGCCCCCAGGGCCAGGGTTCCGGCTCCGGCCCGGGTTCCGGCTCCGGCTCCGGCCCGGGTTCCGGTTCCGCCCCGGGTCCGGCCGAGGGCAAGCCCGCCCGGGCGGCACGGCAGGCGCGCAAGCAGGTGCTGCTGCGGCTCGACCCGCAGGTGTACGACGCCCTCGCGCGCTGGGCCGGCGAGGAGCTGCGCAGCACGAACGCGCAGATCGAGTTCCTGCTGCGCAGGGCCCTGTCCGAGGCGGGCCGGCTCCCCGGCGGCGCCGCCCCGATCCCCCCGCGCGGCCGCCCGCGCAACGCACCGGACTCCTGAGCCGTACGACCCCGCGGTTCCACTCGGCCCGCCGACCCCCCGTCGGCGGGCCTTCGGCATGCACGCTCCGCCTATCCGCACGTCAGCGAGCTATACACCACGCGTATACACGCCGTGTATAGTCGCGGCATGTCCATCGGCCACACCCTGCTCGGCCTCCTGGAGGCCGGCCCGCGCCACGGCTACGACCTCAAGCGCGCCTTCGACGAGTCCTTCGGCCACGACCGCCCCCTCGCCTACGGGCAGGTCTACTCGACCATGTCCCGGCTCCTGAAGAACGGCCTCGTCGAGGTCGACGGGGTCGAGAGCGGCGGCGGTCCCGAACGCAAGCGGTACGCGATCACCGACGCCGGCATCACCGACGTCGAGCACTGGCTCTCCCAGCCCGAGAAGCCCGAGCCGTACCTCCAGTCGACCCTGTACACCAAGGTGGTCCTGGCGCTGCTCACCCACCGCAGCGCCAACGAGCTCCTCGACACCCAGCGCGCCGAGCACCTGCGGCTGATGCGCATCCTGACCCAGCGCAAGCGCAAGGGCGACATCGCCGACCAACTGGTCTGCGACCACGCCCTGTTCCACCTGGAGGCCGACCTGCGCTGGCTGGAGCTCACCGCCGCCCGCCTGGACCAGCTCGCCCGGGAGGTACGCCGATGACCCCGGCCGGCACCCTGCTCGCCGCCGCGGACCTGTGCAAGTCGTACGGGTCCACCAAGGCCCTGGACGGCGCCGGGTTCTCCATCCACCCCGGCGAGGTCGTCGCCGTCATGGGCCCCTCGGGCTCCGGCAAGTCGACGCTGCTGCACTGCCTCGCGGGGATCGTCACCCCCGACTCCGGCACCGTCACCTACGCCGGCCGCGAGCTGTCCGCGATGAACGACGCCGAGCGCAGCGCCCTGCGCCGCGGCGAGTTCGGCTTCGTCTTCCAGTTCGGCCGGCTCGTCCCCGAGCTGACCTGCGTGGAGAACGTGGCCCTGCCGCTGCGCCTGGCGGGGACCCGGCGCAAGGAGGCCGAGGGGACCGCGCTGCGCTGGATGGAGCGGCTCCAGGTCGAGGACCTCGCCGCCAAGCGCCCCGGCGAGGTCAGCGGCGGCCAGGGCCAGCGGGTGGCCGTGGCCCGGGCCCTGGTCACCGGACCCCGGGTGGTCTTCGCGGACGAGCCCACGGGCGCCCTGGACTCCCTCAACGGCGAACTGGTGATGCAGCTCCTCACCGAGGCCGCACGGTCGGCGAACACCGCCGTCGTCCTCGTCACGCACGAGACCCGCGTCGCCGCGTACTCCGACCGCGAGATCGTCGTGCGCGACGGCCGCTCCCGCGACATGGAGCCGATCGTATGAGCGCGCTCCAGGCCTGGTCCCGGGACCTCTCCATGGGCGTCCGGTTCGCCTTCGGCGGCGGCCGCGAAGGCCGGCTGCGCACCCTCTTCACCGGCGTCGGCGTCGGCCTCGGCGTCGCCCTGCTGCTGATCGGCACGGCCGTTCCGGGGGCGCTCGCCGCCCGGGGGCAGCGCGGCGACGCCCGCTCCCTGCTGGGCGCCCCCACGGCCGCGGCGCCGGGACGCGACACCCTGCTGATAGCCCGGGCCGACATGACGTACCGCGGCCATGACATCGAGGGCCGGCTGCTGGAGCCGGAGGGCCCCGACGCCCCGCTCCCGCCGGGGCTGAAGGCCTTCCCCGCCCCCGGTGAACTGGTCGTCTCCCCCGCCCTGCGCGACCTGCTGCGCTCCGCCGACGGCACGCTGCTGCGCGAACGCCTCGACGGCGGGATCGGCGGGGTCATCGGCGACGCCGGCCTGACGGGCCCGGCCGAGCTCGCCTTCTACCGGGGCACCGACAGCCTTCCCGCCACCGGACCCGGCGAGCTCCGCGTCCAGCGCGTCACCGGCTTCGCCCCCGATCCCAGGCGCCCGGAGCTCAGCCCGGTGCTGATGCTCACGGTCCTGCTGACCTTCGTCGCCCTGCTGCTGCCGGTCGCCGTGTTCATCGCCGCCGCCGTCCGCTCCGGCGGGGAGCGGCGCGACCAGCGGCTCGCCGCGCTGCGCCTGGTCGGTGCCGACGGGCGGACCGTCCGCCGGATCGCGGCCGGCGAGGCGCTGGCCGGGGCGGTGGCCGGGCTGCTGCTGGGCTCCGTGTTCTTCCTGGCCGGCCGCCGGCTGGCCGGCTCCCTCTCCCTGAGCGGGCGCAGCGTCTTCCCGGCCGACCTGGCCCCCGCGCCGGGGCTGGTCGCCCTGACGGCCCTCGCCGTGCCGGCCGCGGCCGTGGCCGTGACCCTGTTCACGCTGCGCGGGGTCGTCATCGAGCCGCTGGGCGTCCTGCGGACGGCCGCGCCGCGCGGCCGCCGCGTGTGGTGGCGGCTGCTGCTGCCGCTGGGCGGGCTCGGGCTGCTCCTGCCGCTGGCGGGCCGCGGCAACGGCGGCGGCCGGTTCAACCAGTGGCAGGTCAGCGGCGGCGTGGTGCTGCTGCTGGTCGGGGTCACCGCCCTGCTCCCCTGGCTGCTGGAGCGCTGCGTCGGCCGGCTGCGCGGCGGGCCCGTCTCCTGGCAGCTCGCGGTCCGCCGCCTCCAGGTCGCCGGCGGTCCCTCCGCCCGCCTCGTCAACGGCATCGCCGTGGCCGTCGCCGGGGCCATCGCCCTCCAGATGCTCTTCTCGGGCGTCGCGGGCGAGGTCACCGAGGAGACCGGGCAGGACCCGTCCCGGGCCTCGGTCGCGGTCATGCTGCACGGCGGCACCGAGTCCCGTCTCGACGACCTCGGCCGCCGGATCGCCGAGACCCCGGGCGTCACCCGCGCCGTCCCGCTGAACACCGTGGGCCTCGCCCGGCAGGTCCCCTCCCCCGGCGCGCCCGACCTGACCATCGGCACCTGCCAGGCGCTCGCCGAGGTCGCGGAGCTCGGCCCCTGCCGGGACGGTGACGTCTTCGTCCTCTCCGGCGGCCCGCTGGAAGCGGCCGTCGCGCCCGGGGACCGGGTCTTCGCGGGCGACGTCAGGATCTCCCCCGACGACTCGGCCCGCCTGGGCGGGAAGACCGTCGAGTGGACCGTCCCGGCCGACGCCCGTACCGTCCGCCCCCGCGAGGACCCGACGGGCGTGCTCCGCGCCGGCCTGCTGGCCACCCCCTCCGCCGCGCCGAAGGACATGGGGCGCGCCCAGTTCGCGCAGGTCTACGTGCAGCTCGACGACTCCGCGCCGGACGCGCTGGAGCGGGTGCGCACCGCCGTCTTCAAGGCGGACCCGCTGGCCACGGCGGCGACCCTGCGGTCCACGCAGGAGCAGCGCGCCTTCTCCGGCATCCGCGCCGGGCTGTTCTTCGGCGCGACCGGGGTCCTGGTCCTGATCGGCACCAGCCTGCTGGTCGGCCAGCTGGAGCAGCTGCGCGAGCGCAGGAGGCTGCTCGCGGCCCTGGTCGCCTTCGGGACCAGGCGCTCGACGCTGTGCCTGTCGGTGCTCTGGCAGACGGCCCTGCCGGTGGCCCTCGGGCTGGTCCTGGCGGCGGGCGCCGGCATCGGGCTGGGCTCGGTGCTGATGGGCATGGCGCACGTCCCGGTGCGGGTCGAGTGGAGCCAGGTGCTCCTGCTGACCGGCACGGGCGCGGGGCTGGTCGCGGCGGTCACCCTGCTCAGCCTGCCGCCGCTGCTGCGCATGATGCGCCCGGACGGACTGCGTACGGAGTAGCGCGCAGGGCCGTACGCCCTACTCCGCCGGCCAGACCGGGAGCGGGCGTACGGCCTCGCGCAGGGCCGCCGCGATGGCCCGGAACTCCTCCTGCCGGGCGGTCCCCGTCCGCATGGCCAGCGCGATCCTCCGGGAGGGCGCGGGCTCGGCGAAGTAGCCGGTGGCCAGGTACTCGTTGCGCGCGGTCTCCAGCCGCAGCGCGGTGCGCGGCAACAGGGTCACGCCCAGTCCCCCGGCGACCAGTTGTACGAGGGTGGACAGCCCCGCGGCGGTCGTGGTGACGGCGGCCCCGTCGGCCCGGCCCGCCTCCCGGCAGATGTCGAGGGCCTGGTCGCGCAGGCAGTGCCCCTCGTCGAGGAGCAGCAGCCGCAGGTCGCGCAGTTCTTCGCGCGGGATGTCGCGCCTCCCGGCGAGCGGGTGCTCGCGGGGGGCGAGCAGGACGAAGTCCTCGTCGAAGAGGGGCAGTTCGGTGACCCCGGGGACGCCGAGCGGCACCGCGAGCAGCAGCAGGTCGAGCCGCCCTCCGGCCAGTCCCTCCAGCAGCGAGGAGGTCTGCTCCTCGTGCACCTGGAGGTCCATCCGGGGGTAGCGCCGGTGGAACAGCCCGAGCACGGTCGGCAGCAGGTAGGGGGCGACCGTGGGGATCACCCCGAGCCGCATGATGCCGGTGAAGGGGGCCCGTACCGCCTCGGCCTCCTCCAGCAGCCCGCCCATGGCGTCGAGGACCGTCCTGGCCCGGGCGGCGATCCGCTCGCCGGCCGGGGAGAGCAGCACCTTGCGGGTGGTGCGCTCCAGCAGCTGGACGCCGAGGGCCTCCTCCAGTGCGGAGACGGCGCCGGAGAGCGCGGGCTGGCTCATGCCGATCGCCGCGGCAGCGTCCCGGAAGTGCAGGTGTTCGGCGACGGCGGCGAACGCCCGCAGCTGTGCGAGCGTCGCCTGCTTCGCTCCCCTGTTGCCGACAGCCACTGATAGGTACCTCCGATCACCTGCCACCAGCGTAGGCCGTGTGCGCTGCGGGCCACGGCCTGGCGCGTGAGAGTGGAGGCAGGGCGAGGAGGGCCCGGCCGGGGCCCGCGCCCGGGAGGCGATCATGAACAGGCTCTTGCGTACCGCCGTCCTGACCCCGCTGGCGGCCGCGCCGCTGCTCCTGGGGCCGGTGGCCGCGTCCCACGCCGTACCGGGCGCGCCGGCGGCCGGGTCGTACGCGGTCGCGGCCGGTGCCCGCGCCCCGGAGGGCGACCGGGCCGCCGGGACGGGCGGGGACGAGCAGTACGACAAGGGCTTCAGGAAGGGGTTCCAGGCGGTGAAGGCCGACTGCGGCGCCAAGCCGCCGAACGACCTGCGCGAGCTCGACGCCGACTACCAGCGGGGCTACGCCAACGGCGCCGCGCTGGCCGCCAGGACCTTCTGCGGCGGCTGACCTCCATTGATAGGGAAGCCTGATCAGCGCGACCACCCTTTGCGATTTCCGCGATCAATGCCACTGTGCCAGCATGTGAGACCGTCCAACCCCTTCGGAAAGCCCCCAAAAGGGCCCCTTTCCGCTCTGCAAGGAGTCAGTGTGCTCACTGTCGGTGACAAGTTCCCCACCTACGATCTGACCGCCTGCGTCTCCCTCGACGCCGACAAGCAGTTCGCGCAGATCGACCACAAGTCCTACGAGGGCAAGTGGCGCGTGGTGTTTTTCTGGCCTGCCGACTTCACCTTCGTCTGCCCGACCGAGATCGCCGCGTTCGGCAAGCTGAACGACGAGTTCGCGGACCGCGACGCGCAGATCCTCGGCGTCTCCGGCGACTCCGAGTACGTCCACCACGCCTGGCGCAAGGACCACGCCGACCTGCGTGACCTGCCCTTCCCGATGCTGGCCGACGTCAAGCACGACCTGATGCAGGCCTGCGGCGTCGAGGGCGAGGACGGCTTCGCCAAGCGCGCGGTCTTCATCGTCGACCCGAACAACGAGATCCAGTTCGCCATGGTGACCGCCGGTTCCGTGGGCCGTAACCCCAAGGAGGTCCTGCGGGTCCTCGACGCCCTGCAGACCGACGAGCTGTGCCCCTGCAACTGGAACAAGGGCGACGACACCCTGAACGCCGGCGCCCTGCTGGCCGGTGAGTGACGGATGTCCCTCGACACCCTGAAGTCGGCCATACCGGACTTCGCCAAGGACCTGAAGCTGAACCTCGGTTCGGTCATCGGCAACCAGGACACCCTGACCCAGCAGCAGCTGTGGGGCACCGTCCTGTCCTGCGCGATCGCCGCCCGCTCCCCGCGCGTCCTGCGTGAGCTGGAGCCGGAGGCCAAGGCCGCGCTGTCCCCGGAGGCGTACGGCGCCGCCAAGTCCGCCGCCGCGGTCATGGCGATGAACAACGTCTTCTACCGGACGCGCCACCTGCTCTCCGACCCGGAGTACGGCACGCTGCGCGCGGGCCTGCGGATGAACGTCATCGGCAACCCGGGCGTGGAGAAGGTCGACTTCGAGCTGTGGTCGCTCGCGGTCTCCGCGATCAACGGCTGCGGCCAGTGCCTGGACTCGCACGAGCAGGTCCTGCGCAAGGCGGGCGTCGACCGCGAGACGGTCCAGGAGGCCTTCAAGATCGCCTCGGTGATCCAGGCCGTCGCCGTCACCCTCGACGCGGAAGCGGCCCTGGCCGCCGAGTAGTCACCCCCAGGGGTGCTCGTACGCGCCACCGTGCCCCCGCTGCCCTTCAGGGCGGCGGGGGCACTTCGCGTTCGCGGCCTACTTCTTGCGCAGCCGGGCCATCAGCGCGCGCACGTCCTCGACCATCGCCGCCTTGACGGCGTTCTCGTCGAGGTCTCCGCCCTCGCCGTCCTGGCCGCCCCACCACTGGACCCGCATGGTGAAGACCGCCCCGCCGTCGAGCACCTGGAGCCGGGGCGCGGACTCCTCCCCGGAGAACAGGGCCCGCTCGCCGAGACCGGGGACCTGCTCCGGCTGGACGGACGGGGAGCGCATGTTCAGGTTGAGGACCGGTCCGGAGCCGAACTCCGGCCCGGGGTCGGTCTTGCGGTGCAGCTCGACCAGCACCTGTGCGTCGTGGGTGGGCAGCCGGCCGTCCCGCCCTCCCACGGAGTAGCAGTGCGACCAGTCCAGCGCCGGGCTCTCGCCGTGGCTCGGCATGCCCACGCCCAGGTTCCCGGTCACGGCTCCGACGGCCTTCAGCGGGACCTCCCCGCACAGCTGCTCGCTCTGCCGGTACGCGATCGGCGGCCCGGCGGCGGCGTGACGTTCCTGCACGACGAGCGCCCCGGCCCACACGGCGGAGGCCAGCACGGCCCCGCCCAGGGCCCAGAGCCAGGGGGCGCGGCCGCGCGCCTCCCGGCCGCCGGGCCGCGCGGGCGGGCCCGCGAGTTCGGCCGGGGAGGCGTCGGCCCAGTCCCCGTCGAGCTCAGGCTCGCTGATCATCCCCGGCCTCCAGCGCTGCGGCCCGCACCGCCGTGGCCCCGTGCGGGCCCGGACCCGTGGCGGCGACGGCCGCGTGGTGCCGCTCGCGCGAATAGGCCCTCAGGTAGACCACCACGGTGTTGGTGACGGCCACCAGCGGCACCGCGACGACGGCCCCGCCGATGCCCGCGACCATCCCGCCGGCCGCCACCGCGAGCACCACCGCGAGCGGGTGGACCCGTACGGCCCGGCCGAGGATGAAGGGCTGGAGCACGTGCCCCTCGATCTGCTGGACCGCCAGCACCACGCCCAGCACCGCGAGCGCGATGACGGGCCCCTGCGTCACCAGCGCCACCACCACGGCGAGCGCCCCGGAGATCACGGCGCCGACGAGCGGGATGAAGGCGAACAGGAAGATGAACACGGCCAGCGGCACTGCCATCGTCACGTCGAGGAAGTACAGCCCGAGGCCGATGAACACGGCGTCGATCAGCGCGACGAGCACCGTGCCGCGCACGTACGCGGTCAGCGTGCGCCAGGCGCGCGGGCCCGCGCCCGCGACACCGGGGCGGGCGGCGGCCGGGACGAGGCCCAGCACCCAGGTCCAGATCCTCTTGCCGTCGTAGAGCAGGAAGAGCGTCGAGAACATCGCGAGCAGCATGCCCGTCAGCACCTCGACGAGGACCGTCACGCCCTGGAGGCCGGCGGAGGTGATCTCCTCGGTGTTGGTGCCGATCGTCTCGCTGAGGTTCTTCGCGATGTCGTTGATCTGCTTCTCGGTCACGTGGAACGGACTGTCCAGTGCCCAGCTCTTGAGCTCGTTGATGCCCTCGCGGAGCCGGTTGGAGAGGTCGTCGAGGTTCTCCATGACCTGCCAGACGACGAACCAGCCGACCAGCCCGATGACGACGAAGCCGAGGATCGCCGTGACGGCCGTGGCGAGCCCGCGCGGCAGGCCGAGCCTGCGCAGCCGCACCACGAACGGCTGGAGCAGCGCGGTGACGAGCAGGGCGGCCGCGAAGGCGAGGACGACCAGCCGGACTTCGCTGATCACCTTCATCAGGACCCAGAGCATCCCGGCGAGCATCAGCAGCCGCCAGCTCGCCTCGGCGGCGACCCGCACCCCCCACGGGATGACGGTCACCGGGTCGGGCCGCGCGGGCGGCTGCACCGCCGCGGGCACGGCCGGCTCCACCGCGCCCTGGGCCGCCGCCGACGCGGCGGAGGCGGAAGCGGGAGCGGAGGCGGGAACGGGAGCCGAGGCGGAAGCGGAGGCGGAGGCGGGCAGCGGCGGTTCGCCGGCGGCCTCCGCCTCGACCTCGGCCCGCCGTTCGTGCAGGGCCGCCTCCATCCGGCTCAGTCTGCTGCCGAGCCGGCCGAGCCAGCCTGCCCTCTTCGCCATGTCGTTCCTTTCCCCCGCCCAGTGGTGACGCCTCGCACGACCGTACACGCGAGGAACCCCACACCGTCGGACGGTGCGGGGTTCCCCGAGGTTGTGCGCGGGCGCTATGCCAGGGCTCTAGTACCAGCCGTTGGCCTGGTGGAAGCTCCAGGCGCTGCACGGGCTGCCGTAGCGCTCGTTCATGTAGCCGAGGCCCCACTTGATCTGCGTGGCCGGGTTGGTGCGCCAGTCGGAGCCGGCCGAGGCCATCTTCGAACCGGGGAGCGCCTGGACCAGACCGTAGGCTCCCGAGGAGGAGTTGACGGCCTTGTAGTTCCAGGTGGACTCCTGGTTGATGATGTTCGAGAAGCACTGGAACTGGCCCGCGGGGACCAGCTGCCGGGCGATGTCCTTGACCTGGGCGACCGTGTAGGAGCCCTGGACCGGGAAGTCGCCGGCGTCGCGGGCCGCGGACCGGCTGGCGACCTCGCCCTCGCCCTCGCGCTGCTCCTTGAGCTTGGCGTCGGCCTCCGCCTTCTTCGCCTTCTCGGCCTCGGCCTTCTCGGCCTCCGCCTTCTTGGACTTGGCGTCCTCGGCGGCCTGGATGCGGGCGGCCTCCTCCACCGAGCGCTTGGCGTCGGCGTCGGCGGCGTGGGCGATGCTGTCGGCCTGCTGCGCCAGGGTGGCGCTCTGGACCTGGGCCTGCTCGCCGACCGGCAGGTCGGTGAGGAGAGTCGCGCCGGAAGCGGTCGTCTCGATGTCGTTGGAGGCGGCGTCGCCAGTGGCGACGCCCACGACTGCGCCGACGGTGGTGACCGCGGTGGCCGAAGCCACTGCGAACCCCCGGACCGAGATCCGGCTCACACGGTGTCCTTCCAGCAGCGTCCGCAGTGACCGCGCGGCCGCGAGAGTGCCCCTCGACACTGGTCTCCGTGGTGTTGAGGTCACAGGAGACGCTGGCCCGTGGGCAACTCCCTTCCGGGGGCTGCCGGCTGTACCGGGCGGCATACGGACATCGGCTGTGGAGTTGTACGTACTGCGCGCATCTCGAACGGAGATACAGGTATGCCGTATGCGGGGCCTGACGGAAACCAGACTCTGCCGGACCTCGACGCCGCAAGGCAATTCCGCGTTGCGTGTGAAAGGTCACACCTGCTGTGATGCCGGTGATTCGGGAAAACGCCTGTGCAGCAGGGCGCCGCCCGACTAGGCTCTGCGCCTTTGCCGGGCGGCGCCAACTGACCGTCCCGCTATGGGGGTTTTACCCCGTTCCCTCCTAGAGGGTCTCCAGCATCTCCGTCACCAGTGCGGCGATCGGGGAGCGCTCGGAGCGGGTCAGCGTCACGTGGGCGAAGAGCGGATGCCCCTTCAGCTTCTCAACGACGGCGACCACTCCGTCGTACCGGCCGACGCGCAGATTGTCGCGCTGGGCCACGTCATGAGTGAGAACGACCCGCGAATTGGCGCCGATCCGGGACAGAACGGTCAGCAGGACGTTGCGCTCCAGGGACTGGGCCTCGTCCACGATGACGAACGCGTCGTGCAGCGACCGGCCGCGGATGTGCGTGAGCGGCAGCACCTCCAGCATCCCGCGCCCGAGCACCTCCTCGATGACCTCGCGCCCGGCGACCGCCGAGAGGGTGTCGAAGACGGCCTGCGCCCAGGGGCTCATCTTCTCGGTCGCGTCTCCGGGCAGGTAGCCGAGTTCCTGGCCGCCGACCGCGTACAGCGGGCGGAAGACCATGACCTTCTGGTGCTGCCTGCGCTCCAGCACCGCTTCCAGGCCCGCGCACAGCGCCAGCGCCGACTTTCCGGTGCCGGCCCGGCCGCCCATCGAGATGATCCCGATCTCGGGGTCGAGGAGCAGGTCCAGGGCGATGCGCTGCTCGGCGCTGCGCCCGTGCAGCCCGAAGGCCTCGCGGTCGCCCCGTACGAGCTTGACGTTGCCGTCGGCCGTGACCCGGCCCAGGGCCTTGCCGCGCTCGGACTGGAGGACCAGCCCGGTGTGCACGGGCAGTTCCGTGGCCTCGGGGACGTGGAGCCGCTCTTCGGAGTAGAGGAGGTCCACCTGCTCCCCCGACAGGGCGAGCTCGCTCATGCCGGTCCAGCCGGCATCGGTGATGGCGAGCTCCGCGCGGTACTCCTCGGCGAGCAGCCCCACGGAGGAGGCCTTGATGCGCAGCGGGAGATCCTTCGAGACGACCGTGACGTCGTAGCCCTCGGCCTGGAGGTTGCGGGCGACCGCGAGGATCCGCGAGTCGTTGTCACCGAGCCGGAAGCCCGCCGGCAGGACGCCGGGGTCGGAGTGGTTGAGCTCGACGCGCAGGCTGCCGCCCAGATCCCCCAGCGGGATGGGGGCGTCGAGGCGACCGTAGCGGACCCGGAAGTCGTCGAGCAGGCGCAGGGCCTGACGGGCGAAGTAGCCGAGTTCGGGATGGTGCCTCTTGGCCTCCAACTCGGTGATCACCACGATCGGGAGCACGACCTCGTGCTCGTCGAAGCGGGAGAACGCGTTGGGGTCGGCCAGCAGGACGCTGGTGTCGAGGACGTAGGTCCGCCTGTCGGGCAGGCGGCGCTTTGTGCTGGTCACCACGGAAGGACGTACCCCCTCGGAAGAGGTCGGGCCATGAAGACCGGACCGGTCATCGGCGCCAGTGCCAGGGCCGAGTTCCGGCCCTCCAATCCGTCCGTGCGAACCGCACGCGCGTCCTGGTGCAAAGGGCCTCCCGGGCGGACGGCCCTGTGCCGTCCGCTGAGACTCGACACCCGTGGATCGGGCGTCGACCTGCCTGGGTTATGCCCTCGAACGTGCGGTGCCATGCCATGGCATATGACGGACGCTCGGTGAACCCCTGGTGAAGGGTTCGCGAGAGGCCGAGGGGGCGGGGGGTGTCTTCCGGTCAGGTGCCGTAGCGCCGGTGGCGGGCGGCGTAGTCGCGCAGGGCGCGCAGGAAGTCGACCTTGCGGAAGGCCGGCCAGAAGACCTCGCAGAAGTAGTACTCCGAGTGGGCGCTCTGCCACAGCATGAACCCGGAGAGCCGCTGCTCGCCGCTGGTGCGGATCACCAGGTCGGGGTCGGGCTGGCCGCGGGTGTAGAGGTGCTCAGCGATGTGGTCGATGTCCAGGACCTCGGCGAGCTCCTCGAAGGAGGTGCCCTTCTCGGCGTGCTCCAGCAGGAGCGAGCGGACCGCGTCGGCGATCTCCTGGCGGCCGCCGTAGCCCACGGCGACGTTGACCAGTATCCCGTCGATGTCGTGGGTGGCCTGCTCGGCCTCCTTCAGCACCGTCTGGGTCCGCGCGGGCAGGATGTCCAGGTTGCCCACGTGGTGGACGCGCCAGCGGCCGTCCTCGGCGAGGCCGCGGACCGTGTTCTCGATGATGTTGAGCAGCGGCCGGAGCTCGACCTCCGGCCGGTCCAGGTTGTCCGTGGAGAGCATCCACAGGGTGACGACCTCGACGTCCGTCTCGGTGCACCAGCCGAGCATCTCGGAGATCTTGTCGGCGCCGGCCTGGTGGCCCTGCTCCGTCGTGCCTCCGGACGCCTTCGCCCAGCGCCGGTTCCCGTCCAGGATGACGCCGATGTGCTTGGGCGACGCGTCATGGTCGAGGCGGCCTTCCACCCGGCGTGCATAGAGCCTGTACACCAGGTCGCGCAGCTTCACGATCTTCGAGCCCCTCCGTGCAATGCCCCCGTGCCAATTGCGGTCTCCCCCGAGTCCGCCACATTACTGCGCGTCGGGATCGGGTACCCAACTCGGCCTGTCACAAGTCCGTGATAGCAAGGACAACGTGACTGATAACAATCCCTATCGGGCAGAGCCCTCGCGTTACGACTCCATGCACTACCGGCACACGGGTCGCAGCGGCCTCAAGCTCCCCGCGATCTCCCTGGGCCTCTGGCACAACTTCGGGGACGACCGGTCCCTGGAGTCCCAGCGCGCCATCCTGCGCCGCGCGTTCGACCTCGGCGTGACCCACTTCGACCTGGCCAACAACTACGGCCCGCCGCCCGGTTCCGCCGAGCTGAACTTCGGCAAGATCTTCGCCCAGGACTTCGCGCGCTACCGCGAGGAGCTGGTGCTCTCCACCAAGGCCGGCTACTTCATGCACCCCGGTCCGTACGGCGAATGGGGCAGCCGCAAGTACCTCCTCGGCTCGCTCGACGCCTCGCTGAAGCGGATGGGCGTGGACTACGTCGACGTCTTCTACTCGCACCGCTTCGACCCGCAGACCCCGCTGGAGGAGACCATGGGCGCGCTCGCGTCCGCGGTCCAGCAGGGCAAGGCGCTGTACGTCGGCGTGTCCTCGTACACGGCGGCGCAGACGGCCGAGGCCGCGCGGATCCTGACGGACATGGGCGTGCGCCCGCTGATCCACCAGCCCTCGTACTCCATGATCAACCGCTGGACGGAGGAGGACGCGCTGCTGGACACCCTGGAGGAGGCCGGCATGGGCTGCATCTCCTTCGCGCCGCTCGCGCAGGGCATGCTGACCGGCAAGTACTTCCAGGGCATCCCGGAGGACTCGCGGGCGGCCGCGGGCAAGTCCCTGAACCCGGCGCTGCTGTCGCAGGACGTGGTGCGCCGCCTGCACGGCCTGAACGACATCGCGGCCCGCCGCGGCCAGTCGCTGGCCCAGCTGGCGCTGACCTGGGTGCTGCGCGACGAGCGGATGACCTCCGCGCTGATCGGCGCGTCGAGCGTGAAGCAGCTGGAGGAGAACGTGGCCGCACTGGCCGGTGCGCCGCTCACGGAGGAGGAGCTGAAGGAGATCGACTCCTTCGCGGTGTCCACCCCCGGCACCAACATCTGGGCCCAGCGCGGCTGACCTGCGTTTTTGCCCTGAGGGCGGGTGGAACGAAAAACGGGCCGGTCCGTGGGGGGGATACGGACCGGCCCGAGGGGGGGGTTCCACCATAACCCTTCGTAAAGCGTCCTGCGTGCATTGCCGCAAAACGATTACGCTCCGAATCCGCCCAGCAGCACTCCGGTGAGGGCTCCGGCGGCCATGAAGGGGCCGAACGCGAACCCCTGGTCACGGCCCGCGCGGCCGCTCAGCAGCAGGCCGAGGCCGTATACGGCGCCGTAGAGCAGCCCCAGGAACGCCCCGGCCGCCCATACCCCCCACCCGTACCACCCAAGAGCGACCCCCAGGGCGAGCGCCAGCTTGACGTCGCCCAGCCCCATCCCGGCGGGGTTGATCAGGAACAGCACGAGGTACGAGGCCCCGAGCGCGAGCCCGCCCAGCAGCGCGAGCCGCCAGGACCCGGCGGCGCCGGGCAGCAGCGCGGCGGCGCCGAGCAGTGCGGCGCAGGCCGCGGCCAGGGGGAGGGTGAGCACGTCGGGCAGCCGGTGCACGGCGAGGTCGACGAGGGACAGCAGCACCAGCACGGGCGCGAGCGCCACGAAGACGGCCCCCTCGGGCCGCGGCCCGCCGGCAGCGGCGAGCGCCGCGCAGACGGCGGCGGTGAGGGCGGCGGGGCCGGGCCGGACCCCGCCCCCGGGGGCGG
>NZ_GG657750.1:4969126-5004184 GCF_000158895.1 Streptomyces sp. C | reverse complement strand
CGCGGGGGTCCGGGGGCGGAGCCCCCGGGGGGTCCGGGGCAGCGCCCCGGGGAACGGGCGAAGGGTGGGGCGGGGAGTGCAACCCCTAGGGTGACCCCCATGGCGCACTGGCGGGACGGCACCGGCACCCTCCTCATCGGCACCACCGCGGTCCCCCTGGAGGTCGCCGCCTCCTACCGGGCCCGCACCCGCGGCCTGCTCGGCCGCGACGGCGTCGAGGGGGCGCTGCTGCTGACGCCGGCCGGGAGCGTGCACACCTTCCGGATGCGGTTCCCGATCGACGTGGCCTACCTCGACCGCCGGATGCGCGTGATCGCGCTGACCACCATGCCCCCGGGCCGCCTCGGCCTGCCCCGGCTCCGCTCCCGGCACGTGCTGGAGGCCGAGGCGGGGGCCATGGCCCGCTGGGGCCTCACGGTGGGGAGCACGGTGACCGTCTCGACGGGTGGACCTCCCGGCCCGGGGCGGTAGGTTGGGGCGGTTGGGCTGGGGTCTCAGGGGAGCGGCATGACGGAGAACGCGCGGATCAAGGCGCTGGAGCAGATCATGCCGGCGACGCACGGCGCCGACGAGGACATCGACTGGCAGGCGGCCGAGGCCGTCTGGGGCACCCGCTTCCCCTCCGACTTCGTGGCGTTCATGGGGCGTTACGGGGCCGGGTCCATCAACGGCGAGGCCAGCGTGCTGCTGCCGCTGCCGAAGCCCGGACTCCAGTGGGACCCGGCCGAGATGGCCGAGGAGACCGCCAACGCGCGGCAGCTCTGGGAGGCCGGGGGCGGCCGGGCCGCCTTCGACGTGGACCCGGAGTCGATCATCGCCTGGGGCGTCACCGGCGGGTCCGACATCCTGTGCTGGCTCACCACCGACCCGGACCCGGACCGCTGGCCGGTGCTGGTCGCCGGCCGGCACACCGCCGACGCCTTCGCCGTCCACCCGTACGGCATGGCCGAGTTCCTGCTGCGGCTCTGCTCCGACGAGTTCGACGTGAGCCCCGTGAGCATCACCTTCTGGGACGCCGGACACCTCAGCTTCGTCCACTGGCGCAAGGCCCAGCGCCGCTGGCAGGAGGGCCGCAACCCCGAGACCGGCGAGCCGGACCCCTACGCGGGCGAGTTCGCCGACTAGTACGGGCCGCCCTGGCGGCCGCGCCCGAAATCACACCCAGCCCGTTTCCCCGCCGGAAACGGGCTTTTCGGCATGTCTACGCGCGTCGCACCATCCTCACCCATATCGGAAAACACAATTCTGAAATCCGCCGATTGGAGCAATGAACACAAGTGCGGACCCAATGCGTTCAAGCCGACCGCCGTCGGGAGAGAATTCCGGCCAGACGGGCCACGGCGGGACACCCCAGCCCGGAGCAACTCATAAGTAATAACGGGAATCAAAAGAAAATCAGGGGTATCCACCCGTGCGAAGAAGAATGTTCGGCGCGGCCGCCACGGCAGCCGTGTTCGGTCTACTGATACCGCTGTCCGGCTGCGGAAGTTCCTCCGGCGGCGGCAGCGGCGACTCGCTCCACCTGATCGCGGCGGAATACGGCACCACTCCCGCGACCAGTTCCAAGGCTTTCTGGGACAAGGTGACGGCCGATTTCACCAAGGCCAACCCCGGCATCAAGGTCGAGGTCACGCTCCTCCCGTGGGCCGACATCGACCGCGAGGTCTCCAAAATGGTCAGCGCCGGGAAGGCGCCGGACATGGCGCTCATGGGCTCCTACTCGGACTTCGCCGCCCAGGGCAAGCTGTATTCCGCGGAGGAGCTGCTCTCGATCAGCGCCGAGGCGAACTTCCTCCAGCCCCTCGCCGAGGCCGGATCGGTCGGCAACACGCTCTACGGCCTGCCCTTCGTGGCGAGCAGCCGTCTGCTCTTCTACAACACCAAGCTGTTCGCGGACGCCGGCCTCGTCGCCAAGGACGGCTCTCCCACCTGGCAGCCGAAGACCTGGGCGGACCTGGAGTCCGCCGCCAAGGCACTCAAGGCGAAGGGCGTGAAGTACCCGTACGCCCTGCCGCTGGGCCCCGAGGAGGCGCACGCGGAGGCGATGATCTGGGAGCTGTCCAACGGCGGCGGCTACGCCGACAGCAGCGGCAACTACAGCCTGGCATCGGACCAGAACGTCGTCACCTTCAACTGGCTCCGGGACAGGATGGTCAACCCCGGGCTCACCGGCCCGACCCCGCCCTCGCAGATGAACCGCGCCGACGCCTTCGCGGCGTTCCTGCGCGGCGAGGTCGGCATGCTCAACGGCTACCCGTCCCTCTCCCACGAGGCGCGCGCCAAGGGCATCACCGTCGGCGCCGTGGCCATGCCGGTCTCCGACTACCTCGGCACCGGCGAGAAGCCGCCGACCGTGGGCGTGGCCGACTGGATGATGGCCTTCAAGCAGAACGGCAAGCGCGAGGAGATCGGCAAGTTCCTGGACTTCGTCTACCAGGACAAGAACCTGTCGGACTTCGCGGGCCGCTACCACCTGCTGCCCTCGACCGTCACGGCCTCGCGCACCCCTTCGGGCGGCGGCCTCGACAAGAACGACGAGCAGTTCCTGACCGCCCTGCGCGGCGCCCAGCTCTACCCGGTCAACGACCCCGCCTGGGTGACCGTCAGCGACACCATCAAGCGCAACATCGGACGGGCCCTGGAACCGGGCGGCAGCCCGAAGGCCGTCCTGGAGGACATCGCCGCGAAGGCGAGCGCCGCCTCGAAGAAGAAGCACTGAAAGTCCCCCGCGACAAGGGACCTTCGCCTCCCTGCCGGACCCCATCCCGTACGGCAGAATGGCTGTCGGCACTTGATCCGAGGCCGCGGCCCAGTCGCCCGCCGGGCACCCACAAGGTGCGCGGGGCGGCAGGCCTCCCCCTCGCCCCTTCCTCCGCCGCCCGGCGCCGCCCCTCCCGCTACGCCCGGCCGTTCTCCGCGGAGAACGCCTCGCGGTGCCGCTCGCAGCCGGAGTCCCAGCGCAGGCTGCCCGTCAGCGTCCCGTAGTGGGTCCGCGTGACCGACCACTCCACCGTGTACTCCCCGGTGTCGCACGCGATCCTCTTGCCGCCCGCGACCTTCTGGCGCCCCGTCGCCGGCTGCCCCGTCAGCTTCCGCTCCACTTCCGCCCGCGCGACCCCCCTCTCGTCGCGCAGCACGGCGTGCACGACGATCGGGTGGGTGCCGTTCTTGGTGGTCAGGCCCTTGTTGACCAGGACGTCGGACACCGCCCACGCGAACTCGTACGAGGGCTCCCAGGAGAGCGTGTCCGGGTCGGGCACCTGGCGTTCGCCCCTCGGGTCGTGGGGGTGCGACGGGCGGCTGACCGTCCCGTACCGGATGCCCGGGTGGAAGCGGACCTGGCCCTCCAGCTTGTGCTTCTGGTCCTTGGTCCACTGGGACTTCATCTCGTGTTCGCCCCCGGCCGGGTCCTGGAGGTATCCGGTGCCCGGTGCGGCCGTGGCGGACGCCTGGCCGAGGGCGGGGGCGACGGCCGCGGCTGCCGCGGCGAGGGCGAGGGCTGCGGTGCGAGTGCGCTTCATGCCCGGCCCAACGGGCCCCCGCGGCGGGCCGGAACGATGCCGCGCGCGCGTTCACCCGTACGGAGCGGGCGGCGGACGTACAGGTGACAGATTCCGTTCCGGGCCGGAATGCGCTCCGGACGCCTCTGGTTCTCTGTGCCCGGACGGGGAAACGGTCCCCGCACGACCACGGGGGATGACATGGGCATGACGGTTGATGGAACGGTGGCACCGGGCTGGGAGACGGTGCGGGAGGAGTTCGAGGCGTTCGTGGCCGCGGAGCCGAACCCGCCGGAGGCCCAGCTCGCGGTGCGCCACCACGGGCGGACCGTGGTGGACCTGTGGGGCGGCGAGGAAACCGACGGGGACACCCTGAGCGGGGTCTTCTCCCTCACGAAGGGCGCCGCGCACCTCGTCGTGGCGCTGCTGGCGCAGGAGGGCGTACTGGACCTGGAGCGTCCGGTGTCGGCGTACTGGCCGGAGTTCACCGGGCACGGCAAGGAGCGGCTGACGGTGCGACAGCTCCTCGCGCACCGATCCGGGCTGATCAGCACCGCCGAGGGCTTCTCGTACGAGGAGATCGCGGACGACGCGTTCCTCGCGGCCCGGCTGGCGGCGCAGGAGCCGTACTGGGAGCCCGGCACGGCGTACGGCTACCACGCGTTCGTGATCGGCGCGCTGACGGGCGAGGTGGTGCGGCGGGCCACCGGGCGTTCGCTCCAGGAGGTCTACGAGGAGCGGGTGCGGGCGCCGTACGGGCTGGACCTGTACATGGGGCTGCCGGCGGAGCTGGAGGACCGCTGGAAGCCGGTCCTGGAGATGCTGCCGACGCCCGCGCAGCAGGAGCTGCTCGCGACGGGCGGGCCGCTGCCCGAGCTGCTGAGGACGGCCTTCAACTGGCACCGCGAGCCGCCGATGGACGTGGTCGCGTACGCCAACCACCCGAAGGTCAAGGCCCTCGGCCCGGCCTCGGCGGGCGGCAGCGGCACGGCGCGCGGGGTGGCCGCCCTGTACGCGGCGGCCATCAGCGGGCTGGACGGCCGGCCCGCGCTGCTGGAGCCGGCGACGGTGGCCGACGTGGCGCGGCTGCACACGCCGGGCCAGGACCGGGTGACCTCTGAGGCGGACCACTTCGGGCTGGGCTTCGAGACCCAGCCCGCGGTGGGCCCGGAGGCCTTCGGGCACTGCGGCGCGGCGGGCGGCAACGGCTTCGCCGACCCGGTCACGGGGATCGCGTACGGGTACACGCGCCGCCGCTTCGGCTTCCCGGGCGGGCTGGCCCCGGAGAACGGGCGCCTGACGGCGGCGGTGCTGAAGGTGGCGCGGGGGCTCTGAGCGGTGCTCAGGCCTGGCCGGTCTCGAAGCGGCTGATGTGGCCGTCGGAGACGGTGAACCGCCAGGCGGTGCGCATCTCGCCCCAGGTGTCGTTGCGGTAGGAGACGACGAGGGACCGGCCGTCGTCGGTCTGCTTCTCGACCGACATGTGGCCGCGGGAGGAGAAGATCTCGCGGTCCGTCCAGTCGGTCACGTCCCGGTCGGAGCCGTCGTCGGACATGGTCGCGCCGGGGGTCAGGACGGCCCGGAAGGCCTCCTGGTCGCCCGCGTTGACGGCGGTGACGAAGGCCCGGACGGCGGGGTCGGTGAGCTGGTCCGGCTTGATCATGGGGTCTCCCGGTCGTGTGCGTGGTCGTCGTGCGTCCTGTGCTGCGCGCGCGACCAGGGAACACCCCCGGCGGGGCCGGGCGGCCGACCCTCACCCGTTCGCCGCCCGGCGGCGTGTCAGGTGGGGTCGGGGGCGGTGCGCACCGGGAAGCCGGTGGGCCGGCCCTGTTCCTCCAGCCAGGTCAGGACCTGGTCGAGGGCGGCGACGGTCTGCTTGCGGTCGCCGCCGCCGTCGTGGAAGAGGACGGTGGGGCCATTGCCGATCTCGCGCTTGACGGCGTCGACGATGGCGGCGGTACCGGGCTTGCCGAAGTCCTTGGTGTCGACGTTCCAGCCGAGCGGGCGCATGCCGTGGGCGGCGGCGATCTTGCGGCTGTCGGGGGTGAAGGCCCCGCCGGGGGCGCGGTAGTACTCGACCTCGGCGCCGCCGCCGGCGGCTTCCTCGATCAGCTTCTTCGCGTCGAGGATCTGGGCCTGCTGGTAGGCGACGGGCTTCTTGTCCATGGAGGTGTCGTGGCTCATGGAGTGGTCGCAGAGCCGGTGCCCGGCCGCGACGACCTTCTTGACCAGGTCGGGGTGGGCCTTGGCCTGGGGGCCGATCATGCAGAAGACGGCCTTGACGTCGTGTTCGGCCAGCACCTCCAGGACCTGCGGGGTCCAGCGGGGGTCGGGGCCGTCGTCGATGGTGATGTTGACGGCGTTGCCGCCGGCCTCGGAGGCGTGGGCGATGCCGTCCGGCACGCCGGAGGGGGCGGTGGGGGGCGCGCCCGCGCCGCCCGGCTTCCCGTCTTCCGGCGCACCGCCCTGGCGTGACGCGTTGTCATGGCGGGGGGCCGGGTGGTCCTCGCCCGTGGGGACCAGGGTCGTGACCCCCCAGATGGTGGCGGCGACGGCCGCGGCCGAGGCGGCGACGGCTATCCGGGCTCGGAGGCTGTGCTTCTGCGTGCGCGTCATGTGGATCAGGACGCCTTCGAACCTGAGAAGGTTCCCCTTAATTGCCCCGTAAGTTCCAGGTAATGAACGCTTTAGTCCTTTATCGCCACTGGTGACCCGGGTGTCCCTCGGACCCCCGCGGACACGCGAAGAGGCGGGTGGGGCCCGGGAAATCCCGGACCCCACCCGCCTCTTGGGGCATGCGCGTCAGTGGGCGAACGAGTCCGCCGGGGCGGAGGCGGCCTTGGCCGGGCCGCCGCCGGCCGGGGCCGGACCCGCTCCCCGCAGCGGGACCTCCTTGACGAACCAGGCGAGCACGAAGCCCAGTACGGCGACGGCCGCACCCAGCAGGAACGCCGAGTGGGTGCCGGCGGCCACGGCGTGCTGGTAGGCGTCGCGCACGGCCTCGGGCAGCTTGGCCAGGCTCGCCGCGTCCAGCTGGGCGGAGCCGGCGGCCTGCGCGGCCTGCGGGCCGAGCCGCTCGGACATGGTGTCCGTGACCTGCGAAGTGAACAGGGAGCCCATCAGGGCCACGCCGAAGGAACCGCCGAGGGTGCGGAAGAGGGTGGCGGAGGAGGAGGCGACTCCCATGTCCTTCATGTCGACGCTGTTCTGCGCGACCAGCATGGTGATCTGCATCAGGAAGCCGAGGCCGGCGCCCAGGACGGCCATGTAGAGGCCGGAGACCAGGCGGGTGGTGCCGGTGTCCATGGTGGCGAGCAGGAACAGGCCGACGACCATGAGGGCGCCACCGGCGATCGGGAAGACCTTGTACTTGCCGCTGCTGGTGGTGATCCGGCCCGCGACGAGCGAGACGGCCATCATCGAGAGCAGCATCGGCAGGAGCAGCAGGCCGGAGTTGGTGGCGGAGGCGCCCTGGACGGACTGCTGGAAGAGCGGGAGGTAGAGCACGCCGCCGAACATGGCGAAGCCGACGAGGAAGCCGATCACCGACATGAGGGTGAAGTTGCGGCTGCGGAAGATGTGCAGCGGCATGACCGGCTCGGCGGCCTTGGTCTCGGCGTAGAGGAAGGCGGCGACGGACAGGACGCCGACGGCGATCAGGCCGATGATCTCGGCGGAGCCCCAGGCGTACTCGGTGCCGCCCCAGGTCGTCACGAGGACAGTGGAGGTGATGGCGAGGGTCAGCAGGGCCGCGCCGATGTAGTCGATCTTGGGACGTTCCCCCTGCGACTTCTTCTTGGGCAGGTGCAGCACGGCACTGACCATCGCCAGCGCGACGGCACCGAGCGGGAGGTTGATGTAGAAGGACCAGCGCCAGCCCATGTGGTCGGTGATGGTGCCGCCGACCAGCGGGCCGCCGATCATGGCGAGGGCCATCACGCCGGCCATCATGCCCTGGTACTTGCCGCGCTCGCGGGGCGGGATCAGGTCGCCGATGATCGCCATGACGCCGACCATCAGGCCGCCGGCGCCCAGGCCCTGGACGGCGCGGAAGCCGATGAGCTGACCCATGTCCTGGGCCATGCCGCTGAGCGCGGAGCCGACGAGGAAGATGATGATCGAGGTGAGGAAGGAGCCCTTCCGCCCGTACATGTCGCCGATCTTGCCCCAGATGGGCGTCGAGGCGGCCGTGGCCAGCGTGTAGGCGGTGACCACCCAGGAGAGGTGTTCGAGGCCGCCGAGCTCGCCGACGATGGTCGGCATCGCGGTACCGATGATCATGTTGTCGAGCATGGCGAGCAGCATCGCGATCATGAGCGCCATGAGGACGACGCGCACGCTGCGCGGCTTCACCTCCTCGGCGCCCGCCGCTTCCTTGATGTTCTCCGCCATGTCCACTCCCCGTTCACACGCAACTGCGCCGGGTACTTACTTGTCGCCCGGCTAGTTCACTACACTGGGGAAGGTAGACCCGTCACTAGCCGGGCGTCAAGTAAGTACTCGGGAGAGCCATGTCCAGCACCAGTCCGCAGCAGCCGCGCCGTGGCAACACGCGCCAGCGCATCCAGGACGTCGCACTGGAGCTCTTCGCCGAGCAGGGGTACGAGAAGACCTCGCTGCGGGAGATCGCGGAGCGGCTGGACGTCACGAAGGCGGCGCTGTACTACCACTTCAAGACCAAGGAAGACATCATCATCAGCGTCTTCGACGACCTGACCCGGCCGATCGACCTGCTGATCGAGTGGGCGCAGGAGCAGCCGAAGACGCTGGAGACCAAGCGGGAGATCCTGCGCCGCTACAGCGAGGCCATGGCGGCCGGCGCTCCGCTGTACCGCTTCATGCAGGAGAACCAGGCCACCATGCGGGAGCTGAGCATCGGGGAGACGGTCAAGCGCCGGCTGTTCACCCTGGTGGAACTGCTGCGCAACGACGAGGGCCCGCTGGCGGACCAGGTGCGCTGCGTGAGCGCCCTGTTCACGCTGCACGCGGGGATGATGTTCCTCCAGCACGTGGAGGGGGACCCGGAGGAGACCCGGCTGGCGGCCCTGGACGTCGCCACGGACCTGATCACCCGCGCCCACCACGGCGACGCGTAGCCGCCGGCGGCGGGCCGGACGGGGCCGGGCCGGGCCGCGCCGCGCCGCGCCGCCCCGGGGACGGTGTCAGCCGGTCACTTGTCCACGGCCATGGCCAGTTCGAACATGCCGCTGCTCATGTCCTCGCACAGGGCCCGGCAGGCACCGAAGAGCTCGGCGAACTGGGGCATCGACTGCCAGTCCCTCATGGCCTGCGTGCCCGTCCAGCGGGACACCGACACGAAGTGGCCCGGCTCGTTCAGGTCGCGGATCAGCCGGGCGTCCAGGAAGCCGTCGACGGACCCCTGGGTCCAGGTCAGGAACTCCGTCCAGCGCAGGATGAACTCGTCCTCCTCACCCGTGCGCACCTGCCAGTTCCCCGAGGCCCAGTACCTGCTCGTCGTGTCGGACATCGCCCACCACCTCGGGAGTCGGCCCCTCCCCCAGGTTAGGCCGGTCAGCGCGTCCCGGCCCGTCCGCGCGGCGCGGCGCGGCGGCCGCCGGGCGGGGAAGCGGTAGGGCATGGAGTGCACGCTCGGCGGCGAGGCTCCCTGGAGGCCCGATGACAGCGGTGGACCACGCGGCCCGGACCGAGCGGCGGGTGCGGCAGGGCTCCGCGGTGCTGCGCCTGCTGACGACCACCGACCACAAGACCATCGGCAACCTCTACCTGGCGACGGCCTTCGGCTTCTTCCTCTTCGCCGGCGTCCTCGCCCTGGTCATGCGGGCCGAACTCGCCCGACCCGGGCTCCAGATCCTCTCGAACCAGCAGTACAACGAGGCGTTCACCATCCACGCCACGATCATGATGCTGCTCTTCGCGACGCCGACCTTCACGGGCTTCGCCAACGCGGTGATGCCGCTCCAGATCGGCGCGCCCGACGTGGCCTTCCCCCGGCTGAACGCCTTCACCTACTGGGTCTACCTCTTCGGCGGGCTGATGGTGGTCTCCGGGTTCCTCACCGCCGACGGCGCCGCCGCCTTCGGCTGGTTCGCGTACGCCCCGCTCAACGGTGCCGTGTTTTCCCCGGGCACGGGCCCCGACCTGTGGGTGATGGGGCTGGCGGTGGCGGGGCTCAGCACGATCCTGGGCGCGGTCAACTTCATCACCACGGTCATCTGCCTGCGCGCGCCCGGGATGACGCTCTTCCGGATGCCGGTCTTCACCTGGAACGTGCTGTTCACCTCGATCCTGGCGCTGCTGGCCTTCCCCGTGCTCACCGCCGCCCTGCTGGCCCTGGAGGCGGACCGCAAGTTCGGCGCGCACGTCTTCGACCCGGCGAACGGCGGGGCGCTGCTGTGGCAGCACCTGTTCTGGTTCTTCGGGCATCCGGAGGTCTACATCGTGGCCCTGCCGTTCTTCGGCGTGGTCAGCGAGATCCTGCCGGTCTTCAGCCGCAAGCCCATGTTCGGGTACGTGGCCCTGATCGGGGCCACGATCGCCATCACCGGCCTGTCCGCGACCGTGTGGGCCCACCACATGTTCGCCACCGGCGCCGTGCTGCTCCCCTTCTTCTCCCTGCTGTCGTTCCTGATCGCGGTGCCGACGGGGGTGAAGTTCTTCAACTGGATCGGAACCATGTGGAAGGGCTCGCTCTCCTTCGAGACCCCGATGCTGTGGTCCGTCGGGTTCCTCGTCACCTTCCTGCTGGGCGGGCTGACCGGGGTGCTGGTCGCCTCGCCGCCGCTGGACTTCCACCTGACCGACAGCTACTTCGTCGTCGCCCACCTCCACTACGTCCTCTTCGGCACGATCGTCTTCGCCACCTTCGGCGGCCTCTACTTCTGGTGGCCCAAGCTGACCGGGCGGATGCTGGACGAGCGGCTCGGCCGGATCCACTTCTGGACCCTGTTCACCGGCTTCCAGACCACCTTCCTGGTGCAGCACTGGCTGGGCGAGGCGGGCATGCCCCGCCGGTACGCCGACTACCTCGCGGCCGACGGGTTCACCCTGCTCAACACCGTCTCCACGATCGGCGCCTTCCTGCTGGGCCTGTCCACGCTGCCGTTCCTCTACAACGTGTGGCGCACGCAGCGGTACGGGGAGCGGGTCGCCGTCGACGACCCGTGGGGCTGGGGCCGCTCCCTGGAGTGGGCGACCTCCTGCCCGCCGCCCCGGCACAACTTCCACGCCCTGCCCCGGATCCGTTCGGAATCCCCGGCGTTCGACCTTCACCACCCGGAGGTGCCCGTTGAGAGGTGAGGCCTGGCTCTTCACCGGTACGGCCCTGTTCTTCGGGGTTACCACCGCCGTCTACGGGGTGCTGTCCGACGAGCCGGCGGGCACCGCCGCGCTCTGCGTGTCCTTCGTGATGTCGGCGCTGGTCGCGGCGTTCCTGTGGCGGCAGTACCGGCGGGGCGGGGAGCGCCCGGAGGACCGTGCGGAAGCCGAGGTGCGGGAGGCGGGCGGGCGGCGGGTCTTCTTCCCGGCCCGCAGCCTCTACCCCGTGCTGACGGCGGCCGGGAGTGCGCTGGTCGGGCTGGGCGTGGTGCAGGGGCTGTGGCTGTGCCTGATCGGCTTCGGGGTGCTGCTGCCGGGCGTCCTCGGCTTCGCCTTCCAGAACCTGGACCACCCGGATTGACGCTCTCCCCCGTGAACGGAGGGGGGGAGATTCCCACCGTGCCGCCGCTGTTTCCAGTACGTGCGTAGTGGTTCCTGCTTCATCACCCATCGCCCGGCGTGCCGGGTCTTACAAGGGCTCCACAGGCGTTTTATGTGTCCGGGCGTCCCTCGGCCACGATGCGCCGCCCTTCACGGCGGATGTTGCGTTCGGCGTTCTCGTCCCGGTCGTGGACTGTTCCGCAGGAACACGTCCACGACCGGATCTTGAGCCCTTCCAGTCCCCTGGGTCCTTCGATGCTGCCGCACCCGGGCGCCGAGCAGAGCTGAGTGCTCGGGAAGAACCGGTCCACCTTGGCGAAGACGCGCCCGTACCGGTGGCACTTCGCCTCCAGGATGCGGGCGAACATGCCCAAACTCTGATCGTGGACGGACTTGGCCCGCTTGCCCTTCTTCGAGCCCATGCCCTTCACGTTCAGGTCCTCCAGGTACACGGCTTGGCTCTCGCGCGTGATCCTGGTGGTTTCCCGCTCGATGAAGTCACGGCGCTTGTCCGCGATCTTGGCGTGGATCTTCGATACGGCAAGCTTGGCCTTGCGCCGGTTGCCGGAGCCCTTCTGGGCGCGGGACAGCTTGCGCTGCGCGCGGCGGAATTTCTTCTCCTGGCGGCGGAAGAACTTCGGGGAGCTGATTTTCCGGCCGCGCAGGACGGCGTAGGTGGACAGGCCCAGATCGATCCCGGTCTCTGTCTCGTCCAGGTCCAGCTCGGGCAGTGGCTTGTCTTCGGCCTCCACCACGAAGGAGGCGAAGTACCTGCCGGACGCGTCCTTGACCACGGTCACGGACGACGGGGCAGAGGGAAGTTCCCTCGACCACTTGACCTTCACATCGCCGATCTTCGGAAGGCGCAGCGCACCGTTCCCGGTGATCGAGAAGCGGGCGTTGGCGGTGAAGCGGATGGACTGGCGGCTGGTCTTCTTCTTGAACTTCGGCGGACCCATCCTCGGCCCCTTGCGGGTGCCATTCCTGGAGGCGAAGAAGTTGGAGTACGCGGCCTCCAGGTCCCGCAGGGACTGCTGGAGCACCACGGCCGACGCGTCGTCCAGCCAATGCCGGTCTTCGGTCTTCTTGGCGTCGGTGACGAACCGCTTCGACAGTTCCGCGGCTGTTGGGCGCTCTGCGCCCTGCTTGTAAGCGCCCTGACGGGCACGAAGGGCGTCGTTGAAGACGATACGGGCGCACCCGAACGCCTTCGCCAGCATGATCCGTTGCGGGGCGCTCGGGTACAGCCGGAACTGATACCTGAGCTTCACGCCGATCACCATACTGCAGTTGGTTTATGGCTGGATATCAGAACATACGCACGGATAGGCGCTGCACGTTCTTTCGGCACGCGCACTTGGTCTTCCTGACGAAGTACTGGCACAACGTCTTCGGTGACCGGCACCTCAAGCGCATGGAGGAGATCATGCGAGACGTATGCGCCGACTTCGAGACCGAGCTGGTCGAGTTCAACGGCGAAGCCAACCACGTGCACCTGTCGGTCAACTTCCCGCCGAAAGTCGCCGTGCCCAGGCTGGTCAACAGCCTCAAGGGCGTGTCCTCCCGACGACTCCGGCAGGAGTTCCCCGACCGGGGACGCCACTACTGGCGGGGCAACAAGCTGTGGTCGGGATCCCACTTCCCCGGGTCAGTCGGCGGGGCTCCGCCGTCGATCATCCGTCAGTACATCGAGCAGCAGAATCGTCCGCTGCGACCTGCGAGTCAGAGCAGTTCTGAGAATCGCTTCACTACCGCCCTAAAGGGCGGTGCACTGCGATTAGCCCCGGTAGCGGCTCAGGCGCCGTCCCCGGGTGTGGGCGGCCGGTCCGGTCCGGCGAGGGTGGCGGCGACCTTGCGGCGCTGCTCCGGGGTGAGCGGGTACGGGACGCGGTCGCGGTGGAACCAGGTGCTGACGGCCGCCCGGGTGCGGTTCAGGGCCCGGCGCGGCAGGGACCGGGTGGGGTCGCCGTCGTACTCCAGCGGCGCGGGCAGGTCCCGGGCGAGCATGGTGTACCGCTCGCCGGACGGGAGCGCCTCGTGGCGCGGGTGGAAGGCGCCCTCCGCGTCCTGCACCGCCAGGCCGGTCTCCGCACCGTCCGTCAGCAGCTCCCGCTCGTGCGCCTGGAGGGCCAGGCACAGCCGCCGGGTGAGCCAGAAGACCGCCGCCGGCACGGCGAAGAGGGCGACGCGCAGCGTCCAGGTCAGCGGGGGCAGGGGCAGGGCGAAGACGAAGGCCAGGATGTCCTGGGCCCCGGCGAGGAGCAGCACCGCGTACCAGGAGAGGGCCGCCGCGCCGAGGGCCGTGCGGACGGGCCGGTCGCGGGGGCGGTCGCACAGGTGCCGCTCGCCGGTGTCGCCGGTGATCCAGCGTTCGAAGAAGGGGTAGGCGTAGAGCACGGTGAACAGCAGGCCGGGCATGAGGACGGCCGTCACCAGGGGGTTCCAGGAGATGGTGTGCCCCCACAGGCGGGTCTCGACGCCGGGCATCAGCCGCAGGGCGCCCTCCAGGAAGCCGATGTACCAGTCGGGCTGGGAGCCGTCGGAGACCAGGTCGGCGCGGTAGGGGCCGTACACCCAGATCGGGTTGACCTGCGCGACGGCGGCGAGCGCGGCGAGGACCCCGAAGACGGCGAGGAAGAGGCCGCCGGACTTGGCCAGGTACTGGGGGAAGAAGGGCAGGCCGACGGCGTTGCGGGCGGTGCGGCCGGGGCCCGCCCAGTGGGTGTGCTTGAGGTGGAACACGAGCAGCAGGTGCACGGTGACCAGCCCCAGCAGCAGGCCGGGGACCAGCAGGATGTGCACGGGGTAGAGGCGGGGGACGATGTCCTGGCCGGGGAACTCGCCGCCGAAGGCGAAGCAGCTCAGGTAGGTGCCGACGACGGGGACGGACAGCATGACGCCCTGGGCGATGCGCAGTCCGGTGCCGGACAGCAGGTCGTCGGGGAGCGAGTAGCCGGCGAAGCCCTCCAGCATCGCCAGCATGAACAGGGTCACTCCGATCACCCAGTTCAGCTCGCGGGGGCGGCGGAAGGCTCCGGTGAGGAAGACGCGGAGCATGTGCGCGCCGATGGCGGCGAGGAAGACGATGGCCGCCCAGTGGTGGATCTGGCGGATCAGCAGGCCGCCGCGGACGTCGAAGCTGATGCGCAGGGTGGAGAGGTAGGCCTGCGACATGAGGACGCCGCGCAGCGGCTCGTACGAGCCCCGGTAGGGGGTCTCGCGCATCGACGGGTCGAAGAAGAACGACAGGTACACGCCGGTCAGCAGCAGGACGACGAAGCTGTAGAGGGCCAGTTCCCCCAGCAGGAACGACCAGTGGTCGGGGAACACCTTCCGCAGCGCCCCGCGGGTGAGCTCGGACAGCGGCAGCCGCTCGTCGAGGGCCCCGGCTCCCCGTGCCACCCGCTTCCCGCGCTTGGACTCCGGCACCGGCCTGCACCTCCTGCCCGCGCGCATCGCCCGGCGCGTACGCCACGCCAAGCTACCGAAACGGGGCAGGAGGGTACGGGACGGACACGGCCGGTCAGGCGCGGAGCCGCCGTTCGGACTCCTCGATGGGGACGTCGTTGATGCTGGCCTCGCGGCGGCGCATCAGGCCGTCGTCGTCGAACTCCCACTGCTCGTTGCCGTGGCTGCGCCACCACTGGCCGCCGGCGTCGTGCCACTCGTACTCGAAACGGACGGAGATGCGGTTGCCGGTGTACGCCCACAGTTCCTTGCGCAGGCGGTAGTCCAGCTCGCGCTCCCACTTCTCGGCGAGGAAGGCGCGGATCTCGGCGCGGCCGGTGAGGAAGCGGTCGCGGTTGCGCCAGACGGAGTCCCCGGAGTAGGCGAGGGCGATGCGCTCGGGGTCGCGGGTGTTCCAGGCGTCCTCGGCGGCCTGCACCTTGGCGCGGGCGGTCTCCTCGGTGAACGGGGGCTTGAGCACGGGAGGCTCCTCTCGTATCGCGACTCGGAGAACGTTCGTTCTCAAAGTAGAGAACGAACGTTCTCGGCGCAAGCGGTTCTGAACTACCCTTCACCCCATGGACGACGAAGAGGCCCGCACCCGACTGCTCGACGCGGCGGAGGCGCTGTTCTACGCCGAGGGCATCCAGGCCGTCGGCATGGACCGCATCCGCGCGGAATCGGGCGTACCGCTCAAGCGGCTCTACCGGCTCTTCCCGGCGAAGGACGCCCTGGTCGCCGCCTACCTGGAGCGGCGCGACGCCCGCTGGATCGGCGGCCTGCGGGAGGCGGTGGCGGGAGCCGAGGAGCCGGTTCCGGCGGTGTTCGACTGGCTGGCGCGCTGGTTCTCGGAGCCGGACTTCCGCGGCTGCGCCTTCCTCAACGCGTACGGGGAACTCGGCGCGGGCCCCGCGGCGGTGCTGGACGTCGTACGCCGCCACAAGGCGGAGCTGCGCTCCCTGCTGGGCACCCTGACCGACTCCCCCGCCCTCGCGGACCAGCTCCTCATCCTGGCCGAGGGCGCCACGGTGGTAGCCGCCCTCACCCCGGGCCCGGAACCGGCCCTCCGCGCCCGCGAGGCGGCTCTGCGACTGCTGGAGGCGGGCGCGCCCCCGAACGGGTGAGCGCCCTCGCGACCGGGGCGGCCCTCGGTCCGCCGCGCTAGCCTGGGAGAAGGCACGCAGCGTGACGAGACAACGACGCCGCCCGGAGGACCACGGTGACAGCCATGATCGAGCGACCCCGGCCCATAGAGGTCACCGAGGGGGAACGGGCCTTCGAGGACGTGCTGCGCACGGTCGAGGAGATGAACACGCCGGACGGCCACAAGGCCGAGCTCATCCGGGGGAAGATCGTCGTGTCAGCGTGGTCCAGGCTTCGCTACTTCATCCCCATGGAATCCCTGCGGGAACAGTTGACGGAGCACGTCGCGGCAGACCAGGTGGCCACCCACGCACCGTTCTTGTTCAGCTTCCCGTCAGTCGGCCGCGCCTACGGACCGGACCTCTACGTGGTCGACCGGTCCGCGTTCCTGACAGAGGAGCGGCACGGTGACGGGGAGGCCCTGAGCCTCGTCGCGGAGTTCACGTCGACCTCCACCAGGGACGCGGACTGGCGGGAGAAGCTCCAGGTGCACGGGCAGCTGGTGCCCGTGTACCTCGTGGTCGACATGCAGGAGGACGAGATCACCTGCTTCTCCGACCCCTCCCCGCAGGGCTACCGCGCCCACAGGACGGTCTCCTTCGGCACCCCCCTGCCGGTGCCCGCCCCCTTCTCGTGCGAGATCGACACGACGGCGTTCAAGGCGGCGGCGGGCTGAGCCGGCCGGGGGCCGGTCACCACCTGAAGAGGACGCCTCGCCAGGTCCAGCCCGCGGCGAGGACCGCGTTCCGCAGGGGGTCCCGCATGTCGCGGGAGTCGTAGCGGAAGGTCTCGACCATGCGCCGGCGGCCGTCCGGGCCCTTCTGGAACTCCCACGTCCGGGCGATCCTGGTCGAGCCCCCGCGGCCGTACTGCCTGCTGCCGGAGTACTCGTGCGAGAGGTTGCCCCACTGCTCTTCGAGCGTGCGCACCTCTCGGGTGCCGGGCACCAGGCGCAGCCGGATCTTGACGGTCAGGTCCAGCTTCGCGATCCGGCGCTCGGCCACCAGGTCGGCCTTCTCCTTCGGGAAGGCATGGCGTACGCGGAACAGCGCGTCGGGGCCGCCCAGCACGAGGAGCGCTTCCCGGAGCTCCATGGTGGGCAGGGGCTTGATCGCCCTGTCGGGGTACCTGGTGCCGGTGACCTTGTCCCAGAGGCGGCCCATGGTCAGTCCTCCGCCCCGTCGTCCGGGCGTACCGTGCGCACGAAGTCCTGGAAGTCCGCCAGGACGCTTTCGTACTGGTCCGCGGTGGACGTCAGCGCCAGCCGGACCAGGGCGCGCTTGCGCGGGTCCTCGCCGTCCGGCAGGAACAGGTAGACCTGGGACTGGACGAAGTCCCGGCGGTCATCGCCCGCGACGGCCGAAAAGGTGACCCGCTGGGCCAGCGCGGGCGCGTCGACGGAGCCGAGCTCCTGGCGGTGGGTCACCACCACCGAGTCGGCGAACTCCCGCAGCCGCTCGACCGACGCGTCGGCGAGTTCGGCCGGCGTCACGTCCTCCTTGGGTAGTCCGCCGTCGACGGTGATGTTCGCCGCGAACCCGGAGTCCGGCTGCGGGTGCACGGCTGCGTAGGCGACCTCCGGAGGGGCCGGAACGGGCTGCCAGCCCGTCGGCAGCGTGAACGCGATCGGCACGGGCAGTGTCGTGGGCATCCCTGAACCTCCTTCCACGGAAACGTACATCAGTCGAACCAGCTGCCGATCTCGTGGGCCACGTCACCGACGGTCTTCTTGATCTTGCCCGGGTCCACGGTGATCTCCAGCCCCACCGCCCCGCCGAAGAGCTCGGCGGCGCCCGCCTTCCCGCCGACCTCCCACACGCCGGTCTTCTCGTCCTTCCGCCAGCCGAAGGACCCTTCCCAGCCGGCTCCGGCCCATCCTTCGGCCGCCACACCGACACCCAGACCACCGGACTCGACGCCCCCGGCATAGGTGCCCTTCATCCCGGCGAAGGACTTCGCCCCGACGGTGACCTCTTCCCTGTTGAGTTTCGCGGTGCCGCTGACCTCGCCTCCGGCGAAGCCCTCGATCCGCCCGTAGGCGGCGTGCGGACCGTATTCGACCCGGCCCTCCTCCAGCATCCGAAGGCCGGCGGACGCCTCGACCTTGCCGCTGACGCCCTTCTCGCTGGCGCCGTAGTTGGCGGTGCCCCTGACTCCCGCGTACACGTCCTCCACCCCGGAGAGCTTCAGCCCTCCGAGTTCGCCCTCTCCGTCCACGGTGGCGTGGAAGAGGTCTGCGTACGCCTTGACCGAGCCCTCCTTGCCGTACTTGATGCCGCTGACGCTGAAGCCGGCGGCGGGCCCGGTCACCGTCACGGGGTCCTCGCGGTGCCTGATGACCGGCGGGACGTACTTCTCGGCCTTCGCCAGGTCGCCCTCGGCGTAGTTGTTGAAGCCCATCAGGGATTCGTCGGCGCCGCTGCCGTGCCCCAGGGCGTCCCGGTTCCTGTCGACGACGGCCGATTCCAGGGCGTCCTTCACGTGCGTGTCGGCTTCGGACACGGCCTTCACCCGGTCGTCAATGTGCTTCTGCCACTTCTCGACGGCGCTGCGGACGGCGGCCTGACCGTCCGGATCGTGCTGGTAGGCGCTGCGCTCGGCGGGCGTGAGCCTGGCGTAATCGAAGGCGACGCGTCCTTCCGCGGACACGGTCATGCCCGCGGCGACCGCGTCGTCGCGTGCACTCTCCAGCTTCGCCTTGAGGTCGGTGAGCTGCTCGTGGGCCCCGCGCAGCAGGCTCGCGACCGCCTTCGCCTGGTTCTGCGCGGCGGAGTACTCGTAGCGGGTCGCCGCGAACTTGGTGCGGGCCACCCCGGCACTCACGCCGGACCAGTCGTTCCCGAGGGTGATCTTCTGGACGGTCTCGCCGTAGCGGGTCTCGACCTTCTTCAGTTCGCCCGCCATCGCGTCCCACTTGGCGGCCGCCGCCGTCAGCAGGCCGAGGTCCGTGGTCATCACTTCGCCGTACGTCAGCACCACGGCCCCCTCAGAGGTGGTTCAGCTTCGACTGCGAAAGGAACTGGCTGTGCACCGCCGTGTCGTTGCCCGTGAAGAGGCCCGAGGCGCCCCGCAACGCGGTCTTCTCTCCGGCGAGCCGGCCCATCAGCGACTGCACCTGCTGGTCCCAGGTCTCCGCGACCTTCTTCAGTCCAGCGGCCGTATCCCAGCCGTCGAAGCCCTTCTGGGCTGCGGCGGTGGCGTCGTCCGCGTGGTCGGCGGCCTTCTTGGTGTTCGGCTCGAACTCGGTCTCGATCAAACCCGCCGCCGCCTTCTTCTGCTGCGGCGTCGAGGCGAAGTCCCCTGGCCCACCAGGGGCCAACGGCCCCGGCCCCGGCCCGCTGTTCAGGCGCAGGCCCGCCCGGTCCTGGTCTGCATCCCCCGACATGACGCTCCCCCCATCACGGATGGGTCCGATCATATGCACGGGCATCGTGCAGGGTTGACCCTCGACCTGGTCCAGGGACCAGAGTCCGGGGCGTGGGGAACGAGAACGAGATGCGCAGTATCGGCGAGATGGCCCGGGACAGCGGACTGGGCGTGAGCGCGCTGCGGTTCTACGACGGGGCCGGGGTGCTGGTCCCGGACTGGGTGGACCCGGTGAGCGGGTACCGCTGGTACGGGCCCGGGCAGTTGGACGAGGCGCGGTTGCTGGCGCACCTGCGGCGGGCCGGCATGCCGCTGGCCGACATCCGGCTGGTGACGGCCGGCTGGTCCGGGTCCGACAACGCCCTGGTGCTGAAGCTGCTCTCCGAGCACCTGCTCCGGCTGGAGCGCGGTCTCTCCGACGCGCGCCGCGCGTTCTCCACGGTCCGTGCCCTTCTCGACGCCAGGGAGACCCCGATGAGTTCGACCTTCGCCCACCCGCACACCGCCGCCGTCCGCCTGACCGTGTCCGCGCCCGGGCTGGCCGCCGCGCTGGACGCGGTCCGGTTCGCCGCGAGCACCGATCCGGAGCTGCCGATGCTCGGCGGCGTCCTGTTCGACGCCGAGGGCGGGACGCTGCGGGTCGTCGCCACCGACCGGTACCGGCTGGCCGTTTCGGCGACCGCCGTCACCGGCGCCGGCACCGGGGAGTACGACGGCTCGCGCGTCCAGGCCGTCGTCCCGTCCCCGCTGGTCGACGCGATGCGGGCGCTGCTCGGCGCCGAGGGGTCGGCGGAGCTGCGGGTCGAGGGGGACCGGGTGGTCCTGGAGGCCGGGGAGCGGCAGGCGGGCGGCCGGTGCGGCGGGACCGGCTTCCCCGACTACCGCCGGCTCTCACGGCTGCCGGCCGGGCGCCGGGCCACGGTGGACGTGCCCGCGTTCCGGGAGGCGCTGAGGGGCGGGCCGGTACGCAGCCAGGTGCGGGAGCAGGACGGTGCGGCGTACGACGTGAGCGTGCTGGAGGTGACGGACGGGGGGACGGTCTCGGTCCGCGAGCACGCCTCCCCCGGGGACCGGGTCGGCGTCAACCGCGCCTTCCTGCTGGAGGCCCTGGCCGCGGCGGACCGGGACCGGCTGGTCCTGGAGGCCGGGACCGGCCCCAGGCCGCTGACCATCAGCCGCGGTGACGACGAGGAGACGTACTCGCTGCTCATGCCGGTCCGCGTGGAGGACTGACGGGTGTACCCCCGCGCCCGGGGCGGCATCCGAACCTCGGACGCGATGCCCGGTATGCCGAAACGTTCCGCACCCTCACTTTCGCGCCGAATTTTTACGCCGGGTGAATGGGGAGTGAATTCCTGAGGGTTGTCCCGCAACTACCCGGATGGTCTGTGGTCGCCGTGGCAGACGCCGGAAAACCGGGTGCAGCAGGCCATGGGTGCCCGGCATCATGGCTCACGTGATCATTTGCCGAAAGGGCGATGCCGCGTAGACGGCCGCGCAGGCTGCGCGCCGAACAGCCGGTCTCCCGCGTCTGGGGGCCGACCCCACCGTTCCGGATCCATGGACTCTCCGCGAGGGCGAGCCTGGCCGTGCACCGGGCCGAGCACCTGAGCGACAGCTTCAACATCCACCCGGGTGCCACCGACCGTGCGTTGCGACGGTACCGCGATTTCCTCCACGAGCCGGGCAGACGTCCGCTGTACCCGAGGGAGTCGTTCTGCTCGTGCACCGGGTGTTCCTTCGACGACGTCAGACATGCACGCGACGTGCTGGAGGAGGTGCTGGAGCGGCTGCCGGAACGAGCCCGGGCCGAGCTGGGTCGGCTCGTGAATCCCATGGATGCGGTGTTCTTGCGCCGTACTCTGCCGGACCCGTTCGCGCACCGGCGCCAGTGGCGGGCACGGTTCTGGTGGTACCGCCGCCTGGCCGACAGGTCGGAGTGGGGGTGACGGAACCCGTGGTCGCCCCCTGACGAGGCGGGATGGTCACAGCCGGCAGTACCCGGTGGATCATGGTCGGGGGCCCTCCTGCCGGGTCGGCCGGTGGGCGGCCAGTGCCGTGGAACCGCCCAGGAGTCCCAGGGCGAGCAGGAGCGGCGCCCACGGCGGACCGGCGTCCTCCGGTTCGGGCGACACCCGGCGGCCCGGGTCGTAGGCGACCCGGATCCGTCCGCCCTTCGGGGCCAGCTGCCGGTCGTCCTTGAGTTCGCTCGGGTAGCCGCCCGGGCAGCTCAACACGTGGCGGTAGACGGTCCTGGGCGGGGGCTCGCCCTCACCCAAGGAAACGTCGGTCTTCTCGTGGAGCTCGGAGACCACACAGTCTGCGACCTCCCCGCGCGCGGCCGTCCGGTCGGCGAGCGCCACCGCCGTCAACAGCCCCAGAGCCAGAAGGATCGCCCCGAAGACACCGGCGCTGCCCCCGACGAGCCGGAGGTAGCCGACCCCGGCGCCCACGACCAGTACCGCGCCGAACCCGACGGCGACCGTCATGGAGGGCGCGGACGTCCCACTCAAGCACCAGCGCGCCCAGCCGTACACCACGACTGAGGCAGTCACCACGAGCGCGGCACCAGCCACACGAGAACCCGTCCCGGGCTCCGTCCCGTCCATGTGCACCACCCCCGGAATGGGACGCGACGGACTCCCCTCCGGTTGCCGAGCCGGTCACGCCCGCCCCTCATTCACGGGACAGGCCTCAGGCCGCCCGCAGGGCCGCGGAAAGGGCGGGGAGGGAGTCGGCCGAGGCGTACACGGTCCTGGCGTCGACCACGCCGGCGGCGCCCAGGTCCAGGCGTACCGGCGGGTCCAGGCGCACGGCCACGTCCAGCGAGCCGCCCACCGAGCAGGCCACCGCCTCCGGCTCCTCCGGCACGGGCCGCGGCCCCCGGCCGCCCACGGTCCGGATGACGGGCGCCACGGACCGGACCGCCGAGCGCGGCAGCGTCACCTCTCCGAGGAACCCGGTGCGCAGGACCAGCCGTTCGCCGTCCACCTGGTGTGGATGCCGGACCAGGGCTGCCACCAGGGCGAGCCCGCCCGTGATCAGCAGCACCTCCAGTGCCGCGTGGGCGGGCCGGAGCGGGGGCGGGATCATCGAGGACACGAGGAAGGAGGTCACGATCTCGATGGCGACCAGCGGCAGCACCAGCTGCCGCACCCCGGCCGAGTGCCGCACCCCTGGCACCGCCGGCCGCCGCAGGACCACCTCCACCAGCGACCGCACCCACACCCGCGCCACACCGGCCTTGCCGGGCCCGGCCGTCACCATCCCCGTCACCCACTCCGTCGCGGTCACGCGCCCGCCCCCCTCGCCGACTCCATCTCCTCCTACCCTGGGCCGAGTTGGGGCGGGACGACAGTGACAAACGTCAGCGACGTCCGCGACGCTCAGGCCGGCAGCGGCAGCGTGGCCCAGGTCCGCGTCCCGCCACCGGGCTCCCGCGAGGGGCCGACGCCCCACTCCCCGCCGTGGTCGCGCACGAGCGCGGCGAAGACCCGGAGGGTGGCCCGGCGGCGGGCTTCGCAGAGGGCGGCGAGGCGGGGGTGGGCGTACGCGGAGTGGCCGTCGTAGACGATCAGGCGGAGGGCGTCGTCGCGGTGCCGGAGGGAGAGGTAGGCCTCCCCGTACGGATCCATCCGCCAGGCGGAGCCCATGAGTTCGGAGGCCGCCTGGACGGCGGTGGGTTCGAGCGGATCGAGCGCGTACGCCCGCAGCGCGGCCCGCACCACGTGCCGCGCGATCCCGGCGGACCGGGCGGAGGCGGGCAGCGTGACGCTGCACGACAGCCCGGACGGCTCGACGGGGTCGCCCTCGGGGGCGACGGGGCACGAGGCGGGGGCGGCGTAGAGGTTCGCGGTGAAGGGGTTGAGCGGGCTGAGCATCTTCGGCTCCCAAGTCGTCGACTGTGACGGCGGATTGGCATCGGAAGCTCGACGCGCACGGTTGGCTCAGGCGGGCGGGGAGGTGGCTCGTCGCCGAGGCCGAGGCATGCTGCGGCGATGCACTTCGACTCCCCTGCGTGAGCGGTGCGCTACCGAATGTAGCGCGATCGGTGGGCTATTGGCCACCCGCCTGTGGGATTGAGCAACCCCGTGGATCCGATGGGCCGCGACACGGCAGACTGCACCCATGCCGCCACGTACCTCGCCGACTGAACGGCAGAAGCGACTGGGCGCCGAGCTGCGCAGGATGAGACTCGCAGCTGACGTATCGGCCGAATCCGCTGCCGGGTTGCTCGGCATCGACCGGTCCAAGGTCTCCGCCATCGAGCAGGGGATCCGCGCCATCAGCGAGGAGCGTCTACGCTCGCTGGCCTGCCACTGCGACTGCGGGGACGAGAAGTACATCGACGCCCTCGTCGCCATGGCGCAGAACCGCAAGCGCGGCTGGTGGGAGCGCTACCGGGGTTCCCTGTCGGCTGCCGTGCTCGACATCGCCGAGCTGGAGTCACACGCGACGCGGATGCGGTGCGCGCATTCGGTCCACATCCCCGGTCTGCTGCAGACCAGCGAACACGCCATGGCCCTCTTCCGCTTCGTGGTACCGCCCCTCCCGGAGGAGCAGGTGAGGCTGCGTTTGGCGCATCGGCTGGAGCGCCAGCGGGTCCTGGAGGGCGCGACGGCACCCGAGTACGCCACCGTCGTGCACGAGTCGGCGCTGCGCATGCAGTTCGGCGGACGCAAAGTGGCACGGGCTCAGCTGGAGTACCTGGTTCACATGTCCGAACGGGAGAACATCATCCTCCGCGTTCTCACCTTCGAGGCGGGAGGCTTCCCCGGCGCAGGCCAGACGGTCAACTACCTGGAAGGGCCCATTCCCCAGCTCGACACCGTGCAGGTCGACAGCACGCACGGCCCCGACTTCCTGCACACCGAAGCCCAACTGGCGAAATACCGTGCCCAGCTGGACTGGACGGAGCGGCTCAGCCTCCCGCCCGCCGCGTCCCGGGACTTCATCCACGACCTGGCCCAACAACTCTGAGAGGACACCATGGCTGACATCACCTGGGAAGACGCCTTCTGCGGCGAAGGAGCGAGCTGCTACCGGATCGGGGTGGACGGGGACGGCAACAGCTACATCGCCGTCGCGGGACAGGAGGACCGCCCGCTCACGGACAGCCGGGCGGCCCTGTCGGCCCTGATCCGAGACATCAAGGCCGGCAAGGCGGACCACCTGCTGGACGGCTGACCCCGACCGTCTCGCCGGCGGGCACCGGGCGGCGTAGCGTCGTACCCGGGGGCGATCAGGAAGCGAGGGGTCGCCATGGCCGTTCTGGTGCAGAACACGGGCGCGGGATGGGACCGGGAGCTCTACCAGACCCTGCACGACCGCGTACTCCCCGACGTCACGAAACCGCCCGCCGGACTCATCTCCCACGCGGCGATGCCCGGCGACCCGGACGGGTGGGTGGTCATCGACGTGTGGGAGTCAACGGAGGACTACCAGCGGTTCCTGGAGGACGTGCTCATCCCCGCCTCGCAGGAACTCGGGACGCCGCAGTTCGACACGAAGATCGTGGAGATCTACAACCTGATGGTCCCCCCGCACCCCATCTGAGGGTTCGCCTCCTGCCGCGACACGCCGCTTCAGCGCTTCCCGCTCTTGGCGAGGGGAGGTGGCGGGGTGGATCCCGGCGGCTGCGGCACGGCCGCGTTCCAGATCCGGGTGGTGGGACAGGCGAGGAGGTCCGGTTCGCCGCGGACCACGGGGCAGGTGGTCTCGTAGATCTCCCCGGTGGTGGTGACCACCTCGACGATGACCTCGTTGCTGGTCTCCGCGATCGTGATGCCGCAGGGGTTGGGCGGGTAGCCCGTGGAGTTCCCGGAGAGGTTGTACCAGGTGTAGGCGGGCTGCGTGGGGTTGTTGGCGTTGAAGTCGTAGACGCCGGCCAGCGCGGTGCCGTTGGGCAGCAGGACGGCCTTGTACTTGACCTCGTTCTCGTCCCACGAGGTCGACACGTCGACGCACGGCCCGGTGGGACCGACCGGCCCCTGCGCGCCGGTCGCACCCGTCTCGCCCCGCGGGCCCTGAGCCCCCGTCGCACCCGTCTCGCCCTGCGGACCCTGCGGGCCCTGAGCCCCGGTCCCACCCTGGGGGCCCTGGGCCCCGGTCGCACCCGTCTCGCCCTGCGGGCCCTGCGCGCCGGCCGGGCCCTGGGCACCGGTGTCGCCCTTGGGGCCCTGGGCGCCGGTCGCGCCCGTCTCGCCCCGCGGGCCCTGCGCACCCGCCGGACCCTGTGATCCGGTATCGCCCTTGGGGCCCTGGGCGCCCGTCGCGCCCGTCTCGCCCTGCGCGCCCGCCGGACCCTGTGATCCAGTCTCGCCCTTGGGGCCGGCCGGCCCCTGCTCACCGGGCGGGCCCTGGGGGCCCTCCGGTCCCTGCGGGCCGGGGATGCCCTTCGGGGGGCACTTGTCCTGGCGCCGGGTGCCGTAATCGTCGTTGTCGTCGTCCTCGGAGCCCTCGTCCCTTGACTCCTCGCCCTGCGACGGACGGCCGTCGGGGTGGTCGTGCGAGCCGCACGGGTTGCTCACACCGGCCGCGGCCGGTACCGCCGGCGTCCCCGCCGCGACGGCCGGGCCCGCCACGCCCACGAGTACCAGCGAGAGGGACACCAGCGCGCCTCCCGCGGTCCAGGCCCGACTGCGGGCGACGGTACCCAGGAGGGACGTGGCCCTGTGCTCACGACTCATCGAAGCGCTCCTCCGGAAGGAAAGGGGTATGAACGTCCTTGGGATAAACGGACAACAACCCCGGCGCCTTGAGTCCGGAGGAGCCGACGTCAGCAGATCGGCCTACACACGCCCCACGAACGGACGCACCAACGCACCACCGCGCAGTGCCTGGCCGGCCGCGCCGCAGGGGAAGGTGATCTCGACCCGGCGGTTCTTCCGCCGGTCGCCGTCCGCCCGGGATGCACGGCAGCGGCATCAGGAGCAGCATGAAATCAGGGGAATCGGTTCGACCCTGATCCGTCAACGGTAATCACTCGTCGAACATTCCACCACTCATACGCCAGATGAGGATTGACCCTTCAACGGTCAATCACCAACGGCCCGGGCGCAACCCGGGAATGCCGGAACCAACACAGGCGATGGGATGTTTCGCCATGTCCTTCCCCGGTGCCGTGAACGTGGACGTGTGAGTACACGCGTCGCGAACACGAAGTCAGGAGCACCACCATGGCCACTCAGCAGGAGGAGACTGCCCGGCGGTACTGCGCCCAGCCTCCGCAGAGAATCCCCGAACTACCCCCGGACCTGAGCCTTCCCCGGACCAGGGCGATACTTGCCAACCGGTCGAAGTGGGTGAACGGCACCCAAGTGCGGTACAGCTTCCTCGACGGCACCGGCAACGGTGTGGCGAAGGCGTGGCTGACGGAGGTCCACAACGGTTTCGAGGAGTGGGAAAGCCTCGGGATCGGGCTGCGGTTCCGTCCCGAGGACAACCCTCCGGAATCGGAGATCCGGATCACCTTCGCCGATGACGGGTCCTGGTCCTACGTGGGTACGGACTGCCTCGGCATCGGTTCCGGAGAGGCCACGATGAACTTCGGGTGGGACCCGACCACGCCTTACGGCAAAGCCACGGTCCGGCACGAGATAGGGCACGCGATCGGCTTCTGCCATGAACACCAGAACCCGTTCGCCGGCATCGAGTGGGACGAGGACGAGGTCTACCGCTACATGGCGGGCTCGCCCAATTTCTGGCCGCGGGAGACGACCTACCACAACATCATCCGCAAGCTCTCCACGCACCAGGTGGCCGGCTCGAAGTGGGACGTGAAGTCGGTCATGGAGTACGGCTTCGAACCCGGCCTGATCAAGACGCCGGAGGAATATCGGAACGCCGGGATCCCTTCCCCGCTCAAGCTGTCCGATCAGGACAAGGAGTACGTGCGCACCTGGTATCCGCCGCTGTCGCCCCACGTGCCCGAGCTGAAGCCGTTCCAGTCGGCGGTCCTGGGCCTCGGCACGGGAGAGCAGGCCGATTTCGAGGTGGTCCCCGATGCCAGTCAGACCTACCGGTTCGGGACCTTCGGCAACGCCGACGTGAAGATGGTCCTCTTCGAGGCGGCCGGCGGTGAGGACCTCCGCTTCGTCACCGGAGAGGACGACAGCGGCGAGGACCGCAACGGCCGCTTCGAGGTCAAGCTCTTCGCGGGCCGCCGTTACGTCCTCCGCGTCCGGATGTACTCCACCTGGGGTGCCGGGGGCGCGTCGGTCATGTACTGGTGACCGTCGCCGTCCCCCTCGCCGTCCCCCTCGCCGTCACTGTCGGCGGGGCCTGCTCCCCACGGGGGGGACGGTCCCGCCGACGCCTAGCCGGGCGCGCCGCGGGGGAAGGTGATCTCGACCCGGCGGTTCTTCTTGCGGCCTTCCTCGGTGCTGTTGTCGGCGATCGGGTAGTCCTCGCTGTAGCCGCGGACGTCGTAGGTGACGGCGGGGTTGGTGACGGTCTTGGCCAGCTCGGCCTGGACGGCGTCGGCGCGTTGCTTGGAGAGTTCCTTGCCGTGTTCGTAGCTGCCCTGGTCGTCGGTGAAGCCGAAGACTCGGATGCGGGTGGCCTTCTGGGTGTTGATCTCCTGCGCGATGGCCTGGATGCGGGAGGCGGCCTGGGCGTTGAAGACGGCGCTGTTCTCCGGGAAGAGGACCTCGGACTGCAGGGCCATCATGACGTTCTGGTTGGTTTCCTGACGGCGCTGCTCACCGCCGAGGTCTTCGACGACTTCGGCGATGTCGAGCACCTTGATGGGGGCGAGGGTGCCGCCCTGGGGGATCTTGAGGCCGGGGGCGTTGGAGTCGATCGGCACGGGCGCGGCGGCCGACGGCTCCGTGCCGGGCGGCACGGAGGGCTTGGGGTCGTCGGCGTGGGCGCTTGTCGCGCCGAGGAGGTGGGTGCCGGCGATGACGAGCCCGGCTACGGCTGTGGCTGCGGCTACGCGGTGGCGTTGTGTCATGGGGTCACCCGGAGAGTTTGACGGTGGCCGTGGCGAAGGTGGGCATGTTGAAGTCCACCTGATTCGTGCTGGTTGGCGGTGCAGGAAACTGCGCGAAGAACGGCACTGTCTGGCCGGCCTCAATGATGGTCAATCCCGTGGTGCACAGACACCTGCCCTCCGTGTCCCGCAACACGTAGTAGCGCTTCTTGCCCGCCTTGTCGACGAGTGTCACGCCGGCGACGGAGGAACCGCTGCTGTTGAGTTCGTTGCCCCGCCACGCCGCAGTGCTGCCGAAGGCCTGACTGCCCGTGTTCTTGAGCTGCCCGCTGATCGTGAGGAAGCCGCCTGCATCGCGCACGGCCGAGTTGATGGTGAGAGTCATGCCCTGCTCGCCGTTGACCGTTGCGAGCACCTCCGTCGGGGCGGGCTTGGGCTCACCGCTCGGCGCCTGCGGTTTGGAGGAGTCTCCCTGCGACTTCGCCGACGAAGGCCCCGGGGCGGCCTTGGGCTTGTCGTCTCCCCCGCCGCACCCCGCCACCGTGATCGCCAGAACGACCGCAGCCACGGCAGCCACTCCCCCGCGAACCTTCACCGAGTGCCGAGTGCTCATCTACGCAGCTTCCTTATCTCGTGTACGTGTCAATCGATCAGCCGGACCGTGAACAGGGCCTTCGCCAGCTTGCTCAGTGAGCCCGGATGCGCCAGGTCCAAAGTGAGTGGCTCCCCGTCGCAGACGAACTTGACGCTTCCCGCCCCCGGCGTGGAGCTCGGGCTCGGACTCGGGCTCGACGTCGGGTCCGGGGTCGGTGTGGGCGTCGGAGGAGTCGGGACCGAGGCCAGCGAACACCGGGGCTTGATACGTGCCTTGGCCGTGGCCTTGCCGTGAACGCCCTCAGTGCCCGGCACCACGGACTCCCCGACGGTCCCGTTCGTGGTCACGGTGACACTGACTACCGGGAGGGCCGCTTCACATTCGGCGACGGCATCGTTCAGAGCCGCGAACTCGGCCGCCTTGGCACATGCTCCGCGCCCCGTGAGCAGGTCACCGTCCACGAGCTTCGCCCAGTCCGTCGGCGTGAGGCCGAGCAGGTCGAGCCCCGTGAAGGTGTTGTCCCTGGCCTCCCCGGCCGCGGCGAGGGCAGCAGCGTCCGCAGCACCCTGCGCATTGCTGCGCGTCACCCCTGCCTGGCCTACGACGAAGAAGGCCAGGGCCGCGAAAAGCAGGCCCACCACCACCACGATGTAGACGGGGAACGCCTGCCCCCGCTCGTCCCGCAGCCCCTGCCGCCTCACTTCCCGGCAGTGATGCTCGCGACCGCAGTGGTGATCTTGTTCGTGATGGCCTGCCCGATACCCGTACCGACGATCGCCCCGATGATCACCACGACCACCAGGATGATCCCCAGGTACTCGAACGCCGTCTGCCCGCGATCCCTCGCGCCCTTGCCCGCGTACCGCTTCCGCAACCTGGCCAGCGTGTTGTTCGACATAGGGGGTCCCTCCCGGTCCGGTTCCGCTGTCGATCTGCGGACGGTACGGGGAGTGACGAGAGATAACCAAGGGTCCCGGGGCCCAAATACGGTCCCATTGCGCACGGCGTCTACCCACGACCGGTCACCCCCGGACGGGCGGTTCCCAGCCAGCGGGCTATCGCCTCGCTGCGGCTCGTGCTCTGGAGCTTCGCGAAGATGCGGTTGATGTGGTTCTTGACCGTCTTCTCGCTGATGAAGCAGGCGCCGGCGATCTGCTGGTTGTTCATGCCGGACGCGATCAGGTCCATGATCTCCACCTCCCGCGAACTCAGCCCGAAGACAACGGAGTTGTGCACGCGCTCCGTCGACTGTGCCACAGAAGGTTGCGTTTGCGAAGAGGATCGCAGCTCCGCGAGGACCGCGGTGGCCGCCGTCGGGGTGAAGTGGGCTCGGCCGTCGCGGGCGTCCCGTACGGCCCGGACCAGTTCGTCCGCGGTGAACTCGCCGTGGATCAGGTAGCCGACCGCGCCCAGGAGGAGGGCCTCGCGGACGACCTCCGACTCCTGGCTGTACGTCAGCATCAGGACCGGCGCCAGGCACACCAGGTGCGGCAGCGCCGAGATGCCGTCCACCCCCGGCATCCGGACGTCCAGCAGGATCACGTCCGGGGCGTGGAGCCGCGTCAGGTGCAGGGCCTCCCTGCCGTCTCGGGCCTGCGCCACCACCCGGAGGTCCCCCGCGGTGGCCAGCAGCGCGCTCAGCCCGGCCCGCACCACCGGGTTGTCGTCGGCGATCAGGACGTCGATCCGGGTCGGAGTCAGGGTCATCGGATCCCCTCCAGCGGGAGCGAGAGACGGACACGGGTGCCCGGGCGGCCGGACGGGCGGGGGCCCAGGGACAGGGCGGCTCCGATCGCCGCCGCGCGTTCCCGCATTCCGCGCACGCCGAAGTGGCCCGCGGAGGGGAGCTGCGCCGGCAGGCCCCGGCCGTCGTCCTCCACCGAGACGGTGAGGTGCGTACCGGTCGCCGAGACGGTGAGCAGGGTCTCCGACGCCCCCGCGTGGCGGCGTACGTTCTCCACCGCCTCGGCGGCCACGGCGACCACGTGCCGGGCCACGGACGGAGGCAGGGCCGGGACCGCGCCCGTGACCCGGACCCGCGCGTCCAGCGCCTGCAGCGCCGGGAGGAGGAGGACGGGCTCGGCCCGCAGGTCCGTCAGCAGGGCACGGGACTCGGAGGCCGCGCGGCGGGCCGCCGAGGCCACCTGCTCGGCCTGGGCACGGATCGACGCCGGGTCCGGGGTACGCGCGAGCGCGTCCGCGGCCAGGGCCAGGCCGTGCAGGGTCTTGGAGACCGAGTCGTGCATCTCCCGCGCCAGCCGTTCCCGCTCCTCCCGGACCGCCTCGGCCGCCGTCAGCCGTGCCCGGGTCTCGGAGAGGCGGAAGAGGAAGTCGCGGACCGAGGAGCCCGCCGCGCCGGAGAGGACGCACAGGAAGGAGAGGACCAGGCCGCCTCCGAGGGCGGCCACCACCACCGTCTGCGCCGCCGCGAAGACCGCCGAGCCCCGCCAGCCGTACACCAGCCCGGAGAGGAGGGGGGTGCCCAGGGCCACCAGGCCCAGCGGCGACGACGGGGTCGCGGTGACCAGCAGCAGCGCGCCCACCGCCATGTCCGCCGCCAGCAGCCACCGGTGGCGCAGCAGCAGCGGGCCGAGGCGCTCCCAGTCGCGGAACAGGGCGTACGAGAGGAGGAAGGTGAGGGCGACGGAGGTCGCCACCAGGTACGTGGGGGCGCCGGGGGCCGTCCGGCCCAGGGCGAGCGGGGCGCCCAGGGGGATCATGACCAGCCGGACCGCGAAGACCTGCCTGCACAGGGCCTGGAGGGCGTTGGCTTCCAGGCGTTCCGGGAACATGGCTCAGCCGCCCCCCAGCAGCGCGCCGAAGTCGACGTTCGCGCCGTAGACGAAGCCGCAGACGAGGAGGATCAGGGTCCCGGGCAGCATGAACATGGTCACCGCGAAGGTGGCCTTCGGGACGGCCCGGGCGGCGCGCCGGCGGGCGTTCTGGGCGTCCGTGCGCCGCATGTCCTCGGCGATGGCGATCAGGGTCTCCACGATCGGGGAGCCCAGCTCCTCTCCCTGCTGGAGGGCGGTGACGAACTGCGCGACCTGCTCGGAGTCGTTGCGGCGGCGGAGCTCGTCGAAGGCCTGGCGGCGGCTGACGCCCATGTCCATCTGCTGGAGCGTGATCCGGATCTCGTCCGCCCACGGGCCCTCGTACTTGCCCGCGACGCGTTCGAGGGCCTGGCGGAAGCCCAGCCCGGCGCTGACGACGACCGCGAGGACGTCGAGGAAGTCCGGCAGGGTCCGCTCGATGTTGTCCCGGCGGATCCGGATCGCCGACCACAGCCCGGCCTCGATCCAGAACAGCCCGAAGGCGATCATGAGGAGGGCGGGGACGAGCTTGCCGTTCATCAGCATCGCGAGGGCGCCGAGGCCGCCGAGGAAGCCGTAGACCGCGCGCCGGGCGGCGTAGCGGTCGATGGTGAGGCCGGCCGGATTGCCCGCCATGTCGATCTGGCGGCGCTTGCGGGCCACCTGCTTGGGCCCCATCAGCCGCAGCACCAGCGGCGCCCAGCGGATGCCGAGGCGGTCGACGACGGAGCCGACGGCGGTCGTGCGGGTGGCGCCGACCTCCAGGGCGAGGGCGAGGTCGGTCGGGAGTTTGACGTCGGCGCGGTAGAGCCGGACGCCGTGGAGGATCCCGAAGACGGACAGGGCGGCTGCCAGGGCCAGGAGGAAGGGGAGGTAGGTGTTCATCGCGGCGGCCGGCCCCTCAGACGTCGATCTTCGACAGGCGGCGGATGAGGACGAACCCGAGGGTGAAGAGGCCGAGCGCGATCAGCACCGCCGTCTGCCCGATCCAGGCGCCCGTCATCCGGTCCAGCGCGCCCGGCATCATCAGGTCGACGAGGAGGAGGGAGCCGAGTCCGATCGCCGGGACGAGGTACGCGGTCACGGTGACCTGCGAGAGCTGCGTACGGATCTCCCTGCGCGTCTCCTTGCGCTGCTCCAGCGTCACCGTCAGGTTCCGCAGGCTGCCGACGATGGCGCCGCCCGCCCGGGCGGACAGCACGAGGGTGGAGACGAGGACGACCAGCTCGCGGGACGGGAGCCGCTCGACGATCTCCCCGAGCGCCTCCTCGATGGAGTGGCCGACCGCGAGCCGGTCCGCGACCCGGGACAGCTCCTCCCCGGCCGGGGCCTCCAGCTCCTCCGCCGCGATCCCGATGGCCGTGCGCAGGGCGAGCCCGGCCTGGGTGGCGTTGGCGAGGATGCGGGCCAGCTCGGGCAGCTGGTTGATGAACCGCTCCGTACGCCGGGCCCGCTGCCAGTTGAGGAAGGCGTTGGCGGCCCACAGCCCGATCAGGCCGGCCACCGGGCCGAAGAAGGGCGCGAGGAGGGAGGCGGAGACCAGCCACACCCCGGCGACGGCCATCAGCACGTACGCGAAGAACTCGCCCGGGGTGAGGTCCAGGCCGGTGGTCGCCAGCTTCAGTTCGATGCGCCGGCCCAGCTGCGTCCTGCGCAGGCGCCGGTCGAGGCCCTGGAAGCGACGCCTGCGCCCGACGGGGTCGGGGGCGCCCTCGGCGGAGAGCCGGTCGATGAGGGCGGCGCGCTGGGCGAGCCCGGCCGAGTACGCGTGCACGCCGAGGGACACGAACAGGCCCGCCAGCAGCGTGGCGCCGAGGGTGAGGAGGACGAGGTTCGTCACAGCACGGTCCGGGAGGTCAGCGGGTCGAGGTGGTCCTCCGGCGGGGCGACCCCGAAGGCCTGGGGGATGGGCTGGTTGCTCATGTAGAGGCGCTCCGCGATCCGGCGGGGCAGCGGGGCGTAGGCGAAGTAGCCGTGCACGCGCCCGTCGGCCCCCATGGGCTGGGCGATGTAGCGGCACACGGTGGTGATCCGGAACGGCTCGCGGCCGTGGGAGTCGAGGATGGAGATCTCCGTGACGCGGCGCGAGCCGTCGCCGAAGCGGGTGAGCTGGACGATGACGTTGACGGCGCTGTTGATCTGGTCCTGGAGGGCCTCGAAGGGGATCTCGACCTCGGACATGGAGGCGAGGGTCTGGAGGCGCATCAGGGCGTCCTGCGAGCTGTTGGCGTGGACGGTGGCGAGGGAGCCGTCGTGGCCGGTGGACATCGCCTGGAGCATGTCGAGGGTCTCGCCGCCGCGGACCTCGCCGACGATGATGCGGTCGGGGCGCATGCGCAGGGAGTTGCGTACGAGGTCGCGGATGGTGATCTGGCCCTTGCCCTCCACGTTCGCGGGCCGGGATTCGAGGCGGATGACGTGCGCCTGCTGGAGCTGGAGCTCGGCGGAGTCCTCGATGGTGATGACGCGCTCGCCCTCGGGGATCAGTCCGGAGAGGGCGTTGAGGAGGGTGGTCTTGCCGGTGCCGGTGGCGCCGGAGACGATCAGGTTCATCTTCGCCTGGACCAGCCCGGAGAGCAGGAGCAGCATCTGCTCGTCGAGGGAGCCGAGGGCGATCATCTCGTGCAGGGTGAAGGCGCGCGGGAAGCGGCGGATGGTGAGGGTCGCGCCGGTGAGGGAGAGCGGCGGGATGATGACGTTGACGCGCTCGCCGCTGGGCAGGCGCGCGTCGACCATCGGATTGGCCTCGTCCACGCGCCGGTTGACGGTGGAGACGATGCGCTCGATGGTCTGCATCAGCTGCTCGTGCGAGGCGAAGCGGATGGGGAGCTGCTCGACCCGGCCGGAGCGCTCCACGAAGATCTGGTCGGGGCCGTTGACCATGATCTCGGAGACGGAGGCGTCTTCGAGGAGCGGTTCGAGCACGCCGAGGCCGAGCGCCTCGTCGACGACGCGGCGGATCAGCTGGGCGCGTTCGGCGGTGGAGAGGACGGGGCCCTCGCGGCTGATGATGTGCCCGAGCACGCGCTCCAGGCGCGCCCGGCGCTCGGCGGGCGCGAGCGCGGACATCTCGGCGAGGTCGATCTCCTCCAGCAGCTTGGCGCGGTAGGAGGAGACGAGCCGGCCGTCCTCGCGGGGGCTGTGGCGGTCGTCGGGGGTGTTGACCCGGGAACGCAGGCTCATGGTCACGGTCCCTTCGGGTCGTCGTTGGGCATCACGGCAGTGGCCTTGGCCGGGTCGACGGACAGGCCGGGCACGATCGAGTTGATGGAGATGGTCACGGTGGCGGTGACGGCGTCGGCGCTCTTGCTGATGGCCACCTCGGCCGTGAGGCCGCCCCGGACGGCCGCCTGGCCGGCGGCCGCGCCGCCCGAGCCCTTGCGGGCCTCCACGCGGGCCGCCGTGCGGGCGGCGGTGTCGGCCTGTTCGTGGACGTACGCGATCCAGCCCAGCTGGATCCCGCACAGCGCGACGAACAGCAGGATCGGTACGAAGCCGATGTACTCCAGGGCGACCTGGCCCCGGTCGCCCCGGCGGCCCGCCCTCGCCGCGGGACCGCCTGCGCCGGGCGCGGGCGGGCCG
>NZ_GG657750.1:4967725-4968946 GCF_000158895.1 Streptomyces sp. C | reverse complement strand
CGGCCCGCACCGGGTCGTGAGGTTTCCACGCGCCCCCGATGTGCTCGGCGGCGGCCGCCGAGCACGCCCCGTCCCCCCGTACCGCCCCCGCGCGCGCCGCCTCGTCGGCCGCGTTCCCGGCCAGGGAGAACGCGTAGCCGATCAGCACGCACTCCCACACCGCCGCGACGAGCAGCAGGATCAGCGGCACCATGCCCACGAACTCCAGGGCCACCTGCCCCCGGTCCCCGCCCCGGTACCGCCCCCGGCGCACGCGTCAGCCCTCCCGGCCGCGCCGCAGCCGGGCCACGGGGCCGGCCGCCCGGACGGCGAGGGCGGAGCCGGTGCCCCGCTGCGCCGGGACCGGTGCCCCGTCCGGGGCCGAGAGGAGGCCGAGCTCGCCGGCCACCGCCCACAGGGCCTGTTTCACCGTCGAGCGGTTGTCGAGGTCCTGGACCCGGCCCGCGTCCACCACGGCCTGGAGTTCCTTGAAGGCGGCGGGGACCGGGGTGCGGACCGGCCGGGTCTTGGTGATCTTCTCGATCAGCGAGGGCTGTATCTCGGTGTGCTTGCTCCAGCGGTTGACGACCACCGCGGTGTCCTCGGCCTTGCGCACCTGGAGCCGCTCCCACATGCGGACCATCCGCTTGGCCGCGCGTACGCAGACCACGTCGGGGGTGGTGACCCAGTACCCGCCGTGTCAGCCTGTTCCACGGCGGCGGCGTTGGCTCCGGTGACCTGGCTGCCGCAGTCGACGACGACCAGCTCGTAGCGGGCGCGCAGGGCGCCGATGACCTGGCGGGCGGCGCGTTCGTCGACCTCCTCGCCCCGCTCGCCCTCCGCCGGGGCCAGCAGCAGCGCCAGCCCGGTGCGGTCCTCGTAGACGGCGTCCTGGAGGACGCGCGGGGAGATGTCCTGGATGCCGGCGAGGTCGGCGATGGAGCGGCGGAACTGCACGTCGAGGTAGGAGCCGACGTCCCCGGCCTGGAGGTCGAGGTCGACGAGCGCCGTGCGCCGGCCCGAGGCGGCCGCGGCGAGGGCGAACTGGACGGCGGTGAAGGTGGTGCCGACGCCGCCCTTGGCCCCGGTGACGGTGACGACCCGGCCGCCCGGGCCGGTGAAGGCCTCCGCGCCGCCGCCCAGGTGGCGGCGTACGCCGACGGCCCACAGGGCGGCGGCCTGGACGCGGGCGCTCAGCTCCTCGTACGAGAGGGGCAGGGTGATCAGGCCGCGCGCACCGGA
>NZ_GG657750.1:4947667-4967332 GCF_000158895.1 Streptomyces sp. C | reverse complement strand
ACGTGCTCCGCGAAGGACTCGGCGTAGGCGACGCGCTGGGTGTCCTTCGTGTTCAGGGCGAAGGTGATCGGTACCGCCTCGGCGGGGCCCTTGCGGTCGCTGTCCTTGTCGAGGGCGGTGAGCTTGCCGACGCCGAGGACGCGGGCGTTGGCGACGATGATCACCGAGCGGGAGGGGTCGGTCTCCTTGGCGCCCTTGAAGGTGGCGATGATGTTGACCTTCGCGCCCGAGGTGATCTTGCCGGCCACGCCGGTGGCCGCGTCGATCATGATGGCGATCTCCTGCTCCCCGGCCTGGAGCTGCGGCTTGTCGACGAACATGTCGCTCTGGAGCAGGGAGCCCTTCTTCAGGGTGGTGAGCGCGATCTTGCCCCGGAGTGCGCCGAGGTCGTCGACGGCGGTGTCGGAGAGCCACCGCTTGGGGACCTTCACCTCTTCGAACTGGCCGGCCGTCAGGGCGCTGTACGGGGCGATGTCGCTCTTGACCCGGTACGCGACGACCTCGGCCCCGACCTTGGAGTTGACGTCGCCGATGACGACGAGGACCCCGGCGAAGGCGGCGAGGGCGCACAGGACCGACAGCAGGAGCAGGATGACGCCGCGGCGCTGGCGTGAGTTCATGAGCCGTACTACCTCGCCGTTCTTCGTTCGTTCGGGCGGTCAGGATCCGGTTCTCGGTCGGGCGGCGGGCACCTCGGGCGGGGGTGCGGGCAGGGGGGCGGCGCAGAAGCCGCAGCGGTCGCCGATGAGCTCGAAGCCGCACCAGCCGCACTCCTCGCGGCGCACCGAGGAGACCAGCTGGTAGAGCACGGAGACGTCGGGGATGGCGGCGGCGAACTCGACCACCTTGGGGGTGGCCCACCAGCGGGCGGAGTCGGCGGGCAGCGGGTTCTCCATGACGCCCTGCACCTGCCAGGCGGGGGCGAGTTCGGCGGCCACCCAGTCGGAGGACAGCTGGCCGCGCGCGAAGGTGAGGTGGGTGGCGAAGGCGGGGCCGGGCGGGATCACCCCGGTGGCGGCGGGGCCGAGCCGGGCCAGGTGCGGCGACGGGTGGGCGACTACGGCGAACTGGGCGCTGGGCGACCAGGAGCGGGCGTGCGCCTTGAGGCCGACCGGGATCCGGTCGAGCTTGGCGACGGAGCCCAGCAGGGCGCCCGCGTAGACGTAGTGGGACAGCAGCCGGGCGGCTGAGGCGATCACCCCGGGGCTGAAGTCGCAGACGGTGAGCTGGCGCAGCTGACGGACCAGCACGGCGGTGCCCAGCGGCGGGAGGTCGGTCTCGACGAGCGCGATCCGGTCGGTCTCCAGGATGGCCCGCACGGTGCGCAGGCGGTGCGCGGTGGCCGGGGGCAGCCAGGACGGCACGACGGCAACGAGGTGGCCGTGCCGCTCCAGCAGGGCGGTGGTCGCGGCGAGCGAGGCCTCCAGTCCGGCTTCGGCGGGCGGGTGCAGTACGGCGGCGCCGGGGGTGTGCCGGTCGGGGGCCGGCAGCACCAGATCGGCACTGGTGACAGCGATGGCGGTCGGCACGCGAATCCCCCCGTTCACCCTCCGCGCGGCGTCCGTCCGCCCGGCCGACGGCCGGACTTCCGTACGCGCGCATGCTGCGCGACCGCAAACGATCGGCGCCCTTCCCCCTTGCCCGTGCACCATATCCGCGACGCCCCTGGCAGGGCAGGGGCTTGGAGATTCCCGTGCCGGAAGCACATGTCACAGGAGGCGGAAAACCCGGACAACAGGGATCGGGACCGGGTTCATTTCAAGCCACATTGCAAACACCCTTGACACGGGGATTGGTCTGGACCAACTTGGCTGGCGCCGGCCTTCGGTCCGGGGGACCCCCACTCCCCCCTCATAACTCCCCCTTCCGCTTCTCCCCTTCCTCCCCCCACGGAGCCCACGTGAACCGCATACGCTCCCTCGCCCTGCCACTCGCCGCCACCCTCGCCGCCGGCGGCCTCACCGCCCTCGCGGCGGGCCCCGCCCAGGCCGCCGACGTCAACGTCGTCCGCAACGGCGGCTTCGAGTCCGGTCTCGCCAACTGGTCCTGCTCGAACGGCAGCGGCGCTTCCGTCTCCTCCCCCGTCCACACCGGGGCGGGCGCCCTGAAGGCCACCCCGGCGGGCTCGGACAACGCCCGCTGCTCCCAGACCGTCACGGTCAAGCCGAATTCCACGTACACGCTCAGCGCCCAGGTGCAGGGCTCGTACGTCTACCTGGGCGCCACCGGCACCGGCACCCAGGACGTGTCCACCTGGACCCCGGGCTCGGGCGGCGGCTGGCAGAAGCTGTCGACCACCTTCAGCACCGGCCCGAACACCACCCAGGTCACCGTCCACACCCACGGCTGGTACGGCCAGCCGGCCTACACCGTCGACGAGTTCAGCGTCTTCGGCCCGGACGGCGGCGGCCCCACCGATCCCGGGCCGGGCCTGCCGGGCGCGCCGGCCGGGGCCGCGGTTTCCGGCCAGAGCCAGAACGGGCTCACCCTTTCGTGGAACGCGGTCAGCGGGGCGGGCGGCTATCACGTCTACCAGGACGGCGTGCGCGTCCAGACGGTGGCGAACACCTCCACGCCCGTCACCGGGCTCGCGCCCGGCACCTCGTACTCCTTCCAGGTGAGCGCGTACAACGCGGCCGGCGAGGGACCCAGGTCGGCGCCGGTCACCGGCACCACCACCGGGGGCGGCGGCCCGAACCCGAACCCGTCGGTGCCCAAGCACGCGCTGACCGGCTACTGGCAGAACTTCAACAACGGCGCGACCGTCCAGAAGATCTCCGACGTCTCCGCGCAGTACGACATCATCGCCGTCTCCTTCGCCGACGCCACGGCCACGCCGGGCGCCATCGCCTTCAACCTCGACTCGGCCGGACTCGGCGGCTACACGGTGGACCGGTTCAAGGCCGACGTCGCCGCGAAGAAGGCGGCCGGCAAGTCGGTCGTCCTCTCCATCGGCGGTGAGAAGGGCACGATCTCGGTCAACGACTCCGCCTCAGCGACGAATCTGGCCAACTCCGCCTGGGCGCTGATGCAGGAGTACGGCTTCAGCGGGATCGACATCGACCTGGAGAACGGCCTCAACCCGACCTACATGACGCAGGCGCTGCGCGCCCTGTCGGCGAAGGCGGGCCCCTCCCTGGTCCTGACCATGGCCCCGCAGACCATCGACATGCAGTCCACGCAGGGCGGGTACTTCAAGACCGCGCTGGCCGTGAAGGACATCCTGACGGTCGTGAACATGCAGTACTACAACAGCGGCGCGATGAACGGCTGCGACGGCAAGGTCTACTCGCAGGGCTCGGTGGACTTCCTGACGGCGCTGGCCTGCATCCAGCTGGAGGGCGGCCTCGACCCCTCGCAGGTGGGCATCGGCGTCCCCGCCTCGCCGAGCGGCGCCGGCAGCGGCTACGTCTCCCCGACCGTCGTGAACAACGCCCTGGACTGCCTGACCAGGGGCACGAACTGCGGGTCCTTCAAGCCGTCGAAGACCTACCCCTCGCTGCGCGGGGCGATGACCTGGTCGACCAACTGGGACGCCAAGGCGGGTAGCACCTGGTCCAACGCGGTGGGTCCCAAGGTCCACGGGCTGCCGTAGGCGGTAGAGGTGTGGGGGTGGCTGATTCGGTCCGGTGAGCACGCCGGGTACCCCCGGGGCTATTGACCGGGACATGCCACAAGAGCACGCTGTGCGCGTCCGCACGGCTACCCCCACACTCCCACCCAGGAGAACGCATGCGGCTCCACACCCGCCGGAGGGCCGCCGTCACGGCGGCCCTGCTGGCGCTCGCGCTCGGCGCACCCGCCTACGGCATGAGCGCGACGGCAGCACCGCCGCCCACCCCCTCCACGGCGACCCAGGACGAGGCCATCGCCCAGTACGAGATCCAGGGCCCCTCCACGGCCGCCGAACGCACGGCCCTGCTGCGCACCGGGGCCTCGATCGACGAGGTGGACGCCCGCTCGGTCGTGGTCAGCGCCGACCCCATGCAGGCCCGCAGCCTGCGCGCGCTCGGGTACACGCTGACCCCGCTGCCCGGCCCGCCGGACCGCAGCGAGCGGGGGGTCGCGGCGACCCCGATGGACTTCCCGTCGGCCGACTCCAGGTACCACAACTACGCCGAGGCGAACGCAGAGATCGACCAGCGCATCGCCCAGTACCCCGGGATCATGAGCAAGCGGATCATCGGGAAGTCGTACCAGGGGCGCGACCTCATCGTCATCAAGATCAGCGACAACGTCGGCACGGACGAGGCCGAACCCGAGGTGCTCTTCACGGCCCACCAGCACGCCCGCGAGCACCTGACCGTGGAAATGGCCCTGTACCTGCTCAAGGAGTTCGGCTCCAAGTACGGCACCGAGAGCCGGATCACGAACATGGTCAACCAGCGCGAGATCTGGATCATCCCGGACCTCAACCCGGACGGCGGCGAGTACGACATCGCCACCGGCTCCTACCGCTCCTGGCGCAAGAACCGCCAGCCCAACAGCGGCTCCTCCTACGTCGGCACCGACGAGAACCGCAACTGGGACTACAAGTGGGGCTGCTGCGGCGGCTCCAGCACCAGCAAGAGCTCCGAGACCTACCGGGGGCCGGCCGCCGAGTCCGCGCCCGAGGTCAAGGCGGTCTCCGACTTCGTCCGCAGCCGGGTGGTCGGCGGCAAGCAGCAGATCACCGCCGCGATCGACTTCCACACGTACAGCGAACTGGTGCTGTGGCCGTTCGGCTACACCTACAACGACACCGCGCCGGGCCTGACGGCCGACGACCTCGCCGCGTACAAGAAGATCGGCACGAGCATGGCCGCCAGCAACGGCTACACGCCCGAACAGTCGAGCGACCTGTACATCACCGACGGCACGATCGACGACTGGCTGTGGGGCAACCAGAAGATCTTCGCCTACACCTTCGAGATGTACCCGGCGAGCGGCGGCGGCGGCTTCTACCCGCCCGACGAGGTCATCGACCGCGAGACGGCGCGCAACAAGGACGCGGTGCTCCAGCTGCTGGAGAACGCGGACTGCATGTACCGCTCCATCGGCAAGGAAGCCCAGTACTGCGCGTAGCGCATAGCGCACGCCGCTGAGCCGGGGCGCCCCACCGCCAGGGGGGCGCCCCTTCGCCCGTGCCTCAGCCGAGCACCGCGAGCGCGTCGATCTCGATGAGCAGCCCGGCGGGCAGGCCCACGTACACCGTGGTGCGGGCGGCGGGGACCTTGACGCCCTGCTCGTCGAAGTAGGCGTTGTAGATCTCGTTCATCTCGGCGAAGTGGCCGGTGTCGGTCAGGTAGACGCGGATCATCACCACGTCGTCCCAGGACGCGTCGCCGGCCTCCAGTACGGCGCGGACGTTCTCCAGCGTCTGGAGGGTCTGCTCGCGCAGGGTCGGCCCGGCGGTGGTGGGCGGCTGCCCCTCGACGTGCGGCAGGTAGCCGACCTGGCCGGCGACCTGGAGGATGTTGCCCTTGCGGACGCCGTGCGAGAACTTCGCGGGCGGGGCGGGGTGGGACTCGGGGGTGACGGCGGTCTTCTCGCTCACGGCGGGGTCCTCTGCGTTCGTATCGGTACGGGGGGTGTTTCCCCCCGCTGATGGTGTCAGCGGGGGCCGGCCCCCGTGGCCCCGGTTCGACCGGTTCGCGAGGACGGGCTACCGCCGCCGTTGGCTCCCGCTGCGAGGGACCGGTGCGGTGCGGCGGTACCGCTGCGCGGGGCGAGGTCCCCTACCCGCCCTTCGCCCGTTCCCCGGGGCTCCGCCCCGGACCCCGCGCCTCAAACGCCGGCGGGGCTGGAATTTCGCTGCGCGAAATCCAGCCCGCGCGGCGATTGAGCGCACCGGGGCGCGGAGCCCCGGTCCTTCAGCCCCGCCGACGATCGAGGCGCAGGCGCGGCAACGCCGTGTCCTGAACCCCGCCGACGATCGAGGCGCAGGCGCGGCAGCGCCGTGTCCTGAGCCGCGCCGGCGATTGAGGCGCGGGCGCGGTAGCGCCGTGTCTTGAGCCGCGCCGGCGATTGAGGCGAGAACGGGTGAAGGGCGGGGAGGGGCAAGCCCCGCGCAGCGGCCGGGAGGGCCCCGGGCGGAACCGGGGGCGTTGACCCCTCGTCCTCCCCCGGTGTAGACCACAGGCACCACGCGCAGCGCAACCGCACCACCCCCCAGGAGGACCCCATGGCCAGCGACGCAGTCCGCCGGCTCGCCGACGAACCCGTCGACCACCGGTTCAAGGGCCTGCCCCCGGACGCCCAGGCGGCCGGCCTCACCGTCGGGGAGCTCGCCGCGCAGGGGCGGGACCTGTACACCGGCGGGTTCACCACCCCCGTCCTCACCCTCGACGCCGACGCGCTCGAACACAACCTCACGGTCCTCGGCGAGTACTCCGCCCGCCACGGCCTCGCCTTCGCACCCCACGGAAAGACCTGCATGGCCCCCCAGCTGTTCGAGCGCCAGCTCGCGCACGGCGCCTGGGGCATCACCGCCGCCGTCCCCCACCAGGCCCGCGTCTACCGCGCCTTCGGGATCCCGCGCATCTTCCTCGCCAACGAGCTCGTCGACCCCGCCGCCCTGCGCTGGGTGGCCGCCGAGCTCGCCGCCGACCCCGCCTTCCGGTTCGTCTGCTACGTCGACTCCGTGCGCGGGGTCGAGCTCATGGACCGGGCCCTCCGGGAGCAGGGCGCCCGCATCGACGTCGTCGTCGAGCTCGGCGCCGGCGAGGGGGCGCGCACGGGGGCCCGTACCGACGAGGACTGCCGGGCCGTCGCCGACGCCGTCGCCGCCACCGCCACCCTCCGCCTCGTCGGCATCGCCGGCTACGAGGCCGAGGTGCCCGACGCCGACCCGGACAAGGTGCACGCCTGGATGCGCCGGCTCACCGGGCTCGCCGCCGAGTTCGACAAGGCCGGGCGGTTCGGCTCCGACGTCGAGGAGATCGTCGTCAGCGCCGGCGGCTCCGCCTGGTTCGACGCCGTCGCCGACGTGTTCGCGGAACTGCCCGAGCTGTCCCGGCCCGTGCTGAAGCTGCTGCGCTCCGGGGCGTACGTCTCCCACGACCACGGCTGGTACGGCCGGCTGACCCCCTTCAACCGGGTCCCCGCGGAGGGCGGACTGCGCCCCGCCTTCCGGCTCTGGACGCAGGTCGTCTCCCGCCCCTCCCCCACCCAGGCCTTCGTCAACGCCGGCAAGCGCGACATCGCCTACGACCTCGGCCTGCCCGAGGCCGAGCTGGTCCGCGACGCCCTCGACGGCACCGAGCGCCCCGCCGCCGGCATCCGCGTCGTCAAGCTCTCCGACCAGCACGCCTGGCTGGAGACCGGCTCCGCCGAGGACGTACAGGTCGGCGACTGGGTGGCGCTCGGCATGTCGCACCCCTGCACCATCTTCGAGAAGTGGCCGCTGATCCCGGTCGTCGAGGCCGACGGCACGGTCACCGACTACGTCCGGACCTTCTTCTAGCCGTGGACCTCGTCATCCGGGGCGCCCGTGTCGTCGACGGCACGGGCGGGCCCTCGTGCACCGCGGACGTCGCCGTGCACGAGGGCCGGATCACCGCCGTCGGCCGGATCCCGTCCGGCGGACGGGAGACCGTCGACGCCCACGGGCTGGCCCTGGCCCCCGGGTTCACGGACATGCACGCCCACAGCGACCTCGCGCTGCTCCGCGACCCGGACCACTCCGCCAAGGCCGCCCAGGGCGTCACCCTCGAAGTCCTCGGCCAGGACGGCCTGTCCTACGCGCCCGCCGACGAACGGACCCTGGCCGGCGTACGGACCGCCATCGCCGGCTGGAACGGCCCCGGCGACGACGTCGACTTCGACTGGCGGACCGTCGGCGAGTACCTCGACCGGCTCGACCGCGCCCACGGCGGACACGGCACCGCCGTCAACGCCGCCTACCTCGTCCCCCAGGGCACCGTCCGCGCCCACGCCCTCGGCTGGGACGACCGCCCCGCCACCCCCGCCGAACTCGACCGGATGCGCCGGCTCGTCGCCGAGGGACTGGAACAGGGCGCCGTCGGCCTGTCCTCCGGACTCACCTACACCCCCGGCATGTACGCCACCGGCGCCGAACTCACCGAACTGTGCAAGGTCGTGGCCCGCTACGGCGGCTACTACTGCCCGCACCACCGCTCGTACGGGCGCGGCGCGCTCGCCGCCTACGCCGAGATGCTGACCCTGGCCCGCGAGGCCGGCTGCGCCCTGCACCTGGCCCACGCCACCATGAACTTCGGGGAGAACGAGGGCCGGGCCCCCGAACTGCTGGACCTCCTCGACGCGGCCCTCGCCGACGGCGCCGACGTCACCCTCGACAGCTACCCGTACACCCCCGGCTGCACCACCCTCGCCGCACTGCTCCCCGGCTGGGCCCACGAGGGCGGCCCCGAGGCCCTGCTGGCCCGGCTGCGCGACGAGGACACCGCCCGGCGGATCCGGTACGCGCTGGAGGTGGAGGGCTCCGACGGCTGCCACGGCGTACCGGTGGACTGGGCGACCGTGGAGGTCTCCGGGACGAACGACCCCGCGTACGGCGGCCACGTCGGCACCCGCCTCGACGGCTGGGACACCGCGCGGCGCCTGCTGATCGGCGACCGGCTCGGACCGACCGTCCTCCAGCACGTCGGCCACGAGGGGAACGTCCGGGCGATCATGCGCCACCCCGTCCACACCGGTGGCTCCGACGGCATCCTGCACGGCGCGAAACCGCACCCCCGCGCCTACGGCACCTTCCCGCACTACCTCGGCCACTACGTGCGCGAGCTGGGCGTGCTGACCCTGGAGGAGTGCGTGGCCCACCTGTCGGGCCGCCCGGCGGCACGGCTGCGGCTGCCCGACCGGGGACTCGTCCGCGAGGGCTTCCGCGCCGACCTGGTCCTCTTCGACCCGGACACGGTCGCGGCCGGATCCACGTACGAGCGGCCGCGCGCGCTGCCGACGGGCATCCCGCACGTCCTGGTCGACGGACGGTTCGTCATGCGGGACGGGAGGCGGACGGACGTCCTGGCCGGGCGCGCGGTGCGCAGAACCCCGTTCCCGGGATAGGACTTTGGTCCCACCGGGCGTTCACGACCGACACATACGATGAACGCCATGGCCGTCTTCATCCTCCCCGCCCTCTTCTTCCTCGCCTTCTGCGTGAGCGCCTTCAAGGACCGCCGCCGCTTCAGTAACGCCGTACTGCTCGGCCTGACCTGCATCACGCTGGCCGCGACGCTGCTCTTCAAGGTGGCGGCCCTGCCCGCGTGGGCGGCCCTGACGATCTTCGCGCTGGCCTTCACCGCGCCGGTGCTCGGCACCATGGCGATCGGCGGCTTCCTGATCGCCAACGGGGTCACGATGATCCGCAAGGAGGGCCGCCGCCCGGCCAACCTGCTGTCGATGCTCGCGGGGCTCGGCATCTTCGGGATGATCGCGCTGCTGATCGCCGTCCCGATGTTCCACTCCCCCGTCCTGACCGGCATGGCCGCGACCCTGACGCTGGTCGTCGGCTACGTCGCCTTCATCTTCCTGTGCTTCCTCGGCTACGCCTTCCTCTACGGCCGGATCAAGGTGCGCGGGGACGTCGACCACGTGGTGATGCTGGGCTCCGGCCTGATCGGCGGGGACCGGGTGCCGCCGCTGCTGGCCTCCCGGCTGCGCAAGGGGCAGCAGATCTACGAGGCCCAGCTGGCCCGCGGCTCGCGCCCGCCCGTGCTGCTCACCTCGGGCGGCAAGGGCTCCGACGAGAGGGTCTCCGAGGCGCGGGCCATGGCCGACTGGCTGATCGCGGAGGGCGTCCCGGCGGAGCACGTGAAGCTGGAGGAGAACTCGGCCACGACCGAGGAGAACATGCTCTTCTCGAAGGGGATCATGCTGGCGGACAAGCCGGGCTACCGGTGCGTGGTCGTCACCAACAACTTCCACGCCTTCCGGGCCGCGATGCTGGCCCGCAAGACGGGGGTCAACGGGCAGGTCCTCGGCTCGCCGACGGCCCGCTACTTCCTGCCGAGCGCCCTGCTGCGCGAGTTCGTCGCGGTGTTCTGGGAGCACCGGGTGGTCAACCTGTCGATCTGCGGGACGCTGGTCGCGATCGGCGCCCTCGCCACCCTGACCGCCGTGGTCTAGCCCCGGCGTGCGGGCGGGGGTGCCGCGACGCCCCCCTTGGTCGTCACGGCACCCCCTGCTGGCGGTACGGCTACGGCTACGGCTGTGGTTACAGCTTCTGCCAGAGCGCCGGGACCACCGACGGCTCCCAGCCCGTCTGGGCCTGGTGGCCCTGGAGGCAGCGGTAGGCCGCGCCGCCGTACGTGACGGTGTCCCCGGCCGCGTAGACGGTGCCGGCCTTCCAGGTACCGCCGGGCTGCGGGCCGGGGCCGGGGCCGGGGCCCGGGTCGGAGCCGGTGACCTTGAGGGTCAGGCCGTACGCGGACAGGATCGGGTTCAGCGGCTGGAAGAAGGTGGTGCCGCCGCTGGTGCAGTCGCCGGAGCCGCCCGAGGTGACGCCCTGGGCCTGGCTGCCGGAGATGTAGGAGCCGCCGGAGTCGCCGGGCTCGGCGCAGACCGTGGTGCGGGTGACGCCCGAGATGGTGCCCTCGGGGTAGGTGACGCTGGTGTTGTGCTGCTGGACGGTTCCGCAGTGCCAGCCGGTGGTCGATCCGGAGCGGCAGACGGAGGAGCCGACGGGCTGCAGGACGGAGCCGGTGACCTGGACGTTCGCGCCGCCGCTGCCCTTGACGTACGGGGTGGCGGTCCAGCTGGTGTTGGCGGCGACCCAGGCCATGTCGTTGCCCGGGAACACCGACGCCTGGAACGAGCCCTGGGCGACCTGGTTGAAGCCGCTGGTGGTGGTCCCGGCCCGGCCGCAGTGGCCGGCGGTGGCGAAGCCCTGGGTGGTGCCCCTGGTGACGGGGAAGCCTACGGAGCAGCGGCCCTGGCCGTTCATGTAGTACGCGTCCCCGCCGCGCAGGTCGTACAGCGGGCGCGGGGCCTGCTCCGCGGCGGTGCGCACGACCGTGGCGAGGGCCGGGTCGGTGCCGGTGGCGGCCAGCAGCCCGGCGGCGGCGCCGGGCCGGGTCTCCTCGACGACGAGGGTGTTGGTGCGCGGGTCCACGTACCGGACGGGCGTCTCGGCGGTGGCGGCCCGGTCCAGTCCGGCCCTGACGGCGTCCAGGTCGGCCAGGGAGCGGCTGACCAGCTTCGCCTCGGCCCCGGCCGCGCGTATCGCGGCGGCGTCGGCGGCGCGGGTGGTGGCCACGGTCAGGGTGGCGGAGTCGGCCCCGTCGACCCAGGCACCGGCGAAGGCGGCGCCGAGCCGGGCGCGCAGCCGGGCGGCGGTGGCGCCCGCCTCGGCCTCGTGGGCGAGCCGGTCCTTGGCCTGCGTGGGGGTCAGGCCGAGGTCGCGCTGGAGGGCGGTGAGCAGTTCGGCGGGCGCGTCGCCGGGGCGCAGCGTGGCCGTCGCGGACTTCTGCGGGGCGGCCGGGTCCGCGGCGGGGGTGGCGGCCCCCGCGGCGGTGGTGCCGGCCAGCAGCAGCCCGGCGGCGGCCAGGGCGGTACACGCCGCGCGGGCGTGTCGCTTGAGCATGGTGGATCTCCTCGGTTCAGTGGGGGTCACCGAAACCGTAGGAATCCGAACCGGCTTACGGGAGCTGCCGGTTGGCCCCTCCCCCGGTGTTATGGCCGGGCCCGTCCGGTCTCCGGCGTGCGTTCATGGGGCGGGGGACGCAGGATGGGGGCCTGGGGGGTACGGCAGGAGGTATCCGATGGACAGTGAAGCCAACGAGCAGCCCACCCGGTCGGACCGGCTCTTCACGGGTGGAGAGCGCGCGTACGACCCCGAGGACCTGGTGATGGCGACCGGCCACGACCCGACTCCGGAGCGGGTCGAAGCGGCACGGAAGCTGATCGAGAAGGAGGGCCCGCAGGTCATCGAGCGCTACCTCCCGTAACGCCCGCCCGACCGGTCGGCGCTGCCGATACCCACGGCCCGGGGCCGCCCCCCGGGCCGCGGCTTGCCCCCGGGGCCACGGCTTACCCGGCGCTGCGGCTTGCCCCCGGGCCGCGGCTTGCCCGGGCTGCGGCCTCCCCCACGGCCGCGCCATCCGGCCCCGCCGCATCATCCAGCCCCGCCGGCGTTTGAGGCGCGGGGGTCCGGGGGCGGAGCCCCCGGGAACGGGGTCCGGGGCAGCGCCCCGGGGAACGGGCGAAGGGCGGGTAGGGGACCCGGCCCCGCGCAGCGGCCCACCACCCCCGCCCCGCGCCCCCTCAGGACGTGGCGGCCCCCATCGCCGCCTCCCGCACCGGCGGCACGGCAGGACGCCCACCACCCCCACCCCCCGCGGAGCGGACCAGCGCCTCCGCGTGCGCACCCCGCGCATGCGCCAGCACACCCGGCGCCCGCCCCGCCGCCGGCGCCGCCGGGTGCCAGCCGAGCAGGTGCCGCCAGACGAGCGGGCCCCCGGCGAGCGGCCGGGCCACCACCCCGGGGGTCGCGGGGAACGTCGCCCGGCACAGCCCGACGGCCCGGCCGACCTGGACCAGGTGCACGCAGGACGCGGTGTCGGTCTCGTACACGCAGGCCGGCGTGAACCCGGCGCGGACACAGGCCGCGGCGAAGCAGTCCCCGAAGCAGCCGTCGCCGGGTACATCGGTCCAGGCCTCGGCGGCCAGCTCGGCCAGCTCGATCTCCGCGCGGCGGGCCAGCGGGTGGTCGTCGGCCAGCATCACGTGGACCGGGTCCCGGGCCACCTCCAGCCAGGCCAGCCGGCCCGGCTCCGGCGGGGCGCTCTCGCCGCAGGCGCCGACCAGCGCGAAGTCCAGCCGGCCGGCGGCCACGCCCTGGGCGATCTCCCGTTCCGACCAGGACGTGTACGTGGTCACCGGCACCCCCGGTTCCTGGTGGGCGATCCGGTCGACGAGCCCGCCGAGCAGCGGCCCGTGGGTACCGCCGAGCCGGTATCCGGCGGCGCCGCCGCGGGCGAAGCGCACCGCCTCCTCCTGGAGCTCGGACAGCGCGGGCAGCAGGACCCGGGCGCGCTCCAGCACGAGTTCGCCGAGCGCGGTGGTCCGTACGCCGTCCCGTCCGCGCTCGAAGAGTTCGCCGCCCAGGGCCCGCTCGATGCGTTTGAGCTGGCCGCTCAGGGCGGGTTGCGCGAGCCCGAGGGCGGTGGCGGCGCGGGTCAGGCTGCCGGCGTCCGCGACGGCTCTGACGATCTTGAGGTGCCTCAGCTCCAGATCCATGCTCCGAGCTTGGTCCAGACCTGTGCGCATGCGCTACGGGTCCGGCGCATCCAGAATCGGTAAAGGCTCGTTAGCGCTCCGGGGGACGCCCTACGGAGGTCAGATGAACATTGTTGCCACGCCGCCCGCCCCGCCCGCTTCGCCCGCCCCGGGCTCCCCGGGCTCCCCGGTCTCCCCGGTCGACTGGGACCACCCCACGGACCCGCACCCCGGACCGCGGCTCGACCACGTACGCACCTACGTGGCGAGCGGCGGCACCGACGGCCACCTGTGGCACGGGGTCCCGACGCTGCTGCTGACCACCCTCGACCGCGCCACGGGCCGGCCGGTGCGCACGCCGCTGGTCTACGCCGAGGACGAGGGCCGGTACCTGGTCGTCGCCGCCGACTCGGGCGGGCCCCGCCTCCCCGCCTGGTACGGGAACCTGACCGCGCACCCGGAGGTCCGCCTCCAGGTGGGCACCCGGACCTTCGCGGCATGGGCGCGCACGGCCGACGCCGTCGAACGGGAGACGTACTGGGAGGCGCTGACGGCGCTGTGGCCGCCCTACGAGGACTACCAGGCGCTCGCCGGGCCCCGGGAGCTGCCGCTGGTGATCGTGGAGGGCTGACGGGCGGGCTCCCCGTCCCCCGCCGGTGGCGAATCGATCCGCCACCGGAGCGCCTCCGGCCGGAACCCCCTGAGCAGGAGCCGTCCGGCGAGGGCCAGCTCCCACGCGAACACCGGCAGCGCGGCTGCCGAACCGGGCACGGAGAGCTGCTCGTAGAGCCCGGACATCACGGCCACGGCGGAGGCGCAGATCAGCGGCCCGCCGACCAGGCCGAGCACCGCGATGGGCCGGGGCACGAGCCGCGAGCGGTACATCAGCCCCGCCAGCAGGGCGGTGTTCATGCCGAGGGCGATGTTCGGCCCGAGCAGGAACGTCCAGTCGTGGACGGCGACCAGCGCGGCGCCGACGGCGTCGACGGCGCCGGGACCCGCCGCGTCCCGGCGCAGGGTCGTCAGGGAGAGCACGGCGACGATGCCGAGGAGGATGGCGACGGCCTCCAGGAGGCGGGCGCAGACGTACCCGAGAGCGGCCCCCTCGCCCCACCGCCTGACCACCGGGTACAGCGTCACGCCGGTACCGGCCACGGCGGCCACGAGGACGAGCTCGCAGAGCGCGCCGAGCACGGCCCGCTGGGCGCCCGCGACGCCGCCGTCGCCTCCGAGCAGGGGCCGGTACAGGACGGCGCCCGCGATGGCGGCGACCTCCGTCACCAGGAACAGCACCCCCGCCGTGACCGCCGTCCGTCTGTCCGCGTTCATTCTCGACCCCTCCCAGGAACAGGTGTACGGCGTACACCTCATGGCATGGCCCGAACCCTAGGTGTACGCCGTACACTCGTCAAGGACCGGGCGAGCCGGAAGAGCGGGAAAAGCCGGAAGGTCCGGAAGAGCCGGGAGAGCCGGGAGAGAGGGAGGGCGGCCGGATGACGACGCGGCTGAACCGGGAGCGGGTCCTGCGGGCCGCCGTCGCGCTCGCCGACGAGAGCGGGATCGATTCCCTCAGCATGCGCAGGCTGGCGCAGGAGCTGGACGTCGTGCCGATGGCGCTCTACAAGCACGTCGCGAACAAGGAGCAGCTCCTCGACGGCATGCTCGACTCCGTCGTCGGCGAGATCGACCCGCCGGAGCCCGGCCCGGACTGGCGGCACGTGGTGCGGCGACGGATCCTCTCCGCCCGGCGGGTCCTGCTGCGCCACCGCTGGGCGTACCGGGTGATCGAGTCGCGGACCGTTCCGACACCGGCGGTGCTGGGGTACCTGGACTCGATGATCGGGGTGTTCCGGGACGGCGGCTTCTCCGCCGACCTCACGCACCACGTGATGCACGCGATGGGGAGCCGCCTGCTGGGCTTCAGCCAGGAGCTGTTCGACGACTCGAAGGCGGGCGCCGGCGCCGCCGGGCCCCCGGACCCGGCGGTGGCGTCGGCGCTGGCGGAGCGCTACCCGCGCATCGCGGAGCTGGCCGCGGCGGCCGCACACGACGGGGGCTCCGTGGTGGGCGGCGGCTGTGACGACCAGTTCGAGTTCGAGTTCGCGCTGGACCTGCTGCTGGACGGCTTCGAGCGGCTCCGCGAACGCGGCTGGACCTCGGCCCGGTGAGCCGCGGCTACGCCGCCGGCTGCTCGGCCGGGGTGGCGACGGCGGTGTAGGTGCGGCCGGCGACCGTGTACTCGCCGAGCGGGGTCATGCCGAAGGCGTCGACGTGCACCCGCCAGGAGGGGGCGTTGCCCGCCTCGATGAAGGCGACCAGCGCCTCGGCGCGCCCGGCCGAGGCCTCGACCGCCATCCCGAACAGGCCCCGGGCCACGCCGTGCCCGCGGAAGGCGGCGTCGACCACGACCGGCCCGTACAGCAGCCACGGCACCTCGCTCAGCGGGCGCCCCCGCCAGACGAGCTCCGGCTGGGCGCGCAGCAGCCCGAGGACCGCCGCCGGGGGGTCGCCCATGTCCGCGGCGACCGACAGTGCGAGCAGCCCGGCGATCCGCCCGTGCCCGGCGTCGGCCACGAGCAGCTCCCCGTCCCGGGCCATGGCGCGCAGGGTGTCGATGCCGAAGGCCCCCTGCACGAAGCCCTGCGCGGCACGCTGCTCCTCGGAGAGGGCGTCGTGGTGGTTGGCGGCGAAGAGCCGGGCCATGGCGGGCGCGTCGGCCTCGGCGGCGTATCGGAAGCGCATGCCGCGATGCTGCCACGCCACCGCGCCCCGGCCGCCGCCGACGGGGCCCGCATGTCACCTCACGCGTGGTGCCGCCTCGCGCGTGGCGCCAGCCTTGCGCGTGGTACCGCCTCGCGCATGGTGCCGCCTCACGCGTGGTACCGCCTCGCGCGGGGTGCCGCCTCACGCATGATGCCGCCTCACGCATGGCGCCGCCTCACGCGTGGTCGTACACCGTTACCGCCACGTCCCGCGCGCAGAGCGCCTCGGTTATCAGCGGTTCGATGCGGGACCACTTGCCACCGGCCAGCCCGCACCCGATGCGGGGCATGTGGACGCTCGCCCCCAGCTCCAGCGCATGGTCCGCCAGCTTGCCGAGGCAGCTCTCGACGGCGTCGTAGCGGATGGGCGGGCCGCCGCTGCCCGTGCGTATCCCCCGCTGGCCGACCATGTTGGCCACCCACACGTCGGGCTCCACCCGCACCACCTGCACCGCGCCGAGACCGAAGTCGTTGCCGCTGCGCCCGCGGTGCCAGGCCCTGAACTCGGCTTCCGGCTCGGGCCAGCGCCGGGAGAGGGCGAGCACGAAGCCCTTGCCCCAGCCGCCTATGTCGTTGCTGACGTGCGCGATCAGCTTGGGGCCCTTGGCCTGCGGACTCGTCGCGTCTCCGGAAACGATCGTGAGCGGCTTCATGCACCCACGGTAGGCGGGGGCACTGACAACGGGCGGGGGCGGCGTCAGCGGTTGGTGTTGAGGAAGCCTATGACGACCGCGCCCCACCAGCAGGCCTGGGAGACCAGGGCGGTGGCGCCACCCCAGGCCAGGAGGCCGCGGCCCACCTCGCCGGTGGCGGCTTCCAGGCGGCGGCCCAGGAGGCCGGCCTGGAGGCCGTTGACGGTCAGCAGGGCGACCAGGCCGATCTTGGTGAGGGTCAGCGGGGAGGTCAGGTCGGGGTGGAGCATCAGGCCGCTCACCACGAGGCCCCCGAGGCCGGCCCAGATCGGGACGTGGAGCCGGGAGGTAGCGGTGACGACCTCCGCCAGGCCGCAGCGGCCGGTGGCCCACAGCAGTCCGTAGTAGTCGGCGGACAGCACCGCGCCGAAGCCCAGGACCAGCGAGGCGAGGTGCGCGAACAGCGCGGCGGAGTGCATGGCCGCGTCGGCCTGCATGTGCAGCGAGCACCAGAGGCCCGCCGCCAGGACGACCAGCGCACAGAGGGCCCCCGCCGCGACGGTCCACCACGAGTCGTAGAGGCGGACGGGGCGGGGGGCGAGTCTGGCGGACGGGGAGGACATGCGCGGGCTCCGGGATGAGGGGGCGCGGCGCGGCTCCGTCGGCCGCGCCAAAGCAAGGTAAGGCTCACCTAAAGAAAGCTTTCCGTCAATCCAGGTCCACTGGCCGAAATCATGAGGCCCGACACAGGCCCGCGCGGGCCCGGACCCTACTCGGCGGTAGGTCGGGCGGGGGGCTGGGACCTGTCGATGCGTCACCGGTGCGTCACCGGCGTCACCGGTGCGCCCCGCCGTCGCGGGGTGACGAGCGCAACACCGGCGGACCGACCCGTCCGCACGCTCACCCATTCCGCAGGCCGGACGGCGACCGGGCCGCCGTTTCAAAGGGTGGACGGCGGCACCACCCCTACATCGCGCGAAACGGGGCATATCGCTCGATGGAATTCCGCCGGAACGGCCGCGCGGGCGGGCGGCCGGGCCCGTAAGCTCCCGTCATGCAGGTGATCCAGTCAACGAAACTCGCCAATGTCTGCTACGAGATCCGCGGACCCGTCCTCGAAGAGGCGATGCGGCTCGAAGCGGCAGGTCATCGCATCCTCAAGCTGAACACCGGCAACCCCGCGGCCTTCGGCTTCGACTGCCCGCCGGAGATCCTCGAGGACATGCTCCGCAACCTGGGCAACGCCCACGGCTACGGGGACGCGAAGGGCCTGCTGTCGGCGCGGCGCGCGGTCATGCAGCACTACCAGACCAAGGGCATCCACCTGGACGTCGAGGACATCTACCTCGGCAACGGCGTCTCCGAGCTGATCCAGATGTCGATGCAGGCGCTGCTGGACGACGGCGACGAGGTGCTGGTCCCCGCCCCGGACTACCCGCTGTGGACCGCGTCCGTCTCACTGGCCGGCGGCACCGCCGTGCACTACCGCTGCGACGAGCAGTCCGACTGGATGCCCGACCTCGCGGACATCGAGCGCAAGGTCACCGACCGCACGCGCGCGATCGTGATCATCAACCCGAACAACCCGACCGGCGCCGTCTACGACGACGAGATGCTGCGCGGGCTGACGGACATCGCCCGCCGGCACAACCTCGTGGTCTGCTCCGACGAGATCTACGACCGGATCCTCTACGACGGCACCACGCACACGAACACCGCGGCCATCGCGCCCGACCTGCTGACGCTCACGTTCAACGGCCTGTCCAAGAACTACCGCGTGGCCGGGTACCGGGCGGGCTGGATGGCGGTCTGCGGACCGAAGAAGCACGCCTCGTCGTACATCGAGGGCCTGACGATCCTGGCCAACATGCGCCTGTGCGCGAACATGCCCTCGCAGCACGCCGTCGCCACCGCGCTGGGCGGGCGGCAGTCGATCGTCGACCTGGTGCTGCCGGGCGGGCGGCTGCTGGAGCAGCGCGACACGGCGTACGACCTGCTGACCCAGATCCCGGGCATCACGTGCGTGAAGCCGAAGGGCGCGCTGTACCTGTTCCCGAAGCTGGACCCGGCGGTCTACAAGGTCAAGGACGACCGGCAGATGGTCCTCGACCTGCTGCGGGCCGAGAAGATCATGGTGGTGCACGGTACGGGCTTCAACTGGCCCGAGCCCGACCACTTCCGCATCGTGACCCTCCCCAACGCGAAGGACCTCGCGGACGCCGTCACCCGGATCGGACGCTTCCTGGACGGGTACGGGCAGCCGTAGGGGGTGGGGTGGGGTGTTCGGGGCGCCCGCGCCGGGCGCCCGTCCCGCCGCTCCAGTCCACTCGCGCTCAACCAAGATTCGACTCAACCTTAGACCGGTTCCAATGTAGGATGGCCTCCTGACCAAGCAGGAGGCCTCCCCATGTACGAACCGAGCCGTGCCAAGTCGGTCGTCCACCGAGTGGACGCCGGCCGCACCGAATCCGCCGGGTATCCGCAGAGCAGCCGGGGCGAAGCCCTCGACATCCAGCTCGCCGGGCACCTGGCCGCGCTGCTCGCCGTCACCGACGAGCTCGGCCTCGACGACGACGGCGCCGTACGCATCGCAGCCCAGGTGACCCGCCTGCGCGGGTCGGACCCCGTCCGCGTCGCCCACCCCGCCCTGGCCGACGGCCCCGACACCCGCACCCTCCACCGCCGCGCCCACGACCTCGCCGCCCGCGCCCTGCTCGTCGCCGCGTCCCGCGCCGACACCGCCGCAGCGATCCTCGCGGCCCAGCGCATGGACGCCCACACCGCCGCCCTCGAAGCCCCCGACCGGGCCGGCGCCCACTGACCGGCCCCGGTCCGGGACCGCGCAGGCTCCGGACCGGGTGCCATGGCTTTTCGGGGGGGGGTGGGGGGTGGGTGCGTGCGCCTCGGGCCCGCTATCTCCCCCTCGACCCCCTGGGGTCGAGCGGTGTTTGCCCACCCGCCTCCCCGTCTGCGGGCCGGTGGTTCGGGGAGCGGGATCCCCTCGGACGGTCTCAGAGAAGCGTGGGGGTTTCCCGTCAGTCCCATCGTCCTTCCGGTTCGGGTCGGTCCCTCAAGGGCGCTCCTTCGTCGCG
>NZ_GG657750.1:4943205-4947567 GCF_000158895.1 Streptomyces sp. C | reverse complement strand
AAAGCCGAAAGACTGCCGGGAAACCCCCAAAGAAACGGCACGGTCCATGGTGAAGGGGCGGGTCTCTCAGCGATGCGGGAGGGGCCGGGGGCCGGCCCGCCGGGCATCCGGGCCCCCAAGAGTCGAGATCCGGAGCCGGGGCGCGACTACCCGCACGAGAAGGCGAACAGACCGCCCTGCGGAACCCCCAGACGCGACAGATCGCTACGCGCTCCTCTCGTCTCAGCGTCCGACGACCGCCCTGGGCCGATACCCGCACGAGAAGGCGAACAGAGCAGCCACAGGAGCCGGTGGGCGCGACGGATCGCTACGCGCTTCTCTGATCTCGGCGTCCGGCCGCCGTCTTGGGCTGGTCCGGGGCGGGTTTGACGTTGGTGACGGCGGCGGTGAACTCGCGGCCGCAGGCACCACGGATGTAGGCCAGTTCCATCCAGCGTTCGATGCCGGTGTCGGAGACGTTCTCGTTGATCACGGCCATGAGCACGCCCTCGACACCGGAGGCGATGTCACGGACGCGGCGGCGCAGGAGGCGGTGGGGGACGTACTCGTAGCACTCACTCATCGGGCGCCCCCTCGAAGGTGACGAGGAAGCGCTCCCAGCCGGCGTGGGCACGGTCCAGGAGCTCGGCGCTGGGGCTGCTTGTCGTTTGTGCCCGCGACCACGGATTGTCGGGGTCGAGCGGATGGGTCGCCTGTTCGTGCGTGGCTGTGGTCATGTATCCCTCGCGTCGTCTGCCGGACGGTTCGATCTTCTCGTCGGCCGACGAAGGACCACAGGGACGCAACATCCCACTTTCCCGCGCTTAGTTGGCGATGCCGAGGAAGTCCTTCAGCTGTCGCAGGCCCGGCGGATGGTGCGGTCCGGCCCACAGGTCGGTGACGATCGCCACGGCCAGGGTGTGGTGCCGCATCCACCCCGGTGCGACCCTCCGCAGCCTTTCGAGGGCCTTCAGTGCGCCGGTGGTATCGCCCAGGTCCGCATGAGCGCGCGCCAGGTCCAGGAGCAGCCACGTCCGCCACGAAGGAGGGGTGTCCTTGCTGAGCCTTATCCCCCTGGCCAGCGTCAGGGCCTCCTCCGGGCGGTCGTGCTGGACCGCGAGGCGGACCCGCTCGATGCGCACCGACGAGCGGCTGAACACCGAGACGAGTTTGCCGTCGGCCGGCGGAGGCAGGGTGGCCAGTCGGCCCGCCGCCCTCTCGGCGGTCACCATCATGTCGTTGGCCGTCGCGTAGTCGTCGCTGCGGGCGTACGACGTGGCTGCGGACATCAGCAGTCCGCCCCAGACTCGAACTCCCTCTGATGTGGCGGTGTGTTCGCGTTCCACCGCGTCCGCCGCGTGCACGGCCAGATTGCGTGCGTCGTCCAGCCTGGCCTGCCTCTGGTAGGCCCATGCCACGGAGTTCGACAGCATCGGAGCGAGCAAGGGGTCCGATGAGTCCCCGGCTGCGGCGTAGGCCCGCTCCAGCGCCGAGAGGGCGAGGTCCGTCTTGCCCAGGCGGATGGCCAGGTGCCCGCCGAGTTGCAGTGCCTTGCCGAGAGCCGCTTGACCGGCCGCCCGCTGGTCCGCGTTCCCCACGGCGGCGAGGAGTCTGGCATCGGCGATGATGCCCGGCAGCACCTCCATGAGGCGACCGAAGTCCGCCGAGTGGTAGAGGGTCCATCCAGCCGCCAACTCCGACCGCAGGAGCGGGAGGGACAACCGCTCCGCACCCGTCGGCTCCACGGGCGGGGCGAACAGCGGCGGCATTATGGCCCGCCGCACGGCCACGAGCGCCGGGGAGTCCGCCTCACCGTTCGAGGGCACCCCGGGCGGATCGCCCAGCAGGCTCGTCAGCTCGACGCCCAGCCCCTTGGACAGTGCGTGCAGCGTGGGCAGTCTGGCGCTGTGCTTGCGCCTCTGCTCCAACTTGCGCACCACGTCGACGGACACACCGGACCGCTCCGCCAGACCCTCTTGAGTCAGGTCGGCGAAGCGGCGAAGACGACTCAGACGGTCACCCAAGTGCTCAGCAGCCATACGGCCAAAGTACGCCTTGCGGTTCCGGGAGCACCGCAGTTTCCGCCGGGCGGACGCTACGCTCTGGCGGGCCGACGAGAGGGATTCGCATGTCGCAGACCGAAGGCGCACGACTGTTCCGCGAGGCATGGATCGCGGGGGTGCGGCAGCACTTCCCGGGTGAGCCGAAGGCTGGTTATGTGACTCCGTGGGACGAGACACCGCAGTGGGAACGTGAGGCCGCCGGGGCCGTGTACGCGCAGGTACGCCACTTCGTCGAGATCAGCGACGCCACCACCGCACGGCTCTCCCGGGAGCAGAAGAGCCGGTTCGTCGCGACCTGTTGGACGGCGCAGATGTTCAAGCACTTCGAGAACCCGGAGCCGGGCTACGTGGCCGACTGGCCGGACCTTCCCGCGTGGCAGCAGGAGACCGACGCGGACATCTTCGAGGCCATCGAGAAGGCACGCGACTGAGTTGCCGGCGGCGGCCGCGTTCCTCTGACCATTCCCTTCGCCTGGTCATGCGAGACCACGGCCGCCGTCGCGCTGTACAACCGGCTGGTCGGCGACGGTGAGGCCGTCGGGGAGCTGTTCCACTCCCCCTGTTGAGAGGCTCACAGGAGCCCTGGCCGGACTCGACGCGCTCATGCAGGCGCCGGTTGACCCCGTCCGTCAGTAGGGTCCATGGCAGGCTCCTCCTCGTCCCCGTCGTCGCAGTACGGGCACCACGGCGCCAGGCGGTTGTGCGTACGGGTCGTCCACGTGGTGGCCACGGTGAGGACGATCCCGGCGATGAGGAAGAGGTACGCCCTCCGCTGCGCCCCCTCCATCCCCAGCAGGTGGTAGAGCGGCGCGCAGCCCAGGACCGCGAGGGAGGCGTTCGTGAGCAGGACCAGGCCGAACCGCGGGACGGAGCCGAAGAAGGCGTGCGACGCCCACAGCGCCCGGCGCGCCCTTCCGGGTTCCCGCGCGGACTCCGCCGGGTTGAGCGGCAGTACCTTGACGCACTCCGCGCAGGGCGGCGCGAAGTGGTGCCGGATCTGCATCGCGCCGGGGACGATCATCAGGAGCTGGCCGACCGCGTAGACGACCAGTCCCACCGGCCCCGCTCCACGGGTGACCACGAGGGCGGCGATCACGACGGCGGCCGAGACCGCCTCCAGCGCGTACCCGGAGTGGCGGTGCGGCAGTCTCATCGGGCGACCACCTCCGCAGCCTTCGCGGCCTCGCGCGGGACGAAGCACACCATGAGGTCGGTGCCCATCGCCTCCGCGACCCGGTGCAGGACGTCGAGGCTCGGCAGGCTCCTGGCCGCCTCCAGCCGCGACACGTGCGGCTGCCGCATCCCGGCCGCTTCCGCCAACTGGCGCTGCGACCAGCCCAGTTCCATCCGCCGGTCGTACACCGCCTGGGCGATCCGGTAGGCGAGGTCCCGCTCTTCGAGCTCGTCGGACTCATTCTTCCTTGGCATACCCCCGATGGTATGTATACCTTGAGCGGGATACCAGAGGGTGCCGCATCACCCCGGCGTTCAAACCGAGTTGGGGGATGCCCCGCCCGACGGAGGGATGACAGATGTTCGAGTTCCTCGCCCGCAACCCCTTCCTACGCCCGCTGTTCACCGTCGCGAGCCTCGTAATCACGGTCACGCTGGCGACCTCACAGCCCGAACACCGCACGCTCTACCTCGTGTCGGCAGCCCTCGGATGCGTCGACCTGGGCCTCCAGGGCTTCACGGCCATCCTCGAACGGAAGAAGATCCCCGCATGACCATCGATCTCCTGGTCATCTACACGAACCGCCTGGACGAGTGCCGCGACTTCTACGCCGGCCTCGGCCTCGACCTCGTCCCGGAGCGCCACGGCAACGGCCCGGACCACTACGCCGCGACCCTCGCCGACGGCACCGTCCTGGAGCTCTACCCCGCGACCCGCCGCCCCGAGACGGGCTACCTCCGCCTCGGCCTGACAGGCGACTCCCCCCGCACCCTGACCGACCCCGACGGCCGCACGGTCGTCCTCACCGCCCCGGAGGGCTTCGGACATCAGCCCCAGCCGACGGCCGGCCGCCGAGATCAGAGAAGCGCGTAGCGATCCGTCGCGCCCACCGGCTCCTGTGGCTGCCCTGTTCGCCCTCTCGTGCGGGTATCAGCCCAGGACGGGCGTCGGACGCTGAGACGAGAGGAGCGCGTAGCGATCTGTCGCGTCTGGGGGTTCCGCAGGGCGGTCTGTTCGCCTTCTCGCGCGGGTAGTCGCGCCCCGGCACCGGAAACCCGCCTCTTGAGGGCCCGGATGCCCGGCCGGCCGGCCCCCGGCCCCTCGTCTCATCGCTGAGGCGCCCGCTCCTCCAAGGATCGTCCGTCC
>NZ_GG657750.1:4917729-4942727 GCF_000158895.1 Streptomyces sp. C | reverse complement strand
GGTCCGCGGGGCCGCCGCTGGCCCAGACGTACAGCCCCAGCGGGGCGAACACCAGCAGGCCGGACAGGCAGACCATGCCCACCACCCACCCCTGCCACCTCAAACCAGACGACGTACTCACACCCATGCCCATGTCCAGATCCTCCCGCCGCCCGCCCCCTCCCACCAGCACCCGCCCACCCACACAGCATTTCGAAGCGGGACCGTCTGGACACCCCGCGTTCACCCAACGCCCCGCGGAATGTGGGTTTCCGTGAGCAGGCTGCCCCCGTGAGACGCATCCTTGGAATCGCTCTGGCGGTCCTCCTCGTGGGCGGCGTTGTCGCCGTCATCTTCCTCGGAGGAACCGGAACATCAGAGGGCACGGCAACGAAGACCGTGCGTGGCGTCATCGGATCGGAGAAGTCCGAGTTCTTCCGCGATCCCGACGTCGTCAGGGCCCTTGCAGCCAAGGGCTACACCGTGAAGACCGAGACCTCGGGCTCCTGGGCCATGGACCAGCTGGCCCTCAAGGAGTACGACTTCGCCTTCCCCAGCAGCAGCGAGCCGGCGGACGAGATCGCCGCGAAGGCCGGGGTGAAGGGCGCGCAGAGCGCGAAGCCCTTCTTCTCCCCGCTCGTGGTCATCGCCCGCGCCAACGCGGCCCGCGTCCTCGCCGACAACGGCCTCGCCCGGATGAACGGCAAGAACACCGGCACCCTCCTGATGGAGCCCTTCCTCAAGGCGGCCGGCGAGGACCGCACCTGGCAGCAGCTCCCCGGCTCCTCGGCGCACACCGAACTGACGGGCACGGTCTTCATCAAGACCTCCGACCCCACCACCTCCAACTCCGGAGCCCTGTTCATCGGCGCCACCTCCAACGTGGCCAACAACAAGACGGTCGTCTCCGACGACGCCGGCATCGAGCGCACCGCCCCCCTCCTCCGGAAGCTGATCTCCGTCCAGGGCTCCCTGGAGCCCAGCACCGACGGCCCCTTCCGTTCCTTCATCAGCGGCAGCGGCGAGCCGCTGGTCCTCGCCTACGAGGCGCAGGTCGCCGCGCTGCTGATGCAGAAGCAGGCCACGGGGGAGGCCGCGAGCATGGTCGTGCTGTACCCGGACACCACCGTGAACTCCCCGCACACCTTCGTACCGCTCGGCGAGAAGGCCAAGGACCTCGGCACGCTCCTCGCCACCGACAAAAGGCTGCGCGAGCTGGCCGTGCGGCACGGCTTCCGCCCCCAGGAGGGGACCGCCGAGTTCTCCGCGGCCACCACCCAGTACGCCGGGTACCTCAACCCGGAGCTGACCGGGATCCGCCAGGTCAGCGCTCCGACCGTGAAGGTCCTGACGGCGCTGGCAGGCCGCGCCAAGGGGCAGGGGGGCACGCCGTGACACCGACACCGCCGCCGTTGACACCGCCGCCGCTGACACCGCCCGAGGACGGCCCGCTCGTGCTGACCGCGCCCGAGCCGGTGCCCGCCGTCCGCCGCGAGCAGGCCTCCGGCCTCGTCCCGCTCCAGGACGGTGTCCAGGAGGAGATGGCCCGCCGGGCCGACGAGTACGTCGGCGGGCTCGCCGGGATCGACGCCCGCTCGCCGGAGTTCGCGTCCCGCATCGGCGAGATCACCTCGCTCGGCTCCGCCGAGATGCGCACCGCCGCCAACCAGTCCAACCGGATGCTGGAGCGGGCCGTACGGTCCCTCGGCGCGGACGGCGGCGGGGACGCCCAGGGCCGGGTGGCGGGGTCGCTGGTCGAGCTGCGCCGCACCGTCGAGGACCTCGACCCGCGGGACGCGCCCGCCAAGGGGGCCCGCAGGCTGCTGGCGAAGCTGCCGGGCGGCAACAGGTTCCGGGACCACGTGGCCAAGTACGCCTCCTCCCAGACCACCCTGAACCGGATCGTCGGCGCGCTGCGCGGCGGCCAGGACGAGCTGCGCCGCGACAACGCCGCCCTGCACGCGGAGCGGGCCCGGCTGTGGGAGACGATGGGCAGGCTCCAGGAGTACGCGGTCCTCACCGAGGCCCTGGACGCGGCGGTCGAGCAGCGGATCTCCGAGGCCGAACGCACCGATCCCGCCCAGGCGGACGCGCTCCGCGCCGACGTGCTGTTCCCGGTGCGGCAGAAGCACCAGGACCTGCTGACGCAGCTGGCGGTGTGCGCGCAGGGCTACCTGGCGATGGACGTGGTCCGGCGCAACAACGAGGAGCTCGTCAAGGGCGTCGACCGGGCGGCGACGACGACCGTCTCGGCGCTGCGGATCGCGGTGATGCTGGCCTCGGCGCTCGACAACCAGCGCAAGGTGGCCGAGCAGGTCGACGCGCTGCGCGGCACCACGGAGGAGCTGATCCGGGGGAACGCGGAGATGCTGGCGACCCAGAGCGGGGAGATCCAGCGGATCGCCGCCGACCCGGCCGTGGGGGCGGAGACCCTGCGCACGGCCTTCGCGCAGATCTACAAGACCCTGGACGCGATCGACACGTTCAAGGTCCAGGCCACGGAGAGCATGGCGGCGACGGTGGAGTCCCTGACGGGCGAGCTCCAGGCGGCCTCGGAGCACCTGGCCCGCACCCGGACCGCGAACGCCCTGGAAGGCGGGGAGCGATGAGCGCGCGCACCACGAGGACGAAGCTGCACACGGCGCGCGTCCGCAGGCGCCTCGCCGCGGCGGTGGTCCTGGCCGCGACCCTGCTGGGCGCGACGGCCTGCACCGACGAACCGGCCACGAACACCGGAGGCGCCACCGGCGGCTCCACCCACGGCAGCAAGCCGCAGGAGTACAAGGAGGGCCGGCTCCGCGTGCTGGCCTCCAGCGAGCTTTCCGACATGGCCCAGATCCTGAAGGACGCCAAGACGGCCACCGGGGTCTCCGTCGACTTCACCTGGTCGGGGACGCTGGACGCGGCCGAGCAGGTCGCCTCGGGGAAGGCGGACGGCAGGTACGACGCGATCTGGCTGTCCTCCAACGACTACCTGCGGCTGCGTCCCGAGGCGGCCGCGAAGCTCGCCAACGAGACGCCGGTGATGTCCTCGCCGGTCGCCGTCGGCGTCAAGCCGGAGGCGCTGGCCCGGCTGGGCTGGAAGCCGGAGGAGGTGACCTGGTCGGCGGTCGAGGAGGCCGTGGCGGCCGGGAAGCTGTCGTACGGGATGACGGACCCGGTGCGGTCGAACTCCGGCTTCTCCGCCCTCGTCTCGGTGGCGTCGGGGCTGTCGGGCGCGCAGTCGGCGCTGACGGATGCGGACGTGCAGAAGGCCCGGCCGCGGCTGAAGGAGTTCTTCAAGGGGCAGAAGCTGACGTCCGGTTCCTCGGGCTGGCTGGCGACGGCGTACGCGAAGCGGGACGACGTGGACGCGCTGGTCAACTACGAGTCGGTGCTGCTGTCGATGAACGACCGGGCGAAGTCGCCGCTGAAGGTGGTCCGCCCGAAGGACGGGGTGGTCACGGCGCACTACCCGCTGACGCTGCTGACGTCGGCCCCGGCGGGGGCGCGGGAGTCGGGCCGGCTGCTGACGGAGTACCTGCGGGGGGACGCGGCGCAGAAGGCGATCACGGAGAAGACGTTCCGGCGGCCGGTGGCGGCGGGGGTGGCGCCGGCGGCTGGGCTGGATCCGGCCGTGCGCCGCGAGCTGCCCTTCCCGGGGGTCCGGTCGGTGGCGGACGGGCTGCTGGCCTCGTACGAGAACGAGCTGCGGCGGCCCTCGCGGACGGTGTACGTGCTGGACACCTCGGGTTCGATGGAGGAGGGGGACCGGATCGGGCGGCTGCGTTCGGCGCTCACCGACCTGACGGGGACGGGGAGTTCGGGGACGGGGCAGCGGTTCCGGGACCGTGAGGAGGTGACGCTGCTGCCGTTCGGGGACAAGGTGAAGAAGGTGCTGACGCACGTCGTCGAGCCGGGCAATCCGGGGCCTGCGCTGGACGCGATCCGGGGCGACGTGAAGTCGCTGCGCCCGGAGGGCGGTACGGCCGTCTACGCCAGCCTGAAGGCGGCGTACCAGCACCTGGGGGAGGGCAACGCGGACGCGTTCACCTCGATCGTGCTGATGACGGACGGGCAGAGCGGGGACAAGGTGAAGGACTTCGACTCCTTCTACGCCGGGCTGCCGGAGGCGCAGAAGCGCACGCCGGTGTTCGCGGTGCTGTTCGGGGACTCGGACCGCAAGGAGCTGACGCACATCACGGAGCTGACCGGTGGCCGGCTCTTCGACGCGACGGACGGGAACAGTTCGCTGGCCGGGGCCTTCGAGGAGATCCGTGGCTACCAGTAGGGCGCTCGCGTACCTGGAGTCGAGGAAGAACCTGTGGGGCAGCGCCTGCGGGCTCCTCGGGCTGGGCCTGACGCTGGCCGGGGTGGCGGGTACGTACTGGCCGGCGGTGGTCGCGGGGCTGTACGGGGCGGGTGCGCTGTTCGCGCCGCCCGACCGGACTCCGCCGCCGCCGTTCCCGGGCCCCGCGGAGCAGCTGGACCTCGTACGGGAGGACCTGGGCCGGCTGCGCGGGTACGTGGCGGAGGTGGAGCTGCCGCCGGCCGCCGAGGGGAAGCTGGGCGAGTTGCTGGACCTGTACGCGGCCCTGCTGGACCCGGGGTGGCCGGCGCAGGTCCTGGCGGCCGAACCGGAGGCGGTGCACGCTTTGGCGCGGGCGGTCCGGCTGGACGTGCCGGAGTGCGTGGACACGTACAACCGGACCCGCTGGTGGACCCGGCTGACGCCGGGCGGGGAGTCCCCCGAGCGGCACCTGGAGCGGCAGCTGTCGCTGCTGTCGGAGGAAGCGGAACGCCTGACGGCGGAGCTCCAGGACCGGGAGGCCCTCCGGCAGCAGACGCACACGGCCTATCTGGAAGGCCGCAGGGAGTCCTAGGGGGTGTCCGGCGGCGGTCACCGGGGGGTGGCCGCCGGCCTGCCCGCGCGGGGGAGGACGGACCACGGGGGCTCCGCCGCGGAGCCGTCGGGGTTCGGTTCGAGGACCAGGTCCATGAGCCGGCGGGTGCTGGGCAGCGGGCTCAGGCCGAGCTCTTCGTCCAGGATCCGCTCCAGTGTCCGGTAGGCCTGGAGCGCCTCGGTGCGGCGCCCGCACCGGTGGAGGGCGGCGATGAGGTGGCCGTGGAACCACTCGTGGTGCGGGTGGTCGTGGACCAGGAGGCGCAGCTCCGGGATCACCTCGCGGTAGCGGCCGAGCCGGACGGTGATCTCGATGTGCAGTTCCAGGGCCTGGACGTACAGCTCCTCCAGGCGGGCCCGGCGGCCGGCCAGGACGTGGCCGACGGGGATGTTGGAGACCAGGGGCCCTCGTCTGATGGCGAGGGCCCGCTTCGTGTGGGCGGCGGCGGTTTCGGCGTCGCCGCGGCCCAGTTCGGCGTCCGCGCGCAGGACGAGGTCTTCGAGTTCCCGGACGTCGGTGGCCTGGTGGTCTTCGAGGTGCAGCATGTAGCCGGAGGGGCACGTGATCAGGACGGGCCGGGACGTTTCCCCGGCCGACAGTTCGTCGAGCCGCCTGCGGGCGTGGTGGATGTGGGTCTGGGCCGTCGCGAGAGCGGTGCGCGGGGGGTTTTCCCGCCAGAGTTCGCGGACCAGGGTGTCCGAGCTGACGACCTGGCCCGGCTGGGTGGCGAGCAGGGCGAGGGCCTGGGCGACCTTGGGCGGTCCCGGGGTGTGGGACGTGCCGTCGGCCGTGACGACGAGGAAGGGTCCGAGGAGTCTCAGACGCATCGTGCACTCTCCTTTCCGGGGCCCGGACGCCCGCGTCATCGAGGACCGTCGGAAGTTTCAATTGGTTCTCGGCAGCATAGCTTTGGTCTTCTTCCGGCCAACGTCGGCGCGTTCCGGACGATCGGATTGCCTCCAAGGAGGCATGGGGGGTGCACCATAGGACGTCTGTCCGGATCCCGGCGGTGCTCATAGATTCGTTGCCATGCCGCTGTTGATGCCGCAACCGATCACCTCCGACAACGGGTCCCGGCCCGATCTCCTCGACGATTGGCTGGCCGCCCACTCCACCCGCCCTGAGCGAAATCCTGAATTCCGTATTCTGGGTCCGCTCGAAATGCGCTACGGCGCTTCCGTTTACCGCCCCCGCGGTCCCAAGGTGCGCAAGCTGCTGGCCCTCCTCATCGTCCGGGCCAACGAAACCGTGCCGGTGGACCACCTGATCGACGAGCTGTGGGAAGGCGACCCGCCGGCCACGGCGGTCAACACGGTCCGCACGCACGTCTACCACCTGCGCCAGGAGCTCGGTCAGTGGCTCGGGCACGAGGCGGTGCAGGACCTGCTGACCACGGAGGCGACCGGGTACTCGCTCAACGTGGAGGAACGCCAGAGCGATCTGGCCGTCTTCCGCAGGACCTGCGCCCGGGGCCGTCAGGAGTTGCGGGCCGGACACCTGGAAGCGGCATACGAGAGCTTCGGCGACGCGCTCGGCATGTGGCGGGGACCCGCCCTGGCCGACGTGCGCCAGGGTCACGTCCTCGCGGCACACGCCCGGGAGATCGAGGAGCTCCAGCTCCACGCCCAGGAGAAGTGGATCGAAGTGGCCATGCGGCTGGGCTACTACCGCGAGGTCCTGCCCCAGCTGCGGAACCTGGTGGCCAGCCACCCGTACAACGAATGGCTGCACGCCCGGTTGATCGACGCCCTGCACCAGTCGGGCCGGCGGGGCGACGCCCTGCGCGCGTTCCAGGACGTACGTACCGTCCTGGCGCACGAACTCGGCCTGGAGCCCTCGGAGGACCTGAGGCGGGTGCAGCGGTGCGTGCTGGTCGGCGGCCGGGCCTCCTGACTCCCGGCCGCCGTCCCGCCCCCACCCCCGTCACTCCCCCGTTCCCCCACTCCCCTTGACCTTGCCCTTGCCCTTGCCCCGTACGTACGAGAGAAGGAAGAACAGTGTTTCGTTCACTGCCCTTAGCGGCAGCCGCAGCCGGCGTGGCCGTGCTCGCGTCCATCGCGCCGCTCGCGCTACCGGCCGTCGCCGTGGCGGAGCCGGTCCCCGCGGCCGCCCAGTCCGTGAGCCTCCACCAGGGCGCCGAGGTCATCACCGGCCGGGCCACCGAGCTCTACCCGGAGGGCATCGCCTGGGACCCGACCCGCCGTGCGTTCCTGGTCGGCTCCGCCTCCCAGGGCAACCTCTCCGTGATCGGCCAGGACGGCGGCATCAAGGAGCTGGCGCCGAGCATCGGCATGGTGTCGACCCTCGGCATCCGCGTCGACGTCGCCCGCAACCGCATCCTGGTCGCCTACAGCGACTTCTGGGTCCGCCAGCGCCTGGACGTCGGCGACCAGCCGCCGACCTCGGGCGTGGCCGTCTTCGCCCTGGACACCGGCAAGCTGCAGCGCAAGGTGGACGTGGCGGGCGGGCGCGGACGCACCTTCGCCAACGACCTCACGTTCGACCGCCGCGGGAACATCTACGTCACGGACTCCGTGTCGGACACGATCCAGCGGATCGGCCTCGACGGCAAGGTCACCCCGGTGGTCACCGACCCCCGCTTCGCCGCCGACATCGTCGGCCTGAACGGGATCGTCTGGCACCCGGACGGCTACCTGCTCGCCGTGCGCTACGACACCGGCGTCATGTTCCGGATCAACCCGAACGCGCCGGCGCACCGCCGGGTGACCGAGGTCAAGCTCCCCCGGCCGCTGGTCGGCACGGACGGTCTCGGGCTGCGTCCCGACGGCTCCCTGGTCGTCGTCACCAACTCGATCGGCGCCGCCGTGGGCGTGCCCGGCGGGGTGGACGCGGTGACCGTCCTGGAGTCGAAGGACGGCTGGCGCACCGCCGGCTTCAGCAAGCGGCTGGACCCGTGGGCCACCCAGGGCCCCACGACGGTGGCCGTGACCCCGCACGGCGACTACGTCCTCAGCGGCGACGTCGGCGAGCTCATGGCCGGCCGGACCTCGGACCTGGTCACCCTCCGCCGCATTCCGGGCTCGGAGTCCGGGGGGTACGGCCGATGATGGCGACGAACAAGGGGCCGGCTCCCGTCTGGGCGCTGATAGCCACTTCCCTGCCGATGTTCATGGTGTCGCTGGACAACCTGGTCGTCACCAACGCACTGCCCAAGATCGCCGAGCAGTTCAGCGTCAAGCAGTCCGAACTGCAGTGGGTGATGAACGGCTACGTGCTGGCCTTCGCCGGTCTGCTGCTGGCGGGTGCGGCGCTGGGTGACCGCTTCGGCCGCCGCCGGGTCTTCCTGTGGGGCGTCGGGCTCTTCACGGCCTCCTCCATCGGCTGTGCGGTGGCCAACTCGGTCGCCACGCTGGTGATCGCCCGCGTGCTCCAGGGCGCCGGTGCGGCCGCGATCCTGCCGGTCTCGCTCACCCTGGCCGTCGCCGCCGTCTCCCGGGAGCAGCGGAACATGGCCGTCGGTGTGTGGGGCGGCGTCAACGGCCTCGGCATCGCTGTCGGTCCGCTGGCCGGCGGCCTGGTGACCGAGCAGATCGACTGGAGCTGGATCTTCTGGATCAACGTGCCGGTCGGCGTCATCGCCCTGCCCCTCGCCTTCTGGGCGGTCAAGGAGAGCAAGGGCGAGGAACGGAACCTGAACGTCCCCAGCATGGTGCTGATCACCGGCTCGGTCGTGGCGGCGGTCTGGGGCATCGTCCACGCCGCGGACCACGGCTGGACCCAGAGCACCACGCTGATCGGACTCGGCGCCGCGGCGGTACTGGCGGTCGCGTTCATCATGAACGAACGCAGGAGCGCGAGCCCGCTGATCCCGCTGCACATGTACCGCGTCCCGGCCTTCGTGCTCAGCAACGTGGTGTCGATCACGATGTACTTCGGCGTCTTCGGGTCGATCTTCTTCCTGAGCCAGTTCCTCCAGGGCCCGATGGGCTACTCGCCCTTCGAGGCGGGACTGCGCACCCTCCCGTGGACCGTCGCCCCGATGATCGTGGTGCCCGCCGCGATGGGCTTCGTGGACCGCATCGGCGGCGGAGTCCTGCAGGCGGTGGGCTGTGCCCTCCAGGCCCTCGGCCTCGGCTGGATCGCCCTGATCGTCACCCCGGACGTCGGCTACGGCTCCATGGTGCCCGCCCTCGCCCTGGCCGGCATCGGCATGGGCCTCGTCTTCGCCGGCAACCCCGCCACGGTCATCTCCGCGGTGCGGGAGAGCGAGCACAACAAGGCCTCCGGCGCGAACAACACCAGCCGCGAGTTCGGCGGTGCGCTGGGTGTCGCCGCCCTGACGGCGGTCTTCAGCCGGCAGTTCGCCGGCGCCGGTACCGGCGACGCACAGGCGGCCTTCACGGACAGCCTCCAGTCGGCGCTGTGGATCGGCACGGCGGTGGTCCTGCTGGGCGCGGTGAGCGCCCTGTTCATCAGGCGCCGTACGACGCAGGTCGGCCCCGGGGCCGTCGAGCAGGAGCGGGTGTCGGTCCCGGTCGGCTGACCGGAGCCCCACCCATCCGCAAGCCAACCGTTCACTTCGGAGAAGTGGTCAGGAGGGAAGACGTATGACCACGCAGGTGATTGAGGACGCCACCTCTACTGTGATCCAGGACATCGACTACGGCCGCACCATCGAACGGGCACTCGTGCACCGTTCCGCGATCACCGAAGTCTTCGTCACGGATGTTCGAACGCTGCGGCCCATGGCGGTGACGGCTGGAATTCACCTTCCGCTGACCCATCTCTATTACAGTGACCACCGGTCGCGGCCCAAGCTGCACGATTCCCTGATTTTCCTGGAGGCGGGGCGACAGGTATCGATCGCGGGTTCCCACATTCACGTGGGAATTCCGATCGACACCATCGCCATCGTGAACACCTTCCAGTTTTCGATGAAGAATCTGTATGCTCTGGAAGTGGGCCGGGAAACCGGAACCCCGCGGATCGACACCGACTTCTTCGGTACCCCGGCCCGCAACGGCCGGTTCCGCAAGGGCCGGCTCGTCCAGCGGATCTACATGGGTGACGTGCACGTCGGCGACCACTCCATGGACGTGCTCTTCCTGAAGAAGCACGAGAACGAGATCCTCCGCCAGGCGCAGCGCGGCACACCGGCACCGATGAGCTCGGAGTTCACCGAGGACGTCGTGTCCCGCACGGCCCGGCGCGTCGCCCCCGAACTGGTGGGCCGCGACAACCCGCTGAACGTCGTCCTCACCGAACCGGAGGTCACCGGCGACTCGGTCGTGGCCCAGGTCGTACCGCGCTTCGACAACCCGGCGCTGTTCGACCACGCCTACGACCACCTGCCGGCGATGACCCTGGTCGAGGCGGCCCGCCAGGTGGCGGTCTACTCCGCCGGCACCGCCGGCCGTGCCCCCGGGGAAGCCCCCCTGCCGGTGTACGCCTCCGGCTTCGACGCGGAGTTCTACCGCTTCGCCGAGCTGGACGTACCCCTGACGGTGTCGGCGGACCGGGTGCCGGCCGGCCCCGAGCGCCACGTGATCCGCGTCCGGTTCCTCCAGGACTCGGAGGAGATCGCGGCGCTCACCGTCACCGTCGACGACGCATCCCGCATCCCGCACCCCGAACTCCAGCCGAGGAACCACCATGCCTGACAGCACCGCGCCCCGACTGGCGATCTGGTCGGACTTCGGAGGCGTCCTCACCCCTCCGCTCAGCCACACCATGGAGAAGTTCTGCGCCTCCATGGGCGTCGACCAGGCCGTCCTCGGACGGGCCCTGGCCACCGTCACCGCCCGGTACGGCACCACCGACATCATGCTGCCGATCGACACGCCGCTGGTGACGGAGGAGGAGTGGCTCCGCGAGATCGGTGACGTGCTGGAGTCGGAACACGGCGTCACCCTCCGCCTCAGCACGATGGCGGACGCCTGGTTCGACGGGCGGGAGACCAACCACGCCTGGGTGTCGCAGCTGCGCAAGGCGCGGGACCGGGGAGCGTTCGTCGGGATGCTCTCGAACATGGTGCCCGCCTGGGACCAGCACTGGCGGCGGATGATCGAGCCCTCCGAGCTCTTCGACGACGTCCTGCTCTCCTTCGAGACGGGTCACCGCAAGCCGTCCCCCGGCATGTTCGAACTCGCCGCGCAGCGGGCGGGTGTCGCCCCGGAGCGCTGCGTGCTCGTGGACGACCTGCCGCACAACTGCGCCGGCGCCGAGGCGGCCGGATGGCGGGCGGTGCTCTTCACCGACGCCGAGAGCGCCGCCGCCCGGATCGAATCCCTGTGGGACGACGTCGCATGAGCCGGCCGTCCCCGACACCGCCACCACCACAAGGCCCGTGGCGACACGACAAGAGGAGGTGCACATGAGTCGCTCCGTACTCGTCACCGGCGGAAACCGGGGCATCGGACTCGCCACCGCAGAGGCCTTGGCCGCCGAGGGGAACAAGGTCGCGATCACCTACCGCAACGGGGAGCCGCCTCCCGGCTTCTACGCCGTGCGGTGCGACGTGACCAACCCCGACGACGTCAGGGCAGCGGTCGAGGACGTGACCATCCAGCAGGGCCCCGTCGAGGTGCTGGTCTCCAACGCCGGCATCACCCGCGACCAGCTGCTGATCGGCATGCCGGACGAGGACTTCCGGGCGGTGATGGAGACCAACTTCCAGGCCGCCGTCACCGTCACCCGCGAGGTCATCCCCGCGATGATCAAGGCCCGCTGGGGCCGTCTGATCTACATGTCGTCGATGAGCGGCATGGCCGGCGCCCCCGGCCAGACCAACTACGCCTCCTCCAAGGCGGCGCTGATCGGCTTCGCCCGGTCGCTCGCCATCGAGGTGGGCCGCCGCAACATCACGGTGAACGTGGTGTCCCCCGGCCTGATCGAGACCGACATGGTCCAGGACATCACCGACACCCGCCGGGAGCAGGCCCTGGCCAGGACCGCCCTGGCCCGCCCCGGCACCGCCGCGGAGGTCGCCGCCGCCGTGCGCTTCCTCGCCGGCGACGACGCCTCGTACGTGACCGCGGGCGTCATCCCGGTCACCGGCGGCCTGGGCGCCGGCCACTGAGCCGGCCCCGCACCCACGGACCACTGACCCACCCGGAACATCCCAACCCATTCAGGAGCAATGCGATGAGCAACGAAGCACTCGAACTCGCCATGGAGATGGGCAAGGTCTTCAACGACCTCAACGAGGAGGCCGCCCACAAGTACATCGGCGCCGAGTTCGTCGACCACGAGGCCCCTCCCGGCACCCCGGGCGGCCCGCTCGGCTACCTCGGCACCGCCCGCTGGGTCCACAGCGCCTTCGCCGGCGCCAAGTGGGAGCACCTGGACAGCTTCTCCGAGGGCGACCGCGCCATCCTGCGGCTGCGCTTCACCGGCAAGCACGTCGGCAACTTCCTCGGCTTCGAGGCCAGCCAGCGCGACGTCGACGTCGAGCAGACCCACATCTACCGGATCGAGAACGGCCTGGTCGTCGAGCACTGGGGCTACCGCCAGGACCTGCTGATGCTGGCGCAGATGGGCGCCATCACCCTCCAGCCGCCGACGGCCCCGGCCGCGTAAGTCCCGTCCCGCCCCCACCTCACAGACACACACCATCCAGGAAGAGGAATCGTCATGAGCGCCCAGACTGTCGACCTGAGAACTGACCTCGAGGCCCAGGTCCGCGAGATCGTCAACGAGGAGCTGGAGCTGGAGGACGGTGAGCTGACCTACGACGGCCACTTCATCGACGACTACGAGAGCGACTCCCTCACCCTCATCACGGTCGTCTCCCGCATCGAGAAGGAGCTCGGCTACGTCATCCCGAAGGAGGAGCTGGAGTCCCTGGAGACGCTGCGCGCCCTCCTGGTGGCCGTCGAAGGATGCGCGGGCAACTGATGCCTGACACGCCCTTGCGACGAGTCGTCATCACGGGGCTCGGAGCGGTCAGCCCGGTCGGTATCGGTGCGGAAGTCTTCGCCGGTGCCGTCCGGGCGGGCCGGGTCGGCATCGAGCCGATCCGCAGCTTCGACGCCAGCCCGTTCCCCAGCCGGAACGCCGGCGAGGTCAACGACTTCGAGCCGACGGAGATCCTGCGCAACCTCGACCCCGACAGGTGGGGACGCAGCGGACTCCTCGCGGCCGCGGCGGCCCGCCTGGCCGTGGAGGACTCCGGCATCGAGCCCGAGCTCCTCTCCGCCGGCCGGTCCGGCTCCATCATGGGCACCACCAGCGGCGAGTCCGCGGTCGGCCAGAGCCTGGGCGGCCAGTGGCTCACCCAGGGCCTCAAGGGCCTGGAGCCCCGTCTGGTCGGGCAGATGCCGGCCAGCCAGATCGCCAACGCGGTGAACGCCGAACTCGGCCTGTCCGGCGACGCCCAGACCATCCCGACCGCCTGTTCGGCCAGCAACTACGCGCTGGGCTACGCCTTCGACATGGTGCGCAGCGGCGAGGCCGACTTCATGCTCGCCGGTGGCGCGGACGTGGTGAACCGGCTGACCCACTCCGGGTTCTACGCCCTGGGCGCCATGGCCGCGGACCTGCCGCGGCCGTTCGACGCCAACCGGGCCGGCATCGTCACCGGCGAGGGCGGGGCGGCGCTGCTGCTCGAACCCCTCGACCACGCGCTGGCCCGCGGTGCCCGCATCTACGCGGAGGTGCTCGGCTACGCCGCGAACTGCGACGCCGAGCACATGGTGCACCCGGACGCGACGAGCATCGCCGCGTGCATCCGGGCCGCCCACCGCAACGCCGGCGTCACCCCGGAGCAGATCGACTACATCTGCGCGCACGGCACGGGTACGCCCACCAACGACTCGACCGAGGTGAACGCGGTCCGTCAGGTGTTCGGTGACCGGCTGCCGCCCATCAGCTCGCTCAAGTCCATGCTCGGCCACACCATGGGCGCGGCCAGCGGCTTCGGTGCGATCGCGTCCTGCAAGGCCCTGGAGCAGGGGTTCCTGCCGCCCACGGCCAACCTGCTGGAGATCGACCCGGAGCTGGGTCCCGGCGTGGACGTCGTCCCCGGCCGGGGACGCGACGCCCAGGTGGAGATCGTCCAGAACCACGGTTTCGCCTTCGGCGGCAACAACGTCATCACCATTCTCGGGAGGTACTCGTGACCACAGCGGCGCCCGTGCGGCCGTTGACCGTAGTCAGCGCCGGGGTGGTCTCCAGCGCCGGCTACGGCCTGGCCCCCCTGGCCGCCCTGCTGAGCGGGGAGGCCGTGCCGGGCGCCGGCGCCGGACCCGACGCGGAGGACTACCCCCCGCGTCCGGTCCGGCCGGTTCCCGACTTCAAGCTCGCCGACCACCTGGGGCGCAAGGGCATCAAGTACCTGGACCGCCTCACCGGCCTGAGCCTGGTCGCCTGCAAGCAGGCGCTGGAATCGGCCGGTCCGGGCGGGGCCGGCGAGGAGCCGGCCCGGACCGGTGTGGTGCTGGCCACCAACACCGGCAGCATCGCCGGGTACACCGACCTGCTGTACGACACGCTCACGCTGGACAAGCCGCAGCTCATCAACCCCGGCAAGTTCTCCCACAGCGTGATGAACGTCAGCGCCGGCCAGATGGCCATCCGCCACGGGTTCAAGGGCCTGAACGCCACGGTGGCCGGCGGGCGCAGCGCGAGTCTCTACGCCTTCCGCCACGCCCGGATGGCGATGTCGGTCGGGCACGCCGACCGGCTGCTGGTGGGCGGTTCCGAGGAGCTCAGCGCTCCGACGGCGTGGGCGTGGCACCACGCGGGGACGCTGGACGAGCGGGCGTCGGTCGGCGAGGGCTCGGCCATCTTCGTCGTCACGTCCGATCCGACCGCGGAGGAGCAGGAGACCGCCCTCGCGGACCTCCTGGCCTGTGAGGTCGGCTACAACACCTGGGCGGGCGTCAACCAGCGCCAGGAGGGTCGGCGCGGGCTGACGGACGGGCTGGCCTCGGCCATCACCCGGGTGCTGGAGCGCAGCGGGGTCCGGGCCGAGGACGTGGACGTGGTGTCGCTGGGCGCCACCCACCACGTGGGGCTGGAGCGGCTGGAGGAGCGCGCGGTCCGTCTCGCGCTGGGGCACCTGCCGCAGCAGGTGCGCGTCGGCGAGGTGCTGGGCGAGACGTACAGCGCCAGCGGCGCCATGCAGCTCGCGGGCCTGCTCGCCCACTGGAGCGACGAGCCGGCCGGGCGGCCTCGTATCGGCCTGGTCACGTCGGTCGGCCATGACGGGAACGCCGGTGCGCTGATCGTGCGCAGCCGGGTCTGAGTGCACAGCGCGAGAAGGGGACGGTTACCCGTGGATCGGGATGAGTGGGACGCCATCGTCGTCGGCAGTGGCATCGGCGGTCTGGTGTGCGCGGCGTACCTCGCGGCCGACGGCCGGCGGGTGCTCGTGCTGGAGCAGCACGACGTGGCGGGCGGCAACAGCCACGTCTTCCGCCGGCGCCGGGCTTACGAGTTCGACGTGGGCGTCCACTATCTCGGCGACTGCGGTCCGGACGGGGTGCTGCCCGCGATCCTCTCCGGCCTCGGGCTGGGCGGGCGGGTCTCCTTCCGGGAGATGGACCAGGACGGCTTCGACCGGATCGCGCTGCCGGACCTGACCGTGGACGTCCCCACGGGCTGGGACAGGTACGCGAAGCGGCTGTCGGAGGCGCTTCCGGAGGACGCCGCGGGCATCCTGCTGTTCACCGACGTGTGCGCCGCCATCGCGGACGAGACCCGTTCGCTGATGCTGTCGGACGGCGACCTGTCCGTGGCCGACCTGATGGCCCGCACGCCGGTGACGGCCCGCTGGGGACGCCGTACGGTCTCCGAGCTGTTCGACCACTGCGGCCTGTCCCCGCGGGCGCGGACGGTCCTGGCCGCCCAGTCGCCCAACTACGGGATGGGCGCGCGGCAGGCCGTCGTGTCCATGCACGCGGCCGTCACCGACCACTACCTGCGGGGTGCCTACTATCCGGAGGGCGGCGGCCAGGTGCTGGCGGCCTCGCTGGTCGAGGCGCTGGAGGCGCACGGCGGCGAGCTCCGCACCCGGAGCCGGGTCGGCCGGATCCTCGTGGAGGACGGCAGGGCCGCCGGGGTGGAGATGCGGGACGGCGAGGTGCTCAGGGCGCCCCTCGTGATCTCGAACGCGGACTACCGCAGGACCGTGCTGGACCTCGTGGGCGAGGAGCACTTCGGCCGCCGGCTGGTGGCCAAGACCCGGCAGGCGGAGATGGCGCTGCCCTTCGCGACGCTCTACATCGCGCTCGACCGGGAGCTGCCGGCCCGTCCGAACGCGAACCTCTGGTGGTACCGGAACGGCGACATCGAGGCCGCCTACCAGGATCTGGCCGATGAGCGCGTGGACGAGGTGCCGCTCCTGTTCTTCTCCTTCGCTTCGCTGAAGGATCCGGGCGCGCGCAACGTCTGCCCGCCCGGGCACAGCAACTTCCAGGTGATGACGCTCTGCCCGCCCGGGTACGAGTTCTGGGGTGTCAACGAGGGGCCCGCGGCCGGCGAGCGGTACCGGCGCAACGCGGGCTACCAGGACCGCAAGGCGCGGCTGACCGAGGCGATGCTGCGGGCGGCCGAGGAGGCGATCGGCCCCTTCCGGGAGCACATCGTGCACCTGGAGGCGGCGACGCCGATCTCGCACGAGCGGTACACGCTCGCGACCGGCGGGACGCCCTACGGCCTGGCCCACTGGGGCGGCGTCGGCGGCCGGCCGGACACGGCCACCACCGTCGAGGGACTGTACGTGGTGGGTGCCAGCACCCGGTACGGCAGCGGGATCACCGGTGCCGCCGTCGGCGGGATGGCGTGCGCCGGCCAGATCACGGGGCGCCGGCTGCTCGCCGAGGTCCACGCGGGCGCGGTGCTGGGCGACCCGGCCCTGCTCCCGCCGCGCGCGGCCGGCTGGGACCCACTCGCCGTCTCCCGCGGGGCCGGCCGGCGCGGCGCGCGCGGCCTGGCCGGAATCGGCTGAGGTCAGCCGACGTCGCCCAGGCTGGGTCTGCGGACGATCAGCTGGGCGTCGATGGCCTTGTTGACCGCGTCCACCCTCGACACCGCTTCGAGCTTCTCGAAGATGTTGCGCAGGTGCCGCTTGACGGTGCCCTCCGCGACGCCGAGCTCACTGGCGATCTGCCGGTTGCTCATGGCGTGCGCCACCAGCGTCAGGACCTCGCGCTCCCTCGGCGACAGGCCCGAGGGCGCCGGCGCGAAGGCACTGGGACGACCCTGCTGCGGCACCGCGATGATGGTGTGCGGATCCACGTTGCGGATGTTGCGGATGGCCGCGAGCAGGGTCTCGTGGTGCGTGCTCTTGTGCAGGTAGCTTCTGGCTCCCTGGCGCAGCAGCTCCTGGATGAGCTGCGGATCACCATGCATGCTGAGTATCAGGACCTGCAGATCGGGCAGGGCCCTGCTCAGCTCCCCCACCACGGTGGGTGCATGGTGATTCGGCATTTCCACGTCCAGCAGCACGACTTCCGCCCGGTGTTCGAGGGCCAGCTCGACGAGTGCGGCCGACGAGTCGGTCTGGGCGACGACGCGCAGGTCCCCCTGGAGGTCCAGCAGCTCGCACAGGGCGTTGCGCAGGAGGGAGTGGTCGTCGACGGCGATGATCCGGATGGGGTCGGCCTCAGACGCCGGGTTCGCCATGACTGCCTCCGATGAACGGAACGGTGATGGTGATCTGGGTGCCGCTGCCGGGCGAGCTGATGAGCCGCACGCTCCCGTCGAGCAGTCCGGCGCGTTCGTAGAGCGACCTCAGTCCGTTGCCGCTGCGCAGGTGTGGTTCGAACCCGGCTCCGTTGTCCTGGACCCGTGCGACCACGGTGCGTCCCTCGATGCCCACGTCGACCGTGGCGACGGAGGCGTCGGCGTGGGCCAGCGTGTTGCGCAGGCATTCGCGCACCATGAGGAAGAGGGCGTCTCCCATGTCCATGGCCGCGATGACGCAGTCGACGTCGTCGTCGACGTGGACGTGCACGACCGGGTGGGACACGTCCACCGCGGCGAGGTAGCCGAGCAGCGCGGACTTGAGCTCGTGGGGGGCGTCGGAGTCGCTGCGCAGGCCGTCGACGAGGTCCCGGGTGCTGTTCATGGTCTCGACGAGGGTGCGCTTGAGGTGTCCGATGCGCTCCTCGTGTTCCAGTCCCTGTTCGCCGGCTCCGCGCCTCAGCATGATCTCCAGCAGTTCCAGCTGGCGCAGTGCGAGGCTGGTGTGGTTGCCGATGCGGTCGTGGACCTCCCGGGAGAGTTCGCGCTGGTTGTGCAGGGTGCTCAGGAGCTCGATGGCGGGCTTTTCGAGGCTGCGGTGGAGGACGGTGTGCAGGTCGGTGAGGACCTGGGCCAGGCGACGGCTGTCGCGGGGGGCCGGGAAGACCTCGCACAGGACCTCGGAGATGACACCGAAGAGGGTGCGGGCCGCGTGGATGCAGTGGAGGGCGGCCTGGTCGCGCTCTCGTGGGGTGCTGTAGTTGCGCCGGAGGTCGAGTCCGGCGCCCCCGGCGGCCGGCAGCCGTCCGAGCTGCAGGGAGAACAGGCACTCTGCAAAGACTTCGAGTGCGTACCTGCTGGTGTGCCACCAGTGTTCGGGATCGGTGCCGAAGGGGCTGCGGTCCATGATGAGCCGCTGCCGGTATGTCTCGATCATGTCGGACTGTCGTGCGATGAAGTCGGGTGTCGGGTCGAATGCGATTCCGACCCAGGTCCTGTCTTTCTCGTTCGTCGAGGCCATTTTTTGCCATTCCCCCCGTTGCCGCATTCGCGATCTCAAACATAGTGCCCCCCTGCGGTTAGAAGATCCCTTGAATGCCGCATGAGGAGGGCCGCAAGGCCGCTCGGAGGCTGGTTCATGTCGCTTTGGACGGTTCGGCCGCCCCCTCGGGGGTGCCGCTCCGCGGGCATGCCGAAAGGCCGCCGGCTTCCGGGAGGAAGCGGCGGCCTTTGCTCCGCGGGGCTCAGATGCCCTTTGCGAGGTCGTCCAGCGGGTCGCGGTGCTGCGGAATCCAGCCCAGCTCGTCCTGGGCCCGGGTGGTGGCGAACTGCTGGTCCAGGAACAGGGCGTCGGCCAGGAGGCCGAGCTTCTGGGAGAGCTCCTCGACCGACACCGAGCGGGTCTGGCCGGGAATGCCCGCCGCCCGGCTCAGCGCCTCGGCCACCTCGCGGGTCCGCACGTTCGCACCGGTGACGCCCAGGTACTGGGTACCGGCCGGGGCCTTGAGGGCGCGGGCGTAGAGCTCGGCTATGTCGTCGACGTGCACGAGCGACCAGGACGAGTTGCCGTCGCCCAGGTAGCCGATGGCGCCGGCCTGCAGGCCCTCGCCGAGGAAGAAGCCGGGCAGGCCGCCGGAGCGCCCGTAGACGAGACCGGGGCGCACGATGACCGGGTGCTTGCCCTGCGACGTGGTGGCCAGCAGCTGCTGCTCCAGCGGCACGCGCCAGCCGACGACCATGGGCGGGGCGAACGGCGCGTCCTCGGCGACGGCGCCGTCGGTGTCGCCGTAGGCCCAGCTGCCGCCCGTGTGGACGTACGGGTTGCCGCCGACGCCCTCCAGCAGCGCGTTCGCCGCGATCCGGTCGACCTCTCCGGAGCGCTCGTCCCCGGTCAGGGCCAGGTGCACCACGCCGTCCGCCGCGGCCGCCGCCTCGCGCAGCAGCGCCTCGTCGGTCAGCTCGCCGACCAGCGGGGTCGCACCGAGGTCGGCGACCACCTTCGCCGACTCCTGCGAACGCACCAGCGCGGTCACGGAGTCGCCCTGGGCGGCCAGCACGCGCAGCAGGGCGCGGCCGATGTAACCCGACCCGCCGGTGACGAATACCTTCATGGGATTTCCTTTCGAATCAACAGGACGTGCGTGCCCCGGCCGTCGGCGGCCGGGGCGGCGCGGCCGCCGGCGGTCAGCCGAAGGCCACGCCCGTGAACAGTGCGGCGAGCGTGAGCCCCTGGAGGACGACGCGCACGTTGATCACGCTGTCCCAGGTCTTCTGCAGCTCCCGGGCGTCGGGGAGGGTGATGCCGGCGAGGGCCGCCGCGCCGAGCTTCTTGTTCACCGGGCCGCTGATGCGGTTGTAGATGAGCAGCCAGATCACCAGGGAGACGAGGGCGACCGCGCCGGAGGCGATGGCGAGGGCGCCGCCCGTGAACACGGCCGCGACCAGGGTGAGGGCGGTGGCGATGACGCCGGCCACGCCCGGTACGGGCATCCGCTTGTCCCCGTAGTGGTGGGTGAGCCCCATGGCGCTGGTGAGCACCTCGTCGTTCGCGTGGGCCATGGCGGGCCGCTGGACCAGCGCGGAGAAAGAAAGTCGGTGCCGTACACCACCGCGTTGGCCAGCAGGGGCGACGCCCGTCAGGACCGCGTGCAGGACCTCCATCAGGCCGCCACCTCGGGCACGAGCTTCGGCGGCGCGTTCCAGGTGTGGCCGGCCGCCGCGGCCGCCGCGTCGTCCAGCAGCCACGGGTCGGTGCCGTGGATGTCGCGGACCTGCTCGCGCAGCCACTGGTCGAAGGGGTCCTCGGAGGCGTCCCAGAGACGGGCGACCCGGGCGGGGTCCTTGGCCTCGAAGTAGACGGCGACCCGGTCCCCGTCCGGACCGGGGGTGACGCGGAAGACCTCGTGGCTGATGCCCAGCCGGCGGCGGGAGGCCTCGTACTCGCGCAGGCGGGGGCCGGCCAGCTCCGTGTTGAGCCGGTGCCAGGCCTCGGACTTGTCCGCCGGCAGGGGAACGACGCGGACCACGGGCAGGTCCGTCTTGCGGACCGTGCGCCGGCCCTTGCCCGGGGCGAACATCCGCATCCCGAGCTGCGCGAACATGTTGGACGCCACGCCGATCGCCCAGCGCTCGGCGATCAGTCCGTCCTCGAAGCGCCAGACGACGATCCCGGTGGACTCGATGGTCCGGCCGGTCGGCTCCATGCCCAGCAGCTCACCGAGGTGGGTGCCGTGCCAGGTGTTGTGGATGACCACGTGGTCGCCGTGGGCGCTCATGTCCTCGATGACGACCTTGAGGTCGGGGAACGCGGCGCGCAGCCCGGCGATGGTGTACTTGACGCCCTCGACGCCCTCGGGCGCGCCCGGCAGCCCTTCGTGGTCGATGATGTCCGGCCGGTAGATCTCGTCGACGATGGAGAAGTCGCCCTGGTTGACGAACTCGTCGAAGACGCGGCGGATGGTCGCCTTGTTGTGTTCCGTGGAGCCGGTCGCCATGACCGTCCCTTCCTCTCGTGCCCTCTCGGGCTGGGATCAGTGGTGGTTCTGCAGGGCGCGTTCGCGCCAGCGGGTTCCGTAGGCGACGTGCTCCTTCTCGGCGGCGGCGAAGGCGACGCGCGTCCAGGCGGCCCTCATGAGCTGGTCGCGGATCCAGACGGCCAGCGGGTTCTCCAGCGCGCCGGCCCAGCCGATGCGGGCCGCGAGCAGCTGCATGGGGGCGGTACGGGTGCGGCGCTCGGCCTCGTAGGCGCGCAGCGCGGAGGTCACGTCTCCGGGGCGGGTGAGGTGCTCGGCGAGCACCAGCGCGTCCTCGATGGCCAGGCAGGCGCCCTGCCCGATGTTGAAGCTGACGGCGTGCGCGGCGTCGCCCAGCAGGGTCACCCGGCCGCTTCCCCAGACGGGGTCCGGCTTCCGCTCGGTGACGTCGTTGCGGATGATGCTGTCGGGGTCGGTCGCCGCCAGGATCCGGGCGACCGGGTCGACCCAGCCGCGGTGCCTGGCCTGGAGCATCCGCAGGGTGTCCTGGGGGGTGCCCTGGTCGCGGCCGCCGGCCGGGCCGTTCGCCACGCTCATCCAGTGCACGACGCCGGGGGCGATGTCGTAGTACGTGAAGCGGGTGCCGCGGCCGAAGAGGCCGAGGAAGCTGCCCGGCGGGATCTCCTCGGGGCTCATGTTCGCGTGGCCGCGCCAGGCGATGTAGCCGGTGTAGTGCGGCGGCTGGGGCCCGAGGAGCTGGGCGCGGACCGCCGAGCGGACGCCGTCCGCGCCGATCAGCACGTCGCCGCGCTCCTCGGTGCCGTCGTCGAAGCGGACGGTCACGCCCTCGCGGTCCTGGGCGTAGCCGGTCACCCGGGCGCCGGTGCGCACGGGCACGGTCAGGGCGTCGCTCATGATGCCGTGGAGCGCCGACCGGCCGATGGCGACGGTCGGCTGCCCGTAGCGGGAGGTGAACTGGCCGACGGGCCAGTCGCCGATGGAGTTGCCCCGCCAGTCGGCGAACGAGCAGACCTCCTGCGCGGGTGCGGTCTCGCGGACCGCGTCGGCGAGGCCCAGGTACTCCAGGGCCAGCATGCCGTTGGTCCAGATGTGCAGGCCCGCGCCTCCGTCGCGCAGCTGGGGCGCGCTCTCGAAGACGATGGAGTCGATTCCCTGCTGCTGGAGGGCCAGCGCGGTGGCGATGCCGCCGATGCCGCCGCCGGCGATCAGCACTCGGCGTATGCGCGGTGCGGACACGGTGTTCTCCTTGACTGGTGGGGGCGTCGGCTCAGCCGTTGAGCTGGGCCATGGCCTCGGCGGGGTAGCGGTCGCCCGCGGTGATGCCGTGGGGAGCGATGCGCTCGATCTCGGCGAGGGTCTCGGCGGAGAGGGAGACGGCGACGGCGCCGAGGTTCTCCTCCAGGTACTTGCGGCGCTTGGTGCCCGGGATGGCGACCACGTCGTCGCCGCGGGAGAGCACCCAGGCCAGGGCGAGCTGGGTGGCGGAGACCTCCAGGCGTGCCGCGAGGGCGACGAGGGCGTCCACGACCGGCAGGTTGCGCCGCAGGTTCTCCTCGGCGAAGCGCGGGGCGAAGCGGCGGAAGTCCAGGCCCTGCGGGATGTCCTGGGTGCTGCGGATGCCGCCGGTGAGGAAGCCGCGGCCCAGCGGGCTGTAGGCGACGAAGCCGATGCCCAGCTCGCGCACCGTGTCGAGCACTCCGTTGACCTCGACGTCCCGGGTGAAGAGGGAGTACTCGGTCTGGACGGCCGCGAGCGGGTGCACGGCGTGCGCCTGCCGGATGGTCCGGGCCGAGGCCTCGGAGACCCCGAGGTGGCGGACCTTGCCGGCCGCGACGAGCTCGGCCATGGCGCCGATGCTCTCTTCGACCGGCACGTCGGGGTCGATGCGGTGCAGGTAGTACAGGTCGAGGTGGTCGGTGCCCAGCCGGCTCAGGCTGCCCTCGACGGCCTGCTTGATGTACTCGGGGCGGCCGTTGAGGGCTCCGGTCAGCTTGCCGTCGGCGCCGATCTCGTTGCCGACCTTCGACGCCAGGACCAGCTCGTCGCGGCGGCCGCGGATGGCCCTGCCGACGAGGGCCTCGTTGGTGTGCGGCCCGTACATGTCGGCGGTGTCGAGCAGGGTGACCCCGAGGTCCAGGGCCCGGTTGACGGTGGCGATGGCCTCGGCCTCGTCCGAGTCCCCGTAGCCGAAGGTCATCCCCATGCAGCCGAGGCCCTCGACGGAGACCGTGACCCCGTCCCGGCCCAGCGTGCGGTGTTCCATGTGTTCCTCCATCGTGCGCTGTGTTCGTCTCGTGTTTCCGCGTCCCGGGCGGGTCAGGCGTGGGCGGCGGCCCGGAGCTCCTGGAGGACCTCGGTGAGGTTGGTCTGGTCCCAGTGCTCGGCGAACAGGCCGTCCTCCAGGCGCCAGATGTCGATGGAGCGGATCTGGACCTTGCGGTAGGTGGCCGGGATGCCGAGGAACTCGCCCTGGTGGGTGCCCTCGTACTCGAAGCGGCCGGCGACGCGGTCGCCGGAGACCAGCAGGTCCTTGACGGTGGCGGTGATGTCGGGGAAGGCGGCGAAGACGTTCTTCCAGAAGAGCCGGTTGGCCTCGCGGCCGTTGGGGACCACGGGGTTGTGGTCGATGTGCTCGAACGTGCAGTGGGTGTCGACGCGGTCCGCGTCACGCGTGTTGACCATGGCGAGGAAGTCCTCGACGGCGGGGTGGGTGGTGGTGGTCACTGACATCTGTTTCGCATCCTCTTGTCGTGGGTGGGGGGCGCCGGGCGGGGCGGGGATCAGGCGGCGGGGACCGGCGCGGGGGCGTGCCAGGTGAGCGAGAGGCCGGTGTAGACGTAGCGGCTGGCCTCGATGCCGAGCAGCACGACCTTGTGGCCGGGCCGGATCCGGCCCGACGTCCAGGCGGCGTCCAGGGCGAGCGGCACGGCGGCGGAGCCGGTGGCGCCCACTTCGGCGAGGTTCTCGACGATCTTCCCGGTCTTCAGGGCCTCGTCGTCGGCGGCGGACAGGCCGGCGTCCTCGTACTCGCGGGCGAAGTAGTCGGCGTTGCCCTCGGGCAGCACCAGCGCGTCGAGGTCGCTCAGCGACCAGCCGGAGCGCCGGGACATGTCCTTGATGGCCTCGACGAAGACCCGGGGGCCGAAGGTCGTGGTGCCGGGCACGTCCACCTTCATGTCGATCAGCCGCTTGCGGCGCAGCTGCTCGGCCTGCGACACGTCCGTGCCGCCGCCGATGATCTCCATGCCGGGCTTGCGGAGGCCGCCCATGCAGGCGTTGACGAAGGCGAAGTCGTCCTGGTGGCCGGCCTCGGCGGGCTCGGCCCGCAGCAGGACCGCGCCGGCGCCGTCGCCGAAGGTGTACAGGGTCAGCCGCTCGCGCATCCGGACCTTGAAGGGGTCCTTGCCGATGAACATCGGGGCCATCAGCGGCGAGATGGCCTCGCTGCCGATGACGAGCGCGGTACGCGCCGTGCCGTCGGCGAGCTGGCGGCGGGCGATGTCCAGGGCCTGCACCCAGCCGGCGCAGGCGCCGCGCACCTCGATGGCGGCGCACCGCTCCAGGCCGAGGTAGTGCTGCACGGTCGTGGCGACGTTCGGCAGGAGGTACTCGGGGCTCGCGGTGCACACGACCAGCAGGTCGATCTCGTCCGCGCCGACGCCCGCCCGCTCCAGGGCCTGGCGTCCCGCGGCCTCCGCCATGCGGCTGTTGGAGGTGAGGTGCTCGCCGGTGACCGTGTCGATCATCCAGTGGCGGGTCTCGACCTGGATGCCGGCCAGGACGTCGTCCGGGAGGGGGCCGACGATCTTCTCGATCTCGGTGTTGTCGATCGGGTCCCCGGGGACGTACCCGCCGGTGGAGAGGATCTTCACGCTGAGGTTCTCGGTGGTGCCGGTCATCGGGCGGACTCCGTTCGGGAGGTCGGGGCGGGCGACAGCACGATCGACGTGTGCGTCCCGCCCAGCGAAGAGCTGTTGATCAGGGCGTCGCCCTG
>NZ_GG657750.1:4887635-4917415 GCF_000158895.1 Streptomyces sp. C | reverse complement strand
CGCCCCGCGCTCGCGGGCCGCCCCGGCGCGTTCCAGCACGAGGGCGATGCCGCCCTCGGTCAGGGTGTAGTCGGCGGCGGACCGGGACCCGAACAGCGGGATGGTCCGGTAGCCGTCGAGCGCGCCGGGCGAGAAGGCGTCGACCGCCGGGACCAGGATCCGGTCGGCCCGCCCGCTGCGCAGCAGGTCGTAGGCGACGCCGATGGCGGCGGCGCCCGCGGCGTGCCCCGAGGTCAGGGTGGAGGTGGGGCCCTTGACCCCGAGGGCCATCGCGACCTGGCCGGCCGCGGCGTTGTACACGGTGTTGGGGAAGACCCCCGGGTTGCCGGCGGCGGGCCCGTCGGTGAGCAGCGGGAGGAAGAACCGCTCGTTGCTCTCCACGGGGCCGATGCCGGTGCCGAGGACCACGCCCGTCGCCGCGCGTTCGTCGTCGCCGGTCACCCCCGCGTGCTCCAGGGCCGCCCGGCAGGCGGCGATGGCGAGCTGCGAGATGCGGTCCATGCGGCGGCGGTCCTTGCGGGTGCCGGCCGCCTCCGGGTCGAACACGGCGCGGGCGACCCGCAGTCCGTCCTCGTCCGCGCCGGGGCGGGTGCCGGCCTCGAAGGCCTGCCACAGGGCCTCGGCCCCGTCGCCCGCCGCGGTCAGCGCGCTGAAGCCGGTGACGACCACGTCGTCGTGGTCCTCGTCCGCGGGGCCCTCGAAGAGGTGTCCGGGGCGGGCGTAGGCGACCGTGGCGTTGGCCCCGCCGAAGGCGAAGTTGTTGGAGAGGGCCACGTCCAGGTCCATCGGGCGGCCCGTGCCGGGGATCGGGTCGAGGCCGCACTGCGGGTCGGTCTCGGTGAAGCCCGCGGTGGGCGGGGCGATCTGGTCGCGCAGGGCGAGCACCGTCGCTATGCCCTCGACCGCTCCCGCCGCGCCCAGCAGGTGGCCCACCATGGACTTCGTGCTGCTCAGGGCGGTCTTCTCGGCCGCCTCGCCGAGGGCCAGGCGCACCGCGCCGCTCTCGGCGGAGTCGTTCTTGGGGGTGCCGGTGCCGTGCCCGTTGACGTAGCGCACGTCCTCGGGCGCCAGTCCGGCGGAGGCGAGCGCCGCGCGGATCGCACGGGCCGCGCCCTCGCCCTCGGGGTGGGGGGCGGTGGGGTGGTAGCCGTCGGCGGACAGGCCGTAGCCGAGTACCTCGGCCAGCACGGGGGCGCCCAGGCGGGCCGCGGCGTCCGCCGAGAGCAGGACGAACATGCCGCTGCCCTCGCCGAGCGACAGCCCGGAGCGGTCCTTGGAGTAGGGTGCCGCGGGCTTGCCGGACAGCGACTCCAGGCCGCTGAAACCGGCGAACGCGGTCTCCGTGAAGGCGTCGCTGCCGCCGACGAGCATGGCGTCGGCGCGGCCGGCCCGGATCACCTCCAGGGCGTGGGCCATGGCGTGGGCACCGGAGGCGCAGGCGGTGTTGACCGAGAGCACCGGCCCCTTGATCCCGAAGGCGGCACCGAGCGCCTCGGCCCCCGCCTGGGGCGGTACGAGGGCGTACCGCTGCCAGTCGGGCTCCTCGTCGGCGGCGCGGGCGCGCAGTGCGTGTTCGGCACTGCGCCAGCCGCCGTTGCAGGTGCCGTAGGCGACGCCCCAGCGCTCCGCGGGGATCTCGACGCCCGGGGTGAGGCCCGAGGCGCCCAGCGCCTCCTCTGCCGCGACCAGCGCGAAGTCGACCGAGGGCTCGCGGACCCCGTCGTCCGAGGTGTACGCGTAGGCGGGCCGCCGGGTCTCGGTGACCTCGCCTCCGATGCCGGTCTGGTAGCCGTCCATCGGCAGGCCGCGCACCGGTCGGATCGCGACCCGTCCCGTGCGGACACCTTCCCAGAACTCTTCGGCGGTGCCCCCTTGGGAGGTGATCGCGCCCACGCCGGATACCACCACCCGCGCAACGCCGGAAGGCATGTTCTCCATGTGTCTGACTCCTCCTGACCTGGGTTTCCCGTCTCCTCGGACGGACTGGACGAACGGGATGGAACGGCCCTCCGGTGTTCCGGAGGGGTGGGGACCCGGCACGGGCTAGGCCGCCCGTCCCAGGGCCAGCGCGACGGCCTGGCCTTCGAGGCCGCGGGCCAGGGCGAGGGCCGTGTCGGGCCGGGTGTCGCGGGCCTCGCCGCGGACGAGGTCCATGTCGCAGGCCGCGTCCGGGGTTTCGAGGTTGGCGGTGGCCGGCACCGCGCCGTAGTGCAGGGCGAGCGCCGACACCGCGACGTTGAGCGCGCCGGCGCCGCCGACGAGGTGGCCGGTCTGCGGCTTGATGCTGCTGATCGGGACGGACCGGGAGGCGTCGCCGAGCGCGGTGCGCAGGGCGGCGGTCTCACTGCGGTCGCCGATCTTGGTGGCGGCTCCGTGGGAGGCGATGTAGCCCAGGTCGGCCGGGTTGAGGCGGGCGTCGTCCAGGGCCCGCCGCACGGCCCGGACCAGACCGCGGCCCTCGGGGTCGGTGGCGGGCGGCGTGCGTCCGTCGTGGCCGTTGCCCACGCCCCGCAGCTCGGCGTAGATCCGGGCGCCGCGGGCGAGCGCGGCCTCCTTCTCCTCCAGGACCAGCAGCGCGCCGCCCTCGCCGAGCACGGCTCCGCTGCGGGTCTGGTCGTACGGGCGGAAGGCGGTCTCGCCCAGGTCGTTGCGGGTGGTGAGGACGCCCATGCGGTCCATGTGCGTCATCGACCACCAGCTGGTGGCGTCCTCGTACCCGCCGGCGATGATCCGGTCGGCGTCGCCGCGCTGGATGGCCCGCACGGCCCTCGCGATGGCGGTGGCGCCGGCGTCGGCGGTCCCCGCGAAGAAGGCGTTGGCGCCGCGGATTCCGAAGGTCTGCGAGATGTGGAAGACCGCGCCCGGCTGGAGCCCCTCGACGAAGAAGAGCGGCGGCATGATGGTGTCGGCCTTCTCGCCGAGCGCCTTCATGTCGGCCGTGCCGTCCGGGCGGCGGACCGTCCGCAGCCCCTTGATCAGCTGGTCCATCCGGCCCATCGACTTGTTGCCGCCGAGGAACAGGCCGGTGCGCAGGCCCAGTTCGGTGCCGGTGTCGATGCCGGCGTCCGCCAGGGCCAGGGAGGCCGCCGCGAGACCGAGCTGGTCGCCCCGGTTCATGGTGTTCAGCTGGCGCCGGGTGGCGAAGCGGCTGGGGTCGAACCCGTCGATCTCCGCGCCCAGCGTGGTCTGGAGCCGGGAGGTGTCGTAGGCCTGGATCTGCCTGACGCCGCTCCGGCCGTCGACGATGGCCTTCCAGTTGGCCTCACCGCCTTCGCCGAGCGCGGTCAGCAGGCCGATGCCGCTGATCACTACCTGGCGTCCGATGCCGCTCATCGCTGCTCCTTGGGGGATTCGCCGACTGTGGCCGGGGCGGGGAGCCGGCGTACGAGGGTCAACTGCCGGACGGTGGCCACGGGCTGGCCGTCCACCGTCGCGGCGATCTTGAAGTGGAGGGTGTCGTCGCCGTCGCGGCCGGTGAGCTCCGCGAGGATGGCCACCTGGTCGCCCGGCCGGACCGGCCGCCGCCAGCGCACCCGGGTCGCCTCCCCGAGGCGCCAGCCGTGCTCGGCCGCCGGCGCGGCCAGGGCGGCCACGTCGGCGGCGCTCGCGACGAGCAGCACGCCGGGCAGGATGGGGAAGCGCGGGAAGTGGGTGGCGAAGAGGTCGAGGGTGTTGGGGACGTTGCGCACGGCCCGGGCCTGCTCGCCCGGGAGGACCTCGGGGTCGAGCAGGGCGCCGTGCACGGGGTGCCCGGTGGCCCGGTGGTCCGCTGTCACGCTCATCGCTCGTAACCGCCGACGACGAGGCTGATGTTGGTGCCGCCGAACGCGAAGGCGTTGATCAGGGCGTGCGAGACGGACTGCTCGCGGGCCGTGTTCGGTACGTAGTCCAGGTCGAGCTTGCGGTCCGGCGAGGTGAGGTTGATGGTCGGCGGCACCAGCGAGGTGTTGATCGCCCCGATCGCGGCGAGCACGTTGAGGGCGGCGCCGGCCGAGGTCAGGTGTCCGGCCATCGACTTCGGCGAGCTGATCACGAGGCGGTGGGCGTCGTCGCCGAACACCTTCTTGATCGCGACGGTCTCGGACTGGTCGTTGCCGTGGGTGCTGGTGCCGTGGGCGACGACGTAGTCGATGCCCCCGGTGCCGACTCCGGAGTCGGCGATGGCGCCGGCCATCGACTCGATCGCGCCGGACCCGTCCGGCGGCGAGTCGGTGATGCGCCAGGCGTTGAGGCTGGAGCCGTAGCCGAGGATCTCGGCGTGGATGCGGGCGCCGCGCGCCAGCGCGGACTCCAGCTCCTCCAGGACGAACAGCACCCCGCCCTCGCCGAGGACGAAGCCGGACCGCTCGCCGTCGAAGGGCCGGCTGGCGGACTGCGGGTCGTCGTTGTACCGGTCGGTGAGCGCGCCGAGCAGGGTGAAGCCGAGCACGTCCATCCACGAGGTCAGCGAGTCGAAGCCGCCGGCCACCATCAGGGTGGCGTCGCCCTCCTGGATGGCCCGGAAGGCCTCGCCGATGGCGTGGCCGGAGCCGGAGCAGGCCGTGCTGACGCCCATGAGCGGACCCGTCGCGTCGAACAGCCGCGCGATGGCCGCGGCGGGCACGTTCTGGCTGAACTCCAGGGACTCGGAGGGCGTGTACGGCAGGAACGCCGTCTCCTCGCCCGTGGTCTCTCGCAGCTCGCCGACGTCGAGCAGCCACTGCAGGCCGGGCCGGCCGACGCTGGCGCCGACGGAGACGCCCATCTCGCCGCTGTCGTAGGTGTCGCGGTCCACGCCCGCGTCGCGCAGCGCCTCCTGGGCGGCCGCGAGGCCGAACTGTCCGGGCCGGGACAGGTGGCGCAGGCCCACCTCGCGCGGTACCAGGTCCTTCAGCCGGAAGTCCTTGACCTGGCCGGCGATCCGTACGGGGAACCCGTCCGTCTCGATGGTGGTCAGCTCACCGACGCCGCTGCGGCCGGTGGCCAGTCCCTCCCAGGTGGTCGGGGCGTCGTTCCCCAGTGGGGTCACCGCCCCGATCCCCGTGATCACTACACGCTTCATCGCAGCACCTCCGTGCGCAGCAGATGCCGGCCCATTCGCTCGGTGTCCTCCGGGTCTTCGAGCTGGTCGCTGCCGAGGGCGGCACACATCAGGCCGCTGACCTCCAGCACCGTCCGGTCGCCGACGCGGACGGTGCCGTCCAGGGTCACGGCCGTCTCGTCGAACGAGACGAATCGGACATCAAGGTCGAGTACGTCGCCGGGGAGCACCTCGGCGTGCCAGCGCACGCCGGCGGCGCTCGCCAGAGCGGCACGCCTCTTGTAGCCGGTGCTCAACAGCAGGAGCCAGGTGCCCGCCTGGGCCAGCGCCTCCAGGACCAGCGGGGCGGGCATCACGGGCCCGTTCGGGGTGGGGCTCCAGTAGGACTCGTCGGCGGAGGTGACCTTGCGCCCCCGCAGACGTACCCCGGACTCCCACGCGTCGATACGGTCGATCAGGTGGAATCGCACGTCCCGGCCCCTACTTGGCGCGGCCCAGGCCGAGCTGGCCCGCCCAGCCGCCGTCGACCCGCAGCAGTTCCCCGGTGACGTACGAGGAGTCCTCGCCGGCGAGGAAGGAGACGACGCCGGCCACCTGCTCGGGCGTGGCGAACTCGCGGAAGGGCAGCTGGCGCTTGATGTTCTTGCCGCCGTCCTTCTCCAGCAGTCCGCCGATCAGGTCGGTGGCCGTGTATCCCGCGAGGACCGCGTTGACGCGGATCTCGAAGCGCGCCAGCTCGATGGCGGCGGCGCGGGTGAAGGAGTTGACGGCCCCCTTGGAGGCGGAGTAGTTGGACTGCCCCACCCACCCGCCCTCCCCCATGACGGAGGAGATGTTGACGACGTTGCCCTCCCGCTGGGACATGAAGTGCCCGGCCACGGCGTGGGTGCAGTTGTAGACACCGCCGACGTTGACCTTGAGCACCTCCCACCAGTCCGCGGGGGCCTGGTCGTAGATGAGGCCGTCCTGCGCCACCCCGGCGTTGTTCACCAGGACGTGCAGGCCGCCCAGGCCGTCGATGGTCTCCCGCACCAGCCGCTGGGCGGCCTCGGGGTCCGACACGTCGGCCTGCAGGGCGATCGCCCGGCCTCCCGCCGAGGTGATCTCCTCGACGACACGCTCCGCCTCGTCCTTGCGCGAGCGGTAGTTGACGGCGACGGCAGCACCGTCGGCGGCGAGGCGGAGCGCGATGGCCCGCCCGATGCCGCGTGAGCTGCCGGTGACCAGAGCGACGCGGCCTTCGAGCGTCATGAGTCTTTTCCTCCTTATTGGTTCCACACCAGGAGCGCCTGGGCTATCGCCAGCCCAGCGCTGTGAGTCATAGAAATGTCGAGCTGCTGCATCCCCAGCCGCTCGGCCTCTGCGGCCACCTCGCCGTACAACCTGACCGCCGGACGGCCGGCACGGTCGTTGACGACCTCTATGTCGGTCCACTCCATGCCCGCCGCCATGCCGGTGCCCAGTGCTTTGAGCACGGCTTCCTTGGCGGCGAAACGGGCGGCCAGATGATCACCGGGGCGGCGTCTTCGGCGGCAGTAGGACCGTTCCCGAGCGGTGAAGACCTGCTCCTCGAAGCCGGTGTCCGAAGCGACGAGTTCGTCGATCCGCTCGATCGCGATCACATCCGTGCCGATGCGCATCCGAGGTGGGACGGGGCGGTCGGCCGACGACCGCTCCACCGCGTCGTCAGGCCGCGGCCAGGGTGCTGTCGGCACGTTCCGCGACCATGTCCGTAAGGTTCTGGACGGTGAACAGGGTGAGCACCTCGTCCGCGACGAGCTTGCCGGCGAGGGCGTCCGTGTCGATCTGCGGGAGCACCTTCTTCAGCTGCGCGAGGCCGACCGCGGTGATGACGTCGTCCTCGTCGGCGAAGTCCTCGTCCGAGATGCCGCCCTGGATGACCTCGGTGAGGTCGGCCATCTTCACCTTCACCCCGGAGGCGCGCTCGATGCGGAAGAGGATGTCCAGGAGGTCGATCGACTCGGCGTCCAGGTCGCCGAGGAGGGTCGCGTCGGGCACGACCTCCTCGATGTCCAGGCCGAGCGCCTCGGCGATGGAGTTCTGGACGACGGCGTCGAGGCTGGCGTTGTTCGTCATGCGTGAATCACCTGTTTCCTGATGGGTTGTTGTGTGTGGGGTGTGGGTCAGACCGGGACCGGCGCGGTGGCCGAGAGCGAGCCGACGATCGCGCCGAGGCGCTTCTCGTCGCCGGTGCTCGCCACCCGCGCGTCCGGGTCCGTACGGCGGACCAGTCCGTTGAGCACCCGGCCCGGACCCACTTCGATGTAGGTCTCGGTGGGGAGCCCGCCGGCCCGCCTGACCACGTCCACCCAGCGGACTGGTCCGCTGAGCTGACGGCGGAGCAGCTCCCGCGCCTGCTCGCCGCCGCTTACGTGGTCACCCGTCACCGAGCTGATGACGGGCAGTACCGGGTCCGCGAAGGAGTGGCGGGCCAGTTCGCCGGCGAACTCCTCCTCGATGGCGCTCATCAGGGAGCAGTGGAAGGGCGCGCCGACCTTCAGCGCCACGACCTTCTCCGCTCCCTCCAGGAGCGCCGCGCGGCCCGCCGCCTCGACGGCGGCGGCCTCGCCGGACAGGACGGTCTGCGTCGGCTCGTTGAAGTTGGCGACCTCGACCAGCCCCGTCGCACGGGCCTGTTCGCAGATCCGGACGACCTGCTCGGCGGACAGTCCCAGAACCGCTGCCATCGCGCCCGGCTGCTTTCGGCCCACCTCCGCCATGAGCCGACCGCGTACCTGGACGAGACGGAGCGCCGACTCCGGCGACAGGACCTCGGCCGCGACCAGGGCCGCGTACTCGCCCAGGCTGTGACCGGCCACCGCGCCGGGCGCGCAGCCCGCCTCGCGCAGGACCTGCCAGGTGGCCAGGCTCGTCGCGAGGATCGCGGGCTGGGTGATGTCGGTGGCGGCGAGTTCCTCCGCCGTTCCGGTGGTGCAGATTTCGGAGAGCGGCATGCCGAGCACGGCGTCCGCCTCGTCGAACACCCGTCGGGCGGCGGAATACCGCTCCAGCAGGTGAGTGGCCATGCCGGCCCGCTGAGACCCCTGTCCGGGGAACATCACCAGGTCGGCGGAGCTGTTCGAGTTCATCAGTGGAGTTCCTTCGGTACCTTGTGGCCCGGCTCGGTGACGCGGTCTCCATCGACCGTTCCGGGATGCCGGGCCGGCGCCTCATGGCCGACGGACCACCCGCCCGATGCGGGCTTCGACGACAGGGATGCGATCGGGCGGGCTGGTCGTGATCGGCACTGCCCTTCGAACCTAAGGCAGGCGCACGGCCGCGCCCAGACTTCCAATGGTCAGTGGCCATGCCTCCTTAGAGGCATTACAGGCGCTCACCCGTGGTGACCTTGAGGTTGGCGGCGCGCAGGTCGACGCCCTGGCCCCAGATCCGGCTGCCGGTCCGGCTGGTCTCGTCGAGGAACGTCTGGCCGGTGGGCGCGCCCAGCCGGGTGTTGTAGTAGAAGCCGTCCGTCGAGTCCAGGCGAACCAGGCCGCGGCCGTCCGCGCCGGCACCGTCGAGCATCGAGAACACGCCCAGCCCGCAGGTCGCCTGCTTCGGGGCGACGACCTCCTGGGTGCCGCCGTGGTCCGTCTGGAGGTACTTGCGGTCGAGCTCCAGGGTGCCCAGCTTGTTCACGGTGAGCACGGTGAGGCCGTTGAGCTTCCAGCGGGCCCGGGTGCCGCCGTTCTCCAGGACGACCTGGGTGTTGACCTGGGTGCCCGGGGTGATGCGGGCGACCGGCACCGCGTAGGTGAACGCCGCGTAGGTGGTGCCCGGGTACCGCAGGCGCTCGTAGAAGGCGTAGACGGTGTTGTTGGTGACGTGGAAGTCCATGACCATGCCGGTCTGGAGGTCCGCCGTGACCAGGCCCGCCGAACCGAGGCGGACGTCGCCCTGCGGGTCGCTGACCGCGGTGCCGAACGGGTGCCGCTCCATGTTGCGCGTCTGGACGGACAGCGAGGACTCGCAGGTCAGCTGCCCGTTCGGCGGGACGTCGTAACCCGGGTAGCCGGTGGTGCCGTTGTGGCGCGGGTAGGCCAGCCACTTCATGTGGTCCTTGTCGCCGCCGCCGCCGGCCGCCTGCTGCCCCGTGGTCCAGGAGAACGCCGGCTGGCCCGTGACCGGGTCCTTGCCGGACGGCACCACGTTCAGACCGCGGGTCGAGGTGGTCGCGATGCCGTCGTCGGCCGTGAGCCCGCCGTTCTGGAACAGCTGCCAGTTGCCCGCCGTCGAGGTGTCGAAGCCGTTCTGGAAGGTGTCGCTGAAGACGGTCTTCTTGAGCATCGGGGTCTCTTCGACCTGCTCGGCCGCCACCGCTCCGGTCGCCGGTGTCACCGCCGCGGCCATGGCCACCGCCACCGCGCCGAGCATCAGCCGCTTCTTCCAACTCGTTCTCACTGTCGTCTCCTTGAGTGGTCTCGGATGTCCTCGATGTCTTCACATCGTCGGGACCGCCCGTAGAGATCGACTTAAAACTTCTTTGTCGAACGCATGAGGTCGTACTTCAACAGAGCTTTGATGCCGCCTTGAACACCGCCGGGCAGCGTGGAACGCCCCCCTTGCCATCCGATCCGAGAAAGGGCACACCACGTGAGCATCACCGAGGACCGTCCGACGTGGACGCAGTCTCACCTGCGGTCTTACACCGCCGAACTCTCCGAGCTGCGTGACTCCGTGGTCCGGGGTCCCAGCGAGGCGGCCACCGAGGCACAGCACGCGAAGGGCAAGCTGACCGCCCGCGAGCGCATCGAGCACCTCTTCGACGAAGGGACCTTCACCGAACTGGAGGGTCTGCGCCGGCACCGGGCGACCGGTTTCGGCCTGGAGAACCGCAGGCCGCACACCGACGGGGTGGTGATCGGCTGGGGCCTGGTCCACGGCCGCACCGTCTTCGCCTACGCCCACGACTTCCGCATCTTCGGCGGCGCGCTCGGCGAGGCGCACGCCGAGAAGATCCACAAGGTCATGGACCTGGCCGAAGCCGCCGGGGCCCCCGTCGTGGGTCTCTGCGACGGCGCGGGCGCCCGCATCCAGGAAGGCGTCACCGCGCTCGCCGGCTACGGCGGCATCTTCCAGCGCAACGTCCGCAACTCCGGTGTCATCCCCCAGATCAGCGTGATCCTGGGCCCCTGCGCGGGCGGCGCCGCCTACTCACCCGCGCTGACCGACTTCGTGTTCATGGTCCGCGGCATCTCCCAGATGTTCATCACCGGCCCCGACGTCGTGCAGGCCGTCACCGGAGAGGTCATCACCCAGGACGCCCTCGGCGGCGCGGACGCGCACGCCGCCACCTCCGGCGTGGCCGCCTTCGCCTACGACGACGAGCAGAGCTGCCTGGACGACGTCCGCTTCCTGCTCTCCATGCTGCCCTCCAACAACCGCGAGCTGCCGCCCGCCGCCGAGACCGACGACCCCGCGGACCGCCGCACCGAAGCCCTGCTGGACCTGGTGCCGGGCGACCCCAACCGCTCCTACGACATGCGCAAGGTCATCGAGGAAGTCGTCGACAACGGCGAGTACTTCGAGGTCCACGAGCTGTGGGGCACCAACATCATCTGCGCCCTGGCCCGGCTGGACGGCCACGTCGTCGGCATCGTCGCCAACCAGCCGTCCGTCACGGCGGGCGTCCTCGACATCCACGCCTCCGAGAAGGCGGCCCGCTTCGTCCAGACCTGCGACGCCTTCAACATCCCGCTCGTGACGCTGGTCGACGTGCCCGGCTTCCTGCCCGGCGTGGACCAGGAGCACAACGGCATCATCCGGCACGGCGCCAAGCTGCTGTACGCGTACTGCAACGCCACCGTGCCCCGCATCCAGCTGATCCTGCGCAAGGCGTACGGCGGCGCCTACATCGTCATGGACTCACGCTCCATCGGCACCGACGTGTCCCTGGCCTGGCCCAGCAACGAGATCGCCGTGATGGGCGCCGAGGGCGCGGCCAACGTGGTCTTCCGGCGCCAGATCGCCGAGGCCGACGACCCGGACGAGGCCCGCACCCGCCTGGTCAAGGAGTACAAGACCGAGCTGATGCACCCCTACTACGCCGCCGAACGCGGCCTGGTCGACGACGTCATCGACCCGGCGGAGACCCGGTCCCGGCTGATCGGCGCCCTCGCGATGCTGCGCGGCAAGCAGGTCACCCTGCCCAGCCGCAAGCACGGGAACCAGCCCCAGTGAGCGCCGCCGAACCGCAGATCCGGATCACGCGGGGGGCTCCGGATCCCGTCGAGGTGGCGGCGCTGACCGCGGTCCTGCTGGCCCTGGGCGCCGCGCGCGCGGACGCGGACGCCGACCCCGGCGCCACCACGGCGCCCGCGCCCTGGTCCCGCGACGGATCGGGACCCGGCTCGGCCGGGTCCTGGTCGGGCCGGAACCTGCCCGCCTGGCGCGCGAACCTGTGAAGAGCCGCGTACGACATCAGGAGGGAGAGATACCGAGGCCGGTCATCGGCGACGGATCCCGTCAGGGCACGCTCATCGGCTCCTTGCTGCCCCCGGCGGTCGCCACCTCCGAGGCGTTCACCGATCCCGTCCTGCCCACCCCCCTGTTCGCCTCCGAGGAAGAGCTGATCGCCGGCGCCTCGCCCGGCCGGCGCCGGGAGTTCAGCACCTCCCGGGCCTGCGCCCGGGAGGCCATGGCCGACCTCGGCGTGGCACCCGTACCGGTGCTGCGCGACGCCCACGGCGCCCCGCTGTGGCCGGCCGGCGTCGTCGGGAGCATGGCCCACAGCAAGGGGTACCGGTGCGCCGCCGTGGCCCGCTCGGCCGACGTGGCGGGCATCGGGGTCGACGTCGAACCCAACGAACCGCTGCGCCACACCATGGTCCGGGAGCGGGTGACCATCCCGGAGGAGCGCGGCCAGCTGGCCCGGCTGGGCACCTGCGAGTCGGGCATCCACTGGGACCGGCTGCTCTTCGCCGCCAAGGAGAGCGTGTACAAGGCCTGGTACCCGCTCACCGGGGTCATCCTGGACTTCGACGAGGCCGCCGTCGCCGTGAACCCGTGGCAGGGCACCTTCAAGGCCCGGGTGCTGGGCCGGGGACCGGTCGTCGACGGCGTCCGCCTCTCCGTCTTCCACGGGCGCTGGCTCGTCGAGGACGGGCTGGTGATCACCGCCGTGGCGCTGCGCGCCCCGGACCGGGGCGCCGGCACGCCGAAAACATGACGGCGGGCCTCCACTGGGTGGAGGCCCGCCATCAGCAGACGCACGCGGCCTGTTCGGAAGGCCGCAAGGAGCCCTTGGTCGGGGATTCCCGCGTCAGCCCTCGGCCGGGGGACAGCCGGCCTCGGTTCTCGGGGTGGTGCCGGGGACTAGCCCAGGCGCTCGACGAGCGCGTGGTACTGCTCCCACAGCTCCTTGGGGGTGTGGTCGCCGTAGGTGTTCAGGTGCTCGGGGACCAGGGCGGCCTCCTCGCGCCAGACCTCCTTGTCGACCGTGAGGAGGAAGTCGAGGTCCTCGTCGGCGATGTCGAGGCCGTCGAGGTCGAGCGAGGCCTTGGTCGGCAGGACGCCGATCGGGGTCTCGACGCCCTCGGCGGTGCCGTCGAGGCGGCCGACGATCCACTTCAGGACGCGGCTGTTCTCGCCGAAGCCCGGCCACACGAACTTGCCCGCGTCGTTCTTGCGGAACCAGTTCACGTAGTAGATCTTCGGGAGCTTGGTCTGGTCCTTGTCGGCGGCGACCTTGACCCAGTGGGCCATGTAGTCACCCATGTTGTAGCCGCAGAACGGCAGCATCGCGAACGGGTCGCGGCGCAGCTCGCCGACCTTGCCCTCGGCGGCGGCGGTCTTCTCGGACGCGATGTTCGAGCCGATGAAGACGCCGTGGTTCCAGTCGAAGGACTCGGTGACCAGCGGGACGGCGGAGGCGCGGCGGCCGCCGAAGAGGATCGCGGAGACCGGGACGCCCTTGGGGTCCTCCCACTCGGGGGCGATCGTCGGGCACTGGGCGGCCGGGACGGCGAAGCGGGCGTTGGGGTGGGCGGCCGGGGTGCCGGACTCCGGGGTCCAGTCGTTGCCCTTCCAGTCGATGAGGTGCGCGGGCGCCTCTTCGGTCATGCCCTCCCACCAGACGTCGCCGCCGTCGGGGGTGAGCGCGACGTTGGTGAAGACGGTGTTGGCGTACATCGTCTTCATGGCGTTGGCGTTGGTGTGCGCGCCGGTGCCGGGCGCGACGCCGAAGAAGCCGGCCTCGGGGTTGATCGCGTAGAGGCGGCCGTCCTCGCCGAAGCGCATCCAGGCGATGTCGTCGCCGATGGTCTCGACCGTCCAGCCGGGGATCGTGGGCTCCAGCATGGCCAGGTTGGTCTTGCCGCAGGCGGACGGGAACGCGGCGGCAATGTACTTGGGGGCCTCGGCTTCGCCTTCGCCCGCCGGCGGGGTCAGCTTCAGGATGAGCATGTGCTCGGCGAGCCAGCCCTCGTCGCGCGCCATGACGGAGGCGATGCGCAGCGCGTAGCACTTCTTGCCGAGCAGGGCGTTGCCGCCGTAGCCGGAGCCGAAGGACCAGATCTCGCGGGTCTCGGGGAAGTGCGAGATGTACTTGGTGGTGTTGCAGGGCCACGGCACGTCGTCCTGGCCCTCGGCGAGCGGAGCGCCGAGGGTGTGGACGGCCTTGACGAAGAAGCCGTCGGAGCCGAGCTCGTCGAGGACGGCCTTGCCCATGCGGGTCATGGTGCGCATGGCGACCGCGACGTAGGCGGAGTCGGTGATCTCGACGCCGATCGCGGAGAGGTCGGAGCCGAGGGGGCCCATGCAGAACGGGACGACGTACATCGTCCGGCCCTTCATGGAACCGCGGAAGATGCCCTTCTCCCCCGCGAAGATCTCCTTCATTTCAGAAGGAGCCTTCCAGTGGTTGGTCGGGCCCGCGTCCTCCTCCTTCTCGGAGCAGATGAAGGTGCGGTCCTCGACGCGCGCGACGTCGGAGGGGTCGGAGGCGGCGTAGTAAGAGTTCGGGCGCTTGGTCTCGTCGAGCTTCTTGAACGTGCCCTTGGCGACGAGCTCCTCGCACAGGCGCTCGTACTCGGCCTCGGAGCCGTCGCACCAGACGATGCGGTCCGGCTGGGTCAGGGCTGCGATCTCCTCCACCCAGGAAACCAGCTCCCGGTGGGTCGTCGGGACGGAAGTGGGAGCCGCGTTGTCGCGCGCCACGATTGCTCCTTGTTGAGGGGTTTGTTTGGTGTATGCCCCGTGGGGGCTGCGACCCGGACGCTTCGCGCTCCGCTCATCCGGTGCCGACCGCACTCATCTGATCATCCGGTGGATGTGCGCATATGTCCAGGGGGCCTCTCACGTGAGCATCGCCACGTCCGTCAATCTTCCGTAAAGAGGACTGAGCGATACCTACGGACCCGTAGGTAGCATGTGGACCATGACTTCAGACGCCGCCGCCGTGCCGAGCGCCGTACCGGTCGCGCCGCTCGTCCCGGCAGGTCCGGAGGCCAAGCCGCTGATGCGCGGCTGGCTGCACACCGGGATGTTCCCCGCCGTGGTGATCGCCGGCCTGGTGCTGATGGCCTTCACCGACTCGACGAAGGCCCGCGTCGCCTGCGGGGTGTACGTCCTCACCGCCTGCCTGCTCTTCGGCGTCAGCGCCGTCTACCACCGCGGTACGTGGGGACCGCGCGGCGAGGCCGTCCTACGGCGGCTCGACCACGCGAACATCTTCCTGATCATCGCGGGCACCTACACCCCGCTCGCGGTCCTGCTGCTGCCCGACTCCACCGGCCGGCCCCTGCTGTGGGCGGTGTGGATCGCGGCCGCGGCCGGCATCGCCTTCCGCGTCTTCTGGGTCGGCGCCCCGCGCTGGCTGTACACCCCGTGCTACATCGCGATGGGGTGGGCGGCCGTGTTCTTCCTGCCCGACTTCATGCGGACCGGCGGCATCGCCGTCCTCGTCCTGGTGATCGTCGGAGGCCTGCTGTACAGCGTGGGCGGCGTGATCTACGGGATGAAGCGGCCCAACCCCTCCCCCCGCGTCTTCGGCTTCCACGAGGTCTTCCACTCCCTGACGCTGGCGGCCTTCGTGGCCCACTACGTCGGCATCTCGCTGGCCGCGTACCGGCACGCGTAGGCCGCTCCTCAGCGGCCCGAGACAGCGGTGCGCGCGGTCACCGCGTTGTTCCCGGTGACCGGGTCGAAGGTGGCGGCCGTGACCCTGGCCGCCGCCTCGACGGCGCCCTTGCCCTTCGGCCGCACCGTGACGCGGAAGGTCCGCTTCTGCCCCGCTCCGAGCGGCCCCACGTTCCAGGTCAGCTCGTCGACCGTGGGCCGCTTCGCGTTCGGGCTGGCCGACACCGTGTACGCGCCGCGGGGCTTGGCCAGCCGCACGACCGTGCCCGCCGCGGCGGAGCGGCCGTGGTTGGTGACCGTCACCGTGTAGGCGTACGCGTCGCCCGCGCGGGCCCGGCCCGGGGCCGAGAGCCGGACGGCCAGATCGGCGACCCGGGCCCCGACCTCCATGCGCCCGACCCGGTTGCCGCTCAGCTCCGTGAACCAGAGGTGCCCGTCCGGCCCCGCGGCCAGGTGGAAGGGCTTGCCGTCCGGCTTCGACGGGGGCAGGGCGAACTCGGTGATCCTGCCGCCCGTCGTGATCCGCCCGATCCGGCCGTTGCCGGACTCCCCGAACCAGAGGTTGCCGTCGGGGCCCGCCGCGATGCCGACCGGGCGGCTGTCGCCGGCGGGCAGCGGGAACAGCCTGGCCTTGCCCTGCGTGGTGATCCGCCCGATCGCGTTGGAGGCCGGGTCGGTGAACCAGAGGTTCCCGTCCGGGCCCGCGGCGATGTTGAAGGGGGTGCTCCCCGCCCTCGGCAGCGGGTACCCGGTGACCTTGCCGGACGGAGTGATCTTCCCGATCCGGCTGGTGCCGGGTTCGGTGAACCACAGGTTCCCGTCCGGGCCGCCGGTGATCCGGTACGGGGCGCTTTCGGTGCCGGGCAGCGGGAACTCGGTGACCTTCCCGGACGGGGTGATCCGCCCGACCCGCCCACCGTCGAACTCGGCGAACCACACGTTCCCGTCGGGCCCCCCGGTGATGCCGGTCGGGAAGGCGCCCGCCCGCGGCAGCGGGAACCGCGCGATCTCCCCGCCCGTGCCGATCCGGCCGATCCGGTCGCGTCCGGGCTCGCTGAACCACAGCCGGCCGTCCGCCCCGGCGGTGATGTCGTCCGGCAAGGACCCCGCGGCCAGGGGGAATTCCCTGATGACACCCTTCGGCGTGATCCGCGCGATCCGGCCGGTGCCGCTCTCGGTGAACCACACGTTGCCGTCGGGCCCCGCCGCGATCCCGATGGGGGCGCTGCCCGCCGTGGGCGGCGTGAAGCGCGTGATCCTCCCGACGCCGTCCGCGGCCCCGGCCGGCCCCGCGAGCACCGGCGGACCGAGCAGGGCGCAGGCCAGCAGTACGGCGAAGCAGCGACGGCGGACGGCGGACGGGGCCGGCGGAGCGGTCTCGGGCATGGGCGCGGAACCTTTCGACCAGAACGTGACGGACCGGAAGAGGCCAGCGCTCAGCGTAGGAGGACGGCCCGCCTCCCACGGGGGACGACGGGCCGTCAAACGGGTGCACTTGGGGTGCTACGGGCTCAGCAGGTGTAGCCGTCCCCGTCCGGGTCGAGCCGCAGCGGGTCGCTGCCGTTGACCTTCATCCGCTTCGGGAACTGGTGCGCGGCCAGCCACTCGCAGCGCGCCTTGGTCGTCTTCTTCACCTCCGCCGGGAAGGTGCCCGGTACGCAGACGCTCGCCGTCCCGTAGTGCCGGTCGCAGCCGGCCACGGTGGGCGCGACCGGCGCCGAGTCCCGCTGCCCGGGGTTGGCCTTGGGCGGGGCGAGCTTGTCGGCGAAGGAGTGCTCGTGCGGTGCGGGCAGCTGCTTCCCGTCCGCCTTGGCCGCCGCCGCCAGCGCGGGGGCCCCGCCGAGGTGGACCCAGGTCGCGACCGACGGGACGCCGTTCGCGTCGACCCCGAAGAGCATGTACCAGCCGGGCGGCGCCAGGTTGGGGTTGCTCGTGACGTTGAGGTCGATGGTCTTGTTGTCGATCACCGTCATCGGCAGGTCCACGAACCGCTGGTTGGGGTCCGAGGAGTGGGTGACCGCCGCCGGGCGGATCAGTTCGGCCTTGGCGATCGGCCGGTCGACCGTGATCCGCTGCGTGTCCCCGTACACCCACTCCGTGTCGATCACCGAGGTGAGCTTCGGGCGCGGCCCCTTGAACAGGTAGGGCGGGCTGTAGATCGACACCGCGTGGTTGTACGTGCCGTTGCCCGGGTTGTCGCCGACGGACATGACGCGGCCGTCGGGCAGCAGGAACGCCCCCGAGTGGTAGGTCCGCGGGATCGGGTCGGTGGCCAGGCCCGCCTGGTAGGTGTTGCTCGCCGGGTCGAAGAACGAGGCCTCGAAGACCGGGTCGGCCCGGTCGTGGAGGCCGCCGCCGGTCTCCAGCACCTTGCCGTCGGGCAGCAGCACCGCGGAGACGTACATCTTGCCCTCGGCACCGGTCTGCGGGCGCTTGCCCGTGCCGGTGTCGACGAGGCCCTGCGGGAGGTCGGGGCCCGCCGTGTAGGCGGGGCTCGGCTTCTTCAGGTCGATGATGTCGGTGAGCCGGTTGGCCGCCGGGTTGCTCTCGTTGTTGCCGCCGCCGACGGTCAGCACCCGCTGGTCCTGGGCCGGGGGCAGCAGGACGCTCGCCGACTCGTCCCGCTCGTCCTTCTTGCGCAGGCCGGGCACGTCGGTGATGGTGTTGGCGTCGTAGTCGTAGACCGAGGCGCCGGAGCCGGGCGTGCCGTTGCCGAAGGTGTGGCTGCCGGAGTAGAAGAGCCGGCCGTCCTGCATGAGGATCATCGACGGGTACAGGCCCCAGTACGACCAGGTCTGGTTGACCTCGTTCATCGGCAGCCACTTGTTCTGCGCCGCCGAGAACTTCTCCGCCGTGACGTTGCCCGTGGAGTCCTCCTTCAGCCCGCCGAAGGAGATCACGTCACCGTTGCCGAGGACGGTGGCGGACGGGTACCAGTGCCCGCCGTTCATGTCGTTGGTCTTCGTGTACGTCTCGTTCGCCGGGTCGAAGACGTAGCTGTCCTTCAGCCCCTGGTAGCCGATCTTGCCGTCGGCGGACGGGTAGCCCTTGTTGCCGCTCATCACCAGCACCCGGCCGTCGGCCAGCTGCACGTGCCCCGAGCAGAACATGTCCACCGGCGTCGGGATCGTCTTGGCGGTACCCGCCACCGGGTCGTAGACGGCGGAGGTGAAGGTGCCCGCGTTGAACTGGGAGATGTCGTTGCCGGAACCGGCGATCAGCAGCACCTTGCCGTTCTTCAGGACCACGGCGTGCATCGAGCGCACCGGGTTCTGGGTGCCCATCACCTCCCACTTGCCCTTGGCGCACTCCGCGGCCGTGCCCGTGCAGGCGGGCCCCGGCGGGACGGCGCCCACCTCCTCCAGCGCGTAGTCGTCGGTGGTGAGGGTGCCCACGCCGTAGACGGACAGGCCCCACGCGATCTTGTCGGTGTTCGGCGGTACGGCGGGCGTACGGACCTCCGTACGCGCCCACGCGGCGCTGACCGGCGGGTTCTGCAGGTCCGTCCAGTACTGCCAGCCCGCGGTGGTGTCGTGGCGGAACACCGTCACCGACACGTCGGGGGTGTCCGACTTGTACCAGGCGGACAGGTCGTACTGCTTCCCCGGCACCACCGTCGGGGCGCAGGCGGCGTTCTCGGTCACCAGGGCCTTGCGGTCGCCGCTGACCCGGCGGGTCACCGAGACCTTCATGGCCTTGGTCCCGCTGTGGGTGTCGGCGACGGTGGCGAAGGTGAAGTCGTTGTCGCCCCAGCCCGACTTCGACCAGCAGGAGGGCATGTCGGAGCCGGCCGGACCGGCGGTCTCGAAGCCCGGGTTGGTCAGCAGGTTCGGCGCTCCGGCCGTGGCCTGCTGGGGTGCGGTCAGGAGCAGGCTGGCGGTCATCGCGCCGACGGCGGTCAGAGCGGCCCGGCGCCCCGCCCCCCGTCGGATCTTCCTACGCATACGTGGTCCTTTCGGTACGGCTCAACTCCTGGTGGTGCGCGCCGCACGCGGCCCGCGCGGCAGGTAGACGAGCGCCTCGGTGGCGGCGAAACGCAGGACGAAGGTGATGACCAGCGCGAGCGCGGTCGCGGGCAGCACCTCCAGGCCGAAGCGGTCCACGAACAGCGCGATGAGCGGGACGCGCAGCAGCAGGTCGGCGTTGGCGATGAGGGCGAAGCGGCCGAAGCGGTCCGCCCAGTGGCGGTGGCGGCGCCGGTCGCGGAAGATCAGCGTCTCGATGAGCAGGAAGTTCCACAGCACCCCGGCCTGGTTGGCGAGCACCCCGGCGACGAGGTACTGCATCCCGGCGTGCGTCAGCAGCCAGAGCGCCGCCAGGTTCGGCACGAAGCCGGAGACCCCGACCAGCCCGAAGCCGATCATCCGCACGAGGGGGCTCGCGGAGAGCAGGGCCGCCGGCCGCTTCAGGAGGCGGGGCACCTCCCGGCCGCGGCCGGGGGCACGGGGTGGCGGAGCGGCGACTTCCGGATCATCCAGGGCGTGCGGGGGCCCCAGGTTCTCGCTCATCGTGGTTCAGCTCCCACTCTCGCGGTCGGTCCGGCGGATCTCGATACGGTCCTCGCCCGTACCGAAGACGGCGACCGCGGTCGAATGCTCCAGAGCAGCCTTCACGTTCGGCAGGTCCGCCGCGTCGCGACGCACGGTGGGCGAGGAGACCACGTAGTCGATGTCCCGCCACCCGCGCGGCAGGGTCTTGGTGACGGCCGGGTCGAGGTCCGCCTTGTAGAACCAGATCGCCCCGTCCCCGGGTGCGAAACCGTGGTGAACGGCGTCGAGCCAGAGCGCGTCGTCCACGAGGACGCGGGTGTGCGCCGGGTCGGCCACCTCACGGCCGAGCCACGCCGCCGCCTGCCGGTAGGGGGCGTTGGCGTCGACGGTGAGGGCGGTCCGGTTGCCCTCGTACCAGCGCGGCAGCACGAACGCGGCCGACGCCACGGCCAGTACGCCGACCAGCGCCCACCGCGCGTACACCACGCCCCGCCGCTCCCCCGGCGCACGCCGGCGGCGCAGCACGGCGTGCGTGACGCTGGCCGCGCCCCCGGCGAGGACCAGCGCCAGGAACGGCAGCGCCTGGATCACGTACATCGCCGGGAGGTAGCCGGAGGGCCGCATCGCGACCACGGCGAGGATCACGACGGCCAGGGCGGGCCCGGCGAGCGCGCGGGCGGTCACCGACCAGCGGTGCGTGACCAGCAGCAGCACGGCACCGGCGAGCCCGCCGAGCGGCAGGACGGCGTCGTAGTACAGCCACGACCGGAAGACCCCGTTCGAGCCGGTGCCGGGGTCCAGGATGAAGCCGGAGCCGGGACGGCTCATCTGGTAGGTGATGCCGTCGATCAGGGAGACGTGCCCGGCGCCGGGCAGCAGCTCGTCGTTGAGCAGGGCGAACAGCGGGTACGACAGCCCTATCAGCGCGCAGGCCGTTATCGCCCCGGTCACGGCGAACTTGCGGGTGTCGCGGTGGCTGTGGCGCCACATCGTCACCAGCAGCGCCGGGAGCACCACCAGCATCGTCTCCTTGGTCAGGACGGCGGTGGCGGCCGCCAGGCCCGAGCCGAAGTGGTGCCACAGGTGCCGGCTCGGGGACGCGGCGAGGCAGAACGCCAGCAGCATCCACATCACGGCGAGGTTGTCGAGGAAGATCTCCCGCTGGAGGACCACCGACAGCGGCGACAGCCCGAACAGCCCCATCGCCAGCCCCGCCGCCCAGCGCGGCAGCCACAGCCGGCGCGCCAGCACGTACATCAGCACCGAGCTCGCGGCGGAGACGGCCAGCATCGAGAAGCGCATCGGCGCGACGGTCATCCAGTCGGGCACGAAGAGGGCGGGCAGGTACGTCAGGCCCGCGATCTGTATCCAGCCCAGCGGCGGATGGTCGTACCAGTACGTGTAGTGGGCCAGCCCGTCGCCCTGCTGGACCGCCCACGCCTGGGCGAGGTACGTGCCCTCGTCGTCGCTCAGGGTCGGGAAGTTGGTGATGTTCCAGCCCTGTACGAGGACGATCGCCAGCAGGATCACCCCGCACAGCAGCAGGTCCGGCCGGGAGGAGCGGAAGCGCACCATCGGGCGCGCGAACGCCGCCGGGCGCACCCCGAGACCGCCGCCGCCCCTGCCCCCGGTGTCCGGGGAACCGGCGCCGCCGGAGCCGGAGCCGGGCGGGCGGCGTACGGGCAGCAGCTGGGCGGTGTCGGCGGGGTCAGCCGGCTGGGGATCAGTGGCCGTGGGCAGGGTGGCGGTCACCGGAGGCTGTCCTCTCGGATCGAAGTGGCGGAGACGGAGGCGCCGGCGGCGGAGCCGGCGGAGGCCCCGGACGCGGCGGAGTTCAGGTGCGCGCCGGTGTGGCTGGTCAGCTCCCACTCGTTGCGGCCGCGCTGCTCGCGCCAGACCGCGCGGATCGCGGCGCCCGCCAGCAGCACCTGGTAGAAGGGACCGCCCACGATGAGCTTCAGGTAGTGCGAGAACCGCACCCGCAGGCCGTACTGGCGGCCGAAGTCGTGCAGGCCGACGATCTCGAAGACGAACGTCACCATCGCCGTGATCATGGGGAGGAAGGTGATGATCGCGATGCCCACGGGCACGTCGAGGAAGAACGCCACCGCGAAGTTGACCGGGATGATCACCCCGGTGGCCGCCTGCATGAACGGGGTCATCAGGGTGTAGCGGGCCAGCCAGCGCTGCCCCCGGCCGGGCAGCTGCTGCCAGTCCTTCTTCCGGTAGACCTGGAGGAAGCCCTGGTTCCAGCGGGTCCGCTGCTTGAGCAGGCTCATCAGCGAGCCCGGCGTCTCCTCGCGGGTGACCATGTCGGAGTCGTACGCGACGACCACCTTCTTGCCCACCGACGACAGCCGCACGCCCAGGTCGCAGTCCTCGGCGAGGCAGTTCTGGTCCCAGCCGCCCGCCTCGCGCAGCACCGCGGTGCGCACGAAGACGGTGTTGCCGCCCAGCGGGATGAAGCCCTTCTCCGCGTGCAGGTGGAGACGCGAGCGGAACCAGAAGAAGTACTCCAGGCAGTTGCGCAGGCTGTACCAGCTGGAGTGGAAGTTGATCAGCTGCACCCCGCCCTGGACCACGTCCGCGCCGGTGGAGCGGAAGGCGTGGTCGACGTGGGTGAGCAGCTCGGGATGGACCTGGTCCTCGGCGTCGAAGACCCCGACGATGTCGCCCCGGCACTGCGGCAGGGCGGTGTTGAGGGCCTTCGGCTTGTTCTTCGTCTCGTGGTGGTCGACGACGACCCGTACGCGCTCCGGCGCGCGGACCGCGGCGCGCTCGGCGACGGCGGCCGTCTCGGGGTCGTCGTGGCCGACGATGACGATGATCTCGTAGTCGGTGTGGCTCGATTCGAGCAGCCGGTCGATGGTGTGCTCCAGCACGGCCTGCTCGTGGCGGGCCGGCAGCAGCAGCGAGAAGGCCAGCCGTCCCCCGCTGTCAGGACTGTCGAAGCGGGTCGCCGCGAGCGTCTCGGGCGTCCGCCAGGCGTGCATCTGCCACCACAGCGTGAACGCGGCCATCCAGAAGAGCGCCAGAGAAATGGCGGCAACAAAGACAGAGGTGAGCAAACTGTCCCCCACAGCCGAGCCGCAACCCCAGGCGGCGATCGAAAACCCCCCGGAGACGGCCCGGCCCCCCGGCCTGCCGCCCCCGCGTCCCCCGCACGCGCGCACCCCCCAGCGCGCCGTCCCGTTACTCCCGAAGACACGAGACTAGACAGTGAAAATGAAACTCAGGCGCCACTCGAATAAAAACCAGGTTTCCAAGTGACGCCCGGGCAACCGGAATTGACGCTACTCTGCCACAATCACGGATGAACCACACCCAACTGCTCAGCCAGTGAGACCGGTTCCGTCGTAGGACGCGCGCAGACGAAATGACGGCACACATACGCCGTCGGAAGGTCGCGCACGAGTGTGCGCTCGGCCAGAAGGGGGAACTCCCCACCGCTGCCGTCGGCCTTGCGCGGCAGACCGACCGCCACCACCGCCCCGGGAGCCGTCGCCAGCAGCGCCGTCCGGTGCAGCGCGACCGTCGCCGGATCCTCCGGATGACCCACCACGGCCACCTCCCGCGGCCCGTCGACCAGCGCCTCCGCGACCGCCAGGCCGTGCCCGATGAAACGCGGCGCGCGCGGCCCGAGGGCGTGCACCACCCCGAGCGCCCGCTCCGCCGCCTCCCGGTGCGGCGCCGAACCGGTGTGCGCGGCGTACGAGAGCAGCGCGCCGGCCGCCGCCGTCCAGCCCGAGGGGGCGGCGGTGTCGGTGGGGTCCTGCGGTCGGCGGATCAGCTGCTCGGCGTCGTGCGCGGTGTCGTAGAGCGAGCCGTCCCCGGCGGTGAACCGGGCCATCACCAGGTCCACGAGGAACCCGGCGAATTCCAGCCACACCCCCTCCCCGGTGACGGAGGCCAGCGCCAGGAACCCCTCGGCGACGTCCCCGTAGTCCTCCAGCACCCCGGCGTTGACCCCGACCCGCCCGTCCCTGCTCGTGCGCGCCAGCCGGGCCATCCCGGCCGTGGAGTCGAAGTGAACCCGTACGAGCAGATCGGCGGCCTCGATCGCCCGCTCGACCAGGTCCGGCCGCTCGAAGAAGGCCCCGCACTCGGCGAGCGCCGCGACGGCCAGCCCGTTCCAGGCGGCGACGACCTTGTCGTCCCGCCCGGGCGCGGGCCGCCGGCCCCGCGCGGCAAGCAGCCGCTCCCTGATGGAGGCGACCTTCCCCGCCTCCACCACGGGCCCGCCCTGGGGCAGTTGCAGCACCGACCTGCCGTGCTCGAAGGTCCCCTCCTCGGTGACCCCGAAGTACGCGGCGGCGACCGCCCCGTCCTCCTCCCCGAGCACCTCGGCCAACTCCGCGGGCGTCCAGGCGTAGTAAGCCCCCTCGACGTGCTTGCCGCTCGACGGATCCTCACTGTCGGCGTCGAGCGCGGAGGCGAACCCGCCCTGCTCCGTCCGCAGTTCCCGCACCATGAAGTCGGCGGTCTCCAACGCCACGCGCCGCGCCAGGTCCGAACCGGTGGCCCGCCACAGGTGCGCGTACACCCGGCACAGCAGGGCGTTGTCGTACAGCATCTTCTCGAAGTGGGGCACGACCCACTCCCGGTCGACGGAGTACCGCGCGAACCCGCCGCCGAGCTGGTCGTAGATCCCGCCCCGGGCCATCGCCTCACAGGTGTCGGCGGCCATCTGCAGGGCCCCCTCGGACCCGGTCCGGGCGTGGTGGCGCAGCAGGAACTCCAGCACCATCGACGGCGGGAACTTCGGCGCCCCGCCGAACCCGCCCCGCGCGGCGTCGTACTCCCTCGTCAGCCCGAGCAGCGCCCGCCCCAGCTCCTCGGGCCCGGGCAGCCCGGCCCTCCCGTAGTCCAGCTGCCGCCCGGCCAGGTCCCGCACGATCCGCTGCGCGACCTCGGAGACCTCCTCGCGCCGCCCGGCCCATGCGGTCCGCACGCCTTCGAGCACCTGCATGAAGGAGGGCATCCCGTGCCGGGGCTCGGGCGGGAAGTAGGTCCCGAAGTAGAACGGCTCGGCGTCGGGCGTGAGGAACACGGTCATGGGCCACCCGCCCTGCCCGGTCGCCGCCTGCACGGCCTCCATGTAGACGGCGTCGATGTCGGGGCGCTCTTCGCGGTCGACCTTGATGTTGACGAAGTGCTCGTTCATGTAGGCGGCGGCCAGGTCGTCCTCGAACGATTCGCCGGCCATGACATGGCACCAATGGCAACTCGAATACCCGACGCTGAGCAGCACCGGCACGTCCCGCTCCCGCGCCTCCGCGAACGCCTCCGGCGACCAGGGCCACCAGTCGACCGGATTGTCGGCGTGCTGGAGCAGGTACGGCGAGGTCTCGTTCGCGAGGCGGTTCGACATGGGGCCAATCTAGCCCGCGGGGTCGACTCGTCGGACATCGTCGCGTGACAACGAAATCCGCAGTTGTCCAGGATGTGGACGCCGATTTCCGCGCTTCGATTGGCTGTTGACAAAAGAAACCGAAGAGTAGGGCTTGTATCTCCACTTCGGCGTCGGCAAGATCGGGCCCCTGTGACACGGCCGGAAGGGGCAGCGCGTTGGGCAGGAGGGCCGGGAACGGTGGCGGGGGCGAGCTGCGGGGCGGGGTGTTCGGGACGTTCGACGCCGTCGTCATGGCCGTCGGGGGGTGCGGGCCCGCGTACACCCTCGCCGCGACGATTCCCGTCCTGGTCGCCACCGTCGGCCTCGCCGGCCCGGCCGTGCTGCTGTACTGCGCGCTGCCGACCGTCGGGATCGCGCTGGCCTTCCGCCACCTCGGGCGGCTCGACGTCAACGCCGGGGCCAGTTACGCGTGGGTGGCGCGGGCGCTGCACCCCTTCCTCGGGTTCCTGAGCGGCTGGGCCCTGGTCGTCTCCGCGACCGTGTTCCTCGTGGCCGCCACCCGGCCCGCCGGCAGTGCCGTGCTCGCCCTGGCCGGCGCCGGTACGGCCGGCCGGGCCGGTCTGGCGACGGCGGTGGGCGCGGGGCTGTTCGTCCTCATGGCGGGCGTGGTGGCGCTCGGGGCGCGGATCGGCCCGTACGCGCGGCGGATCATCACGGGCACGCAGCTCGCGCTGCTGCTGTCCTTCGCGGTCGCGGCCCTCGCCACGGACGGCCACAAGACGCCGTTCTCGCTCTCCTGGTTCGGCTTCGGGCACTTCGACGCCGAGCACGGCTTCGTCGCCGGGGCGCTGGTCGCCGGGGTGATGTACGCGGGCTGGGACGTGGAGAGCAACCTCAACGAGGAGACGCGCGGCGGCCGTCGGGGCTTCGGGCTGGGCGGGCTGATCGGGGTGGTGGTGTCGTTCGTGGTGTTCTCGCTGTTCACCGTGGCCACCGTCCGGCTGATCGGCGTGGACGCGGTGCGCCGGAACCCCGACGGGTTCCTGTCCGAGCTGGGCGAGGCCGTCTGGCCCGGCTGGGGCGGGCGGCTGCTGGTGCTGGCGGTGGTGCTGTCGACCGCGGCCACGCTGGAGACGGCCCTGCTCCAGGCGACGCGGACGCTGTTCGCGATGGGCCGCGACGGGACCGTGCCGTCCGTGTTCGGGCGGATCCACCGGGCGTGGGGGACGCCCGCCGTGGCCACCGGGTGGATGGCCGGCGTGGCGCTGCTGGTGGTGGCGGTGGCCGCCACGGCCGGTTCGGGCGCGCAGTTCGTGCGCGACGCGGTGAGCGGGATCGGGCTGCACATCGCCTTCTACTACGCGCTGGCGGGCCTGTCGGCGGTGGTGGCGTACCGCCGGGTGCTGTTCCGGTCGGCCGGGAACCTGCTCTTCGTCGGGCTGTGGCCGCTGGCCGGCGCGCTGTTCATGGGCTGGGTCTTCGTGGTGTCGCTGCCCGAGCTGACGGGCAGCGCGCTGGCCGTCGGGCTGGGGGCGCTGGCCCTGGGGCTGGTGCCGATGTGTGCGGCGTGGCTGCGGGACCTGCCGTACTTCAGCCCCCGGCCGCTGGATCCGGGGCAGCCGGCCGTCGGCGGCGAGCTGCACGCGGCCGCCCATGCGGGGCGCCGGGCGGACGGCGTCCTCAGCGACTTCTGACGCACGGCCCCGGCCCTGGCCCCCGGCCCCGGGCCTCCGCCCCGGCCCCGGCCCCCTATCGAGGAGTACGCATGTCAGCGTGGCTGCGCCGTCGGCGGTCCGGAGCGCCGGACTACGATCCGGCGTTCGGCGACCGGGCCCTGGAAGAGGGCTGCCAGGACATGGCCATGGGCCGCTGGGAGGGCGCCCGGGACCTGCTCGCGCGGCATCCGCGCGACGACTGGGACCGGCGTGCGCACCGCATCCGGCTGCTGGCGGACGCGGCGGCGGACCGGCACACGGTGGACGTGTGGCACGCGTCGGACCCCTCGGACCCGGACGCGGCGGTGCTGCGCGCGGAGACCGAGGTGATGCGGATGTTCGCGGTGGCGCGCGGCGGGGCGATGCCGGCGCGGGAGGCGCTGGACCGGGCGTCCGGGCTGTGCCTGCGGGCGGCCGCGCTGGCTCCGGGGGACCCGCACCCGTACGTGTCGCTGGTGGCGCTGGCCCGGCTGTACGAGGGCGGCGACCCGAACCTGGGGCACTGGTGGAAGGAGCTGCGGGCCCGGGACCCGTTCCACCGGGAGGGGCATCACCAGGCGCTGCGGTACCTGTCGGCGCGGTGGCACGGTTCGCACGGGGAGGCGTACAACTTCGCGTGGGACACGGCCGTCTACGCCCCGGTCGGCTCGCCGCTGGCGGTGCTGCCGCAGGTGGCGCGGGCGGAGCAGTTCCGGTACGCGCGGGCGGAGCAGGGGCGTACGGGGATCGGGTTGGCCACGCACTGGAGCGGCGGGCGGGCGCAGTGGGACCTCAAGGAGGCCCTGGAGAAGTGGATCGGGGGCCGGACGGCGGTGTACGCGCAGGACGTGGCGGACCTGAACCACCTGGCGCACGGTCTGGTGCACGCGGGGATGGAGGGGGAGGCGGGGCCGGTGTTCGCGTTGATGGAGAACCGGGCGACGCGGGTGCCGTGGTCGTACACGGGGGATGCGGAGGGGTCGTTCATCCGCTGGCGGGACCGGGTGCTGGGGTCCTGAGCAGGGGTGCGAGGTCGCGGGTCCAGGCGTCGCGGACGGTGGGCCAGTCGGGGGCGCAGCCCTGGGCGGCCAGGCCGGGGTGGCGTTCGGGGGCGGCGCCGTGGAGCAGGCAGAGGTGTGCGGCGGCGCGGTCGGCGGGCGGGGCGTGTTCGTCCGGTCCGGGTCCGGGCGGGGGTGTGAGGCGGTAGGCCTCGGCGGCGGCGAGGAGGGCGCGTTCGCCGTCCTCGCCTTCGCGGATGAGCATGAACGCGGCGAAGGTGTCGGCGGTGTCCTCCTCCGCGCGGTCGGAGGCGACGGGCAGGCCGAGGGTGTCGACGAGGGCGTGGCCGGCTTCGTGGTAGACGGTTTCGGCGGTGACGTCGGCGGCGGCCGTGTCGTCGCCGAGGAGTTCCCGGTCGTCGGCGAGGTCGTCGTAGCAGAGCTCGATGCGGCGGGCGGCCGGGTCGTAGCCGGTGCCCTCGCCGGAGCAGGAGCGGGCGAGGACGGTGACGGGGGCCGGGAGGTCGAGGTAGGCGTTGAGGGCGGCGACGGCGCGTTCGGCCGGTCGGCGGGCGCGGAGGAGGGCGGCGTCGTCCTCGTCGGCGGGGTCGGGGGTCTCGTAGCGGAGGGTGAATCCGCGGTCCGGCGGCGCCTTCGGGGGGTCGGACAGGGACACGGACACGGGCGTGACGGCGAACGCGACCGCGACCGCCGGCGCGAGGAGGGCGGCGCAGAGGGCCGGGACCTTCCACCGTGGGGTCATGGGTCCAGGGTAGGCGCGGCCCTGGCGCGCCGGGGGCGCGCCAGGGCGTACATATATGCACGCGGATGTCCGCGCGGCCCCCAACTCCCTCTGAAATAGCTCAGATTCCTCGCGCTCCGGACTGTCCCGCAGGACACTTGGCGCACGTTTCCGGAGCTCTCCGAGGAGGATGCCGATGCGGGACAGCCATCGTGTCGAGGCCGAACGGGTGCTGGCCCGGGCCGTCGAGGAGGAGGTCCGGCGGGCGGGCGCGGGGGATGCCGGGGCGTTGCTCGCGCGCGGGCGTGAGGCGCTGGACGGGATCGCGGCGGCGGCCGCCGAGGAGTACGCGGCGTACGTGGCGGCGCTGGACGAGGCGGCCGCCGGGGGAGCAGTCCCTCGGGGAGGCGTTCCGACGGGGCAACACCGGGGCGTCGCTGTTCGTGACGGGGGTCGCCGCGGCCGCCGCCGTGGGGGCGGACCTGGCGTTCGGGGTGGACGCGGGGACGGCGCTCAGCGCGGGGATCGTCGTGGGCGTCGCGGGGGCGGCGGCGACGGTGGCCAAGGTGACGGCCCTGCACGTGCCCGCGGCGAACCGCCGGGCCGGGGCGGCGGGCCGGCCGGGCGGCGTGGAGCAGCTGCGGCTGCGGTGGCTGACGGCGCTGGAGGTGCGCGGGATCCGGCCGTTCCTGGAGCAGGAGCGGGCGGTGGCGGCGGCCGCCGTCCGGGGTGCGGCGCGCGGGCGCGTCGCGAACGGGGTGGCGGTCGGCGGCAGCGTCGGCGGTGTGGCGCCGCCGCGCGGGGGCGACCGCAGCGCGGAGGCGCGGCGGCGCAGCATGCTGGAGCAGTCGTTCGGGCAGCTCCCGGACGCGGACGCGCTGTTCACGGGCCGGCGCGCGGAGCTGACCCGGATCGCGCAGTGGGTGTCGGCGGCGCGGGCCAGCACGGAGACCCGGCCGGTGGTGGTCGTCCTGCACGGCGAGCCGGGGGTGGGGCGTACGGCGCTGGCGCTGCGGGCGGCGCACGCGCTGCGGGACCAGTTCCGCGGGGCGTGCGTGGTGGACCTGCGGGGCGGGGCCACGGGTGCGGGCGAGGCGCCGCTGTCGACGCGGGAGGCGCTGCTGCACCTGCTGAACCGGTTGGGGGCGCCGCGCGATCAGCTGCTGTTCCGTGAGGGGGCGTCGGCCGAGTCGCAGGTGCGCAGGCTGACCGAGCTGTACCACCAGCACCTGCAGGGCTTCCCGGTGACGGTGGTGCTGGACGACACGGTGGACGCGGGGCAGGTGCGGGCGCTGGTGCCGGAGCGGACGGAGAGCCTGGTGCTGGTCACGGCGCGGGAGCCGCTGGAGCTGCCCGAGGCCCTGCGTCGTGGGTGTACCAGTTGC
>NZ_GG657750.1:4850429-4886876 GCF_000158895.1 Streptomyces sp. C | reverse complement strand
GCTGTGCGACTTCTGCCTGCTGCGCGGGGACCTGTACCGGTTGGGTGAGATCAACGAGCTGACGCGGGCGGTGGACCAGGGGCGGCTGAACCGTTCGGTGCAGTGGCGTACGGGTATCGCGGCGCGGCAGTTGGGCGAGCTGGACAAGTCGCGCACGACGCTGACGTCGCTGGTGGACCAGTACCGGGAGGCGCAGCAGGAGGCGGGTGCGGGGATGGCGCTGGTGTCGCTGGGGATCACGCTGCACCACCAGGGCAACCTGCCGGAGGCTGCGGCGCGGATCCGGGAGGCGCTGGTGCTCCAGGAGCGGGAGGAGCTGGCGGGCGACCGGGCGTGGGCGCTGCACGCGCTGGGGGCGGTGGAGCGGGACCGGGGGCGGCTGGGCGAGGCGTTGGCGCTGCTGGAGCGGTCGCTGGAGCTGCACCGGGAGAGCGAGAGCGTGCACGGCGAGGCGTGGGCGCACTTCCAGCTGGGGCAGGTGTACCTGCGGACGGGTGGGGTGGCGCGGGCGGAGGAGGAGCTGCGGCTGGCGCTGGGCCTGTACGGGCGGACGCGGGACGACCGGGGCGAGGCGTGGGCGCTGACGCAGCTGGGGCGGGCCCGGGTGGTGGACGGTGATCCGGAGGCGGCGCTGGAGCGGCTGCGGGACGCGCTGGCGCGGCACCGGCTGGCGGAGGACGCGCGGGGCGAGGCGTGGACGCTGTACTACCTGGGGCAGGCGCTGGAGGAGGACGGCGAGCGGGACCGGGCGGTGCGGGAGCTGGAGCGGGCCCGGACGATGTTCTCGCGGATGCGGGACGTGTACGGGCTGGCGCACGCCCGCTACACACTCGGGGCGGGTGACGCGGGACCCAGCCGGGCGGCGGCAGACGGGGAAACCTGCGGCAACTCCGGTTTTCGCGCCGGCAAGCTGCTGGTTGGACGCGCCGGGCGGACTTTCGGCGGATTGGGCTGGCGCACGGGGGAGGGGGTGGACCTGCGTGGAACTGGCGGCGGTCGACGCGGGGAACGGGCGGGTTCCCCAGGCGGTCGGGCTTTGCGGAGGACCCCGGTGCGGCTGTTTCGTGTCGTACGGGGGCCGGCGCCGGGGAAGACTGGGCGCCGGTTCCTTCGCTGCACGATGCTGCCGTACGCGGGCGCGGGCGATTCGGCGGTGGAGGAGGCGCGGTTGGAGCTGGCCCGGCTGGCGGCGGCTCCGCATCCGCTGCGGGACGGCCGGCTGGAGGACTGCCTGGAGACGTACGGGGTGGTGCTGGCGCGCGGGGTGGACCCGGCGGAGGGCTGGCAGGCGTGGCGGCTGGGCCTGGTCCCGAACCTGCGGGCGCGGGAGGTGATGGGCGTACCGCTGCCCTAGCCGGGCGGACGCGGGCGATCGCGGGCCTGCCGGGCGGACGCGGGAGGTCATGGGTGTGGACCGGTCCGCCGGGGAGCCGCTGTCCGGGACCCGGCCGCGCGTCGGGCTCGCCCGCAGCGGACGGTGCGCCGCGTCCCGACGCCCGCCCACGGGCGCAGCGGCGCGCCGTCCCGCCCGGTCGTGCCGGGCGGGGCGGCGCTTCGCGCACCGTGGTGCGGGGTCCTACGCCTTGGAGGCGTCGGCCGCCGGGGCGGCGGCGGCCGGCGCGGGGGCTTCCTCGAAGTCGACGCGGCCCATGTGCTTGCTCATCGACTTCATCAGGCCCCACACGCCGAGGGCGAGTGCGGCGAACACGACGAACCCGAGGAGGCCCGGGGTCACCTTGTTCTTGTCGAAGGTGTCGGCGGCCAGCGGAAGGAACTGGGTGATTGCTGCCTGCGTAGCGCTCATAGCTAGGCATTCTCCCGGATGCCCGCGAAGAGGTCGGACTCGGGGAGGGAGGTGTCGACGAACGACTTGGCGAGCTCGTACTCCTCGGTGGGCCAGACCTCCTTCTGGATCTCCATGGGGACGCGGAACCAGCCGCCGTCCGGGTCGATCTGCGTGGCGTGCGCGATGAGGGCCTTGTCGCGGATCTCGAAGAAGTCGGAGCAGGGGACGTGGGTGGTCAGGGTCCGCTCCTTGCGCTCGAACTCCTTCCAGCGCTCCAGCCACTCGCCGTAGGGGGATTCCAGGCCACGGGCGAGGAGGGCCTCGTGGAGGGCGATGGTGCGCGGCTTGTTGAAGCCCTGGTTGTAGTAGAGCTTCTGCGGCTGGTACGGGGCGCCGTACTCGGCCTCGGGGAACTTGTCGGTGTCGGCCGCGCCGTCGAAGGCCACCATCGTGATCTTGTGGGTCATGATGTGGTCGGGGTGCGGGTAGCCGCCGTTCTCGTCGTAGGTGGTGATGACCTGCGGCTTGAAGGCGCGGATCTTCTTCACCAGCTCGCCGGCGGCCTCCTCCACGTCCGCGAGGGCGAAGCAGCCCTCGGGGAGCGGGGGCAGCGGGTCGCCCTCGGGGAGGCCGGAGTCGACGTAGCCGAGCCACTCCTGGTCGATGCCGAGGATCTCGCGGGCCTCGTCCATCTCCTTGGCGCGCACCTCGTGGATGTTCTCCTCGATGTACTTGTCGCCCTGGAGCTTGGGGTTCAGCACGGAGCCGCGCTCGCCGCCGGTGCAGGTGACCACGAGCACCGGCACCCCCTCGGACACGTACTTGGCCATCGTGGCCGCGCCCTTGCTCGACTCGTCGTCGGGGTGGGCGTGGACGGCCATCAGTCGAAGCTGCTCGGTCAAGACAGGATCCTCTGTGATTCGGCGCGACGGTCAACCTCTATATTGACCGAATCGGGGGTTGGAAAATTCCTGGGTGTCCCACCCCTCCCCGACGAGAGGAAACGATCATGAGCGCGGTGCGCGAAGGCCTCCCCGAGGGCCGGTACGGCCGGTCGGCGGACGAGCGCGCGGACCGGAAGCTGAAGATCGTCGGATCGGCCCTCGGGGTCGGGCTGCTGGCCGTGGTCGGCTGGATCGGCTGGGACTACGTCGGCGGGCAGAGCGTCAGCGCCGAGGTGATCAAGTTCCAGATCGTCTCCGACAGCGAGGTCAAGGTGCACCTGGAGGTCCGCAAGGAGGCCTCGGTCACCGGCGTGTGCACCCTCAGCTCCCAGGACGAGCAGCACGGCGAGGTGGGCCGCGCGGACTTCACGTTCGGGCAGGACGCGAAGCGGGTGGACGAGATGGTCACCCTGAAGACCACGGGCCGCGCCACGATGGTGGAACTGGTCGGCTGCCAGCCGGCGGCCACCAAGGGCTGACGCCCCGACCTCAGGGCACCCGGCTCCCGTCCTCGCGGACCGGCCGCATCGAGCCAGGCTGCGGACCCCGACCCCGCGGACCCGGCGCATGGAGCCCGGGACCCGCACCCGGAGCCGCAGGCCCCTGTCACCGGCCGGGCCGGCGTCGGCGCGTGGCCGCGGGCTCGGGAGCCCGGCCCCGCGAGGGGTCCCGGGCGGCGGGATCCCGGCCCGCACGGCCCGGCGCGCCGTCTTTGAATCATGGCGCCGGACCCCTGCTTAGCATAGAACAATGCCACTCCCCCCGCGCCCTGTCCAGCCCGACGGAAGACACTCCATGCGCCTCCAGCGGATATCCGCCGCGATCGCGGCCCTCGCCGCGCTCACCACCCTCGCCACCGCCTGCGAGGACCCCGCCAAGCCGGGCCCGGCCGCGGCGAGCCCCTCCCCGAGCACCCCGGCCGCCGCCACCGCCTCCCCCTCGGCCCCGGCCGCCGGCGCCGCGCCGGCCACGCTCGCCGAGGCGCAGGCGTACGTACAGAAGTACGCCTCCTGCGAGAACCTGAGCAGCGACCCGAACGACAGCCGGGTGAACCTCGACGGGTACACCCCCGTCGGCACCGCGGCCATCACCGCCCGCGGCGTCTGCTCGGACAAGAAGGAACAGGGCGAGATCGTCATCTCCATGGTCTCGGACATGAAGGCCCACCAGCAGGCCGAGAAGGACCACGTCACGAAGCGGCTCGACGAGGGCTACTGGGACGCCGGCCTCTACGACCAGGTCCTCTACGGCAAGAGCTTCACGGTCGCCGCGAACAAGACCGGGACCGCCCTGGCCCTCGCCAAGTCCGACCTGCGCATCCTGGTCTGCAACCCGGACTTCACCGTGCCGGAGGGCTACAAGAAGGAGAAGGCCCTGGTCGACGGCTGCGTCCTGACCGACTTCGTCAACAGCCGGGACGCCAAGGGCAGCCCCGTCAAGGGCCCGGCCCTGCCGAGCGCGGGCAGCATCGAGGAGCTCCGCAAGCTCGTCAGCCCGAAGCCGGTCGACTGCACGGAGATGCTGGTCACCAACGAGCACATCGCGTCCATCGACTACCAGCCGGTCGTCGGCCGCGACGTCCAGGGCGCGGGCGTCAAGCAGCGGGCGGTCTGCGGGCAGCTCGGCGGAACGACGCGCGCGCACAACCTGAACTGGCTGGACCTCGTCGCCGACATGAAGGCCCTCCAGACCCTGTCCAAGGAGTCACAGCTCGCCGAGGTGGGGCAGCAGCGCAGACTCACCCAGAGCAAGCTGCTGGTCGGCACGAACGTCGCCGTGGAGTCCAACAGCAAGACCATCCGCCAGGGGCTCTACAAGCTGGGCTTCCTGCGCCTGGACTGCGAGCCCGCCTTCACCGCCCCGGCCGGATCCCGGATCCAGAAGGCCCAGGTCGACGGCTGCGTCCTGACCGACTTCGAGCGCCCGACGAGCTGACAGCTGACACACGGCCGCCCGGGGCGTGCACGGCCCGCCCCGGGCGGGGTATCGACTGGGGTGTCACACCAACCGCACCACCCGCCAGCAGCCCCAGCCCCAGCCCCAGCCCCAGGAGCCGACATGTCACTGTTCATCCCGGATTTCGACGACTCCGTCGTCGTCCGCGCCGCCGACGCGGAGGAGATCCACTACGGGCCGGACTCCTCCCTGCGGCTGCTGGCCGACAGCTCCACGGGCGGCGGGTTCCTGTCCACCATGCGCGTGAGCCTCAAGGCGGGCTCCGACGGCGCCCGCCCCCACCACCACGGCCGGTCCGCCGAGATGTTCTACGTGATCGACGGGACGGCCCAGCTGCTGGCCGGGGACAAGGTGGTCACCGCCGAGGCCGGCGACCTGGTCATCGTGCCGCCGGGGCAGCAGCACGCCTTCGCCGCCGCGCCCGGGGAGGACGCGGAAATGCTGGTGGTCATCACCCCCGGCGTGGAGCGGTTCGAGTACTTCCGCCACCTGGAGCGCATCCGGTACGGGAAGGTGCCCCCGGAGAGCCTGCTGGAGGTCCAGGACCTCTACGACACGTACTTCGGCACCAGCACCGCCTGGGAGGCCACGCGTGCCCCCCGGGCCCAATGACACACTTCATACACATGGTGTCCTCCCCCTTTTCTTCCCGAATTGTTAGGCTCGTGGTTTCGCCCGCCGCTGGCGGCTTTGTAGTCCCCTGTACCGACGAGGAGCACCCGTGACCCAGACGAGCGAGAGCGTCACCTGGCTGACCCAGGCGGCGTACGACCAGCTGAAGGCCGAGCTGGACTACCTCTCTGGTCCCGCCCGCACGGAGATCGCCATGAAGATCGCGGCTGCCCGCGAGGAGGGCGACCTGCGCGAGAACGGCGGTTACCACGCGGCCAAGGAGGAGCAGGGCAAGCAGGAGCTGCGCGTGCGCCAGCTCACGCAGCTCCTGGAGAACGCCAAGGTCGGGACGGCCCCCGCCGCGAGCGGCGAGGTCGCGCCGGGCACCCTCGTCACGATCGCCTTCGACGGCGACGAGGACGACACCCTGGAGTTCCTGCTGGCCTCCCGCGAGTACGCGTCCGACGACTTCGAGACCTACTCGCCGCAGTCCCCGCTGGGCGCGGGCGTGAACGGCAAGAAGGTCGGCGAGGACGCCCAGTACGAGCTGCCGAACGGCAAGAAGGCCACGGTCAGGATCCTGGCCGTCAAGCCCTTCAACGGCTGATCACCCCCGTACGCACACCCGTGCGCGAGCCCCCGCCGGACCGTCCCGGCGGGGGCTCGCGCACGTTCCGCCGACCCGGCCGGCTCAGGCGGTCGCCGAGCGGTACTTGCGGACCGCGAGGGTCCGGAAGACCACGATGATCAGCAGCGACCAGAGTACGGAGGCGATGACCGGGTGCTGCATGGGCCACGCCTCCGGTACGGGATAACCCTCGGGGAGGTTCCCGAAGAGCTCGCGGGCCGCCTGCACGGTGGCGCTGAAGGGGTTCCACTCCGCGATGTGCCGCAGGAAGGCCGGCATGTTCTCGGAGGGGACGAAGGCGTTCGAGATGAACGTCAGCGGGAAGAGCCAGATCAGCCCGCCCGAGGTGGCCGCCTCCGGGGTGCGCACCGACAGGCCGATCAGGGCGCCGATCCAGGAGAAGGCGTAACCGAGCAGGAGCAGCAGGGCGAAGCCTGCGAGCACCTTGCCGATGTTCTCGTGGGTGCGCCAGCCGACGATCACGGCGACGACGGCGAGGACGACCACGGTCAGCGCGGTCTGCACGAGGTCGGCGAGGGTGCGGCCGGTGAGGACCGCGCCGCGGGCCATGGGCAGTGAGCGGAAGCGGTCGATGAGGCCCTTGTGCATGTCGTCGGCGATGCCGGCGCCCGCGCCGGCGGTGGCGAAGGTGACGGTCTGGGCGAAGATGCCGGCCATCAGGAACTCGCGGTAGGCGGCCGGTGAGGTGTTGCCGCCGACGGCGATGGAGCCGCCGAAGACGTAGCTGAAGAGGACGACGAACATCACCGGCTGGATGAGGCCGAAGACCAGGACCTCGGGTATCCGCACCATGCGGATCAGGTTCCTGCGGGCGATGACCAGGGAGTCCCTGGCGCCCTGGGTGATGCCGCCGCCGGGGCGGGGGGCGGCGAGTCCGGGGTTCGGGTTCGGGTTCGGGGAGGTGATGGTCACTTCGCCGCCTCCTCGGGGGTGCGGACGGGGGCGGGGGCGCCGTTCCCGCCGTTCTCCTCCGGGGTCAGCTCGGCCGCGTGGCCGGTGAGGGAGATGAACACGTCGTCGAGGGTGGGCCGGCGCAGGCCGATGTCGTCGATCTCGATGCCCCGGGAGTCCAGCTCCCGGATGACCTCCGCGAGCAGCTTGGCGCCGCCCGTCACCGGGACGGTGAGCTTGCGGGTGTGCTCCTCGACGGTGGTCTCGCCCTTGCCGAAGCCGGCGAGGACCTCGCGGGCGGTGGTGATGTGGGCGCGTTCGTGGACGACGACCTCGACGCGTTCGCCGCCGGTCCGCGCCTTGAGCTGGTCGGAGGTGCCGCGGGCGATGACCTTGCCGTGGTCGACCACGCAGATGTCGTGGGCGAGGCGGTCGGCCTCCTCCAGGTACTGGGTGGTGAGCAGCAGGGTGGTGCCGCCGGCGACGAGTTCCTCGATGACGTCCCACAGGGCCTGGCGGTTGCGGGGGTCGAGGCCGGTGGTGGGCTCGTCCATGAACATCACGGGCGGGCGGACGACGAGGGCGGCGGCGAGGTCGAGGCGCCTGCGCATGCCGCCGGAGTAGGTCTTGGCGGTGCGGTCGGCGGCGTCGGCGAGGTTGAAGCGCTCCAGGAGCTCCTCGGCGCGGGCCTTGGCCGCCTTGGCGTTCATCTGGTAGAGCCGGGCGACCATCTGGAGGTTCTCGCGGCCGGTGAGGTACTCGTCGACGGCGGCGAACTGGCCGGAGAGGCCGATGGAGCGGCGGACTTCGTTGGGGTGTTCGAGCACGTCGATCCCGGCGACGACGGCGCGGCCGCTGTCGGGCTGGAGGAGGGTGGTCAGGACGCGCACGGTCGTGGTCTTGCCCGCGCCGTTCGGGCCGAGCAGGCCCAGGACGGTTCCTGCGGGGACGTCGAGGTCCACGCCGTCCAGTGCCCGTACTTCGCCGAAGGTCTTGACCAGGCCTTCGGCGTATATGGCGCCTGGCATAGGGGTTCTCCCTGAGCGATGGGGCCGGTAGATTCTGGACATTCCTAGGCAAAGCCTAGGGGCGTCGGGCTGCGCTCGCCCGGCGCACCGGCACCGTATCGCGTCATATCGCGTCCCGCCACGGTTTTGGCGCAGGACGAGCCCGGGGGCGGCGTCAGTCCATGACCTGGTAGCCCGCCGCGTGCAGGGAGCGGGCGACCTCCGCGCAGTGCTCGGGCCCCTTCGTCTCCAGCTGCAGCTCCACCTCGACCTCGGTCAGCCCGAGCCGCGGGTCCGTGCGCACGTGGCTGACGTCCAGCACGTTGGCGTCCACCGTCGACAGCACCGCCAGCAGCCCGGCGAGGGCCCCCGGCCGGTCCGCGACCCGCAGCCGCAGCGACAGGTAGCGGCCCGCCGCCGCCATGCCGTGCCGCAGGATCCGCTGGAGCAGCAGCGGGTCGACGTTGCCGCCCGACAGGACGGCCACCACCGGGCCGCTCCCGTACAGTTCCGGCTCGCTCAGCAGCGCCGCCACCGTGCTGCAGCCGGCCGGCTCCACGACCAGCTTGGCCCGCTCCAGGCAGAGCAGCAGGGCGCTGGACAGGGCGTCCTCGGACACGGTCCGTACGTCGTCCAGCAGCTCCCCGATGATCGCGAAGGGGACGTCGCCGGGACGGCCGACCTTGATGCCGTCCGCCATCGTGTTCGGGTTCTCGATCGACACCGGGTGCCCGACCCGCAGCGAGGGCGGGTACGCGGCGGCGCCCGCGGCCTGGACGCCGATCAGCTTCACGTCCGGGCGCAGCGCCTTGACGGCGACCGCGACGCCGGCGGCGAGCCCGCCGCCGCCGATCCCGACGAGGATGGTGCGCACCTCGGGGCACTGCTCCAGGATCTCCAGGCCCACCGTGCCCTGGCCGGCGATGACGTCGCGGTGGTCGAAGGGGTGGATGAACACCGCCCCGGTGCGGTCGGCGTACTCCTGGGCGGCGGCGAGGGTCTCGTCGACGACCTGGCCGTGCAGGCGCACCTCGGCGCCGTACTCCTGGGTGGCGGCCACCTTCGGCAGCGGGGCGCCGACCGGCATGAACACGGTGGAGCGGACCCCGAGGAGGGAGGAGGCCAGCGCCACGCCCTGGGCGTGGTTGCCGGCGCTGGCGGCGACGACCCCGGCGGCGCGCTGTTCGGGGCGCAGGCCCGCGATGCGCACGTACGCTCCGCGCAGCTTGAAGGAGCCGGTGCGCTGGAGGTTCTCGCACTTGAAGTGGACGGGGGAGCCCGTGAGGGCCGACAGGTGCCGGCTGCCCTCCATCGGCGTCACCCGGGACACGCCCGACAGCATCTTCTGGGCCCCCCGGACGTCGTCGAGGATGACCTGCGGGACGGGCACGGGCACGCGGTAGTTCATGCGGCCAGTCTCGCAGCCCGCGGGGTGCCCGGCTCAGGGACGGACGGAGCCCGGGCGGGCCGGGGCGCGCCGACCGGGGCGCCGCGCGCGGGCCGGGGGGCGACGGCGGCGCGCCGGCAGGGGGCGACGGCGGCGCGCGGCCGGGGGGCGGCACCCGCGCGCGGCCCGGCGGCAGCGGCGCGCGGGTTTCCCCGGGCCGCGAAGAGGCTCACAAGGGGCGCATAAGGGGCACACAAGCGGCGAAATCTCGCCATGCGGGACACTCCCCCGGCGGTCGCCGCCCCCGGCCGTATCAGTTGTCAAACGCGGCGTACGAGCCGCCGCACGGCCGCGTACTCTGTCCCCCATCCCTGTCGGCCCCATGCGAAGAGAGCCCACGGCCATGCCCTCGATCCCGGCCAGTTCCGACCTGCCCACGGCGGCCGAAGCGCCCGCCGGAGCCGGACTCCTCGACGCGCTCCAGCACCAGGTGGCCGTCTTCGCCCGCCGTGCCGAGCAGACCCGCCTGGGCGGCGTCGGCCAGGCCCGCAACTCGATGGACCGGGCCGCCTACCTGCTGCTGAACCGGCTCGATCTGGAAGGCCCGATGGGCGTGAAGGCCCTCGCGGGCGGGATGGGCATCGACTCGTCCACCGTGACCCGCCAGGTCGCCCCGCTCGTCGACAGCGGCCTGGTCAAGCGGACCTCCCACCCCGAGGACGGCCGGGCCGTGGTGCTCGCGCTGTCCCCGCGCGGGCTGGCCCGCCTGGAGGAGGTCCGCTCCTCGCGGCGGGAGCTGATGGCCCGGGTGACGGAGGGCTGGGCGGAGGACGAGCGCGAGGTGTTCACCGCGCTGCTGACCCGTTTCAACGGCTCCCTGTCGGAGCTGATGTCCGCCGCCTCCGAGGGCGGCCCGGCCTCCTGACCCGGCGGGCCCCGGCGCAGCGGACCCGGCCTGCCCCGACGCGCCGGATCCGGCCGTGTCCGACCCCTTGACCGGGGTGGTGGCACCGGCCCCACCATGTGTGCTGTGGACCGGCGTTCGGGGCGGGATGCGGAGTTCGAGGCCTTCGTCGCGGGCGCGGCGGGGCGACTGCTGCACGTCGCCGCCCTGCTGACGGCCGAGCCCCCGGACGCGGCGCCCGCCGCCCGGCGGATCCTCGCCGGCGCGCTGGCCCGTACGTACGCCCACTGGGCGCGGCTGCGCGACGACGACCCGTACGACCGCACCCGCGCCGAGCTGTGCGCCGCGTACGCCCGCACCGCCCGCCGGCTGCCCGCGGGCGTCGGGGTCCTGGCGCCGCTGGGCCCGCTGGAGCGGCTGGTGCTGGTGATGCGGATCTACGAGGGCGTCGCGGAGGAGGTCACGGCCGCGCAGCTGGGGCTGCCCCCGGAGCGGGTCGAGGCCGTCTGCAACCGGGCGGTGGCGATCCTGCGCGACGCGGCGGCGGAGGCGCGCACGAGCCCCCTGGACCGCAAGGAGACGCAGGTCAGGCAGCTGCTGGACGGTCCGCACCCGGCGGTCCCGGCCGGTCTGGCCGCGGCGGCCCGCACGCACGGCAGACGGCTGCTGCGCCGCCGGCGCGCCCTGCGCCGGTTCGGCTGGGCGGTGCTGTGGGCGGCGGCGGTGGCCTTCACGGTGTGGGCGGCGCTGACCCGGCCGTGGGTGGTCCCGCCGAGCGAGGTGTCGCCGCCCCTGCAGGGCTGGTAGCCCTGCGGGGACGGCGGTCGGGGTCTCAGCCGAGGGCCTGGACGAGGTCCGCGACGAGGTCGTCGGCGTTCTCGATGCCGACGGAGACGCGGATCAGGTCCGCGGGGACCTCCAGGGCCGAGCCGGCCACCGAGGCGTGGGTCATCCGGCCCGGGTGCTCGATGAGGGACTCGACGCCGCCGAGGGACTCGGCCAGCGTGAAGATCTTGGTGCGGCCGCAGACCGCAACGGCCTCCTCCTCGCCGCCGGCGACCTGGAAGGAGACCATGCCGCCGAAGTTGCGCATCTGCTTGGCGGCGATCTCGTGGCCCGGGTGCTCGGGCAGGCCCGGGTAGAGGACCGTGGTGACCTTCGGGTGGCGCTTGAGCACCTCCACGATCTTCGCCGCGTTCTCGGCGTGCCGGTCCATGCGCACGGCCAGCGTCTTGATGCCGCGCAGCACGACCCAGGAGTCGAAGGGACCGGCGACCGCGCCCATCGCGTTCTGGTGGTAGGCCAGCTCCTCGCCGAGGGCCTCGTCGGCCGTGACCAGGGCGCCGCCGACGACGTCGGAGTGGCCGCCCATGTACTTGGTCAGCGAGTGCACGACCACGTCGGCGCCGAGCGCCAGCGGCTGCTGGAGGTAGGGGGAGGCGAAGGTGTTGTCGACGACCAGCTTCGCGCCGGCCTCGCGCGCGATCTGGGCGGTCATCGCGATGTCGGTGATGCCCAGCAGCGGGTTCGAGGGGGTCTCGACCCAGATGACCTTGGTCTTCGGGGTGATGGCCGCGCGCACCGAGTCCGCGTCGGAGGTGTCGGCCACCGACCACTCCACGCCCCAGCGGGAGACGACCTTCGCGAAGAGGCGGAACGTGCCGCCGTAGGCGTCGTTGGGGATGACCACGTGGTCGCCCGGGGAGAGCAGCGTACGCAGCAGGCAGTCCTCGGCGGCGAGCCCGGACGCGAAGGCGAGGCCGCGCCGGCCGCCCTCCAGCGCCGCGAGGTTCTCCTCCAGGGCGGTACGGGTCGGGTTGGCGCTGCGGCTGTACTCGTAGCCGCCGCGCAGTCCGCCCACGCCGTCCTGCTTGTAGGTGGACACCTGGTAGATGGGCGGTACGACCGCGCCGGTCTGCGGGTCCGCCGTGTTGCCCGCGTGGATCGCGCGGGTCTCGAAGCTCTGGTGCTCGTGGCTGTCGTCGCTCATGAGGCAGATGCTATGCCCCGTCAGCCCCAGGGTCCTCTCCTGGCCTGACCGCGCGCTGACCTGCGCGCGGGGCGGGCGGACCCGGTGGGCGGGGCGGGCGGACCCGGTGGGCGGGGCGGGCGGACCCGGTGGGCGGAGCGGGCCGCTCGCCATTCGGCCGCCGGGTCTGGTTCGCTTGGCGGTATGCAGATTATCTGGGTCCTGATGGGGCTGGCCCTGGCCACCGCCGTGTTCTTCTCGTTCCGACGGGCCAGGGGCGGCGGTCTGACCCTGGTCGCACCGGGCAGCCCCGACGCCGCCGACCCGGCGGACTACGGGTTCGCCCGCGAGGAGGACCTGGACGTCCGCGTGCCCGGGCCCGACCCCGACCTGATGGACGCCCTGGAGAACGTCCAGCGCACCGGCCACTGGCGGGCCGCCTCCGCACTGCTCGCCGGCACCCCGAAGGACGGCGAGCGGCGCTGGCAGCGCGTGCAGGCCTTCGGCGGCGCGGCCGCCCTGGAGCTGGTGCAGCGGCCCGGCGAGGGCGCGCAGTGGCTGAAGGCCTGGCGGCTGGAGGCGGAGAAGGACGCGGGCGGCGCGCAGGTCCACGCGGAGCTGCTGGTGCAGCAGGCGTGGCGCTCCTCGGGCGGGGTGGGCTCGCAGGACCACCGGATCATGCTGGAGGAGGCCCGCGAAGCCTGCCGCAAGGCGTCGCTGCTGGCGCCCGGCGACCCGGTCCCCGTCATCACGGAACTCGCGATCGCGCGGGGGCTGGGCTACTCGGAGGCGGAGTTCGACGCGCTGTGGGCCCGGGTGATCGACGTGGCGCCGGCGCACATGGGCGCGCACCTGGCCGCGCTGCACTACTGGTGCGAGAAGTGGCACGGCTCCCGGGAGAAGGCCGACGCGTTCGCGCAGACGGCCGCGGCCCGCGCCCCGCAGGGCTCGCTGCTGGCGGCGCTGCCGCTGTTCTCGGTGTACGAGAACATGCCGGACACGGTCCTGGTGAGCGACTTCGGGAAGACCGCGGTCGTCTCGCGCGCCCTGGAGGGCGCCCTGTACGCGGTGCACCAGGCGCGGCCGGACGACCCGATGCTGGCGCACGTACGGCACCTGCTGCTGTGGTTCCTGGTGGGCGCGGGCCGCTGGGCGGAGGCCATGGAGCAGGTCCGGCACGTCGACGGCTGCGTGGGCGCGCTGCCCTGGTCCGCCTCGCAGGAGCCGGCGGCCGCGTACGCGGTGGCCCGGGCGATGGCGGTGGCCGGCTACGAGGCCAACGGCGGCTCCCCGGCGACGCTGCCGCACTGACCGCGGCGGTGGCGGTGGCGGGGCGGCGGCGTGCGGCGCAGGCCCCCGGCCGGCCCCGCCGCTCCGGACAGCCGGCCCCGCCGCTCCGGATATCGGTACCCCCACTCCCGGCGTGTCGGCGCCGGGCCATAAGGTGCGCGTAAACATTGCACCATGTGCGCGTCAAAAACCGCACCATCCCGTGGGGGGACCCCAACCATATGGGCGCTTCGCTGCGCGCTCTGCGCGCCCTCGTCCTGCTCGCAGGCTTCTACCTGCTCAGCGTCGTCCTGCTCGCCCTGCTCGGGCTGATCGACTGGGCGGCCTTCACCTGGCTCCACGGCGCCACGGCCGGCAAGCTCGTCATCGGCACGGTGGTCCTCGCCGTCCCGATCATCCGCGGCATGTTCATGCTGCGCACCCCCAAGCCCGACCCCATGCCGGGCGTCCGCGTCACCGAGGCGCAGGAACCCGCCCTCTGGCAGGCCGTACGCGAGATCGCCGACCAGGTCGGCACCCGCGCCCCCGACGAGATCCTGCTGATCGACGAGGTCAACGCCGCCGTCTCCGAGGACTCCCGGCTCCTCGGCCTGCTGCCCGGCACCCGCCGCCTCTACCTGGGCCTGCCCCTGATGACCGGCCTGGACGAGATGCAGCTGCGCTCCGTCCTCGCCCACGAGATGGGCCACTACGCCAACCTCGACACCCGCCTCACCCCGCTCATCGCCCGCGGCCGCGCCCAGATCGTGCGCACGATCAACCACTTCCACGACCGCGCGGACAACACCGAGGCCAAGGAGCGCGCCAAGCAGGAGAAGCGCGCCGAGAAGCGGATCGCCAAGGGCAAGAAGGCCAAGGAGATCGACACCGACGGCGCCGGCTTCTCGTACCGCGCCATGGCGAAGGTCTACACCGGGTACGCCCACTTCTACATGCGCGCCACCCTCTCCTCCTCGCGCCGCCAGGAACTGGCCGCCGACCTCGCCTCCGTCCGCATCGCCGGCCGCGACTCCGCCGCCTCCGCGCTGCGCCAGCTCAACGCCCTCGACTCGGCGCACGGCTTCTACATGAGCTCGTACGCCACCCTCGGCGTCGGCGCCGGCCTGCTGCCGCGCCCCGGCCAGGTCTTCGGCGGCCTCCGTCAGCTGCTCGACGCCCGCCCGGGCGAGCTGGAGAAGCTGCGCCACGAGCTGTCCACCGAGCCCGCCTCCCCGTACGACTCCCACCCCGCGCTCGCCGAGCGCGTGGCCCGCATCGAGGCCCTGCCCGACGACGGCCGGGCCGGCCAGACGGCCCGCCCGGCGCTGGAGCTGCTCGCCTCCCCGCAGGAGGCGCTGGCCGCGCTGGAGCAGGTCGTCCTCACGCCCGAGGCGCTCGCGCTGACCCGGGTGGACTGGGACGAGCTCGTCCACCGGTCGATGACCACCTACGTCGGCCGGGGCGCGGAGGAGGTCCGCGAGGCCCTCACCGCCGAGGGCGCGGGTCCGGGCCTGGCCGAGCTGCTGGACGCGGTCGACGCCGACCCGGCGGTGCGCTGGCGGATCGCCGACCGCTTCCCGAAGTCCGAGGAGGCGCAGGCCGCGACCGGCCGCACCGCCCGCGAGTTCGCCCGCCCGGTCGTCCGGCGGGCCCTCGGCCAGCTGGTCACCGTCGAGCTGCTGGCCCGCGGCGCCGCCCGCTGGGAGCTGTCCTGGTCGGACTCGGCCACCCTGTCCTACCCCGTTCCCGGTTTCGAGGACGAGCTCGGCCCCGCGCTGGACGCGGCCGTCGCCGACCTGCCCGACACCGAACTCCTGCGGAAGCTGGTGCTCGCGCCGTGACCGTCGTACTCGTCGTCATCGGCGTCCTGCTGCTGGCCGTCGCCTGCTGGGTCCTGCGCGGGGTGTACCTCATCCGCAAGGCCAAGCGCCTGGAAGCCGAGATCGGCACCCTGAACGCCCGGACCGAAGCCGTCGAGGCCGACGAGGAGGCCCGCAAGGCGGCAGCGGTCGTCGCGCTGGGCTTCGTCGCGGAGGCCGACCTCGACACCGAGAACCCGGCACCGGTCCCGGCCGCGCGGACCACCGTCCTGGAGGCCGTGCGCTCCGGCGACTGGGAGGCGGCCGCCGCGTACGTCGAGGCAGCCGGGCAGGACTGGCAGGAGCGGCTGGAGCGGGTGCGCCCGCTGGCCGAGGCGGCCGCCGAGGACGACGCGTGGCTGCTGGCCTGGCGCGCGGCCCGGCCCGGGGACGCCACGGCGGCCCTCGTCCACGCCGACACCAGCGTGATGGTCGCCTGGAACGTACGCGGCAGCCAGTCCGGCAGCCGCACCACCCAGGAGCAGTTCCGGCTCTTCCACCAGCTGCTGGCCAAGGCCCAGGCCGACGCGCACGAGGCGCAGCGGCTCGCCGACCCGGCCGACCCCACCCCGTACGTCGTCGAGCAGGCCATCGGCATGGGCCTGGGCTACTCGCACGAGCGCTACCGGGAGCTGTGGGCGCGGATCACCGAACGCGCCCCGCGGGTGCTGTGGTCGCACGTCGCGGGCCTGCAGTACTGGTGCGCGAAGTGGCAGGGCTCGCACGAGCTGGCCATGGCCTTCGCCCGCGAGTCGGCGGCCGCCGGGAAGCCGGGCGACCTGCTGACCCTGCTCCCCCTGATGGCGTACTTCGAGCAGGAGACCTACGAGGACGACCTGCTGCCGGAGACGTACTACAAGGAGCCGGAGATCGTCGCCGCGGCCGACGCGGCACTCGCGGACCTGGCCGCCGCCGGCAACGGGCACCCCGGAACCCCGCGGATGCGGCACATGCTGGCCTACCTGCTGTTCTGGCAGGACCGGGACGCGGAGGCGGTCGAGCAGTTCCGCCACGTGGACGGGCACATCGGGGCCGTGCCGTGGACGTACGCCGGGGAGCCGAAGCGGCGCTACCTGTACGCCCGCGACTGGGCGGTGAACGTGACCACGCCGGACGCCTGACCGGCGGCGACCGCGACGGGGGCGGGCGGGGAGGTAATCCCCGCCCGCCCCCCGACCGTTGTCCCTCCCACAAGGAGGGAATCCATGTTCTCGTACCGCCGCACGCCCGAGCTCCCCACCCGCGAGGAGGCCCTGAGGGGCCGCGCCGAAGCGCCGTTCGCGCTGCCCGAGCGCCACACCGTCCTCGGCAACCCGCTGTCCGGCCCCTATCCGGAGGGCCTGGAGGTCGCCGACTTCGGGCTGGGCTGCTTCTGGGGCGCCGAGCGCAAGTTCTGGCAGACCCCCGGAGTGTGGACCACCCTGGCCGGCTACCAGGGCGGCTACACCGAGAACCCGCTGTACGAGGAGGTGTGCTCCGGCCAGACCGGCCACACCGAAGTCGTCCGCGTGGTCTTCGACCCCGCGGAGGTCTCCTACGAGACCCTCCTGAAGCTCTTCTGGGAGTCCCACGACCCCACCCAGGGCTTCCGCCAGGGCAACGACGTCGGCACCCAGTACCGCTCGGCCGTCTACACCCACTCCCCCGCCCACCAGGCGGCCGCCGAAGCCTCCCGCGACGCCTACCAGCGCGTCCTGACGTCCGCGGGCCACGGCACCATCACCACCGCCGTCCTCCCGGCGGCCGACCGCCCCTTCTGGCCGGCGGAGCCGTACCACCAGCAGTACCTCGACAAGAACCCGGGCGGCTACTGCGGGCTTGGCGGGACTGGCGTTTCATGCCCGATCGGCATTGCAAAGGCAGACAACTGAAACAGGTGGCACTCAAAGTCCGTGCATCCCCTCCAGCCTGAGAGGCAAATCCTCCGCCACTTGGACCGCGCGTACGAGAATTTCTGGAATCCGCGGCATCCTGCCGGGTTTCCGGCGCGGAGGAGGCGAGGGCATCGCCTGTCGGTCCCGTTTCCCGGGCAGGCGGTCCAGATCCGCAAACTGAACCGCAAGTGGGCAGAAGTGCGCTTGCCAAAGCTCGGATCGTTGCGGTTTCGACTGTCCCGCGCGATCGAGGGCACGATCCGCGACGCGACGGTGTCCCGGGACGGCAATGGGTGGCACATCTCCTTCGGCGTTCACACCGGTCACAAGCCAGCCGCGCCGAACGGCAAGCCCGCGTGCGGGGTGGACTTCGGCGTCGCCGCATCCGCGTTCGTGTCCACCGAAACCACACCCCGACTCATGCCCACGTCACTGACTGTCAACGAGAAGAAGCGGCTCAATGCGCTGGAGCAGCGCAAGGCGCGACAGATCGCCTACGCCAAGAAACACCAGGGCGGAAAATACAGTCGCCGCCTGCGCACGACAATCGCCCATATCGCAAAGCTCGCCACCCGGCGCGCAAACCGGCGCGCGGATTTCACGCACAAGCTCACCACCGACCTCGCCAAAAACCACGGCCTGATCGGCATCGAGGACCTGCGCGTGAAAAAAATGACCGCATCCGTTAAAGGCATCACCGAAACACCGGGGAAGAATGTCCGCCAGAAGGCCGGACTGAACCGGTCTATCCTCGACAACGCCCCGGGCGAACGGCGACGACAGCTTGAGTACAAGACCCGCATGCACGGGTCGGTACTCGTCGCCGTGCCGCCATTCCACACCTCTCAGACCTGCGCCAAGTGTGGCCAGGTTGATCCCGAATCCCGTCAGGGATGCGGCCGGCTGTTCGCCTGCACCCGGTGCGGGCACGAGGATGATGCCGACCACAACGCCTCGGTCGAGATCGAGGCCCGAGCCCGCCGGACGGGCGGCTCGGACATCAACAGCACGCGCAGCATCCCGGCGCGCTGCGGACTTGACCCTGCCACTGGCGGCAGGGTTGTTGGCTCGGGGCATGGAGAACAGCGGGAGCGGGCAGCAGCGGGTCGTCCTCGTCACCGGCGGGGGAACCGGGATCGGGCGGGCGACCGCGCGGGCCTTCGCGGCCGCCGGGGAGCGGGTGGTGGTCGTCGGGCGGCGCGGCGAGGTGCTCGACGGGACCGCCGAGGGGTTTCCCGGGATCCGGCCGCTCGTAGCCGACGTGAGCGCCCCCGGCGGGCCCGAGCGGATCGTGGAGCGGGTGCTGACCGAGCACGGTCGGCTCGACGTGCTCGTGAACAACGCCGGGATCGTGCGCGCCGGAGCCCTCGGCGGGGTGGGCGGCGACGACGTCGCCGCCCAGCTGGCCACCAACCTCGTCGCCCCGGTGCTGCTCACCCAGGCCGCCCTGCCGGCCCTGGAGGCCGCCGGGGCGGGGGTCGTCGTCAACGTCAGCACCGCCGTGGGTCAGCGGGGCTGGCCCGGCGCCTCCGTCTACGCCGCCACCAAGGCCGCCCTCGACACCCTCACCCGCAGCTGGGCCGTGGAGCTCGCCCCGCGGGGCGTCCGGGTCGTCGGGGTGGCGCCCGGCGCGGTGGACACACCGATCGGCGAGCACCAGGGGCTCGGCCCCGAGCGGGCCGCCCAGGTGCGGGCCTGGCAGGTGGCGCGTACCCCGATGGGGCGGGTCGGGCGGCCGGAGGAGGTCGCCTGGGCGGTGTGCCGGCTCGCGGACCCGGCCGCCTCGTTCCTGACCGGGGCCGTGGTCCCGGTGGACGGGGGCGCGGCGGTGGCCTGAGAGCATGGCCGGATGCTGATCGGGGAACTCGCCGGGGCCACCGGGACGACCGCCCGCGCCCTGCGCCACTACGAGCAGGCGGGGCTGATCTCCTCCGAGCGGGCGCCGAACGGCTACCGGGTCTACGAGGAGCGGGCCGTCGTACGGGTCCGCAACATCCGGGTGCTCCTGGACGCGGGGCTCACCCTGGACGACGTACGGGTGTTCGCGCCGTGTCTGGACGGGGACGTGGCCGCCGGGCCGCCGTCGGCCAAGGGGCTGGCGGTGGCCCGGGAGCGGCTGGCCGTCCTGGAGGCCCGGATCGCCGCGCAGACGGCGGCCCGGGACCGGCTGCGCCAGGCGTTGGGGCGGGCGGGTCAGATCGTCGACGCGTCGATGACGAAGCGGTAGCGGACGTCGCTCGACAGGACGCGCTCGTAGGCGGCGTTGACGTCCTCGGCGCGGATCACCTCGATGTCCGCGCCCAGGCCGTGCTCCGCGCAGAAGTCCAGCATCTCCTGCGTCTCGGCGATGCCGCCGATCATCGACCCGGCGAGGGTCTTGTTGCCGCCGATGACGGAGAACAGGTTCAGCTCCACCGGCTCCTCCGGGGCGCCCACGTTCACGAGCGCACCGCCGACCCGCAGCAGCGACAGGTACCGGTCCAGGCCCAGCGGCGCGGACACGGTCGACAGGATCAGGTCGAAGCGGCCCTTCAGCTCCTCGAAGGTGGCCTCGTCGCTCGTCGCGTAGTAGTGGGCGGCGCCCAGCCGCAGGCCGTCGTCCTTCTTGCGCAGCGACTGCGACAGCACCGTCACCTCGGCGCCGAGCGCGGCGGCGATCTTCACGCCGACGTGGCCGAGCCCGCCGAGGCCGACGACCGCGACCTTCTTGCCCGGGCCCGCCTGCCAGTGCCTGAGCGGCGAGTACAGGGTGATGCCGGCGCACAGCAGCGGCGCGGCGACGTCGAGGGACAGGCCGTCGGGGATGCGGACGGCGTAGTTCTCGTCGACGACGAGGTGCGTGGAGTAACCGCCGTACGTGGGCTCGCCGTCACGGCCGACGGCGTTGTAGGTGCCGGTCATCCCCTGGACGCAGTGCTGCTCCTGCCCGGCCAGGCAGTACTCGCACTCGCGGCAGGAGTCGACCATGCAGCCGACGCCGATCCGGTCGCCGACCGCGAACCTCGTGACGCCCGCGCCGACTTCGGCGACGACACCGGCGATCTCGTGGCCGGGGACCATCGGGAAGATGCCCTCGCCCCAGCCGTCGCGGGCCTGGTGGATGTCGGAGTGGCAGATGCCGGCGAACTTGATCTCGATCAGTACGTCGTGCTCGCCGACCGGGCGGCGCGGGACCGTGGTGCGCTCCAGCGGGGCCTTGGGGGCGGGGGCGGCGTAGGCGGCAGCCTGGGTGACGGACATGGGGTGCTCTCTCCTCGGACGAGGACGCCTGGGGGGCCGTACCGCGGGGTGCTGCGGGCGGGCCGTGGCGTCCGTTCTGCGACGTCCCCCACGATGCCCTTCCCGGCGCGCCCCACCCAGCCCCCTGCGGAGCCTAGGACTGGCGGACCTACCCCTGACGGGGTCAGGCTGAGCCCCGCGCCGGGCGCGCCCGCCGGGGATACTTGCGGTATGGACCAGCTTGATCAGCGAGCCGAACTCGGGGACTTCCTGCGCAGCTGCCGCGCCCGGCTGCGGCCCGCGGACGTGGGCCTGCCCGACCACGGGCGGCGCCGCCGGGTCCCGGGCCTGCGCCGCGAGGAGCTGGCGCAGCTGGCCGGGGTCTCGGTGGCCTACTACACGCGCCTGGAGCAGGGACACGGCCAGAACGTGTCGGCGGAGGTGCTGGACGCCATCGCGCGGGCCCTGCGCCTGAGCGGCACCGAGTCGGCGCACCTGAACCACCTGGCGAGCCCCCGTACCCGCCGCTCCGGCGGCCGCACGGCCCGCCCCCAGCAGGTTCGCCCGGCGCTGCGCACGCTGCTGGCGGCGATGGAGGGCGTACCGGCCTACCTGGTGGGGCGGCGGCAGGACGTGATCGGCTGGAACCCCCTCGCGGCGGCCGTCTTCGGGGACTTCGGGGCACTGCCGCCGGCGGAGCGGAACCTGGTGCGGCTGGTGTTCCTCGACCCGGCGACGGCCGAGCTGTACGCGGACTGGGAGTGCCGGGCCTGCGAGGTGGTCAGCAACCTGCGCCTGTACGCCGGCCAGCACCCCGACGACGAGCGGCTGTCGGCGCTGGTCGGGGAGCTGTCCGTGAAGAACGAGGAGTTCCGGCGGCTGTGGGCGGCGCACACGGTGGCCGACAAGACGCACGGGGTGAAGCGGCTGCGGCACCCGATCGTGGGCGAGCTGGAGCTGGTCTTCGAGACGCTGACGCTGCCCGACGACCCGGCGCAGTGCCTGGTGACGTACCACGCCGAGCCCGGCTCGCCCTCGGCGGACGCCCTGCGGCTGCTGTCGTCCTGGACGGCGCCGCCGGTGGCGCCGGCGGCACCGCAGCGGCCCGCCGAGGAACCGGCGTAGGCGCGGGCGTCAGAGCTTGAGCTGGAAGAGGCCCGCGCCGCGTTCGCGCCGGTAGCCGAGGGACTCGTTCACCGCCAGCATCGGGGTGTTCTCGTCGGCGACCGTGGTGCCGATCCAGCGCAGCCCCGGGAGCTGCTCGGCGGCGTACGCCTCCATGCGCAGCTTGACCGCGCGGCCCAGGCCGTGGCCGCGGTGGGCGGGCACGACCACGGTGTCGTACTGGAGTGCGCGCGGGCCCGCCGGATCCGGCAGCACCAGCGCCGTGTACGCGGCCACCTCCCCGGCGGGGGTGACCGCCGCGGCCATGGCCATCTCGCCGCCCCGGTCCAGGACCAGCCGCTGCGCGCGGTGCACCCGCTCGGCGGTCCAGGGCTGGAAGGTCTCCTCGCTGTCCCCGCTCGGGGCGTCCTCCATCGCCCCGTGGGCGACGGCGGCGGCCGGGGCCCACTCGTCGGGCACCAGGCCGGGCCAGACGTGGAACGCGTAGCCGGGGGTGGCGGGGAGCGGCGGCGGGCCGTCGGCGCCGAGGTCCCGTACGTACCAGCCCATGGAGAGCACGTTCTCGAAGCCGAGGGACTCGGCGAAGGCCTGCCCGGGGCCGCCGAGGTCGGCGACGGTGGCGACGGAGGTGCGGTCCTGGTCGAGGAGCTCCCGGCGGACCCGCTGCCACAGGGCCGTGCCCACGCCGCGGCGGCGGGCGTCGGGCCGTACGGTCAGCTCGTCGAGGAACGCGGTGTGGGTGTTGCCCGCCTCGGTGAAGAGCAGCAGGGCGGCGTGCCCCGTGCCGTCCCCGGCCGTCCAGTGCTCCATCCGGCCGCGTGACGGCGGGACGCGCAGCCGTCCGGCGGCCTCCGTCCGCGAGGGGGCGGGTACGGCGGGCAGGGCGGCGGCGTCGGTGGCGTGGGCGGCGGCCTGGACGGCCCACCAGGCGTCGACCTCGGCGTCGGTCGGGGGTACGGACAGCGAGTTGATCTTCGTCATGGCAGGACTGTATGCGCCCGCCCGGCCGAACAGGGCGTTCCCGGGGGAGGGTTCACGGCCGCCCCCGCCTCCCGCCCCTCAACGCCGGAAGGCGGGGCGCCCTTCCGGGCTCCCCGCCTTCCGTCCGTTACCGCTGCCGTACCGCTGCCGTGGCGTCAGGCCGACGGACCGGCCTTCCACTCGGCCCACGACATGTTCCAGCCGTTGAGGCCGTTGTCCGGCTTGATGACCTTGTCCGGGGAGTTCACCACGGTGACGACGTCGCCGATGAGCGAGTTGTCGAAGAACCAGGCGCCGGGCTGGTTGGGGTCGTTGGCGCCCTGGGCGTCGTTCAGGCCGACACAGCCGTGGCTGGTGTTGACCTTGCCGAAGATCGAGTCGGCACCCCAGTAGTTGCCGTGGATGAAGGTGCCGGACGTGGACAGCCGCATCGCGTGCGGGACGTCCTTGATGTCGTACTCGCCCTTGCCCTCCTTGTTCGTGAAGCCCACGGTCGAGCCGTCCATCCGGGTCTCCTTGAACTTCTCGGAGATCACCATCTGGCCGTTGTACGTGGGGTTCTCGGGAGAACCGGCGGAGATCGGGATGGTCTTGAGGACCTGTCCGTCACGGGTGACCGTCATCGTCTTGGCCTTCACGTCGACGGTGGAGACCTGGCTCCGGCCGATCTTGAAGGTGACGGTCTTGTTCTGCGCGCCGACGATGCCGGGCGCGCCCTGGACGCCCTGGAGGGCGAGCTTCAGGGTGACGGTGGAGTTCGCCTGCCAGTACTGCTCGGGACGGAAGTCCAGGCGCTGGTTGCCGAACCAGTGGCCGACGACCTCCTGGCCGCTGCTGGAGGTGACGCTGATGGCCGCCTGGACGGCCTTCTGGTCCTTGATCGGCTTGTTGAAGGTGATCGAGACCGGCATGCCCACGCCGACCGTCTCGCCCTCCTCCGGCACGAAGGAGCCGACGAAGCTGTTCTCCGGGGAGAGGGTCGTGAAGGAGGCGTTCTCGTGCGCCTCGCGGCCGGCGTCGTCCTTCGCGGTCGCCGCGAGGGCGTACTTGGTGGAGCGCTTCAGCGCGGCGTCCGGCTTCCAGCTCTTGCCGTCGGCGGCGATCTTGCCCGTGACGGCCGTGCCGTCGGAGCTCTTCAGCTCGACCTTGGTGAGCGTGCCGTCGCTGACCGCGACGTTCGTGCCGTCGTTCAGCGGGACGTTGGTGGAGCCGTCCTTGGGCGTGATGGCTATTCGGGCCTTGGAGGCGTCCTTGGCCGCCGCCGCGTCGACCTCCGCCTGGGACTTGCCCGCTTCCGAGCTGCCCTGGGACTTGTCGCCGCCCCCGTCATTGCAGGCCGAGAGCATCAGTACCCCACCGAGCACGGCGGACACGGCCACCAGGGACCTTCTCCGCCGCATGCTGTACGTCCTCACACGTCACTCCATCGTTGCCGTGAAACCCCGGGCTGCGATCCCGGGACCGGGCCGGGCAGGGGGCGTCGCCCCCTGCTCGTCCTGACAACGCGTTAACGACGCGGTTCGGTTCCACACTCCGTTCGAATGTGTGCAACCCCACGGTCAGGCGTTGTCGGCCCCTTCTTCGAAACCACCATCTTCCTCGTCGAGGTCCCACTCCAGGGACTCGGGGTCGTATTCGACCGGCTCGCTGCTCCAGGAGGCCTGCGCCAGCTCGACTCCGGTCAGCTCCGCGACCAGGTCAGTGGGGTCCACGAGGTAGGCCAGGGCCTCCGATTCGTCCTCCCTGACGGCCGACTCCGCGTGCGCGCGCTCCTCGTCCGGCATGAACTCGTCGGCCTTGATGTGGGCGAGCGCGGCGCCGATGAGGGCGTCGGAGTCCGACACCTCCAGCACCAAATCCACCCGAAGCCGTACGTATCGTGATGCATCAGAAGGGTTCATACGACGGAGAGTAAGCCCGCGACAGCCTCGACTTTCCCGCGACCCGCCCCTTTCACTAGCATCTGCGCACACGGCCAATTCGCTGCTTCCGCAAGGGGGATCGCACCGTGTCCGCACGTCGACCTCTGCTCACCGCCCTCGGGGCGACCACCCTCCTCGCCGCCCTCTGGTTCGTCCCGTCGGCGAACGCCACCGCCCCCGGCCCGTCCGCGGGCACCCACGGCGCACCCGCCGCCGCCAACACCGGAACCGTCTCGGACACCACCACGGACGACGACGGCGACGGCAACGGCGACGGCGAGGCCTCCGACACCGGTACGGGGACCATCGCCGGCGCCTCCGACGAGCGGCCGGCCGGCATCACCGTCCTCTCGCTCGCCGACACCGGCAGCATCGACACCACCCCCTACGTGCTGGGCGGCACCGTCTGCCTCGGCCTCGGCGCGGGCTTCGTCGCCTTCTCCGTACGCCGCTCCCGCAGCCTCTAGGAACGGCGGAAGGGCCGCACCCCCGGACGGGGTGCGGCCCTTCTCCTGTTCCCGCTCCGGATCAGGCGAGGGGACCCGTCACCGGCTCCACGGCCGCCACGAGCCCGCCCGCGCGCACGAAGGCGTCGGCGGCGGCCAGGTCCGGCGCGAGGAAGCGGTCCGGCCCGGGACCCTCCACGCCCGCCGCCCGCGTCGCGGCGATCGCGGCCTGGCTGGCCGGCGCCGGGGTGAGCCCGTGCCGCAGCTCTATGGCGCGGGTGGCCGCGTACAGCTCGATGGCGATGATCCGCGTCAGGTTGTCGACCGCGGTACGCAGCTTGCGCGCCGCCGACCAGCCCATCGAGACGTGGTCCTCCTGCATGGCGGAGGACGGGATCGAGTCGGCCGAAGCCGGTACGGCGAGCCGCTTCATCTCGCTGACCAGGGCGGCCTGCGTGTACTGGGCGATCATCAGACCGGAGTCGACACCGGCGTCGTCCGCGAGGAACGGCGGCAGGCCGTGGCTGCGGTTCTTGTCCAGCAGGCGGTCGGTACGCCGCTCGGCGATGGAGCCGAGGTCCGCGGCGGCGATGGCCAGGAAGTCCAGCACGTACGCCACGGGGGCGCCGTGGAAGTTGCCGTTGGACTCCACCCGGCCGTCGGGCAGCACGACCGGGTTGTCGACCGCCGCGGCCAGCTCGCGCGAGGCGACGAGCGAGGCGTGCGCCATGGTGTCACGGCCCGCGCCGGCGACCTGCGGGGCGCAGCGCACGGAGTAGGCGTCCTGCACGCGCGGCGCGGACTCCTCCTGGAAGTGCCCGGTCAGCCCGGACCCCTTCAGCACGGCGGCCATGTTGGCGGCCGAGGCGCCCTGCCCGGGGTGCGGGCGGATGGCGTGCAGCTCGGGCGCCAGAACCTTCTCGGTGCCGAGCAGCGCCTCCAGCGTCAGCGCGGCCGTGATGTCGGCGGACTTGTACAGCGTGTCGAGGTCGGCGAGGGCCATCACCAGCATGCCGAGCATGCCGTCGGTGCCGTTGAGGAGGGCGAGGCCCTCCTTCTCCCGGAGCTCGACGGGCTCGATGCCGTGCTCGGCGAGCAGCTCGCCGGCGGGCCGGACGGTGCCGTCGGGGCCCTCGGCGTCACCCTCGCCCATGAGCGCGAGGGCGCAGTGGGAGAGCGGCGCGAGGTCACCGGAGCAGCCGAGGGAGCCGTACTCGTGCACGACGGGGGTGATCCCGGCGTTGAGCAGGTCGGCCATGGTCTGCGCGACCGAGGGCCGCACGCCGGTGTGCCCGGAGGCCACCGTCTTCAGACGCAGGAACATCAGGGCGCGGACGACCTCCCGCTCGACGCGCGGCCCCATGCCGGCGGCGTGCGAACGGACGATGTTGCGCTGGAGCTGCGCGCGCAGCTCGGGGCTGATGTGCCGGGAGGCGAGCGCCCCGAAGCCGGTGGAGACCCCGTAGACGGGCTCGGGCTTGGCGGCGAGCGCGTCGACGATCTCACGAGCACGGCCGAGCGCTTCGAGCGCCTCGGCGGACAGCTCGACCCGCGCGTTGCCGCGGGCGACGGCGATGACGTCCTCGGCGGTGGTCCCGGACGTCCCCACCACGACAGTGTGCATATCCATATTCAGCACCCTACGGATTGAATCCCTTCATGTCACTAGGCAAGTACGTCACGATCGCGACCGTCGACCGACCCTTACGGCATACGGACCCCGACCGGTACCGGCCCGTCCCCTACTGCCGCCCCCGGAACCGGCGCCGCTCCCCCCGGCCCTCGCGGGCCGCCGCGGCGTCGGCCAGGCGGACCACCGCCGTGTCGCGGCCCGCGACCACCGGCGCGGCCGAGCGGGCCGCCTTCGCCTTGTACTGCGCCGCGTCCGCCAGGCGGAACAGCCGCCGGGAGGACTTCACCGGCCCGATCGGGTCGCCCGTGGAGGCGACCCCGCACGCCACGCCCTCGCCCAGCTCCAGCTCGGCGGCCCGTACGCAGACCTCACCCGTCACCCGGACCACCTCGTCCGCCGACGGCCCCGCGCTGACCAGGCAGAACTCGTCCCCGCCCAGCCGTGCGACCAGCGCCCCCGGCAGCATCGCCCCGCACAGGCTCAGCACCGAGCCGAACCGCTCCAGCAGCCGGTCGCCCGTCGCGTGGCCCAGGGTGTCGTTGACGCGCTTGAGGCCGTTCAGGTCGCACACCACCAGGCTCACCACCGTCCCGCTGCGCCGGTGCTCCTCCAGCGCCTCGTCGAGCCGCATGTCCACGGCCCGCCGGTTGGCCAGGCCGGTCAGCGGATCCGTGAAGGCGAGGCGCCGGGCCTCCTCCAGGCGCTCGTTCTGCGCGAGCCCCGCCGCCACCACCGCCGCCAGTACCGCCGCGAACTCCGCGTCGTCCTCGTCGAAGTCCGGCAGCCCCTCGTCCCGGGCCACGTACAGCTCGCCCCACGCCCGCCCGCTGAGCACGATCGGCGCCACCACGCACGTACCGCGCCCGCGCCGGCGCAGGGCGTCCCCGCGCCGCCCGGGGCGGTCGCCGACGGCGCTCTCGACCCAGGCGTGCGGGCCGCCGCCGCCCGCCCAGCGCTCGTGCAGGAACTCGGTGATCTCGGGGAAGTCGTGCACGGGGTAGGACTCGTCTTCGGGGAACTCCTCCTCCCCGGCCCGCCGCTCGCCCTCGTTCACCAGGACCCGCAGCCGCCCCCGCTCGCGCTCCCAGGCCGAGATCGCGGCGAACGAGCCGTCCATCGCCAGGCGGGCACCCCGCGCGGCCGCCCGGACGCTGTCCCGTGGTGCGCAGGCCGCCGCCATGGGCCTGCGCGAGTGCCACGACGGCCCGCAGCCGCCCGTCAACTCCCATCACCCCAGACTAGGGAGTTTTATCCGATTTAGTGACAGTTACCCCCTCTTGGGGTGACCGAAGGTCACCCCAAGAGGGCCCCGAGAAGGCCCCGTCACCGCCGCCTACTCCCCCGGCCAGTTCGGCTTGCGCTTCTCGTTGAAGGCCGCCACGCCCTCCGCCCGGTCCCCCGAGAAGGCCACCGTCCGCCAGGCCGCGTCCTCGATCTCCAGCCCCGCCGCCAGGTCCATCCCGTGGCCCAGCCGCAGCGCCCGCTTGGCGGCGCGCAGCCCGACCGGGGAGTTCGCCGCCATCGCCAGGGCCAGTTCCAGGGCCCGGGCGCGGTCGCCGCCCGCCGGGGCGACCTCGTCGACCAGACCCAGGGACAGGGCCTCGGCCGCCTCCACGCGGCGGGCCGTGAAGATGAGCTCGGCCGCCCGGGCCGCGCCGACGCGGCGCGGCAGGAGCTGCGTACCGCCGCCGCCCGGGATCACGCCCACCGACACCTCGGGCAGGCCGACGACGGCCGTCTCGTCGGCCACGATCACGTCGCAGGCCAGCGCCAGCTCGAAGCCGCCGCCCAGCGCGAAACCGTGGACCGCCGCGACCGTCGGCATCGGCAGCTCCAGCACGCCCCCGTACGCCCCCCGGGTGGTGGGACGCTGGCGCACCAGCTCGGCGTCCGTGAAGGAGTTGCGCTCCTTGAGGTCCGCGCCGACGCAGAACGCGCGCTCGTGGGTGGAGGTCAGTACGACGACCCGTACGCCGGGGTCCGCGGCCAGCGCGTCGCACGCGGCGGAGACCGAGCGCGCCATCTCGGTGGAGACGGCGTTCATCGCCTTCGGCCGGTCCAGCACGAGTTCGGCGACCACGCCGCCGTCGCCGTGCCGCCGCACCGCCACGAACTCTCCGAAGCGCTGATCGGACATGCTGCCACCCTCCCGGTTAACGATCGTTACCCGGGGATCTTAGGTGTCCTCCGCGTCAGCGACCAGGGCTCGACGACTCCCAGGCCGCGGACCGGCCGCTGCCACATCGGCTGGAGCGCGAAGCGGTACGTGCCCCCGCCCTCCTCGTTCTCGGCGTCCTTCTCGGACTTCGGCGCGGCGCCGGTCCGGCTCAGCTCCTCGGCCATCGCCCCGTCGACCAGCACCGCGTCCTTGGGGGCTATGGAGGTCAGCCGGCTCGCCAGGTTCACCGTGGTGCCGAAGACGTCGCCCATCCGGGTCGTCACCGTCCCGAAGGCGATCCCGACGCGCAGTTCCGGCATCTGCGGGTCCGCCTCCATGGTCTCGATCAGCCGCAGCGCGATCTCGGCGGCCGTCGCCGCGTCGTCGGCGCAGTAGAGGACCTCGTCGCCCAGCGTCTTGATCAGCCGGCCGCCGTGCGCGGCCACCAGGTCCGCCGCCGTCGTCTCGAAGGCCTCGACCAGCTCGCCGAGCTCCTCCTCCTCCAGCCGCCGCGTCAGCCGGGTGAAGCCGACCAGGTCCGCGAAGCCCACCGCGAGGCGCCGGTCGACCATCTCCTCGTCGTCCGCGACCTGCACCACCCGGCCGGTCGCGGCCGCCAGCTGGCGCCGCCACACGTAGACGAGGAACTCCTCCAGCTCCGGCAGCAGCAGCTCGACCAGCGGGTACGTGACCTCCGTGCGGGTCATGCCCGGCTCGGGGGGCTCCGTCAGCCCCTCCAGGAAGGAATCGATCTGCCATTCGGCCAGCCGGGCGGTGGTCTGCCCGGTGGAGCGGGCCACCTGCACGGCCATGGGCTCGCTCAGCAGCCCCGCCTCGACCAGGCCGGCCAGGCGCCGCAGCGCCAGTACGTCGGCCTCCGTCAGGGCCCTGGCCTGGCCGATGTCGGCGAAGCCCATGGCCCGCCAGAACCGCGAGGCCAGCTCCATCGACACGCCCGCGCTCCGGGCCGCCTGGAACGGCGTGTACCGCCGTTCGGCGCCCAGGATCAGCTGCTCCAGCCGGATGGCGAGCGGGTCGGCCGTCGGCTGCGCCGCGTGGTCGACCTCGTGGAAGGGCGTGTGCTGGTCCCGCCCGATCGGGGTGCCGGGATTCCCGCCGGACCCAGACCCGGACCCAGAACCGGACCCGGACCCGGAGCCGGACGCCGAACCGGAGGCGGAGCCGGAACCGGACGCGCTGGACTTAGAGTCGTCGACGGTCAAGGGCCGCCTCCTGTCCATTCCGTGCGCGCTGCCGAACCGGGTGATCACCGGGAGGACCGGGATCGCCTAAACCATACGGCAGGTGTGCCGTAGCTCACTCCCCCTGCTGTCATCCGGCCCACGCCCGGCGGCCCACGCCCGGCGGCATCCGGCCCCGCCGGAGGCCGAGGTCCGGCGGTCCGGGGCCGGCGCCCCCGGCGACGGCGGCGCCGCCGGACCAACGCCCGCAGCGGCGGCGCTACCGCACCGACCTCAGGTGCACCACGTCCCCCGCGCCCACCGCCTCACGGGCGTCGTCGGCCGTACGGATCACCAGCCGGCCGTCCGCGTCCACCGCTTCGGCCGTTCCGGTGAGCTCGCGCCCGCCCGGCAGGTCCGCGCGGACGTGGCGGCCCAGCGTCGCGCAGCCGGCCGCGTACGCCTCCTGGAGACCGCTGTCGCCCGGGTCGCCGGCCGCGTCGCGCCAGCGCCCGTACCACTCCTCCAGCGACCGCAGCACGGCCTTCAGCAGCGGCTCCCGGTCGGTCAGCGCAGCCTTGGCCAGGAGCAGCGACCCGGCCGCCGGCACGGGGAGCTCGTCCTCCGTGAGGGTGACGTTGAGGCCGATGCCGAGGACCACCCCGTCCTCGACCCGCTCCGCGAGGATGCCGCCGGCCTTGCGCTCCTCCCCCTCCACGTTCACCAGGAGGTCGTTCGGCCACTTGAGCGCGGTGTCCACGCCCGCGCCCCGCGAGAGCCCCGCCGCGGTGGCCACCCCGGCCAACAGCGGCAGCCACCCCCACCGCTCCTGCGGTACGCCCGCGCCCGGCTTGAACAGCACGGAGAAGAACAGCCCCGACCGGGCCGGCGCGACCCAGCTCCGGTCCAGCCGCCCGCGCCCGGCCGTCTGCTCCTCGGCGACCAGCACGGCACCCTCGGGCAGTTCCGCGGCCCGGGCCGCGAGATCGGTGTTGGTGGACCCGGTGGCGGCGACGACCTCCAGGGAGGTCCACAGACCGTCGGGTGTGACGAGCGCCTTCGTGAGCGCGGAGGCGTTCAGGGGCGGGCGGTCCAGGCTCGACCAGCGGCCCTGACCCGCTCCGACTGGAGCATCTTGTGGAGTCATGCAAGCCAATGTAGGTGTGTCAAACGCCGCACTGCCGAGCGCCATGCCCGCCGATACGCTACGCACCAGTAGCCAGCAGCAGTCAATCAATTGACCAGGCAGTTGACACCACACAGGGAGCCGCGACCCCGATGTCCCAACCCTCAGAGCCGATCGACATGCACACGACCGCGGGCAAGCTCGCGGACCTGCGGCGCCGCGTCGAGGAAGCCACGCACGCCGGTTCCGAGCGTGCCGTCGAGAAGCAGCACGCCAAGGGCAAGCTGACGGCACGTGAGCGCGTGGCGTTGCTGCTGGACGAGGGGTCCTTCGTAGAGCTGGACGAGTTCGCCCGGCACCGGTCGACCAACTTCGGACTGGAGAAGACCCGCCCCTACGGCGACGGCGTCGTCACCGGCTACGGCACGGTGGACGGCCGGCCGGTGGCCGTGTTCTCCCAGGACTTCACCGTCTTCGGCGGGGCCCTCGGCGAGGTCTACGGCCAGAAGATCATCAAGGTGATGGACTTCGCCCTGAAGACCGGCTGCCCGGTCGTCGGGATCAACGACTCCGGCGGCGCCCGCATCCAGGAGGGCGTCAGCGCGCTCGGGATGTACGGCGAGATCTTCCGCCGCAACGTCCACGCCTCGGGCGTGATCCCGCAGATCAGCCTGGTCGTGGGGCCCTGCGCCGGCGGCGCCGTGTACTCCCCGGCGATCACCGACTTCACGGTCATGGTCGACCAGACCTCGCACATGTTCATCACCGGCCCGGACGTCATCAAGACGGTCACCGGCGAGGACGTCGGCTTCGAGGAGCTGGGCGGTGCGCGCACGCACAACAGCACGTCCGGTGTCGCCCACCACATGGCCGGTGACGAGAAGGACGCGATCGAGTACGTCAAGTCGCTGCTCGCGTACCTGCCCTCGAACAACCTCTCCGAGCCGCCCGCCTTCCCCGAGGAGGCGGACACCGAGGTCTCGGACACCGACCTGGAACTCGACGTCCTGATCCCGGACAGTGCGAACCAGCCGTACGACATGCACACTGTGATTGAGCACGTGCTGGACGACGCGGAGTTCCTGGAGACCCAGTCCCTGTTCGCGCCGAACATCCTCACCGGCTTCGGCCGGGTCGAGGGGCACCCGGTGGGCGTCGTCGCCAACCAGCCGATGCAGTTCGCCGGCTGCCTGGACATCAACGCCTCCGAGAAGGCCGCGCGGTTCGTGCGTACGTGCGACGCCTTCAACATCCCGGTGCTGACGTTCGTCGACGTCCCGGGCTTCCTGCCCGGCACCGACCAGGAGTACAACGGAATCATCCGGCGCGGCGCGAAGCTGATCTACGCGTACGCCGAGGCCACCGTCCCCCTCATCACCGTCATCACCCGCAAGGCCTTCGGCGGCGCCTACGACGTCATGGGCTCCAAGCACCTCGGCGCGGACCTGAACCTGGCCTGGCCGACCGCCCAGATCGCCGTCATGGGCGCGCAGGGCGCGGTGAACATCCTGCACCGGCGCACCCTCGCGGAGGCCGCCCCGGAGGAGGTGGAGGAGACCAGGGCACGGCTCATCACCGAGTACGAGGACACGCTCCTCAACCCGTACACGGCGGCCGAGCGCGGTTACATCGACGCGGTGACCATGCCGTCCGAGACCCGCGCCCACGTGGTGAAGGGGCTGCGGCAGCTGCGTACGAAGCGGGAGTCGCTGCCCCCGAAGAAGCACGGCAACATCCCCCTCTAGGCCCTCCAGGAGGACTCTGTGGTGATCAAGGTCGTCAAGGGCAACCCGACCCCCGAGGAGCTGGCCGCCGCACTGGCGGTGGTCCGAGCGCGCGCGGCGGCGCTGGCCTCGGCCCCGTCGGGCGCGCCCCGGGTACCGGACGAGTGGGCCTCGCCGAGCCGGGTGGCGCGGCGGCGCCAGATGCTGCCCGGGCCGCGCGCGTGGGGCCGTACGTACTGGCCCGGACGGGGCTGAGCCCCGGGTTCCGGAAGATGGCGCGAACGGACGGTGGCGCCTGAGTACCCGTACTCAGGCGCCACCGGCGTACTGCGGGCCAGGATCGGGGCATGCTCTGGTCAGACCCGAAGAACGAGCCCCCGAAGGACATGCGCGACGCCCAGGCGATGCTCCGGCGGATGCTCGTGGTCCTCGTCCTGGCGATGGTGATCGCGGTGTACGTCCTCGGCGTGCCCCCGTTCTAGGACTCGGCCCCGCGGCGGCCGCGGGGGCCGCCCTACGATGGCCCCCATGACCGTACGCACGCTCGTCCTCGCCTCCGCCTCGCCCGCCCGGCTGAACCTGCTGCGGCAGGCCGGGCTCGCCCCGCACGTGATCGTCAGCGGCTTCGACGAGGACACCCTGGACCACGACGAACCGGCCGGCCTGGCGCTGGCCCTGGCGGAGGCCAAGGCGGGCGTGGTGGCGGGCCTGGAGGAGGCCGCCGGCGCCCTGGTGATCGGCTGTGACTCGGTGCTGGAGCTGGACGGCGAGGCGCTCGGCAAGCCGGCCGACGCGGCCGACGCGACGGCCCGCTGGAAGTCGATGCGCGGCCGGGCCGGGGTGCTGCGCACGGGCCACTGCGTGATCGACACGGCCACCGGCCGTCAGGTCTCGGCGACGGCCTCCACGACGGTCCGCTTCGGCGAGCCGACGGACGCGGAGGTGGCGGCGTACGTGGCCAGCGGCGAGCCGCTGCACGTGGCCGGCGCGTTCACGCTCGACGGCCTGTCGGCGCCGTTCATCGACGGCATCGACGGGGACCCGGGCAACGTCATCGGGCTGTCGCTGCCGCTGCTGCGCTCGCTGCTGGGCGAACTGGACGTGTCCATCACGGACTTGTGGGCCTGAGCCCCTCACGGGAACGTCCGGGCGGCCCGGCGTAGAGCATCAGGGTCAGCACGAGCAGGCAGAAGATCGCCGTCGTCGCCGCGAAGGCGCCCCAGCCGACGAGTCCGACGGCGAGGGCGCCGAGCACCCCGTGGGTGACGGCGGCGACGACGAGCACGGTGCGGGCGGGGCGGCCCGGCGGACGGTCGCGCAGGGCGGCGACGGCGGCCAGGACGGCGCACAGCAGGAGGAAGGCGCCCATGCCGGCACCCATCCCGTAGGTCGCCATGACCATGACATCCGGATCCATGCCCGCGACGGACATCGACTGGGCCTCGGTCGCCCGGCCCAGCACGAGGTGGACGAGCACGAGCACGGCGGCCTCCGCGACGAGCGCGATCGCGACCAGCCCCGCCACGAGTCTGCGCAGCACGACGCCCCCATCCCTCCCACGCCACAAGCGTGTTCGACGCCTGGGAGGCTACTAACGAGTAAACCTTCGGACAAGAGTCCGGGCCCGCTTCGTTACGGGAAAGGGCGCGCGGGGCGGCCGTGACGGCCCTCACTCAAAGAATGCCTAGGCTGTTCGTAGGGACTCCACAAAGAATCGGCGGAGGCCGCTGACCCGCCGAACAGAGACCTCCCCCACCCGACGGGGTTACTGTGCAGTCGGGGATCTCCCTGACCTGGGGCGACACACGGGCTTTCACACTCAAGGGGCACTCGAATAACACTCCGTGTGGGCAAGGTCACCATTGGGGAAGGGTCGTAAGGCCGTGTCGACTGTCCCTAAACTCAGCTTGTTTCAAGGAGGGAGCCATCGTGCGCAAGGTGCTCATCGCCAACCGTGGCGAAATCGCTGTCCGCGTTGCTCGGGCCTGCCGGGATGCCGGAATCGGGAGCGTAGCCGTCTACGCCGATCCGGACCGGGACGCCCTGCACGTCCGCGCGGCAGACGAAGCTTTCGCGTTGGGCGGTGACACCCCGGCAGCCAGCTACCTCGACATCGCGAAGGTACTGCAGGCAGCCGCGGACTCCGGTGCGGACGCCATCCACCCCGGATACGGCTTCCTCTCCGAGAACGCCGACTTCGCCCAGGCCGTGCTCGACGCCGGACTGACCTGGATCGGCCCGCCGCCGCAGGCCATCCGCGACCTCGGCGACAAGGTGGCCGCCCGCCACATCGCCCAGCGCGCCGGGGCCCCGCTCGTCGCGGGCACCCCCGACCCCGTCTCCGGCGCCGACGAGGTCGTCGCGTTCGCCCAGGAGCACGGCCTGCCCATCGCCATCAAGGCCGCCTTCGGCGGTGGCGGCCGCGGCCTCAAGGTCGCCCGCACCCTCGAAGAGGTGCCGGAGCTCTACGAGTCCGCCGTGCGCGAGGCCGTGGCCGCCTTCGGCCGCGGTGAGTGCTTCGTCGAGCGCTACCTCGACCGGCCGCGCCACGTCGAGACCCAGTGCCTCGCGGACACGCACGGCAACGTGGTCGTCGTCTCCACCCGCGACTGCTCGCTCCAGCGCCGCCACCAGAAGCTCGTGGAGGAGGCCCCGGCCCCCTTCCTGACGGAAGCCCAGAACGCCGAGCTGTACGCGGCGTCCAAGGCGATCCTCAAGGAGGCCGGCTACGTCGGCGCGGGCACCGTCGAGTTCCTCGTCGGCACCGACGGCACCATCTCCTTCCTCGAGGTCAACACCCGCCTCCAGGTCGAGCACCCGGTGACCGAGGAGGTCGCCGGCATCGACCTGGTCCGCGAGATGTTCCGCATCGCCGACGGCGAGGCGCTCGGCTACGGCGACCCGGAGCTGCGCGGCCACTCCTTCGAGTTCCGCATCAACGGCGAGGACCCGGGCCGGGGCTTCCTGCCCGCCCCCGGCACCGTCACCCTCTTCGCCCCGCCGACCGGCCCCGGCGTCCGCCTGGACGCGGGCGTGGAGACCGGCTCGGTCATCGGCCCCGCCTGGGACTCGCTGCTCGCGAAGCTGATCGTCACCGGCGCCACCCGCGAGCAGGCCCTCCAGCGCGCCGCCCGCGCCCTGGCGGAGTTCAACGTGGAGGGCATGGCCACCGCCATCCCCTTCCACCGCGCGGTCGTCGCCGACCCGGCCTTCGCCCCGACCGACGGCACCCCGTTCAAGGTCCACACCCGCTGGATCGAGACGGAGTTCGTCAACGAGATCAAGCCCTTCGCCGCTCCGGCGGCCGAGGAGACCGAGGACGAGCCGGGCCGCGAGACGGTCGTCGTCGAGGTCGGCGGCAAGCGCCTGGAGGTCTCCCTCCCGTCCTCGCTGGGCATGACCCTGGCCCGCACGGCCGCCGCGGGCGGTGCCAAGCCGAAGCGCCGCGCCGCCAAGAAGTCCGGCCCGGCCGCCTCCGGCGACACCCTCGCGTCGCCGATGCAGGGCACGATCGTCAAGGTCGCGGTCGAGGAGGGCCAGCAGGTCAACGAGGGCGACCTGGTCGTCGTCCTGGAGGCGATGAAGATGGAGCAGCCGCTGAACGCGCACCGCTCCGGCACCGTCGTCGGCCTCACCGCCGAGGTCGGAGCCTCCCTCACGTCGGGCGCCACGATCTGCGAGATCAAGGACTGACGCCCCGGCTCACGTGACGAAGGCCCCGCCCGGGCATCCCCCGGGCGGGGCCTTCGCACATCCGGCCGCCCCGTAACGGCTCCCTGCGGGGCCGGTCCCCTACCCGCCCTTCCACCGTTCCCTGGGGGCTCC
>NZ_GG657750.1:4825590-4850244 GCF_000158895.1 Streptomyces sp. C | reverse complement strand
GCCCCGCAGGGATCCGGGGCACCGGATCGGCTAACGGCGCCTCATGTCCGCGACCCGCGCCCGCTCCCCCGCCTGCTGCTCCAGCAGCGACGCGGGAGCGCTCCGCAGCTGCGCGGTCGGCCCGCCGCGCCGCTGGACCGGCAGCGGGGACTCCCGGCGCGGCCTGCGCCCCGGCATCCCGTCCCCGGCACCCCCGTGGCCCCCGGCCACCGGCGCCGACCCCGCCACGGTGATCTGCACACCCTGGTCGGCCAGCGCCTGGAGCTCCGTCGCGGCCCGTTCGTCGTGCTGCGGGGGCTCGTCCGTCACCAGCCGCGTCATCACGTCGGTCGGCACGGTCTGGAACATCGTGTCCGTGCCGAGCTTGGTGTGGTCGGCCAGTACGACGACCTCCGCCGCGGCCTGCACCAGCGCCCGGTCCACGCTCGCGGAGAGCATGTTGGAGGTGGAGAGCCCGCGCTCGGCGGTCAGGCCGCTGCCGGACAGGAAGGCCCGGGAGACCCGCAGCCCCTGCAGGGACTGCTCGGCGCCGCTGCCCACGAGGGCGTAGTTCGAGCCGCGCAGCGTGCCGCCGGTCATCACCACCTCCACCCGGTTGGCGTGCGCCAGCGCCTGGGCGACGAGCAGCGAGTTGGTGACGACGGTCAGACCGGGTACCCGCGCGAGCCGGCGGGCCAGCTCCTGGGTCGTGGTACCCGCGCCGACGACGACGGCCTCGCCTTCTTCGACGAGGCCGGCCGCGACATCGGCGATGGCGGTCTTCTCCGCCGTGGCGAGATGGGACTTTTGCGGAAAGCCGGACTCCCGCGTGAAACCGCCCGGCAAGACCGCACCGCCGTGCCGGCGGTCGAGGAGTCCTTCTGCCTCCAGTGCCCGCACGTCCCGCCGTACGGTCACTTCGGAGGTCTGGACGACACGGGCGAGCTCCCGGAGCGATACCGCACCGTTGGCCCGCACCATTTCGAGGATCAATTGGCGACGTTCAGCAGCGAACACGAAACTGACAGTAACGCCAACGACCGTCTGCTTTCAGCTCTTTGCGCCGGAATACCGAAGTTGTCCATACGGCGGCCCGGCAGGTGGTATACGCGGCGGGCCCGCCGCCGACCCCCGCCACCACGCACCCCCGCACCACCTCGACCCCCGCCCCAACCCGCGTACGGGCAGGGGCGGTTGGGCCGCAGGACAGGGACCGCTACGCCTCGCCGCCCGCCTTGCGGGTGTGCAACTGGCGGGCCACTTCGGCGATCGAACCGGACAGCGAGGGGTACACGGTGAACGCGTTTGCGATCTGCTCGACGGTCAGGTTGTTGTCGACGGCGATCGAGATGGGGTGGATCAGCTCGCTCGCGCGCGGCGAGACGACGACACCGCCCACCACGATCCCGGTGCCCGGACGGCAGAACATCTTCACGAAGCCGTCCCGGATGCCCTGCATCTTGGCGCGCGGGTTGCGCAGCAGCGGCAGCTTCACCACACGGGCGTCGATCTTGCCGGCGTCCACGTCGGCCTGGGTGTAGCCGACGGTGGCGATCTCGGGGTCGGTGAAGACGTTCGAGGAGACCGTCTTCAGGTTCAGCGGGGCCACCGCGTCGCCGAGGAAGTGGTACATCGCGATGCGGCCCTGCATGGCGGCCACGGACGCGAGCGCGAACACGCCCGTCACGTCACCGGCCGCGTACACGCCCGGCGAGGACGTGCGCGACACCTTGTCGGTCCAGATGTGCCCGGACTCCTTGAGCCGGACCCCGGACTCCTCCAGGTTCATGTCCTTGGTGTTCGGGATCGCGCCGACCGCCATCAGGCAGTGGGTGCCCGTGATCACGCGGCCGTCGGAGAGGGTGACCTCGACCCGGTCGCCGACCCGCTTGGCGGACTCGGCGCGCGAACGGCCGATGACGTTCATGCCGCGGCGGCGGAAGACGTCCTCCAGGACGGCGGCCGCGTCCGGGTCCTCGCCGGGCAGCACGCGGTCGCGCGAGGACACCAGGGTCACCCGCGAGCCCAGCGCCTGGTACGCGCCGGCGAACTCGGCACCGGTCACACCGGAGCCGACCACGATCAGCTCCTCGGGGAGCTCCTCCAGGTCGTAGACCTGGGTCCAGTTCAGGATCCGCTCCCCGTCGGGCATCGCGTCCGGGATCTCGCGGGGGGTGCCGCCCGTGGCGATCAGCACGGCGTCGGCGGTGAGGATCGTCTCCGTGCCGTCGGCGGCGGTGACGATGACGTCCCGCGTGCCGTCGATGCCCTGCGGGCCGCCGAGCTTGCCGCGGCCGCGCATGACGCGGGCGCCGGCCCGGGTCACGGACGCGGTGATGTCGTGGGACTGGGCCAGCGCGAGGCGCTTCACGCGCCGGTTCACCTTGCCGAGGTCCACGCCGACGACGCGCGCCGCCTGCTCGATGTGCGGGGTGTCGTCCGCGACGACGATCCCGAGCTCCTCGTACGAGGAGTCGAAGGTCGTCATGACCTCTGCGGTCGCGATGAGGGTCTTCGAGGGCACGCAGTCGGTCAGCACCGACGCCCCGCCCAGACCGTCGCAGTCGACGACGGTCACCTCCGCGCCGAGCTGGGCCCCCACCAGGGCTGCCTCATACCCGCCGGGTCCGCCGCCGATGATCACGATCCGGGTCACGAAAAGTCCGCCTCACGCTCTACCCGGCCGGCTGCCGCCCCGGCCGGTGGTCCGGGGGTTCTCCCCGGGGGATGCATTCCGTGCCCCATTGTCCCGCACGCATCAAGGTGCTCGCACCATCCGGACACGCGTGCCGGGGCGAGCCTCCCGTACCCTCGACCACATGTCGCTCTACGCCGCGTACGCCGGCAACCTCGACCCGCGGCTGATGACGCGCCGCGCTCCCCATTCCCCGCTGCGCGGCACGGGCTGGATCAACGACTGGCGGCTGACCTTCGGCGGCGAGCAGATGGGCTGGGAGGGCGCCCTCGCCACCATCGTGGAGGCCCCCCGCCAGCAGGTCTTCGTCGCGCTGTACGACATCGCCCCGCTCGACGAGGACTCCATGGACCGCTGGGAGGGTGTCGGCCTCGACATCTACCGCCGCATGCGGATCCGCGTCCACACCCTGGACGGCGAGGAGGCGGCCTGGTGCTACGTCCTCAACGGCTACGAGGGCGGCCTGCCGTCGGCGCGCTACCTGGGCGAGATCGCGGACGCCGCCGAGTCCGCCGGTGCGCCGCACGACTACGTCATGGAACTGCGCAAGCGCCCCTGCTGACCCGCGCCGGGGCCCGCCCGCGCGGGCGGGGAGACGGGCGGAGGGGGACGATTCGGCGGAAACGACAAGGCAACGATCCGAACACCGTGAGCTGCGCCATCTACGCGCGTAGGCGATAAGCGGCTACGCTCGTCTGCGTGAACGCATCTGTTACCGACCCCTTCGCCGCCGCCGACGCCGCCGCCGCCCGCCTCCGCGAGCTCACCGGCGTCGAATCCCACGATGTCGCCCTCGTCATGGGCTCCGGCTGGGCCCCCGCCGCAGAGGCGCTCGGCGCCCCCGAGTCCGAGTTCCTCGTCACCGAGCTGCCCGGCTTCCCGCCCGCCGCCGTCGAGGGCCACGGCGGCAAGATCCGCTCGTACAAGATCGGCGACAAGCGCGCCCTGGTCTTCCTCGGCCGGACCCACTTCTACGAGGGCCGCGGCGTCGCCGCCGTCGCCCACGGCGTGCGCACCGCCGTCGCCGCCGGCTGCAAGACCGTCGTCCTCACCAACGGCTGCGGCGGCCTCCGCGAGGGCATGAAGCCCGGCCAGCCCGTCCTGATCAGCGACCACCTCAACCTGACGGCCACCTCGCCGATCGTCGGCGCGAACTTCGTCGACCTCACCGACCTGTACTCGCCGCGCCTGCGCGCGATGTGCAAGGAGATCGACGAGACCCTCGAAGAGGGCGTCTACGTCCAGTTCCCCGGCCCGCACTACGAGACCCCGGCCGAGATCAACATGATCCGCGTCATGGGCGCCGACCTGGTCGGCATGTCCACCGTGCTGGAAGCCATCGCCGCCCGCGAGGCCGGCGCCGAGGTCCTCGGCATCTCCCTGGTCACCAACCTGGCCGCGGGCCTGTCCGGCGAGCCGCTGAACCACGAAGAGGTCCTCCAGGCCGGCCGCGACTCCGCCGCCCGCATGGGCACGCTGCTCACGCAGGTCCTCGACCGCATCTGATCGACACGATCGACACCCGACGATCGACATCGGCGACCGACACCGACGACGTACGAGAGGTAAGGCGGAAGCAGTGCAGGAACAGGACGACCTCCTCACCCGGGCCCGGACCTGGCTGGCCGAGGACCCGGACCCGGAGACGGCGGCGGAGCTCGCGGCCCTGATCGACGCGAACGACACGGCCGAGCTCGCGGACCGCTTCTCCGGCACGCTCCAGTTCGGCACCGCCGGACTGCGCGGTGAGATCGGCGCCGGCCCGATGCGGATGAACCGCTCCGTGGTCATCCGCGCCGCGGCGGGCCTCGCGGCCTACCTGAAGGCCCAGGGCCACGACGGCGGCCTCGTCGTCGTCGGCTACGACGCCCGCTACAAGTCGGCGGACTTCGCCCGCGACACCGCCGCCGTGATGACCGGCGCCGGACTGCGCGCGGCCGTCCTGCCCCGGCCGCTGCCGACGCCCGTCCTCGCGTACGCCATAAGGCACCTCGGCGCCGTCGCCGGCGTCGAGGTGACCGCCAGCCACAACCCGCCCCGGGACAACGGCTACAAGGTCTACCTCGGCGACGGCTCGCAGATCGTGTCCCCCGCGGACACCGAGATCGCGGCGCAGATCGCGGCCGTCGGCGCGCTGGCCGACGTACCGCAGCCCGCGGACGGCTGGCTGCAGCTCGACGAGGAGGTCCTGGAGGCGTACCTGACCCGTACGGACGCCGTCCTGACCCCCGGTTCCCCCCGGGGCGTGCGGACCGTCTACACCGCCATGCACGGCGTCGGCAAGGACGTCGTCCTCGCCGCCTTCGCCCGCCACGGCTTCCCCGAGCCGGTGCTCGTCGCCGAGCAGGCCGAGCCCGACCCGGCCTTCCCGACGGTCGCGTTCCCGAACCCGGAGGAGCCGGGCGCCATGGACCTGGCCTTCGCGAAGGCCGCCGAGGTCCAGCCCGACATCGTCATCGCCAACGACCCCGACGCCGACCGCTGCGCGGTCGCCGTCCCGGACAACGGCGGCTGGCGCATGCTGCGCGGCGACGAAGTCGGCGCGCTGCTCGCCGCCCACCTGGTCCACAAGGGCGCCCAGGGCGTCTTCGCGGAATCCATCGTCTCCTCCTCCCTGCTCGGCCGGATCGCGGAAGCGGCCGGCGTCGGCTACGAGGAGACCCTGACGGGCTTCAAGTGGATCGCCCGCGTCGACGGCCTGCGCTACGGCTACGAGGAAGCCCTCGGCTACTGCGTGGACCCCGAGGGCGTCCGCGACAAGGACGGCATCACCGCCGCCCTGCTGGTCGCCGAGCTCGCCTCCACGCTCAAGGAGCAGGGCCGCACCCTGACCGACCTCCTGGACGACCTGGCGATGGCCCACGGCCTGCACCACACCGACCAGCTGTCGGTCCGCGTCTCGGACCTGACGGTCATCGCCAACGCCATGGCCCAGCTGCGGGCCGAACCCCCGGCCTCCCTGGCGGGCCTGCGGGTGGTCTCGGCGGAGGACCTGTCGATCGGCTCGGCCGCCCTCCCGCCCACGGACGGCCTGCGCTACTACCTGGACGGCGACTACAAGGCCCGCGTCATCTGCCGCCCCTCCGGCACGGAGCCCAAGCTCAAGTGCTACCTGGAGGTGGTCGTCCCGGTGGCCGAAGCCTCCGACCTCGCGAGCGCCCGCACCCGGGGCCAGGAGATCCTGGACGCGGTGAAGAAGGACCTCGCGGCGGCCATGGGCCTCTGACCCCTGACTCCGCCCGGTGACGGCCCCCTCAGCCCAGGCTGAGGGGGCCGTCGGCGCGTGTGCACGACGCCTGCGGCGCGGGGCGCGGGGCGCGGGCCCGCTATCTCCCCCTCGAGGGGTGGGGGCGGGGCGGCGTTTGCCCACCCGCCTCCCCGGGTGCGGGCCGGTGGGGCCGGGGAGCGGTATCCCCCTGGACCGGATCAGAGAAGTCTGGGGGCTTCCCGTCAGTCCCATCGTCCTTCCGGTTCGGGCCGGTCCCTCAAGGGCGCTCCTTCGTCGCGTCACTTCGTGATCGCCTTCGGCGACCCTTGACCGACCGACCCGAACCGGAAAGCCGAAAGACTGCCGGGAAACCCCCAAAGAAACGGCACGGTCGATGCGAGAGGGACGGGTCTCTCAGCGATGAGGCGCGGTGCCGGGGGCCGGCCCGCCGGGCATCCGGCCCCCAAGAGTCGAGATCCGGGGCCGGGGGCGCGGCTACCCGCACGAGAAAGCGAACAGACCGCCCTGCGGAGCCCCCAGGCGCGACAGATCGCTACGCGCTCCTCGGATCTCAGCGTCCGGCGACCGCCCTGGGCTGATACCCGCACGAGAGGGCGAACAGAGCAGCCACAGGAGCCGGTGGACGCGACAGATCGCTACGCGGTTCTCCCATCTGGGCGGCTGACGGCCGTCCGGGGCTGATCAGACCGTCAAAGCGGTCAGGGTTGCTCCCCCATGGCTGCGCGGAGCCAGTCCAGGGTGCCTTGGGCGAGTAGTTCGTCAGCGAGGCGCTGGGCGGATTCGGTGGTCAGTCGGCCGCGGCTGTTGTCGATCCAGCGTTGTGCGTCCGCGTAGCCCTGGGCCTTGTACTCGATGCCTTGGAGCATGCATTCCAGCTTGTCGGCGTCCCGGGCGCAGATCGATTCGGGTGTCTCCTTGGCCTCGTACTCCGCTACGAGGTCCTGGATGGTCGCGGCGAGGAGGTCGGGCATGCCGGCCGTCTGGTCGGCTGTGATCGCGGCAGGATCGGCGGAGGAGGAGTACTTCTTGCCCAGGTGGTTCACGTCGCCGCTGCGGGTTTCCTGGGTGTCGTGCCACGTGGCGAGGAAGGCTGCGCGAGCGGGGTCGGCACCCTCCAGCTTGGCAATGACGGAGGCGATCAGGGACGTGCGCCAGGAGTGCTCGGCCACGCTCTCGGGGTTGTTGACGCCGGCCATCCACCAGCCCGTGCGGCGTGCGTTCTTGAGCGTTCCGGCTTCGTAGAGGAAATGGGCCACCGCGGACAGGTCGTCAGCCACGTCTGTCTCCTTCTCACGCCTCAGCGAGGCGGATCGCGTACCGAATGCCTTCAAGCTCCCGACGCGCTCCGGTCGAGGGCTGGGTGCCATCCAACAGCACGGGCATTCGGGCCCGCAGTTTTCGGGTAGTGGAAGTGGCCGTCTTGAGGAGGCTGGGACGGGCTGCCAGGAGTGCCCAGAGGGTGTGCACGTTCAGGTCGAAGTAGCCGTGTTGTGGCCTGAGCCCATTCACCAAGTGCTGGAAGAGCTTGTGTCCTTGCCATGAGGTGGCATCGGTTTCCACGATGAAATCGTCGGGCAGCTGGGGGTGTGCTGCCTCTCCGATCCAGTAAGCCCAGTAGTTGAGGTTGGCAGTTTCGCCCAGGTCGTCGCCATCGAGCGTGGTGGAGATGAAGTGCCCCATACGCTCTCGATCGCCCTGACGGGCCGCAACGGCGGCCACGGAACGAGCAGTGAGCCAACGGGTGAGCCAGTCGTCGGGCCGCTCTGCCTTCTGCTGCTGCCTCAGCCAGTCCACGGTGTCTGCTGCCTGGTCGTAGCCCGCAAGGTACAGGGCTTGTCGGCGCAGCAGGAACTGATCAGGATCACGGGCTTCTTCGGCAGTCGTGCGCAGGTACTGGAAGAACTGGGTACGTTCTGCCACAGCCAACTCGGGTCCGCTTGGCACCGGGCCACGTCGGGAACGACTCGACGGCGGCAGCGCACGCATCGACTCCGGGGCTTGGTCGTTGAGTGGCCAGGCCAGGACCTCCACAAGGTCGCGTTGCATGACCCACGAGCCGAGAGGGCTCGGCGACTCGTCCCCTTCGAGAGCGCTCAGCAGGAGCACGTCTGCCTCCATCGCCTTCTCCAAGGCGGTGACCAGGACTGCCGGAGCCCCCATGCGCATGAGTCGGTGACGGTGTCCGAGCATCTGGCCGACGGAGAGAGCCGTGAGCGGGCGTCTGCCGGACTCCCATCCCGCGATGGCGTCCGTCGAGAGGTGAAAGGCCTCCGCGAGACTCTCCTGCGTGTGGCCGAGCTGCTCTCGGATGACCCGGAAGACATACCCCGAGACCGTGCCGAGACGGCTGGGCCGTCGGCTCCCCCGACTGGTGGTCAGGGTGGAGCACCCCTTGCTGACCACAGCACCTCCCCGCCCTCGGATTCTTCGCCAAGTACCCGTACCAACGGTCACTTCGACCGGCACGGCGCCGTACCTACGCTCGTGTGCGCAGTGACAAGCAAACCACTCAGCGTAGCGACATGAGGTCGTCTTGAACGCAGCAGAGAAGAACACAGCCAGCGCAGAGCCTCAGGGCGGTAGTCGTCTTGGCGCCTCTTGGCCGGAGACGAAGGGGGGTTCCGCACCCAGCCCGGCGCTTCTCGCCCGAGCGCGCGCTGGGTGGGAACGCTTCGTCGATTCCCTGGAGGAGGACATGTATGAGTGAGTGCTACGAGTACGTCCCCCACCACCTGCTGCGCCGTCGTGTCCGCGACATCGCGTCCGGTACCGAGGGCGTGCTGATGACGGCGATCAACGAGAACGTCTCCGACACCGACATCGAGCGCTGGATGGAGCTCGCCTACATCCGCAACTCCACGGGCCGTGAGTTCACCACGGCCGTCTCCAACGTCGAGGCGGCCATCCCCGCCTCCAAGCCTTGAGGAGAGGTATGTCCAGTCCGCCTACATCGCCGTGCAGCGTGCTCCACAACCAGCTGTGCGCGCATCCCATCTTGGCCGGCGAGCGGTGATCTCCACAGAGTTCACGACCATCGACCGACGTCGTGGCCTGTGAGGCCTGCTGGCGAAACCCCGTCCAAGCTGCCCGCACCACCACCCACACCACCCGGCGGGACCTGCTCTGCGTGCCTTGTGCCCAGCAGAACAACCCCGTCCGCGTCGACCTCTTTGCGCCCCTGGGCATCTACAAACTCACCCACCATGGGATAGGGCCACGGTGCGGCATGGTCGTCGCCTGCTGTATCCGCGTAGCGGAAGGACGAGCAGGTTGCATAACGTCCGGTCCATGGTTGAGCTGCAATTGCTGCGTCCGGATCACGCTGCCGCGCTCCTCGCCTTCGAACGGGAGAACCGGGCCTACTTCGCTGCGTCCGTCCCTGACCGAGGCGAGGAGTACTTCGCCAGTTTCGACCAGCGGCACTGTGACCTGCTGGCCGAGCAGGAGGCCGGCGTCTGCTTCTTCCACGTCCTGCTGAATCCTGCCGGCGAGGTGCTGGCGCGGGTCAACCTGATCGATGTGACGCAAGGGGAGGCCGAACTCGGTTACCGGATTGCGGAGCGGGCCGCAGGCAGGGGTATCGCCACGGCAGCAGTGCGGGAAGTGTGCGCCCTCGCGGCCCGCAGCTACGGCTTGGCCACCCTGCGGGCCGCCACCACGCTCGACAACACGGCGTCCCGAACCGTGCTGACCCGCACAGGATTCACCATCACCGGCGAGACGCAACTCGCCGACCGCCCCGGCTTGACGTACTTCAGAAGCCTCAACGACTTCTCCCCTCCGCACGCCCATCGCTGACACCGCCCGCCGTCGAGATCAGCTGCAGACGGCGGCCGGACGCCGAGATCAGAGAAGCGCGTAGCGATCCGTCGCGCCCACCGGCTCCTGTGGCTGCTCTGTTCGCCCTCTCGTGCGGGTATCAGCCCAAGGCGGTCGCCGGACGCTGAGACGAGAGGAGCGCGTAGCGATCTGGCGCGTCTGGGGGCTTCCTGGGTTGCTCTGATCGGCCTCTCGTGCGGGTAGCCGCGCCCCCGGCCCGGAATCTCGACTCTTGGGGGCCCGGATGCCCGGCGGGCCGGCCCCCGGCACCGCGCCTGGTCCCTGAGACGCCCGTCCCTGCTCCTCTGGACCGTGCCGTTTCTTTGGGGGTTTCCCGGCAGTCTTTCGGCTTTCCGGTTCGGGTCGGTCGGTCAAGGGTCGCCGAAGGCGATCACGAAGTGACGCGACGAAGGAGCGCCCTTGAGGGACCGGCCCGAACCGGAAGGACGATGGGACTGACGGGAAGCCCCCAGACTTCTCTGAGACGGGGCAAGGGGATACCGCCCCCGGCCCCCGCCCCGCACCCAAGGGGGCGGGTGGGCAAACGCCGCCCCGCCCCCACCCCTCGAGGGGGAGATAGCGGGCCCGCGCCGCAAGCCCCGTACGACGCCCCCTACGTCCCCGACGGCGACGGCGACGGCGACCCCGACGGCGACCCCGACGGCGTCGGGGTCGGGCTTGCCAAGTCGCCCAGCGTCGGGACCGACTCCGGGCGGGAGCGGACCTCGTCCGTGCACTCCCAGGCGCGCGGCGGGTCGGCGTTCGGGCCGCCGAGGACCACCGGGCCCGGGCCGGCCGAGACGGCGTCGCTCGCCGAGAGGGTGCAGACGATCTGGGCCAGCGCCACCGGCGGCAGGTCCTCCGGCTTGCGGCTGAGGCGCAGCGTTCCCGCCGGGTCGCCGGGGCGGGCCGGGGAGGCGGCCAGCTGGTCGGGGACGCTGGTGGTGAAGCCGCCGTCGCGTTCCTCCGCCGACGGGCTGCGTTCCAGTTCCTCCAGCAGCGCCTGCGCGACCAGTACGACGGGCTCCCGCGAGGCGCGCTTCTCGGGTACGGGGACGATCCGTTCCACGCCGACCAGCTGCGATCCGCAGACCAGTTCCACCGTGGCCCGGAAGCCCTGTACGCCGCTCTGGCCCGCCGGCTGCCCGGCGGTCTCGCACGACACCCGGGACGGGGCCGCGCCCACGTCGACCGGGACGGTCGTGGCCCGGATGCCGCATCCGGACAACGCCAGGGCCCCCATCACCAGCGCCGCAGTCCTACGCTTCCACGCCGCCACCGGCGATCACCGCCCCCACGTCCATCGGGAGCCGCAGTGTGAACACGGCCCCGCCTTCGGGCCCGTTCGCGGCGGTGATGTCACCGCCGTGGATGTGGGCGTTCTCCATCGCGATCGACAGGCCGAGCCCGCTGCCGTCCGACTTGGGCCGGGAGGCGCTCGCCTTGTAGAAGCGGTCGAAGACGTGCGGCAGCACTTCCTCCGGGATGCCCGGGCCGTTGTCCCTGACCGCGATGACCAGCCACTCCCCCTCGACGCACACCGACACCCGCACCGGCGAGCCGCCGTGCTTGAGGGCGTTGCCGATGAGGTTGGCGAGGATGACGTCGAGGCGGCGCGGGTCGAGGCGGGCCACGATCCCGCGGCCGGCGTCGAGTTCGACGGCGTCGAGCCAGGCGCGGGCGTCGATGCATGCGGTGACCTGGTCGGCGACGTTGACGTCGTCGAGGACCAGCCGGGCCGTTCCCGCGTCGAAGCGGGTGACCTCCATCAGGTTCTCCACGAGGTCGTTGAGCCGGCGCGTCTCGCTCACCACCAGGCCCACCGCCGGGGCGATCATCGGGTCGAGGTCCTCGACCTCCTCCTCCAGCACCTCGGCGACCGCCGTCAGTGCCGTCAGCGGGGTGCGCAGCTCGTGGCTCATGTCGGCGACGAAGCGCCGGCTGGCCTCCTCGCGGGCGCTCATGTCGGCGACCTTCTTCTCCAGCGCCTCCGCCGTCCGGTTGAAGGTCCTCGACAGGTCGGCGAGTTCGTCCGTCCCCGACACGTCGAGCCGGTGGTCGAGTTCGCCCTCGCCGAGCCTGCGTGCCGCGTCGCCGAGGCGCTGTACGGGCTTGAGGACGGTCCGTGCGGCGCCCTGCGCGAGCAGCGCGGACCCGAGCAGCGCGAGGCCGGTGGCGATGGTCAGCGACCAGCCCAGCGCGTTGAGGTCGTCGCGTTCGGTGGCGAGGGACTTGTACATGTAGCCGGTGGGGCCGCCGCCGACGATGCGGGTGCCGCCGACGAGGTACGGGTTGCCCTGGGGCTTCGTGCGCTGCCAGTACATGTGGTACTCGGCGTCGTTGGCGGCGGTGGTCTTCTGCCGGTCGTTGACGGCGTACTGGAGGGACTTCGGTACGTCGTTCAGCCCGAAGGGGACCGCGCCGGCGGCGCCGATGACCTTGCGGCCGTCCTTGCGTTCGTGGACGAGGAGCACGCTGTACCCGGGGCTGCTGCCCGCCATGAGTTCGGCGGTGCGCTGTATCTCCTCGGGCGTCGGGTCGGCGGGGAGCGCCGCGGCCCGGTTCTGCATCTCCTGGCGGAAGTCGCCGAGGGCCGCGTCCTGGGTACGGGTGAGCACGGCCTCGCGGTTGAGCCAGTACGCGATGCCGGACGCGGAGACCGCGGCGACGAGCGCGACGAGGGCGAACACGACGAGCAGGCGCAGCCGCAGGCTGGTCCAGCGCCGGCCCGCGAACAGGGCCTTGGTCACTGCGGGGAGTCCAGCCGGTAGCCGACACCCCGGACGGTACGGATCAGCGTGGGTGAGGAGGGCACTTCCTCGACCTTGGCGCGCAGCCGCTGGACGCAGGCGTCGACGAGCCGCGAGTCGCCGAGGTAGTCGTGCTCCCACACCAGCCGCAGCAGCTGCTGGCGGGAGAGGGCCTGGCCGGGGCGGCGGCTGAGTTCCAGGAGGAGGCGCAGCTCGGTGGGGGTGAGCTGGAGGTCCTCGCCGTTCTTCGTCACGGTCATGGCGGCCCGGTCGATGACCAGGGTCCCGAACGTGGCGGAGTCGCTCGCCTCGCGTTCGCCGCGGCGCAGTACGGCGCGGATGCGCGCGTCGAGCACGCGTCCCTGGACGGGCTTGACGACGTAGTCGTCGGCTCCGGACTCCAGGCCGACGACGACATCGATGTCGTCGCTGCGCGCGGTGAGCAGGATGATCGGCAGCTGGTCGGTGCGGCGGATGCGCCGGCACACCTCGAAGCCGTCGATCCCGGGCAGCATGACGTCGAGCACGATCAGGTCCGGCCGCTGCTCGCGCAGCAGTTTCAGGCCGTCCTCGCCCGTCGCCGCGGTGGCCACTCGGTGGCCCTGGCGGGTCAGGGAGAGTTCGAGGGCCGTGCGGATGGCGTCGTCGTCCTCGATCAGCAACAGGAAGGGCACGGGCTCATTCTGTCCCATCGGCCGTCCGCAGTTCGACCGCTGGGACGGTGGCAATCGCGGGGGACGCATTCGGGCCACGGTCTGGCGCACGGGTGGCTGTGACAGGCCTGTGACAGTCGGCGGACACCCTGGTTATACCGGCCGGGCAGTCTTTTCTCATCGACACGACGGACCGAAGCAGACTCCACGACGGGGGGCGCGAGATGAACACGCTGCACAGCACCACGACCAGCGCGGTTGTCACGCGGCTGCACGATGTGAACCGCCGGGCGGGTGTCCGTACGGTGACGGTCGCCCGTCAGCGGCCGGCACACGTCACAGCCATTGACGCGAAGCAGTACCAGGCGGTTCCCGCGCAGCGCACGGCGCCGGAGGTGTCCTCCTCCTCGGAGGCGGAGTTCACGGCGTACGTGCAGGAGCGGCGGGCGGCGCTGTACGCGACGGCCTTCCACCTCACCGGCGACCGCCACGAGGCCGAGGACCTGTTGCAGAGCGCGCTGTTCTCCACGTACCGCGCCTGGGACCGGATCAGTGACAAGGCGGCGGTGGGCGGGTACCTGCGCCGCACGATGACGAACCTGCACATCAGTGCCTGGCGTCGGCGGAAGCTGAACGAGTACCCGACGGAGGAGCTGCCGGAGACGGCGTCGGACGCGGACGCGATGCGGGGTACGGAGCTGCGCGCGGTGCTGTGGCAGGCGCTGGCCCGGATTCCGGAGCCGCAGCGGACGATGCTGGTGCTGCGGTACTACGAGGGCCGTACGGACCCGGAGATCGCGGAGATCCTGGGCATCAGCGTGGGCACCGTGAAGTCGAGCATCTGGCGCTCGCTGCGCCGGCTGCGGGAGGACGAGGTGCTGAGCTTCGGGCGTGACGAGGCGGAGTCCTTCGGGGAACTCGTCGCGTAACCGGAAGGACCATGGGGCCAGGGGGCCCGTCCTACGGGGGTGGGGCGGGGGCCGCAGGGGGAGAAGAGGCGGGATCAAGCGGCCGGGGGTCCGCGTGATCCCGCCTTTTCACTTTGTACGGGTGGTCGTGGCGCCGGTCAGAGGGCGGTGGGGGTGCGGTGGCGTCCTGCGGCCGCGGCCGCGAGCCGGCCGAGGGCTTCGTCGCGGGCGCAGGCGTGGGCGCCGAGTGCGACGTGGCGGGCGACGATGCCGCGTTCGGCGCGCATGAGGCGGTAGCCGCGGCGCAGCAGGAAGGGCACGGACTTGCGGCCTTCGCGCAGGTCGCGCAGGAAGCGGCGGCGGAAGGTGGTGGAGGGGCGGCCGCGCAGGCAGATGGCGTCGGCGAGCAGGCCCAGTTCCTGGCAGCGGGCCGCGATGTCGGCGGCGAAGATGCCCTCGGCGATGAACAGCGGGGTGCGGTCGATGTCGAGGGTCTCGGTGCCGGTCCGGGAGGACGAGGCGATGGAGTAGACGGGGACTTCGGTGCGGCCGGCGGCGCAGAGTTCCGCGATGGCGGCGACGGCGGTGTCGGCGTCCCAGGAGAGCGGGGAGTCCCAGTCGATGTCGGAGCTGCCTTCGACCAGCGGGAGGGTGGGGTCCGTCGCCTCTTTGTAGAAGTCGTCCAGGCGCAGTACGGGGAGGCCCGACCGGGCCGCGAGCGAGGACTTGCCGGAACCCGAGGGACCGGTCAGCAGCACGACGCGCGTGGGAAGGGGAGATGAACAGCTCACGGGAGACCAGTGTGAGGCATTACCCGGCGTATCAACACACTGCCGACAGGCCCTGCGACCGGTCTCACACGGCGGGTTGGAATCCGGGAGGCCGCCTCCACTACTGTGTGTGCGCACGCGACTACGACCACAGGCGGGAACCATGGCACGTCACGCAGCATCCGAACCCTCTCCGCACCGGCTCCGCGCCGCCGGTCTGAGCCTGTCCATGGCCGGGGCGGCCCTGGCGATGGCGGCGGGCGGGGCCCAGGCCTCGCAGACCCACCTCCAGGCGGCCGAGACCGATCTGAACGCGGCGGTGGCCGGGATCGCCAATCCGCTCGGGGACCTGAAGGTGAACCCGCTCGCCAAGACGGGGGTGGACCCGCTGGACAACGGGGTGGCGACGAAGGTCGCGGACTTCCCGGCGGTGGGCACGACGATGGTGACGGGGATCCTGACGCAGGGGCCGTCGGTGAAGGAGCTGCCGATGGCGGCGGTCGGCTCGCTGCTGGGGCCGGTCCTGCCGAAGCAGTAGGGCGCACGCGTGAAGGCCCTGGCAGCACGGGGGTTTGCTGCCAGGGCCGGTCTCGCGGGGGCGGTTCTAGTAGGAGGAGCCGCCCGAGCCCAGGGAGCCCGTCGGGTGCCAGACGGTCTTGGTCTCCAGGAAGGCCGTCATGCGGTGGGTGCCGGGGTCGGCGGTCCAGTCGTCCACAGGCTGTGGACGCAGGACGCGCTTGAGGTTGTCCGCCGCGGCGATCTCCAGCTCCTTGGCGAGGGCCGCGTCGGCGCCCGCCAGGTCGATGGCGTTGACGTCCTGGTGGGCCGCCAGGTGGGGGCCCATCTCGGCGGCCTTGCCGGAGAGGATGTTGACGACGCCGCCGGGCAGGTCGGAGGTGGCCAGTACCTCGCCCAGGGAGAGGGCGGGGAGCGGGGCCTTCTCGCTGGCGATGACGACGGCCGTGTTGCCCGTGGCGATGACCGGGGCGATCACCGAGACGAGGCCCAGGAACGACGACTGCTGCGGGGCGACGACGGTGACGACGCCGGTCGGCTCCGGGGTGGAGAGGTTGAAGAACGGGCCCGCGACGGGGTTGGCCCCGCCCACGACCTGGCCGATCTTGTCGGTCCAGCCGGCGTACCAGACCCAGCGGTCGATGGCCGCGTCGACGACGGCGGCGGCCTTCGACTTGGACAGGCCCTCGGCCTCGCCGACCTCGCGGACGAACTGCTCGCGGCGGCCCTCCAGCATCTCGGCGATGCGGTAGAGGATCTGGCCGCGGTTGTAGGCGGTGGCGCCGGCCCAGCCGCCGAAGGCCTTGCGGGCCGCGACGACCGCGTCCCGGGCGTCCTTGCGGGAGGACAGCGGGGCGTTGGCCAGCCAGTTGCCCTTGGAGTCGCTCACCTCGTACACCCGGCCGCTCTCGGAGCGGGGGAACTTGCCCCCGACGTACAGCTTGTAGGTCTTGAAGACGCCCAGACGGGTCGCAGAAGACTCAGACATCGAGGTAGCCCTCCAGGCCGTGGCGGCCGCCCTCGCGGCCGAAGCCCGACTCCTTGTAGCCGCCGAAGGGCGAGGTCGGGTCGAACTTGTTGAACGTGTTGGCCCACACCACACCCGCGCGGAGCTTGCCCGCGACCGCGAGGATGCGGGAGCCCTTCTCCGTCCAGATACCGGCGGACAGGCCGTACTGGCTGTTGTTGGCCTTGGCGACGGCCTCGTCGGGGGTGCGGAACGTCAGCACGGACAGGACCGGGCCGAAGATCTCGTCGCGGGCGACGGTGTGCGCCTGGGTGACGTTCGTGAAGAGCGTCGGGGCGAACCAGTAGCCGGCGGACGGCAGCTCGCAGGCCGGGGACCAGCGCTCGGCGCCCTCGGCCTCGCCGGTGTCGGCGAGGGCGGTGATCCGGGCGAGCTGCTCGGCGGAGTTGATGGCGCCGATGTCGGTGTTCTTGTCGAGCGGGTCGCCCAGGCGCAGCGTGGAGAGGCGGCGCTTGAGGGAGTCGAGCAGCTCGTCGTGGATCGACTCCTGGACCAGGAGGCGGGAGCCCGCGCAGCAGACCTGGCCCTGGTTGAAGAAGATGCCGTTGACGATGCCCTCGACGGCCTGGTCGATGGGGGCGTCGTCGAAGACGATGTTGGCGCCCTTGCCGCCCAGCTCCAGGGTGACCTTCTTGTCGGTGCCGGCGATCTGGCGGGCGATGGCCTTGCCGACGGCGGTGGAGCCGGTGAAGGCGACCTTGTTGACGTCGGGGTGGGCGACGAGTTCGGCGCCGGCGTCCCCGTAGCCGGGGATGATGTTGACGACGCCCTTGGGCAGGCCGGCCTGGCGGCAGATGTCCGCGAAGAACAGTGCCGAGAGGGGGGTGGTCTCGGCCGGCTTGAGGACGACGGTGTTGCCGGTGGCGAGCGCCGGGGCGATCTTCCACGCGAGCATCAGCAGCGGGAAGTTCCACGGGATGACCTGGCCGGCCACGCCGAGGGGGCGGGGGTTCGCGCCGTAGCCGGCGTGGTCGAGCTTGTCGGCCCAGCCCGCGTAGTAGAAGAAGTGCGCGGCGACCAGGGGGAGGTCCGCGTCGCGGGTCTCCTTGATCGGCTTGCCGTTGTCCAGGGTCTCCAGGACGGCGAGCTCGCGGCTGCGCTCCTGGATGATCCGGGCGATGCGGAAGAGGTACTTGGCGCGCTCGGAGCCGGGCAGCGCGGACCACTTCTCGAAGGCGCGGCGGGCGGCCTTGACGGCGCGGTCGACGTCGGCGGCACCGGCCTGGGCGACCTCGGCCAGCACTTCCTCGCTGGAGGGGCTGACGGTCTTGAAGACCTTGCCGTCGGCGGCGTCGGTGAACTCGCCGTCGATGAAGAGCCCGTAGGAGGGGGCGATGTCGACGACCGAGCGGGACTCGGGTGCCGGTGCGTACTCGAAGAGGGATGCCATGGTGATCAGTCCACCGTCACGTAGTCGGGACCGGAGTAACGCCCGGTGCTCAGCTTCTGGCGCTGCATGAGCAGGTCGTTCAGCAGGCTGGAGGCGCCGAAGCGGAACCACTCGTTGGTCAGCCAGTCCTCGCCCGCGGTCTCGTTGACCAGGACCAGGAACTTGATGGCGTCCTTGGTGGTGCGGATGCCGCCGGCCGGCTTCACGCCGATCTGGATTCCAGTCTGCTCCTTGAAGTCGCGTACGGCTTCGAGCATGAGCAGGGTGTTGGCGGGGGTGGCGTTGACGCCGACCTTGCCGGTGGAGGTCTTGATGAAGTCGGCGCCGGCGAGCATGCCGATCCAGGAGGCGCGGCGGATGTTGTCGTACGTCGACAGCTCGCCGGTCTCGAAGATGACCTTGAGGCGGGCGGCGGAACCGTCGGGGCGGACGCACGCCTCCTTCACGGCCTTGATCAGCTCGTACGTCTCCAGGTAGCGGCCGGCGAGGAAGGCACCACGGTCGATGACCATGTCGATCTCGTCGGCGCCGGCGGCGACGGCGTCCCGGGTGTCGGCCAGCTTGACCGGCAGGGCGGCGCGGCCCGCCGGGAAGGCGGTGGCGACGGAGGCGACCTTGACGTCGGCGCCGTTCAGCGCGGCCTTGGCGGTGGCCACCATGTCGGGGTAGACGCAGACCGCGGCGGTCATGGGCGTCGTCCGGTCGGTCGGGTCGGGGTTGACGGCCTTGGCGGAGAGCGACCGGACCTTGCCCGGGGTGTCCGCACCCTCAAGCGTGGTCAGGTCGATCATCGAGATGGCCAGGTCGATGGCGTACGCCTTGGCCGTCGTCTTGATCGAGCGGGTGCCGAGCGAGGCCGCGCGGGCCTCCAGGCCGACTGCGTCTACGCCGGGCAGCCCGTGCAGGAAGCGGCGCAGCGCGCTGTCGGACGTCGTCACGTCAGCGAATGCGGTGAGGGTGGTGGGCATGGTCACCAGATGAGCATATCTACGCGCGTAGCGCCTGTCACCCCCCTCGGTGCACATATGGGCGTGAGATCCGTCATCGGAGCCTCCGGCCCCGCTCGCCCGTACCTCCCGGCGGGCCATGGGGCAGAATCGGCCGCATGACTACGCCCTCCCCCCACGAGCCGGTCTACGCCGACCGCGTCTACCGCTCTCCCATGGCCGTCGTCTCCGGGGTGCTGCTGCTCGCGCTCGTCGCCTGGCTGTGCGGGGACGCCGTCGTGCGGGGCGGGGGGAGCGCGCGCTGGATCGGCATCGCGGTCGCGCTGCTCACCGTCCCGCTGATCGTGGCGTTCACCCTGCGCCCGGCCGTCTTCGCCAACGACGACCGGATGCGGGTCCGCAACCCCTTCCGGAGCATCGAGCTGCCCTGGGCCGCCGTGGACGCGGTGCGGGCCGGTTACTCGGCGGAGGTGCTGGCGGAGGGGTCGAAGTACCAGCTGTGGTCGGTGCCGGTGTCGCTGCGCGAGCGGAAGAAGGCCGGCCGGCAGTTCAGCCGCCGGGAGGCGCTGCGCGGCAAGGGCCTGGCGGCCGAGGACGCCGGGGCGGAGTCGGCCGCGCCGCCGCGGGCCGCCGCCGACCGGGCGGTGGAGGAGCTGCGCGAGCTCGCCGAGCGCGGGGCCGGCCGGCCGGGCGCGCAGGGCGGGGTCCGGGTGCGGTGGGCGTACGAGATCATCGCGCCGGCGGTGGCGGGCGCGGTACTGCTGGCCGTGCTGCTGGCGACGGGCTGACGGGGCCCGCGCCCTGCCGGGCGGGCTTCCGGGCGGGACGTGCGGGCGGGCTGCGGTGCAGGGCACTCCGGTCGCCGTGTCGGCGGGGTCGGCTGCGGTGCGGGGGGCTCCGGTCGCCGGGTCGGCGGGGTCGGCTGCGTTGCGGAAGGCTTCGGTCGCCGGGCTGGCGGGGGCGGCCGCGTTGCGGGGACGCCGGTCGCCGGGTCGGCGGGGTCGGCTGCGTTGCGGAAGGCTCCGGTCGCCGGGTCGGCCGGGGCGGGCTGCCGGGGCGTCCGGTGGTCGGGGGGGTCCGCTGAGCCGGCGTAACCGCTGCGTAACGGACCCGAGTACCGGAACCGGTGCCGCCGGGGGGTGCGTCCTCGCAGGTGTGCACCGTCATGAGGGCAGCGGCAGCGCCGCCACCGCCACAAAGCTCCCGGTCCGGTCCCGGCTCCTGAGCGGGGCCCTGCTGGCCGCGCACCTGCTGCTCGTGGGATGGCTGACGCTGAGCCCCCTGGACGTCCCCTGGGCGGCGGCCGCGAACCTGACCCCGCTGGAGGGGATCCGGGCGGACCTCGCCTACGGCCCGCTGGAGGCGGCGCGGCGGATCGGCGAGGGACTGGCGCTGCTGGCCCCGCTGGGGGTGCTGCTGCCGCTGGCCGGGGGCCGGCTGGCGCCGGGGCCGCTGGCGGCCTGGTCCTCGCTGGTCCGGACGGCGGCCGCGGCCGTACTGATCTCCCTCGGCATCGAGATGCTGCAGACCGCCGTCCCGGGCCGGGTGCTGGACGTGGACGCGCTGCTGCTGAACACCGCCGGCGTGATGATCGTCCACCTGGCCGTCGTGCCGGTGCTGCGCAGGCGGCTGCGCCGCACGCACGCGTCTCAGGGGCCCACCCCGAGAATTACCAGGGTCGGCATCGGACCCTGGACCGAGGTCCTTTCGGCGGTACCGCGCGAGTATTGAGGCATCGCGGAAGGGAATGGTCCCGGAGCGCGATCCCCATACGAAGGAGAAGAAAATGAGCGCGATTACCCGCCCCCGTGACGGACGGATGATCGGCGGCGTCTGCGCCGGGCTCGCACGGCGTTTCGGTATCAAGGCCCGCACGATGCGGATCATCTTCGTGGCCTCGTGCCTGCTGCCCGGACCGCAGTTCCTCATCTACCTGGCGCTGTGGCTGCTGCTCCCGAACGAGAAGGCCGGCGCGGGCTCGGCGCAGACCGCCTGGTAGGGCCCCGGGCTCCGGCGTGGCTCCGTCCCGGCTCAGCCCGGGCTCAGCCCGCCTTCTTGACCTTCTCCAGCTGCTTGTCGGCGATCTCCTGCGGGACCAGCGCCTTCGGGTCCGCGGCGGCCACGTTCAGGGCCATCAGCCGCACGACCCGGTCGCCCTGGCGTACGACGACCAGGTGGACCGGCGCGGAGACGCCCTCGGCGGTGGCGGTGGTGGTCCAGCTGACCGTCTCGTCGCCCGCCGTCCGGTACGGGACGGCCTTCACCTCCCGGTAGCGGCCGGTCTGCTTCTCGACGGTGGCGGTGAAGCCCGTACCGCAGGCCGCGACGGCCTCGCGCAGCCGGGCGACGACCCGCTTGGCCTCGGCCTCCGCGTAGGAGCTGACGGAGGCGGAGACGGCGAGGCCCACCTGCTTCTGGGAGCCGATGCCGCGGTTGACCGTCTCGTGGGCGGCCGGGTCGGGCTTGTCGCCCATGATGTCGGCGAGCGGCTGACAGGTCTTCTTGTCGGCCTGCGGCTGGCCGTCGGGGGCGTTCGGGTTCTTGCCCTGCGCGGAGATCTGGTAGCCGGCGAGGTCGCCCTGGACGAGGGCGGCCCGCTCCAGGCTCGCGTCCTTGGCCTTGGGCGCGGCGGGGGCCGCCGGGGCGCCGGGTGCGCCCGACGGGCGGGCGGCGGCGGAGCCCTTGGGGTCGGGGGTCTTCCCGGGCGCGGAGGTCTCCGTACCGCTGCCGCAGGCGACCGCTCCGAGGAGCAGGGCGGGGAGCAGCGCGAACCTCGTCGCGGGCGCCGTGAATCGTGCCGTGATGCGCATGACCGAACCTCATACCCCGTGCGTCGGCGGGCAGTTGGTGGTGATCGTGGCACACCGCGCGACGCGGCGCACACCTCCTCGAAGGGGTGTGCGCCGCGGGCGCGTGCGTGCGATTTCCGGGGCCGGTGTCAGCCGAGGGCGCCGAGCGGGGCGGCCACCGGGGCGAGGCCGCCGAGCAGGCCGGTGACGGGGGCGGCGGCGTCGGCGGCCTCGCCCTCCTGCGCACCCTGCTGCGTCTGGTCGGTGAGGGAGCTGGTGGCGCTGGTCAGGGAGCCGAGGGTGTCCGTCAGGCTGGCGGCGGGGAGCGCCGAGGCGGAGGCGGTGCCGGCGGCGCCCGCGGCGAGGGCGGCACCAATCACAGCGACACCGAGGGACTTGGCAGCAGACTGCTTCATGAAAAATCGTCCTTGCGACGGGGAACTGAGCGGCTCCGCAAACTAGCCACTTCAAACCCCGTCCCGCAAACATCCGTAAATACGAGAAAGCGTCCGGGAGTTGAACCTCCCGGACGCTTTCCGTGGGTCATTCCGTGGCCTAGGCCGAGACAGTTCCGCTGGTGGAAGCGGTCTGCCGGAACAGCCATTCGGACTTCAGCTCCGCGTAGCCCGGCTTGATCACGTCGTTGATCATCGCGAGTCGTTCATCGAAAGGAATGAACGCGGACTTCATCGCATTGACGGTGAACCACTGCATGTCGTCGAGCGAGTAGCCGAAGGTGTCGACCAGGTGCTCGAACTCGCGGCTCATGCTGGTGCCGCTCATCAGCCGGTTGTCGGTGTTGACCGTCAGCCGGAAGTGCAGCTTGCGCAGCAGGCCGATCGGGTGTTCGGCGTACGAGGCGGCCGCGGCGGTCTGCAGGTTCGAGGTCGGGCACATCTCCAGGGGGATGCGCTTGTCCCGCACGTACGAGGCCAGGCGGCCCAGCTTCACGGAACCGTCCTCGGCGACCTCGATGTCGTCGATGATCTTCACGCCGTGGCCGAGGCGGTCGGCGCCGCACCACTGCAGGGCCTGCCAGATCGACGGGAGGCCGAATGCCTCGCCCGCGTGGATGGTGAAGTGGTTGTTCTCGCGCTTGAGGTACTCGAAGGCGTCGAGGTGGCGGGTGGGAGGGAACCCGGCCTCGGCGCCGGCGATGTCGAAGCCGACCACGCCGTTGTCGCGGTAGCGGTTGGCCAGCTCCGCGATCTCCAGCGCGCGGGCCGCGTGGCGCATGGCGGTCAGCAGGGCGCCGACGCGGATGCGGTGGCCGTTGGCCCTGGCGCGGCGCTCGCCCTCGCGGAAGCCGTCGTTGACGGCCTCGACGACCTCTTCGAGGGTCAGGCCGGCTTCGAGGTGCTGCTCGGGGGCGTAGCGGATCTCGGCGTAGACGACGCCGTCCTCGGCCAGGTCCTCGGCGCACTCGGCGGCGACCCGGAAGAGGGCCTCCTTCGTCTGCATGACGGCGCAGGTGTGCGCGAACGTCTCCAGGTAGCGCGGGAGGGAGCCGGAGTCGGCGGCGTCGCGGAACCAGACGCCCAGCTTGTCGGCGTCGGTCTCGGGGAGCTTGTCGTAGCCGACCTCGGCCGCCAGCTCGATGATGGTCCCCGGGCGCAGCCCTCCGTCGAGGTGGTCGTGCAGCAGCACCTTCGGGGAGCGGCGGATCTGGTCCGGGGTGGGCAGGTTGGGGGTCTCGCTCGTCATCCCGGCACTCTACTCCTACGCGCGTAGAGCAGCGCGTCGGCGGCGGGGGTCGATATGTAACAGAGACCGTACGGACGGGTGGCGTACACCTGTCAGTCTGAGACTGTTCCGCCATGGCACAGCATGCGCCGCCGGCGCGCGGGGCCCGCCTGGGGCGGGCGGCCGGCGCGAACGGCTCGGTCTCGACGGTCAGTGGTGTGGTGCTCCTGCTTCCCGGAGCCTCCAGATTCGCCCCCGGTCCGGTACGCCCGCTCGCGCGGGCGCTGGCCCGGGCGGGCGGGGCGCAGGGGCTGGTGGCGCACGTGGTGGCGCACGGGGCGGGGCCCCGGGAGGAGGCCGCCGGGTGGGCGGCGGACGAGGTGGTCAGGCTCTACGGGGACGTCCCGGTGTGCCTGGCCGGCTTCGGCGCGGGCGGCCGGGCGGCGCTGCTGGCGGCGGGGCACGGGGCCGTCAACTCGGTCGTGGCGATGGCCCCTTGCTTAACGGAGGGCGCGGACGCGGGCTCCCCTGAACCGGTGAAGCAGCTCGCGGGGCGGCAGGTGCTGTTCGTGCACGGCACGAACGACGCGCGCAGCGACCCGGAGTCCTCCTTCCGGCTGGCGGCCCGCGCGAAGAAGGCGAATCGTTCTACTTGCCGGTTCGAGGTGCACTCGGACGGCCACGGGCTGCGGGAGCACCGTTCGGAAGTGGTGGCTCTGGCGGTGGACTTCGTACTCGGCGCGATGCTCTCGGGCCGGTACTCGCGGCCGGTCGTGGACGCGCTGGCGGCGCCGCCGCCGCTGGGCCTGCGGATGCCGCTGGCCTCGGGTTTCGGGCGGTCCCTGCGGGGCTGAGCGGGAGCGGGGGCGGGCGTAGAGTGAGGAGTGGACTCGGGGTCGGCTCGGGGTGCTCTCCGGAAGGCGGTCCGCCATGGCCGCAATGGTGCGCAGGAACTTCGACAGCGCGGACGAGACGCGGCCCTTCGCCGACGGCAAGGGCAGGCTGGACCTGATCCAGACGGACGGCGGGCCGGTCGGGCGCGCGGTGTTCGAGCCGGGCTGGAAGTGGTCGGAGCACATCAAGCCGCTGGCGGGCACGGACAGCTGCCAGTCGGCGCACACCGGGTACGTGGTCAGCGGCCGGATGCAGGTCGTGATGGACGACGGCGAGGGCGCCGAGTACGGCCCGGGGGACTTCATGCAGGTGGCCCCGGGGCACGACGCGTGGGTGCTCGGCGACGAGCCGTGCGTGGCGGTGGACTGGACGGGCTTCGGCAACTACGCGAAGCCGGCCTGACCACGGGCCGCGCCGCAACGCCGGGACCTGCCGTTCCGTCCCCTCTCGGTCGGATGGCCCCGGTGTTCCGGCGCGGTCGCGCGTCGTGGGTCCACTGTGCCTGTCCGGCATATGCCGGAAGCGATCGTTCAGGCGTCGACTTGTCGCCTTGCGGGAACCTGAGGGGTTTACGAAGGGGCACAGGCAGGGACGAATGTGCATAT
>NZ_GG657750.1:4808955-4825290 GCF_000158895.1 Streptomyces sp. C | reverse complement strand
CGGCCCGGGCGCTGGCCCCGCTGGCGCTGCTCGTACGGGAGACCCACGACGAGATGGACCGGCTGCGCGGACGGCTGGAGGCGCTGGTCCCCGCGTACGAGGCGGGGGCCGCGCACCGCGACCTGAGCGGGTCGGGACGCCTGGAACTGGTCACCGACCTCGGAGCGGTGCGCGGGCTGATCACCGAGCTGGCCGCGGGGTGCGAACGGGAACTGCTGACCTCCCAGCCGGGCGGCGGCCGGCCCCAGGAAAGCCTGGAGGAAGCGGTCGGACGGGACGAGTCCCTGCTGGCCCGCGGCGTCCGCATGCGCACGATCTACCAGCACACCGCCCGCTACTCCCGCCCGACCGCCGCGTACGTCGAACGCATCACGGCACTCGGCGCCCAGGTACGCACCCTCGGCGACGGCCTCATGCGCATGCTGATCTTCGACGCCCACACGGGCCTCATGGCGGTACCCGACCGCCAGGGCGCGGCACTGGTCGTCCGCGAACCGAGCGTCGTCCACTTCATGACGACCGCCTTCGAGCGCTCCTGGTCCGGCGCCCGCCCCTTCCCCAGCACCGTGAGCCCGGAAGCCGCCAGATCCCTCTCGGACGAACTCCGCCGGACCATCGTCCGCCTCCTCTCCGACGGCCTGGAGGACAAGGTCATCGCCCGCCGCCTCGGCATGTCGGAACGCACCTGCCAACGCCACATCGCCGAGATCATGCGCGCCATCGGCGCCAAATCCCGCTTCCAGGCCGGGTACTTGCTCTCCACGGCGAACAGGTCCGGACTGCCGGACCCCGGGCCCGGGGCGGGTGGTGGGGGGTCAGACGGTGGTGCAGCCCGCGAGGGGGGTGGTTGAGGAGCAGTTGTTCGGGGTGTTGGCCGTGATGGAGTTGCCCAGGAGGGTGAGGTTGCTGAAGTTGTAGATGCCGCCGCCCGACAGGGGGCCGCCCTGGGCGGTGTTCGCCGTGATCGTCGAGCCGACCACCCGTGCCTGGCCGGCGACGAGCAGGCCGCCGCCCCACTGGGTGGCGGTGTTGCCGCGGACCGTGCTCCAGAACACCGTCAGCACGCCGGGGCCGTTGGCGATGCCGCCGCCGTACTTGCTGGTGTTGTCGCGCACCGTGCTGCCGTCCAGGGTGGTGGTGCCGAGGCTGCCGATGCCGCCGCCCTCCTCCGTGGAGGTGTTGTTGCGTACGGTGCTGCTCCGCAGGGTCACCGTGGCGCCGTTGTTGAACAGGCCGCCGCCGAGGCCGACGCCCGCGCCGCCGGTGAGGGTCAGTCCGGTGAGCGTGACGCGGACGGTCGTCGGGCCGTTGACCGTCAGGGTCCGGCCCGCGTTGTTGCCGTTCAGCGTGGCGCCGGAGGAGCCGGCGAGGGTGAGGCTCTTGCCGATGGTGAAGGTGCCGGTGCAGGTGCCCCGGACCAGCAGGGTGTCGCCGGACGCGGCGTTGTCGATCGCGGTCTGGAGGTTCTGGGCCGGGCAGTTCACGACGGTGGTGGCGGCCGAGGCCGGGGCCGCCGTGGCCAGGGCGGCCGCGGCGGTCGCGAACGCCACGGTCAGGGACGTTCGTCGTCTGGGCATGGGCATCTCCGGCACTCCCGTCCGTCCTGCGCCGGACCTCCCGGCGCGGGGACATCCGTGCCCGGGCCGGGCCCGGAGCCTGCCGGAACTCCGCGCCGGTCCCACGAACGCACGACGACGACCACCGGGGTGGGCTAGGGGGTTCCCCCTAGGCCGGCGGCTCCAGTTCCGGAATGAGGCGGCCCCGGCGGGAGAGGAGGAAGCGCTTGAAGGCCGCGACCGGCGGGGTGTCCGGGTGGCCGTCCAGCCAGGCCACGCCGATCTCGCGGACCGCGCGCGGCGCCGTCACCGTCAGCTCGACCACCCCCGGGCGCGGGACGAGCGGCGGGGGGAGGAGGGCCACGCCCAGGCCCGCCGCCACCAGGCCGCGCAGGGTTTCCGCCTCTTCTCCCTCGAAGGCGACCTTCGGGGTGAACCCGGCCTCCGCGCACAGGTTGTCGGTGATGCGGCGCAGGCCGTAGCCGGGCTCCAGGGTGACGAAGGTTTCGGCGGCGGCCTCGGCGAGGCGGATGCGCTTGCGGCCCGCGAGGCGGTGGTCGTCCGGGACCACCAGCCGCAGCCGCTGCTCGTCGAGGCGGCGGGCGACGAGGTCGGGGGCGTCCGGGACGGGCGAGGTGAGGCAGAGGTCGAGTTCCCCGGTGCGGAGCTTCTCCAGCATGGCCTCGCCGTAGTTCTGGACGAGGGCGAAGCGGACCCGCGGGTGGTCGGCGCGGAAGGCGCGGATCAGGGCGGGCACGGTCTCGGGGCCCAGGGTGTGCAGGAAGCCGAACGCGACCTTGCCGGAGTTCGGGTCGGCGTCCTGCTGGACCGATCCGGCGGCGCGGGCGATCCCCGCGAGGGCCTCCTCGGCGGAGGCGAGGAAGGTGCGGCCCGCCGTGGTGAGGGCGACGGTGCGGCCCTTGCGGGCGAACAGCGAGACGCCCAGGTCCTGTTCGAGGCGGACCATCGCCCGGGACAGGGTGGACTGCGGTACGCCCAGCTCGTGGGCGGCGCGGGTGACGTGCTCGTGCCGGGCGACGGCGACGAACTGGGCCAGGCGCGGGGCCAACCCTTGTGTCACGGTCATGTCTTCTTCGTAACGGTTCATTGATATCCGGAGCCCTGGGGTGCAGTGATGCGCTGGTGGATTGATTATCCCTTGTTTGTGCATTGGACGCATGAAAAAGGGTGGGCGTAGGTTCGAGGTATGCCTCCCGCTCATACCGGGGCGCCCGCCATCACGGGTGCCTCCACCCCGTCGTCCCCCGAGCCCCGCTCCCCCGGCCGCCCCGGCTACCGCCGGATGAGCCTCGCGCTCTTCGCCGCCGGCCTCGCGACCTTCGCCCTCCTCTACTCCACCCAGGCCCTGCTGCCCGCGGTCTCCGCCGGCTTCGGCGTGACGGCCGGTCAGGCCAGCTGGACGGTGTCGGCGGCCACCGGCGCCCTCGCCCTGTTCGTCCTGCCGCTCAGCGCGCTGTCCGAGCGGTTCGGCCGCACCCGGATGATGACTTGCTCGATGGTGGTCGCCGTCGGCATCGGCCTGCTGGTGCCGTTCGCGCCGAGCCTGGAGTGGCTGGTGGCGCTGCGCGCGGTGCAGGGCGCCGCGATCGCGGGCGTCCCCGCTTCCGCGATGGCCTACCTGGCCGAGGAGGTCGAGCCGAAGGCGCTGGTCGGGGCCATCGGCCTGTTCGTCGCGGGCAACTCCATCGGCGGCATGAGCGGCCGCATCGTCACCGGCTGGGGCGCGCAGCTGTGGGGCTGGCGCGGCGGGCTGCTGGCCGTCGGCGTGATGGCGCTGGTCTGCGCGGTGGCCTTCCTGGTGCTGCTGCCCCGGGCGCGGTTCTTCCGGCCGGCGTCGCTGAACCCGCGCGCGGTGGGCCGTACCGTCGCCGGGCACCTGCGGGACCCGCTGCTGCTGCGGCTGTACGGCATCGGCGCGCTGTTCATGACCGTGTTCGGGGCCGTGTACACGGTCATCGGCTACCGGCTGGTGGAGGCGCCGTTCTCGCTGGGCCAGGGCGTCGTCGGGTCGATCTTCCTGATCTACCTGGTGGGTACGGTCTCCTCGGCGGCGGCCGGGCAGCTGGTGGCCCGCGCCGGCCGGCGCGGGGCGCTGTACCTGGCGGTGACCACGACCGCGCTGGGGCTGCTGCTGTCGCTCGGCGACTCGCTGTGGCTGATCCTGCCGGGGCTGGTGCTGATCACGGCCGGGTTCTTCGCGGGGCACGCGGTGGCGTCGGCGGCGGTGAGCCGTACGGCGAAGACGGGCCGGGCGCAGGCCTCGGCGCTGTACCAGTCCGCGTACTACCTCGGCTCCAGCGCGGGCGGCACCCTGGGCGCGCTGGCGTACCACGCCTCGGGGTGGGCGGCCACGGTCGGGATCGCGCTGCTGGCGGTGCTGGGCGTCGTCTCGATCACCCTGTACGGGTCCCACGCGGCCCGCGCCGAGCGGCGCCGGATGCTCGCCCCCGGCGCCCGCGCCGCCGCGGCCCGCTGACCCCCGTCGAACGCCGCGGAACCGGTCCGCATGCGGACGTCGGCCGACCCGTGGCGGAACCGCGGCGGCCAACTCCGTTCAAGGTCTGTGCGGCGTGCGCAACTCGCTCTAGCTTGGGAGGCATTGGCGCCCCCACAGTGCGGGCGAGGCAGGGGAGGACCGGATGGCGGCGATACGCGTGCGCGCGCGGCGGCGGGCTGCGGTGGTGTTCGGCGGGGCTCTGGCGCTGGCGGCGCCCCTGGTGGTCGTGGGGGGCGGTCCGGCCCAGGCCGCCGCCTGCAACGTGACCACCGGGCCCTACCAGCGGCAGGTCGAGCAGTTCCTCGGGCGGCCGGTGGACGGGGTGCAGTCGGCGGCCGACTGCACGGCGATCCAGTCGTTCCAGGCCACCCACGGGATCACCCCGACCATGGGGTACGCCGGGCCGCTGACCTGGCAGACGATGAGCACGATGCTGGCGCAGCGGGCGGCGGGCAAGAACCCGAACGCCGAGGGTAAGTGCCCCGTCAACCTGGGGCGGATCGCGTGCGTCGACCTGACCCGGCAGCTCAGCTGGATCCAGGACGGGGCGACGCTGAAGTACGGCCCGGTGCCGGTGCGCACCGGCAAGGCGGAGACGCCGACGCGGACGGGCCTGAAGAAGATCTACTACCGGTCGATCAACCACTGGTCGACGATCTACAACGTCTCCATGCCCTACTCGCAGTTCTTCGACGGGGGCATCGCCTTCCACTCGGTCACCAAGAGCATGTGGAACCCGCCGGGTTCGGGCGGCTGCGTGAACATGACGACGACGGACGCGAAGGCCTACTGGAACATGCTGACCAACGGCGAGGACGTCTTCGTGTACGGGCGCAAGCCCGGGACCTGACGGTTTCCCCCGCTCCGGCTGCCGTTGTCAGACCCCTCGGGTAGTTTCCGAAGGGACGGAAACCACCTGGGGGACGGCGGCCATGAGCGACCTTGCTACCTCGTCACCGGAACTCGACGCGGCGATGGACCGCTACCGCGTCGAGCTGACCGGCTACTGCTACCGGATGCTCGGATCGTCCTTCGACGCCGAGGACGCGGTGCAGGACACGTACGTCCGTGCCTGGCGGGCCCACGGGAAGTTCGAGGGGCGTTCGTCGCTGCGGTCGTGGCTGTACCGGATCGCCACCAACGTGTGCCTGGACCTGCTGAAGGCGGGGAACAAGCGGGCCCGGCCGATGGACCTGTCCGCGCCGCAGCACCAGGCCTCCGCCGTGCTCAACGAGCGGCCCGAGGTGACCTGGCTGGAGCCGGTGCCGGACGGACGGGTGCTGCCGCAGACCGCCGACCCCGCGGAGCTGGCGCTGGCGAAGGAGTCCGTGCGGCTGGCCTTCGTGGCGGCCCTGCAGCACCTGCCGGCGAAGCAGCGGGCCGTGCTGATCCTGCGGGAGGTGCTGGCCTGGAAGGCGGACGAGGTCGCGCAGCTCCTGGAGACCTCGGTGGCGTCGGTGAACAGCGCGCTCCAGCGGGCGCGGGCGACGTTGTCGGGGCAGGAGCTTCGGCCGAGCGAGCCGAAGGACCCGCTGGACGCGGAGCAGTCGAAGCTGCTGGAGCAGTACCTGTCGGCCTTCGAGGCGTACGACATCTCGCGGCTGACCGAGCTGCTGCACGAGGACGCGGTGCTGTCGATGCCGCCGTTCGACCTGTGGCTGCGGGGGCCGGCGGACATCGCCGCGTGGCACCTGGAGCAGGGCATCGGCTGCAAGGGCTCGCGGCTGGTGCCGACCACGGCGAACGGGCTGCCGGCCTTCGGGCAGTACCGTCCGCGGGAGGACGGCCTGCCCGGGCACGTGCCGTGGGCGCTCCAGGTGCTGGAGGTGTCAGAGGGGCGGATCGTCGGGCTGAACGCCTTCCTGGACACGGCGCGGTGGTTCCCGCTGTTCGGGCTGCCGGAGGAGCTCTCCGAGTCCGACCAGGTGGAGCAGGGCCTGTAGGCGGGGGGCCGCGCCGGTCACGGTGAAGGGGGCGCCGTGGCGTTTGGCCGTGAGGGCCATGCGGGCGAGGGCTTCCACGGTGGCGAGGGTGGGGGCCGTGACGCGGCGGGCGTCGCAGCTCACCGGCTGCCCGGGGGCGTCCCGGCAGGCCTCTCTGACGCGGGCGCGGAGGGCGGGGACGTCGGGGTGGGGCCCTTCCAGGGCCAGGGTGATCTCCACGGGTGGATGACCGTCCGCGGGCGCGGAACTCATCGGTACCGCTGCGCTGCCGCGCGGGGCGGAGCCGGTGCGCTGCCGCGGGGCGGTGCGGTGGGGCGGGGGTGCCGCTGCGCGGGGCGAGGTCCCCTACCCGAGCATCGCCCGTTCCCCGGACTGCGCCCGGACCCCTCCTGGGGGCTCCGCCCCCAGACCCCCGCGCCTCAAACGCCGGCGAGGCTGGACACATCCAGCCCGTGCGGCGATTGAGCGCCCCGGGATCCGTTTCAGCCCCGCCGGCGGCTGAGGCGAGAACGGGTGAAGGGCGGGGAGGGGCGGGCCCCGCGCAGCGGCACCTCGCCCCTCCCCGGCCAGGGGTTACGCGATGCGGTCCAGGACGATCGGGTTCGCCGAGAACCCGGTGCCCGACGGGGCCACGTCGTAGCAGCCCTCCAGGGAGGCCAGGGCGTACTCGAACTTCTCCGGGGTGTCCGTGTGCAGGGTCATCAGCGGCTGGCCGGCCGTGACCGTGTCGCCCGGCTTCGCGTGGAGCTCGATGCCCGCGCCCGCCTGGACCGGGTCCTCCTTGCGGGCGCGGCCGGCGCCCAGGCGCCAGGCGCCGACGCCGACCGCGTACGCGTCGAGGCGGGTCAGGACGCCGGAGGCGGAGGCGGTGACCACGTGCTGCTCGCGGGCGACCGGGAGGGCCGCGTCCGGGTCGCCGCCCTGGGCGGAGATCATCCGGCGCCACACGTCCATCGCGGAGCCGTCGGCGAGGGCCTTCGCCGGGTCGGCGTCCTTGATGCCGGCGGCCGTCAGCATCTCCTGCGCGAGGGCGATGGTCAGCTCGACCACGTCGGCCGGGCCGCCGCCGGCGAGGACCTCGACGGACTCGCGGACCTCGAGGGCGTTGCCCGCGGTCAGGCCGAGCGGGGTGGACATGTCGGTGAGCAGGGCGATCGTCTTGACGCCGCTGTCGGTGCCCAGCGCCACCATGGTGGAGGCCAGCTCGCGGGCGTCCTCGATGTTCTTCATGAAGGCGCCGGAGCCGACCTTCACGTCGAGGACGAGGGAGCCGGTGCCCTCGGCGATCTTCTTGGACATGATCGAGGAGGCGATCAGCGGGATGGCCTCGACGGTGCCGGTGACGTCGCGCAGGGCGTAGAGCTTCTTGTCCGCGGGGGCCAGGCCGTCGCCGGCGGCGCAGATGACGGCGCCGGTGGTGTCGAGGACGTTCAGCATCTCCTCGTTGGAGAGCAGGGCGCGCCAGCCGGGGATGGACTCCAGCTTGTCGAGGGTGCCGCCGGTGTGGCCGAGGCCGCGGCCGGACAGCTGCGGGACGGCCGCGCCGCAGGCGGCGACGAGCGGGGCGAGCGGCAGGGTGATCTTGTCCCCGACGCCGCCGGTGGAGTGCTTGTCGGCGGTGGGGCGGGAGAGGGCGTCGAAGTTCATCCGCTCGCCGGAGGCGATCATCGCGGCGGTCCAGCGGGCGATCTCGGACCGGTTCATGCCGTTGAGCAGGATGGCCATGGCGAGCGCCGACATCTGCTCGTCGGCGACGATGCCGCGGGTGTAGGCGTCGATGACCCAGTCGATCTGCTCGGGGCTCAGCTCACCGCGGTCCCGCTTGGTCCGGATGACGGAGATGACGTCCATGAGGTGACTTCCTTCTACGCGCATAGAGATGAGGGAGGGAGGAGCGCGACGGCCCTCCGCCCGGCAGGGCGGAGGGCCGTCGTACGGCTATCTCAGGTGGTCGGGCCCGAAGGCCTGCGGCAGCATCGCGCTCAGCGGCAGGATCCCGTCCGGTGTCTCCACCAGGAGCTCCGGGCCGCCGAACTCGTAGAGCAGCTGGCGGCAGCGCCCGCACGGGACGAGGATCTCGCCCTTGCCGTCCACGCACGTGAAGTGCGTGAGCCGGCCGCCGCCGGTGGCCTGGAGGGAGGAGACCAGGCCGCACTCGGCGCACAGGCCGAGTCCGTAGCTCGCGTTCTCGACGTTGCAGCCGGTGATGGTCCGGCCGTCGTCGACCAGGGCCGCGACCCCGACCGGGAAGCCCGAGTAGGGGGCGTACGCCCGGGTCATCGCGGCCCGGGCGGCCGTCCGCAGGGCTTCCCAGTCCACCGCCGGGGCCGGGGTCACTTGCCCTGGCCCTTGCGGTACGGCATGCCGTCCGCCTTGGGCATCCGCAGGCGCTGCGCCGACAGGGCGAGCACCAGCAGCGTGGTGACGTACGGGGCGGCGTCCACGAACTGGCTGGGCACCTGGTCGGTGGCCGCGTACCAGGCGAAGAGCCCGGCGGCGCAGACGGCGGCGATGCCGGCCTGGAGGTACTTCTTCTTGTACAGCTGCCAGCCGAGGGCGATCACCAGCAGGATGGCGATCAGCAGCAGCATCGCGTGGACGTTCTCGGCGCCGCCGCGCAGCTTGAGGCTGTCGGTGAAGCCGAAGAGGCCCGCGCCGAGCGCCATGCCGCCCGGCATCCAGTTGCCGAAGATCATCGCGGCGAGACCGATGTAGCCGCGGCCGCCGGTCTGGCCCTCCTGGTAGATGCCGGTGGAGACGATCGCGAGGAACGCGCCGCCGAGGCCCGCCAGGCCGCCGGAGACGATCACGGCGATGTACTTGTACTTGTAGACGTTGACGCCGAGGGACTCCGCCGCGACCGGGTTCTCACCGCAGGAGCGCAGGCGCAGGCCGAAGGCGGTGCGCCAGAGCACCCACCAGGTGGCGGGGATCAGGAGCACGGCGACGATGGTCAGCAGCGACAGGTGGGTGACCAGGCCGCCGAGGACGCCGGCGATGTCCGAGACGAGGAACCAGTGCTTGGCCTGGAGGGTGTCCAGTCCGCTGGAGAGTCCCGGGATGGTGATCTCGGTGATGGGCTCGATGCGCGGGGACTGCTTGGAGGAGCCGCCCTCGGCCTTGTCGAAGGTGAAGTTCGACAGGTACTGGGTGAAGCCCGTCGCCAGGATGGTGACCGCCACACCGGAGACGATGTGGTTGACGTTGAAGGTGACGGTGATGATCGCGTGCAGCAGGCCGCCGATGGCGCCGCCGACGATGCCCATCAGGACGCCCGTCCAGGGGCCCCACTGGTAGCCGGCCCAGGCGCCGAACCAGGTGCCGAGGATCATCATGCCTTCGAGGCCGATGTTGACCACGCCGGCCCGCTCGGCCCAGAGGCCGCCGAGGCCCGCGAGGCCGATCGGCACGGCGAGCTGGAGGGCGCCGGAGACCTGGCCGACGGAGGTCAGGTCGTTCGCGCCGGAGATGACCCGGACCAGCGAGACCAGCGCGAGGCCGCCCGCGATGATCAGCAGGATCCAGGGCAGGGTGAGCTTGCGGCGGCCGCCCGGCTTGGGCGCGGCTTTCGTCGTGGAAACGGTGCTGGCGCTCACGCCGCGACCTCCTTCTCGGTCTTGATGGCGTGGCCTGCGGCCAGCTCCTCGCCGACCTTCTGCTGCTGGCGGCGGATGCCGTAGCGGCGGACGAGCTCGTAGCTGACGACCACGGCGACCACGATCAGGCCCTTCATGATCGTGCCGATTTCCTTGGCGTAGCCGGCGGTGTCGAGGCCGGCGGACGCCTTGTCGATGAAGGCGATCAGCAGCGCGGCGAAGAAGATGCCGACCGGGTTGTTGCGGCCGAGCAGCGCGATGGTGATGCCGGTGAAGCCGATGCCCGCCGGGAAGGACAGGTTGTAGGTGTGGGACTCGCCCAGCAGCAGCGGCATGCTGACCAGACCGGCGACGGCGCCCGAGATGAGCATCGAGGTCATGATCATCTTCTTGGCGTCCACGCCGGAGGCCTGGGCGGCGGACTCGCTGGCGCCGGTGGCGCGCAGGTCGAAGCCGAACCGGGTGCGGTTGAGGACGAACCAGTAGACGACGCCCAGCGCGAAGGCGATGAAGGTGAAGCCGTAGATCTCCATGCCGTCACCGAGCTCGACGCCCGGGAACCAGCCCGACTCCGGGATGTCACCGGTGGTCAGGTCGTTGGAGCCGACGGGCTGCACGCCGAGGTTCTTGGGCAGGATCAGCCAGGCGATCAGCGAGGTCGCGATGGCGTTGAGCATGATCGTCGAGACGACCTCGCTCACGCCGCGCTTGGCCTTGAGGATGCCCGCGATGCCGGACCAGAAGGCGCCGACGAGCATGGCGACGAGCACGATCACCAGGATGTGCAGCGGGCCGGGCAGCGTGACCGCCGCGCCGACCAGGGCGCTGACCATCGCGGCGAGGCGGTACTGGCCGTCGACGCCGATGTTGAAGAGGTTCATCCGGAAGCCGATGGCGACGGCCAGGGCTGCCAGGTAGTACGTGCCGGCCTGGTTCACGATGAGGACCTGCACGTCCTCGTAGCCGGACTGCTCGATCATGATGCGCAGCGGCTCGATCGGGTCGACGCCCGACGCGGCCAGCACGATCATGCTGAGTACGAAGGCGCTGACCAGTGCCAGCGCGGGTCCGGCGAAGCCGAGAAGCAGCCGGTCCTTGTCGAATTTCTTCATCGGGCCTCGTCCTCCGTCGTGTCGCCGTCGACCTCGGCGGAGTGGTCGTCAGTGGCTTCCAGGTGCCCGGTGGCGGCGCCGGTCATGGCGGTGCCGAGCTCCTCGGGGGTGATCGTCGCCGGGTCGGCGTCCGCGACCAGGCGGCCGCGGTAGATGACGCGGAGCGTGTCGGACAGGCCGATCAGCTCGTCCAGGTCGGCGGAGATCAGCAGGACGGCGAGGCCCTCGCGGCGGGCTTCGCGGATCGCGTCCCAGATCTGCGCCTGCGCGCCGACGTCCACGCCGCGCGTGGGGTGGGCGGCGATGAGGAACTTGGGGTTGTGGCTCATCTCGCGGCCGACGATCAGCTTCTGCTGGTTGCCGCCGGAGAGGGAGGCCGCGGTGACGTCGATGCCGGGCGTGCGGACGTCGTACTCGCGCACGATCCGCTCGGTGTCCTTGCGGGCGGCCTTCGGGTCGAGGATGCCGCGCTGGGAGTTGGGCGCCTCGGTGACGTGGCCGAGGATGCGGTTCTCCCAGAGCGGGGACTCCAGCAGCAGGCCGTGGCGGTGGCGGTCCTCGGGGATGTAGCCGATGCCGCCCTCGCGGCGCTTGCGGACCGGCATCTTGGTGATGTCGGTGCCGTCGAGGGTGATGACGCCCGCGTCGGGGCTGATCATGCCCATGAGGGCCTCGATCAGCTCCGTCTGGCCGTTGCCCTCGACGCCGGCGATGCCGAGGACCTCGCCCTTGTGGATCGTGAAGGTGACCCCGTCGAGCAGCAGGCGGCCGGCGACGGCGGGCTCGCGCAGGTCGGTGTCGGAGTCGCCGAGGGCCTCCGCGGAGGTCTCGGGGGTGACGACGGCGCCCGCGTCGGCGACGGTCAGGCCGTCGACCTTCAGCATGGGGGTCGTGGTGACCGTGGACTCGCGGGTCTCCGGCGAGGGCAGCTCGCTGCCGACCATCAGCTCGGCGAGCTGCTTGGTCGTCGCGGTCTTCGGGTCGGCGGTGCCGACCGTGGTGCCGCGGCGGATGACGGTGATGTCGTCGGCGACCTTCAGGATCTCGCCCAGCTTGTGCGAGATGAAGATGACCGTGAGGCCCTCGGCCTTGAGCTCGCGCAGGTTGTCGAAGAGCGCGTCCACTTCCTGCGGCACGAGCACGGCGGTCGGCTCGTCGAGGATGAGGGTCTTGGCGCCGCGGTAGAGGACCTTGAGGATCTCCACGCGCTGGCGGTCGGCGACACCGAGGTCCTCGATCAGGGCGTCGGGGCGCACGCCGAGGCCGTACGCGTCCGAGATCTCCTTGATCTTCTTGCGGGCCTTGGAGCCGATGCCGTAGAGCTTCTCGCCGCCGAGGACGACGTTCTCCAGCACGGTGAGGTTGTCGGCGAGCATGAAGTGCTGGTGCACCATGCCGATGCCGCGGGCGATGGCCTCACCCGGGTTGTTGAAGGAGACCTGCTCCCCGTCGATGGCGATGGTGCCCTCGTCCGGCTTCTGCATGCCGTAGAGGATCTTCATCAGGGTCGACTTGCCGGCACCGTTCTCGCCGATGAGGGCGTGGACCGTGCCCTTGCGGACGGAGATGGCGATGTCCTTGTTGGCGACGACGCCGGGGAAACGCTTGGTGATGCCGTGCAGTTCTACGGCGAGAGGGGGGCTGGACGCGTTGATGACGCACTCTCCTTGGCGCGGAAGGAGCTGGAAAGCCGTTTGGCTCGGCAGGAGGACAGGGCGGGGAGAGAAGGTATCGCGTCCACGATGCCTCTACGCGCGTAGCACTGTCGGAAGTGAAAACTTGCGGCCAAGTGGCCACAAGTAGTCACGGACTAAGGGGCAGACGCGGTCCGGGGTCCGGGAGCGGTAGAGACCGCTTCCCGGACCCCGGAGACCGCGACGTGTCGTCAGACGGGCCGTTACGGCGTGGTCTTGACGGTGATCTTCTTCGCGATGATGTCGGCCTTCGCCTTCTCCACCGCGGCGATCAGGTCGGCCATGTTCTTGTACTCGGGGTTGGAGTCGGCCAGGCCGACGCCGTCCTTGTCCAGGCCGTAGCGGACCTCGCCGGACTCCGGCTTGCCGTCCTTGACCGACTTGATCAGGTTGTAGACCGCGTCGGACACGTCCTTGGTGACCGAGGTCAGGATCTTGTCCTTGTACTTCGACAGACCGGCCTGGTTGTACTGGTCGGAGTCGACGCCGATGGCCCACTTGCCGGAGGTCGCGGCGGCCTCGATGGCGCCCGAGCCGGCGAGGCCGGCGGCGGCGTAGACCACGTCGGCGCCACCGTCGATCTGGCCCTTGGCGGCGGCCTTGCCCAGGTCGGGCTTGGCGAAGCCACCGAAGTCCGGCGGCTGGGAGAGGTACTTGGTCAGTACCTTGGCGTTGGGGTTGGTGTCCTTGACGCCCTGGGTGAAGCCCGCCTCGAACTTCTTGATCAGCGGGACCTCGACACCGCCGATGAAGCCGACCGTGCCGCTCTTCGACGCCTTGGCGGCGGCGACGCCGGCCAGGTAGGAGCCCTGCTCCTCGTTGAAGACCAGGTTGGCGATGTTCTTGTCGGTCACCGAGGTGTCGTCGATGATGCCGAAGGTGGTCTTCGGGAACTTCGCCGCGACCTTCTTGATGGCCGGCGCGTAGGCGAAGCCGACGCCGATGACCGGGTTGTTGCCCTTGCGCGCCAGCTCGGTGAGGCGCTGGACCTTGTCGGCCTCGCTCTCGCCCTCGGTCGGCTCCGCCTCGGCGGTCTTGATCTTCAGGTCCTTCTCGGCCCTCTCCAGGCCCGCGAAGGCGGCGTCGTTGAACGACTGGTCGCCACGGCCGCCGATGTCGTACGCGATGGCCGCGCCCGCGGCCGAGGACGACGCGCTGCCGTCGGAGGAGGGGCTGTCCGAGGACTTCTTTCCGCCACAGGCGGTGGCCGAGAGGGCCAGCGCCGCGGACGCGATGCCCACGGTGGCGATCCTGGTGATCCGGCGCAAGGGGAGGCTCCTTCAAAACCTGACCGAAGCGCCACGACCGGCGCTGGTTTCGCGGCGATCGTAACGCGCGTAGATGTCAGTTAAAGGCCCGTTCATGAGTCGTTATCGGATCGTCGTGAACCGGACAGTGACCGATCGGTAACGGGACAGGCGTCCAGCCCTTGTGTACCAAGGGCTGGACGCCGCCGACAGGAGACCTGCCGGTGTTGTATGGAGCTTTACCCGATCTTTGACGTGACGGGGCTGTTGCGGCGGCCGTCGAGCAGGGCGGCGGCCGTGAAGAACTCGACGCCGTAGCCGATCGAGGACTCGTCGACGTCGAAATCGCCGCGGTGCAGGTCCCGCTTGGCGGTGTCGCCCGGGCGCCGGACGCCGAGGCGGGCCATGGCGCCGGGGACGTGCTCCAGGTACCAGGAGAAGTCCTCCCCGCCGAGGCTCTGCTCGGTGTCCTCCACCGACTCGGGGCCGCGCCGGGCGCCCATGGCCTCCCGGAGCAGCTCGGTGACCACCGGGTCGTTGACGACCGGCGGCACGCCGCGCACGTGGTTGATCTCGAACTTGGCCCCGTGCATCGTGGCGACCTCGTCGATCGCCGCGTGGATCATGTCGGGGGCCTCGTACCAGGCGTTCAGGTCGAGGCAGCGGACCGTGCCGGAGAGTTCGGCGTGCATCGGGACGACGTTGCAGGCGTGCCCGGACTCGATCCGGCCCCAGGTGACGGACATGCCCGAGCGGGCGTCCATCCGGCGGGCCAGCAGCGCCGGCACGTCGATGGCGACCCGCGCGGCGGCCGTCACCATGTCGGTGGTGAGGTGCGGGCGGGCGGTGTGGCCGCCGGGGCCGCCGAGGGTGACCTCCAGGCGGTCGCACGCCGAAGTGATGGGGCCGGGCCGCAGGCCGATCATGCCCGCGTCGACCCGCGGGTCGCAGTGCACGGCGATGATCTTGCCGACGCCGTCCAGCACCCCGGACTCGATGGCCTCGGTCGCGCCGCCCGGCAGCACCTCCTCGGCCGGCTGGAACAGCAGCCGCACCGGCCGCGGCAGCAGGCCCTGCCGGTCGAGCTCGGCGAGGACCAGGCCGGCGCCGAGGACGACGGTGGTGTGGACGTCGTGGCCGCAGGCGTGGGCGCGGTCCGGATAGGTGGAGCGGTACGAGACGTGGGTCTTGGCGTCCGGGATGGGCAGGGCGTCGATGTCCGCGCGCAGGGCCAGCATCGGCCGTCCCCCGTCCCAGGTGCCGACGTCACAGATGAGCCCGGTGCCGGACTTCAGGACGCGTGGTCGCAGGCCCGCCTTCTCCAGCCGGGCCTTGATCGCCGCGGTGGTGCGGAACTCCTGGTTTCCTAGCTCGGGGTGCATGTGCAAGTCCCGGCGGAAGGCGATCAGTTCGGCACGGAGCCGGTCCGGCAGCTTGCCGGGCAGCTCGGGCCGGACAGGCTTGCCGGGCAGGGCGGTCTGGGGCTCGCGGGACATCAACTGGTTCACCCGTTGAAGGGTAGGCGCACGGATGGGTCAACTGTCCGGAGATCACCAAAAGTTCATGCCCTTAGGGGAAAGAAAAGCGGCCTCTGGACGCATGACCGGTTGCGGCCGGGGGTAAACTCGCGCGCTCATCCGGCCGCGGTGGCGCTCCGCGCGGGGAGTCTGCGCACATCACGGGCGGTGTCGGTGACGCCCGCGAGGAAGCCGCCGGCCCGGGGCGAGGCCCCGGGGGCCAGCCAGGCGGGGTCGATACCGCATACAGCCACTGTCACGCCAGTGCCGGTGAGCGCGTACGGCAGCGTGTGGACGACCGTGGACGGAAAGCTGACGATCGTACGTCCGACCGGTCCCCGACGCGCGATCAGTTCCAGCGGCAGGTCCGGCCGTACGATCTCCAGCCCGGTCGCCGCGCGCAGCGCCCGCAGCTTCTCCGGCGTCTCGCGGCGGTGTGCGAAGTACCGGGTCACGCCGTGCTCCCGGGTCAGGGCGCACACGGCCTCCAGGTAGCGGGCCGGGTCGACGACGCCGGTCTCCACGAGGGAGGTGCCGACGAGGTCGGTGCCCTTGGTGAGGCGGGGCGGGCCGAAGCGGGCGCGGGTCCAGGCGAAGTCGTTGACGCGCAGTCCGGTCCCGGGCAGCGGGGTGACGGGCATCGAGGTGAACAGCTCGACGCGGCGCCCCTCCCCCGGTCGCAGCCGGCGCCGGGCCGCGCCGGAGACCGGTGCGTACGCGAGCTCCCGCGCGCGGGACAGGGCTCCGCCGCCGGTGCGGTGCCAGCGGCGCAGCCGCTCGCCGCGGCCGAGCTGTGCGACGAACTCCATGGTGGCGGTGCCGTCGTCGACGACGACCAGCTCGGCGGCCCCGGACGGGGCCAGCAGCAGCTGGACGAAGCGGGAGAAGGGGTCGCCGACCACGATCCGTCCGGCGCGGCGCACGGCCGGGCCGAGTGCGGCCAGGGCCCGCAGGGGGGCGCCGGAGCCGCCGCGGGCCTCCTGCCACTGGACGGCGTACCCCTCGTCGCGGGCGATCCCGGCGATGCGGCGCAGCTGGCCGCGGGACAGGGGGTCGGTGGGGGGCAGGACGACGATCCGCAGCCGGTCGGCGACGGTGCGCGGGTCGGGGTGGCGGCGCTCGGCGAGCGGGCCGGGCTGGGCCGGGACGGCG
>NZ_GG657750.1:4807059-4808689 GCF_000158895.1 Streptomyces sp. C | reverse complement strand
GAGGGTGCCCTGGATGCGGCGGAGCTTCTTCATCGGGCCGAGTTCGGAGGGGTAGACGCGCTTGACGCCGTCGCCGAGGGCGGTCTCGATGGTGCGGATGTCGCGGACCAGGCGGGCCAGGCCCCCGGGTTCGACGGAGGCGGCCTGGTCGGAGCCCCACATGGCGCGGTCGAGGGTGATGTGCCGCTCGACGAAGGTCGCGCCGAGGGCGACGGCGGCCAGGGTGGTCTGCAGGCCGGTCTCGTGGCCGGAGTAGCCGATCGGGACGTTGGGGTACTCCTCCTGGAGCGTGTTGATGACGCGCAGGTTGAGCTCCTCGGCCTTGGCCGGGTAGGTGGAGGTGGCGTGGCAGAGCAGGATGTTGTCGCTGCCGAGCACCTCGACGGCGTGCCGGATCTGCTTGGGGGTGGACATGCCGGTGGAGAGGACGACGGTGCGGCCGGTGGCGCGCAGGGTGCGCAGCAGTTCGTCGTCGGTGAGGCAGGCGGAGGCCACCTTGTGGGCGGGCGGGTCGAACTTCTCCAGGAAGGCGACGGCCTCGGTGTCCCAGGGGGAGGCGAACCAGGCGATGCCGCGCTTGGCGCAGTGCTCGTCGATGGCGAGGTAGTCGGCCTCGCCGAACTCGACGCGGTGGCGGTAGTCGATGTACGTCATCCGGCCCCAGGGGGTGTCGCGTTCGACGTCCCACTGGTCGCGGGGGGTGCAGATCTCGGGGGTGCGCTTCTGGAACTTGACGGCGTCGCATCCGGCTTCGACGGCGGCGTCGACCAGGGCGAAGGCGGTGCCGAGGTCGCCGTTGTGGTTGATGCCGATCTCGCCGACGACGTAGACGGGGCGGCCGGGGCCGGTGACGCGGGGGCCGAAGGTGCGGAGGCGGGGTTCGGTGGTGGCGACCGTCATGGCGGGTGGTGTCCTTCGCTCGGTGCGTGGGGTGTCGTGCGGGGTGCCTTGCGGAGTGCCTTGCGGGGTGTCGAACAGGGGCGCGAGGAGGCGTGCCCGGGCGAGGTCGTGCGGGTCGTCGATCTCCAGGACCCGCGCCGGGTCGGCGGGGACGGGGAGGGTGCGTCCGAAGAAGCGGTGCCGGGCGGCCCGGAAGCCGGCGGCGGTCATGGCGTAGGCCGCGCCGGTCTCCAGCAGTTCCTCGGGGCGGTCCTGGCGGCGGGGGCGGTACGAGGCCTCGTGGTTGACGCCGCTGCCGCAGCCGTCGGCCGCGCGGCGCCAGAGGAAGCCGTGGAAGGGGGCGGCGGTCAGGGCGGAGTCGGCGGCGCCGGAGGCCACCGCGGCGGCGGCGGACTCGACGTCCTCGGCGGTGAGGAAGGGGCTGGTGCACTGGACCAGGAGGACCACGTCCACGGTGACGGAGTCCAGCTCCTCGAAGGCGTCCAGGGCGTGCAGTACGGCGGCCTCGCTGCTCGCGTTGTCCCCGGAGAGGGCGGCGGGCCGGGTGATCACGTGGGCCCCGGCGGCGCGGGCGGCGGCGGCCACGGAGCCGGAGTCGGTGGAGACCACCACGTCGGTGACGGTGGGCGCGTCCCGGCAGGCCCGCACGGCGCGGGCGACGAGCGGGGTCCCGCCGACGGGAGCGGTGTTCTTGCCGGGCACCCCCTTGGACCCGCCGCGGGCCGGAATC
>NZ_GG657750.1:4770720-4806111 GCF_000158895.1 Streptomyces sp. C | reverse complement strand
GTCCAGTTCGTCCCACGAGGTGAGGCAGCCCGACCCGAGGAAGTGCTGGTTGCCCAGGGCCTCACGGATGCCGAGGTCGGTCAGGACGGCCGTCGGGATGCCCCGGTGCATCGACTCCAGGGCGGCCGTGGAGGAGACGGTGACCAGCAGGTCGGTGGTGTCCAGCACCTCGCCCATGTGCCCGTAGACCAGCCGGCAGTTGGGCGGGAGGCCACCGGGGAGGCGCTCGGCGAGGCGCTGGTAGGGGTGCTCCTCCAGGTGGGTGGTGTGCTCCCCCGGCCGGCTGCGCAGTTTGACCAGCACCTCCCGGTCGGGGTGCAGCCGTGCGTGGCCGGCGGCGCGGCCCAGGAGGTAGGTGCGGTCGGCGCGGCTCTCCGGTACGGAGGGCTGCACCGCGAAGACCACCCGGTGGGTGCGGTTCCCGGCCGGTGCGTACGGCGCCCCGTCCAGGAAGGGCAGGGCCGTCTCGGTGACGGCGTCCGGGCCGGCGCCCGCCCCCTCGTACACGGCGCGGAAGCGGGCGGCGTCGTGCCGGGAGTTGGCGAGGACCAGGTCGGCGCCGTGCCGCAGCAGCAGTCCGTCGGCGAGCTTCTCGTAGACGACGCCGACGTAGCCGGTGACGAACACCGGCCGGGCCGCGGGCTCCGGCCACAGGGCGCGGGCGCCGTGCAGTACGGCCTGGACGGCGCCGCCGACGAGGGCCAGCACGACCACGTCGTAGCGTTCGCGTCCGCCCGCGAGCTCCGCGAGGAACTCCGCGCAGGTCACCTCCGCCGGCGCGGCGTCCGCCGCGACGCCCGCCTCGCCGAGCTGGCGTGCGGTGGGGGTGGCCCGGCCGCGCAGCAGGTAGCCGGTGACGCGGTGGTCCCCGGGGGCGAGGCGGCGGGCGGTGAGGGCGCCCCATTTCCAGCGTGTGTCGGAATCGGCGAGTACGGCGATGCGTTGACCGACCGGACTGCTTCTGAATGGCACTGGCACCCGGCAGAAGTTATTCCGCATTTCCGCTGTCCGGCCCAACGAGCGCGCAACGGCGGGTTAACAACCCGTCGACGAAATGCGAAAGCGGGCGGGTTAACGCGACCGCCCCGTTTCGTTCACATGGAATCCGCGTCCGGGCCACGGTGAATGACGGGGTGCGTCCTATTGTCTCGCGGGTGCTCAAGCTCTCTGTTGTCGTGCCGTTCCACAACGTGCAGACATACGCGCCGGACGCCCTGAAGAGTCTCGAACTGAACGCCCGCGGGGATTTCGAGTTCCTGCTGGTCGACGACCGTTCCACGGACGGGACGCCCGAGCTGCTGGAGCGCGCGGCGGCCGGCGGGGTGCCGGGGGCGGTGCACCTCAGACGGGACCGCAACGGCGGGCTGGCCACGGCCCGCAACACGGGGCTGGACGCGGCGCGCGGGGAGTACATCGCCTTCCTGGACGGTGACGACTGGCTGGCGCCGGGCCACCTGGCCCGCACCCTGGCCGCCATCGAGGCGCTGGGCTGCGATTTCGTACGGACCGACCACGTGCAGGTGACGGGCCGGTCCCGGGTCGTGCAGCGGGTGCCGTACGGGCCGGAGATGGTGGTGGGCGATCCGCGGGACGGGATCCTGCCGGCCTCGCGGGCCACCGCGGTGGACTATCCGTACGCCTGGGCGGGGATGTACCACCGGCGGCTGCTGGACCGGGGGCTGCTGCACTTCACCGACGGGCTGCGGACGGCGGAGGACCGGCCGTGGATCTGGCGGCTGCACCGGGAGGCCGCCTCCTTCGCCGCGGTGGGCCTGCCCGGGGTGTTCTACCGGCGGGGCGTTTCCACCTCGTTGACGCAGATCGGCGACGAACGCCAACTCGATTTCATTCGCGCATTCGACCAGGTCCTCGCGGACGTGGCGACCGACCGGGAATACGAACTGTTGATCCCCAAGGCCGTTCGAACATATTGCGCGATCATCGCGCACCACATCGGTTCCAGTGAGAGGTTCGAACCGGCCGTGGCGAAAAAACTCCGTTTCATGTGCACGGCCGCGCTCGGCCGCATGCCCGCGCCCGTACTGGAGGGGGTCATCGCCTCGATGGACGCCGAGCGCTCCGCGCTGCTGCGGGGGCTGCGCCGCCGGCGGCGGGCCGCGGGCGCGCACGCGGCGGGGGCGGCCTCGTGAACGTCACCCAGGTCTTCCTCGCCTCCACCCTCTACGGGACCGCCACCCTCGCCGCCGCCCTCGACTCGGGCGCCTTCCCGCCGGCCGGCCGGCGGATCCTGCTGACCAGCAACCACTCGCTCACCCCCGAGATCACCCCCGGGATCGACGCCCTGCCCGGGTTCGGCGCGCTGCGCACCCGCTTCGACGAGGTGCTCGACTGGAACGCGGTGATCGCCCCGCAGCACCCGAGCGGCTGGGCCCCGCGCCCGGAGGACGTGCCGATGTGGGAGCGGCAGCTGCGCGCGCTGTGGGGGCTGGGCGGGGACCGGGTCGAACTGGTCGTGGAGTCCCTCCAGGTGCCGCCCGCGCAGAGCCTGTGCCGGCTGTTCCCGGGGGCGGCGGTCGACGTCTACGCCGACGGGCTGATGTCGTACGGGCCCACCCGCTTCCGGCTCGACCCGCAGATCGGCATGCGGGTGCGCCGGGTGCTGCACCCGGACCTGGTCCCGGGGCTGGAGCCGCTGCTGCTGACGGAGTTCGGGGTGCGGGGCGAGGTCGTCCCGGCGCCCGCGCTGCTGAAGGTCCTGGCGGAGCTCGCTGACCTGCCCGAGGCGTCGGACCTCGGCTACGAGCCCCGCGAGGAGGAGCCGCCGGCCCTGCTGCTGGGCCAGTACCTGTCGGCGCTGGAACTGATGTCCCCCGACGAGGAGGAGGAGCTGCACGCCGACATGGTGCGCGGCGCCTTCGAATGGGGCCACCGGGAGCTGGTGTTCAAGCCGCACCCGAGCGCCCCGGCGGCGTACTGGCGGCGGGCGCGGGCCGAGGCCGAGCGGCTCGGGGCGCGGCTGACGGTGCTGGACGCGCCGCTGCCGGCCGAGGTCCTGTACCAGCGGTTGCGCCCGGCGCTGGTGGCGGGCTGCTTCTCGACGGGGCTGCTGACGGCGCGGGCGCTGTACGGGATCCCGGTGGCGCGCACCGGGACGGGGGCGCTGCTGGCGCGCCTGGCCCCGTACCAGAACAGCAACCGGATCCCGCTGACGCTGGTGGACGCTCTGGTCCCGGACCTGCACGGGCCGGCGCAGGACCCGCCGGCGGACCTGGCCGGGCTGGTCGCGGCGGTGGGGTTCACGATGCAGCCCAAGGTGCTGGCCGGGCGCCGGGCGGAGGCCGAGGCCCACCTCGCCCGGCATCTGACCCCGCACGCCCGGCGCTACTTCGGGCGCCGCCGGCTGACCACGCTGGGGTTGCCGGGCGGGATCCCGGCGCAGCTGTCGTTCCTGCCGCGGAGCCCGGCCGTCCGGCGGACGGTGCACCGGCTGCGCAGGAGGCTGGGCGGACGGCTGGGCGCACGGCTGGGCCGAGGGCCGGGCTGAGTGCCCGGCCGCGGGGCCGGGCTGGACCGAGCAGGGCCGGGCCGGATCAGCTGACGGCGAGCTTCGCGGCGAAGCCGAGGAAGATCACCCCGGCCGCCGAGGTCGCCCCGGCCGACAGCCGCTTGCGGCGGCGGAAGGCGGCGGACAGGCGGGTGCCCGCGAATATCAGCGTGGACAGGTACAGGAAGCTGATCAGCTGCGAGACCGTGCCGAGGAGCAGGAACGACAGTGCCGGGTAGGCGTATCCGGGGTCGACGAACTGCACGAAGAAGGACAGCAGGAAGAGGATGGCCTTCGGGTTGAGCAGGCTGACCAGCAGCGCCCGCCGGTAGGGGCGCTCGGCCGCCCCGGCCGGCTCCTCCCCGGTGACGAGCTCCTCGTGCCGGGCCCGGCGGGTGCGCCACATGCCCCAGGCGGCCCGCATCATGCCGACGGCCAGCCAGCCGAGGTAGCCGGCGCCGAGCACCTTGACCACGGTGAACAGCACCGGGCTGGCCTGGAGCAGCGCGCCCGCGCCGACCGCCGCGAGCACCATGAGCACGGTGTCCCCGGTGAACACCCCGCAGGCGGCCTTGTAGCCCTCCTTGATCCCGCGCCGTGAGGCGACGGAGAGCACGTACAGCGAGTTGGGCCCCGGCAGCAGCACGATCAGCACGACGGCGGCGAGATAAGTAGGAAGATCTGTCACACCCAGCATGAGCAGGAGTGTCCCATGAGGACACACCTGTCGCGCCAGTCCTTTTCAGTGGGCGGACCGGGACGGTTCGTAACTGCCCCAGACCTCCCGCAGCACCCCGCACACCTCCCCCACCGTGGCCCGCGCCCGCAGGGCCTCCTTCATCGGCGGCAGGACGTTCTCGCGCGTGCCGGCCGCCGCCGCCCGCAGTGCCGCGAGCCCCGCCGAGACCGCGCCGGCGTCCCGCTCCGCCCGCAGCCGGGCCAGGGCGGCGCGCTGGCGCTCCTCGATCGCCGGATCGACCCGCAGCGGCTCGTACGGCTCCTCCCGCTCCAGCGCGAACCGGTTGACCCCGACCACGATCCGCTCGCCGCTCTCCTGCTCGCGGGCGATCCGGTAGGCGCTGGCCTCGATCTCCTCCTTCTGGAACCCGGCCTCGATCGCGGCGACCGCCCCGCCCATGTCCTCGATCCGCCGCATCAGCGCGAGCGCGGCCGCCTCCACCTCGTCCGTCATCCGCTCCACCGCGTACGACCCGGCGAAGGGGTCGACGGTCAGCGGCACGTCCGTCTCGTACGCCAGCACCTGCTGGGTGCGCAGCGCGAGGCGGGCCGCCTTCTCCGTGGGCAGCGCGATGGCCTCGTCGAAGGAGTTGGTGTGCAGCGACTGGGTGCCGCCCAGTACGGCGGCCAGCGCCTGCACGCCCACGCGTACGAGGTTCAGCTCGGGTTGCTGCGCCGTCAGCTGCACCCCGGCCGTCTGGGTGTGGAAGCGCAGCATCAGCGACTTCGGGTTGCGGGCCCCGAACTCCTCGCGCATCACGCGGGCCCAGATGCGACGGGCGGCCCGGAACTTGGCCACCTCCTCCAGCAGGGTGGTCCGGGCGACGAAGAAGAAGGAGAGCCGGGGGGCGAACTCGTCGACGGCCATCCCGGCGGCGAGCGCGGTACGGACGTACGCGATCGCGTCGGCGAGGGTGAAGGCGATCTCCTGCACCGGCGAGGCCCCGGCCTCGGCCATGTGGTAGCCGGAGACGGAGATGGTGTTCCACCTGGGGATCTGCTCGCGGCAGTAGCGGAAGGTGTCGGCGGTCAGCCGCAGGGAGGGGCCGGGCGGGAAGATGTACGTGCCGCGCGCGATGTACTCCTTCAGAACATCGTTCTGCACGGTGCCCGTCAGCTGTCCGCCCGCGATGCCCTGTTCCTCGGCGACGAGCTGGTACATCAGGAGCAGCAGGGCGGCCGGGGCGTTGATGGTCATCGAGGTGGACACCCGGTCGAGGGGGATCCCGGCGAGCAGCACCCGCATGTCCTCTACGGAGTCGACGGCGACGCCGACCTTGCCGACCTCCCCGTGCGCGAGCGGGGCGTCGGAGTCGTGTCCCATCTGTGTGGGCAGGTCGAAGGCCACGGACAGGCCGGTCCCGCCGCCCGCGATGAGCGCCCGGTAGCGGGCGTTGGACTCGGCGGCCGTGCCGAAGCCGGCGTACTGGCGCATGGTCCAGGGCCGTCCGGTGTACATGGTGGGATAAATCCCCCTGGTGAAGGGGTAGTCACCCGGACGGCCGAGGCTGGTCCGCGGGTCCCATCCGGTCAGGTCCTCGGGTCCGTAGACCGGTTCGAGGGGGAGTCCGCTCTCGGTGCGCGCCGTGGGACGGGCCATGGGGTGGAGCCTCCGTGTCCGTGGAGCCGACGGGCCCCCCGGGGCTGGTACAACCGCACCGAGCCCGCGACGGCCTGGTCACAAGGAGGCAACATCGCGCGTTCGTCCGCAACTGTCCACGCCCTTGAAGCATCACCTAGATACACGACATTGAACTCGGGGGAACCGCCATGCACCGACAGAAAGCATTCATCCGTACGCTCGGCCTCGCCGCCGCCGTCGCGTTCGCCGCGACCGCCTGCGGTCCGCAGGGTGCCGGTGCCGCTCCGGCGGCCCCCTCCGCACCGGCCGGCGGCTCCCCCTCGGCCTCCCCGTCCAAGCAGGACGACAAGCCCGCCTCGCCCTCGTCCGCCCCGTCCGCGCCGTCGTCCTCGTCCGCGCCGTCGACGTCGGCCGCTCCCGGCGCCAAGCCGCTCATGGCCAACGGCGACGAGAGCGAGCAGGTCCGCGAACTGCAGGCGCGGCTGCGCCAGCTCAAGCTGGTGTCGACGGCGCCCACCGCGTTCTACGGCTCGAAGACGACCGCCGCGGTCAAGACCTTCCAGTCGCAGCACGGGCTGCCCGCGACCGGATCGGTGGACGAGGCCACCTGGCAGAAGGTGCAGGGCCTGACGAAGAAGCCGACCGATGACGAGCTGCGCCCGCCGACCACCAACGAGGTCGACGCCCCGGACCCGCGCTGCATGCAGGGCCGGGTGATGTGCATCAGCAAGGAGAGCCGCACCCTGGCCTGGATGATCGACGGCAAGGTCGTCTCCACGATGGACGTGCGCTTCGGCTCGGAGAACACGCCGACGCGCGAGGGACTGTTCCAGGTGGAGTGGAAGGCGAAGGAGTGGACGTCGACGATCTACCACACGTCGATGCCCTACTCGATGTTCTTCAGCCAGGGCCAGGCGGTGCACTACTCGTCCGACTTCGCGGCCCGCGGCTACGACGGCGCCTCGCACGGCTGCGTGAACGTCCGGGACAAGAAGAAGCTGTCGGAGCTGTTCGACCAGGTGAAGGTGGGCGACAAGGTCGTCGTCTACTGGTGACCCCGGTCTCGGGGTGATCCGGCGATCCGGTGATCCGGTGATCCCGGGGAAGAGAGGGGGCGCGGGCAGGGCCGGGGGAACGTGCCCCGCCCGCGCCGGGTGCGCCGAGCCCAGGGGTACGGGGGGAACCCCGGCTCGTGCGCGGCCGATGACCAGTCGGCTCGATACGTACTGCGCCAGCGGTTCGAAAAGTGTTACAGCCCCCGCACACGAACCCGAAAAAAGGTTTCAGCTGGTGGGTCGGCGGGTGGTGTCAGCGGGTGCGGAAACCCAGTCCGCCACTGGTCAGCGGGGTGGTCACGGACGGCACCGGCAGCGGGGCGCTGCCCTGGTCGGCGCCGCTGCGCGGGACCGTGCCCTTCGTGGCCCCGTCCAGCAGGGTCGCGCAGAAGCGCTGGACCTTCGCGGCCCCGCCCGCGAGCTTGGAGAGGTACTCGCGCCGGTCCTCGGCGAGCTTCTTCGCCTTGTTGTCCCGGCACAGGTCCTCGGGGCGCGGCTTCTCCGCCTCGATGCCCTGGTTCTTGCCGCTGTCCGCGGTGGCGCCGCCGCCGGCGAACGAGTCGCGGGTGCCGTCGGTGCCCGCCGCTCCGCCCCCGCCACCGCCGCCGCCCGAGGCGGCCGTGCCGGGCGGTACGGGAAGGCTCGGCGCGACGTCGGGGAGCGTACGCGTCTCCGTGCCCGGCGTCCGCGGGGCGTCCGGGCCGCGCGAGAAGCCGTCGACGCCCAGGGACGGGGTCGGCCGCAGCTGCGGTTCGAGGGTGGCGCCGGCGGTGTCCCCGGCGGGCGCCGGGTCCGAGTCGGCGCTGACCGAGACCGCCGGGGCGGGGCCGGCCGTCAGGTGCGCGGCACGGTCCAGCAGGCCGGTGCCGACGACGGCGGCGATCCCGCCGACGGCGACCGAGGCCAGCGCGGCCGCCAGCCCGAAGCGCGCGGCGGTGACGGGACGCCGCTGCGCGGGTATCCGTACGGGGGGTATCGGCGCCAGGTCGACCACCGGTTCGCGGTCCGCCCCGGGCACGCCGGGTCCGGCCGGGGCGGCGGCCGCCGCCGAGGCCGGCGCCGGCGCGGGAGCCTCGGCGCGGGCCGCGCGGAACGCGGCCAGGGCGGCTTCCTCACCGGGCAGTTCTCCCCCTGCTGAGCGGGGGGTCAGGGCGTCGAGGGCGGCGCGCATCCGGGCCGCCTCCGCCCGGGCGCGCGGGTCGGCGCCGGATCCGACCGGGCCGGGGGTTCCTCCGCGCAGCAGCTCGTCCGCCGTGGCCCTGTCCAGCCACGCGTTGTGCTCGTCGGCCATCACATGTCCTTCTGCGTCCGCCAACGTGAATGCGTCACACCGGTTCGCTCCACCAGGTCCCCCGCCCGCGCGCGCTGCGCGGGCACCGCGTCGAGATCAGGCTCCCGTGCCTGGTCCCCGGCATTATGGCCGACCCGGGCGCGGGCTTCCGCTTCGTTTTCCGTCCCGCCCGCCGCACCGGCCCCGCCGGCGGGGCCGAACTCGGCGCTGAGGAGTTCCGCGAGCTTCTTCAGCCCCCGGTGCGCGGCCGTGCGGACGGCGCCGGGGCGCTTGCCGAGGGTCTCGGCGGCGCTCTTGGCGTCGAGGCCGACGACCACGCGCAGGACGACGGCCTCGGCCTGGTCCTGCGGCAGCTGGGCGATCAGCTTCATGGTGCGTCCGGTGGACAGGGCCTCCATGGCCTCGCCGTACGTGTCGGAGTCCGCGGCCCGGCCGGTCAGCTCGGTCTCGTCGCCGCCGACGGCGGGACGGCGGCCGCGCATCCGGATGTGGTCGAGGGCCCGGTTGCGGGCGATGCGGGCGGCCCAGCCGCGGAAGCGGTCGGCGTCGCCGGTGAAGGAGCCGAGGTCGCGGGCGATCTGCAGCCAGGCCTCGGAGGTCACGTCCTCGGCGTCGCCGTCGCCGACGAGCGTGCGAACGTATCCGAGCAGGCGCGGGTGCACGGCGCGGTACACAGTCCGGAACGCGCTCTCGTCGCCGTCCTGTGCCGCGAGCACCGCGGCGGTCAGCTCCGCGTCGTCCCCCAGCAAAGTCCCCAACCCGTTCAACGTCCTGTACGTGTGGCGCAAATCCGCACGTTACGGCTTTCACGTACCTCTCGTCCACGAGTTGTACAACCAGCAACCAAGCCTGCGCGGAGCGGGGTGTGACAGAAAACGCACTCCATACGCTGACATGGATACGGGCTTGTCGCACGAGTCCGTGACGGATGGCGACCGGGGCCTCTCCTGTGGGGGGTGGCGGCCTCGGTCGCCCTCCCCTCTTCAGACCTCTCCAGCCGGGTCAAACCTCCCCGGCCTCATCCTTTCGGCTCACTTCCGGGTGAAATCCCCGTTCGGGCAGGGCACGGCCACTCCGAGATCGCTAGCGTGGCGGTACACCCGCGCCCCGCCCCGAGGAGTACTCCGCTGTCCAGCCACCTTCCGGCACAGGTCCGCGGTCCGGCCTCCGCCCCCGGCGCCGGACTGGCGCGATTCAACTCCCTGCCGCCCGAGACCGCCCGCGCGGTCCTGCTGCGCTGCTGCGGCAGCGGGCGCTGGGCCCACCGGGTGGCCGCCCACCGCCCCTACCCGGACACCGCCGCCCTGCTGGCTGCCTGCGAGGAGGCCTCGTACGACCTCTCCCAGGGCGACCTCTCCGAGGCGCTGGCCCGGGAGGCCTCGGCCGAGCTCGGCCAGGGCGCCCCGTACGCCGCGCTCCTCGCGCTCGACGCGGCGCGGGCGGAGTACGAGCGGACCTTCGGGCACGCCTTCGTGATCTGCCTGGACGGGCACCCGCCGGAGGAGCAGGTGGACCAGCTGCTGGCGGCGATCCGCCGCAGGATGGCTCACGAGATCGACGAGGAGCGCTCGATCTCCGCCGAGGAACTGCGCCTGGTGGCCCGCTCCCGGGCCGGCCGGCTGCTGGACCGACTCGCCGGTGCGCGGCCCGAGGACCCCGACGACGGTCTACCTGCTGCCGATTTCGGACTATTTGCCCCTGCGGGATAGCCCGTCCGTGCCTGTTTGATCACACCGGCGGACCCCGGGCGAGGGAACCGACGAAGCGTCGCTACGATGTCCGGGGCCGGTGGACCGTACCCGGCCGGGCCCGACCGACAAAGAAGCCGGCTGGCCCCCGCCCCGCTTCCGGAGGGTTTTCCGTGCCGGCTGGAACGTTGTACCGCGGCCGGGAAGGAATGTGGTCCTGGGTGGCTCATCGAGTCACCGGCGTCCTCATTTTCTTCTTCCTGTTCGTACACGTCCTCGACACCGCTCTCGTCCGCGTCTCCCCCGAGGCGTACGACGATGTCGTGGCTACCTACAAGACTCCGATCGTCGCGCTGCTGGAGTACGGCCTCGTCGCCGCAATCCTGTTCCACGCGCTCAACGGTCTCCGTGTCATCGCCGTGGACTTCTGGTCCAAGGGCCCGCGTCACCAGAAGACGATGCTCTGGTGGGTCGTGGGTATCTGGGTCCTGCTGATGGGCGGGGCCCTGGCCCCCGTTCTCGGCCACGCCTACCTCGAACTGTTCGGGAAGTGACACGCATGTCTTCTGACACTTCTTCCGCCAAGGCGATCGGTGACGTGGAGGGCGTTTCCCTCTACGACACCGACAACCCGGCGCCCTACATCGAGGCCCCGCGCAAGCGCACGGGCAAGACCCCGCGCTCGACCCGCGGCAACTTCGAGATGGCCGCGTGGCTCTTCATGCGCCTCTCGGGCATCGTGCTCGTCGTCCTCGTCATCGGCCACCTCGTCATCCAGCTGGTGCTGGACGGCGGCGTCTCCAAGATCGGCTTCGCCTTCGTGGCCGGCCGCTGGGCGTCCCCGTTCTGGCAGGTCTGGGACCTGCTGATGCTGTGGCTGGCCATGCTGCACGGCTCCAACGGCCTGCGTACCGTCATCAACGACTACGCGGAGCGCGCCAACACGCGGCTGTGGCTGAAGGGCCTGCTCTACACCGCCACGGTGTTCACCATCCTTCTGGGCACGCTGGTGATCTTCACCTTCGACCCGAACATCCGCTAGGCAACGGGCTGAGGCGAAACAGATGAAGATCCACAAGTACGACACCGTCATCGTCGGCGCCGGTGGCGCGGGCATGCGCGCCGCCATCGAGGCGACGAAGCGCAGCCGCACCGCCGTGCTGACGAAGCTCTACCCCACCCGCTCCCACACGGGCGCCGCGCAGGGCGGCATGGCCGCCGCGCTGGCCAACGTGGAGGACGACAACTGGGAGTGGCACACCTTCGACACGGTCAAGGGCGGTGACTACCTGGTCGACCAGGACGCCGCCGAGATCCTGGCGAAGGAGGCCATCGACGCGGTCCTCGACCTGGAGAAGATGGGCCTGCCGTTCAACCGCACCCCGGACGGCACCATCGACCAGCGCCGCTTCGGCGGCCACTCCCGCAACCACGGCGAGGCGCCGGTCCGCCGGTCCTGCTACGCCGCGGACCGCACGGGCCACATGATCCTCCAGACGCTGTACCAGAACTGCGTCAAGGAGGGCGTGGAGTTCTTCAACGAGTTCTACGTCCTGGACCAGCTCCTGGTCGAGGAGGACGGCGTCAAGAAGTCGGCCGGTGTGGTCGCGTACGAGCTCGCCACCGGCGAGATCCACGTGTTCCAGGCCAAGGCCGTCATCTACGCCTCCGGCGGCACCGGCAAGTTCTTCAAGGTGACCTCCAACGCGCACACCCTCACGGGTGACGGCCAGGCGGCCTGCTACCGCCGCGGCCTGCCGCTGGAGGACATGGAGTTCTTCCAGTTCCACCCGACGGGCATCTGGCGCATGGGCATCCTGCTGACGGAGGGCGCCCGTGGTGAGGGCGGCATCCTCCGCAACAAGGACGGCGAGCGCTTCATGGAGAAGTACGCGCCGGTCATGAAGGACCTCGCGTCCCGTGACGTCGTCTCGCGCTCCATCTACACGGAGATCCGCGAGGGCCGCGGCTGCGGTCCCGCCGGCGACCACGTGTACCTGGACCTGACGCACCTCCCGCCGGAGCAGCTCGACGCCAAGCTCCCGGACATCACGGAGTTCGCGCGCACCTACCTCGGCATCGAGCCCTACACGGACCCGATCCCGATCCAGCCCACCGCGCACTACGCCATGGGCGGCATCCCGACCAACGTCGAGGGTGAGGTCCTGGCGGACAACACCACCGTCGTCCCCGGCCTGTACGCGGCCGGCGAGGTCGCGTGCGTGTCGGTGCACGGCGCCAACCGCCTGGGCACCAACTCGCTGCTCGACATCAACGTCTTCGGCAAGCGCTCCGGCATCGCCGCGGCCAAGTACGCCGCCGAGAACGACTACGTCGAGCTGCCGGAGAACCCGGCGCAGCAGGTCGCCGACCTGGTCGAGCGCCTGCGCAACTCCACGGGCAAGGAGCGGGTCGCCGACCTGCGCCTGGAGCTCCAGGAGACGATGGACGCGTGCGTGATGGTGTTCCGTACGGAGCAGACCATCAAGACCGCGGTCGAGAAGATCGCCGAGCTGCGCGAGCGCTACAAGAACGTGTCCGTCCAGGACAAGGGCAAGCGCTTCAACACGGACCTGCTGGAGGCCATCGAGCTGGGCAACCTGCTCGACCTGGCCGAGGTCATGGCCGTGTCCGCGCTGGCGCGCAAGGAGTCCCGCGGCGGTCACTACCGCGAGGACTACCCGAACCGCGACGACGTCAACTTCATGCGCCACACCATGGCGTACCGCGAGGTCGGCGCCGACGGCCAGGACTCCGTGCGCCTGGACTACAAGCCCGTCGTCGTCACCCGCTACCAGCCGATGGAGCGTAAGTACTGATGGCCACCCCGACCCTGGACAAGATGGAGGCGGCGGCCGCCGCCTCGCCGTACATCACGGTCACCTTCCGGATCCGCCGCTACAACCCCGAGGTCTCGGCCGAGGCGGAGTGGCAGGACTTCCAGATCGAGATCGACCCGAAGGAGCGCGTGCTCGACGGTCTCCACAAGATCAAGTGGGACCTCGACGGCACGCTGACCTTCCGCCGCTCGTGCGCGCACGGCATCTGCGGCTCCGACGCGATGCGGATCAACGGCAAGAACAGGCTCGCCTGCAAGACGCTGATCAAGGACATCAACCCGGAGAAGCCGATCACCGTCGAGGCCATCAAGGGCCTCACGGTGATGAAGGACCTCGTGGTCGACATGGAGCCCTTCTTCCAGGCGTACCGCGACGTCATGCCGTTCCTGGTCACCAAGGGCAACGAGCCGACGCGCGAGCGCCTGCAGTCCGCCGAGGACCGCGAGCGCTTCGACGACACCACCAAGTGCATCCTGTGCGCCGCGTGCACGTCCTCGTGCCCGGTGTTCTGGAACGACGGCCAGTACTTCGGCCCGGCGGCGATCGTCAACGCCCACCGCTTCATCTTCGACTCGCGCGACGAGGCCGGCGAGCAGCGGCTGGAGATCCTGAACGACAAGGACGGCGTGTGGCGCTGCCGCACGACGTTCAACTGCACCGACGCGTGCCCGCGTGGCATCGAGGTCACGAAGGCGATCCAGGAAGTCAAGCGCGCGCTGATCACGCGCCGCTTCTGATCCCTTCCGGCTGAGCCCGAGCCCGAGGCCCGCACCCCGTTCGGGGGTGCGGGCCTCGGGTGCGTTCGGGGGCGGGTCAGGGTCGGGTCGGGGGTGATCCCCATGGTTCGGGGATCTTCCTCACGGCAGGCTTACGGGCATGACGAACCCCGCGCACTCCACGAACTCCGCTTCCCGCAAGGCCCGTTGGGCGACCGCGATGGTCGCCGGCGTGGCCCTCGCCGCCATCGGCGCCGGCACCCTGCCCGCCGTGGCCTCCGCCGCCGAGCGGCCCGCCGCCCCGGTCACCGGGACCCTGCACGCGGACCGCCCGCTGGACCGCACCGCCCTCCGGGCCTCCCTCGACGGGCTCCCGGACGTGGCCGTGAACGGCGCCCTGGCCCGGGTGAGCGGCAGGGACGGCCGCTGGAGCGGAGCGGCCGGGCCCACGGTGCCGTCGGCCGACGCGAACTTCCGGATCGGCAGCGTCACCAAGGTGTTCACCTCGACGGTGGCGCTCCAGCTGGTCGCGGAGGGCCGCCTGGGGCTGGACACCCCCGTCCAGCAGGTCCTGCCGGGCACCCTCCCCGCCGACTGGGCGCCGATCACCGTCGGGCAGCTGCTGAGCCACACCAGCGACCTGCCCAAGCCGGTCGCGCCCGCCCCCGACACCACCCCGGCCTCGGCCGTCGCCGACGCGGTGCGGGCCGCCGCCGAGGCCGGCGCGCCGCAGCCCGTACCGGGCTCCCGGCAGCAGTACAACGGCCTGAACCACTTCCTGCTCGGCATGGTCATCGAGAGGACGACCGGGCGCACGTACGCCGAGGAGGTGCAGCGCCGGATCGCCCGGCCGCTGGGGCTGCGCCACACCTACGTGCCCGCCGCCGACGACCGGTCGCTCCCGGCCCCGCACACCCGCGCGCTGTGGGACGCGTCCGGGAAGGGCACCGGCGAGCTCGCCGACAACTCCCGGCAGAGCCCGTGGGCCTGGGCGGAGGGCGGGATGATCTCCAACGCCCCCGAGCTGGACCGGTTCTTCACCGCGCTGATGCAGGGCCGGCTGCTGCCGCCCGCGCAGCAGAAGCTGCTGACCGAGCCGGTCCCGGGCATCGAGGGGAACGGCACCTTCAGCCGGGGCGGCCTCCAGCACGTCGAGCTCCGCCCGGGCACCTGGGTCTGGGGCAAGACCGGCTCGTACAACGGCTACACCAGCGGCGTCTTCACGAACGAGGACCGCAGCCGGGTCCTGGTCTACTCCCTGAACCCGACGAACCGCCGCCCCCAGAAGCCGGAGGACGGCCTGACGGAGCGGGACCACATCTTCAAGATCGCCGGTGCGGCCTTCTGATCCGCGGAGGAGCCCTCCCCGGAGGGGTGAAGCCCCGCCCGGCGCGTCGACACGGGCGGCCCGGCGCGGGAGCATGGGCGGATGTGACGAGGCTCGCCAAGACCGCATGTCCGGACCGTAGTTCACACCACCTCGGGCGACGGACGTTCCTCACCTCGCTGGGGACCGTCGCCGCCTCCTTCGCCACCGGGATCCCCGCCCACGCCACCGCGCACGCGCGGGACGCCGCCACCGCCGCCGAGTACGTGGACGTGCAGCTCCTCAACGTCACCGACCTGCACGGCTACCTCCAGGCCGCCCCCGGCGGCAACTCCGTGATCAGCGGCAACGGCGGCCGTACGTACACCGTCGGCGGGGTCGCGTACATGGCGGCCCATCTGGCCCGGCTGCGGGACGGGCGGGCCAACTCGTTCTTCTTCACCCCCGGGGACGCCTTCGCCGGCTGGGAGTTCGACGCCGCCGCGTTCGCCGACGAGCCGACCGTCGAGGCCCTCAACCGGATGGGGCTCGACTTCGCGACCGCCGGGAACCACGAGCTCGACAAGTCCCCGGCCATGCTGCGGAGGCACATGGAGCAGGGCGTGCCCTTCCCCGTCGAGGGCCGGGACGCCTCCTTCACCGACTCCTCCGGGGCCCGCTTCCACGGCGCCGACTTCCGCTACCACAGCGCCAACCTGGTCTGGGGCTCGGACGGGCGCACCGTGCTGCCCGCGTACAACATCGAGACGGTCCGCACCGCCGCCGGCCAGGAGCTGCGGATCGGCTTCATCCACCTGACCGCCCTCGGCACGGAGCTGATGCCCGGCTCCTACCAGCCGGGGCTGGCCACCCTCGACGAGGTCGCCACGGCCGACCGGTACGCGGCCCTGCTCAAGGCCCAGGGCGTGGGCGCCATCGTGCTCAGCGTCCACGACGGGGCGGTGGCCGGGGCCGACTTCAACAGCGGCGCCGACCCCTCCGGGCCCGCGCTGGACCTGGCGCTGCGGGTCTCCCCCGACATCGACGCCGTCGTCGCCGGGCACTGGCACACCCGGTTCAACATGATGGTCCCCGATCCCGCCGGGGTCCCCCGCCCCTTCGTCGAGGCGGGCTGCCACGGTCAGCTGATCAACGAGATCAGCCTCCGCCTCGACCCGGCGACCGGGAAGGCGGTGCGTGAGCTGACCGTGTCAGTCAACCATCCCAACACCCGGGACGTCGCCCCCGATCCGGCCCTCAAGGAGGTCGTCGACTACTGGGCCGGGCAGGCCTCCGCGCGCAACGCCACCCGGATCGGCCGGCAGACCGGATCGTTCTCGCGTACGCGCAACACGGCGGGCGAGTCCACCATGGGCGACCTGGTCGCCGACTGGGCGCTGTGGGCGGGCCGCAGGCCCTCCGACCCGGAGAACGACGCCAACGTCCACCCGAACGTGCCGGCCCAGCTCGCGCTGGTCGCGGCCGTGCCCCGGGTGGGACAGGCCGTCATCGCGGGTGACCTGCCGCGCGACGCGGCCTCGGGCGGGGCCGTCACCTTCGGCCGAGCGTGGCGGGCCGTGGGCTTCGGCGACCCGGTCGTCAGCGCGACGGTGACCGGGCAGCAGATCCACGACGCCCTGGAGCAGCAGTGGACGACCGCGGCGAGCGGCGAGCTGCTGTTCGCGCCGCTGGCCGTCTCCGGGAACGTGCGCTACTCGTTCGACGCCCGGGGCAGGGTCGGCGACCGGGTCAGCCCGGCGGACGTGTTGGTCGACGGCGTCCCGCTCGACCCGGCCCGGAGCTACCGGCTCGCGGCCCTCTCGTACACGTTCCTGGCGTACGACGGCTTCGGCGCGCTGAGCGGCTTCCGGGCCCCGTACCGGCACCAGCGCGACTACGAGAGCTTCGTCGCCTACGTCCGGGAGCGGCAGACGCTCGCTCCCGCGCCCCTGGACCGGGTGACGGTCGTGAACGCGGGCCGGCGCGGCGCCGATGTCGGGACGGTCCTGGAGCCGGGCCCCTACCTGCTGGCGGACGGCTCGCCGATGCCCCGGCCGGAGGCGGCCCTCGTCTCGGCGGACCGGCCGCCCGCCACCCCCGGGGGGTTCCGGCCGCCCTGCTGAGCGATACGTGGTACGGACCAATTCCGAAGCGGAGTGCGGAGAACCGGCCTGTGACGAACGGCGCTCCGGGCCCCGATAAAGTCGGACACCGTGACAGATCAGAAGGCACCCAAGAGCGAGCAGACCCGCACGCTCATCCTCGAAACCGCGCTCCGGCTCTTCCAGGAGCGCGGGTTCGACAAGACGACCATGCGGGGCATCGCCAAGGAGGCGGGGGTTTCGGTCGGCAACGCGTACTACTACTTCGAGTCGAAGGAGCACCTCGTCCAGGGCTTCTACGACCGGATCGGGGCGGCCCACCAGGCGGCGGTGCGCCCGATCCTGGAGCGGGAGACCGATCTCCAGAAGCGGCTCGCCGGGGTGCTGACGAGCTGGCTGGACATCGCGGAGCCGTACCACGAGTTCGCCTCGCAGTTCTTCAAGAACGCGGCGGATCCGGAGAGTCCGCTCAGCCCCTTCTCGGCGGAGTCGGAGCCGGCGCGCAAGGCGGCCATCGACGTCCACCGCGAGGTGCTGGCGGGGGCGAAGACGAAGGTGCCGGCCGAACTGGTCGACGTACTGCCGGAGTTGATGTGGCTCTCGCAGATGGGCCTGGTCCTGTACTGGGTCTTCGACCGCTCGCCCGGCAGCGAGAAGACGCGGCGGCTCGCCGAGCGCGGTGCGCAGCTGACCACGCGGGGCATCGTGCTGGCCCGGTTCCGGGTGCTGCGGCCGCTGGTGCGCGAACTGCACGAGCTCTTCGCGGACTTCCTGCCGGGCATGGCCCAGACGGCGGCCGCGCGCGGCGGGAAGCGCGCCTCGGACCCCCACCCCGGCGAGGAGTGAGGGCCCGGGCAACGGGGCCGGGGGCCGCTCAGCCCAGGACCAGCAGGGTGGCCACGGCCGGGCCGAAGGCGCCGCCGAGCTGGTAGCAGAGGGTGAACAGGCCGATGGCGCTGGGCCGGTGGGCCTCGCCGGGGGCGGCGGACACGGCGTGGGTCGGCAGGACCGCGTTCGCGGCGCTGGCGGTGAACACGCCCATCCCGGTGGCGGCGACCAGCAGCGGGCCGGAGTCGGCGAAGACCCCGGTGAGCGCGGCGGCGGCGCCGGCCGTGACGAGCACCGCCCGGACGGCCCCGCGGCCCATCCGGGCGGAGGCGGCGGCGAGCAGCCAGGACAGGGCGGCTCCGGCCAGCAGCGCGAAGAGCTGCCCGGTCCCGGCGGAGGCCGCGTCCCAGCCGGCCCGGTCGGCGAGGAGCCGCGGCACCGAGAAGAGCAGGGTGAAGTAGGAGGTCGACAGCACCAGCGCGAGCAGTGCCGAGACCACGAACACGGGCCGGCGCAGCAGCGCGGCGGGCACGAACCCGTCGGGGCGGCGGCGTACGTGCAGGACGAGCAGCACGGCGGCGACGAGTGCACCGGCGACGGCGGCGAGGGGCTGGGTCGGCAGCAGCACCAGGGCGGTGGCGAGAGCGGTCAGCAGGGCGGCGCCGCGCCCGTCGAAGCGGCCCGCGGGAACCGGAGCCGCCCCGCGCCCGGCGTGCCGCAGCACCGCGGGCACCGCCAGCAGGGCGACCGCCTGGACGGCGAGGGCGAGCCGCCAGGAGGCGCCGTCCGCGAGGGTCCGTCCGAGCAGCGGCCCGGCCGCGCCGAGCATGCCGAAGCCGGCGCTGATGACGCCCATCCGGCGGGCGGTCCCGGCCAGGCTCATCGCCGCGGCCACCAGCCCGGCGCCGCCGGCGGCCTGGGCGCAGCGGCCGAGGAGGGTGAGCGGGAGCCAGGGGGAGGCGGCGACCAGCAGGGTGCCGCCCAGGACGAGGACGGGGGCCAGGCGGAGCACCGCGGCCAGGCCCCGGCGGCGCAGGAGTCCGGCCATCAGCGGGGTGCCGGTGGCCATGGCCCAGCCGAAGGCGGTGAGCAGCCAGGCGGCGGTGGCGTCGGCGACGCCGAGCGAGCGGGCCATGTCCGGGAGGATCAGTACCGGTGCGTTGGCCCCGGCGGCGATGGGGGTGGCCAGCAGGGCGAGCCAGAAGACGGGGACGGGCGCCCGGGTGGCGGCGGCCGGTGCCTCGTTCCTGCTGGTGGTGGCGGTGACCGTCATGGGTGACCCACTCCCCTTCACATCTCAACCTTGACAATCTCAACGTTGAGATAAAAACAGAGAGACTGCCTCAATGTCAAGTGTCTTAACGTTGAGCTATTCTGGGGGCATGGAGAAGGACGACAACGCCCAGGACATGGTGGCCACGCTCATCGGCCAGTGGGAGAAGGAGCGCCCCGACCTCACGGAGGCACTGTGGCCCGTCGAGGTGCTGGCCCGGATCCAGCGCATGAACCGGGTCATCGACAAGTACCTCAAGGCATTCACCGCCGAACACGGCCTGGAGGTCGGCGAGTTCGACGTACTGACCACCCTGCGCCGGTCGGGGCCGCCGTACGCGCTGACCGCCGGCGCGCTGATCCCCGCCGCCATGGTGACCTCGGGCGCGATCACCAACCGGATCGACCGGATGGAGGCCAAGGGCCTGGTCGAGCGGGTCCGCGACGGGGCCGACCGCCGCTCGGTGCGCATCCGGCTGACCGACGCGGGCCGCGCCCTCACCGACACGGTCATCGAGGAGCACCTGAGGCGCTACGCGAGCCTGCTGGCCCCCCTGGACCGCGACGCCTGCGAGGCGCTGGCGGGCTCCCTGGGCACGCTGCTGCTGGCGCACGGCGACACCCTCACGCCGCCCGCAGCCGGTTGAACGACGCCCGGTCGGACCGGGTCAGGCCTGGTACGAGGCGAGTTCGACGACGGTGATGTCGGACGGCGCCCCGACCCGCACCGGCGGCCCCCAGGCACCCGCGCCCCGGGACACGTACAGCTGGGTGTCGCCGTAGCGCTCCAGGCCCGCGACGGTCGGGTTCGCCAGCTCGGCGAGGTACTTGCCGGGCCACAGCTGGCCGCCGTGGGTGTGCCCGGAGAGCTGGAGGTCCACGCCGTGGCGGACGGCTTCGTCGATCACGATCGGCTGGTGGGCGAGGAGCACGGAGGCACGGGCCCGGTCCCGGTCCCCGAGGGCCGCCTGGAAGTCGGGGCCCTTGCCCTCCTTCTCCCCCTGGACGTCGTTGACCCCGGCGAGGTCGAAGTGGGGCAGCTCGCGGCGGGCGTTCTCCAGGGGGGTGAGGCCGAGTTCGCGGACGTGGTCCACCCACTGCTGGGCGCCGGAGAAGTACTCGTGGTTTCCGGTGACGAAGAAGCTGCCGAGGCGGGCGCGGAGCTCGCGCAGCGGCTCGGCGGCCGGGCCGAGGTCGCGGACGTCGCCGTCAACGAGGTCGCCGACGATCGCGATGAGGTCGGGCTGCGTGCGGTTGACGGTGTCGACGATGCGGCGGGTGTGGGCGCGGCCGAGCACCGGGCCGAGGTGGACGTCGCTGACCACGGCGATCCGGAACCCGTGCGCGGCGCGGGGCAGCCGGGCGAGGGGCACCTGCACGCGCTTCACGCGGGGGCCGCGGAGCACGCCGTACGTCCCGTTCCCGACGACCCCCGCGGCGGCGAGGCCGGCCGCCCCACCGAGCACCCGCGCCACGAACACCCGCCGCCCCACCCCTGCGGGGGGCTCGGCGGCATCGGGGGTGGCCGCCCCGGCGGCAGTGTCATCGGTGAGGGTGGCCGTCCCGGCCGCGGTGGCGTCGGTGGCGTCGGCCGCCCCGGCGGGGCCGGACGCCGTGCCGGGCTCGGTGGCGTCGGCCCGGGCGGGCGCGGCGGCGTCGGTCGGCTGGTCGGCGGTGCCGGGGCCCTGCGGGGCCGTTCCCCTACCCGCCCCTTCCCGCAACTGGGGCTCCGCCCCAGGGACGGCGGGCGCCAGATCGAGCCCCTCCGGCGATTGAGGAGCGCGGCCCGCGGCCACACCACCCGGCGCAGCCGGCCCCGTCCCGGGGGCGAGCCCCTCCGGCGATTGAGGAGCCGGGGGCGCGGGCAGCCGGCGGAGCCACAGGCGGCGGATCGGTTCCGCCACGGCCATCGCCATCGTGAGGTACAGCAGCACCGCCAGCCACATGTACCCCGGCCACGCCACCAGCCGCTCCAGCCAGAACGGCGCGCCCGCCCGGCCCGCCGTCAGCGCGGCCAGCGCGAGCAGCGGCAGGGCGAAGGCCAGCACCGTGCCCGCCCTCCGCGCCGCCCCGCCCGCACGCGTCGTGTCGCGGACCAGCCGGACCCACAGCCACCGGTGGACCAGCCCGAGCAGCGCCAGTACCGCGACCACCGCCACAATCACCACAAACACGGTCATCGCGATTCCCGCCGCAGAACCAGGACACTGCGCAAGCCGATCACACCAACGGCGGTCCCCAGGAGAAAGGACGTGACCGCCAGGAGAAGGTGGACCCAGAAGTAGGCCGTGGGCTGACCGTCATCGAATGCCAGACCGCTGGCGTCATTGAAGAGGTTCTTGACGAACGTGGACCAGATCACCCAGGACCAAGCTCCGAACGCTGCGAGGAACCAGGACGCGGTGCGGCTGAGTTTCATGTCCCCAGTATCGGATTCGTCCCCAGGACGGACGCGCCGGGGTGGGCCGTACCGGGGGTGGTTGGACCCCGTTGGCCGGTCCCGGACGCCAGGCAGTCCATCGGGATGTACGTTCACCTGCGTGTCTGCCAAGAAGACCGCGCTGACGGTCCTTTCCGCCGCGCTGCTGGCTCCAGCCGTGCTCATGGCATCCGCGAGCGCGCCTGTACGCGCCGCGCCCACGCCGCCCCCCGCGGCCGACGGGAAGGGGCAGCTCCCGAAGGCACCGGACGCCCCCGCGCCGCCGCCCTCGATGTCCACCGTCGGCGGCGCCCGCCTCGGGCAGCCCGGGACGCAGGTCAACCCGCTGCCCGGCGCGCCCGCCCTGCCCGCCAACCTCAGCGGCCGGTCCTGGATCGTGGCGGACGCCGAGACCGGCGAGGTGCTCGCCGCGCACAACGCCCACTGGCGGCTGCCCCCGGCCTCCACCCTGAAGATGCTCTTCGCCGACACCGTCCTGCCCGGCCTCCCCAAGGACCAGGTGCACCACGTCACCGACCAGGACATGGACGGCGTCGGCCCCGGCAGCAGCCTGGTGGGGGTCAAGGAGGACCACGACTACACCGTCCACGACCTGTGGCTCGGCGTGTTCCTGCGCTCCGGCAACGACGCCGTGCACGTGCTGTCGGCCATGAACGGCGGCATCGACAAGACCGTCAAGGACATGCAGGCCCACGCCGAGGAGCTCCAGGCCCTGGACACCCACGTGGTGTCCCCGGACGGCTACGACGCCCCCGAGCAGGTGTCGAGCGCGTACGACCTCACCCTCATCGCCCGCTCCGGGCTGCAGAAGCAGGACTTCCGCGAGTACTGCGGCACGGCGGAGGCGAAGTTCCCCGGCAGGCAGGAGGCGGGCAGGCCGCGCGAGTACTTCGAGATCCAGAACACCAACCGGCTGATGACCGGCGCCGGCGGCATCGCCCCGTACAAGGGCATCGCCGGGGTGAAGAACGGCAACACCACCATGGCCGGCTCGACCTTCACCGGCGCCGCCCAGCGCGGCGACAAGAAGCTGCTGGTGACCGTGATGAACCCGGACAACGGCGGGCTCAACGGGGTCTACGAGGAGACGGCCCAGCTCTTCGACTGGGGCTTCGCGGCGGCCGGCAAGGTCAAGCCGGTGGGCGAGCTCGTGCCCCCCAAGAGCGCGGACGCCACCCCGCTCGGCTCCCCCGCCACCTCGCACGAGAAGGGCAGGCCCGCCGCGGGCGCCGAAGCCTCCGGCGGCGGCGGGCTCGGCACGGCCCTCGGCATCGCGGGCGGGGCGCTGGCGCTCCTGGCCGGCGGGGCCTTCGCCGTCAACCGCCGCTGGCCGCACGGCCGCCGCGGCCCGGGAGGCGGCACCGACGGCTAGGGGGCGACACCCCCTAGGTGTGTTGTCCCGGGACGTTGGTGACACGCGTGCTGGGTTCTTGAAATGGGTGAGGGCCTCCGGGTTCGGTGTGGATTGCGACATCTGCACCGAGCTCAGGAGGCCCTCGTGGTCCACCGTAATGCCCCCCTGACCGAGACCGGACGACTGCGACTGGCCCGCTGTGTCGTGGACGACGGCTGGCCCGTACGCCGGGCCGCGGAACGTTTCCAGGTCAGCCACACCACCGCCGCCCGCTGGGCCCGCCGCTACCGACAGCTCGGCGTCGCCGGCATGAGTGACCGCTCCAGCCGGCCCCGCCACCAGCCCCGCAGGACCGCGGCCACCATCGAGAACCAGGTCCTGCGGCTGCGGCGCGAGCACCGGATCGGGCCGCTGCGGCTGGCCGCCCGCTGCGGCATCGCAGCCTCGACCGCCCACCGGATCCTGGTCCGGCACGGCCTGCCGCCCCTGGCGGCACTGGACCGGGCCACTGGTGAGCCCGTGCGCCGCTACGAACGCGCCCGCCCGGGCGAGCTCGTCCACATCGACGTCAAGAAGCTCGGACGGATCCCCGACGGCGGCGGCCACAGGGTCCTGGGCCGGGCGGCCGGCAGTCCGAACAAGGACCGCCGCAACGGCGCCGGATACGCCTACCTCCACACCGCCCTCGACGACCACACCCGCCTGGCATACACCGAAGACCTGCCCGACGAGACCGCCCCGACCTGCGCAGGCTTCCTGGCCCGGGCCACCGCATATTTCGCGTCCCTGGGCATCACCGTGGAACGCGTCCTGACCGACAACGCCTGGGCCTACACCAAGAACACCTGGCGCGACACCTGCCGTGACCTGGGCATCAGCCCGCGGTGGACCCGGCCCTGGCGGCCCCAGACCAACGGCAAGGTCGAACGCTTCCACCGCACCCTGCTCGAGGAATGGGCCTACCAGAGGCCCTACACCTCAGACCGTGAACGGATGGAAGCGTTCACCGACTGGCTGCACTGGTACAACTACCACCGACCCCACACCGGCATCGCAGGCCACACACCCGCCAGCCGCGTCACCAACCTCTCCGAACAGCACACCTAGGCCGGCTCCTCCTGCTCCTCCTGCTCCTCGTCGTCGCGGGTCGCCGTCCAGGCCGCGCAGAAGAGCAGCAGTTTCGTCGTGAAGCTGATCCACAGCAGCAGGGCGATCGGCACGCCGAACGCCCCGTACATGCTCTTGGCCGCGACCCCCCGCATGTAGCCGCTGAGCAGCAGCTTCAGCAGTTCGAAGCCCGCCGCGCCGATGAGCGCCGCCTGGACCAGGCGGCCGCGCGGCGGCTCGACCCCGGGCAGCAGGGTCAGCAGGTAGAGCAGCAGCAGGAAGGCCGCCACCACGCCGACGCCGAAGGCCGCGGCGCGCAGCAGCGCCCCGCCCGCGCCCTCGCGCGGGATGCCCAGGAGCTCGGCGGACTTGCCGACCGCGCTGGCCCCGATGACCGAGGCGGCGGCGGAGGCGAGGGCCGCGCCGCCGAGGCCGAGGAGGACCAGGCCGTCCTTGCCCTTGCGCAGGAACGGGTTGCCCTCGTCCTCGTCGTCCTTCTCCCAGACGGCGCGCAGGCAGTCGCGCATCGATCCGATCCAGCCGATGCCGGTGAAGAGGAGGAGGGCGCCGGCGACGAGGCCGACGGTGCCGGCGTTGGCGACGAGCCCTTCGAGGTCGAGCTGGTCGGAGATGCCGGGGACCTGCTCGGCGAGGCTCTTCTGGAGCTTGTCCAGCTGCTCCTGGCTGAGCAGGGCGGCGCCGACCGCGGCGGCGACGGTGATCAGCGGGAAGAGCGCGAGGAAGCTGATGAAGGTGATCGCGGCGGCCAGCCGGGTCCAGTGCACGCGGTCGAGGCGCTCGTAGGAACGCCAGGCGTGGGTCCGCATGACGGCGGAGACCGCCGGTCCGACCACCGGGAGTTTCTTCAGCCAGTCCATGGGGGCCACCGTAAATGAGCCGCGGGAAATAGCGGGGATTGCCGGTTTCGGGCGCTACGGTCGTCGATTGTGACTTTTCGCCCTACGGATCGTCCCCCGGCCCGCCCGTTCCATGCGCTGCTCCTGCGGAGTTTCCGCTTCCACGCACACCGGGCCGCCCTGCGGCTCCTGCGTCAGGGACGCGGCACGGCCGCGTCGGCCGACGGAGCGGGTTGTGCGGGGACGCCGACGGCCCCGGTGCCGAAGGGGTACTCGCGCAGCTTGCGCCAGACCCCGTCCGAGCCCTGCTCGTAGAGCGCGAAGCCCTCGCACAGCCAGCCGGCGGCGTAGTCGGCGAGCTCGGTGAAGGCCCGGTCCATCGCCTCCTCGGAGATCCCGTGGGCGACCGTGACGTGCGGGTGGTACGGGAAGGCCAGCTCGCGGGCGAGCGGCCCCTCGGGGTCGCGCACCTCCCCCTGGAGGCGGGTGCAGCCCGGGGCGCCCTCGGCGAGCCGGACGAAGACGACCGGCGAGAGGGGGCGGAAGGTCCCCGTCCCCTCCAGCCGCATCGGGAAGGCCGGGAAGGCCCGCGCGACCTCGGCCAGGTGGGCGCGGATCGCGGGCAGCCGGTCCGTCTCCACCTCGGTGGGCGGTACGAGGGTGACGTGCGTGGGGATGCCGTGCGCGGCGGCGTCCCCGAAGCCGGCGCGCAGCTCCTGGAGCTGGCTGCCGTACGGCTCCGGGACCGCGATCGAAACGCCGAGCGTTACGGTCCCCACGTGTGTCTCCTTGGTGTGTGTACGAGGTGCTGCCGCTCAGTGTGGCGGCAGCACCCCCTCGGCCGCCAGGGGCCCGAAGTCCGTCAGTGCTTGGCGGGCAGGAAACCGAGGTGGTCGTAGGCCTGTGCGAGGGTCTCGGCGGCGACCGCCCGGGCCTTCTCCGCGCCCTTGGCCAGCAGGGAGTCCAGGGTCTCCGGGTCGTCCAGGAACTCCTGGGTGCGCTGCCGGAAGGGTGTGACGAAATCGACCATCACGCCGGCGAGGTCGGTCTTGAGCGCTCCGTAGCCCTTGCCCTCGTACGAGGCCTCCAGGGCGGTGATCGACTCGCCCGTGAGGGTGGACAGGATGGTGAGCAGGTTGCTGACGCCGGGCTTGTTCTCGGTGTCGAAGCGGATCACGGTGTCCGTGTCGGTGACCGCGCTCTTGATCTTCTTCTCGGTGACCTTGGGCTCGTCGAGGAGGTTGATCAGGCCCTTGGGGGACGACGCCGACTTCGACATCTTGATCGCCGGGTCCTGGAGGTCGTAGATCTTCGCGACCTCCTTGACGATGTGCGCGGCGGGGAGGGTGAAGGTCCGGCCGAAGCGCTGGTTGAAGCGCTCGGCCAGGTCGCGGGTCAGCTCGATGTGCTGGCGCTGGTCCTCGCCGACCGGGACGGCGTTCGCCTGGTAGAGCAGGATGTCGGCGACCTGGAGGATCGGGTACGTGAACAGGCCGACGCTGGCGCTGTTGACCCCGCCCTTGGCGGACTTGTCCTTGAACTGGGTCATCCGGCTGGCCTCGCCGAAGCCGGTGATGCAGTTCATGACCCAGCCGAGCTGCGCGTGCTCCGGGACGTGGCTCTGGACGAAGAGCGTGCACCGCTCGGGGTCCAGGCCGGCCGCGAGGAGCTGCGCGGCGGACAGGCGGGTGTTCGCGCGGAGGTCCTTCGGATCCTGCGGCATGGTGATCGCGTGGAGGTCGACGACCATGTAGAAGGCGTCGTGCGTCTCCTGGAGGGCGACGTACTGGCGGATCGCTCCGAGGTAGTTCCCGAGGTGGAACGAGCCGGAGGTGGGCTGGATGCCGGAGAGCGCGCGAGGACGGTCAGAAGCCATGGCCCCATTCTTCCACCTGCCGAAGCCGCCTCCGTGCGGCGGGCCGGTGCGCTGCCGCTGCGCGGGGCCCGGTTCCCCTACCCGCCCTTCGCCCGTTCCCCGGGGCTCCGCCCCGGACCCCCGCGCCTCAAACGCCGGCGAGGCTGGAAGTTGCCGGCGTTTGAGGCGCGGGGTCAGGGGAGGAGCCCCTGGGAACGGTGGAAGGGCGGGTAGGGGACCCTGCCCCGCGCAGCGGCCCACCCAGCCGCACCCGACCACCGGCCCCAGCCACCGGAACCGGCCCCGCCCCGCCGGCCGACGGACGGAGTCCGGCGCAGCGCCGCGAAGCCGGGGAGGCCGCCTGCGGCCGAGCCGCGCGAGCGGCGCGTTAAAGAGGGAGCCCCGGGGCCGGGAAGGCGGCCATCAGCTCCGAGACCTCGGCGCGGATGCCGGCGAGGGCCGGCTCGTCGGCCTTGGCGGCGGCGTCCACCGCGCGGGAGATCCAGTCCGCCACCACCGGCATGTGGGCGGCGGTCAGACCCCGCGAGGTCAGCGACGGTGTGCCGATGCGGATGCCCGACGGGTCGAACGGCTTGCGCGGGTCGAACGGCACCGTGTTGTAGTTCACCACGATCCCCGCCCGGTCCAGCGCCTTCGCCGCGACCTTGCCGGGGACGTCCTTGCCGGTGAGGTCGATCAGGATCAGGTGGTTGTCCGTGCCGCCCGAGACCAGGTCGAAGCCCCGCTCCAGCAGCGCCGCGGCCAGCGCCTTCGCGTTGGCCACGACCGCGTGCGCGTACGAGACGAAGGACGGCTGCGCGGCCTCGTGGAGGGCCACCGCGATGCCCGCCGTCGTCTGGTTGTGCGGGCCGCCCTGGAGGCCCGGGAAGACCGCCTTGTCGATGGCCTTCGCGTGCTCCTCCTTGCACATCAGCATCGCGCCGCGCGGGCCGCGCAGGGTCTTGTGGGTGGTCGTGGAGATCACGTCCACGTGGCCCGCCGGGGAGGGGTGGGCCCCGCCCGCGATCAGGCCGGCGATGTGGGCCACGTCCGCGACGAGGACCGAGCCGGCCTCCTCGGCGATGGAGGCGAAGGCCTCGAAGTCGATGGTGCGGGGCAGGGCCGTACCGCCGCAGAAGATGATCTTCGGGCGTTCGGCCAGGGCCAGTGCCCGCACCGCGTCGTAGTCGATGAGGCCGGTGTCGGCGCTCACGCCGTACTGGACGCCGCGGAACCAGGAGCCCGTGGCCGAGACGCCCCAGCCGTGCGTCAGGTGGCCGCCCATCGGCAGGGCCATGCCCATCACCGTGTCGCCGGGCTTCGCGAAGGCCAGGTAGACGGCCAGGTTGGCCGGGGAGCCGGAGTACGGCTGGACGTTGGCGTGGTCCACCCCGAACAGGCCCTTGGCCCGCTCGACCGCCAGGGCCTCGACGCGGTCGACGTTCTGCTGGCCCTCGTAGTAGCGGCGGCCCGGGTAGCCCTCGCTGTACTTGTTCTGCAGGACGGTGCCGGAGGCCTCCAGCACGGCCGCGGAGACGTAGTTCTCGCTGGGGATCAGCCGCAGGGTCTCCGCCTGGAGGGTCTCCTCGGCGGACACGAGCGCGGCGAGCTCGGGGTCGGTGGCGTACAGGGCGGGCTGGCGGTGGTGCGCGGTCATCGCGGCTCCTCCGGGGTCGATGTCGAATCTCGTCCCCGCGAGGCCCAGGCGAGCGGCCCTGTGTGCGGTCGTGCGCGCACGACTCCCCCGGAGTTGGTTCTCCGTACGCCAGTCGCCGTGCGTACCGAACACCATAGCGGGCGCGGCACCGCGGAGGTTTCCGGTTCCACGATCCGAGCGACGATACAAAGGACGTCACCCACGTCACCCGCGCCACCAGCCAGACGGACGATCGGAGACCCCGTGTCGAGAACTGCTGATGCCATCCGCTCCGCCGACGAACACAGCGCGCACAACTACCACCCCCTGCCGGTCGTCGTCGCGTCGGCGGAGGGGGCGTGGATGACCGACGTGGAGGGCCGCCGGTACCTCGACATGCTCGCCGGGTACTCGGCCCTCAACTTCGGCCACGGCAACCGCAGGCTGATCGACGCCGCCCGCGCGCAGCTGGAGCGGGTCACCCTCACCTCCCGCGCCTTCCACCACGACCGCTTCGCCGACTTCTGCGCCGAACTCGCCGCACTGTGCGGCAAGGAGATGGTGCTGCCCATGAACACGGGCGCGGAGGCGGTGGAGACGGCGGTCAAGACGGCCCGCAAGTGGGGGTACGAGGTCAAGGGCGTCCCGGACGGCCAGGCCAAGATCGTCGTGGCCGCGAACAACTTCCACGGCCGTACGACGACCATCGTGTCCTTCTCCACCGACCACGAGGCCCGCGACCACTACGGCCCCTACACGCCCGGCTTCGAGATCGTCCCGTACGGGGACCTGACCGCCCTCGACGCCGCGGTCACCGCCAACACCGTGGCCGTGCTGCTGGAGCCGGTCCAGGGCGAGGCCGGGGTGCTCGTCCCGCCGGCCGGATACCTGGCCGGGGTACGCGAACTGACGCGCCGGCGGAACGTGCTGTTCATGGCGGACGAGATCCAGTCGGGCCTGGGCCGCACCGGCCGGACCTTCGCGTGCGAGCACGAGGGCGTCGTGCCCGACGTGTACGTCCTCGGCAAGGCGCTCGGCGGCGGGGTCGTGCCCGTGTCGGCCGTCGTCGCCGACCGGGACGTGCTCGGCGTGTTCCGCCCCGGCGAACACGGGTCCACCTTCGGCGGGAACCCGCTCGCCTGCGCCGTCGCGCTGGAGGTGATCGCGATGCTGCGTACCGGCGAGTACCAGCAGCGGGCCGCGGAACTCGGCGACCACCTGCACCGGGAGCTGAACCTGCTCGTCGGCGGCGGCGCGGTGACCGCCGTACGCGGACGCGGGCTGTGGGCGGGGGTGGACGTCGCCCCGGCGCTCGGGACGGGCCGCGAGGTCTCCGAGAAGCTGATGGGGCTCGGCGTCCTGGTCAAGGACACCCACGGATCGACGATCCGGATCGCGCCGCCGCTGGTGATCTCCAAGGAGGACCTGGACTGGGGGCTCGACCAGCTGCGGTCGGTCCTCTCCGCGTGACGACCCGGCGGGGCGGGACCGGACCGGTCCCGCCCCGCCGGGGGTCCCGGTGCTGCGGTGGACAGGGCGGGCGGCCCGCCGGACGATGGGAGGGCCCGTACGGGTGCGCGTCCCCGGTCTTTCCCGGGCCGACCCTCCGATGGGAGTCCCCCATGCACCGACGCAACCGACACGTACTGCTCCGCGCCGCCCTGGCGTCCTCTCTCGTCCTGGGCGGCGCCGCCGCCCTTGCCGTACCGGCCGCGGCCGCCCCGGCGGCGGTGCCCGCCGCGACCTGCACGGTCACCCCCGACCCGTCGGGGAACTTCGTCGTCATCACCGGCGAGGGGTTCAGCGCCCCGCGCACGCTCAACGACGGCGAGTCCACCGAACCCCTGAACATCGACGCGAACGGCAACTTCCGCGTCCAGCGCTTCCAGAAGAACGTCGACTACACCGTCCTCGCCGTCAACGAGGACCAGGACTTCGTCTTCGTGAACTGCAAGGTCGCGCAGGCCACGACCCCGACGAGCCCGTCCACCACCAACCCGAACTCACGGGAGTACAAGCGCGGTTACGCGGACGGGTTCACGGCGGGCACGAAGGCCGCGTCCCGGTCGGACTGCACCGTCCCGCCCCAGCCCGACAAGAGCCGGGACCACTCCAAGTCCTACTGGGAGGGCTGGAAGGCGGGCGCCGAGGCCTCCTACGACAAGTACTGCCCGAGTGACGAGTGACGAGTGACGAGCAGCAGCCCTACAGGATGACGTGCGGCAGGAAGCGGGCGTACTCGTCCGTGACCGGCCCCGCCGACTCCCGGATGCCCAGCCCCGCCGCCTCCTCCTCGACGACCCACGCCCCGAGCACCACGCGGTTGCCGTCGAAGTCGGGCAGCGGGGCCAGCGCCTGGAAGACGTACGTCTCCCCCTCGGCCGGGACGAAGGGCTCGCCCTCCCCGCCCGGCCCGTGCAGCGTGACCCCGGCGCCCTCCCGGCCCAGCAGCGGCTTGGCGGCGTACCCGCAGGTGCCGGCCAGCTCGCGGGGGCCGTCGAGGTAGGCGGGCAGCAGGTTGGGGTGCTCGGGGAAGAGCTCCCACAGGATCGCCAGCAGCGCCTTGTTGGCGAGCAGCATCTTCCACAGCGGCTCGATCCAGGCGGTGGTGCCCGAGCCGCCGCCGTGGTCGTAGGTGCCCAGCACCTGCGGGCCGAACTCGTCGGTGGCCAGCCACTCCCACGGGTAGAGCTTGAAGCAGCTGCGGATGAAGCGGAGCTTCTCGTCCACGAACCGGCCCGAGAGGCTGTCCCAGCCGATCGTCTCCACCGACAGCGCGTGCGTCTCCAGTCCGGCCTGCTCGGCGGTCTCCTGGAGGTAGGCGACCGTCATCAGGTCCTCGCCGAGCTCGTCGGTCTCGGAGTGCGCGAAGTGCACCGGGCCGGGCGGCAGCAGCTCGGCCTGGCGGCGCCAGGCCTCGACGAGCCGCTCGTGGAGGGAGTTCCACTGGTCGGCGCCGGGGAAGCGCTCCTCCATCCAGAACCACTGCGGGCTCGCGGCCTCCACCAGGGAGGTGGGCGTGTCGGCGTTGTACTCCAGCAGCTTGGCGGGCTCTCCGGCACCGTCGTAGCGCAGGTCGAACCGGCCGTAGAGGGAGGGCTGTTCGGCACGCCGGCGCCAGGACTCGGCGATCCGGGCGGCCAGCTTCGCGTCGGTGATGCCGAGGTCCGCGAAGCGGTCGTTGTCGACGATGTGCGCGGCCGCGGCCAGGCACATGGCGTGCAGCTCCTCGACGACCTCCTCCAGCGCCTCGACCTCCGGGAGCGAGAACGAGTAGTACGCGCTCTCGTCCCAGTAGGGGCGCAGGGAGTCGTCGGGGAAGCGGGTGAGGGGGTAGATCAGCCCCTGCTCCTCGACGGTCTTCTGCCAGTCGGGGCGCGGTTCGATGGTGTGCCGCTGCATGTGCGCTCAGCCGCCGGAGGAGCCGGAGCTGCTGTGGCCGCCGATGCCGCCGCGGGTGACGGCCGACTTGTCGAAGCTGCCGCCGGTCACCTTGCCGCCGCTGACCCTGCCGCCGTAGTAGTACGAGCCGCTGCCGCCGCTCTTGCACTCCTTGGAGTTCAGGTGGTCCAGCGTCTTGCGGGAGGCGCAGCGCTTGTCGGGCTCGTCGCTGCTCCCGCACGCCACGAGGGTGGCGGCGAGCAGGCCCATGCCGCCGAGGGCGACCGCGCCGGAGCGCATGCGTCGTCTGGTCGTGTTGCCGGTATCCATGGCCTGCACCCTAGAGCGGGGGTGCGGGGGGATGGAATCCGGCCGCCGTCACACCCTTGTCACGACGGGTGACTTACAGTCTGTTCGTGCTGATTGGGATGGTTTGCGCGCTGGGTGCGGCGGTCTGTTTCGGTACGGCGACCGTGCTCCAGGCCGTGGCGGCCCGGGCGGCGGCGGCGGGCGGGGCGACCGGTACGGGGACACTGTTCCTGAGGGCGGTGCGGCAGTGGCGGTACCTGGCGGGGCTCGGGCTGGACGCGGTCGGTTTCGTGCTCCAGATCATCGCCCTGCGGCACGTCCCGATCTACGCGGTGGGGGCCGCGCTGGCCGCGAGCCTGGCGGTGACGGCGGTGGTCGCGGCCCGGCTGCTGCGGGTGCGGCTGTCGCGGCTGGAGTGGGGCGCGGTGGGGGTGGTGTGCGCGGGGCTGCTGATGCTCGGGCTGGCCTCCGGTGAGGAGGGCTCGGGGACCGGGACGCTCGCGCTGGCGTGGGCCCTGCTCGCGGTGGCGGGGCTGGTGCTGCTCGTCGGCGCGGTGGCGGGGCGGCTGCCGGGCGGCTCGCGGGCGCTGGTGCTCGGGCTGGCGGCCGGGACGGGCTTCGGGGTGGTGGAGGTGGCCGTCCGCCTCGTCGACTCCGTCTCGCTGCGCGAGCTGCGCAACCCGGCGCTGTACGCGCTGCTGCTGGGCGGGGCGGCGGCGTTCCTGCTGCTCACCTCTGCCCTGCAGCGCGGCTCGGTCACGGCGGCCACGGCCGGCCTGGTCCTGGGCGAGACGGTCGGACCGGCGCTGGTGGGCGTGGCCTGGCTCGGCGACCGCACCCGCGAAGGCCTGACCTGGCTGGCGGTGGCCGGCTTCGCCGTAGCCGTGGCCGGCTCCCTGGCCCTGTCCCGCTTCGGCGAACCGGAGGCCTAGCCGGCCTTGACCCCGTCCAGGAACACCGCGAACGCCGCCGCGTTGAACGCCAGTACCGGGCCGCCGGGGGTCTTGGAGTCCCGGACGGGGACGGTGCCGGGGAGGTTGAGGGCGACCTCGACGCACGCGCCGCCGTTCTGGCTGTAGGAGGACTTTCGCCAGCGCGGGGGCGACGTCATGGGGCCTTGATACCCGCGACGAACGCCGAGAACGCCTCCGCCCTGAAGTTCAGCACCGGCCCGCCGGGGGCCTTGGAGTCCCGGACCGGGACGATTCCGGGCAGATTGACGGCGACTTCCACGCACTGGCCGCCGTTGTCGCTGTAGGAGGACGTGAACCAACGAGGGGATTCGGTCGAGGTCGTCACGGGGTGCCCTTTCGCAACGTGCTGATCATGGCCACGGAAGCCGCCTGGGACAGCGCCTCTGCCTGGAGCTGATGATAGGCCGTCAAGATCGGCAGCACCGCAGTGCTTTCCCGCTCAAGATAGCCCCGCTGGGCGGACTCGGCATACGACATGAGTGTCCGATCTGGCTGGGTGAGCACGGTGACCGGCAGGTTGAACGGCCGCCGCTCTCCCATGCCGAACGGCGCGACCTGGAGCACCGTGTTCGGCAGGTCCGCGAACTCGATCAGCCGCTCCAACTGCGCGTCCATGACCGCGGATCCGCCGATCGGCCTGCGCAGGCAGCTCTCGTCCAGGACCACGAAGACCAGGGGCAGCAGGCGCCGCACGAGGGAGGACTGCCGTTCCGCCACCAGCGCGACCCTCTCGGCTGCCTGGTCCGGCGTGATCGCACCGCGCCTAACCGCCGATTCGGCGAGGACCCTCGCGTACTCCGGGGTCTGCAACAGACCCGGGATGACACCCACCTCGTACAGCCGGATCTCCGCCGCACGCCCCTCGTACGCCACGAACTCCGGGAATCCCTCCAGCAGGCTGCCCTGCCGCATCTCCCGCCACTCCCGCTCGAACACGTCTCCAGTGCCGAGCGCCCTGTCCGCGTTACGCGCGAACGGCAAGGTCGGCACTTTGCGACCAGTTTCCACACCCGAGACATGGGTGCTCGAATACCCCATCCGCTCGCCCAGCTCGTCCTGCCGCCAGCCGCGCGTTACCCGCAAGCTGCGCAAGCGCGCACCGAACGCGGCCTGCGGCGAACTCTCCGGGTTCAGTTCCTTGATGTTCACGGGGCTCCCACCAACTTCCTGTCCTCCCCTGACACGTTGAATGCTTCCCTGCCAGCAGCCACGCTGAACTTCCCCAGTAGCGGAACGGTTACGGAGCGGAGCGGTGCCATGTCCAACGCGGGAAACGAATGGCGTCAGCGGTTCAGCAGCACCCGGCGGGGCGCCCGCCTCGCCCGGCATCTGGCCGAGCTCGAACTGTGCCGGTGGGACTTGCCGCTCGGCGGGGACGAGTCCGAGCGCGTCGCGCAGGTCGTCGCCGAGTTGGCGGCCAACGCCGTGACCCACGGCTCCGTGCCGGGGCGGGACTTCGAGCTCCGGCTGCGGGAGCTGGACGGGGTGCTGCGGGTGGAGGTGTCCGACGCGCACGCCGGGAAGCGTCCCGACCTCCGGCCCCCCGGGGACGGGCACGGCTACGGGCTGCGGATCGTCGCGGAACTCTCCGACGCCTGGGGCGTCACCGGCCGGGTGGTCGGCAAGACCGTCTGGGCCGAGGTGGCCAAGCGGCGGCGGCCGGCCGCTACGGCAGCACGGTCGTGAGGGCCGCCAGGGTCGGGGACCAGGCGCTCGTCGACGGGGTGCCGTAGCCGACCACCAGGGCGTCGCGCGGCGGCATGCGCGAGTCGGGGTGGCGGAAGCGGGCGAGGCCCTCCAGGGCGAGGTCCTGCCAGGCGGCGGCCTGGACGATGGACCGCTCCGTGCCCGGCGGGAGGTCCAGCACCGCGTGGAGTCCCGCCGCGATGCCGGAGACGGGGACGCGTCCCGCCACCGCCGCGACCAGCTCGTCCCGGCGGCGCCGGTACGGCAGGCGCATGCCGCGCACGTGGCGGTCGTACGCCCCGGAGGTGATGAACTCCGCCAGGGTCAGCTGGTCCAGCGCGCTGGACGTCCAGTCGACCGCGCCCTTCGCGGAGAGGACCTCCTCCAGCAGGTCCGGCGGGAGGACCATCCAGCCCATCCGCAGCCCCGGGGCCAGGGACTTGCTGGCGGTGCCCACGTACACCACCCGGTCCGGGTCCAGTCCCTGGAGCGCGCCGACCGGCTGGCGGTCGTAGCGGAACTCCCCGTCGTAGTCGTCCTCCAGGATCAGCCCGCCGGTGCTCCGCGCCCAGTCCACGGCCGCCGCCCGCCGCTCGGGGGTGAGGGCCGCGCCCGTCGGGAACTGGTGCGCCGGGGTCAGCAGCACCGCGCCCGTGCGGGGGCCGAGCCCGGCCAGGTCCGTGGTGCGGGCCCCGGCCTCGTCCACCCACAGCGGGCGGGTCGTCAGCCCGGCGCCGGCCAGCAGGTCCCGGTGCACGTCGAGGCTGTACCCCTCCACCGCCACCTCCCGCACCCGCCGCCCCCGCAGCACCCGGCCCAGGAGCTGCAGCGCGTGCGCGAAGCCCGGCGCACAGCACGATCCGGTCCGG
>NZ_GG657750.1:4769005-4770328 GCF_000158895.1 Streptomyces sp. C | reverse complement strand
GGCGCGAGCCGCCCGCTGCGCGCGGCCTCCCGCAGCGCATCCGTCAGCGCGGCCCGCAGGCCCCGGACGCCCGCCGCCGCGGCGAGGTCCACGTGCAGGTCGGCTCCGAAAGTGGCCCATGAACCGGTCATGGGAATGGACCATATACGCGGGCCGCCCCGCCCCTACGTTGGACGCATGAGCACCCAGACCAGCACCCACGCCCACGCCGCCGAGTTCGCCGCCGAGCACGCCCCCCGCATGCAGTACGCGAAGGTCGCCCCCGAGGTCTACAAGGCCGTCATCGGCCTGGAGATCGCGGCCAAGAAGGGCCTGGACCCGAGCCTCGTCGAACTCGTCAAGATCCGCGCCTCCCAGATCAACCACTGCGCCTTCTGCATGGACATGCACAGCAAGGACGCGCTCGCCGCCGGCGAGAGCGTCGAGCGCATCCTGCTGCTCGGCGCCTGGGAGGAGTCGCGGCACTTCTACACCGAGAAGGAGCTGGCCGCGATCGAGCTGACCGAGGCCGTCACCGTCCTGACGGACGGCTTCGTGCCGGACGAGGTGTACGCGCGGGCCGCGAAGCACTTCGAGGAGGCCGAGCTGGCCCAGCTGATCGCCGTCATCGCGACGATCAACGTCTGGAACCGGATCGGCGTCACCACCCGCATGACCCCGGGCCACTACACCCCGCCGACGGCCAAGAAGGCCTGATCCTGATCAGTCCGGCCGGAACGACTCCAGGGCCGCCGTCAGGTTCGCGCGCGTCGTCGTGGCGTCGGCGGCCGGTCCGGCCGCCAGCAGCGCCCAGCGACGGCCGTCGGGGGTGGTGACGATCCGCTCCATGCCCCGGCGGCGGCCGTTGGACTCCGAGCTGTCGTACTCGTAGACCAGCTCGCAGCCGGTCCCCGCGGTCGGCTCGATGGAGACCTGCCGGTAGCCGGGGTTCGCCTTCAGCTGGTCCGAGGAGATCTGGAGCAGCGTGCAGGAGCCCATGGCGCTGCTCTCCGTGACCCGGAAGATCTGGAGCAGGGCGCTGCGGTCCCCGGGCCGGCGGTAGAAGGAGCCGCTGCCCGTCTCGTCGGTGCTGGGCTCCCAGCCCTGGGGGACCGCGACCGAGAAGCCGTTCTCGTTGTGCACCACGGTGTGGCCGCCGCCGGTGCTCGGCGACGGGCTCGGCGGCGTCGGCGACGGGCTCGTGGGCCCGGGCGAGGAGGGGCCGGGATCCGGAGCCGTCTGCTGCCCCGACGGGGACGCGGGCGGCCGCGCGTCCCCGCCCGCGCCGTCCTCGGCGCCCAGCAGCATCCACGCCGCGACGGCGGCGCCGCCCACGACGGCCGC
>NZ_GG657750.1:4761016-4768732 GCF_000158895.1 Streptomyces sp. C | reverse complement strand
CCCCGCCCCCCGCGCCGGAGCCGGCCCCCACTCCCAGCGCTGCGACTGCGGGTCCCAGCGGGCGCCGTCGGACGAAGGCACCGGTCAGCCTCCCAGCGAGGCGAGCAGCCCGCCCAGCGCGGTGGCCGCGCTCAGCGTCTCCACCAGCGGCGCCCACCGCTCCAGTGCCCCGCGCAGCCGCGCGGGCAGGCCGGGCCGGATCTCCTCGGCCTCCTCCAGCTCCCCCGCCGCCTCGTCGAGCTCGGCGTCGAGCTGCGCGCGCTCGGCGCTGCGGGGCAGCCGTACGAGGGCGGCGCGCAGTTCGCGTACGCCCTCCAGCAGTTCCGCGGCACTGGGCGCCCGGTCCCGCTCGCCTTCGGCGTGGTGGTGGACGGTGTTGGTGTTGTTGCTGCCGCCGAAGCTGAAGGCGCTGCCGTGCACGTCGCCGATCCGGATGCCGTGCGCGTCGTCGTTACCTGCCACCGCTGCTCCCCTTGCCGCTCGTACCGCTGGTGTTGGTGTTGTTGCTGCCGCCGAAGCTGGCCGCGCTGTTGTTCATCGACTGGATGTAGACCCCGCCTTCGGCGACGGTGACCGCGCGCCGCGCGAACTCCTCGGTGTGCCAGCCGGCTTCGTGCAGGGCGACGGTAACCCCGCCGACCACCCGGTCCTGAATCGTTTTCAGATACCGGTCGAGGTCCATGAGGTGGAAGAGGGAGCCGTCCTCCATCGCGGCGAGTTCCCGCACCGACAGCCCCGGCCCCTCGGGGCGGGCGCCGCCGTGGCCGCCGGTGGCGATCCGGCTCCAGCTGAGGTATCCGCGCCCCAGGGTGGCGACGGACGCGGCGAACGAGCCGGGGGTGGCGGCGAGCGCGTCGGAGGCCTTGCCGAGCCAGGTGTTGTTGAGCAGCCGCTGGGCGGCCGCGTCGGCGTTCTGGAACCCGGCGCGCACGGGGAGCAGCACGTGCGGGGCCACTTCCAGCATCAGCATGCCGCCCTGGGTGTGGACCCGTACGAAGACGGTGACGACGAGGTTCTCGTCCCAGCCGCCGACCCGGATGCGCAGGAAGTGCCGACGCCGCTCCCCGCCCTCCTCCATGGCTCCGAGGCGGTGCTCGGCGAACTGCCCGGGGGAGAGCGGGGCCGCGTCGCGGTGCGGGAGTCCGGCGGCCGGCAGGAACACGCACTCGTCGACGGCCAGCTCGCGCAGCCGGTCCAGTACGGCTTCCTGGGCCTCGCGCGAGCCGTGCGGGGAGGGCACGCGCAGGGCCTGGAGCAGTGGGGTGATGCGTCCGACGATGTGCGCGTTGGTGACGGGCTGCGGCTTGCGGCCGGGGCCGAGGTCGTCGCGGGGGCGCAGTTCCACGGAGAGCTGCCAGGGCCGGAAGGCCTCCCCCGCCCCGGTGAACGGGGCGTTGATGTCGTACATGACCAGCGGGGCGTGCTGTTCGCGCCGGATCCGGGCGCGGACCCGGGCGAAGCGGGCGCTCTGCGAGGCCTCGGCGGGGTCGCCGGCGTGGTCGGCGTACCGGGACGGGGAGAGCTCGCGCAGGACGATGCGGGCGGCGTGGCCGCGCTGGAGCCCGACGACGGTGACGAGGGCCGCGAAGACGAGCGGCATCAGCCACCCCCTCAGGGAGCCGCTCGCGCCGGGCCTCGCCAGGTTGGCGGCCGCGTAGGCGGCGTCGTCGGAGAAGAAGGAGAAGACCTCGAGGAACGCGGAGAGCGCGGTGAAGTTGCCGCTCATGGCCGTCCAGACCGACAGGACGATGAAGACCAGCCACACCCAGGTGTATACGCGCAGGACCAGGCCGAGCGTGCGGACGACGCGGCTGCGTCGGGCGCTCAGCCAGTTGGCGAGGCTCAGCTGCAGGAAGGGGACGAGCAGCAGCGTGAGCTGCCAGCCGGTCAGCAGGGACCCCACGAACCAGGCCCCGATGACCCCGGCGGCCCAGCCGAGCTCGATGCGGCGGGCCCGCAGCGCGTGGGCCAGGACCCGGGCGGCGTCGAAGCCGTAGGAGGGGGCGGCGATGCGCTCCTCGTGGACGAACAGTTCGTCGATCACCCGATCGCGGTACAGGGCGTCGAGGTAGGTACCCGCGCACAGCAGGCGGCCGGCCTCGCTGACGGAGGGGTGTACCGGCGGACGGCCGCCGTGCGGGTCCGCTCCGGCGTCACCGCCGCCGGACTGAGGGGGAATCAGGTGGTCGGTCACCGGGCGACCTTATTTTCCACCTACATGGTTGGACAGCCGCTTTCACGCCAAAGCGCCCCGGCCGTGTTTGGGCGGGGCGCTTCGGGATTCGTACCGTCAGGCCTTCGGGTGAAGGACCTGCTCAGGACGGGTGGATCAGATCAGGCCGAGGGCGCGGACAGCGTCGCGCTCCTCGACGAGCTCCGCCACGGACGCGTCGATGCGCTTGCGGGAGAACTCGTTGATGTCCAGGCCCTGGACGATCTCGTACTTGCCGTCCTTGGTGGTGACGGGGAAGGAGGAGATGATGCCCTCCGGGACGCCGTAGGAGCCGTCCGACGGGATGCCCATCGAGGTCCAGTCGCCCGCGGCGGTGCCGTTGACCCAGGTGTGCACGTGGTCGATGGCGGCGTTGGCGGCCGAGGCGGCCGAGGAGGCGCCACGGGCCTCGATGATCGCGGCGCCGCGCTTGGCGACGGTCGGGATGAAGGTGTCGGCCAGCCACTCCTGGTCGTTCACGACCTCGGCGGCGTTCTTGCCGGCGATCTCCGCGTGGAAGATGTCCGGGTACTGGGTCGCCGAGTGGTTGCCCCAGATGGTGAGGCGCTTGATGTCGGTGACGTCGGAGCCGGTCTTCTGGGCCAGCTGCGTGATCGCGCGGTTGTGGTCCAGGCGGGTCATCGCGGTGAAGCGCTCGGCCGGTACGTCCGGGGCGGCGGCCTGCGCGATGAGCGCGTTGGTGTTGGCCGGGTTGCCCACGACGAGGACCTTGATGTCGTCCGCGGCGTGCGCGTTGATCGCGGCGCCCTGCGGCTTGAAGATGCCGCCGTTGGCGGAGAGCAGGTCACCGCGCTCCATGCCGGCGGTGCGCGGGCGGGCGCCCACGAGCAGCGCGACGTTGGCGCCGTCGAAGCCCTGGTTCGGGTCGTCGAAGATGTCGATGCCCTTGAGCAGCGGGAAGGCGCAGTCGTCGAGCTCCATGGCGGTGCCCTGGGCGGCCTTCATGCCCTGGGGGATCTCCAGGAGGCGGAGCTTGACCGGCACGTCCGCGCCGAGCAGGTGGCCGGACGCGATGCGGAAGAGCAGCGCGTAGCCGATCTGGCCGGCGGCGCCGGTGACAGTGACATTCACGGGAGTGCGGGTCATGGCCTTCTCCGTTAGACAGCTGGCGGTGGGGCGTCCCCGCCCCATGTGCTGGACCCCAAATGGCTGGGGAGGACGCCGCTTCCCTGTCCTGTGAATCTTGACGTGAAGAGACATCCGCGGTCAGGCTATCCGACCCGCGGGGCCCCCAATCCCCCGGACCCTGTGGTCCACGGCACACGGGTGCCCGGGTGCGGAGGTTTCGAAGGTCCGGACGGGTGTACGCCCCCGTTCCCGGCCGTCACTCCACTCGGAAGACCTCACCCGTCCGGTGTCCTTCGACCGACTTCACGTAGGCGTTCGCGGCGCGGGCGACCGGTACCGGGTCGAAGCCGGCGAAGGCGTCCCCGTACGCGTCGAGGGACTCGGTGAAGACGGTCGGGCTGACGGCGTTGATCCGCTGGCGGCCCGGGAGTTCGATGGCGGCGGCCCGTACGAAGGCCTCGACGGCGCCGTTGGCGAGGGAGGCGACCGAGCCGGTGAGCAGCGGTTCGCGCGCGAGGATCCCGGTGACCAGGGTGAAGGAGGCGTGCGCGGGGAGCCGGGGGGCGCCCTGGCGGACCAGCTCGACCTGGCTGACGGCCTTGCCCTCCAGGCCCTCGCGGACGTCGGCGGTGCTCAGCTCGGACAGCGGGCGCCACGGGACGCTGCCGGCGGCGCTCGCCACCGCGTCGACGGGGCCGGCCGCGTCGTACATCGCCCGGATGGACTCGGGGTCGGTGATGTCGACGTACACGTCCGCGTCCTTGCGGGAGGCGGTGACCACCTCGTGGCCGCGCTCGCGCAGGGCCGTGCGGACCGCGCTGCCGAGGGTTCCGTTGGCTCCGACCAGGAGCACCTTCAGGGGAGCGTTCATGACGACGAGCATCCGCCCCGCCCATCGTGAAGTCCAGCTACTTCGGCTACACCCATCGTTAAGCTGAACTCATGCTTGATGTGAAGCGGATGGTCATCCTGCGGGACCTCGCCGAACACGGGAAGGTCACCGTGGTCGCCGAGCTGCACCGGGTGACCCCCTCCGCGGTCTCCCAGCAGCTGCGCGCCCTGGAGGCCGAGGCCGGCGCCGCCCTCGTCGAACGGGAGGGGCGCGGCCTGCGGCTCACCCCGGCGGGCGCGGCCCTGGCCGCCGCCTGCGAACCGGTGCTGGCCGCGCTGGAACGGGCCGAGGGGGCGGTACGGGCCCTGGACACGGGCCCGGCGGGTGAGCTGTACGTGGGCTGCGCCCCGAGCGCCCTGGCGACGGTGGCCGCGCCGCTCGTGGCCCTGCTGGCCCGGCGCCATCCCGGGCTGCGGCCGCGCGTGGTCCAGGCCGACCCCGAGGAGGCCGTGCCGCGGCTGCGCGGACGCCGCCTGGACCTCGCCGTGACGTACGCGTACCCGCTGCTCGGCGCCGCGCCCGCGAGCGGGACCACCGCCGTCCCGCTGTTCGACGACCCGCTGTGCCTGGCGCTGCCCGAGGCGCTGCTGCCGGCCTACGAGCGGGAGGGGACGGCGGCGCTGCGCGACGCCGACTGGGTCTCGGCGCCCGCCCCGAGCAGCTGCCGGGAGATGCTCGTGCACACCTGCCGCAACGCCGGGTTCACCCCGCGCATCGCGCACGAGTGCTCCGACCTGCGGGCCGGGCTGTGGCTGGTCGCCGCCGGGCGGGCCGCGTCGGTGCTGCCGAAGCTGCTGTGCGACGCGCCGCCGCCCGGCACGGCGGTGGTGGAGCTGCCGGGCCGGGGGCGGACCCTCCAGGCGCTGGTCCGGGCCGGCACGGAGACCCGCCCGGCGGTCGCCGCGGCCCTGGGCGCCCTGCGGGAGGTCGTCAGCGGACGGTGAAGCGGACCGCGCTCTCCAGGAAGGGCAGGTGCAGCCACGGCCCGGGTTCCATGACCAGGGCGAGCAGCGTGATGGCCACGCCCAGCACCCCGTACGTGATCATGTCCGTGAAGCGGGAGCGCACCGCGAGCATGCCCACCGAGGGCAGGACGCGCCGCATCACCGCCGCCGCGATCAGCGCGACGCCGATCACCAGGCAGCCGACCCGCGCCTGCCCCACCGCCGTGGTCAGCAGCCCCACCGCCGTGGCGGCGAGGACGCTGAGCATCGGCCACTGACGGGCCGGCGTGGACACCGCCCCCGGGATCGCGCGGCCGCCGCCCTCGGGCCGGGCCGTGTCCTGGGTGACGGTGGGGAACCGCCGCGACCGCGCGGCCGCCGGCGCGCACCGCTCCGCCCCCGCCGCCCGCCCGGCGTCAGACGCCTTGCCGGGGCCGGACGCGTTGCCGGGGCCGTCCGCCCCGCCGGGACCCGACGCCTTGCCGGGACCCGACGCCTTGCCGGAGCCGGGCTCCCCGCCGGGGCCCGGCTTCCCGCCGGGGCCGGACGCGTTGCCGGGCGCCGGGGCCGGGCCCGGCTTCCGGTCGGCCGCCGCCCCCGCCCCCTCCTTCGGGCGGGGCGACCCGCCGGGCGCCCCGTCCGTACCGCTCACGTCGTGCTCAGCCCGCACTGGTGGTCCGCTCCGCCGCCTCGACGACGTTCACCAGCAGCTGCGCCCGCGTCATCGGGCCGACACCGCCCGGGTTCGGGGAGAGCCAGCCCGCCACCTCGACGACGCCCGGGTGGACGTCCCCGACGATCTTGCCGTTCTCGTCGCGGCTGACGCCGACGTCGAGCACCGCCGCGCCCGGCTTCACGTCCTCCGGCTTCACCAGGTGCGGGACGCCCGCCGCCGCGACCACGATGTCCGCCTGGCGCAGCAGCCCCGCCAGGTCGCGCGTACCGGTGTGGCACAGCGTCACGGTGGCGTTCTCGGACTTGCGGGTCAGCAGCAGCCCGATGGAGCGGCCGACGGTGATGCCCCGTCCGAGCACCACGACGTGCGCGCCGTTGATCTCGACCCCGTGGTGGCGCAGCAGCTCGACGATCCCGTACGGGGTACAGGGCAGCGGGCCCTGCTCGTTCAGGACCAGCCGGCCCAGCGACATCGGGTGCAGGCCGTCGGCGTCCTTGGCCGGATCCATCAGCTCCAGGACGCGGTTGGTGTCGATTCCCTTGGGGAGCGGGAGTTGGACGATGTAGCCCGTGCAGGCCGGATCGTCGTTCAGCTCGCGCACGACCGCCTCGATGTCCTCCTGGGAGGCCGTCGCGGGCAGTTCGCGCTGGATGGAGGCGATGCCGACCTCGGCGCAGTCCTTGTGCTTGCCGTTGACGTACCAGCGGCTGCCCGGGTCGTCACCGACCAGGAGGGTGCCGAGGCCGGGGGTGACGCCCCGTGCCTTCAGCTGCTCCACACGGGCCTTCAGTTCGGATTTGATCGCGGCCGCGGTGGCCTTGCCATCGAGAATCTGGGCGGTCATGGGGGCATCCTCCCGGATGGGGCGGCCCGGCTTCCACTCGGACGTCGGCCGGATCGCGCTCTTGATTGCACTTGCACAACAAGTCTGGCCCGCCCCGGCAACCAACTGGACAAGCCCGGTGCGGGCCCACCACGATGACGGGCAGCAAGTCGATCGGAAAGAGTGCCGCGGGCAGTGCCGGGGGGCGTACCGCAGAAGCAAGTGTCCTCCAGCGTGCCGTGCGTCCCCGCACTTCACGGAGGAAAGACCCAGATGAGCTTCGGCGACCCGAACAACCCCTACGGGCAGCAGCCTCAGCAGCCGCCGCAGGGCCAGCCCGGCTACGGCTACCCGCAGCAGGCCCCGCAGGGCGTCCCGCCGCAGGGCCAGCCCGGTTACGGCTACCCGCAGCAGGGCCAGCAGCCCTACGGTGTCCCGCCCCAGGCGCCGGGTACCCTCCAGGCCAACAACGGCTACATCAACGTCGCCGGCCTCGGCACCGTCCAGGTCGCCACGATGGGCCGCCGCTTCGGCGCCCGCGTGATCGACGGTCTGATCATCGGTGTCCTGTACTTCATCCTGAGCTCCGTCGTGTTCGCCGGCGCCTTCGGTGCGGCCAGCGACATCAAGGACTGCTCGGGCATCGACCCGCTGTCCCCCGAGTACAGCACCTGCCTCAACGAGGCGTCGGCCCAGGCCGGCGAGGCCGCGGGCGGCATCTTCGCGGCCTTCTTCGGCGGTCTGCTCATCCTCGGTCTCGCCACCCTGCTCTACGAATGGCTGATGATCGCCTTCGTCGGCGCCACCGTCGGCAAGATGGCCCTCGGCCTGAAGGTCGTCAAGGAGAACACGGGCCAGGTCCCCGGCATCGGCGGCGGCTTCATCCGCTGGATCATCCCGATGGTCGGCTCGGTCCTCTGCGGCATCGGCCAGCTCCTGGTCTACCTCTCCCCCTTCTTCGACAACTCGGGCAAGCTCCAGGGCTGGCACGACCGTGCCGCCGGCACGATCGTCGTCAAGAAGTAAGCAGCAGGCAGTACAGCAGTACCCACCGCTCACGGCGAAGGCCGCGTCCCGCAG
>NZ_GG657750.1:4755574-4760916 GCF_000158895.1 Streptomyces sp. C | reverse complement strand
CGCGGCCTTCGCCGTTGCTGCTCTACCGGACCGCTCAGTGGAAGAAGTGGCGGGTACCGGTGAAGTACATCGTCACGCCGGCCTTCTTCGCCGCCTCGACGACCTGCTCGTCACGGACCGAACCACCCGGCTGGACCACGGCCTTCACACCGGCGGCGGTCAGGATCTCCAGACCGTCGGGGAAGGGGAAGAAGGCGTCCGAGGCCGCGTACGAGCCCTGCGCGCGCTCGGCACCCGCCCGCTCGACGGCGAGCTTCGCCGAGTCGACGCGGTTGACCTGGCCCATGCCGACGCCGACCGAGGCGCCGTCCTTCGCGAGCAGGATCGCGTTGGACTTGACGGCGCGGCAGGCCTTCCACGCGAAGGCGAGCTCGGCCAGCTCCTCGGCGGACAGCGCCTCGCCGGTGGCCAGCGTCCAGTTCGCCGGGTCGTCGCCCTCGGCCTGGAGGCGGTCGGTGACCTGGAGCAGCGCACCGCCGTCGATCGGCTTGACCTCGACCGGGTTGGCCGGGGCGCCCTCGGCGCGCAGCACGCGGATGTTCTTCTTGCGGGCCAGCACCTCGACGGCGCCGTCCTCGTACGCCGGGGCCACGATGACCTCGGTGAAGATCTCCGCGACCTGCTCGGCCAGCTCCACCGTCACCGGGCGGTTGACGGCGATGACGCCGCCGAACGCGGAGAGCGGGTCGCAGGCGTGCGCCTTGCGGTGCGCCTCGGCGACGTCGGCGCCGGTCGCGATGCCGCACGGGTTGGCGTGCTTGATGATCGCGACGCAGGGGTCGGCGTGGTCGTACGCGGCCCGGCGCGCGGCGTCGGTGTCCGTGTAGTTGTTGTACGACATCTCCTTGCCGTGCAGCTGCTCCGCCTCGGCCAGGCCGCCGGTGCCGTCGACGTAGAGCGCGGCACCCTGGTGCGGGTTCTCGCCGTAGCGCAGCACGTTGCCCCGCGCGTACGTCGCGCCCAGGAAGTCGGGGAAGCCGGAGTCGTCCGCGGCGGCGTAGTCGTCGGCGAACCAGGAGGCCACGGCCACGTCGTAGGCGGCGGTGTGCTGGAAGGCCTCGGCCGCGAGCCGCTTGCGGGCGGCCAGGTCGAAGCCGCCGCCCTGGGCGGCCGCGAGGACGTCGGCGTAGCGGGCGGGGCTGGTGACGACCGCGACCGAGGGGTGGTTCTTGGCGGCGGCGCGGACCATCGAGGGGCCACCGATGTCGATCTGCTCGACGCACTCGTCGGGGGTGGCGCCGGAGGCGACCGTCTCCCGGAAGGGATACAGGTTGACGATCACCAGGTCGAAGGGCTCCACACCCAGCTCGGCGAGCTGGTTGCGGTGGTCCTCCAGGCGCAGGTCGGCGAGGATGCCGGCGTGCACGCGCGGGTGGAGGGTCTTGACGCGGCCGTCGAGGCACTCGGGGAAGCCGGTGAGCTCCTCGACCTTGGTGACGGGGACCCCGGCGGCAGCGATCTTCGAGGCGGTGGAGCCCGTGGAGACGAGCGCGACGCCCGCCTCGTGCAGGCCGCGGGCCAGCTCTTCCAGTCCCGTCTTGTCGTAGACACTCACGAGCGCGCGGCGGATCGGCCGCTGGGTCGTAGCCGTCGTCGTTTCGTTGGCGGTCACTGGATTGTTACCTTTCGTCCCTCAATGCGGTAGCCGTGCCGGGCCAGGCGCCCCACGACGTCGACGAGCAGCTGGCGCTCGACTTCCTTGATGCGCTCATGGAGCGCGGCTTCGTCCTCCCCGTCCCGGATCTCCACGACACCCTGGGCGATGATCGGACCGGTGTCCACGCCGCTGTCCACGAAGTGGACCGTGCAGCCGGTGACCTTCGCCCCGTACGCGAGGGCGTCGCGCACCCCGTGCGCACCGGGGAAGGCCGGGAGGAGGGCGGGGTGGGTGTTGACGAACCGGCCGCCGAAGCGGTCGATGAAGCTCTTCCCGACGATCTTCATGAAGCCGGCGGAGACGACCAGGTCCGGCGCGTACGCGTCGGTCGCCTCGGTGAGCGCGGCGTCCCACTCCTCACGGCTGGCGTAGGCCTTCACCGGACACACGAAGGTGGGGATCCCCGCCTTCTCGGCCCGCTCCAGACCGGCGATGCCGCCGCGGTCGGCGCCGACGGCGACGACCTCGGCCCCGAAGCCCTCGGCTCCGCCGGGGTGGGCCTCGATGGCGTCGAGCAGGGCCTGGAGGTTGGTGCCGGAGCCGGAAACCAGCACGACCAGGCGGGAGGCGGCCATGTGAGGCCCTTTCTCACAGGATTTGCGACATTCGTCTTGTGCGGTCATACGAAACTTCGGGGTACCGATATACGGGGAACCATACGAAGCCACCGACCGCCTGCAACGATACCGGCACACCGGACCGCCCCCGAGGGACGGGGGGACGGCCGGGCGGTAGCGTCTGGCGTACAAGCCGCGAACGACGCGGAACGCGCCCTCGTACGCGGGGCGCGGGCCGCGCACGACACAGGGGAAGTCACACACTCGATGCCGGACCGCCGCCAGCCCGACCCCTCGACCGACGACAACCCCTTCGCGGCACCCCCGGAGGGCCGGCCCGACCAGCCGTGGCAGCCCCGGCAGCCGCAGCGGCCGCAGGACGGCGGCGGTTCCGGTGGCCCGGGCGGCGGTCCGGGCGGCGGTCCGGGCGGCGGCCCGACGGAGCCCGGCGAGGGCGGCGGCCCGGCCCGCTGGGACCCCATGGACCCGGTCCAGCGGCGCGCCCGCTACGCGCTCCTCTCGGGCATGTGGGGCTTCTTCTTCGGCATTTTCGGCATCCCGTCGGTCGGGCTGCTGCTGGGCGCGCTGGCCATGTACTGGGGCATCAGCGCCCTCCGCGGCCGCCCGGCGACCGACGCGGACCCCGGCGGCCTGTCCGCCCTCGGCCCGGCGGCCCGCCCGCAGCGCGCGGCGGCGGCGAGCGGCCTGGTCGCGGCCACGCTGGCGCTGATGCTGGCGGCGGGCTCGTACGCGCTGCAACTGGCGTACAAGGACTTCTACGTCTGCCGCGACGACGCGCTGACCCGCACGGCGGAACTGAAGTGCAACGACCTCCTCCCGGACAACGCGCTCGGCAAGATCCTCCGCGTCCAGCGCTGACCGTTCCTAATCAGTGAGCAGGAGTGAGTCTTGGACCCATACCTGGTCACTGCGGACATCCCGAACGGTTTTGGGTGTCCTGGTCGCCCGTGTGCTTGCCGCATCCGGCTGCACGGATCGTGTCCGTGGTCCGGGGATGCGGTGGCGGGTTTCCTCACGCCCAAGTGCTTCCGGTCCGGCCTGGACGGTCCGATGCCCGCGACGATCGCTCTGGTCGTCGCGGGGCGGTGCCGCCCGTCGCCGGATCGGGTGCCCTTGGGCGCGTCGCCCGATCGCGATGCTTGCCGCATCGTGACGGGTCGTCTTACGGGTCCTGCTGGAGAGGGGCTTCTGCCAGTGCTGAGCGCCCCACTTGCTGGTGTAGGCCGGATCGACGGCGATGATCGCGATACCGGTGGCGTCGGCCATCGATGTCAGGCGAGCCCGGAGCCTGCCGGTGGGAATACCGGAGATGAGTTGTCGGAACGTGCGGTGCCGGCCGTACTTCTCCCTGGTCTTCTCAGCCCGGAAGTCGAGGTTCTCGACCGCGATGGCCTTCACGCCGCAGGTCTTGGCCCAGTTCAGCAGCCGGGACAGGGCGTGGCGGACCTGGGCGTCTCGGTGGGCGGCCGAACCACTGAGGTCGTAGGAGAAGCGGCGGGGCTGCCCGGTCGGGTTGCCGCAGGTGTCGAGGCGCCAGGCCGCGAGGTGATCAGCGTTGGTGTCCACACCGATCACACCGTCAGCCAGAGCGGCATCCAGCGGGATAGTCCTCGACGGCGGGATCTGCCAGGAAGCGGTCAGGTACCAGCGGTCCTTGGCCACGTCCAGATGGATGCGGTAGGCGACTGCCCGGTTGGCCTCGATGCGGTCGGCCCACTGCGTACCTCGGTGCGCAAACCGCACCTTCGCGCCGAGTACGTACCGGCCGTGCCTGGCGTTGGCGTACTGGGCGAGGGGAGCCGGGAGCTTGATGGACACCTCGCCGTCCGGGGCGACTCGGATGGTTTCGTTCCCGAAGCGCTTGCCGGACTCGCCGTCGGCCTGGAGGAACCAGCGTTCCGCCTCCCACCGTATCCGCCACTCGGCCTCGGTGAGCTGCGCGGCATCGAGGTTGTGACGGTTGCCCGCAAGGCGCTTGCCGCCCCGCACAACGTGCACGACGCCCTCTTCGCGGTCGGCTCGCTCCCGCTCAAGGCGTTCTTCGAGGACATGCAGGCGACGGGCTTTGTGGAACCACTCGTTCTTCGAGCGGTACCCGCCTGCAGCCTTCTTGGTGCCCTTCTCCCCGATGGGCTGGGACAGGCGGTGCCGAATCGCCGTGAGGCCTGCTTCGAGGCCCTGGATGTGCGCGAGCTGGCAGCGGCGGGACAAGGCCCACTGGTCGTGCGTTGCCTTGGTGATCGCCCCCGCCCAGCGGGACGACGACTCAGAGGTCAGGTCCTTCTTCCGGGCCGCCCACATGCCGGTGGAGTGTTCCAGGCCGTCTGCGCACCGGGCCTTGAGATCGCGAGAGGCAAGTGACCCGAGGTGCGCGCCTGCCAGTCGCAGCACCTTCTCGTCGGCGGGCGTCAGGCCCTTGAGGCGGTCGCGAACCGCCACACCGGACGGCCCGAGGGCAACGAACGGCGCGGCGACCGGGCGGAGGTCAGCCATGTTCGGCGGCATGAAGCGCCTTGAGGGCGCGGTTCTTCGCCGACCTGCGACCGTACCGGCGGACACAGAACGAGGTCAGCACCTCCACCACGTCCCGTACCAGGTCGTCTTCGACCTCACCGTCGTCCAGGACCAGCAAGCGACGGCCCGTCGCGGACAAGGCGGCCTCGACAAGCTCGACGTTCATCCGGCCGAGCCGGTCCTTGTGCTCCACCACCACGCAGGTCACGTGCGGGTCGGCCAGCAGACGCCGGGCCTTGGAACGGCAGCCGTTCATCCCGGAAGCGATCTCCTCCTCAACACGAACGATTCGGTGACCGGCCTTCACCGCCCACGCCGACAGCCGAGCGACCTGGCGTTCCAGATCGGTCTTCTGCTCGTGCGAGGACACGCGGGCATACAGGCCCAGACCACCGATGACCTCGGACGTGGTGTTCGCGTCGATGTTCACCAGGATCGTACGCGGCCCGACCCGCTGAGCCGGTACCGGCAACGTTCCCTCACGGAACCAGCGATACGCGGTCTGCGGATGCACGCCCTGCGTCTTCGCCCATTCCGTCAGATTCACGCTCTGACAACGACACTCACTCGTACATGGTTACGCTCACTTACCC
>NZ_GG657750.1:4753414-4754550 GCF_000158895.1 Streptomyces sp. C | reverse complement strand
GGAGCTCTGCACCTCCGGCCCGTGCCAGGCCAGCGAGATCCCGACGAGCAGGGCCCCACCGCCCAGCAGGACGAGCGCCCCGGCCGCGCCGGAGCGCAGTGCCAGCGCGTACCGGGGGCGGGCCAGGGCCCGGCGTACGCTCCCCGGCACCCACCCCGGCAGGGGGCCCGTCGGCTTGCCCTTGGCCGCCCACACCCCGCCGGCGGCGGCGAGCACGGCCACCAGCGGCACGTGCCAGGCGGCGCTGAGCGGGTCCGCCGGCATCGGCCCGCCGGCCGCGTACACGGTGGCGAGCGCACCGACCGTCAGGTAACCGCAGGTCACGGCGGAGAAGACGGCGCCGGCCCGGCAGCACCTCGTCCCCCTCGGCCCCGGCGGCGTCCCCCGAGGCACTGCCCAGCCGGGCCGCGCGCCGCATGAGCAGCACGGGCAGCGCCACCAGCAGCAGCGGGACCAGGCCGACGGGTGCGGGCACCCCGGAGAGGGTCTCGTAGCGGACGAGTTCGGTGCCGTGGGCCATCAGCCACAGCCCGGCGGCGAGGTGCAGCGCGCCGCCGGGTCCGCTGTCGGGGTAGGGGGAACTGATCCACAGCACGATCACGAGCACGGCGAGGAAGCCGAGCCCCAGTCCGGCGGCCACGGCGCCGCCCAGCACGCAGGCGGCGGCCGCCGGTGAACGGCGCCGCGCGGCGGCGGCCCGTGGGGCCTCCTGCAACGGCGTCCCGCGTTCGGTCAATTGGGTCACGTGGCCATGGTGCCTTCGACACGCGCTATGTCCTGGTAACGGCTGATTGTCCGTTGTGTCGTTCAAGATACGTTTATGTACTTTATTGCCCAGATCAGCCGTGTCGCGGGGAGAGTGGCATGACACAAGACGTCGAAGCGTCCTCCGGTTCGGAGCTGGGCCTCCCGTCCCCCAAGGAGCGCAGGTGGCTGCGCGAGTCGGGCGGGCTGACGTACGAGGAGGTCGCGGCGGAGGTCGGCGTGACCGCGACCACCGTCCGCTCCTGGGAGTGCGGCCGCACCGAGCCCCGCGGGCGCACGCGCGAGGCGTACGCGGCGCTCCTGGACCGGCTCGCGGTCGCCGGGTCCGCCGCGCCGGTACGGCCGGTGGCCGCGGGCCCGCCCACCCACCG
>NZ_GG657750.1:4721448-4752902 GCF_000158895.1 Streptomyces sp. C | reverse complement strand
GGCCGCCCCGCCGGGGCCGCCGTACGGGCCCCGGCCGAGGCCCCCGCGGGACGCCGTCGAGGCCTTCGACGCCCTCTACGACCACGCCGCGGCCGCGCTCGTCCGCCAGGCCTACCTGCTCACCGGCCGCCGCTCCCTCGCCCTGCGCTCCGTGGAGGTGGCGTTCCGTCAGGCCTGGGGCCGGTGGCCCGAGGTGGCCACCGACCGGGACCCCGTCGGCTGGGTGCGCTCGGCCGTGCACGAGTACGCCCTCTCCCCCTGGCACCGGTTCCGCCGGGCCCACCGCCGCCCCGACAAGCCCCCGGCCGACACCGCCGACCGGATCCTGCTGGAGGCCCTCCTCGCGCTGCCGCCCGTACACCGCCGGACGGTGCTGCTCTACGACGGCGTCGGCCTCGACCTGCCCGACACCGCCGCCGAGACGGAGGCCAGCACCCCGGCCACCGGGCACCGCCTGCTGCGCGCTCACGCCGAACTCGCCCGCCGGATCCCCCCGCTGGCGGGGGTGACGCCCGAGCGGCGGTCGGGAATGCTGCGCGAGCGGCTCGGCGCGGTGCGGCCCGCCGTGTCCCTGGAGCCTCGCCCCGCGGCCACCGTCCGCGCCGTCAGCGAGCACCGGGCGCGGCGGCTGGCGCGGGCCGCGCTCGTCCTGACCGCGGTCATCGCCGCCTCGACGGGGTACACCGCCGTCACCGCCCCGGACCACTACGAGCCGCCGATCGCCCCCGGCGCGAGCGTCTCCGGGGTCCCGCCGCTGAGCGGCCCCCCGAGGCTCACCGAGACGAGCCGGTACCTCCAGGACAAGCTCCGCGCCGACCCGGCCGCCGGCCCCCACCGCCTCCACCCCCGGCTCGAATGACGAAAGGGCGTGGCCCGCACCCCGAAGGGTGCGGGCCACCCTTTACAAAAGTCTTGCCGGGGGCTTTACTTGGCGCCTTCGAGGATCTCGCGCGGCCAGCTGTGGCCCGTCTTCGGTCCGGCGTCTTTGCCCGACCTTTGACGCCGGGGGCCCTCCCGGGGCCCTCCTTTTTTTGGCCCTGTGCGGGGGCCAAAAGAACCCGGAAAACAAATGGCCCCCCCCCGGGGCCCCATTGGTCTTGGCCCCTCGGGGGGGGGGGTGAAGCCCCGCCAACGTACCCAAACAACCGGGTTTTGGTGAACTTTTCTTTCGCCGAATGAAAGTCGGCGGCAGCGTTTCCTCGGGGGTCCGCCGCCCGATTTCTCCGCCGGAATCATTGACCGATTGAGCTTCGGGTCTTCCGGGGGTCGGGCCCTTCGAAGGGCCCTCCAAGGGGCCGCTCAAATTGTGCGGTGGGTGGCCCAGATTGACCCGGGGTCTCGCCCCCCCGAATGCCCGAACGGCCGAGAAGGGTGAAAAGGCCCGAATTGCTCCGCGACAGCCTCCGTAAACAATTCATTCTCTTGGTTAAGGGTACAACGCGGTGGCCGGAGAACTGTGGGAACCACGGAGCACCCGAATTCTTTGGCCCGGGGTCTTTTGGGTTGGATGTCGCCCGGGGAACGGGATGATGCCGGCGTTGGACTGGCCGGGGGGGGATCAGACCCGGGCAGTTCGGGCCGATGATGCGGGTCTTGTTGCCCTTGGCGGTCGCGTACGCCCAGAAGGCGGCGGAGTCGTGCACCGCGATGCCCTCGGTGATGACGACGGCCAGCGGGATCTCGGCGTCGATGGCCTCGACGACGGCGGCCTTGGCGAAGGCCGGCGGGACGAAGAGGACGGAGACGTTGGCGCCCGTCTTCTCCATCGCCTCGGCGACGGAGCCGAAGACCGGGACCTCGGTGCCGTCGAAGTCGACGGACGTGCCGGCCTTGCGCGGGTTCACGCCGCCGACGATGTTCGTGCCGTCAGCCAGCATCAGCTTGGTGTGCTTCATGCCCGTGGCACCGGTCATGCCCTGGACGATGACCTTGCTGTCCTTGTTGAGGAAGATAGCCATGTGAGTCTGTGACCTCTGCCCTTACTTCGCAGCCGCGAGCTCGGCGGCCTTGTCGGCCGCACCGTCCATGGTGTCCACGCGCTGCACCAGCGGGTGGTTGGCGTCCGAGAGGATCTTGCGACCCAGCTCGGCGTTGTTGCCGTCGAGGCGGACGACCAGCGGCTTGGTGACCGCCTCGCCCCGGTCCTCGAGCAGCTTCAGCGCCTGGACGATGCCGTTGGCGACCTCGTCACAGGCGGTGATGCCACCGAAGACGTTGACGAACACGGACTTGACGTCCGGGTCGCCGAGGATGATCTCGAGGCCGTTGGCCATGACGGCGGCGGAGGCGCCACCGCCGATGTCGAGGAAGTTGGCGGGCTTGACGCCACCGTGGTTCTCACCGGCGTACGCGACGACGTCCAGGGTGCTCATGACGAGACCCGCGCCGTTGCCGATGATGCCGACCTCGCCGTCGAGCTTGACGTAGTTGAGGCCCTTCTCCTTGGCGGCGGCCTCAAGCGGGTTCGCGGCGGCGTGGTCCACGAACTCCTCGTGGGACGGCTGGCGGAACTCGGCGTTCTCGTCGAGCGAGACCTTGCCGTCGAGCGCGATGACGTCACCGGAGGCGACCTTCGCGAGCGGGTTGACCTCGACGAGGAGCGCGTCCTCGGCGATGAAGGTCTTCCACAGGGTCACGAGGACCTCGGCGACCTTCTCGGCGACCTCGGCCGGGAACTTCGCCAGCTCGACGATCTCGCGGGCCTTCTCGATGGTCACGCCCTCGTTGGCGTTCACCGGGACCTTGGCGAGCTTCTCCGGGGTCTCCTCGGCGACCTGCTCGATGTCCATGCCGCCGGCGACGGAGGCCATGGCCAGGAAGGTGCGGTTGGTGCGGTCCAGGAGGTAGGAGACGTAGTACTCCTCCAGGATCTCCGGCGCGGTCTCGGCGATCATCACCTTGTGGACCGTGTGGCCCTTGATGTCCATGCCGAGGATGTCCGTCGCGCGGGCGACGGCCTCGTCCGGGGTGGCGGCGAGCTTCACGCCACCGGCCTTGCCGCGGCCGCCGACCTTCACCTGGGCCTTGACGACCGACTTGCCGCCCAGCTTCTCGGTGGCCTCGCGAGCCGCCTCAGGCGTGTCGATGACTTCACCGGCCAGCACCGGTACACCGTGCTTGGCGAAGAGGTCCCTCGCCTGGTACTCGAACAGGTCCACGCGCGTCCGTCCCTTGTCTTCAAAGATTCGCAGTGATTCGCGGTTTGTCTGCTATCTGCGTGGGCGTGCCGCGGAGGGCAACGTGACGGCGCTGTCACTAGGAAGGCGCACACGGTGACCGTGGACGCGGCATGTCCGTCTCGCAGGTTATCCCCGTGGGCCGTGGGTCCCTAAATCGCAGATCACACCTGAGCGGTGATACCTGTCACAGATCGCCTCACGGTTGAACTGCTTCTTCGTGCGATCCGCCGATGGCGTGACCGTCAGGTGACCGGGAGGGGGCGCTTCTCCAGCGCGGCCGCCATCACCTCCGGGAACAGGTCGGGGGTGCAGGCGAAGGCCGGGGCACCCAGGGCCGCCAGGGCCGCGGCGTGCTCTCGGTCGTAGGCGGGAGCGCCCTCGTCGGACAGGGCCAGCAGGGTCACGAACTCCACCCCGGCCGCCTTCATCGCCGCCACCCGCCCCAGCATCTCGTCGCGGATCCCGCCCTCGTAGAGATCGCTGATCAGGACGACGACCGTGTCGGCCGGTCGGGTGATCTTGGACTGGCAGTAGGCGAGGGCGCGGTTGATGTCGGTGCCGCCGCCCAGCTGGGTGCCGAAGAGGACGTCCACCGGGTCGTCGAGCTGGTCGGTCAGGTCGACCACGGCCGTGTCGAAGACGACCAGACGGGTGGCGATCGACCGCATGGAGGCGAGGACCGCCCCGAAGACGGAGGCGTAGACGACCGAGGCCGCCATCGACCCCGACTGGTCGATGCAGAGGACCACCTCCTTCTTCACCGCCCGCGAGGCCCGGCCGTAGCCGACGAGCCGCTCGGGGACGACGGTCCGGTGCTCCGGGAGGTAGTTCTTCAGGTTCGCCCGGATGGTCCGGTCCCAGTCGATGTCGTGGTGGCGGGGGCGGCTGACCCGCGCGGAACGGTCCAGCGCGCCCGTCAGGGTGGCCCGGGTGCGGGCCGCGAGCCGCTGCTCCAGCTGCTCGACCACCTTGCGGACCACGGCCCGCGCCGTCTCCCTGGTGGTGTCGGGCATGGCCTTGTTCAGCGACAGCAGGGTGCCGACGAGGTGGACGTCCGGCTCGACGGCCTCCAGCATCTCCGGTTCCAGCAGCAGCGTGGACAGGCCGAGCCGCTCGATGGCGTCCCGCTGCATGACCTGGACCACCGGGCTGGGGAAGTACGTACGGATGTCCCCGAGCCAGCGCGCGACGCGCGGGGCGGAGCCCCCGAGCCCGGCGGACCGCTCCCCCTGTGGCCGGCCGCCGCCGTAGAGCGCCCCGAGCGCCCCGTCCATCGCCGCGTCCCGCCCGCCGAGGGCGCGGCCCGTCCCGTCGTCCTCCGCGCCGAGCACCAGCCGCCACCGCCGCAGCCGTTCGTCTCCGGCGGTTCCCGTGCCGCTCTCCGTCATCTCCCGATCCCCTCTCGTTCCGCGTGTACCGCCGCGTGCACCGCCGCACCCAGGAGCAGCCGGGCCAGGTCCGCCACCGCGTCCGCGCGGCCCGGGTCCAGGTCCGGGGCGAAGCCGGCCGGGGCGGTGGTGGACGCCGTGCGGGCACCCGGGACGCGCCGGGCCAGCTCGCCCAGGGTCCGTCTCACGCCCGGCTCGTACGCCCCGAACGTGCGCCGCAGCAGCGGCAGTACGTCGATGAAGGCGCCCTCCGGCACCGACACCAGCCAGGCGTCGATCAGCCCCAGCAGGCGTTCGTCGTGGACCAGCAGCGTCCCGCCGCCGGCACCCCCGGCGAACCCCTCGATCCAGCCCGCCGCGTCGGCCGGGGAGGCCGCCGGGGACAGGGCGAGCCCCATCAGCCGGGCCGTCTCACCCGCCGGGAGCCGGCCGTCGTCCAGCAGCAGCCGAGCGGCCCGCCCGCGTATCGGCCCGGGTACGGTCTCCCGTCCGGCCAGCGTCCGCAGCACCGCCGACCAGCGGTCCCTCAGCCCCGGGTCCGTGTCGGCCAGCAGGCCGACCGCCCCGTGCACCCCGTCGAGGTGGCCGCGCAGCTCCGCCGCCCCGTCGGCGTCGAGCCCGGCCGCGCAGGCCGGCGGCAGGGCCACGCAGATCCGCTCCGCGAGTCCGGCCGCGACCGTGCCGAGCGCCGCCGCGTCCGTGCCCCGTACGTCCCCGTACCGCAGCGCGCGGGCCAGCGCGGGCAGCGCCTTGGCCAGCCGGGCCACGTCCGTGTCCAGCGCGGCCCGGTCGGCGAGCGCCCGCAGCACGGCCGGCAGGGCCTGCGACAGCCCGGCCAGCAGGCACCGCTCGGCCAGCGCGGTGACCTCCCCCAGCTCCCCGGCGGCCGCCGCGTCGGCCTCCGCCTTGGCGGTGGCGGCCCCCGGCACGGTGGTGCCCCAGATGCCGGCCTCGGCGACCCGCACCGACAGCTCCGGCTCCCAGCACAGCCGCCAGGTCTCCCGGAAGGTGCCCGTACCGCTCCGGGAGGCCGTCGGGGTGCCCCAGTCGATGCCGAGCAGCCGCAGCCGGTGCAGCAGCAGGGACTTGGCCGCGTCGGACTCCTTGCGCAGGTCGAGCTCAAGGTCGCGCCGCCGCGCCTCGGCCTTGAGTCGCAGCGTGCGCTGCCGGCGGGTCAGGTCCCGCTGGAGCGGTACGACGGGCGCCGCGTCCGGGACCTCGCCGAGCACGTCCCCGACGACGAGCCGGTCCTCGACCAGCGCGAGCGGTACGTCGGAGCCGTCGCACATCACGGCCCGGACCGCTTCCAGGGTCTCCGTGAGGCCGGGCAGCGGGCGGCCGCGCAGGGCGGCCAGCGTCTGCGCCAGCCGGACCGCCTCGATCACATGGGCCGAGGACACCTGCCGGTCCTCCTCCCTCAGCAGCCCGGCGACCTTGGTCAGCCAGCGCTCGACGGGCCGGTCGCGGGCCGCGAACAGGTGCGCGTACCAGCCGGGCGAGGTGACGCCCGCGCCGTATCCGCCGGCCCGGGCGAGCCTGCGGTGGCTCCACGGCACCCAGGTGGTCTCCACCTTGACCTTGGGCAGCCCGGTGAGCAGTGCCCTGTCCGCCGCCACCGTGGTCCCGGCCCGCAGCGCCGGGACGTGCCAGGCCCCGCACACCACGGCGTAGTCGTCCCCGAACTCCCTGCGGGCCGCCCGCATCCGCTGCCGCATGTGCGCCTCGCGGACGAGGTCGCGGCCGTCGCCGCCGTCGCCGTAGGTCTCGCGCAGGGCGCCCATGGCCTCCGCCAGGGCCTCGAAGACGGCCAGCGGGTCACGCGCCTCCCCCGTGCCCCGGTGCTCCACGACGTCCTCCCACCAGTGCTCGGGGTCCTCGTACCCGGCGGTCTCCGCGAGCACGGCGAGCGGGTCGACCGCGACCGGGCCGGCGGCGCGCTCCCCGGGCTGCCGGGCGGCCAGGGTGTGGGCGGCGGGCAGGTCGATGAAGCGCACCGGCACGTCCCGGGCCTGGGCCCAGCGGATGGCGACCCACTCCGGGGAGAAGGCGGCCAGCGGCCAGAACGCGGCCCGGGCGGGATCGTCCGCGGCGTGCGCGAGGAGGGCTACGGGCGGGCGCATCCCGGGCTCGGCGGCCAGCGGCAGCAGTGCGTCCGCCTCGGGCGGTTTTTTTTTTGGCGGCACGGCCCTTCGGCTGCGCCCGGTCCAGGGCGGGCCCGGACCGCGCGGGCTGAGCCGGGCCCGTGGTGGCGGACGCCCAGCAGCAGCGGTCCGGCGGCCGCCGGGCTCATGCCGTCACCTCCCGGCAGGCGCGGTAGAAGTCCTTCCAGCCGTCCCGCTCGCGGACGACCGCTTCCAGGTACTCCTGCCAGACGACGCGGTCGGCGGCCGGGTCGCGGACGACGGCCCCGAGGATCCCGGCGGCCACGTCGGAGGGGCGCAGGACGCCGTCGCCGAAGTGCGCGGCGAGGGCCAGTCCGCCGGTGACGACGGAGATGGCCTCGGCGGTGGACAGGGTGCCGCTGGGCGTCTTGACCTTGGTGCGGCCGTCGTCGGTGACGCCCTCGCGGAGCTCCCGGAAGACGGTGACGACCCGGCGGATCTCCTCCAGTCCCTCGGGCGCGGCGGGCAGGTCCAGGGCGCGGCCCATCTGGTCGACGCGGCGGGCGACGATGTCGACCTCGGCGTCGGCGGTGGCGGGCAGCGGGAGGACGACGGTGTTGAAGCGGCGGCGCAGCGCGCTGGAGAGCTCGTTGACCCCGCGGTCGCGGTCGTTGGCGGTGGCGATGAGGTTGAAGCCGCGGACTGCCTGCACCTCCTCGCCGAGCTCCGGTACGGGCAGGGTCTTCTCGGACAGGACGGTGATGAGCGTGTCCTGGACGTCGGCGGGGATGCGGGTGAGTTCCTCGACGCGGGCGGTCATGCCCTCGGCCATGGCCCGCATGACGGGGCTGGGGACGAGGGCTTCGCGGCTCGGGCCGTGGGCGAGGAGGCGGGCGTAGTTCCAGCCGTAGCGGATGGCTTCCTCGGGGGTGCCGGCGGTGCCCTGGACGAGGAGGGTGGAGTCCCCGCTGACGGCGGCGGCGAGGTGCTCGGACACCCAGGTCTTGGCGGTGCCGGGGACGCCGAGCAGGAGGAGGGCGCGGTCGGTGGCGAGGGTGGTGACGGCGACCTCGACGATCCGGCGCGGTCCGACGTACTTGGGTGTGATGACGGTGCCGTCGGCGAGGGTGCCGCCCTGGAGGTAGGTGGCCACGGCCCACGGGGAGAGCTTCCAGCGGGCCGGGCGGGGCCGGTCGTCCTGGGCGGCGAGGGCTTTCAGTTCGTGCGCGTAGGCGTCCTCGGCGTGCGGTCGCAGTGCCTCGGTGCCGGTGCTGTTCCCGGGCGTGGTCATGGTCCCCCTCCAAATGCTCGGCAGCCGCTCCCGACTGCTGGAACCACCGTGCACCATGCCACTGACAACAGCCCTTGTTCCGGGCGTCGTTGCAGGTCAGGGCGATTGTCAGTGGCGGTCTCTACGGTGGTTCACATGACTGAGCAGGGGGTCCGCTGGACGGCGGAACAGGTACTGGCTCTGGCTCCTGACGATGCGTCGCGCAAGGCGGGGGGCAGGCTGGGCGGGGCGGGTCCGTGGTCACAGACCGGAGGTTCCGCTTCCGGTGCGGTGTGGGGTTCGTGCAAGGGCAGCGGCAGTACGCCGTACCGGACGGTCGTCGATCTGACGGGGCCCGCGTACAAGTGCTCCTGCCCCAGCCGGAAGTTCCCGTGCAAGCACGCGCTGGGTCTGCTGCTGCTCTGGGCGGCGGAGGGGTTCGGCGATCCGGCCGAGCCGCCGGACTGGGCGGGGGAATGGCTCGCGGGGCGTGCCGCGAAGGCGGCGCGTCCGGCGGCCGGCCCGGTGGACGCGGAGGCGGCCCGCAAGCGGGCGGAGCGGCGGGCCGAGCGGATCGGCGCGGGCGTCACCGAGCTGGAGCAGCGGCTGGAGGACCTGCTGCGCGGCGGCATAGCCGGGCAGCAGCAGGCCGGCTACGCCCCCTGGGAGGAGGTCGCGGCCCGGATGGTCGACGCCCAGGCGCCCGGACTGGCCGCGCGGGCAAGGGAGTTGGGGGCAATACCCGGTTGCGGCCCCGGCTGGCCCGCGCGGATGCTTGAGGAGTTCGCGCTGCTGCACCTGCTGGGCAGGGCATGGCTGGGGGTGTCCGGGCTGCCGGATCCGCTGGCCGCGACCGTCCGGAGCCGGGTGGGGCTGCCGTCTCCGGCGGAGGGGGAGACCGTCCGGGACCGCTGGCTCGTACTGGCCCAGTACGACTCGGTGTCGCCGGACGGCCGGCTCAACCACCCGCCGGATATGGCTGCGCGGGCTGGACCCACAGACGCCCGGCGCTGGTCCTGGACTTCGGTCCGCCCGGACGGCCGCCGGGGCTGGCACTGCCCGTCGGGCTGGTGCTGGAGGCGGAGGCCCGCTTCCGGCCCGGGTCGGCGGGGCTGCGGGCGGAGCTGGGGGACCGTACCGCGGCCGCGGTGCCGGCCCCCGCCGCTCCGCCCGGGGTGAGCACCGGCGAGGCCCTGGAGGCCTACGGGGCCGCGCTGCGGGAGGACCCGTGGCTGGAGTCCTGGCCGGTGGTCCTCGGGCCCGTGGTGCCGGTGCCGGGCGACGGGGCGGAGGCGGCCTGGCAGCTGGCGGACGCGCAGGGGACGTCCGCACTGCCGGTGTCGCTGCCGCAGGGCCGTTCGCGGTCCGGGCTGTGGCGGCTGGCCGCCCTCTCGGGCGGCGGGCCCGTCACGGTCTTCGGGGAGTGCGGCCACCGTGGCTTCACCCCGCTGACGGCCTGGCAGCCCGACTCGCCCGAGCCGGTGCCACTGGTCTGACGGGGCGGGCGGGGCGGGCCGGACGACCAATCGAAAACGCAGGGGGCCTGGGGGGATCCATGCCGTCTCGCAGACCGACATGGAGGACGCGCGGGCGCGGGGGCGCCGGCGCGGACACGAGGAGCCGGGGGGCTTTCATGAACGACAACCACGCCAGCTGAACACGATCGTACGGCCGTCCGGTGCCGCGGCCCCGCAGAGGGGACGGGGCCGCGGCACCGGGCCGGCACGACGCACAACGCACAACGCACAGCGCACAGCGCGCGGCGCACGACCGGCCGCGCGACCAACGGGGACCGGAGAGGGAGGGGGTCCGATGGGCCAGGGTGACGAGGGGACCGGCCGGGACCGGGACTGGGAGGAGCTGGTCACCGCCGCACTGCTGGGCACCGAGCGGCGGGGCGGCTCGCCGCGGGCGCTGCTCGACGCGGCGGCCGTGCAGACGCTGCGCCGCCGCGCCGGGCTGCGGCCCGCCGGGGCGGCCGCGCGGCCCCGGCCCGCGGCGCCCGATCCGCGCCCGGCGCCCCCGGAGGCCGCCGGGCAGCGGCTCGCGCAGCTGCTGGCCGGCCGGACCGCGGCGGGCAGCGGCGGCGGACGGCGCGGGGCCGCCCCGGACCTGACGGAGCTGCTGCCGCAGTGGCTGGCCGCCGCCGCGCGGCACGGGTACCGGGCGCCGTCGGCGCTGGTCCCGGCGCTGCTGGACGCCGCCCGGGCGCGGACCGACCTGCGCCCGCAGGCACTGGCGCTGGCCGGGGCGCGGGGGCTGTGGCTGGCCCGGCTGAACCCGGAGTGGCGGTTCGCCCTGCGCGGCGCGGCCGGGGGTGGCGGGGAACTGCCCGACCCGGCCGACGGGGAGGCGGTGGCCCGGCTCTGGGAGGAGGGGCTGTTCGCGGAGCGGGTCGCCCTGCTCGCCGCCGTCCGGGCGCACGACCCGGCGGCGGCGACCCGGCTGCTGGCGACGACCTGGGCGACGGAGCGGGCCGAGGACCGGCTGATGTTCCTCGACTCCCTGAGGTCCGTGCTGTCCGACGGGGACGAACCGTTCCTGGAGGCGGCGCTGGGCGACCGCAGCCGCAACGTCCGGGCGACCGCCGCCGAACTGCTGTCGGCGCTGCCGGCCTCGGCGTTGGCCGGGCGGATGGCGGAGCGGGCGCTGGCCTGCGTCGGACCGGAGGCGGTGGTGCCCCCGGCGGAGTGCGACGCGGGCATGCTGCGCGACGGGGTGGTCAAGCGGCCTCCGGCCGGGCGCGGGGAGCGGGCCTGGTGGCTCGGCCAGCTGGTGGAGTCGGCCCCGCTGTCCTGCTGGCGGGACCGCTTCGGCGGCCTGTCCCCGGCGGAGATCGTGGCGCTGCCGGTGGCCGAGGGCTGGGCGGAGGAGATCCACGCGGCCTGGTGCCGGGCGGCGGTGCGCCAGCGCGACCCGATCTGGTCGAAGGCCCTGCTGGGCCCGGCGTCCGCGCCGCCCGCGGCGGGACCGGGCACGGCGTCGCTCGCCGAGCGGGCGAAGCTGCTGGAGACGCTGACCGAGCGGGAGCGGGCCGCGTGGGTCGCAGAGTTCGTACGCGCCCACGGGCTGTCGGAGGCCTTCCAGCTGCTCGGCGTCTGCCTGGTGCCCTGGGCGGACGAGCTGGGCCGGGCGGTGGTGGACGCGCTGGACGCGGCGCGCGAGGCGGGCAGTTACCCGTGGAGCTTCAGCGGGGTGATGGGCCTGGCGGAGCGCTGCCTCGACCCCGCGGAGGCGGACCGCCTGGAGGCCCTGACGGCCGCCGCCCAGGACCCGCCGGAGGCGTCACCGGGAGCCGCCGCCTACTGGGCGGAGGCCTTCCAGCGCCTGGTGGCCACCCTGCGCCTGCGCGGGGCGATGCTCGCGGAACTGGCCCCGCCCGCCTGAACGGGCGGCGGGGCCGGCACTCCGGAGGGGCGGGTCAGCCCTGGCGGGGCGGGTCAGCCCTGGCGGACGTGGGCGTTGACCCACTCCACGATGGAGGTGGTGGTGGCGCCGGGGGTGAAGATCTCGGCGACGCCCTTCTCCTTGAGCGGGGCGATGTCGTCCTCGGGGATGATCCCGCCGCCGAAGACCTTGATGTCCTCGGCGTCGCGCTCCTTGAGGAGCTCGATGACGCGGGCGAAGAGCGTGTTGTGCGCCCCGGAGAGGATGGAGAGGCCGATGGCGTCCGCGTCCTCCTGGATGGCGGTGTCCACGATCTGCTCGGGGGTCTGGTGGAGGCCGGTGTAGATGACCTCCATGCCGGCGTCGCGCAGCGCCCGCGCGATCACCTTGGCGCCGCGGTCGTGGCCGTCGAGACCCGGCTTGGCCACCACCACACGGATCGGACCGGTCACACCCATCGCACTGCCTCCCGAGTGAACGAACGTTAAGTACAGCATTGCGCACGGCGCCGTTTCACGGTCAACGGGGAGGGGGAAATCACACGTGGGACGCCGTTGATTCACCACCGCCCCGTCGCCCCGCCACCGCGCCGACAGCCGCACGGCACGGTGGCGGGGCCGCGCCGGCCGCACGGCCCCGTACCCGAATGGTCCAGGGGGAGGCCGTCCATGGGGCTGACGATCGCACCGCTGCCCTTGCCGCGCACGGGCGCCGCCCTGCGGGCGGCGGTCCTGGAGGCGGCGGTCCTCGCCGGGCACCTCCTCCTCTACCCGACCGGGATGCGCGAGGAGCGCCCGCCGGACCTGCCCGCCGCCCGGACGCCCGGACAGCCGCCGCCGGTGCTGCTCCTGCACGGCTTCACCGACAACCGCTCGGTCTTCGTCCTGCTGCGCCGCGCCCTCGGCGCGGGCGGCCGGCGGCGCGTGGAGACGTACAACCACTCCCCCTTCACCCGCGACCTGCGGGTGACGGCCCGCCACCTCGCCCGGCGCGTCGAGGAGCTGTGCGAGCGCAGCGGGCAGGAGCGGGTGGACGTCGTCGGGCACAGCCTGGGCGGACTGGTGGCGCGGTACTACGTCCAGCGGCTCGGCGGCGACGCGCGCGTGCGGACGCTGGTCACCCTGGGGACCCCGCACGGCGGCACCCGGGTCGCGCCCTTCATGGACGCGCACCCCCTGGTCCGCCAGATGCGCCCGGAATCCGAGGTGATGGCCGAGCTGGGCGCGCCCGCGCCCGGCTGCCGGACCCGGTTCGTGGCGTTCTGGAGCGAGTTCGACGCGCTGATGGCGCCCACCGGGACGGCCCGCATCGAGCACCCGGACCTGGACGCGACGAACGTCCAGGTCACCGGCATCGGACACCTGGCCCTCCCGGTCCATCCGACGGTCATCACCGCCGTCCGGCGGACCCTGGACGGCCCGCTCCGGGCGGCGGACGGCGCGCCCCGGCCTGCGGACTCCGCCGCCCGCGCCGGGGGGACCGAGGGCCGGAGCCTGGTCGTCTGACGACCGCGCGTGCGTACAACACGGGTCGACCACCAGTCGAACGAATTTCGAACTCAAGGCCAAGGCTCGGTCTTCAGGCGACCGAAAGACGGCCGAATGCCCGGTTCCGCTGAGGACGAAACACTCTGAAGATTGTCGAGGCGAGTAACCGCCGGGTACAGTCACGCCACTGCTCTCCTCCGGTGAACCTTGAGTTCCCCGGCCACCCAGGCCCCACTGCCGAGGCGAAAGAGAAGTTGGTGAACGACCGCCCGACGTCGGGCCAGTACCCCGATTTCGGGTACGACGGCCTTTCCACCACCACTTTCGCTGGTGACCAGGCATATGCGTCCTATGAAACGCAGGGCCAGGGGTATCAGTTCGTCACGGACTACGCCGCTTCCGGCAGTTACGGAACGTACGACACGTACGGGACGTACCCGGCCGCGGGCGACACCGGCTCGTACGACACCACCGGGTGGTCCGCTCCGGAGAGTTACCTTTCCAGCGTCCCGGCCCAGACCGTCCCCGAGGACACCACGGGCCAGTACGACGCGAGCGCCTGGAACGCCGCGGCGGCCGAGTACCCGTCCGCGCCCTACGGCTACGACTCCGCCGGTGCGGAGCAGACCGGGCACTGGACCCTCCCCGGCTACGGCCAGGAGACCGGCACCTACGACGCCACCGCCTGGAACGGCGGCGCGGCCGAGGCGACCGCGTCCGCCGGCCACGAGGCCACGACCGTCGTCCCCGTGTTCACGGAAGCCGACCCGTACGCGGACGACGAGACCTCCGTCTTCGAGCCGGTACCCGTCGCGGCCGACGAGGAGCCGGACTTCCAGGACGTCCCGGACGTCCAGGACGGCCCCGTGCACGACATGCCCACACAGGCCATGCCCGTCACCCCGTCCGACGCCGCCTCCGCTGTCCTTGCCGCCGGCCCGCGCGCCGGCCGCCGGGCCGCCGGCAAGGGCGGTTCGGGCCGGAACGCCGCGGCCAAGGGCAGCGGCAGCGCCGCCGCCGGCAGCCGCCGCCGCAGCCCGGCTAAACGGTCCGCCCTGCTGACGGTGGCCGTGCCCTCGGCGTGCGTGATGGGCGTCGCGGGCGTCGCCGCCGCCTCCGTCGGCGGACTCACCGGCTCCGACAAGCCGGCCGAGGAGACGACCACGATGGCCGCCCCCGACCCGTCCTCGGTGAAGCCGGTCGAGGCGAACAACAAGCTCGACACGCAGCTGGCGGCGCTCAGCGCCGACGCGGGCGACTTCGCGGACCGCGCGAGCCGCACACAGGAGCGCATCGACCTCAAGCAGCGCCAGGAAGAAGAGAAGAAGAAGCGGGCCGAGGAGGCGGCGGCCAAGGAAGCGGCCCGCCCCAAGTTCGCGGTGCCCGTCGCCCAGCACGGCCTGAGCGCCAGCTTCGGCCAGGCCGGCGGCATGTGGATGTCGGTGCACACCGGCATCGACTTCCCCGTCGGCTACGGCACCCCGGTCATGGCCGCCACCGACGGCACCATGCGCACCCAGTGGAACAGCGCCTACGGCAACATGGCCATCCTGACCTCCCCCGACGGCACCGAGACCTGGTACTGCCACCTCAGCAGCACCAAGATCCGGTCCGGTCAGGTCAAGGCCGGCGACGTCATCGCGTACTCCGGCAACTCCGGCAACTCCACCGGCCCGCACCTCCACTTCGAGGTGCGCCCCGGCGGCGGTTCCGCGATCGACCCCGCCGCCTGGCTGCGCGGCCACGGCCTGGACCCGAACTGAGCCGAGACGGACGACGGCAACGGCCGGGGCCCGAAGGCCCCGGCCGTTGCCAGTCCTACAGCTTCTGCACCGGCGCGTAGCGCAGCAGCAGCCGCTTCGGCTTGGCGTCCCCGAAGTCGATGGTGGCCTGCGCGTCCGCGCCGGCCCCCCGGACCTCCATGACGGTGCCCAGACCGAACTGGTCGTGGGTGACCCGGTCCCCGACGGACAGCGCGACGACCGGCTTGTCGGCGGCCCGGCGCGTGGCGAAACCGGACGGGCCCGACCTGGTGCGCGACGAGGACAGGAACGCCTCGGGCGAGGTCCCGAAGGAGGACTTCCCGGAGGACGAGCCGTACCCGGAACCGCGCACCGGTCCCGCCGGCTTCTGCGCGGCGCCCGTGCGCTTCCACTGGAGGTACTCGGCCGGGATCTCCTCCAGGAACCGCGAGGGCGGGTTGTACGAGGGCGTCCCCCACGCGCTGCGCATGCTGGAGCGGGTCAGGTACAGCCGCTCGCGGGCCCGGGTGATGCCCACGTAGGCGAGGCGGCGCTCCTCCTCCAGCTCCTTGGTCTGGCCGAGCGCGCGCATGTGTGGGAAGACGCCGTCCTCCATGCCGGTCAGGAAGACGACCGGGAACTCCAGGCCCTTGGCGGTGTGCAGGGTCATCAGCGTGATGACGCCCGAGCCGTCGGTGTCCTCGTCCGGGATCTGGTCGGAGTCGGCGACGAGCGCGACCTGCTCCAGGAACTCGGCGAGGGTGCCGGGGTTCGACTCGTCCCGCGCCTGCTCGAACTCCAGGGCCACCGCCGCGAGCTCCTGGAGGTTCTCGATCCGGGTCTCGTCCTGCGGATCGGTCGACGCCTGGAGCTCGGCGAGGTACCCGGTGCGCTCCAGTACGGCCTCCAGCACCACGGCCGGGCCGGCGCCGGAGTCGACGATCGTGCGGAGCTCCTCCATCAGGACGTTGAACCGCTTGACGGCGTTGGTGGAGCGGGCGGCCATGCCGAAGGCCTCGTCGACGCGGCGCAGCGCCTGCGGGAAGGTGATCTTCTCGCGCATCGCGAGCGCGTCGATCATCGCCTCGGCGCGCTCGCCGATGCCGCGCTTGGGCACGTTCAGGATCCGGCGGAGCGGGACGTTGTCCTCGGGGTTCGCGAGGACGCGCAGGTAGGCCAGGACGTCCCGGACCTCCTTGCGCTCGTAGAAGCGGACGCCGCCGACGACCTTGTACGGGAGCCCGACGCGGATGAAGATCTCCTCGAACACGCGCGACTGGGCGTTGGTCCGGTAGAAGATCGCGACGTCGCCGGCCTTGGCGTCGCCGGCGTCGGTGAGCCGGTCGATCTCGTCGGCGACGAACTGGGCCTCGTCGTGCTCGGTGTCGGCGACGTAGCCGGTGATGACGGCGCCGGTGCCGGCCTGGGTCCACAGGTTCTTGGCGCGGCGGTTCTCGTTGCGCTCGATGACCGCGTTGGCCGCCGACAGGATCGTCTGCGTGGAGCGGTAGTTCTGCTCCAGCAGGATCGTCGTCGCGTCCTTGTAGTCCTCCTCGAACTGGAGGATGTTGCGGATCGTCGCGCCGCGGAAGGCGTAGATCGACTGGTCGGCGTCGCCCACCACGCACAGCTCGGCGGGCGGCAGGTCCGGGTAGCCGGGGCCGACCAGCTCGCGCACCAGCGTGTACTGGGCGTGGTTGGTGTCCTGGTACTCGTCGACCAGGACGTGGCGGAAGCGGCGCCGGTAGTGCTCGGCGACGTCCGGGAAGGCCTGGAGGAGGTGGACCGTGGTCATGATGATGTCGTCGAAGTCGAGCGCGTTGGCCTCGCGCAGCCGCCCCTGGTACATCGCGTACGCCTGGGCGAGCGTCTTCTCGAAGCCGTCGGCGGCCTGCGCGGCGAAGGCGTCCTCGTCGATCAGCTCGTTCTTCAGGTTCGAGATCTTGGCGTTGAAGGACTTGGGCGGGAACTTCTTCGGGTCCAGGTCCAGGTCCCGGCAGACGAGCGCCATCAGGCGCTTCGAGTCGGCCGCGTCGTAGATCGAGAACGAGGAGGTGAACCCGAGCCGCTTCGACTCGCGGCGCAGGATGCGCACGCAGGCGCTGTGGAAGGTGGACACCCACATGGCGTTCGCGCGCGGGCCGACCAGGCCCTCGACGCGTTCCTTCATCTCGCCGGCGGCCTTGTTGGTGAAGGTGATCGCCAGGATCTGGCCGGGGTGGACGTTCCGCGCGGACAGCAGGTGGCCGATGCGGTGGGTGAGGACCCGGGTCTTGCCGGAGCCGGCGCCGGCCACGATGAGCAGCGGCGAGCCCGCGTGCACCACGGCGGCGGCCTGCTGCTCGTTCAGCCCGTCCAGGAGCGTCGCCGGGTCGATGACGGGGCGCGGGGCGCCGTCCCGGTAGTACGCGTCCCCGCTCATGGGCACGTCGAAGGCGCCCCCGAAGAGGTCGTCCGCGCCGTGCTCGGGCTCGGCGTGCTCCTCGGGCGGCGGCGGGACCTCGTCGGAGGGGGTGAGGTCGGCCAGGAAGCTGTCGTCAAAGAGGCTGCTCATCGCCTTCCGAGTTTAGGGGGCTGGACCGACAAGCGGTCCCGCCCCCGGAAAATCGGGCGCGGAGGGCGCCCCGTACGCTCGGCGGCATGACTGTCCTCACCAACGTCTTCGTCGGCCTGCACATCATCGGCATCGCCTCGCTCCTCGGCGGGTTCCTGACCCAGATGAAGGCGATGGGCGCCGGTACGGCGCGCTTCGTGCCCGCGATGCTGCACGGCGCGCTGACCATGCTCGTCACCGGTGTGCTGCTGGTGGGCTTCCGCGAGATGGGCGACGGCGCCCCGCTCAACCACGTCAAGATCGGCGTGAAGCTGGCGGTCCTGTTCGTGGTCCTGGCCCTCGTCTACGTCAAGCGCGACGAGGAGCACGTGGAGAAGGGGCTCTTCGCGGCGGTCGGCGGCCTGACCGTGGCCAACATCTTCATCGCCGTCCTCTGGCACTGAACTGCCGTCCTCTGACACCGAACCGCCGTCCTCTGGCATCGACCGGTCCGGCTCGGGCCAGTCCCGGTCGGAGGAAGCCACTTCCGATCATCTCGTCATCTGCCCGTGACCTTCGGGTTTAGCGTCCTCCCCCGAGACCTCCCCAGACCTGCGGGACGAGCGGAAGGACGTGAGGCCCCCGTGGCCAGTCATCGAAAGCCCAGGCAGCGCCCGTTCTCCGGCGGCACGGCACGCACCGCCGCCACCCTCGCCCTCGCGGGCGCTGCCACGGCCACCGCCTTCGAAGGCACCTCGCACGCCGAGCCGCAGCTCAGCCCCGCCCAGGTCAAGGCGGAGGTCGACCGGCTCTACGGGGAGGCCGAGGCGGCGACGGAGAAGTACAACGGGGCGAAGGCCAAGTCGGACGAGGCCGAGCGGGCGCTGACCGGCCTGCGCGAGGAGACCGCCCGCAAGGCGGACCGGCTGAACACCGCCCGCAGCGCGCTCGGCTCGCTCGCCGCCTCCCAGTACCGCAGCGGCGGCCTGGGCCCCGCCCTCCAGCTGGCCATGGCCCCCGACCCGCAGGAGTACCTGGACCGGGCCGGCATGCTCACCCGGGCCGGCGACCGGACCGCCGCCGAGGTGGCCGCCGTCAAGCGCGGCCTCGACGAGGTCGGCCGGCTGCGCGACCAGGCCGCCGGCCGGCTCGCGGACCTGCGCGCCCGCCAGCACGAGCTCGCCGAGCAGAAGGCCGTCGTCGAGGACCGGCTCGCCACCGCCCGGCAGCTGCTGGCCCGGCTGACCGCCGAGGAGCGGGCCGCCTACGAGGCGCAGTCGGGCACCGCCGCCGCCGTCGGGGCCGACCCCGTGAACGCTCCCCACACCCCGCCCCCGGCGTCGGCGTCGGCCGGCAGCTCGCGCGCCGCGCGGGCGGTGGCCTTCGCGTACGGGGCGATCGGCAAGCCGTACGTCTGGGGCGCGACGGGACCGGGCTCGTACGACTGCTCCGGCCTGACGCAGGCCGCGTGGCGCGCGGCCGGGGTGTCCCTGCCCCGCACCACCTACACGCAGATCAACGCGGGCCGGCGGGTCTCCCGGGACCAGCTGGCCCCCGGCGACCTGGTCTTCTTCTACTCCGGGGTCACGCACGTCGGCATGTACGTCGGCAACGGCCAGATGATCCACGCCCCGCGCCCCGGCTCCACGGTCCGGCTGGCGCCGGTCGACTCGATGCCCTGGGCCGGCGCCGCCCGCCCCGCATAGCCCCTCCTACGGCGCCTTGACCTGCTGGCTGAGCCACCCGAAGGTCTGCGGCAGCTGCTTCGACCACGCCTCCAGGTTGTGCCCGCCGGTGATCTTCTCGGCGTGCACGGTGGTCGGGTTCTGCGCCAGGGCCTTGAGGTCGGTCCCGGACAGGTAGCCGTCGTGCTCGGCGCCCGACATCCACAGCGCGACCGCCGGCGGCGCGGGCTGGGCCTTGAGGAGTTCCTTCAGGTTGTGGGTGCGGCGCAGCTCCGGGTCCTTGGCCACCAGCGAACTGGGCTCCTGTCCGGGGTCGTTGTAGCCGGACAGGGAGACGGCGGCGCTGTAGCGGTCGGGGTGCAGGATCGCCAGCTTGGCGGCGCAGTACGCGCCGGCCGAGTAGCCGGCGACGCCCCAGGTGCGGGCCTCGTCGGAGGCGCGGAAGTTGTCGGTGACCATCTTGCGGACGTCGACGCTGAACCAGCTGTCGGCGTTGACCTTGCCGGGGATGTTGGCGCAGCCGGTGTCACCGTTGCCGAGGAGCATGGCGCGCGGGGAGACCAGGATGAACGGCTGGACCTTGCCCTCCTTCATCAGCGGCTCCAGCACCTCGTGCGCCTTGAGCCCCTGGAACCAGGACTTGCCGGTGCCGGGTATGCCCGGGATCAGCTCCACGACCGGGAACTTCCTGTCCTTCCAGGCGGGGTCGTCGTACTGCGGCGGCAGCCACACCATGACGTCGCCCCTGACGCCGGAGATCCTGCCGTCGAGCTCGGTCTTGCGCACCCGCCCGCCGAGGCCCTCGACCGGGGTGAACTCCTGGCGGACCTTGGGCTCCTCCTTGACCTGCTCGGCCTTCTTGCCGCCCATTCCGTCGGGGCCGAGGTCGGGGGCGGCCTGGACGTACTTGCCGGTGCCCATCAGGTCGGCCCAGGAGACGTAGAAGTTCATCTCCCGGTTGAGCGCGAGGAAGACCAGGGCGACGGCGGTGACCTGGGCGAACAGCACCATCGCGGCGCGGGTGGCGACGCGTGCGGCGGCGGGGCCGCGCACCTTGCCCCACACGGCCAGCGGCAGCACGACGGCGGTCACGGTCAGGGCGGCCGCCGTCACGAAGAGGGGCGTCCCGGTCAGGCTCATCACGCCACCCAAGACCCGCCGCGACGTCTTCCGGTTGCCCTCCCCCGCTGCGGCGTGGATCACACCCCGGGGCCCGCCCCCGGGGTGTCATCCCTGGTTCATCCGCAGGTCAGACCAGTCGTCGGGCCGTCGCCCAGCGGGTCAGCTCGTGCCGGTTGGAGAGCTGGAGCTTCCTCAGCACCGCGGAGACGTGCGACTCGACCGTCTTCACCGAGATGAACAGCTGCTTGGCGATCTCCTTGTACGCGTACCCGCGCGCGATCAGCCGCAGCACCTCCCGCTCGCGCTGGGTGAGCCGGTCGAGGTCCTCGTCGACCGGCGGGGCGTCGGTCGAGGCGAAGGCGTCCAGGACGAAGCCGGCCAGCCGGGGCGAGAACACCGCGTCCCCGTCCTGGACCCGGAAGACGGAGTCCACCAGGTCGGTGCCGGTGATGGTCTTGGTGACGTAGCCGCGCGCGCCGCCGCGGATGACGCCGATGACGTCCTCGGCGGCGTCCGACACCGACAGCGCCAGGAACCGCACCGGGTTCTCGGCGGCCGCCATGAGCGGGGCGCAGCGGCGCAGCACCTCGACGCCGCCGCCGCCGGGCAGGTGCACGTCGAGGAGGACCACCTCGGGACGGGTGGCGGTGATGACGGTGACGGCCTGGTCCACGTCGGCGGCCTCGCCGACGACCTCGACGCCGGTCCGGGCGGTCTCGCCGATCTCGGCCTGGACCCCGGTGCGGAACATCCGGTGGTCGTCGACGAGGACCACCCGGACCCTCCTGCCCGCTCCGCCCGTGGTCGCGTTGTCCTCGGTCATGCTGTCTTCGCCGCCCTCTCCATCTCCAGCTCGACTACCGTGCCGCCGTCGGGCGCGGACCGCAGCATGGCGGTCCCCCCGTTGCGCTGCATCCGGCCGATGATCGATTCTCGTACGCCCATGCGGTCGTCCGGTACCGCTTCCATGTCGAAGCCCGGTCCGCGGTCGCGTACGGACACGAACACCGTCTGTCCCTCGACCTCCGCGTACACCTGGACGGGCCCCTCGCCACCGTACTTGGCGGCGTTGACCATCGCCTCGCGCGCCGCCTGGACCTGTGCGCCGAGCTTCTCGTCCAGCGGGCAGTCGCCGACGACGACCACCTCGATCGGGACGCCGTGGTGGTCCTCCACGTCGGCGGCGGTCTTCTTCACGGCCTCGGCGAGGGTGGCGGGCTCCTCGGCCTCGTCCTTGCCGGTGCCCTCGGGCCTGTAGAGCCAGTTGCGCAGCTCCCGCTCCTGGGTGCGGGCGAGGCGGCGGACCTCGCCGACGTCCTCGGCGTTGCGCTGGATCAGGGTGAGGGTGTGCAGCACCGAGTCGTGGACGTGGGCGGCGACCTCGGCGCGCTCCTGGGCGCGGATGCGCATCAGGCGCTCCTCGGACAGGTCCTGGGTCATCCGTATCAGCCAGGGCCCGGCGAGCAGGGCTATGCCGACGAGGACGGCGAGGACGGCGGTGAGGAGGTTGCCCAGCTGGGCCGCGGAGCCGCGTACGACGATGAACACGGTCAGGCCGACGCCGACGAGGACGACGCCCGCGAGTGCCCGGCCCGCCTGGAACAGCCTCTTCTGGCGGTCGCCGGCGGCGCTCCAGTGGGCGCGGCGGGCGTTGTCGGCCTGCCGCCAGACGAGGACGACGCCGGCCCCCACGAGCAGGGTGGGCCAGATGTAGCGGCCGTTCTCGCCGCCGAAGCGCAGCTGGGAGACGAAGATGCCCGCGCCCACGGCCAGCGCGATCAGGCCGGAGACCGCTCCCTTGTCGGGCTTGCGCACCCGGCGCGTGCCGTCGGCGAGGGTCTCGAAGAAGGAGTGGTGCCCGGTCTTGCCGCCCTGGCCGAGCGGTACGAAGACCCAGAACGCCGCGTAGAGCAGTACGCCGAGCCCGTCCCCGAACATGAACATGCCGAGGAAGGCGAGCCGGACCCAGATCACGGGCAGCCCGAGGTGCCCGGCGAGGCCGCGCGCGACCCCGCCCAGCATCCGGCCGTCGGCGCTGCGGTAGAGCCTGCGCTGCGGAACGTCCTCCGGGTCGGGTGCGTGCGGTGTGCGTGGAGCGGCGGCAACGGGCATGTCACCAAGGGTCACACGCCCGGGCGCGGCCGGGCATCAGGGCATCCCCCCAGTTCTGTAGGGGGGATATCAGGGTTGCGCCAGGGTAGGGCCCGGTGCCGGGGGGTCGCACCGCCCGTCACCATGGACCCATGACCGACGTACAAGACGCCCCGCCCGGGGATCCCGGGGCACCGGCCCCCGCCGAGCGGCCTCCGCTGCGCCGCAGCAAGCGCGACAAGGTCCTCGCGGGCGTGTGCGGCGGCCTCGGCCGGTACTTCGACCTGGACCCGGTGGTCTTCCGGATCGTGCTCGGGGTGCTCGCCGTCACCGGCGGCGTCGGCCTGATCTTCTACGGCTTCGCGTGGCTGCTGCTGCCCCTGGAGGGCGAGGAGGACAGCGAGGGCAAGCGGCTGCTGACCGGCCGCGTCGAGGGCGCCACCCTCGCCGCCGTGTTCAGCGCCCTGGTGGGCTGCGCGCTGTTCCTGTCGATGCTGGACAACGGGGTGATGGGGGCCTTCTCGGTCCTGGTCATCCTGGCCCTCGGCGGCGCCTCCTACTGGTCCCGGCGCCACCGCGCCGCCGCCGCCCCCGAGGTGCGGGACCCGGCCGCGCACCGCCCGGCACCGCCGGAGACGCAGGCGCCGCCGGTGCCGGGCAGCCCCTCCTGGTGGCGGGACCCGCTGGTCAAGGACGGCACCACCGGCCCGGTCGGCTCGGCCGGCTACCTGTGGGGCCCCGACGACGGGGACTCCGGCCGGGACCGGCCGGGCACCGCCCCGGAGGAGCCCCGGCGCGGGGCGCCCGTGCGGCCGCGCGGGGGGATCGGCGGCCGGGTGTTCGTGCTGGCCCTGCTGGCGGGGGGCACCGGCACCGCTTCGGTGTGGGAGGGCAGCACCCTCGGGCACGCCCTGCAGGTGGGCCTCGCCTCCGCGCTCGCCGTCTTCGGGCTGGGTCTGGCCGTCAGCTCCGTCAAGGGCCGCACCGGCTTCGGCACGGTCCTGCTCGGCCTGCTCACCGCCGTGCTGCTCGCGGGTGCGGTGGCCATGCCGCGCGAGATCGGCACCGACTGGCGGGACGTGGCCTGGCGCCCGGCGGCGGTGGCCGACGTACGTCCCGCGTACGAGGCGGGGACGGGGCTGGCGACCTTGGACCTGAGCCGCCTGGACGTGCCCCGGGGCGCGACCGTGGCCGTCAGCGCCTCCATCGAGGCGGGCCGGCTGAAGGTGGTCCTCCCCCGGGAGGTCACCGCGCACGCCGACGTGTCGATCCGGCTCGGCGACATCGAGCTCCCCGGGGAGACCGGTCCCGGCATCCGGATCAGGAGCGAGGGCGAGAGCCGGCGGGCGACCCTGCCCCCGGCCGCCGGCACCGAGGCCGGCGGGACGATCGAGCTGCGCCTGCAGGCGGGCGTGGGACAGGTGGAGGTGGCCCGTGCGGCGTCATGAGTTCCAGCCGGGACGGCTGCTGGCGGGGCTGGTCCTGACCGCCGCGGGCGTGCTCTACCTGCTCGACGCGGCCGGCGAGACGGACGTGCCGTGGTTCCTGGTGGTCCCGTTCGCGGTGGGCGGGCTGGTGCTGTCCGCCCTGGTCGGGATGGTCACGTACGCCGTGCGCCGGGATCAGCGCGACCGGATCATCGAGTCGAAAGACCATTGAAGTGCTCTCCCGGCTGGAGCCGGGAGATTCCTGCTTACCTTGCGGCAGCGGGCTTGACGCGCTTCGCACGCCTGACGACTGCCCTTCCGGCAGCCGGGATGAGCGAGGCCCATCCGGTACAGGTGCAGGACGTTGCGGGCTGCGTTGTGGTCGGCGTTGCCCGACCAGCCGCAGTCCGGGTTCTTGCACACGAACACGGCCTGGGACTCCCGGCTGCCCGGCGTGGTGTGACCACAGGCGGAGCAGCGGAGGCTGGTGCCGGGGGCGGGGACCTTGTGCAGGGTGCCGCCGAGTCGGGCGGTCTTGTACGCCAGCATGGCGACCGTGCGGCCCCATGCCTCCCGAGAACCTAGCATTGGCCCGCGTCACCGCGCTGGCACTCACATCCCGATGTCCACACCGGCCGCCATGTTGCCTACAACCTGAACGTTCATTTAGCTCTTGTCACGAGATGCCAGCGGAATGCGTCCGCCGACGCCTCGTCGACCTGCACCGGCCGGAAAGATCACGCGGAAGGTCGCGTCAGCCCCGCCTGACCGTCACCCCGCGGACGCAGAGCACTCCGGCGCGGACATCAGAAGAGACCGGCCTGGACGTAGAGATCACCGGTCCCGCCGGGACTCGTCCCTCACCTGCGCCTGATCAGGGCGTCCAGTGACCAGTAGGGCGCTCCGGCCATCACGAGGGGCACCCAGCAAAACATGTACGGGAGGTCGTTGCCGTAGTAGTACGGGGTCACGGCCCAGGAGACGGTGAGCCACAGGCTGAGCGAGATCAGCAGGCCGCCGGCGGCGGCGAGCCGGGTCAGCACCCCGGCGAGCACGCCGAGACCGACGAGGAGTTCCCCGATGGCGATGGCCGCGCCGAAGCCGACGGGGGCCTTCAGCGCCAGGTCCACCAGGGCGGGGATCGCGGAGGTGTCGCGCACCCCGCGCATCGTCTCGCCGATCGAGCCGCTGCCCGTCTCCGCGAGGAAGCCCGCGGCCGTCAGCTTGTCGATGCCTGCGTAGACGAAGGTCACGCCGAGGAAGATCCGCAGCGGGAAGAGCGCGTAGCGGGTGGCCAGCTCCTTGAGCGGGGTGGTCGTCCGCTGCCCGGATGGGGCGTCAGTTCGGGTCACGCCCCCATGTCTACCCCGTTCACTCGGCCACGTCGATGACGCAGCGGTTGGATTCCACCCCCGCCGCCGTGACCACCTGGACGTCGACCCGGCCCGGCTCGACCTCCGCGGGCACCGGGACGGTGAGCACCGCGTCCGAGGGGTTGGTGAACCCGCCCGCCACCGGGACCAGCGGCACGTGCACGTGGACCGCCCCGACCCGTACGACCAGCCGGGCCAGCATCTCCGGGGTCCGCGCACCGGGCGGCACGAAGCCGACGCCGCGGATCTCGATGTCGTCGCCGGGCCGGACGGCCGCGTCGATGTCACCGGGCTCGCGCCTGCGCACCACCGACAGCACCAGCGGCCGGCTGCCCTCGGCGTACTTCGCCGCCAGGTACACCGCCGCCGACAGCGCCACCAGCATGGCCAGCGCCCACGGCAGCTGCGGCAGCCGGTCGGGGAAGCGGGCCAGCGACACCGCCGCGTAGGCCAGCACCACGGTGGAGACGAGCACGTACTGCGCGTCGGGGAAGCTGCCGCGGCCGTCGTCGTCCGTCAGCAGGTCCACCCCGCGCGGCCGGTCCGCCGGCAGCTTCTGCAGCCGCTGCCCCGTGATCCGTACGGAGACCACGCGGCGCACCAGCACCGCGACCGCCGAGGTCAGCGCGACCACCGACAGCAGCGGCAGCGCCCGCTCCAGCGCGAACCCCTGGTACAGGGCCTCGCGCTCGGGGCCGGGCGAGGAGGCGGCCAGCCGCAGCGCGGGCAGCAGCGCCGCGAACGCGGTCAGCACCAGCCAGGCGCTCGGCACCGCCTTCGACGTCGACAGCCGGTTGTCCTCCCCCACGACCGGCGCGAGCAGCCCGCCGCGCAGCGACTGGGCGCGGGCGGCGACGGTGAGCAGCCCGGCGAGCGCCAGCGCGGCCAGCAGCCCGGCGGTGCGGGCGGTGGACCAGCCGGTGCCGAGGGCGGTGCCGACCTGCACCAGCAGCAGCACCCCGGCGGCGATCCACAGGGTGAGGACGGCCCGCCGGGAGAACAGGTACAGCCAGGAGTTCCCGGCCTCCCGGCCCCGGTCGGCGACCGTGCGGGCGGACAGGGTCAGCTCGTCGGAGACCCACTGGCGGGAGGCGCCGAGGGAGTGGGCCACCGCGGCCGGCACCCCTTGCCCGGCGGCGAACTCGTCCCGTTTCTCCAGGAACGCGGCGACCGCTCTGCGGTGCCCCTCCCGTGCGCAGTCGTCGCAGGCGCATACGGCGGTATGGGTACTCCGGGACATCTCTTGGACAGCCACGTGCGTGCCGCCTCTCTGAACTACGGTGCGATGCCAGCGAATTGTGCACCACTGCGGCAGTGCTCCGGATTGCGCACGATGTCAGAGCAGGTGATTAACGGTTCATGATGTTGACGCCACGTCCTCGACGGTCTGCCACAGCGGCTGGTAGCTCACCCACGCGGCGAGATCGCCGCCGAACCGCTCCCGGGTGGCCACGGCCGCGCGGTGGTCGACGGGCACCGGCTTGCCGGCCGCCCGCGCGATCAGCTGCACCTGCGCGGCCCGCTCCGCCGCGATGAACCACCACACGGCCGCGTCCACGGAGCCGCCGACCGTCAGCAGCCCCTGGTTGCGCAGGATCAGCGCCTTGTACGGGCCGAGGGCGCGGGCGACCCGCGACGGGTCGGCGACGCCGCCGCCGGGGTACTCGTCCAGCAGCGCGTGGTCCTCGTAGAAGGCGCAGGCCTCCTGCGTGACCGGGGCCAGCAGCTCGCCGAGGCAGGCCAGCGCCCTGCCGTACGGGCCCTGCGCGCGGACCACCGCGACCGCGTCGGGCCGGGCCCGGTGCACGGCGGCGTGCACGGCGAAGGCCAGCTCGTTGAGCCGCCGGCCGCCCTCCAGCACCCGCCCGTCCCCGTCGGCCAGCAGCAGGTCCCGGGGCCGCAGCCCCGCGAAGGCCCGGCCGAAGGGGTTCACCCAGTAGCAGTCCGCGAACTCGGGGTCCCGCACGGTGACGTGCCCCGAGACCCCGTCCTCGTACCCGAGGCGCCCCAGCAGCCGCAGCGCCCCGGCGAGCCGCTCCTTGCGGTGGGCGCGCTCCCGGGCCGGGTCCTCGTACACGGGCGGCATCTCGAAGGCCAGCCGGTCGACCGGCACGGGTACGGGCTGGTCCGGCATGGCTGTCCCCTCCCCCTGGACCACGTTCGCGGCGCAAGGTACCGGCGCGGCCGCCAACAGGCCATAGGAACGGCGGAGCCGCCGCCCCCGTGGAGGGGAGCGGCGGCTCCGTCAGGCACTGCGGGCGGGGACTACTCCCACTCGATGGTGCCCGGGGGCTTGCTCGTGCAGTCCAGGACCACGCGGTTCACGTCCGGCACCTCGTTGGTGATGCGGGTCGAGATCCGGGCGAGCACCTCGTACGGCATGCGCGTCCAGTCCGCGGTCATCGCGTCCTCGGAGGAGACGGGGCGCAGCACGATCGGGTGGCCGTAGGTGCGGCCGTCGCCCTGCACGCCCACGCTGCGGACGTCCGCGAGGAGGACGACCGGGCACTGCCAGATCTCGCGGTCGAGACCGGCGGCGGTGAGCTCGTGGCGGGCGATGGCGTCGGCCTCGCGCAGCAGGTCCAGGCGCTCCTTGGTGACCTCGCCGACGATGCGGATGCCGAGGCCGGGGCCGGGGAAGGGCTGGCGCTGGACGATCTCCTCGGGCAGGCCGAGCTCCTGGCCGACCATCCGGACCTCGTCCTTGAACAGCTGGCGCAGCGGCTCGACGAGCTCGAACTCGATGTCGTCGGGGAGGCCGCCCACGTTGTGGTGGGACTTGATGTTGGCGGTGCCGGTACCGCCGCCGGACTCCACGACGTCCGGGTACAGGGTGCCCTGGACCAGGAACGCGACCGCCGGGCCGTCCTCCTGGAGGATCTCCAGCTGGGCCTGCTCGAAGACGCGGATGAACTCGCGGCCGATGATCTTGCGCTTGGTCTCCGGGTCGGAGACGCCGGCCAGTGCGGTCAGGAAGCGCTCCTGCGCGTCGACGACCTTCAGCTGCACGCCGGTGGCCGCGACGAAGTCCTTCTCGACCTGCTCGGTCTCACCCTTGCGCATCAGGCCGTGGTCGACGTACACGCAGGTCAGCTGGGAGCCGATGGCCTTCTGGACGAGGGCCGCGGCGACGGCGGAGTCCACGCCGCCGGACAGGCCGCAGATGGCGCGCTTGTCGCCGACCTGCGCCTTGATCGCGGCGATCTGCTCCTCGACGATGTTGCCGGTGGTCCAGGTGGGCTTCAGGCCCGCGCCCCGGTAGAGGAAGTGCTCCAGGACCTGCTGGCCGTGCGTGGAGTGCATCACCTCGGGGTGGTACTGCACGCCGTACAGCTTCTGCTCGTCGTTCTCGAAGGCCGCGACCGGGACGACGTTCGTCGACGCGGTGACGGTGAAGCCCTCGGGGGCGGCGGAGCAGGCGTCGCCGTGGGACATCCACACCGACTGGTGCTCGGGGGTGCCCTCGAACAGCGTCGAGCCGGCCTTGCTGACGGACAGCGGGGTGCGGCCGTACTCGCGCGCACCGGTGTTGTCGACGGTGCCGCCGAGGGTCGTCGCCATCAGCTGGAAGCCGTAGCACATGCCGAAGACGGGGACGCCGGAGCCGAAGAGGGCGGGGGCGTCGTCCAGGCGCGGGGCGCCCTCCTCGTACACGGAGGACGGGCCGCCGGAGAGGATGATCGCCTTGGGGTCCTTGGCGAGCATCTCGGCCACGGGCATCGTGCTGGGCACGATCTCGCTGTAGACGCGGGCCTCGCGGACGCGGCGGGCGATGAGCTGGGCGTACTGCGCGCCGAAGTCGACGACGAGGACCGTGTCCGGGGCGCTGTCGTGGGCGGCGGAGGGTGCTTCTGGCACGGGACGGCCTTCCGGCGGAAAGAGGTGGTTGTTTTGTCGATTCTACCGGTGGCGCCGACCGCAGGTTTGTCGCACCATCCGAGGCCCACGTCACGGCCGGGGCACTGCGGACGGTGGCGCCGACCGCAGGTTTGTCGCACCATCCGAGGCCCACGTCACGGCCGGGGCACTGCGGCGTCCGGGGCCCGGGTCACCGGCGGGGCGCTGCGGCGTCCGGGGCCCGGGGCACGGCCGGGGCGTCTCAGCATCCGGGCCGGGTTGGCCGGGGCGTCGGCCGGGGGCCATAATCCACACCATGCGCAAGCAGCTGAGCTTCCTCTTTACCTATGGCACCGGCCGGTCCGGTCGCCATGGGTCCGCGTGATGCTCGCTTGAGCCGCTGACTTCCCAGAGCGCCCCGGTCCGACAGGACCGGGGCGCTCCGCGTTTCCGCTCCTGCCGGGCCACCGCCCACCACCCAGCACAGGAGAGACGCCATGACCACGATCACCACCACCCCCGAGCAGCTGATCGCCGGCTCCCGCGAGCGCATCGACGCCCTCGACGACCGGATCATCGGGCTGATCCAGGAGCGCATGGCCGTGTCGGCCGTGATCCAGGAGGCCCGGATCGGCGCGGGCGGCCGGCGGGTGCACCTGTCGCGCGAGATGGAGGTGCTCTCCCATTGGGAGCGATGCCCTCGGCAAGCCGGGGGACCGCCCTCGCGATGACCCTGCTGGAGCTGTGCCGGGGCCGCGTCTGACCGGACGGGCTGCTGTTCGTCACCCGTCCGGGCCGTGACCGGGGCCGGGAGCCCTTCGTTGGTGGGGTTGTCCGTGCCAGCCAGGCGCGGGACGCGGCAGCACCACGCGTGGCTCCACGGGAGCGATGAGACGCGACGCCCGACGGCGCGCGTCGTGGGACCTCGCTCCCTCGTGTGACCGGACGGCAGGGGACAGCAGCCCGGTCACCCCATGAGAACGGCCGGCCCGGGGGACGCCCCGGGCCGGCCGTTCGTCTGTCGTTGCGCGGTTACGCGGTTGCGCGGTTACGCGTGCGCTCCGCCGTTGCCGCGGCGGCGGAAGGACAGGTACAGCGCGGCGCCGACGGCGAACAGCCCGGCGCCGGCGAGGCCGACCAGGCCGGCCGTGCTGCCGGTGGAGGCCAGCGGGCCGCCGCTGCGGCCGCCCGCTGCCGCCGAGGCGTTGTTGCCCGTGGTGGAACCGGTGCTGCTCCCCGCGGAGGGCGAGGCGCTCTTGGAGGCGCTCGGCGAGGCGCTGCCGGAGGCGGAGGGGCTCGGCGACTTGGTCGGGGTGGCCGTCGGGTTCGCCGTGAAGGCGGCCTGGTTGTTGGTCAGCACGCGGTCGAAGTCGTGCCGCTTGGGCTCGCCCTTCGCGTCGAGTCCGCCGACGGTGATGGCGCCCTTGGCGTCCTTGACGGCCTTCTCGATCTTCAGCTCGAAGGGGAAGGCGAGCTTCTCGTTCTCCGTCACGACCGGCCCGGTGGCGCAGCGGTACTGGGCCGGCTGCACGGCGCGGCAGGCCGCGGGGGCCGTGACGACCTTGACCCCCTGCGGGAGGACCACGTCGACGACGGCCGCGGGGGTGGCGGAGCCGTGGTTGGCGACCCAGGCCGGGCCGTTGTTGCGCGCGCCGACGACGGCCTTGACCGTCGTGCCGGCGGCTCCCTTGACGGTGAGGGGCTCGGCCGCGAAGTCGGCGGTGTTGTCCACCGTGAACCGGGCCACGCGCCTGTTGTCGGCTTCGTTCAGGTCGGGGGCGCGCAGGGGGGCGGGAGCGGCCTCCGCCTTCTTGCGGGCGACCAGCTTCCGGCCCGCTGTGGTCGCGGCACCGGCCGCGTCGGGCGCCTTGGCGTCCGTGGCCTGCTTCGGGGCCTCCGCCGGGAAGATGCCGTACGTGAACCACTCGTTGAGGGCGTTCGCGCCGGCCTTCAGGTGCAGCGGGCTGTCGCCGGCCAGCTCGTAGGTGGCCTTGGCCTCGAACTCCCCCTCGACCGTGCAGACGACGGTGTTGGAGGTGCGGCCGGTGCGGTAGGTGCAGTTGTCGTAGCGCTCCGGGAGCTCCAGGCCGCGAGTGGCCTCCAGTTCCAGGATCACTCCCTTCGCCGACTGCGTGCCCTCGTTGCGGAACGCGAGGGGCAGGGCCTGGCTCTCACCCGGCTTCGGGTCCGCCTTGAGGGGCAGCTTCCGCATGATCAGGTCGGGGCCGCCGATGCTCAGGGTGGTCTCGGCGGGGGTGACGGTGGCTCCGGCGGCCGTGCCGGTCACCTTCACCGCACCGAAGGCTCGTTCCGCGGCCCCCTTCTCCGCGGTGGCCACCAGGTCCACGCCGGGGCGGGGACCCTTGTCCTTGCAGACCAGCTTGGTGCCGTTCTCCACGCACTTCTGGGGTGCGGCGGAGCTCTCCTTGACGGAGGCGATGCCGGCGACCGCGGCCCGGTCGACGGTGAAGGTGAACTCACCGCCGAAGGAGCCGGTGTCCTCCAGGTGGAAGGACATGGCCACCGGCTGCGGGGAGCCCGTCGCCGGGTAGGGCCGGAGGGCGAGGGCCGACTGCCCGGCCAGGCGGAACACGGGGTCCGCCGATTCGGCGGCCATCGCGGTGGGGGTGGTCAGCCCCACGGCCACCAGGCCGCACGCGGCCAGCAGGGAGATGCGCTGTCTCATGCCCCCCTTGACCCCCGGACCGCCGCCCCGGTTGCACTCCAACCCGTGTGACCGACACCACAGCTCGCCGCAAAGGATTCCGGTACAACCTTTTTCGGCAACCGCCTGTCCACTCTTGTACTGCGGCGGGCACCGCGCTCGGAGG
>NZ_GG657750.1:4715020-4721348 GCF_000158895.1 Streptomyces sp. C | reverse complement strand
CCGCCGCGGTCGTCTTCCCGGGGGTCAGTGCTCCGGTTCCGGTTGCCTGGGCGGGATTTCGGGGACCGCGAGGAACGGCAGCCGCAGCGCGCCGAAGGCCTCCTTGGGCACGGCCGGACTGACCGGCTCCACCGCCTCCAGCCGCCGGTACGCCTCCCCCTGCGCGGGCCGCCGGTCCGCCTCGCCCTTGTTGGGCCAGTACGACATGGCCCGCTCGGCCTGCGCGGTGATGGTCAGGGACGGGTTGACGCCGAGGTTGGCGGAGACCGCCGAGCCGTCGACCACCGAGATGCCCGGGTACCCGTACAGCCGGTGGTACGGGTCCACCACGCCCTCCTCCGCGGAGGCGCCGATGGGGCAGCCGCCGAGGAAGTGCGCGGTCAGCGGGGTGCCCATCAGCTCGCCGACGTTGCTGCCGGGGAAGCCGTTGATCTCCTCGGCCAGCAGCGTCGCGGCCTCGGTGGCCTCGGCGATCTGCACCGGGTTGGGCGCGCCGTGGCCCTGGCGGGCGGTGAGCAGGCCCTTGCCGATGCCGCCGGGCTTGCGGTACGTGGTCAGGGAGTTGTCCAGGGACTGCATGACCAGGCCGATGATGGTCCGCTCCGACCAGCGGCGGTTCGACAGGGAGCGCAGCAGCTGCACCGGGTGGGTGGCGGTGCGGGCGAACCAGGCCCGCACCCGGTGCCTGGCGTGGGGCACCTGGAGGATCGTCATGAACCCCATGGCGTTGGAGCCCTTGCCGTAGCGGACGGGCTCGATGTGCGTGTCGGCGTTGGGGTGCACGGACGAGGTGATGGCCACGCCCCGGGTGAAGTCCGCCCGGGCCCCGGCGCCGTGCCGCCTGCGGTAGCGGCGGTCGTCGGTCTGCGCGCCGACCAGGCCCTCGGAGTTGGTCCGGGTGAGGTCGCCGAGCCGGGCGGAGATCCGCGGGAGCTCGCCGAGGTCCTTCATGGTGTGCAGCAGGGTCTGGGTGCCGTACGTGCCCGCCGCGACGACCACGTGCCGGGCGCGCAGCACCTGTGCCCGGCCCTTGCGGCGGTCGGCGGTGGGGACGGTGCGGACCCGGTAGCCGCCGTCGGGGTGCTCGGAGAGGGCGGTGACGGTGGTCATGGGGCGGATCTGGGCCCCGGCCTTCTCCGCGAGGTACAGGTAGTTCTCGCCCAGGGTGTTCTTCGCGCCGTGCCGGCAGCCGGTCATGCACTCGCCGCATTCGGTGCAGGCCCTGCGGGCGGGCCCGGCACCGCCGAAGTAGGGGTCGGGCACCTCCTGGCCGGGGCGGGCCTCGGACTGTCCCGCGGCGTCCTCGCCGTCGCCGAAGAAGACGCCGACGGGGGCCATGTGGAAGGAGTCCCCGACGCCCATCCTCTCGGCGACGGCCTTCAGGTGCACGTCGGAGGGGGTGAGCGTCGGGTTGAGCCGGACGCCGAGCATCCGCTGGGCCTGCTCGTAGTAGGGAGCGAGTTCCGCCCGCCAGTCGGTGATGGAGGCCCACTGGCGGTCCTCGAAGAACGCGGCGGGCGGCACGTACAGGGTGTTGGCGTAGTTGAGCGAGCCGCCGCCCACCCCGGCGCCGGCGAGCACCATCACGTTGCCGAGCAGGTGGATGCGCTGGATCCCGTAGAGCCCGAGGGCGGGCGCCCACAGGTAGTTGCGCAGGTCCCAGCTGTTGCGGGGCAGGTCCTGGCGGGCGAAGCGGCGTCCCGCCTCCAGGACGCCGACCCGGTAGCCCTTCTCGGTCAGGCGCAGCGCCGAGACCGACCCGCCGAAGCCCGATCCGATGACGATGACGTCGTAGTCGTACGCAGAGTCGCTGTCGTGCTGCACGGGTTCCCCTTAGCGCAGTCGGAGGGCCTTGAGGACCTTGAGGCTGCTCGTCATGAAGCGGGCGTACTGTTCGTCGTCCATGCCGAGCGAGGGCGCCATCGGGAGCAGCCGCTGGTGGGCGACGGTCTGTGCCTCGGTGTACTTGAGGATGCCCTCGGAGCCGTGGCGGCGGCCGAGGCCGGATTCCTTCATGCCGCCCATGGGGGCCTGGGCGCTGCCGTAGGCGGGGGCGTAGCCGTCGTTGATGTTGACGGTGCCGGTGCGCAGCCGGGCGGCGACGGCGTGGCCGCGCCGGGCGTCCTTGGTCCAGACGCTGGAGTTGAGGCCGTAGGGGGTGGCGTTGGCCTGGGCGACGGCCTCGTCCTCGTCGGTGAACCGGTAGATGGAGACGACCGGGCCGAATGTCTCCTCGGCGCAGACCGACATGGGGGCCTCGACCCCGTCGAGGATGGTGGGCTCGTAGAAGAGCGGGCCGATGTCGGGGCGGGCGGTGCCGCCGGCGACGAGGGTGGCGCCCTTGGCGACGGCCTCGTCCACGTGCCGCTGCACGGTCTCCAGCTGGCGTTCGCCGACGAGGGAGCCCATGTCGGCGCCGTAGGCGAGGGAGGCGCCGAGCCGCATGGCCTTGGTGCGGGCGGCGAAGCGCTCGACGAAGGCGTCGGCTATGGAGGCGTGGACGTAGAGCCGCTCGATGGAGATGCAGAGCTGGCCGGCGGAGGAGAAGCAGGCGCGGACGGCGCCGGCGGCGGCCTTCTCGACGTCGGCGTCGTGCAGGACGAGCATGGCGTTCTTGCCGCCGAGTTCGAGGGAGACGCCGACCAGGCGGGCGGCCGCGCCCTGGGCGACCTCACGGCCGGTGCGGGTGGAGCCGGTGAAGGAGACGTAGTCGGCGTGCCGGACCACCTCGGGGCCGACGACGGGGCCGTCGCCGAGCACGACCTGGAAGACCTCGGCGGGCAGTCCGGCCTCGATGAGCAGGTCTCGGGCCCACAGGGCGGTCAGCGCGGTCTCGGTGTCGGGCTTCATGACGACGGCGTTGCCCGAGACGAAGGCGGGCAGGGCGTCGCCGACGGAGAGTTCGAGGGGGTAGTTCCAGGGGGCGATCTGGCCGACGACCCCGCGCGGCTGGCGCAGCTCGGTCACCTTGGTGAGGGTCGGCATGGCGCCGGTGTGGCCCTTGGGCCGCAGGTACGAGGGGGCTTTGCGGCCGTAGTGGCGGGCGGCGACGGCGACGGCCTGGACCTCTTCGTGGGCGTGCAGGCGGGCCTTGCCGGTCTCCAGCTGGATGAGGTCGAGGACCTCGGACTGGCGGGCGAGGACCAGGTCGTGGAAGCGCAGCAGGACGGCGGCCCGCCTGCGTACGGGCACGGCGGCCCAGGCGGGCTGGGCGGCGCGGGCCTTCGCGAAGGCGGTGGCCACGTCCTCGGGGGTGGCCTCGGGCAGGTCCGCCAGCTCGGCCCCGGTGAAGGGGGTGTGATTGGCGGTCCGGCCGGAGCCGATCACTCCGCGGGTGAGCCGGGTGACCAGGGCGGGGGTCACCACGTCGGCGGCGGTGCGGGCACCTGCCGGGGCCGGGGCGACCGGGTTGGTGGGCTGCGGTGCGGAGCGGAGGGTGGCGGCGGGGGCCTGCGAGTCCGTCATGGCGGTGAGCGTATTGGGCGGGCGGGCCTTTGGGTACCCGTGGGTAACCGGATTTTGCCAAATCTGCCAGTGATAGCTGGCAGGGTGGCCGGGGACGGGTGGCGGGGGCGGGTGGCCGGGGGACGGGCGGCCGGGGGACGGGAGGGCTTCAGCTCCCCTTCCCGGCCGGCTCCCAGCCGCTGAGCACGACGTCGAACCGCTGGCGGGTCGTGGCCCAGTCCGACACGGGTCCCGTCATGTAGATCGCGTACTCGGTGCCGTCCGGGGCGTAGTACATCTGCTCGATGGCCCGGCGCGGCCCCGCGTGCACCCCCTTCTCCGTCCACGTGAAGTCCCACAGCACGGCCAGGGTGGTGCCCCGGAAGTTGTTCGGGTCGAGCTTCTGCCGCTTGTAGTCCGTCCGCTTCGCCACCTGCTTCTCCAGGTCGAGCACGTGCGCGTACGGGTCCTTGAAGTCCGGGGTGGGGTCGGCGGCGATCCGGATGTAGTGCTTGCCGTCGTCTCCGGTGTAGTCGATCTGGTTGCCGTTCACCTGGCGCGTCCAGCCGTCGGGGACGAACAGCGTGAAGCCGGCCTCCGGGTCCGTGACCTTCTTCCAGCCCGCCGGCGGGGCCGCGGCCTTCTGGCCGGCCTGCCCGCCCGTGGAGCTCGTGTTCTTGTCGGAGCCGCCGCCCTTGTCCGCTTCCCCGTCGTCGCCGGTGTACTTCAGCAGCCCGAAGACGGCGCCGCCGCCGAGCAGCGCCGCCACCAGGGCCACCACGGCGACCCGCCGCAGCCGGCCGGGCGGGCGACCGGCGGGGGCCGTGGGCCGCTCGGGCAGGGCGGTGGTGGCGGCCGGGGCGGGCGCGGGCTCCGGCGCCTGGACGGGGGCCGGGGCGGGGGCCGCCTGCGCGGAGGCCCGCTCCTCGTCGGTCACCGCGCGCGTGGGCACGTACGCCTGGGCGGCCTTCGGCTCGCGGCCCTCCATCGCCTCCAGCAGCATCCGCTCGGCCTCCGCGGCCGACGGCCGCTCGGCCGGGTCCTTGCGCAGCAGCGCCGTGATGACCGGGCCCAGGGCGCCGGACTGGCGGGGCACGGGCGGCTCGTCGTTCACGACGGCCTGGAGGCTGGAGATCGGCGAGGTCCGGCGGAACGGCGAGCGGGCCTCGACGGCCGTGTACAGGGTGGCGCCCAGCGACCACAGGTCGGAGGACGGGTCGGGGGCACCGCCCGTGACCCGCTCCGGGGCCAGGTAGTCGATGGAACCGACGAGTTCACCCGTTCGCGTGATCGACGAGTCGCCCTCGATCGCGGCGATCCCGAAGTCGGTCAGCAGCACCCGGCCGTCCTTGGCCAGCAGCACGTTGCCCGGCTTCACGTCCCGGTGCATCACCCCGACCGCGTGCGCGGCGCGCAGCGCGCCCAGCACGTGCAGCCCGATCCGGGCCGCCTCGCGGGGCTCGATCCGGCCGGCGGCCTTGGCCGCCTCGGCGAGGGACGGGCCGTCGATGTGCTCCATGACGATCCACGGCCGGTCGTCGTGCTCCAGCACGTCGTGGACGGTCACCACCGCCGGATGCTGGATCCGGGCCGCCGCCCGCGCCTCCTTCTGCGTGCGGGCGTGCATGACCTCCCGGTCGGCCTGGGACACGTAGAGCCCCGCCGTCAGTTCCTTGACCGCGACCGTTCTGTGCAGCAGCTCGTCATGCGCGCGCCACACCTTCCCCATGCCCCCGCTGCCGATGGGCTCCACGAGCCGGTACCGGCCTGCGAGCACCGCACCCGCGCCTGTCTGCTGTTCCACGAATTCCCGCCGCTCTGTGCACTCCACGTCAGATTACGGAGCCTGCGGGCGCTGCCGGAACAAGGCGGGGCCCATAGGACAGCACTGTGACGCAATCGCCGTACTGACCGCCCGTCAGCCGCCCGCTTTGTAACTCGCCGTCGCCTTCTCGAAGACGTCGGTGACCTTGTCCTGGTTGTCCTCCGGGCCCGTGACCATCACGACGTGGTACGCGCCGCCGAGCGCGACGACGAAATTGCGGGCGAACAGGGACCGGCCCGCCGCGTCGATCCAGGTGTAGCGGCCCGTGACCCGCAACTGCTGCCCGACCCTGGTGGACTTCACGTCCCCGCCGGACGCCCAGGTGGAGTTTCGGTACGGGGCCAGCTCGGGCTCCTTGTCCTTCTGGTAGCCCAGCGGATCGGGATCGCCGCCCTCGACCCGGTCCCGGCCGGGCACGACGATCAGGGTGAACTGGCCCTGGGTGTAGCGCACCTGCCCGGCCTCGTTGAGGGACTGGCGCTCCCAGCCGTTCGGCACGGCGATGCTGAAGTGCGCCGGGTCCTGCTGGACGGTGTAGCCCTCCGGCGCGGGCGCGTCGCCCTGCGGGGCGGGCTTGGACTCCGGGGCTCCGCCCGGGGTGCGGCCGGGGGTCTGCGCCGGCTTGGACGCCGGGCCCTGCTGGGGGCTGCCCGGGCCGGGGGCGGACGCCGCCGGGCTCTGGGCGGCCGTGGGCTGCCGGCCGGAGTCCGCCGCGCGGGGCAGGAAGAGCATCGCGTACGCCACCCCGCCCGTGAGCAGGACCAGTACGCCGACCAGCAGTAACCGGCCGAGGGAGCGCGGCCTGCGGGGGGCGGCGGGGTTGCGGTGGCGGCCGTGCAGATCGCCGCGGCGGCGTACGACGGGCAGGCGGGCGGGGTCCGGCTCGGGCATCGGGAGCCCGGCGAAGTCCCCGTCGGGCTCGGGGGCGGAGCGGATCAGCGACCGGAGCCAGCCGCGCAGTTCCTCGAAGTCGGGCCGCTCGGCCGGGTCCTGGCGCAGCAGGGACTCCACGACCGGGCGCAGCGGGCCGCAGTCCTCGGCGAAGGCGGGCGGCTCGGC
>NZ_GG657750.1:4609373-4714699 GCF_000158895.1 Streptomyces sp. C | reverse complement strand
CCGGGCGCGCCGGGGGCTCTGCCTGGCGGTAGCCCTGCGGGAGGGCGAGCTGGGCGGGGAGCGCGGGCCGGGCCGGGGCGGCCTCGGGCTGCTGCGGCTGGGGCTCGGGGTGCGGCTCGGGCCGGGGCGGCGAGGGCTGCGGCTCCGGTTCCGGCGTCCGCTGCGGCTCGGCCGGGCGGCGGGGGGCCACCCCGTGCCAGGGCGTGGCGGCGGCGGTGTCCGGCCCCCCGTACGGGTACGCGTACTCCTGGGGCAGGTTGGCCCCGGTCGGCGGCAGCACCGGCACGACCACGGGGCCGCGCCCGCCGCGCTGCCGCGCCACCTCGGCGGAGGCCGCCCGGCTGCCGGCCCGGTACGCGGCGATGGTCCCGGCGCGGGCGGCGGCCTCGGCGGCGGCCCGGTCCTGCCCGGGCGGGGCGGGCCGGGCGGTCGGCTGCGGCTCCGGCTGCGGTTCCGGCTCCCGGTCCGGGGTGATGTGGTCCGTGTAGCGCGGGCCGGTGTCGTACCCCGGCGCCACCAGCGGCGCGTACCGGGGCCCGTCGTCGCGGGGCCCGGCGGGCGGGGGCTCCGGCGGCGCGGGGTCCCGTACGGGTTCCGGCGGGGTGCCCCAGGCGGCGTCCGCGCCCGCGTCCCCGCCCGGCTCCCCGGTGTCCGGCGGCGGCACCGGGTCGTACCCGCACAGGGCCTCCTCGGCGGCGCCCGCCGCCAGCCCCGTCAGGACGACCCGTCCGTCCTCGCATATCAACACGGTCCGGGCCGTGATGTTGCGGTGCGTCCAGCCGTGCGCGTGCAGCACGCGCAGCGCGGTCAGCACGTCGGAGGCGACCTCCGCCGCCCGGTAGGGGCTCAGCGGCTCGTCGGCGATCAGCGCGGCCAGCGGCCTGGCGGGGACGAGTTCGCTCACTATCCACAGCGAGCCGTCCTCCGCGAACACGTCGAAGACCTGGTCGAGGCGGGGGTGGTCCGGTACGGAGGCGGCCGCCTGGGCGGCGGCGATCGCCCGCCGGACGGCGGGCAGTTCCCCGGCGGCCACGGCGTGCGCACCGGACCCGTCGAGGAGTTCGGCGTCCACCACCTCGGGCAGCGGCACCTGCCGGACGAGGACTTCCTGCCCGCTGCGCGTGTCGAAGGCGCGGGTCTCCGTCAGCTCGTACTCGTCGGACGGCGGAATCGGCAGACGGTAGCGGTCGGACAGGATCCGGCCGGCGTAGTCCTCCACATCGCCTCCCCCGAGTGCGGTCCCCCATGGCCCCCGCTGGACACGATACGTCGCCGGGGCCGCCCGCGTCCCGGGCTTGGGAGGCCCGTCAGCCCAACGGCTGGAAGGTCTGGAAGGCGGTGTCGCGCAGCTGCGTGCACTCGGGGCCGTCCCACTGGTCGGCGGCGCAGGTGATCATGATGGCGTAGCCGTGCGTGGCGTCGGCCTTGAAGCCGCGGTTCAGGACGCGGACCCGCGTGCCCTGCTGCTCCCGCTCGAACTCCCAGTCCGCGACGGTCGGGTAGTTGCGGTAGTTCACCGTGTCCAGGCGTATCAGCCGGTAGTTCTTGCTGCTGCCCGCGACGGCGGGGGCGAGCTTGGCCCAGGCGAGGCGGGCGTCGTTGCCCGGGCTGGCGGTGTAGTCGACCTGGATCCTCGGGAAGCCTCCGTCTCGGCTGTATATCGCGCCGGAGTTCTCGCCCGCGGTGCCGGTCTGGCGGAAGCCCTCGGGCATCGCCATCGAGAAGTGGAACCCGAGGTCCGTCACGGTGGCGAAGCCCGCCGGGAGCCCGCCGCCGGGGCCGCCGGGGCTGGCGCCCTGGCCCTGTCCCTGGCTCTGGCCCTGCGCCGGGTTCTGGCCCTGGCCCTGTCCCTGGTCGGCGCCGCCGGGGGTGCCGCTGGGTGCGGGGGTGCCCGGGGTGCCGCTCGGGTTGGCGCTCGGCGAGGACCCGGCCGACGCGGAGGGGCCGTTGCCGGCGGAGGTGCCGGGCGAGGGGGTGCCGGAGGCGACCGGGCCGCCCTTGCCCTCGTTCTTGCGGCCGTCGTCCTTGCCGTCGCCCTTGATCATGTAGGCGATGAGCGAGCCGACGACCGCGAGGACGACGACCACCGCGGCTATGGCCAGCACGATGGTGCGGCGCGACACCACGTCGGTGAGCGAGGGACCGGGCTGCGCGGGCCGGGCCGGGGGCGCCTCGGCCGCGGCAGCGGCGGCGGCCTCGGCGGCGGCCGCCTTACGGGCGGCCTTCAGCGCGGCGCGGGTCCGCTCGCGCTGCTCGCGCTCACGGCGCTCGCGTTCCTTCTTGGCGGCCTTCTCGGCCGCCGCGTCGGCCTTGGTGAGGGAGATCGGGCGGGTCTCCTCGACCGGCGGGACCGGTTGCGGCTCCGGGGCTGCGACCGGCTCGGGGGCGTTGATCACGGCGGTGAGCATCGTCCGCGCCTGGTCCTCGCCGAGGCGCCTGGCCGGGTCCTTGACCAGCAGCCCGTAGATGACCTCGGTCAGCGGGCCGCCGGCGTTCTGCGGCGGGTCGACGGGCTCGGTCATCACCGCGGTGAGCGTGGCGAGCGCGTTGCCCTTGTCGTACGGGGGCACGCCCTCGACGGCCGCGTACAGCAGCCCGCCGAGGGACCACATGTCGGCGGGCGGGCCGGGCTTCTGGCCGCGGGCGCGCTCCGGGGAGATGTAGGAGGGGGCGCCGACGAGCATGCCGGTGGAGGTGATGGAGGGGTCGCCCTCCACCTGGGCGATGCCGAAGTCGGTGAGCACGACGCGGCCGGACGCGGCGATCAGCACGTTGGACGGCTTCACGTCGCGGTGCAGGATCCCCTGGCGGTGCGCGGCGCGGAGCACGTCGAGCACGGCGAGGCCGACCTCGGCCGCGCGGTGCGGGGACAGCGGGCCGTTCTCCCGGACGAACTCGGCCAGCGAGGGGCCCTCGATGAGCTCCATGACGATCCAGGGGCGGGCGTCCTCGTCGACGACGTCGTAGACGGTGACGGCCCCTTCGTTGCGGATCCGGGCGATGGCCTTGGCCTCGCGGAGGGTCCGGGTGATGAGGCGCCGCTTCTCGTCCTCGTCAACGCCGTTGCCGAAGCGGAGCTCCTTGACGGCGACGGTCCGGCCGAGGACCTCGTCCTCGGCGCGCCAGACGGTGCCCATGCCGCCCTTGCCGAGCACGGCACCCAGCCGGTACCGCCCGGCCAGCAACCGCCCCTGCCGCCGCGCCTCTTCGGCTTCGCCCTCGCCCGCCGCGTCCTTGCCGGGACCGCTCCCTTCCACACCCGCCGACGCGGAAGCCCCCTTGACGACCGCCGCATCCCCGGACCCGCCCTTCACGGGCGCGCCCGTGACGGCCGCGTCCTTCACGGCGCCCACCTTCGCAGGACCGTCCCCCTTGGGCTCGCCCTTCTCCGGAGCCGCCTTGGCGGGCTCGGCCGGGGCCGGCGTGGCGGGCTCGGCCTTCTTCGGGGCCGCCTTCGCGGGAGCAGCCTTCGCCGGGGCCGCCTTCGCGGGAGCAGCCTTCGCCGGGGCCGCCCCGACGGACGCGCCCTCCGCGGGCGCGCCTTCTGCGGTGTTCGCCTTCGCGGGTACGGCGTCCGCGGGCTCGTCCTCCCCGGGGGTCGCCTGGGCCGGCTCGGCGGGGGCGGAGGGCTCAACGCCCCCGGCCGGCGCGGTCTTCGCAGCGGCAGCGGAACCGGCGGAACGGCGCGGCCGGGGCACCGCGGCGGCTTCGGCCGCCTCGGCGCCTCCGCCCGGAGCGGACTTCGACACCGGCACCTTCGCAGCGTCAGCGTCAGCGGCAGCGGCGGCGGCAGCCCCGTCATCCAGCTTCGCCGCAGGCGCCCCGGCAGACGACTCGGTGTGCTCCGGCTTCGACATGCGTCCCCTCTGCGTTCGTGCAGCCTGCCCCGGCTGCCTCGGCAGCCGCCGGGGGGCACGGTAATCCACCCCGGCAGAAACCTCATTGTTGCTCACTCCGCATCCGACGGGAGCCCCGGGTCCGCCGGTTCCCCCTCATGTATCTCGGAGTTACAACGGGACGATGTCGGGCGCCCCCAACCGTGCCGCGTCCGCCGTCTGGTCGTCCGGCTGGCGCTGTGATTCCCGCTCCGCCTGGACCCGCTTCTCGTAGTGCTCGACCTCCTTCTCGATCTGCTGCTTGTCCCAGCCCAGCACCGGAGCCATCAATTCCGCACATTCGCGCGCCGATCGGGTCCCCCGGTCGAAGGTCTCGATGGAGATCCGGGTCCGCCGGGTCATCACGTCGTCCAGGTGCCGGGCGCCCTCGTGCGAGGCGGCGTAGACGATTTCCGCCCGCAGGTAGTCCTCCGCCCCGGTCACCGGCTCGGCGAGCCCCGGGTCGGCCTCGATCAGCCCGAGCAGTTCCTCCGTCAGGGATCCGTAGCGGTTCAACAGGTGTTCCACCCGCACCACATGGAGCCCGACCCGCGCGGCGATGCGGGCGCGACCGTTCCACAGGGCGCGGTAGCCCTCCGCCCCCACCAGCGGCACGTCCTCCGTCACGCACGCCGCGACCCGCTGGTCCAGCCCGTGCACCGCCTCGTCGACCGCGTCCTTCGCCATCACCCGGTACGTCGTGTACTTGCCGCCCGCCACCACCACCAGGCCCGGCACCGGATGGGCCACCGTGTGCTCGCGGGAGAGCTTGCTCGTCGCGTCCGACTCCCCGGCCAGCAGCGGCCGCAGGCCCGCGTACACGCCCTGGACGTCGTCGCGCGTGAGCGGCACGGCCAGCACCGAGTTCACGTGCTCCAGCAGGTAGTCGATGTCCGCGCTCGACGCCGCCGGGTGCGCCTTGTCCAGGTCCCAGTCCGTGTCCGTGGTGCCCACGATCCAGTGCCGGCCCCACGGGATCACGAACAGCACGGACTTCTCGGTCCGCAGGATCAGCCCGGTGCTGGAGTGGATCCGGTCCTTCGGGACGACCAGGTGGATCCCCTTCGAGGCCCGTACGTGGAACTGTCCGCGCTCCCCGATCAGCGCCTGCGTGTCGTCCGTCCACACCCCGGTCGCGTTCACGACCTGCTTCGCGCGGATCTCGTACTCGCCACCGCCCTCCACATCACGCACCGTGGCCCCGACGACCCGCTCGCCCTCGCGCAGGAAGCCGACCACCCTCGCCCGATTGGCGCAGTGCGCCCCGTACGCGGCGGCCGTCCGGACCAGCGTGGCGACGTAGCGCGCGTCGTCCATCTGGGCGTCGTAGTACTGCAGGGCGCCCACCAGGGCGTCCTTGCGCAGGGCCGGCGCGATGCGCAGGGCCCGCTTGCGCGTCAGGTGCCGGTGCGTGGGCAGGCCGCGGCCGTGTCCGCTGGAGACGGACATCGCGTCGTACAGGGCCACGCCCGAGCCGGCGTAGAAGCGCTCCCAGCCCTTGTGCTGGAGGGGGTACAGGAAGGGCACCGGCTTCACCAGGTGCGGGGCGAGGCGCTCCAGCAGCAGCCCCCGCTCCTTGAGCGCCTCCCGTACGAGGGCGAAGTCGAGCATCTCCAGGTACCGCAGGCCGCCGTGGATCAGCTTGCTCGACCGGCTCGACGTCCCGGACGCCCAGTCACGGGCCTCCACCAGGCCCGTGGACAGGCCTCTGGTCACGGCGTCCAGCGCGGTGCCCGCGCCGACCACGCCCGCGCCGACGACCAGAACGTCCACTTCCCGCTCGGCCATCCGGGCGAGCGCCTCCGCACGCTGTGCCGGTCCCAGTGTCGCTGTCCTCACGGCTGCCTCCCGTTGGTGCGGGCCGTACCCGCTCGGTGCGGGTGATCCCGCTCACATCCCCCGCTTCTCGATTCTGACCGGCCGCACCCACATCAGCCACCGCCTGTGGACAACACAACGGCGACCACCACCCCACAATGCGACATATCTGTCATATATACGCCTAGTCTGACATTGCGCCAGCTCCAGTCGTCCACAGGACTTGCGCGCACCGCCCCCTCATGCATGCCAGGGAAGGGAAGGGACGGCCCCCCATGCCCGCAGATCTCGCCGTCATCGGACTAGGCCACCTCGGCCTCCCCCTCGCCCAGGCGGCCGTAGCCGCCGGAATCGAGACCGTCGGCTACGACAGCGGCCCCGCCACGGACAGCACCCTCACCGCCGCCGAGATCCGCCGCATGTCGGCGGCCGGCTTCCGGGTCACCACGAACCCCGCCGAACTCGGCCGGGTCCGCACCGCCGTCATCTGCGCCCCCACCCAGCTCGGCGCCGACCGCGCGCTCGACCTCGGGGCCGTCGGCGAGGCGGGCCGCACCCTCGCCGCCCGGCTGCGCCCGCACACCACCGTGATCCTGGAGTCCGCCGCCCACCCCGGCGTCACCGAGGACTACCTGCGGCCCATCCTCGAAGAGGGCTCCGGCCTGCGGGCGGGCCGGGACTTCCACCTGGCCTACTCCCCCAGCCGCCTCGACCCAGGCAACCGGACCCACACCATCTCCAACACCCCCAGGGTGATCGGCGGCCTCACCCCCGCCTGCACCGAGTCCGCGCACGCCTTCTACGCCCGCCTCACCGAGAAGGTCGTACGCGCCCGCGGCCTGCGCGAGGCCGAGACCGTACAGCTCCTGGAGACCAACTACCGGCACGTCAACATCGCCCTGATGAACGAGATGGCCGTCCTCTGCCACGACCTCGGCGTCGACCTGTGGGACGTCATCCGCTGCGCCGAGACCAAGCCGTACGGCTTCCAGGCCTTCCGCCCCGGCCCCGGCGTCGGCGGCCACGGCGTCCCCCTGGACCCCAACTACCTCCCCCACACCACCCGCACCCCCGGCCACCCCCTGCGCATGGTCGGACTGGCGCAGGAGATCAACAACCGGATGCCGCAGTACGTCATCCAGCGCTGCGCCACCCTGCTGAACGAGCACGGCAAGTCCGCCCGCGGCGCCCGCGTCCTCCTCCTGGGCGTCACCTACAAGCCCGACCTCGCCGACCAGGAGGGCTCCCCGGCCCGGGAGATCGCCAGCCGGCTCCTCGACCTGGGCGCGCTGATCAGCTACCACGACCCGTACATCGCGGGCTGGCGGGTCCGCGACCAGCCCGTACCGCGCGCCGACTCCCTCTACGAGGCCGCCGCCAACGCCGACCTCACGATCCTGCTCCAGCACCACCGCACCTACGACATGCAGGGCCTGGCGGTGAAGGCACAGCTCCTCCTCGACACCCGCGGCGCCAGCCCGGCCGGCGCGGCCCACCGCCTCTGACCCGGACCCGCCCCAGGTCACGGCCGGATCCCAGTCCGATCACCCGACCGAAATCCCCTCTCGAAATGTCGTCGCACCCTGTTAGCCTGCGGCGTCACTTATCCCGCACTTACGCCCCACGGGCAGCCGTGCGTCCGAATCCCTGGGGGGGATTTCCACCATGAGCCAGAACTTCCAGCCGCCGGCGCCCGCCTCCTACACCGAGGCCCCCGCCCCCGCCCCCGCCCCGGCGCGCGGCGGCAACGTCGGCCTCGGCATCGCCGCCGGTGTCGTGGCGGCACTGGCCGCGGCCGCCGCGTACGGGGGCATCATGAACGCCATCGACCGCGAGATCGGCTACGCGGCCGCCGGCGTCGGCCTCCTCGTGGGCCTGGCCGCCGGCAAGATCGGCGGGCGCAACCCGGTCCTGCCCGTGGTCTCCGCCGTGCTCTCCCTCGGCGCCGTCTACCTCGGCCAGCTGTTCTTCGTCGCCCTCGTGGCCACCAAGATCGACAACAGCGGCGTCATGGACGTCATCGACAGGGTTGGCGTCTCCGGCCTGAACGAGGTCTGGAAGGAGACCCTGGACCCCATCTCCTTCCTCTTCTTCGGGCTCGCCGCCTTCGTCGCCTTCGGCTCCGCCAAGAAGGCGAGCGACTGAGCGCACGCCCCGCACGCCCCGCACGCGCCAGAGGGCCGGCACCCCCTGCGGGGTGCCGGCCCTCCGGCGTGCTCGCCGTGAGCGGTCAGCGGCTGTGCTGCGAGTCCGCGACCGTGACCTCGACGCGCTGGAACTCCTTGAGCTCGCTGTAGCCGGTGGTGGCCATCGAGCGGCGGAGCGCGCCGAAGAAGTTCATCGAGCCGTCCGGGGTGTGCGACGGGCCCGTGAGGATCTCCTCGGTGGTGCCGACGGTGCCGAGGTCGACCTTCTTGCCGCGCGGCACGTCCTCGTGGACGGCCTCCATGCCCCAGTGGTTGCCCTTGCCCGGGGCGTCGGTGGCACGGGCCAGCGGGGAGCCCATCATCACGGCGTCGGCGCCGCAGGCCACGGCCTTCGGGATGTCGCCGGACCAGCCCACGCCGCCGTCGGCGATGACGTGGACGTAGCGGCCGCCGGACTCGTCCATGTAGTCGCGGCGGGCCGCGGCCACGTCCGCGACGGCGGTGGCCATCGGGACCTGGATGCCGAGCACGTTGCGCGTGGTGTGCGCGGCGCCGCCGCCGAAGCCGACGAGGACGCCCGCGGCGCCGGTGCGCATCAGGTGGAGGGCCGCCGTGTAGGTGGCGCAGCCGCCGACGATGACCGGGACGTCGAGCTCGTAGATGAACTGCTTGAGGTTCAGCGGCTCGGCGGCGCCGGAGACGTGCTCGGCCGAGACGGTGGTGCCGCGGATCACGAAGATGTCCACGCCGGCGTCGACGACGGCCTTGGAGAACTCGGCGGTGCGCTGCGGGGAGAGCGCGGCGGCGGTCACGACGCCCGAGTCGCGCACCTCCTTGATGCGCTGGCGGATCAGGTCGGCCTGGATCGGCGCGGCGTAGATCTCCTGGAGGCGGCGGGTGGCCGTGGCCTCGTCCAGCTCCGCGATCTCGTCGAGCAGCGGCTGCGGGTCCTCGTAGCGGGTCCACAGACCTTCGAGGTTCAGCACGCCGAGGCCGCCGAGCTCGCCGATGCGGATCGCGGTCTGCGGGGAGACCACCGAGTCCATGGGGGCGGCCAGGAAGGGGAGCTCGAAGCGGTACGCGTCGATCTGCCAGGCGATCGAGACCTCCTTCGGGTCCCGCGTACGCCGGCTGGGGACGATGGCGATGTCGTCGAAGGCGTACGCCCGGCGGCCGCGCTTGCCGCGCCCGATCTCGATCTCAGTCACGTGTGGTGGCCTTTCCTCTGGGTCTGCCCGTCCAGTATCCCCGAACGGCGGGGGCCCGCGTTCCGGTGACCGCTGTACGGACGACGATTCCCGGCCCCGCCGGCGTTTGAGGCGCGGGGCCGGGGGCGGAGCCCCCGCAACGGCGGGAGGCGGGCCCGGAAACCCGGACCCGCCTCCCGCGCTGACCCCTGCTACCCCTTACGGGAGTAGTTCGGCGCCTCCACCGTCATCTGGATGTCGTGCGGGTGGCTCTCCTTGAGGCCCGCCGAGGTGATGCGGACGAAGCGGCCCCGGTCCTGGAGCTCGGGGACGGTGCGGCCGCCGACGTAGAACATCGACTGGCGCAGGCCGCCGACCAGCTGGTGGACGACCGCGGAGAGCGGGCCGCGGTAGGGGACCTGGCCCTCGATGCCCTCGGGGATGAGCTTGTCGTCGCCGCCCACGCCCTCCTGGAAGTAGCGGTCCTTGGAGAAGGACTTGCGGTCGCCGCGGGACTGCATCGCGCCGAGCGAGCCCATGCCGCGGTACGACTTGAACTGCTTGCCGTTGATGAAGAGCAGCTCGCCCGGGGACTCCTCGCAGCCCGCGAGCAGCGAGCCGAGCATCACCGTGTCGGCGCCCGCGACGAGGGCCTTGGCGATGTCGCCGGAGTACTGGAGGCCGCCGTCGCCGATGACGGGGACGCCCGCGGCCTTGGCGGCGAGGGCGGCCTCGTAGATCGCGGTGACCTGCGGGACGCCGATGCCGGCGACGACGCGGGTGGTGCAGATGGAGCCGGGGCCGACGCCGACCTTGATGCCGTCGCAGCCGGCGTCGACGAGCGCCTGGGCGCCGTCGCGGGTGGCGACGTTGCCGCCGATGACGTCGACGGAGGAGTTCGACTTGATCTTGGAGACCATGTCGCCGACCAGGCGGGAGTGGCCGTGGGCGGTGTCGACGACGATGAAGTCGGCGCCCGCCTCGATCAGGGCCTGGGCGCGCTCGTACGCGTCGCCGGCGACGCCGACGGCCGCGCCGACCAGCAGGCGGCCGTCCTTGTCCTTGGCGGCGTTCGGGTACTTCTCGGCCTTGACGAAGTCCTTGACCGTGATGAGGCCCTTGAGGATGCCCGCCTCGTCGACCAGCGGAAGCTTCTCGATCTTGTGGCGGCGCAGCAGCTCCATGGCGTCCACGCCGGAGATGCCGACCTTGCCGGTGACCAGCGGCATCGGGGTCATGACCTCGCGCACCTGGCGGCTGCGGTCCGACTCGAAGGCCATGTCGCGGTTGGTGACGATGCCGAGCAGCTTGCCGGCGGGGTCGGTGACCGGGACGCCGGAGATGCGGAACTTGGCGCAGAGCTCGTCGGCCTCGCGCAGCGTCGCGTCCGGGTGCACCGTGATCGGGTCGGTGACCATGCCGGACTCGGAGCGCTTGACCAGGTCGACCTGGTTGGCCTGGTCGGCGATGGAGAGGTTGCGGTGCAGTACGCCGACGCCGCCCTGGCGGGCCATCGCGATGGCCATGCGCGACTCGGTGACCTTGTCCATGGCGGCGGACAGCAGCGGAACGTTCACCCGGACGTTGCGCGAGATGAGGGAAGAGGTGTCGATCTCGTCCGGAGCCATGTCCGACGCGCCCGGCAGCAGCAGCACGTCGTCGTAGGTCAGTCCGAGCGTGGCGAATTTGTCGGGTACTCCGTCGGCGGTCATGACACCTTCCAAATGGTCTTGCTCAGCGCGGATGTCCATGCTAACGGGATCCCGGGGCGTCTCATTCCACGACCAAGGTCAACCGCGATTTTCGTCGTTTCCTACGACAGAAACCGCCACGAAACGGAACCCACGCCTCCGCCGGAGGTCACTGTTCGGCGAGCGCCCGGAGCCTGCTCAGGGCCCGGTGCTGGGCGACGCGCACGGCTCCGGGGGACATGCCGAGCATCTGCCCCGTCTCCTCCGCGGTCAGCCCGACGGCCACCCGCAGGACGAGCAGCTCGCGCTGGTTCTCCGGGAGGTTCGCGAGGAGCTTCTTGGCCCAGGCCGCGTCGCTGCTGAGCAGCGCCCGCTCCTCGGGGCCGAGCGAGTCGTCCGGGCGCTCCGGCATCTCGTCGGAGGGCACGGCCGTGCTGCCCGGGTGCCGCATGGCGGCCCGCTGGAGGTCGGCGACCTTGTGCGCGGCGATGGCGAAGACGAAGGCCTCGAAGGGCCTGCCGGTGTCCCGGTAGCGGGGCAGCGCCATCAGCACGGCGACGCAGACCTCCTGCGCGAGGTCCTCCACGAAGTGACGGGCGTCACCCGGGAGCCGCGACAGCCGGGTGCGGCAGTAGCGCAGGGCGAGGGGGTGCACGAAGGCCAAGAGGTCGTGCGTGGCCTGCTCGTCCCCCTCGACGGCACGGCGTACGAGCGCGCCGACGGCCCCGGCGTTGCCGCCTTTGGCGGCGCCGGTGGGGCCTGTGGCCGCGGGTGACCCCAGGGCCTCGTCGTCGCGCATCAATCCATGGTGCCTTGGCGCGGGAGCGTTCGCGGCACCGGTGTCCGTGTTGTGCATCGAAGCGTTATGAGCGGGTGCGCCGGAACTCATCATCTGCGCCCTCCCCTCCGCTCGGCCCGAATCGTCGTCCCGCGGGACTCGACGTCTCCAAGAATGCGGCACACCATCAAGGATGCGGCATCGCGCCCGAAGCGACACGTCCCCCGGATTGTGCCCCGCCAATCCCCGGTGCGACACCGGGCCGGGCGGGACTTCCCCGGCTTCCGCCCCGGGCGGCGCCGGCGGACACCTGCCGCCCCGTCCGCCGTCGGCGGACGGGACCGCGGCCGCCGCCGGCCGCCGGTGTCGCGGTCAGCGGACGAGACCCCAGCGGAAGCCGAGCGCCACGGCGTGCGCCCGGTCGGAGGCGCCGAGCTTCTTGAACAGCCTGCGGGCGTGCGTCTTGACCGTGTCCTCGGAGAGGAAGAGCTCGCGCCCGATCTCCGCGTTGGACCGGCCGTGGCTCATGCCCTCCAGCACCTGGATCTCGCGCGCGGTCAGGGTGGGGGCGGCCCCCATCTCGGCCGAGCGGAGCCGGCGCGGGGCCAGTCGCCAGGTCGGGTCGGCGAGCGCCTGGGTGACCGTGGCCCGCAGTTCGGCGCGCGAGGCGTCCTTGTGCAGGTAGCCGCGGGCGCCGGCGGCGACCGCGAGGGCCACCCCGTCCAGGTCCTCGGCGACCGTCAGCATGATGATGCGGGCGCCCGGGTCGGCGGAGAGGAGCCGGCGGACCGTCTCGACGCCGCCGAGGCCGGGCATCCGTACATCCATCAGAATCAGGTCGGAGCGGTCGGCGCCCCAGCGGCGGAGGACTTCCTCGCCGTTGGCAGCCGTCGTCACACGCTCGACGCCGGGCACGGTGGCAACCGCGCGACGGAGCGCCTCTCGGGCAAGCGGGGAGTCGTCGCAGACGAGGACGGAAGTCATGACCGCCCTCCGCAGCTGCTGATGCGCGTCACCTTGAGCCTCCAGGCTGGTACGTATCGTCACCTGTGCGGTCGATGCCCTCGGACACCTGTCCGGGAACCTCTCGTTTCAACCGCACTCGCTCTCTCAACGATGGTCACTCGAAAGAGTTACGGGTCGGACGAACACCTTCGGCACTCTACGTGAGGAAGCAATCACCACGCCGGAGCCACGAGCCAACTGTCCTCCATCTGGAGCTATGCCCTATTTGGCGGCTTTCCTTCCGTTTGCCATGTGTCTGAGGCTAGGGTCCCAATGAGTCATATTTACATCTACTACGACAGTAGGTGTGGAGACATGGACCGTATCCGCGTAGTACCCGGCACCAAGAGGACTACCAATGGCAGATTTCTCCCGCCTCCCCGGACCGAACGCCGACCTGTGGGACTGGCAGCTGCTGGCCGCCTGCCGCGGAGTCGACAGCTCCCTCTTCTTCCACCCGGAAGGCGAGCGGGGCGCGGCCAGGAGTGCGCGCGAGGCCTCGGCTAAAGAGGTCTGCATGCGCTGCCCGGTGCGTTCGGAATGCGCCGCGCACGCACTCGCCGTCCGAGAGCCCTACGGGGTGTGGGGAGGCCTCACCGAGGACGAACGCGAGGAACTCATGGGCCGCGCACGGCACCGGCTGATCCCCGCCTCCAGCGGCCCCGTACCGCCGCACTGACGGCCTGAAGGAACGTTCCCTCACATCCGCACGCGCGCCCCGTGCGTGCGGCCACGGCCGGGGCCGGGCCGTCACCCGTCCGGCCGTGCGCCCCCGTACGGTCAGCCGGCGGCGGCCCGCACCAGCTCACCCAGGGTCGCCGCCACCGCCGGTACGCGCGCCAGGTCCGGCAGCGTCAGCGCCACGACCTCCCGCTCCACGGCCGGCTCCACGGCCAGGGCGCTCACGCCCTTCGCCCGTACGGACTCCACCGCCAGCTCCGGCAGCACCGCCACCCCCAGCCCCGCCCCGACCAGCCCGACCACGGCGGGGTAGTCGTCGGTGGCGAAGTCGATCCGCGGGGTGAAGCCCGCCCCCTCGCACACCTCCACCAGATGGCGGCGGCAACGCGGACAGCCCGCGATCCAGGGCTCGTCGGCCAGCTCCGCCATGCCCACCCGCCCGGCGCCGGCCAGCCGGTGCCCCTCGGGCACCAGACCGACGAGCCGGTCGGTCAGCAGCGGGGTGACCACCAGGTCGTCCCACTCGGCCACGGCGGACGCCCCCGCGTAGCGGAAGGCCAGCGCCACGTCGCAGTCGCCCTCGCGCAGCATCTCCACCGACCGCGGGGGCTCCGCCTCGACCAGGGAGATGCGCGTACCCGGGTGCTCGGCGCGCATCGCCGCGAGCGCGGTGGGCACCAGCGTGGAGCTCCCGCTGGGGAAGGAGACGAGCCGGACCCGGCCCGCCCGCAGCCCCGCGATGGCCGCGACCTCCTCCTCGGCGGCCGTCAGCCCGGCCAGGATCCCGGCGGCGTGGCGCACCAGGGCCTCACCGGCCTGGGTCAGCCGCATCTCGCGGCCGGCGCGCACCAGCAGCGGGGTCCCGGCCGACTGCTCCAGGGCCTTCATCTGCTGGGAGACGGCGGGCTGGGTGCAGCCGAGCTCGCGGGCGGCGGCGGAGAAGGAACCGGTCCCGGCGACGGCGCGCAGGATCCGGAGGTGGCGTGCCTCGATCACCCTTCGAGCATAAGACCGGCTTTGACCGCGGCGCCAATCCCCAGCCGCCGCTTTGGGAGGAGGGTCCGCGCGGGCGGCCCGCGGGGGGGGTGTTCCGCGGGCTCCGGGGAACACGGGATCGCACGCACGTGCCCGCGACGGCCCGCCGGTCGGCACGGGCGGCTATTTTGCGCACATGACGACTGCGCTGATCACTGGATCCACGGCGGGCATCGGCGCCGCCTTCGCCCGGCGGCTGGCCTCCCAGGGCCACAACCTCGTACTGGTGGCCCGCGACACCAAGCGGCTCGCCGAACAGGCGACCGAGCTGCACGACCGGCACGGCATCGAGGCCGAGGTGCTGGCCGCCGACCTCTCCACCGAGGAGGGCATCAAGGCCGTCGAGACCCGCCTCGGCGACCGTACGCACCCGGTGGACCTGCTCGTCAACAACGCGGGCTTCGGCAACAAGGGCCGCTACCTGGAAGTCTCCATGGCCGACGAGCTGACGATGCTGAAGGTGCACGTCGAGGCGGTGCTGCGACTGACCTCGGCGGCGACGGAGTCGATGCGCTCGCGCGGCCGCGGCGGGGTGGTCAACGTGGCCTCGGTCGCCGCCTTCGTACCGCGCGGCACCTACGGCGCCAGCAAGGCCTGGGTGGTGCAGTTCACCCAGGGCGCCGCGCGGGACCTCGGCGGTTCCGGGGTCCGCCTGATGGCCCTGTGCCCCGGCTTCGTGCGGACCGAGTTCCACGAGCGGGCCGGCATGGGCACGGACAACATCCCCGGCTGGCTGTGGCTCGACGCGGACAAGCTGGTGGCCGCCGCGCTCGCCGACCTCGCGCGCGGCAAGACCGTGTCGATCCCGGACCCGCGCTACAAGGCGCTGATGGGCGTGGTGAAGCTGACGCCGCGCGGGCTCCTCGGCGGGGTCTCCTCCCGCACGGGCCGTAGGTACGGGCCCCAGTGACCCACCGGTAGACCGGGCTGAACGGGTGAATTCTCCCTAAACTGGACACGTCCCATCCAGCACGGGAGCCCACTATGACATTCGTACAACTGGTTGATTACCGGACTCACCAGCCCGAGGCGATGAACGACCTGCTGGACAAGTACGTCGCCCAGAGCCAGGGCAAGCGCACGGTCACCCACAGCGTCGTGGGCAAGGACCGCGACCAGACGGACCACTACGTGAACTTCGTCGAGTTCCCTTCGTACGAGGAGGCCATGAAGAACTCCAACCTCCCCGAGACGGACCGAATGTTCCACGAGATGACGGCCCTGTGCGACGGCATGCCGACGTTCACCAACCTCGACACGGTCCGCGACGAGCACCTCAACACCCTGATGGTGAACCGGATGTACGACGACATCGCGATGAAGGGCGACATGTCCGTCATCGAGGAGATCTTCGCCCCGGACTACCGCGACCACGACATCTCCAACCCCGAGGACAAGCACGGCTATGCCGCGATCCGCGAGGACGTGGAGATGTGGCGCGCCGCCTTCGACTTCTCCTTCACCCGTGACGCCCAGATGGCGCAGGACGACTACGTCACCACGCTGTGGACCTGGACCGGCACGCACAAGGGCGAGTTCATGGGCGTCGCCCCCACCGGCAAGTCCTGCACGATGACGGGCACCACGGTCTTCCGGTGCCAGGACGGCATGATCAAGGAAGGCTGGTGGCACTACGACGCCATGGGCCTGATGCGGCAGCTCGGCATGATGGAGTGACGCCCGCTCAGGCGGCCCCGGACGGCCCCGGAAAACGGGAAGGCCCCCGTCCCACCGTGTGAACGGCGGGCGGGGGCCTTCTCGTCGAAGCGCGCGGACGCGTCGCGTCAGTGGCTGTGGCCGTGACCGTGGCCGTGACCGGCCTCGGCCTCCTCCTCCGCCGGCTTCTCGACGACCAGGGTCTCGGTCGTGAGCAGCAGGGAGGCGATGGAGGCGGCGTTCTCCAGGGCGGAGCGGGTGACCTTGACCGGGTCGATGACGCCGGCCTTGACCAGGTCGCCGTACTCGCCGGTGGCGGCGTTGAAGCCCTGGCCCTTGTCGAGCTCGGAGACCTTCGCAGTGATGACGTAGCCCTCGAGGCCCGCGTTCTCGGCGATCCAGCGCAGCGGCTCGACGGCGGCGCGGCGGACCACGGAGACGCCGGTGCCCTCGTCGCCGGTCAGGCCGAGGTTGCCCTCCAGGACCTTGACGGCGTGGACGAGCGCGGAGCCACCGCCGGAGACGATGCCCTCCTCGACCGCGGCGCGGGTCGCCGAGATGGCGTCCTCGAGACGGTGCTTCTTCTCCTTGAGCTCCACCTCGGTGGCGGCGCCCACCTTGATGACGCAGACGCCGCCGGCGAGCTTCGCCAGGCGCTCCTGCAGCTTCTCGCGGTCCCAGTCGGAGTCCGTGGACTCGATCTCGGCCTTGATCTGGTTGACGCGGCCCGCGACGTCAGCGGCGTTGCCGCCACCGTCGACGATGGTCGTGTCGTCCTTGGAGATGGTCACGCGGCGCGCGGAACCGAGGACGTCCAGACCGGCCTGGTCGAGCTTGAGGCCGACCTCCTCGGCGATGACGGTGGCACCGGTGAGGGTGGCCATGTCCTGGAGCATCGCCTTGCGGCGGTCGCCGAAGCCCGGAGCCTTGACGGCCACCGCGTTGAAGGTGCCGCGGATCTTGTTGACGACGAGGGTGGAGAGGGCCTCGCCCTCGACGTCCTCGGCGATGATCAGCAGCGGCTTGGAGCCACCCGCCTGGATGACCTTCTCCAGCAGCGGCAGGAGGTCCTGGATGGAGGAGATCTTGCCCTGGTTGATCAGGATGTACGGGTCGTCGAGGACGGCCTCCATACGCTCCTGGTCGGTGACCATGTACGGGGAGAGGTAGCCCTTGTCGAAGGCCATGCCCTCGGTGAACTCGAGCTCCAGGCCGAAGGCGTTGGACTCCTCGACGGTGATGACACCGTCCTTGCCGACCTTGTCCATCGCCTCGGCGATGAGCTCGCCGACCTGGGCGTCCTGCGCGGAGAGCGCGGCCACGGCGGCGATGTCCGACTTGTCCTCGATCGGGCGGGCGGTCGCGAGGAGGTCCTCGGACACGGCCTTGACCGCGGCGTCGATGCCCTTCTTCAGGGCGGCCGGGGAGGCGCCGGCGGCGACGTTGCGCAGACCCTCGCGGACGAGCGCCTGGGCCAGCACGGTGGCGGTGGTGGTGCCGTCACCCGCGATGTCGTTGGTCTTGGTCGCCACCTCCTTCACCAGCTGCGCGCCGAGGTTCTCGTACGGGTCGTCCAGCTCGACCTCGCGGGCGATGGTGACGCCGTCGTTGGTGATGGTGGGGGCGCCGAACTTCTTGTCGATGACGACGTTGCGGCCCTTGGGGCCGATCGTCACCTTGACCGTGTCGGCAAGCTTGTTGACGCCGCGCTCGAGGGCGCGACGGGCGTCCTCGTCGAACTTCAGGATCTTCGCCATGGGAGCGGTTCAGCCCTCTCGAAAACTCGGGTTTAACGAACCGCGCCCCTCGCCGCCCGGCAATCAGCGGGGTGACCAGGGGCGCAGCTCAAGCAAACTTCTTGAAGCGAATTACTTCTCGACGATCGCGAGCACGTCGCGGGCCGAGAGGACGAGGTACTCCTCGCCGCTGTACTTCACTTCGGTGCCGCCGTACTTGCTGTACAGCACGATGTCGCCGACGTTGACGTCCAGCGGGAGACGCTGGCCGTCCTCGAAGCGGCCCGGGCCCACCGCGAGGACGACGCCCTCCTGGGGCTTCTCCTTCGCGGTGTCCGGGATGACCAGGCCGGAGGCCGTGGTCTGCTCGGCGTCGAGCGGCTGGACCACGATGCGGTCCTCAAGCGGCTTGATGGCAACCTTGGAGCTGGCGGTCGTCACGATCCGACCTCCCCCTTCGGAGATCCGGGGTTAACTGTCTGAGGTGGCGACCAGGTCGATCCGTCGTCGCGGGTGCCGGACCAGCCTGTCGCTGTGTTGGCACTCACCGGGGGCGAGTGCCAGGTGTGACACTATTCCGGCGATTAGCACTCGGTCAAGCGGAGTGCCAACACGGTCCGCTGGTTCCACGTATTCCAGCCGCCGAACCCCCCGTTCGGCTGAACCCCGACCCACCGGGAACCGGACCGCTGCGCCCCGGGGCCCGAGGAGCCGCTGCCCGGTATGTGGGGCTTGGGGCGTGCGCATCCTCGTGGTCGAAGACGCGCAGAACCTGGCCGAATAAGTGGCCGACGGCGGTCCGGGGATCCCGGAGCGCGGCTCACGACACTCCCCGTCGAGGGCTTCGGAAGGAACCATGGGGAGGACATCAACGTCGTAGAAGATATGAAGATAAAGCGCCTCATTGCCGAGCAGATCGGTCCACGGTCGACCACTGCGACGACCCCGAGCGCGCCGGACGCCGCGCCGTCCCCTTCTTCTCCCTCCCTCCCACCTTCCCCCGCATCGCCCCCGTCATCCGCCCCTCCGCCGCCCCGGCCGGAGCAGGGCGCGATCGACGGCGGCGGTATCCCGTGCGTGGACTGAGGCCCCGAACGGTGGCGGGCGCCCGCCGCCGCACCGAAGCGCTGCTGCTGCTCCTGGTCATCGGCATCGCCGTCTTCGGCCACGTCAGCGCCGGGCTGGCCATGAACGGCGAGCTGCCCCAGCACCTCACCAGCTTCGTCATCAGCATGACGCTGCTGTCCCTGGTGGGGCACCTGGGCATCCGCCGGTTCGCGGCCTACGCGGACCCCCTGGTCTTCCCGCTCGCGATGCTGCTCACCGGGCTGGGGCTGGTGCTCATCCACCGGCTCGACCAGGGGTACATCGAGCGGTGGAACTCCACGGCCAACGCGCCCGACCAGCTGATGTGGACGGTGGTCGGCGTCGCCGCCTGCCTCCTGGTGGTGGCGCTGCTGCGCGACCACCGGCTGCTCCAGCGCTTCATCTACATCACGATGGCCGTCGCGCTCGTGCTGCTGATCGCGCCGGCGTTCTTCGGCGCGGACACGTACGGCGCCAAGCGCTGGATCATCCTGTTCGGCTTCTCGCTCCAGCCCGGCGAGTTCGTGAAGATCATGATCGCGATCTTCTTCGCGGGCTACCTGGTCATCCACCGCGACTCCCTGGCCCTGACGGGGCGGAAGTTCCTGGGCATGCGGCTGCCGCCGATGCGGCAGCTCGGGCCGATCATCACCGTGTGGATCATCTCGCTGCTCGTGCTCGTCTTCGAGCGCGACCTCGGTACGTCGCTGATCTTCTTCGGCGTCTTCGTGGTGATGCTGTACGTGGCCACCGAGCGCACCAGCTGGATCGTGTGCGGCCTGCTGATGGCGGCCGTGGGCGCGTTCGTCGTCGGCTCGACGGAACCCCACGTCAAGGGCCGCGTCGCCGCCTGGCTGAACCCCCTGGCCGTCTACTCGCCGAACCCCCCGAAGGGCCTCGACTCGGAGCAGTCCGCCCAGGCGCTGTTCAGCTTCGGCACCGGCGGCGTCTCGGGCACCGGCCTCGGGATGGGACACCCGGAGCTGATCAAGTTCGCGGGGCGCAGCGACTTCATCCTGACGACGGTGGGCGAGGAACTCGGCCTGGCCGGGGTCATGGCCGTGCTGATCGTCTACGCCCTGCTCGTACAACGGGGCCTGCGCATGGCGCTGGCCGCGCGGGACCCGTTCGGCAAGCTGCTGGCGGTGGGCCTGGCGGCGGCGCTGGCGCTCCAGGTCTTCGTGGTCGCCGGCGGCGTGACGGGCCTGATCCCCCTGACCGGCAAGGCCCTCCCCTTCCTGGCGAAGGGCGGCTCGTCACTACTGGCCAACTGGATCATGATCGCCCTGCTGCTGCGCATCAGCGACAGCGCGGAACGCCAACGGGAAGCCGACGCGATGGGCCCGGCGGAAACGACCATCACCCCGGTGGTGCCGACGGGGGCGGGGGCGCGCTGAGGGGGCTAGTGGCCGTAAGGGCTTCGCATGTTCACGAAGCGGAGCTCCACATCGGTGGTCAGGTAGTCCATTCGACGCTCCCAGAAGTCCCGCAGGTGCGGGAGCGCCAGGTGGGCGTCCAGGTCGGCCTGGCTGCGCCACGCCTCGTAGAAGACGAAGACACCGGGCTCCTCCCGGTCCTCGTGGAAGTGGTACTCCAGGCAGCCGGGCTCCCGCCGGGTGGGCTCGACGAAGGAGAGCAGGAGCTCCATGAGCTCCTGGGCGCGTTCCGGCTTGGAGCGGGCGACGCCGACGAGCGTGACGAGCTGGTCCATCAAGGTTCTCCCCCACAGTTAGGTACGACTGAGTTCGTACCTCCCGGACGCTAGCACCCACCAGAGGTAAGATCCAATTCATACCCAAGGGAGGAGGTCGCCACCATGCCCGACGACGAGGGTCACCCGACCGTCGAAGAGATCGAGCTCGGCAGAGTGCTGTCCGCGCTCGCCGATCCCCTGCGCCGCCGCGTGGTGCGCGAGCTGGCCGTTGCCCCGGAAGGCACCGCGCGCACCTGCGCCTCCTTCTCGCTCCCGGTCTCGAAGGCGACGGTCACCCACCACTTCCGCACCCTGCGGGAGGCCGGCCTGATCCACCAGGTCCACCGCGGCAACAGCCGGATGGCAGGCCTGCGCCGAGCCGACATCGAGGCCCGCTTCCCCGGACTCCTGGCCATCCTGACGGCCGAGCCGCCCGGTGATGACCGCGTAGTGGTCTGACGCCGGGGCGTTCACCCACCGGTGCCCGTGCGGGCGCCGTACTCGCCTCCCCGGGAGGCCGGCTCCTCGAGCACCACGGCGGTGCGCCCGGTGAGGCAGGCGCGGCGCAGGGTGTCGTCGGGAGCCGACCCGGGTGAACGGCCACCCGGCGCTCCTGATGCGGATCGACGGCGAGGTCGAGATGGTCGTGCCGAGGCGGATCGACGAAGGCCTCGTCACCGGCCTCTACACCGTCCGCAACCCGCAGAAACTGACGCGCATGGAGCACGAGACGGCACTGGGGCGCTGGGCCGCTGGGCCGCTGGCGGCGGGGGCCGGCTATCTCCCCCTCGAGGGGGTGGGGGTTGGGCGGTGGCTGCCCACCCGCCCCCTTGGGTGTGGGCCGGGGGCCGGGGGGGCGGTGCCCCTCATCCAAGGGGGCGCGTGGGCAGCCACCGCCCGGCCCCACGGGGTCGAGGGGGAGATAGCGGGCCCGCGCCGTGAGCCCCGCGCCGTGAGCCCCGCGCCCCGCGCCCCGCCCCCTACAAGTAGTCCTCCAGGCGGGCGATCTTGTAGCCCTGGTCCTGTATGCGCTGGAGCATCTTGGTCGTCATCTGGGTCTCCGTCTCGCCCTTGAGCTCCGACGGGCCTCGGAAGTGGGCCAGGATGATGTCACCGGGCTTGAGGGCGGAGCCCTCCGCGTACTGGAAGTCGTTTATCTGCATCGACGCCCGCCACAGGACCACCGTCGGGGCGCCGCATTCGGCGGCGGCCCTGAGGGTGTCGTCGTTGTAGTTCCCGAACGGCGGGCGGAAGAGCGGGGGCCGCTTGCCGAAGCGCTTCTCCAGATGGTCCTGCTGCCCGCATATCTCCTTCTTCTGCGCCGCGAAGGGCAGGGTGCGGAGGTTCGGGTGGGTCAGGGTGTGGTTGTTGACCGTGCTGCCGGAGCCGTTGTCGCGGAGCTTCTCGAAGTGGCCGTAGTCCGAGGAGGCCACGTTGTCGGTCAGGAACATGCTGATCGGCAGCTTCAGGTCGGCCGCCATCTTCAGGAACTCGGGGTCCTTCTCCGCACCGTCGTCGAAGGTCAGGAAGACGACCTTCTCCGTCGGCGCGACGGGTATTCGGTCCAGCACGGCCGCCTTGCCCGGCGCGGCCTTGGGGAGTTGGGGCTTCTGCGCCGGCTTGGGGGCGTACTGGAGGGGGGCCTTCAGGCCCCACTTCCGGTACGCCTCGTCCCCCGCCGCACCGGCCTGCCCGGAGCTCGCCGCAGGGGCCGGCGCGGACGGGGAGGTCGACGGGGACGCGCTGTCCGGCGCGGTCTTGCGGCCCAGCCGTTCGATGGGGTCCACACTGTTCCCGCATCCCGTCAGGGACAGCGCGAGCGCGCCGGCCGTCAGCGTCCCGGCTACCAACCGGCGCGCGTACCTCACAAGTAGTCCTCCAGGCGGGCCACGGCGTATCCCTTGTCCGTGACGGTCTTCATGACATGACGGATCATGTCAGGCATCGTGCCCTTCCAGTCCTCCCGGCCCCGGAAGTGCGTGAGGATGATGTCACCGGGGTGGAGGTCGCGGTCCCATTCGCGGTAGTCCATCCGGTTCACGAACGCCTCGGCGTTCCACAGCGGAACCGCCTTGATGCCGCAGGACTTGGCGGCCTTCAGCGTGTCCTGGTTGTAGTTGCCGTACGGCGGGCGGAAGAGCGTGGGCCGCTTGCCGAACTGCTTCTGGATGGTGTCCTGCTGGCCGCAGATCTCCTCGCGCTGCTGCTCGTACGAGAGGCCGGGCATGTAGCGGTGGTTGAGGGTGTGGTTGTTCAGGGTGACGCCCGCGGCCTGCATCTCCTTGAAGTAGGGGTAGTTGTCGCGCACGAGGTAGTCGCTGAGGAACGCCGTGTAGGGGATCTTCAGCTCGCTCATCATCCTGATGAACTCGGGGTCCTTCTCGGCCCCGTCGTCCACGGTCAGGAAGACGACCTTGTCCTCGGTCGGGACGGTGGTGAAGACCGGGGGCAGTTCGTCCTGGTCCTCGACCTCGAAGCCCTCGCGCGTGGTGATCTCGGGCTTCGTCTTCGGCGCGGCCGGGGCCAGGAGCGGCGTCTTGGCCAGCCGCCACTTCTTCGCGGCGGCGATCCGCGCCTGCTGGGCGGCCTTGAGCTTCTCGGCGGAGTTGGCGAGCGCACCGGCCGCGCCGCCCGCCTCCGCCCCCTGGCCGGGCTTGCCCTTGGCCGGCTTCTCGGGCTCCGTGGCCCCGCACCCCGTACCGAGGGCGGCGACCAGCAGTGCGGCCAGGGCCACCCCGTACCGGCCGCGCGGGTGCCGCGCGGGCCGGAGACCAAACTGCGAACTATTTCCCTGTTGTCGTACAAGCTGCATAGCAGCGGATGTTTTCACCATACGACTCCGCGTCCCGGGCGACACCACGGCCGGACGCCCGCCTTCCACCGGCTGGCCCACAATGAACCGGTGACCCCCGAAGACTTCGCCGCGCTCCTCACCCCCGAGGGCCGCGCCCTCCTCGACTCCCTCCGCGACTACGACCCCGCACAGGAGCTGGCCGTGGCCACCCGGCTGCGCCGCGAGCACCCCGCCGGGCTGGTGTCGGCCGCGCTGGGGCAGGCCCGGCTGAGGCAGCGGGCGGTGGCGAAGTTCGGGGCCGAGGACGCCTTCCGGATGTACTTCACGCCCGGCGGCGGGGAGATGGCCACCCGCGCGCCGGTGGCCGCGTACCGGGCGGAACGGCTCCACGGGCTCGGCGTACGGAGCGTCGCGGACCTGTGCTGCGGGATCGGCGGGGACGCGCTGGCGCTCGCGCGGCGCGGGATCCGGGTGCTGGCGGTGGACCTCGACCCGCTGACGGTGGCCGTCGCGCGGGCCAATGCGGAGGCGCTGGGGCTGGCGGACCTGATCGAGGTCCGGGAGGCGGACGTGACGGCGGTCGACGTGTCCGCGTACGACGCCGTCTTCCTGGACCCGGCGCGGCGCGGCGGGCGGGGTCGGATCTTCGACCCCGAGTCGTACTCGCCGCCGCTGTCGTGGGCGGTGGAGGCGGCGCGGGCGGCGAAGTTCGCCGCCATCAAGATCGCACCCGGGATCCCGCACGAGGCGGTGCCGGCGGAGGCCGAGGCCGAGTGGATCTCCGACCACGGGGACGTGAAGGAGGCCGTGCTGTGGTTCGGCACCGCCCCCGGCACGGTACGGGCCACCCTGCTGCCGGGACCGGTCGGGCTGGAGACCGCCGAGCCGCTGCCGGACCCGGCGGCGGGGCCGGTCGGGCGCTGGCTGTACGAGCCCGACGGGGCGGTGATCCGGGCGCACCTCGTCGCGGAGGTGGCCGCGCGGCTGGACGGGCGGCTCATCGACCCGACCATCGCGTACATCACGGCCGACGAGCTGCGGGAGACGCCGTACGCGACGGCGTACGAGATCACGGACGTGCTGCCGTTCGGGCTGAAGAAGCTGAAGGCGCTGCTGCGGGAGCGGGGGGTCGGGATCCTGACGGTGAAGAAGCGGGGGTCCGCGATCGAGCCGGAGGAGCTCCGCAGGAAGGTCAAGCCGCAGGGGCCGAACTCGGCGACGGTGTTCCTGACGCGGGTGGCGGGGGCGCCGGCGATGCTCATCGGGCATCCTGCCGCCGGGCGGGGGTAACGGCCCCTGGCCGGGGCCGTTACGGGGCCCGTGCCGCGCCACCGCGCGAGCGGCCCCGTGCTGCGCCCGGGCCTTCGGGGCTCCGCCCCGGACCCCGGGCCTCAAGCGCCGGCGGGGCTGGATTCTGCCGGCCGGGGCCGGGGCCGGGGCGCGCGGGCGCGCGGGGCCGGGGTGGTCCAGCGGTGGTAGGCCGTGGCTTTGGCCAGGCCCAGGAGGGCGGTGATCCACAGGATCATGCCGCATCCGGTGAAGTAGGCGACCTCCCCGTACGTGTCCGTGCCCGGCCGCGCTCCGGACGCCGACGCGAACGCCAGCCAGAGGCCGAAGCCGCCCAGGGCGAGGGAGGCCGTCAGCCACACCGCGCTGCGGGCCGGGGCGCGCAGGCGGGCGTCCGCCTCGGGGTCGTGGCCCGCCAGGACCCAGGCGCACAGCAGCCGGCGTACCCGCCGCTCCTGCCGGGCACCCCGCGCGAGGCAGAGCCCGGCGTACAGCAGGACCGCCGCCCCCGCCGCGGAGCAGGCGACGCCGCCGAGCCCGCCGCCCGCGGTGAAGGCCGTCACGGCCAGGCCGGCCAGGGTCCAGCCCAGCGCGAAGGCCCCCGCGACGCACCAGAGCGACAGCAGCCGCCCCAGGCCCAGGCTGCGCCGGCTCAGGTCCGCGAGGAAACGCTCGCGGTCGGCCCGTACGGCGCCCTCGTCCAGCCACTCGCGCAGGTGCGCGGGCGGCGGCGGAGGCGGTAGCTCACGCGCGGGAAGTCTCGGCATGGGCATGACCCTAACGGCGGCCGTTCGAGCTTCGCCGCAGCACTCCTCGACCCCCGCCCCGACCAGGGCCTCAGCCGGCGCCCGTGGTCTCCACCGACTCGAACCGCCAGCGGTGCACCGCCCGGGTGATCAGGTCCGCGGCCGGCTCGGGCAGCTCGGGCAGGTCCGCCGCCAGGCCCTCGGGGACCTCCCACCAGGTGATCACGAGCACCCGGTCCTGCGGGGCGCGCAGCACCTCGCGGCGCACCGGCTCCCGGGCCAGTACCTGCGCCCGGGCCCACTCCATGAGTTCGTTGCCCCGGCCCGCGACGGCCCGGGCCTCCCACATCAGCGCGACGGTGCTCACGAGTAGAGGTTGTCCTTGCTGAGTTCGTGCACGTGGTCGTGGGAGTGGGAGTGGGAATGGGAGTGGCCGTGGCCGTGGCCGTGGCCGTGGCCGTCGCCGTGCTCGCCGTCGTGCGACGTGCCCGGGACGTGCGGGTCCGTCACCGGCAGCGAGGAGTCCGCCGACAGGTCCCAGTCGGAGGCCGGCCGGTTGCGCTTGACCATCTCCGCGCCCAGCGCAGCCACCATCGCGCCGTTGTCGGTGCACAGCTTCGGCCGCGGCACCCGCAGGATGATCCCCGCGTCGTCGCAGCGCTCCTGCGCGAGCGAGCGCAGACGGGAGTTGGCCGCCACGCCGCCGCCGATCATCAGGTGGTCGACGCCCTCGTCCTTGCAGGCGCGGATCGCCTTGCGCGTCAGCACGTCCACCACGGCCTCCTGGAAGGACGCGGCCACGTCGCGCACCGGCACCTCCTCGCCCGCGTTGCGCTTGGCCTCGATCCAGCGGGCGACCGCCGTCTTCAGGCCGGAGAAGGAGAAGTCGTACGCCGGGTCGCGCGGGCCCGTCAGGCCGCGCGGGAAGCTGATCGCCTTCGGGTCGCCCTCCTTCGCCAGGCGGTCGATGACGGGACCGCCGGGGAAGCCGAGCTGCAGCACGCGCGCGATCTTGTCGAAGGCCTCGCCCGCCGCGTCGTCGATGGTCGCGCCCAGCGGCCGTACGTCGCTGGTGATGTCCGGGGCGAGGAGCAGCGAGGAGTGCCCGCCGGAGACCAGCAGCGCCATGGTGGGCTCGGGCAGCGGCCCGTGCTCCAGCTGGTCGACGCAGATGTGGGAGGCGAGGTGGTTGACCCCGTACAGCGGCTTGCCGAGCGCGTACGCGTACGCCTTCGCCGCCGAGACGCCCACCAGCAGCGCCCCCGCGAGGCCGGGGCCGGCCGTGACGGCGATGCCGTCGAGGTCGCGGGCGCTGACCCCGGCTTCCTTCAGGGCGCGCTCGATGGTGGGGACCATCGCCTCCAGGTGGGCGCGGGAGGCCACTTCGGGCACGACCCCGCCGAAGCGGGCGTGCTCGTCGACGCTCGACGCGACCGCGTCGGCCAGCAGGGTGGTGCCGCGGACGACGCCGACGCCGGTCTCGTCGCAGGAGGTCTCGATGCCGAGGACGAGCGGTTCGTCAGCCATTGCTCTCACTGCTCTCAGGGTTTTCGTTTCGGGTCTGTGCCGGGTCGGTCAGGCGCATCACGAGCGCGTCGACGTTGCCGGGCTGGTAGTAGCCGCGCCGGAAGCCGATCGGCTCGAAGCCGAACCGCTCGTAGAGCCGCTGGGCGCGGGTGTTGTCCACCCGTACCTCCAGTAGCACCTCGGCGCACTCGAAGGCGGTGGCGGCGCGCAGCAGGTCGGTGAGGAGCCGGGCGCCGAGGCCCGTGCCCCACTGGTCCTTGGCGGCCGCGATGGTCTGTACGTCGCCCAGGTCGCCGGCGGCGGCCAGTCCGGCGTAGCCGACGATGCGGCCGGTGTCCGGCTCTTCGGCGACGACGTAGTGGCGGGTGGCCTGCGGGCCGCGCGCGTGGGCGAGTTCGGACCAGAACATCCCGGCCGACCAGGCGTCGTCGGGGAACAGCTCGTGTTCCAGCTCCAGCACCGGTTCGATGTCCCACCAGCGCATCTCGCGCAGCACTGCGGTCGGGGCCGTCACTGCGGGGTGACCACCTTGTAGTTCTTGGGGACCTGCGCGTCGGGGCGGCGCAGGTACAGCGGCGTCGGGGGCAGGAACGCCTCCCCCGCCGCGAGGCGTGCGGCGGCCAGGGCGGCCAGGGACGCGGCCGACTGGTGCACGGGGCCGCGGGCGTCCGGGAAGACGTCCGGGTAGAGGGTGGCTCCCTGCCCGACGGCGGGGAGGCCGGCGACCTGCTCGGCGATGTCGGCCGGGCGGTCGACGGCGGGCTCGCCGACGCGGGTGCGCGGGTCTTCGTAGCGCGCCCAGTAGACCTCCTTGCGCCGCGCGTCCGTGGCGACAGGAGGAAGGGGCCCTCGATCCCGGCGGCGCCGGCCGCGCACGCGAGGCCGTCGAGGGTGCACAGGCCGTGCACGGGGACGCCGAGGACGGCGGCGAAGGTGGAGGCGGTGACGAGGCCGACGCGGAGCCCGGTGTAGGGGCCGGGGCCGACGCCGACGACGATGCCGGTGACGGCTTCGAGCTTGACCCCGGCCTCGGCGAGGACCTGGTCGACGGAGGGCAGCAGGAGCTCCCCGTGGCGGCGGGCGTCGACCTGGTTCGACTCGGCGAGGACGGATTCCCCGTCGTGCAGGGCGACGGCGACGGCGGGCGTGGCGGTATCTACGGCGAGCAAGAGCACGCGAACAGCCTACGACTCCCCGGCCCCAGGGCCTTGCGGCCGGTCGGTGCGGGGGCCCGGCTGCTACCTTTCGACCGGGTACACACGCGGGTCGCCCGAGAGTTCGACGGCCCGAGGCGCGGAGAGGTGGAGCAAGGTGGCACGCAGCAGCTCGGGAATCGTGGCCGGGCTCACCGCGGTGGCGCTCGCCGCGATCGGCTTCCTGGGCTACCAGGCTTCCGCGACCGCGCCGGCGCATCCCGCGAAGCCCGCCGGGCAGGCCCCGGCCGCGGCGCAGAACCAGCCCCCGGCCAAGCAGGAGCCGGCGAAGCCGGCGGCGCTGCCGGCCGAGTCGGGTACGGGCACGCGGGTCGTGTACTCGGTGTCGCAGAAGCGGGTGTGGCTGGTCCAGGAGGACGGCAAGGAGCCGAAGACGTTCGCGGTGATGCCGAGCACGGTGCACCCGGTGCCCGGCAGCTACATGGTCGTCTCGCGTTCGGCGACGGTCACCGGCACGGACGGGGTGCCGATCGAGCACGTCGTGCGGTTCACCACCACCGACGGGATCGCGATCGGCTTCAGCGCCCGCGTGGACGGCACGATGCCGGAGCCGGACGCGGCGAAGAAGACCGGCGGGATCCGCATGGCGCGCGCGGACGGCGACGCGATGTGGGCGTTCGCGACGCGCGACACGAAGGTCGTCGTCGTCGCCTGACGGACCCCTCCACGGCGCCCCTCCACGGCGTCCCCGCGCGGGGACGCCGGGCGCGGTTCACCCGAACGTGGGATCAGGCCGCCTCGGGCTCCGGGGCGGCCCGTTCGGCGTCCGCGTCGGTCCCGGGCCCGGCCCCCGGTCCCGATCCGGGTTCGGCTTCTGCTCGGGGTTCCGCTTCGGCCCCGGCGCGCGCGGGCGGCGTGGACACCGCCGTGGCGGCCACGCCCGCGGCGAGCAGGGCCCGCATGGACACGACGGGCGCTCGCTCTGCTCCTGCTGCCGACATGGCTGCCTCCTGAGACCCGGGGACGCCGCACTTAGGTACACCTAACCAGCGCTCGGTACCATGTCATCACGCAAGCCTGCGCCAACGCAATATTTTCCCGACGAGTTGTCGGTACGTTGTCGGTACGTTGTCGCGGCGGTGGCCGGAACCACGGCGTCCCGGCGGCTACCGCGCCGCCAGCCCCGCCAGCTCCGCGCCGGCCCAGCGCTCGCCGACGCCGCGCAGCGCGACCTCGCGCACGTCGTCCAGGACCTCCTCGTGCCCGACGGCACGGCCGATCACCACGTGCAGCCGGTCGTCGGAGAGCTCCTCGACCTTGCCGTCGCCCCACTCCACGACGACCACGGACTCGGGCAGCGAGACGTCGAGGTCCAGGTCCTCCATCTCGTCGAGCCCGCCGCCGAGGCGGTACGCGTCCACGTGCACCAGCGGCGGACCGTCGCCCAGCGACGGGTGCACCCGGGCGATGACGAAGGTCGGCGAGGTCACGGCCCCGCGCACGCCCAGGCCCTCGCCCAGCCCGCGGGTCAGCGTGGTCTTGCCAGCGCCGAGTTCGCCGGTCAGCAGGACCAGGTCGCCGGGGCGCAGCAGGCCGGCGATCCTGCGGCCCAGCTCCTGCATGGAGGCGGGCGAGTCGACGGTGATCAGGGTTTCTGCGGCGGCCTCGGCCAGGGCCTCAGCGGCCGGGCTGCGCGGCGCTTCCCGCGGTACTTCTTCCATGTCCCCCAACGTTAGCCGCTGCGGGGACGGCTCCGGTGCGCGCGAGCAGGCCGGTCAGCAGCCCGGTCACGATGTCGGGGCGCTCCAGCATCATCAGGTGCCCGGTGTCCTCCAGGACCACCAGCTCGGCGGCCGGGAGCTGCTCCTTGATGGTCACACTGTGCGCGGCCGGGGTGATCATGTCCCGGTCCCCGGCGACGACGGTGACGGGGATGTCCGCGAACCGCTGGAGGGCGGCGCCCTTGTCGTGGGTCTGGAAGGCCGGGTAGAACTCCGCGACCACGTCGATCGGGGTCGCCTCGATGAGCCGCTCGGCGAAGCGCGCGACGCCGGGATCGACGTCGCGGGAGCCGAACGAGTACATCTTGATCATGCCGGCGAAGAGGTCGGCGGTGGCCCGGCGGCCCTTCTCCACCAGCTCGACCTGCGAGCCGAGCGCCTTCAGCACCCCGGGCAGGATCCGGCGCACCGCGCCCAGTCCGACGGACGGCAGCCCGTACGTCACCTCGCCGAGCCGGCCGCTGGAGGTGCCGACGAAGGCGACGCCGAGCACCCGGTCGCGGACCAGCTCCGGGAACTGCTCGGCGAGGGCCATGACGGTCATGCCGCCCATGGAGTGGCCGACGAGGACGAGCGGGCCCTCGGGCGCGGCCGCGTCGATGACGGCCTTCAGGTCGCGGCCGAGCTGCTCGATGGTCACCGGCACGCCGTCGGCCTGGGCCAGGCCCCGGGCGCTGCGGCCATGGCTGCGCTGGTCCCAGTACACGGAGCGGACGACGCCGCGCAGGGCGGCGCGCTGGAAGTGCCAGGAGTCCTGGGAGAGGCAGTAACCGTGACAGAAGACGACGGTGGCGCCCTCCGCCGGGTCCTTGCGCCGCAGGCGGCGCTTCTTGCCGTCCGCGGGCGGTTCGTCGACCTCGTAGTAGAGCTCGGTGCCGTCCTCGGCGCGGCAGCCGCCCTCGGTCCCGCGCAGCGAGCCGAAGTCCCCGGCGGCGTCGAGGGCGAGGCGCGCCTTCATCCGGATGCCGCGCCCCACGGTGATCCGTTCGACCGCGACACCGGCCGCGGCGCCCGCCGCCAGCACACCGATGGCAGCGCCGGCCCAGCCGGCCTTGCGCCAGTTCTCGCTCACGGCGTCGCCGTCCTCCCGCCAGGCCCGCTCGGCCCGCTCAGCCGCCGAGGTAGACCCGCGGCACCCTGCCTCCGATACGGGTGACGATCTCATACGCGATGGTGCCGGCGGCCTGGGCCCAGTCCTCGGCGGTCGGTTCGCCGCGCTCGGCGTCGCCGAAGATGACGGCCTCGTCGCCGGCTTCGGCGAGGTCCTCGCCGAGGTCCACGACGAACTGGTCCATGGCGATCCGACCGGCGGCGCGGCGGACCTTGCCGGCCACGAGCACCGGACCGCGGCCGGAGGCGTTGCGCGGGATGCCGTCGGCGTAGCCGGCGGGGACGAGGGCGAGGTGCGTCTCGGACTCGGTGACGTAGTGGTGGCCGTAGCTGACGCCGTGCCCGGCGGGGACCGTCTTGACCAGCGCGAGGGAGGCCTTGAGGGTCATGGCGGGGCGCAGCCCTAGCTGGGCGGGGGTGCCGAGTTCGGGCGAGGGGGAGACGCCGTAGACGGCGATCCCGGTGCGCACGAGGTCGAAGTGGGTCTCCGGGAGGGTCAGCGTCGCGGGCGAGTTGGCGATGTGCCGGACCTCGGGGTCGACGCCCTCCTTCTCCGCGTAGGCCAGCATGTCGCGGAAGGCGTCGAGCTGGAGCCGGATGGAGGGGTGGCCGGGCTCGTCGGCGCAGGCGAAGTGGGACCAGACGCCGGTGACCCGGACGGTGCCCTCGGCCTGCGCGGCGACGGCCGCGCCGACCAGCTCGGCCCAGTCGGCGGGCTGGCAGCCGTTGCGGCCGAGGCCGGTGTCGGCCTTGAGCTGGATGCGGGCGGGGCGGCCGGCCGCGCGGGCGGCGGCCCGGACCTCGTCCAGGGCCCACATCCCGCTGACGGACACGTCGAGGTCGGCCTCGACGGCCTCCCGCCAGGGCCCGCCGGGGGTCCAGAGCCAGCACATGATCCGCCCCCGGATCCCGGCGTCGCGCAGGGCGAGCGCCTCCTCGGGGGTGGCGGTGCCGAGCCAGCCGGCACCGGCCTCCTGGGCTGCGCGGGCGCACTGGACGGCACCGTGCCCGTAGGCGTTCGACTTGACGATGGCCATCAGCTCGGCCCGGGGCGCCCGCGCGCGCAGGGCGCGCACGTTGTCCCGTACCGCGTCAAGATCGATCTCGGCGCACACGCGCATCGGTGTCTCGTTCATCGCCCACAGTCTCTCAGAACACGTACGGCCCGGTGATCGGGCATGCTTCGCCCGCCTTGCCCCCTTTACAGCCCCGCCGGCCCATCCAGCCCCGCCGGCGCTTGCCCCACCCCCAGCCCCGCCGGCGCTTGCCCCACCCCCAGCCCCGCCGGCGTTTGAGGCGCGGGGGTCCGGGGGCGGAGCCCCCGGGAGGGGTCCGGGCGCAGCCCGGGGAACGGAGGAAGGGCGGGTAGGGGACAGCCCCGCAGGGCCAGCCGCCCCACCGGGTCAGCCCCGCACCGACCGCCAGGCCTCCGGCAGCGCGGCGGCGACCTCCTGCGCCACCACGGGCGCGCCCCCGCCGGCGGGCGCCCCGGCGGCGAACCGCCCCGCGAGCCCGTGCAAGTAGGCGGCCACCGCCCCGGCGTCACCCCCCGACAGCCCACCGGCGAGCAGCGCCCCCGCCAGCCCGGACAGCACGTCCCCGCTCCCGGCGGTCGCCAGCCAGGGCGTCCCCGTCGGGTTCGCCCTCACCACCCCGCCGGAGGCGACCAGCGTCGTCGACCCCTTCAGCAGCACCGCCGCCCCGTACCGCCCCGCGAGCCCCCGCACGGCGGCCAGCCGCCCCGCCTCGACCTCCTCCCGAGCCACCCCCAGCAGCGCCGCCGCCTCCCCCGCGTGCGGGGTCAGCAGGGTCGCCGCCCGGCGTGCGCGCACCACCTCCGGGTCCAGCCCGCGCAGCCCGTCCGCGTCGACCAGCACCGGTACGTCCCGGTCCGCCAGGGCCCGTTCGACCTCGGCGGCCCGCCCGGAGCCCAGCCCGGGGCCGACCACCCAGGCCTGCACCCGCCCCCGCCCGACCAGCACCTCCGGGTACCGCGCCAGCACCGCGCCCGCCGCCGGGCCCACGTACCGCACCGCGCCCGCGCCGCCCCGCAGCGCCCCCGCCACGGCGAGCACGGCCGCGCCCGGGTACTGCTCCGACCCGGCGACGACCCCGACGACGCCGCGCCGGTACTTGTCGCTCGACGCCCCCGGCAGCGGGAGCAGCCGCGCCACGTCGGCGTGCTGGAGCGCCTCCAGGTCCGCCCGGTCCGGCAGTTCCAGCCCGATCGGGACGAGCCGCACCGCGCCCGCCCGCGAGGCCCCGGGGTCGATCAGCAGCCCGGGCTTGTACGCGCCGAAGGTGACCGTCACGTCGGCCGACACCGCCGGGCCGGCCACCTCCCCGGTGTCCGCGTCGACGCCGCTCGGCAGGTCCACGGCGACGACGAGCGCCCCCGCCGGGATCCGCTCCGCCAGCGCGGCCGCCGCCGGCCGCAGCCCGCCCCGGCCGCCGATCCCGGTGAGCCCGTCCAGTACGAGGTCCGCCCGCGCGGGCACCGACTCCGCGACCCGTCCCCCGGCGGCCCGCAGTGCGGCCAGCCCGCCGGGGTGGATCCGCGCCGGGTCCATCGGCACCGCCGTCACCGCGGCCCCGCGGCGCGCCAGCCGGGCGCCCGCGTACAGCGCGTCGCCGCCGTTGTCCCCGGGGCCGGCCAGCAGCACGACCCGGGACCCGTAGACCCGGCCCCGGCGCCGCGCCAGCAACTCGGCGCACACGGCGGCCAGTCCGGCCGCCGCCCGGGCCATCAGGGCGCCCTCCGGCAGCCGTGCCATGAGCTCGCGCTCGGCGGCCCGTACGGTCTCCACGCTGTAGGCAGTACGCATGCCCTAACCTTCGGCGATCACCACCGCCGACGCGACGCCGGCGTCGTGGCTGAGGGAGACGTGCCAGGACTTCACCCCGAGTGCCCGCGCCCGGGCCTCGACCGTGCCGGACACCCGCAGCCGGGGCTGCCCGGTGTCCTCGACGTACACCTCGGCGTCGGTCCACAGCAGCCCGGCGGGCGCCCCCAGGGCCTTGGCCAGGGCTTCCTTGGCCGCGAACCGGGCGGCGAGCGAGGCGGTACCGCGCCGCTCGCCGCTCGGCAGCGTCAGCTCGGATTCGAGGAAGAGGCGCCGGGCCATCTGCGGCGTCCGCTCCAGCGCCGCGCCGAACCGCTCGATCTCGGCAACGTCAATCCCCACACCGACAATCACAACGACAACCCCAACTACTCCACGGTCACGACTGCGCCCCATTGTCGGCGACCCGCTCCGTTCGCTTCGCTCACTCCACGGTCACCGACTTCGCGAGGTTCCGCGGCTGGTCCACCTCGTTCCCCCGCGCGGTCGCCAGCTCGCACGCGAACACCTGGAGCGGCACCGTCGCCACCAGCGGCTGGAGCAGCGTCGGGGTCGCCGGGATCCGGATCAGGTGGTCGGCGTACGGGACCACGGCCTCGTCGCCCTCCTCCGCGATCACGATGGTCCGCGCCCCGCGCGCCCGGATCTCCTGGATGTTCGAGACGATCTTGTCGTGCAGGACCGAGCGCCCGCGCGGCGACGGTACGACGACCACCACCGGCAGGTCCTTCTCGATCAGCGCGATCGGCCCGTGCTTGAGCTCGCCCGCCGCGAAGCCCTCGGCGTGCATGTACGCCAGCTCCTTGAGCTTGAGCGCGCCCTCCAGCGCCACCGGGTAGCCGACGTGGCGGCCGAGGAAGAGCACGGTGTCCTTGTCGGCGAGGGAGCGCGCCAGGGCCCGTACCGGCTCCATCGTCTCCAGCACCGTGTCCACCGCGGCGGCGATGTCCGACAGCTCCCGGATCACCGCCCGGATCTCGTCGCCCCACTTCGTGCCCCGCACCTGCCCGAGGTACAGCGCGACGAGGTAGCAGGCGACCAGCTGCGTCAGGAACGCCTTCGTGGAGGCGACGGCCACCTCCGGACCGGCGTGCGTGTAGAGCACGGCGTCCGACTCGCGGGGGATGGTCGAGCCGTTCGTGTTGCAGACGGCCAGCACCCTGGCGCCCTGCTCGCGCGCGTGCCTCAGCGCCATCAGGGTGTCCATGGTCTCGCCGGACTGCGAGATCGCGATCACCAGCGTCCGCTGGTCGAGGATCGGGTCGCGGTAGCGGAACTCGCTGGCCAGCTCCGTCTCGCACGGGATGCGGGTCCAGTGCTCGATGGCCAGCTTCGCGATCATGCCCGCGTGGTAGGCGGTACCGCAGGCCACGATCACGACCTTGTCGACCTCCCGGAGCACCGAGGCGGGGATGCGCACCTCGTCCAGGGTCAGCAGGCCGCTCGCGTCGATCCTGCCCAGCAGCGTGTCGGCGACGGCCTTCGGCTGCTCGGCGATCTCCTTGAGCATGAAGTAGTCGTAGCCCCCCTTCTCGGCCGCCGAGGCGTCCCAGTCCACGTGGTACGCCCGCACGGTCGCGGGCGCACCGTCGAAGCCGGTCACCGTGACCCCGTCGCGGCGGAGTTCGACGACCTGGTCCTGCCCCAGCTCGATCGCGGACCGGGTGTGGGCGATGAACGCGGCCACGTCCGAGGCGAGGAAGTTCTCACCCTCTCCAACGCCGACCACCAGGGGGGAGTTCCGGCGCGCGCCGACCACCACGTCCGGCTCGTCGGCGTGCACCGCGACCAGGGTGAACGCTCCCTCCAGCCGCCGGCAGACCTGCCGCATCGCTTCCGCGAGGCCCCCTCCCCCGGCGCCCCCGGCCGCCTCGAACCGCTCGGCCAGCAGGTGCGCCACCACCTCGGTGTCCGTCTCGGACTCCAGCCGGTGGCCGCGTTCGGCGAGTTCGGCGCGCAGCGCGGCGAAGTTCTCGATGATGCCGTTGTGCACGACCGCCACCCGGCCGGAGTTGTCCAGGTGGGGGTGGGCGTTGAGGTCGGTGGGCCCGCCGTGGGTCGCCCACCGGGTGTGCCCGAGGCCCGTGGAGCCGGCCGGCAGGGGCCGACTGACCAGTTCCTTCTCCAGGTTGACGAGTTTGCCGGCCTTCTTGACGTTGGCGAGCGCCCCGTCGGCGAGCACGGCGACCCCGGCCGAGTCGTAGCCGCGGTACTCCAGCCGCTTCAGTCCGGCGATGACCACATCGAGCGCAGGCTGCGCCCCTACGTAACCCACAATTCCGCACATAGGCGGCAGCGTACGCCGTGGTCGCCCGTCTGCCCCGTACCCGAACAAGACGAAAACCCCGCCCCGGCGATTCCACCGGAGCGGGGTTGACGACGTTTTCGATCCCACCGTTCGACGGCCCTCAGCCCAGCTTGAGCAGCTGCGCCTCGACCACCGGAGCCGCGAGCTCCGCCGCGCCGGAGGTCCGGCCCGCCACGAAGTTCGCGAGCGTACCGCCCTTGCGCACCACCACGAGCTCGGTGGCGTGGCGCTCGCCGTCCTGCTCGGCCTCCACCGTGTAGCCGACCGCCTCGTCGCCGCCGTGCGCGGCGTGCGGGACGACCCGCGTCACCTTGACGGTCTCCCCGTTCGCCGTCGCGGAGTAGCCGTCCGCGCAGGCCTCGCCCGCGGCCCGCACCTCGGCGAAGTGCCGGCCGGCCGTGTCGCCCGCGTAGGCGCCGAGGGTCACCACCGTCACGGTCGAGCTGGCCGCGTCCTGGGCGGCCGCCCGCTTCTGCCGTTCCGTGGCGTCCTGCGGCAGCGGCACCGGTACGGCGACCACCGACGCCTTGGCCCAGCCGGTCCGGCCCGTCGGCAGGAACCCGGTGGCCGCGAAGGCCAGCTCCCGGCACTCGGGCCGGTCCACGCTCACCAGGGGGCCGTCCGCCCCGTCGGGGCTGACCCTGTGGTCCACGAGGTCGCCCTGCGCCACGATCAGCCGGGCCGGGGCCTCCTGCCCCTTCCCCTTCGACGCGCGGTCGGCCGCGTCGGCGGGCAGCTCCGCCGGGACGATCTCCACCACCATGCCGGGCCGGGCGGTCCCGCAGCCGGTGGCCAGCAGGGCCAGCGTCAGACCGGAGACCGCCGAGGCTCCCAGTGCGGCCGCGCGCCGCGCGCGGACGCCTCTCATCCGAGCTTCTTGACCTGCGCCTCCACGACCGCCTTCGGCTGGGCGGCCGCGCCCGTCAGGTTCATCGCGTAGAAGGTGGCCAGGGTGTTGCCCTTGCGCACGACCACGAACTGCATCGTGGCCTTGTCGCCGTCCTTCAGGTCCATCACGGTGTTGTAGGCCAGGGCCTCGTCACCGGCGGTGACCGCGGCGGAGGGGGCGACCTTCTCGATCCTGGTCTTCTCGGCGTCCTGGGTGACCGTGTAGCCGGCCGCGCAGGCCGTACTCGCGGCCTTCAGCGCGCCGAAGGCCTCCTCGGCGCCCTTGCCGTCGTACGAGGCGAGGCCCACCGAGGTGCGGGTGACGGCCAGCCCGCCCTTGAGCGCGTCGAGCTTGTCGTCCAGGCTCGCGCCCTCGGACGGCTTCTTCGGCTTCTCCGTCGCGGCGATCGTCGCGGTGCCGGCCGGCTTGCCGACCGGGACCAGGGTCTGGAGCTGGACCAGTGGCTTGCACTCGGCCTTGTCGGCGTCGGCGTTCGCCCCGGCCGCGGCCTTCGCCGCCGCGTCCGCCTCGACCTTGTGCTCGGGCAGGTCGGCCTGGGCGACCAGCAGCGGCGCCAGCTCGGCGGCCGACTTCCCCTTGGCCGCGGCGGCCGCCGGGGCGGACTGCTGCGGGCTCGCCTTGGCGTCGTCCTTCTGGCCCGAGTCACCGGAGTCGGAACCGCACGCGGTGGCCAGCAGGCTCAGGGACACGGCCGAGGCGGTCAGGACGGCACGACGGACGAACGCGGTACGCACGAAGAATCTCCCCCGGGAAACGAACGCCGTCAGGGCGCAGGTCGGCGCCACGGCGACGAACAATGTAAGGCGTTCAATCGATCACGCGAACGGGTTTTCGGGTGATCGGGCCGAATCGTGATGCGCACGAGACCGGCCGGGGCTCCGATCGATACGTACTCGTGCACAACCCGACCCGACCCCGCCCGACCCCAGCAACCCCCTGTTTTCCCGGCAGCCACCCGCCACGTGACCGACCCCACCACCCACGAGGGCCCCGCAGCCCCGACAATGGCGGTGTGATCACCTCGCCGACGCGTTGTACACCGGACCGCGCAACGGAGCGCCCGGGTCCCCGCCGGGCCCAGGACCCGTCTCCGTACGTCGAACTCACCCGGGCCGAGTGGAGCGCCCTGCGCGAGCGGACCCCGCTGCCCCTGACGGCGGAGGAGGTGGAGCGCCTGCGGGGCCTGGGCGACGTCATCGACCTCGACGAGGTGCGGGACGTGTACCTGCCGCTCTCCCGCCTGCTGAACCTGTACGTCGGCGCCACCAGCAACCTCCGCGGCACCCTGAACACCTTCCTCGGCGACGCCGGCAACGGCCACGGCGCCCAGCAGGGCACGCCCTTCGTCATAGGCGTCGCCGGCTCCGTCGCCGTCGGCAAGTCCACCGTCGCCCGCCTGCTCCAGGCGCTCCTGGCCCGCTGGCCCGAGCACCCCCGCGTCGAGCTGGTCACCACGGACGGCTTCCTGTACCCGATGAAGGAGCTCCAGCGGCGCGGCCTGACCTCCCGCAAGGGCTTCCCGGAGTCCTACGACCGCCGGGCGCTGACCCGCTTCGTCGCCGACATCAAGGCGGGCAAGGACGAGGTCAAGGCCCCGGTCTACTCGCACCTGATCTACGACATCGTGCCGGGCGAGCAGCTCGTCGTGCGCCGCCCGGACATCCTGATCGTCGAGGGCCTCAACGTCCTGCAGCCCGCGCTACCGGGCAAGGACGGCCGTACCCGCGTCGGCCTCGCCGACTACTTCGACTTCAGCGTGTACGTGGACGCGCGCCCCGAGGACATCGAGCGCTGGTACCTCAACCGGTTCCGGAAGCTGCGCGAGACCGCGTTCCAGAATCCTTTCTCCTATTTCCGCAAGTACACCCAGGTCTCCGAGGAGGAGGCCCTGGAGTACGCCCAGACCATGTGGCGGACCATCAACAAGCCCAACCTGCTGGAGAACGTGGCCCCCACCCGCGGCCGTGCCACCCTCGTCGTGCGCAAGGGACCCGACCACAAGGTGCAGAAGCTGAGCCTGCGCAAGCTGTAGGCAGGCCGGAGCACTAGGGTGCGGCCATGCTGCACCTGAGGATGATCTCCCCGCACCACCTCACCGACCGGGTGGTGGAGCTGATCGGGCAGACGGTCGGCACCACCCACCTGGTCGTCCTGGGGGGCGCCGCCCGCGATCCCGAGGGCGACCTGGTGCTGTGCGACGTGGCACGCGAGTCCGCCGGCGAGCTGCTCCAGGAGATGCGCTCCCTCGGCATCGACAAGGCCGGCTCCATCGCCGTCGAGAACATCGACCTCTCCATCTCCACGCGCGCCGACCAGGCGGAGGAGGAGGCACCGGGCGAGGCGGCGGACGCGGTGATCTGGGAGCAGCTCGCCGAGTCCACGCAGGAGGAGTCGACCCTCACCATCACCTACGGCGCGTTCCTGATCGTCGCCACGATGATCGCGGCCTGCGGTGTGGTGCTCGACAACGCGATCCTGATCGTCGGCGCGATGGCCGTCGGCCCCGAGTTCGGGCCGCTCGCCGGGATCTGCACGGGGCTGGTGCAGCGCGCCCCGAAGGCGGCCTGGCGCTCGCTGATCGCCCTGCTGGTCGGCTTCGCCGCCGCGATCGTGGCGACGACCGTCTTCAGCCTGGTCATGGACGCGCTGGACCTGTTCCACCCGGGGATGCTCGACAAGCCGCGCCCGAACACCAGCTTCATCTGGCAGCCCGACCCGTTCTCCTTCGTCGTGGCGGTGCTCGCCGGCGTGGCCGGCATGCTGTCGCTGACCTCGGCGAAGGCGGGGGCGCTGGTGGGCGTGGCGATCTCGGTGACCACCGTCCCGGCCGCCGCGAACGCGGCCGTGGCGCTGAGCTACGGGGAGTTCGGCCAGATGTGGGGCTCGGCGGAGCAGCTGCTGCTGAACCTGCTCGGCATCATCGTCTCCGGCTCGCTGACCCTGATCGGGTGGAAACTGCTGTGGCGCACCCAGCACGCGCGGATGGTCCGCCCGCCGGGTGCGCCACGAGGCAGTGGGGGCGGCGCCTAGCCGAGCGCCGACTTCACCGCGTCCGCGAGCCGCCCGGCGATCGTGCGGGCCTGCTCGATGTCGGCGGCCTCCACCATCACCCGGACGAGGGGCTCGGTGCCGGAGGGCCGCAGCAGCACCCGGCCGGTGGAGCCCAGCTCGCGCTCGGCGTCGGCGACGGCCGCGGCGAGCTCGCCCGAGGTGGCGACGCGGGACTTGTCCACGTCCGGGACGTTGATCAGGATCTGCGGCAGCCGCTGCATGACCCCGGCCAGGTCGGCCAGCGTGCGGCCGGTGGCCGCGACGCGCGCCGCCAGCATCAGGCCGGTCAGGGTTCCGTCGCCGGTCGTCGCGTGGTCGAGGATGATCACGTGGCCGGACTGCTCGCCGCCCAGGGCGTAGCCGTGCTCCTTCATGGCCTCCAGCACGTACCGGTCGCCCACGCCGGTCTGCACGACCTGGATGCCCTCGGCCTCCATGGCGAGCTTGAAGCCCAGGTTGGACATGACCGTGCCGACCACGGCGTTCCCGCGCAGCTGTCCGGCCTCGCGCATGGCCAGCGCCAGGACGGCGAGGATCTGGTCGCCGTCGACCTCGGCGCCGCCGCCGTCCACCGCCAGGCAGCGGTCCGCGTCGCCGTCGTGGGCGATGCCGAAGTCCGCGCCGTGCTCGACCACGGCCCGCTTGAGCAGGTCCAGGTGCGTGGAGCCGCAGCCGTCGTTGATGTTCAGGCCGTCGGGCTCGGCGCCGATCGTGACGACCTCCGCGCCGGCCCGGGTGAAGGCCTCGGGCGAGACGTACGCGGCCGCGCCGTGGGCCTCGTCCAGGACGACCTTCAGGCCGTCGAGGCGGTTGGGGAGGACGCCGATGAGGTGGGCGACGTACTTGTCGAAGCCCTCGTCGTAGTCGGAGACGCGTCCGACGCCGGAGCCGGTGGGACGCTCCCAGGGCGCGCCCGTGCGGTGCTCCTCGTACACGGACTCGATGCGGTCCTCCAGCTCGTCGGCGAGCTTGTGGCCGCCGCGCGCGAAGAACTTGATCCCGTTGTCGGGCATGGCGTTGTGGCTCGCGGAGAGCATGACGCCGAGGTCGGCACCCAGCGCACCGGTGAGATACGCCACCGCCGGGGTGGGCAGCACACCGACGCGCAGGACGTCCACGCCGGCGCTGGCGAGGCCGGCGACGACCGCGGCCTCCAGGAATTCGCCCGACGCACGGGGGTCGCGGCCGACCACGGCCGTGGGCCGGTGGCCCTCGAAGGTGCCCGCCTCGGCCAGTACATGTGCGGCCGCCACGGAGAGGCCGAGCGCGAGCTCAGCCGTCAGATCCGCGTTGGCGACGCCTCGTACACCGTCCGTCCCGAAGAGTCGTCCCACTGTTGTCCTCCCGAGTTCAAGCTTCGCTTGGTAACCGCTAGTGACAGGTGTTTGCCGCTTTTGGCGGTAAACGAACCGCCCCGGCAGCACGGAGAGTGCTGCCGGGGCGGTTTCGTTGCTGAACAGCAGGCGCAGATTAACGCTTGCTGTACTGCGGAGCCTTACGGGCCTTCTTGAGACCGGCCTTCTTGCGCTCGACCGCACGGTCGTCGCGGGAGAGGAAGCCGGCCTTCTTCAGCGCCGGGCGGTTGTTGTCCACGTCCGCCTCGTTCAGCGCGCGGGCCACGCCGAGGCGCAGGGCGCCGGCCTGACCGGAGACGCCGCCACCCGAGATGCGGGCGATGACGTCGTAGCGGCCGTCAAGCTCCAGGAGCTTGAAGGGCTCGTTGACTTCCTGCTGGTGCACCTTGTTGGGGAAGTAGTCCTCAAGGGTGCGACCGTTGATCTTCCACTTGCCGGTGCCCGGAACGATCCGGACGCGGGCGATGGCGTTCTTGCGACGGCCCAGGCCGGCGGCCGGCTGGGGGTCACCGAAGCGACCGGCAAGCGACTCGGAGGTGTAGTCGCCCTCGACGACGACGTCCGACTCGGTGGTGTACTCCTCGACGCCCTCGAACTCGTCGATGGGGGTCTCGGCGGTGGTCTCGGCCACGATGCTCCTCAGAATTCTCTACGTCTTAGGGGGTGGCCGGAACTACTGCGCGACCTGGGTGATCTCGAACGGCACCGGCTGCTGGGCAGCGTGGGGGTGCTGGTCGCCCGAGTAGACCTTCAGCTTCGAGAGCATCTGACGGCCCAGGGTGTTCTTGGGGAGCATGCCCTTGACGGCCTTCTCGACGGCCTTCTCCGGGTTGTTCGCCAGGAGGTCGTCGTAGCGCACGGAGCGCAGACCGCCCGGGAACCCGGAGTGGCGGTACGCCATCTTCTGGGAGGCCTTGTTGCCGGACAGGTGAACCTTGTCGGCGTTGATGACGATGACGAAGTCGCCCATGTCCATGTGGGGGGCGTAAGTCGGCTTGTGCTTGCCCTTGAGGAGGGCAGCGGCCTGGGTCGCCAGACGGCCGAGGACGACGTCCTGGGCGTCAATGACGAGCCACTGGCGCGAGATGTCGCCGGGCTTGGGGCTGTACGTACGCACGCGTATGCCTTCGCTTCTTCAGTGGTGGGTCATCCCATAGGGCGCAAGCCCTGAGGGAAGGGTCCTGACAGGGTCACCACGGACGATCACGACAGCCCTCGTTCACATCGGGGACGCACCCGAGTGAAAACCGCTGGTCATCGGTCCGGTGGACCGGCGTAAGGCCCTTTCACGTGAGAATGAGAAAGCCAATACGCATAACAAACCAGCAGGATACCCAAGCAGACCCGTACGGGTCAAAACGCGGTCCGCGATGCCGATTCTGCTGGCGTCGCGGCGCACTCCGGTTCGGTCCTGGGTGGGGACCCCGCAGTTGTTACGGGCTCCAGGATAACCCGACCGGAGGGCAGCGCACGACGCACCAGCAGACCCGAGAGCCCGCACAGGGTCGCCATGTCCTTGAAGGCGCGCCGCTTGCCGGCCAGCTCGTCCGGCCACGGCACCAGCGCCGCCTGGGGCGCCAGGACCAGCCAGAACCAGGGCGAGCGGGGCATCGAGCCCTCCCGCACACCCGACGCGAGCAGCAGCGGAAGCACCACCAGCAGGTAGTGGTCGAAGGAGGGCCGCGAGACCAGGAATGCGGCGAGCATCACGCCGCAGGCCGTCTCCACGAGCCTCAGCTCACCCCCGTCACCCTCCGGATCCGGCCGCCGCCAGCGCGTCCACGCCGCCCACAGACCGGCCCCGGCCCCCGCGAAGGCCACCGCCACCGCCACCGGCTGCGGCACCCCCAGCCGCGGCAGCACCGCGATCGGCGAGGCGTCCCAGGGCAGCGCGTAGGAGTCCTGCCCCTGGAAGAGGAACGGCAGCGTCTTGGTGAAGAACAGCGACGGGCTCGGCATCACCAGCGCCCCCGCCAGCGACATCCCCAGCGGCACCAGCACCGCCACCGCCAGCCCCCGCCACCGCCGGGCCAGCAGGAACAGCAGCCCGACCGGCACCAGCATCGGCTTGCAGGCGATCGCCAGCCCCACCACCAGCCCGGCCGACCCCCACCTGCCCCGGTGCGCGAGCAGCAGCGCCAAGGGCAGCGCGGCCGCCGAGACCGCCGTCCAGTTCCCGATCAGCACCAGGTTCGCGTACGGCTTGTAGGCCAGGGCCAGCACCGCGAACCCGCCCACCGCCAGCCGCGAGCGCAGCGGCACCGAGAACAGCCTCAGCGCCGCCAGCCAGCCCGCGCCCAGCAGCCCCGTCATCCCCGCCGGCAGCAGCCACCGCAGCACCTCCCGCGGCAGCAGCGCCTCGGGCACCGCCACCAGCACCGCGCTGGGCAGGTACAGGAACCGCTTGTCCTCGTACGGGGAGCCGCCGTCCAGCAGCGTCCGCGCGGCCTTGACCACGAAGGCGTTGTCGGAGCCCCAGTTCGCCCGCAGGCTCGTGGAGACGGCCAGGAACACCAGGACCCCGGCCGACACCACCCGCCAGGGCCGCGGGGCCGGCCCGAGCAGCCACGCGGTCACCCGCACCGCCGTGGACGGCTGCCGCCACCGCATGAGCCAGATGCTCGGCCGCAGCCCCACGGCACTCCCCCTCAGCGCTTGCGCTCGACCCTGCGTTCGTCCCAGACGGGCTCCTGAGTTTCCCTCACGACCCCGTCCGAACCGAAGACCAGGTAGCGGTCGAAGGTCCGGGCGAACCAGCGGTCGTGCGTCACGCACAGCACGGTCCCCTCGTACGACTCCAGGCCGTCCTGCAGGGCCTCCGCCGACTCCAGGTCCAGGTTGTCCGTCGGCTCGTCCAGCAGCAGCGCCGTCGTACCGGCCAGCTCCAGCAGCAGGATCTGGAAACGCGCCTGCTGGCCGCCCGAGAGCTTCTCGAACTTCTGCTCCGCCTGCCGCTCCAGCTCGTACCGGCGCAGCACCGCCATCGCCGGCCCCAGCGGCTTCGCCGCCTCCGTCCACAGGATGTCGACGAGCGTGCGACCGAACAGCTCCGGGTGCGCGTGCGTCTGCGCGAAGTGGCCGGGCAGCACCCGCGCCCCCAGCTTCCAGTCACCGGTGTGCTTGACGTCCTCGCCCGCCAGCAGCCGCAGGAAGTGCGACTTGCCGGAGCCGTTCGAGCCGAGCACCGCGACCCGCTCGCCGTAGAAGACCTCCAGCGAGAACGGCTTCATCAGGCCGGTCAGTTCCAGGTTCTCCACGGAAAGCGCGCGCACGCCCGTCCGGCCGCCCTTGAGCCGCATCCTGATCTCCTGCTCGCGCGGCGGCTCCGGCGGCGGGCCGGCCTCCTCGAACTTCTGGAAGCGGGTCTGCATCGCCCGGTACCGCGAGGCCATGTCCGGGCTGCTCGCGGCCTGGTTCCGCAGCCGCAGGACCAGGGCCTTCAGGCGGGCGTGCTCCTCGTCCCAGCGGCGCTTGAGCTCCTCGAAGCGGGCGAAGCGCTCCTTGCGGGCCTGGTGGTACGTGTCGAAGCCCGCACCGTGCACCCAGACGTCCGTGCCCGTCGGGCTCGGCTCCAGGCTGATGATCTTCTCGGCGGCCCGGGACAGCAGCTCCCGGTCGTGCGACACGAAGAGCACCGTCTTGCGGGTGGCCTTCAGCTGCTCCTCCAACCACCGCTTGCCCGGGACGTCGAGGTAGTTGTCCGGCTCGTCGAGCAGCAGCACCTCGTCCGGCCCGCGCAGCAGCGCCTCCAGCACCAGCCGCTTCTGCTCACCGCCCGACAGCGTGCGCACCTCGCGGTACTGGGCGCGGTCGAAGGGGATGTCCAGCGCGGCCGTGGTGCACACGTCCCACAGGGTCTCCGCCTCGTAGCCCTGGACGTCGGCCCAGTCGCTGAGCGCCTGCGCGTACGCCATCTGCGCGGCCTCGTCGTCGACCGTGAGGATCAGGTGCTCGGCCTGGTCCACGGCCTTGGCCGCCTCCCGGATCCGCGGCTGCGCCACCGAGACCAGCAGGTCCCGTACGGTCGTCTCGTCCCGGACCGAGCCCACGAACTGCGACATCACCCCGAGGCCGCCGCTGATGGCGACGCCGCCGCCGTGCGGCTGGAGCTCGCCCGAGATCAGCTTCAGCAGGGTGGTCTTGCCGGCGCCGTTCGCGCCCACCAGGGCCACCACCGACCCCTCCCCCACGCGGAAGGAGACGTCGGGGAGCAGGACCCGCCCGTCGGGAAGGTAGTACTCCAGGTGGCTGGCTTCGAGATGTCCCATGCCGGGCATTGTCCCGGTCGGACGGTGATCCGCCCAACCGGTTTGGCCGCCCGGCCCCGCCGGTGGGCTCAGCAGCCCCCGCAGCCGCCGCCCGCTCCCGGCAGCGTCCGCATGTTCCGGGCTTCCTTGCTGCGGGCGGCCAGCAGTTCGTCCGCCGGGTAGCCGACCTCCTCCAGGGTCAGCCCGTGCGGCTTGACCACGTGCACCGAGGAGTCCCGTACGGCGGCGGCCAGCACCTGCCCGGGCCACTCGACGGGCCGGTGGCCGTCGCCGACGTGGAGCAGGGCTCCGACCAGCGAGCGGACCATGTTGTGGCAGAACGCGTCCGCGCGGACCGTCGCCGTGACGACGCCGTCCTCCCCGCGTTCCCAGCTGAGCTGCTGGAGCGTGCGGATGGTCGTGGCGCCCTCGCGCTTCTTGCAGTACGCGGCGAAGTCGTGCTCGCCGACGAGCGCGGCGGCGGCCTCGTTCATGGCGTCCACGTCCAGCGGCCACTGGTGCCACAGCACGTGCCCGCGGCGCAGCGGGTCCACGCCCGCCCGGTGGTCGCCGACGCGGTAGGCGTAGCGGCGCCAGATCGCGGAGAAGCGGGCGTTGAAGCCCTCGGGGGCCTCGGCGGCCTTCCACACCCGGATGTCGTGCGGGAGGCGGCCCGCGAGGCGGCGCAGCAGCTTGTCGTGGTGCTCGGCCCACACCTCCTCGGCCAGGTCGAACTGGGCGACCTGCCCGCGCGCGTGCACCCCGGCGTCGGTCCGGCCGGCCACGGTCAGCTCGACCGGCTCCTTGAGCCGCATCACGGTCTGCAGGGCGCTCTCCAGCTCGCCCTGGACGGTCCGCAGCGTGCGCTGCTTCGCCCAGCCGGAGAAGTCCTTGCCGTCGTAGCTCAGGTCCAGCCGTACCCGGACGTGCCCGGGCTCCACCTCGTCACTCACGTGACAGATCCTCTCAGAAGCACAGCAATGCAGAACGGGCCCGCCCCCGGAAGGGGCGGGCCCGTTCAGAGCCGATCAAGCAAGCTCGATCCCGTACGGGATCAGGCCTCCTTGGTCTCCTCGACAGCCTCGGTCTCGGTGGCCTCGGCCTTGGCCTCCGCCTCCTTGACCGCACGCTTGGTGGCGGCCTCGGCCTCACCGGTGGCCTGCTGCGCCACGGTCAGGGCCTCGACCAGCTCGATCACGGCCATCGGGGCGTTGTCGCCACGACGGTTGCCGATCTTGGTGATGCGCGTGTAACCACCGGGGCGGTTCTCGTAGCGCGGGGCGATCTCGGTGAAGAGCGTGTGCACGATGCTCTTGTCCGTGATCGTCTGCAGCACCAGGCGACGGTTGTGGATGTCGCCCTTCTTGGCCTTGGTGACCAGACGCTCGGCGTAGGGACGCAGGCGGCGGGCCTTGGCCTCGGTGGTGGTGATGCGGCCGTGCTCGAAGAGGGCCTTCGCGAGGTTCGCGAGGAGGTGCTTCTCGTGCGCGGCGGAACCGCCCAGGCGGGCACCCTTTGCGGGACGCGGCATTGTTACTCCTTCAAATCTGCACCGGCCGTGTCAGGTACCGGTGTCAGTTCCCCCCAGCGGTCGCGAGGGGGTGGGTGCGGGGGGCGAGCCCCCCGCAAGCTTTCTCAGTACTGCTCGGTCTCGACGAAACCGGCGTCCGCGTCGTCGTCGGCGCCGAAGGCGTCGGCGGCGGCGGTCGGGTCGAATCCGGGCGGGCTGTCCTTGAGGGCCAGGCCCATGCCGGCCAGCTTCGCCTTGACCTCGTCGATCGACTTCGCACCGAAGTTGCGGATGTCGAGCAGGTCGGCCTCGGAGCGGGCGACGAGCTCACCCACGGAGTGGATGCCCTCGCGCTTGAGGCAGTTGTACGACCGAACGGTGAGCTCCAGCTCCTCGATCGGCAGCGCCAGGTCGGCGGCCAGGGCGGCGTCCGTCGGGGACGGGCCCATGTCGATGCCCTCGGCGTCGATGTTGAGCTCGCGGGCCAGACCGAACAGCTCGACCAGGGTCTTGCCGGCGGACGCCATGGCGTCGCGCGGGCGCATGGCCTGCTTGGTCTCGACGTCGACGATCAGCTTGTCGAAGTCGGTGCGCTGCTCGACTCGGGTCGCCTCGACCTTGTAGGTGACCTTGAGGACCGGGCTGTAGATGGAGTCGACCGGAATGCGGCCGATCTCCTGGCCCAGCTGCTTGTTCTGGACGGCGGAGACGTAACCGCGACCGCGCTCGACGGTCAGCTCCATCTCCAGCTTGCCCTTGCCGTTGAGCGTGGCGAGGACCAGGTCCGGGTTGTGCACCTCGACACCGGCCGGGGGCGCGATGTCGGCAGCGGTGACCAGGCCGGGACCCTGCTTGCGCAGGTACATCACGACCGGCTCGTCGTGCTCCGAGGAGACGACCAGCTGCTTGATGTTGAGGATGATGTCCGTGACGTCTTCCTTGACGCCCGGCACGGTGGTGAACTCGTGCAGGACGCCGTCCACGCGGATGCTGGTGACAGCGGCACCCGGGATGGAGGACAGGAGGGTACGGCGCAGGGAGTTGCCGAGGGTGTAGCCGAAGCCCGGCTCCAGCGGCTCGATCACGAACCGCGAGCGGTACTCGTCGACGACCTCTTCGGTCAGCGAAGGACGCTGAGCGATAAGCATGTCTGTGTTCCTTCAGTCGTGGACGCCCACTATTTGACGCCCGACGGGTAAAGCCAGGTACAGCAAGGGTACGGGCGGTACGGCCCCCCGAAGGGGTACGTACCGCCCGGACACTCAAAGACGCACAGGTGCGTCCGCTGCGTCAGACGCGGCGGCGCTTCGGCGGGCGGCAGCCGTTGTGCGGGGTGGGGGTGACGTCCTGGATCGAGCCGACCTCGAGGCCGGTGGCCTGGAGGGAGCGGATCGCGGTCTCACGGCCGGAGCCGGGACCCTTGACGAAGACGTCGACCTTGCGCATGCCGTGCTCCTGCGCGCGGCGGGCGGCCGACTCGGCGGCCATCTGCGCGGCGAAGGGGGTGGACTTGCGCGAGCCCTTGAAGCCGACGTGGCCGGCGGAGGCCCAGGAGATCACGTTGCCGGACGGGTCCGTGATCGAGACGATCGTGTTGTTGAACGTGCTCTTGATGTGGGCGTGCCCGTGAGCGACGTTCTTCTTTTCCTTGCGGCGCACCTTCTTGGCAGCGCCCTGACGACCCTTGGGGGGCATCTCTTACTCCTACGGGAGGTGGTCGGTCCTACAGCGCAAGACCGCTGAACAGGACTACTTCTTGCCCGGCTTCTTCTTACCGGCGATCGCGCGACGCGGGCCCTTGCGGGTACGCGCGTTCGTGCTGGTGCGCTGACCGTGCACCGGCAGGCCACGACGGTGGCGGATGCCCTGGTAGCACTGGATCTCGATCTTGCGGCGGATGTCGCCCTGGATCTCGCGGCGGAGGTCACCCTCGGTACGGAGGTTGGCGTCCACGTACTCGCGGATCTTGACGAGGTCCTCTTCGGCCAGGTCACGAACGCGGGTGTTCGGGTTCACGCCGGTGGAGGCGAGGATCTCCTTGGACCGGGTGCGCCCGATACCGAAGACGTAGGTGAGTGCGATCTCCACACGCTTTTCGCGCGGGATGTCAACACCGGAAACGCGTGCCATTCAATGGCTCCTGTGTGTTCGGGGGTCTGCAACAGAACCGCTCCCGACCGCCGACCACCCGAGTGGGTGGTGGTACGTCCGGGTCCCCGGCCCCCGCCGGAGGTGCCGCCGGCCCCTGAGGGCTGGGCGGGTTCTGCTTATGTACGTTTTCTTACGTCGCGCGAAGAACTGCGTAGTGCAGGTCGGTCGGCGTGCGTCAGCCCTGGCGCTGCTTGTGGCGCAGGTTGTCGCAGATGACCATGACCCGGCCGTGACGGCGGATCACCTTGCACTTGTCGCAGATCTTCTTGACGCTCGGCTTGACCTTCATGTTGGTGAGGTTCTCCGGGTCAGTGCCACCACCCGCACCGGGACGGATGCCCAGGCAGGAGTGAGGACAAGATCTACTTGTATCGGTAGACGATCCGGCCACGCGTCAGGTCGTACGGAGACAGCTCCACAACGACCCGGTCATCGGGAAGGATGCGGATGTAGTGCATACGCATCTTGCCGCTGATGTGCGCGAGGACCTTGTGACCGTTCTGGAGTTCCACCTTGAACATGGCGTTCGGGAGGGACTCGATCACGGTGCCCTCGATCTCGATGGCACCTTGCTTCTTGGCCACGCTTCGCCTTTCGAATCGGCTACCTTGATCGGCACCGTGCCCCATGCAGGGCATGGAAATGCACGTGAGCCGACGAGTCAGTCTACGTCAGGGCACCCAGAAAGACGAATCCGGAAAGTTTGCCCACGAGTCTAGATCATTAAGCGACGGCTACCCGAGCGGGTCCGGCGCCGTCGTGATGCCGTACTCCGCCAGCTTCGCCTTGCCGCAGTCCGGGCTGGTCAGGACGATCGGGCCGGCCTCGGTCAGGGCGACCGAGTGCTCCCAGTGCGAGGACCAGGTGCCGTCCGTGGTGATGACCGTCCAGTCGTCCGCCAGGACCTCCGTCTGGGCGGTGCCCAGGGAGACCATCGGCTCGATCGCCAGGCACAGGCCCGGGACCAGCTTGATGCCCTTGCCCCGCTTGCGCGAGACGTAGTTCAGCAGGTGCGGGTCCATGTGCATCTCGGAACCGATGCCGTGGCCGCCGTAGTCCTCGATGATCCCGAACTTGCCGAGGCTGTGCTCACCGGTCGACGGCCGCGGCTGGCGCTTGATGTAGCCCTCGATCGCCTTCGAGATGTCCACCAGGCGGTTGCCGAGCTTCATGGCCGCGATGCCGGCCCACATCGACTCCTCCGTGACGCGGGACAGCTCGACCAGCTCCGGAGCGTGTCCGGTGCCCACGAAGGCCGTGTACGCCGCGTCGCCGTGCCAGCCGTCCACGATCGCGCCGGCGTCGATGGAGATGACGTCGCCGTCCTTCAGGACCGTCTTGTCGTCCGGGATGCCGTGGACGACGACCTCGTTCACCGAGGTGCAGATGGTCGCGGGGAAACCGCCGTACCCGAGGAAGTTCGACTTCGCGCCGGCGTCGGCGATCACCTTCCGGGCCACCATGTCCAGGTCCCGCGTCGTGGAGCCCGGCACGGCCGCCTCACGGGTCGCCGCGTGGATCGCGGCGACGACCAGCCCTGCCTCCCGCATCTTCGCGATCTGCTCGGGGGTCTTCAGCTGAACCATGAACGGGGACCTTCCACCTTCGAAAACGGGTCTTCATCAACAGTAAGGCCGCGATGCCCGAGGGACACCGCGGCCGTACTGTCGGTCACGAACTGGAGTGACTACTTCTTGAGGGCGTCCATCGCCCGCTTGGTGATCTCGTGCACCTCGCCGAGGGCGGAGATGGTCACCAGCAGGCCCTGGGCCTTGTAGTAGTCGATGATCGGCTCGGTCTGCGTGTGGTAGACCTCCAGCCGGTTGCGGACCGTGGCCTCGGAGTCGTCGTCGCGCTGGTAGAGCTCGCCCCCGCACTTGTCGCAGACGCCCTCGACCTCCGGCGCCGCGTAGATCACGTGGAAGACGTGCGCGGAGTCCTTGCGGCAGATGCGCCGGCCGGCGATCCGCTTGACGACCTCGTCCTCCTCGACCTCCAGGTCGAGGATGGCGTCGAGCTTCATGCCCGCTTCCTTGAGCATCGCGTCGAGCGCCTCGGCCTGGGCGACGTTGCGCGGGAAGCCGTCGAGCAGGAAGCCGCCCTTGGCGTCCGGCTGCTCCATCCGGTCCTTGGCCATGCCGATGGTGATCTCGTCCGGGACGAGCTCACCGGCGTCCATGAACGCCTTCGCGCGGCGGCCCAGCTCGGTGTTCTGGCTGATGTTGGCGCGGAAGAGGTCACCCGTGGAGATGTGCGGGATCGACAGGTTCTTGGCAAGGAACGCGGCCTGCGTTCCCTTGCCCGCACCGGGGGGCCCGACGAGGACGATTCGCATCAGCGGAGGAACCCTTCGTAGTTGCGCTGCTGGAGCTGGCTCTCGATCTGCTTCACGGTTTCCAGACCGACACCCACGATGATGAGGATGCTCGTCCCGCCGAACGGGAAGTTCTGGTTCGCTCCGAAGCCGGCCAACGCCATCGTCGGCACAAGAGCGATCAGACCCAGGTACAGCGACCCCGGCCAAGTGATCCGGTTGAGTACGTAGCTCAGGTACTCGGCGGTAGGCCGGCCGGCGCGGATGCCCGGGATGAACCCACCATACTTCTTCATGTTGTCGGCAACTTCCTCGGGGTTGAACGAGATCGCCACGTAGAAGAACGCGAAGAAAACGATCAGGAGGAAGTAGGCGGCGATGTAGTACGGGTGGTCGCCCTTGACGAAGTGCTTCTGGATCCAGGTCGCCCAGCCCGCCGTCGAGCCGCTGAACTGCACGATCAGCGCCGGGATGTACAGCAGCGACGAGGCGAAGATGACCGGGATGACACCGGCCTGGTTCACCTTGAGCGGGATGTAGGTGGACGTACCGCCGTAAGCCCGGCGGCCGATCATGCGCTTCGCGTACTGGACCGGGATCCGGCGCTGCGCCTGTTCGACGAAGACCACCAGCGCCACCATCGCGAGACCCACGAGGATGACGACCGCGAACTCCACCCAGCCATCAGCGATCTTGCCCTGGAGCTTGATGGTCCACAGGGCGCCGACGAAGCCGGCCGCGATCGAGATGAACATCAGGATGGACATGCCGTTGCCGATGCCGCGGTCGGTGATCAGCTCACCGAGCCACATGACGACACAGGTACCGGCGGTCATGGTCAGCACCATGGTGATGGTGGTGAAGATCGAGTGGTTCGGGACGATCTCGCGAGCGACCGGGCAGGTTCCGAAGAGGGCGCCGGTACGCGCGGTGGCGACGAGGCCGGTGCCCTGGAGGATCGCGAGCGCGACCGTCAGATAGCGCGTGTACTGAGTGATCTTCGCCGTGCCGGACTGACCCTCTTTTTTGAGGTTCTCCAGCTTCGGGATGACCACGGTCAGCAGCTGCAGGATGATGCTCGCCGTGATGTACGGCATGATGCCGAGCGCGAAGATCGTGATCTGCAGCAGCGCACCGCCACTGAACATGTTGACCAGACCGAAGAGGCTGTTGCTGCTCCCCATCTGGTCGACACAGATCTGGACGTTCTTGTAGCTCACGCCGGGTACCGGGATGTGGGACCCGAGCCGATACAGCACGATGATGCCGAGTGTGAAGAGCAGCTTCTTGCGCAGGTCGGGCGTCTTGAACGCCCGGGCGAACGCGGTGAGCACGGTGCCTCCTGCGACCCCCGCGCTACTGCGTCAGAGGTGACGGTCTGAAGGATCGACGAATACGTACAAGCAAAGGTGCACGCCACCTTACCGGCGAGTGCACCCCCCGTGGAACGACCAACCGGGGATGCCCCTTTTGTGAGGCATCCCCGGTCGGGTTTCTAGCTATTTGTCACAAGAGTTTCGTCTTAGACGAGCTCGGTGACGGTGCCGCCGGCGGCGGCAATCTTCTCCTTGGCGGAGGCGGAGACGGCGTCAACCGAAACCGTCAGCGCCACGGAGAGCTCGCCCTGGCCCAGGACCTTGACGAGGCTGTTCTTGCGAACCGCGCCCTTGGCGACCAGGTCGGCCACCGTGACCTCTCCACCCTCGGGGTAGAGGGCACCGAGCTTGTCCAGGTTCACGACCTGGAACTCGGTGCGGAACGGGTTCTTGAAGCCCTTCAGCTTCGGCAGGCGCATGTGGAGGGGCATCTGCCCACCCTCGAAGCGCTGCGGAACCTGGTAGCGGGCCTTCGTACCCTTGGTACCACGACCAGCCGTCTTACCCTTCGACGCCTCACCGCGACCCACACGGGTCTTCGCGGTCTTGGCACCGGGGGCCGGACGGAGGTTGTGAGCCTTCAGCGGGCTGTTCTCAGCCATGATTAGTCAACCTCCTCAACCGTCACGAGGTGGCGGACGGTGTGCACCATTCCGCGGAACTCGGGGCGGTCCTCCTTGACGACCACGTCGTTCAGGCGCTTGAGCCCGAGCGAACGGAGGGTGTCGCGGTGGTTCTGCTTGCTGCCGATGTACGACTTCGTCTGCGTGATCTTGAGGCGGGCCATCAGACACCCGCCCCAGCGCGCGCACGAAGCAGGGCCGCGGGAGCGACGTCCTCGAGCGGCAGACCACGGCGAGCCGCGATCTCCTCGGGACGCTGCAGGCCCTTCAGGGCCTCCACGGTCGCGTGCACGATGTTGATCGCGTTGTCGGAGCCGAGCGACTTCGACAGGATGTCGTGAACGCCGGCGCACTCCAGAACGGCGCGCACCGGGCCACCGGCGATAACACCGGTACCGGGGGAAGCAGGCTTCAGCAGGACAACGCCGGCCGCCTTCTCGCCCTGGATCGGGTGCGGGATGGTGCCCTGGATGCGGGGAACCTTGAAGAAGTTCTTCTTGGCTTCCTCGACGCCCTTGGCGATGGCCGCGGGAACTTCCTTGGCCTTGCCGTAACCGACACCTACGGTGCCGTCACCGTCACCCACCACGACGAGCGCGGTGAAGCTGAAGCGACGACCACCCTTGACAACCTTGGCGACACGGTTGATCGCGACAACGCGCTCAACGTAAGCGGTCTTCTCGGCGGCAGCGCCACCGTCGCGACCCTTCCGGTCCCGCCGCTCGCCGCCACCGGCACCGCTGCCGCGGCGCTGGGGTCCAGCCATTGGATTACCTCTCTCTGTTACGTCCGTGAGTCCCGGAACCGGGGCTTAGAACTTCAGCCCGGCTTCGCGGGCGGCGTCAGCCAGAGCGGCAATGCGCCCGGCGTATCGGTTGCCACCGCGGTCAAAGACGACGGTCTCGACACCCGCGGCCTTGGCACGCTCGGCGACGAGCGCGCCGACGGCCTGGGCCTGGGAGCTCTTGTCGCCCTCGCCACCGCGGATCGAAGCGTCCAGGGTCGACGCCGACGCAAGGGTGTGACCCTTGAGGTCGTCGATGACCTGAGCAACGATGTTGCGGTTCGAACGCGTCACGACGAGGCGCGGACGCTCCGCCGTACCCGAGACGTTCTTGCGGATGCGGATGTGGCGGCGAGCCTTGGCAGCGCGCTTGTACGCGTCGCCCTTGGCGATCTTCACACCGTATGCCATGGCTACTTACCAGCCTTTCCGACCTTGCGGCGGATGACCTCGCCGGCGTACTTGACACCCTTGGCCTTGTACGGGTCGGGCTTCCGCAGCTTGCGGATGTTGGCGGCGACCTCGCCGACCTTCTGCTTGTCGATGCCCTCGACCGAGAACTTGGTCGGGGACTCGACCTTGAACGAGATGCCGTCGGGCGCCGTGACCAGGATCGGGTGGCTGTAGCCGAGCTGGAACTCCAGGTCGGAGCCCTTCGCGGCCACGCGGTAACCGACACCGCTGATCTCGAGGGCCTTGGCGTATCCCTGGGTCACGCCGGTGATCATGTTCGCCACCAGCGTGCGGGACAGGCCGTGCAGGGCCTTGTTCTGACGCTCGTCGTTCGGACGGGTGACGTTCAGAACGCCGTCCTCACCCTTGACGATCTCGATCGGCGCGGCAACGGTGTGGGTGAGCAGACCCTTGGGGCCCTTCACCGCAACCGTGCGGCCATCGATGGTGACGTCCACACCGGCGGGAACCTGGATGGGGAGCTTGCCGATTCGCGACATTGCTTTTCCTCCGTTCCCGACTACCAGACGTAGGCGAGGACTTCCCCACCTACGCCCTTCTTGCCTGCCTGCTGGCCGGTCAGGAGACCGTGCGACGTGGAGATGATCGCCACGCCCAGGCCACCGAGGACCTTCGGCAGGTTGGTGGACTTCGCGTACACGCGCAGACCGGGCTTCGAGATCCGCTTGATGCCCGCGATGGAGCGCTCACGGTTCGGCCCGAACTTCAGCTCGAGGACGAGGTTCTTGCCGACCTCGGCGTCCTCGACCTTCCAGCCGGTGATGAAACCCTCCTGCTTGAGGATCTCCGCGATGTGCGACTTGATCTTGCTGTGCGGCATCACGACGGTGTCGTGGTACGCCGAGTTAGCGTTACGCAGACGCGTGAGCATGTCTGCGATCGGGTCAGTCATGGTCATGAAGTGGCCTTCGGCCTCTCTCGCCGGGGTTTCCTGTATGCGCCATCCCTCTCCCCGCTCAGAGGCGGGACGGGTGCGGTGCGGGGACCTACGGCGTAGTAAGTCGTTATGGGCGGCGGACGCCCAACCACACAAGCCTAAGGCATGCGCGGCCGGGCATCCGCCGACCAGATGCTTACCGAGAGTCTCTGGAACTTCCCCAAGTCCTTACGGACTGGAGGGAATTACCAGGAGCTCTTGGTCACGCCCGGCAGCTCGCCACGGTGAGCCATCTCACGAAGGCACACGCGGCACAGGCCGAACTTGCGGTACACGGAGTGGGGGCGACCGCAGCGCTGGCAGCGGGTGTACGCACGCACACCGAACTTGGGCTTGCGGGCAGCCTTCGCGATGAGAGCCTTCTTCGCCATCTCGCTTACGCCTCCTTGAAGGGGAAGCCGAGGTGACGAAGGAGCGCGCGGCCCTCGTCGTCGTTGGTCGCCGTGGTGACCACGGTGATGTCCATACCCCGGGTACGGTCGATCTTGTCCTGGTCGATCTCGTGGAACATGACCTGCTCCGTGAGACCGAAGGTGTAGTTGCCACGGCCGTCGAACTGCTTCGGCGACAGACCACGGAAGTCACGGATACGCGGCAGCGCGAGCGACAGCGTACGGTCCAGGAACTCCCACATGCGGTCACCACGGAGGGTGACGTGGCAGCCGATCGGCTGACCCTCGCGCAGCTTGAACTGCGCGATGGACTTGCGGGCCTTCGTGACGGCCGGCTTCTGACCGGTGATCGTCGTCAGGTCGCGGATGGCACCGTCGATCAGCTTCGAGTCACGGGCGGCGTCGCCGACACCCATGTTCACGACGATCTTGACGAGGCCGGGGATCTGCATGACGTTCTCGTAGGAGAACTCCTCACGCAGCTTGCCCGCGATGTCCTCGCGGTACTTCGTCTTCAGACGCGGAGTGGTAGCCATCAGATGTCCTCACCCGTGCGCTTGGCAACGCGGATCTTGTTGCCCTCGTCGTCGAAGCGGAAACCGACGCGGGTGACGACCTTCTTGCCGTCCTTCTCCACAACCAGCTGAACGTTGCTGACGTGGACCGGGGCCTCGGTGATCACGATGCCACCGGCCTGGTTCTGGCCAGCCTTGGTGTGCTTCTTGACCCGGTTGACACCCTCGACGAGGACGCGGGACTCGGTCGGGAAGGCCGCGATGACCTTGCCCTGCTTGCCCTTGTCCTTACCGGTGATGACCTGGACCAGGTCGCCCTTCTTGATCTTCATGCTTACAGCACCTCCGGCGCGAGCGAGATGATCTTCATGAACTTCTTCTCGCGCAGCTCACGGCCGACGGGGCCGAAGATACGGGTGCCGCGAGGGTCGCCGTCGTTCTTCAGAATGACGGCGGCGTTCTCGTCGAAGCGGATGTACGAGCCGTCCTGGCGGCGGCGCTCCTTGACGGTGCGAACGATGACCGCCTTGACGACGTCACCCTTCTTCACGTTGCCACCGGGGATCGCATCCTTGACGGTGGCGACGATGACGTCACCGATGCCCGCGTAGCGGCGACCGGAGCCACCGAGAACACGGATGCAAAGGATCTCCTTGGCACCAGTGTTGTCGGCGACACGCAGTCGCGACTCCTGCTGGATCACGTCTATCTCCTGTTTGTCTGCCGGTTCCCGGCCGGGGCTTCACAGAAGCCCCGGCCGAGCCTGGCGGAACGAACCTGAAGGGTTACCCCTTCAAGTGATTACTTGGCCTTCTCGAGGATCTCGACGATGCGCCAGCGCTTCGTCGCCGACAGCGGACGCGTCTCCATGATGAGGACGCGGTCGCCGACGCCGGCAGCGTTCTGCTCGTCGTGCGCCTTGAGCTTGTTCGTACGGCGGATGACCTTGCCGTACAGCGCGTGCTTCACACGGTCCTCGACGGCGACGACGACGGTCTTGTCCATCTTGTCGCTGACGACCAGACCCTCACGGGTCTTGCGGAAACCGCGCTCGGTCTTCTCAGTCACGTTGTTCTCGCTCATCAGGCGTTCTCCACCGTCTCGATACCGAGCTCACGCTCGTGCATCAGGGTGTAGATGCGAGCGATGTCCTTACGGACGGACTTGAGCCGGCCGTTGTTCTCCAGCTGGCCGGTGGCCGCCTGGAAACGGAGCTTGAACAGCTCCTCCTTGGCCTCGCGCAGCTTGGCAACGAGCTCCTCGTTGCCGAGCTCGCGGAGCTCGGACGCCTTGGTTCCCGTCGCCATCACGACTCACCTGCCTCGCGCTTGACGATGCGGCACTTCATCGGCAGCTTGTGGGCCGCACGAGTGAGAGCCTCACGCGCAATCTTTTCGTTCGGGTAGGACAGCTCGAACATGACCCGGCCCGGGTGCACGTTCGCGATCCACCACTCCGGGGAACCCTTACCGGAACCCATGCGGGTCTCGGCAGGCTTCTTCGTCAGCGGACGGTCCGGGTAGATGTTGATCCAGACCTTGCCGCCACGCTTGATGTGGCGGGTCATCGCGATACGAGCCGCCTCGATCTGGCGGTTCGTCACGTAGGCGGGGGTGAGCGCCTGGATGCCGTACTCGCCGAACGAGACCTCAGTACCGCCCTTGGCCATACCGCTGCGCTTCGGGTGGTGCTGCTTGCGGTGCTTGACCCTACGAGGGATCAGCATGTCGGTCAGGCCTCCGTTCCGGTGCTCTCAGCCGGAGCGGCGGCGGGAGCGTCGGCCTTGGGGGCCTCGGCACCAGCAGCCTGCTGCGGCTTGCGGCCACCACGGCCGCCGCGCTCGCCACCACGGCCACCACGGCCGGCGGGACGGTCGCCAGCGCCGGCACCACGGGCCGGGCGGTTACCCGCACGGGCCGCAGCGTTCTCGGCGCGAACCTCGGCGATGTTCTTGACGTCGCCCTTGTAGATCCAGACCTTCACACCGATACGGCCGAAGGTGGTCTTGGCCTCGAAGAAGCCGTAGTCCACGTTCGCGCGCAGCGTGTGCAGCGGCACACGACCCTCGCGGTAGAACTCGGAGCGGGACATCTCGGCGCCGCCGAGACGGCCACCACACTGGATCTTGATGCCCTTGGCGCCGGCCTTCATGGTGCCCTGCATGCTCTTGCGCATGGCACGACGGAAGGAGACGCGGGAGGAGAGCTGCTCGGCAACGGCCTGGGCAACGAGCTGAGCGTCGAGCTCGGGGTTCTTGACCTCGAGGATGTTCAGCTGGACCTGCTTGCCCGTGAGCTTCTCGAGGTCACCGCGGATGCGGTCGGCCTCGGCGCCACGGCGGCCGATGACGATGCCGGGACGGGCGGTGTGGATGTCCACACGCACGCGGTCACGGGTGCGCTCGATCTCAACCTTCGAGATGCCGGCGCGCTCCATGCCGGACGTCATCATCCGACGGATGGCGACGTCTTCCTTGACGTAGTCCTTGTACAGCTTGTCGGCGTACCAGCGGGACTTGAAGTCCGTGGTGATGCCGAGTCGGAACCCGTGCGGGTTTACCTTCTGGCCCATTACCGGGAACCTTCCTTGCTGCTGACGACCACGGTGATGTGGCTGGTCCGCTTGCGGATCCGGTAGGCACGGCCCTGGGCACGCGGACGGAACCGCTTCAGGGTCGGGCCCTCGTCCACGTACGCCTCGCTGATGACCAGCGTGGAGGCGTCCGGGTGGTTGTAGTTGTGCGCGGCGTTGGCAATGGCGCTGTCAAGCACCTTGCCGACCGGCACGCTCGCGGCCTGCGGGGCGAAACGCAGGACCGCCTGAGCCTCCGTGGCATCCATGCCACGGATGAGGTCCACCACGCGGCGGGCCTTCATGGGCGTGACGCGGATGTACCGCGCCTGGGCCCTGGCTTCCATGGTTGTCCCTTCGGTGTTAGTCATAGTCGTAAACCACCCCGCGATTAGCGGCGCTTCGACTTCCGGTCGTCCTTGACGTGGCCGCGGAAGGTGCGAGTCGGCGAGAACTCGCCGAGCTTGTGGCCGACCATCGACTCGGTGACGAACACCGGGACGTGGGTCTTGCCGTTGTGCACCGCGATCGTGTGACCCAGCATGCTGGGGATGATCATCGAGCGACGGGACCAGGTCTTGATGACGTTCTTGGTGCCGGCTTCGTTCTGGGCGTCCACCTTCTTTACGAGGTGGTCGTCGACGAAGGGCCCCTTCTTGAGACTGCGCGGCATCTAAACCCGCTCCTAGCGCTTCTTGTTCGTCTTGCGGCGGCGGACGATGTACTTGCTCGAAGCCTTCTTCGGCGAGCGAGTACGACCCTCCTTCTGACCCCACGGGGAGACCGGGTGGCGACCACCGCTGGTCTTGCCCTCACCACCACCGTGCGGGTGGTCAACCGGGTTCATCGCGACACCGCGGACGGTCGGGCGGACGCCCTTCCAGCGCATGCGGCCGGCCTTGCCCCAGTTGATGTTCGACTGCTCGGCGTTGCCGACCTCGCCGACGGTGGCGCGGCAGCGCGCGTCGACGAGACGGATCTCACCGGACGGCATGCGGAGGTGGGCCATCACGCCCTCCTTCGCGAGCAGCTGCACGGAGGCACCGGCGGAGCGGGCGAACTTGGCGCCGCCACCGGGACGGAGCTCGATCGCGTGGATCGTGGTACCGACCGGGATGTTGCGGAGCGCGAGGTTGTTGCCCGGCTTGATGTCGGCCGTGGGGCCGTTCTCGATCCGGTCACCCTGCTGCAGACCGCGCGGCGCGATGATGTAGCGCTTCTCGCCGTCGGCGTAGTGCAGCAGCGCGATGCGCGCGGTGCGGTTGGGGTCGTACTCGATGTGCGCGACCTTGGCCGGCACGCCGTCCTTGTCGTGACGACGGAAGTCGATCACGCGGTAGGCGCGCTTGTGTCCGCCACCCTGGTGGCGAACGGTCACACGACCGGTGTTGTTACGGCCGCCCTTGCTGTGCAGGGGGCGGACCAGCGACTTCTCCGGCGTGGACCGCGTGATCTCGACAAAGTCGGCGACGCTGGAGCCACGACGGCCCGGGGTCGTCGGCTTGTACTTGCGGATACCCATTTCTCAGTCCTCGTCCGATTCCGGACGACTAGACCTCCGTTAGGAGGCCTGGCCGCCGAAGATGTCGATACGGTTGCCCTCGGCAAGGGTCACGATGGCGCGCTTGGTGTTGGCACGCTTGCCGAAACCGGTCTTGGTGCGCTTGCGCTTACCCTGACGGTTGATCGTGTTGACCCCGGTGACCTTGACCGAGAAGACCGCCTCGACGGCCTGCTTGATCTGGGTCTTGTTGGCGCCGGGCGCGACGATGAACGTGTACTTGTTCTCGTCCAGCAGCGCGTAGCTCTTCTCCGAGACGACCGGCTTGATCAGCAGGTCGCGCGGGTCGGTGAAGGTCTTGCTGGTAACGGTCGCCTCAGACATCAGGCCTCGTTCCCTTCGGTCTCATCGGCCTTGGGGCCAGACACGAAGGACTCGAGCGCGGCCTGGGTGAAGACCACGTCGTCAGAGACGATCACGTCGTACGTGTTCAGCTGGCCCGGCTCCAGGATGTGAACCTGGGGCAGGTTGCGGGCGGACAGCCACGCCAGCTCGTCAGAGCGCTCGGCGACCAGGAGCAGGTTCTTGCGCTCCGAGATCTTGCCGAACAGCGTCTTGGCGGCCTTGGTGGAGGCGGCACCCTCGACCACGCCGGTGACGACGTGGATGCGGGAGTGACGCGCACGGTCCGAGAGGGCACCGCGGAGGGCGGCGGCCTTCATCTTCTTGGGGGTCCGCTGCGAGTAGTCACGCGGCTGCGGGCCGTGGACGACGCCACCGCCGGCGAACTGCGGAGCGCGGGTCGAACCCTGACGGGCGCGGCCGGTGCCCTTCTGGCGGTAAGGCTTCTTGCCACCACCACGGACTTCGCCACGGGTCTTGGTCTTGTGCGTGCCCTGACGGGCAGCTGCCAGCTGGGCGACGACGACCTGGTGGATCAGCGGAACGCTGGTCTTCGCGTCGAAGATCTCCGCGGGGAGCTCGACGGTACCGGCCTTGTCGCCTGCCGGCGAAAGGATGTCAATGGTGCTCATTACCTCAAGCCCCCTTGGCCGCGGTACGGACCAGGACGAGGCCGCCGTTCGGACCGGGGACCGCGCCCTTGATGAGGAGCAGACCCTTCTCCGCGTCAACCGCGTGGATGGTCAGGTTCTGGGTGGTGACGCGCTCGTTACCCATGCGACCGGCCATGCGCATGCCCTTGAAGACACGCCCAGGGGTGGCGCAGCCACCGATCGAACCGGGGGAGCGGTGCTTGCGCTGCACACCGTGACCGGCGCCGAGGCCCCGGAAGTTGTGCCGCTTCATGACACCGGCGAAGCCCTTGCCCTTGCTGTTGCCCGTGACGTCAACCTTGACGCCGGACTCGAACACCTCAGCAGTGATCTCCTGGCCGAGCGTGTACTCGCTGGCGTCGGAGGTGCGGAGCTCCACCAGGTGGCGGCGGGGGGTCACGTCGGCCTTGGCGAAGTGGCCCTTGAGGGGCTTGTTCACCTTGCGCGGGTCGATCTCGCCGAAGGCGATCTGGACCGACTCGTAGCCGTCGATGTCGTTCGTACGGACCTGGGTCACGACGCAGGGTCCGGCCTTGACGACGGTCACCGGGACGACACGGTTGTTCTCGTCCCAGACCTGGGTCATGCCGAGCTTCTCGCCCAGGACGCCCTTGATCTGCTTTGCCATCTTCTCGACGCCTCTCAGAGCTTGATCTCGATGTCAACGCCGGCCGGAAGGTCCAGGCGCATCAGCGAGTCAACGGTCTTGGGCGTCGGGTCGAGGATGTCGATCAGGCGCTTGTGCGTGCGCATCTCGAAGTGCTCGCGCGAGTCCTTGTACTTGTGCGGCGACTTGATGACGCAGTACACGTTCTTCTCAGTGGGCAGCGGCACCGGGCCCGCGACCGACGCACCAGTGCGGGTCACCGTCTCGACGATCTTCTTCGCCGAGGAGTCGATGACCTCGTGGTCGTAGGCCTTGAGCCGGATGCGGATCTTCTGTCCCGCCATGGCTACTCCGTAGTCCTGTCTCTGTGTGGAAACGCTCTGGCTCCCGGGAGGCTGCGGAACGGGGTTCCGCGGCTTCTCTCCGACCCACGCGGTCGGGCGTGTCGCACACCCTCTACAGAAAATTCCCATACGGAAATTCCCTCGTCCAAGGGGATGCGGTCCTGACCGCGTCTCGGGGGAGAAACACCCACCGAGTGCCTGGTGGGCACCGTGCTGACACTTCCCAGAAGATTCCCGTACGTCCGCCCTCATTGCTGCCCCGAAAGGCAGATTAAGGACGACGAGTACTGTGGGACTCGCTTCCGGTCCTCCCGGCGGGAGGCGCACAGCATCGGCACTCAACCGAGCAACTTGAGTAGTCTGCCATACGAGACACGTACCTGGCCAATCGGGCCGAAGAGAATACCCCGCCACGCGGACACGTCAAACCGCGCCACGCGGCGGGGATCCCTGGTCAGGACCTTGTGACGGTCCCGCACCCCTCGCCCTGAATGTCCCCGCTGCGGTCGTACGGATCCGTGGCCGGCCCGGAGGGATGAGTTCCGCCCGTCCGGTCCTGCGGGAAGTCCGGGTGCAGGAACCCGCCGGTGGGCTCGCACCGCACGTTCGACCACTCCGCCTTGTACGTGTGCAGCTGCAGCCGCCCAGCAGTGGCCCGCCAGCGCGCCGGGTCCAGCACCGAGAAGGTGATCTGCCGGCGCACGATCGTCCGCTGGACGCTCCGGTCCGCCCGCGCCATCGGGTGCACGAAGGTGTAGTCGGTCACCACCAGCAGCTCGCCGGGGTCCCCCGCCTCCGCGCGCATGCCCCCGCGCACCTTCACCACGTCGCCCACCGGCTGGGCCTCGGCGGGGTCGAAGCGGGTGAACAGGATGGCGGGGCTGTTCTCGCCGGCGCCGGGCTGCGTCAGCGACCGCTCCAGCCGGGCGGGAACCTCGGGCTGCCGGGGATCGAGGAGCGCCATCGCGGCCTCCGGACGCTCCCCCCGCAGGGTCCTCGGATCCAGGTTGGCCGCGACCAGGAACCGCTTGGCCTTCGACAGGGCGTCCGCCACAGCCTCGCGGGACCACCCGCCGACCGCGGCCGCCTCCGGGACCTCGATGCCGGCGGCGCCGTCGGCCCACTGGGCGGCCGGCGAACCCCGGAAGGGCTCCTTCAGGGTCGGACGGTCCGGGTACACGGCGTCCGGGGCCGCGGTCGGACGTACCGACTCGCCGGGCAGCGGCGAGGCCCCGGCGGCCGCCTCACGGGCTTCCGTCTTGCCGGTCAGCCGGTCGATGAGCAGCCCCGGCCGTACGACGACCAGCGCCAGGGCCGCGATGCCCACGATCGCGGCGGCGGCCATGAGGCCCCGCCGCCGCCTGCGGACCTCCGCCTCCTGCCAGGACGGGCCCGTGCGCCACCCCGGCGGGTCGCTCGGCGCGGGCCGCCCCCGGCGCCCCGAGGCGCCGCGCCGCCCGGCCGCCGCGGCCCGCTCCCGCTCCTCGCGCCGCAGCCGCTCGGTGACCATCCGCGCCCGCGCCGAGGGCTCCTTGGGCGCGTCCGCGGCTTCCCGGACCTCCCGCGCGATCTGCTCGCCGAACCGCTCCCACTCCTCGTCGGAGATCCCCGACCCCCCGGCGTCCTGTCGCCCCATGCTCCCCACCCCGAACGTCCGTACTCGATCCGCGCCGGAGCCTCTCACGGCCCCGCCGTCCCGCCGTTACCGGGGGGTACGACAAGGGCCCCTCCCCCGCCGCCGGAGCGGTGGGAAAGGGGCCCTCGCCTCAAACATGGTGCCCACGGGTGCGGGCTACCAGGTCAGAACACGAATTACTTCGTGATCTTGGTGACCTGGCCGGCGCCGACGGTGCGACCACCCTCACGGATGGCGAACTTCAGGCCCTCCTCCATGGCGACCGGCTGGATCAGCTGGACGGACATGTCGGTGTTGTCGCCCGGCATGACCATCTCGGTGCCCTCGGGGAGGGTAACGACGCCGGTCACGTCCGTGGTACGGAAGTAGAACTGCGGGCGGTAGTTGTTGAAGAACGGGGTGTGACGGCCACCCTCGTCCTTCGACAGGATGTACGCGGCGGCCTCGAACTCGGTGTGCGGCGTGACCGAACCGGGCTTGATGATGACCTGGCCGCGCTCGACGTCCTCGCGCTTGATGCCACGGAGGAGCAGACCGACGTTCTCGCCGGCCTGGCCCTCGTCGAGCAGCTTGCGGAACATCTCGATGCCGGTGACCGTGGTGGTGGTCTTCTCGGTCTTGATGCCGATGATGTCGACGGTCTCGTTGACCTTCAGGACACCACGCTCGATACGACCGGTGACGACGGTGCCACGACCGGTGATCGTGAAGACGTCCTCGACGGGCATGAGGAACGGCTTCTCGGTGTCACGCGGCGGGGTCGGGATCGACTCGTCGACGGCCTTCATGAGGCCGAGGAGCTTCTCGCCCCACTCCTTGTCGCCCTCGAGCGCCTTGAGCGCGGAGACCTGGACGACCGGCAGGTCGTCGCCCGGGAAGTCGTACTCGGAGAGCAGCTCACGGACCTCGAGCTCGACGAGCTCCAGGATCTCCTCGTCGTCCACCATGTCGGCCTTGTTCAGGGCGACGACGATGTACGGAACGCCGACCTGGCGGGCCAGGAGCACGTGCTCCTTGGTCTGCGGCATCGGGCCGTCGGTGGCGGCGACCACGAGGATGGCGCCGTCCATCTGCGCGGCACCGGTGATCATGTTCTTGATGTAGTCCGCGTGACCCGGGCAGTCGACGTGGGCGTAGTGACGCGCCTCGGTCTGGTACTCGACGTGCGCGATGGAGATGGTGATACCGCGCTGGCGCTCCTCAGGAGCCTTGTCGATCTGGTCGAAGGCCGAGGCCTCGTTCAGGTCCGGGTACGCGTCGTGCAGCACCTTGGTAATGGCGGCCGTGAGGGTCGTCTTACCGTGGTCAATGTGACCGATGGTGCCGATGTTGACGTGCGGCTTAGTCCGCTCGAACTTCGCCTTCGCCACGGGGGTCCTCCTGGAGAGTGGTTCTGTACGCCTTACAGATCGGCGCCAGGTGATCTTTGCTGGAAAGCCGGGTTCCCCGGGGCAACGGGAGGTTTGCTCCTGTTGCCCCAGAGGCTCCGGTGACAAGCCTAAAGCGTGTACTCGGAAGAGTTACTCGCCCTTGGCCTTCGCGATGATCTCCTCGGCGACGTTCCGGGGAACCTCGGCGTAGGAGTCGAACTGCATCGAGTAGCTGGCGCGACCCGAGGTCTTGCTGCGGAGGTCGCCGACGTAGCCGAACATCTCCGACAGCGGCACGAGGCCCCTGACGATCTTGGCTCCGTGACGGTCCTCCATGGCCTGGATCTGGCCACGGCGGGAGTTGATGTCGCCGATGACGTCACCCATGGACTCCTCCGGCGTGGTGACCTCGACGGCCATCATCGGCTCGAGGAGCACGGGAGAAGCCTTGCGCGCGGCCTCCTTGAAGGCCTGCGAACCGGCGATCTTGAAGGCGAGCTCGGAGGAGTCGACCTCGTGGTAGCCACCGTCGAGAAGCGTGACGCGAACGCCAGTCATCTCGTAGCCGGCCAGGATGCCGAACTGCATGGCTTCCTGCGCACCGGCGTCGACCGAAGGGATGTACTCCTTCGGCACGCGGCCACCGGTGACCTTGTTGACGAACTCGTACGCCGGACCATCGGCGTCCGTGATCGGCTCGATCGCGATCTGCACCTTGGCGAACTGACCGGTACCACCGGTCTGCTTCTTGTGGGTGTAGTCGTGACGCTCGACGGCCTTGCGGATCGTCTCGCGGTACGCGACCTGCGGCTTGCCGACGTTGGCGACGACCTTGAACTCGCGCTTCATACGGTCGACCAGCACCTCGAGGTGCAGCTCGCCCATACCGCCGAGGATGGTCTGGCCGGTCTCCTCGTCCGAGTGGACGTGGAACGACGGGTCCTCTTCCGCGAGGCGCTGGATGGCGACACCCAGCTTCTCCTGGTCGCCCTTCGAGGCGGGCTCGATGGCGACCTGGATGACCGGAGCCGGGAAGTCCATGGACTCCAGGATCACGGGGGCCTTCTCGTCGCAAAGCGTCTCACCGGTGGTGGTCTGCTTCAGGCCCATGACGGCGACGATGTCGCCGGCGCCCACCGCGTCGATCTCCTCACGCTTGTTCGCGTGCATGCGGTAGATCTTGCCGATGCGCTCCTTCTTGCCCTTGACGGAGTTCAGCACCGCGGTGCCGGCCTCCAGGCGGCCCGAGTAAACCCGGACGAAGGTGAGCTTGCCGAGGTGCGGGTCGCTCATGATCTTGAACGCGAGCGCGGCGAGGGGCTCCTCGTCCGACGGCTTGCGCTTGACGACGACCTCGGCGTCCTTGACGTCGTGGCCCTCGATGGCCTCGATGTCGAGCGGCGACGGGAGGTAGCGCACGACGGCGTCGAGCAGGGGCTGGACGCCCTTGTTCTTGAACGCCGTACCGCAGAACACCGCGGTGATCGTGGGCTCGCCCTTGCCCTTGCCGGAGCCGAGGATGATGCGGCGCACGGCCGCGTGCAGCTGCTCCTCGGTGGGCTCGACGCCCTCGAGGAAGAGCTCCATCATCTCTTCGTCGTTCTCGGCGACCTGCTCGACGAGGGTGGCGCGCCACTCCTCGGCCAGCTCGGTGTGCGAGGCCGGGATGTCGACGACGTCGTACATCTCGCCCTTGGTGGCCTCGGCGGACCACACGAGGGCCTTCATGCGGACGAGGTCGACGACACCCTGGAAGTCGGCCTCGGCACCGATCGGGAGCTGCATCACGATCGGAACCGCACCGAGGCGGTCCTTGATCATGTCGACGCAGCGCATGAACTCGGCGCCGGTGCGGTCGAGCTTGTTGACGAAGCAGATGCGCGGGACGCCGTAGCGGTCCGCCTGACGCCAAACGGTCTCGGACTGCGGCTCGACACCGGCGACACCGTCGAAGACGGTGACGGCGCCGTCGAGGACGCGGAGCGAACGCTCTACCTCGACCGTGAAGTCGACGTGACCGGGGGTGTCGATGATGTTGATGGTGTGGTCAACATTCTTCGAGCGGCCAGTGGCAGGTCGTAGCGGCGGACGTGATGGTGATACCACGCTCCTGCTCCTGCTCCATCCAGTCCATCGTGGCAGCGCCGTCGTGGACCTCACCGATCTTGTAAGACACACCGGTGTAGAACAGGATGCGCTCGGTGGTGGTCGTCTTGCCCGCGTCGATGTGGGCCATGATGCCGATGTTGCGCACCTTGGCCAGGTCAAGCGAAGTGGTAGCCATATCGGCTCAGTCTTCTCTCGGTCTCGATGTGGGTGGGGACTACCAGCGGTAGTGCGCGAAGGCCTTGTTGGACTCGGCCATCTTGTGCGTGTCCTCACGCTTCTTGACGGCCGCACCGAGGCCGTTCGAGGCGTCGAGAAGCTCGTTCATCAGGCGCTCGGTCATGGTCTTCTCGCGGCGGGCGCGGGAGTAACCCACGAGCCAGCGGAGGGCCAGGGTCGACTGGCGACCCGGCTTGACCTCGACGGGGACCTGGTAGGTCGCGCCACCGACACGGCGGGACTTGACCTCGAGGGACGGCTTGACGTTCTCCAGCGCGCGCTTCAGCGTGATGACCGGGTCGTTGCCGGTCTTCTCGCGGAGGCCTTCCATGGCGCCGTAGACGATGCGCTCGGCGGTGGAGCGCTTGCCGTTCAGCAGGATCTTGTTGATGAGCGAGGTCACCAGAGGAGATGCGTAGACCGGGTCGATGATGACCGGGCGCTTCGGGGCGGGGCCCTTACGAGGCATTCTTACTTCTCCTTCTTGGCGCCGTAGCGGCTGCGGGCCTGCTTGCGGTTCTTGACAGCCTGGGTGTCAAGCGCACCGCGGATGATCTTGTAACGAACACCCGGCAGGTCCTTCACACGGCCACCACGCACGAGCACGATCGAGTGCTCCTGCAGGTTGTGTCCCTCACCCGGAATGTAAGCGGTGACCTCGATGCCGGAGGTCAGACGCACACGCGCGACCTTACGGAGCGCCGAGTTCGGCTTCTTCGGGGTGGTCGTGAACACACGCGTGCAGACGCCGCGGCGCTGGGGCGAGGCCTCGAGCGCGGGGGTCTTTGTCTTCTCGACCTTGTCCTGCCGGCCCTTACGGACCAGCTGCTGGATCGTAGGCACTACTTCTCCGGTTTCTGTGTGCCGTGTAGTGAAGCTAACCTGGAACTTTGCCGACCCACGCGGTCGGGTGTGTCGGATCCGGCGGACCTCCCCGCACGTGCGGAAAGACGCATGGATCGCGGTGGCCGTTGACGCTCGCGTGCGGTTGATGGACACGCACGGGAGCCCAGGCACACCCCAGGCACAAGGTCTGAGCGTACCCACCGCATCCACTCCGGTCAAAACATAAGCCGCACCGCCACCGCCGCGACGACCGCACAGCTCAGGCGCCGCACGGGCGGGACGGCCCGGGGCGGGGTCGGCGCGCGGACCGCGCACCGGCGTGGTAGGGAGGGCGAACTACACTGCCCAGCGAATCCCAGCGAGTCAGTCCAAAACGTACGAGCGCCAGGAGCAGGACATTGGGGACGGTCACACCGCAGCCGACGACGGCGGAGAACCCGCCCCCCGACGGCGGCCGAACCCCCACGTCACGGCGGCGCGCCGCGCTCTCCCGGCTGTACGGGCCCCTGCTCGCCTTCCTCCTCGCCTCGGGTGCCTTCTGCGCCGCCTGGGCGGCCCGGGGCACCTTCCCCTTCGGGGACAAGGGCCGGGCCATCAACGACCAGGCCAACCAGTACGTCCCCTTCCACCGCGCCCTGTGGGACCTGGTCCACGGCCAGGCCGCCGGCGACGTCCTCTTCACCTGGCGGGGAGGCTTCGGACAACAGTTCCTGTCCGACTACTACACCTACCTGGGCAACCCCTTCTCCTGGCTGGCCGTCCTCGTGCCCCGCGAGCACGTCGACCTCGCCGTCTTCGTGGTCACCCCGGTCACCATGGGCACCGCGGCCGCGGTGATGGCCGTCTACCTCGGCAAGCTGCACCCCGGCCCGTGGTGGCAGCGCGGCGTGCTCGGGGCCACGTACGGCCTGTGCGGCTGGGCCCTCAGCGACGCCTCGTACATCCCCATGTGGCTCTGGGGCCTGGTGGCCCTCCCGCTGCTCGGCATCGCCGTCGAGTGGTGCCTGGAAGGACGCCGCTGGACGGGGGTGGCGCTGCTGGTCGCCCTCGCCTGGTTCGGGAACTTCTACACCGCCATGATGGCCACGATGGCCGCCTGCGTACTGCTGGCCGTCCGCCTGATCACCCTGGACCTGACCGGCGCCCAGCGCCTGCGCGCCCTGTGGCGCGCGGCGACCGCGGCGGGGGTGGGCATCCTCCTGACCCTCCCGCTCCTGCTGCCGTCGTTCCTGTCCAGCGGGGCGGCGCAGCCCACCAAGGCCGGCGCCTTCGACCCCGTCCGGATCGAGGTCTTCCTCGCGGGCATGCTCCCCGCCACGCACCTGTGGGGCGGCCGCCCGCGCCTGTACGTGGCCTCGCTGGGCCTGATCCTGGCAGGCAGCTTCCTCCTGAACACCCGCATCGCGGCCCGTACCCGCCTGACGTGGGCCGCGGCCACCCTCCTCGTCCTCGTCTCCTTCCAGTTCCCCCCGACGCAGTACGTGTGGCACGGGCTGGCGGTGCCGAACGGCAACCCGTACCGCGAGGCGTTCGTGTTCAGCGGGATGGTCGTCGTCCTGGCCTGGCTCGCCCTGGCCAACCGCCCCCGCCCCCTCCACCTGGCCCTGTCGGCGGCCCTGCTGCTCCTGGCCACGTTCGTCCTGCGCCACACGAACGACTTCGGCGGCTGGACCTGGCCGGCCGTCCTGGCCGGCGGCGCGGCCTCCCTGCTCGCCCTGCTCCTCCTCACGAGGGCGGACAAGCACCGGGCCCTCCTCCCCCTGGCGGCCCTCCTCATGACCGGCGTGGTCTTCGCCGAATCCACGGTCGCCGCGGCCAACGCGGACGCCCGCCGCTCCCGCGAGCGCTGGGCGGCCCCCGTCCCGACCTCGAACCGCTCGATCACGAACCACTTCGAAGCGGTCCGGAGCGTGGACGGCTGGCCCGCCTACCGGACGGACTCGGGCGCGCCGCAGACCTCGTACAACGACGCCCTCGCCCTGCGGGCCGAGGGCCCGCAGTACTACAGCAGCTACCTCCCCGAGGCCACGTACCGGGCCCTGGAGCCCCTGGGCTACGGCTTCAAGAACGACGGCCGGACCTTCTTCGGCGCCGACAACCCGGTGCTCGACGCGATCTTCTCGATCGGCGCCCGCGTCCACCCGGGCCCCACCCCGGGCAGCTGGACGACGATGAAGCAGCCCGCTCCGCCCCTGGTCACGCTCCGTACCACCCCCTACACCTCCCCCAACCCCGCGGACTCGGTCTACGCCCACCAGGAGAACGTCCTGGGCGCGACGGTCTACGAGGTCCCGCGGACCACCCGCACGGGCACCCCCACCAGCCAGACGTACGCCGCCCGGTGCACCCCCGGCGCCGAGGCCTACTGGTACTCCCCCGAGCTCTACGGCACCCTCCGCACGCCGACCTCCGAACTCCCCCTCATGGACCGCATGACGGGCGTCGTCCCCCTGGGCCCGGTCCCCGCCTCGGGCGAGGTCACCGCGACGGTGGAGACCCGCACGGAGAACGCCACGGCCGGCACGACCCCCATCGGCTGCCTGGACCGCGCCGCCCTGGACGCCAGGGTCGCCGCCCTGAAGTCGACGGGCGCCACCTCGGTCCACGTCGGCGGCCACACCCTGGAAGCCACCCTCCCCCCGGACACCACCGGCACCGCCGTCCTCGCGGTGACGAACATCCCCGGCTGGCAGTGCTCGGCCCCGATCCGCGACTTCCACGGCCTCCTCTCCCTCCCGGTCACCCCGGCCACCCGCACCCTCTCCTGCACCTTCACCCCGAAGGGCCTCCCCCCGGGCCTCGCAGCGGCCGCCCTGGCCCTCCTCACCCTGACCTCGGTGACCACGGCGGCCTACGTCAGGCGCCGGCGCGGCGCCTGACCGGCCGGGGAGGCGGCCCCCGGGCCGCCTCCCCTCACCGGAGCCCGCGCGGCGGCCCCGGACACGACGAAGCCCCCCACCACTCCTCTCGGAGCGGTGGGGGGCTTCGTCTTACGAGCTCTTAGCCGTTGTACGGGCCGTAGTCGTAGTCCTCCAGCGGGACAGCCTGGCCGGAGCCGGTGCCGAAGGGGGAGTAGTCGATGTCGTCGTAACCGACGGCCGAGTACATCGCGGCCTTGGCCTCCTCGGTCGGCTCGACCCGGATGTTGCGGTAGCGGGACAGACCCGTACCGGCCGGGATGAGCTTACCGATGATGACGTTCTCCTTGAGGCCGATGAGGCTGTCGGACTTGGCGTTGATCGCCGCGTCCGTCAGGACTCGGGTCGTCTCCTGGAAGGAGGCGGCCGACAGCCAGGATTCCGTCGCCAGCGAGGCCTTGGTGATACCCATCAGCTGCGGGCGGCCGGAGGCGGGGTGACCGCCCTCGGTGACCACGCGACGGTTCTCGGTCTCGAACTTCGAGCGCTCGACGAGCTCGCCCGGCAGGAGCTCCGCGTCGCCGGACTCGATGATCGTCACGCGGCGCAGCATCTGCCGGATGATGATCTCGATGTGCTTGTCGTGGATCGACACGCCCTGCGAGTTGTAGACCTTCTGGACTTCGCCGACCAGGTGGACCTGGACGGCACGCTGGCCGAGGATGCGCAGCACGTCGTGCGGGTTGGTGGCACCCATGGTGAGCTTCTGGCCCACCTCGACGTGGTCGCCCTCGTGCACGATGACCTTGGCGCGCTTGGAGATCGGGAAGGCCGTCTCCTCGCTGCCGTCGTCGGGCGTGATGACGATCTTCTTCGTCTTCTCGGTCTCCTCGATCCGCACGCGGCCGGCGGCCTCGGAGATCGGGGCGACACCCTTCGGGGTACGGGCCTCGAAGAGCTCGACGACACGCGGCAGACCCTGCGTGATGTCGTCACCGGCCACACCACCGGTGTGGAAGGTACGCATCGTCAGCTGGGTACCGGGCTCACCGATGGACTGGGCGGCGATGATGCCGACCGCCTCGCCGATGTCGACGAGCTTGCCGGTGGCCAGCGAGCGGCCGTAGCAGAAGGCACAGGTGCCGACCGCGGACTCGCAGGTCAGGACCGAGCGGGTCTTGACCTCCTCGACGCCGTTCGCGATGAGGGCGTCGATGAGCACGTCGCCGAGGTCCACGTTCGCCGGCGCGATGACCTTGCCGTCGATGACGACGTCCTCGGCCAGCATGCGGGCGTACACGGAGGTCTCGACGTCGTCCGCCTTGCGGAGGACACCGGTCTCGTCCTTGACACCGATCTTGAGCTTGAGGCCGCGCTCGGTGCCGCAGTCCTCCTCGCGGATGATGACGTCCTGCGAGACGTCCACCAGACGACGGGTGAGGTAACCCGAGTCGGCGGTACGCAGGGCGGTGTCCGCCAGACCCTTACGGGCACCGTGCGTGGAGATGAAGTACTCCAGAACGGTGAGGCCCTCACGGAAGGACGCCTTGATCGGACGCGGGATGGTCTCGTTCTTCGCGTTCGACACCAGACCACGCATACCGGCGATCTGTCGCATCTGCATCATGTTTCCTCGGGCACCCGAGTCAACCATCATGAAGATGGGGTTCGTCTTGGGGAAGTTCGCGTTCATCGCCTCGGCGACCTCGTTGGTCGCCTTGGTCCAGATCGCGATGAGCTCCTGCGTGCGCTCGTCCTTGGTGATCAGACCGCGCTCGTACTGCTTCTGGACCTTCTCGTCCTGAGCCTCGTAGCCCGCGACGATGGCCTTCTTGGCCTCGGGCACGACGACGTCGGAGATGGCCACGGTGACGCCCGAACGGGTCGCCCAGTGGAAGCCGGCCGCCTTCAGGTTGTCGAGCGTCGCCGCCACGATGACCTTGGGGTAGCGCTCCGCCAGGTCGTTGACGATCTCGGAGAGCTGCTTCTTGCCCACCGAGTAGTCGACGAACGGGTAGTCCTCGGGCAGCAGCTCGTTGAAGAGCGCGCGACCCAGGGTCGTCTTCAGACGGAAGCTGTCGCCCGGCTGGAACTCCTGCTCGCCCTCTTCGGCGACCGGCGGCACCCAGCCGCGCGGCGGGATGGTGCCCACCGGGAAGCGGATGTCGACGGACGACTGCAGCGCGAGCTCGCCGGCGTCGAACGCCATGATCGCCTCGGCGGTCGAGCCGAACGCGCGGCCCTCGCCCTTGACGTCGCGGAGCTCACCGTCGGTGGTCAGGAAGAACAGACCCAGGACCATGTCCTGCGTCGGCATCGTGACCGGACGGCCGTCGGCCGGCTTGAGGATGTTGTTCGAGGACAGCATCAGGATGCGGGCCTCGGCCTGCGCCTCCGCGGAGAGCGGCAGGTGGACGGCCATCTGGTCACCGTCGAAGTCCGCGTTGAACGCGGTGCAGACGAGCGGGTGGATCTGGATGGCCTTGCCTTCGACCAGCTGGGGCTCGAAGGCCTGGATGCCGAGACGGTGCAGCGTGGGCGCACGGTTCAGCAGCACCGGGTGCTCGGCGATGACCTCTTCGAGCACGTCGTACACGACCGTGCGGCCGCGCTCGACCATGCGCTTCGCGCTCTTGATGTTCTGCGCGTGGTTCAGGTCGACCAGGCGCTTCATCACGAACGGCTTGAAGAGCTCCAGCGCCATGGCCTTGGGCAGACCACACTGGTGCAGCTTCAGCTGCGGACCGACGACGATCACGGAACGCGCGGAGTAGTCCACGCGCTTGCCGAGGAGGTTCTGACGGAATCGACCCTGCTTGCCCTTCAGCATGTCGCTGAGGGACTTCAGCGGACGGTTGCCGGGGCCCGTCACCGGGCGACCGCGACGGCCGTTGTCGAAGAGGGCGTCGACCGCCTCCTGGAGCATGCGCTTCTCGTTGTTCACGATGATCTCGGGGGCACCGAGGTCGAGAAGGCGCTTCAGGCGGTTGTTGCGGTTGATCACGCGGCGGTACAGGTCGTTCAGGTCGGAGGTCGCGAAGCGGCCACCGTCCAGCTGCACCATCGGACGCAGGTCCGGCGGGATGACCGGGACGCAGTCCAGGACCATGCCCTTGGGGCTGTTGCTGGTCTGCAGGAACGCGGAGACGACCTTGAGGCGCTTGAGCGCACGGGTCTTCTTCTGGCCCTTGCCGGTACGGATGATCTCGCGGAGGCGCTCGGCCTCCTCCTCCAGGTCGAAGGACTCCAGGCGCTTCTGCAGAGCAGCCGCACCCATCGAACCGTCGAAGTACGTGCCGAAGCGGTCACGCAGCTCGCGGTAGAGGAGCTCGTCGCCCTCGAGGTCCTGGACCTTGAGGTTCTTGAAGCGGTTCCACACCTCGTCGAGGCGGTCGATCTCGCGCTGGGCGCGGTCGCGGAGCTGCTTCATCTCGCGCTCGGCGCCTTCGCGCACCTTGCGGCGCACGTCGGCCTTGGCGCCCTCGGCCTCCAGCTCGGCCAGGTCGCTCTCGAGCTTCTTGGCACGGCCTTCGAGGTCCGCGTCACGGCGGTTCTCGATCTGCTGGCGCTCGACGGAGACGTGGGCCTCCAGCGACGGCAGGTCGCGCTGACGGCGCTCGTCGTCGACGAACGTGATCATGTACGCGGCGAAGTAGATGACCTTCTCGAGGTCCTTCGGCGCGAGGTCCAGCAGGTAGCCCAGGCGCGACGGGACGCCCTTGAAGTACCAGATGTGGGTGACGGGAGCGGCGAGCTCGATGTGGCCCATGCGCTCACGGCGCACCTTGGCGCGCGTGACCTCGACGCCACAGCGCTCACAGATGATGCCCTTGAAGCGGACACGCTTGTACTTGCCGCAGTAGCACTCCCAGTCCCGGGTCGGACCGAAGATCTTCTCGCAGAAGAGTCCGTCCTTCTCGGGCTTGAGGGTGCGGTAGTTGATGGTCTCCGGCTTCTTGACCTCGCCGTGCGACCAGGTTCGGATGTCGTCCGCGGTGGCAAGGCCGATCCGCAGCTCGTCGAAGAAGTTGACGTCGAGCACTGTGCGTCAATCCCTCTTTCGGGGTCGAGTCTCAATCATGGTCTGAACGGTCCCGGGGCGGCCGGGGGATCACGCGGATCCCCCGGCCAGGCCCGTCAGACCTCTTCGACGCTGCTCGGCTCGCGCCGGGACAGGTCGATACCGAGCTCCTCCGCCGCGCGGAAGACGTCCTCGTCGGTGTCGCGCATCTCGATGGACATGCCGTCCGAGGACAGCACCTCCACGTTGAGGCAGAGCGACTGCATTTCCTTGATGAGCACCTTGAAGGACTCGGGAATGCCCGGCTCGGGGATGTTCTCGCCCTTGACGATGGCCTCGTAGACCTTCACGCGGCCGGTCACGTCGTCGGACTTGATCGTCAGGAGTTCCTGGAGCGCGTAAGCGGCGCCGTACGCCTCGAGCGCCCACACCTCCATCTCACCGAAGCGCTGACCACCGAACTGCGCCTTACCACCCAGCGGCTGCTGCGTGATCATCGAGTACGGACCGGTCGAACGGGCGTGGAGCTTGTCGTCGACCAGGTGGTGCAGCTTGAGGATGTACATGTACCCGACCGAGATCGGGTCCGGGAACGGCTCGCCGGAGCGGCCGTCGAACAGACGCGCCTTACCGGTCGGGAGCACCATGCGCTCGCCGTCGCGGTTCGGGATCGTGTGCTGGAGCAGGCCGGCCAGCTCGTCCTCACGCGCACCGTCGAAGACGGGGGTGGCGACGTTGGTGCCGGGGGCGACCTGGTCGGCGCCGATCGCCTGGAGGCGCTGCGCCCACTCGTCCGCGAGGCCGGAGACGTCCCAGCCGCGGCTGGCGAGCCAGCCGAGGTGGATCTCCAGGACCTGTCCCGGGTTCATTCGGGACGGGACACCCAGCGGGTTCAGGATGATGTCGACCGGAGTTCCGTCCTCGAGGAACGGCATGTCCTCGATCGGAAGGATCTTCGAGATAACACCCTTGTTGCCGTGGCGGCCGGCGAGCTTGTCACCGTCGGTGATCTTGCGCTTCTGGGCGACGTAGACGCGGACCAGCTGGTTCACGCCCGGGGGAAGCTCGTCGCCCTCCTCGCGGTCGAAGACGCGGACGCCGATGACCTTGCCGATCTCACCGTGGGGGACCTTGAGCGAGGTGTCACGCACCTCGCGAGCCTTCTCACCGAAGATCGCGCGGAGCAGGCGCTCCTCGGGGGTCAGCTCGGTCTCACCCTTGGGCGTGACCTTGCCGACGAGGATGTCGCCGGCGACGACGTCCGCACCGATGCGGATGATGCCGCGCTCGTCGAGGTCGGCGAGGACCTCCTCGGAGACGTTCGGGATGTCCCGGGTGATCTCCTCGGGGCCCAGCTTGGTGTCACGGGCGTCGACCTCGTGCTCCTCGATGTGGATCGAGGAGAGGACGTCGTCCTGCACGAGGCGCTGCGACAGGATGATCGCGTCCTCGTAGTTGTGGCCTTCCCACGGCATGAACGCGACGAGCAGGTTCTTGCCGAGGGCCATCTCGCCCTCTTCGGTCGCCGGACCGTCGGCGAGGACCTGGGCCTCGATGATCCGGTCACCCTCGTTGACGATGACCTTCTGGTTGACCGAGGTGCCCTGGTTCGAGCGGGAGAACTTGGCGACGCGGTACGTGGTGTACGTGCCGTCGTCGTTGGCGACGGTGATGTAGTCGGCCGAGACCTCCTGGACGACACCGTCCTTCTCCGCCTTGATCGAGTCGCCGGCGTCGACCGCGCAGCGGTACTCCATGCCGGTGCCGACGAGCGGGGCCTCCGCCTTGATGAGCGGAACGGCCTGGCGCATCATGTTCGCGCCCATGAGGGCGCGGTTGGCGTCGTCGTGCTCGAGGAAGGGGATCATCGCGGTGGCGACGGACACCATCTGGCGCGGCGAGACGTCCATGTAGTCCACGTCGGACGGCTCGACGTAGTCGACCTCGCCGCCACGCTTGCGGACCAGGACGCGGTTCTCGGTGAAGCGCAGCTCGTCGTCCAGGCGGGCGTTCGCCTGGGCGATGACGAAGCGGTCTTCCTCGTCGGCGGTGACGTAGTCGACCTCGTCGGTGACCTGGCCGTCGACGACCTTGCGGTACGGGGTCTCGATGAAACCGAACGCGTTGACGCGGCCGTAGGACGCGAGCGAGCCGATCAGACCGATGTTCGGGCCTTCGGGGGTCTCGATCGGACACATGCGGCCGTAGTGCGACGGGTGCACGTCACGGACCTCGAAGCCGGCCCGCTCACGGGACAGACCGCCGGGACCCAGCGCCGAGAGACGACGCTTGTGCGTCAGACCCGACAGCGGGTTGTTCTGGTCCATGAACTGCGACAGCTGGCTGGTGCCGAAGAACTCCTTGATGGAGGCGACGACCGGCCGGATGTTGATCAGGGTCTGGGGCGTGATCGCCTCGACGTCCTGGGTGGTCATGCGCTCGCGCACGACGCGCTCCATACGAGCCAGACCCGTGCGGACCTGGTTCTGGATGAGCTCGCCGACGTTGCGCAGACGACGGTTGCCGAAGTGGTCGATGTCGTCGGTCTCGACGACGATCGAACGGCCCGACTCACCGATGGTCTCGGTCTCGCCCGCGTGGAGCTTGACGAGGTACTTGATCGTCGCGATCACGTCGTCGGTGGTGAGCACACCGGCGTCGAGCGGCTCGTCGGCGCCGAGCTTCTTGTTCACCTTGTAGCGGCCGACCTTGGCGAGGTCGTAGCGCTTCGGGTTGAAGTAGAGGTTCTCGAGCAGCGTCTGAGCGGCCTCGCGGGTCGGCGGCTCGCCCGGGCGCAGCTTGCGGTAGATGTCGAGCAGCGCGTCGTCCTGGCCCTGGGTGTGGTCCTTCTCCAGGGTGGCGCGCATGGACTCGTACTCGCCGAACTCCTCGAGGATCTGCTCGGTGGTCCAGCCGAGAGCCTTCAGGAGGACGGTCACGGACTGCTTGCGCTTGCGGTCGATGCGGACGCCGACCATGTCGCGCTTGTCGACCTCCATCTCCAGCCAGGCACCCCGGGACGGGATGATCTTGGCGGAGAAGATGTCCTTGTCGGACGTCTTGTCGATGGAGGAGTCGAAGTAGACACCCGGGGAACGGACGAGCTGCGACACGACGACGCGCTCGGTGCCGTTGATGACGAAGGTGCCCTTGTTGGTCATGAGCGGGAAGTCGCCCATGAAGACCGTCTGAGACTTGATCTCACCGGTCTCGTTGTTCGTGAACTCGGCCGTGACGAAGAGCGGCGCCGCGTACGTGAAGTCGCGCTCCTTGCACTCGTCGACGGAGTTCTTCGCCGGCTCGAACCGGTGGTCGCGGAACGTCAGCGACATCGACCCGGAGAAGTCCTCGATCGGCGAGATCTCCTCGAAGATCTCTTCCAGACCGGACTTGGTGGGGACGTCCTGTCCACTCTCAAGCGCCGACTCGACGCGGGACTTCCAGGCGGCGTTGCCGAGCAGCCAGTCAAAGCTCTCGGTCTGCAGCGCCAGGAGGTTCGGAACCTCGAGGGGCTCCTTGATCTTTGCAAAGGAGATGCGCAGCGGGGCGGTGCTGGCACCGTTGTTCGTATTGGTCGAGGCGTTGCGCGAGGCGGCCAAGAGGGGGTCCTTCCGAGGGCTCGGACTCACTACGCGCGTACCGGTCCCAGCCGACACAGAAGACAAGGTGCTCCCGATCTGGCAAAAGACCAGGTCAGAGGCGGTCAGTCAGATGTGCTCGAGCGTGGGCATGCCCCTGGCGACGGGCAGGGGACAGCTAACAGGCAGCGCAAAGGGTCAGTGTAGCCACTCGGCTCACTGATGTCCAGACCAGGTTTCCGGAAACCGGCAACAGGCCCTTCCCTACCGTTGTTCAACCAACACGCTGCGGCTCTCGTTCACAGAGCGCGTATCAGTACTGCCCTCTTCGTAGTCGATCCATGCCTCGATCCATGCCTCGGATCTCGGATCGCACCGGCCGACCTCACGACGGGACTGAGAATTGCGCGCCGCTGGCCGTTCGTCAAGGCCCCGTGCTCCGAGCGGATCATCTCCGGACCCTGCTTCGGGACAACGAAGATCACCCTACTCCCCAACGAGAGGAGGGCAAGTCAGGCACTGCGGATACGCCAAAGGGCGACCACCCTTACGGGTGATCGCCCTTCGCAGAGGCCGTCAGACGGCCTCAGAGGTGTTACTTGACCTCGACGCCCGCACCGGCGGCCTTGAGGGCCTCGGCGGCCTTGTCAGCGGCCTCCTTGTTGACCTTCTCGAGGACCGGCTTCGGGGTGCCGTCGACGAGGTCCTTGGCCTCCTTCAGACCCAGGGAGGTCAGCTCGCGCACGACCTTGATGACCTGGATCTTCTTGTCGCCGGCACCGGTGAGGATGACGTCGAACTCGTCCTTCTCCTCCTCGGCCTCGGCCACGGCGCCGGGGGCACCCGGGGCGGCAACGGCGACGGCCGCGGCGGCGGTGACGTCGAACTTCTCCTCGAAGGCCTTCACGAACTCGGAGAGCTCGATGAGGGTCATCTCCTCGAACTGGGCGAGGAGGTCGTCCTGAGAGAGCTTCGCCATGATGGGCGATCCTTCCACTAATTCGGCAGGTGCCGGATGTGTATAGAGGCGGGCGTAACGGCCCGCTACGACCCACGCACTAGGCGGCGTGGATCAATGCGCGAGCCGAATTACTCGGCACCGCCCTGCTCGGCCTGCTTGGCACGGAGCGCGTCCACGGTGCGGACGAGCTTCGACGGCAGCGCCTGGAAGAGCTGGGCAGCCTGAGACTGCTTGCCCTTGAACGCGCCGGCCAGCTTGCTGAGCAGAACCTCGCGGGACTCGAGGTCCGCAAGCTTCTTGATGTCATCGGCGGAGAGCGCCTTACCATCAAGGACACCCGCCTTGATGATCAGGTTGGGGTTGTCCTTGGCGAAGTCACGCAGGCTCTTCGCCGACTCCACCGGGTCACCGGTGATGAAGGCGACCGCGGTCGGACCAGCGAAGTGCTCGTCCAGCGCGGTGATCCCGGCCTGGTTGGCCGCAATCTTGGTCAGCGTGTTCTTCACCACGGCGTACTGGGCGTTCTCACCAAGGGAGCGACGCAGCGTCTTGAGCTGCGCGACGGTGAGACCCCGGTACTCGGTCAGCACGGCGGCGTTCGAGCTCTGGAACGCGTCCTTGAGCTCGGCTACCGATGCAGCCTTGTTGGGCGTCGGCATGGTGCGTTCGCCTCCTTCCGGGTGATGAGGACCGCTCAGAAGGGGCTGAAAAACGAAACGCCCCGGCGCAGGCGCCAGGGCACGGCTCAACCGGAACGAGATTCCGGGAACCTTCCACAGTCACCTACGCGGGTCGTCCGCACTCAACGGATCCTTCGGCCACCGCACCCTTCCAGGCGCGGCAACGACCAGCGGTCTTTGGCTTCTCAGGAAGAGTACGCGAACCATCCGTTGCAGAGCAAATCCGCCCGTACGGCGGATCCGCTCGCACGTCGTGCCTGGTCAGCCCTGCTCCGTGCCGGAGCCCTCGCGCGAGCGCTTCATCATCTCGGCGAGGTCGACGACCTGGTCGGCCGACGGGGCCGTGATCTCGACCGGCTTGTTGAAGTCCAGGAACTTGATCGTCGTGTCCAGCGGGCCCTTGGTGCCCTCACCGCGGGTACGGACCTGCTTGGTGTGGCCGGACTCGTCGATCCACATGTCGACGGCGAGGCTCTTGATGCCCTCGCCCTCCAGCTGCTTGAGGCTCTTCTCCCGGCGCTCCCGGGCCTCCGGGGTGGAGGTCGTCGCGACGCCGGCGCGCATCTGCTCGGTCGTGATGGTCCCGGAGACGTGCGTGGTCTTCACGCCGTCGACGTTCTCCTCGCCGACCGTCTTGAGGTCCTTGGCGCCCATCAGCTGGTCGGCCCGGTCCCCCGGGTTCTCGCCGGAGCTGCTCGCGCCGCCCTGGGCGCTCTCCATCTTCTTGGCCGTCGCCGGGTCGAGTGCCTTCATGTCGAACTTGAGCCACGTGCCCTCGGAGCCCAGGTACATGGCCCCGTCGATCATCCGGATCTCGACGGTGCCGGACTCGGCGCCCTGCGAGGTGGCCTTCATCGACATCGCCACGGACGGCTTGAGCCGCATGGAGGCCTCGGAGGAGACCTGCTGGCCCGAGGCCGTCCCCGTCAGGGTGTAGCGGAGGGAGGTGATCTCCTCGGAGGTCTTCTTGGCCTTCTGCAGGAACGCGGCCGGCGTGGCGTCCGCGGCGCCCCCGGCCGCCTTGGAGGCGGACGGGGAGGCCTGCGCGGACGGCGCGGACGCCGCCTTGCCGCCGTCGGCCTTCTTCCCGTCCTCGCAGGCCGTCGTGGCCCCGCCCACGAGCAGTACGGCGGCCAGCGCGGCACCTGCGGTCTTCTTGCGGTACGTGAGCATGGAGTCCCCACCCCTGGTGTGATCGTCGAACCGTCCGACCATATGGCAGATACACGCAAAGGTCGTACGGAATATCGGCCAGGAGAAACGGAAACGGGCCCCCCGCTCCCGAGGGAGCGAGGGGCCCGTTCAGCCACTCAGGCGAGCCGTGGGGCTCAGACAGCAGCCGGGTCTTCCTCGACGAGGAGGTTCCGGGTGCGGTTGGAGTCCAGCTGGATGCCGGGGCCCATCGTGGTGCTCAGGGCGGCCTTCTTGATGTAGCGGCCCTTGGCGGCGGACGGCTTCAGACGGATGATCTCGTCCAGAGCGGCCGCGTAGTTCTCGACCAGCTGCTCGTCGGTGAAGGAGACCTTGCCGACGATGAAGTGCAGGTTCGAGTGCTTGTCGACGCGGAACTCGATCTTGCCACCCTTGATCTCGGTGACAGCCTTGGCGACGTCCATGGTGACGGTGCCGGTCTTCGGGTTCGGCATGAGACCACGCGGACCGAGCACGCGGCCGAGGCGGCCGACCTTGCCCATGAGGTCCGGGGTCGCCACGACGGCGTCGAACTCGTTGAGGCGGTTGCCCTTGGCGATCTCGTTGATCAGCTCGTCGTCGCCGACGATGTCGGCGCCGGCGGCTTCCGCGGCCGCAGCACGGTCACCGGTCGCGAAGACCAGGACCCGGGCGGTCTTACCGGTGCCGTGCGGGAGGTTCACGGTGCCGCGGACCATCTGGTCGGCCTTGCGCGGGTCGACACCCAGGCGGAAGGCAACCTCGACGGTGGCGTCGAACTTGGTGGTGGAGGTCTCCTTGGCGAGACGGACGGCCTCGAGCGGGGCGTACAGCTTCTCCCGGTCGACCTTGGCGTCCGCAGCGCGGAGAGTCTTGCTGCGCTTCACTTCTGCTCCTGTGTAAGTGCTTCAGGCATGGAGTCGTGGTACGGACCAGCGCTTGGCCCTACCACTGGGGAACTGCGAGGGGCTGGATCAGCCCTCGACCGTGATACCCATCGAACGGGCGGTGCCGGCGATGATCTTCTCGGCGGCGTCGATGTCGTTCGCGTTGAGGTCGGGCATCTTGATCGTGGCGATCTCGCGGACCTGGTCACGCGTGAGCTTCGCGACCTTGGTCTTGTGCGGCTCGCCGGAGCCCTTCTCGATGCCGGCGCTCTTCAGGATGAGGCGCGCGGCCGGCGGCGTCTTGGTGATGAAGGTGAAGGAACGGTCCTCGTAGACCGTGATCTCCACCGGCACGACCATGCCACGCTGCGACTCGGTCGCGGCGTTGTAGGCCTTGCAGAACTCCATGATGTTGACGCCGTGCTGACCGAGCGCGGGGCCGACCGGCGGAGCCGGGTTGGCCGCACCGGCCTTGATCTGGAGCTTGATAAGCCCCGTGACCTTCTTCTTCTTGGGAGGCATTGCTCTCTCCGGGTCCTAGTGAGAGTTTTCAGCCGTCCGTCCGGTCATCCGGATGGAGGCATACCGCACCACGATAACGGGTATGGGCGCGGGGCTAAAAACCGAGCAGGTCAGACCGCCCTTTACGGGCTGGTCTGACCTGTTTCGGAAGCTTTGAATCCGGAAGATCAGTTCTTCTGGATCTGGTCGAAGCTCAGCTCGACCGGGGTCTCGCGGCCGAAGATCTCGACGAGGCCCTTGACCTTCTTCGAGTCCGGGTTGATCTCGTTGATCGTCGCCTGGAGCGTGGCGAACGGGCCGTCGGTGACGGTGACCGAGTCGCCGACCTCGAAGTCCAGGACCTCGATGGTGCGCTTGACGGCGGGCGCGGGCAGGCCGGCCTCTTCCGCGGCCTGCTTGGCGGCCTTCTCCTGCGCCTCGGGGGCGAGCATCTTGACGATCTCGTCGAGGGTCAGCGGGTACGGGTCGTACGCGTTGCCGACGAAGCCCGTGACACCCGGGGTGTTGCGGACGACGCCCCAGGACTCGTTCGTCAGGTCCATGCGGACGAGCACGTAACCGGGCAGCTTGTTCTGCCGGACGTTCTTGCGCTCGCCGTTCTTGATCTGGACGATCTCTTCCTCGGGCACCTCGGCCTGGTAGATGAACTCCTCGACGTTCAGCGAGACGGCGCGCTGCTCCAGGTTGGCCTTCACGCGCTTCTCGTAGCCCGCGTAGGTGTGGATCACGTACCACTCGCCGGGCAGCAGGCGCAGCTCGTCGCGCAGGGCCTGGATGGGGTCGACGGGCTCGGCCGGGGCGGCCTCCTCGGCGGCCTCGGCCTCGACGTCGGCGTCGGCCTCGACGGCGGCCTCGTCCTCGATGTCGCCCTCGTCCTCGGCGTCCTCGTCGACTTCCTCGTCAGCCTCGGCGTCGACCTCGTCCTCGACGTGCAGCGCGGCTTCCTCGGCGGCGATGCCCGCCTCGGCGTCGGCGAGCTCGACCTCGTCGGGGTCCACAGCGTCCGCCGCCTCGACGATGTCGAGCTGGTCCTCGACGGACTCGACGGAGTCGTGGCTCGCGTTCAGGTTCGGGTCAGACACGGTGGCTGCTTCTTCCTGGATACAAAAGGTGGTGGAACATGCGAAAAAAGGCGGCACCCATCAAGGCGCCGCCCTCCGCGGGGATCAGCCGAAGACGAACTTGATGGCTTCCTGGAACCCATAGTCAATCACGGTCACCAGACCGATCATGATGACGACGAAGACAATCACCACGGTGGTGTACGTCGAGAGCTGGTTACGGGTGGGCCATACGACCTTGCGGAGTTCCGCGACGATCTGGCGGTAGAACAGCGCGAGGCGGCCCAGGGGCCCCTTCTTTCCGCGCTTGCCGCCCTTGCGGGCCTTCTTCTCGCGAGTGTCGCTGTCGGCGTCAGGCATGTCGATGGAGCCCAGGGCGTCCGTCACGTCTCTCACCTGAATCCGGGTCGTGGCCGTAGCCGCGCCCGGTTGCGCCGCACGGCGTTGCATCGAAGTACGTACCTGCGCACACATCCGAGAAGGAGTGTGAAGCAGGGCCGGAGGGACTCGAACCCCCAACCGCTGGTTTTGGAGACCAGTGCTCTACCAATTGAGCTACGACCCTTTGTTGCGTTCCCCAACCTACCGCATCCGGGCGGGTGCACGGAGTGCTCACGCTCTGGGGCGGCTGGTGAGGGCCAACGACAGGTGAGTGTACGTGGTCCGGGCCGTGACGTCGAACAGAAGCCATCCGGATCTGCTCCGTCCGGTGATTGAAACGGTGTGCGGGCCTTCTCGGCCGTCTGGGACGATTGGCCCCATGACCTCTGCAACGCCTTCCTCCGAGCGCCGGGTGTCTGCCCGCATCGGCGCCATCTCCGAGTCCGCCACCCTCGCCGTCGACGCCAAGGCCAAGGCCCTCAAGGCCGCCGGGCGCCCGGTGATCGGCTTCGGCGCGGGCGAGCCCGACTTCCCGACGCCCGACTACATCGTCGAGGCGGCGGTCGAGGCCTGCCGCGACCCCAAGTTCCACCGCTACACGCCCGCCGGCGGCCTGCCCGAGCTGAAGAAGGCCATCGCCGCCAAGACGCTGCGCGACTCCGGCTACGAGGTCGACGCCTCCCAGGTCCTGGTGACCAACGGCGGCAAGCAGGCCATCTACGAGGCCTTCGCCGCGATCCTCGACCCGGGCGACGAGGTCATCGTCCCCGCCCCGTACTGGACCACCTACCCGGAGTCGATCCGCCTCGCCGGCGGCGTCCCGGTCGAGGTCGTCGCCGACGAGACCACCGGCTACCGCGTCTCCGTCGAGCAGCTGGAGGCCGCGCGCACCGAGCGCACCAAGGTCGTCCTGTTCGTCTCCCCCTCCAACCCGACCGGCGCGGTCTACAGCGAGGACGACGCGAAGGCGATCGGCGAGTGGGCCGCCGAGCACGGCCTGTGGGTCCTCACGGACGAGATCTACGAGCACCTCGTCTACGGCGACGCGAAGTTCACCTCGCTGCCCGTGCTGGTCCCGGCCCTGCGCGACAAGTGCATCATCGTCAACGGCGTCGCCAAGACGTACGCCATGACGGGCTGGCGCGTGGGCTGGGTCATCGCCCCGCAGGACGTCATCAAGGCCGCGACCAACCTCCAGTCGCACGCCACCTCCAACGTCTCCAACGTGGCCCAGGTCGCCGCGCTGGCCGCCGTCTCGGGCAACCTGGACGCCGTCGCCGAGATGCGCAAGGCCTTCGACCGCCGCCGCCAGACGATGGTGAAGATGCTCAACGAGATCGACGGCGTCTTCTGCCCGACCCCCGAGGGCGCGTTCTACGCGTACCCGTCGGTCAAGGAGCTGCTCGGCAAGGAGATCCGCGGCAAGCGCCCGCAGACCTCCGTCGAGCTGGCCGCGCTGATCCTGGACGAGGCCGAGGTCGCGGTCGTCCCGGGCGAGGCCTTCGGCACCCCGGGCTACCTGCGCCTGTCCTACGCCCTGGGCGACGAGGACCTGGTCGAGGGCGTGTCCCGCATCCAGAACCTCCTGGCGGAGGCCAAGGCCTAGGCCTCCGGCGGTTCCGCGTGACCCGGAGCGGCGTCACCCCCACGGGGGCGACGCCGCTCCGGCATTTCCAGCCCCGCCGGCGTCCGAGGCGCGGGGTTTGGGGCGGAGCCCCCGGATCCCCACCAGCCCCGCCGGCGTTTGAGGCGCGGGGTCCGGGGCGGAGCCCCGGGGAACGGAGGAAGGGCGGGTAGGGGACGGCCCCGCGCAGCGGCACCCCGCCCCCGCCCCCACGGCGTCAGATTCATGTTCGGGCAACGTCCCGTTCAGGTAATCCGCTGCCAATCGGGTGACCGATACGGCAGGATCACCAGATGGAGCACGTACGCGATCTCACGCTTCTGCCGAAGGCCCACCTCCACCTGCACTTCACGGGCTCGATGCGCCCGTCGACCCTGCTGGAGCTCGCCGACAAGTACGGCGTCCGCCTCCCCGACGCCCTGACCGCCGGGGAGCCGCCCAAGCTGCGCGCCACCGACGAGCGCGGCTGGTTCCGCTTCCAGCGGCTCTACGACGCCGCCCGCAACTGCCTGCGCGAGCCCGAGGACATCCAGCGGCTGGTCCGCGAGGCGGCCGAGGAGGACGTCCGGGACGGCAGCGGCTGGCTGGAGATCCAGGTCGACCCCACCTCCTACGCGCCCCTCCTCGGCGGGATGATCCCGGCCGTCGAGGTCATCCTCGACGCCGTCGACAGCGCCTCCCGCGAGACCGGCCTCGGCATGCGGGTCCTGATCGCCGCGAACCGCATGAAGCACCCCCTCGACGCCCGCACCCTGGCCCGCCTCGCCGTCCGCTACGCCGACCGCGGCGTCGTCGGCTTCGGGCTCTCCAACGACGAGCGCCGCGGCATGGCCCGCGACTTCGACCGGGCCTTCGCCATCGCCCGCGAGGGCGGCCTGCTCGCGGCCCCGCACGGCGGCGAGCTGACCGGCCCCTCCTCGGTCCGCGACTGCCTCGACGACCTGCACGCCGCCCGCATCGGGCACGGCGTACGGGCCGCCGAGGACCCCCGGCTGCTGAAGCGGCTCGCCGACCGGCAGATCACCTGCGAGGTCTGCCCGGCGTCCAACGTCGCCCTCGGCGTGTACGAGCGGCCCGAGGACGTGCCGCTGCGGACCCTCTTCGAGGCCGGGGTGCCGATGGCGCTGGGTGCGGACGACCCGCTGCTCTTCGGGTCCCGGCTCGCGGCCCAGTACGAGATCGCGCGCCGCCACCACGCCTTCACGGACGCGGAGCTCGCCGAGCTGGCCCGTCAGTCGGTGCGGGGGTCGGCGGCGCCGGAGGAGGTCAAGGCGAAGCTTCTGGACGGGATCGAGCACTGGCTGGCCGGGTGAGCCGCAGGTCGCCCTCGTGGCAGTCGGCCCGTACCCGGTGACCGTCGGGAAAGCCTATCTCCAGGTGGGTGCGCCCCTGCTCGGGCAGCGCGAACTCGGCGACCGATTCGACGGTCTGGCCGAGGTGGCGCAGGAAGGGGTGCTCGCCGAGGTCCTCGCCGACCTCGATCCGGCCCCACTCCCCCAGGTCGTACGGCTCGTGCGGCTCGGCGCACTCGACGATGAGGCACTGGTCGGACCCGGTCGTGATGCGCGTGCACTCGCCGACGCTGTCGATCAGCCAGACGTCGAGCGGTGCCTCGGAGCGCTCGCCTTCGCAGATGTGCCAGGACGCGACGACCCGGCGGATCTCGCGCCCCACCAGCCGTGTGGGGTCCGTACCGGCCCCGTGCAGGGGGCAGTGCATGTCAGAGGTCGACGCCGACCGTCACGGGCTCGTTGACGAGGGTGACGCCGAAGGCCGCGTGGACGCCCGCGACGACTTCCCGGGCGAGGGTCAGCAGGTCCTCGGTGGTGGCCTCGCCCCGGTTGGTGAGGGCCAGGGTGTGCTTGGTGGAGATGCGGGCGGGACCGGTGCCGTAGCCCTTGGTGAAGCCGGCCTTGTCGATCAGCCAGGCCGCGCTGGTCTTCGTACGGCCCTCGCCGGCCGGGTAGGCGGGCGGGGCGGTGTCGGCGCCGAGGCGGTCCTGGACGCGGGCCAGGAAGGCCGCGTAGGCCTCGTCGGTCAGGATCGGGTTGTGGAAGAAGGAGCCGGCCGACCAGGTGTCGTGGTCGGCGGGGTCCAGGACCATGCCCTTGCCGGCGCGCAGGCGCAGTACGGTCTCGCGGGCGAGGGCGGCCGGGACGCGGTCGCCGGCCTCGACGCCGAGGGCGCGGGCCGTCTCGGGGTACTTGATCGGGGCGGAGAGGCCGCCCGCGTCCTCCAGCGCGAAGCGCACGCGGAGGACGACGTAGCGGTCGGGCTGGTCCTTGAAGGTGCTGTTGCGGTACCGGAAGGCGCACTCGGCGGCGGTCAGGGTGACCGTCTCGCGGGTGGTGCGGTCGTAGGCGACGACCTCGGTGATGGTGTCGCAGACTTCCTGACCGTACGCGCCCACGTTCTGGATCGGGGTGGCGCCGGCCGAGCCGGGGATCCCGGCGAGGCACTCGATGCCGGCGAGCCCGGCCTCGACGGTGCGGGCGACGGCGTCGGACCAGTTCTCGCCGGCGGCGAGCTCCAGGGTGGTGCCGTCGAGGGTGAACCCGGTGGTGGCGATGCGCAGGGCGGTTCCGGCGAAGCCCTGGTCTCCGATGACCAGGTTGCTGCCGCCGCCGATGACCAGGAGCGGGGTACCGCTCTCGTCCGCGGCGCGCACGGTTTCGACCACTTCGGCGTCGGTGGTCGCGGTGACCAGCCGGGCCGCGGGGCCGCCGAGGCGGAAGGTGGTCAGCGGGGCGAGGGGGGCGTCGTGGAGTTCCTGCACGTGGACAAGAGTACGGTCCGTCCCCCTCGCATCCCGGCGGGGCACTCAGTAGCCCTGCTTCCGCTCCGCCAGGCGGCGCTCGGCCTCGTCCCAGGTGATGGGGAGTCCGGAGGCCGGGACGGTCCAGAAGGTGAAGGCGGATTCCTTCATGTAGGCGCTGGCGGCGCGGGCGCTGGAGCGGTGCGGCTCGCTGCGCGCGAAGCGGTAGAGCGCTTCCCGGTCCTCCCATGCGGAGAGGGTGAGGAAGGTCCGGCCCAGGACGCGGGCCCGGAGGGCCGCGCCGTGGGCGCCGGGGGCCTTGCGGATCTGGCTGATGATGCCGGGCGCCTTGAGGAAGAACCGGACGGCGCCGAGGAGCGTGGCGGTCTCGAAGCGGGAGGCCATGACGTAGACCTCGGCGCCGGGTGCGGCCTGGGTGGGCGTGAGCCAGGGGATGTCGGGCATGACGGGGTCTCCTTCGCACGCGGCGTCAGCGGTTCATCTTCTCTGCGGGTAGTACAGGTGCGGGTGGGGCATGTGCGCTCCTGGATCAGCCGACGCGGACCGGCGTGGGGGCGGCGGCCGCCGGAGCCGGGGCCGGGGCCTCTTCGGCCGGGGCCTGCTCCTGGGGTGCGGCGATCTCGGCCTTGCGCGGGAGCAGCAGGGCGAGGGCGGAGGCCACGGCCAGGACCGCCGCGCCGATCCACAGGGCGGGGACGGTGCCGTCGGTGAAGGCCTGGGGGGTCTCGTAGCCGCCCTGGGCGGAGAAGACGGAGGCCAGGACCGCGACGCCGAGGGCGCCGCCGACCTCGCGCAGGGCGTTGTTGGCGCCGGAGGCCTTGCCCTGGTCGGCGGTGGTCACCGTGGACATCAGCAGGTTGCCGGCGGGGGCGAAGAACAGGGACATGCCGATCCCGCTCAGGACGAGCGCCGGGAGCTGGGCGGCGTACGAGACGTCCGTGCTCAGGATCATGGCGAACCAGCCGAGGCCGACGGCCTGGAAGGCCAGACCGGCGACGACGACGGGGCGGCCGCCGATCCGGTCGGACAGCACTCCGCCGATGGGGGCGACGATGACCGCCATCCCGGTCCAGGGGAGCATGCGCAGGCCTGCCTCGGCGGGCGAGTAGCCGACGACGCCCTGGAGGAACTGGCTGAGCAGGAAGATCGAGCCGAACATGCCGAGGTACATCATCAGGCTGGCGATGTTGATCCCGAAGAAGCCCCGGTCGCGGAAGAGCCGCATGGGCAGCATGGCGTTGGCGCTGCGGAAGCCGTGGCCCACGAAGCCCGCGAGGAGGACGCCGCCGGCGATGAGGGAGGTCAGGACGGTGGCGTTGGTCCAGCCGTGGATGTTGGCGTTGACCAGGCCGTAGACGATGCCGAAGAGGCCGCCGCTGATCAGGAGGGTGCCGGGGATGTCGAGGCGGGAGTTGGGGGCGGTGGACTCGGCGAGGCGCAGGCGGGAGAGCGGGATCACGGCGAGGCCGATGGGCACGTTGAGCCAGAAGATCCACTGCCAGGAGATGTGCTCGGTGATGCTGCCTCCGACGAGGGGCCCGGTGGCGACGGCCAGTCCGCTCACGGCTCCGTAGATCCCCAGGGCCACGCCCCGCCGGGCGGCGGGAACGGCGGCGGTGAGCAGGGTGAGGCTGAGCGGCATCATGATCGCCGCGCCCACGCCCTGCACGGCGCGGGCCGCGATGAGCGCGTCGATCCCGGAGGACATGGCGCCGGCGGCGGACGCGCCGGTGAAGACGGCGAGGCCGGCGATGAAGAGCCGGCGCCGGCCGAAGCGGTCACCGAGGGCGGAGCCGAACATCAGCAGGACGGCGAAGGTGAGCGTGTAGGCGTTCACCGTCCACTCCAGGTCCTCCAGCCCGCCGCCGAGGTCGGCGCGGATGGCGGGGAGGGCGGTGGTGACGACGAGGTTGTCGAGGGCGGCCATGAAGCTGGCGGCGCCCGTGAGGACTAGGGCCCAGATCGCGGGCCTGCTGAGCTTCGTCTCGGCTGGCTGGTTCACGGGTTCCCCCCTGGGGATTGTTAGTTATTGCTGACTAACTTTCGCGGGCAAAAAAAGACGGCGGAGCCGTCAGGGGCGGGGGTCAGCACTCGGGACTCGCCGAGGGGAACCCCTCCCAGACGCGATGACTGGGCGGGAAGCCCATCGCGGTGAGGGTGTTGATGAGCATTCCGTAGGCCATGAAGGTGGTCGTCTCGTTGGCGTCCCCGCCGAGCGGGGCCATGACGGTGTCCCAGAGCTCCAGCCAGCCGGCACGCACCAGCTCGCCGAACTCCTGGTCCCCGGCCGCCTCGGCGGACGCGACGGTGACGTACATCTGCAACTGCATCTGGACGACCTGCGGGTCGTCGGCGATGTGCTTGTTGTAGGCGGCGGACATGGCGTGCAGGGCGTCCTCGCCCCCGAGCCCGTCGGCCGCCTGCGCGAACACCTCCCGGGTCCGCTCCATACAGCGAGCCGCCGCCGCGAGGAAGATGGCCTGCTTGCTGGGGAACAGCCGGAAGAGGTACGGCTGCGAGACCCCGACCCGCTTGGCGATCGCCTCGGTGGAGGTCCCGTAGTAGCCGCCGCAGGCGAACTCCACGATCGCCGCGCGGATGACGCTCTCGCGCCGCTCGTCCGCACTCATCCTTGCCATGCCAATAAGTTAGTACTCAATCACTAACTATGTCAAGCAGGGGGGGTGCGGGGGCGGCGTCCCCCGGGGCGGTCTCAGGGGACACCGCTCCCCGCACCACCGGCCCGCAGACAGGGAGGCGGGTGGGCAACCCCCACCCCGGGGGGTCGAGGGGGAGATGGCCGGCCCGCACCGGCCCCGCCCCGTCAGGCCAGCCGCACCACGGCGCGGGACATGCCCAGGACCTTCTGGCCGGCGCTGAGCGCCGTCAGGTCGACCCGTACGCGGTTGTCGTCCAGCTTGGCGGCGATCTTCGCGGTGACCTCGATCAGCGCGCCCTGGTCGTCGTTCGGGACCACGACCGGCTTGGTGAAGCGGACGCCGTACTCGACGACCGCGCCCGGGTCGCCCGCCCAGTCGGTCACGACGCGGATCGCCTCGGCCATGGTGAACATGCCGTGGGCGATCACGTCCGGCAGTCCGACCTCCTTGGCGAACTTCTCGTTCCAGTGGATCGGGTTGAAGTCACCCGAGGCGCCGGCGTAGCGGACGAGGGTGGCGCGGGTCACGGGGAAGGACGCCGCCGGGAGCTCGGTGCCGACCTCGACGTCGGCGTAGTGGATCTGCGCGGTCATCTCAGGCCTCCTCGGGGGCGCGGGACACGAGCTTGGTCCACGCCGTCACCACGTGCTCGCCGGACTCGTCGTGGACTTCGCCACGGATGTCGATGATGTCGTTGCCGGCGAGCGACTTCACGGCCTCGATGGTGGAGGTCACGGTGAGCCGGTCACCCGCCCGCACGGGGCGGACGTACGCGAACTTCTGGTCGCCGTGCACGACGCGGCTGTAGTCCAGGCCCAGCTGCGGGTCCTCGATGACCTGACCCGCGGCCGCGAAGGTGATGGCGAACACGAAAGTCGGCGGGGCGATCACGTCCTGGTGACCAAACGCCTTGGCGGCTTCGGGATCGGTGTAGACGGGATTCTCGTCACCCACCGCGACCGCGAATTCGCGGATCTTCTCCCGGCCGACCTCGTACGGCTCGGTGGGCGGGTAGGTCCGCCCCACGAAGGTCTGATCGAGGGCCATGGCTCACTGCCTCCTGTTGCAGGGACACGTTTGGACGCGTTTGGACACGTTGCACGGACATGGTGAAGGGGCGCGCTCGAAGCCCGCACGAATCGAGTGCTCCGGCCGCGCCCGGGGCGGCGTACCGCACACCTGATCAAGATCTGGTGCGGAAACGACACGAGGCCGCCCCCATTGAAGGGGACGACCTCATGACGGTGCCTATATTGGAGACTTCGCCAATGACTAGCGGGTCTCGCGGTGCGCGGTGTGCGAGTTGCAGCGCGGGCAGTGCTTCTTCATCTCCATGCGGTCCGGGTTGTTACGCCGGTTCTTCTTGGTGATGTAGTTCCGCTCCTTGCACTCCACGCAGGCCAGCGTGATCTTCGGGCGGACGTCGGTGGCAGCCACGTGAGTGCTCCTTGACGGATTGGGACGGATGAACGCATAAAAGAGTAGCCGATCGGGAGACCGACCCCGCAATCGGCTACTGGGTGTAGCGGCGACCGGACTTGAACCGGTGACACAGCGATTATGAGCCGCTTGCTCTACCGACTGAGCTACGCCGCTTTGATGAGATCCGTTCCCCACCCGAGGGTGGGGAACCTCTCTCACCAGAGCCCCAATGCGGAATCGAACCGCAGACCTTCTCCTTACCATGGAGACGCTCTACCGACTGAGCTATTGGGGCGAGCGAGGAAGACATTACACGGTTGCCAGCCGATCGCCCAAATCCTTTGGGGCGCCTGGGCTCCGAAGCGCCCACCAGGCCATTCCCACGGGGCTCTCGGGCCTCCCCCGCCCCGGAAACCGGCCCGTTTGTGCCCGGGGTCACACTCCGCTCCCCCCGGCCACACCGGTACGACTATTGCGCTCCTCCGCGAACCCGGGACCCCCGCGCCCTAGGCTCGGAGCACGCTGCGTGATCTTGGGCCGCCGGCTGCGGCCACGGCACAGGAACCGCCCGAGCCACCGCAGGAGCGCGATGTCCGACAGCCAGCCGCAGCAGCCCTCCCCGTCCCCGCGCCATCCCGTCGGCGGACCCGCCGCCGAGGCGACGGGACTCCTGCTCACCGGGGCCCGGCTCACCGACGGCCGGACCGTCGACGTCCGGCTCAGCGGCGGCCGCATCCAGGCCGTGGGCACCGCGGGCAGCCTGCCCGCCCCCGCCCTGTCGCGGGTCGACCTGCGCGGCTACCTGCTCCTGCCCGCCCCCGCCGAGCCGCACGCCCACGGGGACACCGCGCTGACCGCCGACGGTGAGGGGCCGGTCTCGTACGCCCCCGACGAGGTGCAGCGCCGCGCCACCGAGGCGGCCCTGCTCCAGCTCGGCCACGGCGCCACCGCGGTGCGCTCCCACGTCCGGATCGGCGACGTGCACGGGCTGGGACCCATGGAGGCCGTCCTCCAGGCCCGCCGCTCCCTGCGCGGGCTGGCGGACCTGACGACGGTGGCGGTGCCCCGGCTGCTGACCGGGGTGGCCGGCGCGGACGGGCTCTCCATGCTGCGCGACGCCGTGAAGATGGGCGCCTCGGTGATCGGCGGCTGTCCGGACCTCGACCCCGACCCGACGGGCTTCCTGGAGGCGGTCCTGGAGCTGGCCGCGGAGCACGGCTGCCCGGTGGACCTGCACACCGACGGTGACGACCCGGGCCGGCTGGCCCGGCTGGCGGCCATGGCCGGGGGGCTGCGGCCCGGGGTGACCATCGGCCCGTGCGGCGGCCTGTCCCGGCTCCCGCTGGACTCGGCCACCCGCGCGGCAGACCGGCTCGCCGCCGCCGGCGTACGCGTCACCTGCCTGCCCCAGGGGGACTGCGCGGCCCTGGAGCGCCGCGGGCTGCGCACGGCCCCCGTCCGGCTGCTGCGCTCGGCCGGGGTGCGTGTCGCGGCAGGCAGCAAGGCGATACGGGACGCCGGGAATCCGGTGGGTCGGGGCGATCCGCTCGAAGCGGCGTACCTGCTGGCCTCCCAGGGCGGTCTGCGCCCGGGCGAGGCCTACGAGGCGGTGAGTGCCGCCGCCCGGGAGGCGATGGGGCTGCCGGAGGTGCGGGTGGAGGCCGGCTTCCCGGCGGAGCTGCTGGCCGTGCGCGGGGACCGGATCGCCGGGGTGCTGTTGCTGGCGTACAGCCGCATCGTGATCCACCGGGGGCGGGTGGTAGCCCGTACGAGTGCAGTGCGGGAGTACTGCGACTCGGCGGTGGCGGTGGCCCTGGACCTGCCACGGCAGGGCCGTACGGAGCCGGGGCCGTAGTGCTTCGCGGGGCGTTCGCGGGCGGGGGCGGGCGGGCCGTCGTACGGTCGGGGCATGCGCATCGTCATCGCGGGTGGACACGGTCGGATCGCGCTGCGGCTGGAGCGCCTGCTCGCCGCGCGCGGGTACGAGGTCGCGGGCATCATCCGTGATCCGGAGCAGGGCGGTGACCTGCGGGAGGCCGGTGCCGAACCGGTGCTGTGCGATCTGGAGTCGGCTTCGGTCGAGCACGTCGCGGGGATCCTGCAGGGCGCGGACGTGGCGGTGTTCGCCGCCGGTGCCGGTCCGGGCAGCGGTGCGGCGCGCAAGGACACCGTGGACCGGGGCGCGGCGGTGCTGTTCGCCGACGCCGCCGAACGGGCGCGGGTGCGCCGCTTCCTGATGGTCTCCACGATGGGTGCCGATCCGCGGCACGGGGGCGAGGAGGTCTTCGACGTGTACCTGCGGGCGAAGGGCGACGCCGACGACCATCTGCGGACCCGGCTGGGGCTGGAGTGGACGGTGCTGCGGCCGGGTCAGCTGACGGACGACGCCGGTACGGGGCTGGTCCGGCTGGAGGCCCACACGGGCCGGGGTCCCGTGTCGCGCGACGACGTGGCGGCGGTGCTGGCGGAGCTGGTCGAGACGCCGGCGACGGCGGGTCTGACGCTGGAGCTCGTCTCGGGCTCGGCGCCGGTCTCGGTGGCCGTGAAGGACGTGGCGGGCAACTGACGCGCGGTGGGCGGGGGCGGTGCGCGGTGGGTGGTGGGCGGTGGGCCGAGCGGCTGTCAGAAACCGGCCTGCACCTCGTCGTCGACGCGCCGGACGGCGTGCTGCCGGAACTGCTTCTCGTAATGCCGGCGGATCCGTTCGACGCGGGTGCCGCGCTCGTCGGCCTCGGTGCGGGGGTAGAGCAGCACGACCTCGTAGCCGGGCTCGCGGATGACGGTGCCGTCGTCGCCGCGCCACTGGCCGTCCGTGTCGCGGAGGGTGAGCCCTTCGGGGAAGGCGGGGGTGACCTCGCGGTCGAGGAACCGGGTGAACTCCCCTTTTGCGACGGGTTCCCGGCCGTCGGGGCGCTGTGCGGCGAAGTGCAGGCGGGTCTCCCGGTAGGGCTCTCCCGTGTTGCCGTGCAGCGCGGCTCCGACCAGGGCGGGGATGCCGGCGCCGAGCAGGGCGAGCAGTACGCCGCCTCCGGCTTTGCCGCGTTTGTCCGAAGTCCATGTCATGCCCCGTGAAACGACCGGCCGACCGCTTCGGTGCGTGGCGGGGGGCCGATAGGGTCACCCCGAAATCGGCCGCAGGGGGCGGCCGTACGGGTTTCCGGGGTGGGGGATGGGCGACGGCGAGTGGCGCGTCAGCGCGGCGGAGGGCGGCCGGCTCGCGGCGCGGTGGTGGCGGTGGGCCCTGTCCGCGCCGGACGAGGAGAGCCCGGTGGGGGACACGACGGGCGCGTACGCCGGGTGGCGTCAGCCCCGGGACGTGTGGTTCCTGGCGGGGACCTACGGAGGCCGGGTGGTGCGCCGGTGCAGCATCCCGTCGGGGCGGCCGCTGTTCTTCCCGGTGCTGAACACCAAGCGGGCGGCGGTGCCGTTCCTGACCCGGCCGTGGCGGCTGGAGGTGACCCGGGCCGCGGCGGCTCTGAACAGCTCTCCGCTGGAGCCCCGCGAGTTCTCCTCGAAGCCCTTCCCGCTGAGGGGGATGCCGCAGGTGGCCTGGGGGCTGTGGTGCGCCCTCGATCCCCTCCCGCCGGGCCAGTTCGTCCTGGAGGTGGAGGCTGCGGCGTCGAACGGTTTCTGGATCGACACGACGTACCACCTGACGGTCACCCCGCCCCCACCCTGAGCGGGCCCCGGTCCGGGGCGGCCGGGTTTGGGCCGGGGTATGCGAAGAAACCCCCGTCCACTGCGCTTCCGCAGATGAACGGGGGTTCCACTCGCGTGGCGGCGCCAGGATTCGAACCTGGGTAGGCTAAGCCGACGGATTTACAGTCCGCTCCCATTGGCCACTCGGGCACACCGCCATGGGATGTCGCTTCGGTTCCTCCGCCTTCCGGCGTCGTTCCCTGGCAACGACGTAAACGATACCCGATGCTCGGGGGTGGTTCGCCACCGGATTGATCAGCGCCCCACGTGGGCGTGGTGGCTAGGCTTTGCGGAGCGGTCCGGGGATGTCCGGCCGCGGCCCTCCGGGGCCCATCACAGCCGACTTCAAGGAGCCACAGCACATGGCCGACTCCAGTTTCGACATCGTCTCGAAGGTCGAGCGGCAGGAGGTCGACAACGCCCTCAACCAGGCCGCCAAGGAACTCTCGCAGCGCTACGACTTCAAGGGCACCGGCGCCACCATCGCCTGGTCCGGGGACAAGATCCTCATGGAGGCGGTCTCCGAGGAGCGCGTCAAGGCCGTCCTCGACGTGTTCGAGACCAAGCTGGTCAAGCGCGGGATCTCGCTGAAGGCGCTGGACGCCGGCGAGCCGCAGCTGTCCGGCAAGGAGTACAAGATCTTCGCGTCGATCGAGGAGGGCATCTCCCAGGAGAACGCCAAGAAGGTCGCGAAGATCATCCGGGACGAGGGCCCCAAGGGCGTCAAGGCCCAGGTCCAGGGCGAAGAGCTGCGCGTCAGCTCCAAGAGCCGTGACGACCTCCAGGCCGTCCAGGCCCTCCTCAAGGGCAAGGAACTGGACTTCGCGATCCAGTTCGTGAACTACCGCTGAACCACCGCTGAGGCGCACGTGCGTCACTGAGCGGACCCGTGGGGCACAACGGGGGCGGATCGCCGGGCGCACCGGCGGCCGCCCGCGTTGTGCCCTTCGTCATGCGCGCCGTGCGCGCCAGGCGCGCCATGGGGCCCGGCGGGGAGCGCAAGGTGTGTGCGGGGCGTGAGCGGCGCGTGCTCCTGCCCGGCCTCCCGGTGGTGACTGGGCGGGGGCGGGTGCGCCCACCACGCTGGGTGACATCCATCACCGCGTGACGAGGGGGTTCCCGCATGCCCGGGGCCGGCAATTTCCGAGCGGACTTCGGCGCGTCCGTCGTCGTCGCGCTGGTCGCGCTTCCGCTCTGTGTGGGGGTGGCCGTCGCCTCCGGTGTACCGGCCGAGCTGGGGATCGTCACCGGGGTGGTCGGGGGGCTGGTCACCGGCTGGTTCCGCGGCAGCGCCCTCCAGGTCAGCGGTCCCGCGGCCGGGCTGACCGTGCTGGTCTACGAGGCCGTGCAGGGCTACGGACTGGCCGCGCTCGGGGTGCTGGTGCTGGCCGCCGGGGTGCTCCAGCTGGGCATGGGGGTGCTGCGGCTGGGGCGGTGGTTCCGGGCGATCTCCGTCGCGGTGGTGCACGGGATGCTGGCGGGGATCGGGCTCGTGCTGATCGCCGGGCAGCTCTACGCCGTGGGCGGGGTGGAGGCTCCCGGCCACACCCTGGCCAAGGTGGCCACGGTGCACGAGCTGGGGGCGCGGGCCGACTGGGCCGCCGTGGCGCTGGGTGCGGGGACCATCGCCGTCCTGGTGCTCTGGCGCCGGGTGCCGGCCCGGGCGCGGCTGGTGCCGGGCGCGCTGGTCGGGGTGGCTGCGGCCACCGTCGTGGCCGCGGTGCTGCGGCTGCCGGTCGAGCGGGTCCGGGTGACGGGGGTGCTGGACGCGGTGGCCCCGCCGGGATGGTCGGGCTTCGGGGTGCTGGGGTCGGTCGGAGCCGTCGGGACCGTGATCGCGCTCGCGCTGATCGCCTCCGCCGAGACCCTCTTCAGCGCCGCGGCCGTCGACCGGATGCACGACGGGCCGCGCACCGACTACGACCGGGAGCTGGTGGCCCAGGGCGTCGGGAACACCGTGTGCGGGCTGCTCGGGGCGCTGCCGATGACCGCCGTGATCGTGCGCAGCTCGGCGAACGTGGAGGCCGGGGCCCGTACCCGGGCGGCGCGGATCATGCACGGGGGCTGGCTGCTGCTGTTCGCGGTGGCCTTTCCGCAGCTGCTGGAGGTGGTCCCGCTGGCGGCGCTCGCCGGAGTGCTGCTGCACGCGGGCTGGAAGCTGCTGCCGGCCCGGGCGGTGGCGGCCCTGTGGCGGAGCCACCGGGGCGAGGCGGTGGTGCTGGTGGTGACCGCCGTCTCGATCGTGGCCACCAGTCTTTTCGAGGGGGTCCTGATCGGGCTGGGCCTGGCGGTGGCCAAGGCGGCCTGGGAGACCTCGCACGTGCACATCGAGGAGGTGTGGGAGGGCGACGAGCTGTGCGTCCGGGTCGTGGGGAACGCCAGTTTCCTGCGGCTGCCGAAGCTGCTGGACGCGCTGGAGGCGCTGCCGCACGGGCCGTCGGTGCGGCTGGACCTCAGCGGCCTGCGGCACCTTGACCACGCCTGCCTGACCGCCCTGGAGGGGTGGGAGCGGGCGCGCATGCCGCTCCCTGGCCGGGAGGGCGTCAGCTAGGGGGCCCTCCCCTCAGCCGGCCCGTAACCCGGCACGGCTACCCTCCGCCCGTGGACAACGAACTGAGGCGCACTCTGGGGGTTTCCGACGCCGTCGTGGTCGGACTCGGCGCCATGGTCGGCGCGGGGATCTTCGCCGCCCTCGCCCCGGCGGCGCGGGCGGCGGGCGGCGGGCTGCTCGCGGCCCTCGCGGTGGCGGCCCTGGTGGCGTACTGCAACGCGTGGTCCTCGGCCCGGCTGGCCGCCCGGTATCCGGCGTCCGGCGGGACCTACGTCTACGGCCGCGAACGGCTCGGCCCGTTCTGGGGGTACCTGGCCGGCTGGGGTTTCGTGGTCGGCAAGACGGCCTCCTGTGCGGCGATGGCGCTCACCGTCGGGGCGTACGTGTGGCCGGGCCGGCAGCACGCGGTGGCCGTCGCGGCGGTGGTGGCGCTGACCGCCGCGGGCTACGGCGGGGTGCAGAAGTCGGCCCGGCTCGCCCGGCTGATCGTGGCGGCGGTACTGGCGGTGCTGGCCGGGGTCGTCGTGGTGTGCCTGACCTCCGGTGCGGCGGATCCGGGGGCCCTGGCCGGCGGGGAGTGGGATGCGGCCGGGCTGTTGCAGGGGGCGGGGCTGCTGTTCTTCGCCTTCGCGGGCTACGCCCGGATCACCACCCTGGGCGAGGAGGTGCGTGATCCGGAGCGCACGATCCCGCGCGCGGTGCCGCTCGCGCTGGGGATCGCGCTGCTGGTGTACGCCGCCGTGGCGGTGGCGGCCCTGTCGGTGCTCGGCAGCGACGGGCTGGCGGCGTCGGCCGCCCCGCTGGCCGACGCGGTGCGGGCGGCCGGGTGGCCCGGACTGTCCCCCGTGGTCCGGGTGGGCGCGGCGCTGGCCGCGCTGGGCTCTCTGCTGGCCCTCGTGCTCGGGGTGTCGCGCACGGTCCTGGCGATGGCCCGGGACGGCCATCTGCCGCGCGCGCTGGCGGCCGTACATCCCCGGCGTCAGGTGCCGCACCACGCGGAGCTCGCGGTGGGTGCGGTCGTGGCGGTGCTCGCGGCCACCGCCGATCTGCGGGGCGCGATCGGCTTCTCCTCGTTCGGAGTGCTCGTCTACTACGCGATCGCGAACGCTTCCGCGTGGACCCTCGGTTCAGCTGTCAAGGACCGGGCCGTGGCAGCGGTGGGGCTGTCCGGCTGTGTGGTGCTGGCGTGTGCGCTGCCCCTCGCGTCGGCGGTCTCGGGGGCGGCGGTGCTGGCGGTGGGCGCGCTGGTCTACAAGGTGCGGGTCGGACTCAGGCCTCGCACCGGGCGCTGAACTCCGGCCACGGGGTCAGGCCTATCTCGTCCTCGTCCCATTCCTCTTCGTCGCGGAACCAGCCGGTACCGTCGAGCCAGTCGCGCAGCCAGTGGGCCAGGCTCGGGGACTTGAGGTACCAGGCGAGGTCGCGATCCCCGGGGTTCGGCTCGAAGAGCAGGATCCGGGCGGTCTCGGAGCGGCAGTCCACGCAGGCGGACATGGCGCAGCCCAGGTCGGCTATCGGCAGGACGCCCTCGGGCCAGCCCCAGTCGGACGCGCGGCCGGCCTCGTATTGCCTGATGACCTGACGCAGTGGCAGCAGGCCGTATTCAGGGCCGAATCCGCCGTCACCGATGCGCGTGTAGAGCGCGGTGAGGAGGGGTGGGAGGGCGAAGCCCAGGGCCTGCTCGGCCCGTTCGGTCTCGCCGTCCCGCAGGGGTGCGGGAAGGGGGCTGCCGCGCTCGCGCGCGGAGGCTCGGACGCGGTCGGTGACTTGCTCCAGCAACTGCTCGGTTTCGTTCATGTGTTCATGGTGGCGCACCCCACTGACAGCCGCCCCGGCCTGTGGACAACTCAGGCGAGGACGACCTCGACGCCCTCTTCCGCCAGGAATGCGAGGAGGTCAGGGAAGGTGGCGGGGGGCCAGACCAGCGGCTGGAGGCCGAGGCTGCGGCGGGCCACGTCGTGGTCGTGCCAGACGAGGGTGAACGGCGGCCCGGCTCCGAACCCGCCGCACAGGGCGTCCGCGACGCCGTTCAGGCAGCGGCCGAAGTAGCCGCCCGGGCCGTTGACGGCCTCGCCGAGGGCGCAGAAGAAGCCCTCGGCGTCGGTGACGTGGCGCCCGTCGAGGTGATAGGTGCCGCCGGCCGGGCGGTCCGGTCCCCTCGGGTGGACCAGGGCCGGGTCCAGCCAGAGCTCACGGCCGGTGCCGTCGAAGCGCGCCCACAGGTTGGGGACGGCCGGGCGGCCCTCGCGCCATAGTTCCCAGACGTCGGCGACGACGGGCGGCTGCGGGTCCATGTGCACGGTCAGGTCGTACAGGCCGGGGCCGCGCGAGGAGGGCTGCCGGTCGACGACGTGCGGGTGTCCCGCCCGCGCGAGGAGCCCGCCCGAGGCGTCCAGGGCGTCCAGGTGCCGGTAGCCGAGAGGCCGCTCCTCCCGGCCTTCCAGTACGTCGAGCAGCGGCCCCCGCACCGTGCACCCCAGGAGGCGCACGGTGTGCGGCGGCGGCTCCTCGACGGGACCCACCTCGGCGAGGTCGCGGAAGTGGCCCAGGATCCGGTCCTGGTGGTCCGACAGGCTGAAGCCCACGGCTGTGGCGGCGCCCGCCGGGTGGGGCGGCTGGTGGTCGGAGCGGACGGCCTCGATGGTCACGTCCCGCCACGCGCCACGGGCGCGGGTGGCGAGGACGCGGGCGTCCTCCAGGTACCACTCGCGTGTGGGTGCGCCGTGCTCGTGGAGCGGTTGCAGTACGAGGAATCCCAGCGCGGCCGGGAGTTCGGTCTCCGCGGTGAAGCCGCGCAGCTCGTAGCGGCGCCGCAGGGGCTCCGGCGGGTCGGCGAAGAGGTTCTCGGCGTCCTCGCACAGCGCCCAGAGCTGCTCGTCCTCGTGGTCGTCGTCCTCGCCCCGCAGGGCGAAGCGGAAGCCGGCCGTCACCGGGAGGCGAAGGGGGCGTCGGTGGGGACGATCTCGCGGCCCAGGGGAAGCAGGGAGAGGGGGACCATCTTGAAGTTGGCGATGCCGAAGGGGATGCCGATGATCGTGACGCAGAGGGCGATGCCGGTGACGATGTGGCCGAGGGCCAGCCACCAGCCGGCCAGGACCAGCCACAGGACGTTGCCGACGCAGGACGGCGCGCCCGCGTCGTGGCGTTCGACCGTGGTGTAGCCGAAGGGCCAGAGGGCGTAGAGGGCGATGCGGAAGGCGGCTATCCCGAAGGGGATGCCGATGATGGTGATGCAGAGGATCAGGCCGGCGACGCAGTAGCCGAGGAAGAGCCAGATCCCACTGAGCACGAGCCAAATGACGTTCAGGAGGGTTTTCACCGGCTGTGTCCTGCCATCTGTTCGAGCCGGGCGATGCGCTCGGCCATCGGGGGGTGGGTCGAGAACATCCTGGAGAGCCCCTGGCCGGGCCGGAAGGGGTTGGCGATCATCATGTGGCTCGCCGTCTCCAGGCGGGGCTCGGGGGGCAGCGGGAGCTGCTTGGTGCCGGCGTCGAGCTTGCGCAGGGCGCCGGCCAGGGCGAGCGGGTCTCCGGTGAGCTGGGCGCCGGAGGCGTCGGCCTCGTATTCGCGCGAGCGGCTGATGGCGAGCTGGATCACGGACGCGGCCAGCGGGCCGAGGAGCATGATCAGCAGCATGCCGAAGAGGCCGGGGCCCTCGTCGTCGCTGGAGCGGCCCACCGGGATCAGCCAGGCGAAGTTCACCAGGAACATGATCACGGAGGCGAGGGCTCCGGCGACGGACGAGATGAGGATGTCGCGGTTGTAGACGTGGCTCAGCTCGTGCCCGATGACCCCGCGCAGCTCGCGCTCGTCGAGGATGCGCAGGATGCCCTCGGTGCAGCAGACGGCGGCGTTGCGCGGGTTGCGGCCCGTCGCGAAGGCGTTGGGGGCCTCGGTCGGGGAGATGTAGAGCCGGGGCATGGGCTGGCGCGCGGAAGTGGAGAGCTCGCGCACCATGCGGTAGAGCTCGGGTGCCTCGAACTCGCTCACGGGGCGGGCGCGCATCGCGCGTAGAGCCAGCTTGTCGCTGTTCCAGTACGCGTAGGCGTTCGTCCCCAGGGCGACGAGGACGGCGACTATCAGGCCGCCCCGTCCGAAGAAGCTTCCGATGACGATGATGAGTGCGGACATCCCGCCGAGGAGTACGGCGGTCTTCAGCCCGTTGTGCCGGCGGTGCACGGTAAGCCCTCCAAAGGTGCGGCAGGGGAGCCCCGTCGTGGATCTGAGGGACTTCGGTCCAGTGGACCCTCCCTTCCTGGTCAACGCGAGGTGGCGGCGTCTGGTTCCCAGGGCACGGCGGGGCCGCTGCCCCGCCGGCACGGGCCGGGGGGCAGCGGCGGGCGTTACTCCGTACGGGTGAGTCTCCATGGAGGGGGTGCGGCCGTGGGGCACGGCCGGGTGGGCTACAGCGGGAAGAGGCTGCCCGAGGCGAAGCGCAGGACGAGCTGCGGGGCGCCGGAAAGGACGAGGGCGGTCACCGCGGTGAGGGCGATGGCGGCCGCGACGGGCCAGGGCGCCTTCGTGCGGGCGGGCGCGTCCACGGCGGCCTGGGGCTCCGTCCCCGGCTCCGGGCTGCGGAACAGGAGCGCGGTCCAGCGCAGGTAGTAGTACAGGGCGACGACCACGTTGACGGCCATGAGCACGGCCAGCCAGCCGAGGCCCGCGTCCACGGCCGAGCGGAAGACGGCGACCTTGGCGAAGAGGCCGATGACGCCCGGCGGCAGTCCGGCGAGGCAGAGCAGGAAGAAGGCCATCGCGAGGGCGGCGGCCGGGCGCTGCGCGTACAGGCCGCGGTAGTCGCTGATCCGGTGCAGCGGCTTCGTACGGGCCACGAGGGCGGCCACGGCGAAGGCGCCGAGGTTCACGGCCGCGTACATGAGCGCGTAGGCGACGGTGGAGCCGATCTGGTCGCGGTCGGTGTACGCGGCCGCGGCGATCGGGACCAGGAGGTAGCCGGCCTGGCCGACGGAGGACCAGGCGAGGAGGCGTACGGCGCTGTGGGCGCGGTCGGCGGACTGGCGCAGGGCGGCGGCGTTGCCGAGGGTCATGGTGAGCGCGGCGAGCACGGCCAGGGCCGGGCCCCAGACGTCGGAGTAGGCGGGGAAGGCGATCACCGTGACGAGGATGAGGCCGGTGAAGCCGACGGCCTTGCCGATCACCGAGAGGTAGCCGGCGACGGGGAGGGGGGCGCCGACGTAGGTGTCGGGGACCCAGAAGTGGAAGGGGACGGCGGCGGTCTTGAAGGCGAAGCCGACGAGGGTGAGGGCGACGCCCGCCATGGCGAGGGTGTCGAGCTGCCCGGGTACCTCTTCGAGCCGTCCCGCGACCTGCGACAGGTGCAGGGAGCCGGTGGCGGCGTAGACGAAGCTGACGCCCATCAGGGAGACGGCGGTGGCGGTGACGGAGGACAGGAAGAACTTGAGGGCGGCCTCGGAGGAGAGCCGGTCGCCGCGGCGCATGCCGACGAGGGCGAAGGCGGGCAGCGAGGCCACTTCGAGGGCGACGATGAGGGTGGCGAGGTCGCGGGAGGCGGGCAGCAGGGCGGCGCCGGCGGCGGAGGACAGCAGCAGGAACCAGTACTCGCCGGCGGGGGTGCGCGCGTCGCGGACGGCGGTGACCGACAGCAGGGCGGTGACCAGGGCT
>NZ_GG657750.1:4606880-4609199 GCF_000158895.1 Streptomyces sp. C | reverse complement strand
GGCGGCGGTGACGACCACGGGCGCGATCGCGAGCCAGTCGACGGACTGGACGAGGCCGCGTGTGTCGGCGGCGAGGACCGCGGTGGCCGTCATGCGTTGCCTCCTGCGAGGAGCTTTCTGTACGGCCGGGTCGGTGAGGCCGAGGAGGACCGCCGGCCACAGGCCGGCGAGGACGGTGAGGGCGACGAGCGGGGTCCAGGCGGCGAACTCGTAGCGCTGGACGTCGGCGACGGTGATCTCGGGCCCGGCCTGGGGGTCGCCCATGCAGACGCGCCGTACGACGATCAGCAGGTAGGCGGCGGTGAGGAGGGTGCCGAACGCGCCGACGGCCATGTAGGTGAGGAAGGCCGGGCGGGAGAGGCCCTCGGCCGGGTCGAAGGCGCCGAAGAGGGCCAGCATCTCGCCCCAGAAGCCGGCGAGGCCGGGCAGGCCGAGGGAGGCGACGGCGGCGAAGGCCAGGAGGGCGCCGAAGCGGGGGGCGCGGCCGTAGAGGGCGGCGCCGGTGGCTCCGGCGAGGGTGTCGAGGTCGCTGCTGCCGTAGCGGTCCTTGAGGGCGCCCACGAGGAAGAAGAGGAGGCCGGTGATCAGGCCGTGGGCGATGTTGGCGAAGAGCGCGCCGTTGACCCCGGTGGTGGTCATGGACGCGATGCCGAGGAGGACGAAGCCCATGTGGCCGACGGAGGAGTACGCGATGAGGCGCTTGAGGTCGCCCTTGCCGTTCCTGCGGGTCAGCGCGAGGCAGGCGAGGGATCCGTAGACGATGCCGACAGCGGCGAAGGCGCCCAGGTAGGGGGCGAAGGTGTGCATGCCGTCGGGGGTGACGGGCAGCAGGATGCGGACGAACCCGTAGGTGCCCATCTTCAGCATGACGCCGGCGAGGAGCACGGAGCCGACGGTGGGGGCGGCGGTGTGGGCGTCGGGCAGCCAGGTGTGCAGCGGCCACATCGGGGTCTTCACGGCGAGGCCGATGCCGATGGCGAGGACGGCCAGGAGCTGGGTGGTGTGGCTCAGTCCGCGCCCGTTGTCAGAGGCGAGTGCCACCATGTCGAAAGTGCCGCTGTTCAGGCCGATCAGCAGCAGGCCGAGCAGCATGACCACGGAGCCGAGGAGGGTGTAGAGGATGAACTTCCAGGCGGCGGCCTGCCGCTGAGCACCGCCCCAGCGGGCGATGAGGAAGTACATCGGGATGAGGACCATCTCGAAGGCGAGGAAGAACAGCATCAGGTCGAGGACGGCGAAGGTCGCGAGGGTGCCGGACTCGAGTACGAGGAGCAGCGCGACGAAGGCCTTCGGGGAGGGGCCTTCGGGGAGCTTGAAGTAGCTGTACACCGCGCAGAGGAAGAACAGCAGCGCGGTCATCAGGAGGAGGGGGAGCGAGATGCCGTCGATGCCGAGGTGGATCCGGATGTTCAGCGCCTGGATCCAGCTGATGTCCGTCGTCGCCTGGAAGCGGGACGGGGCGTCGTGGTCGAAGCCCAGGGTGAGGGCGACGGCCGCGGCGAGGACGACTCCGGTGATGGTGACGCCGTGGCGGAGCACGGCCTGTTCGGGGCTCTTGCCCTTGAGGCCGGGCGGGGCCGGCAGGAGGGCCGCGACGGCGCCGAGGAGCGGTGCGGCCACGGTGAACGCCAGAAGGAACTGCATCACGGACGGGCTGATATCGATCACGGCTGACTCTCGGCTCACGATCCGGCGTTGACGTTGGCGAGGACGGCGGTGGCGATGGCCAGGACCACGGCGCCGGCGAGCAGGGCGCTCAGGTAGCTCTGTACGTTGCCGGTCTGGGCACGGCGTACGAGGCTGCCGAGCAGCCGGGGGCCGGCGCCCGCGCCGCGGACGTACGTGTCGACGACCTCGCGGTCCAGGAAGCGGACCAGGCCCGCGGCGGCCCGGGTGGGGCGGACGAAGAGCCGGTCGTAGACGGCGTCGAGGTGGAAGCCGTCGGCGGCGTGGCGGTGCAGCGGGCCGAGGAGGGCCCGGCCGGGGTCGGCCGCGGGGGTGGCCGGGACGGCGGGGTGGTCGTGGGTCACTTCGGCCACCTCGGGGGTCTCGGCGGCGGATTCGGCGGCGGCGACGGACGCGGGTACGGCGGCTCCGTTGCGGATCCCGGCGGCGGCCCGGGCGGTGGCCCGCTGCCAGAGGCCGTAGGTGAGCACGATGCCGATGAGAAACGGCGCCGGTGCCGAGGACCGTGGTGGTCACGGACGGGGTGAGTTCCTCGCCGTCGAACCAGTCGGCGAGGGGGCCGGCGGCGAGGCCGAAGGCGGTCGAGGGGATCGCCAGCCGCCGCAGCACGCCGGTCATGGCGACGGGTTCCCT
>NZ_GG657750.1:4583706-4606692 GCF_000158895.1 Streptomyces sp. C | reverse complement strand
GGCGGCGAGCGCGAGCAGCGCGATCGTCATCGTCCAGAAGGCGTCGGGGATGCGCTTGGCCAGGCCGTCCATGCGGGACCATGGCCGCCCAGGGAGTTCGTTCCGGCGGCGTGGATGATGACGCCCGCGCCGAGGAAGAGGAGCGCCTTGAAGGCGCCGTGGGACAGGAGGTGGAAGACGGCGGCACCGCGGTCGCCGACGGCGAGGGCGCCGGTCATGTAGCCGAGCTGGCCGACGGTGGAGTAGGCGAGGACGCGCTTGATGTCGTCCTGGGCGAGGGCGGCGAGGCCGGAGCCGATCATCGTGACGGCGGCCATGACGGCCATGACCACGAGTGCGGCCCGGGAGGCCGCGAAGACCGGCAGCAGGCGGGCGATGAAGTAGACGCCGGCGGCGACCATCGTCGCGGCGTGGATGAGCGCGGAGACCGGGGTGGGGCCGGCCATCGCGTCGGGCAGCCACGTGTGGAGCGGGAACTGCGCGGACTTGCCGGCGACGCCGGCGAGCAGGAGCAGTGCGATGAGCGTCGGGTGGTCGAGTCCGCCCGCGGCGACGGCGCCGAGGATCTTGGTGATCCGGAAGGAGCCGGCGTCGGCGGCGAGCGCGAACAGTCCGATGAGGAAGGGGACGTCGCCGAGCTTGGTGACGAGGAAGGCCTTGAGGGAGGCGGAGCGGGCCGCTTCGGTCTCCCAGTAGTGGCCGACGAGGAAGTACGAGCAGATGCCCATGATCTCCCAGCCGACCAGCAGCACCATCAGGTCGCCGGAGTAGACGACGAGCAGCATGGCGGAGGTGAACAGGGAGACGAGGGCCGCGTAGGACGGGTAGCGCGGGTCCTCGCGCAGGTAGGCCGTCGAGTAGAGCTGGACGCAGGTGGCGACGACCCCGACGAGGGCGGCGACCAGTACGGCGAAGCCGTCCAGGTGGAGCGACAGCTCGATCGGCACGGAGCCGGTCGGGGTGAGCTCGGTCGCGGTGTCGATGGCCGGGCCGGCGCCGTGGCGGACGGCGACGAGCACGGCCAGGACGGCGGCGGCCAGCGCCGGCAGGACGGCGAGCGGCTTGACGAAGCCGGGGGCAATGCGGCCGAGGAGCAGGCCGGCGACGGCGCCGAGGAAGGGGAGGACGGGGACGAGGACCGCGAGGGTCGTGGTGCTCACGCGGCGACCTCCGGCCGGGCAGTGGTGTCAGAGGTGTCGGCGGTGTCATCGGGGTGGCCGGGCCCGTGGCCCTCGGCGGTGTCGCGCAGCTTGTCGACGTCCGAGGTGCCGCGGTTGCGGTAGACCATCAGCACGATGGCGAGGCCGATGCCGATCTCGGCGGCGGCGATGGCGATGGTGAAGAGGGTGAGGGCCTGGCCGGCGTGCAGGGTGTCGCGCAGCCAGACGTCGAAGGCCACCAGGTTGAGGTTGACGGCGTTGAGCATCAGCTCGACGGACATCAGGACCAGGATGGCGTTACGGCGGGCGAGCACCCCGTAGAGGCCGGTGGCGAAGAGCAGGGCCGCGAGGACCGCGGGGTAGGCGAGGTGCATCAGCTCTGCCCCTTCCGGGTGGCCGTGCGGGCGGCGGCGTCGGCCGCGTCGGCGGCGTCCTCGGCGGGGGTGTTGCGGCGGGAGAGCACGATGGCGCCGATCAGGGCGGCGAGGAGGAGCACGGAGAGCGCCTCGAAGGGCAGCACCCAGTGCTGGAAGAGGATCTCTCCGGAGACCTTGGTGGAGCCCTGGGCGGGGCCGTCGAGATCGATCCAGGTGGTGCGGAAGGCGTCGGCGACGACCCAGACGAGCGCGGCCCCGGCGGCGCCGGCGACGCCGAGCGCGACCCAGCGGTTGCCGGAGTCGGCGTCCGGGGAGCGCCCGATGGGTGCCTTGGTGAGCATCAGCCCGAAGAGGAGGAGGACGACCACGGAGCCGAGGTAGATCAGGACCTGGACCCAGGCGATGAACTCGGCGGTCAGCAGCAGGTACTCGACGGCGATCCCGCCGAGGGCGACGACCAGCCAGAGGGCGGCGTGCACGAGCTGCTTGGTGGTGACCGTGATGACGGCCGCGCCGAGGGTGGCGAGGCCGACGAGGAGGAAGGCGATCTCGACGCCGGTCGGCGAGAGGAAGCCGGGGCCGGGCGCGGGGGTGCCCGCGGCCGCGGCGGCTGCGAGGTGGGCGGGGTACGTCATGCGGTGCCTCCCGCCGGGGTGTCGGGGGTGCCGTCGGCGGGCGGGGCCGCTTCGGCCTGGGCCGCGGCCGCCGCGGCGGCGGCGGCGGTGGCTTCGGCCTTCTCCACTGCCTTGCGGGCGGCCGCGATCTCCTTGGGTTCCTCGGCCCCGGGATCGAGGGCGGGCGGGGCCGGCACGGTCCACATCCACTCGCGCAGCTTGTCGCGCTCATGGGTGAGCTCGTGGATGTCGGTCTCCGCGTACTCGAACTCCGGCGACCAGAAGAGGGCGTCGAAGGGGCACACCTCGATGCAGATGCCGCAGTACATGCAGAGGGAGAAGTCGATGGCGAAGCGGTCGAGGACGTTGCGGCTGCGCTCGCGGCCGCCGGGGGCGGCGGCGGGCACCGTCTCCTTGTGGGAGTCGATGTAGATGCACCAGTCGGGGCACTCGCGGGCGCACAGCATGCAGACCGTGCAGTTCTCCTCGAACAGGCCGATGACCCCGCGGCTGCGGGGCGGGAGCTCGGGCTGTACCTCGGGGTACTGGGCGGTGTGCGCGCGCTTGGTCATCGTGCGCAGGGTGACGGCCAGGCCCTTGGCGAGGCCGGATCCGGGAATCGGGGGCATTACTGGATCGCCACCTTCACGATGCCGGTGAGCGCGATCTGGGCGAGCGCGAGGGGGATGAGTACGGTCCAGGCGAGCTTCTGCAGCTGGTCCTCGCGCAGGCGCGGGTAGCTCACCCGGAGCCAGATGACGACGAAGGCGAGGACCGCGGTCTTGAGGAGGGTCCAGAACCAGCCGAGGCCGTCACCGCCGAAGGGGCCGTGCCAGCCGCCGAGGAAGAGGACGGTGGTGAGGGCGCACAGGACGACGATGCCGGCGTACTCGGCGAGCAGGAACAGCGCGAAGCGCAGGCCGGTGTACTCCGTGTACGCGCCGAAGATGATCTCGGAGTCGGCGACGGGCATGTCGAACGGGGGCCGCTGGAGTTCGGCGAGGCCGGCGGTGAAGAAGACGACCGCGCCGATGATCTGCCAGGGCAGCCACCACCACTCGAAGGCGCCGACGATGCCGGGCAGGGACACGGTCCCGGCGGCCATCGCGACGGAGGCGGCTGCGAGCAGCATGGGCAGCTCGTACGCGAGCAGCTGGGCCGCGGTGCGCAGGCCGCCGAGCAGGGAGAACTTGTTGGCGGAGGCCCAGCCGCCCATGAGGCTGCCGAGCACGCCGACGCCCATGACGGCGAGCGCGTAGAAGAGGCCGGCGTCGATGACCTGGCCGATCCAGCTGTCGCCCGGGCCGATGGGGATGGCGATCAGGACGAGGAGGTACGGCAGCAGCGCGACGGCGGGGGCGAGCTGGAAGATCCGCCGGTCGGCGTTGGCCGGGACGATGTCCTCCTTCTGCGCGAACTTCACGCCGTCGGCGACGAGCTGGGCCCAGCCGTGGAAGCCGCCGGCGTACATGGGGCCGAGGCGGCCCTGCATGTGCGCCATCACCTTGTGCTCGGTCTGCCCGATGACGAGCGGGAGCACGAGGAAGACGCCGAAGACGACGATCAGTCGCAGGGCGACGTCGAGGACGTCGTTCACGCGTCGCCTCCGGTGGTGTCGGGTTCGGTCTCGGGCTTGGGCCCGGGCTTGGGCTCGGGTTCGGGCTCGGGTTCGGGGGCCGGGGGCTCCTCGAAGGCGGGCTTCGGGTTGTGCCAGGGCGCGTCGGCGCTGCGCGGTGCCGGGCGCCTGGGAGCCTCCGGCTCCGGCGCCGGTTCCTGTGCGGGGCCGCCGCCCTGCGCCGCCGGCGGGGCGGCCTGGCTGGCGGAGCCTTCGGAGGCCGAGCGGGTGCGGCGGGCAGGGCGCGGGGCGTCGGGGGCCGGGGTGGCCGGCTCCGCCGTGTCCGGGGCCTCCGGGGTCGTCTGGCTCGCCGAGCCGTCCGCGACCGAGCGGGTGCGGCGGGGCGGGCGGGCGGCGTCCGGCGCGGCCGGGGTGTCCGGGGCGGCCTCGGGCGGGGTCGTCTGGCTCGCCGAGCCGTCCGCGACCGAGCGGGTGCGGCGGGGCGGGCGGGGGGTTTCCGGGGCGTCGGCGGGGGCGGCCTGGGTGGCCGAGCCCTCCGTCACCGAGCGCGTGCGGCGCACCGGGGCGCCCTCGCGCGGGGTGCGCGCCGGGCCGGCGCCGGCGGCGCGCGGGGTGCGGGCCGGCCGGGCGGGGGCCGGGGGCAGCTGGCCCTTGAGCGGGCCCCAGTCGTTGGGGTCCGGCACGCCGGGCGGGAGCATCTGGCGGCGCTTGGGCGCGTCCGGGTCGTGCGCCTCGCCCGGCTCCTTGGCGCCGGGCCACGCCTTGGCGACGCGCGCCGCCAGGACGAAGTCCTTGCGCAGCGGGTGCCCCTCGAAGTTCTCGGGGAGGAGCAGGTGCACGAGGTTGGGGTGGTCCGTGAAGGTGACCCCGAACATCTCGAAGGTCTCCCGCTCGTGCCAGGCCGCGCCCGCGTACACGGCGACGGCGGACGGCAGCGAGGGCGCCGAGTGCGGGACGGTCGTGCGCAGCAGCAGGCGGCGTACCCGGTGGTTCTCCAGGGAGACGACGTGCGCGCAGACGCGGAAGCCCGTACCGGGCTCGTCGACCGCGCTCAGCCAGTCGAAGTAGGTGCAGCCCAGCTTGTCGCGGGCGATCTCCAGCGCGGAGATCCAGGAGCCGACGGGCACGTCGACGGTGAGGAGCTCGTACGCGGACGAGGCCACGGCCTCGGCGCCGAAGACCGTGCCGGCCGCTTCGGGGAGGGAGTCGTAGAGGTTCACGCGCCGGCCCCCGGTGCGGGCGGCGCCGCGACGAGGCCGCTGGTGAGCTGGGCGACGGAGGGCGATGCCGCGTAGCGGTCCGCGAGGGACTCTCGGGCGATCTTCTCCTGGAGCTTGAGGATGCCCTGGAGGAGGGCCTCCGGGCGGGGCGGGCAGCCCGGCACGTAGACGTCGACCGGAATGATCTGGTCCACGCCCTTGGTGACGGAGTACGAGTCCCAGTACGGGCCGCCGCAGTTGGAGCAGGCGCCGAAGGAGATGACGTACTTCGGCTCGGGCATCTGCTCGTACAGGCGCTTGACGGCCGGGGCCATCTTGTCCGTCACCGTGCCCGAGACGATCATCAGGTCGGCCTGGCGCGGGCCCGGCGCGAACGGAATGACACCCAGGCGGATGAAGTCGTGTCGGGCCATCGACGCGGCGATGAACTCGATCGCGCAGCAGGCGAGGCCGAAGTTGAAGACCCACAGGCTGTAGCGGCGGCCCCAGTTCAGGACCACCTTCATGGGCTCCGGGGCGAGGCGGGAGAGCACTCCCAGCCTCTTCGGCTCGGGGAGCAGCTGGGGCTGGGGCTGGGGCTCCGGGGTGACGGCCGGTGTCACGTCCATTCGAGGACGCCCTTCTTGTACGCGTAGAGCAGGCCGACGGCCAGGAACCCGAGGAAGATGAACATCTCGACCAGGGTCGTGGCGCCGTAACCGGCGGCGGCGAACACCGTCGCCCACGGGAAGAGGAAGATCGAGTCGACGGCGAAGATGACGTACAGGAACGCGTAGACGTAGTAGCGGACCTGGGTGTGCGCCCAGCCCTCGCCCACGGGGTCCACGCCGCACTCGTACGTCAGCAGCTTCTCGGGGGTCGGGACCACGGGCCGCAGCAGGCGGCCGGCGCCGAAGGCCACGGCGACGAAGAGCACGCCGACGACCGCGAGCAGGCCGACGACCGAATAGCTCCGGAAGTAGTCCGCTGCGATCACGGTTGCTGTCGATACCGTTGGGTCGGGCACGTCCGTTCCTCGCTCCTCGGCCACTGTCGACGATCAGGTTGATCTGGTACGGCAGGGAGTCTAGGGCCTGGGCTGCGCGGGGTGGGGTTACCCCCCGTTCACTGCCGCCTGGCCGCCCCATGGCGTCGGCGGGCCGCAATTGGCAGGCTGAGCCGCATGACCGCGAACGATCAAGCTTCCGCTCCCCCTCCCGTACGCCCCGCCTTCGACGCGGCCACGTGGAAGGAGATCGCCTACCTGCTGAGCAACCTGCCGGTGGCGTTGATCGGATTTGTTTACACGGTTTTCATGATTTCAACGGCGGGCGGTCTGTCCGTGACCGCGATCGGACTGCCGCTGCTCGCCTGCGGTCTGCTCGGGTCGCGGCAGCTCGGGAAACTCGAACGCGCCCGGGCGCGGGCCCTGCTCGGTGTACGGGTGGACGAGCCGACCCCGCTGCCGGGGCCGGGGCGGGCCGGCGGGTTCTTCGCCTGGCTGTGGGCCGGGATCAAGGACCCGGTGGGCTGGCGGACCGTGCTGTACGAGCTGGTCCGGCTGCCGTGGGGAGTACTGACCTTCAGTATCGCGCTGACCGGCCTGTTCGTGCTGTGGCCGGTGCTGCCGTACGTGGCGCGCGGCCTGGCCAACGTGGACCGCGCGGCCGTACGGGGCCTGCTGTCGCCCTCCGACGAGCTGGAGCGGCGCATCGCGGAGCTGGAGTCGGGGCGCGGGGTCGTCGTGGACACGGCGGCGGCGGACCTGCGGCGCATCGAACGCGACCTGCACGACGGGGCGCAGGCCCGGCTGGTGGCGCTGGCCATGGGGCTCGGCCTGGCGAAGGAGAAGCTGCTGGAGGACCCGGAGGGCGCGGCGGCGATGGTCGACGAGGCGCACGGCGAGGTGAAGCTGGCGCTCCAGGAGCTGCGGGACCTGGCGCGGGGCATCCACCCGGCGGTGCTGACCGACCGGGGGCTCGACGCGGCGCTGTCGTCGGTGGCGTCGCGGTGCCTGGTGCCGGTGAAGGTGCACGTGGACCTGGCGGAGCGGCCGGCCGAGGCGATCGAGGGGATCGCGTACTTCGTGGTGTCGGAGCTGCTGCAGAACGTCAGCAAGCACGCCGGGGTGTCGGCGCGGGGCGCGAGCGTCGAGGTGTGGCGGTCGGGGGACCGGCTGCTGCTGCGGGTCGCGGATGACGGGCGGGGCGGAGCGGATGCCTCCGGCGGGAGTGGGCTGGCGGGGCTCGCGGAGCGGTTGCGGGCGGTGGACGGGGTGTTCTTGGTGGATTCCCCCGAGGGGGAGGGGACGGTGGTCACGGCTGAGCTGCCGTGGCGCTGCCGCGCGTAAGCCGGGGCCGTGCCGGGCCGTGCCGGGCCGTGCCGGGGGCGGGACGGGGCGGCGCCGCTGCGCGGGGCTGGTCCCCTACCCGCCCTTCCACCGTTCCCCGGGCTGCGCCCGGACCCCTCCTGGGGGCTCCGCCCCCAGACCCCCGCGCCTCAAACGCCGGCGAGGCTGGAAGTGCGTTGGAGGTCCACGACCCCTTAGGGCCCCAGCTGCTCCCCCATAAGCGTCGGCCGGGCTTGATTCGGTCATGTCTTCCGGCCTTGGCTTGGATCCGCCCCCCGGTGCCCGTTCGGCTGGGATGCTTGGCTCTGCCAAGTGGGTCGACGAGTGGACGCGGGAGCTGCGGGAACGTGGAAGACAGGGTGCGGGTCGTCATCGCCGAGGATTCAGTGCTGCTCCGTGAGGGCCTGACCCGGCTGCTGACGGACCGGGGGCATGACGTCGTGGCCGGCGTCGGGGACGCGGAAGCCCTGATCAAGACGGTGGCGGAGCTGGCGGCGGAGGGGGCGCTGCCCGACGTGGTCGTGGCCGACGTGCGGATGCCGCCGACGCACACCGACGAGGGCGTACGGGCCGCCGTGCGGCTGCGCCGGGACTACCCCGGCATCGGGGTGCTCGTGCTGTCGCAGTACGTGGAGGAGCAGTACGCCACCGAACTGCTGGCCGGTTCCAGTACCGGAGTGGGGTACCTGCTGAAGGACCGGGTGGCCGAGGTGCGGGAGTTCCTCGACGCCGTCGTCCGCGTCGCGCGCGGCGGGACGGCGCTGGACCCCGAGGTCGTGGCACAGCTGCTCGGACGCAGCCGGAAGCAGGACGTCCTCGCCGGTCTGACCCCGCGCGAGCGCGAGGTGCTGGGCCTGATGGCTGAAGGACGCACGAATTCCGCTGTGGCCAAGCAGCTCGTGGTCAGTGACGGGGCCGTGGAGAAGCACGTCAGCAATATCTTCATGAAGCTGGGTTTGTCCCCGAGTGACGGGGATCACCGGCGTGTACTGGCGGTCCTCACCTACCTGAGGTCTTGATTAACTGACAATGTGTCAGGTAAGGCGCGCCGCTCCGGCGTGCCACGGCGACCGCCGGGTGATTTGGAATATTTCGAGTTGTGCACGACGTCTGTCGGACAGACCGCCCGTGAAGGGCGGTCCAGAATGCGGGCGACCCAGGGCCTGACGACCTCACGGACGTAGGGTTGGTTCTGGGAACGAGCGCCCCGCCTCGAAGGAGGTCCAGTTCAGTGACCAGCCAGGTCAGTAGCCCGGCCGAGCAGGCCGACGGGGCCGGCGGGTCCATCGGGGAGCAGCGCACCGTGGCTGCGCCCCATGGAGCCGGCAAGGAGATCCGCCGTGTCGACCGGGTGATCATCCGTTTCGCGGGTGACTCGGGTGACGGTATGCAGCTGACGGGTGACCGTTTCACCTCGGAGACGGCGACCTTCGGCAACGACCTCTCGACGCTGCCGAACTTCCCCGCCGAGATCCGGGCCCCCGCCGGGACCCTGCCGGGCGTGTCCTCGTTCCAGCTGCACTTCGCGGACCACGACATCCTCACCCCCGGTGACGCGCCGGACGTGCTGGTCGCGATGAATCCCGCGGCCCTGAAGGCCAACATCGCGGACGTGCCGCGCGGCGCGGAGATCATCGTCAACACCGACGAGTTCACCAAGCGCCCCATGGCCAAGGTCGGCTACGAGACCTCCCCCCTGGAGGACGGCTCCCTCTCCGGGTACAACATCCACCCGGTGCCGCTGACCACCCTGACGGTGGAGGCACTGAAGGACTTCGGGCTCTCCCGCAAGGAGGCTGAGCGCAGCAAGAACATGTTCGCGCTGGGCCTGCTGAGCTGGATGTACCACCGGCCCACGGAGGGCACCGAGAGCTTCCTGCGGCAGAAGTTCGCGAAGAAGCCCGACATCGCCGAGGCGAACATCGTCGCCTTCCGCGCGGGCTGGAACTTCGGCGAGACCACCGAGGACTTCGCCGTCTCCTACGAGGTCGCCCCGGCCACCAAGGCCTTCCCGACCGGCACCTACCGCAACATCTCCGGGAACCTGGCCCTCTCCTACGGGCTGATCGCGGCGGCCCAGCAGGCCGATCTGCCGCTCTACCTGGGCTCCTACCCGATCACCCCGGCTTCCGACATCCTGCACGAGCTGAGCCGGCACAAGAACTTCGGCGTGCGGACCTTCCAGGCCGAGGACGAGATCGCCGGCATCGGCGCCGCCCTCGGCGCGGCCTTCGGCGGCGCGCTCGGCGTGACGACCACCTCCGGACCGGGCGTGGCGCTGAAGTCCGAGACCATCGGGCTGGCGGTCTCCCTGGAGCTGCCGCTGCTGATCGTGGACATCCAGCGCGGCGGCCCCTCCACCGGGCTGCCGACCAAGACCGAGCAGGCGGACCTCCTCCAGGCCATGTACGGCCGCAACGGCGAGGCCCCCGTCCCCGTCGTCGCCCCGCGCACCCCGGCGGACTGCTTCGACGCGGCGCTGGACGCGGCGCGGATCGCCCTCACCTACCGGACGCCGGTCTTCCTGCTCTCCGACGGGTACCTCGCCAACGGCTCCGAGCCGTGGCGGATCCCGGACGTGGCGGACCTCCCCGACCTGAAGGTCCAGTTCGCGACGGCGGCCAACCACACCCTCGCGGACGGGACCGAGGTGTTCTGGCCCTACAAGCGGGATCCGCAGACGCTGGCCCGTCCGTGGGCGGTGCCGGGCACACCGGGCCTGGAGCACCGGATCGGCGGGATCGAGAAGCAGGACGGCACGGGCAACATCAGCTACGACCCGGCCAACCACGACTTCATGGTCCGCACCCGGCAGGCCAAGATCGACGGCATCGAGGTCCCCGACCTGGAGGTCGACGACCCGGACGGCGCCCGCACCCTCGTCCTGGGCTGGGGCTCCACCTACGGCCCCGTCACCGCCGCCGTCCGCCGGCTCCGCACCGCCGGCACCCCGATCGCGCAGGCCCACCTGCGCCACCTCAACCCCTTCCCGAGGAATCTCGGAGAGGTCCTGAAGCGTTACGACAAGGTAGTGGTGCCGGAGATGAACCTCGGGCAGCTGGCCACCCTGATCCGGGCGAAGTACTTGGTCGACGCCCAGTCGTACAACCAGGTCAACGGAATGCCCTTCAAGGCGGAGCAGCTCGCGAAGGTTCTCGAGGAGGCCATCAATGACTGAGGCGCCCACCCTGCTCTCCCTGGTCCCCAAGGCCGAGGCCAAGCAGTCGATGAAGGACTTCAAGTCGGACCAGGAGGTCCGCTGGTGTCCGGGCTGCGGGGACTACGCGGTCCTGGCCGCCGTCCAGGGCTTCATGCCCGAGCTCGGCCTCGCCAAGGAGAACATCGTCTTCGTCTCCGGCATCGGCTGCTCCTCCCGCTTCCCGTACTACATGAACACCTACGGGATGCACTCCATCCACGGCCGCGCCCCCGCCATCGCCACCGGCCTCGCCACCTCCCGCCGCGACCTCTCCGTCTGGGTCGTCACCGGCGACGGCGACGCCCTCTCCATCGGCGGCAACCACCTCATCCACGCCCTGCGCCGCAACGTCAACCTCAAGATCCTCCTCTTCAACAACCGCATCTACGGCCTCACCAAAGGCCAGTACTCCCCCACCTCGGAACTCGGCAAGATCACCAAATCCACCCCCATGGGCTCCCTCGACGCCCCCTTCAACCCCGTCTCCCTCGCCCTCGGAGCCGAGGCCTCCTTCGTCGCCCGCACCATCGACTCCGACCGCAAACACCTCACCGAGGTCCTGCGCCAGGCCGCCGACCACCCCGGCACCGCCCTCGTCGAGATCTACCAGAACTGCAACATCTTCAACGACGGCGCCTTCGAAGCCCTCAAGGACCAGGAACAGGCCCGCGAAGCCGTCATCCGCCTCGAACACGGCCGGCCCGTCCGCTTCGGCGCCGACGACACCTTGGGAGTCGTCCGCAACGAACGCACCGGCGACCTCGAAGCCGTCGAGATCACCGACGCCAACGCACGCCGGATCCTGGTCCACGACGCCCACGCGGCCACCCCCACCACCGCCTTCGCGCTCTCCCGCCTCGCCGACCCCGACACCCTCCACCAGACACCCATCGGCGTCTTCCGCAGCGTGGAACGGCCCGTCTACGACACCCTCATGGCCGACCAGCTCGACGCGGCCGTCGACCAGCGAGGCAAGGGCGACCTGGCGACCCTGCTGGCCGGCTCCGACACCTGGACCGTGATCGGCTGAGGCACCCGGCCGAGGCACCCCGGCCGAGGCACCCGGCCGACGACCGCGAGCCCGGACCCCGCTACGGGGTCCGGGCTTCGTCGTACGCCGCCCGGGCCCGCTGCACCTCGCCGGTGCGGCGTTCCGTCCAGCGGGCCAGGGCCCACACCTGCTCGGCGGCCTCGCGGCCCAGCTCCGTCAGGGAGTAGTCCACGTGCGGCGGGATCACCGGATGCGCGTGGCGGAGCAGGAAGCCGTCGCGCTCCAGCGTCCGGAGGGTCTGGGCGAGCATCTTCTCGCTGACCCCGCCCACCTCGCGGCGCAGCTCGCTGAACCGGTACGGGCGCTCCACCAGGGCGGCGAGGACCAGTACGCCCCAGCGGCTGGTGACGTGCTCCAGGATCCCGCGCGACGGACACATGGGGGCTTTCACGCTTACTTCCATACCAGTACCTTACTTTGAAGTGGGTACTTACCAATAGTTAGCGCTTTCCATAAGCTGGTGTCATCCCGCGAAGGACCGCGGCATCCCCCACCCCACGCACCAGGAGCGCATCATGAGCATCGTCGTCACCGGAGCCACCGGATCCCTCGGCCGCCTCGTCGTCGAGGAGCTGCTGCGCCGGGTCCCGGCCGCCGAGCTGGCCGTGGTCGTCCGCAGCGCCGAGAAGGCCGCCGACCTGGCCGCGCGCGGCATCGACGTACGGGTCGCCGACTACGACGACCCCGCCGCCCTCGCCGGCGCCTTCCGGGCCGGCGACCGGGTCCTGCTGATCTCCGGCAGCGAGGTCGGGCGGCGCGTCCCGCAGCACACCGCCGTGGTCAAGGCCGCCGCGGCCGCCGGGGTCGCCCAGCTGGCCTACACCGGCATCCTCGGCGGGCCCGAGGCCGACTTCGAGCTGGCCGCCGAGCACAAGGCCACCGAGCAGGCGATCCTCGACTCCGGGCTCCCCCACACCTTCCTGCGGAACGGCTGGTACCACGAGAACTACACCGCCCACCTGCCCGCCGTCCTGGAGCACGGCGCGGTCGTCGGCAGCGCGGGCGAGGGCCGGATCGCCTCGGCGGCGCGGGCCGACTACGCGGCGGCCGCCGCGGCGGTGCTGACCGGCGAGGGCCACCTGGGCAAGGTCTACGAGCTGTCCGGGGACACCGCCTGGAGCCTGGCCGAGTACGCCGACGAGGTGGCGCGGCAGTCCGGCCGCGAGGTCGCGTACGCCGCCGTCGAGGCCGACGCGCACCTGACGGTGCTGACCGGCGCCGGGGTGCCCGGGCCCTTCGCGGCGATCCTCGTGGACGTGGACGCGGCGATCTCGCGCGGCCGGCTGGCGGGGACCAGCGGCGACCTGGCGCGCCTGATCGGGCGCCCGACGACGCCGGTGGCGGAGGCCATCGCCGCCGCCCTGGCCTGATCCCGACCCTCGCGCCCCCGCGGTGTCATGAGTATCTCCCCGGAACGGGCATGACAGCGGCGCCTTACGGCGATACCGTCGTGAGGTTGTGAGATTGGCCGGAAGTCGCACTGGAGGGCCCGTGAAGGCGGAGAACGAGCAGCGCACGGGTTTGCTCTACGGATTCGGCGCGTACGGGATGTGGGGGCTCGTCCCCCTCTTCTGGCCCCTGCTGAAGCCCTCCGGGGCGATCGAGATCCTCGCCCACCGCATGGTCTGGTCGCTGGCCGTGGTCGGCGTCGCGCTCCTCGCACTGCGCCGCTGGAGCTGGATCGGCGAGATCGTCCGGCAGCCGCGCAAGCTCGGGCTGACCGCCCTGGCGGCGGCCGTGATCAGCGTGAACTGGGGCCTCTACATCTGGGCGGTCAACAACGGCCAGGTCGTCGAGGCCAGCCTCGGGTACTTCATCAACCCGCTGGTCACCATCGCCATCGGCGTCCTGGTCCTGGGCGAGCGGCTGCGCCGGGCCCAGTGGGCGGCGGTGGGGATCGGCTTCGCCGCGGTGCTGGTGCTGTCCGTCGGTTACGGGCGGCTGCCGTGGATCTCGCTCACGCTGGCCTTCTCCTTCGCCGCCTACGGGCTGATCAAGAAGAAGCTCGACATGGGCGGCCTGGAGTCGCTGGCCGCCGAGACGGCCCTGCAGTTCCTGCCCGCCCTGGGCTACCTGGTGTGGCTGGGGGTCCAGGGACGGTCCACCTTCACCGCAGAAGGGCTCGGGCACTCGGCGCTGCTGGCCGCGACCGGGCTGGTCACCGCGATCCCGCTGGTCTGCTTCGGGGCGGCCGCGATCCGGGTGCCGCTGTCCACGCTGGGGCTGCTCCAGTACCTGGCGCCGGTGTTCCAGTTCGCGCTCGGGGTCGTCTACTTCCACGAGGCGATGCCGCCGGAGCGGTGGGCCGGCTTCTCGCTGGTCTGGGCCGCGCTGGTGCTGCTGACCTGGGACGCGCTGCGGACCGCGCGGCGCTCGCGGGCCCTGCTCGCCGAGGCCTCCGCCACGGCGGCGGCCGGGGCCGCGGCCGCGTCCGGATCGGACGCCGGCACCGGCACCGGCACCGCGGGAGCTCCGGCCTCGGCCGGTGCGGACCCGACGCCGAGCCGCGAACCCGCGTAACCGCACAGCTTTACACCACACGATCCCCGGTACGGAACACCCGTACCGGGGATCGTCCGTTTTCCGAACGACCCTGACCGGATTGTGGTCTTGACGGACAGTCATACTCTCGCTGAACATCAGGCTCGCACTGACGCACCAACGCTCACCTGCACGATTCCCGCACGTTCCGTCTCATCCCCAACGGATCATCCCAACGGAATCCCGGAGCCCCCACATGAGCCTGTCCGTCTCCCGGCGTCTTGCCGCCGCGACCGCGATCGCGGTCGCGGGGCTGCTGGCCGCCACCTCTCCCGCCGCGCTCGCGGCACCCACGGCCGTCACCGCGGCGCCGACCCCGCCGGACATCCCGCTGGCCAACGTCAAGGCGCACCTGGCCCAGTTCCAGACCATCGCCACCAACAACGGCGGCAACCGCGCCCACGGCCGGGCCGGCTACAAGGCCTCGATCGACTACGTGAAGGCCAAGCTGGACGCGGCGGGCTTCACCACGAGCCTGCAGACCTTCACCTCCAGCGGCGCGACCGGCTACAACCTGATAGCCGACTGGCCGGGCGGCGACCCGAACTCGGTCCTGATGTCCGGCTCCCACCTGGACTCGGTGACCTCGGGCCCCGGCATCAACGACAACGGCTCCGGCTCGGCGGCCGTCCTGGAGACCGCGCTCGCGGTGTCCCGCGCCAACCTCCAGCCGACGAAGCACCTGCGCTTCGGCTGGTGGGGCGCGGAGGAGCTGGGCCTGGTCGGCTCGAAGTACTACGTGAACAGCCTGCCGGCGGCCGAGAAGGCGAAGATCTCCGGCTACCTGAACTTCGACATGATCGGCTCGCCGAACCCGGGCTACTTCGTCTACGACGACGACCCGACGATCGAGCAGACCTTCAAGAACTACTACGCGGGCCTCGGCATCCCCACCGAGATCGAGACCGAGGGCGACGGCCGCTCCGACCACGCGCCGTTCAAGAGCGCCGGGATCCCGGTCGGCGGCCTGTTCTCCGGCGCCGACTACACCAAGACGGCGGCCCAGGCCCAGAAGTGGGGCGGCACCTCCGGCCAGGCCTTCGACCGCTGCTACCACTCGTCCTGCGACACCACGGCGAACATCAACGACACCGCCCTGGACCGCAACGCCGACGCCATCGCCTACGCGGTCTGGAACCTCGGGGCGGCCACCCCGGTCCCGCCGGGCCCGTCCTTCGAGAACACGGCGGACGTGAACATCCCGGACTCCCCCGGTGCCGCCGTGACCTCGCCGATCACGGTCTCGGGCGTCGCGGGCAACGCCCCGGCCACCACCAAGGTCGACGTGAACATCGTCCACACCTACCGCGGTGACCTGGTGATCGACCTGATCGCCCCGGACGGCACGGCGTACCGGCTGAAGAACTCCAGCTCGGACTCCGCCGACAACCTGGTCACCAGCTACACGGTGAACGCCTCCAGCGAGGTCGCCAACGGCGTCTGGAAGCTCCAGGTCAAGGACGTGGCCGCGCAGGACGTGGGCTACATCAACAGCTGGAAGATCACCTTCTGATCCCGAACCGGCAGACTGGTCTAGACCTCTAGGCTCCGGCGTGATCTGATCGGATCATGCCGGAGCTGATCGCCGCCCTGTTCACCCTGCTCGCGCAGGCCGCCGCCGCCGTGAACCCCGCACTCCTGGTGCGCCGACGGCGGCGGCTCCGCCGGCTCGCGGACCACGCCCGGGGCATCGCCGTGCGCGTCCCCTGCGACCTGCGGGACCGTGCGCTCACCGCCGGCCGGTGGCGCGAGGGCCACCTGGAACTGCCGCCGGGCGGCGCGGCCGGCCCCGTCCGCTGGTACGCCAAGGGCGCTCCGGCCTTTCTTGCCGGCCGGCTTCCCGCCCCTGGAGCCGGCCTCCGCCGACGAGCTCAGCGTCGCCTTCCGCTCCGAGGACGGCGCCACCGAGCTACGGCTGCACCCCGACGAGGCCCCGATGGTGCTACGCGTCCTCCGCGCCGGGGCGTAGCGAGGCGGGCAGGGGCTCCTGGATGCGGGCGCGCAGCTCCTGGGCGACCGCGGCCACGTCGGCGCGGCCCAGCTTCGCGGCCTCGACGAGGTCGCCGAGCTCCTCGGGCGAGGGCAGCTGCTTCGCGCCGGCCACCCGCAGGTAGGAGCGGGTGGCGGCGGCCGCGTAGAACTCGTTCATCGGGGATTCCAGCGCGGGGCAGACGGCGAGCGTGTGCAGGAAGGCCGCGGCCCGCCAGGCGGTGTCGGGGGCGGGCTGCTCCGGGACCATGACCAGGTCGTTCTGGTGCCGGGCGACGGCGGCGGCCACCCCGGAGGGGTCCCACACGGCGGGGTCCGACGGCAGATGGTGGGCCAGCGCGGTCCAGGCCCACTCCATGGTGATCTTCAATTGCCGAACCGCTCCTGGAAGTAGCCCCAGTGGTCGGCGAACTCCTCTATGCCGGTGAGGAACCTCTTGCGGTCCTCGTCGAGTTCGCGTTCCGTGACCTCGGTGATGAGCGCGGTGACCGTCGTCCCCAACGCCGCCGCGCGCGCCTTGAGGCGTTCGTGGAACTCTTCGTCCAGGCGGATGGTGACGTGTCTCGACATGTCCATCACCGTACAGCGGTACCGCTGTACGCAGGAGGGGAACGGCAGAAGGGTGGCCCGGGACACAGGTCCCGGGCCACCCCCGTGCCGTGGCGCAGTGGCCGCTACTTGGCGGAGTCGGCCGTCTTGACCAGCTGGTCCTTGGTGACCGCGCCGACGTAGACCTTGCCGTCGTCGGTGATCAGCGCGTTGACCAGGCGGGTGGAGAAGACGCGGCCCTCGCCGAACTTCCCGGTGACCTTGTCGCCGAGGGAGTTCAGGAACTGCTTGGCCTCCTTGGGCGCGTTCTTGTCGTTCTCCAGGTCCTTGAGGGACTTGCCGGCCTGGCCCGCGCCGCTGTCGATGCGCGCCACCGCGGACCAGCCCTCGCCGAGGACCTTGACGTCGCCCTTGCCGTCCGCCCCGCCGGCCAGGTCGCCGAGGCCGGGGAAGGACTCCAGTGCCTTGAACGGCTTGTCGCCCTTGCCGTCCTTGCCGTGCTCGGCGCCCTCGGTGACCTTGGCGCCCTTCGGCGGGGTGAAGGTGAAGGCGTCGGCGGCCGGCTTGGCGAAGTCCACCTGGGTGAAGCCCGCGTCGACGATCGGCTTGCCGCCCTGGCTGGACAGCAGCTGGATGCGCAGCGGCACGCCGTTCTTGGCGTCGACCGCGATCTGCACGGAGCCGACGGTGGAGCCGCTCTGCTTGGGCTTGAGGACCAGCTGGTAGGCGTCGCGGCCGGCGACCTGCGCGGTGTCGCCGACGCTGATGTCGGTGGTGGGGCCGGCGGACTTGAGGACCTCCTGCGCCAGCTCCTGCGGGGAGGCCGGGAGGCGCTCGGCGGTCTTCTTGTGGTCCTGGCCGGCGTTCTGGGCGTCCTTGTCGTGGAAGACCTCGTTGGACTTGGAGTCGTAGCCCCAGACGTCCTGGCCGTTGTGGACGAGGGTGTACTCGTCCTTGCCGTCGAGGAAGGTCAGCTTCTGGCGGTCGGGGCCGTCGGCCGCGACGCGGAAGGTGTGCGTCCCGTTCGCCAGCTGGGCGATCTTGTCCTCGGGGTTGGCGGAGCCTCCCGCGACCCCGCCGCCGCCCAGCAGCCCGGAGGCGATCTTCGGCAGGCCGAGGTCGGTGGTGATCTTGGCGGTGCCGGAGAGCTGCTGCACGTCGGAGGCCGCGACCTTCTCGATCAGCTGCTGCGCCGTCACCTTGGGCAGGTCCGGGCCTCCGGCGTTGGCGAAGGCCGGGACCATCGCGGCGGTTGCCGCCGCGACACCCGCCACGGCTACCGGTACGGCGTACCGGGCGGCCTTGCGCGAGGTCTTCGTGTTCGCTGCCATCTGAATGCCCTGCCCTCTGTGTATTCGGCGGCGGCTCCCGTGGCGCCGCACTCACCCGATCCGGTGGGGTTCGATGACTCCATCTGACCAAATCGGGGAGTGGGGGGCGTCAGTCCCCGGAATCAACTCCGCGTACGACCGTGGGATGACACGGGAAGGGCCCCTACACCAGGACCCGTAGGGGTCGCAGGCGGAGGGGCCCGTTCCGTAAGCGGTACGCGGAGGATCAGCCCGCGCGGTGGACCACCGCGTCGCACAGCTCTTCCAGCGCCGACTTCGCGAAGCACTCCGGCAGCGGGGCGAGCGTGGCGCGCGCGTCCTCCGCGTACTGGACGGTGTCGCGGCGGGCCTGCTCCAGCGCGGGGTGCACCCGCAGCCGGGCGAGGACCTCGGCGTGCCGGGCGTCGTCCGTGAGGTCCCCGTCCAGCAGGGCGACGAGCTCCAGGTCCTCGGGGCGCCGGTCCCGCTCGGCCATCTCGCGCAGCCGCAGCACGGGCAGGGTCGGGATGCCCTCGCGCAGGTCGGTGCCCGGGGTCTTGCCGGACTCGTGCGAGTCGGAGGCGATGTCGAGGACGTCGTCGGCGAGCTGGAAGGCGGTGCCGAGGCGCTCGCCGTACTGGGTCAGGATGTCGACGACGGACTCGTCGGCGCCGGACATCAGCGCGCCGAAGCGGCCGGAGACGGCGATCAGCGAGCCGGTCTTGCCGGCGATGACGTCCAGGTAGTGGGCGACGGGGTCGCGGCCGTCGCGCGGACCGGCCGTCTCCAGGATCTGGCCCGTCACGAGCCGCTCGAAGGCCTCGGCCTGGATGCGCACGGCCTCCGGCCCGAGGTCCGCGAGGATGTGCGAGGCACGGGCGAACAGGAAGTCACCCGTCAGGACCGCCACGGAGTTGCCCCAGCGGGTGTTGGCGCTCTCCACCCCGCGGCGTACGTCCGCCTCGTCCATGACGTCGTCGTGGTAGAGCGTGGCCAGGTGCGTGAGCTCCACGACCACCGCGGACGGCACGATGCCGGGTGCGTAGGGGTCACCGAAGCGGGAGGCCAGCATCACCAGCAGCGGCCTGAACCGCTTGCCTCCGGCGCGCACCAGATGCTGCGCGGCCTCGGTGATGAAGGGGACTTCGCTCTTGGTGGCCTCCAGCAGACCCGCCTCGACGGCGGCCAGTCCGGCCTGGACATCGGTCTCAAGAGCCTGGTCCCGCACGCTCAGTCCGAACGGCCCGACGACGGTCACGAGGGGTACTCCTGTCTGCTGACGATCACGCTGACGATCACCTGGATTGTCGATGTGTCGCTGCCATCACTCAAGCCAGCGTATCCGGTCTGTTTTCGATCACCGAGAGCGGCTGTCCGGTTGCCGCACACGCGCAGTCCGATCCACCCCGGTATGTTCGGTGGGAGCCGAAACAACCGGAGAATCTGTTTTGTCCAGAACTGCCACCGATACCGACGAGCCCTCGGAGCCCGGGGCGGACCAGCCGCCGCCCTCCGACGACCACGCCTTCCTCGGACACCCCAGAGGCCTGGCCACGCTCTCCGGGCTGGAGGTCTGGGAGCGGTTCTCCTTCCTGGGCATGCAGGCCATCCTCGTCCTCTACTTCGCGGACACGGCCCTGCACGGCGGCCTCGGCATGGACCCGGCCACCGCCGCCTCCGTCTCGGCGGCCTACGGGACCATGGTCTACCTCGTCTCCGTGGCCGGCGGCTGGCTCGCCGACCGCATCCTCGGCTCCTACCGCGCCGTCCTGGCCGGCGGCGTCCTGATCGCCTGCGGCCACTACGCCATGGCCGTGCCCACCGCCGCCACGACCTGGACCGGCCTCGGCCTGATCAGCGCCGGCACCGGCCTGCTCAAACCCAACGTCGCCGGCATGGTCGGCAAGCTGTACCGCACCGACGACGAGCGGCGCGACGCCGGATTCGCCCTCTACTACACGGGCATCAACATCGGCGCCTTCGCCGGACCACTGGTCACCGGCTGGCTCGGCGAACACCAGGGCTGGCACTGGGGGTTCTCCGCCGCCGCCGTCGGCATGACCGCGGGCCTGGTCCAGTACGTCCTCGGCCGCCGCCACCTCGCCGGGCGCAGGCACTCCGCCGAGTACCCGCCGGCCCCCGACGCCCTGCGGACCGCCGTCCGCCGGATCGTCGGCGGATGTCTCGCCGCCGCCGCACTCGCCACCCTCCTGGCGGGTATCGGCTGGTTGACGATGGCCCGTTTCGTCGACCTGCTGACCCTCGTCTCGGTGATCGCCCCCGTCGTCTACTTCGCGCTCATGTTCCGCAGCCCACGGGTGACGCCCGGGGAACGCGGACGCCTGCGCCCGTACGTGGTGCTCTTCCTCGCCTCCGTCGCCTTCAACTTCGTCCTCTTCCAGGCCTACTCGACGATGATGCTGCTGGCCTCGACGAACGCCCGGACCGAGATCCTCGGCTTCCACTTCCCCGCCGGCTGGTACGCCTCGGCGCTCGGCGCCTTCGAGGTGGCGCTCGCCCCCGTGGTGGCGGCGCTGTGGGCGCGGATGGGCCGCCGCCAGCCGCACGCCTCCAACAAGATCGCCATCGGCGTCGTCCTGGGCGGGCTCTCCTTCCTCCTGATGGTCTGGCCGACCTCCGGCCACGACGGCGACTCCCACCGGATCGCCGCCTGGTGGATCATCGGCTCCTACCTGCTCCTCGGACTCGGCGACGTGCTCCTGGAGACCTCCGGCATGTCCGCCACCGCCAAGCTCGCCCCCAGCGCCTACGCGAGCCAGACGATGGCCCTGTGGTTCCTGTCCCTGGCCCTCGCCAACGGCATCCAGGCCCAGGTGGTCAAGGCGTACGGCCACGTCTCCAACCCCGTGTACTTCGGCGTCAACGGCGCCGTCGCGGTCGCCGCCGGCCTGGCCGTGATCGCCGCGGCGCCCTGGCTGCGCCGCACCATGCATCCCGTCCACTGAGGGGCCGGTGAAGGAACCCGATGATCATCCGTACCGACTTCCCGTACGCCACCGCCCACGAGGATGTCCGGATCCCGATGCCGGACGGCGTCCAGCTGTACGCCCGAGTCTGGCGCCCGGTCACGGACGAGCCCGTACCGGCCCTGCTGGAGTACCTCCCGTACCGGCTCACCGACTGGACCGCGCCCCGCGACCGCCAGCGCCACCCCTGGTACGCGGGGCACGGCTACGCCTCCGTACGCGTGGACGTACGCGGCCACGGCTGCAGCGGGGGCCGGCCCGGCGACGAGTACGACGCGCGGGAACTCGCCGACGGGGTCGCGGTGGTGGAGTGGCTGGCGGCCCAGCCCTGGTGCACCGGCGCGGTGGGGATGTTCGGGATCTCCTGGGGCGGCTTCAACAGCCTCCAGATCGCCGCCCTCGCGCCGGAGCCGCTGAAGGCCGTCGTCACCGTCTGCTCCACGGACGACCGCTACGACAACGACGTCCACTACATGGGCGGATCGGTCCTGGCCGTCGACATGCACGCCTGGGCCGCCACCATGCTGGCCTTCGCCTCCCGCCCGCCGGACCCGCGCTACGCGGGCGACGGCTGGCGGCAGATGTGGCTCGACCGGCTGGAGGGCGTGGAGCCGCTCGTCCACACCTGGCTCTCGCACCAGACCCGCGACGCCTACTGGCGCCACGGCAGCGTCTGCGAGGACTACGGGGCGATCGGCGCGGCCGTCCTCGCCGTGGGCGGCTGGCACGACCCCTACCGGGACACGGTGCTGCGGCTGGTCTCCCACCTGCCCGCCTCCCGCGTGCGCGGCCTGATCGGACCCTGGTCGCACCAGTACCCCGACCGGGAGCTGCCGCCGGGGCCGGCCATCGGCTTCCTGCAGGAGACCCTGCGCTGGTGGGACCACTGGCTCAAGGGCGCCGACAACGGGGTGATGGAGGAGCCCCTGCTGCGCGCGTGGATCAGCGGCTCGCACCGCCCCGCGACGACGTACGAGGAGCTCCCGGGCCGCTGGGCCGGCGAGAAGGCCTGGCCCTCCCCCACGGTCGTCCCCGTCTCCTACGGGCTCCAGGGCGCGCCGGTGACCGTGGCCTCGCCCCAGCACACCGGGCTGGACGCCGGGCGCTTCTTCCCCTTCGGCAACGACGCCGACCTGCCGCCGGACCAGCGGGAGGAGGACGCGAAGTCGGCCTGCTTCGAGTTCCCGGTGGCCGAAGGCGAGCCCGTGGAGATCCTGGGCCGGCCCTCGGTCACCCTGCGGCTGCGGATGGACGTCCCGTACGGGCAGGTCGTGGCCCGGCTCTGCGACGTCGCCCCGGACGGCGCCTCCACCCTGGTCACGCGCGGGGCCCTGAACCTGTCGGCCCGCCACGGCCGGGACCGGGCGGTGCCGTGGCGGGCGGGCGCGTACGAGGACGTCACCTTCGAGCTGAACGGCATCGGCCACTCCTTCCCGCCGGGGCACCGGATCCGGCTCGCGCTGTCCTCCGCGTACTGGCCCTGGATCTGGCCGCGGGCCGGCTCGGAGGCCGGCTGGACCCTGGACCCCGCGGGCAGCACCCTGGAACTCCCCATCCGAGGCTCGGCCTCCCCCCTCGACGCGGGGATCGCCTTCGAACCGCCGGAGCAGGCGGAGCCGCTGGGGGTGGTGCACCCCGAGACGCTGGACGCGCCGCGTCCGGAACGGGTCGTCGTACGGGACGTCGCGCGCGGGACCTGGCGGCTGGAGGTGGACCCCCGGTACGGGGGGACGCGGGTGTACCCGGACGGGCTGGAGTACGAGGAGGACGCGGCGGAGGTCTACGAGATCCAGCAGTCGGACCCCCTCTCCGCCCGCACCCGCTCCGAATGGCGGATCCGGCTGCACCGGCCGGAGGAGGGCTGGGACGCGCGGGTGGAGACCCGGTCGGAGATCTCCTGCGACGAGGGCGGCTTCCTGACGGTGAACGAGGTCGTCTGCCGCGAGGGCGACGAGGTCCTCTTCCACCGCACCTGGCAACGCCGCCTGCCCCGCGCGGCGGGCTGAGGCCCTTCTTCGCGCGGTCCGGGTTCAGCGGGTCGGTGCCGGTGTGTCGGGTGCGGGTCGTGTGCCGCTGCGCGGGCT
>NZ_GG657750.1:4553565-4583499 GCF_000158895.1 Streptomyces sp. C | reverse complement strand
CCGCGCAGCGGCCCACCCACCCGCACCCGGCTCACCGGCACCAGCCACCCGAACCGACCCCGCCCCGCAGGCCGACGGACGGAGTCCGGCGCAGCGACGCGAAGCCGGGGAGGCCCCCAGGGGCCGAGCCGCGCGAGCGGCGCGTGGAAAGGCGTGGCCCCCAGGGGCCGAGCCGCGCGAGCGGCGCGTGAAAAGGCGTGGCCCCAGGGGCCGAGCCGCGCGAACGGCGCGTTCAAAAGGAAAACAGCCGCTCCAGGACCACCGCGATGCCGTCCGCCTCGTTCGAGAGGGTGACCTCGTCCGCGACGGCGACGAGCTCGCGGTGGGCGTTGGACATGGCCACGCCGTGGGCGGCCCACTCGAACATCGGGATGTCGTTCGGCATGTCGCCGAAGGCGATCGTCGACTCCGCCGCCAGCTCCAGGACCGACGCCGCCCGCGCGAGCCCCGTCGCCTTGTCGACGCCCGGCGGCTGGAGTTCCACCGTGTGCTCCCCCGCCATCGTGACGTTCACCAGGTCGCCGACCACCGACCGCGCCACCCGCGTCAGTTCGTCGTCGTCCAGCCGCGGGTGCTGGAGCAGCACCTTGTTGATCGGCGACGACCACAGCTCGCCGCGCCCGCGGACCCGGACCATCGGCAGGTGCGGGTGCGGCATCCGGTAGCCGGGGCCCACCAGCATCTCCGCGTCGAGACCCTCCTGGTTGACGGCCACGTACACCTCGCCGATCTCCGCCTCGATCTTCCCGAGCGCCACCTCGGCCAGGCCCCGGTCCATCGCGACGGAGTGCAGCAGGACCCCGCGCGCCGCGTCGTACACCTGCGCGCCCTGCCCGCACACCGCGAGCCCCGAGTACCCAAGGTCGTCGAGGACGTGCCGGATCTGTGGGACGGGGCGCCCGGTGACGACGATGTGCCGGGCGCCGGCGGCGCGCGCCGTCGCGAGCGCGGCGCACGAGCGGGGGGAGACGGTGTCACCGGCGCGCAGCAGAGTCCCGTCCAGGTCGGTGGCGATCAAGGCATAGGGGAGGGCGGAAGTCACCCGGCCAAGGATACGGACCCCGTTGGACAAGTCCTATGAATACTGCCCTAATCCGGCCTCCCACAGACCCCACACGCCACTTGACGCGCTCCTGGCCCTACCGGCCCAGGATTCCTGCCACGGCCGACGGGCCGTCTCGGTGGCTTCCTGCTTCAACGCGCTGCGCCGGGGCTTCCGTCCCGGTCTTACCCGCGCTCCACGAGGCGTTTAGCCTGTCCGCCCGCCCGGCGGCCAGGGTGTTGTGCGCGGCGTTCTCGTCACGGTCATGGACGGCCCCGCAGGCTTTGCACGTCCACTCCCGGACCGCCAAGGGCTTCGGCCCGTCCCTGGCGCCACATTTCGAGCAGACTTGCGACGTGGGCAAGAAGCGCCCAATCTTCCCGAAGTACCGGCCGCACTTGACCGCCTTGTACTCCAGCATGTCCACGAATGCCGACCAGCCTGCGTCATGCACGGACTTCGCCAACCGGGAGCGCGCCAGGCCGGACACTCCGAGGTCTTCCACGTACACCGCTTGGTTGTCGCGGATGATGCGCGTGGATGCCTTGTGGTGCCAATCCCGCCGCCGGTCGGCTACCCGAGCATGCTGTCGGGCTACCTTGATCCGAGCCTTTGCCCTGTTCTGCGACCCCTTCACCTTGCGAGACACATCTCGCTGCAGGCGTTTGAGCTTCTTCTCCGCCCGCCGCAGGAATCTCGGAGAGGAGACCCTTGTGCCGTCGGACAGGACTGCGAACACGGTGAGGCCCAGGTCGACCCCCACCTCCGCATCAACCTCGGGCAGGAAGCTCGGAGACACCTCCACGACGAAACTCGCGAAATAGCGGTCGGAAGCATCCTTCGTCACTGTCAACGAAGTGGGCGCAGCCGGCAGCGGGCGGGACCATCTCGCCCGAATGCCGCCCACTTTCGCCACATAGACGCGGCCGTCGTTCCGAATCACGAACGCATTGGTGTTCAGCCGAATGGACTGCCGAGAATCCTTCCTGGACTTGAACTGCGGAGGTCCCATCAAAGGTCCCCTGCGCTTGCCTCCAATGGAATCGAAGAAGCCCTTGAAGGCGGCATCGAGATCACGCAGGGACTGTTGGAGGACGACGGCGGACACATCCGACAGCCACCGGCGCCCCTCCGTGCGCTTTGCTCGCGTGATGCACTGCTTCGAAAGTTCGGCAGATGCCACGTAAGCCAGCCCCGCCGCGTGCGCCTCCCGTCGCACCCGCAGACAGTCGTTCCACACGACCCGGGCGCACCCGAACGCCTGCGCCAGCGCCCGTCGCTGGACGGCGGTCGGATAGAGCCGGTAGTTGTAGCGCAACTGCATGAGACGGAACGTACGGGCTCAGCAAACGGGTACGGGCAGAATGACGAAATGCGACCGGAAGCTGCGGTTTCTGCCTGTTTGCGTTCTCCAAGGTGTGCCTCATGTCTGCCTGAGCACCCGAGCTTTCAATGAGGATCCTGGGTAGCGTGTCCCGCACCGTGTCTACCGGGACACCCCCGGACCCCCTCGAAAGCGAGGCAGCACCCCATGCCCCAGCAGAGCCCCCTCGATGTCCCCGAGGGCGACCCGTTCGGGCCGCACAACCTCCCCTACGGCGTCTTCACCACCCCGGCGGAGCCGGAGCGCCGCCGGGTCGGCGTGCGCATCGGCGGGTACGTGCTCGACGCGGGGGCCGTGGCCGTCGCGCTCGGGTCCCCGTACGCCGGGGTGCTCGCCCAGGGTTCACTGAACCCGCTGCTGGCCGCCGGCCGCACCGCATGGCGCGACGTGCGCCGCGCGCTGACCGCCTGGGTCACCGACCCCGGTCACCGCGGGACGGTCGAGCCGCACCTCCTCCCCCTCGACGGGGTCACGCTGCACCTGCCGTACGAGGTGGCCGACTACGTCGACTTCTACGCGAGCGAGCACCACGCCACCAACGTCGGACGGATCTTCCGCCCGGACGGGGACGCGCTCACCCCCAACTGGAAGCACCTGCCGATCGGTTACCACGGCCGGTCCGGGACGATCGTCGTGTCCGGGACGGACGTGGTGCGCCCCTCCGGGCAGCGCAAGGCACCCACCGACCCCGCGCCGGTCTTCGGGCCGTCCGTGAAGCTCGACATCGAGGCCGAGGTCGGCTTCGTCGTCGGCACCCCCTCGCGGATGGGCAGCCCGGTCGCGCTCGGCGACTTCGAGGAGCACGTCTTCGGGCTGTTCCTGCTCAACGACTGGTCCGCGCGCGACATCCAGGCCTGGGAGTACGTGCCGCTCGGCCCCTTCCTCGGCAAGTCCTTCGCGACGTCCGTCTCCGCCTGGGTGACCCCCCTGGAGGCGCTGGACGCGGCCCGCGTCGCCCCGCCCGCCCGGGACTTCCCGCTGCTTCCCTACCTGGACGACTCCGAGGTCGACCGCCCCGGCGGCTTCGACCTGCGCATCACGGTGTCGATCAACGGGCAGGAGGTGGCCCGGCCGCCGTTCGCCTCGATGTACTGGACGGCCGCCCAGCAGCTGGCCCACATGACCGTCAACGGCGCCTCGCTGCGCACCGGCGACGTGTTCGGCTCCGGCACGGTCAGCGGCCCGGAGGTCGACGAGCGCGGCTCCCTGCTGGAGCTCACCTGGAACGGCCGTGACGCCGTCGAGCTCGCCGACGGCAAGCGCACGTTCCTGGAGGACGGCGACACCGTCACCCTCACCGCGTGGGCGCCCGGCGCCGACGGCACGCGCGTCGGCCTCGGCGAGGTCACCGGCCGCATCACCGCCGCCTGAGACCAGTGGAGGAGGGGGTGGAGCAGGCGGGTCACCCACCCCCTACTCCACCCGCCCCGCCCGGGTGGCGGGGGTCCGGGGCCGAGGTGACCCTGCTCGCATGGCCCCTCGTACCGCAAAGCTCGCCCCCCTGGCCCTCGCGGCCACCGCCTCCCTCACCCTCGGCGCGGCCCCCGCCACCCCGACGGTCACGCCCACCGCCCAGCTCACGGCGACCCTCGTAGCGACCGCCAAGTACCGCGACCACCGGCTGGCCGTCGCCGCCGGCTACGTCCCCGACCGGTACTGCGTGGTCAACCCCGGTGAAGGCGGCGGGGCCCTCGGCTACCCGCACTTCAACCACGCCTACGACGGCTCCACCGACCCCAGGAAGCCCACGGCCCTGCTCTACGAGGGCGACGGCGCGGGGCACTGGAAGCTGGCCGGCCTCGAATGGATGGTCGTGGACCGCGACGGCCGCATGGACACCGACGACGACCGCCCCTCCCTGTTCGGGCAGCCCTTCCGCGGCCCGCTGCCCGCCCGGTACGCGGGCCAGAAGGTGCACTACTCGCTGCACCTGTGGCTGTGGAAGCGGAACCCCTCCGGGCGGTTCGAGCCCTTCAACCCGAAGGTCGTCTGCCGTCCCGGCACCACCCGGCCGCGCCCCGCCGTACCCGCCGCCCCTGTCGCACCCGCCGCCCCGGTCGCACCCGCCACGCCCGCCGCTCCTGCCGCTCCCCCCGCGGCCGCCGCCCCCTGACCCCCCGTTTGGCATCCCGCCGCGTGCACGCCCGCGGCCCCGCCGCGAAGGTGGACGAACGAAAGCCCCTCCGGGACAGGCCCCGAACCACCAGGAGCTCCCATGTCCGTGCACCGCAGCCCGAAGGCCCTGCTCGCCTGTGCCCTCGCCGGCGCGTCCCTGGTCCTGGCCGCCCTGCCCCCGGCGGCGCAGGCGGTCGACGGCCCCGCGCCCGACCCCCGCGACGCGAAGGCGATGCGCGACATGGCCACGGCGATGGCAGTGACCGCGAAGTACGTGGACGAGCGGGCGGCCCTGAAGGACGGGTACGTCCCGCACGGCGAGGAGTGCATGACCAACCCGTTCGGGGTGGGCACCATGGGCTACCACTACGTCAAGGAGTCCAACTGGGGTTCGACGGACCCCGCCAGGCCGACCGCGCTCCTCTACAGCACCCACAAGGACAGCAAGGGCCGGCGCAAGCTCCAGACGGTGGAGTGGATGTCCTCCGACCGCGACCAGGACCTGAAGACCACCGACGACCGGCCCACCATGTTCGGGCTGCCGTTCGACGGCCCGATGCCCGGCCACTGGGCGGGCATGCCCAAGCACTACGACCTCCACATGTGGGCGTACGCGGACAACCCGGCCGGCCGCTTCCACAACTGGAACCCGGCGCTGACCTGCCCCCCGAAGAAGACCCCGGCCACCGGCACCACCACCCCGGCCCACGCGCACGGCCACTGACGGCCGCACGCACGGCGAAGGGCCCGGCCCCCCGAGGGGGCCGGGCCCTTCCGTCCGCGGAACCGGGGACCGGTCAGCGCACGAAGGTGCTCGCCTGTCCCGCCAGGTCCAGGAAGTACTGCGGGGCCAGACCGAGGACCAGGGTGACCGCCACGCCCACCGCGATGGTGGTCATCGTCAGCGGCGACGGCACGGCCACCGTCGGGCCGTCGGCCTTCGGCTCGCTGAAGAACATCAGCACGATGACCCGGATGTAGAAGAACGCGGCGATCGCCGACGAGATCACACCGACGACGACCAGCGCCCCGGCGCCGCCCTCCGCCGCCGCCTTGAACACCGCGAACTTGCCGGCGAAGCCGGAGGTCAGCGGGATGCCCGCGAAGGCGAGCAGGAACACCGCGAAGACGGCCGCGGTCAGCGGCGAACGCCGCCCCAGACCGGCCCACTTCGACAGGTGCGTCGCCTCGCCGGACGCGTCCCGCACCAGGGTGACCACCGCGAAGGCGCCGATCGTCACGAAGGAGTAGGCGCCGAGGTAGAACAGGACGGACTTCACGCCCTCCTCCGAGGTGGCGATCACACCGGCCAGGATGAACCCGGCGTGCGCGATGGAGGAGTACGCCAGCAGCCGCTTCACGTCGGTCTGGGTCACCGCGATCACCGCGCCCGCGAGCATGGTCACGATCGCGACGCCCCACATCACCGGCCGCCAGTCCCACCGCAGGCCGGGCAGCACCACGTACAGCAGCCGCAGCAGCGCGCCGAACGCGGCCACCTTGGTCGCCGCAGCCATGAAGCCGGTGACGGGGGTCGGGGCGCCCTGGTAGACGTCCGGGGTCCACATGTGGAAGGGGACCGCGCCGACCTTGAACAGCAGGCCCATCAGGATCAGCGCGCCGCCGATGAGCAGCAGCGCGTCGTTGCCCATGGTGGAGGCGAGTGCCGGGTCGATCCGGGCGACGGTGCCGTCGACGACGTCGGCGATCACCGCGTAGGAGACCGAGCCCGCGTAGCCGTACAGCAGGGCGATGCCGAAGAGGAGGAAGGCCGAGGAGAAGGCGCCGAGCAGGAAGTACTTGACCGCGGCCTCCTGCGACATCAGCCGCTGGCGGCGGGCGAGGGCGCAGAGCAGGTACAGCGGGAGGGAGAAGACCTCCAGCGCGATGAACAGCGTCAGCAGGTCGTCGGCGGCCGGGAAGATCAGCATGCCGGAGACCGCGAACAGGGCCAGCGGGAACACCTCGGTGGTGGTGAAGCCGGCCTTGACGGCGGCCTTCTCGCTGTCGCTGCCCGGTACCGACGCGGCCTGGGCGGCGAAGGAGTCCACCCGCTTGCCGTGCGCCTTCGGGTCGAGGCGGCGCTCGGCGAAGGTGAACACCGCCACGACGGAGGCCAGCAGGATGGTGCCCTGGAGGAAGAGCGCCGGGCCGTCGACGGCGATGGCGCCCATGGCCGCGACGTGCGCCTTGGTGCTGCCGTAGCCGCCGGCGGCGAGGGCGACGACCGCCGCGAAGGCGGCGGCCAGCGCGGCGACGGCGAGGAACACCTGGACGGGGTAGCGGGACTTGCGGGGGACGAAGGCCTCGACGAGGACTCCGAGGACGGCGGCGCCCACCACGATCAGCGTGGGCGCGAGCTGTGCGTACTCGATCTGCGGGGCCGGGATCCGGTCGGCCGGTCCTTCGGCCGCCAGGGTCAGCAGGCTCTGGGCAGCGATCACTTGGCCGCCTCCACGTTCTGGACGGAGACCTCGGGCTTCGGGTCCGTCTGCTTCACGTCCGACATGGTGTGCTCCACCGCCGGGTTGACGATGGCCGTGAGCACCTTCGGGTAGACGCCCAGTCCGATCAGCAGCGCGATCAGCGGGGCGACCACCAGCAGTTCCCGTGCGCGCAGGTCCGGCATGCTGCGGACCTCCTCCTTCACGGGGCCGGTCATGGTGCGCTGGTAGAGGACCAGCGTGTACAGCGCGGCGAGGACGATCCCGACGGTGGCGATGATCCCGACGACCGGGTAGCGGGCGAAGGTGCCGACGAGGACGAGGAACTCGCTGACGAAGGGGGCGAGGCCGGGCAGGGACAGGGTGGCGAGGCCGCCGATGAGGAAGGTGCCGGCGAGGACCGGGGCCACCTTCTGCACGCCGCCGTAGTCGGCGATGAGCCGGGAGCCGCGCCGGGAGATCAGGAATCCGGCGACGAGCATCAGCGCCGCCGTGGAGATCCCGTGGTTGACCATGTAGAGGGTGGCTCCGGACTGGCCCTGGGAGGTCATCGCGAAGATGCCCAGGATGATGAAGCCGAAGTGCGAGATCGAGGCGTAGGCGATCAGCCTCTTGATGTCGCGCTGGCCGACGGCGAGCAGCGCGCCGTAGACGATGCTGATCAGGGCCAGGACGAGGATCACGGGGGTGGCCCACTTGCTGGCCTCGGGGAAGAGCCCGAGGCAGAAGCGGAGCATCGCGAAGGTGCCGACCTTGTCGACGATCGCGGTGATGAGCACGGCGACGGGGGCGGTGGACTCGCCCATCGCGTTGGGCAGCCAGGTGTGCAGCGGCCAGAGCGGGGCCTTCACGGCGAAGGCGAAGAAGAAGCCGAGGAAGAGCAGCCGCTCGGTGTTGGTCGCCATGTCGAGGGTGCCCGCGGCGCGGGCCTCGGCGATCTCCTGGAGGGAGAAGTTCCCGGCGACGACGTACAGCCCGATGACGGCGGCCAGCATGATCAGGCCGCCGACGAGGTTGTAGAGGAGGAACTTGACGGCCGCGTAAGAGCGCTGCGCGGCGGCGTTCTCGTCGGTGCCCGCGTGTGCCCGGTCCCCGAAGCCGCCGATGAGGAAGTACATCGGGATGAGCATGGCTTCGAAGAAGATGTAGAAGAGGAAGACGTCGGTGGCCTCGAAGGAGATCACCACCATCGCCTCGACCAGCAGGATCAGGGCGAAGAAGCCCTGGGTGGGCCGCCAGCGGGAGGACTGGGTCTCCAGCGGGTCGGCGTCGTGCCAGCCGGCGACGATCACGAAGGGGATCAGCAGCGCGGTGAGGGCGATGAGCGCCACGCCGATGCCGTCGACGCCCAGTTCGTAGCGGACGCCGAAGTCGGCGATCCAGGCGTGGGACTCGGTGAGCTGGTAGCGGTCGCCGCCGGGTTCGAAGCGGACCGCGACCAGGACGGCCAGGGCCAGCGTGGCGAGCGAGAACAGCAGGGCGAGCCATTTGGCGACGGTCCGGCGGGCGGCCGGGACGGCCGCCGTGAGGATCGCGCCGGCCGCGGGGACCGCGGCCGTCAGCGTCAGTAGCGGGAAACTCATCTCACACCGCCCTCATCAGCAGGGTCGCGGCGATGAGGATCGCCGTGCCCCCGAACATCGACACCGCGTAGCTGCGGGCGTAGCCGTTCTGCAGCTTGCGCAGCCGGCCGGAGAGCCCGCCGACCGAGGCGGCCGTGCCGTTGACCGCTCCGTCGACGACGCTGTGGTCGAGGTAGACGAGGGAGCGGGTCAGGTGCTCGCCGCCGCGGACGAGGACCACGTGGTTGAAGTCGTCCTGGAACAGGTCGCGGCGGGCGGCCCGGGTGAGGAAGGAGCCGCGCGGGGCGACGACGGGTACGGGCCGGCGGCCGTACATCGACCAGGCGATGGCGACACCGACGACGAGGACCACCATGGTGGAGGCGGTCACGGCCGCGGCGCTGACCGGCGGGTGGCCGTGCTCGTAGCCGGTGACGGGCTCCAGCCAGTTCAGGAAACGCTCGCCGATCTCGAAGAACCCGCCGGCGAAGACCGACCCGAACGCCAGGATGATCATCGGGATGGTCATGGACTTCGGGGACTCGTGCGGGTGCGGCTCGTGGCCCTCCGCGTCGGGCTGCCAGCGCTTCTCGCCGAAGAAGGTGAGGAGCATGACCCGGGTCATGTAGAAGGCGGTGATGCCCGCGCCCAGCAGGGCGACCCCGCCGAGGATCCAGCCCTGGGTGCCGCCCTTGGCGAAGGCCGCCTCGATGATCATGTCCTTGGAGAAGAAGCCGGACAGGCCGGGGAAGCCGATGATCGCGAGGTAGCCGAGGCCGAAGGTGACGAAGGTGACCGGCATGTACGTCCGCAGCGCGCCGTACTTGCGCATGTCGACCTCGTCGTTCATGCCGTGCATGACCGATCCGGCGCCGAGGAAGAGCCCGGCCTTGAAGAAGCCGTGCGTGACCAGGTGCATGATCGCGAAGACGTAGCCGATCGGGCCGAGCCCGGCGGCCAGGATCATGTAGCCGATCTGCGACATCGTCGAGCCGGCGAGGGCCTTCTTGATGTCGTCCTTCGCGCAACCGACGATCGCACCGAAGAGGAGCGTGACCGCGCCGACGACCGTGGTGACGAGCTGGGCGTCGGGCGCCCCGTTGAAGATCGCGCCGGAGCGGACGATCAGGTAGACGCCGGCGGTGACCATGGTGGCCGCGTGGATCAGGGCCGAGACCGGGGTCGGGCCCTCCATCGCGTCACCGAGCCAGGACTGCAGCGGCACCTGCGCCGACTTGCCGCAGGCGGCGAGCAGCAGCATCAGGCCGATCGCCGTCAGCGTGCCCTCGCCCGTCTCGCCGACGGAGGCCAGTACCGGCCCGAAGGCGAAGGTCCCGAAGGTGGTGAACATCAGCATGATCGCGATCGACAGGCCGATGTCGCCGACCCGGTTGACCAGGAAGGCCTTCTTCGCGGCGGTGGCCGCGCTGGGCTTGTGCTGCCAGAAGCCGATCAGGAGGTACGAGGCGAGGCCGACGCCCTCCCAGCCGAAGTACAGCAGCAGGTAGTTGTCGGCGAGGACGAGCAGCAGCATCGCCGCGACGAACAGGTTGAGGTAGCCGAAGAAGCGGCGGCGGCGCTCGTCGTGCTCCATGTACCCGATGGAGTACACGTGGATGAGCGTGCCCACCCCGGAGATCAGCAGGACGAAGGTCATCGACAGCTGGTCCAGCTGGAAGGCGACGTCCGCCTGGAAGCCCTCCACCGGCACCCAGCTGAACAGCCGCTGGTGCAGGGCCCGGTCCTCGGCCCCGCGCCCCAGCATGTCCGCGAAGAGGACGACGCCGATGGCGAAGGAGACGGCCGCGAGCAGGGTGCCGATCCAGTGGCCGGCCTTGTCGAGGCGCCGGCCGCCGCACAGCAGCACCGCCGCTCCGAGCAGGGGCGCCGCCACGAGCAGCGCAATCAGATTCTCCACTGTGAACGCCCCTTACAGCTTCATCAGGCTGGCGTCGTCGACCGAGGCCGAGTGGCGGGTACGGAACAGCGACACGATGATCGCGAGGCCCACCACGACCTCCGCGGCGGCCACGACCATCGTGAAGAACGCGATGATCTGGCCGTCGAGGTTGCCGTGCATCCGGGAGAAGGTCACGAAGGCCAGGTTGCAGGCGTTGAGCATCAGCTCGACGCACATGAACAGCACGATCGCGTTCTTCCGGATGAGCACGCCGGCCGCACCGATGGTGAACAGCAGGGCGGCCAGGTACAGGTAGTTGACCGGATTCACTTCGAGGCCTCCTCTCGGCCGAGGCGCTCCGCGGAGGCCTGCTCCAGCGCCTTGAGGTCCTCCAGGGCCTGGCCGGACACGTCGCGGATCTGGCCGCGGGCGCGCAGCGTCTTGTTGACGGTCAGCTCGGACGGGGTGCCGTCCGGGAGCAGGCCGGCGACGTCCACGGCGTTGTGCCGGGCGTAGACGCCGGGGGCCGGCAGCGGCGGGAGCTGCACGCCCTCGCGTACGCGCTTCTCGGCGAGCTCGCGCTGGGTGGCGGCCCGCTCGGTGCGCTCGCGGTGGGTGAGCACCATCGCGCCGACGGCCGCCGTGATCAGCAGGGCGCCGGTGATCTCGAAGGCGAAGATGTAGCGGGTGAAGATCAGTTCGGCGAGGCCCTCGACGTGCCCGGCGGAGTTGACCTTGCCGAGTCCGTTGAAGTGGGTGAGTCCCGCGTTGCCGATGCCGGCGATCAGCAGGATGCCGAAGCCGAGCCCGCACAGGGCGGCCAGCCAGCGCTGCCCCTTGATGGTCTCCTTCAGGGAGTCCGCGGCGGTGACGCCGACGAGCATGACCACGAAGAGGAACAGCATCATGATGGCGCCGGTGTAGACGACGACCTGGACCACGCCCAGGAAGTACGCCCCGTTGGCGAGGTAGAAGACCGCCAGGACGATCATCGTCCCGGCGAGGCACAGGGCGCTGTGCACGGCCTTCTTCATCAGGATCGTGCACAGCGCGCCGATGACGGCGACCGTGCCGAGCACCCAGAACTGCACGGCCTCGCCGGTGGAGGTCGCGGAGGCGGCCGCGGCGATGGCGCTCATGCCCCGACCTCCTCGGCCTTGCCGGCCTTGTCGGCCTTGTCGGCCTCCGCCGCCGAGCCCTCGGCCGTCTCGCCCTTGGAGACCGCCACCTGCCGGACCGTGCCCGGGGCCGCGCCCGTCACTAGCCCGCGGTAGTAGTCCTGCTCGTCGGTGCCGGGGAAGACCGAGTGCGGGGCCTCGACCATGCCCTCGGTCAGCCCGGCGAGGAGCTGCTCCTTGGTGTAGATCAGGGACTCGCGGCTGGCGTCGGCCAGTTCGAACTCGTTCGTCATCGTCAGCGCGCGCGTCGGGCACGCCTCGATGCACAGCCCGCACAGGATGCAGCGGGCGTAGTTGATCTGGTAGACCCGCCCGTACCGCTCGCCCGGGGAGTAGCGCTCCTCCTCGGTGTTGTCCGCGCCCTCCACGTAGATCGCGTCGGCGGGACAGGCCCAGGCGCACAGCTCGCACCCGATGCACTTCTCCAGGCCGTCGGGGTGGCGGTTGAGCTGGTGCCGCCCGTGGAAGCGCGGAGCGGTGGTCTTCTGCTGCTCCGGGTACTGCTCGGTGAGCCGCTTCTTGAACATGGCCTTGAAGGTCACGCCGAAGCCGGCCACCGGGTTCTGCCACTTCTCGCTCTCCGCGTCAGGCATGGTCAGCACCCTCCTCTCGGTCACTGTCAGTATTCGTCCCGCCACTGACAATCAGCTCCCGCTCTCCGCGGGGACGTCGGCGCGGTACGGGTGCCAGGTGCTGGCCGGGCTTGGGCGGTACGGGGAAACCGCCCGCCATCGGGTCGAAGGGCTCGGCCGCTGCGGCCTTCCCGGCCGCGGCCGCGGCCGTCTTCTCCCGCCGGTCCCTGAAGTGGTCCGCGACGGAGGAGATCAGCAGGATCGCGATGACCGCGCCCCCGACGTAGAGGACGATCTCGCTGAAGTCGTAGCGCTCGTTGCGCAGCGCCCGGACGGTGGCGACCAGCATCAGCCAGACCACGGAGACCGGGATCAGCACCTTCCAGCCGAGCTTCATCAGCTGGTCGTAGCGCACGCGCGGGAGGGTGCCGCGCAGCCAGATGAAGAAGAACAGCAGCAGCTGGACCTTGATGACGAACCAGAGCATCGGCCACCAGCCGTGGTTCGCGCCCTCCCAGTACGTGGAGATCGGCGCCGGGGCCCGCCAGCCGCCCAGGAACAGGGTGACCGAGACCGCGGAGACGGTGACCATGTTGACGTACTCGGCCAGCATGAACAGCGCGAACTTGATGGAGGAGTACTCGGTGTTGAAGCCGCCGACGAGGTCGCCCTCGGACTCCGGCATGTCGAAGGGGGCGCGGTTCGTCTCGCCGACCATCGTGACGACATAGATGATGAAGGACACCGGCAGCAGCACGATGTACCAGCGGTCCGCCTGCGCCTCCACGATGGCCGAGGTCGACATCGACCCGGAGTAGAGGAACACCGAGGCGAACGCCGCGCCCATCGCGATCTCGTACGAGATCATCTGCGCGCAGGAGCGCAGGCCGCCGAGCAGCGGGTACGTGGAGCCCGAGGACCAGCCGGCGAGGACGATGCCGTAGATGCCGACCGAGGCGACCGCGAGGACGTACAGCATCGCGATCGGCAGGTCGGTCAGCTGCATCGTGGTGCGCTGCCCGAAGATGGAAACCTCGTTGCCCGAGGGGCCGAAGGGGATCACCGCGATGGCCATGAACGCCGGGATCGCCGCGATGATCGGCGCCAGGACGTAGACCACCTTGTCGGCGCGCTTGACGACGACGTCTTCCTTCAGCATCAGCTTCACGCCGTCGGCGAGCGACTGGAGCATGCCCCAGGGGCCGTGCCGGTTGGGGCCGATGCGCAGCTGCATCCAGGCGACGACCTTGCGCTCCCACACGATGGAGAAGAGCACGGTCACCATCAGGAAGGCGAAGCAGAACACCGCCTTCAGGAGGACGAGCCACCAGACGTCCCTGCCGAACAGGGACAGGTCCTCGGCGGCCAGGAGGTGCTGCGGCTGTGCCGCGAGCTGGGCGAGGTGGGTCACGGTCGTACCTCCGCTCCGGCCGCGGGGCCGGTCCCGGCCGGGCCGATCCGTACGAGGGTTCCGGGGCGGGCGCCGGTGTCGGAGAGGACGCCGGAGCCGGTGGAGTTCAGCGGGAGCCACACGACCCGGTCGGGCATCTCGGTGATCCGCAGCGGGAGTTCCACCGAGCCGGCCGGGCCGGTGACGGCGAGGGTGTCGCCGTCCTTGACGCCGGTCTCGGCGGCGGTGGCGGCGGAGAGCCGGGCGCCGGCCTCGTGCCGGGTCCCGGCGAGGGCGTCGTCGCCCTCCTGGAGCCGGCCGAGGTCCAGCAGCAGCCGGTGGCCGGCCAGGATCGCCTCGCCGGCGCCGGGGCGGGGCAGCGGCTCGGGGCCGGTGGACCGCTCGGGCGCGAGCTCCCCCTCCCAGGGGCCGAGCCGCTCCAGCTCCCGCCGTACGGCGTGCACGTCGGGCAGTGCGAGGGGCCGGTCGGCGGCGTCGGCCAGCATGTGCAGCACGCGGGCGTCGGCGGGGGCCAGGCGGCGGGTCATCTGGTCGGGCTTGAGGGCCGCCTCGAACGGGCGGACCCGGCCCTCCCAGTTGATGAACGTGCCGGCCTTCTCGGCGACGGCGGCGACCGGCAGCACCACGTCGGCGTGGTCGGTGACCTCGCCGGGGCGCAGCTCCAGGGAGACCACGAAGGCCTCCTTCAGGGCGGTGCGGGCGCGCTCCGGGTCAGGCAGGTCGGTGACCTCGACGCCCGCGACCAGCAGGGCCGACAGCTCCCGGGTGGCGGCGGCCTCGACGATCTGCCCGGTGTCACGGCCGTAGCGGTGCGGGAGTTCCTCCAGCCCCCAGGCGGCGGCGACCTCCTGGCGGGCCCGCGGGTCGGTCGCGGGGCGGCCGCCGGGCAGCAGGGACGGCAGCGCGCCGGCCTCGACGGCGGCCCGCTCCCCAGCCCGGCGCGGGATCCACACCAGGCGGGCGCCGGTGGCGGTGGCGGTGCGTACGGCGGCGGTCAGCGCGCCGGGCACGCCGGCGAGGCGCTCTCCGACGACGATGACGGCGCCGGGCTGCCGCAGGGCCTCGGCGGCCTCGGAGCCGCCCGCCTCCAGTCCGGTGCGGGTGGCCAGGGCGTCCAGCCACTCCGGCTCGGTGCCGGGGGCGGCGGCGAGGAGGGTGCCGCCGGCCTTGGTGAGGCCGCGGGTGGCGAAGGGGGCGAGGGCGATGGTCCGCTGCTTGTGCTTGCGGTGGGCCTTGCGCAGCCTCAGGAAGACGCCGGGGGCCTCCTCCTCGGCCTCGATGCCGACGAGGAGCACGGCGGGGGCCGCCTCCAGGGAGGCGTACGTGACGCCCGTGCCGTCGAGGTCCTTGCCGGTGCCGGCGACGGTGGCCGCGAGGAACTCGGTCTCCTCCGCGCTGTGCACCCGGGCCCGGAAGTCGATGTCGTTGGTGTCGAGCACGACCCGGGCGAACTTGGCGTACGCGTACGCGTCCTCGACGGTCAGCCGGCCGCCGGTCAGGACGCCGGCCCGGCCGCGGGCGGCCGTGAGCCCGGCGGCCGCGGCCTCCAGTGCCTCGGGCCAGCTCGCCGGGGCGAGCACCCCGTCGGTGCCGCGGACCAGCGGGGTGGTCAGCCGGTCGGGGCGCTGCGCGTACCGGAACGCGAAGCGGCCCTTGTCGCAGATCCACTCCTCGTTGACCTCGGGGTCCTCGGCGGCGAGGCGGCGCAGCACCTTGCCGCGCCGGTGGTCGGTGCGGGTCGCGCAGCCGCCCGCGCAGTGCTCGCACACGCTCGGGGAGGAGACGAGGTCGAAGGGGCGGGAGCGGAACCGGTAGGCGGCCGAGGTGAGGGCGCCGACGGGGCAGATCTGGATGGTGTTGCCGGAGAAGTACGACTCGAACGGGTCGCCCTCGCCGGTGCCGACCTGCTGGAGCGCGCCGCGCTCGAGGAGCTCGATCATCGGGTCGCCGGCGACCTGGTTGGAGAAGCGGGTGCAGCGCGCGCACAGCACGCACCGCTCGCGGTCCAGGAGCACCTGCGTGGAGATCGGGACCGGCTTCTCGTAGGTCCGCTTCTTCCCCTCGAACCGGGATTCGGCGTTGCCGTGGGACATCGCCTGGTTCTGCAGGGGGCATTCGCCGCCCTTGTCGCAGACGGGGCAGTCCAGCGGGTGGTTGATGAGCAGCAGCTCCATCACCCCGCGCTGGGCCTTGTCGGCGGCCTGCGAGGTCAGCTGGGTCTTGACGACCATGCCGTCGGTGCAGGTGATGGTGCAGGAGGCCATCGGCTTGCGCTGGCCCTCCACCTCGACGATGCACTGCCGGCAGGCGCCGGCCGGGTCGAGGAGGGGGTGGTCGCAGAACCGGGGGATCTCGATGCCGAGCTGTTCGGCGGCCCGGATGACGAGCGTGCCCTTGGGCACGGAGAGCTCGATCCCGTCGATGGTCAGCGAAACGGTGTTCTCCGGCGGAGGGGCCGGCTCTCCGGCGGAAGGGCCGGCGGACGTGGTGACGGTCATGCGGCCACCTCCTGGTGAGTCGTCGGGGCTGGGGTCGCAGCGGCGTGGCCGCTGCCGCGTGCCTGGGTCATCGCGCCGCCTCCGGCTGGGCGTCGGCCCAGAGCGTGGACCTTCGAGGATCGAAAGGGCAGCCCTTGCCGGTGACGTGCTGCTCGTACTCCTCGCGGAAGTACTTCAGCGAGGAGAAGATCGGGCTGGCCGCGCCGTCGCCGAGCGCGCAGAAGGACTTGCCGTTGATGTTGTCTGCGATGTCGTTCAGCTTGTCGAGGTCGGACATGACGCCCTTGCCCGCCTCGATGTCGCGCAGCAGCTGGACGAGCCAGTACGTGCCCTCGCGGCAGGGGGTGCACTTGCCGCAGGACTCGTGGGCGTAGAACTCGGTCCAGCGGGTGACGGCGCGGACCACGCAGGTGGTCTCGTCGAAGCACTGGAGCGCCTTGGTGCCGAGCATGGAGCCGGCGGCGCCGACGCCCTCGTAGTCGAGGGGGACGTCGAGGTGCTCGTCGGTGAACATGGGGGTGGAGGAGCCGCCGGGGGTCCAGAACTTCAGCCGGTGCCCGGGGCGCATCCCGCCGCTCATGTCGAGGAGCTGGCGCAGGGTGATGCCGAGGGGGGCCTCGTACTGGCCGGGGCCGGCGACGTGCCCGGAGAGCGAGTACAGGGTGAAGCCGGGGGACTTCTCCGTCCCCATCGCCTTGAACCAGTCCTTGCCCTTGTTGAGGATCGCGGGAACCGAGGCGATGGACTCGACGTTGTTGACGACAGTGGGGCACGCGTAGAGCCCCTCGACGGCGGGGAAGGGGGGACGCAGCCGGGGCTGACCGCGTCGGCCTTCGAGGGAGTCGAGCAGTGCCGTCTCCTCGCCGCAGATGTACGCGCCCGCGCCCGCGTGCACGGTGATGTCGAGGTTGCGGCCGGTGCCGTCGATGTCCTTGCCGAGGTATCCGGCGGCGTAGGCCTCCCGCACGGCCTCGTGCAGGCGCCGCAGCACGGGGACCGTCTCGCCGCGCAGGTAGATGAAGGCGTGCTCCGACCGGATCGCGTAACAGGCGATGATCATTCCCTCGACGAGGGAGTGCGGATTGGCGAAGAGGAGGGGGATGTCCTTGCAGGTGCCCGGCTCCGACTCGTCCGCGTTCACGACGAGGTAGTGCGGCTTTCCGTCGCCCTGCGGGATGAACTGCCACTTCATGCCGGTGGGGAAGCCCGCGCCGCCGCGTCCGCGCAGACCGGAGTCCTTGACGTACGCGATCACCTCGTCCGGGGTCATCGCGAGGGCCTTGCGCAGGCCCTCGTAGCCCTCGTGGCGCCGGTAGGTCTCCAGCGTCCAGGATTCGGGCTCGTCCCAGAACGCCGACAGGACGGGCGCGAGGAGCTTCTCCGGGCTCCCTCCCCCAGCCTTCGGCTGGGAGGTGCCCCCATGGCTTTCCTTGGATGACACCGACATCACTCCCCTCCCTCGGTGGTGGCCTCGCCGCGCGGGTGCACGATCGGGGTGTGGGGGGTCTCGCCGCGTGCGATGCGCAGACCAATCAGGGAGGCGGGGCCCGCGCCGCCGCTCGCCTGGACCGCGCCCTCGCGCTCGTCGGGGAAGCCCGCCAGGATCCGGGCGGTCTCCTTGTACGTGCACAGCGGCGCGCCCCGGGTCGGCTCGACCGGGCGGCCCGCCAGCAGGTCGTCGACCAGGGCCTTGGCGGACTGGGGGGTCTGGTTGTCGAAGAACTCCCAGTTGACCATCACCACGGGCGCGTAGTCGCAGGCCGCGTTGCACTCGATGTGCTCCAGCGTGACCTTGCCGTCGGCGGTGGTCTCGTTGTTGCCGACGCCCAGGTGCTGCTTGAGCTCGTCGAAGATGGCGTCGCCGCCCATCACCGCGCACAGGGTGTTGGTGCAGACGCCGACCTGGTAGTCGCCGGAGGGCTTGCGCCGGTACATCGTGTAGAAGGTGGCGACCGCGGTGACCTCGGCCGTGGTCAGCCCCAGCACCTCGGCGCAGAAGCGGATGCCGGTGCGCGAGACGAAGCCCTCCTCGGACTGCGTCAGGTGCAGCAGCGGCAGCAGCGCGGAGCGGCTGTCGGGGTAGCGGCCGATGATCTCCTTCGCGTCCGCTTCGAGCCGCTCGCGCACGTCGGCCGGGAAGTCGGGGGCGGGAAGCTGCGGCATGCCCAATGAGATGTCGGTCATCGGTCGACGCCTCCCATCACGGGGTCGATGGAGGCGACGGCCACGATGACGTCGGCGACCTGGCCGCCCTCGCACATCGCGGCCATGGCCTGCAGGTTGGTGAAGGACGGGTCGCGGAAGTGGACCCGGTAGGGGCGGGTGCCGCCGTCGGAGACGACGTGCACGCCGAGTTCGCCCTTGGGGGACTCGACTGCCGCGTACGCCTGTCCGGCGGGGACCCGGAAGCCCTCGGTCACCAGCTTGAAGTGGTGGATGAGGGCCTCCATGGAGGTGCCCATGATGTTCTTGATGTGGTCGAGGGAGTTGCCGAGGCCGTCGGGGCCCATGGCGAGCTGCGCCGGCCAGGCGATCTTCTTGTCGGCGACCATCACCGGGCCGGGCTCCAGCCGGTCCAGGCACTGCTCGACGATCCGCAGCGACTGGCGCATCTCCTCCAGGCGGATCAGGAACCGCCCGTAGGAGTCGCAGCTCTCGGTGGTGGGGACGTCGAACTCGTAGTCCTCGTAGCCGCAGTACGGATCGGTCTTGCGCAGGTCGTGCGGCAGGCCGGCCGAGCGGAGGATCGGGCCGGTGGCGCCGAGGGCCATGCAGCCGGTGAGGTCGAGGTAGCCGACGTCCTGCATGCGGGCCTTGAAGATGGGGTTGCCGGTGGCGAGCTTGTCGTACTCCGGCAGGTTCTTCTTCATCGTCTTGACGAACTCGCGCAGCTGGTCGACCGCGCCGGGGGGCAGGTCCTGGGCGAGGCCGCCGGGGCGGACGAAGGCGTGGTTCATGCGCAGGCCGGTGATCAGCTCGAAGACGTCGAGGATCAGCTCGCGGTCCCGGAACCCGTAGATCATGATGGTGGTCGCGCCGAGCTCCATGCCGCCGGTGGCGATGCACACCAGGTGCGAGGAGAGCCGGTTGAGCTCCATCAGCAGGACGCGGATGACGGTGGCGCGGTCCGGGATCTGGTCGGTGATGCCGAGGAGCTTCTCGACGCCGAGGCAGTAGGCCGTCTCGTTGAAGAACGGCGTCAGGTAGTCCATGCGCGTCACGAAGGTGGTGCCCTGCGTCCAGTTCCGGAATTCGAGGTTCTTCTCGATGCCGGTGTGCAGGTAGCCGATGCCGCAGCGGGCCTCGGTGACCGTCTCGCCGTCGATCTCCAGGATCAGCCGGAGCACTCCGTGGGTGGAGGGGTGCTGCGGGCCCATGTTGACGACGATGCGCTCGTCGTCCGCCTTGGCCGCCGACTGGACGATCTCGTCCCAGTCGCCGCCGGTGACGGTGTAGACGGTGCCCTCGGTCGTCTCGCGGGAGGACGCGTGGTTCGATGTGGACATCAGCTGTACGACCTCCGCTGGTCGGGAGCCGGGATCTGGGCGCCCTTGTACTCGACGGGGATGCCGCCGAGCGGGTAGTCCTTGCGCTGGGGGAAGCCCTGCCAGTCGTCCGGCATCATGATCCGGGTGAGGGCCGGGTGGCCGTCGAAGACCAGGCCGAAGAAGTCGTAGGCCTCGCGCTCGTGCCAGTCGTTCGTCGGGTAGACGGTGACCAGCGAGGGCAGGTGCGGGTCGGCGTCCGGGACGGACACCTCCAGCCGCAGGATCCGGCCGTGGGTGAGCGAGCGCAGGTGGTAGACGGCGTGCAGCTCGCGGCCCTTGTCGCCGGGGAAGTGCACCCCCGACACCCCGGTGCACAGCTCGAAGCGCAGCGCCGGGTCGTCGCGCAGGGTGGCGGCGACGCGGACGAGGTGCTCGCGGGCGATGTGGAGGGTCAGCTCCCCGCGGTCGACGACGGTCTTCTCGATGGCGTTCCGCGGGAGCAGGTCCTGCTCCTCCAGGGCGCCCTCCAGCTCGTCGACGACCTCGTCGAAGTACGAGCCGTACGGGCGGCTGGTCGCGCCGGGCAGGGCCACGGTGCGCACGAGGCCGCCGTAGCCGCTGGTGTCGCCGCCGTTCCTGGTGCCGAACATGCCCTTGCGGACGCCGATCACCTCGGGTCCGGAGGCGGCCCTGGGGGCGGGGACGTTGTCGCCGTTCTCGACGGCCGGGTCGTCGCTCACCGAAGGAGCCCCTTCATCTCGATGGTGGGGAGGGCCTTGAGGGCGGCCTCCTCCGCCTCGCGCGCCGCCTCTTCCCGGTTCACGCCGAGCTTGGAGCCCTGGATCTTCTGGTGGAGCTTGAGGATCGCGTCCATGAGCATCTCGGGGCGGGGCGGGCAGCCGGGCAGGTAGATGTCCACCGGGACGATGTGGTCGACGCCCTGGACGATCGCGTAGTTGTTGAACATGCCGCCCGAGGAGGCGCACACGCCCATGGAGATGACCCACTTGGGGGCGGGCATCTGGTCGTAGACCTGGCGCAGCACCGGCGCCATCTTCTGGCTGACGCGTCCCGCCACGATCATCAGGTCGGCCTGGCGCGGGGAGCCGCGGAAGACCTCCATGCCGAAGCGGGCCAGGTCGTAGCGGCCGGCTCCGGTGGTCATCATCTCGATGGCGCAGCAGGCGAGGCCGAAGGTGGCCGGGAAGACGGATGACTTGCGCACCCAGCCCGCGGCCTGTTCGACGGTGGTGAGCAGAAAGCCGCTCGGCAGCTTCTCTTCCAGTCCCATGGGAAATTCAGCCCCTCAGTCCCATTCCAGGCCGCCGCGACGCCACACGTACGCGTAGGCGACGAAGACGGTGAGCACGAAGAGCAGCATCTCGACGAGCCCGAAGATCCCCAGGGAGTCGAAGGTGACCGCCCAGGGGTAGAGGAAGACGATCTCGATGTCGAAGACGATGAAGAGCATCGCCGTCAGGTAGTACTTGATGGGGAAGCGACCGCCGCCGGCGGGCGTCGGGGTGGGCTCGATGCCGCACTCGTAGGCTTCGAGCTTCGCCCGGTTGTACCGTTTTGGGCCGATCAGCGTGGCCATGACCACGGAGAAGATCGCAAACCCTGCGCCGATGGCGCCGAGCACGAGGATGGGTGCGTACGCATTCACGCTCCTCGCTCCTTCCAGTCGTCCTTGACCGTTGGACCGCTGCGCCGGCGCCGAGTGCCCCGCCCCTCTGAGGGCCGCCCCTTCGAACAGGGACCGATCGCATGTGAGGCAGTTCACAAGCCGGACTGGTGCGCATCTTATGCCTGCCGGTCTGTGATCTGCGACACGGGTAACAACACCGAGTTTGTGATCTCCACCACCTGACGAACGATCATGAAGGCCGATGAGTGGTGATCTTCGTACTCAAGGCATCCACATGATCACCAAAGGTGACATCCGGGCCCGTAGGCGCAGGTGGAGGGGGTGTCGCCCTATCAAACGATGGGCAGTGCAGGCAAATTGGCGGCTCGGCCGCTCAAGTGATAAGGGAACGCGGGTCCCCCGCCCGGGGGACTCCGCGCGTACGGGAGTGGACAGGGTGGCCGGAAGTCGCCACCGGCGGGATGCGGGGGGAGATCCTGTGCATCCGTTCACGAACCGCGCGGCAAGTTCACGGTCGGATCACGGAGGGGCCACGGCCGCCTCACGGCGGCGGGTAACTGTGACCTGCGTCACGTGGGGCGAGGGCCTCGAAAAGGGGGCTTGGCCAACTGTGCGGGTCGATGGTAGGCCGTGGATCAATTCGGACTTATTGCTGAAACGCCATGATCACAGGCTTGTGAAAGCGTGTCCGTTACGTCCGTTACGGCGTCAATAAGGGGCGCGACGCGCCCGGTTAACGGCCTCCGCGGGCAACTGTGGCGCAGACCACGTTTCTTGAAGGGAACCCGGCTCCACTGATAGCGGTTGTCCCATGTCCCACACCGCTCACATACCCAGCCACCGGAAGCCCCGCCGCAGCGCCTCGAAGCTCGCGGTCCGCGCCGGAGTTGCCGGTGGCGTCCTCAGCACCCTGGCCATGGCCGGAACCGCGAGCGCGTCCCCGTCCGAGCCCGTGGCCGAGACGACGCTCGAGATGCCGGTCCTCGACCTGGACCTCGGCACCGAGGTCTCCAACGCCGTCAACACGGCCGCGGAGAACACCCGCGTCGCCGCCGTCGAAGCCGCCGTCACCGGCGAGCTGAACGCCCAGGAGGAGAGCGCCCGCACGGGTGCCGCCGCCGAGGCGAAGCAGGCCAAGGAAGACGCCACCAAGGCCGCCGAGCTCAAGGCGAAGCAGGAAGCCGACCGCAAGGCCGAGGCCGAGCGCGCGGGCCGCGGCACCGACCGCACGGACCTCACCAACGCCTCCGCCGCCGACAACGGCGGTTCCTCCGCCGTCACCGGCTCCGGCAGCGGCTCCACCGCCTCGAAGCCGGCCACCGGCTCGGCGGCCGCCATCATCGCCTTCGCCCGCGCCCAGATCGGCAAGCCGTACGTCCTCGGCTCCACCGGTCCCACCGCGTACGACTGCTCGGGCCTCGTCCAGGCCGCCTACCGCCAGGCGGGCATCAAGCTGGACCGCGTCTCCCAGGACCAGTCCATGGCCGGCCGCTCGGTCTCGCTGAACGCCCTGCAGCCGGGCGACATCGTCTACTGGGGCGCCAAGGGCAGCGCTTACCACGTCGCCATCTACTCGGGCAACGGCAAGTTCATCGGTGCGCAGAACCCCAGCACCGGCATCGTCGAGCGCAGCCTGAGCTACGACATGCCGACCGGCGCCGTCCGCGTCCTCTGACGCACGGTCGCACGATCGCCCGCAAGGTCCGGTACTCCCCCGCTCGGGGGCGGAGTACCGGACCTTCGGCATGCTGAGAAGATGGCCGGTGCGTGTCGCCCGGCCGTTCGAGCAGACCCTGGAGGTGGTGGTCCCGTGAGCAGACCGTCCTACGAGGACCACGGCGCCGCCGACCCCACCGCCGTCCCGGCCGCCCTCGGGCTGGGCCTCCTGTCGGTCGGCGGCTGGCTGCTGACCACCACCCGCCCGTGGCACAAACCGGGCAACCCGCTGACGCTGGGCCTCGGCTGGACCGTGTCCGGCGCGCTGCTGCTGTCCGGGCTCGTCCTGCTGGCCCGCTGCGTGCGCACCGTCCACGCCGCCCCCGAAGCGGCCGAGGGGGCCGGAGAAGCCCTGCGGGGCCCCGGGAACGACTGAGCCGCCCCCGGTCACCCGGGAGCGGCTCACAGGGCCCGCTCAGGCCCTCGCCGGGGCCTCAGGCCTTGGGGGCCACCTTCGAGAGGCCGTTGATGATGCGGTCCATCGCGTCGCCGCCCGTCGGGTCGGTCAGGTTCGCCAGCATCTTCAACGTGAAGCGCATCAGCACCGGGTGCGTCAGGCCGCGCTGCGCGGCGATCTTCATCACCGCCGGGTTGCCGATCAGCTTCACGAAGGCGCGGCCCAGCGTGTAGTAGCCGCCGTAGGTCTCCTTGAGCACCTTCGGGTAGTTGTGCAGGGCCAGCTCGCGCTGCGCCGGGGTCGCGCGGGCGTGCGCCTGCACGATGACCTCCGCCGCGATCTGCCCGGACTCCATCGCGTAGGCGATGCCCTCGCCGTTGAACGGGTTGACGAGCCCGCCCGCGTCACCGACCAGCAGCAGGCCCTTGGTGTAGTGCGGCTGCCGGTTGAAGGCCATCGGCAGCGCCGCACCGCGGATCGGCTGCGTCATGTTCTCCGGGGTGTAGCCCCAGTCCTCCGGCATCGACGCGCACCAGGCCTTCAGCACCTCGCGCCAGTCCAGCTCCTTGAAGGCGGAGGAGGAGTTGAGGATGCCGAGGCCGACGTTGGACGTGCCGTCGCCCATGCCGAAGATCCAGCCGTAGCCGGGCAGCAGCCGGTCCTGCGGACCGCGCCGGTCCCACAGCTCCAGCCAGGACTCCAGGTAGTCGTCGTCGTGCCGGGGCGAGGTGAAGTAGGTGCGGACGGCCACGCCCATCGGGCGGTCCTCGCGCCGGTGCAGGCCCATCGCGAGGGACAGCCGGGAGGAGTTGCCGTCGGCGGCGACCACGAGCGGGGCGTGGAAGGTCACCGGCGTCTTGTCCTCGCCGAGCTTGGCCTGCACGCCGGTGATGTGCCCGGTGCGGGGGTCGCGGACGGGCTCGCCGACGTTGCAGCGCTCGTACAGGCGGGCGCCGGCCTTCTGCGCCTGGCGGGCCAGCGTCTCGTCGAAGTCGTCGCGCTTGCGGACGAGTCCGTAGTCCGGGTAGGAGGCGAGTTCCGGCCAGTCCAGCTGGAGGCGCTGCCCGCCGCCGATGATGCGCAGGCCCTTGTTGCGGAGCCAGCCGGCCTCTTCGGAGACGTCGATGCCCATCGCGACCAGCTGCTTGGTGGCACGCGGGGTCAGACCGTCGCCGCAGACCTTCTCGCGCGGGAACGCCGTCTTCTCCAGGAGCAGGACGTCGAGTCCCGCCTTGGCGAGGTAGTAGGCGGTCGTGGAACCGGCGGGCCCGGCCCCGACGACGATCACGTCCGCGGAGTGTTCGGTGAGGGGCTCGGTCACTGCGGGGTCTCCTGAAGGCTCGGTGGAAAGTGCCCAGCGGCACAGGACATGACGCAGTCTATGCAGGCGCGTGGCTCTCGCCGGGGTTCGGGTGGACGGCCTGCCCCGGCCGGGGTCCGCGGCGCGGCTACCACTGCGCTGCCGCGCGGGGCCGAGGTCCGCGGGCGCGGGTACCACTGCGCGGGGCGAGGTCCCCTACCCGCCCTTCGCCCGTTCCCCGGGGCTGCGCCCCGGACCCCCTGGGGGCTCCGCCCCCGGGGGGCCGAGCCGTGCGGGCGGCGCGTCAAGAAGGGGGGCGGCGGGTCAGAAGATGCTCAGGCCCGTCAGGGTCGTGAAGCGGTCCAGGGCCGCGACGCCCGCGACCGAGTTGCCCTGGGTGTCCAGGCCCGGGCTCCAGACCGCGAGGGTGCAGCGGCCCGGGACGACCGCGATGATGCCGCCGCCCACGCCGCTCTTGCCCGGCAGGCCCACGCGGTACGCGAACTCCCCCGCCGCGTCGTACGTCCCGCACGTCAGCATCACCGCGTTGATCTGCTTCGCCTCGCTGCGCGTCAGGAGCCGCGAGCCGTCCGCGCGCAGGCCGTGGCGGGCCAGGAAGCGGCCGGCCAGGGCGAGGTCGGCGCAGGTCATCTCGATCGAGCACTGCCAGAAGTAGTGCTCCAGCAGCGCCGGCACCGGGTTGTCGATGTTGCCGTACGAGGCCATGAAGTGGGCCACCGCCGCGTTGCGGTCACCGTGTTCCTGCTCGGACGCGGCCACGTCCGGGTCGAAGCCGAGCTCCGGGTTGCCGCTCTCCTGCCGGAGGAAGTCCAGGAGTTCGCTGCTCGCGTCGCCCGTCAGGGTCTGGAGCCGGTCGGTGACGACGAGCGCGCCCGCGTTGATGAAAGGATTCCGCGGGATGCCGTTCTCGTACTCCAGCTGCACCAGGGAGTTGAACGGATTGCCCGACGGCTCCCGGCCCACCCGCTCCCACAGGCTGTCGCCGCCCTCCGCGAGGGCCAGCGCCAGGGCGAAGACCTTCGTGACGGACTGGGCGGAGAACGGGACGCGCCAGTCGCCGACCCCGAAGACGTTGCCGTCGAGGTCGGCGACCGCCATGCCGAACCGCCGCGGATCGACCTTCGCCAGCGCCGGGATGTACTCGGCGGGCGTGCCGCTGCCCACCAGCGGGGAGACGTCGGCCGCGATCCGCTCCAGCAGTCCCTGGTAGTCCATGGACATGCAGGGTTACGCCTTGACCCCGCGGTGCAGCGCCACGATGCCGCCGCTCAGGTTCCGCCAGGCCACCTTCGACCAGCCGGCCTTCTGCAGCAGGGCCGCCAGCGCCGGCTGGTCGGGCCACTCGCGGATGGACTCGGCGAGGTACACGTACGCGTCCGGGTTGGAGGACACCGCGCGGGCCACCGGCGGCAGGGCGCGCATCAGGTACTCGGTGTAGACCGTCCGGAAGGGCGCCCAGGTGGGCTGCGAGAACTCGCTGATCACGACCTGGCCGCCGGGCTTGGTCACCCGGTACATCTCGCGCAGCGCCCCGTCGGTGTCCTGGACGTTGCGCAGCCCGAAGGAGATCGTCACCGTGTCGAACGTGTCGTCCTTGAAGGGGAGCTTCGTCGCGTCGCCCGCCGTCAGCGGCAGCCAGGCGTGGCGCTTCTTGCCCTCGCGGAGCATGCCGAGGGAGAAGTCGCAGGGGACGACGTAGGCGCCGGTCGCCGCGTACGGGAGGGACGAGGTCGCGGTGCCCGCGGCCAGGTCGAGCACCTTGTGCCCCGGGCGGGCGGCGACCGCCCGGGCGGCCTCCTTGCGCCACAGGCGCGCCTGGCCGAGGGACAGGACGTCGTTGGTGAGGTCGTAGTTCGCGGCCACCCCGTCGAACATGGAGGCGACTTCGTGCGGCTGCTTGTCCAGGGAAGCCCTTGTCACTGGCGTTGGCCCCTCGGTGCTCGGTGTTTCTGCGGCGGACAGGTCGTACCCCGTCATCCTCTCAGGCCGCCGCCGCGTCGGCCGCCCCGGCCCGGCCCGCCCCGACCCGGCGGAAAATCCGGCAGATCAGGACCGGAAACGGGCAGACTGGGCGGGCAATCAGAACAAAATGGGGGGCACCAGTGGGGACACGCCGATCAGTCACGGCACGACGGGCCGAACGGCGCAGGCGACTGCGCCGCACGGTCGTCGGCTCGACGGCGTTAGCAGCACTCACCGTCGCCGCCTACTGGATCGGGCTGGAAAGGGGCGCCGCCACCGCCGGCCGCGGCGGCCCGTCACCGGCTGCCGAGCGCGCGGACCCGGCCGAGCACGCGGCACCGTCCCCGCCCCCGAGCCCGAGCCCGACCGCGAGCCCGAGCCCGAGCCCGACCAAGGCGCCGGGGGAGTTCACCGCTTCCTCCACCGCCGGCCGGGCCCAGGGCGAGGGACGTCCGCGGCGCTGGCGGGTGGAGACGGAGAACAGCAGCGGCGTCGACCCGGACTCCGCCGCCCGGGACATCGAGGCGATACTCGGGGACCGTCGCGGGTGGATACGCGACCCCTCCTACGGCTTCCGGCTGGCCGGCCGCGGCGAACCGGTGGACTTCACCGTGAAGATCGCCACGCCCGGCACCACCGACCGGCTGTGCGACGTGGTGACCCCCGAGCTGATCGGGGAGACCAATTGCCAGGCCCACCACACCATCGTGGTGAACCTCAAGCGCTGGCAGGAGGGATCGCCGAAGTTCCGCGGCTCGGCCGCCGAGTACCGGGCGCTGATCATCAACCACGAGGTGGGCCACGAACTGGGCCGCGGCCACGAGACCTGCCCGCGGCCGGGCGCCCCCGCCCCGGCGATGATGCAGCAGATCAAGGGGCTCCTGGGCTGCACGTCGAACGCCTGGCCGCACACCGCCGGCGGAACCTACCTGGCCGGCCCCCCGGTGCCGTAGCGGGGCCGCGGCGCGGCCGGCCCGTCCGGCCCGCCTACCGCCGCCGGTGCAGCAGCCGGCCCGCGATGACCGTGGCCACGCAGGTCGTCGCGCCGCGCTCCAGCAGCTCGGCCTCGTCCGCCACCGCGAAGACCGCGAACCCGGGCCGCCGCGCCCGCCTCCAGCACCCCGTGGAAGGCCTGCCCGGCCGAGTCCCGGCCGGTGAGCGGGTCCAGGGCGGGCACGCCTTCGTACGGGGCGGGCGGCACCACGGCCAGGCCCGAGCGGGTCACCGCCGTGCGGACGGAGGCGGTCGTGAAGCGGCCCGCGACCGCCACCACCCCGCGCGCCAGCAGCTTCTGCGTGCCCCGCCGGGCGCTGTTGCCCCAGCGGGACTCGGTCATCTTCAGCGCGTCCAGCGCCTCGGCCCCGGTGATCGGGGCGGCACCGAGTTCGGTGACCTCGTACGGGTCGTCCGGGTAGTACGTGCGCTCCAGCAGCTCGTCCGCCCCGCGCGCGAGCAGCCCCGGCGTCAGCAGCCCGGGCCAGCGGCGGACCCGGGCGTGCGGCGCGGCCGCGGCGAGCTCCTCGTACGGGCCCGTGCGCACGATCCGGTCGCCCTCGACCAGGACCGCGCCGCCCTCCAGCGGTGCGGCCCCCGGTCCGGTGACGAGGAGGTCGGCGGTGTGCAGCGTCAGCATCGGGCGTCAGTTCGTGGAGATGAGCTTCAGCTCGGGGTGCGCGGTGCCCCCCTCGATGGCGGTCGAGGAGATGTGGGACACCACGCGGTCGTCGACGGGGTCGTTCGCCGGGTCGTCGTGCACCACGAGGTGCTCGTACGTGGTCGCGCGCTGCGCGGGGACGCGGCCGGCCTTGCGGATCAGGTCGATGATCTCCTGGCGGTTCGAGCGGTGCTTGGCACCGGCCGAGGAGACCACGTTCTCCTCCAGCATGATCGAGCCGAGGTCGTCGGCGCCGTAGTGCAGGGCGAGCTGGCCCGCCTCCTTGCCGACGGTCAGCCAGGAGCCCTGGATGTGGGCGATGTTGTCGAGGAAGAGCCGCGCGATGGCGATCATGCGCAGGTACTCGAAGACGGTCGCCTGGGTGCGGCCCTTGAGGTGGTTGTTCTCGGGCTGGTACGTGTACGGGATGAACGCGCGGAAGCCGCCGGTGCGGTCCTGCGTGTCCCGGATCATCGCGATGTGCTCGATGCGCTCGGCGTTGGTCTCGCCGGTGCCCATCAGCATCGTGGAGGTGGACTCCACGCCCAGCCCGTGGGCGATCTCCATGATCTCCAGCCAGCGCTCGCCGGACTCCTTCAACGGGGCGATCGCCTTGCGCGGGCGCTCCGGGAGCAGCTCGGCGCCGGCGCCGGCGAAGGAGTCGAGGCCGGCGGCGTGGATCCGCTTGATGGCCTCCTCGGCGGAGACGCCGGAGATGCGGGCCATGTGCTCGACCTCGGACGCGCCGAGGGAGTGGATGACCAGCTGCGGGAAGTCCTTCTTGATCGCCGAGAAGTGGTGCTCGTAGTACTCGACGCCGTAGTCCGGGTGGTGGCCGCCCTGGAACATGATCTGGGTGCCGCCCAGCTCGACGGTCTCCGCGCAGCGGCGCAGGATGTCGTCGAGGTCGCGCGACCAGCCCTTCTTCGTGTCCTTGGGGGCCGCGTAGAAGGCGCAGAACTTGCACGCCGTGACGCACACGTTGGTGTAGTTGATGTTGCGCTCGATGATGTACGTCGCGATGTGCTCCGTACCGGCGTAGCGGCGGCGGCGCACGGCGTCGGCGGCCTGGCCGAGCGCGTGCAGCGGGGCGTGCCGGTAGAGGTCGAGGGCCTCTTCCTTGGTGATCCGGCCCCCTGAGGCGGCGCGGTCGAGGACGGACTGGAGTGCGGCCAGGTCGGTCACCGGGGGATCACCTTTCGGCGGTGTGTCAAGGGTCCGGACCGAGCCAGCCTACGCCAGGGCCCGCGCGCCGCTTCCAGGGCGGGGGTCACGGGCTGCGCGTGAGGTCTCCTTCGGGGTTCCCGGCGCCCCTGTCGCCCGACTTGTAGTGCAGCGAGCCGCCGGTGTTGAGGGTGAAGCGCTCGTTGGCGGAGCCGCCGGCGCAGATGCCGGGGTGCGGGTTGGGGCCGCCCGCCGTGTCCAGGACCAGGGAGCGGTCGGTGGCGGAGGCGAGCTTCCAGTCGCCGCTGCAGTCGGTGCCGAACACCGGGAGGACCGACTTGTCCCGGCCGACGACCTCGCCGACCTTGCCCGCCTTGATGGTGATCTCGAACTCGGCGGTCGCGCCGAGGTTGGTGGTGACGGTGCCCTTCCAGGTGCCGACGAGCTCCTTGGGCACGTCGCCCCGGGTCCCCCGGGG
>NZ_GG657750.1:4540466-4553203 GCF_000158895.1 Streptomyces sp. C | reverse complement strand
GACTGTGCGGCGGAGCCCGTAGGAGGGGTCGGGCGTACCGAAGCCGACCCTGGCCGGCCCTCCGAAGGACCCCCTCCGTGAACGGCACCGGCCCGGAGCCGGACACCGCCCCGGACCCGGAGGAGTGGCCGGGCCACGCACCGGACCCGGAGCCGGCCGCCGTGGCCGGTCCGGCGGCGGGGCCCCCGGCCGGCGCCCCGGACGCGCCCGGCCCGGAACCGGAACCCCCGCCCGCCCCACCGCCGGAACCGCCGGAGGCATCGGCGTCCAAGTCCAGCAACGCCACCGCCGCCCGGCTCGCCTCCTCCACCAGCGGGGCCGGCAGCCAGCCCGGCGTACCCAGGGCGCCGCCCAGGGCCGCCGCGAGGGCCTCCGGCGCCGGGCGGTCGGCGGCGGCCTTGGCCAGGCAGGCACCGACCAGCTCGCGCAGCTCCCCGGCGGGGATGCCGTCGAGCTCCGGCGGCTCGTGGACCACCTTGTAGAGCAGGGTCGCGGAGTTGTCCCCGCTGAAGGGCGGCCGGCCGGTCGCCGCGAAGGCCATGACCGCGCCCAGGGAGAACACGTCCGAGGCGCCCGTGACGCCCTTGCCGAGGATCTGCTCCGGGGACATGTAGCCGGGCGAGCCGATGGAGACGCCGGTGGAGGTCAGCGAGGCGGTGCCGTCCGTGGCCCGGGCGATCCCGAAGTCGATCAGCCGCGGCCCGTCCAGGCTGAGCATCACGTTGGAGGGCTTCACGTCCCGGTGTACGAGACCCAGCCCGTGCACCGCCACCAGCGCGCGGGCCAGCCCCCCGCCGACCGCCCGTACCGAGGCCTCGGGCAGCGGCCCGTGCCCGGCCACCGCCCGGTCCAGGGAGGGGCCCGCCACGTACCCGGTCGCCACCCACGGCACCGGCGCCTCCGGGTCGGCGTCCAGCACGGGCGCGGTCCACTCCCCGCCGACCCGCCGGGCCGCCTCCACCTCGCGGCGGAAGCGGGCGCGGAACTCCGTGTCGGAGGCGAAGTGGGGGTGCACGATCTTGACGGCGACGGTCCGGCCGCCAGCGCTGCGCCCCAGATAGACCCGTCCCATGCCGCCCGCGCCCAGCCGGCCGAGCAGCCGGTAGGCGCCGACGGTGCGAGGCTCGCCGGCTTCGAGCGGCTGCATCGCGTCCCCCGTCCCCCGAGATCCGTGTTCGCGTTCGTGCGAACAGACAGCACCTTAGGGGGTGACGAGGGCGCGTTCCCGCCGAATAGCTTCCGCTTCCCCCGCTCCCCTTCGCATTCGCCTCCGGGCGACGTGAATACGAAAGGGAAACGAATTCCCGGCAAACGGAACATTCCCGGGAGAGAAGGCGGGGGGAAGCGGAAGATCGTTGCGGATTTCGCTATCAGCGATCCCGAGCGGCGGTCTTCAGCAGCTCGACGGTGACGTCCGCGTCGTAGCCGGTGTCCGCTCCGGTCCGGCGCGCGAATTCCCGTACGCCGGCCAGTTGGTCCGGGCCGAAGCGGAAGTCGAGCGTGGTGAAGTAGCGCTGGAGCAGCTCGGCGTCGAAGGCCTCCCAGCGGGCGGCCTGCTCGGCGACCTTGACGACCTCCTCCAGGGAGACGTCCCGGGAGGCGAGGAAGGCCTCGTGGACCTCCCGCACGAGCACGGGCTCGCGCTCCAGGTAGTCCTTGCGGGCGGCCCAGACGGCGAAGACGAACGGCAGTCCCGTCCACTCCTTCCACATCTGGCCCAGGTCGTGCACGGCGAGCCCGAGCCGCGGCGCGTCGTGCAGCGAGGCGCGCAGCGCGGCGTCGCCGATCAGCACCGCCGCGTCGGCCTCCTGCATCATCAGCCCCAGGTCAGGGGGGCAGGTGTAGTAGTCGGGGCGGACTCCGTACTGCTCTGCGAGCAGCAGCTGGGCGAGGCGTACGGAGGTGCGGGAGGTCGAGCCGAGGGCGACGCGGGCGCCGTCCAGCTGCTCCAGCGGGACCTGCGAGACGATCACGCAGGACATGACCGGGCCGTCGCAGCCGACCGCCAGGTCGGGGAAGGCGACGAGCTCGTCGGCGTTGCGGAGGAACTCCACGAGGGTGATCGGGGCGATGTCCAGGTCCCCCTGGACGAGCCGCTCGCTCAGCTTCTCGGGGGTGTCCTTGGTCAGCTCCATGTCCAGCAGCGTGCCGGTTCGGGCCAGCCCCCAGTAGAGGGGCAGGCAGTTCAGGAACTGGATGTGGCCGACGCGGGGCCGGCTGCGATAGACGTCCACATCGCGAGACTAGCCGCGGTTCTCCGTCAGCGATCGAGCGGGTCTCAAACGTCCGGGTGACGTGATCTTTCCCTCTGGTCTCGGCCCGAGGGTGCGTGCTAGGCTCGACGCAAGTTGCAGTTTGGTTTCCCTTGCAGTACGAGGCCTGCGGAGCATGTAACCCGCAGGCTTTTGTAGTTTTCAGACTTCTTAGCAGGTTCTGGAGCAGGGCGACCCTTTGGCCCATAGGAGGGCTCATGGCTACCGGAACCGTGAAGTGGTTCAACGCTGAAAAGGGCTTCGGCTTCATCGCCCAGGACGGCGGCGGCCCGGATGTCTTCGTCCACTACTCCGCGATCAACGCCTCTGGCTTCCGCTCCCTCGAGGAGAACCAGCAGGTCAACTTCGACGTCACGCAGGGCCCGAAGGGTCCGCAGGCGGAGAACGTCACCCCGGCCTAGTCGCCAGGCCGACCGGATCGCGGTCGCATTTGCAGTACCCAAGGAGCCCTGCCTCCTCCGCGCGAGCGGAGGAGGCGGGGCTCCTGCCTTTCCCGCCGTTCGGGGCGTGTCGCTGGTTCCCCTGAGTGACCCTTCGTCACGTTGCGTGTGTGTTTCGTGCGGCCCGGGGATGGTCGGTCCTGGTACGAGGCCGCCACGGGAAAGGACGCACAGCATGAGGAAGCTCGCTTGGGCCGCACGGGGCATCTCCGCCGCTACGGGAGCGCTGCTCCTCGGAGCCCTGATGGTGCCGTCCGCGGCAGCCAGCGGCGGTCCGACGCCGGAGCCGGAGCACGGCAAGAAGAAGTGCGGGCCGGTGGCGCGGCACGTCAGTACCGCCGCCGCGGAGTACGGGGTCGTGTACGGGACGGTGTTCCGTCTGACGACCGACCGGGACGGGCACGCCTTCCTCAACGACGGCCGGAACCCCGGCGTGTGGATCGACCTCAAGGCCGTCCCGAACGCGCCGAAGTGCGTCGTGGACACGGCCCTCTCCATCACCGGCGTCACCAGCGTCGGCCCCCAGCTCGACATCACCCTGCTCAGCAAGAGCGGCGTGCTGTACGAGGCCCGCTGCACCACCAGCGCGACGCCCTTCAGCCCGACCAACCTGGCGGGCACCTGCGGCGTCGGCTTCCAGGCCGTCCAGGCCACGCCGGTCTGACGGTCCCCCTCACGGAACGGCACAGAACGGAACGGCACGGCCGCGCGGGGCGGCCGTGCCGTGTCGTGTCCGGGTACGCGGCCCGCCCGGGTCAGGCTTTCGGGGCGGGGGCGGGGGCCGGAGCGGCGGCGGTGATCTCGATGGTGACGATCAGCTCGGTCTTGTCCGCCGTGAGCAGCCGCAGGTGGTACGTGCCCGCGGGGACGTCCGCGGTGAGCAGCGCGGGCAGGGTCGCCCTGCCGTCGGCGCCGGTCTTGAGCGCCTTCGTGAACAGCTTCTCCTCGGCCGTGGCGCCCTGGAACCACGGGCCCTTGGCGGTCTTGGCGTCCACCGGGGTCCAGGCCCCGCCGGCCGCCTTCTCGACGAGCGTGGCGGTGAGCTCCGCGCCCGCCACCGGCTTGTCGCCGCGGGCGACCAGGTACTGCAGGCCCGTGACCGGGGTGCCCGCGGCGACCTGCACGGTCTTGGTGCCGGTGAGCACGACGGGCTGCTCGGCCGGCTTCTCGGTGGTCCTGCCGTCCACGGCCACGGTGAACTGGCTCTTGGCGTCGTAGGCGGTGGCCCGCAGGGTGAAGGTGCCCGCCTTCGGGCCGGCCTTCAGCCGCGGGGTGGTGGCGATGCCCTGGGCGTCGGTGCGGACGACCACGCTCGGCTCGCTGCCGAAGACGAAGCCCGTGCCGCCCGTGGTGTCCTGTTCGACGGCGACGACGACGGCCTGGCCGACGGCCGACTTGCCGTCGCTGAGGACCGCCTTGAAGCGGACGCCCTCCGCGAAGAGGGTGCCGGCCTCGGCCTCCGGCTTCGTCTCGCCGACCCGCTCCAGCTTGGCCAGGGTCGCGGGCGCCGGGGTCGGCTTGGAGGGCTCGGGCGTCGGCTTCGACGGCTCCGGGGTGGGCTTCGGGTTCGGGGTCTGGTTGCCCGGGTTGGAGGGGTTCGTCGGGTTGTTGGGGGTGTTCGGCCGCGTGGCCGGCGGCTGCGGGGTGGGGACGCGCGGGGTGGGGATGGTCGGCGTGGGCGGCGTCGGGTAGTTGCCGACGGGCGGGTTCGGGATCCCGGCCGTGCCGTCCTGCTGGTACTGGCGCATGTAGCCGAGCACGGAGTTCACGTACTCGCGCGACTGGTTGTAGCCGAGGATCGCCTTGTCGAGGTCGGCCGGGAGCGAGAGGTCCTTGCCGCCGGAGCAGAGGTAGAGGCCCGCGCCGAGCGCCGCGTCGTAGATGTTGTTCGCGTCGCGCTTGCCGTCCCCGTTGCCGTCGGCCTTCCAGGTGGCCCAGGTGGAGGGGATGAACTGGAGCGGGCCGAAGGCGCGGTCGTACTCGGTGTCGCCGTCGAACTCGCCCTTGTCGGTGTCCAGGATCTTCGCGTAGCCGTTGCCGTCCAGGCGCGGGCCGCGGATCGGCTTCTCCGTGGTGCCGTCGGTCTTGAGCCCGTAGCCGGAGGCGTGCACGGACTCGACGCGGCCTATCGCCGCGACCAGCGTCCAGGGCAGTTTGCACTTGGGGAGGGCGGCGGCCACGGCCACCTCGGAGCGCTTGTAGGCGTCGAGGGCGGTCGCGGGGATGGCGGAGGAGCCTTCGGCCGGGTTGCCCCCGGTGCCGGCGGCGGGCGGGACGACCGGGTCGGCGAGCTGGCCGGGCAGGTCGAGGCGGGCGTCACCGCGGTCGGTGGCCTGCGGGCTGTCGGGCGTGGGCTCGGCCTCACCGGCGCCGGCGACCGGGGTGTTGGTCACGACGGCGGCCGTCGTCAGGCTGGCCGCGAGGGCGGCCGTACACAGTACCTTGCGCGAGGTGTTGACTACGTGGCGGTGAAGCGGCTTCACGGTGCGGCGATCCCCCCAAGGCGGCCGTCAAAGGCGTACGGCCGGTCGGGCCGCGATTGTTCTGTCTATCAGGTATTCCGACACGACTCACCGCCGCCCCCGCAGATGTGACGCACCATTCGTCTCGGCTTCACCCGGCTGTGGCCCAGGACGTCCAGCCCGGCTCCGGCGGCCCTCCGGCCCGGCCCCGGCGGGCCCTTCGGCCCTGTCCGGAACATCCCAAAGGCCCGTACTGGCAGGGCTCGTTGGTCTTTACCCTGTTTCTCATGGCGAGCAGCAGCAAGAAGGACCACCGCCGCGAGGCGCGGGAGCGGCTCCGGGCGGAGCGGGAGGCCGGGGCCCGGCGGGCGCGGCTGCGCGGACGGCTGTTCGTCGGCGGGGCACTGGCGGCCGTGCTGGCGGTCGCGGTCGGGGTGGGGGCGTACGCGGCGGGGCGGGCCGGGCCGGGGAAGAGCGAGGCGGCGGGCAAGCCCTTCCTGCGGCCGGCGCACACCACCGGCGAGGACGGGGTGGTGGTCCCGTACGGCAGGGCCGACGCGAAGGACGTCGTGTCCGTGTGGCTGGATCCGCGCTGCCCCTTCTGCGCGAACGTGGAGACGGGCCTCGGCCCGGCCTTCAAGGAGCAGGCGGACGCCGGGACCTACCGCGTCGAGTACCACTTCGCGACCTTCCTGGACGGCGGCCTGGGCGGCAAGGGCTCCAAGCGCGCCCTGAACGCGCTGGGCGCGGCGGTGAACGAGAGCCCCCGGAAGTTCGTGGACTACCTCCAAGTGCTCTACCGGAACCATCCGAGCAGGGAGACGGACGACAGGTTCGGCTCCACGGACACCCTGCTGGACCTCGCCGGGCAGGTGCCGGGGCTGCGCACGCCGGAGTTCGACCGGGCCGTCGAGGAGCTGTCGTACATGCCGTGGGTCGACGAGGTCTCCAAGGCCTTCGGCGAGAGCGGCAAGCGGGGCACCCCGTCGGTGGAGGTCAACGGCAAGGAGGTGGGGGTGCTGTCGGGCCGGGGGGAGGCGGTCTCCCCGGAGGCCTTCGCCCAACTGGTCGCGGCGAACCGGAAGTCCTGAAACGTAACAGGGGCTGTCACAAGGGCCTGATACGTTTCAGGCCAATCGAGCGCACTGGTGTTCGGCACCCCCTCTTCCGTGGGCCCTTCCGTGAGAACGCCCGGAAGCGGAAACGGAATCGGTCGGTAGCGGTACCGGAACCGGTCCGGGGGTCCCGCCGGTCGCCGCTGCCTGCCGCCGCCGATCCCGAAGGCCCTTCCATGAGCACTCCGCCGCCGAATCCCTACTCCGGAGCCCCCGTCCCGCCGGGCCCGCACCCCGGCGCCCCGGCCGGGCAGAACCCGTACGGCCAGCCCCCGGCGGGCGCGAACCCCTACGGGCCCCAGCCGGCCGCGGGGCAGAACCCGTACGGTCAGCAGCCGGCCCCCGGCGGCTACCCCGCGCCGGGCGGCCACCCCGCGCCGGGTTATCCCGCGCCCGGTTACCCGCAGCAGCCGCAGCACCCGCAGTACGCGGCCCCGTACCCGCACCCGCACGCCCAGGCGCCGGGCTGCCGCCAGTGCGGGGCGCCGGAGACGGCGAACTTCGCGGTGCGCGCGCACGTCGGCGTACTGATCCTGATGCGCTTCCACACCCTCAACGGCCCCTTCTGCCGCCAGTGCGCCCGGTCGCTGATCCGCACCATGACCACCAAGACCCTGTGCCAGGGCTGGTGGAGCCCGTTCTCCCTGGTGGTCTTCACGCCGTTCACGCTGCTGTGGAACCTGTTCGCGGCGATGAAGTACTCCAAGCTCCCGCACCCCACCCCCGCGCCGGGCCGGCAGCCGCTGGAGGAGGGCCCGCCGGTGCACGCGCGGCCGCTCGCCTACGTGGCGATCATCCCGCTGCTCTGGGCCACCTGGGTCGCCGTGAACATCTTCCTGGACGTGAGCGGCCGCCGCTGAGCCCGGCCGGACCCGGCCCACGGGCCCGCCCCGGCCCCCCGCACCCCTTCACACCGGCGCCCCGCGCCCCTACCCTGACGGCCCGTCAGATCCTTTGATCCGAGCCGAACCGCCAGGGGGCGCGTGATGCTGCTGCGAGGGAAGACCGTCGTCGTCTCCGGTGTGGGGGCCGGGCTCGGCCACCAGGTGGCCGCCGCCGTGGTCCGCGACGGCGGCAACGCCGTCCTCGGCGCCCGCACCGAGGCCAACCTGGCCAAGTCCGCCGCCGAGATCGACCCCGACGGCACCCACACCGCCCACCTGCCCACCGACATCTCCGACGAGCGGCAGTGCGAGGCCCTCGCCGCGCTCGCCCGGGAGCGCTTCGGCCGCATCGACGCCGTCGTCCACGTGGCCGCCTGGGACTCGTACTTCGGCGGCCTGGAAGACGCCGACTTCGGGACCTGGCAGCAGATCATCGACGTCAACCTCCTCGGCAGCCTGCGCATGACCCGTGCCTGCCTGCCCTCCCTCAAGGCCGGCGGCGGCTCCGTCGTCTTCATCGGCACCCAGTCCGCCGTCGCCGCCCCCAGCGAGGTCCGCCAGGCCGCCTACGCGGCCTCCAAGGGCGCCCTGACCTCCGCCATGTACTCCCTGGCCCGGGAGCTCGGCCCGCACCGGATCCGCGTCAACACCGTGCTGCCCGGCTGGATGTGGGGCCCGCCCGTGCAGGCCTTCGTCACCTTCACCGCCCACACCGAGGGCGTCCCCGAGGCCGAGGTCCACCAGCGCCTGGCCGACCGGATGGCCCTGCCCGACCTCGCCACCGACGGGGACGTCGCCGACGCCGCCGTCTTCCTCGCCTCCGACCGGGCGCGGGCGATAACCGGCCAATCCCTGCTGGTCAACGCCGGTGAGCTGATGCGATGACGCCCTCCACCGGAATCCGGACGGATCGTATGCTCGCCACATGACCACTCCGAGTGACGCCCCGACCGACAACGCGATGCGCCGTGCGCTGCGGCGAGCCCGCGACGGCGTCGCGCTCGACGCGGCCGAGGCGGCCGTCCTCCTCCAGGCCCGCGGCGCGGCCCTGGAGGACCTGACCGCCTCCGCCGCCCGGGTCCGCGACGCGGGCCTGGAGGCCGCCGGCCGGCCGGGCGTGATCACCTACTCGAAGAGCGTGTTCATCCCCCTCACCCGCCTCTGCCGCGACAAGTGCCACTACTGCACCTTCGCCACCGTCCCCGGCAAGCTGCGCCGCGCCGGCCACGGGATGTACATGTCTCCGGACGAGGTCCTCGACATCGCCCGCCGCGGCGCAGCCCTCGGCTGCAAGGAAGCCCTCATCACCCTCGGGGACAAGCCCGAGGACCGCTGGCCCGAGGCCCGCGAGTGGCTGGAGGCGCACGGCTACGACGACACCATCTCCTACGTGCGGGCCATCTCCATCCGCATCCTGGAGGAGACCGGGCTGCTGCCCCACCTCAACCCCGGAGTGATGTCCTGGTCGGACTTCCAGCGCCTCAAGCCCGTGGCCCCCTCCATGGGGATGATGCTGGAGACCACCGCCACCCGCCTGTGGTCGGAGCCCGGCGGCCCGCACCACGGCTCCCCCGACAAGGAGCCGGCCGTCCGGCTGCGCGTCCTGGAGGACGCCGGGCGCTCCTCGGTCCCCTTCACCTCCGGGCTGCTGATCGGCATCGGCGAGACGTACGAGGAGCGCGCCGAGTCGCTCTTCGCGCTGCGCCGGATCTCCCGGGCCTACCACGGCATCCAGGAGCTGATCATCCAGAACTTCCGCGCGAAGCCGGACACGGCCATGCGCGGGATGCCGGACGCCGAGCTGGACGACCTCGTCGCCACGATCGCCGTCGCCCGCCACATCATGGGCCCCTCGGCCTGCCTCCAGGCCCCGCCCAACCTGGTCGACGGCGAGTACGCCCGCCTCATCGGCGCCGGCATCGACGACTGGGGCGGCGTCTCGCCGCTCACCCCGGACCACGTCAACCCCGAGCGGCCCTGGCCCCAGATCGACCTGCTGGCCGAGCGGTCGGCCGGGGCCGGTTTCGAGCTCCGCGAACGGCTCTGCGTGTACCCGGAGTTCGTGCAGCGGGGCGAGCCGTGGCTGGACCCCCGCCTGCTGCCCCACGTACGGGCCCTCGCGGATCCGGAGACCGGCCTCGCCGATCCGGCCGCCGCCGTCGAGGGGCACCCGTGGCAGGAGCCGGACGACTCCTTCGCCTCCTACGGGCGCACCGACCTGCACACCGCGATCGACTCCGAGGGCCGCACCGGCGACCGCCGCCAGGACTTCGACGAGGTGTACGGCGACTGGGAGGCCCTGCGCGAGGCCGCGGCGCCCGGCATGGTGCCCGAGCGCATCGACACCGACGTACGGGCCGCGCTCGCGCAGGCCGCCGACGACCCGGAGGGGCTGAGCGACGGGCAGGCGCTGGCCCTGCTGCACGCGGACGGCCCGGCGCTGGACGCGCTGTGCCGGATCGCGGACGACCTGCGCCGCTCGGTGGTGGGCGACGACGTCACGTACGTCGTCACGCGCAACATCAACTTCACCAACGTCTGCTACACCGGCTGCCGCTTCTGCGCCTTCGCGCAGCGCCGCACGGACGCCGACGCCTACACCCTGTCCCTGGAGCAGGTCGCCGACCGCGCGGCCCAGGCGTGGGACGTCGGCGCGGTCGAGGTGTGCATGCAGGGCGGCATCCACCCGGACCTGCCGGGGACGGCGTACTTCGACATCGCGCGGGCGGTGAAGGAACGGGTCCCGGGCATGCACGTGCACGCCTTCTCCCCGATGGAGGTCGTCAACGGCGCCACCCGCACCGGGATGTCCGTACGGGACTGGCTGACGGCCGCCAAGGAGGCCGGCCTGGACTCGATCCCGGGGACGGCGGCGGAGATCCTGGACGACGAGGTCCGCTGGGTGCTGACCAAGGGCAAGCTGCCCACGGCCGACTGGATCGAGGTCGTCACGACGGCGCACGTGCTGGGCATCCGCTCCTCGTCCACCATGATGTACGGGCACGTGGACCAGCCCCGGCACTGGCTCGGCCACTTCCGCACCCTGTCCCGCATCCAGCAGGAGACCGGGGGCTTCACGGAGTTCGTGACGCTGCCCTTCATCCACACCAACGCCCCCGTCTACCTGGCGGGCATCGCCCGGCCGGGCCCGACGGTCCGCGACAACCGGGCGGTCACGGCGATGGCGCGGCTGTTGCTGCACCCGCACATCCCCAACATCCAGACGAGCTGGGTGAAGCTGGGCGCGGAGGGCGCGGCGGAGATGCTCCGTTCCGGCGCCAACGACCTGGGCGGCACGCTGATGGAGGAGACCATCTCCCGGATGGCGGGGTCGAGCTACGGCTCGTACAAGTCGGTCCAGGACCTGGTCGCGGTCGCGGAGGCGGCGGGCCGGCCGGCGAAGCCGCGCACGACCCTGTACGGGGAGGTCCCGCAGGAGCGCCAGGACGCGGCCCGTGCCTCGGACGGCCACCTGCCGGAGCTCCTGCCGGTCCTGGAGCCGTAGTCCGCACGGGAGCGGGGCCCGCCGGTGCGCGGCCCCGCTCCGTCCCTCTCCTCCCGGTCGGCCGACCAGGAGGGCCTTCTTCATGCCTCCGGGGCCGTGGGCGCCCGGAGACCGGCGAATGAACGAGGCACGGCCGAAAACGACCGGCGTGAAGGCGGGTGGCAAAACGTGCCACCTGGCGGGCCGTGGCCGGAACCGCTCGCAATCCGGCCGTTCTCCGGTCAGTTACGGGCGACCCGCCAGAGCGCTTCCGAACACGACCGAACCCGTCCACTACAGTGCGCGTCCTGAGCCTGGGGGGACGGCAATGGACACGACGAGGAACACCGGTGGCTCCGCCGGGGACACGGTGGACCACACGGCGGCCCGGCCGTCGGCGAACGACGGCGGCACGACGGACACGGCCGTCCTGCGGGTCGTCACGACCGCCCCGACCGGACCCGGCGGGGCGGGCGGGGCGGCCGGAGCGGTCGCCACCGGGGTCGCCGCCAGGGCGGCCCGGGCCGCCTCCGCCGGAGCGGCCCGAGCGGCCGCCGGCATCGCTGCTGCCGCAGCGCCCGCAACCCCCGGCCCCGGCGATGTCCCGACGGGCACGGACCCCGGGCACGCCCGGGATGTTGCACTCGGCCCCGCGGACGCCTCCGCCCCAGGCGCGGGCACGGGCACCTGGGCACCAGGGCCCGGCCCACGGACACAGCCGGAGCAACGGGCGCCCACCTCGCGGGAACCGCCGGAGGCACGGGCATCGGGCCCGCCTCCGGCGGAGCGGCCGGAGCCGACGCCGGGGGTGCGGGCACGGGCGTCGGGCACGCCGGTGGTGTGAGGCCCGCTTCCCCGGGAGCCGGCGCCGGCGGCCCGGGGACCGCCGGGGCCGCCCTCTGGGGGCGGGTCGAGCAGCAGGACTTCCGGAGCCGGGTGCGCGGGGTGCTGCTCGGGGGCGCGCTCGGGGACGGGCACGGCCGCCGGGGGGCCGTCACCGTCACCACGCAGCTGACCATGTTCACCGTCGACGGCCTGATACGGGCCCACGTGCGCCGGGACACCGGCACCTGGCACCCGCCGACCGACGTCCACCGCGCCTACCGCCGCTGGTACGCCACCCAGCACGACTGGGGCCCCGACGAGCGCCGCGAGGACAACGGCTGGCTCGGCAACGAGGAATGGCTCTACGCCCGGCGCGGCCCCGAGCGGGCCTGCCTGACCGGCTTCGGCGACGACACCCCCGCCACCCCCGACCGGCCGAAGAACCCCGCCGCCCGGGACGCGTCCGCCGCCGAACGCTCGGCCCCGTTCGGGCTGCTGGTCGGCTGGGAGCCCGCCCTGGTCCTCCAGCTCGCGGTCGAGTGCGCCGTCCAGAGCCACGGCCACCCCGCCGCCCACCTGTCCGCCGGGGCCTTCGCCGTGATCGTCCACGGCCTGACCCGGGGCGCCTCCCTCGACACCGCCGTCCGGCGCGCCCTCGCCCTGCTCGCCTCCCGCCCCGGCCACGAACCCGTCACCGACGCCCTGCACCGCGCCCTCACCGCCGTCACCCGCGGCGCACCCGGGCCCGGCGCCGTCGAAGCCCTCTCCACCGGCACCGGCCGCACCGCCGAGGACGCCCTCGCCGCCGCCGTCTACTGCGCCCTGGTCGCCGAGGACGTCCCGCACGGCCTGCGCCTGGCCGCCGCCGGCCACGCCGGGCCCCTGTGCGGGGCCCTCCTCGGCGCCCTGCACGGCGAGACGGCCCTCCCGGCCGCCGGGCTGGCCGAACTGGAAGGCCGGGCCCTCCTGCTGCAACTGGCCGACGACTTCGCCCTGGAACTGACCCAGGGCCCGTCCCTGCACGGCCCCGCGGTCACCGCCTCCCCTTGGCTGAACCGCTACCCCCGCGGCTGAGCCGACCCGCCACGGAGTCCCCGTACGCCCTGCCGTCCTCACGTCCGAGCCCGTACCTTGGCCCTCCCGACGTCTCGGAGGTGCCCTCGCCCATGCGGATCGCCACGACCATCTTCCTCACCGACCGCACCGTCTCCCCCACCCGCCTCGCCCGCGCCCTGGAGCAGCGCGGCTTCTCCG
>NZ_GG657750.1:4521034-4540341 GCF_000158895.1 Streptomyces sp. C | reverse complement strand
CTCGACCCCTTCGTCGCCCTCGGCCAGGCCGCCGCCGTCACCGAACGCCTCCACCTCGGCACCGGCATCACCCTCGTCGCCCAGCACGACCCGATCGGCCTCGCCAAGCAGGTCGCGACCGTCGACCACCTCAGCGGCGGCCGCCTCACCCTCGGCATCGGCTACGGCTGGAACGTCGAGGAGGCCGCCGACCACGGCGTCGACTGGCCGACCCGCCGCGAACGCGTCCGGGACCACATGGCCCTGATGCGCGCCCTGTGGGCGCCGGAGCCGACCGCGTACGAGGGCCCGTACGGCTCCGTCCGCGCGAGCTCCGCCCACCCGAAGCCGGTGCAGGCCCCGCGCGAACTCGGGCCCGGGAAGCCGCTGTACGGACCCCGCACCATGATCGGCGGGGCGGCCGGCCCGAAGCTGTTCGCCGCGATCGCCGACCACGCCGACGGCTGGCTCCCCATCGGCGGACGCGGCCTCACCGAGTCCGTGCCCGTGCTCCGCCGGGTCTGGGAGGACGCCGGGCGCGACCCCAAGACCCTCCAGGTGGTCCCGTACGCCGTCCAGCCGAACCCCGGAAAGCTCGGACACTACGCCGAACTGGGCATCGAGGAGGTCGTCCTCCAGCTCCCCTCGGCCCGGGAGGCGGAAGTCCTGCGCACCCTGGACGACTTCGCCCAGTACCTCTGACGGAACCGGACCACCCCGCCCCGGCGTGTCTGCGGGTGGCCGCCACCTGCCCGGACGGCTGCCGGCTTGGCCCGTCTTCGATCCACACGCCCCTGGGGGACTTCCGTGCACAGCAACCTGCGTATCTCCGTCGCCGCCGCAGCCGGAGTCGCGGCCCTGCTCACCCTGACCGCCTGCGGCAGCGACAGCAAGCCGGCCGACACCAAGAAGCCGGACACCGCCGCCTCGGCCCCGACGGCCGCCGCCCCGGCCGCCACGCCCAGCGCCGGCGGCGGCGCACCGGCCGCCGGCAGCCTGGACGGCGGCTGGATCTCCATGCAGACCCCGGGCAAGGGCGTGGTGCTCACCGTCAAGGGCCAGAAGGCGTTCGTCGTCGAGGCCGCCACCGGCCTGACCTGCGAGGGCACCGCGAGCGGCTCGGCCCTGGACCTGAAGTGCCCGGCGGGCGCGACCCGTTCGAAGGGCAAGGTCGACTCGGTCGACGCGACCACCCTGAAGGTCACGTGGGAGGGCGCCGGCCAGGACACCTTCCAGAAGAGCGAGCCGGGCAAGCTCCCCTCCCTCCCGGCCCTCCCGAAGTCGTAGCGCGCGCGGGCCGCCGCCGGGAGGCGGCGGCCCGTTCACGCTTCGAGGTCCAGCTCGTACGCCGTCTGCACGGCCACCCGTACGACCTCACCGGACGCCGACCGCCCCACCCACACCGGGTACACCCCGTCGCCGCCCGTGCAGAACACCGCCAGGTCCGCGCCGAGGCTCCCGCCGTCCAGGTTCACGCCGGCGACGGAGTCGGAGAGCCGGTCGTGCTCCGCGGACCCCTGCCGCCTCGCCCGCTCCAGCAGGTACCGCAGCTCCTCCCACACCTCGGCGTCACCGAAGGCGCCCGCGGCCGCGTCTGTGCCGAAGCCGAAGGCCTCGCCCTCGCGGAGCCGCAGCGTGTCGTCGCCCGGCCCGAGCGCCATCTCCCAGACCACCGCGGGCGCGTCGCCGATCAGCAGCCGGACGGCCGCCACCTCCTGGTACGACCCCCAGTGCTCCTCCGCCACCTCGACCCAGGCCGCCTCCATCGGGTACGTGCCCGGCGGCACCTCCACCGTGATCCCGGACAGCCCCTCCCCGGTCTCCGGGCAGGCCACGGCCAGCACCCCGCTCGGCACGCGCACGCTCCCGCACGGCACCGGGTCGAGGACCTCCATCCCGGGGATCGCCGCCCCGGCCCGGAACACCCGGTCGAAGTCGGCGGGCCCGCGCAGCCGCGACGGCACCCGCCGCCAGCCGGCCGCCTCGGAGTCCGGCAGCCCGCCGACCCAGTCCGGCAGTGAGTCCGCCACGGGCAGCCCCGCCCAGTCGTCGAAGCCCGGCCGCACCACCCACAGGTCCGCCTCGGCCACCTCCACCTCGGCCTCCAGGGAGTCGCCCCGCATCCCGCCCGGTTGATGTGAGATCCGGGCCCTGCCGTCGGCGGAGAGCTCCACCGCCGTGCGGGGACAGCCGGGGTCGAGCTCCCCCGTCCGCGCGTCCGGGAACCGCCGCACGAGCAGCCGCCGCACCAGCAGCCGCCCCGCGTCCTCCCGCAGCCGCAGCTCCGCCCCGGCGATCCGGCGGCCGAACTCGTCGTACGCCCAGGCGTCGACGGTCCCGGCCCGCCACGCCACCATGCGCACCCCGAGGGGCATTTCACGGCCCGGAGCGCGGTACACCACCTCGTACGGCAGCCCCTCCGCGTCCCGCGCCCGCGCCTCGTCGGGCGTCAGCTCGCGCCCGCCGGTGCGGTACGCCACGTGCACGTGGGCCGTCTCAGGCATCGGCTCTGACCCCGTCCGGCTCGGGAAGGAGCTCGGGCGTGCCGTCGACCAGCACCACGACGCCGACCAGCTCGCCCGCCCCGGAACGGCCCAGCCACACGGGGTAGGTACCGTCCCCGGTCGTCGCGAAGGCCATCAGCTCGCCGCCGGTGGCCGCGTCCCGGGTGCGGTGCATGAACATCGACCCGTCGGCGAGGTCCTCGTACCCGTCGAGGTCCGGCTCCCCGTCGATCAGCCCCCGCTCGAAGAGCGAGAGGAGCGACCCGAAGGACCCGGCATCGGCGAAGCAGCCGGTGGCGCCGTCGGTGGAGAAGCCGGCTATCTGGTCCTCGATGAAGATCCGGAGGTCGTCGTCCGCCCCCAGGGCCATCTCCCAGGACGCGGCGGGGATCTCGCTGACGAGAAGGCGGACGGCCGTGGGTGCCGTGGTCTCGACCTGGGCGTTCCGCCACTCGCAGTGGTAGCTGTAGCCGACCCGCGCCTCGTCGAGCACGTACTCCCCGGGCGGAACGGGGACCGTGATCTCCGGCTGGTCCTCGTCGTTGTGCAGGCCGGACACCGCCAACAGACCGCTGGGCACGCGCAGGGTGCCGATCCGGCGCGGCTCCACGACCGTCTGCTCGGGGTGGTACCCGTCGGTGACCCGCACCCCGGGCCGGAACAGCTCCCCGATCGGCCCCGGCCGCGCGGGACGCGGCGCCCGCCAGCAGCCGGCGGGCGCCTCACCGCCGTCGTCCTCGGGGACCTCGGCCGCATCGAAGACCGGCGGCTCCGTGAACCCGTGCGCCTTCGCCGAGAGCAACGGCCACTCCCCGAAGGCGGGCCGGGCCGTCCAGCGCTGCTCCTCGGTGAGGCCCGCCGAGGTGTAGTAACCCCGAGGCTGCTCGATCCGCCGGCCCCTCCCGTCCGGGAAGAGGTCCAGGATGACGCGCGGACACGTCGGGTCGAACTCCGCCGTCTCCGCGTCCGGGTAGCTCCAGGTCACGGAGTGCCGGTGGAAGAGCCGCGCCGGGTCGTCCAGCAGCCGCAGGTCCAGGTCGTGGGTGCGGCGGCCCTGGGCGTCGTACACCCACAGCCCGACGTGGTGGTCCCGCCAGGAGACGAGCCGCACCTCCAGCGGCGCCTGCCGGCCCGCCGTCCGGTACACCACCACGTACGGCAGCCCGGCCGCGTCCCGCTCCCGTGCCTCCCCGGCGGACAGCGGCCGCCACGCGGTACGGGACTCCGGGTCCCACGCCTGCGCGTACCCCACCTCGACGACCATGACCGCTCCCTGCCCTTGCGCCCTTGCACGTGCCTGAGCACGGTAGCCGCCCGCGGTGACAGCGCCCCTACGAGGCCGGGCGGCGGGCCAGCTCCGCCCAGACGGTCTTGCCGATGATCCGGTCCATGACCCCCCAGTCGGCCGCGAGGGCGTCCACGATGCGCAGCCCGTACCCGGACTCCGCCTGGTACGCGTGGGGCCGCACGGCGGGGCGGCGGTCCCTGCGCGGATCGGACACCTCCAGCCGGAGCACGCCCTCCAGCAGCGTCATCCGCAGCTCGAAGTCCCGCCCGATGACGCGGCCGTGGGTGACGGCGTTGGAGGCGAGCTCCGCGACGAGGAGCCCGGCGTCGGCGGAGAGCGGGGTCCCTTCGGGGACGCCCCAGTCGTGCAGCGAGACGAGGGCCAGCTGCCGGGCGAGGCGGGCGCCGCGGGGGGTGCAGCTGAAACGCTGAGTGAACACGCGTACGAGGGCCTTGGGGTGGCCCGAGGTTGCCGTCATGGCTAGAACGTCCCCTGTGGGCTGGGGAGTTCCAAGCAAGCGGACTACTACTGTTGAAGAGTAGTAGTCCAGTGTGTGGACAGGCACAGTCACCGACCGTGAGCATGATGGGTCGGGAGGTGACCGTGATGACGGCTGGCGAGGGCAGCAACGGTGACAACCAGGTGGAGCCGGATCCCGACCTGCGGAACTTCGGTGAGGTGCTCAAGGCGTCGCGCAAACGCGCCGGCCTGACCCAGGAGCAGTTCGGCCCGAAGGTCGGCTACTCGGTGCAGTACGTGGCGTCCGTGGAGCAGGGGCGGCGACATCCGTCCGTGAGGTTCGTGAGCAAGGCGGAGGAGGTGCTGGACGCCTTCGGGGTCATCCAGATCGCGGCGAAACAGCTGACGCGGAGGCGGGGGCTCGCGTCGTGGTTCAGGCGGTGGGCCGAGCTGGAGGAGGTGGCGGTCGCACTCAGTACGTATGAGTGCAGGGTGGTCCCGGGCCTGCTCCAGACGGAGGCCTACGCGAGGGCCCAGATCCAGAACGTGCCGCCGATGCCCACGATCCAGGAGGCGGACGACCGGATAGCGCGTCGCTTGGAGCGACAGGAGTTGCTCACCCGAACCCCCTACGCATCCTTCAGCTTCATCATCGAGCAGGCAGTCATCGAGCGACAGACGGGCGGGCCGGCGGTGAGCCTTGAGCTGATCGACCACCTGCTGGGATGCGCCCGGCTGCCCAATGTGGACGTCCAGATCATGCCGACGGTCAGCCCGGAACACTCGGGCACCGACGGCCCCTTCCAACTCCTCGAAACCCAGGAGAACGAGTGGTGGGGCTATAGCGAGGGACAGAAGACCGGCAGGGTCATCTCCGACCCGAAAGCCGTAAGCAGCCTTCATCAGCGGTATGCCAAACTTCGCATCCAGGCCCTCAATCCCACGGACAGTGCGGGCCTGTTGATGCGATTGCGAGGATCCCTGTGAACAGCTCCCAGCTCCGGTGGTTCAAGAGCAGCTACAGCGGTAGCGAGGGCGACAGCTGCGTCGAGGTCGCCCTCTCCTGGCACAAGTCCACCTACAGCAGCAGCCAAGGCGACGACTGCGTCGAGGTCGCCACCTGCGCCGACACCGTCCACGTCCGGGACTCGAAGCTCAGCGCCGGCCCCGAGCTGGCGGTCAGCCCCGCCACCTGGACCGCGTTCCTCGGCGGTGTCACCGCCTAGGCCCGTACAGCAGCCCGCCGCTCGCCGAGCGGCGGGCTCCCGCACGCGTGTTTCAGCTCAGCGGCAGTTCCAGCCGGGCCTCGCTCCCGCTCACGGAGCCGACCGTGGTGGTGGTGAGGGCCGGGAGGTCCGAGCCCGCGTAGGAGTACAGCGGGTCGCGGCTGTTGACCACCAGGGCGAGGCGGTGCCCGGCCGGCAGGTCGTAGGACGCGGCCTGGAGCGACCAGGTGATGGCGGTGTCGGCCTTCGGGGTCAGGCCGGTGGCCGTGTACGGCTCGTGGGTGATGAGCCGGGCGGTGCCGTCCGGGGCGACGTCGTACAGGTACGCGATCACGGTGGCGGCATCGACGCTGCTGCGCACCGACAGCCGCACGGTGGCGGTGCCCCGGATCCGGCGGGCCACCTCGCCGGGGCCGGTCAGCGGGTCGGTCGACCAGACCAGCAGCTGATCGCGCTCGAAGTCCGCGAGGGTGTACTCGTTGGGGTTGCCGAACCACTCCCGCTGCCCGGTCTTGAGCAGCTCGCCCGCGCGGGAGGAGGTCAGGGCGCCGGCCTGGAAGTCCCGCGACCACCCGGAGGTCGGCTTGTCGGTCAGCGCGCCGTCACCGGAGCCTCCGGTACCGGTGAGGTACCACGCTTCGCAGCCGGTGGTGGCCTCCTGCCAGGACTGGTACGTCTCGCGGCGCGCCGGGACGGTGATCAGGTTGGAGCCGCCCGGGATCGCGATCGTCTTGTAGGTGAACATGCTCTGGCTCTTCACCGCCGGCCAGTTCGGCACGTCGTTGTCGGCGCCGAGCAGGTGGTGGTCCAGCCACGCGTAGGCCTCCAGCGTGGGCTCCGCCAGCCCGGGGAACGGCAGCCCGGTCACCAGGCCGGCCAGGCCGGGGCCCTCGGGGGCGCCGTGGTCGCCGATCCACAGGTTCAGCCGCTTCCGCACGGTGAGCCGCTCGAAGTGTTCGAGCACCGGGTTGACCGGGAACAGCGTCTCGTGCCAGGTGTTCGAGATGAACGTCGGGATGCCCCGCGCGTTCGTCTGGTCGACGTACGCCTCCGGGGAGCGCTCGGTGCCCCACTCGACCACCGCGTCGAGGTTCCGGCCGCTCAGGAAGTCCTTGAGGAGCTGCTGGGTCCCCTCGTCGAACTTCTCCTCCAGCGGGCCGCCGGTGAAGGCGATCAGCGCCTCCACGGCCGCCAGGTGCCGGGTGCCGTTGTCGTACAGGCTGGTGGCGAGGTTGCCCCAGGTGCTCAGCGCGACCACGGCGGAGACGCGGTCGGCCGGGTCGTGCGCGGCGACCAGCTGGCTGATCCCGGAGCCGTAGGACTCGCCGAGGAAGCCGATCCGGCTGGGGTCGAGGGCCTCCTGCGCGTAGTCGATCACGGAAGAGCCGTCGGCCCAGTCGTCGGGCCCGGCCACGTTGACGAAGCCCTCGGACGTCGACAGCCAGCCCTTGATGCCGATGCCGCGCGGGGAGTAGGCGAGCACGTGGTAGCCGCGCTGCGCCAGCTTGAGGTACGCGTAGAGGAACGGCAGCCAGCCGTAGGGGTTCCAGCCGGCGGGCACGATCACCACGGGGCGCGGGACGTCACCCTTCAGCTTGATGCTGAACGCCGACAGCCGGACACCGTCGTTCGCTGTGATGCGGGGGAGCGTGATCGTGGCGATCCGCTTCACCGCGGCCACCAGTTCCGAGAGCTCCGCCGGGAGTTCGACGCCCTCCTCGCCTTGGAGGGAGGCGAGCAGCGCCCGGGACACGTCGACGACGGCCTCGCTGACGCTGTGCCCCGGGCCCCAGATGCCGTTGGTGGCGATGTCGGTGAGCGTCGCTTCGGTGACCGAGGGAGTCTGGTCACTGGTCATTCGGAAACCACCTTTGCTCTAAACGAATACCGATCGGCATCTTGATCAGATCGGGAGCGACCAAACTGATATGCCATCAACATTCATCAAAAGCAGTGGATTTGCCGCAATACGCCCGCTCGCACGCCTCATCTGGGCTAGGGCGGCGGGATCGGGCCCGGCGCCGCCACGCCAGGGGCCGGACGCCAGAAGCGCCCGTCAGGCAGGGCCTGACGGGCGCAGAGGAAGTAGTCGGCATCGCGCTGGAACCGGACACCCGGCACGGCGCTGCGTACGTGCGCCCAGATGCTCGGCGCCACGCGGTACTCGCCGCTCACCATCCAGGGGTCGTCGCCCAGCACGAAGAGGTGCCGGATCTTGAGGAACTGGTCCCGGGTGAGGGACACGGACTCGACTATCTCTTCGTCCGCGTCACCGAATCCGGTCAGGTCCCAGACGAGGTTGTACCCGTCCGCGAATGGATAGTCGCTGCTCATCCGGATCAAGCTAGGCGGCCCCTGAGGGCCGCCGCACCTGCTTTTCCCGGCGCTCAGGCGCCGAACACCGCGTCGATGAGCGTGTTCTGGACCTTGGTGAAGGCCTCCGCCGTCTTCATGAGGTCGAGCCGGGCGTCGCTGGAGGTGAGCGAGGCGGTCAGCGTCGTCCTGCCGTCCGGGGAGCTGTACATCAGGGCGCCCCAGCCCCAGAAGCCGCCGTTGTGGGTGTAGAGCGTGCCGTGCTCGGTCTCCTGGACGATCAGGCCGAGGCCGTAGGCGAACTTGGTGTGCGGGTCGCGCATCTGGTCGAGGAGTTCGGCGGGCAGGAGCTCGCCGCTCATCAGGGCCGAGAAGAAGGTGTGCAGGTCCTTGGTCGTGGAGACCATGTCGCCGGCGGCGGAGATCCAGGAGGGGTTGGCGCGGGTGACGTCGGCCGTCTTCCACTCCTCGCCGTCCTGGTAGGTGTAGTAGCCGTGGGCGTGCGGCTCGGCGATCTCGGGCGAGGCCTCCGGGAGGAAGGTGCCGGTCAGCCCCAGCGGGGTCAGGATCCGTGCCTGCATCTCCTCGGCGAAGGGGCGGCCTGCGACCTTCTCGACGAGGAGCCGCAGGAGCACGTAGTTGGTGTTGGCGTAGCTCCAGTCCGTGCCCGGTTCGAAGCGGGCGGGCTTGGCCAGGGCGAAGCGGACGAGTTCCTCCGGCTGGTAGGTGTGGAGGAGCTTGTCCACCCACTCCTGGCCCTGCCAGTCGATGCCCGGGGCGATGGTGCCGTCCTCGTAGTACTCGCCGGTGAAGTTGAAGAGGCCGCTGGTGTGCTGGAGGAGCATCCGGACGGTGATGCGGCGGTCGAGGCCGTACTCGGGGAGGTGGTCGTCGACGGGGCCGTCGAGGGCTATCCGCCCGTCGGCGACCAGCTGGAGGACGAGGGTGGCGGTGAAGGTCTTGGTGTTGCTGCCGATCCGGAAGTGTCCGTCGGCCTGCGGGGCGGCGCTCTCGCCGAGCTTTCGTACGCCGGCGGCGCCGGTCCATTCGCCCCGCTCGTCGTTCACCCGCACCAGGACTCCGGCCCAGGCGTCGGCCGCGGCGATCTCCTCGATGGCCTTCTGCAGTTCCGGACGGTCGGTGTTCGGCGTGACGGACATGGTGGCGTGCTCCTTCGGGTGGGTGTGCGTGGCTGGGGGCGGGGCGGGCGGGATCAGACGGTGCGGGCGGTGATGTCGCCGTAGGCGGTGGTGGCGTGGATGGTGAGGGTGGTGTCCGCGCCCGCGTTCTGGAGGGCGTTGCCGATGCGGCCGTAGGAGGTGCCGGCGTCGAGGGAGGCGGAGACGCCGCGGGCGGCGCCGACGGTGATGTCGCCGTGCTCGGTGCGCAGCGTGACGGTGCCGCCGGTGGCCTCACCGATCGTCAGGTCGCCCTTCTGGCTGCGGATGTCGGCGGAGCCGGTCAGGCGGCCGACCGTGATGTCGCCGGCGGCGAGGGCGATGCGGGTGCCGGCGGCCTCGTCGAGCTTGACGGTGCCGTGGGCGCTCTCCAGGGAGACGTCGCCGAGGCGGCCGGTGGTGGTGAACTCGGCCGAGGCCGTCTTCGCCTCGATGCTGGAGCCGGCGGGCAGCTGGACGGTGACGTTGACGGAGCCGGAGGCGCCGAACGCCTCGTTCCGCTGCGGGGTGTTGATCCGCAGGACGCCGTCCCGGAGCTCGACGGTGGTCTCCTCGGCGGCCTTCACGTCGCGGCTCTTGCCGGCGTTGGCCGGGAGGATCTCGACGGTGGTGTCGGCGCGGTCGGTGGCGATGAAGCGGATGGCGCCGGCGGGGATGTCGAGGATGGTGGCGATCGCGTTGGTGGTGGCGAAGTTCTGCATGGTTTCTGTTCCTTCGGTGTGTGTCGCTCGCTGTTTCCGATGAGCTGAACGCTACGTCGCGTTCACAACCCGAGCAACAACTTCGTTGCGAGGAATCTCTATCAACGCAGTTCAGAGCAGCAATATCGTTGCACCGAGCCTAAATCTAACGCAACGACAGCCCCATTTTCGTTGCAACAGGCCGGATTTGAACGCTACGCTGGGGCCCGGAAGCAACAGCAGCGCGAAGGAGACCGCACATGCCGGGAGGCAGGCTCACCCCGCAGGAACGCCAGCAGATCGCACTGGGTGTGGCCGACGGCCTCGCCTACGCGGAGATCGCCAGGCGCCTCGACCGCCCCACCTCGACGGTCACCCGCGAGGTCATGCGCAACGGCGGCCCCGCCGGCTACCGCGCCGACCTCGCCCAGCGCGCCACCGAACACCGCACCCACCGCCGCAAGCAGGCCGCGCCCCGGGGCTCCCAGGCCCCCGCACAGGCCCACGGCCGCGACCCGGAGGCGGTGGCCGAGTACGAGGAGATGTTCGCGACCGTCCTGATCCAGTCGGGCCTGCCCAAGATGACGGCCAAGGTCCTCGTCGCCCTCTACATAGCCGACTCCGGCACCCTCACCGCGTCCGAACTCGTCCAGCGCCTCCAGGTCAGCCCCGGCTCCATCTCCAAGGCGGTCGCACTGCTCGAAGGCCAGGGCCTCATCCGCCGGGAACGCGACGAGCGCCGCCGCGAGCGCTACGTCGTGGACGACGACGTCTGGTACGAGTCGATGATGGCCAGCGCCCGCTCCACGGCCCTGCTCGCCGAGACCGCGCGCAAGGGAGTCAACGTCCTCGGCCGCAACACCCCCGCCGCCACCCGCCTGGAGAACATCGGCCGCTTCGTCGACTTCGTCTCCGAGAGCATCGTCCGCGCCGCCGACCAGGCCCGCGAGATCCTCCACACCAAGCCCGAGCAGACCCCGTAGAAGAAATCAGCGTGTCGGCGGGCGATGAGTTCCGCCGACCCGTGCAGTCTCGATCCTCGTCCATCCACACCACGGAGGAGGAGACAGACCATGGCGCGGCAACAGCTGCTGAGAGTGCAGAACTTCAACGTCTCGCGGGACGGGTTCGGCGCCGGCGAGGACCAGAGCCTGGAACGGCCCTTCGGCCACGCCGACCCCGGGACCATGTTCGCGTGGGCCGGCGCCACCGCCAGCTGGCCGAACCGCACCGACCCCGGCGGCAGCCGCGGCCTCGACGACTACCTCACCCGGGACTTCAACAACAACATCGGCGCCGAGATCATGGGGCGCAACAAGTTCGGCCCCCAGCGGGGCCCCTGGCAGGACCACGAGTGGCAGGGCTGGTGGGGCGACGAACCGCCCTTCCACACCCCGGTGTTCGTGATGACCCACCACGCACGGCCGTCCTTCACCCTCTCCGACACCACCTTCCACTTCACCGACGCCGACCCGGCCGCCGTCCTCGCACGGGCGAAGGAGGCCGCGCAGGGCAAGGACGTACGCCTCGGCGGCGGGGCCGCCACCATCCGCGAGTTCCTCGACGCCGACCTCGTCGACACCCTCCACGTGGCGGTCTCCCCCGGGATCGAGATCGGCTCCGGATCGCGGCTGTGGAAGTCACCGGACGAACTGCTCGACCGCTTCCACCTGGACGTCGTCCCCAGCCCGGGCGGCAGCGTGATCCACCACCTGTTCTGGCGGAAGTGACATCCGGCGCGGATGTGTTGGACAGGGGCCGGAGCCTGATCGATAGTGCCGCCATGGCATCTCTCGTGCGACACGTCACCTTCGACTGCTCCGACCCCTACGCCCTGGCGCAGTTCTGGATCGCCGCCCTCGACGGCAAGCTCGGCGACGGCGACGAGCCGGGCGACCCCGAGGTACTGGTCGAGTCGGCCGGCGCCGGACTGCTCTTCATCCGGGTCCCCGAGGGCAAGGCGGTGAAGAACCGCGTCCACCTCGACGTCCAGCCGCAGGACCGCACCCGCGACGAGGAGGTCGAACGCCTGACCGCCCTCGGCGCCACCGTCTCCGGCGACCACCGCAACCCGGACGGCACCGGCTGGGTGACCATGACCGACCCGGAGGGCAACGAGTTCTGCGTGGAACGCAGCGCCGCCGAACGGGCCGGGGCCTGACGCCCGTCGGGCCCCGGGCCGGCGAAGGGGCGCGGGCGGCACGGGCGGCCCGGCCCGGCGGCATCGGCGTCAACTCCTAGGATCTGCCGCATGACGACGAGACTCGTGCAGATCAACATGAAGGCCCACGACGACGCCGCGCTCGGCCGGTTCTGGGCGGAGGCCCTCGGCTGGGGCATCGACAGCGAGGGACCCGGCGTCACCAACCTCGAACCCGTCGGCTTCGCCTACCCCGACCCCGCCGCCGTCTGCATCGACATCATCGCCCGCCCCGAACCCAAGACGGTCAAGAACCGGGTGCACGTCGATCTGGCCACCACTTCGGCCGCCCACCAGGCGGAACTGGTCGCCCGCCTGAAGGACCTCGGCGCCACTCCCGCCGACGTGGGCCAGGGCGACGTCCCCTGGACGGTCATGGCCGACCCGGAGGGCAACGAGTTCTGCGTCCTGGAGCCCCGCGAGGTCTACGGGGACACCGGACCGATCGCCGCCGTGGTGGTCGACTGCGCCGACCCCCGGGAAATGGCCCGCTTCTGGGGCCGGGCGACGGACTGGACGGTCCACGAGGTCACCGACACCCAGGCGACCCTGCGGTCCGCCAAGGGCGTCGGCCCCTACCTGGAGTTCGTCCGCACCCCCGACCCCAAGACCGGGTGGAACCGCGTCCACCTCGACGTCGCCCCCTACAAGGGCGACGACCTGGAGGCGGAGGCCGCGCGCCTGCGCGGCCTGGGCGCCCTGGACGCCACCGACGCCGACTTCGACCGGTCCGCGATCCACTGGAAGGTCCTGACGGACCCGGAGGGCAACGAGTTCTGCCTCCTCACTCCCCGCTGACCGGATCCCGGCCCCACACCCGCTCCCACCGGACCTCGCCGTCCTGCCACCGGCCGGTGGGAGCGAGGCCGGCTGCGGCGGCGACGGCCGCCGACGCCGCGTGGTCGGGGTGGACGTGCGCGACGACCTCCCCCACCCCCTGCTCCCGCAACCAGACGACGAGCCCCCGAGCCGCCTCGGCGGCAATCCCCCGGCCCTGCCAGGCCGTCCCCACCACCCAGGACACCTCGGCGCTGCCGCCCCCGACGGTCGCCTGAACGGTCCCGACGAGGCACCCCTCCGCACGCAGCCGCACCACCCAGTTGCACCAGTCGACGCCCGGCTCCGGCGACCCGGCGCCCCACCGCACGTAACGGGCACGCAGCTCCTCGGCACTCTCGGGCTCACCGCCGATGAACACGTGCAGGGCGGGATCCCCCAGCACGACGGCCATCTCCTCGGCGTCCTCCACGCGCAGCGGCACGAGGTCCAGCCGCTCGGTACGCACACTCTCGGGCTTGATCACCCGCCGATTATGCGCGGGGTTGCGAGGGCGGCGTCCGAGCGGGCCCGCCTCAGAGCAGGTTGGGTGCTTCCGCTCCCCGTTCCCCGGCCCGCAGACAAGGGCGGGTGGGCAAATACCGCCCAACTCCACGGGGTCGAGGGGGAGATAGTCGGCCCGGGCCCCGGTCGAGCCGCGTACGCTCCCAGGATGATCAACACACAGACCCACATCCGTGTCGCCCGGCCCTCCCGGGATCTGGGGGCCGCCGAGCGGTTCTACGTCGACGGGCTCGGGCTCGACGTCGTGTGGCGGAGCACGGAGCGCGTGCCCGGGGAGCACGACCTGCTGATGGTCGGGCCGGCCGGGGGCGGGTGGCACTTCGAGCTGACGCTCGACCCCGACCACCCGATCGAGCCCTCCCCCACCGTGGACGACCTGTTCGTCGTCTACCTCGGCGAGGCCCCCGACGAGGAGCTCGTGCGCCGGCTCGTCGAGTGCGGCGGGACCCGGGTCCCCTCGCACAACCCGTACTGGGACGAGTGCGGCGTCACGGTCGAGGACCCCGACGGCTACCGGCTCGTGCTCTGCTCCCGCACCTGGGGCTGAGCGTCCGACGCCCGGGCGGCCAGGCCCGCCTCCCGGGCGTCGATGAGCTCGTCCCAGTGCTCGCGCGTCCACTCGCACGCCGCGTCCAGCGGCCCCAGCAGGCCTCGGCCGAGCACGGTGAGGGCGTAACCGCCGACCTCCTCGCGTACGACGAAGCCGTCGCGCTCCAGCCCGCGCAGGGACTGCGTCAGGGACTTGGCGGTGATCCCCCGCAGGGGGGCCTTGAGCTCCGAGAAGCGGCGCGGGCCGTCCTCCAGGCAGCGCAGGACCAGCGGGGCCCACTTGTCCCCGACGCGGAACGGCACCAGCGTCGAGGGGCAGACGGGGTCGAACATCTCGGGGTCCAGGGGCGGCTGCGTCATGATCGCCACCGTAGGCCGGTATCCGATCGGTAACCACCCCCTTTCCTACGCTCGGCTGCATGACGAACAGCAGCAGCAGTGTCGACAGCAGCGGCAACCGCAACGGCAACGGCAACGGCAACGGCAACAACACCCCCACCCGCCTCGTCGTCTTCGGCGCCACCGGCCGGGTCGGCCGGGCCGTGGTCGCGGCGGCGCGGGCGCGCGGGGTCGAGGTGACCGGGGTGGGGCGGGCCGACGGGGCGGTGACCTCGGCGGCGGACGTGGCGCGGCTCGCGGCGGGGCACGACGCGGCGGTGGTGTCGGTGTACGACGCGCAGGCCGTGCCCGGGGAGTTCTTCCCGGCCGTGGCGCGGGCGATGGCGGACGGGCTGCCGGGGGCGGGGGTGCGGCGGCTGGTGTCCGTCGGGCTGGCCTCCGTACTGCCCACGGCGGACGGGACGCCGCTGATGGACACCCCGGGGTACCCGCAGGAGTGGCGGGAGTTCTACGTCGGCCACGGCGCCGGCACGGAGGCGCTGCGGGCCGCCGCGCCCGGAGCCCTGGACTGGGCGGTCCTGTCCCCGGCCGGGGACTTCGACCACGACGGCACCCCCAGCGACGCCCCCAGCGACGCCCCCAGTGACGCCGGCGACGCCCGCGACGCCCACCCCCGCACCCCGGCCGGCGGCTACGCGTACGCCCCCGCCGACGCGGGCAGCCGGATCACCCCGGCGGCCTTCGCCGAGGCCGTCCTCGACGAGGCCACGGCTCCGACCCTGCACGCGGTCCACGCGGGCGTCGCACCGGCGGCGGCCGTCTGAGAGGCGGCTGGGGGGTCTTGCGAAAGTCCAGCACGGCGCCCACGGCGCCCACGGCGCCCGGCACGCACTCTCGCCGCACCGGACACCGGGAGCACCGCACAGGACTTCCGCAACACCCTTTAGCCCTTCACCTTCGGCGCGTCCGGGACGCCGGCGTCCAGGGCGCCGCCCGCGCCCGCGAGGGAGCTGTTGGTGGAGTTGGCCGCGCTGCCGACGGCCGCGCCGGTGATGGCCACGGCGGTGCGGGTGTCCTGTACGGCCTGGCCGGGGTGGTCGACGATGCCGACGACGCGCTTGACCGGGGGCTGCCCGCCGAGGGTGGCTCCCTCGCCCCCGTCGGCGGCGTGGGCGGTGAGGGGGGTGAGTGCGAGTGCGGCTCCGCCGGTGAGGGCGAGGGCGGTGAGGGTGCGCTTCATTGCCTTCATGCCCCGCCCAACGACCTCCCGGCGTCCCGGGTCACCGCCCGCCCCCGCCGTTCCGCGCATCGGATGACCGGGGCCCGGGTACACCGGCGGCCCCGGATCGGGGGATCGATCCGGGGCCGCGGGTCATGACACAGCAGGCAGAAGCGTCAGTCCTCGACCACCAGGGCCGGGGTGGACTTCGTCAGGACCTCGCCGCGGAAGAAGGCGGGGCTGCGGCGGCCGGTGACGAACATGACGACCAGGCCGAGGGCGAGCAGGCCGACGCCGATGACGAAGACGCTGCCGACGCCGAGGACGTCGGAGCCGGAGCCGTAGGAGGGGTCCCAGGCGTCCGTCAGGGTCTTGAAGAAGACCGCGGCGAGCAGCAGGCCGCCCAGGACCGGGAAGACGCCCTTGAAGAACAGGTCGCGGGCGGAGCGGCGCAGGTCGCCGCGGAAGTACCAGGTGCAGGCGAAGGCGGTCAGCGAGTAGTAGAAGCAGATCATCAGGCCGAGCGCGAAGATCGTGTCGGTGAGGACGTTCTCGCTGACCAGGGTCATCACCGTGTAGAAGGCGCCGGTCGCGATGCCCGCCATGACGGTGGCGCGGCCGGGGGTCTTGAACTTGGGGTGGACCTTGGCGTACGAGGGCGGCAGGGCCTCGTAGGCGGACATGGCCAGCACGGTGCGCGCCACCGGGATGAAGGTGGTCTGCAGGGAGGCGGCGGCGGAGGCGAGGACCGCGACGAAGAGCAGGATGCCGAGGACGGGGCCCATGACGGGGCCGGCGAGGGCGGCGAAGACGTTGCCGGAGGTCTCCTCGTTGCCGAGGCCGAGGCCTTCGGCGCCGGAGCCGACGGCCATCTGGGCGGCGATGCCGGTGGCCAGGTAGGAGCCGACCAGGACGATCATGGCGATGAGGGAGGCGCGGCCGGGGGTCTTGGCGGAGCCGGTGGTCTCCTCGTTGGTGGCCAAGCAGGCGTCCCAGCCCCAGTACATGAAGATCGAGAGGGAGAGACCGGCGGTGAAGGCACCCATGGACTCGACCGCGAAGGGGTTCATCCACTCCCAGGAGAAGTCCATGCCGGTGTCGAAGGTGCCGGCGGAGGCCTTCTGGAGGGCCATGGCGACGAAGACCGCGAGGACGACGAGCTGGAGGCCCACGAGGGCGTACTGGACGCCCTTGGTGGCGGTCATGCCGCGGTAGCTGATGGCAGTCGCGACGGCGATCAGCGTCAGGCAGGTGGCGATGTGGGCGAGCTTGTTGTCGTCGAGGGCGGCGATCGACGGGTTGCCGGTGATCTCGCCGGCCAGCAGCCAGAAGTACGAGGTGGCCACGCCCGCCAGGTTGGACAGCACGATGATCGTGGCGATGACCAGGCCCCAGCCGCACATCCAGCCGATCCGCGGGCCGAAGGCCTTGACGGTCCAGGTGAACGAGGTGCCGCAGTCCGGCACGGCCTTGTTGAGCTCGCGGTAGGCGAAGGCCACGAGGAGCATCGGGATGAAGCCGGCCAGGAAGACCGCGGGCATCTGGACCCCGACCTCGCCGGCGGTGGAGCCGAGGGTGGAGGTCAGGCAGTAGACGGGGGCGACGGTGGAGATGCCGATGACGGCGCTGCCCAGGAGACCCACGGAGCCCTTGCCGAGGCCCTTGCCCCGGACGTCGCCCGCGTTCCCGGTGTCGCCCTCGGCGACGCCGCTTACCGTGTCTCCGACCCGAGGCCGCGTGTCCAGCTGTGTCATGGGGAGGACGGTAGATGCTGCGGTTTCCTCATCCGGAAGACTTAAGTCCGGTAATTCACAGGGCTAAATTCCTTGGATTGCGAAGATCAGATCCGTTCACGAACTGGTAATACAAGGTTCACTCAGGCACCCATCCACGGTTCGACAGGCGTCGAGACGCGGGTTCCGGAATGCGGAAACCGCAGGAGTGCCCCATTTGTCCGTTTCAAAACTTTCCCGTGCCAATTTTCGAAGGCCCCGGAACCCACCCCAGGCCCCCAAACGACTGCGCCCCGTGAAAACCACTGGACGGCCCGTGACCACCCCTGGCAGGCTCCCGGCATGACCTACGGAATCGAGTCCCACCCCGCCCGGTGAGCGCCCGCGAAGAGCGGACGACGCTCACTCCCGGCACCGCCCTGTACGACTACGCCCTGTTCCGCCGGGGTACCGACCCCGACGGCGGCATCCCGCGCCGCGGCTACCCGGTCCCCGACGGGGCCGAACGCCCCGACGGCCCGGCCGGACCGCCGCCCTCCCGCCCCCGCCTCACCTGGGAGCGGGCGCGGGAGGAAGTCACCGCCGCCCTCGCCGGCCCGCTGGCCGACCCGGACCCCGTCCGGGCCACCGCGGCCGTCCACCATGCCGTCGGCCCGCTCCGGCTGCCGGACCGGACCGTCCTCGCCGTGGCCGCCCGGATGCCGCTGGACGACGAGTCCGCCGCCCGGGCCACCGCCCGTCGGCTGACCCGGACCGGCACCACCCTCACCGCCGTCGGCGTCGGCGTCGCCCTCCTGACCCGCCTCGGGGAACCCGAGGACGTGCCCTGCCTCAAGGCCCTCGGACTGCTGCGCGGACTGGGCAGGCCGGCCGCGGCCGCACTCGACCCGCTCGACCGGCAGGCGGCCGCCCTGCTGCACCTGACGCACCTCGGCCGCGACGGGACCCTGACCCCGCTCATCAACGCGGCCACCGCCACCGCACCCGCCACCGCACCGGACAGCGACAGCGACAGCGACAGCGACAGCGACGACCGGGCCGCGCGGCCCGTACGGGACGCGCTCGTCGCCCTCGTCACCGCGCCCGACTGGGCCACCGCCATTCGCTGGCACTCCCGCCGGATCGCCGAAGCCGCCCGCCTCGACGCCCTCCTGCGCGCCCACCCCGACGACACCGCCCTGACCACGGCCGCCGGGCGGCTGCTGCACGCCATGGCGAGCCAGTACAACGCCCGCGCCGACCTCCTCGACTACGGCCCGGCGGCGGAGGTGTACCGCACGGTGGCGGCCCGGGCGGGCCTGCCCGACCCGGACCTCGACCACCAGGCGCTCCTCCTCTCCCTCGCCCAGGACCTGCACAGCGGCACCGGCGCACTGCTCGACCGGCCCGCCGGCGAGCGGGAGGCGCTGCTCGCCCTCCTCGAACGGCACCTGGGGAGCGAACCCCCGCCCGGACCCCACGACCGGCGCGCCGCCTGGCTCGCCCGCAACCGCACCCGCCCCTTCGACCACCCCGCACCGCCCGCACCGCCCACGCCCCTGCGCATCGAGGTGGTCACCGGCGACCCCGCCATCCCCACCCCCGTCGAGACCCGGATCCTGATCGACGGCCGGCCCCTCGTACCCGCCCTCTTCGACAAGGGCCCGGCGCATCCGCCCGAGCACCTGCTCGACGGCGACGTCCTGCTCCCCGGCCCGGAACCGCGCGAGGTGCAGCTCGCCGAGGCGGACTGCACCGAGGGCTGCTGCGGCGCCCTGTACGTCACCGTCCGCCGCGAGGGGGACGAGGTCGTCTGGGACGGCTGGCGCGGGGCGGCCGGCCCGCCCCCGCCCGAGCTCCGCTTCGACGCCGCCGCGTACGAGGCCGAGGTCCGGCGCGCCCGCGCCGACGAGTCCTGGGCCTGGCCGGCCCGGCGCACCGCCCGGCGGATCACGGCGGCCCTGCGGGCCCGGCCGGAGCTGCGGACCCGCTGGGAACTGCGCTGGATCCGGGCCGCCACGGACTGGCGGGACCCGGACCTGGTGACCGTGAACTTCGGCCACCGGCCCGCCCCGGCCACCCCGCCGGGACCGGGCGAGGACCCCGCCCCGAGCCTGACGTTCGAATGGCAGCTCCCGGACGACGGCCGCCCGCCCGAGGCCCAGGCCGAAGCGGCCGTCGCACGCCTGGAGACCGCCGACCCGAAGACGTACGCCAGGCTGACCGGCGGGAACCGCGAGCTGGCCGAGTCCCTCGGCTACACCTGGCCGCGGCGGAACCGGAAGAACCAGGAGGAGTAGGGCTCCCCCGGGGAGGAGCC
>NZ_GG657750.1:4477291-4520934 GCF_000158895.1 Streptomyces sp. C | reverse complement strand
TCCCCTCAACCCCTCGTCACGTCATGCACACCACCGACTGCACCTCGCTGTACGCGTGCAGCGCGTACGAGCCCACGTCCCGCCCGACCCCCGACCGCTTGAACCCGCCGAACGGGGCCTCCATGTTCCGGCCGATGGTGTTGACCCCCACCCCGCCCGACCGCAGCCGGCGCGCCACCCGGAAGGCGCGGGCCGAGTCCCCGGACCACACGTAGCTGATCAGCCCGAAGTCGCTGTCGTTCGCCAGCCGGACGGCCTCCTCCTCGTCCCCGTCGAACGGGACCACGACCACGACCGGGCCGAAGATCTCCTCCCGCACCACCCGCATGTCGTTCGTGCAGTCCACCAGCAGCGTCGGCGCCACGTAGAAGCCGCGGCCGCCGCCGACCACCGGGCGCTCGCCGCCGTGGGCGATCCGCGCGCCCTCCTTGCGGCCCAGCTCCACGTACGACTCCACCCGGTCGCGGTGCGCCGCCGAGATCACCGGGCCGACCACCGTGCCCCGCTCCCCCGGATCGCCGACCTTCATGAAGGCCAGGTAGCCGCGCAGCTTCTCCACCAGCGGCTCGTACACCGACCGGTGGACGATCACCCGGGTGGGGGCGGTGCAGATCTGGCCGCTGTAGAAGGAGAAGGTGGTGCCGATCCCCATCACCGCCGCGTCCAGGTCGGCGTCCTCGAAGACGATCGCCGCGCCCTTGCCGCCCAGCTCCATCAGCTGCCGCTTCATGCTCCGCCCGCACACCTCGGCGATGCGCTGCCCGACGCCCGTGGAGCCGGTGAAGGAGACCATGTCCACGTACGGGGAGTCCACGGCCGCCTCGCCGACCTCCACCGAGGCACCGGAGACCACGTTCACCACCCCGGCCGGGACGCCCGCCTCGTGCAGCGCCTCGGCCATCCTGAACACCGACAGCGGATCCTGCGGGGCCGGCTTCACCACCACCGTGTTGCCCATGGCGAGCGCCGGGGCGACCTTGCCGGCCGGGTTCGCCCACGGGTTGTTGTACGAGGTGACGCAGGTGACCACGCCGACCGGCTGGCGGACCTCCAGCGCGCCCAGGACGGACGCCTTCCCCATCGGGCCGGCCTCGGTGACCTGCGGCGGGAGCCCCTTCTCCACCGGCTCCAGCGCGCCCTTCGCGTACCGCCGGAAGCGGGACGCACCGACGCCGACCTGCATCCCGCGGGCGATGCCCGTCGGCGCGCCCGTCTCGGCCTGCGCGAGGGCCGCCCACGGTTCGAACTCCCGCTGGATGACGTCCGCCGCCCGGTCGAGGATCGCCGCGCGCTCCTCGGGGGCCGTACGGGACCACGTGCCGAAGGCCTCGGCGGCGGCCCGGCACGCCTCCTCCACCTGGGCGCGGGAGGCCTCGGGGGCCAGGCCGACGACGGACTCGTCGGCCGGGTTCACCACCTCGTAGTGGCCGCCGTCGGGCTCGACCCACTCGCCGCCGACGTAGAGCCGCTGCGCGTCCCCGCTCATCGGGTGCTCACCGTCCTCGTGTCGCGGCCGGAGCGGAGCACGGTCCCGGGGACCGCGCCGGTCACCTGGTCGTCGCGGATGGTCTCGACGCCGTTGACGCGTACGGAGACCACCCCGATCCCCCGCGCGTCCAACCGGGGGCTGTCGCCGGGCAGGTCGTGGACGAGGGTCGCCGGGCCCGCGTCGATGCGCTCGGGGTCGAAGAGGACCAGGTCGGCGTGGAAGCCCTCGGCGATCCGGCCGCGCTCGCGCAGCCCGAACAGCCGGGCCGGGTCGTCGGTGAGCATCCGTACCGCCTGCTCCAGCGGGACGAGCCTGCGGCCGCGCAGGCAGTCGCCGAGGAACCGGGTCGTGTACGGGGCACCGCACATCCGGTCCAGGTGCGCGCCGGCGTCGGAGCCGCCGAGCATGACGTCCTCGTGCTGCCAGGTCTCGGCGCGCAGGGCCCAGGTGGCGGGGTCGTTGTCGGTGGGCATGGGCCACAGGACGGTGCGCAGGTCGTCGTTGGCGCAGATCTCGACGAGGCACTGGAAGGCGTCCTGGCCGCGTTCGGCGGCGATGTCGCCGACGACGCGCCCGCTGAGCCCCTCGTTCTCCTTGCTGTAGGTGTCGCCGATGACGTACCGCCCGAAGTTCGCGAGGCGCCGGAAGACCCCGGCCTCCTTGCTGTCGGCACGCCGGAGCATCTCGGCGCGGACGTCCGGTTCACGGAGCCTGGCGATCCGCTCGGGGACGGGGAGGGCGAGGACCTCGCCCCAGCCGGGGATGAGGTTGAGGGCGCAGAACGTGCCGAGGGACATGTTCATGGGGGTGAGGATCGGCATGGTCAGCGCGACGATCCGGCCGCCGGACTTGCGGGCGCGCTCGCTGGGGACGAGCTGGCGGGGGACGCGTTCGGGGACGGCGGCGTCGATGGTGAGGACGTTCCAGTTGAGGGGCCGGCCGGCGGCGGCGCTCATCTCGACGAAGAGGTCGATCTCGTCGTCGGTGAACTGGTCGAGGCAGCCGGCGACGATGGCTTCGAGCTGGGTGCCCTCGTGTTCGCCGACGGCGCGGGAGAGCGCGAGGAGCTCGGCCGGTCCCGCGTGCCGGGAGGCGACGGGGGCGCCGGCGCCGTCGGAGTGGGTGGAGGACTGGGTGGTGGACAGCCCCCAGGCGCCGGCGTCCATGGCCTCGTGGAGGAGCGCCAGCATCTGCTCCATCTGGGCCGGGGTGGGCTGGCCGCCGACGGCGTCCTCGCCCATGACGTGCCGGCGCAGGGCGCAGTGGCCGACCATGAAGCCGGCGTTGACGGCGATGCGGCCTTCGAGGGCGTCGAGGTACTCGCCGAAGGTGGACCAGGACCAGTCGACGCCCTCTTCGAGGGCGGCGAGGGCCATGCCCTCGACCTTGCTCATCATGCGGCGGGTGTAGTCGGCGTCCTCGGGGCGGGCGGGGTTGAGGGGCGCGAGGGTGAACCCGCAGTTGCCGCCGGCGACGGTGGTGACGCCGTGGTTCATGGAGGGGGTGGCGTAGGGGTCCCAGAAGAGCTGGGCGTCGTAGTGGGTGTGCGGGTCGATGAAGCCGGGGGTGAGGACGAGGCCGGTGGCGTCCTCGGTGGTGCGGGCGTCGCTGCCGCTGCCGCTGCCGCTGCCGCTGCCCGGCTGGGTGATGACGGCTATCCGGCCGTCCTTGATCCCGACGTCGGCGACGTAGCCGGGGGCGCCGGTGCCGTCGACGACGGTCGCTCCGCGGATGAGGTGGTCGAGCATGACGGTTCCCCTCCTGGGTGGTTCCGTGTCCCTTGCCGTTGCCCTGGCCGGGCGTGTTCCGTTCCCCTCCCCCGGCGGGGCCGTGCCGCACCCGGGCGCCGGGCGGGGGCGCGGGCCCTGCGGGGCCGTCCCCTACCCGCCCTTCGCCCGTTCCCCGGGCTGCGCCCGGACCCCTCCCGGGGGCTCCGCCCCCAGACCCCCGCGCCTCAAACGCCGGCGGGGCTGGACGTATCCAGCCCGCGCGGCGTTTGAGCGCACCGGGCGCGGAGCGTCCGGTACCGGGGTCAGGGGCGGAGCCCCTGGGAACGGTGGAAGGGCGGGTAGGGGACCTCGCCCCGCGCAGCGGCCCGCCCGCCCGCCCTGACCCGCTAGGCGGCAGCCGATTGGCGGAAGCGCGTCGTCCGGTGGACCGGGTCGGTGTCGATGTGCGGGATGACGTGTTCGCCGATCAGCTTGATCGAGGTGAGCGTGTCCTCCTTGGACACCCCGGTCGGCAGGCCGAAGGACAGCTGGTCCGCCCCCGCCTGCTCCCACCGCTTGCACTGCGCCCGTACCTCCGACGGGTCGCCGCAGATCAGCAGCTCCTCCGCGATGAGCAGCTCGATGATCTCCGCGTTGTACTCCGGCAGGGTCTCCGGCCACTGCGGGATCGCCTCCGGCCGCGGGAAGGTGTCGTGGTAGCGGAACACCAGCGACTGGAAGCGGTTCATGTTCGCGTTGACGGCGATCTCCACCGCCTTCTCGTGCGTCTCGGCGCAGATCGCGGTCGAGGTGACCATGACGTTGTCGTTGACGAAGGCGCCGATCGCCTTGGCCTCCTGGATGGCCGTCTTGTACTGCTCCAGGACCCACTCCATGTCGGAGACCTTCTGGACGCTGAAGCCGAGGACGCCCAGGCCCTTCTTCGCCGCCATCGCGTACGAGGAGGGCGAGCCTGCGGCGTACCACATGGCCGGGTGGGCCTTGCCGTACGGCTTGGGGAAGATCTTGCGCGGCGGGAGCGACCAGTGCTTGCCCCGGAAGCCCTCGTACTCCTCCTGGAGGAACATCTTGGGGAATTCCGCGATGGTCTCCTCCCAGATCTCCTTGGTGTGGTTCATGTCCGTGATGCCGGGCAGGAAGCCGAGGATCTCGTGGCTGCCGGCGCCGCGGCCGGTGCCGAACTCGAAGCGGCCCTTGGAGAGGTGGTCGAGCATGGTGACCTTCTCGGCCACCTTCACCGGGTGGTTGACCGGGGCGAGCGGGTTGAAGATTCCGGAGCCGAGGTGGATGCGCTCGGTGGCGGCGGCGAGGTAGCCGAGGAAGACCTCGTTGGCGGAGAGGTGGGAGTACTCCTCCAGGAAGTGGTGCTCCGAGGCCCAGGCGTACTTGAAGCCGGACTTGTCGGCCTGGATGACGTACTCGGTCTCCTCGAGCAGTGCCTTGTGCTCTGCCTCGGGGTCGACCTTGGACCGCGCCTCAGGCACGTATCCCTGCACGAAGAGCCCGAATTCCAAGGGGTTCACCGTCCTTAGTTTTCTGACGTTGCGTCAGATTCTTCGATGGGTCCGACTGTTCCACCGCCGGGGCGGGACCGTCAAGAGAGCCGTAGCGGCTTGTCTGACGAGCCGTCAGAGAATGCTGACGCCCGCCATCCAGCCGCCGTCCACCACGAAGGGCTGGCCGGTGATGTACGAGGAGTCGTCGCCGGTCAGGAAGAGGGCGAGCTTCGCGATCTCCTCCGGCCGGCCCACCCGGCCCAGCGGCACCACCCGCTTGTACAGCTCGGCCATCGCGCCCCTGGCCTCGTCCGTCATCCCCGCCGGGTCGAGCAGCCCCGGGTTGGCCATGGGGGTGTCCACCGCCCCGGGGCACATCGCGTTGACCCGGATGTTCCTCGCGGCCAGCTCCAGCGCCGCCACCCGCGTCAGCCCGAGGATCGCCGCCTTGGTCGCCGCGTACGCGCCCACGTACGCCATGCCCGTCAGGCCGGTGTAGGAGGAGGTGTTGACGATGGTCCCGCCGCCCGCCGCCCCGATCTCCGGGGCGAGCGCCTTGATGCCGAGGAAGGCGCCGACCTGGTTGACCTCGACCACCTGGCGGAACTCCTCCAGCGGGGTGGAGGCCAGCTCGTTGAAGCGCAGGATCCCCGCGTTGTTGACCAGGCCGTCGACCCGGCCGAAGGCCTCCTTCGCCGCGGCCACGGCGGCCGCCCAGTCCTCCTCCCGGCTCACGTCGAGCCGTATGTACCGCACCCGGTCCGCGCCCGCCTCCGCGGCGATCTCCTTGGCCACGGCGGCGCCCTGCTCGTCCAGCACGTCGCCCAGCAGCACCCGCGCGCCCTCGGCGGCGAAGAGGCGGGCCTCCTGCTCGCCCTGGCCGCGCGCCGCGCCGGTGATGACGACGACGCGCCCGTCCAGCTTGCCCATAGCGTGCTCCCAGTCGTCAGTCGTTGAGGAGGGGGGCCACCTCGGCCCCGAAAGCGGTGATCTGGTCCACGAGTTCGGCGCGGTCGCGATTGCGGAAGCGGACCTGGATCTGGTCCACGCCCAGCGCCGCGTACTCCCGGAGGGACTCGGCGAGCACCTCGGCCTTGCCGGTCAGGGTGCGGCGGCCGGTGTCCCAGCCGGGCTCGCCGACGTACAGCGGCTCGGTGATCGCGCCCACCTCGAACGGGCCCTCCACCCCGGCCGCCTCCCGCAGTTCGCGGATCCGGGCCACCTGCCCCGGGATGCGCTCGCGCGGGTCGCCCTGCGGGAGCCAGCCGTCGCCGCGCACGGCGGCCCGGCGGACGGCCGCCGGGGAGGAGCCGCCGACCCAGACCGGGATCCGCTCCTGTGCCGGCCGGGGCAGCTGCCCGAGGTCGCGGAAGGAGAACCGCTCCCCCTCGAACTCCGGGTACTCCTCCGGGCCGAGGGCGGCGCGCAGCGCGTCCAGGCTCTCGTCCAGGGCGGCCCCGCGGCGCTCGAAGTCGACGCCGAGGACCTCGAACTCCTCCTGGACGTGCCCGGCGCCGACCCCGAGGACCAGCCGGCCGCCGGAGAGGTGGTCGAGGGTCGCGTACTGCTTGGCGGTGAGCAGCGGGTGGCGCAGGCCGACGATCGCGACGTGGCTGAGCAGCCGCACCCGCCGGGTGATCCCGGCCAGGAAGGCCAGGGTGGCGACGGGGTCGTACCAGACGGTGCTCATGGGGCCGGCGAGGCGGCGCGGGATGGCCACGTGGTCGCAGGTGGCCACGTACCCGAAGCCGGCCCGGTCGGCGGCGCGGGCCACCTCGGCGAGGTCGGCCGCGCCGGCCGAGGCCTCCCAGGGCTCGGCGTAGAGGGTGCTCTGCGACTGGACCGGGAGCTGCATCCCGTACTCCAGCCGGCCTTCCGGAAACACGCGTGCCATGCCGGGCCCGCCTCGCCTTCGTTTGCCGGTTCGTCGTGCGGTGCCGGGCCATCGTCGTAGCTGACGGTCCGTCAGGCAAGGGGTGGGGGGCGTGCACCCGATCGGGTGAACGCCGGCGGATATGGGGATGGGTACGGGTACGTACCCATAGGCTGCGGGAACGGGAAGGAGCACGACGATGCCCGACGCGAACATCCGCATCCCCGAGGAAGCCAAGGACAGACTCGCCGCCATAGCGGCCGGCGAGGGGTTGTCCCTCCGCGCCTACCTGGCCCGCCTGGCCGAGACCCTGCTCACCCCGGCCGAACGCGCCGAACGCGCCGAACGCGCCCACGTGCTGCTCCGCGACTGGAACGGCTACGCGCCGACGGAAGCCGAACAGCGGGAGCTGGACAGCGAGCTGGACCGCCGACTGCACGAGGCGGGGCCCCGGTGACCGAGCCCGTGCACATCGTGCTGGACGAGACGGCGATGACGGCCGCCGGCCGGGGGAACGTCCTGGCGTCGCGCCTCATCCACCGCGCCCACGGCGAGCCCGGCTGGTTCCTGTACGCCCCGTCCTGCGCTCTGGTCGAGGCCGACCGGAACCGCCCCGGTACGGCGGAACACCTCGCGGCCCTGCCCGGCATGATCGTCCTCGACCTGGACCTGCCCGCCGCGCTGGCCGTCGCAAGGCAGGAAACCTGGGCCGCCGCCCACTGCCTCCACGCCGCGCAGCCCGCCCCCGACCGGCCGGACGGCGCGATCGTCGCGACCACGGAACCGAAGCGGTGGGCCGGCGAGCGGGTCCGGATCCTCGACCTCAACCCGTAGCGGCGGGGGCTGTCCGGCCGGGCGCGGAACGCCTAGGGTGCGCGCGTGGAACTGATGCTGACGCTCATCAGCGGGGTCGCCTGGACCGTCGTGTACGTCGAGGCCGTGCGGGTCGGGCTGCGGGACCGGACGTACGCCATGCCCGTCGCCGCGCTCGCTCTGAACTTCGCCTGGGAGGTCGTCCACGCCGTCGACGACGTCCGTACCGGCCTCTCCCCGCAGGGCGTGGTCAACGTGGTCTGGGCCGTCGCCGACACCCTGATCGTCTACACGTACCTGCGCCACGGCCGGGCCGAACTGCCCGGCTTCGTCACCCGGCCGCTGTTCGCCGCCTGGAGCGCCCTCCTCCTCGGCACAGGCTTCGCCGTACAGCTGCTGTTCGTCGCGCACTTCGGGACGCACGACGCCAGCCGGTACTCGGCGTTCCTGCAGAACCTGCTGATGTCCGGCCTGTTCATCGGCATGTACGCCGCCCGGCGCGGCCCGCGCGGGCAGTCGCTCCTCATCGCCGTCGCCAAATGGCTCGGCACCCTCGCGCCGACCGTCCTGTTCGGGGTGATGGAGCGGAACGGCTTCGTGCTCGGGCTGGGGGTGCTGTGCTGCGTCTTCGACCTCGTGTACGTGGGGATGATGGCGCTGCGGCCCGGCGTCGCGGCGGGCGAGGTCAGAAGCCTGCCGGGCCCATCGCGATGACCGGCTTCGCCGCCGGGTCGAGGGTGCGCAGCAGCTGCTCCATCGCCTGCCTGGGCAGGCCGACGCAGCCCTGGGAAGGGCCGTCGTGGTCGACGTGGAGCCAGATGTTGCCGCCCTTGTCCTCGCCCTCCGGCATGCCCGGGTCCAGCGGGGAGACCCCCTTGCGGCGGTTGTAGTCGATCGCCACGACGTAGTCGAAGGAACCGTCCAGGGACTCGCCGTTCACGCCCCGGCCCGAGGGCACGAAGCCGCGGTCCTGGTCGTACGGGAGCTTCGTGCCGGACGGCGGCGGCAGCAGGCCGCCCGCGTCGGTGAGGGAGTACACGCCCTCCGGGGAGGTCAGGTCCCCGTACTCGCGCTCGCGCTCGGCGGACCAGCCCTTGGCGCCGTTGCGGGCCGGCCACTGCCCGGCCGCGGTCCAGTCCTTGCCCGCGGCGGGGCGCGTGAAGAAGGTGACGGTGGAGTCCGAGGAGTCCTTCGCCTTGCCGGTCACCAGCACGAGCTGGCGCGCGGCCGCCGGGATCCGGGCCCGGGTCGCCGCGCTGAGGGTGTCCGGCAGGCCCTGGCGGGCGTCCGCGCGGGGGGTGCCGCGCGCGGCGTGGCCGGGGGCGCCGCCCTGCGCCTGCGGCTGCTGCTTCGGGGCCGGGCCCTGGGCCTGCGGGCGGGCGTCCGAACGGGCCGCCGGGACGGGCGCGCCGGGCTGTTCGTGCAGGGCGTGCAGCCAGGCGGCGGCGAAGGTCAGCAGGCCGAGGGCGGCCACGGCGATCAGCGCCTTCGGCGGCCGGCCGGCCGAAGCGGAACGCCGGCGGTCGGCCGCGCGGGGGCCCGTACGGGACTGCGTACGGCCGCCGGTCCGGAAGCGGGAGCGGGCTCGGGCGTGCTTGCTCATCCACCCGAAGGTACATCAGGTGATCATCGTTCCCCGCGAACGGCGGTCTGCCGTACCCGGTGCGGCGCGGGAAAGCGGAGGCTGACGGTGAGCCCGCCGTCGGGTTCCGGATTGGCCTCGGCGAGCAGCCGCGCGCCGTGCGCCCGGGCGATGGAGGCGACGATGGACAGGCCGAGCCCGGCGCCTTCTCCGGCGGTGTGCCGGCGTTCCGCGCGGCGGCGGAAGGGCTCCAGCAGGCGGGGCACGTCGCCGGGCTCGATGAGCGGGCCGGTGTTGGACACCGTCAGCACCCCCTCGGCGGAGGTCACCACGCGCACCCGGCCGCCGGGGCGGTTGTGGCGCACGGCGTTGGTGAGGAGGTTGCGCACGAGGTGGCCGAGCAGGGTGGCGTCTCCGGTCACGGTCAGCGGCGCGAGGTCCCGTACGACGGTCAGGGCGGCGGTGGGGACGGCCGTCAGTTCCGCCGCCGTCAGGGCCGCCATGTCCACCGGCCGGGAGGATTCCAGGCCCTCCTCCGACACGGCGAGCAGCAGGAGGGACTCCACCAGGTGCTCGCTGGAGTCGGCCACCGCGATCAGCCGCTCCCGGATCCGCGCCACCTTCTCCGGCTCCGGCTCCCCCGCCAGCCCGATCTCGGCGGCGGCCCGCTGCACGGCGAGCGGGGTGCGCAGCTCGTGCGCGGCGTTGGCGGCGAACCTGCGCTGGGCCCCCACCAGGTCCTGGATCCGGTCGAGCATCCCGTCGAAGGTGTCGGCCAGCCGCTTGAGCTCGCCGGGCGGCCCGTGGAGCCCGATCCGCTCGTGCAGGTTCTCCCCCGACAGGCGCCGGGCCGTCTCCGTGATCACCGCGACGGGGCGCAGCACGCGGCCGGCCATCCACCAGGCGAGCCAGACCGACAGGACGGCGAAGAGGGCGAGGGCGACGAGGGAGACCAGGGTCAGCTCCTGGAGGGCGGCCCGGGCGGCGGCGTCGGAGAGGTTCTGCGTGACCCGCCACTGGGCGATCTGCTCCGGGGTGGGGGCGGTGCCGGGCGGGAGCTTGTGCGCGGGCTCGAAGGCGCGGCCGCTCGGGAGGGGCGTGACCCCGTCCGAGGGGACGGGCAGGCCGGGCATGACGGTGGTGACGGCCCCGCTGACGCGGGACTGGAGGCCGGTGCGGAGCAGTACGTTGACCAGCGCGACCAGGCCGCCGCCCGCGAGGAGCAGCAGCGCGCCGTAGAGGGCGGTGAGACGGGTGCGCTCGGAACGGAGCACCGCTCTCATCGCGGACCGCTGCTCTGAACGCCGGGGGCCGCGGGCCCGGCCGCCGCGATGCGGTAGCCCTCCCCCGGCACCGTCTCGATCAGCGGCGGCTCGCCCAGCTTGGCGCGCAGCTTGCTCAGCGTGACCCGGACCGCGTTGGTGCGGTAGCCGGTGTCCTCCTCCCACACCCGCTCGATCAGGTCGTCGCTGCTCAGCACGGCCCCCTCGGCCCGCAGCAGCGCCTCCAGCACCGCGAACTCCTTGCGCGACAGGGCCAGCCGGTGCCCGTCGCGCGAGGCGGCCCGGCGCGCGGTGTCCAGGGCGATCCCGGCCCGCTCCAGCACCGGCGGCAGCGCCGGGTGGGCGCGCCGGCCGAGCGCGAGGACGCGGGCGAGGAGCTCGTCGTACGCGAAGGGCTTGGTGAGGTAGTCGTCGGCGCCCAGGCCCAGGCCCTCCACCCGGTCCCGCACGGTCCCGGAGGCGGTCAGCATCAGCACCCGGGTCAGCAGGCGTTCCCGTACGACCTGCCGGCACACCTCGTCACCGTGCAGGCCGGGCAGATCCCGGTCGAGGACGAGGACGTCGTACTCGCCCAGCCGCAGCCGGCGCAGCGCCTCCAGCCCGTCGCCGGCCTCGTCGACGGCCAGCGCGTCGCGGCGCAGCCCCTCGGCGATCATCTCCCGCAGGAACTCCTCGTCCTCCACCACCAGAACTCGCATGCCGTCCTCTCTACAGGAGGACCACATTTCGCCGTTGTAAGCGGACTGCGAGAGAGAAGCGAAACACCGCTTTCGCGCACGCTCGGCCCCATGAAGCGATCCCTGACCATGACCACGGCCGCGGCCCTCACCGGGCTGGCCCTCTTCGTCACCGCATGCACGAACAGCGGCACCGCGGACGGCGGGGGCGGCGGCAAGGACGGCAAGGGCGGCGGCGGGTCCGACGCCGACAACGCCGTGAAGACGCGCCAGTGCCTGCGCGAGCACGGGATAGACGCCCCGGACCCGGGGCCCGGCCAGAACCCCAACGGCATGACGGTCGGCGGCGGCGCGGACCCGCAGAAGATGGAGGAGGCCATGAAGGCCTGCGGCATGCGCACCCCCGGGTCCGGGGAGGGCCCCACGCAGGAGCAGAAGGACAAGGAGCTGCGCTGGGTCCGCTGCATGCGCGAGAACGGCGTGTACCTGAAGGACCCCGAGTACAGCGGTGGCATGAAGAGCGGCATCGAGGTCCCCAAGGGGCAGGAGAAGGCCTTCGAGGAGGCCCAGAAGAAGTGCGAAGCGGCCTGATGGGGGCCCGGCGGCGCGGGACGTGGCTGCTGGGCGCCGTGGCGGCCGTACTCGCGGTCTCGGGCGGCGGCTACGCGGTCCTCGCCCCGCCCCCGCAGGACGGCGGCCGGCGGCAGGACGCGGCCGACGCGCTGCCGCCGGCGACGGCGCCGGTGACGCGCGGCGACCTCTCCTCGGGGCTCCAGGTCGACGGCACCCTCGGCTACGCGCAGGAGCGCAGGCTGAGCGCGCCCGGCGCGGGCGTCCTCACCTGGATCGCGGCCGAGGGGTCGGCCGTCGAGCGGGACGGGCGGCTGTTCGAGGTCAACGGGAAGGCGGTGCGGCTGATGTACGGGGCGGTGCCGGTGTACCGGGCGCTGAGGGCCGGGGACAAGGGCGAGGACGTCCGGCAGCTGAAGCGGAACCTGATCGCCCTCGGGTACGGGACGGGGCTGGACGCGCAGGACGGCACCTTCACGGCCGGTACGGCGGCGGCGGTCAAGCGCTGGCAGAAGGCGCACAAGGCGCCGGAGACGGGCGAGGTGGCGCGGGAGGACATCGCCTTCGCCTCGGGCCCGCAGCGGGTGAAGCGGACGGAGGCGGCGCTCGGTGACGAGCCGGGGCCGGGCAAGCCGGTGCTGACGGTGACCGGCACCGAGCGGATCGTCCGCTTCCAGCTGGACGCGGCGAAGGCGGGGTCCGCGAAGACCGGGGACAAGGTGACGGTACGGCTGCCGGGCGGCGGCAGCGCGGCCGGGAAGGTCGACTCGGTGGGCGGCACGGCGGGCACGGACGACCAGAACGGCGGCGGGTCGGGCGGGTCGGGCGGCTCCGGCGGCGGGTCGGGCGCCGGCGGTGGAGGCGGTGGAGGCGGCGACAAGAAGGCGAAGGTGGACGTGAGCGTCGTCTTCGACGACCCGGGCTCGGTCAAGGGCCCCGAACAGTCCCCCGTCTCGGTGGAGCTGACCGGCGAGACCCGCACCGGCGTCCTCTCCGTACCCGTGAACGCGCTGCTCGCCCTGCCCGGCGGCGGCTTCGGCGTCCAGGTCGTCGAGAACGGCCGGGCCCGCGAGGTCAAGGTCGAACTCGGCATGTTCGGCAAGGGCCGCGTCGAGGTCGGCGGCGGCGGGCTCGCCGAGGGCATGCGGGTGGGGGTGCCCAAGCTGTGAGGCGGCACGCGCACCCGGTGGTCGAACTGGCCGGGGTCACCAAGGAGTACCCGGGCGGGGTCACGGCCCTGCGCGGGGTCGACCTGACCGTCCTGAGCGGGGAACTCCTCGCCATCGTCGGCCCGTCGGGGTCCGGAAAGTCCACCCTGCTGCACGTCGTCGGCACCCTGGACCGGCCGAGCGCCGGCACCGTGCGGATCGCCGGCCACGACGTCGCGGCGCTGTCCGACCGTTCCCTGTCGGCGCTGCGCTCGCGCCACATCGGCTTCGTGTTCCAGTCCTTCCACCTGGTACCGGGCCTCAGCGCCCGGGCGAACGTCGCCGAGGGACTGCTGTACTCCGGGCTCCCGAGGGCCGAGCGCGGCCGCCGGGCGGCACGGGCGCTGGAGCGGGTCGGACTCGGCGACCGGATGGACCACCGGCCCCACGAGCTGTCGGGCGGGCAGAAACAGCGGGTGGCCATCGCCCGCGCGGTGGCGGGCGGGCCGGACCTGCTGCTCGCCGACGAGCCGACGGGGGCGCTGGACACGGCGTCGGGCCGGTCGGTGATGGAGCTGCTGCACGAGCTGAACGAGGACGGGGCCACCATCGCCGTGATCACCCACGACGGGGAGATCGCGTCGAGCCTGCCCCGGCAGGTGCGCGTCCGCGACGGCGAGGTCGTCGAGGACACCGGCCCGGCGGGGGCGGCGTGATGGCCGGCGACCGTACGCGGCTCAGGCCGCCCAGGCTCACCCCCCGCGACGTCCTGCACGCCGGGTCGGCCGGGCTGCGCTCGCGGCCGGTGCGGGTGTTCCTGTCGGCGCTCGGCATCGCGATCGGCATCGCCACGATGATCGCGGTGGTCGGCATCTCCTCCTCCAGCCAGGCCAAGCTGCTGCGCGAGCTCGACAGGCTGGGCACGAACATGCTGGTGGCCACCCCGGCCCCCGCCCTGTTCTCGGGACAGGACACGAAGCTCCCGAAGGAGGCCCCCGGGATGGTCTCGCGCATCGCGGGCGTCGAGTCGGTCGGGACCACGGGCGACGTCGGGGAGTCCGTCCGCCGCTCGGAGAACATCCCGAAGGAGGAGACCGGCGGCATCACGCTCAAGGCCGCCAAGGACGACCTGCTGGGCACCCTGCGGGCCTCCGTGGCCCGGGGCCGCTGGCTGAACGCGGCCACCGCCCGCTACCCGTCGGTGGTGCTCGGGCACGTCTCGGCACGCCGGCTGGGCATCACGGAGCCGGGGCAGCAAGTGTTCGTCGGAGGACGCCACTTCACGGTCACCGGCATCCTCGCCCCCGTCCCGCTGGCCCCGGAGATCGAACGCTCGGCCCTGGTCGGCTGGGAGGCGGCCGAGCAGCTGCTGGGCTTCGACGGCCACCCGACGGCCGTCTACGAACGCTCGGCGGACGACCGGGTGGCCGCCGTCCGCTCCCTGATGGCGCAGACGGCCAACCCCCGCACCCCGAGCGGGGTTTCGGTGACCGACCCCTCGGCCGCGCTCCAGGCGAAGGCGGCCACCGAGGGCGCCTTCAGCACCCTGCTGCTCGGCCTGGGTGGCATCGCCCTCCTGGTGGGCGGGGTCGGCGTCGCCAACACCATGATCATCTCGGTGCTGGAACGCCGCCACGAGATCGGCCTGCGCCGCTCGCTCGGCGCCACGAAGGGGCAGGTCCGGATCCAGTTCGTCACCGAGTCCCTGCTCCTGTCCGGCCTCGGCGGCCTGGCGGGCATCGCCCTCGGCGCGGCCGCCACGGGGGTCTACGCCCGGGCCGGCGACCTGCCCTGGGTGGTCCCGCCGTGGGCGGTCACCGGCGGCTTCGCGGCCACCCTGGCCATCGGCACCCTGGCGGGCCTCTACCCGGCGGTCCGCGCGGCCCGCCTCAGCCCGACCCTGGCGCTCCAGGCGGCGTAGGGGGGATGGGAGGAGGGGGCGGCGGCACCACGCGGGGTGCCGCCGACCCCTCCCGTCCCGGTACCGCCCGACTTACCCTGATCTGATGAGAACTCCACGTCAGGCAGCGCGCATTGTCGTCCTCTCACCCAGCGGATCGGTGTTCCTGTTCCGCGAGAACAACGTGGAAGTCGGGATCCACTGGCTGCCCCCGGGCGGCGGCATCGACCCGGGCGAGACCCCGGAGGAGTGCGTGCGGCGCGAGCTGCGCGAGGAGACCGGCTGGACCGACCTGGAGCCGCAGCGGCTGCTGTGCACCTGGGAGCACGACTTCACCCACCAGGGCATCCCGGTCCGCCAGCACGAGCACATCTACGTCACCACCGGCCCCCGCCGCGAGCCGGTCCTCGAAGAACCCGGCATCCACTGGCAGTGGCTCTCCCCGGAGCGCCTGGCCGGCCTCGGCGAACCCCTCTGGCCCCCGCGCCTGCCGGAACTCCTCGCCCGCACCCCCGCCGAACCGGTCCACCTGGGCCTGATCGCCTGAGCGCCTGAGCGCGGCGGCCCCGGGCTGGGCGGTGCCGGGCGGTGCCGGGCGGTGCCGAGATGCGGGGCGGACCCGGGCGGCGCAGGATGAACGAGGACGTCCGCGCAGCAGCGACGGCCGAAGCCGCAGGGGGCGGCGGGCCCGCGCGCAGGAGCGTCCTCCTTCAGACCGCACGGCTGCGGCGCGCCCCGACGGGGCCGGCCGCACACGTCCGAGTGCGAGGAAAGGGGAGCATCCATGAGGAAATCCCTGGTGGCCGCACTCGCCACCATCACTTCCGCGACGGCCGTCCTGCTGGCCGGACCGCTCCAACCCGCGAACGCCGCCTCACCGTTCTGCAACCAGAGCACGCCGAACAACTCGATCCTGTTCTACAAGTCCGGCAGCGGCGAAGCCGGTACCGGCACCCTCACCAACGGCCGTTGGCAGTACAAGGAGGCGCTGCACCTCCCGACCGGCTACACGCACGCGGCGGCCAGCCGCGATTCGCTCGTGCTCTACAACACGAACACCGGCGCCGGCGAGACCGGCACCTTCACGAACGGCAAGTACACCCGCAGCGAGACGTACGACGACTTCTCCAAGGGCTGGACCTTCGTCGAGGCGTCCGGCGACTCCGTGATCTTCTACAAGAACGACGGTCACGGCGTCACGGGCACCCTCAAGGGCGGCCTGTACCGGGAGAGCCGCGTCTACGACAACTTCAGCTCGGGCTGGGGGACCATGGCCGCCTCCTGCGACACGCTGGTCGCGGCGGCGCGGCACGGTTCGACCGAATTCCCCTGGAGCAACGTGGGGTACGGGACCCTCTCCGGCGGCGTCTACACGCACAAGGGCAGCATCGCGAGGGACGACTTCCTGGGCGAGCTGACCGCCACGAAGGACTCCCTGCTGTCCTGGGCGAGGGTCGGCGGCGGACTGGAGTTCCGGGTGTCCAAGGCCGTCGACGGCGGCGGCATCGCCTTCCGCAAGATCGGCACGAGCGGTGTCTGGGACAAGGTGGGCCGCACCTCCGACAGCCTGTTCTTCTACAAGAACGACGGCACCGCCTGGACCTCGACGCTCGTGAACGGCAACTACACCAACGTCGGCACGCTGCCCCAGGTCTCCTCGGGCTGGACCCTCATCGAGGGCGGCGTCTGAGACCGCGGCCCCGGAAGGGCACACGGCCCGGCCGCTCAGCGCGCCCGCCCGCCCGTGCGCACCGCGCCCGCGCTCGCCACGACGACGAGCGCGATCGCGGCGCACTGGAGGGGCGACAGGCCCTGGTCCAGGACCAGGTAGCCGGCCACCGCCGCGACGGCGGGGGACAGGCTGGCCAGCACCGCGAAGGTGGCCGCGGGCAGCCTGCGCAGGGCGAGCAGCTCCAGCGTGTACGGCACCCCGGAGCTCATCACCGCGATGGCCAGGCCCAGGGCGAGCACGCCCGGCTCCAGCAGGGTCGTACCCGCCGATCCGATGCCGAGCGGCAGGCTGACCAGGGCGGCGACGGCCATCGCGATCGCCAGGCCGTCCAGGCGCGGGAAACGGGCGCCGGCCCGGGCGGCCAGGACGATGTACGCCGCCCACATCGCGCCGGCGCCCAGCGCGAACGCCACGCCCGCCGCCCCGAGCCCGTCGAAGCCGCCCCGGCCCAGCAGGAACACCCCGGCCAGCGCCAGCGCCGCCCACAGCAGGCCCGCCGCGCGCCGTGAGACCGCCACCGACAGCAGCAGCGGCCCGAGCACCTCGAAGGTGACCGCCGCGCCCAGCGGGATCCGGTCGACGGCCTGGTAGAAGAGCAGGTTCATGCCGCCCAGGGCCAGGCCGAAGCCGACGGCCACCGCCCAGTCGCCGCGCGCGTACCCGCGCAGCCGGGGCCGGGCGACGGCCAGCAGCAGCACCGCGGCGAAGGCCACCCGCAGCGCGACCGTCCCCAGGGCCCCGGCCCGGGGGAACAGCAGCGCGGCGAAGGCCGACCCGAACTGCACCGACAGCGTCCCGGCCACCACCAGCCCGACACCGCCGAGGGTGCCGCGGCCGGCGGGGTGGCGCAGGAGGCGCGCCGCCGGGGTGGTCGTGGCGGCGGATGTCGTGGAGGACTTGGGGGTCATGGAGGGGGTGGAGGTCATGGGATCCACGCTAGGAACCGGGCCGCGCCGCGTGAAATGCCGAATGGCGCGCGGTTATGCTCCCCAGGCATGACCATCGAGCTGCGGCACCTGCGCGCCTTCCTCGCCATCGCCGACGAGGGCAACGTCACCCGCGCCGCCGCCCGCCTCCACCTCAGCCAGCCCGCACTGTCGCGGACCCTGCGCCAGCTGGAGGACCACCTCGGCACCCGCCTCGTCGACCGCTCCACGCACCACCTGGAGCTGACCGCGCAGGGCCGCACGTTCCGCCACAAGGCCCGCGCCGCAGTCGCCGCCGTGGACGCCGCACTCGACCCCGGCGGGCTGCGCAGCTGGCCGCTGCGCCTGGGCCACACCTGGGCGGCGCTCGGCGACCACACGATCCCGCTGCTGCGCCGCTGGGACGAGTCCCGCCCGGACGTCCCGCTGGAGCTGCGCCGCGTCGACGACCCCACCGCCGGCCTCACCCAGGGCAAGGTCGACGCGGCCCTGCTGCGCGGCGCCGTCACCGCGCCCGGACTGCGCACCGCGCTGCTGCTGGAGGAGGACCGGGTGGTGGTCATGCCGGCCGGCAGCCCGCTGGCCGCACTTCCCCGCGTCACCCTGGCCGACCTCACGGGCCGCCCCATCGCCCTGAACACCGTCTCCGGGACCACCACCCTGGACCTGTGGCCCGCGACGGGCCGTCCCGCGCCGGTGATCGAGGTGACCAACACCGACGAGTGGCTCATGGCCATCGCCGCCGGGCGCGCCCTGGGCGTCACCACCTCGGCGACCCCCAGCAACCACGCGCACCCGTCACTGGTCTACCGCCCCCTGGCCGGTGCCCCGCCGGTCCCCGTCGTCCTCGCCTGGCGCGAGGGCCCGGTGCACCCCGCCGTACCGGACCTGCTCGCGCTGGCGCGGGAGATCCTGGACGGGGCGGCGGCGTAGGGGGGCTTGGGGGGGACGTAGGGGGCCGTCAGCGCTGGCCCGAGGCCCGCGCGTAGAGCTTGGCGGCGTAGTCGCCGAGGACCGTGCTGGTGGAGACGTCGTCCGTGTCCCCGCCGGTCAGAATGCCGATGATCTTCCCGTCGCGGCCGATCCAGGCGCTGCCGCTGGTGCCGCCCGGGAAGTCGGAGCAGTCGAAGCGCTGCTCCCGCTCGTCGGTGCGGACGGCGACGGCCGTGCAGGTACGCGGAACCTTGCGGTCGGCGGGGTAACCCGTCACCGTGACCTCCTCGCCCGCGCGGCCGGAGGTGTCCAGGGGCGCACCGCCGGTGATGGCCTCGACGGTGCGGCCCTTGTCGTCGGGGGCGAGGCGGGCGAAGGCGAGGTCGTAGTCGTCGTCGGTGCCCTCGGCCCAGCGCTCGTCCTCGAAGACCTCCTCGATCTTCCACACTCCGTACGGGGCCGTCCCGTTCACGTACCCGGGGGCGAAGACGGCGCCCTTGCCACCGGTCTGCTTGCCCTCCATCAGGCAGTGGCCGGCGGTGACGATCAGGTTCTTGCCGGGGCTGCGCACGACGGTGGCGGTGCAGAAGTGCTCACCGTCCAGGCCGCCGGTGAAGAGGGCGCCGGTGAACGCGACGGGCCCGCCGGGCTGGCGGCTCGCGGCGGCCGGCGGAGGCGTGGCGAGCTGCGGCTTGGACACCTGCGCCCGCGACGGCCCGCTCGGCGCAGCCGAGGGCAGCGCCGACTTGGCACGCACGGGTGCGGCCGCCTCGGGAGGAGGGGCCAACTCGGCCACTGCCGCGGATGCGCCCAGCGCAGCCACCGCGCACAGCACCCCCGTCACCACGGACCGCTTGTCCACCGCCATGATCCCCTCCCGCTTCGCCCTGGCGAGCATGCCCCGCGGACATGCCAAGGTGCAAGGCCGGACCGCTGGTCGGCACCGGGTTGGCGGGATTCAGCCTGGCCGAATCAGAGTGGGTTGGGGGCTTCCCGTCAGTCCCATCGTCCTTCCGGTTCGGGCCGGTCCCTCAAGGGCGCTCCCTTCGGTCGCGTCGCTACGCGATGTCGCTTCGCTCCACCCTTGACCGACCGACCCGAACCGGAAAGCCGAAAGACTGCCGGGAAACCCCCAAAGAAACGGTCACGGGGCAGGAGGAGGGGAGCGGCTCCCTCAGCGATGAGACGAGGGACCCTGCGCCGGCCCGCCGGGCATCCGGCCCCCACATCCATGTTTCCGGGCCAGGGGCGCGCCTACCCGCACGAGAGCCCGATCAGGGCCCCCTCCAGACCCCCCAGACGCGACAGATCGCTACGCGCTCCTCACATCTCAGCGTCCGACGACCGCCTGTGGCTGATACCCGCACGAGAGGACGAACAGAACAGCGGGGGAAGCCGACAGGCGCGACAGATCGCTACGCGCTCCTCATTGCTCGGCGGCCGGCGGTCGGGTGGGGCTGATGCCCGCAGCGGAGGAGAATGGGCGCATGAGCGGGAAGTACGCGGACCTGGACGGCGTCCTGGGGATTGGCGAGGACGCCGATGGGGTCGCGTTCTACCTGTTGATCACGGCGGGTGAGCTCACCTACGACAAGAGCGGGAAGGCCTTCGGCCACATCCAGGTCATCCTCTTCCAGACGGCGGCACCGGGGCGGCCGGCGGACGCGAACGACATGTTCGAGACCGACGAGCTGGACGGCCTGGCCGCCGAGCTCCGTCGAGGAATCCTCGACTGGTACGGCGACCGCATGGAGTTCCGCCTCCCCACCCCCGCAGAGCGCTACGAGATCCACGCCGCGACCGGATGGACTCAGGCACCGCCGAAACCGAGATAGGTCCAGGACACCCCGGGCCGTCCGTGCGGGTCCTCGCGTTCCGCGAGGTGGAGGAGGTCCAGCCCGCACGTCCGGGCGAGGTCTACGGTCTCCCCTGCGGTGACGGCGAACATCCGCCGGCCCGCCGGAACCGGCCCGTGCCGCAGCGAGAGCACCACTCGACCCCCGCTCGCGAGCAGACCGGCCAGTCGGCCCATCCCTGCCACGCGCTCCCCTTCGTCCAGGTGCATCCAGACCGCCGTCAGGAGGATCAGCTCGAAGCGACGGGCCTCCAGGCCTGGCAGCCCGGGCAGCGCGTCATCGACCCACTCGATCCCCCGCCCCGCATGAATGCGCATCCCCACAGTCCGCAGTTCAGCGGTCGGTTCAACCGCGACCACCCGATGCCCTCGCCCGGCCAAGGCCGCCGCGTCCCGTCCGCTGCCCGCCCCGATGTCCAGGACCGAGCCCGGCTGGGTCGGAAAGAGGTGCAGGACCTCACGGTGCACCTCTTCGAAGGTCACGCTCTCGTACTGCTCGGCAAGCACCTCGGCCGCCTCGCCATATCCGGCCGTGCCGGCCCGCCCGCCGAAAGCCTTGTCGTCCATGGCAACGGACCCTACGCCGCTCCATATCAACCTCTCGTGCGGGTATCAGCCACAGACGGTCGTCGGACGCCGAGACGAGAGGAGCGCGTAGCGATCTGTCGCGCCTGGGTGGTCCGGGATCTCGACTCTTGGGGGCCCGGATGCCCGGCGGGCCGGCGCCCGGCCCCTCGCCCATCGCTGAGAGACCCGTCCCTTCACCATGGACCGTGCCGTCCTTTTGGGGGTTTCCCGGCAGTCTTCGTTTTTCCGTGGCGGGACGGCCTGTCAAGGGTGGCCGAAGGCCATCGCGTAGCGACGCGACGAAGGAGCGCCCTTGACAGGCCGGCCCGACGCGGAAGGACGATGAGACTGACGGGAAACCCCCATACCTTCACTGAGACCGTCCGGCTGGACCCCGTCAGCCCGTGACGCCGCCGAGGAACGCCACCCAGGCCGCAGGGGCGAGGGCCAGCTCGGGTCCGGCCGCCACCTTGGAGTCCCGGACGTGGACGGTGTCCGCACAGGCGGCCACCTCGACGCAGTTGTCGCCGTCCGTGCCGCTGTAGGTCGACTTGTGCCAGGAGAGGGCTACTTCGACGCAGTTGTCGCCGTCGTTGCTGCTGTAGCTGCTCTTGAACCAGTGCAGATCGGCATTGCTCATAGCGTCCCTCGCGTTCTCTCCAACAGGCCCAAGGAGTCTGCCGGGTTGAGAGCCTGCGAACGCAGTTTGGCATACCGCCGCTGGAGAATGCTGACCTCTTTGGGGTCCGAGATGAGGACCCCGGTGCGCTGCCCCTCGCTGTAACCGAACCACTGATGGTCGGGGTCTCCAGAAGGCTGACGGGGCCGTCGAGACCCGCGTGGTCCGTCTGATCGCGAGGCATGATCTGGACGGTCAGATTGCGCGATCGGGCCATTTCCAGGATGTGGGCGATCTGCTCACGCATGACCTCTGCTCCGCCGAAGTGACGGTCGAAGACCGACTGCTCGATGACGAAGCTGAAGGAGGAGTTCGGCAGGTCGGCCAGTATGTGCTGACGTTCCAGCCGACCGACTACCTGCGCCTCGACCTGCCCGTCCCGCAAGGGCGGCACCCGCTCCGCGAACGTGTTCCGCGCATACCCCTCCGTCTGCAACAACCCCGGCACCATCCGGCACTCGTACGTGTACAGGCTCAGCGCCGTCGGCTCCAGCAGGGCCCACTTCCGGAACCACGACGCCACCCGCCTCGGCCGCGTCAGGTACTGGGCCGCGCCCTTCACCGCCCCGAAGCAGTCGAGCTGCTCCTCGACCAGCTCCACCAGCCGTTCACTCGGGTAGCGGCGGGCTTGTTCCACCGAGGCGATGTACTCCGCGGAGTAGCCGATCAGCTCGCCCAGGCCCTCCTGGGTGAGGCGGGCGCGTTTTCGGAAGGCCTTCAGGACCGCCGCGAAGCTGCGGAGGGCCCCGTTCGGGTCCTCGAAGTCCTGTTCCTCTTCGGTCTCACAGCCGGCGTCGTCCACACGCTCCACCTCTGACACCCCCAACTCACGCACCTCCGCGCCATGTTCCGGGCACCCCCTCCCCCCGGACCAGTACCTCCACTCGTACAGCGCGGCCAGTAGCAGCAGCTCGGTCAAACTCGACCACCCGCGATCACCAACGGCCTTTACAACCACAGGTTTTCACGTATGCTCCAGCTCACCACCAAAACAGTGTCCGGGGGAAACAATAATGCTCATCGCCATCGCCACCGCCACCGCCGCCCTCACCACCCCCCTCGCCGCCCTCCTCACCCACCGCGCCCTCCGCCGCGCCGCCAACGCCCGCCTGATGCCGATCACGACACCGAACGGCATCGACGAACAACGCTTCGTCCGCATCGGCGGCATCGACCAGTGGGTCTCGATCCGGGGCGAGGACCGGGCGAACCCCGTGCTGCTGGAGATCCACGGTGGCCCGGGCGCGGCCAACTCCCCCTACGGCGCCCGCACCCGGGCCTGGGAGCGGCACTTCACCCTCGTCCGGTGGGACATGCGAGGAGCCGGCCTCACCTTCGCCAACGGCGGCGCGCCCACCCAAGGCCCCGGCCCGGCCACCTTCGAGCAGCTCTACGCCGACGCCCTCGAAGTCACCCACCACGTCCGCGAGCGCCTCGGCGTGGACCGGGTCGTCCTCCTCGCGAGCTCCTTCGGCACCGTCTTCGGGCTCCGCCTGGCCCGCAACCACCCCGAGCTCTACTCGGCGTACGTCGGCACCGACCAGAACGTCCTGGAGGCGGGCCGCGACACCACCGCGTACGACGCCACCCTCGACCGGCTCCGGGCGGCGGGCAAGGCCAAGCAGGCGGCGGAGATCGAGGCCATGGGCCCGGACCCGCGCCGGTGGACCACGGCGCAGCGGACGGCGTACGACAAGCTGTGCGCGGGCAGCGACCCGCTGACGCTGGACACCGTGAAGAAGGTCATTCTCGGCTCGCTCTGGCTGTCGCCGCTGTACTCCCTCCGCACGATCGCGGCGTACTTCAAGGCGCAGGCCTTCTCGGAGACCGTCACCCCCGGCTCCCACGACATCGACGTCTGGGCCGACGGGACCACCTTCGAGATCCCCTTCTTCGTCTTCCAGGGCGCCCAGGACGTGATCACCCCGGCGGCCCGCGCGAAGGCGTACTTCGACGCGGTCGACGCCCCCCGCAAGGCCTTCGCGCTGATCGAGGACGCGAGCCACTTCGCGGCCCTGCGCCACCCGGACCGCTTCCTGACCCTCCTCCTCACCCACGTCCACCCGGCCGCCACGGCCACCCCGGCCGTCACGGCCTGACCGCGAGGCGAGTCAGTCCGCCGTCCCGCGCGGCACGACCCACCGCATCGGCTGGCCCGTGACCTCGGCGATCATGTCGTAGTCGCCGTCGTAGTGCAGGACGGTCGCGCCGTGCCGCTCGGCGGTCGCCGCGATGACCAGGTCCGGCAGGGAAACCGCCTTCCAGTTCCCCGCCACGATGAGCTGCTTCTGCACGTCCAGTGCCCGGTCCCACACCTCGTCCGGGGTCGAGAGCCAGGCGAAGGCCCCCAATCCGGCCCGCACCCGGTCGGCGTCCCCCTTGGAGCGGGCGCTGTACAGGACCTCCAGTTCCACCGCCCCGCACACCCCCAGCACTCCCGCCACGTGCAGCGGATCGATGACGGCGCGGACGGCAGGCTTGGGGTAGCGGGCGAGGGCCGACTTGTCGATCAGGAAGCGCCCGGTCATGCCGCCCTGGCCTGCGCATCGCCCGCCTCACCCGCGGGCTGATCCACCGGGCCCGTCAGGTCCGGAAGCCCACCCTCGGCGAGCCAGCTCAGGAACTCTTCCCGCTTGCGACGGTTCACGGCATCTTGAAGGGCCGCGTTCACCGTGGCGACCTTCGTCTTCGTGCCGAAGAGCTCGGCGGCCTCCGCCAGCAGGGCATCGTCCACATCGATGACGGTTCTGGCCATGATGACCTCCTCGGCGCGGGGCTACCTGCCTCCGCTCACTTAAACGATATCAAGATCGATGACAAGAGATATCGTTTCTGCGGTCAGAGGCAGGCCACACCCACCTCCTCTACGCCCCCGACCCCGCCCAGAGCCCCTCCGACGTCAGCCCCAGCAGGTCGATCGCGTTGCCGCGGACGATGCGCTCGACCACGTCCGGGTCCAGGTGGCCCATCTGGGCCTCGCCGACCTCGCGGGACTTCGGCCAGGTGGAGTCGGAATGGGGGTAGTCCGTCTCGTAGAGGACGTTGCCCACCCCGATGTCTCCCAGGTTGCGCAGCCCGAAGGCGTCGTCGAAGAAGCAGCCGTAGACGTGCTCGGCGAAGAGCTCGGACGGGGGGCGGTGGACCTTGTCGGCGACGCCGCCCCAGCCGCGGTTCTCCTCCCAGACCACGTTCGCGCGCTCCAGGATGTAGGGGATCCAGCCGATCTGGCCCTCGGCGTACATGATCTTCAGGTTGGGGAAGCGCTCGAACTTGCCGCTCATCAGCCAGTCCACCATCGAGAAGCAGCAGTTGGCGAAGGTGATGGTGGAGCCGACGGCCGGCGGGGCGTCCGCGGAGGTGGAGGGCATGCGCGACGAGGAGCCGATGTGCATGGCGATGACCGTGCCGGTCTCGTCGCACGCCTGGAGGAAGGGGTCCCACGCGTCGGTGTGGATCGACGGGAGTCCCAGGTGCGGGGGTATCTCGGAGAAGGCGACGGCGCGCACGCCCCGGGCCGCGTTGCGGCGGACCTCCTGCGCGGCCAGCCGGGCGTCCCAGAGGGGGATGAGGGTCAGCGGGATGAGGCGGCCCCCGGCCTCGGGGCCGCACCACTCCTCCACCATCCAGTCGTTGTAGGCGCGTACGCCGAGCAGCCCGAGCTCGCGGTCCTCGGCCTCGGTGAAGGTCTGACCGCAGAAGCGCGGGAAGGTGGGGAAGCAGAGGGCGGACTGGACGTGGTTGACGTCCATGTCGGCGAGGCGCTCGGGAACCGAGAAGGAGCCCGGGCGCATCTGCTCGTAGGTGATGACTTCCAGCTTGATCTCGTCACGGTCGTACCCCACCGCGGTGTCGAGGCGGGTGAGCGGCCGGTGCAGGTCCTCGTACACCCACCAGTCGCCGATCGGGCCGTCGTCGCCCTTGGCGCCCATGACGGGCGCGAACTTGCCGCCGAGGAAGGTCATTTCCTTGAGGGGCGCGCGGACGATCCGGGGGCCGGTGTCGCGGTACCTGGACGGGAGGCGGTCCCGCCAGACGTTGGGGGGCTCAACCGTGTGGTCGTCCACCGAGATGATCTTCGGGAAGGTCTCCATGCGGTCTAAGGTAGCGCTGAACTGACGAACCGTCAGCTATTCGCACCGCTCCACCGCAGTCCCGGCCGCAGTCCCACCGCAGTCGTACTTCGGCCAGGAACGGTTGGCTCCGCCACGGGCTGACTTGTACGTGCAACACAGGGCAGACTGACCCTTGAACCGACGGAAGGCAGGGGGGACGACAGATGGACGGCGTACCGCCCATCCCGCAGCAGCGGAACCACCCCGACGCGGCCCGGTCCCACAGCGGCACCGGCATCGCGCCGGACGCTTCAGCACCCGAACCCCCCGGCGGGCCCGGCGCCCCCGCCCCCTCCGACAACCGCTTCGCCGTCCTCGGCCCCGTCCGCGCCTGGCGCGGCGCCGAGGCGCTGCCCTCCGGCAGCCCCCAGCAGCGCGCCCTGCTCGCCGTCCTGCTGCTGCGCGACGGCCGCACCGCCACCGCGCCCGAGCTGATCGACGCCATCTGGGGCGAGGACCCCCCGCAGCAGGCCCTCGCCACCATCCGCACGTACGCCTCCCGGCTCCGCAAGGTCCTCGAACCCGGGCTGCTCGTCAGCGACGCCGGCGGCTACGCCGTCCGGCTGCGCCACCAGGAGGCCCTGGACCTCGGGATCGCCCGCAGCCTGGCCGCCGACGCCGAGAAGGCCCGCGCCGCCGGCGACCGCGCCCTCGCCCGTACGCTGCTGGCCCGCGCCCTGGAGATGTGGGACGGCGAGCCCCTCGCCGGGGTCCCCGGCCCGCACGCCGAGACCGAACGCACCCGCCTGTCCGAGTGGCGCCTCCAGCTGCTGGAGACCCGCCTCGACCTCGACCTGGAGGTCGGCCAGCACGCCGAGGCCGTCTCCGAGCTCACCGCCCTCACCGCAGCCCACCCCCTCCAGGAGCGGCTGCGCGAGCTGCTGATGCTCGCCCTCTACCGCAGCGGCCGCCAGGCCGAGGCCCTCGCGGTGTACGCGGACACCCGCCGGCTCCTCGCCGACGAGCTCGGCGTCGACCCGCGCCCCGAGCTGTCCGCGCTCCAGCAGCGGATCCTGAACGCCGACGCCGAACTCGCCCGCGCCGAGGACCCCGCCCCCACCGCCGCGCCCGTCCCCGTGAGGCCCGCCCAGTTGCCCGCCACGGTGCCCGACTTCACCGGCCGCGCCCCCTTCGTCGCGGAACTCGGGGAGATCCTCGCCGGCGCCGACGGGCAGGTCATGGCCGTCTCCGCGCTGGCCGGCATCGGCGGCGTCGGCAAGACCACCCTCGCCGTGCACGTCGCCCACGCCGCCCGGCCGCACTTCCCCGACGGGCAGCTCTACGTCGACCTCCAGGGCACCGAACCCCGCCCCGCCCTCCCCGAAGCCGTCCTCGGCTCCTTCCTGCGGGCCCTCGGCACCCCCGACAGCTCCATCCCCGACTCCCCCGCCGACCGGGCCGCGCTCTACCGCTCGATCCTCGACGGCCGCCGCGTCCTGGTCCTGCTCGACAACGCCCGCGACGCCGCCCAGGTCAGGCCGCTGCTGCCCGGCACCGCCGGCTGCGCCGCCCTCGTCACCAGCCGGGTCCGGATGTCGGGCCTCGCCGGGGCCCATCTCGTCGACCTCGACGTGATGAGCCCCGAGGAGGCCCTGCAGCTGTTCACCCGCATCGTCGGCGCCGAGCGGGTGGGCGCCGAGCGGCAGGCCGCCCTCGACGTCGTCGGCGCCTGCGGCTTCCTGCCGCTCGCCATCCGCATCGCCGCGTCCCGGCTCGCCGCCCGCCGCACCTGGACCGTCTCCGTCCTCGCCGCCAAGCTCGCCGACGAACGCCGCCGCCTCGACGAGCTCCAGGCCGGCGACCTCGCCGTCAAGGCCACCTTCGAGCTCGGCTACGGCCAGCTGGAGCCCGCCCAGCAGCGCGCCTTCCGCCTCCTCGGCCTCGCCGACGGCCCCGACGTCTCCCTCGCCGCCGCGGCCGCCGTCCTCGACCTCCCCGAGCACGACACCGAAGACCTCTTGGAGGCTTTAGTCGACTGCTCCCTGCTCGAATCCGCCGCTCCCGGCCGCTACCGCTTCCACGACCTCGTACGGCTCTACGCGCGTGCGTGCGCCGAACGCGACGAGCAGCCCACCGGCCGCGCCGACGCCCTCGACCGGCTCCTCGACTTCTACCTCGCCACCGCCGCCCGCGTGTACGCGGTCGAACGCCCCGGGGACCGGCTCCCCGCCCACCTCAGCGCCACCCGCCACCCCGGCCTGGCCCTCACCGACCCCCGTACCGCCCTGGACTGGCTCTTCGCCGAGGCCGACCCGCTGCTCGCCTGCGCACGCCAGTCCGCCGGCCGGCCGGACGCCCTGCGCCGGGCCGTGGACCTGCTGTGGGCGGCCAAGGACCTCGCCGAGTCCGGCGCCAACTCCAAGCAGTACGAGTCCGCCGCGCTCACCCTGTGCGAGGCCGCCCGCGCCGCCCGGGACCCGCGCTCGGAGGGCCGGGCGCGCACCACCCTCACCATGGTCCACCTGTTCGCCGGCCGGTTCGCCGAGGCCGACGAGCAGGCCCGCCAGGCCATGGAGCTGGCCCGCGGGGCCGGCGACCCGCTGCCCAGCTGCTGGGCGCCCAACGACCGGGGCATCATCGCCCTCTACCAGAAGCGCTACGAGGACGGGGAGCGCTACCTGCTGGAGGCCATAGAGAGCTTCCGCGCCGACGACAACCACATCGGCGAGGCCAGCGCCCTGTGCAACCTCTCCCGCATCCACGTCGGTCTGGGCCGCCTGGACAGCGCCATCGACCTGGCCCGGCAGGGCATCGCCGTCTACGACCGGATGGGCCTGACCCTGCGCCTGGCCAACGGCCGCTACGCGCTCGGCATCGCCCTCACCCAGGCCGGCCGGCTCGGTGAGGCCCTGGACCAGCTCGGCGAGGCCCTGTCCCTCTTCCACGACAACCGGCAGCCGCTGTGGGAGGGCGTCACGCACTTCCGGCTCGCGGAGGCCCACCTGGCGGCGGAGCGGCCCACCCTGGCCGCCAAGCACGCCGAGCAGGCGATCGCGCTGCGCGGCATCGGCGGGGAGTGGCGGCGGGCTACCGTGCTGACGGTCCTGGGCAAGGCGCTGCGGCGGCTCGGCCAGCCGGACCGGGCGCGGGCGTGCTGGCGGGACGCGGAGACGGTCTTCGCCCAGCTCGGGTCGGCGGAGCTGTCCGAGGTGCGGGCCCTGCTGGCGTCCGAACTGGCCGCCTGACCTGCTCGTTCGCGGGCGGGCGGCGGGCCGCTGCGCGATGGACGTGGACGTTCATCGTTCGTTTATCGCCGGGCGCCACGATAGGTACATCGACCCGGCGCTTCGGGGGACTACCGGGCCGGTTGGAGGACTACCCGTTCGGCGGTCCACGGGGGAACCGCCGAACGGGCCCGACCCAGCACGGGCCCGACTCATGATCAGGAGCCGAGATGACGACGAACGAGAACAGCCTGCCGCTCGACGGGGACATCAGACCGTTCGACAACCACGCCTCGGGCGCCGAGATCGACCCGCGGGAGCTCCCGGTGGAGCCTCCCGTGGTGCGGCCCGGTGAGACTCCGGACGACAACCACGCCTCCGGCGAGGAGATCGTCTCGCTGGACAACCACGCGTCCGGCCCGCGCCCGTAACACCGGGAGCAGGGCACGGCGTACGGGGGAAACGTACGGGGGAAGTGCGTACGGGGGGCCTTGAGCGGTCGTACGGGGGAGCCGCTCGGGGGCGTACGGGGGAAGAACGCAAGGACGGACGGCCCACGGGGGATTCGGGGGAATTCGGGGCCGTCCGCACGGGGGAACGAGCGCGGCGGTCGCGGTGGCCGGAGGGGGACCACCGCGGCCGCCGCCTTTCCGTATCCGGATCCGGTACGCCGTAGGGTGTGACCGTGTTCACTTCTCAGGGACCCAGCCTGCGCGAACTGGCCGTCCAGGCCCTCTCGTCCGTCGAGCACGGCTACGACCTGCTCGCGCCGAAGTTCGACCGGACCCCGTTCCGGACCCCGGACCGGATGCTCGACGCCGTGGAGGAGACCCTCGCGGCGTGGGAGGGCTCCTTCGGGTCGGGGCTGGACGTGTGCTGCGGTACGGGTGCGGGCCTGGGGATGCTGCGCCGGCTGTGCCGGGACCGGGTGACGGGGGTGGACCTCAGCGCGGGCATGCTGGCGGAGGCCGCGCGGGCGCATCCCGAGGGCGTGGACCTCGTACGGGCCGACGCGCTGGCGCTGCCGGACGCCCTCGGGGACTCCTACGACCTGGCGGTGAGCTTCGGCGCCTTCGGGCACTTCCTGCCGTCGGAGCGGCCGGCCCTGTTCTCGGGGGTGCACCAGGCGCTGCGGCCGGGCGGGGTGTTCGCCTTCCCCGTCGGCGCCCCGATCCCGCCGACCTCCCCGGTGTGGTGGGCGGCGGCGGGCTTCGACGCGGCGATGCGGGTCCGCAACGCGGTGTGGCGGCCGCCGTTCGTCATGTACTACCGCACCTTCCCGTTCGGCCCGGTCCGCGCCGATCTGGAGGCGGCGGGCTTCCGGGTGGAGACGGTCCCGCTGGAGCACTTCGGGTACCGGGAGGACGGCACTCCGCGCTGGCGGCTGCTGCTGGCCCGCAAGCCGGTGTGATCACCAGACCCGGTCGAAGGGCAGGTGCACCCGCAGCTGGTCGGTGAGGTCGTTGCCGGCGCGCAGGCGGGCCGTGTCGTTGGCGGACAGGGCGCGGCCGTAGACGCGTACGTCGTCCAGGGCGCCCGCGTAGAAGGCCTTGTAGTCGGGCTGCGTGCCGAGGTGGACGGTGAAGGCTCCGGTGGGCCGGAAGTCCATGTGGTCCGGGGCGAGTCCGGTGGTGGCCGGCGGGGCGCCGTCGACGGAGAGTTCCAGGCGGGTGCCCCTGCGCTGGAGGACGACGTGGTGCCAGGCGTCGTCGTCGGTGCGGGTGGGGGCGGTGACGGAGGCGGGGCCGGTACCGGCGTTGACGGTGGCTTCGAGGCGGCCGGTGGCGGGGTCGGCCTCGATGCGGAGCTGTCTGGCGGCCGGGCCCTGGCCGTAGGCCCAGAACAGGGGCTGGCGCAGGCCGCTGTCCCGGTCCTGGCCGCGGGTCTTGTACTTGACCCAGGTGGCGACGGCGAAGTCGCCGTCGCCGATGCGGAGCTGGTCCGGGCAGTCGACCAGGCGCAGGAAGTCGTCCTTGCCGTCAAAGCGCATGGCCTTGCCGCCGTCGGGGCGGTTGCCGAGCCTGGGGGCTCCGTGGACGACGGCGTGGTGGTGGAACGGCGTGGCGTCGGTGGTGCGGCGCGGGGTGAGGTCCTCGGTGGCGGCCTGGAGCTCGTGGGGGCCGAAGGCGGTGAATTTGACGTAGCCGTGCGGGGTGCCGTTGGCGGTCTCGTAGAGCAGGCCGACGCGGCCGCCGGGCAGGACGGTCATGTCGGAGTAGCCGGCGCGCTCGCGCAGGACGACGGCGCCGTCCTTGGACCAGGTGCGGCCCTCGTCCTTGGAGGTGCGCACGGCCAGGGTCCAGCGGTCGGAGAACTCGGCGCCGGGCCGGCTGGGCGCGGACAGCAGCAGGGGGCCGCCGGGCAGCTGGAGCACGGATCCGGCGGCGGGCGGGGCCGGGAGGTCGGTGACGGGGCGGAAGCCGGGGTCGGGGACGGCGGGTGCGGCGGCGTCCTCGACGATCGCGGCGATGCGGTGGTCGGGGGTGCCGCAGGTGGCGGTGGAGCGGGCGTTGACGTAGATCCGGCCGTCCGGAAGCTGGGTGAGGGCGGGTTCGTTGGGGGCGGGGGTGCCTTCGGGGGCGCCCCAGCGGGCTCCGGGCTTCCAGGTGAGGCCGCCGTCGTCGCTGTAGAGGAGCTGGGCGCCGGATTCGCCGGACTCGGTGCGGTAGTCGGCGCTGACGACGAGCCGGCCGGGGCGGTCGGGGCGGGTCGGGGTGAGCTGGATGCCGTGGCCGGGTCCGACGGAGACCCAGGCCCAGTCGGCGCCCTTGAGCTGGGGCTGCGGGGCGGGGTCGGTGGTCCAGCTCGCGCCGTCGTCGGTGCTGTGGGCCAGGCGCAGTTCGCGGGGGCCGCGGACGCGGTTGCCGTCGGTGTCGGGGGTCCAGGTGCTGTAGGCGTGGAGCAGGGTGAGGCGTCCGGAGGCGGAGTCGACGACGGGGACGGGGTTGCCGTAGGCGCCGGGGTCGCCGGTGCCGCGGATGACCTGCATGGGGCCCCAGGTGCGGCCCTCGTCGGTGGAGCGTTTGAGGACGATGTCGATGTCGCCGATGTCGTTGCAGCTGGCGGTGCGGGCTTCGGCGATGGCGAGGAGGGTGCCGTCCTTGGTGGTGACGAGGGTGGGGATGCGGTAGCAGTCGTAGCCCTCGGTGAACGCGCTGAACGGCGCGGACACGGCGGCGGTCAGGCCGGTCGCCTTCTTCGCCTTCGCGGGTCCGCCGCCGTCGCGGCCGGCGGAGCCGGACGGTGACGGGGCGAGGGTGAGCCAGCCCGCGGTGCACAGGCCCAGTGCGGCGGTGGCGGCCCACGCCACCGCCGCTCTCCGTATCGGCCGGCGGGGCCGGAGCGGCCGGAGCGGCAAACGGAATCGGACACCTGACTGGTTTGACCTCACCCGTGCAGGCTAACGCGCTCGTCGGGCCGGGCCCCGGTCGGCGCGCGGCGGTCAGCGCCCCCGGAGTTCCGTCTTGAGGACCTTGCCGCTGGCGTTGCGCGGGAGGGCGGCGACGAACTCGACCTGGCGCGGGACCTTGTAGTTGGCCATCTCCCGCCGGGACCAGGCGATCAGGTCGTCGGCGGTGAGGGTGGAGCCGGGGCGGCGGACCGCGTACGCCTTGCCGACCTCGCCCAGCCGGGGATCGGGAACGCCGACGACGGCGACGTCGGCGATGTCGGGGTGGAGGCCCAGGAGTTGCTCGATCTCGGCGGGGTAGGCGTTGAAGCCGCCGACGATGAACATGTCCTTGATCCGGTCGGTGATGCGCAGGTTGCCCGCCGCGTCGAGGACGCCGACGTCGCCGGTGCGCAGCCAGCCGGCGGGGGTGATGGCGGCGGCGGTGCCCTCGGGGTCCTCGAAGTAGCCGCGCATGACGTGGTGGCCGCGGACCATGACCTCGCCGGCCGCGCCTGCGGGGAGGGCGGTGCCGTCGGGCCCGGTGACGCGGACCTCGGTGTCGGGGATGGCGCGGCCGGAGGTGGCGGCGACGGTCTCGGCGGGGTCGTCGCGGCGGCACATGGTGACGATGCCGCCGGCCTCGGAGAGCCCGTACGCGGTGAGGACGGTGGCGATGCGGAGTTCGGCGCGGAGCCGTTCGACGAGCTGGAGGGGGACGACGGCCGCCCCGGTGACGACCAGGCGGAGGGCGGACAGGTCGTGGTGGTCGCGCTGGGGGTGGTCGAGGAGGGACTGGTGGAGGGTGGGCGGGCCGGGGAGTACGGAGATCCGCTCGGCGGCGATGTTGGCGAGGACGGTGTCCACGTTGAAGACGGGCTGGGGGACCATCGTGGCGCCGCGCATCAGGCAGGCGATGATCCCGGCCTTGTAGCCGAAGGTGTGGAAGAAGGGGTTCACGATGAGGTAGCGGTCGCCCTCGCGCAATCCGGCGAGTTCGCTCCAGACGGCGTAGCAGCGCAGGGTCTGGGCGTGGGTGATGACGGCGCCCTTGGGGCTGCCGGTGGTGCCGGAGGTGAAGATGATGTCGGAGGGGGTGTCGGGGCCTATCGCGTCGGCGCGTTCGCGGACGGCGGCGGCGGGTACCGCGTCCCCGCCGGCGAGGAAGTCCTTCCAGGTGCGGAAGGCCTCGGGGGCGTCGTCGGCGAGGACGACGACCTGGTCGAGGTGGGGCAGGCCGGGGAGCGGGCCGGTGCCGGTGCCCTCGGCTGCGGCGCGGCGCAGGGAGGCGACGTAGGAGGTGCCGAGGAAGGTGCCGGTGAGGAAGAGCAGGCGGGCGCGGCTGCGGGCGAGGACGTAGGCGGCTTCGGCGCCCTTGAAGCGGGTGTTGAGGGGGACGAGGACGGCTCCGGCGGTGACGGCGCCGAGGGCGGAGACGATCCATTCGAGGGTGTTGGGTGCCCAGACGGCGACCCGGTCGCCCGGTTCGGTGCCGGCGGCGAGGCATGCGGCGGCGGCCCGTTCGACGCGGGCGCCGAGTTCCGCGTAGCTGATGCGGGTGCGGCCGTCGACGACGGCCTCGCGGTCGCCGTAGCGCTCGGCGGCGTCGCGCACGAGGGCGGCGACGGTGCGCCAGCGCAGGTCGCCGCGGGGGTCGGAGCCCGCTCCGGTGCCGGTGTCCTTTGCGGGGTCCTCCGCGGAGTCCCTTCCGATGCCGTCCGCGCCCGCGCCCTCGTACATCCGCCCGCCCCTCCCTGGAACCCAGTAGCTGACTATCCGTCAGATTAGCTGTAGCCTTCGCGGCTGTCAGTACTGGTGCACGCACCCGGAGGTGGCGATGGCGGCAACGCTCAAGGACGCTACGGCAATCGTCGGCATCGGCCAGACCGCCTTTGCCAAACGGCTGCCGTCGACCGAGAAGGAACTGGCCTGCCGGGCGATCCTCGCCGCCCTCGCCGACGCGGGCATCACACCCTCCGAGGTGGACGCCTTCGCCTCCTACACGATGGAGGAGACCGACGAGGTCGAGGTCGCCAAGGCCATCGGCGCCGGCGACGTCACCTTCTTCTCCAAGGTCGGCTACGGCGGCGGCGGTTCCTGCGCCACCGTCGGCCACCTCGCCGCCGCCATAGCCACCGGCCAGGCCACCGTGGGCGTCGCCTGGCGCTCCCGCAAACGCGGCTCCGGCCCCAGACCCTGGAAGAACACCGCCGTCCAGCTGCCCACCCCCGGCCAGTGGACCCGCCCCTTCGGGCTGCTGCGCCCCGCCGACGAGATCGGCATGCTGGCCCGCCGCTACATGCACGAGTACGGGGCCACCCGCGACCACCTGTTCAACGTCGCGATGGCCTGCCGCAACCGGGCCAACGAGAACCCCGCCGCGATGATGTACGAGCGCCCGCTGACCCGCGAGATGTACATGAGCTCCCGCATGATCAGCGACCCGCTCTGCCTCTTCGACAACTGCCTGGAGACGGACGGCGCGCTCGCCTGCGTGATCGTCTCCGCCGAGCGCGCCCGGGACTGCCGGCACGAGCCCGTCTACGTGCACTCCGCCGCCCAGGGGCTGCCCGCCCAGCACCACGGGATGGTCAACTACTGGAACGACGACCCGCTGTCCGGGCCCGCCTGGACCGCCGCCCGCCACCTGTGGAAACAGGCCGACTTCGGCCCGTCCGACGTGGACGTCGCCCAGATCTACGACGCCTTCACCCCCCTGATCCCGCTCTCCCTGGAGGGCTACGGCTTCTGCGGGCGCGGCGAGGGCGCCGCCTTCACCGAGGGCGGGGCGCTGGAACTCGGCGGCCGGCTGCCGATCAACACCGGCGGCGGCGGGCTGAGCGAGGCGTACGTCCACGGGTTCAACCTGATCAACGAGGGCGTCAAGCAACTGCGCGGCACCTCCACCGCCCAGGTGCCGGACGCCGCCACCTGCCTGGTGACGGCGGGCGAGGGCGTCCCGACGTCCGCGATCCTGCTGCGCGCGTGAGGAGCCGACCGATGACCACCACCGAAGAGACCACCGCCGGGAAGGGCGCCGGCGGGGAGGCTGCCGCCGGGGAGGTTGCCGCCGGGAAGGCTGCCGCCGGGGGGACCGCCGGCGGGAAGGCTGCCGGTGGGGAGGACGCCGCCGGGGAGGACGCTTCCCTGTTGCTGCCCGTGCCCGACGAGGACGGCGCCCCCTTCTGGGAGTACGCCGCCCGGGGCGAACTCCGCGTCCAGGCCTGCACCGCCTGCGGCCGGCTGCGCTTCCCGCCCCGCCCCTGCTGCCCGCACTGCCAGTCCTTCGACGGCGAGTGGCGCCGGATGAGCGGCCGGGGCCGGATCTGGTCCTGGGTCCGGCCGCACCCGCCGCTGCTGCCCGCGTACGCCGCGCAGGCCCCGTACAACGTCGTCCTCGTCGAGCTGGCCGACGCCCCGCAGATCCGGCTCGCCGGGAACCTGGTCACCTCCGCCGACGCCCCGCTGAACTCCGTCGACCCGGCGCGGCTGCGCATCGGCGCCCGGGTGCAGGCGGTGTTCACCGAGGTCGGCGGGATGAGCGTGCCGCGCTGGGTCCTGGAGAAGGCATGACGCTGCGCGTGGAGCGGGACGAGGCCGCCGGGGTCGCCGTCGTCACCCTGGACCGGGCGCGCCGGCACAACGCGATCGACCTGGAGACGGCCGCCGCCCTGGCCGGGGTGTGGCGGGAGCTGCGCTTCGACGGGGACGTGCGGGCGGTGGTGCTGACGGGCGCGGGCACAGCCGCGTTCTGCACGGGGATCGACCGGTCGGCCGAGGTGCCGCAGCCGGAGTCCCCGTACTCGGCGGACGACCCGCTGATCGCTATCGGCCCGAAGGCCAACGACCTGTGGAAACCGGTGGTCGCCGCCGTCAACGGCATGGCCTGCGGCGGCGCGTTCTACCTGCTCGGCGAGGCCGAGTTCATCGTCTCGTCGACCGCCGCGACGTACTTCGACCCGCACACCTCGTACGGGATGGTCAGCGCCTACGAGGCCGTGTACATGGCGCAGCGGATGCCGTTCGGGGAGGCGGCCCGGATGTCCCTGATGGGGACGGCCGAACGGCTCTCCGCGCGGCGGGCGTACGAGATCGGGCTGGTGTCGGAGCTGGCGGAGCCCGGGGAGCTGCTGGAGGCGGCGCTGCGGTCGGCGCGGACGCTGGCCGGGTTCCCGACGGAGGCGGTCCAGGGCACGGTGCGGGCGCTGTGGTCGGCGAAGCGGGCCGCGCTCCAGCAGGCCCTGGACCAGGCGCCGGCGCTGATCGCCCTGGGGAACCTCCCGCCGGAGCGGCAGGCGGACCTGTTCGCGTCCCGGCGGCCGGGGACGGAGTTCCGGGTGCGCTGATGGGGGCGGGGGCGGGGCCGGCCTCGACCCCGCCTCGGCCTCCGCCTCCGTCCGACGTGTCGGCATTCACCACCGGACACCCGGAACGCGCCCCTCCGTTCGCTCTGCCACCAGCGAAGACGCCGCCGGCGCCGTGCTTTGCCGGTGGAACCGTGGTTGCATCCGACGACCGAACCCGGCGGCAGCCGCACACCCCCCGCGTCCCTTCGGTGAGCACCGCATCACCAAGAGGAGCACGGCACAGTGCGACGCACCATCTCCACCGAGATCACCATCGACGCGACCCCCGAGGAGGTCTGGGCGGTCCTCGCCGACCTCCCCCGCTACTGCACCTGGAACCCTTTCATCCGCGAGGCCGCCGGGGAAGCGGTCCCCGGGGAGCGGCTCACCCTGACGATGTACCCGGCGTCCGGGAAGCCCACGACCTTCCGGCCCACCGTCCTGGTCGCCTCCCCGGGCAGCGAGCTGCGCTGGCTCGGGCACTTCCTCGTCCGCGGCCTCTTCGACGGCGAGCACTACCTGCGCCTGTCCGAGGGCCCGAACCGCACCACCCGGCTGGAGCACGGGGAGCGCTTCCGCGGCGTCCTGGTCCCCTTCCTCGGCAGGATGCTCGACGGGACCGCGCGCAACTTCGCCGCGATGAACGACGCCCTGCGAGCCCGCGCGGAATCGGCCCGCACCACGTCCTGACGCACCTGACGTGCGGCGGCGGGGCTCCGGACATAGCGTCGGGATCATGACCTCATGAAGCCATGGCCCTCTGGCCCTCTGGCCCCATGACCCCTACCCCGGGAGGGCTGGGCATGATCCGCAACGCAATCGGCTCGCTCATCGGCCTGATCGGGGCGGCGGCGGCCGTCTGGAGCCCCTTCCGCGCCTGGTACGACGGCCGCCCCGGCCGCGACTACCGCATCGAGGAGCTGTTCGCCGGCTCCGGCATCACCGACGACGGAGCCGCCGTGCTGGGCTCGCTGCTGCTGCCGTTCCTGTTCGCGGCACTGCTCACACTGCTCGCGGTCGTGCGGCGCTCGCGGCTGCTGATGGCGCTCGCGGGGGTCGTCGTACTGGGCTTCGCGGTGCTGTGGATGGTCCGCCAGGGCCAGGCGGCCGGGGGCCTGTCCGTCGGCGTCGAGGGCACCGGCATCGGCTCCGGCGTCGCGACCGCCTTCGGCGCGGGCGCCCTGCTGCTGCTCGCGGCGGCGATCATGCGCGGCCGCCGCCGCACGCGTCGCGACCTCCCGCACGACGGGGTCGACCCGGTGGACCCCCACCGGTGGGCCCCGACGTCGCCGCAGGACCACTGAGACGGCGGCGGGCCCGCTATCTCCCCCTCGACCCCCCGGGGTGGGGCGGGGGTTGCCCACCCGCCCCCTTGTCTGCGGGCCGGTGACTCGGGGGCGGTATCCCCCGGGACCGGATCAGGGAGGGTTGGGGGTTTCCCGTCAGTCCCATCGTCCTTCCGGTTCGGGCCGGCCCGTCAAGGGCGCTCCTTCGTCGCGTCACTTCGTGATCGCCTTCGGCGACCCTTGACAGCCCGACCCGCCCCGGAAAGCCGAAAGACTGCCGGGAAACCCCCAAAGAAACGGCGCCGGCCTCGAAGCGCCGGTCGTCTACGGCGTGGAGGGCCCGGCGTGGGCCGCCCTGAAGGCGACCGAGCAGCACACCGGGAGCAGTCTGGCCGACTCGAAGATGTTCGAGGCCGCGCTGACGGCGGCCCGGCTCGCGGAGCCCCACCCCGATCTGCTTGCCGCCAGCTCCCACATGCTCGCCGTGGCCACCGCACCGGGGCGTTCCGCGTAGGAACGGCGGCGGCCCCGCACCCGGGAGAGGGGGCGGGGCCGACCGGCGCGTGCGGTGGATCGGGCTCAGACGGTGCCGGAAGCGGCGATCTCGATCTTGGCCTTGGTGGCGCCGGAGGGGGAGCCCAGGGCCTCGATCTTGTCGACGACGTCCGTGCCCTCGACGACCTTGCCGAAGACGACGTGCTTGCCGTCGAGCCACGGGGTCAGGACGGTGGTGATGAAGAACTGCGAGCCGTTGGTGTTGCGGCCGGCGTTCGCCATCGACAGCAGGTACTTGCTGTCGTGCTTCAGGTCGAAGTTCTCGTCCTCGAACTTCGCACCGTAGATGCTCTTGCCACCGGTGCCGTTGTGGTTGGTGAAGTCACCGCCCTGCAGCATGAACTGCGGGATGACGCGGTGGAAGCCCGAGCCGGCGTAGCCGTAGCCGTTCTGGCCGGTGGCCAGCTGGCGGAAGTTCTCGGCCGTCTTCGGGACGACCTTGTCGAACAGCTCGAAGACGATGCGGCCGGCCGGCGCACCGTCGATGTTGATGTCGAAGAATACGTTGCTCATGGGTCCCATCCTGTCACTCCTGGTACCAACCGCACCCCGGCGGGGTTGTGGACGGGCCCCCTGGCGCGTCGCGGAGCCCCCTGTGGAGGACGGCGGAGGCCCCCGCCGGAGGGTGGCGGGGGCCTGGTGCGGGTCGGGTCAGGCGCTGGTGCGGGTGCCCGTGCCCTTCGCGGCGTCCAGGGCGTAGACGCAGCGGTCCTTGCTGCACGCGTACACCACGCCCGCCTCCGCCACTGGGGCGCCGGTGATCTCGCCGCCCGTCGCCAGCTTCCAGCGGAGCTGGCCGCCCGCCGCGTCCAGCGTGTACAGGCAGTGGTCGGCGGAGCCGAAGTGGACGCGGCCGTCCGCGACCACCGGCGGGCCGGTGATCTCGCCGCCCGCCGCGAACCGCCACTTCGGGGTGCCGGTCACCGCGTCCAGCGTGTACAGGGCGCTGCCCGCGCCCAGGTGGACGCTGCCGTTCGCGACGAGCACCGGGTCCGACGCCGGGCGCGGCTCGGTGGCGATGCGCCAGCGGTCCTTGCCGGTGGCCGCGTCCAGGGCGTAGACGGTGCCCAGGTAGTCCGCGAGGTAGACGCCGCCGCCCGTGACCGCCGGGCCGGGGGCGAAGGCCGGCGGGGCCAGGAAGACCGCGGGGGCCTCGAAGTGCCAGCGGACCCGGCCCGAGGCCCGGTCGACGGACAGCACGCGGGTGCCCGCGGCGACGTACACGTTGCCGTCGGGGGCGGGCGTGACGCGGACCGGGACGTTGCCGCAGGAGGCCGCGTCACCGACCGGGTACGACCAGGCCTCCTGCCCGGAGCGGGCGTCCAGCGCGCGCAGCCGGGCGTCCTGCCACACGTACACGGTGCCCTCGTGCAGGACGGGCGCCGCCTCCGGGGTCTCGAAGTCGGACTGGGCGCCGCTCAGCTCCCACAGCTTCTGCCCGTTGGACGCCTCCCAGCCCTGCACGCCGCCGCCGCGCGTGGCGGTGATGACCGTGCCCCGCTCGGCGCGCAGCGCGTACACCCAGGCGTCGGCGTTCAGCCGCCACCGCTCGGAGCCGTCCTTCGCGTCCAGGGCGAACAGGGACGGCCCGTCGGAGGCGTGGATGCGGCCGTCGGCGACCGCCATCGACCAGGCCACGTCCCGCGTCTTGAACTGGCGCCGGCCGCTGCCGACGTCCAGGGCGTGCACCTCGAAGGAGGTGACGTAGAGGAGGTCGCCGGCCACGGTCGGCGTGCCCCACACCTCGTTGGACATGCGGAACCGCCACGGCCGCCAGCGCCCGCTGTCCGGCGACGGACCGGGAGCCGGTACGGACGGGGTCGCCGCCGGCGCCACCGCCGACGCCGGAGTGCCGGCCGGCGGGCGCACCCAGCCGGTCGCCGAGTCCGCCCCGGCGTGCCCCGCCGGGGCGGAGGCCGTCGCTCGCGGCCCGGGCCCGATCGGCACCGGCGAACCGCCCAGCCGTACGGGCATGCCGGGCATCGACGACACCGGCACCGGCGCGGGCCCCCGTACCGGCGGCGGGGTCAGCGGCGGCCGGTCCGGGCGCGGCGGCACGGCCTGCCCAGTACACGGGTCCACGAACGGGTCGGCGGCGCCGCGCGCCGGCCGGCGGTGCGTGGACGGGCCGGCGCCGGCGGGCGGCGCCGCATGGCCGACGGGGGCCGGGGTGGTCCCCGTACGGTTGCCCGCGCGCCGGGCCTCGATCATCGCGACGGCCCGCTCCGGCAGCCACGCCGAGGCCGTCCCGCTGTCGTCACCGCCGTCGAACAGGTGCGGGGCCAGCTGCGCCTGGAGGTCGGCGGGGGTCGGGCGCTGCGTGGCGTCCATCTGCATGCAGGAGTCGATCAGCGGCCGCAGCTCGTCCGGCAGCCCCTCCAGGTTGGGGCCCTCGCGCAGCAGCATGAACACCGTCTCGACCGGGTTCGCCCCGTGGTACGGCGGGTGCCCGGTCGCGGCGAAGACGAGGGTCGAGCCGAGCGAGAACACGTCGCTGGCGCCCTTGACGCTGCGCGAGTCCTTCGCCTGCTCGGGCGACATGTACGCCGGGGTGCCGACGGCGACGTTCGTCATCGTCAGGCGGGTGTTGGACACGCCGCTCGCGATGCCGAAGTCGATCACGCGGGGGCCGTCCTCGACGACCAGCACGTTGGACGGCTTCAGGTCGCGGTGGACCAGCCCCGCGCCGTGGATGGACTGCAGCGCCTCGGCGATGCCGGCCGCGAGCCACCGCACGGCCTGGGCGGGCATGGGCCCGCACTCGTTGACGATCTCCTCCAGCGAGGGCGCCGGCACGTACGCCGTGGCCAGCCACGGCACCGCCGCGCGCGGGTCCGCGTCGACGACGGCCGCCGTGTAGAACCCGGACACGGCGCGCGCCGCCTCCACCTCGCGGGTGAACCGCACCCGGAACAGCTGGTCCTCGGCCAGTTCCGTGCGCACCGTCTTGATCGCGACCCGGCGTCCGGACGCCGACCGTGCGAGATAGACCAGCCCCATGCCGCCGGCGCCGAGCCGTCCCAGCACCTCGAAGGGGCCGATCCGTCTCGGGTCGTGCTGCGTCAGCTGCTCCACCACTCGCCTCCACTACCTCCCCGTACGGGCCCCTGCCGGACCCGCTTCCACCCGTGCGCGGCTGCCAAGGGGCACGCGCACCGGTACGGACCCGATTCTGTCAGGCCCGCGCCTGGTCCGGCCCCGGCTACGGGTGTGCGTTGGGACGCGGCTGCGGCGAGGGCTCCTACGACGGCTCCGACAGCAGCGCGAAGACCGCCCCCTGGTTGTCCGCGACGACCGCGATCCGCCCGTACGGCGTGTCGAAGGGATCGGCCGTGACGCGCCCCCCGAGCCGCTGCACGGTGGCGACGGCGCGGTCGCAGTCGGGGACGGCGAAGTAGACCAGGAAGTGCGCCGGCATGATCTCCGGGAAGGCATCGGTGATCAGGCTGCGGCCGAGGACGGCCGTGTCGGGGCCGGGCACGCTGCCGGGCGGGGACCAGACGCGGTACTCGACGCCGGTCCCGGAGTCGTCCTGGTCCTGGGGGACGTAGCCGAAGACGTTGGCGTAGAAGACGTCGACGGCGTCGCGGGCGCGCGTGTAGACCTCCGCCCAGCAGTACGTGCCCGGCTCGTCCTGCGCCTCGAACCCGTGGTGGGTGCCGGGCTGCCACAGGCCGAAGACGGCCCCGCCGGGGTCGGCGGCCATCGCGGCGGTGCCGTACGGGCCGACGGGCTGCGGGTCCATCACCATCTGGCCGCCGGCGGCGCGGATGCGGGCCGCGCAGGCGTAGGCGTCGGAGGTGTACAGGTACACGCCCCAGACGGTGGGCATGCGGCCGTCGGGCTTGGGGGCGAGGGCGGCGACGTTGCGGCCCCGGCTGTAGGCCTGGGTGTAGCCGCCGTATTCGGCGCCGGCGGGATCGGAGAAGGTCCACCCGAAGAGCTCTCCGTAGAAGCGCTTGCCCGCCTCGACGTCCGGGAGGGAGGCGTCGACCCAGCAGGGCGAGCCTTCCGCGAATGCGGCTGCGGCCATGGGGCGGTTCCTTCCGTCGTGCGGGTGGAGCGTGGTGGTGCGGGTGGTGCGGGTGGTGTGGGTTGGGTGGTGTGGGTTGGGGCCTGGTGGGGCGGTTGGGTAGCTTGTGTGGCTTGTCCGGACAGGGGGTGTTTCATGCCTGTGAACCATGGTCCGCCCGATAACTTGTCCACAGCCTGTTGATAAGACTATTCGGGGGATACGGCCGGGTACGTACCGGGTCTCCCCGGCCCGAAGGGCGGCCGGAATCCGCCGCCGGACCCCGCCCGGAGGCCCTCCCGGGCAGGTCGACGGCCGGGTAACCCCATTTGCAGGCGGCCGAATAGCGCGCCGATCGCCCCTCGGTAAGCTGACGGCATGACAGGACAAGTACGCACCGTCGACGGGCGTGTCGCCGGCCGGCGCGGCCAGGCGACGCGGCAGAAGCTGCTCGACTGCCTCAGCGAGATGCTCAGCTCCTCGCCGTACCGCGACGTCAAGGTGATCGACGTCGCGCGCAAGGCCGGTACCTCCCCCGCGACCTTCTACCAGTACTTCCCGGACGTCGAGGGCGCCGTCCTGGAAATCGCCGAGCAAATGGCCACGGAGGGCGCACAGTTGACCGCGCTCGTCGAGGGCCGGAACTGGGTCGGCAAGGCCGGCTGGGCCGCCGCCGAGGAACTCGTCGAGGGATTCCTGGAGTTCTGGCGCAGCAACGACGCGATCCTGCGGGTCGTCGACCTCGGCGCCGCCGAGGGCGACAAGCGCTTCTACAAGATCCGCATGAAGATCCTGAACTCCGTCACCAACTCCCTCACGGAGTCGATGAAGGAGCTCCAGGCCAAGGGCAAGGTCGACAAGGACCTCAGCCCGGCCGCGATGGCGGGCTCACTCGTCGCGATGCTGGCGGCGGTCGCCTCGCACCAGAAGGGTTTCCAGACCTGGGGCGTCAAGCAGGCCGAGCTCAAGCCCAACCTGGCCCTGCTCGTGCACCTGGGCATCACCGGCAAGAAGCCGACCAGGTGACGGCGGACCCCCTGGAGGGTCCGCGTCCCACCGCACCCGCGATCAGCGCCGCTCCAGGCGGAACAGCCTGATCTCGCGCTCGATGCGCGCCTGGTACGTCGCGTACGGCGGCCAGAACCTCAGCACGGCCTGCCACGCCGCCGCCCGCTCGGCCCCCTCCAGCAGCCGGGCACGTACCGCGATGTCCTGCCCCTGCCAGCTCACGTCCGCGTCCGGGTTCTTGAGCAGGTTCCCGGTCCAGGCCGGGTGGCCGGGGCGGCCGAAGTTGGAGCCGATCAGCAGCCAGCTCACGCCTCCGTCCTCCGGCATGCACGCGAGCGGCGTGGTGCGCGGCTCGCCGGTCTTCGCACCCCTGGCGGTGAGGATCACGCCCGGCAGCATCCGGGCACTGAGCAGCACCTTTCCCCGGGTGAGGCGGTGCACGGCCTTGGTCCACGGCGGGGATGAAGTGAGGGGCGACTTTGGCGAAGAGAGGGGTCGAGGAGACCTTCTGCATCAACC
>NZ_GG657750.1:4470123-4476955 GCF_000158895.1 Streptomyces sp. C | reverse complement strand
AGAGGTCGGCGAGGCGGTGCTTGACCGCCTGGAAGGAGCCGACGGCCCGGCCGAACTGCTCGCGCTGGCGCACGTACTCCACGGTGCGGGCCAGCGCCCGGTCGGCGGCGCCGACGGCCTCGGCGGCCAGGACGGCGGCCGCGCCGCGGCCGGTGGCGGCGAGGGCGGCGAGGGCGGGGAGGGCGGGGAGCGGATCGGTCCGGTTTTCCGTGCCGAGCAATTCGGCTTCGACGTCGCGCAGTTGGACGCGGCCCTGCGGGCGGGTCTCGTCGAGGGTGGCCTGCCGGTCCCGTACGAGGCCGGGCGCGCCCTCCCGTACGAGGAACAGCAGGGTGCGGCTGCGGGCGAAGCCGCCGGTGTGCGCCGCGACGAGGAGCAGGCCCGCGCTGTGCCCGTCGAGCACCTGCGGCACCTCCCCGTACAGCCGCCACCCGTCGTCCGCGCGGCGGGCCTGGACCCCGCCGGCCCGGCCCCCGCCCGCCCAGTCGCCGGGGGCGTTGTCGCCGGTCAGGGCGAGTGCGGCGGCCAGGGCGGGACCGGGCACGGCGAGGGCGGCGGTCAGCTCCCCGGCGGCGAGCGGCGGGAGCAGGGCGGAGCGCTGCGCGGCGGTGCCGAGGGCCGTGATCAGCGGGGCGGCGAGGACGGCGGTGGCGAGGAGGGGGGAGGGCAGCAGCGCGCGCCCGGTCTCCTCGCAGGCCAGCGCGAGGTCCCCGGGGGCGCAGCCGACGCCCCCGTACTCCTCGGCGACGGCGATGCCCGGCAGACCGAGCTGCCGGGAGAGCTGCTGCCACAGCTCGCGGTCGTGTCCCGCGGCGGTCCGGACGGCGGCTTTGACCTCGTCCGGCCCGCAGCGCTTGGCCAGGACCTCGCGCAGGGTACGGCGCATCTCGTCCTGCTCCGCGGTGAAGGCGGCATCCATCGTCGGGCTCCTCCCCGTATCTGACGGGGCGTCATGTTAGGGCGGGGCGAGTGAGATGCACAGGGGGCAGGGCGGCCCTTTGTCCGATGCGGGGTGGGGGTGGGGCGGGGGGGGCGGGATGGCTGCGGGGCGGGGCGGCGGGGCGGGCGGCGGGGCGGGTGCGGGGCGGGCGGCAGGGCGGGCGGCGGTCTAGCATCTGACGCTACGTCAGATGTACCGTCCCTCCATGCCTGGACCCACGCCCGGACCCCTTTCCGCGCCCGTCTCCCCCTCCGCACCCCGCCGCCGGGTCGCGGTGGTCGGCGCCGCCCTCTCGGACTGCGGCCGGGTCGACGGCCCGACCCCCTACGCCCTGCACGCGCAGGCCGCCCGCCGTGCGCTGGCCGACTCCGGCCTCGACCGCTCCGTCATCGACGGCTTCGCCTCGGCGGGGCTCGGCGTACTCGCCCCGGTGGAGGTGGCCGAGTACCTCGGGCTGCGGCCCACCTGGGTCGACTCCACCTCCGTCGGCGGCTCCACGTGGGAGGTCATGGCCGCCCACGCCGCCGACGCCATCGCCGCCGGCCACGCCAACGCCGTCCTGCTGGTCTACGGCTCCACGGCCCGCGCCGACATCAAGGCCCGGCGGCGCACGTCGAACCTGTCGTTCGGGGCCCGGGGGCCGCTGCAGTTCGAAGTCCCGTACGGCCACACGCTGGTCGCCAAGTACGCCATGGCGGCGCGACGGCACATGCACGAGTACGGCACGACGCTGGAACAGCTCGCCTCCGTGGCCGTCCAGGCGCGGGCGAACGCCGCGACGAACCCGGACGCGATGTTCCGGGACCCCATCACGGTGGAGGACGTGCTCGCCTCCGACCCCATCGCCGACCCGTTCACCAAGCTCCACTGCTGCATCCGCTCGGACGGCGGCTGCGCGGTGCTGCTGGCCGCCGAGGACTACGTACCGGACACGGCGAAGTCCCCCGTCTGGGTCCTGGGCACGGGCACGTCGGTGTCCCACACCACCATGTCGGAGTGGGAGGACTTCACCGTCTCCCCCGCGGCCGCCTCGGGCCGCCAGGCCTTCGCCCGCGCGGGCCTCACCCCTGCGGACGTGGACCTCGCGGAGATCTACGACGCCTTCACCTACATGACCCTGGTGACGCTGGAGGACCTCGGCTTCTGCGCCAAGGGCGAAGGCGGCGCCTTCGTCGAGAAGGGCCGCCTGCTGCGGCAGGGCGACCTCCCGGTCAACACCGACGGCGGCGGCCTCTCCGCCTGCCACCCGGGCATGCGCGGCCTCTTCCTCCTGGTCGAAGCCGTCCGCCAACTCCGCGGCGAGGCCGGCCCGGGCCAGGTGACGAAGCCGGGCGGCCACCTCCCACAGGTGGCCCTGGCCTCGGGCACGGGCGGCTGGTTCTGCTCCTCGGGGACGGTGCTCCTGGGGCGGGGGTAGGGGGGCTCGCGACTCGGGCCGGCTGTCTCCCCCTGGAGGGGGCGGGGCCGGGGCGGTGTTTGCCCACCCGCCCCCTCGTCTGCGGGGCGGGACGTCGGGGAGCGGTACCCCCTCGGGCGGTCTCAGAGCAGGTTGGGGGTTTCCCGTCAGTCCCATCGTCCTTCCGGTTCGGGCCGGTCCCTCAAGGGCGCTCCTTCGTCGCGTCGCTACGCGATCGCCTTCGGCGACCCTTGACCGACCGACCCGAACCGGAAAGCCGAAAGACTGCCGGGAAACCCCCAAAGAAACGGCACGGTCCAGAGGACAAGGGACGGGCCTGTCAGCGATGCGGGAGGGGCCGGGGGCCGGCGCGCCGGGCATCCGGGCCCTCAGCAGCCGAGATTCCGGACCAGGGGCGCGGCTACCCGCACGAGAGGTCCACCAGAGCGGCCTGCGGAGCCCCCAGGCGCGATAGATCGCTACGCGCTCCTCCCGGCTCAGCGTCCGACGCCGCCTTGGGCTGATACCCCCACCAGAGGACGGCCAGAACAGCCCGGGACGCGCACGGACGCGAAAGATCACTACGCGCTCCTCCGGTCCCGGCGCCCGGCGGCCGTCCGGGGCCGGTGCCGCATCTGAGGGCCGTCAGGCGGCTGCCGGGGCCTCCGGTGCCAGTCGGTGGAAGGACGCCCCTCCTCCACATCACGCACGCACGCGCCTACGCAGCCACCGACGAGAAGTCGTCGGCCGCCCGTGCCCTCCTCGCCGCCGAGGACGCCCTCCTACGGGGCGATGGCCCCCAGCCGAGCTATTCGCGTGTCAGCGGCCCGGCCTCCGGCACGGTGGCCAGTCACACTGCCCGCACCCTCACCGACCTCGCCGACCACGGACCGCACCCGCAAGGCGATCACCTCGATCCGCTCCACCCTCGCCCTCTACCAACGCCGTCGCGTGACGGGCGCCACCGATCTCGCCCGCCGCGCACGCGAGGCCCTCGCCTAGCATGCCCAACGACCCGTCCGACGAAGGGAATCCCGTGTCCCAGCAGACCGACGAACGCGCCCACTCCCTCAAGCCTGCGCTCGAATCAATGACCCTGCTGGTGGCGGCCGTCATCGTTCACGACAAGGCCACCAACCGTGTCGTCCTCCTCCAGCGCAGCGAGAACGCCAAGTTCGCTCGGGGACTGTGGGACCTCCCCGTCGGCAAGAGTGAACCGGGCGAGCCGATCACCGAGACCGCCGTTCGCGAGCTCTACGAGGAGACCGGCCTCACGGTGAAGCCCGAGGCGCTCAGGGTCGCCCACGTCATCCACGGCGCCTGGGGGGTGGAAGCCCCCAACGGCTTCCTCACGGTCGTCTTCGCCGCGCACGAATGGACCGGCGAACCGGAGAACCGCGAGCCGCGCAAGCACTCCCAGGTCCGGTGGGTGGATACCGACACCATCCCAGAGGCCTTCGTCGACACCACCGCCAGCGCCCTCCACCACTACCTCAACGACGGCGCAGCCGTATCGCTGGACGGTTGGCCGACGGCCTGAGAGCCGGCCTCGCCCTCTGCGCCGCGCTGGGTCAGAAAAGGACTGCGGCTCCTAGGGGTCCTAGGTATAGCCTAGAACCCCTAGGAACAGGAGGGTGCGCATGGTGCGGGCAGGGCTGACGGCGGAGCGGGTTACGGTCGCGGGCGCCGAGTTGGCGGACGAGGTCGGGCTCGATCAGGTGACCATGTCGCAGGTGGCCCGGCGGCTGGGCGTGAAGGACGCGAGTCTCTACACGCACGTCCGCAGCCTGGAGGACCTGCGCGGGCGGATCGCGCTGCTGGCGGCGGACGAGAAGACGCTGCGCATCGCGGAGGCGACCGCCGGGCTCTCGGGCAAGGGCGCACTGCTGGCGTTCGCCAACGCGTGGCGGGCGTACGCCCACGAGCACCCCGGGCGCTACATGGCGACGCAGGTCTCGATCAGGATCGATCCCGACCTGGCCGCGAAGGCGCCCGGGCCGTGCCGGGCGGTCGAGCTGACGTACAGGATGCTGCGCGGCTACGGGCTGGCCGAGCCCGACCTGACCGATGCGGTCCGGCTGCTGCGCAGCACGTTCCACGGCTTCGTCGCTCTGGAAGCCGCGGGCGGCTTCGGGCACGCGCGTTCGCCCCAGGACTCCTGGGGCCGCGCCCTCGACGCCCTGCACACCCTCCTGGAGCACTGGCCCCCGTCCCGAGAAGGAGACCCCTCATGACCAGCCTGCGCGTGAACGGCACGACCGTGCACTACGAGGTGCGGGGCCGGGGCCCGCTCCTGTTGCTGATACCGGGAGGAACGGGCGGCGCGGCCTCCTTCGACGGGATCGCCGGCGAACTGGCCGACGAGTACACGGTCGCGACGTACGACCCGCGCGGCATGGCCCGGAGCACGCTGGACGATCCCGGGGCCGAGCAGCGGGTGGCCGAGCACGCCGACGACGCCTTGCGGCTGCTGGAACTGCTGTCGCCCGGCGAGCCCGCCCGGGTGTTCGGTGCCAGTTCGGGCGCGATCGCCGCCCTGCACCTGCTCACCGCCCGTCCCGAACGCGTCGAACGCCTCGTGGCGCACGAACCGCCCGTGGTGGAGGTCCTGCCCGACGCCGCCGAACACCGCGTGTTCCTCGCGCGCGTGCAGGAGGCCTTCCAGGCCCAGGGGCTCGTGCCGGCGATGGCACTGTTCGCCGCCGGCCTGACCACCGGACCGAAGGCCCAGGTCGAGGTTCCACCTGCGCGTGCCGAGCAGACGATGGCCGGTCTGCCGTACTTCCTCGGGCGCATCGTGCCCGCCTTCATGTCGTACGTCCCGGACGTCCACCGGCTGGAGTCCCTGTCGGACCGGCTCGTGCTCGCCGGCGGTCAGGACTCACGCGGGGAGCTGCCCTACCGTGCGGCCGCCTTCCTGGCCGAGCGCCTCGGCCAGGGACTCCTGCACTTCCCCGGCGGCCACACCGGCACGACCACCCATCCCGCCGAGTTCGCCGAGACGCTCCGGAAGGCCTTCCGCTCCTAGCCCTTCGGGGTCCAGTCCTTGGCGAGGAGGCCGAGGATGACCTCGTCCAGGAACTCGCCCAGCACCCAGGCCGAGGAGCGCAGTACGCCCTCGCGGACGAAGCCGTTGCTCTCTGCCGCGCGCAGCATCGCCGTGTTGTCGGCCAGCGTCTCGATCTGCATGCGGTGGAAGCCGCGCACGACGAAGCCGTAGTGGCAGAGGGCGGCGACGACATCGCTCCCGTAGCCCTTGCCGCGTGCGGCCGGCAGCAGGCCCAAGCCGATGTGTGCGCACCGGTTGTGGGTGTCGATGCCCCAGAACGTCGCGGCGCCGACGAGCGAGCCGCCCTCCAGTTCCACCACGGAGAACTGGACGCTGGTCTCCTTCGTGTCGTCCACGACGAGCCGGGGGTCCTTCGAGCCGGGCGTGATCGGCTTCCACGGCCCGGCTTCGGAGCGCGAGCCGTTGACGACGTCGTCGTACAGCTCGGTCCGCAGGATCGGGATGTCGTCCTCGTGCCGGGCCCTGAGCCCGACCTTGGCGCCTCTAAGCATGTGAGCTTCCTATCGGGCCGGGCTGACCGGCGGCAAACGAATAAGCGATGCTGGACGCATGCAGTGGAAGATCCACGGAGAGCGTCCGATCTACGAGAACCAGTGGCTCGACCTCTGGTTCGCGGACGTGGAGACTCCTGACGGGAGCCGTTTCGAGCACCACGTGGTCAAGTTGAAGCACTTGGCCGTGGCGGCGGTGGTCAACGACCGGCGCGAGGTGCTGATGATGTGGCGCCACCGCTTCATCACCGACACCTGGGCCTGGGAGCTCCCGATGGGGCTCATCGAGCCGGGCGAGACGCCGGCCGAGGCCGCCGCCCGCGAGGTCCTCGAAGAGACGGGCTGGCGGCCGGGGCCGGTCAAGCCGCTCGTCTACGCCGAGCCGGCGGCCGGCATCACCGACTCCCAGCACCACCTGTTCCGCGCGGACGGCGCCACCTACGTGGGACCGCCGACCGAGAAGAACGAGTCCGACCGCATCGAGTGGATCCCCCTGACGGAGATCCGGGGCATGATCGACCGCCGCGAGATCGTCAGCAGCGGCTGCCTGGTCCCCCTCCTCTACGTCCTGATGGACGAGGGCATCCGCTGACCCTCCTGATCAACCTCTGGTGCGGCTATCAGCCCAGGACGGCCGCCGGTAGCCGAGCCGAGAGGAGCGCGTAGCGATCTGCTGCGCCTGCACGCCTCCTGAGCTGCTCTGTTCGCCCTCTCGTGCGGGTATCAGCCACAGGCGGTCGCCGGACGCTGAGATGGGAGGAGCGCGTAGCGATCTGTCGCGGACCCCCGGCCCGGAATCACGGACATGGGGCCCGAATGCCCGGCGGGCCGGCCCCCGGCCCCTCGCCCGGTCCCTGAGAGACCCGCCCTTCCCCTCTGGACCGTGCCGTTCCTTTGGGGGTTTCCCGGCAGTCTTTCGGCTTTCCGGTTCGGGC
>NZ_GG657750.1:4441811-4470023 GCF_000158895.1 Streptomyces sp. C | reverse complement strand
CCAACCCTCCCTGAGACCGCCCCAGGGGACACCGCTCCCCCTCCCGCCCGGCGACTTCTGAGCGCTCGCCTCCAACCGCCCGACAACCCGACCGCCCCCACGCGCCCCACCCGTGCCGTGCGCCCCCACCCCTGCCGTGCGCCCCGCTCCGGGGCGCTCGCGCTGCCCCGGTTCGTGCTCGGCGCGCCCCCCGCGCGCGACCGGCGCGCCTGTTGCGCGCCGGGGGGAAGGGTGTCTTGTTATGGCTCCCGCGGTCGCCCCGCGTGCATCATTGACGTGGGTAGTTCTTCATCTAAGTTTTCATCTGCGACCGAAATCCTTCTGCTTCAACCCACATTCTGGCTGCGGAGGTTCGCGATGGCGGTACGGACACGCGTCCACCTCGTGCTGGTGCACGGTCTGTTCTCCTCCGCCAAGGTGTGGACGGCCTTCCACACCCTCCTCACCACCGACCCCGAGCTGGCCGACTGGGTCAGCGTCCACCTCTTCGAGTACGACTCGCCCCTCGTGCGTCTGCGCCCCGACCGGCGGGTCGCGGAGACCGACGACGTCGCCGACCAGCTCGGCACCTTCCTGGAGACCGAGCTCGCCGAGGCCGAGCGGATCGTGCTCGTCACCCACAGCCAGGGCGGGCTGGTCGTACAGCGGTTCCTCGCACGGAAGTTGTGGGTCGGCGAGGGGCGGGAGCTGGCACGGATCAAGCACTTCACGATGTTCGCCTGCCCCAACACCGGGTCCGGGTTCTTCCTCACCGTCCGCAGCTGGCTCAAGATCTGGAACAACCCCCAGGAGAAGCAGCTGCGCCCCTTCGACCGGGCCGTGACGGAGGCGCAGCGCACCGTCCTCAGCGCCGTCGTGCACGGGCGGGCGTACGGGGACCAGGAGTGTCCGATACCGGTGCGCGCGTACGGGGGTTCCGCCGACGAGATCGTGCCGCCCGTCGTCGCGCGCGGGGTGTTCCCCAAGGGCGGGGTGGTCACCGCCGACCACTTCTCCATCGTGCAGCCGGCCGACCGTTCCGCCGCCCCCTACCGGGCGGTCCGCACCGCGCTGCGCGAGGCGGCGCACGCGCCGGCGGAGGGGCCGGCGGACGCGGACGGGGCGGGGGACGGGCTGCGCGCGCCGCGTTCGCCCGCCGAGGCGGCCGGGCGGCCCTCGCTGCCGCCGCCCGCCGCCGGGGAACTGGACCTGGCGCCGTACCCGCCGCCGCCGTACGGGACGCTGGAGGAGGGCAAGCTGAAGGGGCAGGAGCGGCTGGGCCTGGTCGCCTCGCTGCTGTCGGAGCAGGCCCGCCAGCAGGTGCACGTGCTGTCCGGGCTGGGCGGGTCGGGCAAGAGCCGGCTGGCGCTGGAGGTCGCGGACCGGGCGCAGCGGGCCGGGCGGCGGGTGTGGTGGGTGTCGATGCCGGAGCTGAGCCTGCGGATGCGGATGATCGCCCGGGACCTGGGGGCCCCGTCGATCACGGTGGACCGGGCGTGGCTGCTGGGGACGGCGATGGACCTGGTGTGGACGCTGCTGAACGCGTGCCCGGACCCGTGGGTGCTGATCTTCGACAACGCCGACGACCCGGAGCGGCTCGGCCCCCGCGACGGCCCAGGTCGCGGACGGCACCGGCTGGCTGCGCCGCCCGCAGAACGCGAACGGGACGGTGCTGGTCACCAGCCGGGTGCGCCGCCAGCAGACGTGGGGCGAGAGCAGCGCCGTGCACCACGTGGTGCCGCTCGGCGAGGACGACGGGGCGTCGATGCTGCTGGAGCGGACGGGCGGCCTGGGCGGTACGAACGAGCAGGCGCGCCGGCTGTCGCGGCAGCTGGGCGGGCTGCCGCTGGCCCTGCGGCACGCGGCGGACGTGATCAGGGCGGTCAGCGAGAGCCAGATCTCCCTGGACAGTGACGTCCGGGACTTCGAGACCTTCGGCCGGGCGGTCGCGGCGCGGGTGGACGCCGCGCCGGGGCAGGCGGGCCCGGACCTGAGCGAGCTCCTGGGCCGGGAGATCGTGGAGAAGGTCTGCGGGATCGCGATGGACCTGCTGAGCAGCCAGGAGCGGGCGCAGGCGGCGAGCCTGCTGAAGGTGTTCGCCTGTCTGAGCATCGCGCCCGTCCCCTACCGGTGCCTGCTGGGCGATCCGCCGCTGTCGCAGTCCCCGCTGTTCCCGGGGATCACGCCGGCGCGTACGCACGCGGCGCTCGCGGGGCTGGAGGAGTTCGGGCTGGTGGACTTCTACGAGCGCGAGGGCGTCGCCGAGCGCGACCTGGCGCACGTGCTGACCCTGCACCCGGTGGTGCACGGGGTGCTGCGCGAGGACCCGGAGGTGCGGGACCGGCCCGCGGACTACTACGGGCTGGCGGTGCGGATGGTGATCCGGGCGACCCGCCACCGCAACCCCGACCACCCGGCGAACTGGCCGCTGTGGGCGGCGCTGGCCCCGCACGCGCTGGAGGTGTCCCGGGCGTGCCTGCTGGGTGAGCTGAAACTGTCGGACCGTACGGTGCGGACGGAGGCGCTGGAGCTGGCGCGGCTGACCGCCCGCTACCTGATAGCGACGGGGCTGCTGGGGCCTGCGTACGACCTGGTGCTGCCGATGGTGGAGCGCTGCGCCTCGTTCGGCTTCGACGTCGACGACCGGGAGATCCTGGGGCTGCGGCACGAGCAGGGCCGCATCCACCTGGACCGGGAGCAGCTGTCGCAGGCGGAGGAGGTGCTGGCGCGGGTGGTGCTGGCGCGGACCCGGATCCTGGGGGAGGACCACGCGGACACGCTGGCCAGCCGGCACAAGCTGGCGCGCGCGATCAACGAGCAGGAGGGGCGGGAGGCGGAGGCCGAGGAGATGCTGCGCTCGATCGTGGAGGCGGAGAACGAGGTGCGCGGCCGGGAGCACTACGACACGCTGGTGGTGCGCCACACGCTGGCCCGGACGATGCGTGCGCTGGGCCGGCACGCGGAGGCCGAGGCGGAGGCCTGGCAGATCCTGGACATCAGCCGGCGCAACCACTGGCCGCCGTCGACGCCGGAGATCCTGCGGGTGCGGGAGACGCTGACGCACGCGCTGCTGGACCAGGGGCGGGCGACGGAGGCGGAGCAGGTGATCCGGGAGGCGCTGCGGGACGCGGCTCAGCCGGCGGATTCCAACATGGTGATGCGGTTCCGCTATACGTTCGTGCTGGTGCTGCTGGGGATCGTGGGGCGTACGCCCGAAGCGGTGAACGAGCTGAAGGCGCTGGTGCGCGACCTCACCCGGGTGGTGGCTCCGGAGCATCCGCTGTTGGTGCAGGCCAGGGCTCTTCTGCAGAAACTTCTGCGGGAGATGCCGGGCTGAAATCCCCTGCTTTTCATATCAGTTGGGCAGAACTCCGACGGCCGGTGCGGGCTTGCGCGTAGCCTGACGTTGCCTCACCCTGTGTGACGCGTCCCACACCGAAATGCGCGGAGGTCCGCCGATGACTGCTGTCCCCACCGATACGAACGACGACCAGTCCCTCAGATGGGGTGCCCCGGGAAGCGACCTGGAGCAGATGCAGGCGGAGGTCGGCCGGCGGATCGCGATGGAAGCGCTGGAGGCCGGACGGCAGGCACTGGAGCTCGATGCGAAGACGGCGTTCCGCGCGACCAGCGGGACGCATCCCGGATAGGTGCCATTGGTTTCTGTTGTCTTTCCGACGCCGGGGGGCGATCGAATGACGTCAGGGCAATCCTCAGGGCGAACCACTCGGAGTGCGTTACCGGCTCCACCGCACGATCCCTTCTTCCGCGCCGTGACAGCGCCGGCGTTCACCCACGAGCTGCTCGCCGGGCTGGCCGCCGGGCGGTACGCGGCGGTCCGGGTCCCCTCCTTCCTGCCGCGCGAGCGGTGTGACGAGGTGCTCGGTGCGCTGCGGCAGCAGGTGTTCGACTCGTACGGGAAGGCCCGCGTCGATCCACCGGTGATGCGGTTCGGGGTGGGTGTCAGCGACCACATGGCGGACGGCGGGGTCGCCGACACGTACTGGAAGGCGCTGCAGGGGCACCACGAGTCCTGGCAGGGTCTGGGGCTGTCGTTCGATCCGTTCCGCACCTGCCGGGAGGCGCTGGCCGCGGCCTGGCCGGGCGGGGTGGCGGTGGGCCGCCGGGGCGGCGTGGAGATGGGCGACGGGGTGGCCCGGGAGCCGAACCAGGGGTTCCAGGTCCATTTCGACGACGCGCTGCGCGAGTACGACGGGGACCTGCTCGACGAGCCGCTGATCGGGCAGTTCGCGTTCAACCTGTACCTGAGCGTGCCGCCCGAGGGTGGTGAGACGGTGCTGTGGAGGCACCGCTGGAAGCCCGAGGACGAGGCGCACCGGCTGTCGGCCCGGTACGGGTTCGACGAGTCGGTGGTGGCGGGTGCCGAGTCGATCGAGCTGGCTCCGGAGGTCGGCGAGGCGCTCCTGATCGATCCGCGGTTCTTCCACGCGGTCCGGCCCAGTCACGGGGACCGCAGGATCGCGCTGGGGTTCGCGGTGGGGATCGGTACGTCCGGGCAGCTGCTCACCTGGGCGTGACGGTCGGAGCCGGCGCGTGGCGGCCACGCCCGCAACCGTCAATTCCCGTATGTGATACGGATTTTGACCATCCGGTGGCGGGGCCGCTACGTTCGGGCGATGGACCTCTTGCGTTACGTCGCTTTCAGCACCGACCCGCTGGGCGGGAACCCGGCGGGTGTGGTGCTGGACGCCACCGGCATCGACGAGGCGACGATGGCCGCGGTCGCGGCGGACGTCGGCTACTCGGAAACGGCCTTCGCCGTGCCCCGCCCGGACGGGGCGCTGGACATCCGGTACTTCAGCCCGCAGAACGAGGTGCCCTTCTGCGGGCACGCCACGATCGCGACGGCCGTGGCGTACGCGCAGCGGCACGGTGTCGGGGACCTGCTGCTGCACACGAAGGCGGGGCCGGTGCCGGTGACGACGTCGGCCGGCCCGGACGGCGGTGTCGTCGCGACGCTGGTGAGCGTGGAGCCGCGTACGGAGCCGATCACGGACGCCGATCTGGCGGAGCTGCTGGCGGCGCTGCGCTGGTCGGCGGCCGACCTCGATCCGGCGCTGCCGCCGCGGGCCGCGTACGCGGGGGCGTGGCATCCGGTGATCGCGGCGGCGAGCCGGGAGCGGCTCGCCGACCTGGACTACGACATGCCGGCGCTGAGCGGGCTGATGGCGCGCCTCGGCTGGACGACGATCACCCTGGTCCAGCGGGAGTCGGCGGACGTCTTCCACGCCCGCAACCCGTTCCCGCCCGGCGGGGTGGTCGAGGACCCGGCGACCGGTGCGGCCGCGGCGGCGTTCGGCGGGTACCTGCGGAGCCTGGGGCTGGTCGAGCTGCCGGCCGTGCTGACCGTCCACCAGGGCGTCGACATGGGCCGCCCGAGCCTGATCACGGTGGGCGTCCCGGCGGACCCGTCGGCCGGCATCGAGGTGACGGGCACGGCGGTCCCGATCGGCTAGGCCGTCTCTTCCGGATCTTGCCGGTTAAGCCCGCGTCGTCCGGTGCCGTGCATCGGCGCGTTGGCGGGGCGCCCTTGTACTGGACGTACTCGGGCGCTCCGCCAACGCGGCGAGGTGCGGTGCCGGGCGGCGCGGGTCAGGCAAGATCCGGAAGAGACGGCCTAGGGGCCGCTCCCTGGTGGGGGGCGACCTCCAGGACGACCTCGATCTCCACCGGGGCGTTCAGGGGGAGGATGTCCATGCCGACCGCGCTGCGTGCGTGGCGGCCCGCTTCGCCGAAGACCTCCACCAGGAGTTCGCTCGCCCCGTCGACCACCCCCGCCTGGCGGGTGAAACCGGGCGCGGAGGAGACGTAGCCGACGACCTTCACCACCCGCACCACGGACTCCAGGGGGGCCACCGAGTCGGCGGCGGCCAGGGCCGCCAGCGCGCACTGGCGGCTCAGCTCCCGGGCCCGTTCCGGGGAGACCTCGGCGCCGACCTTGCCCGTCAGGGTCAGCTCCCCGCCCGTCAGCGGGATCTGGCCGGCGACGAAGACGTGTATGCCGCTGCGGACCGCGGGGACGTAGGCGCCCTTGGGGGCGCTCACCTCCGGCAGCCGTAATCCGAGCTCGGCTAGCCTTTCGCGGACGTCAACGCTCATGGCACCCCCTGGTGGCCTCGACCCGACTCTGCGTCCTGCCTCGACGGCTCCCACCATCGTCCCACCGTACGCGTCCCGTTGGGGCGGGCTCCGCCCTTGTGGCCCCGGCCCGGGCGGTGATCTGCTACCAGGCCAGCCGGACCGGCGGGCGGCCGTCGGGGGCGATGCGCAGGTCGTGGTGGCCGTGGTCGAGGTCGATGATGCGGATGTGGTCCGGGTCGGGCCAGTACGCCTCCAGTACGCCCTTGGTGGAGTCGAACTCCGGGTCCGGCCGGTACGCGGCGGCTCTGGGCGTGTCCATGACCCCGCACCCTAGCGGCGGGAGGCTCACGCGGGCCGGTTGGCCCAGCTCCAGCCCCGCAGGCCGGGGGTGGCGAGGGCGCCGGAGAAGGCGGCGTGCGCCGCCGCCTCGGTGGTGCCGGGCGGCGGGGTCAGCCGCAGTGACACCGTCCCGCCGGGGAACTCGGGCGCGTAGCCCCAGTCCGCCGGCAGTAACGAGATCAGCCGCACGGCCGCCAGCTCCGGCGCCCCGCCCTCGGGGCCGCGGCCGTCCGGGGCGACGACGAAGTGGTACGTGGTGCTGCGCATCGGGGCCTCCTGGCAGGTCATCGGGGGCCCGGCGCGAGGAACGGCAGACCGGGGCCAGCATCGCCCAGCGCGGCCTCGACCGCGAGGAGCACACCCGCCGAACCCGTCGCGAGGTCGGCGGACAGGCGCAGGGTGTGGTCGCCGAAGAAGGCCAGGTGGCCGTCGCAGCGCACCGCGTGCCAGCCGAGGGCGTCCAGGTGGCGGCGTACGGCCCGCTCGGTGGCGGCGGAGCCGTCGTGGAGGTGGCGCAGGGCGAGCAGGGCGCCGGCCCGGCCGTGGAAAAGCCCGGCGTTGAGCATGAAGGACGGACCGGCCTGCTCGCGCAGCGCGTCCCGGGCCCGGGTGAACTCCGGGTCGGGCAGCAGCCGCGCCGCCTCGTGGAGCACCATGGCGAGGCCGGCGCCGCCGAAGGCCAGGAACGGCACCTTCCAGGCGGCGTCCTCGGAGCCCGCCGGGTCGCTGTCCTCGGACCAGCCCGCCTCCGCGAGGTCGTACCGCAGCAACTCGCCCGCCACGTGGAGGTACTTGGGGCCGCCGGTGGCTTCGTACAGCCGGAGCATCAGCAGCGCCCCGCCGGACGCGCCCCGCAGCAGCCCGGGCCGGGGCCGGCCGGCGACCCCGCCCGGGGCCTGGTCGGCGATGAGCGCGGCGATGCGGGCGGCCTCGTCGGTGTCGCCGAAGTGGAGGTGGGTCAGCCCGATGCCGGCGAGGCCCCCGAAGAGGCTGTGGTCGGCGTCCTCCAGCGGGGCCCGGCGGACCCGGTCCAGTACGGCGGCGGCCTCGTCGGTGCGGCCGAGCCGGTCCAGGGCGTAGGCGACGCCGCTGAGCCCGTCGTACAGACCGGGGCCCATGTCCGCGGCGCGGGCGGTGGCGTCCGTCAGCCAGGACACGTGCTCGTCGGCGGGGGCGTGCCCCAGCTCGGCGAGCGTCCACAGCACGCCGGCCGCGCCGTAGGCGAGGGTGGCTCCGCCGCCGGGTACCGAGAACTGCTCGACGTCGCCGGGGAAGAGCCGGTCCTCGCGCTGCGGGGTGGCGCTGGCCAGCAGGTCTTCGGCGAGCGCGGTGCGCAGCGCGGGCCAGTCGGCGGCGGTGGGCGCGGTCCACAGCGGTGCGGGGCCGGTGTCGGGGAGCTGTCCGGGGTGCGGGTCGGGGCCGAGGTCGGCGAGGACCTGCCCGGCGAAGCCGTCGGGTACCGGGAAGCGCTCGGTGACCAGGCCGATCAGCTGGTCGACCTTGGCGCGGGACCAGGTGGCCATGACCGTCAGCGGCAGGAAGACGCCGATCCGGATGCAGCCGAGGGCGTACCGGTCGACGGCGGTGCCCTTGTATCCGGCGGGGGCGCGGAAGCCGGGGGCGCCGATGGCCTGCGCGGACTCGTCCTCGACGGGGGTGGCGGTCTCCAGGTCGATGAAGGAGACGGTGTCGTCGGGCCGGATCAGGATGTTGTTGGGGTGCAGGTCGCCGAAGACGACGCCCCTGGCGTGCATGGCCTCGACGCCCCGCTCGACCTGGTCGACGATCTTCAGGGCCCAGTCGGCGTAGGCGGCGTACGCGCCTTCGGTGCGGTCGTCGTTGACGAGCGGGTTGCGGCTGAGGAGCTCGCGGGCGAGGGGCTTGCCGTCGACGTACTCGCGGGCCAGGAACCAGTGTTCGTTGCCCTTGCGGTAGTCGGCGACCGGCGGGATGCAGTCGAGTCCGGCGAGCTTGTCCAGTGCCCAGTGCTCGCGCTGGAGGCGGGCCACGGCGTCGGCGCCCTCCTCGTCGAGGCCGGCCAGCGGGCGGGCCTCCTTCAGCAGGACGGTGCCGCCGTCGCGGGTGTCGGTGGCCTGGTAGACGCCGCCGCCGTTGGAGAAGTGCAGGGCCTTGGTGGCGCGGAACGGGAAGTCCTGGAGGGTGGCCGCGTTGCGGGCGGCGAGGGCCTCGCCGAGGAAGGCGGGGAGTTCCACCCAGGACGGCGGCCGGAAGGACGGCCCGCGCACGTCGGGGACCAGCCGGCCTTCGGGGTCCTCGATGCAGTGCACGAGCTCGCCGGTCTCGGAGCGGCCGAGCCGGGAGACGAAGCCGCCGTAGCGGACGTACAGCGGGCCGGAGCGCCAGCGCAGGTCGCTGAGGATGGTGGGGCCGGCCTCCCCGTCGAGGAGGTCGCCGAGTCCGCGCAGGATCCGCTCCAGCTGCGCCTCGTCGCCGGGGTAGACGGTGAAGAACTTGCCGCTGCTGCCGCGGTCGCCGTACTTGCTGTTGCGCATCTTGAGGATGCCGGCGCTGCGGATGAACTTGAAGGTGACGCGTTCGGCGACGCAGAAGTCCCAGACGAGGTCGAGGACGCGGTCGGCGTTCTCCAGGGTGGCCGACACGTGGATCTTCCAGCCCTGGCCGGGGAGGACGGTGTCGGGCGGGGTCATCAGCAGCCAGTGCGTGTTGTCGTTGCGCGTCCAGCCCTCGGGGAGGGGGCCGGTCACCGCCGGGAAGACGCTGGCGTCGGCGGCGGCGGTGGCCGGTACGTCGTAGAACGGATTGCCGGGCTGGCAGTAGTTCATGTAGCGGAGGTCCATGGTGCACTCCGTTCGTGACAGGAGGGACAGGAGGGACAGGAGAGGAAGAAGAGGGGGGTGTTACCGGCGCCAGAGCGGGGCGACGTACTTCACGTACAGCCACTCGCCCAGCGGGAGTTCGCCGAGGTCGACCCGGGCGGCTCCGACGCGGTCGGCGGGGGCCTCGCCGACGGTCAGCGGGAGGCTGACGACGGGCATGCGCACCGGGGTGGCCGCGACCGGGAAGAAGGCCGACATGGGCGCGGTGGTCTCGGTGCGGGTCGTCGCGGCGACGTTCGCGGTGCCGGTCTGCTCGCGGGTCATCAGTCCGGCCCGGTAGAAGCGGACGGCGGAGTCCGGGCGGACGGCGGACAGGTCGGCGGTGTTCGGCAGGACCAGCTCGACGCGGCCGCCGTCGTGGGCGACGTATCCGGCGGCGACGGTGTACGGCGCCTTGACGAGGACCAGCGCGGCCCCGGCGGCCCCCGTGAGGAGCACGGCCGCGGCGATGACCCGCCACAGCGGGGCGCCGGCGGCGCGGCCCTCGGTGGTGAGCTTGGCGAAGCCGAGGCCGAGGCGGTAGACGAGGTAGCAGACGACCATCAGGACGGTGCTGGTGCCGACGGCGCCGAGGCGCTGGAGCAGGTCGGACCAGAGGGTCAGGGCGCCGGCGATGACGTAGAGGGGGAAGGCCATGCAGGCCAACCCGAAGGCGACCGCCCAGCGGCGGCCCTCCAGTTCGCGTGCGTAGCCGCGGCCGCCGAACAGGGTCCGCGCGAGGAAGCGGCGGGCGTCGGTCATGGCCCGGTCGCGCAGGTGCGGGACGTCGAGGTGGCTCATCAGGGCGATGTAGCCGTCGAGCTTGACGAAGGGCAGCAGGTTGACGACGCCGCTGGTGTAGGTGGCGACGGCGAAGACGAGGACGGCGTCGCGCAGGTCCGAGGGGCCCAGGAACAGGGCGCTCAGGGCGGCGGCCCCGGCGATCACGGTCTGCGTGGCGATGCCGGCGAGGGCGACGCGGACGCGCTGTTCCTTGCGGGAGAGCCGCCAGCCGTCGGACACGTCGCAGAAGAACGCGGGCGACATGTAGAAGAGCATGAAGCCCATGCGGCTGGGCCGGCCGCCGTAGTACGTGAGGACCGCGCCGTGGCCGACCTCGTGGACGGCGGTGGTGGCGAGGACGCCGGCCATCACGCCGAAGTAGGCGTAGAAGGGGAGCGGCCGGCCGAGCGCGGCGTCCACCTCGGGGGTGAGCAGGGCGAGGGCGAGGATCCCGCCGAGGACGAACAGGGCGGCGACGGCGGCCGAGGTGCGTCCGGCGAGGAGGCGGATCACGGGGGCGAGGCGGGCGAGGAGCCGCTCGGGGTGCACCACCGTGAACTGGAGGGTCATCGGGGGCACGAAGCGGAACCAGGTGCTTCGGCGTTCGGCGGGCTTGCCGTCGTCGAGGACCTTGGAGTCGGCGAGCTTGTGCACGGCGGTGCCGACGTGCTGCGCGGTCCACGGCGGGCCGAGGACCTCGGCGAGGCCGTCGTGGTCGAGGGTGCCGTCCATGGCCCGGACCAGTCGCGCCATGTCGGGCTGGAGGCGGAAGTGCTGGTGGTTGCCGCGCTGGAGGACCCAGGGGGCGCCGCTCTCGATGGGCTCGTGGATCTCCACGTTGGCGGCGATGCGGGGGCGTTCCAGGAGGGCGGGGTCCCAGTCGTCCGCGGCGGAGGCGGCCGGCTTGGAGGGGGCCGGGTCGGAGGCGGCCGGGTCGGAGGCGGCCCGCTGGGTGGCGGCCGGGGCGGGGGCCGCCTTCCGGATGAGCGTCTTGGTGGACATGTCGGGATCACCCTTGGATGACGTCGCGGGAGAGCAGCAGCTGCCGGGCGGCGGTCCCGGCGGCGGCGAGCCAGCCGGCGAGGACCAGGAGCGCGAGCGGTACGGACAGCAGCTCGGGCTTGCCGTCGAGGTAGACGGAGCTCATCGCGATGGTGGGCAGGTAGGCGGCGGCCTTCGGGGCGAGTTCCTGCAGGCCCGGCTCGACGAGGAGGGTGAGCGCGATGACGGTGACGACGGTGGCGAGCTGGTTGCGCAGGATCCAGCCGAGGAGCGCGCCCCAGGGGCCGGCGATCACGTTGACGGTGACGACGCCGAGGACGATGCGGGTGGTGTGGCCGGTCCAGTCGCCGTCGTAGCCGAAGTGGCCGGGGAGGGTGAACGCGCACAGCACCGCGAGGGCGGCGGCGAGGACGCCGTTGAGGAGTCCGACGGCGGTGGCGACGAGGGCCTTGGCGGACAGCAGCCGCAGCCGGCCGCCGCTGAGGAGGACCGAGCGGGCGATGGCGCCGGTGTTGTACTCGCGGGTGACGAGGATGGCGCCGAACACGGCGGACATCAGGAAGGTCATCATCCACGCCTGGGCCATGTCGTCGGTGACGGCGGCGGCGGTGGACTTGCCCAGCGCGATGGCCTCGTCGCCCGTGGAGGCGTACCCGAAGCTGGTGAGGAGGGACATGAAGATCCCTGCGGTGGCGAGGATCAGCCAGGTGCGGCCGGTCCAGGCCTTCATCCACTCGCCGGCGAGGACGTTACGCATGGGTCAGCCTTTCGGTGCGCGCGGCGGTCTCGGCGTCCCCGTCCACCAGCGAGAAGAAGCGGTCTTCGAGGCGCTGGGCGCCGTCGGAGGTGAGCTCGGCGAGGGAGCCGGCGAAGCGCAGGGTGCGCTGGATGACGACGACGTCGTCGACGGTCTGCTCGACCTCGGCGAGGAGGTGGCTGGAGACCAGGACGGTGCGGCCTTCGGCGGCCAGGGCGCGCAGGGTGTCGCGCAGCCAGCGGATGCCGTCGGGGTCGAGGCCGTTGGCGGGCTCGTCCAGGACGAGGAGTTCGGGGTCGGCGAGCAGGGCGGTGGCGAGGGCCAGGCGCTGCTTCATGCCGGTGGAGTAGCCCTTGGCGGGGCGGTCGGCGGCGTCGGTGAGGCCGACGCGGTCGAGGACCTCGTCGACGCGGGCGCGGGAGACGCCGAGGGTGCGGGCCCAGATCCGCAGGTCGCGGCGGCCGGAGGCGCCGGGGGTGGGGCCGATGCCGTCCATGCAGACGCCGACGCGGCGGGCGGCGTCGGGGAGTTCGGTGTAGGGGTGGCCGAAGACGGTGGCGGTGCCGGAGGTGGGGCGGACCAGGCCGAGGAGCATGCGCAGGGAGGTGGACTTGCCGGCGCCGTTGCGGCCGAGCAGTCCGGTCACGCGGCCGGGGCGGACCTCGAAGGTCACGTCCTGCACGGCGGTGAACGGGCCGAACTCCTTGGTGAGGCCCGAGGCGCGGACGACGCCGGCGGCGCTCATCGCTTGCCCGCGGCGACGTTGGCGCCGACCTTGGCGGCGCAGGCGACGAGACCGAGGCCGATGACGCTCATGACGGCGACGAGCGCGGCTCCGGTCAGCTGCGCGTTGGCGACGGCCAGTGCCAGCGCGAGCAGCGCGGCGGTCGTCCCCAGCTGTCCGTTCGTCCCCTTGCGGGGGTTCTCCTTCGGCATGTTGGCTCCCTCTTCCTTCTGCTCTGTGCGTGTGGTGCGTGGGGGGTGCAGGGGCCCGCGGCGGTGGCGGGTGCCACCGCCACGGGACCAAGTCACCCTGGGGGACCGGGAGTCCGGTCCGCTGTGATCTCGGCAGCCGTTCGGGCCGCCGGGGGGATCAGGTGGCGAGCGTGGCGCTCGCGACGGCGATGCCGCTGATGACGACGCCCTGCTTGAAGCCGGACCAGAAGCCCGGGGCCTCCATGGCTTCCAGCTCCTGCATGCCGAGCTCCAGGTTCTCGGTGGCGATGTCCTGCTTCACGATGTCCTGCATGGGGTTCTCCTGTTTCCGTGGGTGTTTCTCTGGTGGGTGGAAGGCGTACCGCCGTGTGCGGTACGGGCTTCTCAGGTGGCGATGATGGCCGCGGAGGCGACGTACGAGCCGTAGCCCGCCGCCGAGGCGACGACGACACCGGCGCTGACGCCGATACCGGTCCACCAGCCCGGGGCCTCCATGGCCTCCAGCTCCTGCATGCCGAGCTCCAGGGCGGGGAAGGCGTCGATCGCGAGGTCGTTCTGCATGGGTCGTTCTCCTTTTCCGTGTGGCGTGTTCAGTGGGTGGTGCGGGGTGTACCGCCGTGTGCGGTACGGGTTTCTCAGGTGGCGATGATGGCCGCGGAGGCGACGTACGAGCCGTAGCCCGCCGCCGAGGCGACGACCACGCCGGCGCTGACGCCGATACCGGTCCACCAGCCCGGGGCCTCCATGGCCTCCAGCTCCTGCATGCCGAGCTCCAGGGCGGGGAAGGCGTCGATCGCGAGGTTGTCCTGCATGGGTCGTTCTCCTTTTCCGTGTGGGTCGATCGGGGCGTGCTCTGTGCGTGGGATGGGTGCTCCCGTCCGCGCCTCGCGGCCGTGCCTGCGGGTGCGGAAGTCGTGGTGTTTCAGGCCGCGGCGGCGTCGGCCAGCAGGCCGTACACGTCGTCGGTGCGCAGGCCGCCGAGCATCGGCAGTCCGGCGCCCCAGGCGCGTACGGTGCGGTGCGCGATCCCGGCGAGCCGGTCGGGGCCCGCGTCGATGCCGCGGTGGATCTCTCCAGGAGTCGAGGAGGGCTTCGATGCCCGCCGCCGGGTCCGCGGGGAGGTTCTCGGGGTCGGTGGCCCTGCAGCCGGGACCACAGGCGGTGCAGCCGGTCGGCGGAGCCGAGCCGTGCCTCGCCGGCGGAGACGGCCCGCCACAGGTGCGGCAGGATCGCCGCGACCGCGGTCATCTTGCGCACTCCGAGGGCGGAGGACAGCTCGTTGGCGATGAGCCAGCCCTTGACCGCGTACAGGTCGCGGCCGAGGTGAGCCCATTCGGCGTGGCTGAGACTGCTGTTTTTGGCGATCTCCAGCCGCAGCCGGTCGTCGGTGGGGCGGTCGGCGCGGCGCGCGTCGCGCACCTCGTGTCCCAGCAGCACCAGCCGTTCGGCGATGGTCTCCACCAGGGCGTCCTCGGTGGGCAGGTCCCCGTGGTCGCCGACGTAGGGGCTGACCACGCGGTGAAGTGCTTCGAGGACTCCTTCGGCGACGAGTTCGTCGTCGAGGGTGGCGGTGGCGAGCGGGTCAAGGACGGCGGCCCTGGGCCGCAGTGCGGTGCCCATCACCAGCCGCTTTCCGTGGCCGGGGTAGCCGAGGCAGGCGACGCCGCTGGACTCGGTGCCGGTGCCGACCGTGGTGGGTACGGCGACCAGCGGGAGTCCGTGCCGGGTGGTGTGGCCGAGGACCAGCAGTCCGCTGCGCTGCGGCACCGTGAGGCGGGCGTACGCGTCGGGGTTGGTCCGGATCAGGGCGGCCAGCTTGACCTGGTCGAGGAGGGAGCCGCCACCGATGCCGACGAGCAGTTCGGCGTCCGCGACCCGGCCGGCGAGCGCGGCCACCGAGTCCAGGTCGCCGGGGCCGGACAGCTCCAGCACCTCGGTCTCGTACCGGTCCCCGGCGAGCAGGGTCCGTACGCGGTCGGTGACGGGGGCGGCGGCGACCGCGGCGTCCACGAGGACGGTGATCCGCCGCTCGGGGCGGCCGGTGAACCAGGCGCCCAGGCTGTCGCAGCCGATCAGCTGCTGTGCCGGGGCGTGCCAGCCGGCGCTCACGCCAGGGCCTCGGCGGCGGGGGCGGCGGTGCGGGCCAGGTGGAGGTCGAGTCCGGCGGTGACGGCGGCGAGGAGTTCGGTGAGTTCGGCGTCGGTGTAGGTGAGGGCGGGGAAGAGCTGGATGCCGTTGACCCCGGGGTGGACGATGGCGCCGGCGTCCCGGATGGCCCGGACCAGGGCGTGGACCTGGTCCTGCGGGAAGGGGGTGCCGTCCGGGTCGCACAGCCGGACGGAGCGGAAGCAGCCGAGGCCGGTGGTGGCGGCGACCCGGGGGTGGGCGGCGACGAGTGCGCCGAGTTCGGTGTCGAGGCGCTGCGCCAGGCGCCGGCCGAGGGCGACCGCGTCGAGGCGGCGCATCTCGTCGAGGGTGGCGGTGATGGTGGCGCAGGTGACGGGGGTGCCGGCCTGGGTCTCGCCGTGGGTGAGCATGGCGCCGGCGTCGGTGAAGGCCTGCGCCACCTGGCGGGAGGCGATGACGACGGCGGCGGCGCTGGTGCCGTTGGTGAGCCCCTTGGAGGAGACGAGCAGGTCGGGCTGTTCGGCCCACTGCTGGGAGGCGAAGAGGCTGCCGGTGCGGCCGAAGCCGGTGGCGACCTCGTCGGCGACCAGCAGGAAGCCGTGTTCGCGGCGCAGCCGCAGCAGTTCGGCGAGGTACTCCCCGGTGAGGGGTACGGCTCCGCTGCCGAGGACGGGTTCGACGACGACGGCGGCGATCTGGGCGCCCTGGCGGGCCATGAGCGCGTTCAGTTCGGCGGGGTCGTTGGGGGCGACGTGGCGGACGAAGCGCTGGTCGACGCCGTACAGCTGCTGGCCGAGGTCGTCGCCGGTGAGGGCGAAGCTGCCGAAGGTCAGGCCGTGGTAGCTGCCGCGCAGGCCGACGACGACCTTGCGGCGCGGTTCGTCGCGCAGGGCGTGGTAGTGCCGGGCGACCTTCATGACGAGGTCGTTGGCGGCGCCACCGGAGGTGGAGAACAGCACCCGGCCGTAGTGGGCGGGGCCGGCCGCTTCGACGAGCGCTTCGGCGGCGCGGCGGGCGTGGGCGTTCTCGTAGCGGAAGACGGAGAGGTACGAGGCTTCGCGGAGGGCTTCGGCGGCGGCTGCGGCGATGGCCTCGTTGCCGTAGCCGATGTTGGTGTTCCACAGGCCGCTGGAGCCGTCGAGGAGTTCGCGGCCGTCGGCGAAGCGGACGCGTACGCCGTGCGCGGAGACGGCGCAGGTGTCGTCGCGGCCCTGGTCCTGGGGGGCGGTCAGGGACGGCCACAGCGGGTGGTGGCCGGGGGGCGTGGTCGTGGTGTCGTTCACGGGGTCACCTCCGTTTCGAGCAGTACGTCGTGGTGGCGCTCGCCGACGGCGGGCAGCGGGTGGCGGGAGCGGACGGAGAACCCGGCGGCGGCCAGTTCGGCTTCCAGGAGTTCGGCGGGCAGGACGCCGATGGTGGTGGTGCACACCTGCACGGGGCCTTCGTCGCCGGGTGCGCCGAGGTCGGCGGGGAAGAGGGTGACGGTGCGGCTGCCGGAGTCGGGCGTCCAGTGCTCGAAGAGGCGGTAGGCGCGGCCGCTGTCGGTCACGATCTCCATGTCGACCTCGGCGGGGCCTTCGCCGGTGGCGGCCATGTCGACCGTGGAGAGCAGGAACCGGCCGCCGGGCTCCAGGTGTTCGCGGACGGCCCGGTAGAGGCCGGTGCGGCCCTCGGCGTCGAGCAGGGAGATCGTGGTGGTGCCCAGCACGATCGCGCCGAAGCGGCGGCCGAGGTCGAAGGCGCTCATGTCGGCCCGGACGGGCAGGCAGCGTGCGCGCAGTGCGGGCGGGGCGGCGGCGAGCCGCTGGTCGAGCAGCTCCAGCATGTAGGAGGAGAGTTCGAGGGCGGTGACCCGGCGGCCGAGGGCGAGCAGGGGCAGGGTGAGGCGTCCGGAGCCGGCGGCCAGGTCGAGCACGTCGCCGGGGATGCGGCGGACCAGGGCGAGCAGTTCGCGCACCTCGTGGGTGCCGGTGCCGGCGAGGTCGTGGTAGACGGTCGCGCCGACGGCGTCGTACAGGTCGCAGAGGACGGCCCGGTCGCCGAGGGAGGCGAGGAGTTCGCCGGCGCGTCCGGGGACGTCGGCGGGGGTGGGGAGGCGGTGGCCCGCGTCGGACATCGGCTTGGTGATCGTCATCGTCGTCATGGCGGTCAGTGCCCCGCCGTCGCGAGTTCGGCGGACCGCAGGGTGACCCCGGCGTCCTCGAAGTAGGCGGCGACCTGCTCCAGGGCCGCCCGGTCGGCGTAGGAGGCGCCCGCCTCCACCGAACCGGCGACGAGCAGCACCTCGGCGAGGCCGGCGGCGACCGGGTCGAGGCCGAAGGTGCGGCCGCTCGCCGGGTCGTGGACGAAGGCGTCCTCGCCCGACCACAGCAGCAGCGGCAGCTGGGCGTCGGCGGTGTCCGCGGCGGCGTCGGCGGGGACGGAGGCCGCGGCGGCGTTCAGCCGGCCGCCGAAGCCGGAGACCCGTACCTCGGCGGCCAGGCCGCGGGCCCGCAGGTCGCGGACGGCGGAGACGGCGGCGAGGTAGCGGCCCAGCCAGGGGCGTTCCGCGGCAGGTCCGCCGTCGGCGCCGGCGTCGGCCTCGTCGAGGAGCCAGCGGCTGTCGAGCTGCTCCAGGGTGTCCTCGCCGAGGACGCCGAGCCGGGTGCCGCCCGGGGTGGTGGACAGGACGCCGTCCTGGTCGGCGTACAGGCGGCAGCGGGGACCGTCGCCGGCCGGGCCCGCGCCGAGGGCGGGCAGGTCGGCGAGCTGGATGACGGGGTTGGTGAGGAAGTCGGGGAAGGTGCCCGTCTGCCGGGCCTGGTCGGCGTCGGCGAGGTAGGCGTCGAGGTCCATGTCGTCGGCGACGCGGATCAGCGTCGGGCCGACCACGGACATGTAGGCGCTGACGCCGTAGTTCTGGATCTGGAGGTAGAAGTCCGTGCCGAGGGAGCATTCCAGGCCGGGCTCGCTCAGCGAACCCTCGTAGCCGGCGACGACGGGGCCGTCCGCAATTCCCGCGTCCGGAGTGTGGCCGGGGGCGAACACCACCGAGTGCGGTCCTACGAGGTCGGAGCCGAGCAGCGTGGAAAGGTGGTCCGGATTCTCCAGGACGACCGTCGCGGAGCCCGTCGCGGAAAGCTCCGCCCCCGGCTTTCCGGTACCCCAGAGCATCAGATGCCGTTTGATTCCCGCCATGACTCCCCCTTCAAGGAATGCGAAGCAATGTGAAGCGACGTGTGTGAAGCGACTGTGTGAAGTGACGTGCGTGAAGCGACGTGTGTGAAGTGACGTGCGTGAAGCGACGTGTGTGAAGTGATTCGGTGGCCAGCTCCGGCCGGGCCGGACCGGGGCACGCCGGACCGGGGCACGCCGGACCGGGGCCCGGCCGTGCCAGGGCCTGTCGGTCAGGTCCTGAGGCCGGACCCGGACGTTTCCGGGGTCAGGCCAGGGCGGACAGGATCGTCCTGAGTTCTTCGGAGGCCGCCTGCGGGCCGTAGCAGTTGGCCACGCCGGTGACGTTCAGGACGACTTCGTCGACGCCCGCCTCCTCGTACTCCTTCAGCTGTGCGACGAGTTCGCCGATGCCGCCGCTGAGGAACCCGCGCCCTTCGACGAGGGCGTGCGCATCCAGCTCCCGGTCCGTGCCGGTGATGCCGATACCGGACTTGCGCAGCATGTCGACGTAGTGCGGGAGCCCCAGGTGCGCGGAGTTGCTGGCCAGCGCGATCTCGCCGGCGGTGCGGTCCTTCCTGGCGAGCGCCAGCGGCACCATCGCCGTGAGCCTGGGGACCGGCCGGCCGGCCTTCGCCGCGCCCTCGCGCAGCGCCGGCAGGACGGTGTCGCGCAGGTAGGCGGCCGGGGTCAGCCAGGTGATCGCCACGTCGGCGACCTCTCCGGCGAGCCGGGCCATGGCGGGCCGCAGCACGCCGAGGCCGATCTCCACCGGGGCGGAGGGGAAGGGCGCGAGCTGTGCGTCGCAGGTGACGTAGTCGCCGTCGATCCGGACGTGTTCCCCGGCCAGCAGGCCGCGCACGGCCGTCAGGTACTCGCGGGCCGCGGTCAGGGGACTGCGGTACGGGGCCCCGCGCAGGGCCTGCTGGAGCGAGGGCGCCCCGGGTCCGAAGCCGGCGGTGACCGGCTGCCCGGTGGCCAGGGCCAGCGAGCGGGCCTGGAGGGCGGCCTCGTAGGGGTGGCGCAGCGGCATGAGCGTGACGCCGAGGCCGGTGGGGACCCGGAAGCCGGCTCCTGCGGCGTGGACGAACCCGTGGTGGGGTTCGACCATCAGGGACTGTCCCTGCCAGAGCCGGTGCGCCCGGGTCCAGTGGACGAGGCCGGCGTAGGGGAGGATCTGTTCGGGCCGGGTCGGCAGGAACGGTATGAGTACCGAGTGGGTGGTCATGGTGTGGCTGTGGCTCCCTTCTTCCTTCCTCGTCTTCTGTTCCGTGGCCGTGGTGTGTCCCGCTGTTAAATCCAGTCGAAGGTTTCGCGCCGGTCGACGGGGAGCTTCACCTTGGGCCCGCACTTCGTGAAGTCGATGTCGTCGGGTTCCACGACGGAGAGGAAGCAGCGGGCCTTGTCGGCCGCCTGACCGGCCGCGGTGAGCTGGTCCTGGGCCGGCGGGTGGATGAAGGGCCCGGAGAAGGTCAGTCCGGCCGCGATGGCGAATCCCGCGATGAGCGGGGCGATTCGGGTGCGTCCGCCGATCTGGTTCTTCTTCATCGTTTCCCCCTGTGTGGATCGTCGTTGTTCCGACACGGAGAAGACTGCCGTTCGGTGGACTCGCTTTCGAGCGTTTCCGGACGCAGCTTCCTGCGTCGGTGCGTGCAACAAGCTGCACGACGAGCTGCACGGATGCGGGAACCAAGACCGGTAGGAACGCTTCCGTTACCCATGGTCAGCCGGTGTCCGCGTTCGTATGATCAGCCCACCGTGCTGACCACACGGGGCACCATCACAAGGGGGAACCATGCGCGCCGGAAGCCTCATCCACTTGGGGATGTCAGCCGAGGACGAAGACCTGTACAGATGCCTGCTCCGCCTCACGGAGGGCACGCCCCCCGTACTGGCCGAGCACCTCGGGGCGCCGGTGGACGAGGTGGAGGAGTGGCTGGCGCGGCTGGAGTCGATGGAGCTGACCTCCCTGGCCGACAACGGCAGCATCCGGCCGGCGCCGCCCGCGATCGCCGTGCAGCGGCTGATCGACCTGCGGCTGCGGGAGCTCCAGGAGGAGCTGCGGCGGGTGGCGGCCGAACAGCGGGTGGTGGAGTCGCTGCTGGCGGAACGGGACGCGGTACGCCCGGCCGTGCGCGGGGCGTCGGAGCGGCCGGCGATCGAGCGGGTGGAGGGGACGCCCAACGTCCGGGCGGTGATCGACGAGCTGACCTTCTTCACCCGGGAGGAGGGGCTGACCACGCAGCCGCACGGGGCGCTGAGCGCAGCCAGCATCGAGGCGTCCCGGCCGCTGGACGCCCGGATCCTGCGGCGGGGCATCAAGATGCGCACGATCATGCGCCCGGCGGCGGTGGAGGACGCGCCGACGCTGGCCTACCTCCAGGAGATCTCGGCGATGGGGGCGGACATCCGGATCTCGGACAAGCCGCTGGAGCGGATGCTGGTCTTCGACCGGGCTGCGGCCCTGACCCCGATCGACCCGCAGAACCCGCGGCTGGGGGCCCTGGTGATCCGCGAGACGGGCCTCGTCGCCAACCTGGTGTCGCTGTTCGAGCGGATGTGGTCGGACTCGGTGCCGCTGGCGGAGGCGGTCGCGGCCCGGCAGGGCCCGGAGGGCGGGCTGAGCGAGATCGAGCGCAAGGTGCTGACCACCATGTACCAGGCGGAGAAGGACGAGACGGGGGCCCGTGAGGTCGGCGTGTCGGTCCGCACGTACCGCAAGTACGTGGCGGACCTGATGCAGCGCCTCGGAGCGACGAACCGCTTCCAGGCGGCCCTCCTGGCCCGCGACCACGGCTGGATCTGAGGGACCCAACCCTGAGGCCGTCCCGCCCCTTCGGCCTGGCTCGGGGGCCGGGACGGCTCTTCGGGCCAGGCCGACGGGCCGTGCCGCGGCGCCGAGCCGGCCGGTGGGGGCCTTCGTTCTGGACGGGTCCGGCTCCGGGGGCCGGCACCGCATAGCCTGGGCGGCATGAGCAGCAGCAGCGAGTTCCACGAGGTCCTGCACTCCCTGCGGGTGTGGGACGTCCCGCTCCCCGAGTTCGACCCGGCGGGCGCGCCCGCCGCGCCGCTGGAGCTGTTCCGGGAGTGGTTCCTGCAGGACCACAGGCGGGGCAGCCGGAGCCGCACGTGATGAGCCTGGCGACGGTGGACGCCGGGGGGCGGCCCGACGCGCGCGTGCTGATGCTGCACGACGCCGACGAGCGGGGCTGGCACTTCGCCTCGCACTCCACTAGCGCCAAGGGCCGCCAGCTGGCCGGCCGGGCGGACGCGGCGCTGGTCTTCTACTGGCCGGCGGTGGCGCGGCAGGTGCGGATCCGGGGCCGGGTCGTGCCGTGCGGCCCCGAGGAGAGCCGGGCGGACCTGGCGGTACGCTCGCGCGGGGCGCTGGCGGCCGCGCTGACCGGCCGGCAGAGCGAGGTGCTGGGCTCCGCCGAGGAGCTGGCGCGGGCCTCGGCGGCGGCGTGGGAGCGGGCGGGGGCCGAGCCGGACGCGCCCGCCCCGACCTGGACCCGGTACGTTCTGGAGCCCGCCGGGGCGGAGTTCTTCCAGGGCGACGCCGCCCGCCGCCACGTCCGCCTGCGCTACCGCCGGGCGGCGGCGGAGGCCGGCTGGGTGCGGGAGCTGCTCTGGCCCTGAGCCGCGTACCCCGGGGCGGACGCGTCCCGGGCCGGGCTCTGTCAGGTCGAGGTGTGGGGGATCGCATGGGAACGCTGGTCGCGTCGGAGGTCGTCGGGGCGCGCCAGGACCGGTTCGACTGGTTCTGCGAGACGGTGTCGAGCCATGTGATGCCCGTCCGGCTCAGCAGCCGGCACGCGGCCGACTTCCGGGCGGACATCACGGAGCTGGACCTCGGGGTGGTGCGCCTGTCCGCCGTGACCTGCTCACCGGTGAGCTCGCGCCGCACCCCGACCCACGTCCGGCAGGGCGATCCCGAGCACCTGCAGCTGGCGCTCCTCACCCGGGGCGCCGTCCGGATCTCCCAGCGGGGCAGCGAATCGGTGGTCTCGGGGGGACTCGTCCTCACGGACACCTCACGGCCGAGTGAGGCGGCGGCCGCGGACGAGACGCTCACATCGGTGGTCGTGCAGATCCCCCGCCAGGCCCTGGCGCTCGGCTCGGACCGGCTGGACGGCCTCCTCGCACGGAACCTTCCCGCGGGCAGCGGGTCGGGAGCGATCCTCGCCGGCTTCATGAGGTCGCTGCTCACACAGGCCCCGCACTGCCGCCCGGAGGAGCTGCGCGGGCTGGGGGCCGTCACCCTCGACCTGGCCACCGCGTTCCTCGCGAGACAGCTCGGGGACCCCGGCGCGGCGCCCGCCCGGGCCCGTGCGCGGGAGACCCTCCAGCGGATCCACCGCTTCGTCGAGAACAACCTCGGCGACCCGGACCTGACCCCCCAAGTCATCGCGGACCGGCACAACATGTCGCTGCGGCACCTCCACGCCCTCTTCGGCGACCAGCCCCTGACCGTCGCGGCGCTCATCCGCCGGAGCCGGCTGGAGCGCGCCCGCTCCGACCTCGCCCGCGCGGAGCTCGGCGGCCATCCCGTCCAGGCGATCGCGGCCCGCTGGGGGTTCGCCAGCGCCACCGGGTTCAGCCGGGCGTTCCGCCAGGCGTACGGACTCACGCCGACCGAGCACCGTGCGTCCGCGCTGGCCACCGCAGCAGCGCACGCAGAGCGCAGGAACCCGGCGCGCCACGAACACCGCCACGCGCCGCCCGCGTCTGGATCCACCTGCGGATGACGGCGGCCGGGCCCCTGCCCGAATCAGGGGTCCGGCGGCTCCTCACCGCCCGAGCACCCCCTCCGGCCGGAAGACCGGCACCCACACCCCCTCCGCCGCCTCGCGGAAGGCGGCGCGCAGGGGCATGCCGATGCGGAGGTCCGCGTACGGGCAGTCGACGACCTCGGTCATCATCCGGGGCCCCTCCGCGAGGTCGACGACGGCCGCCGCGTAGGGGACGCGGGTGCCGAAGGGCGGGAGGTCGTTGCGGTGGACGACGGACCAGGTGTAGAGGGTGGCGCGGCCGCTCGCCTCCTCCCAGGTGACGCGGTCCTCGCCGGCCCAGCAGGAGGGGCAGAACTCGCGCGGGTAGTGGTGGGCGCGCCCGCAGTCGGCGCATCGGCGCAGCAGGAGGCGGCCCGCGGCCGCCGCGTCCCAGTAGGGGCGGGTGAACTCGTCCGTCTCGGGGAGGTCGTACCGTGCGGTGCTCACGGGAACAGTCCGATCGTCGCGTCGAGGGACCAGGTCTGCCAGGACGTCGCGCCGAGCGCGACGAGGGAGATGAGGGCCATCATCGAGTTCTGGCCCTGCTCGGCCCAGTCGTGGATCATCAGGACCAGGTAGAGCAGGTTGAGCAGCAGGCCGCCGACGAGGGCGACGGGGGTCAGGAAGCCGAGCACGAGGCCGAGGCCGAGGGCGAGTTCGGCGTAGACGACGACGTACGCCATCAGCCGCGGCCGGGGCTGGACGACCTTCTCGAAGCCGCCCTTGACGAAGCCCCAGCGGTGCTTGCCGGCGACGTCGGCGGCCCAGGCGATGCCGGTGCCGCGTTCGAACCAGCCCTTCTTGTCCTTGTGCCGCCAGCTCTCCAGCCACCACAGGCCGAGGCCTATCCGCAGCACGGCGAGCCACTCGGCGCCGGTGAGCCAGATGGTCTGCACGCTTCGCCCCTCCACCCACTCGATCTGACGGTACGTCAGTTCAGCGGATCGACGCCGATCCCGCAAGGGGCGGAACGCGACGGGGCCGGGCGGGGCGAGGCCGGGCGCGGCGGGGCCGGGCCGACGGGGCCGGGCGCGAGGCGGCCGGGCTCAGGGGGCCAGCGCGAGGCGGCCGGGCGCGACGGGGCCGGGCGCGACGGGGCCGGCGCGACGGGGCCGGGCGCGAGGCGGCCGGGCTCAGGGGGTCGGGCTCAGGGGGGCGAGAACAGGCGGCCGTAGCCCGTGACTCCGTCCACCGGCTCGCCCGCCGCTCGCAGGGCGGCCCACAGCAGCACCTGGTTCGCGGTCAGCACCGGCCGCTCCAGCTCCGCCTCCAGGGCCTCGATCGCCCCCACCGCCCGGAAGCCGTTGCCGCCGACGACCACGGCCTGCGCCGCGTCGGGGACCTGCTCCAGCACCCAGCCGTACAGGGCCTCCGGCCGGATCAGCGCCTGCCCGCTGGGCAGCCCGCAGGGGGCCGCGTACGGGACCTCGAACCCGGCCTCCTCGTAGTAGCCCCGCCCCAGGTCGCTCAGGGTGGCGTCGGACCCACGGCGGGATCGACCCAGCGCGAGCCGCGCGACCCCGAGCGCGCGCAGCGCCCCGACGGCGGCGGCGCAGGTGGCGACCACGGGCAGGCCGCCGGCCCGCTCGGTCAGCCGCTCCAGCATGTACGCCTCCCCGCGCGCGCCGATCACGTACGCGGAGCTGGTGAAGGCGTACGCGATCGCCGCCACCGGCGCGGCGGCCAGCAGCTCGACCGCGTCGTCCACGTGCGGCGGCTCGGCGAAGGCCCGGACGGGGGCGAGCGGCACGGTCAGGCCCATCGCGCCGCCCGGGCCCATCGCGGCGAACGGCACCCGGGCGGCGTGCAGGCCCACGTACGCCGGGGCCATGGCGCGCAGCTCCGACTCGGGGCCGACGTCGGCGTGGGGGGTGAGGACTCCGAGGCGGACGCGCACGTCCCACCCGTCGGGCTGCCACATCACGTACGCGCTCCTCTCGGGGGGCCGGACACCGGGGCCGGGCACCGGGGCCGGCGATACGGGGCCGGACACCGGGGCCGGATGTCCCACTTTGGCACCACTCGTGGCCGGCGCGGGGCGGGGGGGCCGCGCCCGATGCGGTCCGCCGCCCGTGATCGATCCCGCATATCGGATTCCCTCCTCGTCCGAGACCCATCAACGCCGTGTGTCGATACGCTCACTGGCCATGCCCGAGCCGGACCTGACCTCCACCGAGCCCCGCCCCGTGTACGTGATCGGCGCCGGCCCCGGCGGGCTCGCCGTCGCCGCCGCGCTGCGCGCCCGCGGGGTGCGCGCGGTGGTCGTGGAGCGGAGCGGCGCGGTCGGCGCCTCGTGGCGCGGCCACTACGACCGGCTGCGGCTGCACACCACCCGGCGGCTGTCGGGCCTGCCCGGGCTGGCGATCCCGCGCCGCTTCGGGCGCTGGGTCGCGCGGGCCGACGTGGTCCGGTACCTGGAGAAGTACGCCGAGTTCCACGAGCTGGAGCTGGTGACCGGGGTCGAGGTGACCCGCATCGAGCGCGCCGCCGACGGGGAGGGCTGGACCCTGCACGCCTCGGGCGGGCGGCTGCTCGCGGCCCGCGCGGTGGTGGTGGCGACGGGCTACAACCACACCCCGGCGCTGCCCGACTGGCCGGGCCGCGACGGGTACACCGGGCGGCTGCTGCACGCCCGCGACTACCGCAACCCGGCCCCGTACGCCGGGCAGGACGTGCTCGTCGTCGGCGTCGGCAACACCGGCGCGGAGATAGCCGCCGACCTCGCCGAGGGCGGTGCCGCGCGGGTGCGGCTCGCCGTGCGCACCGTCCCGCACCTCGTGCGCCGCTCCACCCTGGGCTGGCCGGCGCAGCGCACGGGGATCCTGGTGCGCAGGCTGCCGGTGCGGCTCGTGGACCGGCTCGGGGCGCTCGCCGCCAAGTCCGTCCCCGACCTGACGGCGTACGGGCTGCCGCGCCCGACCTCGGGCCTGTACAGCAGGGTCCTGGAGGGGGCGGTGCCGGTGCAGGACGTCGGCCTCGTCAAGGCCGTGCGCGGGGGCCGGGTGGAGCCGGTGGCCGCCGTGACCGGCTTCGACGGCGGCGAGGTGCTGCTGGCCGACGGTACGCGGATCACCCCGGACGCGGTGGTGGCGGCGACGGGGTACCGGCGCGGGCTGGAGGCGCTGGTGGGCCACCTGGACGTGCTGGACGAGCGCGGCCGGCCGATCGCGCACGGCCCCCGCGCGCCGCGCAACGCGCCGGGGCTGCACTTCACCGGGTACACGAACCCGATCAGCGGCATGCTCCGCGAGCTGTCCCTCGACGCGGTACGCATAGCGAAGGCCCTCTCGCGCGGTTAGGGGGTGCCCGGAGGGCCGAAATGCCCTCTGTACCGGAGCGGACGGCTCTGCCACCGTTCAAGCACACCACCTCCACCACCTTTCCTGCGCACCCCTGTTCCTGACGACGCGTCAGTTCAGTAATCTGACTAAGCGTCAGCTATGGACTCATCGAGCAGGGCGGGCGAAGCGATGCTTGGATCTACTCACGGCACCCTCACCACCGACTTCCGCGCACGCGTCGAGGCCTGCGGGGAGACTCCCAGGACGGCCGTCCACTCCACGGCGACACCCGAGGACTCGGACGCCCTGGACGTCAGCGGACGGCCCCTGCACTCCGACGTGCCCGACCTGGACCGGTTCTTCCGGCCCGAGTCCGTGGCGGTCGTCGGCGCCTCCGACGCCGAGGGCAGGCCCAACACCGGCATCACCCGGCAGCTCATCGCCTGGGCCGAACGCGTCGGCGCCCGCGTCCACCCCGTGCACCCGACCCGCACCGCCGTCTTCGGACTGCCCTGCCACGCCACCGTGGCCGAGCTGCCCGAACAGGTCGACCTCGCGGTGCTCCTCGTCGCGGACCCGATCCCCGTCATCGAGGAACTGGCCGACACCAAGGTCAAGTTCGCCGTCGCCTTCGCCTCCGGCTTCGCCGAGACCGGCGACGCGGGCGCCGCCGCCCAGGCCCGCCTGGCCGCCGCCGTACGCCGCTCCGGGCTGCGGCTGCTCGGCCCGAACACCAACCTCAACGCCTTCGAGGACTTCCGCGAGGACCTCGACGGCCCCGCCATCGCCCTCATCACCCAGTCCGGGCACCAGGGCCGGCCCGTCTACACCCTCCAGGAGCTGGGCATCCGCCTCTCCCACTGGGCACCGACCGGCAACGAGGCCGACCTGGAGACCTCCGACTTCATCTCCTACTTCGCCGAACGGCCCGAGGTCGGCGCCATCGCCTGCTACGTGGAAGGCCTCAAGGACGGCCGCGCCTTCCTCCTCGCCGCCGACCGCGCCGCCCGCAACAAGGTCCCCGTCGTCGCCGTCAAGGTCGGCCGCACCGAGACCGGCGCCCGCATGGCCGCCTCCCACACCGGCAAGCTCACCGGGGCCGACACGGTCGTGGACGCCGCCATGCGGCAGTTCGGGGTCATCCGGGTGGACGGGCTGGACGAGCTCCAGGACACCGCCGCCCTCCTGGCCCGGGCCCGCCCGCCGCGGGCCGACGGGGTCGTCGTGTACTCCATCTCCGGCGGCACCGGCGCCCACTTCTCCGACCTGGCCACCGAGGCCGGCCTGACCCTCCCCACCCTCTCGGACGCCAAACAGGCCGAGCTCCACCAGTGGATCCCCTCCTACCTCAACGTCGCCAACCCCGTCGACAACGGCGGCCACCCGGTCGGCGACTGGCGCGGCCGAAAGATCATCGACGCGATCCTCGCCGACCCCTCCGTGGGCGTCCTGATCTGTCCCATCACCGGCCCCTTCCCCCCGATGAGCGACAGGCTCGCGCAGGACCTGGTCGACGCCGCCGAAGCCACCGACAAGCTGGTCTGCGTCATCTGGGGCTCCCCCGTCGGCACCGAGGAGGCCTACCGCACCACCCTCCTCGGCTCCTCCCGCGTCGCCACCTTCCGCACCTTCGGCAACTGCATCACCGCCGTCCGCGCCTACCTCGAACACCACCGCTTCACGGCCTCCTACCGCTCCCCCTTCGCCGACGCCCCGCGCACCCCGTCCCCCTCCCACCGCAAGGCGCAGGCCCTGATGCGGCCCGGCCAGCAGCTCAGCGAACACGCCGCCAAGCAGCTGCTGCGCGCGTACGGCATCCGCGTCCCGCGCGAGCAGCTGGTGACCAGCGCGGCGGCGGCCGTCCGCGCGGCGGGGCTCGTCGGATACCCGGTGGTCATGAAGGCCTCGGGCCCCCAGCTGGCCCACAAGACGGAACTCGGCCTGGTCAAGGTCGGCCTCACCTCCGCCAGCCAGATCCGCGACGCGTACCGCGAGCTGACGGACACGGCCCGCTACGAGAACGTCCCGCTGGACGGGATCCTGGTCTGCCAGATGATCGAACGCGGCGTCGAGATGGTCGTCGGCGTCACCCAGGACCCCCTCTTCGGCCCCACCGTCACCGTCGGCCTCGGCGGCGTCCTGGT
>NZ_GG657750.1:4393978-4440796 GCF_000158895.1 Streptomyces sp. C | reverse complement strand
ATCACCCTCAACCGGCCCGACGCCATGAACGCCCTCACCTGGGAGCAGCGCGAGCGCGTCATCGCGCTGCTCGACGCCGCCTCCGGCGACCCCGGCGTGCGGGCCGTCGTCGTCACCGCCACCGGCAAGGGGTTCTGCGCCGGCGCCGACCTCCGCAGCGGCAACTCCAACGCCAACGCCAACGCCAACGGCAGCGAAGCGCCCGGCGAGCGCGTCGCCGGCGACGTCGCCCGCATGATCCGGCTCGGCGCGCAGCGCCTGATCACCGCGGTCCTCGACTGCGAGAAGCCCGTCATCGCCGCCGTCAACGGCACCGCCGCCGGCATCGGCGCACACCTCGCCCTCGCCTGCGACCTCGTCATCGCCGCCGACACCGCCCGCTTCATCGAGGTGTTCGTCCGCCGCGGCCTCGTCCCCGACGGCGCGGGCGCCTACCTCCTGCCCCGCCTGATCGGCCCGCAGAAGGCGAAGGAGCTGATGTTCTTCGGCGACGCCGTCCCCGCCGCGGAGGCGGCCCGGCTCGGGCTGGTCAACAAGGTGGTCCCCGCCGACGCGCTGGAGGCGGCCGCCCGCGAGTGGGCCGAGCGGCTCGCGCAGGGCCCCACGCGTGCCCTCGCGCTCACGAAGCAGCTGGTCAACGCCTCCCTGGACGGGGACAGGGCGAACGCGCTGGCCGCCGAGGCCACCGCCCAGGAGATCAACATGACCACCGCCGACGCGAACGAGGGCGTGGCGAGCTTCGTGGAGCGCCGCACCCCGAAGTACCTGGGCCGCTGAGGCCTGCCCGGCGACCCCGGCGACCCCGGCGAGCCGACCTGTGGGCACGCGGGACGGCCGGCCTGGAGGGGGCAGGACGGCCCCGTGGACCGGTCCGGCCGACGGGCCGCACGCCCCGTCGGCCGGACCCCGGCGGCGGCTACGCGCGGGGGCTCGGCCTCAGCAGCGCGAACACCGCCCCGGCCGGGTCGGACGCCCAGGCGATGCGGCCGACGTCGGGGACGTCGGCGGCCGGCATCAGCACGGCGCCGCCGTTGCGCTCGACCGCGGTGACGGTGGCGTCGACGTCCACCACCTGGAAGTACGGCACCCAGCGCGGCACCATCGCCGAAGCGCCGCCGGCGCCCTCGCCCTGCGGGGCCACCCCGCCGAAGGACCCCTGCTCCTGGTCGCCCTCGCCGATGCTGAGCACCCGGTACGTCATCCCCGGCGTCTCCATCTCGATGTACCGCCAGCCGAACACCCCGCTGTAGAAGCGGATCGCGGCGACCGGGTCGGGTACGTGGAGCTCCGTCCACACCAGGGTGTTCACCTCGGAGGCCACCTCCAGCCCGCCGGTCTTGCCGGGTTGCCAGGACGCGAACTGGGCGCCCTGCGGGTCGGTGAACTGCGCCAGCCAGCCCTCGCCCATGACGTCCATGGGCTCCATCCGCACGGTCCCGCCCCCGGCCCGCACCGCTTCGGCCGTGGCCTGCATGTCGGCGCTCTGGAAGTGCACCATCCACGCCGACGTGGCGCCCTTCTCGGTGAGCGGTCCGAGTCCCGCCACGGTCTTCCCGCCGAGCCGGAAGAACCCGTACCCGCCCGCGTCGGGCCCGGCGGAGACGAACTCCCAGCCGAAGACCGACCCGTAGAAGGCGGCGGCCGCGGCGGTGTCGGGGCTGCCGAGGTCGAGCCAGTTGGGCGATCCGGTACGGAAGGCGGTGCCGAGCATGGGGTCCTCCAGCGGGTGGGGCGACACGGTCGCTGGCCACCATGCCCACGCCCCGCGCGCGCGGAGGCGTACGGCCGCCCGGGGCCCGGTGGATTCACCCGTTCGGGGGGTCGGTGGCCGGTGCTCAGCCGCCGAGGACGAGGCCGCCGCCGAAGAGCAGCAGCACCAGCAGGAGGGCCGTGGCCACGGCGGCGCCGCGACCGAGCATCCGGGCCGGGCTCACGTCCCGACCCCCCACCCCTTCCCATCTGACGCACCGTCAGCTTCAATCGGAAGGGTGATGGGACACGCAGGGATGGCGGCCACCGTCGTCCGATACCTCAGGTCAGCCGGCTCCCCCACCTCCGCCGGACACGTCGACGCTCTGCCCCGCCCCGACCTCCGGGCCGTCGGCGAGGACGAGCGCGCGCCCGTCAGTCCCGCCGAGTTCCGGGCCGTGCTGGGCAACTTCGCGAGCGGGGTTACGGTCGTCACCGCCCCGCCCGCCGAGGGCGAGGAGGGCCCGGCCGGCTTCGCCTGCCAGTCCTTCGCCTCGCTCTCCCTGGACCCGCCCCTGGTCACCTTCATGGTGGCCCGTACGTCGACCACCTGGCCGCGGATCGCCCGCGCCGGGGTGTTCTGCGTCAACATCCTCGGGGCCGAACAGGGCGAGCTGTGCCGGGCCTTCGCGGTCAGCGGCGCCGACAAGTTCGCCGGGGTCTCCCACCGGCCCGCCCCCGTGACCGGCTCCCCGCAGCTGGACGGCGTACCGGCCTGGATCGACTGCCGGATCCACGCCGTCCACACCGGCGGGGACCACCTCATCGTGGTCGGCCGCGTCGAGGCCATGGGCGCCGCCGGCGAGGGCGGCCCGCTCCTCTTCCACAAGGGCCGCTTCGCCCGCCTGGCCGACTGACTCCCGCGCCCCGACCGGCCGTTATCCTCCTGCGGTCGGACGTCAGGGCGGGGGACCATGGGGAACGCGTACGGGCCGGGGCGCACCCGGTGGACCAGCACCACCGGGTGGCTGATGGTGGGGAGCGCCGCGGCGGCGGTCCTGTGCGCCCTCGTCGGGGTGAGCCCGTACCCGCCGCTGACGGCGGAGGTCTGCCTGGCCGGCGCCTCCGCCCTCTTCGCCGCGTGCTGGGTGGCGGCCTCCCTCCACGCCCGCCGCGTCCCGCCCGAGGTCGACCCGCCCAAAGGTCGACCTGCGCAAGGCCGACCCGCGCTTGGCCTACCCGAGCTTGGCCGACCCGCGCAGCCGCCCGCCGCGACGGCCGCGCGGCCGCCTGCTGCGCATCGTGCTCGCCTTCGGGATCCCCGTCGCCACCTTCGCCGCCCTCGTCGTGTGCTTCACCGGGTCCGGCGAGGAGGGCAGGCGCAGCGACCGGCTGGAGCGGGCCGGGTACGACCGCCACGAGGCCCGGATCGTCCGGCTGACCGGCGAACCGGTCCACCACCAGGCCACGGACGACAACGACGAGTTCTACACCACCGACGTGGTCCTCAGCGTCCCGTACGAGGGCGGCCCCCGGGACGTGGCCGTCGAGGGCGTGACCACCGGGAAGTACCCGGAGCCGGGCACCACGGCCGAGGTCTACTTCGCCCCCGCCCACCCCGAGGCCGGCGTGGGCATCCGGCCCGCCCGCTCGTACCGCAACGTGTGGATCACCGTGTTCCTCGCGCTCGTCCTCTTCCCGTGGCCCTTCGTCGCGGGCGGCGCGATCAAGTCGTACATCGAGCCGAGGGGCCTGGAGCGGATGCGCCGTTTCGACCCCGGCACGCACCTGCCCGCCCTCGGCCTGCTGCTCCTCGGCGTCCTCGCCCTGCTGCCGCTGGCCCTGGAGGTGCCGGTGGCCGGCTTCACCCGCCTCTGGGCCCCCCTCGCCCTGCCCGCACCGGCGCTGGCGCTGACCTGGATGGCCCGCCGCGCGTAGTGCGACGGCGGGCCACCCGGCACCCGGATCAGAACGTGAGCACTCCGCGCGCGACCCGCCCGTGGTGGGCGTCGTCCACGGCCTTGGCGAAGTCCTCCACCGGGTAGACCTCCGTCACCAGCTCGTCCAGCAGCAGCTTCCCCTGCCGGTACAGCTCGGCGTAGAGGGCGATGTCGCGCTGCGGGCGGGAGGACCCGTACCGGCAGCCCATGATCGTCTTGTCCAGGTACATGGAGGACACCAGGAAGGACGCCTCCTCCTTGAAGCCCGGCACGCCGAGCAGCACCGCCTGCCCGTGCCGGTCGAGCAGGTCGACGGCCTGCCGGATCAGCCTGACGTTGCCGACGCACTCGAAGGCGTGGTCCGCGCCGGTCGGCAGGACCTCCCGGACCGCCGCCGAGGTGTCGGCCACGGCCGAGGCGTCCACGAAGTGGGTGGCGCCGAACTGCCGGGCCACCGCCTCCTTCGCCGGGTTCGCGTCCACCGCGACGATGACCGACGCCCCCGCGATCCGGGCGCCCTGGATGACGTTGAGCCCGATCCCGCCGGTGCCGATGACCACGACGCTCTCCCCGAGCCCCACCCTGGCCCGGTTCAGGACCGCGCCCACGCCGGTGAGCACCCCGCAGCCGATCAGCGCGGCGGAGGTCAGCGGGACCTCGTCCGGGATCTTCACCGCCTGCACGGCCTTGACGAGGGTCCGTTCCGCGAACGCCGAGTTCGAGGCGAACTGGAACAGCGGCTGCCCGGCCCGCGAGAAGGGCCGGTCCGGCATCCCGATCGCCTTGCGGCACATCGTCGGCCGGCCCCGGTCGCAGTCCGCGCAGGCCCCGCAGTTCGCGAGGGTCGACAGGGAGACGTGGTCACCGGGCGCCACGTGCGTCACCCCCGCTCCGACCGCCTCCACCACGCCCGCGCCCTCGTGCCCGAGCACCACCGGCGGCGGGAACGGGATCGTCCCGTCGATCACCGACAGGTCGCTGTGGCACAGCCCGGCCGCCGCTATCGCGACCAGCACCTCCCCCGGCCCCGGGTCCCGGATCTCCAGGTCCCCGACCACCTGGGCCTGCTTGCCGTCGAACACGACGCCTCTCACCTGGGCTCCTTAGGCAGGCCGAGCACCCGCTCGGCGATGATGTTCCGCTGGATCTCGTCCGAGCCGCCGTAGATCGTGTCGGCCCGGGTGAACAGGAAGAGGCGCTGTTCCTCGTCGAGCCCGAGTTCGTACGGGTCCCCCTGCGCCCAGAGCCCCGGCCCGGCCGACGCGGCCGCGCCCCGGACCTGGACGGCCAGCTCGCCGAGCCGGCGGTGCCACCCGCCCCACAGCAGCTTCGCCACGCTGGGCGCGCCGGGGTCACCGGCCGCGCCGCCCAGCGTCCGCAGGGCGTTCCAGCGCATGGTGCGCAGCTCCGCCCACTGCCGTACGAGGCGTTCGCGCAGGACCGGATCGGGCGCGCCGGAGGCCGCGTACGCCTTGACCACGCGCTCCAGTTCGGCGGCGAAGCCGATCTGCTGGACGAGGGTGGAGACGCCGCGTTCGAGGGCGAGCAGGCCCATGGCGACGGCCCAGCCGTTGCCCTCGCCGCCGACCACCTCCTGCGCCACGGCCCCGTCGAAGAAGACCTCGTTGAACTCCGCCGTCCCGGACATCTGCCGGATCGGGCGGACCTCGACGCGGCCGGGCTGGTCCATGCGCACGAGGAGGAAGGACAACCCCCGGTGGCGGCGGGATCCGGCTTCCGTGCGGGCCAGGACGAAGCACCAGTCGGCCTCGCGGGCCAGGGAGGTCCAGATCTTCTGCCCGGTGACGCGCAGCAGCCCGTCGGCCCCGTCGCGTACGGCGGTGGTGCGGACCCCGGCGAGGTCGGATCCGGCGCCGGGCTCGCTGTAGCCCTGGCACCACAGCTCCTCGCCGCGGGCGATGGCGGGGAGGTGGCGGTCCTTCTGCTCGCGGCTGCCGTAGGCGATCAGGGTGGGGGCGAGGAGGTTCTCCCCGATGTGTCCGACGCGGGCGGGGGCGCGCAGCGCCGCGTACTCCTCGGCCCACACCACCTGCCCGGTGAGGGAGAGCCGCCGGTTGCCGTAGCCCTCCTCCTGCCAGCCCTGGCCGATCCAGCCGCCGCGGCCGAGCTCCCGCTCCCAGTCGCGGCGGGCCCCGACCCCCTCGTGCTCGCTGCCCGGTCCGCCGAGGCCGACCGCCTGCGCGTACGGGCCGACGAGGTGCCCGGTGAGCCACGCGCGGGCGCGGGCGCGCAGCTCCTCGTCCTCGGCCCCGAAGCTGAAGTCCACGGTGTCCCCCACCCCCTTCTCAGGCGTTGGGCCGGTCCTTGGCGGCGGCGGCCTTGGCCATGGCTTCGAGCTGGGCGAGCATCGGCATCGGGTCGGTGCCGACGGTCCCGGGGAGGAAGTCGGCGATCCTCTCGGGGGTCCAGGCACCCTCGGCGTAGCCGGCGCGGAGCTCGCGCGGCTGCGCCCAGACGGCGATCTTGGGGCCGGCGATCGTGTAGACCTGCCCGGTGATGTCCTCGGCCTTGGCGCGGTCGCTGAGCAGGTACGTCACGAGCGCGGCGACGTCCTCGGGGTCGCCGATCTCCTTGAGCTCCATCGGCACGTTGGCGGACATCCGGGTCCGGGCGACGGGTGCGACGGCGTTGGCGGTGACCCCGTACTTGTGGAGGCCGAGGGCGGCGCTGCGGACGAGGGAGATGATCCCGCCCTTGGCGGCGCTGTAGTTGGCCTGGGCGACGGATCCGGTGTGGTTGCCGCTGGTGAAGCCGATGAGGGTGCCGGAGCCCTGGCGGCGCATGACGGCGGAGGCGGCCCGGAACACGGTGAAGGTGCCCTTCAGGTGGGTGGCGACGACGGGGTCCCACTCCTCCTCGGACATGTTGAAGAGCATCCGCTCGCGCAGGATGCCGGCGACGCAGACGACGCCGTCGACGCGCCCGTACTCGGCGAGGGCGGTGTCCACGATGCGCTGGCCTCCGGCCATGGTGGAGATGTCGTCGGCGACGGCGACGGCCTCGCCGCCGGCGGCCTGGATCTCCTTGACCACGTTCTCGGCGACCTCGCTGGTGGGCTCGCCGCCCTCGATCCCGACCCCGTAGTCGTTGACGACGACCTTGGCGCCCTCGGCGGCGGCGGCGAGCGCCACCGCCCGGCCGATGCCCCGGCCCGCGCCGGTGACGGCGACCACCTTTCCTGCCAAGAAGTTCCCCACGGCCGACCCCTTCCCGTGTTTTCTGACGGACCGTTAGATTCTATGACCAGTCAGATCCCTTCACACAAGCCCTGAGCAAGCCCCGAGCCCTAGGAGCTGATGGCCGGTGACCCTCCCTCCCGAGTTCCACGAGATCGCCAAGCGGATCAACAACTGGGGCCGCTGGGGCGCCGACGACGAGATCGGCACGCTGAACCTGATCACCGACGAGGTGGTGCGCGCCGCCGCGGCCGAGATCCGCACCGGCCGCCGCATCCCGCTCGCCCTCCCCCTCAAGGAGGACGGCGTCCAGGCGGGCCTCATCCCGGGCCGGGTCAACCCCCTGCACACGATGGTCCAGATCAACCAGGAGCTCTTCGGCCCGGGCACGGTGGCGTGCTCCGACGACGCCGTGACGATGGGCCTCCAGTCGGCCACCCACTGGGACGCCCTGACGCACGTCTCGCACTCGGGCCGCATCTACAACGGCCGCCCGGCGTCGACGATCACCGCGCACGGGCGGGCGGAGTTCAGCGGCATCGACAAGGCCCGGCACATCGTCTCGCGCGGGGTCCTACTGGACGTGGCCCGTGCCAAGGGCCTGGACCGGCTCCCGGGGGACCACGCGGTCACCCCGGGGGACCTGGCGGAGGCGGAGGAGTTCGGCCGCGTCACGGTCCGCGCGGGTGACGTCGTACTCGTCCGCACGGGCCAGATCCAGGCCTACCTGGCGGGCGACAAGCACGGTTACGGCTTCCCGTCCCCCGGCCTCTCCGTCCACACCCCGGAGTGGTTCCACGCGCGGGACGTGGCGGCCGTCGCGAACGACACCCTCACGTTCGAGATCTTCCCGCCGGAAATCGAGAACCTGTGGCTTCCGGTGCACGCGCTGGACCTGGTCGAGATGGGCATGCACCAGGGCCAGAACTGGAACCTGGAGGAACTGTCCACAGCCTGTGCGGAAGCCGGCCGCCACTCCTTCCTCCTGTCGGCGATGCCGGAACCCTTCGTCGGCGGCACGGGCACCCCGGTCGCCCCGGTGGCGGTGCTCTAAGCTTCCCCTTCCCCTCCCCCCGTCCCGGACGATCGACGGATCCAGGGGGGCTCCAGCACGGCACCTCAATCCTGATGGCTGAGGTACTCCTCCAGACCCACCTGGGCGATCCTGTCGAGGACGACAGGGCTCGCCGAGGTGGCGAGGGCACCGCCGACCGCGCAGAGAACGGCCGCCGTCTGGAGGTCCTCCCGCGCGACACCGCTGAACGCGCCCGAGCCGCCGACGACCGCGTAGGCGCCGAGGATCGCTCCGAGCATCACCTGCTCCCGGGGCGCGCCGTTCCCGGCCTGCGCGACACCGTCCACGACCCCCACGATCGCCATCGCGAGGGCACTGGCGTCGGCCCGTCGGCTGATCCTGGCCGACTGCTCGGCGACGTCCCCGTCCTCGAACACGCGGCGGCCCAGCTCGCGCAGATCCTCCACGTCCTCGTGGGTGAGGCCGGCGAGGGTCAGCCGGAGGAGGTGGTAGTGGAGCCTCCGCTGCGCCACGTCATCGAAGATCCGCTCCCTCCCGGACCGGAACAGTTCCCCTGCACGACGCGACAGCTCCTCGGCCTGAGCCCTGTCCATTTCGCCGCCCATTCCCAAGCTGTCCAGGGCCGCTGGCCCCTGTCGGCACCGTCTCACCCCCGGCTGCCATTACACCCGCGGACGACCCGCCTGTCCCGTCAACCTGCGCCGACCGGGCGATACGTCCGGGCGAAGGGGCCCGGGTCGAGCGATCCTCGACCAAGCGGGTTGACCTCAAGTCGACTTGGGGTCCTACGGTCAGCGGCATGACCACACAGACCCAGCGCATAGCCGCCCCCGCCGACCCCGCCGCCACCGACGAGATGCTGCCCAGCCAGCCCATCGGGTACTGGAGCGGGGTCGCCCATCGGGCCGTGATCGGGCACATCCGGGACGCGATGGCCCGGGTCGACGTCACCCAGCCCCAGTGGTGGACGCTCAACCGCGTCCAGCGGGCCGACGGGCCGCTCCCCCGCGAGACCGTCCTCGCGGACCTGGCGGAGTCGGCGGACACCCCGCACGACGTCCCGCGCGCGGTCGACCAGCTGATTCACCGCGGCTGGCTGGACAGCTACGGCAACGCCGAGCTGCTGACCGTCAGCGACACCGGCCGCGAGGCCATCGAGCGGATCCGGGAACTGGTCACCGCCCTCCGGACGGAGATCCACGAGGGCATCACCGACGAGGAGTACGTAGCCGCACTGCGGGTCCTCCGCCGAATGGCCGACAACGTCAGGGCCGCGGCGCGCTAGGCGTCGACGCCGCCCGCGCACGAGGCCGCACGCTCCGCCGCCGTGCCCCCGGTAGCCGGCGCCTCCGGGGAGCCCGTACCGTCCGGCGCGGCAAGCAGCTCCGCGCTCTCGCACTCCGCTCGCTCCGGAGGCTCACTACGGCGCAGCGGCGAGCCTCCGGGCGGTGGCTCCGAAGTTCGTGTGGCAGGCACGCTCCATCGACCACCTCTCCCTCCAGCCGGCCCCGCCCCACGCCGCGCCGCGCCGCGCCGCGCTGACGGCCAACCGTTCCACCCTCATCGCGCCACGCCGCCACCACCGCAACGGACGGTAACGAAGAACCCCGCCCGGCCAGCGAGAACGATGCATGGACCACGCACCAGTTCGGTAACCCCCGAGGCTCCTGAGGCACGCGCATAGCCGAGGTATCGCGACAAGAGCCGCAACCCGGCCGATTCACCCCTTTCAGGCCCTGCCATGCCTTCGGAACGATGAGTCCCGCGACTCAGCGGCCGCCGTCACGAGCGGCGACCGCACGGCTGCCGAAGCAGAAGAAGGGGAACACCCATGTCACCGCGCAAGATCCTCGCGACGATGACCGCCACCGCGGCCCTGATAGCGGGCCCGGTCCTGACCGCCGAAGCCTCGACGACGACCGCCTTCTCACAGCAGACCCGCGCCGCCGGCCTCACGGCCGCGCAGGCGTCCGAACTCCAGCAGCAGGTCGACGCGGTCATGGCGTCCGACCCGGCGGCCCGCCAGGTCTCCGCGAACAAGCTGTCCACCGCCGGCGGCAGCGTGGTCCTGCGGGCCCCGGGCCAGACCGAGACCCGCGACCTGGCCGCTCCGGACACGGCGCTGGCGTGTAACAACGGCCACCTGTGCATCGTGGACGGCAACGGCAACAACTACGACTACTACCGCTGCGGCTACTACGACTTCAACGGCATCGGCAACGGCACGTTCAACAACAACCAGACCTCCGGCACCCGCGCCCGCTTCTACAACAGCGACGGCAGCGAGCGCTGGTCGCACGTGGCGAAGGGCAGCGGCACCGCCTCCTGGACCCCCGTCTACCACATCCGCCCCTGCTGAGACGCGCTGCTCCGACGAGGCCGCCCGATCCCGCCCGCGGGGCCGGGCGGCCTCACCCCGTTCCCTCCGCCGCCGCCGCGAAGCCGAACCACACCACCTTGACGCAGTCCCCCTGCGCGACGGCCGCCCAGTCGTCGGCGGTGGCGGCGACGAGCGCGAGCCCCCGCCCGTGGGTGGCCATCACCCCGCGCGTTCCCTGATCGGGCCACCGCTCGGGCGCGCAGTCGTACACGTAGACGGTGACCCGCTCCGCGAGCAGGGCCACCTCGACGGCGATCTCGGGGGAGTCGGTGTGCCGGTGCGCATTGGTCACCACCTCGGACACGCACAGCCGAGCCCGCTCCCCCACCTCCGCACCCGGCACTCCGCAACACGGCCACGACCCAGTCCCGGGCGACCTTGACGGCCTCGGCCCTGCTGGGCGCGACCATCCGGTAGGTGAGCCCCTCCGCCGGTCCGGCGCTGATGCTCATGACACTCCTCCCATGCGGTACGAGTTGGCGCTCCCCGCCGTCCGGCATGCCGTGGCCATGGCCGCCCCCAGGTGACGCGCGCCAAGGCGCGCGCCGGCGACTGCACTTCGGTCTTCGTTGCCGTGCGACGCGGTGCGCGCACAGACTGTAGCGATTTCGTCATACGGTTGCTACGTAATCCGTAAAACAGAAGCGACGGGTGGACCCTGCTCCCGGCCACAGGCCAAGATGAGAGCCGACAGGAGGGGACGCCGATGCCGCCAAGGAAGGCTCCGACCGCCCGACAGCGCCGACTGGGCAGCGAGCTTCGCAAGATCCGGGAACACGCGGGCATCTCGATGACCGAGGCCGCATCCCAACTGAGCACCGACCGAACCAACATGAGCAACGTCGAGAGCGGCCGCTTCGGCGTCAGCAGCGACCGCGTGCGCACTTGGGCGCGGCACTACGGCTGCCCCGACACGGCTTATGTAGACGCCCTCGCCGCCATGGCCGAGGAACGCGGCCGGGGTTGGTGGGACGACTACCGCGACGACCTCCCGGCGAGCCTGCTCGACCTGTGCGAGCTGGAGCACCACGCCGTCGCCCTCCGCAGCGTGCAGATCATGCACATGCCGGGGCTGCTACAGACCGAGGATTACGCCCGCGCCGTCTTCGAGGAAGCCGTCCCAGCCCTCCACCCTCAGGACCTGCGGCGCTACCTCTCCCTCCGGATGCGCCGCCGGGACGTCCTCGACCGCAAGGACGCACCGGCGTTCACCTTCCTGATCCACGAGGCCGCCCTGCGGATGCGGTTCGGCGGCCGCAGGGTCACGTCCAACCAGCTCGACTACCTGCTGAAGCAGTCGGAGCGGGACAATCTGACCGTCCGCGTCATCACCTTCGAAGCCGGCGGCTTCCCCAACGCCGGGGGCCCGACGCTCTACGCCCACGGTCCGGTTCCGCAGCTGGACACCGTCCAGACCGACATCCCGACCGGCAGCGTGCTGCTCGACGCCGAGACGCCGCTCGCCAACTACCGGGCCGTGCTGGACCGTACCGAGGAGCGGGCGCTCGACCCCGAACGGTCTCGCGATTTCATCCGCGAGATGGCGCAACAACTGTGAAGGCGTGAGAACAGTGGAAATTCAGTGGCGCAAATCCTCCAGGTCCGCGGACACGGGGAACTGCCTGGAAGTGGCGGTGCAGGATGGCGAGATCCTCATCCGCGAGAGCGATGACCCCGGCGTCGTGATCAGGACGTCCCGGGCGAAGCTCAGGGCGTTCATCGACGGGGCCTCCGCAGGCGAGTTCGACGACCTCGCCTGAGCTCCACCACCGTCGCCGGCCCCCCGCCCTCATGGCGGGGGGCCGACGGCATATTCCGTATCACCCGTTAGACGTCAAACGGTTGACACGCCTCCCAGCCCGACGCTAACGTCGAAGCGTGCCGCCGGGCTCGCCCCTGGCTGCCGCAACTCCCTCTCACGCTGCGCCCGTTCGAGGGAGTGACCCGTCGCCCCCTCCCACCGCCCGTCACGGCCGGAGGGGGCGACCCTCAGCAACGGCAGGAGAGCCGTACATGCCCGCGCGACCCCTTCCCCTGGACCACACGGTGGCCATCCGCACCGGATACTGGTTCGAGGCCCTCTGCTACCGCGACGCCCGCGACCGGCCTCCCGAACTCCTCGACCGCGCCATGCTGGACACCCCCGAAGAGGCCGTCCGCCGCATCCGCCTCCAGATCCGCACCGCACACCCCTTCGCCCTCTCCCCCACGGAAGTGCACCGCGCCCTCACCTGGGCCGACGGCGGCGGCCGCATCCACACCCTCGCCGCCCTCCACCGCGGCGAAACCGCCGGCTTCAGCATCGTCCTGCGCGGCGGCCTCCGCCCCGAATGGCGCGTCCGCCCGGTCGACTACCTCTCCCTCACCCCAACCCCCACGGGAACCATTCGCATTTGTGTTCGCGTCACTTGACGAGTAGACAGGAACGCTCGCGAACACAGCTCGACTTCGGGGGGACGGGGTAACCGTGGCCGACCACGTACCGATCAATCCGTGCACGATCCCGCAGTTCACGGGTGACCTGGACGCGTTGGAGCAGGACCACGCGGCGATCACGGCGGCCGCGGGCACCTTCCGCACCGCCGGCGCGAACGTCGACTCCGAGTTCCAGGGCCTGTCCGCCTTCTACGCCGCTCCCGAGGCGGCGCAGCTGTTCGCCACCACCAAGCCGGTGAAAACGGACAGCGACTTCTTCGCCGACCAGCTCGAATCGGCGGCCAAGGCCCTCGGTGAGTACGTCACCGAGGCCCGCCCGATCGTGGCGCGGCTGAAGGCGCTCCAGGCGAAGGCGACGACGTTCACGAACAAGATCGCCGGGGATGAGCACTGGAAGGACGACGGGAAGAAGATCGATGAGAACAACGATCTGATCCACGACGTCAACGCGGCCGCGGAGGCCTTCTGGGCGGCTGAACGCACCTGCGCGAACAAGATCCGGGCCCTGTACTGCGCCCCGCCGCTGACCGTCAACGACGGCTCGAACGGCGCGAACATGTACGGCTACAAGGCCGATGACCTGAACAAGGTCCAGGACCTGCCGTGGGGTTCGCAGCTGGAGGAGACCCACCGGGCGTGGGAGGTCGGCTACTGGGTCAAGTCCTTCGTGTGGGACGGGATCATCGTCGACGGCATCTGGGGCACCATCCGGGGCCTTGGCACCCTGGTCGGCGTCGACGGCTGGGACAAGGCCGGCCAGGCCTGGACCGGTCTCGCCAAACTCGCCACCGGCCTGGCCATCACCACCATCCCCGGCGTCGGCACGGCCTTCTGGATGGCGGACGACAAGCAGCTCCCGGGCTGGCTGAAGGACTCCCGCACGGCGATGAAGGAGACCGGCAAGGCCCTGGTCGCGTGGGACGAGTGGGGCAAGAACCCGGCGCGCGCGGCGGGTGCGGTCACCTTCAACGTCCTGACCACCGTGTTCACCGGCGGCGCCGGCACCGCGGCCAAGGCGGGCGGGATCGCGAAGGTCCTCTCGGTGGCCGGGAAGGCCGGCAAGATCATCGACCCGATCACCTACATCGGCAAGGCCGGCTCCCTGGCGAAGCTGAAGATCGGTGACCTGTTCGCGAACCTCGGCAAGGTCGACGGGGCGTTCCCGAAGCTCGACGACGTCGTCTGGAAGGACCTCCCGAAGGCCGACGCGCCGGGGGTGAAGTTCCCGCACCCGGACGACACGGTCCAGCTCACCGACGACGCGCTCGGCCGTCCGCAGTACTTCGACAAGGTCACCAACCAGCTCCTGGACCACAAGGGCCTGCCCAAGCAGGACCTCACCTCGGTCCCCAAGGGCGTCGACCACCCCCTGGCCGAGGTCCCCAAGCGGCAGGAGGTCCCGGTCGGCGTCGGCGCCCACACCGCGGACGTCACCTCCCACACCCCCGGCGGGGCCACGACCCACACCCCGGGCGGGGCGGCCACCCACACCCCCGGCGGCACCGCCGACAACCTGCCGCACAACAGCCACACCGAACCCGGCGGCAACGGCGGCACGGGCGGCCACGGCAACACCGACACCACCCCCACCGGCGGCGGCCACGGCGACGGCCCCTCCACGGGCGGCCACGGCGACGGCCCCTCCACGGGCGGCGGCGGCCACGGCGACGGCCCGACCGTCCCGCACCAGGGCGGCGGTGTCCCCGACCACGGCGGACGGCCCGAGCTGCCTCCGCACCGGGAGAACGCCCACAAGTACACGGATGCCGAAAAGCGGCAGATCATGGAGTACCAGGTCCACCGGGCGAACGACCCGACGGACGGCTACTTCAAGAAGTACTACAACAAGCTCGGCTACCGCCTCCGTGCCGACGTGCCCGACCACACCGGCCTCGTTCCGCCGCAGCTCGTGGAGACCGCCCCCGACGTCTGGGTACCGAAGTCGGACATCCCGCCGCCGGTTCCGCCGGACTACCTGGGCAAGGCGGACTCGGTCAGCCACAAGGACGTCACTGTCACCCAGGAGATGCGAGACTCGCTCAACCAGGCCGCGAAGGAGCGTCACGACGCCATCACCGCCGACAAGGGCCCTCATGACGCCTACGGCGAGGCCAAGAAGGCGCACAAGCTCCACAACACGGCCGAAACCCAGGCTGCCCTGGACGCCGCCAAGGCGGAGCACGCTCCGTTCCACGAGGCCCTTTCCAAGAAGAGCGAGGCGTACGGCGAGGCCATAGCCAGGGAACACGCGATACCGAAGGAGTTCCCCGGGGCCAAGGAAGAGAAGCTACACGGCCCCGACAATGGCAACGACCAGTTCGACCAGGTGTACAAGCACGGCGACCGGTACGTCGTGGTCGAGGCGAAGAGCCACGTCACCACGGACTTGGGCGAACGCCGGATCGGCGGTAAGCGTGTCTCGCAGGGAACCCGCGAGTACTTCGAGGACATCCTCAAGCAAATGAAGAAGCGCGGAAAAGACATCCAAAGCGAGAAAGACCTGTATAAAGCCCTCAAGGCAGCGTTGAACGCGGATCCCCCACGGATCGACTACGTCGTCGTCAAGGGAGCCGATAACACAGGAACTTACGCCGGATACACTATTCGCCGTTTCGACCTCACCAAATGACAGGAGAAGCGATGACCGTCTTCGTGGCCGGCCATGCGGAGCCGAGGCCGGACAGCGCGGCCTGGGTCGATGAACTCACCGAGGACCTGATCGAGGACCTCGACGCCCTCTCTTCGTCGCCCCGGAATCTCAGGTCGGCATGGAAGGACGGCACCTTCAACGTCAACGCCCGGTTCGGGGTGGACCCGCAGGCCGCGGAGCTGGGCACGTGGGAGGCCGTGGTCGATGCTGCGCAGCTGGGCTGCGCGCTATTCCGCACGGCGGGTATGACCGAGGGAACGACCGAGGTGCGCATCCACCACGAGATGCGCACCCTGCCGGCGGCGGGGCCCTCATGGGACGCGAGCGCTGAGGACTGGATCCAGGCGTTCTGGTACGCGATCATCACGCGCGACCAGCCGAAGATGACCGAGCTGTGCGAGCTCCCGATCGACGTCCTGCGCGCCTCGGGCGCCGACCACGACGACTACCTCTACCACTGGGTCGCCACCCTCCAGGCCTACTGGCTCAAGCGCCCCGAACTGGTACCGGAACTGACGCTGACGTTCCAGCGCTCCCACCCCAACGTCGCCGTCATCGCCGGACGCGACTACATCCAGCAGGTCGCCTACCCGCCGATCAACCTCTTCTACAAGTTCCTCCAGAAGGACGAAGAGGGTTTCCACACCACGCTCTTGGAATCCCTCGAACTCCACAAGCAGTACTGGACGGCCACCCCGGAACGCGCCGACGACATCGACGGCCTCGTACCGATCGGCATCCTCGCCGTCACCTGCCTCGCCTACGACGGCGGCATCCCCGTCAACGTCGAGTCCCCGTACCTGCCCGAGCACCTGCTCAAGCGCTCCTGGCTCGGAGAGTTCGAGGTCTGAGGCGCGATGACCGTTACCGTGGCCGGCCATTCGGAACCGCGGCCGACCAGCGCGGCCTGGGTCGACCGGCTCACCAACAACCTGATCAAGGACCTCGACGCCCTCTCTCCCTCTTCGCCACCCCGAAGGCTCGGGTCGGCCTGGCGCGACGCCACGTTCAACGTCGCGGCACGGTTCGGTGTGGACCCGCAGGCCGCCGAGCTGGGCACGTGGGAAGCCGTGGTCGCGGCTGCCCAGCTGGGCTCGGCCCTCTTCCGCACGGCGGGGATGACCGAGGGCACGACCGAGGTACTCATCCACCACGAGATGCGCACCCTGCCGGCGGCGGGGCCCTCCTGGGACGCGAACGCGGAGACATGGACCGAGGCGTTCTGGTACGCGGTCATCACCCGCGACCAGCCGAAGATGACCGAGCTCTGCCAGCTCCCGATCGACGTCCTGCGCGCCTCGGGCGCCGACCACGACGACTACCTCTACCACTGGGTCGCCACCCTCCAGGCCTACTGGCTGGGGCGCCCCGAACTGGTCCCGGAGCTGACGCTGACCTTCCAGCGCTCCCACCCCCACGTCGCGGTCATCGCATACGCGGACTACATCCAGCAGGTCGCCTACCCCCCGATCAACCTCTTCCACAAGTTCCTCCGCAAGGACGAAGAGGGCTTCCACCAGGCCCTCGTCGAGGCCCTGGAACTCCACAAGCAGTACTGGACCGCCACCCCCGAACGCGCCGACGACATCGACGGCCTCGTACCGATCGGCATCCTCGCCGTCACCTGCCTCGCCCACGACGCCGGCATCCCCGTCAACGTCGAGTCCCCCTACCTCCCCGAGCACCTCCTCAAGCGCTCCTGGCTCGGAAAGCCCGAGGTCTGAGGCCTGATGCCCATGGTCCCCCCGGACGCTGTCCAGGAATGGCACGACGACTCCCACAAGAACGCCTGCGGCATCGCCGACATGCTCGGGGTACCCCCCGAAACGTACGAGGCCGACCCGACCACCCTCATCCTGGCCCTCCAGGACTACGTGCACAGCGCCCCGCTCGACGAGTTCGAGGAGTCGGACTGGATCACCCTCCACTGCGACCTGGCCTCGTACCTCGCGGACGTGATGATCCGGCGCCACGGCGCCGCCTGGCACGTCGCCGACGACCCCGACACGCCGCGCGGGTACCGCTACGTACTCGAAGCCCACGGCCAGAATGGCAGCACCCACCGGCTCGACCCCTTCGCCGTGGTCGCCGCCCAGTTCCGCGAGCCGCCCATCGACATCGTCGGGATGCTCTCCACCGCCCTGCACGATCTGCACCTCTGCGCCGAGTGCGCACACGACGGACAGGAAACGACCGGGTGACCGACACACCGATGCTCGCCGCCGTCATGGCCGAACTGTCCGGCCTCGAAGACCCGAAGATCCGCGCCGTGAACGAGCGCCAGGGCGACGACCACGCCGTGAACCTCACCAAGCTGCGCGCCCTCGCCAAGCGCCTCAAGACGCAGCAGGACCTCGCCCGGGAGCTCTGGGCCACCGGCGACAGCGCCGCCCGCCTCCTCGCGCTGCTGATCTGCCGCCCGAAGGCGTACGACCGGGCAGAGCTCGACACCATGCTGCGCGAGGCCCGCACGCCCAAGGTGCACGACTGGCTCGTCGGCAACGTCGTCAAGAAGAGCCCGCACGCCGAGGAGCTGCGCCGGGCCTGGTTCGCCGACCCGGACCCGGTGGTCGCGAGCGCCGGCTGGGCGCTGACGACGGACCGGGTGGCGAAAAGGCCGGAGGGACTCGACCTCCCGGGCCTCCTGGACCTCATCGAAACGCACATGAAGGACGCCCCGGACCGCCTCCAGTGGGCGATGAACCACTGCCTCGCACAGATCGGCATCGAGCACCCCGAACACCGCGCCCGCGCGATCGCCATCGGGGAGCGCCTGGAGGTCCTGAAGGACTACCCGACCTCCCCGGGCTGCACCTCCCCGTACGCCCCGGTCTGGATCGGAGAAATGGTCCGCCGGGCCTCGTCAGCGGCCCCCTAGCGAGTCCAGCATCCGTACGAGCGGCCGCCGCAACGCCACCGCGACGGGGCTGGAGTCCGTACGCGCGTACTCGGCGACGGCCGTACGGGCCGCAGCGATCCCCGCCGCCGGATCGGCACCCCCCAGCACATCCTCGACGACCCGCACCACGAGGTCCGCGAGCTCCGCCAACGGCGCCCGCGCCCGCGCCAGGTCGCCCGCCAGCTCCTCCCGGCCCGCGAACGCGGCGACCTCCCCGGCCAGCACCACCACCTCCCCGGCGGCCCGGTCGACGGCGGCGATCCCGCGCGCCCGCACCCGTACGCCCTCACGGTGCCGCCACCGCACCGGGTTGAACCGCATCGCCCGTTCGGCCTCCCGCGCCCGGACGGCGTCCCCGTGCACGGCTTCGGCATGGGCGGTCACGAGGCTGAGGTTGTCCCGCGCGGCCCCCTGCCCCCCACCCAGCACGGCGGCGGTCCCGCCCAGGGACCGGGCCACCCGCACCCGGCAGTCCTCGGCGATCCCGGCCAGCGTCCGGTACGGGTCGGGCGGCCACAACAGGGGCGCGAGCAGTACGGTCACCACCGCACCGGCGGCCGTCTCCCACACCCGGTGCCAGGCGTACGCGTCCGGCGAGGTACTGGCGAACACCAGCAGCGAGGACGCCGCCACCTGGATGTTCAGCCCGCCCGAGGCCCGCAGGAACATCCCGACCCCGAGCCCCAGCGCCACCACCACCGCCAGCGCGGCGGTCGAGGGCCGCAACAGGTTCACCACCGCGATCCCGATCAGCACCCCGGCCACCACCCCCAGCGACCGCTGCACGGAAGCCCCGAGCGCGGTCACCGGATCCCCGCGCAACGCCACGAGCGGCACGACGGCGGCGTACACGGGCGGCTGATCGGCCCCGAGCCAGACCGCCACCTGCCAGGCGACGACAACGGTCACCACGATCCGCGCCGCCCCGGCAACCTCCCCCCGGGGCACCCGCCCGGCCACCCACGCCCGCACACCACCCAAAGCAGCCCCTGACCCAAACCCGACCCAAGACCCCCAGCCTCCGCCACCCACCCCCGCTCCCCCGCCATTGGCCCGAATGCAGCATGTCCGGATCCGGTCAACCACCCACGCTTTCCGGCCCTAACTCCTCCCCAACCCGTTTTCGAATTCACGTTCGCAATAGTCGGCCGGTAGAAAGAGCCCCATACGTAGATCGATCTGCCGGGGGGCGGGACAGCAGTGGCAGACCACATACCGATCAATCCGTGCACGATCCCTCAGTTCACCGGCGACCTGGACGCGTTGGAGCAGGACCGCACGGCCATCGCAGCGGCCGCGTCCACCCTCCGCGACACCGGCGCGAACGTCGACAACACCTTCCAGGGCCTGGCCGCCTTCTATTCCGCACCCGAAGCAGCCCAGCTCTTCGCCACCACCAACCGGGTGCAGACGGAAAGCGACTACTTCGCCGACCAGCTCGAAACAGCCGCCCAGGCACTCGGCGAGTTCGTCGTCGAAGCACGCCCCATCGTCGCCCGCCTGAAGCAACTCCAATCCCAGGCAACGGCCTTCACCAACAAAATCAACGGCGACGCCCACTGGAAGGACGATGGGAAGAAGGTCGACGAGAACAACGACCTGATCCACGACGTCAACGCCGCGGCCGAGGCCTTCTGGGCAGCCGAACGCACCTGCGCCAGCAAGATCCGCGCCCTGAGCGGCCTGCCCGCACTCACCGTCGACGACGGCACTCACGCCGACGGCATGTACGGCTACCGGGCCGCCGACCTCAACAAGGTCCAGGACCTCCCCTGGGGCTCACAGCTCGCTCAATCCCACCGCTGGTACGACATCGGCCACTGGACCAAGTCCTTCCTCTGGGACGGCCTCGTCATGGACGGCATCGTCGGCACCGTCCGCGGCCTGGGCACCCTCGTCAGCGCCGACGGCTCCGCCGCCGCCGGCCAGGCCTGGACCGGCCTCGCCAAACTCGCCACCGGCATCGCCCTCACCACCAACCCCGGCACGGCCTTCGTCCTCTGGAACACCGACGCCAAGGCCATGCCGGCCTGGTTCCGCGACTCACGCAACACCATGAAGGAAACCGGCAAAGCCCTCGTCGCCTGGGACGAATGGGGCAAGAACCCCGCCCGCGCCGCAGGCGGCGTCACCTTCAACGTCCTCACCACCGTCTTCTCCGGCGGCGTCGGCACCGGAACCAAAACCGGCGCCATCGCCAAGACCATCAGCGTCGCCGGCAAAGCCGGACGCCTCATCGACCCCATGACCTACGTCGGCCAAGCCGCAGGCAAAGCCGCCTCCCTCACCTTCACCAAACTCAAGATCGGCGAACTCCTCGCCAACATCGGCAAGGTCGACGGAGCCTTCCCCAAGGTCAACGACGTCGTCTGGAACGACCTCCCCAAGGCCGACGCCCACCGGCGTCACCTTCCCCCACCCCACGAGACGGCCCGCCTCCACGACGACACCCTCGGCCGCCCCCAGTACTCGACAAGGTCACCTACACTCCTCGACCACAACGCCCGCTCCAAGCACGACCTCACCGCCATCCCCAAGGGCCCGGGACCACCCCCTCGCCGAAGTCCCCACCCGCCAGGAAGCCACAGTCGGCGCCCACGCCCACACCCCGGGCGGCACCGCGGACAACATGCCGCACAACAGCCACACCGAACCAGGAGGTGCCGGCACGGGAGGCCACGGCGCCACCGACACCGACCCGACCGGCGGCGGCAGCCACACGGACACCCCCTCCACCGGCAGCCACGCCGACGGCCCTGGCGCGGGCGGGGGCCACAGCGACAACCCGACCGTCCCGCACCAGGACGGCGGCGGCACCATGTCGGCCGACCCTGGTGGCCTGAACGCTCCGTCGCATGCTCTCTCACCCGATGAACGAGTCGCCCTGGATTCCCACCTGGGCGATGTGGAACGGAGGTACTCCGACGACTTCGACGAGTTGAAGCATGACCCGGACCACAAAGGTCAGGTTGCACCGTCCGAGATGGATGAGGCTCGCCTGGCTCTCGACCTCCGGGAGAGGGGGTTGCTCCCGGCCGACATTCAGCGCCCGCCTGGGGCCAACCAAGGTGACCTCTACTCCCCCAGTTCGGGGATGTTCTATGACATCAAGGGCGTACACTCCGACTGGCCACCGTTCAACACGCAGCTCGATAAATCCATGCCTTTCAAGAACGCGTACGACCCTGACAACAATCAAGTCTGGGTGAATACGCTGATCAAACAGATCGTGAAGAGGCGACGCACAGTCATCCTCGACACCAGAAATGCCAATCAAGCAGCAATTGACGACCTGAAGGCGATCGTCGAGCAACACGGGTGGAGTGATCGAGTTGTCTGGTATCCGTGATGAGGGCCGAATCGTACGCGTTTGGCCGGAAGATACGGAAGCGGCCGCAGCGCTGCGCAGTTGGGCTGCGCACGAGTTCGTCACGCTCGATGCAGCGGGGCTGGACCTGTCCGGCGTTGACCTGTCCCAGGCGAGTCTGGCGAACGCCCTCCTCACCGAGACGGCCCTCCGGGGAGCTCGCCTCGCCGGAGTGGACCTCTATCGATCACACCTCGAGGGAGCCGATCTCGGCGAGGCGGACCTTTCGGGGGCGTCCCTGGTGAAATCGGTGCTCGATCACGCGTCGCTGCGCCGAGCGGTGCTGAGCGGCGCCGACCTCGGGAGCGTCGAAATGTACAACGTCGATGCCTGCGCTGCTTCCTTTCGTGCGGCCAGCCTTCACGGTGCGTCCCTCACTGACGTCGATCTGCGAGGTGCCGATCTGACCGACGCGTCGGTGTGGGAAACCTTCCTGGAGGTTTCCCTCGACGACCAGACCGTGGTCGCAGGCCTCTCGGGCACGATCTTCGGTCCCGCGACAGTGGTGCGGGCCGATGGGCGACACGAGCTGGACGGGTCCGAACTGGAGTCGTGGCTCAACAGCCGCGGTGCGAAGGTCAGGGTCATTGCGTCTTGAACAGGGGCGGCCCGCGGCGGATGCCACCGTCGAGGTCGGGGAGTTCGGGGAGCTCGCGCTACTCGCCCTGGAGTGAGACCCCGGCCCGCGCGGCGTACGCCGTCAGGTCCGTCGACGCCGCGGCGCCCGCCCACCCCACGTAGCCGTCCGGGCGGATGAGGAACACGCCGTCGCCGTACGCCTCGTACGCGGGGATGCGGAGCGTACGGGCCCCCGGGAGGGTCGCCTCCGGGGTGGTGCCGACCGTCAGGAGGGTCCAGTGCGGGCCCCGGAGGGCGGCGAAGAGGCGGATGCCGCCGCGTACGCCGTCCGGGGCGCGGTCGCCGGCGTGGAGGGCGTCCGCCGGGAGGGCGGGGCGGGTTTCCGCCGCCAGGGAGGAGTCCCGGTAGCCCAGGCCGAGCTGGCGGGTGGCCGCTCCCCGGCTGGCCTCGCCGCGGTGGATGCGGGTCGACAGGCCCAGCATCTCGGCGGCGACCGGCAGGCGTTCCTCCTCGTACGTGGCCAGGAGGGCGGAGGGGGCCGTCCCGCGCAGGACCGCGGCCAGCTTCCAGCCCAGGTTGTACGCGTCCTGCACGCTGGTGTTGAGCCCCTGCCCGCCGGCCGGCGAGTGGACGTGCGCCGCGTCGCCGACGAGGAAGACACGCCCCTCCCGGAACCGGTCGGCCATCGCCGCGCGCGGCCGGAAGTCCGACGCCCAGCGGACTTCCTTCACCGCCTCCGCGGGAAGGTGCGTGCGGGCCGCGATCAGGGTGCGGAGGGCCGGGAGGGAGAGGTCGACCGGGCCGTCCGACTGGGGGAGCGCGGCCGTGACCTGGAAGTCCTCCGTACCGGCCAGCGGGCAGATCGCGAGGAAGCCGTCCGCGCCGTCGGCCGGCGGGAAGACGTGCCAGTTGTCGCGGTCGAGGCCGGCGATGCGTACGTCGGCCACCAGCATCGGGGTCGGGTCGACGGTCTCCCCCGTCATGCCGATGCCGAGCGCGCGCCGCACCGTGGAGCGCCCGCCGTCGGCGGCGACCGCGTACCGCGCCCGGACCGGCGGGCCCGCGGCGAACTCGGCCGTCACCCCGTCCGCGTCCTGCGTGATGCCGACCAGCTCCCGGCCGAAGGCGACCTCGCCGCCCAGTTCGGCGAGGCGGGCGAGGAGGATCTCCTGGGTGCGCCACTGCGGCACCATCCAGGGCTCCGCGTAGGGGGTGGCCTCGTCGGCCGTACCGGTCTCGTCGGGGTCGAGGATGGCGTGCTCGCCGACCCGCTTCCCGTCCTGCCAGATCATCCCGACCGGGTAGGGGCCGCCCGCCGCGCGGACCGCGTCGTACACGCCGAGGTCGTCGAAGACCTCCAGCGTGCGCGGCTGGATGCCCTTGCCGCGCGAGCCGGGGAAGAGGCCGGGGGAGCGTTCCACGACCGTCGCCCGCACCCCGGGCCGGGCGAGGTCCACGGCGAGGGCGAGGCCGGCCGGGCCCGCGCCGACGATCAGTACGTCGATCAGTACGTCCGTGTTCATTGCGTCCGTGTTCATTGCGTCCGTGTTCATCCCACTTCTCCTTAACGGTGTTAAGTAGCTGGCTCCACGAGAGTGCACTTAACGCTGTTAAACTGTCAAGCGTGGCTACCCGCAGATCCCCCAAGCTGGACAAGAAGCAGGCCGTCGAGACCTCCCTCCGCCTGCTGAACGACCTCGGCCTCGACGGGCTCAGCCTGCGCGCCATCGCCAAGGAGCTCGACGTCCAGGCACCCGCCCTGTACTGGCACTTCAAGAACAAGCAGGAGCTCCTCGACGAGATGGCGACGGAGATGTACCGCCGCATGACCGCCGACGCCGCCCTCCCCCCGGACCTCCCCTGGCAGGACCGCCTCCTCGCCGCCAACCGCGCCCTGCGCGCCGCCCTGCTCCGCTACCGCGACGGCGCCAAGGTCTTCAGCGGCTCCCGCTTCACCGGCACCGAGCACGCCGCCCAGATGGAGGAGCACCTGAGCGCCCTCACCGCCGCCGGGTTCACGCTCCCCCAGGCCGTCCGCGCCACCACCACCGCGTACTTCTTCACCCTCGGCTTCGTCACCGAGGAACAGGGCGTCGAGCCGCTCCCCGGCGAACGACGCGAGGGCTACGACGTCGCCGAACGCGCCGAGCGCCTCGCCGGGTTCCCGCTCTCCGCCGAAGCCGGAGCCGACCTCTTCCAGGACTACGACCAGGGCTTCGAGGAAGGCCTGCGCCTGGTCGTCGCCGGCATCGAAGCCCGGTACGCCGTACCCCGCGGAGCCGCCCGATGACAGGACGCGCCTACGGCTTCCTCGTCGCCGCCCCGCCCGACCCCGCCGCCCTCGGCCCGATACTCGACGCAGTCTTCGGCCTCGGGGAGGGAGCCGTCGAGGTCGGGCCAGAGGGAGAGCCCGACGGCTGGCGGTGGGACACCCCGGTTCAGTGCGGGATCACGTGGTTCGAGCCCGGGGACATCTCCTGTCAGCTCCACCTCTACGCAGGCGAGGCCGTCCAAGACCCGCCCTCCGACGAGACCGTCGCGCGGGCCCTGGCCCGGGGCCTGGACACGGCCGTACTGATCGACCACGCGAGCCTGCCGTGGCTCTACCACGTGTTCACCCCCGGCGGCGGATCCACCATCGCCGGCGTCGAGCACCTCGACGCCGAGGACCGCCCCGCCCTCGGCGTCACCGCCACCCAGGCCGGCGTCGCCGCCTTCCCCGACGCCGTCGTGTGCGGGCTGCCCGAGGCCGTACGCACCATGCCCTTCGCGCCCCGCGGCACCGACCCGCGCCTGTGGGCCTGGGCCGACCTGGTCGGCCGCATGGAAGCCGGGGGATGGCCGCCACTGCGCTGGTACGGGGCCGACATGTACGCGGAGGACCTCGACGCCCGCGACGCGCTGCGCGGCAGCGACCTGGAGGGCGATCCCCGCCTCGAAGCCCTCGACGCCCGCTTCCGGGCCGTCACCGTGGACGACGCCGGCCACGAGCTCGGCTCCGACCCGGCGACCGCGCCCTGGTACCGGCTGCGGCGGCCCGCCGTACTGCCGTGGCGGGTGCTGCTGCCCGCCGACCCGGAGGCCGCGGACTGGCTGTGGAAGTGGGTCGAGGAGGGCGCCGAGGGCAAACCCGGCGGGACCGACATGACCGACCTCGACCTCAGCGGCGCCGACCTGGCCCGGGCCGACTTCTCCTCCTCCCTGTTCATCGGCACCGGGCTGGCCGGCGCCCGCCTGGTCGGCACCTGCTTCCACCGCACCTGGATGCAGCGCGCCGACCTGTCCGGCGCCGACGCCACCGGCGCCTGCTTCGTACGCGCCGGACTCGACGAAGCCGACCTGCGCGGCACCGTCCTCGACGGCGCCGACCTCGTACGCGCCGAGCTGTCCGGCGCCGACGCGCGCGGCGCGAGCCTGCGCGGCGCCCGCATCCTGGGCGCGGACCTCCACCACACCGACCTGCGCGGGGCCGACCTCAGCGGCGCGGTGCTCCGGGAGAACGGCTTCAAGGTGGTGCTGGACGACCACACCCGCGTCGCGGGCCTGGCCGGCACCGTCTTCGGCCCGGCGGAACACGTCGCGGCCGACGGCACCCGCACCGCCCTCGCCGGCACCGCCCTGGAGGACTGGATCCGGGCGCGCGGAGGCGACGTACGGGTCATCGCACCGCGCGGCCGGCCCTGACCTGACTCAGCGCAGCAGCACCGGCAGGGTGCGCAGTCCCCGGTGGCGCGGGTTGCGCCACCACAGCGGGCGGGCGCCGGGCGCGGCCGAGCGCAGCGCCGGGTAGCGGGCGAGGAGCGCCCCGAAGGCGATCTCGGCCTGCAGCCGGGCCAGGGGTGCTCCGAGGCAGTGGTGGATGCCGTGCCCGAAGGCGAGGTGGCCGGCGGTGGGGCGGGAGGAGTCGAAGCGGTCGGGGTCGGCGAAGACGGCCGGGTCCCGGTTGGCCGACAGCACGGAGACCTGCACGAACTCCCCGGCGGGGACGGTGGTGCCGCCGATGGTCACGGGCTGGGTGGTGTAGCGCATGGTGGCGATGGAGAACGGGCTCTCGTGGCGCAGCACCTCCTCGATGAACGGGCCCGTCCGGGCGGCCGGGTCGGCGCGCAGCGCGGCCAGTTCGCGGGGGTGGGTGAGGAGGGCGTGGACGCCGTTGGAGATGAGGTTGGCGGTGGTCTGGTGGCCGGCCGCCACCAGCAGGAACCCCATCGAGGTGATCTCCTGCTCGCTGAGCCGGTCGTCCTCGTCGCGGGCCGCGATGAGCGCGGTCAGCAGGTCGTCGCCGGGGCGGGCGCGCTTGTGGTCGATGAGTGCGCGGATGTGCCCCACCAGTGCCTCGGCGGTGTCGACGGAGACCTCCCCGTCGCCCTCCTCGCCGCTGAGGGTGGCGGCCCAGGCCCTGAGGATGCCGTCGGCGCCCTCGCTCGCACCGAGCAGGTCGAACACCACGGCGAGCGGCAGCGGCACGGCGAAGTCCCGCACCAAATCCACCGCGGGCCCGCGCCCCTCCATCTCGTCCAGCAGCCTCCTCACGTGCCCCTCGACCACCGGACGCAGGGCGGCCACCCGCCGTGCCGTGAACGCCTGCTGGACGAGGCGGCGCAGCCGGGTGTGGGCCGGCGGGTCGGAGTTGAGCATGTGCGCGGTCAGCGCCCGCCCCGGCCCGGGGCCCTCCTCGGAACCGTCGCGGCGGTCGAAGACCTCGGTCGCGGCGTTCTTGCTGAGCCGGGGGTCGGCGAGCGCGGCCCGGCAGTCGGCGTGCCCGGTGACCACCCACCCCTCCAGCGGCGCCTCCCCGAGGATCCGCACCCGGTGCGCCCCGCCCGCGAGCTCCCGCCAGCGCCGGTAGTCGGGGTGCGGGTCGTCGAAGAAGGCCACCGGCACCTCCTCAACGCCCGGCTCCTCAACGCCCACGCCGCACCGCCGCCCCCTTGACCAGGCGTACGTCCTCCACCCCGAGCAGCCCGACCAGCGGCACCTTCGCCCTGCGCTGCGCGGGGTCGACCTCCAGCCCGGCGCCCCGGACGAGGTCCAGCAGCAGCTCGGCGAGCGGCATCACCATGTGCCGGCCCCAGCAGCGCTCGGAGGAGTGCCCGAAGGGGAGGTATCCGGGGGCGGTGTCGGGGTCGAGGTGGTCCCACCGCCCGGGCCGGAACGCGTCGGGGTCCTCCCACAGCGCGGGGTCCCGGTGGGACAGCAGGGGCAGTACGAGTACGTCGTCCCGGTCGCCGATGCGCGCGTCGACGGCGCCGTACTCGGGGGAGGCGTAGCGCAGGATGTTCCAGGAGGGCGGCAGCAGCCGGGCGGCCTCGTGGAGGATGCTGCGGTTCGAGGTGCCCTCCTCGAAGGGGGAGCCGAGCCAGAGGGCGTTCGCGACGAGGGTGGACACGGTGAAGCAGACGGGCGCGGCGGCCCTCCGGTAGATGCCCATCGCGTAACGCCGGTCGTGATAACCCCGGGCGTCGGCGAACAGCCGCGCAATTCCACTGGACTCCGCACTTCGCCTACCCCTCCGGGGAATGGCGGCACCGGCGGCGATCACCGACCAGGTGAGTTTCGGGGTCAGTTCCAGATTCCGGCTCATGAGAATGCGGAGCCGTCGCGGATCGCTCCCGAGAATGAGATCCCGCAGGAACAGGTGCCCGGTGAGCGGCCAGCTCCCGGCGAGGTCGACGCTCCTCACCAACGGCCGCTCCAGCGCCTCCCGTACGTCCTTCCCGATGACGCGCATGACGGCCGCGGCCTCGTTGCGCTCGATGGAACGGCCGTGCAGCGGCTTGAAGGTGGGGCGCTCGGTCTCGGTGGCGCGGCGCGCGGCGAGGATCCGGTCGGCCAGCTCGTGGCCTGCGACGCCCATGGTGTCGGGCTCCAGCCGGAAGGCGTCCTGGCCGGTGTGCTCACTCAGCAGGGCGGCCAGCCGGGGCGCGAACTGCGTGGTCCGCGTGGCCGGCGGGGAGGCGATGGACATGCGGAACTCCGATGTTTCCGTGGTATCCGTGGTATCCGTCGGGCAGTCAGGCCGTCGGTCGGCACCTCGGCTGCGCCGCCCCGGCCGCCGGGCGGCCGGGGCGGCTGTGCCGGTCTAGTACCAGAAGTACCAGGCGCTCTTCTTGAGGCTCTTCTGACCGGAAACAGCGTTACGGATGGCAAAAAGCATCTTCATCGCCGTACCCCCTCTCCCAATCCATGGCTTGTGGCCGAATCAAAGGATCACGGACCGCCGCCGGAGGCGTACCGACGACGGCCCGCTGAGAATGCGCCGCCACCGTAAGCACCCCCCGGACCCCAAAACAACGCCCCCTTGCCCTTTATGTACGCTCCTACCAACCCCACCCCCCAATTCCAGCCGCCCACCCCCGACTTCCCGCCGATCTCCCCCCACAACGAAACCCAGCCCGGCCCCACCCCCTCCGCCCCGCGCGCTACGGCAGGCGGACGGCCCCCGAGGCGTTCGGGGTGATCGGCTTCGGGGCGGGGTCCTCGTAGAAGCGGAGGGTGCCGAGGGGGGCCTCGGGGGTGGTGAGGTGGGGGGTCAGGGCATCCAGGAACTGCTCCGCGTCCGGGAGGTTCTCGGTGTGGATCTCCTGGCGGGCCGTGAGGGTCCAGCCGGTCGGGGTGCGGGTGAGGGCCGCGGTGCACTCGCCGCCCACGCGGTACGCCGGGCCGCGTTCCGCCAGGACCTTGAAGGGCGGGGGTACGTACTCGTCACCGTCGGAGTCGGAGTCGGAGTCGGCGTCCTCCGCGTACGGCTCCATGTGGTCGCGGATCAGGGCGAGGACCGGCTCCGGGGTGGAGGCGGCGAGCGTCAGGGCGAGTTCGAGGGCGTAGAGGTCGGCCATGCGGCCGAGCCTACGCAGCGGCGGTGACAGCGGCGGAACCTGCGGGTGGCGGCGTGCGGTCGTGCACGCCCCGAGCGCGGCACGGCAGCCGCCACCCCACGACCCGCACTCGTCAAGGCACAGGACCCTTGGCGTCCCCTCGCGACGAATCGCTCAACACCAGGGTGATCAACAGGTGACGAACCGTCAACACCTCGTTAGAGGTACACGCGCGGTTCCCGCATAAGCCCACAATTTTTCGGAGCCTGCTCTGGAGCCTCCGCCGTCCCGCCCGCCGCGCGGTCTACCTCGCACCAGATGCGCTTGCCCGCGCCCTCGCGCTGCCAGCCCCAGCGGTCCGCGAGGCCGTCCACCAGCTCCAGGCCGCGCCCGCCGGTGTCCTCCCCACCGGCCTGCCGCCTGGCCGGGGCGCGGTCGCTGGCGTCGGCCACCTCGACCCGTACCCCCGGCCCCCCGAACAGCATCCGCAGCACGGCCGGACAGCCCGTGTGCACGACCGCGTTCGTGACCAGCTCGGAGATCAGCAGGATCAGCGTCTCGGCGAGCGGTTCGTCGTCCCCCATCCCCGAGCCGGCCAGCCGGGACCGCGCCCACCGGCGCGCCCGGCCGACCTCGGCGGGGTCGGGTCCTACCTCAAGCTGTACCTGAAGCACCTGCACCGCTCACACCATCCGAACCGGCGGACACTTCGCCTCGCGACAGGATGGGATCACCGAGTGTGATCCCCGTGCCGAGCAGCATGGTTGACATACAGTCACCACAACAAGCGCTTCGGGCATATTCCAGCGCGAAGGAGTAGGCGTGGTGCATACTGTGCGACGCTCGCGCCGCTCAACCGCTCGCATCGTGGGAGCGTATCGCGGCGCGCCCCCGCCTCCGGGCCGCATCGAGGCGGGCGAAGGACACAAACCGATATCAACTCTCTGTAATCGGACATGCGTCCCGCGTCGTCCCTCCCGTGCCCTCCCGAGCGCTCCCACGCCCTCCCACACGCCCTCCCGTCACACGGTGCTATCCCGTCGACGCCTCCGCCAGCAGTGCCTCCGCGAGCCGCTCCTCCGCCCCCGCCGCCGTGTGCCACTGCTCCGCCCGCACCCAGGCCCGCTTCAGGTGCAGGTGGACGTCCGCCTCCCACGTGAAGCCCATCCCGCCGTGCACCTGGAGGCAGTCCCGCGCCCCCCGCACCGCCGCCCCGTCCGCGAGCAGCTTGGCCGCGGCGATCTCGGCGGGGTCACCGGTGACCGCCGCCGCGTAGACCGCGGTACGCGCCACCTCCGCCCGCACCAGCATCCCCGAGCAGAGGTGCTTGACGGCCTGGAAGCCCCCGACGGGCTGCCCGAACTGCTCGCGCTCCCCCGCGTACCGCACCGCCAGCTCCACCGTCCGCAGCGCGCTCCCGACCTGGAGCGCCGCCGTCAGCAGCGCCCCGGTGTCCCGGTACCCGGCCGGGAGCACGCCCGAGGCCCGCCACAGCGGCGTCAGCGGGTCCGCCGAGCGCACCGGCACCCCGGCCGGCACCTCCGGCATCCCCAGCACGGCGTCGGCCCCGCCCAGGTGGGCCACCAGCGGCCCGTCCAGGTCGAACGCGGTCACCACCGCCGAGCCCGAAGCCGCCCCCGGGACCACTCCGGCGGCCAGGTGGGTGGCCACCAGCGGCCCGGGCAGCAGCACCCGCCCGGCCTCCTCGAAGACGAGCACCGCCTCCGGCAGGCCGAGCCCCACCCCGCCCTCGGACTCCGGCAGCCGGAGGGAGAAGAACCCCGCCTCCCCCAGCTCCCGCCAGAGCGAGCGGTCCACCCCCGCACCCCGGCCGCCGCCCGCACCCCGGCCGGCGTCCGCACCCCGGGCGCCGCCCGCACCCCGCTCCACGTCGGACCGCAGCGCCTCGCGCCCGTACCGGCCCGCGAGGAGGTCCCGTACGCCCGCCCGCAGGTCCCGCTGGTCCTGCGTCAGCCGGAAGTCCACGGCCGCTCACCGCCCCTTCGGGAGGCCGAGGATCCGCTCGGCCACGATGTTGTGCTGGATCTGCGAGGTGCCCGCCGCGATGGTGTACGACAGCGAGGAGAGCCGCTCCGCCGTCCACTCCTCCTCCAGCGACAGGGATTCCGCGCCCAGCACCTCCGCGGCCGCCTCGTACAGCTCCTGCCGCGCGTGCGAGTACGCCAGCTTGAAGACGCTGCCGCCCGTGCCCGGGACACCGCCGCCCGAGCCCTGCGCCTCGCTGACGTTCCACTGCGTCAGCCTCCATAGCGCCCCGAACTCCCCGTAGAGCCGGCCCAGCCGCCGGCGCAGTACCGGGTCGTCCCAGCGCCCGTTCGCCTTCGCGGCCCGGGCCAGCGCGCCCAGCGTCCGCCGGCAGGCGACGACCTCCCCGACGAAGGCGGTGCCGCGCTCGAAGGACAGGGTCACCATCGTGACCCGCCAGCCGTCGTTCTCGGCGCCGACCCGGTTCGCGACCGGCACCCGCACCTCGTCCAGGAACACCTCCGCGAACTCCGCCGAGCCCGCGAGCGTGCGCAGCGGCCTGACCGTGACGCCGGGCGCGTCCATCGGCATCGCCAGCCAGGTGATCCCCCGGTGCTTGGGCGCGGCCGGGTCGGTGCGCACCAGCAGCTCGCACCAGTCGGCGACCTCGGCGTGGGAGGTCCAGATCTTGGATCCGGTGACCACGTACGCGTCCCCGTCGCGCACCGCCCGGGTGCGCAGGGACGCCAGGTCGGAGCCGGCGCCGGGCTCGCTGAAGCCCTGGCACCACACCTCGTCGCCGCGCAGTACGGGCGGCAGCCAGCGCGCCCGCTGCTCGGGGGTGCCCTCGGCGGCGATGGTGGGGCCCGCGTGCAGCAGGCCGACGAAGTTCGCGCCGACGTACGGGGCGCCCGCGCGTTCGGTCTCCTCCAGGAAGATCAGGTGCTGGGTCGGGGTGGCGCCGCGCCCGCCCGCGTCGACGGGCCAGTGCAGGCCCGCGTACCCGGCGTCGTACAGCCTGCGCTGCCAGCCCAGGTCGTAGGCGCGCCGGCCGGGCCAGTCGTCGGGCGAGGGCTTGGCGGGCAGCTCGGGCAGTGCCTTGGCGAGCCATTCGCGCAGCCGGGCGCGGAAGTCCCGCTCCTCCTGCGAGTGGGCCAGGTCCATCAGACGAGGTCCAGGCCGAGCATGCGGATGGCGTTGCCGCGCATCAGCTTGTGGACGGTCTCCTCGTCGAGGCCCTTGACGTGGTCGAGGGCGACCTCCTTGGTGTGCGGGAAGGTCGAGTCGACGTGCGGGTAGTCGGTCTCGAAGGTGGCGTTGTCGCGGCCGACGACGTCCAGCGAGGCGATGCCGTGCTTGTCGCGGAAGAAGCAGCAGTAGATCTGCCGGTAGTAGTACGTGGACGGCGGCTCGGGAACGAGGCCGCGGACCCCGCCCCAGGCGCGGTGCTCCTGCCAGACGTCGTCGGCGCGCTCCAGTGCGTACGGGATCCAGCCCATCTGGCCCTCGCTGTAGGCGAGCTTCAGCGTCGGGAACTTCACCAGCACCCCGCTGAAGAGGAAGTCCATCATCGAGGCCATGGCGTTGTTGAAGCTCAGCGAGGCCTGGACGGCGGGCGGCGCGTCGGGGGAGGCGGCGGGCATCTGGGAGGAGGAACCGATGTGCATGTTGACGACGGTGCCGGTCTCCTGGCAGACGGCGAAGAAGGGGTCCCAGTACCCGGAGTGGATGGACGGCAGCCCCAGGTGGGTGGGGATCTCGGAGAAGGTGACGGCCCGGACCCCGCGGGCGGCGTTGCGGCGGATCTCGGCGACGGCGAGGTCGATGTCCCAGAGCGGGATGATGCACAGCGGGATCAGCCGGCCGCCGCTGTCGCCGCACCACTCCTCGACCATCCAGTCGTTGTACGCGCGCACGCAGGCCAGCGCCACCTCCTTGTCCTTGGCCTCGGCGAAGGTCTGCCCGCAGAAGCGGGGGAAGGTCGGGAAGCACAGGGAGGCCTCGACGTGGTTGAGGTCCATGTCGAGGAGCCGCGCCTTGGGGTCCCAGCAGCCGCGGCGCATCTCCTCGCGGGTGATGCCCTCCAGGGTCATGTCGTCGCGGTCGAAGCCGACGGCGGCGATGTTGCGCTTGTACGGGAACTTCAGGTCCTCGTAGATCCACCAGTCGGTGGGCGGGCCGTCGGGGTCCATGGAGATCACGTACTTGCCGCCGGTGTACTCCAGCTCCCCGATCCCGGCGGTGAGGGCCTTGGGGCCGCGGTCGCGGTACTTCGCGGGCAGCCACACGTCGAAGAGGTGGGCGGGCTCGATCACGTGGTCGTCGACGCTGATGATCCGAGGCAGTTCCAGTGCCATGGGCGCGCGCTCCTTCTCCCCAATCTGATGCATCGTCAGAAACAAGCTAGCCCCGCCACCCCTGGACCGACAAGCGCCGGAGCCCTACGCTCTGCCCTTGATCTGACTAACCGTCAGCTGGCGTCCGGCCGGCACGCCCAGGGGAGGTCCGCGATGACGACCACGGAAACGGCGGCGCAGACGACGGCGGAAAGGGCGGCGGAAACGGCGGACGACGCCACGGCCACCGCCACCGACCTCGGCCGGTCCGCGACCCTCTGGGAACTGATCGCCCGCCGCGCCGCCCTCACCCCCGCCGCCACCGTCCTCATCGAGGCCGCCGAGCAGCCCGCCACCGCGCAGGGCACCGCCGGACACCCCGCCACCGCGCAGGGCACCGCCGGACACCCCGCCACCGCGCAGGGCACCGCCGAGCAGGCCGCCACCGCACAGGGCACCGCCGACCGCACCCTCACCTTCGGCGCCCTGCGCGACCGCGCCGAACGCGTCGCCGCCGGCCTGTACGGCATGGGCGTGCGCCCCGGCACCGTCGTCGCCTGGCAGCTCCCGACCCGCATCGAGACCGTGCTGCTGTCGGCCGCCCTCGCCCGCCTCGGCGCCGTCCAGTCCCCGGTGATCCCCTTCTACCGCGACCGCGAGGTCGGCTTCGCGCTGCGCGAGTCCAAGGCCGAGTTCTTCGCCGTACCCGGCTTCTGGCGCGGCTTCGACCACACCGCCATGGCCCACCGGCTCGGCGCCCGCGGCGTCTTCGAGGCGTACGCGAACCTCCCCGACGGCGACCCGGCCGTACTGCCCCCGCCGCCCGCCGACGGCACCTCCGTCCGCTGGATCTACTGGACCTCCGGCACCACCTCCGACCCCAAGGGCGTCCTGCACACCGACCGTTCCCTCATCGCCGGCGGCTCCTGCCTCGCCCACGCCCTGCGCCTGACCTCCGCCGACGTCGGCTCGATGGCCTTCCCCTACGCGCACATAGCCGGCCCGGACTACACGGTGATGCTGCTGCTGTACGGGTTCCCCGCCGTCCTCTTCGAGAAGTTCGCGATGCCGGACGCCCTCGCCGGCTACCGCCGCCACGGGGTCACCGTCGCCGGCGGCTCCACCGCCTTCTACTCGATGTTCCTCGCCGAACAGCGCAAGGACCCCTCGGTGAAGCTCCTGCCGAGCCTGCGGCTGCTGGCCGGCGGCGGCGCCCCCAAGCCCCCGGAGATCTACCACGCGGTGGTGCGCGAGCTGGGCTGCCAGCTCACCCACGGCTACGGCATGACCGAGGTCCCGATGATCACCATGGGCTCCCCGGACGACACCCCGGAGAACCTCGCCACCACCGAGGGCCGGCCCCCGCAGGGCATGTCCATCCGCATCACCACCCCCGACGGCACCCCCCTGCCCGCCGGCACCGACGGCGAGGTCCGGCTGCGCGGCGAGGCCGTCTGCCAGGGCTACCTGAACCGGCCGGACACCGCCGAGGAGACCTTCGACGCCGACGGCTACCTGATCACCGGCGACCTCGGCCACCTCACCGCCTCCGGCCACCTGGTCCTCACCGGACGCAGCAAGGACGTGATCATCCGCAAGGGCGAGAACATCTCTGCGAAGGAGGTCGAGGACCTCCTCCACCAGCTCCCCGGCGTCGCCGACGCCGCCGTCATCGGCCTGCCCGACGAGGAACGCGGCGAACGCGTCTGCGCCGTCGTCGAGCAGCCGCCCGGCGCCGCCGCCCTCACCCTGCCCCAGGTCACCGCGTACCTGCGCTCCCAGGGGCTCTCCCCGCACAAGCTCCCCGAGCAGCTGGAACTGGTCGACGCGCTGCCCCGCAACGACGCCCTGCGCAAGGTGCTGAAGTACCGGCTGCGCGAGCGCTACAGCTGAAACCGAGCCGGACCCAAGCGGGGCCTGACACCAAGGTGTCAGGCCGCTTGGTGCCGGGCCGAAAGCCTTCCCCGGCCCCTGACGGACCAGCAGGATGGTGATCACCGGAACGGCGGCGGGAACAAAGACCCGAAGCCGGGGCCACGGGGGCGACGACCACCCCCGGAGCCCGGACACCCGCCTTCCGGATCCACCGCAACAGCCGTCGCCAGGGGGCACCGCCATGTCCAGAACCACTCAGCTCACCGCGCTCCGCACCATCGCGACCCGCAACGCCGCGGACCGCTCCATCGGGTGGGACTGAGTGACGTGCTCCTCGTCCGACTGCCCCTGATCAGCCACACCGGGGCACCGGGTACGGAAAGCGGGGCGAGCCTCCTCCAGGACGCCCTCTGGGCCCACGCCGGCCCGCAGCACGCCCTCGAACACGTACGGGTGCGCCCCCTCCCCGAGGGGATGAGCGTGGCCCTGTTCGTCCGGGCCGAGAACGACGCCCAGGCCCATGACAAGGCCCGCGCACTGCTCGCCGCCGTCCTCGGGACCGGCGCGGCCCGCCACTACTCGATGGGCCCCCTGATCCCCAACTGACCCACCGCACCACCTTCTTCGGCCCACCGGCCACCCGGTTCACCGACCGCTGTTCCTGCAGGGCAGCCGTCCCACCGGCACCACGGTGCGCGCCCCACCCCTTCCGGCCTCGACCAGGCCCGCCCGCGGCACACCTGCGCGGGCCACCCCGACCTTCCCCGGCCCTGACGCCTCGGGCCGCCATGTCCTCTTGGAGACACCACCATGACCGCGCGTCGCTCCTCCCGCATGCTCACCGTCGCCCTCACCTCCTTCGTCGCCGCCCCGCTGCTGGCCGTGGCCCTGCCCGCGGTATCGGCGCAGGCCGAGTCGACGACGGTCGCCACGATCGCCCGTGCCCAGGTCGGCAACACCTGCGGTGACTACAACTGCCAGTACCCCGGCGCCTGGTGCGCCGAGTTCACCAAGTGGGTGTGGAACAAGGCCGGCGCGAACACCTCCGGGATCAGCCCGGCGGCCGTCAGCATCTACCAGTACGGCAAGAACAAGGGGACGCTGCACAGCACCCCGCAGGTCGGTGACGCGGTCCTCTACGACAGGGACGGCAACCTGAACGACGGCGAGGCCGACCACGTCAACATCGTCGTCGCGGTCGACGGGGACGACATCCAGACGGTCGGCGGCAACGAGAGCGGCGGCGTCCGCTTCCGCTCCTGGTTCAACTGGAAGACCAACTCCAGCCCCGTGGGCGCCGGCCGGGCCCTGGCCTTCATCGGCCCGGCGGGCCTGCCCGAGACCCCCTCGACCCCGGTCAGCAAGGCCGGTGACCTCTTCCACGCCACCCGTCTCGTCGACGGCAGCTGGGAGGGCTTCGCACCGCTGAACGGCTTCGGCGGCGCGGCCTTCTTCAACGCCTCCCAGGAGTCCATCGCCGCCACCCCGGACGGCTCCACGCAGACCCTCGCCACCGGCAACGACGGCAAGCTCTACCACACCGCCCGTTACGCGGACCGTACCTGGACGGGCTGGGCCCCGCTCGCCGGCTACGGCGGCGCCGCCGACTTCGCGGCCAGGGACCAGTCCATGACGGGCATGTCCAACGGCGACTCGAACGTCATGGCGATCGGCAACGACGGCAAGATCTACCAGAACACCCGCTTCAAGAGCGGCTCCTGGGCCGGCTGGTCCCCCGTCGGCAACTGGCAGGCCAAGAAGATCGCCGTCGCCGGCCTGCCCGACGGCTCCACCCAGACCCTCATCATCGGCAACGACGGCAACGTCTACCACGCCATCCGCGCCACCGACGGCACCTGGACCGGCTGGAACGCCCTCCCCGGCACCGGCACCGCCGCCACCTTCCAGGCCGGCAACATCGCCATCGCCGGCCTCCCCAACGGCAGCACCCAGATGCTCGCCACCGGCAACGACGGCCTCGTCTACCACAACATCCGCAACGCCGACGGCACCCTCCAGGGCTGGGCCAAGGTCGACGGATACGGCGGCGCCCCCGGCTTCGCCGCCACCAGCCTCGCCATCACCGGAATGCCCAGCGGCGACACCCAGATGCTCGCCGTCGGCAACGACGGCAAGGCCTACCACGCCGCCCGCTACGCAGCCGGCAACTGGCAGGGCTGGTGGGCCACCGGCATGGGCGCCCAGAAGGTCGCCATCGCCGGCCTCGGCGACGGCAGCGCCCAGATGCTCGCCACCCGCAACTGAGCACCCGGGCCGGCCCACCACGCCCGGTGGGCCGGCCCGCCCGCGCCGCCCTTCCCCGCCAAGCCAGAAAGAGACCCTCAGCGATGTCCCGTACCGCCGCCCCCCGCCCCCGACTCGCCGTCATCACCGCCACCGCGCTCGCAGCCGTCGCCCTCTCCACGATCGGAGCCGGCTCCGCCCAGGCCGCCTCGGTCGCCACCTGGGACAAGGTCGCCCACTGCGAGAGCACCGACAACTGGAGCATCAACACCGGCAACGGCTACTACGGCGGCCTCCAGATACTGAAGAGCACCTGGGACGCCTTCGGCGGACGGGCGTACGCGGCCTACCCCCACCAGGCCACCAAGAAGCAGCAGATCCTGATCGCGGAGAAGATCCTCGCCGGCCAGGGCGCGGGCGCCTGGGGCAGCTGCGGCGCCGCCGCCAACCTGGGATCGGACCACGCGGACCCGTACCCGGGCGACACCACCCCGCCGGCTCCGGTCAGCAAGGCCGGCGACGTCTACCACGCGATCCGCGCGACCGACGGGAGCTGGACCCCGTTCCAGGCGCTGAACGGCTTCGGCGGCGCGGCCTTCTTCAACGCCTCCCAGGAGTCCATCGCCGCCACCCCGGACGGCTCCACGCAGACCCTCGCCACCGGCAACGACGGGAACCTGTACCACACGGCCCGCTACACCAACGGCCAGTGGACCGGCTGGGCGGCCCTGCCCGGCTACGGCGGCGCGGCGACCTTCGGTGCGAAGGACCAGGCGATGGCCGGCATGTCCAACGGCGACTCGAACGTCATGGCGATCGGCAACGACGGCAAGATCTACCAGAACACCCGCTTCAAGAGCGGCTCCTGGGCCGGCTGGTCCCCCGTCGGCAACTGGCAGGCCAAGAAGATCGCCGTCGCCGGCCTGCCCGACGGCTCCACCCAGACCCTCATCATCGGCAACGACGGCAACGTCTACCACGCCATCCGCGCCACCGACGGCACCTGGACCGGCTGGAACGCCCTCCCCGGCACCGGCACCGCCGCCACCTTCCAGGCCGGCAACATCGCCATCGCCGGCCTCCCCAACGGCAGCACCCAGATGCTCGCCACCGGCAACGACGGCCTCGTCTACCACAACATCCGCAACGCCGACGGCACCCTCCAGGGCTGGGCCAAGGTCGACGGATACGGCGGCGCCCCCGGCTTCGCCGCCACCAGCCTCGCCATCACCGGAATGCCCAGCGGCGACACCCAGATGCTCGCCGTCGGCAACGACGGCAAGGCCTACCACGCCGCCCGCTACGCAGCCGGCAACTGGCAGGGCTGGTGGGCCACCGGCATGGGCGCCCAGAAGGTCGCCATCGCCGGCCTCGGCGACGGCAGCGCCCAGATGCTCGCCACCCGCAACTGATCAGCCACCCCCGTACGCGGCTCCGGACCACCGGAGCCGCGTACTCGCGCACGCCCCTACAGCCGACTCAGCCCTACAGCCGGCTCAGCGACGCCGCCGCGAAGAGCACGTCGCGGATCGCCTCCCGGTCGCCGGTCTGGCCGACCGCGGCCTCCTCCGGGGAGATGTGCCCGGCGGCCAGCTGGCAGAACTCCAGGCCGTCCAGCGCGACTTCCGCCACCGTGTGCTCCCGCGACGGTTTCGCGGCCGGGGAGTCCAGGGCGATGTCCCAGCCGCCCCCGCCCGCGCCCTCGATCTCCAGGTGCAGGGTCCGGCCCGGAGCGCCCGCCGCGACCAGGCCGCGGGCCGGCGCCGCCAGTCCCGAGCGGCGCCGGCCCGCCAGGGCTCCGGGCAGCAGCCGGGCGGCGAGGTCGATCATCCGGTGCAGGTGCGGCCCCGAGGGCGGCTCGTACGGGTAGTCCACCGCCTCCGCGATGTCCCAGGCGTGCACCCAGCACTCGAAGGCCCGCTCCAGGAAGGCGTCCCCCAGCGGCAGCGCGAACCCGCCGTAGTCCACGGCCAGTTCGGCCACGCCCCGGCCGGCGAAGGAGACCGTGCGGACCAGCGTGTGGCCCTGCGCCCGCCACGGCTCGCGGACCTTGCGGGTGACCGGGTAGGGGGAGGAGTTCCAGAAGTGCTCGGTGCGGTCGGCCGGGCCGCCGCCCGGCGGCGCCTTGGGGCCCAGCGGGTCGTCCAGCCCCAGCGCGGTCGCGATCAGCCCGTCCACCGTGAGAAGGTGACCGATCACCCCCGCGACCGTCGTGCGGTGCGTGCGCCGCCGTTCCTCCTCGAACCACTTCAGCCGCACCGGGGTGTGCCACTCCGAGTCGCCGAAGTCCCGCAGCAGCGCGTCGAGCCGCGCCGTCTCGGTGTCGTACGGGTTCGCCCACACCGGCACGGGGATGCGGGCGGGCCGCTTGCCCAGGCAGTCCTCCAGCACCCGCGAACGCAGCAGCGGCTTGAGGTCGAGGCTCTCCTCCGGGTGCAGCAGGGCGCGCACTCGGTGAGGTGGTCCTCGACGGCCTGGGTCTCCTCCGCGGAGCAGGCGGCGAGCGCCCACGCGCCGAGGAGGGACTTCAGCACGGCGTGCGAGGGCGGTGCGGGCGGCAGGGTCTCGGGGGCGTGCAGGTCGTCACCGGCCGCGCGGGGACCCGGTATCCGTGCGCGACCGCCCGCCCGCTGCTCGTACGCGTCGTCGGGGGTGTCTTCGGAGGGTCCGGTCATCGGGGCGTTCCGTATCCGCGTGGGCCGTATCCGGGCGGGGCGGTGTCCTCCCGGGGGAGGACGTTGGCGGTCGACAGCAGCTGGAGGCCGAGCCGCAGCCTGCGCCGTGCCTCGTCCTCGCTGATCTGGAGGTCGGCGGCGGCCTGGCGGTAGTCGCGGCGCTTGAAGTACGCCAGCTCCAGCGCGGCCCGCAACGGCGCGGGCATAGAGGTGACGATGTAGTCCGCGCGGGCCGCCGCGTTGGCGCTGCGCACCTTCTGCTCCAGTTCCTCGCGCGAGCCGCGGCCCAGTTCGGCCTGGCGCAGCCGGGCGACGGCCTGGCCCTGGGTGATCCGGGCGACCCAGGAGCGCATGGAGCCCTGCTTGGGGTCGTAGGCGTCCGGGTTCTCCCAGATGTAGCCGAAGACCTCGCGGGTGATCCGGTCCGCGGCCTTCTCGTCACCGAGGACCCGGTGGGCCAGGCTGTGGACCAGCGAGGCGAAGCGGTCGTAGAGCTCCCCCAGCGCCGCGGCCTCCCCGCGGGCGAGGCGCTGCTGCATGCGACGGTCCCAACGCGGTGGAACGTCCTTCGCCATCGTGCCTCCAACCGTGTGTCGACCCGTCAAATGTAGTGGGCAACGGAGGGAACGCGCCGGTTTTGCGAGAACCTCCCCCCGTGAGCGGGACCGCCGTGCTAGGCCGCATCCCGGTCGGCGCGTGGGCACAGGCGTACGCGCCCCGGCGCGCTCCCCGTGCGCGGGTTCGATGCGGCCACCTCCTTGACCGCTTCGCTTAACGCGCAGGCCACGTAGGCCTTACGCTCCTGCCTGTCTTGATCTGAACCCCGACCACAGCCCCAACGCACACGTGAAGGCGGAACGCCGAACATGGACAGCGCAGAGTACGAGCGCAAGATCGCCGCCCGATTCGCCACCTTCGACCAGGACGGGTCCGGCTATATCGACCGGGAGGACTTCAGCACGGCGGCGAAGGCCGTGCTGGCCGAATTCGGTACGGCCGCACGCTCGGAGAAGGGCCAGGCCGTCTTCAACGGCGCCGAGGCGTTCTGGCAGGGAATGGCCGGGATCGCCGACGTGAACGGCAACCAGCGCGTCTCGCGCGAGGAGTTCGTCACCGGCGCGGCGAAGCGGCTGCGGGACAACCCGGAGCGGTTCGCGGAGATCGCCCGGCCGTTCCTGCACGCCGTGATCGCCGTCGCGGACGGGGACGGCACCGGCGCGAGCCCCGCGGCGGCGGCCCGCGTGCTGCGCGTCCTCGGCACCGATCCCGCCCTGGCCACCCATGTCGCGGCGGCCCTGGACGCGGACGGCGACGGCCGCATCTCGGAGGACGAGATCCTCAAGGCCTTCGCCGGCTACTGCGGCGTCGACCCCGACGCCTGAGCCCCGGCAGCCTCCCGGCAGCCTCCCGACAGCCGCCCGGGGCCGTCCCCCCGGGCACTGTCCGAGCGCGCTGATAGCGTGCCGCCACCAGCCGGAACGATCACGGGAGGCGGCTCGGCATGCAGGACGACGTACGGGAAGTGGAACGGCACTCGGTGGGCGGGGAGCGGACGGCCGGGGCCCTCCAGGACATCGTCCTGCGGACCCTGATGCGCCACGGCCGCCTGGAAACCGACCCGTCCCCCGAGCGGCTGCAGGGGCTGGCCGAGGAGATCCTCGACCACGTCGCCGCCCGCACCACCGAGGGCGGACGGCTCGGCGAGGAGGCCCGCACGGCGCTGCACACCGCCGCGCAGTGCGCCCTGGGCGCCCTGAGCGTCGGCTGCTTCCCGGACGGCGACCAGGAGGTGCCGCTCCCGCTGATCGGCGAGACGCTCAGCAGCGAGGACCTCGACTTCCGCGGCGCCGCCACCACCGCGCCCACCGCCCGGACCTGGCTCGACGCCTTCGAGACCAGCGTGGTCAGCGGCCTGGTGTGGGACTGGAAGAAGGTCACCGGCCTGCTGCTGCGCGACGACTACGCCCCCGCCGTCCGCGACGGGGTGCCGTACTCGCGCCACACCTCCCACTCGGAGCCCGGGGACCTCGCCGCGATGGACGCCCTGTGCGGCTACCTCACCGAGAGCACCAGCCACCTGCCCAGCGGCTGGCCGACCGTCCCCCTGTGCAAGCCGGACGCCGCCACGCGCGCCGCGGCGGCCGCCGCCCTGGACGCCGCCGGCCCGCTGACCGCGGACCAGCGGCTGCTGCGCGTCCTCCTCGACGACGACCGGGCGGCCTTCGAGACGGCCCTCGCGGACCGGCTCACCGCCCACCGCGAGAGCGCCCGGGCCGAGGCCGACCCCGCGCCCCGGACCCTGCTGCCGCTGGGTCCGCTGGCCCTGGCCGCCCTCGCGGTCCAGACGCACCAGTGGGAGCTCGGCGTCCGCTCCGGCTACCTGCCGCCCGAACTGCTCGGCTTCACCGACGCGATGGCCCTGGCCGGCCGCACCCAGGTGAACGGGCTGGGCGGCTGGGTCGCGAGTTAGCCGCCCGGGGCTACGCGAAGACGACGGTCCGGGAGCCGTTCAGCAGGACCCGGTGCTCGCTGTGCCACTTCACGGCCCGCGCCAGCGCCTGGCACTCCACGTCGCGGCCGATGGCGACCAGCTGGTCGGGGGTGACCTCGTGGCCGACCCGCTCGACCTCCTGCTCGATGATCGGGCCCTCGTCGAGGTCGGCCGTCACGTAGTGGGCGGTGGCACCGATCAGCTTCACACCGCGCGCGTGCGCCTGGTGGTACGGCTTCGCGCCCTTGAAGCTCGGCAGGAAGGAGTGGTGGATGTTGATGATCCGCCCGCTCAGCTCCTTGCACAGGGTGTCCGACAGCACCTGCATGTAGCGGGCGAGCACCACCAGCTCGACGTTCTGCTCGCGCACCAGCTCCAGGAGCCGCGCCTCGGCGTCCGCCTTGGTGTCCTTGGTGACCGGGATGTGCACGAAGGGGATGTCGTACGAGCCGACCAGCTCGGCGAAGTCGGTGTGGTTCGAGACCACCGCCGCGATCTCCACCGGCAGCGCACCGATCCGGGAGCGGAACAGCAGGTCGTTCAGGCAGTGCCCGAACTTCGACACCATCAGCACGATCCGCATCCGCTCGTCGGAGCGGTGGATCTGCCAGTCCATGCGGAAGGAGTCGCCGATCGCGGCGAAGCTGGCGCGCAGCTTCTCCACCGTCACGGCGGGCTCGGCCTCGAAGTGCACCCGCATGAAGAAGAGCCCGGTCTCCCGGTCTCCGAACTGCTGACTGTCCACGATGTTGCAGCCGGTCATGAAGAGGTAGCTCGACACGGCGTGCACGATGCCCTGCTTGTCGGGGCAGGAGACGGTCAGGACGTACTGGGCCTGGGCCTGGGGCGTGGCCTGGGACTGTGGGTCTGCGCTCATGACGGCACAGCCTTTCACACCACGCGGGTCAGCGTTTTCAGCACGTCGACGGAGGTCGGCCGGTCGTCCGGGTCCTCCCCGTCCGCCGTCGACATCCGTACGTGCGCCTCGCGCGCCGCCCGGACCGCCTCGGGCCAGTCCTGGTGGCCGAGGTACGCGGAGACGTGCGCGTCGGGACCGACCTGGTGCAGGATCCGCAGCACCCGCAGGACGGCGTGGTCGACCAGGGCCGCCTCCTGCGCGTCGCGGAAGATCGTGCCGACGTACTTGTCGGCGGACCAGCTGTCGAGCCAGGTGTCCTCGACGAGCCGGTACACGGCGTCGGTGACGTCGCCGTACCCTTCGGCGCCCGCGCCCCAGACCTCCTCCTGGAACAGCGGGTCGGAAAGCATGTGCAGCGCCGAGCGCACGTTGCTGCGCCAGCGCCACCACGGCATGTCGTTGAGGGGCATGCCGCCCATGGTGGAGGAGCGGCCGCCGCGGCGGGAAGAGTTCTTCGAACCTTGGGCGAATGTCACGCTTTCGATCGTACGTTCCCGAGTAGTGCGATCTTGAAGCACCTGTGCGTGACCGCACCCCCGCAATTCACCTCGGCGTCACCCTTTGTTGTGTCCATCTCATCGCCGAGTTACCCACGGGGCGGAAGGGTCGGTGGACATGACCAATCACCGACGCGCAACTCCCCTCTCCCGCCTGCTGATTGCCACGGTGACGGGCGCGTGTCTCACCACAGCGTGCGGGGTGGTCCCCGGTGCCACGGGGGGCTCCGGGGACTCCCTCACGGTCATGACCTTCGCACCCATCGGAACAAAAGCGACCAACATGGCCGGAATGCCGGGAATGGCCAAGGCCTACGAGCGGTGGGTGAACGCCAACGGCGGCATAAAGGGCCGCAAGCTGCGCGTGCTCACCTGCAACGAGAAGAACACCGCCACCGGCGCCGCCGACTGCGCCCGCAAGGCCATCACCGAGAAGGCCGTCGCCGTCGTCGGCTCCTACAGCCAGCACGGCCGCGCCTTCATGGCCCCGCTGGAGGCCGAGGGCATCCCGTTCATCGGCGGCTACGGGGTCTCCGCCGAGGAGTTCCAGAGCACCCTGTCCTTCCCGGTCAACGGCGGCCAACCCGCGCTGCTCGCCGGAGCCGGCCACCAGCTCGGCAAAGCCTGCTCCCAGGTCTCCCTGGTCCGCCCGGACACCCTCGCGGGCGACACCATGCCGGTCCTGCTGAACGCGGGGCTCAAGGCCAACGGCATGCCCGAGGCCGACGACATCCGGGCCGCCGAGGACTCCGCCGACTTCAAGCCGCAGGCCCGCGAGGCCCTGACCGGCACCCCGTCGACCCCGGCCGCCACACCCTCCACGACACCGGCCACGAGCCCGGCCTCACCCTCCGCCCCCTCCGCCCCCTCCGCGTCCGCGTCCGCCGCCCCGTCCAAGGACCCCAAGGAGCCCAAGCCCGCGAAGGCCCCGGCCGCCGACACCGCCAAGGACAAGAGCTGCGTGACGGCCGTCCTCGGCGAGCGCACCGAGATCTTCTTCGACGCCTTCCGGCGCGTCGACACCCAGCACAAGACGCAGATCTCCTCCGTCCTCGGCAGCATCAGCCAGGCCCTGGTGGACCGCACCGGCGGCAAGGAGAGCCCCTTCGAGGGCGCCTACGTCACCAGCTGGTACCCCGTCTCCACCGACCCCCTGTGGGCGCCGATGCGCAAGGTCATCTCCGAGCAGGCCTTCGGCGACGACACCGTGGACCCCGACGACAGCGGCGCCCAGACCACCTGGATCGCGTACAACGTCCTCAACCAGATCGTCCAGCGGTTCAAGAGCAACGAGGACATCACCGCCCGCAAGCTCACCCGGGCCCTCAACCAGTCCCCGGGCGTCCAGACCGGCAACCTCACCCCCGAGCTGAGCTGGCGCTACCAGGACATGCGCGCCGTCGCCGGGTTCCCGCGCCTGGTCAACGGCCGGGTCAGCTTCCAGACCGTCCAGTCGGGCCGCCTGGTCGCCCAGCTCGGCGAGCAGAACCTCGACATGACCCCGACCCTGGAACAGGCCCCCCGCTCGGCCTGACCCGGGCGGGGCGGCCGTCCGTCACAGCTGGGACTTGTCCCGCTTGGTGAGGCCGTACTTGGCGGCGATCGTGTTCCACATGGTCGCCGCCGACTCCTTGGCCTTGGTGGCCTCGGCGCTGGACTTGTTGCCGTCCTGCGCGTCGTCCGTCACCTTGGCCTTGCCGTCCTTGGCGTCCTTGTCGTCCTTGGCGTCCTTGCCGTTGCCGCAGCCGCCCTTGTCGCGGGCGACGTCGTCCGCCCAGTCCGCGTAGCTGTTGTCGGCGTCCGCCGAGGCCTTCCACGCCTTGGTCAGGCTCGCCGAGAGACGGGCGTGGTTCGGGAGCAGGTCGATCTTGAGCTCCTGGAGCCGGGTGACCAGCCCCTCGCGCTGCTGCGCGGCCTCGCGCAGGTCCTGGGCCGCCTGCGTCAGGTTCCGGCAGTCCTTGATGTCGTCCACGGCCTTGATCACCGTGGTCCGGCTGTCGCTGGCGTCCTCCAGCAGCTTGTCGAGCTGGACGGCCTGCGGGCGCGCCGGGTCCACCGCCTCCTCGCCCGGAGCCGCGCCGGAGTTCGCGGATCCGCTGGCGGCGGGGGCCACCGCGCCCGGGTCGGTGTTCTGGGCCTTGCCGTCGCTGAGCAGGGCGCCCACCCCGAGCCCGGCCACGACCAGCCCGAACACCGCCGCCGCGATGACGGCCGGCGGGATCCGGCGCGCGGGCGCGGGCGGCGGCGGCGGGGGCGCGTACTGCTGCTGCGGCGGCTGCTGCTGCGGCGGCGGTCCGGGCGGCGGGGTCCGGCGCGGTCCCGGGTCCCGCACCGGCGGCAGCTGCTGGGTGTGCCCGGCGGCACCGGCGTCCCCGTCGGCGCGGAACAGCGCGTCGAACTCCTCGGCGGGGGCTGCGGGGGCCGCGGGGGCCGCTCCGGCGGGGACGGGCGGGATGTACTGCGTCGCCGCTTCGTCGGCGGCGGCCGGGACCTGCGCGATGTGCTGCGTGGCCTGCTCGTGCAGCCCGGCGGCCGGGACGGGCGGGATGTACTGCGTCGCCGCATCACCGGCGCCCGCCGCCGGGACGGGCGGGATGTACTGGGTCGCCTGCTCGTGCGGCGCACCCGGACCCGCCTGGACCGGGGGAACGTACTGGGTCGCCTGCTCGTGGGGCGCCGCCTGCACCGGCGGGATGTACTGCGTCGCCTGCTCGTGGAGCGCCCCCGGATCCGCTTGGACCGGGGGAATGTACTGGGTCGCCTGCTCGTGGGGCGCCGCCTGCACCGGCGGGATGTACTGCGTC
>NZ_GG657750.1:4372388-4393878 GCF_000158895.1 Streptomyces sp. C | reverse complement strand
GGCGCCGCCTGCACCGGCGGGATGTAATGCGTCGCCTGCTCGTGCGGCGCCCCCGGACCCGCCTGCACCGGCGGGAATGTAACTGCGTCGCCGCGTCCGGCAGCGACAGGGTAGCCCGTAACCGTGCGGGTCCCCCGGCCCCTCGAAACCCGGGCCGACGACGTGGCCGGCCGGCGGCGGGTACCCGTACGCGGGCTGCCCCGGCTGCGGCGGCGGCTCGTACGCGGACTCGTACGGCCCGGAGTACTGCTGCGCGGCCGGCGCCGCCTGCGGGTCCTGCGCGGCCGGATACCCGTACGCGGGCGGCGTGCCCCACGCCTCGCCGGGCTGCGGCCCCGGCTGCTGCGGGTAGCCGGGAGCCGGCACCGGCCGCGCCTGATGCGGCGTCCCGGGCTGGGGGACGCCCCCTTGTCCGTTCTCCGTCACCGGGACTCCTTCTGCCTTCTCCGACCGGCCCGAACCCACGGAACCGTCGCATCAAGCTACCCGGTGACGCCCTGATCACGTCAGGCCGCCTGGATCTCCAGCCTCGCCCCGAACTCCCGGACGGCCGGTTCCTCCCGGTACGGCTCCAGCCGCGCGCGGAAGTCGTCCAGGTACTCCGCACCCCGGCGCGAACGCAGCGAGCCCAGCAGTTCGGCGGCCTTCGTCGCCGTCTGGCAGGCCTGCTCCACCTCCCGCCGCTGCACCTGCGAGGCCGCCAGCAGCAGCAGCCCGATCGCCCGGCGGCGCGCCTTCGTCGCCGGCAGGTGGCGCAGGGCCTCCTCGGCGCGCCGGCCCGCCGCGTCCGCCTGCCCGAGGTCCCGGTGGCAGTGCGCCAGCTCGTCCGCCAGGTAGGCCTGGTCGAAGTGGCGGATCCACACCGGGTCGTCGCCGGACTCCGGCTCGGCCCGCTCCAGCGCCGTCACCGCCCGGCCCGACAGCACCGCCGCGGCCCGGGCGTCGCCCAGCAGCGCGTGCCCGCGCGCCTCGGCGGCGTAGAACATCGCCTCCACCCGCGGCGTGACCTGCCCCCGCGTGCCCTCCTGCGCGGCCCGCGCCAGCTGCGCGATCTCCCGCGGGTTGCCCAGCTCGGCGGCGAGGTGGCTCATCGACGCCGCCAGGACGTAGCCCCCGTACGCGCGGTCCCCCGCCGCCTGCGCCATCCGCAGGGCCTGGATGTAGTAGCGCTGGGCCAGACCCGGCTGCCCGGTGTCCACCGCCATGTAGCCGGCCAGCTCGGTGAGCCGGGCCACCGCCGCGAACAGGGCCCGCCCGACCGGCTCCCGGTATGAGCCCGCGATCAGCCCCGAGACCACGGAGTTGAGGTAGTGCACCACCACCGGCCGCACGTGCCCGCTGCCGAAGCGGTGGTCGAGGTCGGTCAGGGCCTCGGTGGTGGCCCGTACCGCCTCCACGTCCGGCATGCCCACCCGCGCACCGCCGCTGCGCGCCACCTGAGGGTCGGCTCCGGTGATCAGCCAGTCGCGGCTCGGCTCGACCAGGGCGGAGGCCGCCACGCTCGACCCGGAGAGGAAGTCGCGGCGCCCCACGTCGCTGCGCCACAGCTCGCAGACCTGCTCGATGGCGCCGACGACGGTCGGGGAGAACTGCAGGCCGACCCCGGAGGCGAGGTTCTTCCCGTTGGCCATGCCGATCTCGTCGATGGTGACGGTCCGGCCCAGCTTGCGGCCGAGGGCCTCGGCGATGATGCCGGGGGCCCGGCCGCGCGGCTGCTGGCCGCGCAGCCAGCGGGCGACCGAGGTCTTGTCGTAGCGGAGATCGAGGCCGTGCTCGGCCCCGCACATGTTGACGCGCCGTGCGAGCCCGGCGTTGGAGCACCCGGCTTCCTGGATGAGCGCCTGCAGCCGTTCGTTCGGCTGGCGCGCTACGAGAGGCCTGGCTGCCATGAAAACCCCCTGAGGCCGCGGGTGATCGTTCGAATGATCACTTCCCGCCTGAAGTGCCGAGAATCTTCCGCTCTGCGACGTGTCGTTACCCAATGACCGCGCCCCGCCCTCCCACGCGCCCCCGCACGTGCACCCGTGCGCCCCGTATGCAGGATCGATGCAGCGCCCACCGGCTGGTTTACGCCCGTAACCCGCCGTGCCCCGGGGAGTTGTGACGAGCGTGGAAGAGACCATCACAGTCACGGAGACCGCCCCCATCCCCCAGCAGCGCGGCGATCAGCTGCTGGACCATGCCGTGCGGTACGTGGAAGAACGCCACTGGGACGTCTTCGCCGGCACGTGGCTGGAGCCCGGCGACGGCCGGGAGGTGTGCTCCTGCGGGGTGGCCGACTGCCCGGCGCCCGGCGCCCACCCGTCGGTCAAGGACTGGCAGTCACTGGCCTCGGGCAGCGCGGTGGGCGTGCGACGGATCTGGGGCAAGAACCCCGGCGCCTCCATCCTGATGCCGACGGGCCGCACCTTCGACGCGCTCGACGTACCGGACTCCGCCGGGTTCCTCGCACTGGCCCGGCTGGAACGCCACGAGCGGACCCTGGGCCCGGTCGCACTGACCCCCGACCACCGGATGCTGTTCTTCGTCCTGCCGGGCGCCGGCGCGAAGGTGCCGGACCTGGTGCGCAAGCTGGGCTGGCTGCCGCACGCCATCGACCTGGTCACGCGCGGCGAGGGCCAGTACGTGGCCGCGCCGCCGACCCGTTTCGGCGGCAAGGGGCCGGTGCAGTGGGCCCGCAAGCCCACCCCGGCCAACCGGTGGCTGCCCGACACCGAGGAGCTGATCGACGCGCTCGCGTACGCCTGCGGGAGCGAGGCGGCCGCGGCCCGGGGCCGCCGCAAGGCGTAGAGCCGTCGCCGAGGGCGGCTGACATACGTGTCCGCGAGCTCATGACATTCGTAACTTCTGGCGCCTCTCCCCTCCTCCTATCGTGAGGAAAGTACGACCACGGGGAACAGAACGAGAGGCAGGCGCATGCCGGACCAGGGTTATGCGGCAGACCGTACGGACGGCGGGACGGGTGGTGGCGCGCGATCCGCGCAGCCCGCGGCCGCCGTACGCGTGGAGGGGCTGTGGAAGCGCTTCGGCGAGCAGGTGGCCGTCGCGGGCATCGACCTGGAGCTGCCGGCCGGCCGCTTCGTCGGGCTCGTCGGCCCGAACGGCGCCGGGAAGACGACCACCCTGTCCATGGTGACCGGGCTGCTGCGCCCGGACATGGGCCGGGTGGTGGTCGCCGGACACGACGTGTGGGCCGACCCGGTCGAGGTCAAGAGCCGCATCGGCGTCCTGCCCGAGGGCCTGCGCATGTTCGAGCGCCTCTCGGGCCGTGAACTCCTCGGCTACATGGGCCGGTTGCGCGGTCTGTCCGGCGAGGAGACCGACAAGCGGGCCACCCAGCTGCTGGACGTGCTCGACCTCGCGGGCTCCCAGCACAAGCTGGTCGTCGACTACTCGACGGGCATGCGCAAGAAGATCGGCCTCGCCGCCGCGCTGCTGCACAACCCCGAAGTCCTCTTCCTGGACGAGCCGTTCGAGGGCGTGGACCCGGTGTCGGCCCAGACGATCCGCGGGGTGCTGGAACGTTACACCGCGTCCGGTGCGACCGTCGTCTTCTCCTCCCACGTGATGGAGCTCGTCGAATCGCTCTGCGACTGGGTGGCCGTCATGGCGGGCGGACAGATCCGCGCCGCCGGCCCGCTGGCCGACGTACGGGGCTCCGCGCCCTCCCTCCAGGAAGCCTTCCTCGAACTCGTCGGCGCCCGCGACCACACCGCCGGCGACTCCCTCGACTGGCTCGGCGGCGCACGATGACCGCCACCACCGTCACGGCCGCCACCACCGGAGCCCCCGCCGCCTCCGGGCCGTCCGTCACCAAACTGTTCGTCCAGCTCAAGCTCTCCCTCCTGCGCAACGGCCTCAAGGGGTCGTCGAAGCGCAAGGCCGTGTGGATCATCAGCCTTGCGATCTCGCTGCTGTTCTCCCTCTTCGTCACCCTGTGCCTGGCCATGCTGCACGGCCACGTCCACGCCGGGACCGTCGTCGTCCTGCTGGCCGCGATCCTCGCGCTCGGCTGGACCGTGATGCCGCTGTTCTTCCCGACCGGCGACGAGACACTCGACCCGAGCCGGCTGGTGATGCTGCCGCTGCGCCCGCGTCCGCTCGTACGGGCCCTGCTGGCCTCCTCGCTCATCGGCACCGGCCCGCTGTTCACGCTGTGCATCGCCGCCGGCTCGGTGGCCGCGGTGGCGCACGGCGCGGCCGGCATCACCGCCGCCGTGGTCGGCGCCCCGCTCCTGCTGCTGGGCTGCGTGACCCTGGCCCGCGCCGTGGCCACGGCGAACGTGCGGCTGCTGTCCAGCCGCAAGGGGCGCGACCTCGCGGTGCTCAGCGGCCTGCTGATCGCGATCGGCGCCCAGTTCGCCAACTTCGCCGGCCAGAGCCTGTTCAAGCAGGGCGGCCTGACCGCCCTGGAACCGGTCGAGGCCGTCGTGCGCTGGCTGCCGCCGGCGACGGCCGTCGGCATGGTGGACTCCGCGAGCCGGGGCTCGTACGGCGTGGCCGCCGCGCAGCTCGCCCTGACCCTGGCGGCCCTGGCGGCCCTCCTGTGGTTCTGGGAGCGCAGCCTCACCAGCCTGATGGTCACCCCCGACGGCTCCACCCTCGCGGCCGCGAAGCCCGAGAAGGACCGCGGCGGCGCCGGCGGCTTCTGGTCCCTCCTGCCGGGCGGGCGCACCGGCGCGGTCATGCAGCGCACGCTGCGCTACGCCGTCCGCGACCCGAAGACGAAGTCGGCCTGGGTGTCCTCGCTGGCGGTCGGCGCGATCGTCCCCGTCTTCAACGCCCTGCAGGGCACCGGCTCGGTGTACCTGGCCTGCTTCGGCGCGGGGATGCTCGGCGTCCAGATGTACAACCAGTTCGGGCAGGACACCTCCGCCTTCTGGATGGTCGCCCAGACCATCTCCTCCCCGCGCGACGCGTTCGGGGAGCTGCGCGCCCGTGCCGGGGCGCTGGCGCTGGTCACCGTCCCGTACACGCTCCTCGTCACGGTGGCCACCGCCGCCCTGGTGGGCGACTGGGCGGGCTTCCCGGCGGCCCTGGGCCTGGGGCTGGGCCTGCTGGGCTCGATGCTGTGCACGGGCGCGCTGGCCTCGGCGCACTTCCCGTACTCCATCCCGACGGAGGGCGCGTTCAAGAACGTCGCCCCGGGTCAGGCGGGCCTGGCCTGGCTGGGCATCGTCGGCGGCATGGTGTCGTCCGCGGTGATCTGCTCCCCGGTGATCGGCCTGACCGTCTACATCAGCCTGGCGGACGACCCCGGCGTCCTCGGCCTCCTGGCCCTCCCGATCGGCACCGCCTGGGGCCTCCTGGCCACCTGGGCGGGCCTCCGCCTGGCGGCCCCGACGGTCTTCCGCAAGCTCCCGGAAATCCTGACGGCGGTCAGCAAGGGCTGACCACTGAGGAAGGGGGCGGCGGGCCAACGGCCCGCCGCCCCCTTCCGCCGTTCCGGGCCCCTGTCCGAATCCGGCACACCGCCGCAGAACCCTATTTGCCCGGGCCGCCGCTCCCTGCAAAAGTTCGTTCGATTGCCAGGGCTGTGGGGGGAGTTACGCGTGGGGTTCGACGAGGAGTGGGGCCGGCGGCCGTGGGCGAGGCACCCGCCCGGAACCGGCTCGCGGAGTTCCGCGGCCAGGTGGTGCTCGTTCCGCACGACGAGCAGGGCGGGCTGTGGACGGCCCCGCTGGGCGGCCTGGACTGGATCTGCGCGTTCTCGGACGAGGAGGCGCTGGCCCGCTTCGCCCAGGCCCGGGACGAGACCGACCGCGCGTGGGACTTCCGGCGGGTGCCCGGCGCCTGGCTGCTGGACGAGGTGATACCGGCGCTGGACTTCCCGTGCGGGGTCGCGCTGGACGCGGCAGGTCCGGACGGCACGGTGTTCCCGCCCGTACGCGGGATCGTGCCCGACTCCGTCGCGCTGGACGGCGGGGCGGCGGCATGAGCGGCGAGCAGGGCGAACTCGATGTGTCGAAGGCGGCACTGGGACAGATCGCCAAGGGCATCACGGACACCCTGTCGGAGCTGAAGGAGCTCGGCTCCACCGGAACGGCGAGCATGGGCGGCGGGTTCACCGAACTGAAGCTCTCGGGCATGCAGACCGGCCACGAGACCGTGACCTCCATGCTGGACGCGTTCTGCGAGCGGTGGGGCTGGGGCGTGCGCTCGCTGGTCCAGGAGGCGAACGAGTTCGCGGCGGGCGTGGGCCTGTCGGCAGGCCTGGTCCACGAGCAGGACCAGTACATCCAGGGCGGTTTCAAGGTGATGGCCAACGCCGTCCTCGGCGGCAATCCGCACGCGTCGGAGCAGGAGGTCACGGGCAAGGACTGGGGCGAGGTCCTCGCTTCCAACCCCTACACCAACGTCCGGGACGCCGACTTCAGCGCGGAGTCGCTCATCAAGTCCAAGGACGCCACCGACCGGGCCTGGGCACAGACCTGGGAGGACATCGCCCCGCGCCGGGAGATCGACCCCTCGAAGCTCGCCGAGCTCAGCCGCGACCGGGACGGCGGTGAGCAGCGGTGACCGACTGGGAAGCCCTCGCGGACAAGGGCCTCGGGCAGCTGGGCACCGTCTGGACCGTGGCGAAGAAGAAGGCCGGCGAAGGCATCGACAAGGCCACCGACGAGATCGGCGGCATCCTCCACAAGGCCGGCAAGGACCGCTGGACCGACGACATCGAGGACCTCGGCGACGGCCTCGCCTCCCGGCTCGGCGCGTCCGTGGCCGAACAGCAACTGGGCCAGACCGAGCAGGCCAACGAACTCGTGCACGGCTCACCGGCCGCCATCCGCGCCTCGGCCGCGCGCATGAAGGACTTCCAGGCCTCCTTCGACAAGGTCGGCCAGGGCATGAAGGCACTGGACGCCGGCAGTTGGAAGGGGGTCGCGGCCGACGCGTTCCGCGAGGCTTTCGCGGTGCATCCCACCAAGTGGCTGCACGCCGCCGAGGCCTGCCAGAAGGCGGGCGACGCGCTCACCCGGTACGCGGACACGGTCGAGTGGGCCCAGAAGCAGGCGGCCCAGGCCGTCGAGCTGTACCGGAAGGCCCTCAAGGCCCACGAGGACGCCGCCAACGCCTACACCAAGGCCGTCGACACCTACAACGCCACCGCCAAGTCGGGGAAGAACCCGGGGCCGGTGCCCGCGAGGCCGGACAACGTCGGAGCCGCGGAGGCCAAGGCCGCCCAGGAGATCCTCACGGAGGCCCGCCGCCAGCGCGACGAAGCCGGCAGCGCGGGATCCGCCCTCTCGGCCGCGATGCAGCACGCCCCGGCCAAACCCTCGCCGCACGAGAAGGCCATGGCCGCGGTCACCGACCACGCCGCGGCCGCGTCCGTGGAGCTCTCCCACTTCGGCGGAGGCGTCGTCAAGGGCACCGCCGGGATGCTCAACTTCGCCCGCAGCGTGTCCCCGTTCGACAGCTACAACCTGACCCACCCCGCCGAGTACCAGCAGAACCTCGGCATGACCCTGGCCGGTCTGGTCTCGGCCCCCGCCCACCCCGACCGCATCGCCAATGCCTTCGTCGAGCCCTTCCGGACCGACTTCGCCGAGGGCACCGGCCGGCTCCTGCCGGAGCTGCTGGGCACGGAGGGCTTCGGCGGTGCGGCCAAGGGGGCCCGTGCCGGGGCGCGGGTGGCGGAGGAGGCGGCAGGGAGCGCGGCCGCCAAGGAGGCCCGCGCCGCCCAGCAGGCGCAGCCGGAGGCCTCCGCCCGCTCCCAGGAGCAGAAGGTGTGCCGCGAGGACCCGGTGGACGTGGCGACGGGACGCATGGTCCTGCCGCAGACCGACGTCGTCCTCCCGGGCACGCTCCCCCTCGTCTTCACCCGGACCTTCGAGTCCTCGTACCGGGCGGGCCGCTGGTTCGGCCCGTCGTGGGCGTCGACCGTCGACCAGCGCCTGGAACGCGACGACGAGGGGCTGCTCCTCGTCCGCGAGGACGGCAGCCTGCTCGCCTACCCGCACCCCGAGCCGGGCGTCCCCGTACTCCCCTCCCACGGGCAGCGCTGGCCGCTGCGCCTCGACGCGGACGGCGGGTACACGGTCACGGACCCCGAGACCGGACACGTCCGCCACTTCTCCGAGGACGGCCGCCTCCTCCAGCTCGAAGACCGGTCGGGCGCCTGGATCACCTTCGACTACGACGAGTCCGGCGCCCCTGCCTCTCTCGTCCACAGCGGTGGATACGAACTCCGCCTCACGTCGGCGGACGGCCGCATCACGGCCCTTTCCCTGGCCGACGGCCCGCAGATCCTCCGGTACGCCTACACGGACGGCCACCTCACGGCGGTCACCAACTCCTCCGGCCGCCCGCTCCGCTTCGGCTACGACGAGCCGATATTGTGCCTGACGATGCCAAAAAGCGAATACTCACACCTAGCCAGACCGGCGGTTCACAGAGAGGGGTGGAATACCACTGGACTGACGCCGTAACCGGCAATTCAGCTCGCCTGCGAATTCACGATATCGACGGAACCGCCCCTGCCGGATCCCATGCAGCGACCGGCGACTCTTATCGCCTCTCGATAGGCGGCAAATACCAAGACGAAGCAGGTCGACTGCACCATCGGAACGTCCACAACGAAAGGAGCCCGCACTACGATCCCGACGCAGCCAACGCCACGCATATTCCATGGCCAAGTAATCACCCTCTCCCTTACTGAAAAGGACGGGCCCAGCATGAACGTACCAACCGGGCAACTCCTCAGCATCCTTCGCGGCTTGCTTTCCGAAGCCCCGCATCAGCGAGCCCTGACTGCCGATCAGGTGACGGACTGGGTGGGAAGCTATTCACAGGCCGACGGGCGGGTCTTGGCAAGCGTCCTGGCCGTCGCGGCCTGCTCCGAGTCCGACGCCACCGCGCTAGAGGCCCAGCTCAACGCCGTCCTTGCGCTGGGCGCGCTCGCGGACGAGGACTCCGTGTCGTACCTGAAGGAGCTCGAAGGGCGTCCGCTCCCGGCAGACCTGTCCGAGTACGTCCACGACATCCTGCACGAATGACCGAGAGCAGCTGGAGTACCCCCTGACCACACCACCGAGCTCCGACCCGGAGGGGCTCCGCACCGATCGCGTTCTGCGCGCCAAGGCGATATTGAACAGCTACGCGCCGCTCTTCTGGTTCCGGCACCCGCTTGAGCGGCACCCCAGGTTCGGGTACCTCCAGATCGCCCACCTGGGGTGGAGGTTCGCGGACCCCCGCGACGAGTTCATGCCCGTCTTCGAAGCCGCGGCACGGGAAGCCCCTCGCCACGTCGATTGGGTGTTCAAGGCCGCTCGGAACTGGCTCATCCTCCCCACCCGGCTCACGGAAGAGACGCGAAGGAACGGAGGCAACTTCAGCCATGCGCAGGCGACGGTCAGGGAGGACCAGGAGTACTGCCTCGCCGCAGCACAGGACATGGAGCTGATCCTGCGCCGGCTCGCGGCGGCTTCCCCGAACCCCGGCCTACTCGGGGAGATGACCGCCTGAATGCGAACCGGCAAGGATGGTCTTCTTGAACTCATCAGGCACAGCGGCCTTGAGGTGGTCGCGGTCCAGGGCAACGAGCCCGGTCCGTCCGTCGAGGCCGCCTGGCGGGCCATGGCGGGGATCGACGTCGAGCCCCAGGCGGTGGTTCCTCTGGGGGCGGATCGCGGAGGGGTGCATCGGTTGTGGGTCGCGCACGCCCGTCAAGGGGATGTCGTCGATGACGAGGGGGGCTTCCTCGTCACTGCGGTTGCCACCGGCAGTTCGGAGGTGGGGTGGGTGCGCGTGCGCCTGGGCGGCAGTGCCGATGTCGCCCGTCTCGTCGACGACCAAGGGCGGATCGAGTTCATCGCCCGGTCCCGGGACGGGCACCGGATCTGCGGGATCACCGCCGAGGAGTACGAGCACTGGGTCGTCGGGCTGGAGCTGCCGTAGCCCCCTCTGTCAGTGGGGGACGTTAGCTTCGGGGTATGTCGATCACCGCACAACTGCGCGACTCGGTACGGCTGCCGGGTGGGGAATCGCTGGTCAACGGCTTCGCCTTCGAGGGGCGGTCTGGCGGGGCCCGGCGGGCTCTGCTCCGGGGTGGGGGGCGGCTGGAGGTCTGGGACCTCGACCGGCTGTTCGCCGGGGAGGCGGGGGCCGTCGCCGTGTTCGGGGTGCCCTGGGCGGGGTGGGAGCACGGGGTGCATTCCGTGAGTCCCGACGGGGCGTTCGCCGTGTTCTCGGGGCAGCGGGCCGTGCGGGCCGTCGGGGTGGGCGGGGAGACGGTCTGGGAGTACCGGCACGGGTGTTGGGGGCCCGAGCTGGGGCATCCGCACTCGGGGGACGAGCAGGAGGTGTGCCGGGGGCTGGAGCACGGGTCGTGCCGGGTGTCGGACGACGGGAGGGTCGTCTGGGCGCACGTCATCGGGGACGACTGCCTGGAGTACTGGGTGGTGCTGGACGCCGCCGACGGGCGGGAGTTGGCGCGGCTGCCGCTGGACAGTGCCACCGCCGGCTCGCACCACCTCTCGCACCCGGACGGGATCCACATGGGGCTGTCCATCGGCATGGGCCAGGACGGCATCCTGCTGCACTGGGCGCGCTGGGACGGCGAGCGGCTCACCGCCTGGGACCTCAACGAGACCGCGGACCGGATCCTGGCGGACGTCCACCCCGGCCACCGGGGCTACCTCACCGTCGAGCACTACGGCGCGGACCTGCGCCTGCACGCCCTGGACGGCGACGCGCTCGCCACCGCCGTACCGGGGGCGGAGGAGGGCTGGGACTACGGCTGCGGCTTCGTCGACGCCGGCACCGTCATCGCCTCGACGGTCGACAGCTCCGAGGACCCGGACGGCGCCGGCCACTGGCTGCTGGACGCCCGCTCCCTGGAGGTCCGCGGGCGGGTCACCTACCCCGACCGGCCCGCCACCGGATGCGTACGCCCCCTCGGCGACGGCACCTGGCTGACCTACGACGGCAGGGCCGGCACCCTCGACCGCTGGAGCGCGGACACCCTCCGGGGCACGTATCGAGTCGTGACCGATCTGCCGGATTCGCCTGCCTGATCACTGACCGATGCCTGCCTAGAGAGCCGAGATGGAGGCCGGTGCGCGTTCGGCGCGGCTCAGTGCGCGCAGCACATCAGTCGCTCCGTGGCGTCGCAGGGCGATCCGCGACAGCAGGTCCACGACCGTCTCGACGGCCGGCGCCGGGAACTCCGGCGTTGGGAGCCCGACACTGTGCGCGAGGTCGTCGGAGTGGACGATGAGCTCCAGGGTCCGGCTGGTGACGAAGTCGTCGAGACTGATCGACCACGGTCCCCAGGTCGGGCGGCGGACGCGTCGGTCCGGCGCGGCCGGCAAGGTGCCGCGGAGCTCGTCGACGCACGTGGCGACCCGCGCGGCCAGTGCGGCGGGACCATCGGCAGCCTCGTCCTCCCCGCCGGATCGGATGCCCTGATTGAACGGCGTGTCCACGTCCGAGCCGATCCAACTCACCCGCCCGTAGTACTCGTGGATCGAGATGGCGGGCTCGGAGGGTTCTGGCTCAGCCAGCACTGCGGGAATGAAGAAGACCTGCCCGGCCAGGTGGCCCGCCAGCCCACGGACGCTGAGCTTCGCCAGCGCGGAGGGCTGGTGCCAGCCGTCGGCGACCGCCGGCTCCGCCAGCAGCCTTCCCGCTGATTCCGCCACGCTCAGATAGAGCTCCCTGGCCTGTGTCACTTCTCATCCCCCTGCCGTCGACGTTCGCTTCACCGGCCAACATCGCGAACAGGAGAAGCATTCCGGACACAAAATCCCGCCGATTGATCACGACTCGATACGCGCCCTCGGCAGTGCAGGCCTGGCCCGCAAGGTGACGGGCGTCAGGGCGTGGCGGCGGCTCTGAAGGACTGGCGGTAGGCCGTCGGGGAGACGCCCAGGGTGGCCGACAGGTGTTGGCGGAGGGATGCCGAGGTGCCGAAGCCCGCCTGGGCGGCGACCTGGTCCACCGGGAGGGCGGTGGTTTCCAGGAGGCGGCGGGCGTGGTCGACGCGGCGTTGGGCCAGCCACTGGCCCGGGGGCGTGCCGACTTCCTCCACGAAGCGGCGGCAGAAGGTGCGCACGCTCATGCGGGCGTGCTCCGCCAGCCGCGCCAGGGACAGCGGCTCGTCCAGGTGGCGCAGGGCCCAGGCGCGGGTCGCGGCGGTGGTGGCGGCTTCCGGTTCCGGCATGGGGCGTTCGATGTACTGGGCCTGGCCGCCCTCCCGCCACGGCGGGACCACGCACAGCCGGGCCACCCGGTTGGCGACCTCGCTGCCGTGGTCGCGGCGCACGAGGTGCAGGCACAGGTCGATCCCGGCGGCGACGCCGGCCGCCGTGAGGACCCGGCCGTCGTCGACGAAGAGGACGTTCTCGTCGACCTCGACCTCGGGGAAGGCCTGCTGGAAGTTCCGCGCCTCGTTCCAGTGCGTGGTGGCGCGCCGGCCGTCGAGGAGGCCCGCGGCGGCGAGTACGTACGAGGCCGTGCAGATCGAGACGATGCGGGCGTGGGGCGGGAGGAGGGCGAGGGCGGCGGCCAGTTCGGCGGGCAGCCAGTCGCGGGTCCCTTCGACGCCGCAGGTGAAGGGCGGGATGACCAGGGTGTCGGCGGTGCGCAGGGCTTCGGCGCCGTGGGAGACGGTGATGGTGAAGTCGGCGCTCGTGGTCACCGGGGCGCCGGTGAGGGTGCAGGTGACGACCTCGTAGAGGGGTTCACCGCCGGGGCCTTCGGCCGTGCCGAAGATGCGTACCGGGATGGTCAGTTCGAAGGGGTAGACGCCCTCCAGGGCCAGGACTGCGACACGGTGCACCATGGCAAGATTCTTTCAGATGGTGACATTCTTGCCACTCGTTCGGGCGGGCGGAGTGCGGAAACCTTGATCTCCGGAAGGGCCGACGGGGCCCTGGGGAGAACGGGGACGGCAGCATGCGCGCAGTGGCTCAGGACGGGTTCGGCGGGCCCGAGGTGCTCGGGATCGTCGAGGTGGAGCGGCCGGAGCCGGGGCCGGCCGAGGTGCTCGTACGGGTCCACGCGGCCGGGGTGAACCCGACGGACTCGTGGCACCGGGCCACCGGCGGGCTGGCCGGGGTGCCGGTACGGCTCGGCTGGGACGTGTCCGGGGTCGTGGAGGCGGTCGGGATCGGGGTCACCACCCTCGCCCCGGGCGACGAGGTGTTCGGCATGCCGCGCCATCCCGTCCCGGCGGGCACGTACGCGGAGTACGTCACCTCCCCCGCCCGGCACCTGGTCCGCAAGCCCGCCGCGCTGAGCCACGTACAGGCCGCCGCGCTGCCGCTGGCCGCGCTCACCGCCTGGCAGGCGCTCGTGGACACCGCCGGCGTGCGCGCCGGGCAGCGGGTGCTGGTCCACGCCGCGGCGGGCGGGGTCGGGCACCTCGCCGTGCAGATCGCCAAGGCGCGCGGCGCGTACGTGATCGGCACCGCCCGCGCCACCCACCACGAGTTCCTGCGCGGGCTCGGTGCCGACGAGCTCGTCGACTACACGGCCGTCGACTTCGAGAGCGCCGTCGAGCCCGTCGACGTCGTGGTCGACGCCGTCGGCGGGGAGTACGGGCCGCGCTCGCTGCGCGTCCTGCGCCCCGGCGGGATCGTGGTGTCCCTGGCCTCCCCGGCCGAGGCCCGACTGGCGGAGGCGGCGCGCCCGCTGGGGGTGCGCGCCGTCTTCATGGCCGTGGAGGCGGACCAGGCGGGGATGCGGGAGATCGCCGCGCTGGTGGAGGCGGGGCGGCTGCGGCCGGAGGTCGCCGAGGTGCTGCCGCTGGAGCTGGCCGGCAAGGCGCACGAGCTGAGCGACGGCCGCCGGACGCGCGGCAAGATCGTCCTCACGGTCGGGGACTGACGACTGCTGATCGCTACGACACGGCGACCCCTTCCAGGAAGGGCTCCAGGGCGGCGCGCAGCGCGGCCGGCTGGTCGTAGTGGACGTAGTGGCCGGCGTCCGGGATCTCGGCGTACTGGCCGGCCGGGAGGACGCGGACCATCTCCTGGGCCTCGGCGCGGCCCAGCTCGCCGTCCAGGCCGCGGACGACGAGGGTGGGGCAGCGGACCTGGGCCAGCTCCTCCCAGTGCGCGTCGTGCACCCAGGTCTCGCGGACGGTCAGCATCTGGCTGCGGGAGAAGAGCGGGCGCCAGCCGTCCGGCGCCCGGTGCATCACCTCGGCGAAGAAGGCGCCGCGGCCGGGGTCGGGGCGCTCGACCCGGGGGTCGTCCTCGCCGAACCAGCGGCGGGCGGCGTCCTGCGTGGGGAAGGGCAGCGGCCAGCGGCGGAACCACTCCTGCCACTCCTGCTGCGAGGCCTCGCCCAGCGCGGAGGCCCGCATGTCGCAGATGACCAGGGCCTGGACCAGGTCGGGGCGCCGGGCGGCGAGCTGCCAGCCGGTGAGGGCGCCCATGGAGTGGCCGATGAGGATGACGGGGCCGAGCCCGAGCTGTTCGATGACGGCCTCGGCGTCGGCGACGAAGGCCTCGCGGCCCAGGCGCGCGGGCCGGTCGGGGCCGGGGGCGGGGTGGCCGCTGTGGCCGTGGCCCCGCTGGTCGAGGGCGATGACCCGGCGGTGCTCGCCCAGCCAGCGCGCGGTGCCGGCCCAGTGGAGGGCGCGGCCCATCAGACCGTGGAGTAACAGGACCGCCGGTTTCCGGGGCTCGGCGGGCGGGTCCCGGAACTCCCAGGCGGCCAGGCGTACGCCGTCGGCACCTGTGACATCGATGCGCTGTACCACCGGAGATGCACCCCCTTCGCTCCCGGCCAGACTATCGAACCCGCATTCGAAAACGGGCGTCTCGCCGACAACACCGCTCTTTCGAGTGACCTTGCTCAAGGATTGACCGCCGCTGCCGATGGAGATCCTTTCAGCAGGGAGGCGGGCCGCTCGGGGAAGACGGTCCGAAGGGGATGACCTTGAGAGCTCGGGGCTCCAGGTCAGCAAGGGGAGGATCGGTCCCGGCGCCGGAAGGCGCCGGGACCGCCTTGCTTCCGGCCGGCCGGCGGCCACTGGCCGCCGGCCGTCAACACCCTCGGGACGTCAGCCTGACCGCTTCAGCGCTTGGCGACGAACACGTGAGAGGCGATCTCCGCGTCCAGCTCCGCGGCCTCGCCGCCACTGCCGACCAGCACCCCGCCCGGGGACTCCGTCACGCTCACGACGGAACCGGGCTGCACGCCCGCCCGGCGCAACGTGTACATCAGCTGGGCGTCGGTCTGGATCGGCTCGCCGATCCGGCGCACGACCACCGTCTTGCCCTCGGTGCCCGGGTCCAGCTCGGACAGGCTCAGCATGCCGTCCTCCAGGAACGGGTCCGCCTCGGCCTTCTCCCCCAGCTCCTCCAGGCCCGGGATCGGGTTCCCGTACGGGGACTCGGTCGGGTGGCGCAGCAGCTCCAGCACCCGCCGCTCCACCGCCTCGCTCATCACGTGCTCCCAGCGACAGGCCTCCGCGTGCACCTGCTCCCACTCCAGACCGATGACGTCGACGAGGAGACACTCCGCGAGGCGGTGCTTGCGCATCACGCGCGTCGCGAGCTTGCGGCCCTCGTCCGTCAGCTCCAGGTGCCGGTCGCTGGCCACCGCGACCAGCCCGTCACGCTCCATGCGCGCCACCGTCTGGCTCACCGTCGGGCCGCTCTGGTCCAGCCGCTCGGCGATCCGGGCGCGCATGGGGACCACACCTTCCTCTTCCAGCTCCAGGATGGTGCGGAGATACATCTCCGTGGTGTCGATCAGTCCGGACATTCGTGCCCCTCGGATTGCGTGCGCTGGCCCTGTCCCCAATTCTGACGCATCGGGCCGACAACCGTCCCGCGTCGAGCACCCTCGAACGTCAAGGCATGTACGGGACATCGGGCCGCAGCCCGCCCACGCCCGCATTGACGGCCGTATTGACACGCCCTTGGTCCAGACCGCACGGTGAGCGGCGGACCACGGCGGACGAGAGGAGGACTCCCGTTGAGGTCTTACAGCCGCTCCACGGGCGGACACCGCCAGCCCGATGGCCAGAAGGTTCACGGCGGCGTTCGCGGTGGCCGGCAGCGGCTCGTGGGCGTCCTCGCACAGCAGCGAAACGAACCAGCTTCCGGCACTGTCCCGGGAGACCGTGAGCGTCGACGGCACCACGTCCGCAGGCAGCGGACGCGACCACACCATGCCCAACGGTCCGGCCGTCTTCGCCAGCGTGAGCCGGCCGTCGGCGTACCGGAACGCGCTGCGCGTGTACTCGGCCGATGCCCGGGACTTCCGCTCGGACTTGAACCGGGGGTACTTCGACCGCTTCCCCCAGAACGCGGTGAAGGCGGCCTGCAGATGCCTCAGCGCCTGCTGGAGCGGGACGCAGGACACCTCGGCCCCGTTCGCGGACCACGCCCCGCTACGGGCGGCCAGAACCAGGTCGTAGACCTTCCGCACACACCCGAACGTCCGCGACAGCGCAGTGTCCTGCGCGTCCGTTGGACAGAAGCGGTACTCGAACGCCCGCTGCACCGAAAGGTCAGCCCCCACGCCCCGGACGCTACGGACAGTCCGGATCTCAGCACAAGCCGAAGTCACAGCATCACGCAGCGGTACCCCGCCGCTGTGCGGCTCCGCGCCAGGGATGCGTATCCTCACCCGGCCACCCGGGTTTTCCATGCAAAGGGATCGAGATGAGCGAGAGCAAGCTGGCCGGGCAGTTCTTCGACGCCGCCATCGGCCTGCTGGAGCGGGTGCGCGACGAGGAGGGCCCCCGGATCAACGAGGCCGGGACCGTGATCGCCGAGGCCGTCGCCTCCGGCAACCGGCTCTTCGCCTTCGGCGCGGGGCACTCCTCGCTCCCCGCGCAGGACGTGGTCTACCGGGCCGGCGGGCTCGCGCTGATGAACTTCCTCGCCGTCCCCGGCACGGCGGGCGTCGACGTCATGCCGGCGACGCTGGGCAGCGCGCTGGAACGCGTCGACGGGCTCGCCGGGGCGGTCCTGGACAGCAGCCCCGCCTCGGCGGGGGACGTCCTCGTCATCATCTCGCTCTCCGGGCGCAACGCCCTGCCGGTCGAGATGGCGATGAACGCGCGCGCGATCGGGCTGAAGGTGATCGGCGTGACGTCGGTGGCGTACGCGACGGGGACGAAGTCACGGCACGTCTCGGGCACCTTCCTGAAGGACCACTGCGACATCGTGCTCGACAGCAAGATCGCGGTCGGTGACGCCGAGCTGTCGTTGGACGGCATCGACGCGCCGTTCGCTCCCGCGTCGACGGTGGTGACGAGCGCGATCATGCAGGCGGTGATGGCGGCCGCCGCCGGGGAACTGGTGGCGCGGGGGGTGGAGCCGCCGCTGCTGAGGTCGGGGAACGTGGACGGCGGGCACGAGTGGAACGGGCGCGTCATGCAGGAGTACGGGGACCGGATCTTCTTCCGGCACTAGGCGATGCCCTGGCGGGGCCGGGGCGGGGCGGGCCGGGGGGGTGCCGCTGCGCGGGGCCAGGTCCCCTACCCGCCCTTCGCCCGTTCCCCGGGCTGCGCCCGGACCCCTTCTGGGGGCTCCGCCCCCCGGACCCCCGCGCCTCAAACGCCGGCGGGGCTGGAGGTGCCGGCGCCGGCGGGGCTGTCCATGGTCCCGGTCGGGGTCAGGCGGGGTGGGCAGCCAGGGCCAGGTCGGCGGCCACGCGGGCCGCGACCTCCTCCGCGTACAGGGCGTCCGTGCGGTCGAACGCCGGGCGGGACGGGCCGCGGAGGAACGTCAGCGCGCCCAGGGTGCGGCCGCGGCTGCGGAGGACCGCGCACAGCGCGTGCGTCGCGCCCGGGGGCCACTGGCGGGAGCGGGCCCACGCGTCGGCCGCCCCGCCGGCCGGGGCGCTGGCCCGGACCGGGCCGATCCGGTCCAGGGCCTGGAGCGCCGGGTGCGCGGCCTCGTACCGCACCGGGATCGCCCCCGGCCCGGGCAGCAGCGGCGCCAGCCCCGACGGGGACACCGCCGAGCGGACCAGGCGCCCGCCCGCACCCGGCTCCAGCACGTCGAGCAGCGCGTGCTCCGCGAAGCCGGCCAGCGCGAAGTCCAGCCGTACGGCGGCCGCCTCCGCCGGGTCCTCGCACTCGGCGGCGGCCCGCCCCGCCCGGTACAGCTGGTTGGCCCGGAACCGCAGCTGCCCGGTGTCCAGCTCGGCCTGCCGGGCCTCGGTGACGTCCTGGAACAGCCAGCCCACCCCCAGCGGTACCGGCTCCTCCGCGAGCGGCGAGCCCAGCCGCAGGAACCCGCACCGCCAGCACCGCCGCCGCACCCCCTCCGGGGTCCGCACCGACACCCACAGCTCCAGCGGCGCCGGCGGCGACCCCTCGGCCAGTACGTGCTGGAGCGCGCCCTCCAGCTCCTCGACGCCCTGCTCCAGCAGGTCCCCGAGCGGCCGCCCGAGGAGCGCGCTGCGCCCGGCTCCGAAGGCGCGGGCGGCGTGCGCGTTGACCACCGCCGGGCGCAGGTCCACGTCGACGAGGACGACCCCCCAGGAGGCGTCGTCCATCAGCGCCTCGCTGAGGGCGATGGAGCGTTCCAGGTCGATCTGGGCGTGGACCTCGCTGAAGGCGCAGTAGACCCCGGCGGGCTTCCCGTCGGCGCCGGGCACCCCGGCGGACTGGGTCCGTACGAGGATCCGCCCGCCGTCCTTGGTCAGCAGGGCGAACTCGTGCAGCTGCCGGCCCGGCGCGTCCTGCGCGGACATCAGCCGGTCGTGCACGTCGTCCGCGTCGGCGGCCCGGACCGCCCAGCCGGCGAACCCGCGCCGTCCCACCGCCTCGGCGGCGCTCCAGCCGAGGATCCGCTCGGCCTCGCGGTTCCAGTGGGTGATCACGCCGTCGGAGTCGAACGCGCACAGGGCGGCGTCCATCCCGTCGAGCAGCGCTGCGAGCAGATCGTCGGCGGTGTCACTACGTCCGGAAGCACTCACCTGGCACCCCCTGCAGGTGTTCGCGTGTGCGGCACGTCAGATCATTGAACTGGAACGTGACCCAGGCCACACCCGCTTCCCGGAATCCTCACGGAAACCTCCCGGAATGTCCGCCCGGAAACCCGTGCTTTAAATCGCTTGAGGGCGCCCGGACACCGATCTAGGCTCTGCCGTACACGAGAAGGGAGGTGGTTCCCGAAATGTACGGAAACCGGACGCGTGAGGTGGCTGCGGGCTAAGGGCCCGTCGTCAGCAACGCACCCAGTGCGGTGCCCGGCGGAAACCGCCCGGCGCCAATCCCCAGTAGTCACCCGACCCGCGGTCTCGCCGGCACGTCCGGCCGGCTCCTCTCACTGCAGGAGAGGAACCCGAGACCGCGGGTCGCCTGCGTTCAGGCCCCGCAGGACCCCGACAACCGCCGGACCCCGACAACCGCCGGACCCCGACAGCCGCAGGACGGAACCTCGGCGGTAGCCGCCGGCACCGCCCGGCCCCGCGACCGCGGCACCCCTACCGCGACCCCGTCACGGGCAGAGCCGCTCGACGCGCCACTTGTCCCCCTCCAGCACGTACCGCAGCCGGTCGTGCAGCCGGTTCTCGTGCCCCTGCCAGAACTCCAGCGCGTCCGGCAGCACCCGCAGCCCGCCCCACTCCGGCGGCACCGGCACCTGCTCCCCCTCCGGATACCGCGCCTCCAGCTCCGCGTAACGGCGGTCCAGCTCCGCCCGCGAGCCGATCACCGTGGACTGCGCGCTCGCCCACGCCCCCAGCTGCGAGCCGTGCGGACGCGACCGGAAGTAGGCGGCCGTCTCGTCCCGGCCGATCCGCTCGGCCCGGCCCGTGACGATCACCTGCCGGGCGATCGGGTGCCACGGGAACAGCAGCGAGACGTACGGGTTCTCGTCGATCTCCCGCACCTTGCGGGAGCCGTAGTTGGTGAAGAAGACGAAGCCCCGCGAGTCGAACTGCTTCAGCAGCACCGTCCGCGAGCTGGGCCGGCCCGCGGCGGTGGCGGTCGAGACGACCATCGCGTTGGGTTCGAAGAGGTGCGAGTCGGCCGCCTGCGCGAACCACAGGGCGAACTGCGCCATCGGGTCGCCGGCGAGGCCCGCCTCCTCGACGATCTCGGAGCGGTACTGCTTGCGCATGACGGCGGGGTCAATGTCCTGATCGGTCACACGGTCATCCTGCCGCAGTACGCGGGGGACCGGTGTGCCGTATGTCACGCTTCCGCACGCCCACCGGAACGGACAAAATCTTGGGGCCGGTCCGAGGGTTCCCGCACGGATGACCTTCGGCCGCGCCGGGCATCAACGGGGATGACCGCGTCGGACCGCGAATCACGCCGGGAACCGCGCGTGTTCGCACTACCTGAGGAGCCGCCTGATGTCCGATTTCGTACCCGGACTCGAAGGGGTCGTCGCGTTCGAGACGGAGATCGCCGAGCCGGACAAGGAAGGCGGATCGCTCCGCTACCGGGGGGTGGACATCGAAGACCTGGTCGGCCACGTCTCCTTCGGGAACGTCTGGGGCCTCCTGGTCGACGGTGCGTTCAACCCCGGCCTGCCCGCCGCGGAACCCTTCCCCATCCCGGTGCACTCCGGCGACATCCGCGTCGACGTGCAGTCCGCGCTGGCCATGCTCGCCCCCGTGTGGGGTCTGAAACCGCTCCTCGACATCGACGAGCAGACCGCCCGCGACGACCTCGCCCGGGCCGCCGTCATGGCGCTGTCGTACGTCGCCCAGTCCGCCCGCGGCCAGGGCCTGCCGATGGTGCCGCAGCGCGAGATCGACAAGGCCGAGTCCGTCGTCGAGCGGTTCATGATCCGCTGGCGGGGCGAGCCCGACCCCAAGCACGTCAAGGCCGTCGACGCGTACTGGACCTCCGCCGCCGAGCACGGCATGAACGCCTCCACCTTCACCGCGCGCGTCATCGCCTCGACGGGTGCCGACGTCGCCGCCGCCCTCTCGGGTGCCGTGGGCGCCATGTCCGGGCCGCTGCACGGCGGCGCGCCCTCCCGCGTCCTCGGCATGATCGAGGAGATCGAGCGCACCGGCGACGCCGTGGCCTACGTGAAGAAGGCCCTCGACAAGGGCGAGCGGCTGATGGGCTTCGGCCACCGCGTCTACCGCGCCGAGGACCCCCGCGCCCGCGTGCTGCGCCGCACCGCCAAGGAGCTGGACGCCCCGCGCTACGAGGTCGCCGCCGCCCTGGAGAAGGCCGCGCTGGAGGAGCTGCACGCCCGCCGCCCCGACCGGGTGCTCGCCACCAACGTGGAGTTCTGGGCCGCGATCATGTTGGACTTCGCGGAGGTCCCGGCGCACATGTTCACCTCCATGTTCAGCTGCGCCCGCACCGCCGGCTGGTCGGCGCACATCCTGGAGCAGAAGCGCACGGGCCGCCTGGTGCGGCCGTCGGCGCGGTACGTGGGCCCGGGCCGCCGGGACCCCCGTGACATCGAGGGCTACGCGGACATCGCCGCCACCGCCTGAGGCCTCCCCGTCGTGATATATATATATATATATATATATATATATATATATATATATATATCTATATATATATATATATATATATATATATATATATATATAT
>NZ_GG657750.1:4370703-4372288 GCF_000158895.1 Streptomyces sp. C | reverse complement strand
CCCACGCGCTTTCCCGGCGGTTCACCCCAGGGCGGCGTCGATCAGCTTCGACCACTGGGCGACCACGCGGGCCCGGCGGGCCGTGTCGTCGGTCAGGACGTTGGCCAGGCCCAGGCCGCGGGCCATGTCCAGCAGGCCCTGCACGGTCTCCCGTACGCCCGGGAGCGACTCGTCCGCGCCCAGCAGCTCGACGGCGATCCGGTGGGTCTCCCGGCCGACCCGGGCCTCCAGTTCGATGACCTGGGGGCGCAGCTGCTCCTCGTTGGACGCGGCCACCCACAGCTGGAGCGCGGCGCGGAACAGGGCGCCGGTGTACAGGTCGACCAGGGCCTCGACGACCGCGGCGCGGGGGCGGGGGGCGGGGGTGGTCTGGAAGAGTTCCCGCAGTGCGGTGGAGCGTTCCTCGGCGACGTACTCGACCGCGGCGGTGAAGAGGGACTCGCGGGTCGGGAAGTGGTGCTGGGCCGCCCCGCGCGAGACGCCGGCGCGTTCGGCGACGACGGCGACGGTGGAGCCGGCCCAGCCGTGTTCGGCGAGGCAGGACACGGCCGCCTCCAGCAGGTGGCGCCGGGTGACGCGGCTGCGGGCCTGCTTGGGAACGGGGCCGGTCACCGTACCCATGACGGGTCCCGGCGCTCGAAGCGGGCGGTGATGCCCTCGCGGGCCTCGGCGGAGGCGAACAGCCGCGCGGAGAGCTCCGTCAGGCGGGCCCCGTCGCGGTCCAGGGCCTCGCGCACGCCGGCGGCGACCATGGCCTTCGTCTCGGCGAGGGCCTGCGGGGACGCCTTGCGGAGTCCGTCGAGGACGGGGGCGAGGGCGGTGTCGACGTCGTCGGCGGTGTGGAGGGTGAGCAGCCCTATGCGGGCGGCCTCGGCGGCGTCGAAGGCCTCGGCGGTCAGGAGGTAGCGGGAGGCGGCGCGGGGGTCGAGGCGCGGCAGCACGGTCATCGAGATGACGGCGGGGGCGAGGCCGAGGTGGGTCTCGGTGAAGGCGTACGAGGACTGCGGCCCGGCGGCGGCGATGTCGCAGGCGCCGAGCAGGCCGAGGCCGCCGGCGCGGACGTGCCCGGTGACGCGGGCGACGACGGGCTTGGGCAGGGCGGTGATCGCGCGGAGCAGGGCGAGGAAGTCGTCGGGGTCGCAGGGGGACTTCAGGTCGGCGCCCGCGCAGAAGGTGTTGCCGGTGTGGGTGAGCAGCACCGCCCGGGTGCCGGGGTCGGCGGCCGCCTCGGCCAGGGCCTCGCGGAGCTCGGCGACGAGCCGGGCGGAGAGCGCGTTGCGGTTGGCCGGGGAGTCGAGTGTGAGGGTGGTGATGCCGGTCGCCGCCCGGGCGGCGTGCACGAGTGGGGCCATTTCTCCTCCGGAGGGGTCATCGGGCGGACCCGGCCGGCCCCCCTCGGGGGCAGGGTAGCCCTTGCCCTGGCCGGGCGTTCACGACTGTTGACGGGCCCTTGCGGGCGGGGCCGTGCCGGGCGGGGTTGCGGGCTCGGGCGACGCCCTGCCGCGGGTGCGGCGGGGAGCGGGCGCTCGGGGGCGTGCCGGGCGGGCTGCGGGGCCGGTGGACCGTGCCCGGGTGGGCGGCCGCT
>NZ_GG657750.1:4362513-4370481 GCF_000158895.1 Streptomyces sp. C | reverse complement strand
AGCCCCCAGGAGGGGGCCGGGGCGGAGCCCGGGGAACGGGCGAAAGGGTGGGTAGGGGACCAGCCCCGCGCAGCGGCCGCCCACCCGCCGGCCGCGGCCCGCCCGGCCGCACCGGCCCGCCGGCCCCGGCCACGGGCTCCGGCGCTGCCCCGGGTCCGACGGCCGGAGGCCGGCGCAGCGGGGCGAAGCCCGTGAAGCGCCCCGGCGCTGAGCGGTGCGAGGCACGCGTCAAGGAGGTCAGTACGACTTGGGGAGGCCCAGGGTCTGGTGGGAGACGAAGTTGAGGATCATCTCCCGGCTGACCGGGGCGATGCGGGCGACGCGGGACGCCGTGATCAGGGAGGCGAGTCCGTACTCGCGGGTGAGGCCGTTGCCGCCGAGGGTGTGCACCGCCTGGTCCACCGCCCTGACGCACGCCTCCCCCGCCGCGTACTTCGCCATGTTCGCCGCCTCGCCCGCCCCCGCGTCGTCCCCCGCGTCGTACAGCGCGGCCGCCTTCCGCATCATCAGCCCGGCGAGTTCCAGTTCGATGTGGGCCGCCGCCAGGGGGTGGGCGATGGCCTGGTGGGCGCCGATCGGCTCCTTCCAGACCTGGCGGGTCCTCGCGTACTCCACCGCCCGGCCGAGGGCGTACCGGCCCATGCCGATGGCGAAGGCCGCCGTCATGACGCGCTCCGGGTTGAGGCCGGCGAAGAGCTGGAGGAGGCCCGCGTCCTCGTCGCCGACCAGGGCCGAGGAGGGCAGCCGTACGTCGTCGAGGGTCAGCTCGAACTGCTTCTCCGCCGCATGGAGTTCCATGTCGATGACCGAGCGGGAGAAGCCGGGGGCGTCCCTCGGGACGATGAACAGGCAGGGCTTGAGGCGGCCCGTGCGGGCGTCCTCCGTGCGGCCGACGACGAGGGTGGCGTCGGCGATGTCCACGCCGGAGATGAATACCTTGCGGCCGGTGAGGACCCAGTCGTCGCCGTCGCGCCGGGCGGTGGTGGTGATGCGGTGGGAGTTGGAGCCGGCGTCGGGTTCGGTGATCCCGAACGCCATGGTGCGGCTGCCGTCCGCGAGGCCGGGGAGCCAGGCGCTCTTCTGGGCGTCGGTGCCGAAGCGGGCGATGACCGTGCCGCAGATGGCCGGCGAGACCACCATCATGAGGAGCGGACAGCCCGCCGCGCCCAGCTCTTCGAGGACGATGGAGAGTTCGGCGATCCCGCCGCCCCCGCCGCCGTACTCCTCGGGGAGGTTGACGCCGAGGTAGCCGAGCTTGGCGGCGTCGGCCCACAGTTCGTCGGGGTGGCGGCCCTCGCGGGCGACGCGGGCGAGGTAGTCGCGGCCGTAACGCTGCCCGAGGGCGGACACGGCGGCGCGCAGGGCCTGGTGCTCTTCGGTCTCGATCACGGCTGGTCCTCCTGGACTACGGCGAGCAGGGCGCCGAACTCGACCTGGCGGCCGGTGACGGCGTGGAGCGCGGTGAGCGTGCCGGTGGCGGGGGCGAGGATGCGGTGCTCCATCTTCATGGCCTCCAGCCACAGCAGGGGCTGCCCGGCGGTGACGGTGCTGCCGGGAGCGAGGCCCTCGGCGATGCGGACGACGGTGCCGGGCATGGGGGCGAGCAGGGAGCCCGGTTCGGTGCGGTCCTGGGGATCGGGGAACCGGGGTACGGACACGAGGGCGTGGGAGCCGAGCACGGAGTCCACGTAGACCGTGTTCGATTTGCGTTTCACGTGGAACATCCGCCGCACGCCCCCGACTTCGAGGGTGACGGCCTCGGGAGTGGCCTCAAGGACGCGGACGGCCGGGTCTTCCACCGGGTCGTAGCGGGCCTCGTACTCGGTGCCGGCCACCGTGTAGCGGCGGGTCCGGGGCTGGGAGCGGAGGTTGCGCCAGCCGCCGAGGCGGGCGGCGAGGGGGGCGCCGGGGGCCGGGGCGGCCTCGGCGAGGGCCGCGGCCAGGCAGGCGAGCGCGGGGTCCGGGGCGGCTTCGACGAGGGCGTCGAGGTGGCGTTCGTAGAAGCCGGTGTCGAGCCGGGCGGCGGCGAACTCGGGGTGGCGCAGGGAGGCTACGAGGAGGTCGCGGTTGGTGGTCAGGCCGTGGATCCGGGCCCGGGACAGGGCGTCCGCGAGGATCCGGACCGCCTCGGCGCGGGTCGGGGCGTGGGCGACGACCTTGGCGAGCATGGGGTCGTAGTGGACGCCGACGGTGTCCCCGGCGGTGAAGCCGGTGTCGACGCGGACGTGGCCGGGGAGGTCGAGGGTGTTCTATCACCCCGGTCTGCGGGCGCCAGTCGTGGGCCGGGTCCTCCGCGTAGAGGCGTGCCTCGACGGCGTGGCCGGAGGGCGGGGGCGGGGTGAGGGGCAGGGGCCGGCCCTCGGCGATGCGCAGTTGGAGCGCGACCAGGTCGAGGCCGAAGACCGCCTCGGTGACGGGGTGTTCCACCTGGAGGCGGGTGTTCATCTCCAGGAAGTACGGACGGCCGTCGGCGCCGACGAGGAACTCGACGGTGCCCGCGCCCCGGTAGGAGACCGCGCGGGCGGCGGCGACGGCGGCCGTGTGCAGGGTCTCGCGCAGGGTTTCCGGCAGGCCGGGGGCAGGGGCCTCCTCGATGACCTTCTGGTGGCGGCGCTGGAGCGAGCAGTCGCGGGTGCCGAGCGCCCAGACGGTGCCGTGGGCGTCGGCCAGGACCTGTACCTCGACGTGCCGGCCGCGCTCCACGTACGGCTCGGCGAAGACCTCGTCGTCCCCGAAGGCCGAGAGGGCCTCGGCCCGGGCCGCCTCCAGGGACTCCTTGAGGGAGTCGAGGTCGCGTACGACGCGCATCCCGCGGCCGCCGCCGCCCGCCGCGGCCTTGAGCAGGAGCGGCAGGTCGGCGGCCGTGGCGGCGGCCGGGTCGACGGGGTCGAGGAGGGGGACGCCGGCGGCGCGCACGAGCTCCTTGGCCCGGGTCTTGGAGGCCATGGCCTCGATGGCCTCGGGCGGCGGCCCGACCCAGGCCAGGCCGGCGGCCAGGACCTGCCGGGCGAAGCCGGCGTTCTCGGAGAGGAAGCCGTACCCGGGGTGCACGGCGTCCGCACCGGCCGCACGGGCCGCCGCGATCAGCAGGTCGCCGCGCAGGTAGGTGTCGGTGGGCGCGGCCCCGGGCAGGCGGACGGCCGCGTCGGCGTGGCGGACGTGCAGGGCGCCGGCGTCGGGGTCGGAGTGGACGGCGACCGTGGACAGGCCCAGATCGCGCGCCGTGCGGAAGATCCGGACGGCGATCTCGCCCCGGTTGGCGACGAGGAGGGAGCTGATCGGGGTGATCGGGGTGATCGGTACGTTCGTCTGGGTCGTCTGGTTCGTCTGCGTGGTCTGGGTGGTCGCGGTGGTCTGGGTCATCTGGGGCTCACATCCGGAAGACGCCGAAGCCGCCGCGGGCGCCCTCGACGGGGGCGTTGTGGACGGCCGACAGGCACAGGCCGAGGACGGTACGGGTGTCGCGGGGGTCGATGACGCCGTCGTCGTAGAGCCGCCCGGAGAGGAAGAGGGGCAGGGACTCGGACTCGATCTGGGCCTCCACGAAGGCCCGCATCCCGGCGTCCTGCTCCTCGTCGTACGGCAGTCCCCGGGCGGCGGCGGACTGGCGGGAGACGATCGACAGCACCCCGGCGAGCTGCTGGGGGCCCATGACGGCGGACTTGGCGCTGGGCCAGGCGAAGAGGAACCGGGGCTCGTAGGCGCGTCCGCACATGCCGTAGTGGCCGGCGCCGTAGCTCGCGCCGATGAGGACGGACAGGTGCGGGACGCGGGAGTTGGACACCGCGTTGATCATCATCGAGCCGTGTTTGACGATGCCGCCCTGCTCGTACTCCTTGCCCACCATGTAGCCGGTGGTGTTGTGGAGGAAGAGGAGCGGGATGTCGCGCTGGTTGGCGAGCTGGATGAACTGGGCGGCCTTCTGCGATTCGGCACTGAACAGCACGCCCTGCGCGTTGGCGAGGATGCCGACCGGGTAGCCGTGCAGGGTGGCCCAGCCGGTGACCAGGCTGGTGCCGTAGAGGGGCTTGAACTCGTCGAAGTCGGAGGCGTCGACGATGCGGGCGATGACCTCGCGCGGGTCGAAGGGGGTCTTCAGGTCCGGCGGGACGATCCCGAGGAGCTCCTCCGGGTCGTACAGCGGCTCCTCGGCCGGGGGCGGCTCGGCGTACGGCTTGCGGTGGTTGAGCCGGGCCACGATGCGGCGGGCCTGGCGGATGGCGTCGTACTCGTCGAGGGCGTAGTGGTCGGCGAGGCCGGACACGCGGGCGTGCATGTCGGCGCCGCCGAGGGACTCGTCGTCGCTCTCCTCGCCGGTGGCCATCTTGACCAGGGGCGGACCGCCGAGGAACACCTTCGAACGGTCCTTGATCATGACGGTGTGGTCGGACATGCCGGGGATGTACGCGCCGCCGGCGGTGGAGTTGCCGAAGACGACGGCGACGGTCGGGATGCCGGCGGCGGAGAGCCGGGTCAGGTCGCGGAAGACCGCCCCGCCCGGGATGAAGATCTCCTTCTGGGAGGGCAGGTCCGCGCCGCCGGACTCGACGAGGCTGATGCACGGCAGCCGGTTCTGGAGGGCGATCTCGTTGGCCCGCAGCGCCTTCTTCAGCGTCCAGGGGTTGCTGGCGCCGCCGCGGACGGTGGGGTCGTTGGCGGTGATCAGGCACTCGACGCCCTCGACGGTGCCGATGCCGGTGACCATCGAGGCGCCGACCGGGTAGTCGCTGCCCCAGGCGGCCAGCGGGGACAGCTCCAGGAACGGCGTGTCGGGGTCGAGGAGCAGCTCGATCCGTTCGCGCGGCAGCAGTTTGCCGCGGTCGCGGTGCCGGGCGGTGTACTTCTCCCCGCCGCCGGCGAGGGCCTTGGCGTGCTCGGCGTCGAGCTCCGCGAGCCGCTCCAGGGCGGCGGTACGGGCCTTGGCGTGCTCGGCGGCGAGCGGGTCGACGGTGGTTCCGAGGCGGGTCATCGGGTCCCCTCAGGAGCGGGTGTCGGGGTGGCGGGGAGCAGGTGGGCCGGGACGTCGAGGTGGCGGGCGCGCAGCCATTCGCCGAGGGCCTTGGCCTGCGGGTCGAAGCGGTGCCCGGAGGCGACGCCGTCGCCGAGGAGCCCGGTGACGGTGAAGTTCAGGGCGCGCAGGTTCGGCAGCTCGTGGCGGGCCACCTCCAGCGGGGCCGTCTCCGGGAGCAGCGCCTTGAAGGCTTCGACGGTGAGGGTGTCCCGGGCCCACTCCCAGGCCGGGCCGCTCTCGGCCCACACCCCGACGTTGGCGTCCCCGCCCTTGTCGCCGCTGCGAGCCCCGAGGATCGTGCCCAGCGCCACCCTCCGGGTGGCCCCCGCCGGATGCGCCGCGGTGGCCGGCGGGGGCCCTGCGGAGCCCGGACTCCCTCCGGGGGGACCCGCGGGCGGGGCCGTTTCGCGGCGTCCGGGGCCGCACACCCCGGTTTCGGGAACGGGCGGGGTGGGGGCATGGCTCCGCGCGGCGCGCACCGGCAGCCGGGTGCCGTCGGGCAGGACCGCTGTGTGGGGGACCGAGTCCGCCGCCACGGCGGTCGTGGTGAAGACGCCGTACGGCTGTGCGGCGGCCGGTGGGGCCGTGACGTGGAAGCCCGGATAGCCGGCCAGGGCCAGTTCGACGGCCGCCGAGGTCAAGCGCCGGCCCACCCGGTCGGGAGACGGATCGCGGACCACCAGCCGCAGCAGCGCACTCGCCGTCTCCTCCGTCGCCGCGTCCTCGTGGTCGGTGCGGGCCAGCGTCCACTCGGCGGAGGACACCCCGGCCAGGGCCTCCGCCAGCTGCGCACGGACCAGCGCCGCCTTCTCCTCGATGTCCAGGCCGGTCAGGACGAAGACCACCTCGTTGCGCCAGCCGCCGATCCGGGTCACTCCCGCCTTGAGGGTGCGGGGCGGGGCCTCGCCCCGGACGCCGGAGATCGCCACCCTGTCCGTGCCCGCCGCGGTCAACCGGACCGTGTCCAGCCGGGCCGTCACGTCGGGGCCCAGGTAGCGCACGCCCTGGGTTTCGTAGAGGAGCTGGGCCGTGACCGTGCCGGGCGTCACGGCCCCGCCGGTGCCCGGGTGCTTGGTGATGACCGAGGAGCCGTCCTCCGCGATCTCGGCCAGCGGGAAGCCGGGCCGGGAGACGTCGTGCCGCGTGAAGAAGGAGTAGTTGCCGCCGGTGGCCTGCGCACCGCACTCCAGGACGTGGCCCGCGACCACCGCGCCCGCCAGCCGGTCGTACTCCTGCGGGCCCCAGTCGAACCACCAGGCGGCCGGCCCGCTGACCAGCGCCGCGTCCGTGACCCGGCCGGTCACCACCACGTCCGCTCCGGCCCGCAGGCAGGCGGTGATCCCGGCGCCGCCCAGGTAGGCGTTGGCGGTGAGCGCGTCCTGCCCGTACGGCATCAGGTCGTCGCCCTCGACGTGCGCGACGGAGACGGGCACCCCCACCTTCGCCGCCAGCGCCCGTACCGCCGCCGCCAGCCCGGCCGGGTTCAGCCCGCCGGCGTTCGTCACGATCCGCACGCCCCGGTCGTGCGCCAGCCCGAGGCCCTCCTCCAGCTGCTTCAGGAAGGTCTTCGCGTAGCCCAGCTCCGGGTTCTTCAGGCGGTCCCGGCCGAGGATCAGCATGGTGAGCTCGGCGAGGTAGTCGCCGGTCAGCACGTCCAGCGGGCCGCCCGTCAGCATCTCGCGCAGGGCGTCGAACCGGTCCCCGTAGAAGCCGGACGCGTTGCCGACGCGCAGCGCCCGCCGCGTCACCGCCCGCCGCCCCGCGGGTCGCGGCCCTGCGGGTCGCCACCCCGCGGGTCGCGGCCCTGGCCCGCCGGGCCGGCGAAGGCCTGGGCGATGTCGAGCCAGCGGTCGGCGTCGGGCCCGGTCGCGGTGACGGCGAGGTCGGCGCGGTGGGCGCGCTGGGTGACCAGCAGGCAGAAGTCCAGCGCCGGCCCGGTGACCCGCTGCGGGGCGTCCGCCGGCCCGTACGCCCACACCCCGGCCCCGTCCGGAGCGGTCAGCTCCACCCGGAACTCCCCTTCCGGCGCGGGCAGTCCACGTACCGCGTACGCGTAGTCGCGCGCCCGCACCCCGATCCGCGCGACGTGCCGCAGCCGGGCCGTGGGGGTGCTCGGTACGCCGAGCGCGTCGGCCACGTCCTGGCCGTGGGCCCAGGTCTCCATGAGCCGGGCGCTCGCCATCGACGCGGCCTTCATCGGCGGCCCGTACCAGGGGAACCGGGCGTCGGGCGAGGCCGCCGCGAGCGCCGCGTCGAGCGCGGCCCGACCCTCGCGCCACCGGGCGAGCAGCTCCGCGGGCTCCAGCGCGGCACCCTCCTCCGCGCCTTCGTCGACGAACGACTCGGGGGCCTTCAATGCCTCCTCGACCATCCGCGCGAAGCCCTCCGCATCGGTGAGGGCGAGCAGCGCGGCCCGGTCGGTCCAGTGCAGGTGGGCGATCTGGTGGGCGACGCTCCAGCCGGGCGCGGGCGTCGGCCACGCCCAGGCCGGTGACGGCAACTCCCCGACGAGCGAGTCGAGTTCGCGGCCCTCCTCACGGAGGTCGGCGAGGAGGTCGGCGAAGACGTTGACCGGGGTGACTGCGGAGGCGACTGCGGAGGCGACTTCGGAGGTGACTGCGGTGGCGGTGGCCGCGGCGGTGGCGGACCGGCCTTCGGCGGACGGATCGGGCACGGCGTGCTCCCCTCTCGGCGTGGGGGGAAGCCTGGCAGCCTCCACTAAAACAATCAAGCGTGCTTGCATTATTTTTTCGGGCTGCGTCCGGATCCCGCCACTTCCCCCAAGTCCGTTCCGCCGACGCCCACTTGATCGGCACCGGCCATCACGCAAGGCCCGGCCGAGGGCGGGACCGGAGCGCCCCGCGACGCACCGGAGACGATCAGGGGCGGTTCCGGCCGTACGCCGGGGAACGCGCCCTGCACGCGCCCCGCGTGGCGGCGATACTGGACGCTCCCCG
>NZ_GG657750.1:4353347-4362050 GCF_000158895.1 Streptomyces sp. C | reverse complement strand
TACACCGTCCGCGGGTTCGGCCGCTCCGACGGCCAGGCCGACTTCGCCGGCCCGCTGGACGTCGCCGACGGCAGGAGGGCCCTGGACCACCTCCTGGAACGCGCCGCCGGCCCGGTCACCAGGATCGGCTTCCTCGGCGTCTCGTACGGCGCCGGCATCGGCCTGCTCGTCGCCGCGCACGACCCCCGCGTCGACGCGGTGGCGGCGCTCAGCGCGTGGGGCGACCTCGGCGAGGTCCTGTACGAGAACTCCACCCGCCGCGCAGCCGCCGTACAGGTCCTGCTGGCGTCGGCCGGACGGGCCCGGCTGAGCCCGGAGACGGAGCGGGCCCTGGAGGACGTCCTCGCCGACCGGGACGCCGAAGGCGCCCTGCGGTGGGCGCAGCAGCGCTCCCCGTCCGCGCACGTCAAGGAGTTCAACCGCAGGCGGGTGGCGGTCTTCCTCGCGCACGCCTGGCACGAGACGGTCTTCCCCGCCAACCAGACACTGGGGCTGTTCGGCGAACTCACCGGCCCCAAGCGGATCGACCTGTCCGTCGGCGACCACTGCGGCCCCGAGAGCGCGGGGCTGCTGGGGCTGCCGAGCCCGGTGTGGACGGACGCGCACCGCTGGCTCGACCACCACCTGTGCGGCGCCGCCAACGGGGTGGAGGAGGAGGGTGAGGTGCGCTCCGAGGTGATGTGGAGCCGCGCCCTGGAACCCTCCGCCGCCCTCCCCGCCCCGGGCGGACACGTCCGCCGGCTGTACCTCACGGGCGGCGCCCCGCCGGCCGGATCCGGGGGGCGCGCGGGACTCGGGGGGCCGGGCGGGTTCGGGGGGTTGGGCGGGTTCGGGGGGTTGGACGGCTTTGGGGGGCCGGGCGGGTTCGGGGGGTCGGGCGGGTTCGGGGGGCCCAGCGGCTCCGGGGGGCCGGGCGGCTTCGAGGGACCGACCGGCTTCGGGCGGCTCGCCGGGGAGCCCGAGCACGGCTGGACGGCGGGTGTGCTGTGCGGGGTGGACACCCCGGCCGCCGCGGCCGACGCGGTGGTGCGGTCCGGGTACGCCGAGATGGCCGGCCTCCCGAAGCCGTACCCGGGCGGCGAGATCGGCGCCGCCGCGGCCGCGGCCGTCACCGCCGCCTGGGCCGGGGACCCCGCCGAAGAGACCCTCCGCGTACGGGGCGTCCCCCGCCTGCGGGTGACGTACCGCGCCGCGAACTCCGGCTCCACCTTCGTCGCGTACCTCCTGGACCTGGCCCCGGACGGCTCGGCCCGGCTGATCACCCACGCGCCGTTCAGCGACCTGCACTCCCCGCCGGACAGCCTGATCGGCGCGGACATCGACCTCCAGGCCGCGGCGTACGACGTCCCGCGCGGGCACCGGCTCCTGCTGGTGGCGGCCGCCCGGGACCCCCTGTACGGGGACGCCAACCTGCCGCGCGCGACGCTGGCGTTCACCTCACCGGAGCCGACGCCGTCGTATCTGGAGGTGCCGGTGGGGTGAGGGGCTGAGCGGCTGAGGGCTGAGGGCTGAGGACGGGGCGCAGAATCTATACGGTCGTCCCATACGAACGTATTGAACAATCGTATGGATCCTGGTTATGGTTCTTCACGTCAAGGCGCGAAGGCGCGACCGAACCGCGAAGGGAAGAACCACCATGACCGCGAGCGCCACCCCCACCACCGCCGCCACCCGCTCCGAACTCACCATCCACGGCCGCCGGTTGTCCTACCTCGACTTCGGCGGCACCGGCCGCCCGCTGGTCGCCCTGCACGGCCACCTGTCCGAGGGCGCCACGTTCGCCGGCCTCGCCCGCGCCCTCGGCCCCGAGTGGCGGGTGATCGCCCCGGACCAGCGCGGCCAGGGCGAGTCCGACCGCGCCGCCGACTACACGCGGGAGGGGTACCTCTCGGACGTCGGCGCCCTCCTGGACCACCTGGGGCTGGAGCGCGTCGTCCTGCTCGGCCACTCCCTCGGCGCCATCAACGCCTACCAGTTCGCCGCGCGCCACCCCGAGCGCGTGAGCGCCCTCGTCAACGCCGAGGGCCCGGCCGCGCTCGGGCTGGACGGCTCCAACCCCCTGGCGTTCCTGCTCCAGCTCCCGTACGAGGCCCCGACCCGCGAGGCGCTGGCCGCGGGCCTCGGGCCGGCCGCGCCGTACTTCTCCGACCGGCTCCGGCAGAACGCCGACGGCAGCTGGCGCCTGCCCTTCCACCCCCGGGAGATGTACGACTCCGAGCACCACGTCCACGGCGACCACTGGGCCGACTGGACGGCCTCCACCTGCCCGGCACTGCTCGTGCGCGGCACCCAGGGCGTCATCCCGGCCGACCAGGCCCACGCCATGACGGAACGCCGCCCCGGTACCACCCTGACGGAACTCGACACCGACCACTTCGTCCACACCGCCGCGCCGGAGGCCTTCGCAGCGGCGGTGGCGCGGTTCCTTGAGGGGGTGTGAGGGGCGGGATCCCCTTGGGCGGTCTCAGAGCAGGTTGGGGGCTTCCCGTCAGTCCCATCGTCCTTCCGGTTCGGGCCGGCCCGTCAAGGGCGCTCCTTCGTCGCGTCGCTACGCGATCGCCTTCGGCGACCCTTGACCGACCGACCCGAACCGGAAAGCCGAAAGACTGCCGGGAAACCCCCAAAGAAACGGGACGGACGATCCTTGGAGGAGCGGGCGCCTCAGCGATGAGACGAGGGGCCGGGGCTTGGCCGGCCGGGCATCCGGGCCCTCAACAGCCGCCGCTCCGGGCCGGTGGCGCGACTACCCGCACGAGAAGGCGAACAGAGCAGCGCAGGAAGCCCCCAGACGCGACAGATCGCTACGCGCTCCTCTCGTCTCAGCGTCCGACGACCGCCTCTGGCTGATACCCGCACCAAAAGGCGAACAGAGCAGCCCAGGAGGTGGACAGGCGCGACAGATCGCTACGCGCTCCTCACATCTCGGCGGCCGGCGACCGCCTGTGGCTGATACCCGCACGAGAAGGCGAACAGGACGGCCCAGGGAGCCGAGAGGCGCGACAGATCGCTACGCGCTCCTCTTTTCTCAGCGGATGGCGGCCGTCCTGGGCTGGTGTTCAGGGGGCGATGGGGAGCTGGCGCTTGTGCTCGGTGAGGCGGTAGCGGTTGACGATCGTCTCGTAGGCGCGCGCGTCGACCGGCTTGCCTTCGAGGAAGTCGTCGATGTCGTCGTAGGTGACGCCGAGGGCGTCCTCGTCGGCCTTGCCCGGGTCGAGGGTCTCCAGGTCGGCCGTCGGGGTCTTCCACACCAGCTCGGCGGGGGCGCCCAGGGCGTCGGCGATGGCGCGCACCCGGCGCTTGGTCAGGCCGGTCAGCGGGACCACGTCCGCCGCGCCGTCGCCGAACTTGGTGAAGAACCCGGAAATGGCCTCGGCGGCGTGGTCGGTGCCGACCACCAGGCCCGCGTGCGCGCCGGCCACCGCGTACTGGGCGATCATGCGCTGGCGGGCCTTGATGTTGCCGTGCACGAAGTCCTGGTGGTGCGCGTCGCGGAAGGTCACGCCGGCGGCCGCCGAGGCGTCGAGCGCCGCGTCGCTGGCGGGCTTGATGTCCACGGTGAGGACGTGGTCGGCCTGGATGAAGGAGAGTGCGAGCTGCGCGTCGTGCTCGTCGGCCTGGACGCCGTAGGGCAGCCGCATCGCGTAGAACTGCGCATCGTGCCCCGCCTCGCGGGCCCGCTCGACGGCGAGCTGGCAGAGCCGGCCCGAGGTGGTCGAGTCGACACCGCCGCTGATGCCCAGTACGAGGGACCGCAGACCCGTGGAGGTCAGCCGCTCGGTGAGGAAGGCCACCCGGCGCTCGATCTCCCGCTCGGCCTCGAAGGTCTCGGTGACCTGGAGTTCCCGGGCGATCTCCTGCTGCAGGGCGATGCCGCTCACGTCTGCTCCTTGTTCCGGTTCACGATGTGCCGTCCACCCTAGCGGGAAGGCCCGCGAGGAACCGTCGGGCGGCCCGCACCCCTGCCTCGTCCCGCGCCCAGACTCCCCACTTCACCAAACGCTCCTGGTCGAAGAGCTCCGCGAACGTCCGCCACAGGTGCACCCGGAAACCGTCGGACTCCCACCACCACTCCGTATGGCCCTCCCCGATCAGGGGCAGCCCGGACGCCGCCTCCCACACCCCGGCCGGAGACTGCCCGGGCTTCGGCTCGACCACTGGAATCCAGCTCTCGCATTCCCAGTACAGGGCGTCCGCCTCGATGAGGGCGTCCACATCCGGGAACACCGCCACGTCCCGGCCGAACCGGTACACCACCGCGCCGTCGCCTCGGAGCGTCACGGAGTAGGGATGCGCCACCCCATGACCGATGAACTGCCCCAGCGGCCCGTGTTCCGCGCTCGCCTCGTAGGAGGGCCACGGATGGAACCGGATCTCCTCCTCGAGCGACCACGCCGAAGTCCTGTAGACCAGCCCGCCGTAACGGGCCTGCGCGCGGCGGAGACCGGCAAGGAACACGTCCTTGTCCACCCCCGGAAAGGCGGCGAGCCGCTCGGCGACCTCCGCGTCGCCCGGGTTCGGGATGTTCGGAAACGGAACGGTGCGGGCCCGCGCGGACAGGAAACGCCGCGCCCTGTCGGTCAGTCCACCGGGGGCATCGAGTACGTGCATCACGCCCTCATGATGGGGCTCAGGCTCCCTGGGCCGTCCTGTTCGCCTTCTCGTGCGGGTATCAGCCACAGGCGGTCGCCGGCCGCCGAGATGTGAGGAGCGCGTAGCGATCTGTCGCGCCTGTCCACCTCCTGGGCTGCTCTGTTCGCCTTTTGGTGCGGGTATCAGCCAGAGGCGGTCGTCGGACGCTGAGACGAGAGGAGCGCGTAGCGATCTGTCGCGTCTGGGGGCTTCCTGCGCTGCTCTGTTCGCCTTCTCGTGCGGGTAGTCGCGCCACCGGCCCGGAGCGGCGGCTGTTGAGGGCCCGGATGCCCGGCCGGCCAAGCCCCGGCCCCTCGTCTCATCGCTGAGGCGCCCGCTCCTCCAAGGATCGTCCGTCCCGTTTCTTTGGGGGTTTCCCGGCAGTCTTTCGGCTTTCCGGTTCGGGTCGGTCGGTCAAGGGTCGCCGAAGGCGATCGCGTAGCGACGCGACGAAGGAGCGCCCTTGACGGGCCGGCCCGAACCGGAAGGACGATGGGACTGACGGGAAGCCCCCAACCTGCTCTGAGACCGCCCCGGGGGATACCGCTCCCCCTCAGCCGGCTTCCCCCGGCTCCCTCTGCGACCGGACCGCGCCCATGCTGGCCGCGATCACCAGGGCGATCGCGAGCGCGTCCAGCGGTGACATCGCCTGGCTCAGTACCAGGAAGCCCGCGGTCGCCGCGATGGCCGGTTCGAGGCTCATCAGGATCGCGAAGGTCGGGGCCGGGAGGCGGCGCAGGGCGAGGAGCTCCAGCGTGTACGGGAGCACCGACGACAGCACCGCGACGCCGAGGCCCAGGGCCAGCGTGCTCGGGGTGAGGAGGTCGGAGCCGGCCTCCGCCACGCCCAGCGGGAGCGAGATGACCGCGGCCACTGCCATCGCCAGGGCCAAGCCGTCCGCCTGCGGGAAACGGCGGCCGGTACGGGCGCTGAAGACGATGTACGCCGCCCACATCGCGCCCGCGCCCACCGCGAAGCCGGCACCGAGCGGGTCGAGGCCGCCGAGGCCTCCTCCGCCGTGGCCCGCCAGCAGGGCGACGCCGGCCAGGGCCAGGGCGGCCCACAGCAGGTTCACCAGGCGGCGCGAGACGATCACGGACAGGGCCAGCGGGCCGAGCACCTCCAGGGTGACGGCGGGGCCGAGGGGGATGCGGTCGATGGCCTGGTAGAAGAGGCCGTTCATGCCGGCCATGGCCACGCCGAAGGCGATGACCGTCCCCCAGTCGGAACGCCCGTACCCGCGCACCTTGGGACGGCACAGGACGAGCAGCACCAGCGCGGCGGCCGCGAGCCGCAGCGTGACCACTCCCGCCGCGCCCACCCTGGGCATGACCATCACCGCGAGGGCGGCCCCGAACTGCACCGACACCCCGGCCGAGACCACCAGCGCGACCGGCCCGAGCCGGGAGGCCCGGGCGGGGGCGTAAACCGGACCGGAAACCGGACCGGAAACCGGACCGGAAACCGGAGCGGAAGCCGGAGCGGAAACCGGAGCGGAAGCCTGAACGGCGGTCGTCGGGGACGAAGAGGATGGTGCGGGCATGAATCCAGACTAAGGGGTGCGTAAGGCCCATCAGCGAGTGTGTTGCCTTACATCCCCTGCTCCTCCCCCCAGCCCCCCCGCCAGGACTTCCGCCAGGTGCCGCGCCCGCCGCCCGCCCAGCTGCGCGATCTGGGTGCGGCACGAGAACCCGTCCGCCAGCACCGCGGCGTCCGGCGCGGCCGTGCGCAGCGACGGCAGGAGCTGTTCCTCGGCGCACGCCACCGAGACGGCGTGGTGGCCGGGCTCGAAGCCGAAGTTGCCGGCGAGGCCGCAGCAGCCGCCGCTGAGCTCCCCCGTCAGCCCGGCGCGTGCGCGCAGCCGCCGGTCGGCGGCGTCGCCGAGGACGGCGTGCTGGTGGCAGTGGGTCTGCCCGGCGACGGGCCGGTCCAGTCGGGGCGGGGTCCAGTGGGGGGCGTGCTCCTCCAGGGTCTCCGCGAAGGTGCGGACGGCTGCGGCCAGGCGGTGGGCGCGGGGGTCGTCGGGGAGGAGGGCCGGGAGGTCGGTGCGCAGGGCCGCCGCGCAGCTGGGTTCCAGGACCAGCACGGGTCCGCGTACGCCGTCCAGGTCGTGCAGGGTGTCCAGGTCGTCCAGGGTGCGCCGGAGCACCCTGCGGGCGCGGTCCAGCCGGCCGGTGGAGACGTAGGTCAGCCCGCAGCACATCCGGCCCCGGGCGGGGACGGTGACGCCGAGGCCGGCCGCGGTGAGCACCCGGACGGCGGCCCGGCCGACCTCGGGGGTGAAGTACTCGGTGAAGGTGTCGGGCCACAGGGTCACGCCCGCCCCGCCCCCGGGCTCCCGCGCCTCGAACGCCGGCGGGGCCGAGAGGGACCGCGAGAACGGCACCCCCGCCACCGCCGGCAGCCCCCGCTCCCGGGCCAGCCCCGGCACCCGCAGTACGCGCCCGGCGGCGTTGAGGGGCCCGGCCGCGCGCAGTGCGGCGATCAGCCGGAGCCAGGCGGGGAGGCCGCCCAGGGTGTAGTGCGAGAGGGGACGGAGGCGGCCGGCCCAGTGGCGGTGCAGGAACTCCGCCTTGTACGCGGCGACGTCCACGCCCACGGGGCAGTCGCTGCGGCAGCCCTTGCAGCCGAGGCAGAGGTCCAGGGCCTCGGCGACCTCCGTCGAGCGCCACCCGTCGGTGAGGATCTCCCCGTCCAGCATCTCGTGCAGCAGCCGGGCCCGGCCGCGCGTGGAGTGCCGTTCCTCCCCCGTGACCCGGTACGACGGGCACATCACCTCCGGGCCGCCCGGTTCGGCCGACCGGCACTTGGCGACGCCGACGCAGCGGACGACCTCCTTCCCGAGCGCGGGGCCCTTCGCCGCCACCGCGAACCGGAGGTTCTCGTCCAGCCGGGCCGGGCGGACCAGGATCCCGGGGTTCATGCCTCCCGCCGGGTCCCACAGGTCCTTGTACGCCCCGAACAGCTCCATGACCCGCGGCCCGTACATGCGCGGCAGCAGCTCCGCGCGGGCCTGTCCGTCGCCGTGCTCCCCCGACAGGGAGCCGCCGTGGGCGACGACCAGGTCGGCCAGCTCCTGCGAGAAGGCGCGGAAGCGGGCCCGGCCCTCCGCCGAGACGAGGTCGAAGTCGATCCGGACGTGGACGCAGCCCTCGCCGAAGTGCCCGTACGGGGTCCCGTGCAGCCCGTGCTGCGCCAGCAGGGCCCGGAACTCGCGCAGGTACGCGCCCAGCCGCGCGGGCGGGACGGCGCAGTCCTCCCATCCCGGCCAGGCCATCGCGCCGGACGGGGTGCGGGTGGCGGTGCCCGCCGCGTCCTCGCGGATCCGCCACAGGGCGCGCTGCGCGGCCGGGTCCGTCACCAGGGCCGCGTCGAGCGCGTCGGCCTCCCGCAGCATGCGCCGGCCCGCGTCCTCGTCGGGCATCTCCACGAACAGCCAGGCCCCGCCCCGGGGCAGTCCCGTGGCGCCGCGCACCAGGTCCTCGGCCATGCCCTCCACCGTGAGCGGCCCGTGTCCGAGGAGCCCGGCGGCCGCGTCCGCCGCCGCGCTCTCGTCGGGGTAGCCGAGGACCGCGAGGACGGGTGCGGGCGGCGGTTCCACCAGGCGCACCACCGCCTCGGTGACGACGCCGAGGGTGCCTTCGCCGCCGCAGAAGGCGCGGGCGAGCCGTACGCCCCGTTCGGGGAGGAGGGCGTCGAGGCCGCCGTAGCCGGAGATGCGGCGGGAGAAGGATCCGGCGGCGAGGCCGGTGCGGAGCACGGCGAGGTTGGCGTCGACGAGTTCCCGCAGTCCGGCCGGCGCGCCCGCCCAGCCCGTGCCGATCCGGTGGGCGGCGCCCCCGTAGCGGACCACCGTCAGCTCCTCGACGTTGTCGGCGGTGGTGCCCCAGGCGACGGAGTGGGCGCCGCACGCGTTGTTGCCGATCATCCCGCCGAGGGTGCAGCGGGAGTGGGTGGACGGGTCGGGCCCGAAGGTCAGCCCGTACGGGCGCGCGGCGTCCCGCAGCCGGTCGAGGACGAGCCCGGGCTGGACGACGGCCGTCCGGGCCGCCGGGTCGAGCGACAGCAGGGCGT
>NZ_GG657750.1:4340065-4353090 GCF_000158895.1 Streptomyces sp. C | reverse complement strand
CCTCGCCGCGCAGCTCCGCCCGCAATGTCCGCTGGAGTTCCCCGGTCGACGTCACGGCGCCCACCTTCCCACCCGCCGGGCGTCTCACCCGGTGGACGCGCCTCCGGGGCCCGGTCCGGGACCCGATACGCTCCGCTCGTGGCTGAGATCCAGATTCCCGCTGACATCAAGCCCGCCGACGGTCGCTTCGGCGCGGGCCCCTCCAAGGTGCGGACCGAGGCGCTGGACGCCCTCGCCGCCACCGGTACCTCCCTGCTCGGCACCTCGCACCGCCAGGCCCCGGTCAAGAACCTGGTCGGCTCGGTGCGCCAGGGCCTCCGGGACCTCTTCTCCCTGCCCGAGGGTTACGAGGTGATCCTGGGCAACGGCGGCTCCACCGCCTTCTGGGACGTCGCGACCGCCGGTCTGATCGAGCGGAAGTCCCAGCACCTGACGTTCGGCGAGTTCTCGTCGAAGTTCGCCAAGGCCGCGAAGCTCGCGCCGTGGCTGGACGAGCCGACGGTGATCTCCTCCGAGCCGGGCACGCACCCCGAGCCGGTCGCCGAGGCGGGCGTGGACGTGTACGCGTACACGCACAACGAGACCTCGACGGGTGTCGCGGCGCCGGTGAAGCGCGTCGCGGGCGCGGACGCCGGGTCGCTCGTCCTGGTGGACGCGACGTCGGGCGCGGGCGGCCTCCCGGTGGACATCACCGAGACGGACGTCTACTACTTCGCCCCGCAGAAGTCCTTCGCCTCGGACGGCGGCCTGTGGCTGGCGGCGTTCTCCCCGGCCGCCCTGGAGCGGGCCGCGCGCGTGCACGCGTCGGGCCGGCACATCCCGGAGTTCTTCTCGCTGCCGACGGCGATCGACAACTCGCTGAAGAACCAGACGTACAACACCCCGGCGCTGTCCACCCTCTTCCTGCTGGACCAGCAGCTGGAGTGGATGAACTCGCAGGGCGGTCTGGAGTTCACGACGGGCCGTACGGCGGCCAGCGCGCGGAACCTGTACGGCTGGGCGGAGGCGTCGAAGTACGCGAGCCCGTTCGTGCAGGACGCCGAGAAGCGTTCGGCGGTCATCGGCACGATCGACTTCTCGGACGACATCGATGCGGCGGCGGTGGCGAAGGTGCTGCGCGCCAACGGCATCGTGGACACCGAGCCGTACCGCAAGCTGGGCCGCAACCAGTTGCGCATCGCGATGTTCCCGGCGATCGACCCGGCGGACGTGCAGGCGCTGACGGCCTGCATCGACTACGTGATCGAGCAGCTCTGACCTGACGGGGCCTGCCCCGTACCCGTACCTGTGGAGCCCCCGGCGCCTTCCCGGCGCCGGGGGCTCCTGGCGTTCTCGTCTCTCCACCCCTCGGGACTTTGGTCCCGAAATTCAGGGCAAAAATCCCGCAAACGGACGCCCATTTCCCCGCTCCCACCTGCGCACGCACCCCCCAGGACCTTCGACCCGCCCCTCCCGGCGCCCCTCGGACCCCGAAACCAAACGCCCTCGATGTCCCTCTTGTCCGGTGTGCCGGGAACGATCCCCGGCCGGCCCGTTCCGTTCAGGAGGAACCCATGCGCAAGGCACTCACCCTCACCGCCGTAGCCCTCACCACGTCCCTCGCCCTCGGCGGCGCCACCACCGCTTTCGCCGCCGGCACCCCCACGCCCGCCCCCTCCCCCACCGCGAGCACGCACCCCGCCGCCTCCGCCCGCGTGGAGGTGCCCTCCTCGCCCGTGAAGCCCGGCGACGCCATCAGCGTCACCGTGACCGCCCCCGCCGGCTCCAAGAACCTCGCCGTCTCCTCCGCCGCCCTCGGCGACGTCAGGCTCACCCCCGCCAAGGACGGCAGCTGGAGCGGCACCGCCACGGTCGCCGACGTCAAGGACGGCTCCTACGGCGTCTCCCTCACCGGCAGCGCCCCCGACGGCACCAGGCTCCGGGCCACCGCCCAGCTCACCGTGCACAAGGGCGACGCCCCGAAGCCGCCCACCCCGGCCCCCTCCACGCTCCGCCTCTCCACCGACTTCGGCCGGCCCGGCGACAAGGTCACCGTCACCGTGAAGACCACCGCCAAGGACGCCTACGTGAAGTCCGCCGCCTTCGCCGGCGGCCGCGTCGACCTGAAGAACGACGGCCACGGCACCTTCACCGGCACCGCGACCGTCGCCAAGGACGTCAGGACCGGCTACTACGGGGTCGACGCCTTCGCCGGCGGCAAGAAGTTCGACACCGCCAGGTTCTCCACCGAGGCCAAGGGCGCGCCCGACGTGAAGCCGGTCCCGCTGAAGCCCTCCGAGCACAAGACGCCCAAGGGCTCCGTGAACACCGGCCAGGCCCCCGCCGATGCCTGAGACCGCCCCCTCCCGCCGCCGGGGCGGCCGCGCACCCCGCGCCGCCGCCCTGGCGGGGGCCCCGGCCCTCGCCCTGGCCCTGACCCTGGCCACCGGCTGCTCGGCCGGCGCCCAAGCGCACGGCACGACCCCCCGCACCACCGCCTCCGTCATCCCCGCCGCCGTCCTCCCCGCCTCCGTCCCCGACCGGATCGAGATCCCCGGCATCAAGGTCGACGCCCCGCTCGACTCCGTCGGCCTCGACGCCCAGGGCGTCATGCAGGAACCCGACTTCGCCAAACCGGAGGACGCCGCCTGGTACAGGCAAGGCCCTACCCCCGGCGAGGCCGGCGCGGCCGCGATCGTCGGACACATGGACACCCCACAGGCCCCCCGGGCCGTCTTCTACAACCTCAAGACCCTGAAGAAGGGCCAGGAGATCGAGGTCCACCGCACCGACGGCACCACCGCCGTCTTCTCCGTCGACTCCGTCGACACCTTCAAGAAGGACGCCTTCCCCACCGGCAAGGTCTACGGCGACACCCACGGCAAGGCCGAACTCCGCCTGATCACCTGCGGCGGCAACCTCACCGCCGACCGCCACTGGGACTCCAACGTCGTCGTGTTCGCCCACCTCACGGGCAAGGCGTAGCCCGCCACGCGATACCTTCAGCACTCCAGAGGAGTACGCGGTACAGCGTGGAGGCATGCGGCGTGAACGTGCGAGTGACGGCGGCCGGGAGCGGCGTGGACCCCTTCAGCACCGCCCGGCTGCGGCGGGGGGTGCTCGACGCGTGGGGCGCGGGCCCGGCCCGGTTCCGCGAGGACGCCAACGCCGAGGAGGACCTCGCGCTCGGCGGCTACCGGGACCGGCTCGTCGTCGAGCTGGCCCAGAACGCCGCCGACGCCGCCGCCCGCGCCAAGGTCCCCGGCCGGCTGCGCCTGACCCTGCACCCCGCCGGCCCCGACGGCCCCGCCGTGCTGGCCGCCGCCAACACCGGGGCCCCGCTCGACGCGACGGGCGTGGAGTCGCTGAGCACCCTGCGCGCCTCCGCCAAGCGGGAGAACGACCAGGGCTCCGTGGGCCGCTTCGGCGTCGGCTTCGCCGCCGTACTGGCCGTCTCCGACGAGCCGGCGGTCCTCGGCCGCCACGGCGGCGTCCGCTGGTCCCTCGCCGAAGCCCGCGAACTGGCCCGGGAGGCGGCGGCCTTCAGCCCCGGCCTCGGCGACGAGCTCCGCCGCCGCGACGGCCACGTACCGCTGCTGCGGCTGCCGCTGCCCGCCGAGGGCACCGCCCCCGAGGGCTACGACACCGTCGTCGTCCTCCCGCTGCGCGACGCCGCCGCCGAGGACCTCGCCGAACGCCTGCTGGCCGGCATCGACGACGCCCTGCTGCTGACCCTGCCCGGGCTGCGCGAGGTCGTCATCGAAACCCCCTCCGCCGGACACCGCGTCCTCTTCCGGCGCATGGACGGCCCGTACACCGTCATCGAGGACTCCGCCTCCGGCACCCACCGCTGGCGCACCGTCCGCCACACCGGTCCCATCGACCCCGCCCTCCTCGCCGACCGGCCCGTCGAGGAGCGGCTGCGGCCCGACTGGACGGTCACCTGGGCCGCCCCCGTCGACCCCGACGGCGCCCCCGTACGCCCCCGCACCGCGCCCGTCGTGCACGCCCCGACCCCCACCGACGAGCCCCTCGGCGTCCCCGCCCTGCTCATCGCCTCCCTGCCGCTGGACACCACCCGCCGCCACCCCGCGCCCGGGCCGCTGACCGACTTCCTCGTGGAACGCGCCGCCGACGCGTACGCCGAACTCCTGGGCGCCTGGGAGCCGGTGAGCACCGCCCTGGTCGACCTCGTGCCCGGCCCGCTCGGCGGAAGCCCCCTCGACGGCGCCCTGCGCGCCGCCGTCCTCCAGCGGCTGCCCCGCACCGCGTTCCTCGCCCCGGCCGCCCCCACCGAGGAACTCCCCTCGCTGCGGCCCTTCGAGGCCGAGGTCGTGGAGGGCGCCGGCGCCGACACCGTACGGGTCCTCGCGGAGGTCCTCCCGACGCTGCTGCCCGCCGGGCTCGAACGCCGCCCCGAGCTGCGCACCCTGGGCGTGGGCCGGCTGCCGCTAAAAAAAAAACATCGAGCGGATCGCCGGCATCGAGCGCACCCCGGACTGGTGGCACCGCCTCTACGACACCCTGGCCGGGATGGACCCGGACCGGCTGTCGGGCCTGCCCGTGCCGCTCGCCGACGGCCGCACCACCATCGGCCCGCGCCACGTCCTGCTGCCGGGCCCCGACACCCCCGCCGACCTGGCCCGCCTCGGCCTGAAGGTGGCCCACCCGGACGCCGCGCACCCGCTGCTGGAGAAGCTCGGCGCGCTCCCCGCCACCGCGCGCGCCGTCCTGACGACCCCGCAGGTCCGCGCCGCCGTGGCCGCCTCCCTGGACGCCGGCGAGGTCTGGGACGAGGACGCGCCGGACCCGGAGGAGCTCGCCGACACCGTCCTGACCCTGGTCCGCGCGGCCGCCCTGGCCCCGGGCGAGGAGCCGTGGCTGGGCGCGCTGGCCCTGCCCGACGAGGACGGGGAACTCGCCCCGGCCGGGGAGCTGCTGCTCGCCGGGAGCCCGCTGGCGTCGGTGCTCCGCGAGGACGAGGTCCCGTACCTGGACGCCGAGTTCGCGGCCCGCTGGGACGCGGACACGCTGGCCGCGTGCGGGGTGCTGACCGAGTTCCAGCTGGTCCGCGCCACCGACGTGGGTCCTCGACCCGGACGAACTGGAGCCCCGCGAGGGCGACTTTCGCCGAGCCGGACGACGCCGGGCCTGCTGGACGCCGTCGACGTGCGGGGCGAGGACCTCCTCGACCAGTTCCCCGACACCCCGGTGCCGCCGGTGGCGACCGAGCTGATCGCCGTCCGGGACCTGGACCTCGTCGACGACGACCGCTGGCCGCAGGCCCTGGCGATGCTGGCGCAGCCGCCGCTGCGCGACGCCCTGACCCAGCCGGTGCGGATCCTGCTCCCGGACGGCACCACGCGGTCGGTGCGCTCGTACACCGCCTGGTGGCTGCGCGACCATCCGGTGCTGGACGGCCGCCGCCCGGCCGGTCTGCGGTCCGCGGGCGGCGACCCGCTGCTGGCGGGCCTGTACGCCCCGGCGGACGCGACGGGCTTTGAAGACGAGCAGGTGCTGCGGGCCCTGGGCGTACGCACCTCCGTGCGGGCCCTGCTGGAGGAGCCCGGCGGCGCGGCCGAGCTGCTGGGCCGGCTCGCCGACCCGGACCGCGAGGTCACCGGGCACCAGCTGCACGCGCTGTACGGGGCGCTGGCCGATCTGGACCCGGAGCAGGTGACGCTGCCGGACGAGCTGCGGGCGGTGGTGGACGGCGAGGTGGTCGTGGTGGACGCGGCCGACGCGGTCGTCGCGGACGCCCCCGACCTGCTCCCGCTGACGGCGGGCCTGCCGCTGCTGCCGGTCGCCCCGGCCCGCGCGGCGGACCTGGCCGACCTGTTCCAGGTGCGTCGCCTGTCGGAGACGGTCCCGGCGGAGGTGACGACGCCGGGCGAGGAGCACGAGGTGCCGGAGTCGGTACGGATCCTGCTGGGCCCGAAGACCCCGGCGACGTACGTGGAGCACGAGGAGCTGGTGGCGGGCGGCACGGAGCTGGACTGGCGGCTCACCCCGGACGGGGTGCTGCACGCGGCGACCCTGGAGGGCGTGGCGGCGGGCCTGGCCTGGTCGGCGTCCCAGTGGCCGCGCCGCTTCGAGGTGGCGGCCCTGCTGGAGGACCCGTCGCGGACGGCGGAACTGGCCCGGGACCGCTGGTTCGACTGACCGGCCGGGGCGGCTACGCCCGGAAGCGCCGGTCCACCCACCGGAAGGTGAACTCGATCGCGGCGGATGCGGCCGCCGCGATCGCGACGGCGATCCACGGCATGGTCACGCCCTCCAGCTTGAGCTGGAAGAAGTCCTGGAGCCAGGGCACGACGAGGACGACGAGGAAGGCCGCGCCCATCGCGCCGACCAGGGCGACGCGCCACCACGTGTAGGGGCGGGCGATGATCGCGAGCACCCACATGGAGGTCAGGAACAGGGCGAGCGTGGCCGCGCTGGTCTCGGCCTTGAGGGCGTCGGGGCCGCTGTAGTGGGCGCGGGCGATCAGGTAGGTGGCGAAGGTGGCGACGGCCGCGATGGCGCCACCGGGGATCGCGTAGCGCATGACCCGCTTCACGAAGTGCGGCCTGGCGCGTTCCTTGTTCGGGGCGAGCGCCAGGAAGAAGGCCGGGATGCCGATGGTGAGGGTGGACAGCAGGGTGAGGTGGCGCGGCAGGAAGGGGTACTCGACCTGCGAGCAGACCACCAGGATCGCCAGCAGCACCGAGTAGACCGTCTTGGTGAGGAAGAGGGTCGCGACGCGGGTGATGTTGCCGATGACGCGGCGGCCTTCGGCGACCACCGAGGGGAGCGTGGCGAAGCTGTTGTTCAGCAGCACGATCTGCGCGACGGCCCGGGTGGCTTCGGAGCCGGAGCCCATGCTGACGCCGATGTCGGCGTCCTTGAGGGCGAGGACGTCGTTGACGCCGTCCCCGGTCATGGCGACGGTGTGGCCGTTGGACTGGAGGGCACCGACCATGTCCCGCTTCTGCTGCGGGGTGACGCGGCCGAAGACGGAGTTCCCGTCGAGGACCTGGGCCATCTCGGCGCGTTCGGCGGGCAGCTCGCGGGCGTCGACGGTGTGGTGCGCGCCGGGCAGGCCGAGCTTGCCGGCGACGGCGCCGACGGAGACGGCGTTGTCGCCGGAGATGACCTTGGCCTTGACGTTCTGCTCGTCGAAGTAGCGCAGGGTGTCGGCGGCGTCGGGGCGCAGTCGCTGTTCGAGGACGACGAGGGCGGTGGGGCGTACGCCGGTGGCGACGGCGGGGTCGTCGAGTTCGCGGGCGGAGCGGGCCAGCAGGAGGACGCGTAGCCCTTGTTCGTTGAGGCCGTCGATCTCGTCGAGGGCGGGGTCCCCGGCGGGGAGGAGCACGTCGGGGGCGCCGAGCAGCCAGGTGTTGTTCTCGCCGTCGCCCTCGCTGAAGCTGGCGCCGCTGTACTTGCGGGCGGAGGAGAAGGGCAGGGACTCGGTGCAGCGCCACTCGGCGCTGTCGGGGTAGGCGTCGATGATGGCCTGGAGGCTGGCGTTGGGGCGGGGGTCGGATTCGCCGAGGGCGCCGAGGACCTTCTGGACGTAGGCGGCTTCCGCGCCGCCGAGGGGGCGGAGTTCGGTGACGTCCATGCCGCCTTCGGTGAGGGTGCCGGTCTTGTCGAGGCAGACGACGTCGACGCGGGCGAGGCCCTCGATGGCGGGGAGTTCCTGGACGAGGCACTGTTTGCGGCCGAGCCGGATGACGCCGATGGCGAAGGCGACGGAGGTGAGGAGGACGAGCCCCTCGGGGATCATCGGGACGATGCCGCCGACGGTGCGGGCGATGGAGTCCTTGAGGTTGGAGTCCTTGACGACGAGCTGGCTGATGACGAGGCCGATGGAGGTCGGGACCATCATCCAGGTGACGTACTTGAGGATGGTGGAGATGCCGGAGCGCAGCTCGGAGTGGACGAGGGTGAAGCGGGAGGCCTCTTCGGCGAGCTGGGCGGCGTAGGCCTCGCGGCCGACCTTGGTGGCGGTGAAGGCGCCGCCGCCGGCGACGACGAAGGAGCCGGACATGACCTGGTCGCCGGGCTTCTTGAGGACGGGGTCGGCCTCGCCGGTGAGGAGGGATTCGTCGATCTCCAGTCCGTCGGCCTCGCCGACGAGGCCGTCGACGACGACCTTGTCGCCGGGTCCGAGTTCGATGACGTCGTCGAGGACGATCTCGGAGGTGGAGACCTCTGCGGTGGTGCCGTCGCGGCGGACGCCGGGTTTGGCCTCGCCGATGACGGCGAGGCCGTCGAGGGTCTTCTTGGCGCGGAGTTCCTGGATGATGCCGATGCCGGTGTTCGCGATGATCACGAAGCCGAAGAGGCTGTCCTGGATGGGCGCGACGCCCAGCATGATCACCCACAGGACGCCGATGATGGCGTTGAAGCGGGTGAAGACGTTGGCCCGCACGATGTCGGCGGTGGAGCGGGAGGAGCGGACGGGGACGTCGTTGACGTCGCCGCGTGCGACGCGTTCGGCGACCTCGGCGGTGCTGAGGCCGGCCGGCTTGAACCGGGGGGCGGGGGGCTTCACCGGGTGTACGGGGTCGAGCTCGGCGCCCGCGTCGATGGCGGCGCCGCCGGCCCGTTCCGGCCCGTCATGGTCGATCCTCGCCCGCTGCGTCATGTTTTCGACGGTAAGGGCGGTTCGAACGCTTCACCCCCCGAGCGGTCGGAAGATCCGACTTCAGGATGACCCGAATCGTCCCGAGGTCGCCCGTGGCGGCGACAGCCGCGGCGCGGCCGGGCGGCGCCCGGCGCCCACCCAGGGGCCCGCTCGCCGGCCGGGCAGCCGGGCCCCGCTCCGGGGCCGCCGGCGGGGCCTACGCCCCGCTGCCCGCCTGTGGGGCCGGCCCGGCCTCGCCGCCCCCGGCAGCCCGAGCTGCCTGTTCCGCCGCGTGAGCACGAAGGGCGGCGTCGCGGCCGCGGACGTACCAGATGCCGATCAGGCCGAGCCCGCCGCCGGCGGCGCAGGTCCACACCCACCACAGCAGGTCGCGGTCGGCGAACCACCCGTAGAAGGGCAGCTGGACGACGAACATGGCGAACCAGAGGATCGTGCCGCCGGTGATGGTGGCGACAACCGGGCCCTCAAGGGGCTCGGGCGCCTCGTGCTTCGCAGTCCACTTCGCCATGGCGCCAAGTCTAGGTGGCCCGTTTTCGGGTCTACGCGCGGAGATGGACGACCCTTCGTTCATGTGTTCATACTGAAACGGTTTGTCTACGACCAGATTCGTTCGTATGAACCGCCCAATAGACCCGTTTGAGGACCGCATGAGCACCTCGGCACCCGCCGCGGCCCCCACCACCGGCCTGGACCGGTACTTCAAGATCTCCGAGCGCGGCTCGACCGTCGCCCGCGAGGTCCGGGGCGGCTTCGCCACCTTCTTCGCGATGGCCTACATCATCGTGCTGAACCCGATCATCCTGGGCAGCGCGAAGGACATGTACGGGCACCAGCTCGACGGCGGCCAGCTCGTCACCGCGACCGTCCTGACGGCCGCCTTCTCCACCCTCCTCATGGGCGTGATCGGCAACGTCCCGATCGCCCTGGCCGCCGGCCTCGGCGTCAACACCGTCGTGGCCCTCCAGCTGGCCCCGCGCATGAGCTGGCCCGACGCCATGGGCATGGTCGTCCTCGCCGGCTTCGTCGTGATGCTGCTGGTCGCCACCGGCCTGCGCGAGCGCGTCATGAACGCCGTCCCGCAGGGCCTGCGCAAGGGCATCGCGATCGGCATCGGCCTGTTCATCATGCTGATCGGCCTGGTCGACTCCGGCTTCGTCACCCGCATCCCGGACGCCGCCCACACCACGGTCCCGCTCCAGCTCGGCGGCAACGGCCACCTGCACGGCTGGCCCGTCCTGGTCTTCGTCGTCGGCGTGCTGCTCACGCTCGCGCTGCTGATCCGCAAGACGCCCGGCGCGATCCTGATCTCCATCGTCGTGATGACCGTCGTCGCGGTCGCCGTGCAGCTGATCGCCGACCTGCCGGACCTCGCCTGGGGCCTGACCGTCCCGCAGTGGCCCGGCAACCCGGTCGCCGCCCCGGACTTCGGGCTGGTCGGCCAGGTCAGCCTCTTCGGCGGCTTCGGCAAGGTCGGCGTCCTCACGGGCATCCTGTTCGTCTTCACCGTGCTGCTGTCCTGCTTCTTCGACGCGATGGGCACCATCCTCGGCGTCGGCGACGAGGCCAAGCTGACCAAGCCGGACGGCACCTTCCCCGGCATCAACCGGGTCCTGCTCATCGACGGCCTGGCCGTCGCCTCCGGCGGCGCCACCTCGTCCTCCGCCACCACCTGCTTCGTGGAGTCCACGGCGGGCGTCGGCGAGGGCGCCCGAACGGGCCTGGCCAACGTGGTGACCGGCGCCCTCTTCACCGTCTCGCTCTTCCTGACCCCGCTCGCCACGATGGTCCCCTCACAGGCCGCCACCCCCGCCCTCGTCGCGGTCGGCTTCCTGATCCTGGCGGGCTCGGTCCGGGACATCGACTGGAGCGACTTCACCATCGCCGTCCCGGCCTTCATGGCCATGGTGATGATGCCCTTCACCTACTCGATCACCAACGGCATCGGCATCGGCTTCGTCAGCTTCGCCGTGCTGCGGCTGGCGACGGGCCGGGGCCGTGAGGTCCCGGCCGCCATGTACGCCGTCTCGGCGGTCTTCGTCTTCTACTACGCGATGCCGGCCCTCGGCCTCACGTGAGCCCGTAGAACTTCTCCGTCTCGTCGACGGCGGCCTTGAACCGCTCGTCGAAGTCATCGCGAATGAGCGTCCGGACCACATAGTCCTGGACGCTCATTCCGCGTTTGGCGGCATGGTGCCGGAGCCGTTCCAGCAGCTCCCCGTCTATGCGCATGCTCAGCACATGTGTCCCCATGCCCGAAAGGGTCGGGCCACAGGGTGCGCACGCGTGTCACTTTCCGCCGCGCACTCACCCGTACGAGTGAGCTCGAAACCATTTTTCCTTAGACAGAGTAATGAGTTATTCTAAAGACATGCGTGACCTCTCCCATGGCGACGACGCCGCCGCCGTGAACGATCTGCGCTCCGCCGTGATGCGGCTGGGCCGGCGCCTGAAGCACCAGCGCGTCGACGAATCGCTCAGCCCGACCGAGATGTCGGTGCTCGGCACCCTCGCCCGCTGCGGCCACGCCACCCCCGGTGAGCTGGCCCGGCGCGAGCACGTCCAGCCCCCGTCGATGACTCGCATCGTCGCGCTGCTGGAGGCCAAGGGACTGGTCACGCTGGAGCCGCACCCCGAGGACCGCCGCCAGAAGGTGGTCCGCCAGACCGAGGAGGCCGAGACGATGCTCGAAGAGAGCCGTCGCAAGCGCAACGCCTTCCTGGCCGGGCTCGCGGCCGAGCTCACCGAGGACGAATGGGCCAAGCTCCGCGCGGCCGCACCCGTCCTGGAGAAGCTCGCCCACCTATAGGAACGACGCCAGGAGGCGAACGCTTTTGAGTACGGGAACCGGAGCAGACTCCGCACCCGGCCATACATCCACCACTACCAGCGCCGCGAGCAGGAACTCCATGTTCGGCTCGCTGAGGATCCGGAACTACCGGCTCTTCGCCACCGGCCAGGTCGTCTCCAACACGGGCACCTGGATGCAGCGCATCGCGCAGGACTGGCTGGTCCTCTCGCTGACCGGCTCCGCGTCCGCCGTCGGCGTCACCATCGCCCTGCAGTTCCTGCCGATGCTGCTCTTCGGGCTCTACGGAGGCGTACTCGCCGACCGGCTGCCCAAGCGGCCGCTGCTGATCGCCACCCAGAGCGCGATGGGCCTCACCGGCGTCGCACTCGCCGCACTGACCCTGGCCGGCAACGTCCAGGTCTGGCACGTCTACCTCGCCGCCTTCCTGATCGGCCTGGTCACCGTCGTGGACAACCCGGCCCGGCAGACGTTCGTCTCCGAGATGGTCGGCCCCGCGCAGCTCGCCAACGCCGTCAGCCTGAACTCGGCGAACTTCCAGTCCGCGCGGCTGGTCGGCCCGGCGATCGCCGGCGTGCTCATCACCGCCGTCGGCTCCGGCTGGGCCTTCCTGCTGAACGGCCTGTCCTTCGCCGCGCCCATCGCGGGCCTGCTGCTGATGCGCACGCGCGAACTGCACCCCGTCACCCCGCAGCCGCGCGCCAAGGGACAGCTGCGCGAAGGCCTGCGCTACGTCGCGGGCCGGCCCGAGCTGGTCTGGCCGATCGTGCTGGTCGGCTTCATCGGCACCTTCGGGTTCAACTTCCCGATCTGGCTGTCGGCCTTCACCGAGGACGTCTTCCACGGCGACGCGGGCACCTACGGGTTGTTCAACACCCTCATCGCGGCCGGCTCCCTGGCCGGCGCCCTGCTGGCGGCCCGCCGCGGACACTCCCGCCTGCGGCTGCTGGTGACGGCGGCGGTGCTCTTCTCGGTCCTGCTGCTGGTCACCGCGTTCGCGCCGGGCTTCTGGCTGTTCGCGGTGCTGCTGGTGCCGATCGGGATGTTCGGGCTGACCGTCAACGTCGTGGCGAACTCCAACGTCCAGATGGCCACCGACCCCGAGATGCGGGGGCGGGTGATGGCCCTGTTCATGATGGTGTTCACCGGCGGCACCCCGGTCGGCGCGCCGCTGGTCGGCTGGATCACGGACACGTACGGAGCCCGGCTGGGCATGGCCGCGGGCGGCCTGATCTCCCTCGCCGCGGCGGTGGCCGTCGGCCTGGTCCTGTCCCGCGTCGGCAACCTCCGGCTCCGCCTGAACCGCCACGGCGTCGTCTTCGTCCCGGCCGGGGCGCGGCGCGAGCTGGCCCCCGCCGCGTAGGCCCTGGCCGGGCGGGGGGTGTACCGCTGCGCGGGCTGCTCCCCGCCCCGCCCTTCGCCCGTTCCCCGGGGCTGCGCCCCGGACCCCCTGGGGGCTCCGCCCCCAGACCCCCGCGCCTCAAACGCCGGCGGGGCTGGAAGTTGCCGGCCGGGGCTGGATTACGCGCAGCGAAATTCCAGCCCGCGCTGGGGGCACCTCCCCGCGGTAGCTGGGGGAGTTTGAGCGCACCGGGCGCGGAGCGCCCG
>NZ_GG657750.1:4324276-4339783 GCF_000158895.1 Streptomyces sp. C | reverse complement strand
GGGCCGTCGCCGAGTTGCGGGACGCCCTCGCGGCGTCGCCCCGCCCCGACGGCCTGCGCTGGACCGCGGAAGCGGGCTGGCACTTCACCCTCGCCTTCATGGGCGAGGTCCCCGACCCCCTCCTCCCCGACCTCCACGCCCGCCTCGCCCGCGCAGCCCACCGCAGCGCCCCCTTCCCCCTCCGCCTCCACGGCATCGGCCACTTCGGCGACCGCGCCCTGTGGACCGGCGCCGCCGGCGGCATCGACGCGATGCGGCTGCTCGCCGAGCGGGCCGACGCCGCCGCCCGCCGGGCCGGGGTGCCCATGGAGCACCACCGCCGCTACACCCCGCACCTCACCCTCGCCCGCGGCCGCCCCGGCACCGACCTGCGGCCCTGCCTCGACGCCCTCGCCGGCTTCGAGGGCACGCCCTGGCAGGTCGACACCCTCAGCCTGGTCCGCAGCAACCTCCCCTCCTCCGGCGTCCCCGGCGAGCAGCCCCGCTACGAGGTCGTCGAAGCCTGGCCGCTCCACGGCTGAAGGGCTCAAGGGCTCAAGGGCTCAAGGGCCGAGGGTTCGGGGACGGTTCATCCCCTGGTGGCCCGCACTTCGGGGGCCGGAATCCGGATTCCGGTGAAACAGAACCAGTAGAGGCGACCCCGGCATGCTCCGGACCAGTACCTGGCAAGCCGCCCGCTGACGCCCGCACGCACGCACGCCCGCACCCCAGCCCCACCGCACCCACGGCCGCCCCGCCACCACCCCGCGGGGCGGCCCGGAGTCCCTCCGGCCACCCTCGAAGGAGTCCCCGTGCCGCTCACCGAGCCGACCACCACCCCGACGGCCGCCCCGACGGCCACCGCGCGCGTCGCCACCCGCCGCAGGCTGCTGATGTGCCGACCCCGGCACTACGACGTCACGTACTCCATCAACCCCTGGATGCACCCGGAGAACAGCACCGACCCCGCCCTCGCCGTCCGCCAGTGGGAGCGGCTGCGCGACCTGTACCGCGAACTCGGCCACTTCGTCGAGGAGATCGACCCCGTCGAGGGCCTGCCCGACATGGTGTTCGCCGCGAACGGCGCCACCGTCGTCGACGGCAAGGTCTACGGCGCGCGGTTCCGGCACGCGCAGCGCACCGCCGAGGGGCCCGCGTACCTGGGCTGGTTCGAACGCCGCGGCTACCGCGACGTGCTGTGGCCGGAGTACATCAACGAGGGCGAGGGCGACTTCCTCACCGTCGGCCGCCGGATCCTCGCCGGCACCGGCTTCCGCACCGACCCGCGCTCGCACGCCGAGGCCCAGGAGTTCTTCGGCCTGCCGGTGACGAGCCTGACCCTCGTCGACCCGGAGTACTACCACCTGGACACGGCCCTGGCCGTGCTCTCCGACGACGAGGTCATGTACTACCCGGCCGCCTTCTCCGAGGGCAGCCGGGCCGTGCTCCGCACGATGTTCCCCCACGCGATCCTCGCCACCGCCGAGGACGCCGCGGTCTTCGGGCTGAACGCCTTCTCCGACGGCCGCCACGTGCTGCTGCCGGAGGCGGCGACCGGCCTGGCGGCCCAGCTCAGCGCGCGCGGCTTCGAGCCCGTCGGGGTCGGGCTCTCCGAGCTCCTCAAGGCGGGCGGCAGCGTGAAGTGCTGCACCCTGGAGCTGCGCGACCGCTGAGTCACCACCGACGTAGTTTCCGGAAAGGACAGTTGTGACCTCTGCGACCGCGATCGCGGACAGCCACGCCCGCCTGCTCGACCTCCTGGCGGACGCGGGAGCCGGCTACCGGCTGCTGCGCCACGCCCCGGAGGGGCGTACCGACCTGGCCAGCCTGATACGCGGCCACAGCCTCGAACAGGCCGCCAAGTGCCTGGTCATCAGAGTGGCGCTGGGACGCAAACAGCGCCGTTACGTGATCGCCGTGGTGCCGGGGCACTGCCGCGTGGACCTGGAGGCGGTACGGGCCGAGTACGGCGGCACGAACGCCTCCTTCGCCGTCCGCGAGGTCGCCGAGGAGCTGACGGGCTGCGTCAGCGGGTCGATCATGCCGGTGAGCTTCGACCCGGCCGTGGAGGTGGTCGTCGACCCGGCGCTGCTGGAGCACGAGGAGATCTGGTTCAACGCGGGACGCCTCGACGTGTCGGTGGCGCTGCGCACCGCCGCCTACCTGGCGCTGGTGCGGCCGCGCGTGGCACCGGTCAGCGCGGAACCGGCGCTGGTGCCGCCACTGGTGCCGCCGCTGGTGCCGGCGGCCGTGGTGAGTGGCTGAGGGTGACGTAGAGGTACTCGTCGAGCACCTTCGCCAGCGGCAGCCCGGGCCGTCCCAGTGCGGCGGTGAGCGCGTCCTCGTCGAGGCCGCTCTCCGCCAGCGCGGCCCGGGCCCAGGCGCGGCCGGTGCGCAGGTGCCGCCCGAAGGCCCCTTCGTCGCGGGCGCCGTGCAGCCGGGTGGCGATGGCCGCGTCCCAGGGCATGACGGTGCGCGGCCGCAGCGCGAACAGGGCCTTGGCGGCCGCCGTCGGGCCGAGGCCGCGCCGGCCCAGCGGCAGCGCGGCCAGGTCCGCGTACGCGGCGGCGAGCACGCCGATCTCCCGGTCGGTGAGGGCCGCGATCGGGTTCCCGGGCAGGGTGTGCCGGGCCCACCAGGCGGCGAGTCCGGTGTCCAGCGGGTCGGGCTCGCCCTCGCGCGGGTAGCGGATGCGGCAGCCCCAGGCGTTGAGCCAGCGGTGCAGGGCGGTGCGGTGCGCGGGGTCGGAGAGGTCGATGCCGGGTGCGGTGTCCGCGACGAGCGCGTGCCAGCTGCGGTCCACGCCGGGGAAGGCCCCGAACACCCCGGCGGCGGCCCGCAGCCCGTCGAGTCCCGGCGCGGGCGGCAGGGCGGCGGCGTCGGCGGCGTCGGCGTCCTCCAGGTGCGCGCGGGCGACCTTGGCCGGTACGCACATCCGCCAGGCGTCGGTGACCAGTTCCGCGAGTTCCCGGGTGCCGAGGGCGGCCATCCGGGCGTGCACCCAGTTGTAGCGCATGTCGCCGGCGCCCGGCAGGGAGAACTTCTCCGGCTCGGAGGCGACGAGCGCGGCCCGTTCCTCCTTGGGGAAGGCGAAGCCGAGTTCGGTCTCGTCCCGGGAGAGGGCGAGGTAGACGATCCGGCCGATGCGGAACTTCACCCGGTCGCGGACGAGGTGCTCCTCGGTGCGCGGCAGCGCGAGCGCCAGCCGCCGTACGTCTTCGACGGTGACCATGACGCAAGTCTCGCAGCCCGCGGCGAGGGGCGTGGGCGGGAGCGCGTTAGTCTCGACGGGTGGACCCGAAGACCAGAAACCGTGTCATGGCCGGTGTGCTCGTGCTGATGTTCGTAGTCGTGGCGGTGGCGGCCGCGGTGGGCCAGTAGCCCACACCCCGGCCGCTCCGCGCCCGCCCGTACCCGTAGGACCCGCACCGCCCCGCCCGCGCGCGAAGCGCGGGCGGGGCGGTGTGCTCGGGCGGTACGGGACCGGCCCCGCCTACCAGGCGAAGGCCTCCGGCGACGGTCCCGGCCCCGGACTGTGTCCGCCCGGGGGGACGACCCCCGGACCCCCGGCATCCGGCCCCGCCTACCAGGCGAAGGCCTCCGGCGACGGTCCCGGCCCGGGGAAGATCTCGTCGAGGCCGGCCAGTACCTCCTCGCTCAGCTCCAGCTCCACCGCGCGCAGCGCGCTCTCCAGCTGCTCGGCGGTGCGCGGGCCGACGATCGGGCCCGGTGATGCCGGGGCGGGTCAGCAGCCAGGCCAGGGCGGCCTCGCCGGGTTCCAGGCCGTGCTTGTCGAGGAGGTCCTCGTACGCCTGGATCTGCGCCCGGACGGTGGCGTTGGCGAGGGCGTCCGCCGAGCGGCCGGTGGCCCGCCGGCCGACGGTGGCCTCCTTCTTGAGGACGCCGCCGAGCAGGCCGCCGTGCAGCGGGGACCAGGGGATGACGCCGAGGCCGTACTCCTCGGCGGCCGGGATGACCTCCATCTCCGCGCGCCGCTCGGAGAGGTTGTAGAGGCACTGCTCGCTGACCAGGCCGACCATGCCGCGCCGGGCGGCCGTCTCGTTGGCCTGGGCGATCTTCCAGCCGGGGAAGTTGGAGGAGCCCGCGTAGAGGATCTTGCCCTGCTGGATCAGGACCTCGATGGCCTGCCAGATCTCCTCGAAGGGGGTCCGCCGGTCGACGTGGTGGAACTGGTAGACGTCGATGTGGTCGGTCTTCAGGCGGCGCAGGCTGTCCTCGACGGCCCGGCGGATGTTCAGGGCGGAGAGGCGGTCGTAGTTGGGCCAGGTCTCCCCCTCGCGGGACATGGAGCCGTAGACCTTGGTGGCGAGGACGGTCTTCTCGCGGCGGCCGCCGCCCTGCGCGAACCAGGTGCCGATGATCTCCTCGGTGCGGCCCTTGTTCTCACCCCACCCGTACACGTTCGCCGTGTCGAAGAGGTTGATCCCCGCGTCGAGGGCCGAGTCCATGATCGCGTGGCTTTCCGGCTCGCCCGTCTGGGGGCCGAAGTTCATCGTGCCGAGTACGAGGCGGCTGACTTTGAGACCGGTGCGTCCGAGCTGCGTGTACTTCATGGGGCACTAGCCAACTGCTTGGAGTGCGCTCGAGGCAAGACCCTCTCGCGGGACGGGACTTACCGGGCCGGTGCGGGCCGGTAGGGGCCGCCGACGCCCCAGGCCTGGTGCAGGACGGCCGCGAACTCGCCCGCGAGGCGGTGCTCGCCGGAGGCGTTGGGGTGCGTGCCGTCGTAGGTGTCGCGGTGGATGTCGTACGCGTCGGGGCGGGCCGCCAGCAGGATCGGGGAGGCGTCGGTGGTCAGGTCGGCGACCGCCTTGGCGAGGAGTTCGTTGAACCGGGCGACCTCGGCCGCGAAGGGGGGTTCGTCCTCGGCGCGGACGTTGGGGATCACCGGGAGGAAGACCATCCGGACCGCCGGGCGGGCCTCGCGGGCGGCGGCGACGAAGGCGCGGACGTTGCCGGCGGTCTGCTCGGCGTTGGTGTAGAAGCCGAGGTCGATCAGGCCGAGGGAGACGAGCAGCACGTCGGCCCGGTGCTCGGCGGCGGCGGGCCCGATGAGGGGGGCCATGTGCTGCCAGCCCTCGCCCCAGCCGGCGAGGTGCCGGCGGGCGTGTCCGGGGAAGTCCGGGGCGGCGTAGTCCTGTCCGGCGGGGCCGTCGGCGCCGGTGTCGTCGTACAGCGCGGTGCGCGGGCCGACGATCTCGAACGAGCCGTCGCCCAGGGTGGCGCCGAGGTGCTGCCACATCCGGTAGCGCCAGGTGTAGTCGCCGGCGCGTCCGATGGTCATGGAGTCGCCGACGAACATGAAACGCATCCGGTCATCATCGCGGATCACGCGCCGGGAACCCCTGTGATGCCGGACACGCCCTGCCTGGTGGCAGGCTTGTGGGATGCGCCTGCTGCCCCGGTCGACCGCCGTCCCCGCCGCCCTCGTGCTCGCCCTGCTGCCGGGGGCCGCCCTCGCGGCGGAGACCCCCGCCGCGTCCGGGTTCACCATCACCGATCCGCGGATCAAGGAGTCGAGCGGGCTCGCGGCCAGCCGGATCCACCCGGGGGTGTACTGGACGCACAACGACAGCGACGACGGCCCGTACGTGTACGCGGTGGACTCGGCGACCGGGAAGACGGTGGCGCGGCTGACGCTGACCGGGATCGGGACCCCGCGCGACGTGGAGGCGATCTCGCTCGGACCGGACGGGCAGCTGTACGTCGGGGACATCGGCGACAACAAGGACGGCACCTGGGACCACGTGTGGATCTACCGCTTCCAGGAGCCGAAGGAGCTCGGCGACCGGACCGTCGCGGCCGAGCAGTTCACGGTCACGTACGCCGACGGGCCGCGCAACGCCGAGGCGCTGATGGTGCATCCGGTGACGGGCCGGGTGTACGTCGCGAGCAAGAACGAGCAGGGCGGCGGCCTGTACGAGGGCCCCGAACGGCTGTCGGCGGACGGGCGCAACGTCTTCCGGCGGGTCGCGGAGGTGCCGTGGGTGACGGACGGGGCGTTCTCGCCGGACGGGACGCGGCTGACGCTGCGCGGCTACCTCACGGCCCGTACGTACGCGTGGAAGGACGGCCGCCCGGAGGGCGCGGGCGAGCGGGTGGACGCGCCGTGGCAGGGGCAGGCGGAGTCGGTGACGTACACGCCGGACGGCAGGACGCTGATGTTCGGGGCGGAGGGCGCGAACAGCAGGGTGGTGGCCGTACCGGCCGGCCCGGCGGCGGCCGCGTCCGACCCGGCCCGCACCCCCGCCCCGCAGCGGCCGGGCGGCGTCCCCACGGGCTCCGCTGGGGCGCAGGGCGCGCCCGCCGGGCAGGACTCCGGCGGCTTCACCAAGGGGGCGCTGGTCCTCGCGGCGGGCACCGCCCTGGTCCTCGTGGGCAAGCGCCTCTTCCGCCGCCGCAATAGCTAGGGGGCCGGGCCCGTAAACCTCCTGCGCGCAATGTCGACGATCTCTGCGCGCAGTGCACATGACCTCGAAGAACACCCGCCTAAGCTCACTTTCGGCGAGGGGCCCTTGTCGTTCACGGGGGTGACGACAGGGGCCCGTTCCACACCGCCCGGTGTGATCCGGGCCACAACCTGTCACACGTGCGCGGCACCCGGTGTCTTGTGTCCGAACCCCAACGGAGGAGGACACGATGAGCGAGAACAACACCAACGTGGTCGTGATCGGCGGCGGTTACGCGGGCGTGATGGCCGCCAACCGACTCACCCTGCGCGGTGACGTCACGGTGACCCTGGTCAACGCGCGCCCGTCGTTCGTGCACCGCATCCGCCTGCACCAGCTCGCCGCCGGCAACGACGCGGCCGTCGTCGAGTACGAGGACGTCCTCGCCGAGGGCGTACGCCTGGTCGTCGACACCGTCGACCTCATCGACGCCCCCGCCCGCACCCTCGCCCTCGCCTCCGGCGACCGCCTCGCCTACGACTACCTCGTCTACGCCGTCGGCAGCACCGGCGCCGGACTCCGCGTCCCCGGAGCCGCCGAACACGCCCACCCCATCGCCACCCTCGAAGACGCGCAGCAGCTGCGCCCGGTCCTGGCCGCCGCCCCCGCCGACGCCCCGGTGACGGTGGTCGGCGCCGGACCCACCGGCATCGAGACCGCCGCCGAACTCGCCGGCGCCGGCCGCCCCGTCACCCTGGTCTGCGGCGGCACCCTCGGCCCCTACCTCCACACCCGCGGCCGCCGCTCGGTCGCCCGCCGCCTGGCCCGCCTCGGCGTCACCGTCGTCGACGGACCCGGCAGCACCGTCACCCACGTCACCGCCACCGCCGTCCGCCTCGCCGACGGCCGCGAACTGCCCAGCCGGGTCACCGTCTGGACCGCCGGCTTCGCCGTCCCCGACCTCGCCGCACGCAGCGGCCTGGCCACCGACGCCGCCGGCCGCATCCTCACCGACGAGACCCTCACCAGCGTCGACGATGACCGCATCGTCGCCGCCGGCGACTCGGCCGCCCCCTCGAACCTGCCGCTGCGGATGAGCTGCCAGGCCGCCATGCCCATGGGCGCCCGCGCCGCCGACACCGTCCTGAGCCGCCTCGCCGGCGAAAGCCCCGAAACCCTCAACCAGCCCTTCGGCGCCCAGTGCATCAGCCTCGGCCGCCACGACGGCATCTTCCAGTTCGCCAAGGCCGACACCGCGATCTGGTTCCACGTCGACGGCAAGCCCGGCGCCAAGCTGAAGGAGACCGTCTGCACGGGCGTCGTCAAGCACCTCGCCGACGAGGCCCACAAGCCCGGCGGCTACCGTCTCCACCTCATGGGCGCAGCCAACCGCCAGAAGAAGCTCCAGGCCGTGCGGGGACGGACCACGGCCGCCTGACCCCCAGGGGGACCGACCAGATGAACGACCACGTGCAGGACGGCGACCGCACCACCGACGCGGCGACCGACCAGGCCGCCGACGACGACGCCGCCGCCGCCGCTGAGGCGACCGAAGTCTTCGTCGCCCACCGCAACCTGCTCTTCACCGTCGCCTACGAGATGCTCGGCTCGGCCTCCGACGCCGAGGACGTCCTCCAGGAGACCTGGCTGCGGTGGGTGAAGGTCGACCTCGGCCAGGTCGAGGACCGGCGCGCCTACCTGGTCCGCGTCACCACCCGTCAGTCCCTCAACCGGCTGCGGGCGATGAGCCGCCGCAAGGAGTCCTACGTCGGCGAGTGGCTGCCCGAACCACTGCTCACCGCACCCGACGTGGCGCAGGACGTGGAACTCGCCGAGAGCGTGTCCATGGCGATGATGCTCGTACTGGAGACGCTCTCCCCCACCGAACGCGCCGTGTTCGTCCTGCGCGAGGCCTTCGACGTCGGCTACGACGAGATAGCCGCCGCCGTCGACAAGACCCCCGCCGCCGTACGCCAGATCGCGCACCGCGCCCGCCGTCACGTCGACGCCCGCCGCCCCCGCCAGACCGTCTCCGCGAGCCAGACCCGGGCCGTCATGGAATCCTTCCGGCGCGCGCTCGACAGCGGAGACCTCCAAGGGCTGCTGGACGTGCTCGCCCCCGACGTCGTCCTCGTCGGCGACGGCGGCGGCATCAAGCAGGCCGCGCTGCGCCCCGTCACGGGCGCCGACAAGGTGGGCCGCTTCATCATCGGCGGCGTCGGCAAGAGGGCCGACCGGTTCGCCATCACCCCCACCGTGGTCAACGGCAGTCCGGCGCTCCTCGCCCACCTGGACGGCGAACTCGACGGCGTCATGGCCTTCCACGTCGAGGACGGCCGCATCGCCGGCATCTACTTCGTCCGCAACCCCGAGAAGCTCGGCGCCGTCGCGGCCGAGACCCCGATCACCCTGCGGTGAACCGAGGGCGGGCGCCGCACCCCGGCGACCCGCCCCTCACCACCCGCGGGGCCCGGTCGGCCTACGAGTGCCCGAGATCGGCGGACGGAAGGTCCGCCGACGGCACCGACCCCGTGTCGGGCGCCGGACGCAGCGGGAACTCGTCCGTCGCCATCGAGTCCAGCACCGGCGGCGCGGGCCGCGGCGGCTTCGGCATGACGGCGGCCTCCGAGTGGCCGCCGCAGCCGTACGAGAGGGAGACGAGCCGGCCGTCCGCCGGACCGAACTCGTTCGCGCAGATGCCGAAGGCCTGCCCCAGCGAGCCCCCGATCGCCACGAGGAAGCCGCACGAGACGCACGACGCGGGCGCTGCCTGCGCCATCGGCGTCTTCGCCCCGAAGGACTCGTCCCAGCGGTCGGCCGCCGTGTGCAGCCCGTACCGCGACAGGACGCGGGCGCGGCGCATGCCGAGCTCCTCCGCCACGGCGGTGATCGAACCGCGCAACGGGGCGAAAAACCCGGTCCGTGACGTCGGCGTCCTCGGCCTCGACCAGTTCCGCCATCTCGGTGGAGACGACCGAGTTCGGCGGCGGCGCGTCCTCCCCGGACCAGCCGGGCTCCAGCCGCAGGTCGTCGGCGTCCGTCGGCAGCAGGTCGCCGGGGCCCATGTCGCCCGGGCGCAGCCGGTCGCTCCACGGCACCCATTCGGGGGCGAGGAGCGCGTCGTCGCCGGGAAGGAGCACCGTTTCGTCGAGGGTGACGTTCTTCGCGCGGGAGGCACGGGTCACGGTGACGGCCCAGCGCCAGCCCCCCGTTAGCCCGGCTCCTTGCACTCGAAGAAGTGGGTGACGACCCGGTCGCCCTCCGCTACGACGGACACGTGCTCGCCCACCACACCGGGGTGGGCGGCCTCCTCGGCCGCCGCGCGGGCGAACTCGACCGCCTCGGCGCAGAGGCGGTCCGGGGCGGGCGTACGCGGGGTACGCGGGGTACGGCTTCGCGTCGTCGCAGCACTCACAGGTCTCGTTCTCTCCTACGCCGTCTCACGAGTGCGCCGTCCGTACTGTCGTTCACAACGACCCGTCGGTCTCGTCCGTACGTAGCGCGGGCGGAGCGGACCAGAGGGCCGCGTCGACGTCCGCGCCCCGATCGGCCTCGGGCGCACCCCACTGTGATCCATTCTGCGGGATCACGAAGAGGCGCGCGGCCAAGTGCAACCGCCGGTGGCGCGCTACGCACGCTACCTCCTTCCAAGCCTTCGGCCCACATGCGAGGTCCGATTCGCGGACAACACACGCGCGCGGGAGCCACGCGGAAGCAGCGCGAGGGCCTCGCGGAAACCGCGCGGAAGCAGCGCGGAAGCCGCGCGAAGGCAGCGCGAGACCCTGCCACGGCCTCCGGGAACCACCCCCCGGACGCGCCGGGAGGGGTCCTGGACGGGCTCGTGGGGCACTATGGCCACGTGGCTCCCGCACGGTCGTCCGCAGACGGCTCGGGACCGGCCAGGCGGGCCGGCCGGGCGGTCGGGCGTGCCCTGCACCTCCCCATCACCGGCACGGCGCGCGGTATCCGGCGCGCCACGCACGCCCACGGGGCCGGTGAGTCGGGACTGGGCCGTCTGATCGAACTGCACGCGATCAACGGTGCCGGAGACGTCATGATCACCGTCGCGCTCGCCTCGACGGTGTTCTTCTCGGTCCCCACCGACGAGGCACGCGGACGGGTGGCCCTCTACCTGGCGATCACCATGGCGCCCTTCACCCTGCTGGCCCCCGTGATCGGCCCCCTCCTCGACCGGCTCCCGCACGGCAGGCGGGCGGCGATGGCGGGCGCCATGCTGACGCGGGCCCTGCTGGCGCTGATGATGTCCGGCGCCGTCGCCACCGGCGGCCTGGAGCTGTACCCGGCGGCCCTGGGCGTCCTGGTCGCCTCGAAGGCGTACGGAGTCGTACGCAGCGCCGTCGTCCCGCGGCTCCTCCCGCCGAAGTTCTCACTCGTCAAGGCGAACTCCCGCGTCACGCTCGCGGGCCTGCTCGCGACGGGCGCGGCCGCACCCGTGGCCGCCGGACTGCACACCATCGGACCGCCCTGGCCGCTGTACGGGGCCTGCGCGATCTTCGTCTGGGGCACCTTCGCGGCGTTCCAGCTGCCGCACAAGGTCGACGACGCCAAGGGCGAGCGCCGCGCCCGGCTCTCCACCCACGAGGCCCACTCCAAACGCCCCGGGCTGCGCACGGTCAGCCGCCCCGTCCTGTGCGGGCTGCTCGCGAACGCGGCGATGCGCGGCCTGTCCGGGTTCCTGATCTTCTTCCTGGCCTTCCTGCTGCGCGAGCACCCCCTCGCCGGGCAGAGCGCGGCGGTGTCGCTGGGCATCGTCGGCGTCGCGGCGGGCCTCGGCAACGCCGCCGGGACCGCGGTCGGCGCGTGGCTCCGCGCCCGGGCCCCGGAAGCGATCATCGCGTCGGTCCTCTCCGTCACCCTGGGCGTGGCGATCCTCTCGGCCGTCCTCTTCAGCGGCCCGCTCATGGCCGTCCTGGCCGGCACGGCCGGCTTCTGCCAGGCCCTCGCGAAGCTCTCGCTCGACGCGATGATCCAGCGCGACGTCCCGGAAGCCGTCCGCACCTCGGCCTTCGCCCGCTCGGAAACCCTGCTCCAGGTGGCCTGGGTCCTGGGCGGCGCGATCGGCATCGCCCTCCCGCTGAACGGCGTCCTGGGCATGGCGGTGGCCGCGGCGGTGGTGGCCGCCGGCACCGCAATGGCCCTCCGCGGCCTCCTGACGTCCCCCCACCACCACCCGACGTCCCCACGCCCCCGGGTGGCGTAACCCGGCCCCTGCGGGGCTGTCCCCTACCCGCCCTTCCACCGTTCCCCGGGGCGCTGCGCGAATCCCAGCCCCGCGGCGTTCGGCAATCCCAGCCCCGCCGGCGTTTGAGGCGCGGGGGTCCGGGGGCGGAGCCCCCGGAAGGGGGTCCGGGGCGCAGCCCCGGGGAACGGGCGAAGGGCGGGGCGGGGAGCAGCCCGCGCAGCGGCACCCCCGCCCCGCCCACCCGACCCGGCGGCGCAGCCGAACGTCGACCACCCCACCCCCGACCCGGGAGGGCAGCGCCCGACGCGGCCCAAGGGACCCCCGTGCGGCGGCGCAGCCCACCGGCCCGATAGCCTTCGGCTCATGACCGCACCGCTTTTCCCGGGTAGGGCCCGCCGCAGCGTCGCGGCCCTCGGAGCCGTGTCCGCCGGCCTCCTCCTCCTGTCCGCCTGTGGCGGCGACAAGCCGACCCCGCTCGCGACGGTGACCGTCGGCAGCTCGTCGGTGTCCGCCGAGTCCGAGGGCGAATGCAGCGCCAACGGCCAGGACCTCACCATGGACAAGGTCCAGAACTGCCTCACGGACCCCAAGAAGGCCAAGACCGTCGAGTACGGCCGCGGCGACACCCTGCGCCTGGGCGTCGAGCCCGAGATGGTCGAGGACGGCAAGAAGTGGCAGGCGGTCCTCGACGGACAGCCGATCACCGAGCCCTCCTCGAACACCTACCGCAGCTTCCAGGGCGCCGACGTCTTCGCGACCGGCGGCCAGGGCGAGGCGCCCCAGTCGAAGCTGCTGGGCTTCGTGCAGGTCGGCGAGGACGGCAAGCCCCTCTCCGTCTGGACCTTCAAGCTCAAGCTGAAGAAGTAGCGGCAGGCGCAGCGGCGTGCGCGCGCTGATCGTGACCGCGGTGGCCGCGGAGGCCGACTCCGTGGCCGCCGGTCTCACCCCTCATCCGGACCCGGTCACGCCCGAACCGCGCACGCTCCCCGGGGGCTACCTCATCACCCGCCGGGACCTGCCCGGCCTCGCCGCCGACGTGCTCGTCGGCGGCGTCGGCCCGGCCGCCGCGGCGGCCGCCACGGCCACCGCGCTCGCGCTGGCCGACTACTCCCTCGTGATCTCCGCCGGCATCGGCGGCGGGTTCGCGCCCGCCGCCCCGCTCGGCTCGCTGGTGGTCGCCGACGCGCTCGTCGCCGCCGACCTGGGGGCCGAGACCCCCGAGGGATTCCTGCCGGTGCAGGAGCTCGGCTTCGGCCGCAGCGTGCACCTGCCTCCCGCCGAGCTCGCCGCCCGCGCCGCCGAGGCCACCGGCGCGCTCCTCGCGCCCGTCCTGACCGTGTCCACCGTCACCGGCAGCGCCTCCCGCGCCGCCGAGATCGCCGCCCGCCACCCGCTGGCGGGGGCCGAGGCGATGGAGGGCTTCGGGGTGGCGGAGGCCGCCGCGGCGCACGGGCTGCCCGTACTGGAGGTGCGCGCCGTGTCCAACGCCGTCGGGCCGCGCGACCGGGCCGCCTGGCGCATCGGGGACGCGCTCGCCGCCCTGACCGCCGGATTCCGCGCACTGGGACCCGTACTCGTCAACTGGGGAGAACGCCATGAGCGCCATGAGCACCACGAACACGGCTGAACCGCTCGCCATCGCCTACTCGCCCTGCCCGAACGACACCTTCGTCTTCGACGCCTGGGCGCACGGCCGCGTCCCGGGCGCGCCCGCCCTCGACGTGACCTTCGCCGACATCGACGTCACCAACGGCATGGCCGAGCGCGGCGAACTGGACGTGCTGAAGGTCTCGTACGCCGTACTGCCCTGGGTGCTGGAGGAGTACGCGCTGCTGCCCTGCGGCGGGGCCCTGGGCCGCGGCTGCGGCCCCCTCGTGCTGACGCGGGAGCCCGGCACGGACCTGTCCGCCGGGACGGTCGCGGTGCCGAGCGAACGCTCCACCGCCTACCTGCTGTTCCGGCTGTGGGCGGCGGACGTGCTGCCGGACGGGGTCGGGAAGGTCGTCGTCCTCCCGTTCAACGAGATCATGCCGGCCGTGCGCGACGGCCGGGTGGACGCGGGACTCGTCATCCACGAGGCCCGGTTCACGTACCAGGAGTACGGGCTGCACCGCCTGGCCGACATGGGCGAGCACTGGGAGTCCACCACCGGGCTGCCGATCCCGCTCGGCGCGATCATCGCCAAGCGCTCGCTGGGCGCGGAGAAGCTGCGCGCGCTGGCCGAGTCGGCCCGTACGTCGGTGCGGATGGCCTGGGACGACCCGGAGGCCTCGCGGCCCTACGTACGCGCCCACGCGCAGGAACTGGACCCGGCGGTCGCCGACCAGCACATCGGGCTGTACGTCAACGAGTTCACCGCGAACCTCGGCGACGCCGGGTACGCGGCCGTCCGCGGCCTGCTGACCAGGGCCGCCGCCGAGGGCCTCGTCCCGCCCGTCCCGGCGGACGCGCTGCGCTTCCCGTGACGCGACGGTGCCCCGCCTCTCGGAGGGAGCGGCGGGGCACCGGCTTGCTGCTTTCGCCCGCTCAGACGTCGAGCTGGTCGGCCACCGCGCGGAGCAGCCCGGCGATCTTCGTGCCGTGCGACTTGTCGGGATAGCGGCCGCGCTCCAACATCGGGGTGATGTTCTCCAGCAGCGTCGTCAGGTCCTGCACGATCGAGGCGAGCTCGTCGGGCTTGCGGCGCTGGGCGGCCGCGACCGAGGGCGCCGGGTCCAGCACCGTCACCGAAAGTGCCTGGTCACCGCGCTGTCCCGCGACGACTCCGAATTCCACCCGCTGCCCGGGCTTCAGGGCGTCGACCCCGGCCGGGAGCACCGACGAGTGCACGAAGACGTCGCCGCCGTCGTCACGGGAGAGAAAGCCGAAGCCCTTCTCGCTGTTGAACCACTTGACCTTGCCGGTAGGCACGTCCGTCCTCTGTCCTTGTGCTCGTCGGGTCCGGGTGACCGTGGTAAACGGCTCCGGATAGCAGTACAGCGGGTCCTTCGACCCGCCTCCTCCAGGCTAATGGTCGGGAAACCGCTGACAAGACGTTCCCCGGTCCTTCCCGCTTCACCGCTTCGGCCAGGGAACTACCCTGGTGGGGTGACTGTTACTCCTCATCCCGACGATGCACGGCCCGGCGACGGCCTGATCAAGACCGGCGGCATCGTGTTCATCGCCGGCGCGCTGGCGACCCTGGCGACGATGGCCCCGCTGTTCCTGGGAACCGACCCGTTCCCGTCGTACGCGTGGGCCGTGTGCATGCTCATGGGCGTCGGCTTCGCCATCTCCGCGGCCGGCGTGCTCCGTTCCGCCGCCGCACAGCGCAAGGCGGCCCGGGCGTCCCAGGCCGCCTGACGCTCCTCGCCCCCCTCAGACGGTGCGGGTGCGCTCGTACTCCGCGAGCCACTGCGGCAGCTCCGTGAGGTCGGTCAGCACCACGTCCGCACCGGCCTCGCGCAGCTCCGACTCCGCACACGGCCCGGTCGGCACCGCCACCGACAGCGCGCCGGCCGTCCGGGCTCCGCGCACGTCGCCGATGTGGTCGCCGACGTAGACCTGCGCCCCGTACGCGCGCAGCGCCTCGGCCTTGGCCTCGGCCCAGAGCCAGCCGATGACGGCGTCGGGCTCGATCCCCAGGTGCTCCAGGTGGTGCCGGGCGTTGGGCTCGTTCTTCGCCGTCACGACGATGGCCCGCCCGCCGAGCGCCTGCACGGCCTTGACCGCCTCGCGGGCCCCGGGCATCGCGGGGGTCGGCTCGATGGCGTGGTGGACGTAGATCTCCCGGTAGAGGTCCCGCATCGCCGGGATCTCCTCCTCGGGGAACCAGTACGCGAGCTCCTCCTCCAGCGGCGGCCCGAGGCGCGTGATGGCCTCGTCGGCGTTGATGTACGCCCACGGTCTTGGCGGACAGGGCCTCGTAGGCGGCCT
>NZ_GG657750.1:4308358-4324176 GCF_000158895.1 Streptomyces sp. C | reverse complement strand
ATATATATATATATATATATATATATATATATATAGATATATATATATATATATATATATATATATATATATATATAGGGGTGGGGCTGGGGCTGGGGCTGCCTGAGGTCATAGCGCCATTGTGCCGAGGCTCCAGGGGGGTGAGGAACCGTGGACGGAGGTTGGCCGACGGGCGGCCGTTTTTTGGCGGAATGCCAGCTATGTACCGATTTACTTGACGGGGACTTGACGCAGGGCTGTACACCAGCCCCCTCGTCTGCGGGGCGGGGGCCGGGCGAGCGGAACCCCCTCGGACGGCCTCAGAGCGGGTTGGGGGCTTCCCGTCAGTCCCATCGTCCTTCCGGTTCGGGCCGGTCCCTCAAGGGCGCTCCTTCGTCGCGTCGCTACGCGATCGCCTTCGGCGACCCTTGACCGACCGACCCGAACCGGAAAGCCGAAAGACTGCCGGGAAACCCCCAAAGAAACGGCACGGTCCAGAGGAGCAGGGACGGGCGTCGCAGGGACCAGGCTCGGTGCCGGGCGCCGGCCGGCCGGGCATCCGGGCCCTCAACAGCCGCCGCTCCGGGCCGGTGGCGCGACTACCCGCACGAGAAGGCGAACAGACCGCCCTGCGGAGCCCCCAGACGCGCCAGATCGCTACGCGCTCCTCTCGTCTCAGCGTCCGACGACCGTCTGTGGCTGATACCTGCACCAGAGGGCGAAATGAGCGGCCCAGGAAGCCGAGAGGCGCGCCAGATCGCTACGCGCTGCCCATTGCCTGGCGTCCGACGGATGTCTGGGGCTGGTCAGCGGCGGCTGCGGGTTCTTCTTCCTGGGGTACTTCGCCGGGCAGGGTCAGTAGGCTGGTCGGATGATTCGGACGGTCGTTCTGGACATCGGCGAGACGCTCACCCGGGATGACCGGTACTGGGCGGCTTGGGCCGACTGGCTCGGTGTGTCCCGGCATACGCTTTCCGCGCTGATCGGTGCCGTGGTCGTGGACGGCAGGGACAACGCAGAGGCGATCCGCATGCTGCGGCCGGGCGTTGACATCTCCGCTGAGTACGCCGCGCGGGATGCGGCTGGTTTTGGTGAGCGGCTCGATGAGTCGGACCTCTACGAGGACGTCCGGCCGGCACTGGCCGCGCTTCGTGACGCCGGAGTGCGGGTCGTTGTGGCGGGGAACCAAAGCCGCCTGATGGGAGACTTGCTGCGTGCGCTCGACCTGCCGGCGGATCTCGTCGTCACCTCGGGTGAATGGGGTGTGGCGAAGCCGGCGGAGGGGTTCTTCGAACGGGTGCTGGCGGTGTCGGGCAGTCCGGCGGACGAGACGCTGTACGTCGGCGACCATCCGGCCAATGACATCCATCCGGCACGGGCGGCCGGGCTGCGGACCGCACACCTGCGACGTGGGCCCTGGGGTCACTGGTGGGCTGATGACCCCGAGGTGAGGGCCGCAGCGGACTGGTCCATCGATTCCCTCGTCGAGCTGTCCGACATCGTCAAACAGTAGGTACGCCCTTCCAGTTGGGCGCTACGGTGCGCGCATGGCCGAACACATCGGGCAGCGCATCGCTGCACGGCGCCGGGCCCGACGCATGACGCAGGCCGATCTCGCCCGAGAAGCACACGTCTCCCTTTCGATGGTCAAGGCGTGCGAGCGGGGCGTCCGCACACCCGGCGCGTCGACCCTGGAGGCCATCGCGGCCGCGCTCGCTGTGGACGCGTCGCGACTCGACACCGCGTACACCGGGACGAGTCGCCGGGTCCACGCCGCTCTCCCGGCGATCTCTGCGGCGATCGCCGGATACGAATTCGCCCTTGACCCGCCACAGGGCCCGCTGAGCCGAATCCACAGCGAGGTCGATGCCGCAGTCGAGTGGCGTCTCGCCGCCCAGTACGGGCTGATCGCCTCCCAGGCACCCCGGCTTCTGGAGGAAGCGCTGGCCCATCTGCACAGGGCCGACCGCAGGTGTGAAGCCGCCCGCCTGGTCGTGGCAGCCGCCCGGGCCGCTGACGCAGTTGCCTACAAGTACGGTGCACACGACCTCTCGGCGCGGCTGATCGATGTGATGCGATGGGCAGCGGTCGAGGTCGACGACCCAGTCATGTCCGCCACCGTCGCTTACGTGCAGGCGGAAACCTTTCTCGCCGCCCGTGCTCATCGCGCCGGACAGGCCGTGCTGGAGCGCGCGTTGGATGTGACACCCGTGCCGCGCGATGACTTGTCGGCCGCCACCCTCGGCGCGCTGCACATGCGGACGGCGGTGGTGGCAGCACGCGCAGCCGATCCGGACGCCGCGTACGGTCACTTGAGCGAGGCCCGCAGGCTCGCGGACCGTATTCCTGAGGACATTTACCTGGGTACCGCGTTCGGACCGTCCAGCGTCCGCATCCACGAAGTGGCTCTCGCCGTCAGCCTCGGCCGGGACCACATCGGCCGTGCCCTCGACGTTGCCCGTGATTGGAGTCCGGGCGACGGGATCCCGGCGGAGCGCCGGTCCGGATTCTGGATCGAGGTGGCACGGGCACAGCTGTGGTCGGGAAATCCAGACGAAGCCTTCGAGTCCCTCAGGACGGCCCGCCGACACGCGCCGCAGCATGTGCGCCAGCATCCGTGGGCCCGAGAGGACATCGGAACGATCCGTCGGCTCAAGCGCGCTGACGCCGCTTCCTTGACGGCGTACGCCGAGTGGATCGGCGCGGTCTGAGCAGCCCTCGTAAGGGATACGCGATGTGTCCCTTGTGCCCCTTGAGGTAGCCCACCATCTCTCTGTCCCCACCACAGAGGCAGACGAGAGGGATCATGACCACGGACATCACACTCCACGGCGAAACCTGCCGTGCATCCGGCGAGGCTCGGACGCCCAGCCAGGACCTGCTCGATCGCGCCTGGGTCGGCTGGCAGCGCTTCCTCGACTCCTTCGAGGAGTCGTCCCATGAGTGAGTGCTACGAGTACGTCCCCCACCGCCTACTCCGCCGCCGTGTCCGTGACCTTGCCTCCGGCGTCGAGGGCCTCCTCATGGCCGTGATCAATGAGAACGTCTCCGACACCGGCATAGAGCGCTGGATGGAGCTCGCCTACATCCGCAACGCCTCCGGCCGTGAATTCACCACCGCCGTCGCCAACGTCGAACCCGCCCCGGACCAGCCCCAGACATCCGTCGGACGCCAGGCAATGGGTAGCGCGTAGCGATCTCGCGCGCCTCTCTGCTCCCTGGGCCGCTCATTTCGCCCTCTGGTGCGGGTATCAGCCACAGGCGGTCGTCGGACGCTGAGACGGGAGGAGCGCGTAGCGATCTGTCGCGCCTGCCGGCTCCCTGGGCTGCTCTGTTCGCCTTCCCGTGCGGGTAGCCGCGCCCCTGGTCCGGAATCTCGACTGCTGAGGACCCGGATGCCCGGCGGGCCGGCTCCCGGCCCCTCGCCTCATCGCTGACGGACCCGTCCCTGCTCCTCTGGACCGTGCCGTTTCTTTGGGGGTTTCCCGGCAGTCTTTCGGCTTTCCGGTTCGGGTCGGTCGGTCAAGGGTCGCCGAAGGCGATCGCGAAGCGACGCGACGAAGGAGCGCCCTTGAGGGACCGGCCCGAACCGGAAGGACGATGGGACTGACGGGAAACCCCCAACCCTCCCTGATCCGGTCCGAGGGGACCCCGCCCCCCGGCCCCCGCCCCGCAGACAAGGGGGCGGGTGGGCAACCGCCGCCCCACCCCAGGGGGTCGAGGGGGAGATAGCGGGCCCGCGCCGAAAGCCGCGTACCCGCGCCCCGCCCCCTACCGCCGCCGGGACCGCCACAGGAGGTACGCCGCCGTGGTCGCGCCCGCTGTGCGGGCCAGGGTGGGCCAGAGGGACTGGAAGGCGGGGCCGACCTGGTCGGAGGGGATGGGGGTGCCCCAGTTGCCGGCGGCGCGGCCCCAGAGCCAGAGCATGGCCAGGGTGAAGACCGCGGCGGGCAGGCCGAGCAGGACCCACTTGCGCTCGCGGGGTCCGAGCACGCGCGAGGCGTACGCCACCAGCGCGCCGGCGCCGAGCAGCGGCCAGTACCCGGTGAGGGCACCGGCCAGGAGCAGTACCGCCGCCAGTACGAGGAACGCGTGGGGGCGGGGCCTGGGTTCCCCCTCCGGGGCGGCGGCCCTCTTCTTCTCGCGCCGGTCGCGCAGGAACCGTACGAGGCCCCCCGCCGCTGCGGCCGGTCCGGCGGCGGGGTCCTGGGCGGCCTCCCGCTTCTCCTTCGCCGCCCGTTCCTCCTCCGCCTCCTCCCCGAAGAGGTCCGGGATCTCGATGCCGCCCGCGAAGCCCTCCACCTGAGGCCCCCGCCCCCTCCCGGAGCCGCCCGGGGACAGGCTCCACCAGTCGGGTTCGGCTCCGCCGGAGGGCCCGAGCTCGTCGAGCCCGGCCAGGTGCGGCGGGACGTTCTGCGGGGCGTTCTGCGGGGCGTTCCGCGGGGCGTTCCGCGGGAGCTCCTCCGGGGCCCGCTGGGCCGGAACGGCCGGAACAGTCGGGACGGCCGGGATCACCGCCGGGCCCGTCGCCCCCCGGGCCGCCGCGCCGACCGTGTCGAGGACCTCCTCCGGCGTGCCGATGCGCTCCAGGATCCCGCGTACCGCCGCCGTGGTGTCGGGCTCGTACTTGGCGCGGCGGCGGTCGATCTCGTCCCGCAGCCCCGAAACCAGCCGCATCCGGTCACCGGACGACAGCTGCCGCTGGGCGGCCAAGTCCCCGACGCGGCTCAGATATTCGTAGACCAGATGGTCGCTCTCGATCCCCACGCCCCCGACGGTAGCGCGTGCGTCCGTGGAGCGGCCGACGACGCAGCGGATACCGTTGGCCGGATGGGGACCGGCCGACGGTCCGGCCGGCGTGACCAGGAGGCGACCAACGTGCCCGAGGCAAGTACCGCTGCGGCGAACGCCCCGCGCTCCCTCGCCGAGGCGCTCCGCGCCCGCGACGACGTGGCGCTCGCCGCCCTGCTGCACGCCCGCCCCGATCTGCTGAACCCGGTGCCGGGCGACGTCACCCAGCTGGCCACCCGCGCCGGCACCCGGGCGTCGGTGGTGCGGGCCCTGGACCGGCTGGACCGGTTCGCGCTCCAGACGGCCGAGGCCCTCGCGGTGGCCCCGGACCCCTGCCCGTACCCGGTGCTGGAGGAGCTGCTCACCGGCACCGGCTCGGGCACCGGCGGCACCGGCGGCGACGGCGCCGAGGGCGCCGAGGTCCGCGACGCGCTCCCCCGGGCCCTGGGGACGCTGCGGGACCAGGCCCTGGTGTGGGGGGACGACGAGCGGCTGCGGCTGGTCCGCACCGCCCGGGAACTGCTCGCCCCGTCCGCGCAGCGGCCCTCCCCGACGGGGCTGGGGCCGACGGTCGCCGAGGCGACGGCGGGCATGTCGCCGACCCGGATCCAGGAGATCGTCGCGGCGGCCGGGCTGCCGGCGACGCACGACCCGGTGTCGGCGGTGGCGGCGCTGACCGGGCTGTTCACCGACCCGGACCGGATGTCGGCGCTGCTGGACGAGGCTCCGGCGGAGGCGCACCAGGTGCTGGGGCGGCTCGTGTGGGGGCCGCCGTACGGGGAGGTGACGCCGGAACCGACGCCGCCGGTGCGCTGGCTGCGCGACCGGGGGCTGCTGCTGCCGGCTTCGGCGCGGACGGTCGTACTGCCGAGGGAGGTGGCGCTGCACCTGCGGGGCGGGCTCGCGCACCGGCGTACGGAGCCGCTCGCACCGGTGGTCGGCGTGCACCGGGAGCACCGTCCACAGCTTGTGGACGCGAACGCGGCCGGGCAGGCGCTGGCGGCGCTGGCCACCGTCGAGGAGCTGGTGAAGTCCTGGGAGCACGCGGGTCCGCTGGTGCTGCGGGCGGGCGGGCTGGCGGTGCGGGACCTGAAGCGGACGGCCGCGGCGCTGGACACGACGGAGTCCGAGGCGGCGTTCTGGGTGGAGCTGGCGTACGCGGCGGGGCTGCTGGCCAGTGACGGGGAGGCCGACGAGCGGTACGCGCCGACGCCCGCGTTCGACGACTGGCGGGAGCTGCCGCCCGCGGAGCGGTGGGCGGTGCTGGCGGCGGCGTGGCTGCCGGCGACGCGTACGCCGGGGCTGGTCGGGGAGCAGGACGCGAAGGGTCGGACGCTGTCGGCGCTGGGCCCGGACCTGGACCGTTCGGCGGCGCCGGAGGTGCGGCGGCGGGTCCTGGACCTGGCCGGGGAGCTGCCGGAGGGCGGGGTGCCCGATCCGGAGGCGGTGCTGGAGCGGCTGGCGTGGGAGCGGCCGGCGCGCGGTACGAGCGATCTGCGGGCCCGGCTCGCACGGTGGGCGCTGCACGAGGCCGAGGTTCTGGGGGTGACGGGGCGGGGTGCGCTCAGCGCGTTCGGCCGGGCGCTGCTGGAGCACGGGGATCCGGCGGGGCTGCTGGCGCCGTTGCTGCCGGAGCCGGTGGACCACGTGCTGTTGCAGGCGGACCTGACGGCGGTGGCGCCGGGGCCGCTGCTGCGTCCGCTGGCGGAGATGCTGGCGGTGCTCGCGGAGGTGGAGTCCAAGGGCGGGGCGACGGTGTACCGGTTCACTCCGGGTTCGGTGCGGCGGGCGCTGGACTCGGGGCAGGCGGCGTCGGACCTGCACGCGTTCCTCGCCGAGCACAGCCGTACGCCGGTTCCGCAGCCGCTGGCGTACCTGATCGACGACGTGGCGCGGCGGCACGGGCACCTGAGGGTGGGGGCGGCGTCCTCGTACGTGCGCTGCGACGACGACGCGATGCTGGGCGAGATCCTGGCCGACAGGCGGTCGGCAGGGCTGGGGCTGCGGCGTCTCGCGCCGACGGTGCTGGCGGCGCAGGCGGACCCGGCGGCCCTGCTGGACGGGTTGCGGGCGATGGGGTACGCCCCGGCGGCGGAGTCCCGTACCGGTGACGTGCTGGTGGCGCGGGCCGACGCGCACCGCACCCCGGCGCGTTCGGCGCCGGTGCCGGTGCCGGACGGGCCGCCGGTGCCGGACGCGACGCTGCTGGGCGCGGCGGTACGGGCGATCCGTGCGGGCGACCTGGCGGCGACGGCGGTCCGCAAGGAGCCGGCGGCCGCTTCGTCGTCGGGGGCTCCGGGTGAGCTGCCGCGTACGAGCGCGGCGGAGACGCTGGCCACGGTGCAGGCGGCGGCGCTGACGGGGTCGGCGGTGTGGATCGGGTACGTGAACGCGGACGGGGCGGCGAGCCAGCGGGTCATCGCCCCGGTGCGGGTGGAGGGCGGCTTCGTCACGGGGTACGACCACACGGCGGACGAGGTCCGCACGTACGCCCTGCACCGGATCACGGGGGTGGCGGAACTGGCGGAGGACCAGGTCTGAGCGGCCCGGGGGCCGGCCCGTCCCGTCCGGGCGGGTCGGGACGCATCGGCCGCCGCCGCCCGGCCCCGCCCAGCGGGTCAGGGCGCATCGCCCGGCTCCCCCCAGCGGGTCAGGGCGCGGCCGCCGCCGAAAACCGCTGGTCGCCGGCCACGGCGAACCGGCACCCTGACGGCATGTCCGAAGCAACGCCCGCGACCCCGACCGCGCCCGGATCCACAACCGCCCCCACAACCGCAGCCGCAGCCGCAGCCGCAGCACCCGCAGCCAAAACGGAACCCGGACCCGGCCCAGGACCCGGCCCAGGCCCAGGATCCGGCCCCGCCCCCGAAACCCCCCGGCACCAGATCCGTGCCGCCCACACCGCCACCACCGTCACCGTCTACCAGGCCTACGCCCCGCACCTCGGCGTGCCGGCGGCCCGCGACGGGCGGTTCCCGCCGGCGTGGAAGCGGGAGCGGATGACGTGGATCAAGCCGTCGTTCCTGTGGATGATGTACCGCTGCGGCTGGGCCGCCAAGGCCGACCAGGAGACCGTCCTGGCGGTCGAGATCAGCCGCGAGGGCTTCGACCGGGCCCTCGCCCAGGCCTGCCTGTCGCACTACGTGCCCGGCGTCCACGCGGACCGCGAGGCGTGGAAGGCGTCCCTGGCCGGCTCCCCGGCGCGGGTGCAGTGGGACCCGGAGCGGGACCTCCACCTGAACCCGCTGCCCCACCGGTCCCTGCAGCTGGGCCTGTCGGGGCCGGCGTCACGGGCGTACGCCGACGAGTGGACGGTGTCCATCCGCGACGTCACCCCCCTGGCCCGGGAGATCCACGGCCTGGTCCGCGCGGGCGACCTCGACGCCGCCCGCGCACTGCTCCCGGCCGAGACCCCCTACCCGGCGGGCCCGCTGCCTCACCTGGGCGCGTAGTCGACCAGCCCGGTCTCGAACGGCCACACCTCGCGCAGCCAGGCGCTGACATGGACCCGGTCGGCCTGCTCCTTCGACGGGTAGACGTACAGGCAGCCGATGACGTCCTCGCCGCCTCCTTCGAGCACGCTGTACGTGAACCGTTCCTGGCGATGTTGGCCGCTGTTGGCCGGATCGCCGCGAACCGGGCTGGCCGGTTGTCTCCCCGAACGGTCTTGGGAGACGGGGAGCAGCGCGAGCTGGTCGTTGCGGTCCCGGCAGGTCTTGTTGCCCTGGTGGGGCGTGCCTGTGGTCCTTGGCGGGCTCGTGGTCCCGCACGCCCTCGGGTGGGGGACGGTCTGGCCGGTAGCTCTCCGCTTCACGATCCTCTGGTCGTGTGCGGTCACACCTGGCCGACGCCGTGCCCCGTGTCCGAGGGCGCGCCTGCCGGTCGCCGCTGCGGCCGCGTGGTGGCCGGTGACGGCAACGGTCTTCGACTGCTGCTGGAGCGGGGCCTTCCAGTACTGGCTGCCCCAGCGGGATGTGTAGGCGGGATCGACCGCGACGACGACAAGCCCCGCGTGGTGGGCCATGCCTCGCACGCGTTCCCGTAAGCGAGCGGTGGGAAGTCCGGCGACCGTGCGGCGAAAGGCCTTGCCGCGTCTGCCGCGGCCCATGGTTTCCCGGCCGGTGGCGCGGGCGTCGTCGAAGCCGAGGTTCTCGACCGCCAGACCGGCGCAGCCGTTCGTCTGGGCGAGGTGGATGAGTTCGCTGATCGCCTGCCGCAGTCGTCCGTCGCGCTGTGATGTGGGTCCGGTCAGGTCGGCGAGGACGGTGAAGGGCCGGCCCACCGGGTTGCCGTGCGCGTCGATGACGCATGCGGCGAGGTGGCCTGCGTTGAGGTCCACGGCCAGCAGCCGCACACCGGTGGCGGCCAGCTCCACCGGGGTGGGCAGGACCGTTTCCGGGGTGGACCAGGACGCGTCGAGATGCCAGCGGCCACGTACCTGGTCGAGAGTGATGTCGTAGCGCACGGCCCGGTGGGCGGTGACCCGGTCCAGCCACTCGCCCCGGCGGTGGTTGAAGGTGACGGTGCAGGCGAGGCGATAGCGGCCACGGGGCGCGTTCGCCAGGTGCCGCAAGGGTTCGGGAAGAACGATCGAGACCGCGCCGCCGACCGGGTCCACACTGATCGTGTAATTCCCGAACGGGGCCCCCGACTCCCCATCGGCGGTCAGGAACAGACGGGCCGCCTCCCACCGCTCCCGCCACCCGGATTCACTGAGACCGGCCTCCGTAAGGTGCTGCCGCACCTTCGCCAGACGATGGCCACCCACAACGACCGACGGACGCCCGGCCTCAATGCGGGCTTCCACATCGGCCAGGCGCGCGGTGAGCACCTGCAACCGGTACTGCTTCTGTGCGCGTTCGGCCGGGCTCAGGTAGCCCCGGACACCGCCCGCACGCTGCCCGCACGGCACCGCCAGACGCTGACGAATCTTGGTGGTGGCCCGGCGCAGGGAGGCCCGCTCGTCGAACAGGCACCGCAGGGAGAGCTGGTACTGGTTCTCACTGGTGCGGGTGATCGCCCCCGCCCAGCGTGATGACGACAGCTTCGTCAGCGCCCGCTTGCGCTCCGCCCGCCGATTCTCCTTCACCTGCACCCTGCCGATCCGCACCCGCTCAGCCAGATCGGAACGGGCACGCCCCCCGAGATGCTCGCCGACGACCCGCAAGACCCGGGCATCCTCGGCGGACACGCGCAGACGGTCCCTGATCCGCGCCCCCGCAGGAGCGGACACGGTGAACGGCGCAGCCAGCGCCCGCAGCACACGCTTCGGCTCCCGCTTTCCCCCACCGCGCGCCATCGGCCACCCCCTCCCCATCCCCTACAACAGTACGGACGTTCCTCACTCAGACTGATGTCTCAACGAAGCCACCGCGCCCGCAACGCCTCCCGTTCACCCATACGAGGAAGCCAACGGCCAGCCACGGCCAACAACCCAGTCGACTGTCGGCCACCCGCGCCGCTCGGCGAAGTCCCGCTTTCCCCGACCCGGGCCCGGTTCGGCCCCCCGCCCGCAGCCGGATGCGGCACACTGGAGGTTTGACCGGATGCAAACGAGGTGCCGTGCGTGAATGGTCCACTGATCGTCCAAAGCGACAAAACCCTCCTCCTCGAAGTCGACCACGAGCTCGCCGGGGCGGCACGGCGGGCCATCGCCCCCTTCGCCGAGCTGGAGCGGGCGCCCGAACACATCCACACCTACCGGATCACCCCGCTCGGGCTGTGGAACGCCCGGGCCGCCGGGCACGACGCCGAGCAGGTCGTCGACGCGCTCGTCGAGTACTCCCGCTATCCCGTGCCGCACGCGCTGCTGGTCGACGTCGCCGAGACCATGGCCCGCTACGGGCGTCTGACCCTGTCCAAGCACCCCGTGCACGGGCTGGTGCTGACGAGCACCGACCGGCCGGTGCTGGAGGAGATCCTGCGGTCGAAGCGGATCATCCCGCTGGTCGGCGCGCGGATCGACGCGGACTCCGTGGCCGTGCACCCGTCGGAGCGCGGGCAGATCAAGCAGACGCTGCTGAAGCTGGGCTGGCCGGCCGAGGACCTCGCCGGGTACGTGGACGGCGAGGCGCACCCGATCGAGCTGGAGGAGAACGGCTGGGCGCTGCGCCCCTACCAGGCGCAGGCCGTCGAGGGCTTCTGGCACGGCGGTTCGGGCGTGGTCGTGCTGCCGTGCGGCGCGGGCAAGACGCTGGTCGGGGCCGGTGCGATGGCCAAGGCGAAGGCGACGACGCTGATCCTGGTCACCAACACCGTCTCGGCGCGGCAGTGGAAGCACGAGCTGGTCAGGCGGACCTCGCTGACGGAGGAGGAGATCGGCGAGTACTCGGGTACGCGCAAGGAGATCCGGCCGGTCACGATCGCCACGTACCAGGTGCTGACGACCAAGCGGAAGGGCGTCTACCCGCACCTGGAGCTGTTCGACTCCCGGGACTGGGGGCTGATCCTGTACGACGAGGTGCACCTGCTGCCGGCGCCGGTGTTCAAGTTCACCGCCGACCTGCAGGCGCGGCGGCGGCTCGGTCTGACGGCCACTCTGGTCCGTGAGGACGGGCGGGAGTCGGACGTGTTCTCCCTCATCGGGCCGAAGCGGTTCGACGCTCCGTGGAAGGAGATCGAGGCGCAGGGCTACATCGCGCCGGCCGACTGCGTGGAGGTCCGCGTCAACCTGACCGAGTCGGAGCGGCTCGCGTACGCGACCGCCGAGACCGAGGAGAAGTACCGCTTCTGCGCGACGACGGCGACGAAGCGGAAGGTGACGGAGGCTCTGGTGCGCAAGCACCGGGGCGAGCAGACCCTGGTCATCGGCCAGTACATCGACCAGCTCGACGAGCTCGGCGAGCACCTGGACGCGCCCGTCATCAAGGGCGAGACCTCGAACGCGCAGCGGGAGAAGCTCTTCAACGCGTTCCGCGAGGGCGAGATCAACGTGCTGGTCGTCTCGAAGGTCGCGAACTTCTCGATCGACCTGCCGGAGGCGACCGTCGCCATCCAGGTGTCGGGCACCTTCGGCTCCCGGCAGGAGGAGGCGCAGCGCCTCGGCCGTGTGCTGCGCCCGAAGGCGGACGGTCACGAGGCGCGGTTCTACTCGGTGGTGGCGCGCGACACGATCGACCAGGACTTCGCCGCGCACCGCCAGCGCTTCCTGGCGGAGCAGGGCTACGCCTACCGGATCATGGACGCGGACGAGCTCCTGGCGTCCGACTGACCGGCGCTTCGGCGGGCGGCCGCGGGGCCGGGACCCGGCGGGCCGCCGCCGACGGGTGCTCGCCGCGGGGGTCCCGGTGGCCCTGGTGGTCGTGGTGGCCGGAGTGACCCGTGCGGCGGTGGTGGGCCGCGCCCGTCAGGGCGGTGAGGAGCGGTACGGCCCACACCCACAGGTGCGGCCACTCCCGCAGCAGGGCCCGGCCGGTCACCGGGACGTGGTGGGCCCAGAAGTCGGCGGAGGCCTCCGGGAGCACCAGCAGGCCGAGCAGGGCCGTGCCGGCGAGCCCGGCCAGGGCGGTCAGGGCGGCCCGGACGCGCCGGGTCAGCAGCATGTACGGGATGAGGAGCGCCGGGGTCAGGGTGATCCCGGCGGCCACGCCCAGCGCGAAGCCCTTGCCGAGGGCGGCGCGCGGCCGGCCGAGGTCCCAGACGGCGAGGCAGGCGAGCGCCAGGTTGATCTGGCCGGGCAGCGGGCTCTGGAACAGCGGCTCCAGCCACAGCCCGGCGATGGTGGCGGCCAGGACCGGACCCCGCCGGGCCCGTACTCCGGCGAGCCGGCAGGAGAGCACGATCAGCAGGGCGAGCAGGCCGGCGTTCCCGAGGACGAGGACGGCCTTGAGCACCCCCGCCGGCAGCCAGGCGGCGGGCGTGAAGAGGATCGCGGCGAACGGCGGATAGGCGCTGGGCGGGTGCCACTCGGCGGCGGAGAAGCCGCTGAGGACGGCGTCGGCCGTCGGGACGCGAAGGGCGATGCAGAGGACGCCCAGAGCGAGCAGCGAGCCTGTGACCAGCACAGCTGCGAGTGTCGGAGGTGGGGAAGCGGAAGCGGGGCTGCGGGTCACGCGCGTGACCCTAGTGGATCGGCGCACGGCTACCGCCGGGTTCAGGCCAAGGCCTGCACGCCCCGTGCGGGCAGGGTCTTCGCGGGAGGCGTCAGCGGCGTATGACGCCCGCGTCCTCGGCGTACTCACCGAGGACGACCACGCTCATGGCGGCAGCGGCGAAGACCTTCGCGGCGCGCAGGACATCGCCGACGCGGTGGCGCGGACGGTGGTCGGAGGTGGCGGTGGCCCCGCTCGGGAGGCCGCCCTGGACCGGTGCAAAGGTTGCGGTGCTCATGTCTCCATGGTGCGTTTTTCCCCCTCCGCGCACATCGCCCTCCGGACGGAACCCGCAGCCCTCCCGTGTCCTCCTCGCGACCCATGGCATCCCCTAGTGGCTCTGCCGAAGGTCTGACACTCCCCGGGATGACACCCGTACGGGGGTACTGCCCCCTCGGGACTTCCGGCCCCCCAAATCCATTCGCGCCGCCGCGCCCCGCTGACTACAATCTCCGCTCTTGCCGCCTCCCGCCGTCCCATCGGGGAGAGCCGCCTTCCGGCCGGAAACCGGGGGCTTTCCGTACCGCACGCACCGCACGCACCGCATGTACCGCTGGAGGCCTCCCCGTGTCCGCGCACGCCCCCGACACCACGTCCGACGCCGCGTCCGACGCCGCCCCCGACTCCGCCGACCTCCTCGGCCGTGAGCGGGCCCACCTGGCCGCCTCGCGCTCCGCGCTGCGCGCCATGCGCGAGGACGTCGAGGCCCTCGACATCCGCGACGTCACCGCGAACTGGGTCAACGCCATCGTCCTCCAGGCGCAGATCGACGACCGCATCAAGGCCCTCGCCGACCTCGCCCACACCCCGCTCTTCTTCGGCCGCCTCGACTACCTGCACGCCCCGGGCGCGGACCTGGCGGAGGGCGCCGAGGGCGAGCAGTTCTACATCGGCCGCCGCCACGTCCACGACGCCGACGGCGACCCGATGGTGATCGACTGGCGCGCGCCGGTCTCCCAGCCCTTCTACCGCGCCTCGAAGGCCGACCCCCAGGACGTCGGGCTGCGCCGCCGCTTCGGCTACACCGGCGGCGAGCTGACCGCGTACGAGGACGAGCACCTCTCCGACCCGGGCGAGTCGGCCGCCGTCAGCAAGCTGCTCCAGCAGGAGATCGAGCGGCCCCGCGTCGGCCCGATGCGCGACATCGTCGCCACGATCCAGCCCGAGCAGGACGAGATCGTCCGCTCCGGCCTGTCCGGCTCGGTCTGCGTGCAGGGAGGCCCCGGCACCGGGAAGACCGCCGTCGGCCTGCACCGGGTCGCGTACCTGCTGTACGCGCACCGCGAGCGCCTCGCCCGCACCGGGACGCTGGTCATCGGGCCGAACCGTTCCTTCCTGCACTACATCGAGCAGGTCCTGCCGGCGCTGGGCGAGCTGGAGGTCAAGCAGGCCACCGTCGACGACCTCGTCGCCCGCGAGGGCCTGGAGGTGCGCGGCACCGACGCCGCCGCCACGGCCGTGGTCAAGGGCGACGCCCGGATGGCGGAGGTGCTGCGCCGCGCGGTCCGCTCGCACGTCACCCCGCCTGCCGAACCGCTGATGGTGGTGCGCGGCTCGCGCCGGTGGCGGGTGCCGGCGTACGAGCTGGAGGAGATCGTCACCGAGCTCCAGGAGCGCGACATCCGCTACGGCGCGGCCCGCGACGCGCTGCCGCAGCGGATCGCGCACGCGGTCCTCGTACGCATGGAGCAGGCGGGTGAGGCACCGGACGACCGGGTGCAGGACGCGGTGGCCCGCAACGCGGCGGTGAAGGCCGCCGTCAAGGCGGTGTGGCCGGCGGTCGAGCCGGCGAAGCTGGTGCTGCGGCTGCTGTCGGACGCGGAGTTCCTGGCGGAGCACGCGGACGGGGTCCTCACGGAGGACGAGCAGAAGCTGCTGCTGTGGCCGAAGCCGTTCCGGAGCGTGCGGTCGGCGAAGTGGTCGGCGGCGGACCTGGTGCTGATCGACGAGGCGTCGGACCTGGTGGAGCGGACGCACTCGCTCGGCCACGTCGTCCTCGACGAGGCGCAGGACCTGTCGCCGATGCAGTACCGGGCGGTCGGGCGCCGCTGCACGACGGGCTCGGCGACGGTCCTCGGCGACCTCGCGCAGGGCACCACGCCGTGGGCCACGCGCAGCTGGGACGAGGCGCTGGCGCACCTGGGGAAGCCGGAGGCGGTGCTGGAGGAGCTGACGGCGGGCTTCCGCGTGCCGCGCGAGGTGATCGCGTACGCGTCGCGGCTGCTGCCGGCGATCTCGCCGGGGCTGGCGGCGGTGTCGTCGGTGCGTGAGGCGCCGGGTTCGCTGACGGTGACGCCGTGCGCCCCGGACCAGCTGACGGCGAACGTGATCGCCGCCTGCCGCGCTTCGCTCGCGCACGAGGGGTCGATCGGGCTGATCGCGGCGGACGCGCGGGTGCCGGTGCTGGCGGAGGCCTTGGCGGAGGCGGGCCTGGCGTACCTCGCGCCGGGCGAGGAGACGACGGCGGAGTCCCGCCTCACCCTGGTCCCGGCCTCGCTGGCCAAGGGTCTGGAGTACGACTACGTGGTCCTGGACGAGCCGGCGGCGATCGTCGACGGCGAGCCGGACGAACGGACCGGGTTGCGGCGGCTGTACGTCTGCCTCACCCGAGCCGTGTCCGGCCTCACGGCCCTGCACGCCACCCCGCTCCCGCCGGAGCTGCACCCTTCTTGACCCGCCGCTCCCGTTCCCGACGCGCCGCTCGCGCGGCCCGGCGCGCGGTGCGCCTCCCCGGCTCCGCGCCGCCGCGCCGGACGCCGTCCGGTTGGCCGGGGGCGGGGCCGGTGCCCGTCGCCGGGGCCGGTGGCCGGGGCGGGTGGGCCTGGGGCGGGGCCGGTGCCCGTCGCCGGGGCCGGGGCCGGTGGGCCGGGTGCGGGTGGGTGGGCCGCTGCGCGGGGCAGGGTCCCCTACCCGCCCTTCCACCGTTCCCAGGGGCTCCGCCCCTGACCCCGCGCCTCA
>NZ_GG657750.1:4273627-4308258 GCF_000158895.1 Streptomyces sp. C | reverse complement strand
CGCCGCGCGGGCTGGATGTGCGCAGCACATTCCAGCCCCGCCGGCGTTTGAGGCGCGGGGGTCCGGGGGCGGAGCCCCCGGGGAACGGGCGAAGGGCGGGTAGGGGACAGCCGCCCCGCGACCGCTCAGGCGGGGAACCGCGGGGCCCGGGCCAGGAGCGAGCGGCACGCCGGCGCCTACGCCAGGGCCGCCCGCCACTCCGCGACCGCCGCCGCGGAGACCGGCCGGCCCCACCCGGAGGGACGGGCGGCGCCGCCGATGTGGAACGCGTCGACGCCCCCCTCCCGCAGCACCGGCAGGTGCGACAGGGTCAGCCCGCCGCCGACCAGGACCCGCGCCCCGTACCCCGGCTCACCGCGCCGCCCCGCCTCCGCTTCCGCCAGCAGCACCGTGAGCCCGTCCGCGACGCCGGTCGCCGCGCCCGCCGTCAGGTACGTGTCCAGCCCCGGCAGCTCCGCGAGGGCCTTGCGCAGGCCGTCCCGGTCCGCCGCGCGGTCGATGGCCCGGTGGAAGGTCCAACGGCAGCCGTCCAGCTCCGCGAGCACCGCCTCGACCGCGTCGAGGTCGGGGCTGCCGTCAGGGTGCAGGAAGCCGAGGACGAACTCCTCGGCACCCTCCGCCCGCAGCCCCCGCGCGGCCTCCACCAGCTCGGAGACGTCGCCCGCCGCGAACCCGTCGGACGTGCGGAGCATCACGCGCAGCGGGATGTCGACCGCCGCCCGGATCGCCGCGAAGGTCTCGCGCGGCGGGGTGAGCCCGTCGGCGGCCATGTCGGTGACCAGTTCGAGCCGGTCCGCCCCACCCGCCTGGGCGGCGACCGCGTCCTCCACGTCGAGGGCGATCACCTCCAGGAGCGCACGGTTGCTCATGTGATCCCATCCCATCCTTATGCCCATATGGAAAATAGGTCTAGTCCAATATCCAGGGTACGGGCCCCACCCCGCGCTCCACCAGCACAATCGCGTCACCGCCACAATGTCCGCATGGACACGCCGCAGACTCCGCCCGAGGCGACGCCCGAGACGACGCCCGAGACGACGCCCGCCACCGCGCCCGACGACGCCGCCCTCCGCGCCCGCTGGGCCGCGACCGCCACCGCCGCCGACGCCACCCGTGACCCCGCCCCCTACGCCGACCGCCTCCTCGCCGCCTGGGCCGAGCCGCAGCGGCGGTACCACACCACCGCCCACCTGGCCGACGTCCTCGCGCGGATCGACGTACTCGCCGGCCACGCCGCCGACCCCACCGCCGTCGAGCTCGCCGCCTGGTTCCACGACGCCGTCTACCGCCCCGACCGCTCCGAGAACGAGGAACGCAGCGCCGCCCTCGCCGAGCGCGCCCTGCCCGAGCTGGGCGTCGGCCCGGCCCGCACCGCCGAGACCGCCCGCCTGGTCCGGCTCACCGTCACCCACGACCCCGCCCCCGGCGACACCAACGGCGAGGCCCTCTGCGACGCCGACCTCGGCGTCCTCGCCGGCACCCCGGACGCGTACGCCGCCTACGCCGCCGCCGTCCGCGCCGAGTACGGCTTCGTCCCCGACGAGGCCTTCCGCACCGGCCGCGCCGCCGTGCTGCGCCAGCTCCTCGCCCTCCCCCGCCTCTTCCGCACCCCGTACGGCGCCGCCCACTGGGAGGCCCCGGCCCGCCGCAACCTGGAGGCCGAGCTGGCCGCCCTGACCTGACATACGGGACGGCGGCCGGGCCTCTCCCCACTTCGAGGCGGTTCGGGTAGAACATGCCCGCAGCCTCCGCACGACCCCGTCCCGCATGCCCGTGCCGTCTACGTCCTCGGCCTGTCCGTCTTCGCGCTCGGCACCAGCGAATTCATGCTGTCCGGCCTCCTCCCGCCCATCGCCGAGGACATGGACGTCACCATCCCGCAGGCGGGCCTGCTCATATCCGCCTTCGCGATCGGCATGGTCGTCGGGGCGCCGCTGCTGGCGGTCGCCACCCTGCGCCTCCCGCGCCGCACCACCCTCATCTCCCTCATCAGCCTCTTCGGCCTCGGCCAGGTGGCGGGCGCGCTGGCCCCCTCGTACGCGTTCCTCTTCGCCTCCCGCGTGGTGTCCGCCCTCGCCTGCGCCGGGTTCTGGGCCGTCGGCGCGGCCGTCGCCATCGCCATGGTCGACAAGGACCAGCGGGCCCGCGCCATGGCCGTCATGATCGGCGGCCTGTCCATCGCCAACGTCCTCGGCGTCCCGGCCGGCGCGTTCCTCGGGGACCAGCTCGGCTGGCGCTCCGCGTTCTGGTCGGTCGGCGCCGCCTCGGCCGTCGCCCTGGCCGGCATCCTGGCGCTGATCCCGAAGATCCCCCTGCCCGACGAGAAGCCCCGCCTCGGCCGCGAGCTGCGCATCTACCGCGACCGCCAGGTGTGGCTGTCCATCGGCGTCACGGCCCTCGCCGCCGGCGGCGTCTTCTGCGCCTTCAGCTACCTGTCGCCGCTGCTCACGGACGTGGCCGGGCTGGACTCGACGTGGGTGCCGTGGATCCTGGGCCTGTTCGGCGTCGGCGCGCTGATCGGCACCACCGTCGGCGGGCGGATCGCCGACGCGCACCTGTTCGGGGTGATGCTCTGGGGCATCACCGCCTCGACGGTGTTCCTCGGGGCCCTGACGGTCCTGGCCTCCAGCGCCGCCGCCGCGATCGCCCTGTCGTTCCTGCTCGGCGTCTCGGCGTTCTTCACCGCGCCGGCGCTGAACGCCCGGATGTTCAACGTCGCCGGCGCCGCCCCCACCCTCGCCGGAGCCACCACCACCGCCGCGTTCAACCTCGGCAACACCGGCGGCCCCTGGCTCGGCGGCACGGTCATCGACGCCGGCTTCGGCTTCTCCGCCCCGGCGTGGGCGGGCGCGGCGATGACCGTCACCGCGATCGGCCTCACGATCATCGCCCTCCGCCTGGAACGGCGCAGTCCGTCGGGCGAGACCCGGGTCGTCACGGGATCTGCCTCGCACGAGGCCACGGCGGACACCGTCCGTACGTGACCTGACGCTCAGGCGGCCGGCGGGCGATGTTTCGGCCGTCTCAGCCCCGCAGCGGTCAGGCGGCGGACCAGTTCCTTGCTGCCGATCTCCACCGCGCCCGCCGCCACCGCGTCCGCGTAGCGGTGCGAGGGCACGTCGTAGTGGTCCCGCTCGAAGGCGCGCGGCGGGCAGCCGATGCCCGCCGCGAAGGCGTGCAGCTCCTCGTACGAGACGTCGCTGACCAGGTGCGACCACAGGCGGCCGTGGCCCGGCCAGACCGGCGGGTCGATGTACACCGTCACCGGTGGCTCACCGGCCCGGGTGGAAGACGGGGCCGAGGCCGCCGACCGCCGCCACCCTCACCCCGGCCTCCGAGCACACCCAGTGCGGGTCGGGCCCCAGTTCCGGCTCCACGTCCAGCGCGTGCGGGTCCCCGTGCGCGCAGACGGGGCACAGCGGCCAGCGCCCGTACTTCTCCAGCAGGGCGTCCTTCACGTCCTGCGCGACGAGTCCGGCGAGGTAGTCGACACCCTGCGGCCACTGCTCCACCCACCACCGGCGGTGCGTGACCGAGTCCTCGACGAGGGAGACGACATCGGCGTCGGCGACCTCACCTGCGGCGAGATCGGCGAGAACGAGCGCACGGGCGACATGCAGCGCCTGCTCCAGGGGGGTGGCATGGTCCATGGGGACATTGTGAACCCGGACCGGGCCCCAGACGAAGGGCCCCTTTACATGTAATTTGCTCAAATTTTCTATTATTTGTCCTCCTGTGTCAGCGCCGTCCCCCGCCGGGGCGTGCCTTCTTGCTCCCGGCCCCGCCGGGAAATACCTTCCAGCCGTGAGCGAGAACCGCAGCACCGCGTACGCCGGCCTTCGCGCCCAGCTCGACACGCTGACGACCGAGGCCTTCCGGCCCGAGCTGGCGGAGATCGACCGGCTCCCCACGCTGGAGATCGTGCGCACCATGAACGCCGAGGACGCCACCGTCCCCGCCGCCGTCGCCGCGCAGCTGGAGCCGATCGCCGCCGCCGTCGACGCGATCGCCGAGCGGATGGCCCGCGGCGGCCGGCTGGTCTACGCGGGGGCCGGGACCGCGGGCCGGCTCGGGGTGCTGGACGCCAGTGAGTGCCCGCCCACCTTCAACACCGACCCGGCGCAGGTCGTCGGCCTGATCGCGGGCGGCCCCGGGGCCATGGTGCGGGCCGTCGAGGGCGCCGAGGACTCGCGGGACCTGGCCGCCGCCGACCTGGCCGCCCTCGGCCTGACCCGCGAGGACACCGTCGTCGGCGTCTCCGCCTCCGGCCGCACCCCGTACGCGGTCGGCGCGGTCGAGTACGCCCGTACGTGCGGCGCGCTCACCGTCGGACTGTCCTGCAACGCCGGATCCGCCCTGGCCGCGGCCGCCGAGCACGGCATCGAGGTGGTCGTCGGGCCCGAGCTGCTCACCGGCTCCACCCGGCTGAAGGCGGGCACGGCGCAGAAGCTCGTACTGAACCTGATCTCGACGGTCACCATGATCCGCCTCGGCAAGACGTACGGGAACCTCATGGTCGACGTGCGCGCGACGAACGAGAAGCTGCGCGCCCGCGCCCGCCGCATCGTCGCACTGGCCACGGGCGCCCCCGACGAGGAGATCGAGGCGGCGCTCGCGGCGACGGGCGGCGAGGTGAAGGACGCCGTCCTCGTCGTGCTCGGCGGCGTCGACGGGCCCGGGGCCGCCCGCCTGCTCGCCGCATCCGGCGGGCACCTCCGCGAAGCCCTCGCCCGGACCCGGTAGATCCGGTAGATCCGGTAGGACCCCGTTCGCCATCCCCCACGCAAGGCGAGTACATGTCCACTGAATCCACTGACAAGCACCGCGCCACCGCCGCCGCGCTCCTCCCCCTGGTCGGCGGCCCGGACAACATCCGCTCCGTCGCGCACTGCATGACCCGCCTGCGGATCGGGCTGTGCGACCGCTCCCTCGTCGACGACGCCGCCCTGCGGGCCGTGCCCGGGGTGCTGGGCGTGGTCGAGGACGAAGCCACCTACCAGGTCGTACTGGGCCCGGGCACCGTCGCCCGGGTCACGCCCGAGTTCGAGGCGCTGGTGGAGGAGGGGCGTACCCGTGTCGCCGGGCCCCTCACCGCCGGGGGCCTCGCCGAGCGGGGCGCCGCGCTGAAGGAGGCGCGGAAGGCGCGCAACGCCACCCCGTTCAAGCTGTTCCTGCGCCGCATCGCGAACGTGTTCGTCCCGCTGATCCCGGCCCTCATCGGCTGCGGGGTCATCGCGGGCCTGAACGGCCTGCTCACCAACCTCGGCTGGGCCCCCGCCGTGGTGCCGGCCCTCGCTGCGATCGCGTCCGGGTTCATGTCGCTGATCGCGGTGTTCGTCGGCTTCAACACCGCCAAGGAGTTCGGCGGCACCCCCGTCCTCGGCGGGGCCGTCGCCGCCGTCATCGTCTTCCCCGGGGTGGCGAAGATCGACGCCTTCGGCGAGCACCTCTCCCCCGGCCAGGGCGGGGTCCTCGGCGCCCTGGCGGCGGCGCTGCTCGCGGTGCGCGTGGAGCGGTGGTGCCGGCGCCGGGTGCCCGGGACGCTGGACGTGCTGGTCACGCCGACCCTCACGGTCCTCGTCACCGGGCTGGTCACCCTCTACGGGCTGATGTTCCTCGCCGGTGAGGCCGCCACCGCGATCGGTGCCTTCGCGAACTGGCTGCTGGCCGCCGGCGGGGCCCTGGCCGGGCTGGTGCTGGGCGGGCTGTTCCTGCCGCTGGTGATGCTGGGGCTGCACCAGGCACTGATCCCCATCCACACCACCCTCATCGAGCAGTCCGGCTACACCGTCCTGCTGCCGATCCTCGCCATGGCGGGCGCCGGCCAGGTCGGTGCGGCCCTCGCCGTCTACTGCCGCCTCCCGCGCAACGGCTCCGTCCGCAGCACCATCAAGTCCGCGCTCCCGGCCGGCTTCCTCGGGGTGGGCGAGCCGCTGATCTACGGGGTCTCGCTGCCGCTGGGCCGCCCGTTCGTCACCGCCTGCGTCGGCGGCGCGGCGGGCGGGGCCTTCGTCGGGCTGTGCAACCAGCTGGGCGTGGCGTTCGGCTCGAAGGCCATCGGCCCGTCGGGCTGGGCGCTGTTCCCGCTGCTGGACGGTACGTCGGGCATGGGCGTGACCGTCGCCGTCTACGCGGGCGGGCTCCTGGTCGGCTACCTGGCCGGCTTCGCCGCGACGTACTTCTTCGGCTTCACGAGGCTCCTCCGCACTTCGCTCAATCGGGGGGACGAAGAGCCGGAGGCGGGCACGGACGGAGAGGGAGGCGGACCCGCCGCCGCGGACTCGACGGCACTCGCCCGCTGAGCCGGCAGCGCGGGCGTCGTTCCCGCCCGCGGGCTCAGACCGCCGGCGGGACCGTCAGCACGGCACGTCGTTGCCGCACCGCCACAGGGTTCCCCGGTCCACGTAGACGTTCGCGCGGGGAGAGAACGTGTGGCCGATCCATTCCTGTCCGTCGCCCGCGGCGACGTACGCCTCCGCCTGATAGGCGAGCGGGGCGTCCTGGCGCGCCGTCTCGCAGTGGGCGGGGTCCGTGGTGAACGTCGTACCCGGTTCCACGGCGACGTGGGTGGTGGCCGGCCCCGGCTCGCAGTCGTGAGCCGCTCCCGCCCAGAAGCCGCCCACTTTGACGGTCACTTCCACGGCGGAGGCCGTGGGATTGTCGACCTTGAGGGCGAACGCCACTCTGTCGCGCTGGACCCTCGCGCAGGCGCGCAGCCGCGTACCGGACGGACCGGTTCTGGGTGGGGAGCAGCGGCTGTCTCCCCCCAACGCGTCACGGGACTGGGCAGTCGCTCCTGCCGCCGATGCGACCGAGCCGGAGGAAGGCACGGCCTGGCCGCCCCGCCCGGTGGTCGCCCGGGATCCCGGCCACGCAGCGACCACCAGGACGGTCACCAGACCGACGGCAGCAACGGCGGCCGCGGACCACTTCCACGCACGTGAGCGGGCAGGTGCGTGAGGGTCCGGAGGCGGCGGTGGGGTGATCGGGTCGGCGGCCGGCCGCTCGTCGTCTTCGCCCGGGACGACCCGGGCGGTGGCGCCGGCTGCCGGGGCTCGCAGCGGCGTGCCGTCAGCGGCGGTCGACGGCAGGTCCGCGGACTCCGGGGGGACCACCGGGTCGACCGGGCCCGGCAGGCCGGGCTGCTCCGGGGCCTTGAGCGCGTTGACCACGGCGCTGCGCCATTGATGGCCTTTGAGCTCCTGCAGCCGGGCCCTGTGGAATTCGACCTGCTTGGCGATCCCCATCAGCCGACGGCCCTGGGGCGCCGCATCGGCCCGGAAGGCCGCCACGATCCGGGCGGTGTCCTGGACCGTCGGCACACGGCCGGCCCGCTTGTTCTCGCCGAGCAGCTGATCGCGGCCGAGCAGCCAACTCCCCAGGAGGGGGTTGTCGATCTTCGGTTGCGCATCCCGGAGCAGGGCGAGCAGTCCCGGGCGGGAGGGCCCGGGGCCCTCGATCACCTCTTGCAGGCACGTGCTCCACTCGTCCAGCGCCTGGACGAGTGCGTACGCCAACTCCTCGAACACGTCCCCCTGTTCCCCCACGCTGCTCCTCTCCCAGCCCAAAAGCTTGCACCGCGCCAGTGAAACAGCAGGTCAGAGCTTGTGCACCTGGCACTGCAAGCACCTGCCGGCCGAAGGGTCTGGGGCAGGTCTCCGGCATTCAGGAGAGTGGATCCCGGCGGACGGCGAAGAGCTGATCCACCATCAATCCACCCACCAGGCAACGGAGTCCTGCCATGAACCGCTCGACGACCCGAAAGCATCGCACACTCCTCACCCTCCTCGCGGCCGTGCTGTCGGCGACCGCCGTACCGATGGTCGCCCCGGGCACGGCCGAGGCCGCCACGGGCGGCCGGGTGTGCCTCTTCCTCGACAAGGAGGGCGCCCCGATCGCCGGCCGCACGTACGGGCACGTCGCCTGGGCGATCCGCGACCCGAAGAACACCGCCCACTGGATCTGGGGCGCCACCGAGGGAGGCAAGCTGCACATCCCGGCCGGCGCCGACAACCACAGCTGGATCAAGGGCGGCAGCTGGGACGACCTCCGCAAGAGCATCAAGCGGGACGGCCGGCACCGGCCGGGGTTCTACGACGCCTACCGGTGCATCAACACGGCTGGCGGTGACCTCAACGCCGCGCAGCGGACCTTCCGCAACATGGAGAACAACGGCTACGACATCGGCTTCAACAACTGCCTCACGAAGTCGATCGCGATCTTCCGCAAGTACAGCCCGGCCCTCAGCAGCAAGCGCCTGCCCGACGGTCAGGCCGTCCCGCCCCGGAACTACTTCGCGACCACGCTGGACGACGCGGGCGGCTGGGAGAAGGCCCGTACGTACTGAGAGCCGGACACCGGCCAACGGTCGGATACCGGCCGGCGGCATCCGACCGCCGACGAACAATGACGAGAAGAGGACTCACCATGTGGAACAAGTGCCAGCGCTGCAAGGGCAACGGAAAGTGCACCACCTGCGACGGATCGGGCTACCGCGGCGTGTGGAAGTGCGACAGCTGCCGCGGCAGCGGTGACTGCAAGGCGTGCGACGGCCGCGGCTGATCGATGTGCGGTGAGGGCTCCTGCTCCGCGGCGCGAGCCCTCCCGGCCCGAACCCTCAGCCCGGCCCGCCGACGGGCCGGGCTGAGGGGCATCCACCCGCCCGCCCGTGCAGCACGGCGGCCAGCCGGAGCGCGGTGTCGATGTTGCATCGCCCCAGGTCGACGAGCGGCAGCCCGTACGACCCGGCGGCCGAGACCCGCTCGACGTCCAGGGACGGGAAGACCACTCCCACCCCGTGGAGGGCGTCCTTCAACTGCCGTACGGCCTCCTCGGCCGCCCGCATCCGCTCCTGCGGGGTGAGCATCATGACGTGTCGCCTCTCTCCTGCGGGTGTTGGGGTCCGGCACACAGAGTGGCGATCATGGGCGCGGCCTTCAACCGGCCCCCGCCCCGCCCGGGCCGTCCGACGGCCCGGGTCACCAGCCCCAGACGGGCCTGACCTCGAAGGTCGGGAAAAGGGCGTCGTCGGCGTCCAGGTTGACGAAGACGTACGAGCCGCTCGGCGGGCGCCGGCCCGATCACCCGCTCCTCCCCGAACGGCTACGGGACTACGCCCGGTGGACGCGCAGTTGCGACACCTCGTACGACATCTCGGTGAGGTCCGGCCCGGGAGCGGGGTGGTAGCGGCCGGCGGAGACGGACAGGTTGACGATGAGGTACGCGTGCCAGCCGCGGCCGACGCCCCGGCCGTCGGAGTAGACGCGCAGGCCGTTCACCCACCAGACGACGGACCTGCGGCCGAACTCCACCTTCAGGTCGAGCCACGCGCCGGGGTGGACGGTCGGGTCGCGGAGGTAGCGGTGCGCCTCGCGGACGTGGTTGGACAGTTCCAGCAGGTCGGGGTGGTCGGGGTGGTACTCGAAGACGTCGATCTCCTGGCCGCCGTCCCGCCAGGTCCAGATGGCGGGCCAGGCGCCGATCTCCTCCGGCAGCCGGACACGGGCCTCCAGGACGTCGCCGGTACGGACCTCGAAGCCCTCGTCACTGCCCTCGGTGGTGAGCAGCCCGGCGTCCCAGTTCCCGTCGGGGCGCAGGGTCGCGCGGAAGGTGCCGGAGCGGCTGTAGGCGGGGTCGGCGGTGAGGTGGTCGAGTTTGTTGTCGCCGGGGTTGACGGGGCCGCCGTCGGGATAGGCCCAGGAGCGGCCGGCCACCCACTGGGTGGTGGAGGTGAAGTCGGCGGTGAAGACGGGGGTACGGCGCGGGGTGAACACGGGCGGCAGCCCCAGCCCCCCGCCGCCGCCCGCGGGGGCGAGGCGGCGGGTCAGGCGCCGCAGCCAGCCGTGCGTTTCCGGTTCCGGGTCCATGCGGCGGTTGTGCCCGCCCGGCCCGCCCCGAACCCCCCGTTCTCACTCAGAGTAATCATACGATCGCGCGCGCGGCCTCGATGAAGGCGCGGATCAGCTCCGGGGACTTCACCCCGCGCTCCCGCTCGACCCCGCTGGAGACGTCCACGCCCCAGGCGCCGGTGGCGGCGACGGCCTCGCGGACGTTGGCCGGACCGAGCCCGCCGGCCAGCAGCCAGTGCCCCTCGGGCGCCGTGAACTGCGCGGACCCCCAGTTCCAGGGCTTGCCGGAGCCGGGGTCGGGGGCGTCGATGAGGAGCAGGTCCTCCCCGTACTCGCCGCAGCGCGCGACGTGCTCGGCGGTGGCCCGCAGCAGCGTGCGCCCCGGAGCTCGGAGGTGCGCGTAGTAGTCGGCGGGTTCGTCGCCGTGCAGCTGTACGCCGCGCACGCCGCTCTCCTCGGTGAGCCGGCGCACCTCCTCCAGGGGCTGCCCCCGGAACACCCCGACGGTCAGCACCCCGTCCGGTACCCGCGCGGTCAGCTCCCGCGCCAGCGCGGCGTCGACGGTCCGGGGGCTGCCCGGGGCGAACACGAACCCGACGGCGTCGGCCCCGGCCTCCACGGCCACGTCCACGTCGTGGGGGGTCTTCAGCCCGCAGATCTTGACGAACACGCTCTTCCCGTCGCTCATGCCGTCAAGTCAACCAAACGCGGCTCTGCCACGCCGATACGTCCCACGTTGCGGGCGGCCAACCGGCCCCGGGGCTCAAGTACCGAGAGTCCGAGCGCCCTGTCTGTGGAATGGGTGGTGGGCGGAGCCCACCACCACCCACCACCCTCCCAACCGCCGCCCATACCAGGCCGGATGACGATCCGTGATCGGCTTGCCACGCAGGGCCATCAGGCCCTACCTTGCGGCTGGAAACGAAAATCGGCCCCCGCCGGTGCGCCAACACCGAACGAGGGCCTGACCAAACGAGATCGGACACAACGATCCCCATGGATGACAGCCAGCTTAGTGCTGCCCCGCACCCCCAGGCCAAGCCCGGCTACGGCAAAATCGCCGCACCGGAGCAAGCGCCCCGCACCGCCCGCGACTTCGCCCACCTCCCGGCCCGCGAGGCGGCCGTCGCCGGGTACCTCGACCGGCTGCCGGACGGCGCCGACATCAGCGTGAAGACCCTGGCCGCGGTCCTGCCCCTGTGGGGCCAGTGCGCCCTGCGCACCGCCCTCAACCGGCTGGCCACCGCCGGGCACCTGCACCGCGTCCGCCGGCGCCTGCCCGGCCCGGTCACCCGCTGGGTCACCCGTACGTACTTCTCCCGCACGCCCCGCGACGGCGCCTGGTGGGCCCGGTTCACCCAGAGGGATTCCCCCGCACCGACCGCCCCGCCACCACCCGCACCGGTACCCCCGGCTCCTGCCGACGCCCCCGATGCCACGGGACCCGACGCCTACGGCATCCTCGCCTCCCTCGGCCGCACCGCCCCCGCCCTCGCGCTCTCCAAGGCCGACTGCACGGCCCTCGCCCCGCTCCTGGTCCCCTGGCTGGCCCGGGGAGTCACCCCCGACCGGATCCGGCTCGCCCTCACCGCCGGCCTGCCGACCCCGGTCCACCACCCGGCGGCCCTGGTCCGCAGACGCCTGGAGACCAAACTCCCCGCCGCACCACCGGCCCCGGCCCCTGCCCCGCCGGCGGAAGAAGCCCCACCCCCGGCCCGCGCCGAGTGCACCGAATGCCGCGCCCCCGGCCCGCCGGGCGCCTTCACCGACGGCCGCTGCCGCGCCTGCCGCCCCGACGCCCCCCGCCCGCCGGTGTTCACCCCGACCCTCACCCCGGCCGAGGTCCGCGCCCACGCGACCCGCATCCGCGAAGGGAACCGCCGATGACCAGTCCGCCGCTCCACCGGCGCCGAACACGGGCACCATGGAGTCGAGGAGGCGACCCCATGACCCCCAGCACCGCCGCGCACGCCCAGATGACCCTGACGGACTTCGAGACGCTGGCCCGCCGCGCACCCGAGACGGTCACGCTCGAATTCGTCAACGGAAAGCTCGGAGTCAAGCCGTTGCCCGATCAGCGCCACGGCGCCATCGTCATGTGGCTGCTGCGCCAGTGCATGCAGCAGCGCCCGGAGCTCGCCCTCTACCCCGAACAGGGGCTGAAGGTGGAGAGCTACCGCACCGGACGGGCCCGCGCGGACGGCGCGCTCGCGCCGTACGACCACTACGCCGCCCAAGAGGGCGAGTGGGCGGATCCCGCCGGGACACTGATGGTCGTGGAGGTCACGTCCTTCGACCCCGACGCCGACCAGCGCGACCGGGACGAGAAACGCGCCGCGTACGCCCAGGCGGACATCCCGGTGTACCTCCTCGTCGACCGGGATCAGGACATGCTCACCGTCCACAGCGACCCCCAGGACGGCATGTACCGGCAGACCGTGTCGTACGCCTACGGGGAAGCGGTCACCCTGCCCGCTCCCGTGCGGATCACGCTGGACACCGAGAAGCTCAAGGACTACGCGAACTGAGCCCCCGGACAACGCCCGAGGGCGGCACCCCCTCCGTCGGGAAGGGGTGCCGCCCTCGTTCGAGAACAGCCGATCAGCCAGGGGCCGATCAGAAGTCCATGTCACCGCCCGGCATGCCGCCCGGAGCGGCGGCGGCCTTCTCCGGCTTGTCGGCGATGACGGCCTCGGTGGTCAGGAAGAGCGCGGCGATGGACGCGGCGTTCTGCAGCGCGGAACGCGTGACCTTCGCCGGGTCGATGATGCCCTCGGCGATCATGTCGACGTACTCGCCGGTGGCGGCGTTCAGACCGTGGCCGACGGCCAGGTTGCGCACCTTCTCCACGACGACGCCGCCCTCGAGACCACCGTTGACGGCGATCTGCTTCAGCGGGGCCTCCAGCGCGAGCTTCACGGCGTTGGCGCCGGTCGCCTCGTCACCGGTGAGCTCCAGCTTCTCGAAGACCGAGGAGGCCTGCAGCAGGGCCACGCCACCGCCGGCGACGATGCCCTCCTCGACGGCCGCCTTCGCGTTGCGGACGGCGTCCTCGATGCGGTGCTTGCGCTCCTTGAGCTCGACCTCGGTCGCGGCACCGGCCTTGATGACGGCCACGCCGCCGGCCAGCTTCGCGAGGCGCTCCTGGAGCTTCTCGCGGTCGTAGTCCGAGTCGGAGTTCTCGATCTCGGCGCGGATCTGGTTGACGCGGCCCTGGACCTGGTCGCTGTCACCGGCACCGTCGACGATGGTGGTCTCGTCCTTGGTGATGACGACCTTGCGGGCGCGGCCGAGCAGGTCGAGACCGGCGTTCTCCAGCTTGAGGCCGACCTCCTCGGAGATGACCGTGCCGCCCGTGAGGATGGCGATGTCGCCGAGCATGGCCTTGCGGCGGTCGCCGAAGCCCGGGGCCTTGACGGCGACGGACTTGAAGGTGCCGCGGATCTTGTTGACGACCAGGGTCGACAGGGCCTCGCCCTCGACGTCCTCGGCGATGATCAGCAGCGGCTTGCCGGACTGCATGACCTTCTCCAGGAGCGGCAGCAGGTCCTTGACCGAGCCGATCTTGGAGTTGACGATCAGGATGTACGGGTCGTCGAGGGACGCCTCCATACGCTCCATGTCGGTGGCGAAGTACGCCGAGATGTAGCCCTTGTCGAAGCGCATGCCCTCGGTGAGCTCCAGCTCCAGACCGAAGGTCTGGGACTCCTCGACGGTGATGACGCCTTCCTTGCCGACCTTGTCCATGGCCTCGGCGATGAGCTCGCCGATCTGGGTGTCGGCGGCGGAGATGGAGGCCGTGGAAGCGATCTGCTCCTTGGTCTCGACGTCCTTGGCCTGGGCCAGCAGGGCGGCGGAGACGGCCTCGACGGCCTTCTCGATACCACGCTTGAGGGCCATCGGGTTGGCGCCGGCGGCGACGTTGCGCAGGCCCTCGCGGACGAGCGCCTGGGCGAGGACGGTCGCGGTGGTCGTACCGTCACCGGCGACGTCGTCCGTCTTCTTGGCGACTTCCTTGACCAGCTCGGCGCCGATCTTCTCGTACGGGTCCTCGAGCTCGATCTCCTTGGCGATGGAGACACCGTCGTTGGTGATCGTGGGCGCGCCCCACTTCTTCTCAAGGACGACGTTGCGACCCTTGGGGCCAAGGGTGACCTTGACGGCGTCGGCGAGCTGGTTCATGCCACGCTCGAGACCGCGCCGGGCCTCCTCGTTGAACGCAATGATCTTGGCCATGTGAAGTGGTCCTCCCGGACAGGGGTGGATTGCTCCGGACCGCGCCCGCGCCCGCGACGGACGGCCTGCGGATCCGGCGGTTCCGTCCCGCCGGACCCTGCGGGCCTCACCGGCCCGGTCCTCGTTTTAGTAGCACTCTCACCTGGAGAGTGCTAACGCCAATGATTAGCACTCGACCCCCACGAGTGCAAGCGGCTTCGGGCAACACGCGGGCGGCGTGGCCGTGACGCGGGGCTGACGCGGGGCGACACGCAGGAGGGGCCCACATCCCTGTCCGGGATGTGGGCCCCTCAAGCATCTGTGCGTGCGTCGGTGGCCGATCGCGTTCGCTCCGACTCAGCCGGCCGGCGCGAGCTTGACCATGTCCGCCTGCGGACCCTTCTGGCCCTGCGAGATCTCGAACTCGACCCGCTGACCCTCTTCAAGGGTGCGGTACCCGTCCATCTGGATGGCGCTGTAGTGGACGAACACATCCGCACCACCGTCGACCGCGATGAAGCCGTAGCCCTTCTCCGCGTTGAACCACTTGACGGTGCCCTGAGCCATGCCTAACTCCCCTATTACTGGCCCTTGCGCGGGACCGCACTTCGCGGTCCCGGGTCAGAACTTGCGCCGGAACGCCTCGACCGCGGCTGAATGTATCCGCACCGGTGCTGTCAGCAACAGGTCAATCCGACGAGAAATCTGGACACACGGAAACCTGAAAATAGGGTGAAAAGCTGGCATATTCCAGGGCAACTCGGGCCAGACAAGCGGCACCAAAGGCCCAAAAGGCACGCTCATGTTGACTCAATGTCAACCATCCGTCGACCCGCTCATATGCGGCGGGCAAGAACAGCGGAGGGGACTGCCCCAACTCTACCGCGCCCAATCAAGCAGAATTGCCCCCTCCGCTTTTAGCGGAGGGGGCAATTCTGATCTGAACGCGTCAGCCGCGGACGGAACCGCGAATCAGCAGCCGCCGGCGACGGCCGGGATGATCGAGACGCCGGCGCCGTCCGGCGTCGCCGCCTGCAGCCCGCCCTCGAAGCGCACGTCGTCGTCGTTGACGTAGACGTTCACGAAGCGGCGCAGCTTGCCCTGGTCGTCCAGGACGCGCGCGGCGATGCCCGGGTGGTTCTTCTCCAGGGACTCGATGACCTCGGCGAGGGTCGCACCCTCGGCCGGGACCTCGGCGGCGCCGCCGGTGTAGGTGCGCAGGATGGTGGGGATGCGGACGTTGACGCTCATGGCGCTACCGCCTTTCCGGATGTGTCAGGTCAGGGGGGAAGGGTCAGGCCAGGCCGGCGGCGCGGAACGCGTCCAGGCTCGGGCGGATGGTGGCGGTCTGGCCGCTGTCCGCGGCCACCGCCTCCAGGGTCTTGAGGCCGTCACCGGTGTTCAGGACCACGGTGGTCAGCGCCGGGTCGAGCTGCCCGTTCTCGATCAGCTTCTTCGTCACGCCGACGGTCACGCCGCCCGCGGTCTCGGCGAAGATGCCCTCGGTGCGCGCCAGGATCTTGATGGCCTCGACGACCTGCTCGTCGTTGACGTCCTCGACGTAGCCGCCGGTGCGCCGCGCGATGTCCAGGACGTACGGGCCGTCCGCCGGGTTGCCGATGGCCAGGGACTTGGCGATGGTGTTCGGCTTCTGCGGGCGCACCACGTCGTGGCCGGCCTTGAAGGCGGTGGACACCGGGGAGCAGCCCTCGGCCTGGGCGCCGAAGATCTTGTAGGGCTTGTCCTCGACGAGACCGAGCTTGACCAGCTCCTGGAGACCCTTGTCGATCTTCGTCAGCTGGGAGCCTGACGCGATCGGGATGACGATCTGGTCGGGCAGCTGCCAGCCGAGCTGCTCGCAGATCTCGTACGCCAGCGTCTTGGAGCCCTCGCCGTAGTAGGGGCGCAGGTTGACGTTGACGAAGCCCCAGCCCTCGCCCAGCGGGTCGCCGATGAGCTCGGAGCAGAAGCGGTTGACGTCGTCGTAGTTGCCCTCGATGCCGACCAGGTCGCCGCCGTAGACACCGGCCATGACGACCTTGCCCTGCTCCAGGTCGTGCGGGATGAACACGCAGGACCGGAAGCCCGCACGGGCGGCCGCGGCGCCGACGGCACCGGCCAGGTTGCCCGTGGAGGAGCAGGACAGGGTGGTGAAGCCGAAGGCGCGGGCGGCCTCGACGGCGATGGCCACGACGCGGTCCTTGAAGGAGTGCGTCGGGTTGCCGGAGTCGTCCTTGACGTAGAGCTTGCCGGTGACGCCCAGCTCCTTGGCCAGGTTCTCGGCGTCCACCAGCTTGGTGAATCCGGGGTTCAGGCTCGGCTTGGAGGCCACGTCCACCGGGACGGGCAGCAGCGGCGCGTAGCGCCAGATGTTGTTCGGACCGGCCTCGATCGCGGCGCGCAGGGCCTCCGGGTCGCCGAGCGGCAGCTCGTAGGCGACTTCCAGGGGGCCGAAGCACTCGACGCAGGCGAAGATGGGGCCGAGCTCGAAGCGGGTACCGCACTCGCGACAGGAAAGTCCGGTGGCGGGTCCGAGGTCGACAGAGGTGGCGACAGTCTGTGCAGCCATGATGGCGAGGCCCTTTCTCCTCATCTTCCCCATGGCGCACTTCGCCATGAGACGGAATTGGCACCTTCCCTAGCCGGGGCCTCGCGCTGGCGAGAACCGACTGGAGGGTTGCCGGGGCTTCAACGGGCCGTGTCCCTCTGCCCCTCTGGATGAGCGGTATGGCACCGGACACACGCGCTCTGCGGCGCGCCGGTGCGTTTGTGCGCGGGACCCCCGGCATGCGGTGGTCTCTCGCGTTGTTCAAGACTGTAACCGAAGGGACGGGCGGTTGAGACAGCCGTCCGAACCGCGAGATGGATCACAATTCGGCCCAAATGAGCCGAGTGCCGCAGAGACCAAGAGAAGCCCGAAACATGCCCAAGGGGTGCTGAGAGTGCTGGATGAGGTGGAGCGCTGGCTGGCAGACCGCTCCTGGTCCGCCGCCGACCGACCGCTCGACCAGCTGCTCGACCGGAAACGGGCGGCCGGGACGACGGTGAGCGTGGTGCTGCCCGCGCTCGACGAGGAAGCCACCGTCGGGGAGATCGTCGAGATCATCCGGCGCGACCTGATCGAGGCCCCGCCCGTCCCCCTGGTGGACGAGCTGGTGGTCGTCGACTCCGGCTCCACCGACCGCACGGCCGAGGTCGCGGCCAAGGCCGGCGCCCGCGTCGTGCACCGCGACTCGATCCTGCCCCGCATCCCGGCCCTGCCCGGCAAGGGCGAGGTGCTGTGGCGCTCCCTGCTGGCCACCACCGGCGACGTCGTCTGCTTCGTCGACGCCGACCTGCGGGACTTCGACTCCGCCTTCGTCTCCGGGATCGTCGGGCCGCTGCTCACCGACCCGCAGGTGCAGTTCGTCAAGGCCATGTACGACCGCCCCCTCGGCGACACGCCGGGGCAGGGCGGCCGCGTCACGGAGCTGGTGGCCCGCCCGCTCCTCAACCTCCACTGGCCCCAGCTGGCCGGCTTCGTCCAGCCGCTGGGCGGCGAGTACGCCGTACGCCGCTCCCTGCTGGAACGTCTCCCCTTCCCCGTCGGGTACGGGGTGGAGCTGGGCCTGCTCGTGGACGCGCTGCACACGGTCGGACTGGACGCGCTGGCCCAGGTGGACGTGGGGGTCCGGCTGCACCGGCACCAGGACGGGCAGGCCCTGGGCCGGATGGCCGCCGCGATCTACCGCACCGCGCAGCTGCGGCTCTCGCGCGGGCACCTCGTCCGGCCGGAGCTGACGCAGTTCGAGCGGGGGCCGGACGGGTTCGTGCCGCGCACGTACGCCGTGGACACGGAGGAGCGGCCGCCGATGGCGGAGATCGAGGAGTACGCGGGTCGGCGCGTGGCGTGACGAACCGGACATTTCCCGGACGTTTGAGCGAGCGGGCCCCGGGCTAGGTTCGCGACATGGCTTCCCCCGTGGCTCCCCAGGTACTCGTCGCCGCCAACCGCGGCCCGCTCTCGTACGCCCTCGACACCGACGGCACCCTCAGCGCCCGCCGCGGCGGCGGCGGCCTCGTCTCCGGCCTGTCCGCGGCACTCTCGGCCCAGCCCGAGGCCCTGTGGATCTGCGCGGCCCTGTCCGACGCCGACCGCGAGGCGGTCCGCCGGGGCGTCGCCGAGCCGGGCGTCCGGATGCTGGACATCGACCCGGCGGTGTACGACGACGCGTACAACGGCATCGCGAACTCCGTGCTCTGGTTCACCCACCACCACCTGTACGACGTCCCCCGCGAGCCCGTCTTCGACGCGGAGTTCCGGCGGCGCTGGGACTCGTACACCGCCTACAACCGGGCCTTCGCCGAAGCCCTGGCCGAGGAGGCCGCCGAGGGCGCCTGCGTCCTCGTCCAGGACTACCACCTCGCCCTGGTCCCGGGGCAGCTGCGGGAACTGCGGCCGGACCTGCGGATCGCGCACTTCACGCACACGCCGTGGGCGTCGCGGGAGTTCCTGGAGATGCTCCCGGACGACATCCGCAGCGAGCTGGTGTGGGGGATGCTGGGGGCGGACCGGCTGGGCTTCCACACCGAGCTCTGGGCGATCAACTTCGTCAGCGGCGCGACCACCGACGACGAGCGCGGTATCGCGGAATCGTCCATCCCCCGGAACAGCGCCCCGGGGGTCCACCACCGCAGGTTGACGGCGGACGGCGGGTACGGCGAGAAGCGGTTCACCACGGTGACCGCCTACCCCCTCGGGGTCGACGGGGACGACCTGCGGGCACTGGCCCACCGGCCGGAGGTCGACGACAAGCTCGCCGCGCTCCGGGCCGAGGTCGGCGACCGCAAGACGATCGTCCGCGTCGACCGCACCGAACTGTCGAAGAACATCCTGCGCGGCCTGCTCGCCTACCGCGAGCTCCTGGCCACGCACCCCGAATGGCGCGGCCGCGTCGTCCACCTGGCCTCCGCCTACCCCTCCCGGCAGGACCTGAAGGTGTACCGGGACTACACCGAGTCGGTGCGCCGACTGGCCGAGGAGATCAACGCGGAGTTCGGCACGGACGACTGGCAGCCGGTCATGGTCTCCGTCCAGGACGACTTCGCCCGCTCCCTGGCGGCGTACCGGCTCGCGGACGTGGCCCTGATCAACCCGGTCCGGGACGGCATGAACCTCGTCGCGAAGGAGATCCCGGTCGTCTCCGAGGCGGGCTGCGCCCTGGTCCTGTCCACCGGGGCGGGAGCGTACGAGGAACTCCGCGCGAACGCCCTGACGGTCAACCCGTACGACGTCACCGCGACGGCCGAAGCCCTCCACGAGGCCCTGACCATGCCGGAAGCGGAACGCGCGGAACGCACGAAGCGCCTGGCGGCATCCGCCACGGCCCTCCCCCCGGCGGCCTGGTTCACAGCCCAGCTGGAGGCCCTGCGGGGGTAGGGGCGGGGCGGTGTTTGCCCACCCGCCTCCTTGTCTGCGGGGCGGGACGTCGGGGAGCGGTATTCCCTCGGGCGGTCTCAGAGCAGGTTGGGGGCTTCCCGTCAGTCCCATCGTCCTTCCGGTTCGGGCCGGTCCCTCAAGGGCGCTCCTTCGTCGCGTCGCTACGCGATCGCCTTCGGCGACCCTTGACCGACCGACCCGAACCGGAAAGCCGAAAGACTGCCGGGAAACCCCCAAAGAAACGGCACGGTCCATGGTGGAGGGACGGGCGTCTCAGCGATGAGACGAGGGGCCGGGGCTTGGCCGGCCGGGCATCCGGCCCCTCAAGAGTCGAGATCCGGAGCCTGTGCGCGACTACCCGCACGAGAGGGCGATAGAGCAGCCCAGGCAGCCCCCAGACGCGACAGATCGCTACGCGCTCCTCCCGTCTCAGCGTCCCGACGACCGCCTGTGGCCGCTACCCGCACCAGAGGGCGAACAGGGCAGCCCAGGAGGTGCACAGGCGCGACAGATCGCTACGCGCTCCTCTCATCTCGGCGGCCGGCGACCGTCCGGGGCTGGTCAGGGGCGGGTTCGACGTTGGTGACGGCCGTGGGATCGCATACCAGGACCAATTCCTACATCTTTGATACTTTGGAAGGGTGTCTGAGACGACGTACGGAATCGGCGAGGGACCAGCCGCCCGGGTGAGCCTCTCACTCCCCGAGGGGACGGCAGAGGCGATTCGCGCGCGCGTGGGCAAGCGCGAGTTCTCGGCTTTCGTGACGGCGGCCGTGGAGCGTGAGCTGCGCGGGCAGATCCTTGACGAGTACCTGGCCGACTACGAGCAGCGGCGCGGCCCCCTCTCAGCCGAATCCCAGCACGCAGCCCGTCAGGTCTTCGATGAGATCTTCGCGGAGGGCAAGGAATGGCCCGCCGCAAGCTGAGCCGCGAGGGCACTCTCGTTCTGGACTGCGAGGGGCTGTCCAAGCTGCTGAACGACGATGAGCCCGTTGTGTCTCTCATCGCCGAAGCGCGCAGTCGCGGCATGGAAGTCGTGATCAGCGCGTTGACGATCAGCGAGGCAGTGCACGGACGCACCAACAAGACTCGACTGAACTGGATCCTCTCCGGTGTCCGCGTGATCCCGGTCGGAGAAGAGGAAGCCAGGGCTGCTTCCGTCCTGCTGATGGAGGCGGGCCTTCACGGCCACAAGTACGCGATCGATGCGGCTGTGGCGGAGGCCGCCTTGCGACAACCGCGTCCTGTTGCCCTTCTCACCTCTGATGTCGACGACATGACGAAGCTCTGCGGCGATCGCGTGCACATCATCGGTACCTGACAGCCCGCCCGCACGGTCCTCAGCCCCGGACGGTCGCCGGCCGCCGAGATGTGAGGAGCGCGTAGCGATCTGCTGCGCCTGCCGGACACCTGGGCTGCCCTGTTCGCCTTTTGGTGCGGGTAGCGGCCACAGGCGGTCGTCGGACGCTGAGACGGGAGGAGCGCGTAGCGATCTGTCGCGTCTGGGGGCTTCCTGGGCTGCTCTGTTCGCCTTCTCGTGCGGGTAGTCGCGCCCCGGCTCGGAATCTCGTCTCTTGGGGGCCCGGATGCCCGGCGGGCCGGCCCCCGGTCCCTCGCCTCAGCGCTGAGACGCCCGTCCCTGCTCCTCTGGACCGTGCCGTTTCTTTGGGGGTTTCCCGGCAGTCTTTCGGCTTTCCGGTTCGGGTCGGTCGGTCAAGGGTCGCCGAAGGCGATCGCGTAGCGACGCGACGAAGGAGCGCCCTTGAGGGACCGGCCCGAACCGGAAGGACGATGGGACTGACGGGAAACCCCCAACCCTCCCTGAGACCGTCCGAGGGGGTACCGCCCCCCCCGGCCCCCGCCCCGCAGACAAGGGGGCGGGTGGGCAAACACCGCCCAACCCCCGCCCCTCGCGGGGCAGACAGCCGGCCCGAAGCGTCAGCCCCGCAGTGCCCCCGCCAGCTGGGCCAGGAACGCCGATACCGCTGCCGGGCCCGGGAGGACCAGGTCGGCTCGGGCCGCGAGTTCGGGGACTTCCGCCGAGCCGCTGCAGACCAGGAGGCCCGGGAGGCCGTCGGCCCGGCGCTTCTCGACCGCCGAGTACGCCGCGAGGTCGCCCAGGTCGTCGCCCGCGTACAGGACGGCTTCGGCGCCGCGTTCGTTGAGGAACTCGGTCAGTGCGACGCCCTTGTCCATGCCCGGCGGGCGCAGCTCCAGGACGGCGCGGCCCGGCTCGACCATCAGGCCGTGGCGGGCGGCGAGCTCCGCGAGGGGTTCGCGGAGGGCGTCGAAGGCCGCCGCCGGGTCTTCGGCGCGGCGGGTGTGGACGGCGAGGGCCTGGCCCTTCTCCTCGATCCAGGTCCCGCGCCACGCGCCGATGGCGTCGAGGAAGCCCGGCAGCTCGGCCCGTACGGCGGCGACGCCGGGGTGTTCGGCGGGGGCGCGGACGATGCCGGTGACGGCGTCCCAGCGCTCGGCTCCGTAGTGGCCGAGGACGACGAGGTGCTCCAGTCCGGGTATCCCGGCGAAGCCGCCGTGGCGTACGGCGACGCCGGCCGGGCGGCCGGTGACGACGGCGACGGCGTCGACCTGGGGGGCGAGCTCGGCCAGGGCCGGTACGGCGTCCGGGTGGGCGCGGGCCTGGTCGGGGTCGGGGACGATCTCGGCGAGGGTGCCGTCGAAGTCGAGGGCGATGACGGCTCTGCGGGGTGCGCGGAGGAGGGCTTCTAGTCCCTCGCGTCCGGCTGCGGTGGCGGGCACGGGCATCGGCTGCGGATCATGCGGCTGGCTCCCCATACGGACGACCCTACCGGCGTGGCCCGCACGCCGCCCAGGGTTCCCCAGGGCCGCTCTACCGCCGGGCCCGCTGCGCCGCGCGGATGCGGCGGAGGCGGTTGACGGTGCCGGGGGCGTGGGCGAGGGCGCGGGGGTCGTCCATGAGGGCGTTGAGGAGCTGGTAGTAGCTGACCGGGGTGAGGCCGAGGGCCTCGCGTATCGCGCGTTCCTTGGCGCCGGGGCCGGGCCAGCTGTGGCCTTCGTAGGCGAGTACGGCGGCCTCGGCGGGGGTCAGCGGCCCGGGGGTCGCGTCCGCCGCCGCGCCGCCCGTGTCACCCGTGTCACCCGCCTGCCCGCCGTCCGTCATACGGCCAGATTAACGCCGCCCACCGACAGCGCCCCCGGCCGGCCCGACGGGACGGGTCAGCGTTCCCCGTCCGCCTTGCGCGCGGCGACGGCGATCTCCTCCAGGACCTTCGCGGGCTGTCCGCCCGGTGCGACGGTCTTGCCGATGTTCTGCTTGACGTCCTCGCTGACCCCGGCCCAGGACTTCTTGCCGACGGGGTAGAGCCGGGCGCTGGGGAGGGCCGTGAGGAAGGTCCTCAGCTGTGCGGCCGAGCCGCCGGTGCTGCCGGCCATGGCCCGGTAGCCGCTGGTGGTGACGGGCAGGAGGTCGTACTGGTTGGTGAAGGTGGTCACGTTCTTCGCGGAGAAGAGGTGGTCCAGGAACTTCCCGGACTCCTTCTTGTGGCCGTTCTTGAAGGCCATGACCCAGTCGGCGACGCCCATGGTGGAGTGGTCGGTGCCGTCGATGGTGGGCATGGCGACCATGCCGAACTTCACGCCCTTGCCGGCGGCCTGCTTCAGCAGGGTGGGGTGGCCGTTGAGCATGCCGACCTCGCCGCGCGTGAAGGCGTCGAAGGCGGCCTGGCGGTCGAGCTTGGCCGGTTCGACGGGGCCGGTGAGCTGCTGGCCGACCATCTTGTCGCGGAGGAACTCCAGCGACTTGACGTTCTCCGCGGAGTCGATCGAGTACGCCTCCTCGTTGTCGGTGTAGCCGCCGCCGCCCGCGAGCAGCCACATCATCGTCTCGGCCTGGGCCTCTTCGCGGCCGAGGGGCAGTGCGAAGGGGGTGGGGACGTTGGCGGCCTTGAGCTTCTTGGCGGCGGCCTCGATGTCCGCCCAGCTCTTGGGCTGCCAGGGGGTGCTGCCGTCCTTGGGGATGACGCCGGCGTCGCCGAGGAGCTTGGTGTTGTAGAAGAGCAGCCGGGTGCTGGCGACGAACGGCATCCCGTACTGGACCCGCTTGACCTTGCCCGCGTCGGCGAGGGGGGCGAGGAAGTCGGCCTCGGTGGTGACGGAGAGCAGTTCGTCGGCGGTGTAGAGCTTGCCGGCTTCGGCGTAGTCGGCGTAGGCGCCGATCTGGGCGATGTCGGGGGCCTTGCCGGCCTTGACCATCGCGGCGACCTTGGCGTCGACCTCCGACCAGGAGTAGACGCTGACCTCGACGTGGACGCCGGGGTTGTCCTTCTCGAAGGAGGTGGCGAGGTTCTTCCAGTAGCCGGCGGAGGAGTTCTGCGGATTGTCCCCGTAGTCGGCCGCCACGACCCGCAGGGTCACCTCGTTGTCCCCGGTGAGGCCGGACACGGTTCCACAGCCCGCCAGCGTCGCCACGGCCAGGCACAGTGCGGCGCCGGTCGCGGCCGGCCTCAGGTAACGGCCCTTCACAGTTCTTGATCCACCCCAGGTTGTACGTACGATCCGACGTAAGGTCTACACCACTTTGGCGGCTCCTCCACATCCGGAAGGGGGTCCGCCGCGGACTGTTTCCGGACTGTGTCACTTGGGCGGTCCGGATTTGTATGGCCGGTCAACAATCCCCTCCAATGGACTAGACCTTTCCCCGCCGAGCACGCGAGACTGTCTGCTGTGAAACCCGTGAAACACGTCATCGCCCTCGATGTGGGCGGCACCGGGATCAAGGCCGCCCTGATCGGGGCGGACGGGACCCTGCTGCACGAGGCACGCCGCGCCACCGGCCGCGAGCGGGGCCCCGACGCCGTCGTCGAGACGATCCTGGACTTCGCCGCCGAGCTCCTCGACCTCGGCCGGGAACGCTTCGGCACACCCGCCTCGGCCGCCGGCGTCGCCGTCCCCGGCATCGTCGACGCCGAGCGCGGCACCGCCGTGTACGCGGCGAACCTGGGCTGGCGGGACGTACCCATGCGCGACCTGCTCACCGCCCGCCTCGGCGGGATCCCCGTCGCCCTCGGCCACGACGTCCGCACGGGCGGGCTCGCCGAGGGCCGCATCGGCGCGGGCCTCGGCGCGGAACGCTTCCTCTTCGTCCCGCTCGGCACCGGCATCGCCGGAGCCATCGGCATCGCCGGCCGCATCGAGGCCGGCGCCCACGGCTACGCGGGCGAGATCGGGCACATCGTGGTCCGCCCCGGCGGCCCCGCCTGCGGCTGTGGCCAGCACGGCTGCCTGGAGACCCTCGCCTCCGCCTCCGCCGTCAGCCGCGCCTGGGCCACCGCGTCCGGCGACCCCGACGCCGACGCCGCCGACTGCGCCAAGGCCGTCGAGTCCGGCGACGCGGCCGCCCGCGAGGTCTGGCTGGCCGCCATCGGCGCCCTCGCCGACGGCCTGGTCACCGCGATCACCCTGCTGGACCCGAGCACGCTGATCATCGGTGGCGGGCTCGCCGAGGCGGGGGAAACCTTGTTCACACCACTGAGGGCGGCCGTCGAGGAGCGCGTGACGTTCCAGCGGCTGCCCGAGATCGTTCCGGCTGCCCTCGGGGACACCGCCGGATGCCTGGGCGCAGGGCTGCTCGCCTGGGACCTACTCGCCACGGAGGTACCTGCCTGATGTCCGGAAGCGCACAGAGCACCGTTCTCTCCGGCGCGAGGGTGGTGCTGCCCACCGGGATCGTGGCGGGCGGCCGCGTCATCGTCGAGGGCGCCCGTGTCGCGGGCAGCGCCCCCGAGGACGCCGCGGTCGTCGACCTGTCCGGGCACTGGGTCGTCCCCGGCTTCGTGGACATGCACAACCACGGCGGCGGCGGCGCCTCCTTCACCTCCGGCACCGCCGAGGAGGTCCTCACGGGCGTACGCACCCACCGCGAGCACGGCACCACCACCCTCGTCGCCTCCACCGTCACCGGCGACCTGGACGAACTGGCCCGCCGGGCCGGGCTGCTCGCCGAACTCACCCAGCAGGGCGAGATCGCCGGCATCCACTTCGAGGGCCCCTTCATCAACCCCTGCCGCAAGGGCGCCCACAAGGCCGACCTGCTGCGCGACCCCGACCCGGCCGAGGTCCGCAAGCTCGTCGACGCCGCGCACGGCGCCGCCCGCATGGTCACCCTCGCCACCGAACTCCCCGGCGGCCTGGACTCCGTACGGCTGCTGGCCGAGCACGGGGTCATCGCCGCGATCGGCCACACCGACTCCACGTACGACCAGACCCGCCAGGCCATCGACGCCGGCGCGACCGTCGCCACCCACCTGTACAACGCCATGCCCGGCCTGGAGCACCGCGCTCCCGGCCCGATCGCGGCGCTGCTGGAGGACGAGCGGGTCACCGTCGAGCTGATCAACGACGGCACCCACCTGCACCCGGCGATGCTGGAGCTGGCCTTCCACCACGCGGGCGCGCACCGCGTCGCGCTGATCACCGACGCCATGGACGCGGCCGGATTCGGCGACGGCACCTACCACCTCGGCCCGCTGGAGGTGGAGGTCAAGGACGGTGTCGCCCGGCTCGTCGAGGGCGGTTCCATCGCGGGCTCGACGCTGACCCTGGACACCGCGTTCAAGCGGTCGGTGACGGTGGACCGGCTGCCCGTCGAGTCCGTGGTGCAGGCGATCTCTGCCAACCCGGCCAAGCTGCTCGGCCTCTACGACGAGGTCGGCTCGCTGGAGCCCGGCAAGTACGCCGACCTGGTGGTCCTCGACGCCGCGTTCGACGTCAAGGGCGTCATGCGGCGCGGCGAATGGATCGTCAGCCCGCTGGACTGAACCGGCCTTTCATACGACGCAAAGGGGGCGGCCCGCCCACGGGACTGGGATGGCCGCCCTCGATTTGGCATGATCCCGGCACACACCAAGACCGGGGCTGGCCATGATCCTCACCGTGACGCTCAACACCGCGCTCGACGTCACCCACCGGGTGCCGCGCATGCTGCCGCACACCTCCCACCGGGTCACCGGTGTCACCGAACGCGCCGGCGGCAAGGGCCTGAACGTGGCCCGGGTGCTCGGCGCGCTCGGCGAGGAGGTCACGGCGACGGGCTTCGCCGGCGGCCCCACCGGGCAGACCGTACGCGAACTCCTCGCCGGCGCACCCGGGGTGACCGACGCCCTCGTCCCCTGCGCGGGCACCACCCGGCGCACCCTGGCCGTCGTCGACGAGAGCACGGGCGACACCACCCAGTTCAACGAGCCCGGCCCGCTGATCTCCGCGGCCGAATGGGCCGCCTTCCTGGAGCGGTACGCCGAACTCCTCACCGGCGCCCGCGCGGTGGCCCTGTGCGGCAGCCTGCCCCCGGGCGTGCCGGTCGGCGCGTACGCGGCCCTCGTGCGGGCGGCCCGCGCGGCCGGGCTGCCCGTGCTGCTCGACACCAGCGGCGAGGCCCTGCGCCGCGGGGTCGCCGCCCGGCCGGACATCATCAAGCCGAACGCGGCCGAACTGGCGGAACTGACCGGCGCCCGCGACCCGTTCCCCGCGACCCGTGACGCCCGCCGCCGCGGCGCCCAGGCGGTGGTGACCTCCCTGGGCCCCGCCGGGCTGCTCGCCGCCACCCCCGACGGCACCTGGGAGGCGGCCCCGCCCCGCCCGCTGCGCGGGAACCCCACCGGTGCGGGCGACTCCGCCGTCGCGGGCCTGCTCTCCGCCCTGACCCGGGGTCTGGACTGGCCCGAGCGCCTGGTCCGTGCGGTGGCCCTCTCCGCGGCCACCGTGCACGCCCCGACGGCGGGGGACTTCGACCCGCGCACGTACGAGGAGATCGCCCCGCAGATCAGGGCCGTGCCGGTCCCGGCCCCGTAGGCGCGCGGAAACGACCGAGGGGGAGACGCACCCGGTGCGTCTCCCCCTCGCGGTGTCCGTCGCGCTGTCCCTCGCGCTGTCCGTCGCCGGCCGGCCGTCAGCCCCTGGCCCAGCCGGAGGTGAGGCGCAGCTGATCGAATATGGCGTCGCACTGGTTGCCGGCCTCACACGAGATCTTCATCGTGTTCGTGCCCTTCTTGAGGGTCACGAAGGCGTAGGTCCGGGTCCAGCCCTTGTCCCAGGCGCCCGCCTCGGCCTTGGAGAAGTTGGCCAGGTTCAGGGACTGCGTGGGCGTCTGCCCGTTGACCGTCAGCGTGACCTTCGCGTCCTTGCCCGGCACCGCGTAGTTGACGTTCAGCGTGTAGTCGCCGGCTTCGGGCAGCTCGGCCGTCCAGGTCAGGGCGGCGCCCGTCTGGTTGAAGTTGCCGACGTACTGGCCGCCCGCGCTCTTGGACCCGGCGACGCTGGTCTGCAGCGTCGCCCCGCCGGTGAGGGCCATGCCGGCGCCGGCGGCCTCGCCCTTGGGCAGCGGGGCCTTGGAGGGCTCCGGGGAAGCACTCGCATCGGGCTCGGACTTCTTCGACGGCTGCGCCGCCTGGGTCGGGCCGGTCGCCTGGTTCTTCGCGTCCTTGTCCTTGTCCTTGCCGAAGACCACGGCCGCGCCGATGCCGATGCCGACGGCCGCCACCACCGCGACCGCCGCGATCAGCAGGCCCCGGCGGCTGGAGCCGCCGCCGCGGCCGCCGCGACGGGGCGGCGCGGGCCGGCCGTGCGCGGTCTGCGCGGACGGCTGCTGCGGGACGCCGTAGCCGCCCGCCTGGAGGGCTTCGGGGGCCTGGTACTGGGCCTGGTAGGCCTGCGGGGGCTGCTGCTGCGGGACGGCGCCGCGCTGGCCGCCGTACGTCCGCTCGCCGACCGTGCGCACCTGGTTGTACGAGGTCCGGGGGACGCCGGGCTGCGCGCCGGGCGGTCCGCCGGCCGTCGGGCCGGGGTAGCCGTATCCGCCGCCCTGACCGGGCGGGGTGGCTCCGGCGGCCTGGCCGTCCGCGTAGAGGTAGCCGAACGGGTCATCGTCCCCGGGCTGGTTGGCCCCACCGTGCGGGCCGTTGTTCGCGGGCGTCGTCATCGCAGGTCACTCCTTTCGACCCACGGGAGCCTACCCCGAACACGTGCGCACACGGGCGGCCCTCGGACTCAGCCGGCCCGCCGGTGCGCCTTGGAACGGGACCTCTTCTCGATGTACATCCGCTGGTCGGCGGAGCGCAGCACCTCGTCCGCGGACATCCCGCAGCTGGCCCAGCCGATGCCGAAACTCGCGCCCACGCGGACCGCGCGGCCGTCGACGCGGATCGGCGGGATGATCGCGTTGCGCAGTCGTACGGCGAGGTCGGCGGCGTCGGCGGCGCCCAGGCCGTCGGCGAGGACGACGAACTCGTCACCACCCAGCCGGGCGACCGTGTCACCGTCCCTGACGCAGGTCGTCAGGCGGCGGGCGACCTCGATGAGGACGGCGTCGCCGGTGTGGTGCCCGAACCGGTCGTTGATCGACTTGAAGCCGTCGAGGTCGCAGAAGAGGACGGCGAGCCCCTTCGTGCCGTCGTCGACGTCGGTGGCGGGCGCCACGGTGTGCACGTGGTGGTCGTACGGACCGTCCGGGCCGGCCGGGAAGGCACCGGGGAAGGCGCCGGGGAAGTCGAAGGCGTCGGCCGCCTGCCCGGCGGCGGTGGCGGCGGGGAAGCCGCCGTCGTAGGCGTGGTACTGCCCGGGGTGCTGCCCCTCGGGTGGAAAGCCGTGCTCGCCGGCACCACCGGCCTCGGGGCGGCCCTCGTACGCCGCGTCCAGCGCCTCGACCGCGCCGGCCCGTACGGACTGGGGGCGGCGACAGAGGCGGGCGCCGAGCCGGGAGCGCAGTTCGGCGCTGTTGGGGAGGCCGGTGAGGGAGTCGTGGCTGGCGCGGTGCGCGAGCTGGAGCTCGTGCCGCTTGCGCTCCTCGATGTCCTCGACGTGGGTGAGGAGGAAGCGGGGGCCGTCGGCGGCGTCGGCGACGACGGAGTTGCGCAGCGAGACCCACACGTACGTGCCGTCGCGCCGCCCGAGGCGCAGCTCGGCGCGGCCGCCCTCGGCGGAGGTGCGCAGCAGGGTGCCGATGTCCTCGGGGTGGACGAGGTCGGAGAAGGAGTAGCGGCGCAGCACGGAGGCGGGCCGGCTCAGCAGGCGGCACAGGGCGTCGTTGGTGCGCAGCAGCCGGCCGTGCTGGTCGCCGCCCATCTCGGCGATGGCCATGCCGCTGGGCGCGTACTCGAAGGCCTGCCGGAACGACTCTTCACTCGCCCGCAGCGCCTGCTGCTCGCGCTCCAGCCGGACGAGGGCCCGCTGCATGTTCGCGCGCAGCCTCGCGTTGCTGATCGCAATGGCGGCCTGGAAGGCGTACATCTGGAGCGCTTCGCGCCCCCAGGCGCCGGGACGGCGGCCGTTGCGCGGTCTGTCCACCGAAATGACACCCAGAAGTTCCCCGCCGGTCGCATACATGGGGGCGTAGAGCCGGTCCTCGGGGTGCCACTCGTCCTGGAAGCGCGGATCGGGCCCGTCGGTGTGCCACTGGGGGACGTCGTCCTCCATCAGGACCCAGCCCTCGGTGTGCGGGATGAAGCGCAGGCCGTCCCAGTCCTCGCCCATGGTCAGCCGGCGTTCCCAGGCGGGGCGGGAGCCGACGCGGCCGGTGATCAGGGCCTCGGCGGCGGGGTCACCTGCGAAGGCGGCCACGACGAGGTCGCCGTCGGGGCGTACGAGGTTGACGCAGGCGAGTTCGTAGCCGAGGCCCCTGACGATGCCGTCCACGACGGTCTGCAGGGTGTCCGCCAGGCTCCGGGCCGTGTTGAGCTCGGCCACCACCTGGTGCAGCTGCCGCAGGGTCGCAAGACGGACGTACGGCTCCGACTCGGTCTCCATTGCTCGCTCTCCCCGAGACCTCGACAGCAACTCCAGGTTTGTCATCGGCGTTTCGTTGCGGTGTCCCGTCCACTGAATCACAGTGAGCTGTGCGGCAGGTACACAGGGTCAACAAATCTTGCCCTCTGTGACTCAAGTCACATGAGATGAAGAAGGGCCGCGCCGAGAGAGGTGTACGGAGTGGGAGCGCTCCCCCTCCTTCCCGGAAGCAAACGATACGCCCGGCCTAGGCCGCGGGGCGGGGACACGGCTCGGACCAGGGGCCGATGTGCGCCGCACGGGGGCGGGACTAGCGTTCGGTACGTGCCCAAGACGACCCCCGTACACCCGGCCCCCGTGCTCACCACCCCCCATCCTGAGGGGGTGAGCAACGACGAGTTCCGGGCCGCCATGTCCCGGCTGGCGGCGGGCGTGTGCCTGATCACCGCGCACGAGCCGCCCCTGACCGCCGACGGCCCGCGCGGAGAGGACGTCGGCATGACCGCCACCGCGTTCATGTCGGTCTCCCTGGACCCGCCGCTCGTCCTGGTCAGCGTGCGCGAGGGGTCCCGGATGGACGACCTGCTCGCCGAGCAGCCGCTGTGGGCGGTCTCCCTCCTCGCGGACAACCAGCTCCAGGTGGCCGGCCGGTTCTCGATGAAGGGCCGGATCAGCGACCGGCTGCTGTTCGAGGGACTGCCGTGCCTACGCGGCGCCCTGTCCGGCGCACCCCTGCTGACCGGCTCGCTCGCCACCCTGGAGTGCCGCACCGAGTCCCGCGTCACCGCGGGCGACCACACCCTCGTCATCGGCCGCGTCCTCGGCGCCGGCCTGCCGGTCCCGGACGCGCCGCCGCTGACGTACTTCCGCGGCCGCTACCGCCACCTGGCGCCGTAGGGGGCGTCCGCGACCCGGGCCCGGGGGGCTACCAGTCGCGCGAGCTGCGGTTCCGCTTGGTCTCGCCGCGGGCCTTCTTCTCCCGCAGGCGCCGCTCGTTGATGCCGCGGGGGATCTTCGTCGCCCGGCGCGGCTTCGGCGGCGGGGCCGTGGCCTCCGCCAGCAGCGAGGCCAGCCGGACCAGCGCCATCTCCCGGTTGCGGAACTGCGAGCGGTGCTCGGAGGCCCGTACCGTCACCACCCCGTCCACCAGGCGCGACGCGAGCCGTTCCAGCGCCCGCTCCTTCCACACGTCCGGCAGCGCCTTGGTCGCCGCCAGGTCGAACAGCAGCTCCACGCGCGAGTCCGAGGTGTTGACGTGCTGCCCGCCCGGCCCGGAGGAACGCGAGAACCGCCAGGCGAGCTCCGCCTCGGGGAGCACGACGGAACCGCGGATGACATGGGGACCAGGCATGGCCCTATGATCGGCCCCCGCCCGCGCCGCCGTCACCCGCATTTCCGCGTCCTGGAACCTCCGCGCCCCCTCGCCGCGTTATGAAGGGCAGCGGTAACTTGACCCCACATCGCGGTCAAGCGTCGAGGAAGGACACCAGTCAAAATGGCAGTAAGCCTGTCCAAGGGCGGCAACGTCTCGCTCTCGAAGGAGGCCCCGGGCCTCAGCGCCGTCACGGTCGGCCTCGGCTGGGACGTGCGCACGACGACCGGTGTCGACTTCGACCTCGACGCCTCGGCCATCGCGGTCAACGCGACGGGCAAGGTCGTCTCCGACGGCCACTTCGTCTTCTTCAACAACAAGTCCACCCCGGACCAGACCATCGTCCACACCGGCGACAACCGCACGGGTGCGGGCGCGGGCGACGACGAGGCCATCAACGTCAACCTCGCGGGCCTGCCCGCCGACGTCGACAAGATCGTCTTCCCGGTCTCGATCTACGACGCCGAGAACCGCAGCCAGAACTTCGGCCAGGTCCGCAACGCCTACATCCGCGTCGTGAACCAGGCCGGCGGCGCCGAGATCGCCCGCTACGACCTCTCCGAGGACGCGGCCACCGAGACCGCCATGGTCTTCGGCGAGCTCTACCGCAACGGCGCCGAGTGGAAGTTCCGCGCCGTCGGCCAGGGCTACGCCTCCGGCCTCGTCGGCATCGCCCAGGACTTCGGCGTCAACGTCTGACCCGTGTCCCACCGGGCCGAAGCCCCCTGCCCGGCCACGCCGGGAGGGGGCTTCGCCACGTCACCGACGCCGCCACGTCGCCGACGCCGCCGCGCACCGCCCGGGGGGCCTACACCTTGGGGCGCCCCTCCCCGTACAGCCACACGTCCCACACCTTCTTCAGGTCGTGGCCCGTGCGCCGCTCCGCGTACGCCGTGAAGTCCGCGGTGCTCGCGTTCCCGTACCGGTGGTCGGCGACCCAGCCGCGCACCAGGTCGAAGAACTTCTCGTCCCCCACCTCCTGCCGGATCCGGTGCAGGACCATCGCACCCCGGTAGTACACGGGCGCGTCCGAGACGTGTTCGGCGCCGGGCGGCGCGGCGGGCGGGAACGCCGCCCAGTCCCCGCCGGCCTGGTCGTCGACCGAGGCGTCACCCGCCAGGAACGCCTCGAAACGCCGCTGCGCGCTCACCCCGCCGTGGTCCTCGGACCACAACCACTCGGCGTACGTGGCGAAGCCCTCGTTGAGCCACATGTCCTTCCAGGTCTTCGGCGAGACCGAGTTCCCGAACCACTGGTGGGCCAGCTCGTGCAGCACGAGCTCCTCGTCGGGCGCGCCCGAGTAGACGGGCTTGGTCTGCGTCTCCAGCGCGTACGCGAGGGTCCGCGCCGGCATCACGATCGAACCGGCGGTGCCGAAGGGGTACGGGCCGAACTTCCCGCTGCCCCACTCCACGATCTCCGGCAGCCGCTTCAGCGCCGCCTCGCTGCCCGCCGCCTCGCCGGGAGCGACCGCGTCGTACACCGCGACCCCCGACGGGGTCCGCCCCGCGGTCACCTTGAACTTTCCGACGGCCACGGTCGCCAGGTAGCTCGCCATCGGCTCCGGGCTGTGCCACGCGAACTCGGTCCGGCCGTCCCCCACCTCCCGGCGGGAGCGCAGCTGCCCGTTGGACACGGCCTCGTAGCCGTCCGGGACGGTGACCGTCACGTCGTACGCGGCCTTGTCGCTCGGGTGGTGGTTGCCCGGGAACCAGCCCATCGACCCGACCGGCTCGCCGACGGCGACCGCACCGTCGTCGGTGGTGATCCAGCCCTCGTGCGACCCGTCGGGATCGACGACCGGCTTCGGCCGCCCGGTGTAGTCCACCGTCGTACGGAAGACCTCGCCCTTCTTCAGGTCCCTGGCCGGGCGCACCGTCAGCTCGTTGCCCGTCCGGTTGAACCGCGCCGCCGCGCCCTGCACGTCCACGCCCTCGACCTTCAGCCCGCTCAGGTCGAGGTTGAAGGAGCTGAGCCCCTGCTCGGCGCGGGCGGTGATGACGGCCGTGCCGTGCAGCCGCCCGTCGGCGGGATCGTAGGCGAGGTCCAGCCCGTAGTGCTCGACCTGGTAGCCGCCGTTGCCCGCCCGCGGGAAGAACGGGTCCCGCAGCCCGGACGCACCGGGCCGCCCCTGCACCGTCGCACCCGTACATCCCGTCGCGAGGACGAGCAGGGCGGTGACGGCGGGGACGGCCAGGCGCTTGAGTTCCACGCCCCGATCCTAAGGAGCGGAGCCGGAACTCACTTCTGCAGGGACTCCACGCCGGCCTTGGCGAACTTCTCGTCCAGGTCGCCGCTCGGGGCGCCGGCCACGCCGATGCCGGCGACCGGGGCGCCGTTCGCCTGCACGGGGGCGCCGCCGCCGAGGAAGAGCGTGCCGGGGATGTCCTTCAGGTTCGGGGCCTGCGCGAGGCGGCCCACGAGGACCGAGGTCGGGGCGTTCCAGGACACGGCGGTGAAGGCCTTGCGCTGCGCCGACTCGTAGGACTGCGGGCCCGCACCGTCGCCGCGGAGGGTGACGATCGTGTTGCCGTTGCGGTCGACGACGGCCACGGTGACCTTCTGGTTCTCCTTCTCCGCGGCCTCCAGCGCGGCCTGCGCGGCGCGGGTGGCGGCACCGATGGTGAGGTGCGTGGAGGTGGTGAAGTTCTTGTCCGAGTCCTTCTTGGCCGGCGCGGCGGGGGTGGCGCTGGCGCTGACGGCGCCGAAGGTCCCGGCGCCGAGGACGACGGCGAGGGCGGTACCGGTGAGGACGCGGGTGCGGGTGTTCATGTCAGCTCCTGGTGGGTCGTCGGCTTGGCTCCCTCCAAGACTCGCCCCGCCACCCGCCCCGACCCGTCCCCGTACCGGCTCGCCCCGCGGACCGCACCGGTTGACGCGGGGGTCATCCGATCGGCCGATGCGGCGGGGCTGGCCGCCCGTTTGGCTGGACGGGACCGCTGCGCGGGGCGGTCCCCCACCCGCCCTTCCACCGTTCTCGGGGTATATATATATATATATATATATATATATATATATATAT
>NZ_GG657750.1:4188328-4273527 GCF_000158895.1 Streptomyces sp. C | reverse complement strand
CCCCGGGGAACCCCGCGCAGCGGGACACCCGTAACCGCCCGGCCAGGGCAGAGGCAGTATGGACACCACCGCCCCACCCCCAGGAGCCACGCCGTGACCCGGGCACCCGACACCCGCACCCTCGCCACCGTCATGCACACGGCGTTCTTCCTCCTGCTCGGCGCATCGGTGGCCCGCTTCCTGCTCCGGCACCCCGGCGAACCCCGTACCCCCTGGGTGATCTCCCTCGGCATCGCCCTCGCCCTGCTGTACGTCCTCGGCCCCGCCGTCGGCGTCACCCAGGCCGCCCACGCCACCGACCGGCCCGCCCCCACCCTGCGCCGCAGGCTCTGGCTCGGGCTCGTCGTCACCACCTGGGTGGTGCTCGTCGTGCTCGCCCCGAGCTTCGCCTGGTGCGCCGTACCGCTGTTCTTCACCGCCCTGCGCACCCTGCCCCCGCGCGCCGCCGTGGCCCTGGTCGCCGTACTCACCGTCTTCGTCGTCGCGGCCCAGATGAAGCTCTCCACCGCCTTCGACCCCAACCTCCTCCTGGCCCCGCCCGCCATCGCCGCCCTCGCCACGGCCGTCTTCGTCCACATGGAGCGCCAGGCCCGCGCGCAGCGCGCGCTGATCGACGACCTGATCCGCACCCGCCGGGAACTCGCCGCCACCGAACGACGCGAAGGCACCCTCGCCGAACGGCAGCGGCTGTCCATGGAGATCCACGACACCCTGGCCCAGCACCTGTCCAGCCAGCAGATGCTGCTCCAGGCCGCCGACCGCACCTGGGACAGCGACCCGGCCACCGCCCGCGCTCACGTCCGCACCGCCAACGGCATCGCCGCCCGCGGCCTCGCCGAGGCCCGCCGCCTGGTCCACGACCTGGCCCCGCCCGAGCTGGACAACGGCGCCGGCCTCGCCGAGGCCCTGCGCGCGCTGGACGCCGGGCCCGGCGTCGAGGTCCGCTTCCACCTGGAGGGCGTGCCGGCCCCCCTCCCGGACCGCACCGAGTCGGCGCTCCTGCGGATCGCCCAGGGCGCCCTGGCCAACGTCCGCGAGCACGCGCACGCGCACACCGCCGCCCTCACCCTGAGCTTCCTCGGCGACCAGGTGGTCCTGGACATCGCGGACGACGGCGCCGGCTTCACCGCCACCACCTCCGATCCCGGCCGCGGTCACGGCCTCCCGGCCATGCGCGCCCGCGTGCGCCAGCTCGGCGGCACCCTGACGATCGAATCCACCCCCGGCGAAGGCACCGTCCTGTCCGCCTCGATCCCCCTGGAGCCCACGGGATGACGACGATCCTCCTCTGCGACGACCACGTGGTGGTCCGCGCCGGACTCCTCGCGCTCCTCGGCAGCGAGCCGGACATCGAGGTGCTCGGCGAGGCGGGCAGCGGCGAGGAGGCGGTCGCGCTGGCCGCCAAGCTCCGCCCGGACGTGGTCCTGATGGACCTCCAGCTGGGCGAGGGCATCGACGGCGTCGAAGCCACCCGCCGCATCACGGCCCTCCCCGGCCCGCCGCACGTCCTGGTCCTCACCACGTACGACACGGACGCGGACATCACCCGGGCGATCGGCGCGGGCGCGACGGGCTACCTGCTGAAGGCGGAGCGCCCCGAGGAGCTGTTCGCCGCCATCCACTCGGCGGCGGCCGGCCGCACCACGCTGTCCGCGCCCGTCGCGAGCCGGGTCATGGCCCACATGCGCGGTACGCGGCCCACCCTCACCGACCGGGAACTCGACATCCTGGGCCAGCTGGCCCGGGGCCTGGGCAACCGCGACATCGCCCGGGCGCTGTTCATCAGCGAGGCCACCGTGAAGACCCATCTGGGCCGCATCTACGACAAGCTCGGCGTCGACACCCGCGCGGGCGCGGTGGCGGTGGCCAAGGAACAGCGCCTGCTGCCCTCCTAGACCGTGTCCGCGTCCGTGTCCGCGTCCACGTCCGTGTCCGTCGTGGCCGCGTCGGTGCCCGTGGCCGCGTCCGCGTCCGTGTCCGCGGCGCGCTCGGCCAGCCGCAGCCGCCACTGCTCCATGACCCCGCGCAGGGACTCGTTCACGAGCGTCAGCAGCTCGACGGAGGACTCGAAGCGCGCCCCCGCCGGAGTCGAGGCCCCGAGGACCTCGGCTCCGCGCTGCGACGCCGCCACCAGTACGTCGTTCATCTGCGCGGCCGCGAGCAGCGACCGCAGCCAGAGCTCGTCGTCGATGGCGTAGCGCTCGCGGCGCGCCCCGGGAGTCCGTTCACGCCTGAGCATCCCCTGCCCTTCGAGCCAGGCGACGGCGTGCGAGACGGACGCCGGGCTGACGCGGAGCCGTTCGACCAGTTCGGAGGCGGTGAGGGCGCCGGAGTCGGTGGTGTAGAGGCAGGCCAGCACCCTGGAGACCATCGGCGGGAGCCCCTGCCCGGCCAGCAGCCCGGTGAAGGACTCGGTGAACTCCCGCACCGCCCCCGGGTCGCGCCCGTGGCCGGGGTCGGGGACCGGCGGCGCCGCCGGCCGCACCTCCTTGCGCCGGCGCGCACGGTGCCGCGCGGCCTCCTGCGCCCGGTCCGCGCCGTAGCCCTCGGGGCCGCCGTTGCGGGTGACCTCCCGCATGACGGTCGAGGCGGGCCGCCGCAGCCGCCGGCCGATCTCCGCGTATCCGAGGCCCTCGGCCAGCCAGGTGGCGATGTGCAGGCGTTCCTCGCCGGTGAGCCGTCCTCCGGGCATCGGTGCTCCTCTCCCCTCGTCGACAGCCGCAGTATGCATCCGCCCCCACCCCATTGCAATCACGGCCCCGCCACCCATTGCATTCACCACCACCGCCATTGCAACCCCTACTCCAACACCCCACCCCATCAGCGAAATTCAACCCAACAACTCCGTTGACGCATCCATAAACGCAATGTAGCTTCGAGCGAGTTCAGCGGTTCTCAAACACTTACGGGGAGATGTGACGATGGGACAGAACGGCTTCACCGAGGCGGGCCTGCGCAAGATGCGCGACGTGCTGACCCGGCACGTCGAGTCGGGGAAGATCCCCGGCCTCGTGGCCCTCGTCAGCCGCGGCGACGAGACGCACGTCGAGGCGATCGGGACCATGCGCCACGACGGCGGCGCCCCGATGCGCCGGGACACGATCTTCCGGATGGCCTCCACGTCCAAGCCGGTCGCGATGGCGGCCGCGATGGCCCTCGTCGACGACTGCGAGATCCGGCTGGACGACACCGTCGAGCAGTGGCTGCCCGAACTCGCCGGCCGCCAGGTGCTGGCGCGGATCGACGGCCCGCTGGACGAGACCGTCCCCGCCCGGCGGCCGGTCACCGTACGGGACCTGCTGAACTCCACCTTCGGACTCGGCATCGACCTGACGGCGATGGGCTCCCCGATCACGGCCGCCCTCTTCGAGCGGGGCGTCTTCACCCAGGGCGGCGAGCCCGCACCCGAGCAGGACGAGTGGATGCGCCGCCTCGGCACGCTCCCCCTGATGCGCCAGCCCGGAGAGCAGTGGCAGTACCACATCAGCCACGACGTGCTCGGCGTCCTCGTCTCCCGGGTCACGGGCAAGCCGTTCGAGACGTTCCCTGCGCGAGCGCGTCCTCGACCCGCTGGGGATGAAGGACACGGGCTTCCACGTGCCCGCCGACAAGATCGACCGGCTGCCCCCCAGCTACGCCCCCGACCCGCAGACCGGGGAGTTCCACGTATGGGACGAGGCGGCGGGCGGCCGGTACAGCGCGCCCCCGGCGTTCCAGTCCGGCGGCGGCGGCCTGGTCTCCACCGTCGTCGACTACCACGCGTACTTCCGGATGCTGCTGAACCAGGGCACGCACGGAGGCGAGCGGATCCTGTCCCGGCCGGCCGTCGAGCTGATGACCACCAACAGCCTCACGGCCGAGCAGGAGGCCACCCGGTCCGCCCTGGCCCGGAACAGCGTCCACGTCTCCTTCGGCCAGGGCCAGCAGGGCGGCTGGGGCTTCGGCATGGCGGTCCGCACCTACCGCGGCGACTACGCGCCCGTCGGGCAGTTCGGCTGGGACGGCGGCACCGGCACCTCGGCCTACGCCGACCCGCACAACCAGCTCACCGGCGTCCTCCTCATGCAGGTGGGCCTCTCCACCCCGTCCCCCGCCCAGGTCATCCACGACTTCTGGACCACGACGTACCAGGCCCTGGAGAACTGACCCCGACAGTGCAGCCCCGCCGGCCATCCCAGCCCCGCCGACGTCTGAGGCGCGGGGTCTGGGGCGGGGCGGAGCCCCCGGGGGCACCCCCCAGCGGTAGCTGGGGAAGGAACGGCGGAAGGGCGGGCAGGGGACGGCTCCACGCAGCGGCACCCGCCCCCGCGCGGCCCCCCGCGCCGGGAGAGGCGCACCCGTGACACCATCGGGAACGTGCTCGACATCGGCTACTCCCTCTCCCGGCGCTTCCCCGACCCCCCGCAGACCGACTACCGCTCCGCGGACGTCCACGCGCTGCGCCACGACCTGTTCTGCGGCGACGTCTACCTCGCCGACACCGAGAAGGACACGGAAGTGTCCACAGCCTGGGGATGGGTACCCGTACTCGACTTCGCCTGGGCGCTGTGCGACATCGTCGAGCAGCTCGACGAGGACCCCCGCGGCAGCCGCTCCGCCAACCGCCAGTACGCCGAGCTCGACTTCACCGAGTCCGCCGACCGCATGCTCTTCGAACGCCGTTTCGGCTGGGTCGACATCGAAGCCGACTGGATGGCCCCCGAGGAAGAACCCCTCACCTTCGGCCACCGCCTGCTGCGCCGCGAGGCCCGCGACTTCCTCCACGACCTGATCGCCGACCTCGTCGACATGCACGAGGGCCTCGGCGACAACCCGGTCATCTGGACGCTCCAGTCCCGCTTCCCCCGCGTTCCCGCCTGAGGCGCGCCCGCCCCTCGGCGCCCGGCGGCCTGCCGGGGAGGGTGTTGGATACCCTCTCCCGGTTGGCTTCAGGCGTCGGCAGGCTTTGAACTGCCTGATGGGGGACGGTTTTTTCATGAGCGACACGCATCCGGCCGAACTCTTCCAGCCGCTGGGACAGGACGACCCCGCCACGGTGGGCGGCTACCGGCTCAGCGCCGTGCTCGGCTCGGGCGGCATGGGCAAGGTGTACCTCTCGTACACGCTCGGCGGACGGCCCGTCGCCCTCAAGGTGATCCGGCCCGAGTTCAGCGAGGACGCCGAGTTCCGGCGGCGGTTCCAGCAGGAAGTGCGCGCCGCGCAGCGGGTCCAGGGCCTGTACACGGCACCCGTCATCGACTTCGACACCGACGGCGCGCAGCCCTGGCTGGCCACCGCGTACGTCCCCGGCCCCTCCCTCGCGCACGCCGTCTCCGCCCACGGCCGGCTGCCGCTGCGCAGCGTCCTGCTGCTGACCATCGGGGTCGCCGAGGCCCTGCAGGTCATCCACGGCGCGGACATCGTCCACCGCGACCTGAAGCCGGCGAACGTGCTCCTCGCCTCCGACGGCCCCCGCGTCATCGACTTCGGCATCGCCCGCGCCGCCGACGCCACCTCCCTCACCAGCAGCGGGGTCAGCGTCGGCACGCCCGCCTTCATGGCGCCCGAGCAGGCCTCCACCGGCACGGTCACCGCCGCCACCGACGTCTTCGCCCTCGGCCAGATCATCGCGTTCGCGGCGATCGGCGCGCCCGCGTACGGGGACGGGAACTCGCACGCGATCCTCTACCGCATCGTCCACGAGGACCCCGACCTCAGCGCCCTGCCCGCCGAGCTGAAGCCCCTCGTGACCCGCTGCCTGAGCCGCGACCCCGCCGGACGGCCCAGCCTGACCGAGGTCATCGAGATGTGCCACGCCCTCTCCCCCGCGCCGCTGCGCCAGGGCGAGGACTGGCTCCCGAAGGCCGTCGCCGGTTCCATCACCGAACGCCTGCGGCTGCCCGAACCGGCCAGGACCCCGCCGCCGCAGCCCGCGGCCGCGCCCACCCCGACCGAACTCTCCGCCCCCGCGCAGCCGCCCACCGCGCCGGCGGAGTACCCGCTCCTGCCACCGTGCCCCGCGTACGAGCCGACGCAGACGGCCCCCGCGGCCCCGGCTGCGGCCCCCGGCCACCCCACCCCGCCGCCCGGCTACCAAACGCCCCCGCCCGGCTACCCGACCCCGGCACCCGGCTATCCGGCCACCCCCGGCTACCCCACCCCGCCGCCGCCCCACCAGCCCGCCTACCCGCCCGCCGCCCCGCAGAAGTCCGGCCCCAACGGGCGGATCATCGCCGGGGCCGTCATCGGCGGGCTCATCGGGATCGCGGTCATCATCTCCCTGCTCCCGGACGGCTCCGCCAAGGACAAGGGCAGCAGCAGCGCCGCCGGCAACCGCGGCAGCAGCAGCGGCGCCACCGCCCCCGGCCCCGCGGGCTCCGGCTCCCAGAACAAGAACCAGAAGCGGCCCGACCCCATCCCCGCCACCTACCAGGGCATCGACATCACGGCCAACTACCAGGTCATGCTCGCCGACAACCCGCCGCGCCCCGTCACGGGCGGCAACAGCGGCGTCCTCTACAACGGCGGGGACTTCTACTACTACTACGACACCCTGTTCGGGGAGACGAAGGTCGGCACCGCCAACGGCAAGCTCGTCGTCCTGAACAACGCCCAGAAGGGCTCCCTGGAGACCTGCCGCACGGAGACCCGCTACACCGAGAAGATCGGCCTCGACCAGCTCACCAACGGCTCCGAGATCTGCGTGCTCAGCAACGCCGGACACATCGCGGTGCTCACCTACCGCGGCAAGTCCGACTCCAAGGACGCCAGCAACTACATCACCGTCGACCTCACCGTCTGGCGCAACGCCGAGGACCCGAAGAAGCACTGACGCCACCGTCACCGCCCCGGCGCCCGGCCCGTACGACCCCCGTCCGTACGGGCCTGACCCGCGGGACGCCGCCGCTACTCCAGCACCCGCAGCCCGAGGTGCGCCGCCAGCAGCGGAGCCAGCTCGAACAGCTGCCCATGGCTGATCACCGCCCCCGACATCGCGTCCACGCCGCGAGCGATCCCCAGCTCGGAAGCCCCCCTCAGGTCCACGTCCGCCAGCCGCGCACCCGACAGGTCCACCCCCCGCACCACGCAGTCCCGGAACTCCACCCGCTCCAGCACCGCACCCCCGAAGTCCGGCTCCACCAGCACGCACCCCTCGAACACCACGTCCCGCAGCCGCGCCATCCGCAGGTTCAGGTAGTCGATCTTGCCGCCGCGCACGAGGACCCGCTCCAGCACCGAACCGTGCAGCTGCACCCCGCCGAGGCGCGCGTCCACCAGCTCCACGTCCCGCAGCAACGCCCCCGACAGGTTCGTGCCCACCCCCCGGACTCCCTCCAGCACCGCGTCCATGAACCGCGCCTTCGACAGCCGCGCCTCGTCCAGCGCGCACCGCCGCAGCGCGCAGTCCATGAACCGCGCCCCGACGCCGTCCTCCCCCGCCAGATCCAGGTCCGCGAACTCCAGCCCGTCGTAGTCCCCGTCCGGCTCCAGCCCGCCGCCGTCCCACGCCACCAGCTCCGGCAGCCGCACCTCCGGCCGCCGGGCCTCCTTCACCTTCACCTGTCCGTTTCGCACCATCCGCCCATCGTGGCGGACGGCACTAACAACGGCCCGGCCGGCTACGCCGCCCCGCCGCCCAGCCGCGCCAGCGCCCCGTCCGTCAGCCGGTACACCGACCACTCCTCCTGCGGCCGCGCGCCCAGCGCCTCGTAGAACGCGATCGTCGGCGCGTTCCACTTCAGCACCGACCACTCCAGCCGCTCGTAGCCGCGCTCCACGCACGTCCGCGCCAGCTCCGCCAGCAGCGCCTTCCCGTACCCGCCCCCGCGCACGCCCGGCCGTACGTACAGGTCCTCCAGGTAGATCCCGTGCACCCCGCGCCACGTCGAGAAGCTCAGGAACCACACCGCGAAGCCCACCACCTCCCCGGCGTCCGACTCCGCGACGTGCGCGAACACCGCCGGCCGCTCCCCGAACAGCGCCTCACGCAACTGCCCCGGCGTCGCACGCGCCTCGTGCGGCACCTTCTCGTACTCGGCCAACTCCCGGATCATGGAGTGGATTTCGGCAACATCATCGACAACCGCGGCACGGATCATGGCGCCACCCTAGGCCGCGCCCTCCCGCACCGCCCCAGCAGCAGCCCCGCCACCCTACGGCGCACCACCCCGCCCGCACAGCGGACATCCCGCCGCGCAACCGGCCCCCCGCCATGACATCCCGGACCTGGACACCCCCGCGCGACCCCGTGTAGCAACTCCCCCATGACGATCAACGGCGGCATCTCCTTCTGGTACGCGACCGGCACCACGGCCCACCAGCCGCCCCGCGCCCCCCTCACCACCGACGCCACGGCGGACGTCGTCATCGTCGGCGGCGGCTACACCGGCCTGTGGACCGCCTACTACCTCAAGCGCGCCGCCCCCGACCTCCGCGTCACCGTCCTGGAGCAGAAGTTCTGCGGCTACGGCGCCTCCGGCCGCAACGGCGGCTGGCTCTACAACGGCATCGCCGGCCGCGACCGCTACGCCGCCCTGCACGGCCACGAAGCCGCCCGCCGCCTCCAGCACGCCATGAACGACACCGTCACCGAGGTCATCGACGTCGCGGCCAAGGAGGAGATCGACGCGGACGTCCACCGCGGCGGAGTTCTCGAAGTCGCCCGCACCCCCGCCCAGCTCACCCGCCTCAAGGCCTTCCACGCCACCGAACTCTCCTTCGGCGAGACCGGCCGCGAACTGTACGACGCCGCCGCCACCCGCGCCCGCATCGACATCGCCGACGCCGTCGGCTCCAGCTGGACCCCCCACGGCGCCCGCATCCACCCCCTCAAGCTCGTACGCGGCCTCGCCGACGCCTGCGACCGCCTCGGCGTCGTGATCCACGAATCCACCCCGGTCACCGAGATCGCCCCCCGCCGCGCCGTCACCCCCTACGGCACCGTCCGCGCCCCGTACGTCCTGCGCTGCACCGAGGGCTTCACCGCCGCCCTCAAGGGCCAGAAGCGCACCTGGCTCCCCATGAACTCCTCGATGATCGTCACGGCGCCCCTGCCGCCCTCGGTCTGGAAGCAGCTCAACTGGCAGGACGCCCCGCTCCTCGGCGACATGGCCCACGCCTACATGTACGCCCAGCGCACCGCCGACGACCGCATCGCGATCGGCGGCCGCGGGGTCCCGTACCGCTTCGGCTCACGCGCCGCCCACGCCGAGAACACGGGCCGCACCCAGCCGGCCACCGTCACGGCCCTCCGCGACCTCCTGTTCACGTTCTTCCCCGCCCTCACCGGCACTCCGATCACCCACGCCTGGTCGGGCGTCCTCGGCGTCCCCCGCGACTGGTGCGCCACGGTCACCCTGGACGCCGCCACGGGCCTGGGCTGGGCCGGCGGCTACGTCGGCTCCGGCGTGGCCACCGCCAACCTCGCCGCCCGCACCCTCCGCGACCTGGTCCTCGGCGACCCCACGGACCTCACCGCCCTCCCCTGGGTCCACCACCGCGTCCGCCGCTGGGAGCCGGAACCCTTCCGCTGGCTCGGCGTCCACGCCCTCTACGCCGCCTACCGCGAGGCGGACCGCCGCGAATCCACCACCCACCGCCCCACGACGACCCCCCTGGCCCGCCTGGCCGACCGCGTCTCGGGCCGCGGCTGAGGACCCCGCCACGCAACGCAGAAAGGCCCCGGGCGATCACCCGGGACCTTCCGCTTCTGTACGAATTCCCTTGGCCGGTACCCCTCTGACCTGGGATGGAGCCGCCTATCGGAATCGAACCGATGACCTTCGGGTTACAAAGCCGGCGCTCTACCAACTGAGCTAAGGCGGCACAACGCCACACGCAATACCCACCGCGCATGGAGCCGCCATCACTCTACACAGCGCCCGATTCCCTGGGCCATCACATTGATCCCGCACCCGTAACCACTCAGCCACGTGTTCGTTGAACGGACTGGTGTGCCGTTCTGAAGATCGGATCGGGGAGGGGCGATGGCAGGCCGCACGACGGGGGAGGAAGCCCGGCGCATCAAGCGCGAACTGCTCGGGGTGGGAGACCGGACGAAACACCGGGGCCGGGCTGCCTCACCACTGAAGGGACTGCTCCGACAGCCGGGCGCGCAGCAGCGCACGTACCGTTTCCGCTTCTATCCGACCGCCGACCAAGCAGCCCAGCTGAACCGGACCTTCGGCGCGTGCCGGTGGGTCTACAACGAGGGGCTCGCCCTCCGGGTGAAGGCCTGGGAGGAGCACCGGGTGTCGCTGGGTTTCGCGGAGACCTGCCGGGCGTTGACCGGGTGGAAGCGAATACCGGAGACGGCGTGGCTGAAGGAGGCCTCGTCCACGGTCCTCCAGCAGGCGCTGCGGCACCTGGACTCCGCGTTCTCGCGGTTCTTCAAGGGGTTGTCGAAGTACCCCCAGCACAAGTCGAAGCGCAGGACGAGGGACTCGGCGACGTACGTGCGTACCGGTTTCCGGTGGGTCGAGGATCCGGAGCGGCCGGGCACGGCCTCGGTCACGCTCGCCAAGCAGACGGTCCCGCTGGACGTGCGGTGGTCGCGTGCGCTGCCGCCGGGGCAGTTGCCGGTGAAGCTGACGGTGACGCGTGACCGTGCCGGCCGGTACTTCTTGTCCGTGCTGGCGGAGGAGGTGATCGCGCCGCTTCCGGAGGTGTTCCTGCCCGGCAGTCGGGAGCCGAGGACGGTGGGGCTGGATCTCGGGCTCGCGACGCTGGTGACGCTGGACGACGGGGAGAAGCTTCCGCATCCCCGCCTGCTGGCGAAGTACGAGAAGGAGCTCACGTCCCTGCAGCGCGATCTGCACCGGAAGCAGAGGGGTTCGAAGAACCGGGGGAAGGTGCGGGAGCGGATCGCCCGCCTGTACGCCTCGATCGGTGATGTCCGTCGTGATCAGCTGGACCAGCTGACGACCCGCCTCGTGCGCGAGAACCAAGTGCTCGTGGTGGAGGACCTGCCGATCGCCAATCTCACGCGTGCGGCGAAGGGGAAGGGACGTCGCCGCAAGGCCGCGCTGAACCGGTCGATCCGTGACGCGGCCTGGGGTGAGCTGCTGCGCCAGCTCCGGTACAAGTGCGCGTGGTACGGGCGGACGCTGGTGGTCGTGGACCGGTTCTTCCCGTCGACCAGGCGGTGCTCCGCGTGCCACGCGAAGGGGCCAAAGCTCGACGTGTCAGTGCGCGAGTGGACCTGCGCGGAGTGCGGGGTCCTGCACGACCGGGACACGAACGCGGCGGTGAACCTCAGGGAGGAGGGGATGCGGCTGTACTGGACGGTGGCGATGGCCTTGCCGCCGGGGCGGGTGCCGCCAAGTGTGATCAAGGCGTCGGAGCTGCTGGATCTCGCGCCGGCGGCGTAGTGGAATGCGGTACGGACCGACGGGCCGTCGGCCGTAATGCCTGTGGAGCCTGCGTAGGACCGGCCGGGCGCGACCCTGAGGGACGCGCCCGGGGCGGCGGCGGGCGTCGAAGCAGGAAGCACTGCTCGTGAGGGCGGTGAGGCGCTGGAGTGCCGTGGTCAAAAGCGCGTCGCTCTGGCGTCCCGGGTCAAAAGTCAACCGCTCTGTCCCACCCTGGCGTGCCCGCCCGCAATCCGGGCCGTCAGATTGCTGACAGGAGCCGTACCGCCAGGTAGCGTCGGGCGGAGTCCAGTCGACTGGACTAGACCTTCCACTCGGATCGTCCGGCACGTTCCTGCCGGTAGAAGGGATTCACCACCATGGCTTCTGTCACCTTCGACAAGGCGACCCGCCTCTACCCCGGCGGCGACAAGCCCGCCGTCGACCAGCTGGAGCTGGAGATCGAGGACGGCGAGTTCCTCGTCCTCGTCGGGCCCTCCGGCTGCGGCAAGTCCACCTCGCTGCGCATGCTCGCCGGCCTGGAGGACGTCAACGGCGGTGCCATCCGCATCGGCGACCGCGACGTCACGCACCTGCCGCCCAAGGACCGGGACATCGCGATGGTGTTCCAGAACTACGCGCTGTACCCGCACATGACCGTCGCCGACAACATGGGCTTCGCGCTCAAGATCGCCGGCGAGGACAAGGCCACCATCCGCCGCAAGGTGGAGGAGGCGGCGAAGATGCTGGACCTCACCCAGTACCTCGACCGCAAGCCCAAGGCGCTCTCCGGCGGCCAGCGCCAGCGCGTGGCCATGGGCCGGGCCATCGTGCGCAAGCCGCAGGTGTTCCTCATGGACGAGCCGTTGTCGAACCTCGACGCCAAGCTCCGCGTGTCCACCCGTACGCAGATCGCCGCGCTCCAGCGCGACCTCGGCATCACCACCGTGTACGTCACCCACGACCAGGTCGAGGCCATGACCATGGGCGACCGCGTGGCCGTGCTGAAGGACGGCCTGCTCCAGCAGGTCGACACCCCGCGCAACATGTACGACCGGCCGGCGAACCTGTTCGTCGCCGGGTTCATCGGCTCTCCCGCCATGAACCTCGTCGAGGTGCCGATCACCGACGGCGGCGTGAAGTTCGGCGAGAGCGTCGTCCCGGTGTCGCGCGAGGCGCTCTCCGCCGCCGCCGGCTCGGGCGACAAGACCGTCACCGTCGGCGTGCGCCCCGAGCACTTCGACATCGGCGATACCGGCGGCCTGACGATCACCGTGAACGTGGTCGAGGAGCTCGGCGCCGACGGCTACGTGTACGGCAGCCACGACGGCCAGGACCTCGTGGTCCGCGTCAACGGCCGCCAGGTGCCCGAGAAGGGCTCCTCGCTGCACGTGGTGCCGCGTCCGGACGAGATCCATGTTTTCTCGACGTCGACCGGTGCACGGCTGTCCAACTGAGTGACCGGCAGGGGCGTTCCGCCAAGGGGCGCCCCTGCCGCGGCAGTTGCGGGCGGGCACTCCGCGAACCCCGGCAGACCGGGCCATTCGGCCGCACCCGTCAACCCTTAAATCGAAAAGCCACGTCGAACCATCCCCCGACCGGGTGACTAAATGTCGCCAAATCCTCACCGAGCGCTACTCTCGCCCTCGTGACCCACACTGCCCGCCGAATCGGCCGTTCCCTCGCCCTGGTCCTGCCCGTCGTCCTGGTCCTGTCCGGGACCCTCGCGGTCACCATGGTCCCCTGGGCGGACAACTCCTCCCAGATCCTGACCGCCTCCGCCGAGGACGTCTCCGTCCCGAAGAAGCCGGCCGCGCCCCAGGACCTGCTGCGCGACAAGCTCCTCGGCGAGCTCCAGCAGGGCGAGCAGCCGGGCACCGTGCTGACGCACCTCCAGCAGGAGGTGAACGGGCGGCCGTCGCTCGCGGAGCACTGCGTGAGCATCGCCCGGGCGCTCGGCCGGGCCGCCGTGGAGGCGTACGGGCCGACGAAGGCCCAGTCGTACGCGCGCCCCGTGTGCGACACCTCCTACGCGACCGGTGTCGCCTCGATGGGCTGATCGCCCGTCGCGCCTGCCCCGTCGGGGGCGGGGGCCGTCCCTACTGTGGCGGCCATGACCGAGCTCGGCCCCGAACCACCCCAGACCACCGATGACGCGGCCGCGTTCCCGGCCCCTCCCACCCAGGCTGTCGTCCTGGCGGGCGGGCAGGGATCGCGGCTGCGGCCGTATACGGACGACCGGCCGAAGCCGATGGTGGAGATCCCCGGCACCGGACTGCCCATCCTGGGGCACCAGTTGGCGTGGCTGGCGGCCGAGGGGGTGACCGACGTGGTGGTGTCGTGCGGGCATCTGGCGGGGGTGCTCCAGGAGTGGCTGGCGACGGCCGTGCTGCCGTTGCGGGTGACGACGGTGGTGGAGGAGGAGCCGCTGGGGCGCGGCGGCGGGCTGAAGTTCGCGGCGCGGCGGCTGCCGCGTCCGGACGGGGCGTGGTACGCGGCCAACGGGGACGTGTGGACGCGTTTCCCGCTGCGGGAGATGGCGGCGTTCCACGCGGAGCGGGAGGCGGTGGCGACGCTGGCGCTGGCGCGGCCGCGGATGCCGTGGGGGGTGGTGGAGACGAACGGGCTGGGGCAGGTGCTGGACTTCATCGAGGCCCCGCCGTCGCCCTATCCGATCAACGCCGGGGTGTACGTGTTCGCTCCCGGATTCGCGTCCCTGCTGCCGGACTTGGGGGACCACGAGCGGACGACGTTCCCGCGGCTGGCGCGGGAGCGGCGGCTGGCGGGCTTTCCGCTGCCGCAGGGGGCGTACTGGCGGGCGATCGACACGGCGAAGGACCTGACCGAGGCTGCACGGGAGTTGGCGGCGCAGGGCGCCGTCTGAGCGGTTTCCGTGTTGCTACGTCGGCCCGCCCCGCCCCCGCCCGGCATGCGGAAGGGCCCGGCGCGCCGTACGCGCGCCGGGCCCTTCGGACGGTGGGTGCCGCTCGGCCGGGGTTCAGCCGAGGAGGCCGCCGACGAGGCCGGGCTTCTTGGCCGTGGTGTCCCCGCCGGTGCCGCTGCGGGTGCCGGAGGAGGTGGCGGGCGGCTGCTGCGGGCTGGACTGCTTCGGGGTGCTGCCGCGCGGGGTCTGGCTGCCGCTGCCGGAGGTCTTGCCGGCGGTGGGCGCTCCGGAGCCGGTGGCGGTGCTGTTGCGGGTGGGGGCGCTGCTGCCGGTGCGGCCGGACGTGGCGGCGGGCTCGGAGGGCGCTGCGGAGGGGGAGGCCTGCTTCGAGGGCTGCTGCCTGCTGGGGGCGGGCTGCTTGGCGGGGGCCTGCGGGAGCGGGCTGCCGGGGAGGTAGTTGCTGGGTGCCTGGCCGGGGCCGGGGACGGTGACGACGGTGGAGGAGCGGACGGCTCCGCCGAGGAGGGAGCCGATGAGGAGGGTGAGTCCGCAGACGACGGTGGCCATGACGGTGCCGCGCCGCAGGACGCGGCGGCGCAGCCGCCAGACCTCCGAGCGGGGGCCGAGGGTGCGCCAGGCCTCGCCGGCCAGGCGTGCGTCGAGGGAGTAGACGGGCGCGCCGGCGATGACCAGCGGGCTCCAGGCGGCGAGGTAGATGATGTCGGGGGCGTCGTAGGCGGGGACGGTCTTCCAGCTGACCGTCATGAGGAGGGCGGCGGAGAGCAGGGCGCCGATGCAGGCGGCGAAGCGCTGCCAGAGGCCGAAGACGGTCAGGACGCCGACGATGACCTGGAGGAAGGCGACGCTGAGGCCGGCCCCGACGGGGTGGGCGAGCGCGAAGTCGCGCAGGGGTTCGGCGAGGGCCCAGGGGTGCAGGGTCTGGAGCCAGGTGACCATGGAGCCGCGTTCGCCGCCGTCGAAGTAGACGGGGTCGCAGAGCTTGCCCATGCCGGCGTAGATGGAGATGAAGCCGAGGAAGACGCGCAGGGGGAGCAGGACGACGCCGAGGTTCATGCGGCGGCCGGGGTAGTAGGAGGCCTGGCCGCGGGCGTCGGGGGCGGGGCGCCGGCCGTCGGGGCCGGTATCGGGGCCCTGGTGGTCGCCGTCGTGGTGGTCGTGGCCGTCGTAGCGGTCGTACGGCTGGTAGGGCTGGCGCGGGAGGTCGCGCACGGCGGCGAGGGGACGGGTCTCGTCGGGGTCGCCGTAGGTGCGCTGGCCGATGACGGTGGGGGTGGCGAGGGTGTCCTCGCCCAGGTCGTGTGCCAGGTCGACCCGGGGGATGGTCTGGGTGGCGGCTCCGCCGTCGTAGTCGTCGTGGCCGCGGCCTGCTTCGCGTACGGCCTGGAGGAGTCCTCCCATGGCCGCGGCGTCGCCGGGGGCGGACTTGCCGCTCCAGACGACGGGCGCGCGGCGGCGGGTGGCTCCGGCGGTCGCGACGGCGGCGGCGCCGAGGAGGGGCGCGCGGCCGGGGGCTTTCGCGGGCTTGGAACGCGCGCTCGGGCTCGGTGCGAGCCGCACGCGGAAGCTGGCGTGGTTGACGATGACCTGTGCGGGGTCGCACGGCACCTTGACCATGCTCAGCGCGGGCTGGTCGTCGAACCCTGACGTTCTGGTGTCCACACTCATCTAACCGAGTGATGGGTGTTTAGGACACTGCCTTGACACGAGGGATCTGTCCGAGACCCGTCAAGATCAAGTCGCCCCGCCCGTGAGGGGCGGGGCGACACGCTCACGGGTCACGTCCCGTGGGCCAGGTGGATCAAGCGGCTGCTGCCGTCCGGGTCACACACGGCCGCGCTGGGCGCGCTTGCGGGCGGCCTCGTAGAGGACGACACCGGCGGCGACGCCGGCGTTGAGGGACTCGGCGCCACCCGGCATCGGGATGCGGACGAGGTAGTCGCAGTTCTCGCCGACGAGGCGGCCGAGGCCCTTGCCCTCGGAGCCGACGACGATGACGACCGGGCCGCCGAGGGCGTCCAGGTCCTGCACCTCGTGCGTGCCCTCGGCGGCGAGGCCGACGACGGTGATGCCGGCCTTCTTGTAGTCCTGGAGGGCGCGGGTGAGGTTGGTGACGCGGGAGACCGGGGTGCGGGCGGCGGTGCCGGCGGAGGTCTTCCAGGCGCCGGCGGTCATGCCGGCGGCGCGGCGCTCGGGGATGACCACGCCGTGGCCGCCGAAGGCGGAGACGGAGCGGACGATCGCGCCCAGGTTGCGGGGGTCGGTGACGCCGTCGAGGGCGACGATGAGGGCGTCCTCGCCGTTGTCGTGGGCGGCGTCGAGGAGGTCCTCGGGGTGCGCGTACTCGTACGGCGGGACCTGGAGGACGAGGCCCTGGTGGTTGAGCCCGTTGGTCATCCGGTCGAGCTCGGGGCGCGGGGCCTCCATCAGGTTGATGTTGCCGCGCTCGCCGGCGAGCTTGAGGGCGTCGCGGACGCGCTCGTCGTTGTCGATGAACTGCTGCACGTAGAGGGTGGTGGCGGGCACGCCGTCGCGCAGCGCCTCGAAGACCGGGTTGCGGCCGACGACCATCTCGCTGGTGCCCTTGGGGCCGCCGCGGCGGGGCGCGGGGCGGCGCTTGGCGGCCTGGCGGGCCATGGCGTTGGCGATGCGGTTCGCCTTGTGCTTCTTGCGGTCCTCGGCCTTGGGCGTGGGGCCCTTGCCCTCCAGGCCCTTGCGCCGCTGGCCACCGCTGCCGACCGTCGCGCCCTTCTTGTTGGACGTGCGGCGGTTCCTGCGCTGGCTGTTCCCGGCCATGACCTCTACCTGTTTTCGTTCGTGCTGCGATATGTACGTATGAAGAGTGTGCCGCCCGGAAGGCCGGGCGGCACAACACGGCTGGTCCGGGTGGGTCCGGATCAGCGGGGGCCGAGGGTCCAGCGCGGGCCGCTGGGGCTGTCCTCGATGACCAGACCGGACTGGTTCAGCTGGTCGCGGATGGCGTCGGCGGTCGCCCAGTCCTTGCGGGCGCGGGCGGACTCGCGCTGTTCCAGGACCAGGCGTACGAGGGTGTCGACGGCCCCGTGGAGGTCCTCGCCGCGGTCGGCCTCGCCGGCCCAGTGCGGGTCGAGCGGGTCCAGGCCGAGGACGCCGAGCATGGCGCGCACCTCGGCCAGCCGGGCGATCGCCTCGTCCTTGTCGTCCGCGGCGAGCGCGCTGTTGCCCTGGCGGACGGTGGTGTGGACGATGGCCAGCGCCTGCGGGACGCCCAGGTCGTCGTCCATCGCCTCGGCGAAGGCCGGCGGGACCTCGGCGGCGGCCTCGACGGGACCGCCCGCCTTCTCGATGACGCGCTGGTAGAAGCCCTCGATGCGGGCGAAGGCGGACTCCGCCTCGCGCAGCGCCTCCTCGCTGTACTCGATCATCGACCGGTAGTGCGGGGTGCCGAGGTAGTAGCGCAGGACGATCGGGCGCCACTGCTTGACCATCTCGGAGACCAGCACCGAGTTGCCGAGCGACTTCGACATCTTCTCGCCCGACATGGTGACCCAGGCGTTGTGCACCCAGTAGTTCGCGAACGCGTCGCCGAAGGCCTTGGCCTGGGCGATCTCGTTCTCGTGGTGCGGGAAGATCAGGTCGAGCCCGCCGCCGTGGATGTCGAAGGCCTCGCCGAGGTACTTGTGCGCCATCGCGGAGCACTCCAGGTGCCAGCCGGGACGGCCGCGGCCCCACGGGGTCTCCCAGGAGGGCTCGCCGGGCTTGACGGACTTCCACATGGCGAAGTCGCGGGGGTCGCGCTTGCCGGTCTCGCCGGTGGACTCCGGCTGGCGGATGTTGTCGAGCTCCTGGCGGGAGAGCGAGAGGTAGCCCGGGAAGGACTTCACGTCGAAGTAGACGTTGCCCTCGGACTCGTACGCGTGACCGCGCTCGATGAGCCCGCGCATCATCTCGACCATCTCGGTGACGTGTCCGGTCGCGCGCGGCTCGTAGGTGGGCGGCAGGCAGCCGAGGGCCGTGTAGCCGTCGTTGAAGGCGCGCTCGTTCTCGTAGCCGATGGACCACCAGGGGCGGCGCTGCTCCGCGGACTTCGCGATGATCTTGTCGTCGATGTCCGTCACGTTGCGGACGAACGTGACGTCGTAGCCGCGGTACGTGAACCAGCGGCGCATCATGTCGAAGTTGAGGCCCGAGCGGATGTGCCCGATGTGCGGGGCCGCCTGCACGGTCGCGCCACACAGGTAGATCGAGACGCAGCCCTGTTCGAGCGGGACGAAGTCGCGGATCTGCCGGGCGCTGGTGTCGTACAGGCGAATAGTCACGGCATCCAGGGTAGTGCGCCCACGGCAGTGCCCCGCGACCGTTTGAGGCCGCCCGAACGGTTTGTTGCCGAAGAGGTGACATCCGTGAACGGGCGGCCCGTGGCCGTACGTCGTACTCAGGCCCGGTTCGTCCGGTAGACGAGGGCGGTGGCGATGGCGGCCAGGCCCTCGGCGCGGCCGGTGAGGCCGAGTCCGTCGGTGGTGGTGCCGGAGACGGAGACGGGGGCGCCCGCCGCCGCCGCGAGCGCCTTCTGTGCTTCCGCGCGCCGCTTGCCGATCTTCGGGCGCACGCCGATCACCTGGATCGCGATGTTGCCGATCTCGAAGCCCTCGGCGCGGACGATCCGGGCGGCCTCCGCCAGGAGGGTGACCCCGGCGGCGCCGGACCACTCGGGGCGGGAGGTGCCGAAGTGCGCGCCGAGGTCGCCGACGGCGGCGGCGGAGAAGAGGGCGTCGCAGGCGGCGTGGGCGGCGACGTCGCCGTCGGAGTGGCCGGCGAGGCCGTCCTCGCCCTCCCACAGCAGGCCGGCGCACCACAGCTCGCGGCCGGCCTCGAAGGCGTGCACGTCGGTGCCGATCCCGACGAGCGGGATCAGGGGCTGGTCAGTAGACATCGGTGGCCCTCCTGCGGGCGAGTACGGCCTCGGCGAGGACCAGGTCGAGCGGACGGGTGACCTTGAAGGCCTCCTCGTGGCCGGGGACGGTCACGACGGTGACCCCGGTGCGCTCCACCATGCCGGCGTCGTCGGTGGCGCCCTCGCCGCTGACGGCGATGGCCTCGTGCGCGCGCAACAGGGTGGCGAGGTCGAAGCCCTGCGGGGTCTGCACGGCGCGCAGCCGGGCGCGCTCGGGCGTGGCGACGACCGGCTCGGGCTCGCCGGGCGCGCCGGGCTCGACCTCCTTGACGGTGTCGGCCAGGGGCAGTGCGGGGACCACGGCGGGGGCTCCGTCGCGGACGGCCTCGACGACGGAGTCCACGGTGTCGACGGGGACCAGCGGCCGGGCCGCGTCGTGGATCAGCACGGAGGTGATGTCGGCGGGGAGGGCGGCCAGGCCGGCGCGCACGGACTCCTGGCGGGTGTCGCCGCCGGGGACGACCAGGACCTCGGTGCGGTCGGGCAGGGCGTGCTCGTCGAGGAGGTTGCGGACCTCGGGGGCGCCGTCGGGCGGGGCGACGACCACGACCAGGGCGACCGCGCGGGAGCGGGCCATGGCGCGGACGGCGTGGATCAGCATCGGGGTCCCGCCGAGGGCCCGCAGGGCCTTGGGGGCGCCGGGGCCGAGGCGTACCCCGCGGCCGGCGGCCGGGATCACCGCGGCGGTGCGGTGGGGGCGGGATTCGTCAGACATCAGTAGCTCCGAGCCAGGTTTGTGACTTCGGCCGACATGGGTATGGCCTTGGGCGTACCCCGGCTCCGGCCGGGGGGAGTGCCGGGTGCGACGCCCTCGCCCCTTCCGTGACGACCGGTCGAGCCGGCTGCCCGGACCCGGCACGCCAGTACCGGGACCGTGCGGGTGTGCACACGCAGGGTACGGCGGGATGAGCGCAGGGTACGGCCGTCAGGGTACGGGTGTGCGACCCGTGGCCGGCCGGGCCGGGACCGGGTGAGGTGCCGGGCCGGGCCGGGCGGAGCGGCCGTGCGGGTGCGGTGCGGGTGGCCGGACCGGGTGCGGTGGCGGTGCCCGGACGCAGACATGCCGCAGCGCCCGGCAACAGCCCTCTCGAAACCGAGAGGGCGGGTCATCGGGCACCGCGGCACACTGTGGCCGGTTCGTGCGTCAGGACGCAAGAACCTCGTCGAGGAGGGCCTCGGCCTTGTCCTCGTTGGTGTTCTCGGCGAGCGCGAGCTCGCTCACCAGGATCTGGCGCGCCTTCGCGAGCATGCGCTTCTCTCCTGCGGAGAGACCGCGCTCGCGCTCACGACGCCACAGGTCGCGCACTACTTCGGCGACCTTGATGACATCGCCAGAAGCGAGCTTCTCCAGATTTGCCTTGTAGCGACGGGACCAGTTCGTGGGCTCTTCTGCGTACGGTGCGCGGAGCACCTCGAAGACCCGGTCCAGCCCGTCCTGGCCGACTACGTCGCGAACGCCGACGAACTCTGCATTGTCCGCAGGCACACGAACCGTCAGGTCGCCCTGGGCGACCTTGAGCACCAAGTAGGTCTTGTCCACGCCTTTGATCTGGCGAGTTTCGATGGCCTCGATCAGCGCGGCCCCGTGATGGGGATAGACCACGGTGTCGCCAACCTTGAACGTCATGTGACAGGTACCCCTTCCGTGGCTATCCAGGGTAACACGAGAACTGACTGTTATGAATGGCGTTTTCGCAGGTCAGGGCACATCTCGGGGCTTGACAACAGCGACACGAACGTGCTGCGAAAGGGTTCCGGAGGGGGGTATTCGCAGGTCGGAGGCGCTGTGCGGACCGGGCGAAACGACCACGTTACACCTGGCGGACGCGGCCATAGGTGTGACGTACGTCCCGTTTTGCCGGGTTCCCCGACGCGAAACGGAAGTACTCCGTTCGACTGGCGGCCACCCGTACGCACCGGGTTCAGGCCCAATCCGCAATTGATCAAGCCGCCGCGTTCGACGGAATCCCGGAATTGATCACGGAGCGGCCCCGGACGGGATAGCGGAATGCAAGATCGCGGGACCGGCGCAGCACGGTGCGCGCACTGCGGAGGGTCGGGTGCGGGGGCGGGGCGGCGGCTCGGTAACCTAAGCGCGCTGACACACCCTTAGGGCGGCTTTACCTCGGCCGCCCTGAGCCTGTACCCGTCCCGTCCGTACGTCCAAGGAGTTGCCGCCGCCGTGAGCCGCAGCCTTCGACGCGGCGCTCTCGCCGCTACCGCCGTCGTGTTCTCCCTTGCATCGCTCGCAGCGTGCGGTGCGGGCAACGACGCGCAGACTCTCGAGATCAAGCCGGACAACGCCGCTGTCACCAAGGGCGACATCAAGATCCAGAACGCCCTGGTGATCACCAAGGGCGAGAAGGACAAGAAGGGTCCGGCCGCCCTCTCGGCGACCGTCTTCAACTCCGGCACCAAGGCCCAGACCCTGGACGGGATCACCCTGAAGGGTGGCAAGTCCAAGGTGGTCCTGAAGCCCGCCGAGGGCTCCGGCAAGATCAGCGTGCCCGCTGGCGGCTCCGTGGTGCTGGGCGGCAAGGGCAACGCCTCCGCCGTCATCGAGGGCGGCCGCGAGGCCGTCCAGAACGGCAACGTGCAGGACGTCGTCTTCCAGCTGAGCACCACGGGCGACGTGGAGCTGGGCGCCTTCGTCGTCCCGGCCACCGGCATGTACGCGGGCTACGGCCCGACGGAGGCCCCGGCCGCCGCCCCCGCCCCCGCCCCGTCCGGCAGCCCCTCCGGCTCCCCCGTCCCGGGCACCTCCGGCTCCCCGGCCGCGTCGGGCTCCCCGGCCGCCGGCGCCACCCCGTCGGGCGCCGCCTCGGGCGCCGCCTCGGCATCGCCGTCGCGCAGCGCGGGCCACTGAGCGCAGCAGCAAAAGAGGGAGGCCCCAGCCGCGATGCGGCTGGGGCCCTCCCCTTTTCTACAGAGACGCTGGAGCCCCGTCGCCCTACGGCTCGAACTTGTAGCCGAGCCCGCGGACGGTGACCAGGTAGCGCGGCGCGCCCGGGTCCGGTTCGATCTTGGCGCGGAGGCGCTTGACGTGGACGTCCAGGGTCTTGGTGTCGCCGACGTAGTCCGCGCCCCAGACCCGGTCGATCAGCTGCATGCGGGTCAGCACGCGGCCCGCGTTGCGCAGGAGCATCTCCAGCAGGTCGAACTCCTTCAGCGGGAGGTCGACCTTGGCCCCCGCGACGGTGACCACGTGCCGGTCCACGTCCATGCGTACGGGCCCGGCCTCCAGGGCCGCCGGGGTGACCTCCTCCGGCTCGCCGCGGCGGCGCAGGACCGCGCGGATGCGGGCGACCAGCTCCCGGGAGGAGAAGGGCTTCGTGACGTAGTCGTCGGCTCCTATCTCCAGCCCGACGACCTTGTCGATCTCGCTGTCCTTGGCGGTCACCATGATCACGGGGACGTTGGAGCGACCGCGCAGCTGCCGGCAGACCTCGGTGCCCGGCAGGCCGGGCAGCATCAGGTCGAGGAGGACGAGGTCGGCGCCGTTGCGCTCGAACTCGTCGAGCCCGTCGGGCCCCGTCGCGGCGATGGCGACCTCGAAGCCTTCCTTGCGGAGCATGTAGGACAGGGCGTCGCTGAAGGATTCCTCATCCTCGACGACGAGCACTCGGGTCACGGAAGGACCTCCGGGGCAGGAATGACTGGTTCTGGGTCAAGCTGGGGTCTGGCGGGTTCGGGGGCGGTCGCCGGGGCCGGCGCGGCCGCCTCGGGGAGTCGCAGGGTGAACGTGGAGCCCTGGCCCTCGGAGCTCCACACCGACACCTCCCCGCCGTGCGAGGCCGCCACGTGCTTCACGATCGCGAGGCCCAGACCGGTTCCGCCCGTGGCGCGGGAGCGGGCCGGGTCGACGCGGTAGAAGCGCTCGAAGATGCGCTCGCGGTCCTTCTCCGGGATGCCTATGCCCTGGTCGGTCACGGCTATCTCGATCAAGTCTCCCCCCGGCGCCGTCACCCGGCGCGCGGCGATGCCGACGCGGGTACGGGCGGGGCTGTAGTTCACGGCGTTCTCGACCAGGTTGCCGAGGGCCGCGGCCAGCTGCCCCCGGTGTCCCCATACCCGCAGGTCGGCGGTGCCGCCGGCGGCCATGGTGATCTGCTTGGAGGTGGCCGTGTGCCGGCAGCGGTCGATGGCCTCCGCCACGAGCGTGTCCACCCGTACCGGCTCGGCGTCCTCCAGTGCCTCGTCGTTCTGCACCCGGGAGAGGTCGATGAGCTCCTGCACGAGGTTGATCAGGCGGGTGGACTCGATCTGCATGCGGCCCGCGAAGCGGGTGACCGCCTCGGGGTCGTCGGACGCGTCCATGACCGCCTCGGAGAGCAGCGAGATCGCGCCGACCGGGGTCTTCAGCTCGTGCGAGACGTTCGCGACGAAGTCGCGGCGCACCGCCTCGATGCGCCGGGCCTCGGTCAGGTCCTCGACCAGCAGCAGGACCAGGCGCGAGCCCAGCGGGGCGACGCGGGCGGAGACCGCGAGGGCCTCGCCGCGGCCGGTGCCGCGCCGGGGCAGGTCGAGCTCGATCTGGCGTATCTCGCCGTCCCGGCGGGTGTCGCGGGCCATGTGGAGCATCGGCTCCACGGCCAGCTTCCCGCCGCGGACCAGCCCGAGCGCGTACGCGGCCGAGCTGGCCTTGACCACCGCGTCGCCCTCGTCGAGGACGACGGCGGAGGAGCGGAGCACGGAGAGGACCGTGTCCACTCCGGGCGGCAGCACCGCGTTGATGTCGGGGCGCATGGAGCTCCGGGTGGGGCGGGCCTGGTCGCGCTCGCTCCAGCGGAACGCCAGCATGGCGATGACACCGGTGCAGAGACCGGCGATCGCCGCAGCTGCGGCGACCGCCGCGTTCACGTCCATGTGTCCAGGTTAAGCAGGCCCGCGGACACTTCCACAGCCGTTCGGGTGGCACCTCGAACAGTCGTCGCCCAGAGTTCACCCTGACGACGGGGTTGATTCATTTGTGGTGCCGGAGTCGGACGCGTTGGCGACCGAACGTGTAAACGTGGGGCCGAACACCCCGCACGAGCAGTAGTGAGCAGACGAGCAGTAGCGAGCAGCAGGCAAGCAGGCCGGAGAGGGACACCATGCGCGACGCGTACCACGAGGAACTGGACTCGATCGGAGAGAGCCTGGTCGAGATGGCCCGGCTCGTCGGTTCCGCGATCGGCCGGGCCACGACCTCCATGCTGGACGCCGACCTGAAGCTCGCGGAGAGCGTCATCGCCGCGGACCAGAAGGTGGACGACCTCCAGCACGACCTGGAGGCCCGCGCCATCGCCCTGCTGGCCCGGCAGCAGCCGGTCGCCACCGACCTGCGCATCGTCGTCACCTCGCTGCGCATGAGCGCCGACCTGGAGCGCTCCGGCGACCTGGCGCAGCACGTGGCGAAGCTGGCCCGGCTGCGCTTCCCGGACACGGCGGTCCCGCGCGACCTGCACGCGACGATCCTGGAAATGGGGCAGCTGGCGCAGCGGCTGATGGCGAAGGCGGCCGAGGTCATCATCACGAAGGACGTGGACCTGGCGCTCCAGCTGGAGCAGGACGACGACGAGATGGACCAGCTGCACCGCACGCTGTTCCAGCACCTGATGGACGACCGCTGGAAGCACGGCATCGAGACGGCCGTCGACGTGACGCTGCTGGGCCGCTACTACGAGCGGTTCGCGGACCACGCGGTGTCGGTGGCGAAGCGCGTGGTGTACCTGGTGACGGGCGAGCACGCGGACGAGCTGCAGCAGCCGACGCAGGTCGAGGGCGTCTGAGCCGCTCCGCGCGGCACTCCGCGCGGCACGCCCCAATGCGCCGTTGACGCGCCGGTGCGGCTGGGCATGAATGAGGCGAAGGCACCACGACTTCCCGTACGCCGCCTGCGAGGAGGCACCATGCCCGAGACCCCTGTCCCCATCACCCCGGAACAGGAGCAGCCGCCCCGTCCGGAGCCGCTGCGCCTCCCGCTGCTCGCGGCCTGCGGCTGCGGCTCGGGCTGCGGCTGCGGCTGCCAGTCCGGCGCCCCGTGCCAGTGCGGCGGCTGACGGACCGCACCGCCGCCCGCTCAGCCCGCAGGGCCCCGTCCGACAAGGCCGGACGGGGCCCTGCGCGCACGGCCCGGCCCGCGAGCCGGCCCGTGGCCGGTGTCCCCGTCAGGCGCCCGGATCCCGGGGCCCGACACCCGCGGCCGCCCGCGCGGTACGTCGCCCCGAGGCCGGGCCCGGCTCCTCCTGGAACGCCTTGACCAGGTCGTTGATGAAGTGACGCGTCTCCTCGGGGTTGAGGGCCTGCGCCTGGAGGTGGGCGTACGTGACGTAGTACGGGTGGCGGTCGGTGTACTTCTCCAGGTAGAGATCGCTGGTGAACCGCTCCAGGTAGACGACTCCCGCCTCGGCGTCGGCAAACCCGAGGATGGAGAACTGCCCCAGGAGGCCGGCATGGGCTCCGGCGGCATGCGGCAGGACCTGCACGGTGATGTGCGGCTGGGCGCCGAGGGTGTTGAGGTGCTCCAGCTGCTCGCGCACGACCTCGCGGCCGCCGACCTCGCGGCGCAGCGCGGATTCGTCCAGGATCGCCCATAACCGGAAGGGGCGGGCCGGGTGGTGCGCCCGGTGCTGGCGGCGCAGCCGCACCTCCAGGCTGACGGCGGCCTGCTCCGGGGTGATGTGAGGGACCGTTTCGTTGATGAGCGCGGCGGCGTACGCGGGGGTCTGCAGCAGACCGGGAACGACCAGTGGCTCGTAGGTGTGGATGGAGGCGGCCCCCGTCTCCAGCCCGATGTAGACGCCGTAGGGGACGTCGCCGCAGGAGACCCACCAGCCCTGGCGGCCCGACTCCTTCGCCATCCGCATCATCGAGTCGACGACGTCCTGGTCGGTGACCCTGTAGAGCCGGCACAGGTCGCGCACGTCCCGCGGGTTGATGGGACGACGGCCGGTCTCGATGAGGCTGATCTTGGACTGCGACACCAGCAGATGCCCCGCCGCCTGCGTGGACGTCATGCCCGCGGCCTTGCGCAGTTGCCGGAGCTCCGCGCCCAGCCGGCGCCTTCTGACCGTGGGTTGTCCGTTCACCGCCATGGGCGGTCTACCTCCAGCTCCAGACGCGCAGGCACTCATCCCACGGCCGACACCGACGCAACGCATTGTGCATACGCGGCCGAACAGGCCGTGCATCCGCGTGGCGAGCACCACCTGTTCGGCCCAACGCGCCGCCGTGCGCCCGGTCACAGACCGCCGGTGATCCACCGTCGAAGGGCCGCGTGGGTGGTGTCGTCCACCGTGGAGAGGACGGCGATGGCGTGCGGGTCGTCGGTGTGGGGGCGGACGCCCGCACTGGTCAGCCACGTGTGGAGGTCGAGCCGCCGGCGGTCGGCGGAGTCGGGGGTGGCGTCCGCGCCCGGCCGGCGGGCCGGTGCGGGAGGGGGCCTGGGTGCCGGCGAGGGGCCGGGCCACGCATCCATGGGGGCCCCGGCCTCCGCATCGTCGTCGTACGGGCGGCTCCGTAAGCCGGGGAACCGGTAGGGGTCGGTCAGCCACTCGTTCATGCGGGGCTCTCCGAACCGGTCACCGGCCGGACGCCCCCGCCCGCGGTACGGGGTTCACAGCTGCTCGCCTCCCAGGGCGTGGGCGCCCGCGGCGATGACCTCGGCGAGCTGGTTGGCGAGGGCGACGCTGCACCCCCCGAGCCGGACGAAGCCCCGGCAGCCTACGGGTCCGTCGTTGTACAGCGAGGGCAGGGTCAGACCGGCGAGCGCGAGGGCGGCCTGGAGGTTGGTGACGGCTTCCTCACCGGCCTGGTACGCGGCGTCCTGGCGCCGCTTGTACCGGAGGCGCTCGGCGTGGGTGAGCTCGTAGGGCATGCTGTCGTCCTCTCTCTCTGGGGGAAGGGGCGCAGGGGCGGGATGCTCGTAGGACTGAGACCGTCCGCAGCCCGTGACCTATGGGTTTCGATCTTCGTTCCTGTGATGCACGTGTTCGTTGAAGTCCGGAAGGCTTGAGGTGCCCGAGAAGTTAGCGACCCCCGACCGCATCGCGTCGAGCGCCGACGACGGCCTGCTCCGCGGTGCGGTCGTGGCCACCCCGGCACGCCTCGGGCGCCCGGCCCCCCTCCGGCCGGGGCTCGCGGCCTTCATGATCCGTAGCGGAGCCGGTATCCGGCGGGGGCACGGACGGAGTCCGTCCGGTCCCGCACGGGGTATTCGGGGAGCACGCCGCCAGGGCTGCCCGCCGGCGTCGGCGGCCGGAGCGGTGCGGGCCGGCGGCGGCCGCGGTGCCGCGGAGCGGGTTGCCGGGGCGGGCGCGTCAGCGTGATCTGCCGGACGAGTTGCTGGAAGCAGGCCAGCGCGGCGATGGGGGGCAGGGTGGCCGCCGCCTGCGCGGCGAACGTGCGCGGTGCCTGCGCCAGGCAGAGCAGTGTGGCCAGGGTGGAGAACAGCAGGACGATGGACCAGGAATGCACGGCCCGGCGCTGGTGCAGGGCGGCCCGCAGGATGGACAGGGAGGCGACCATCCAGGGTCCGTAGATCAGCAGCGGCCACCAGCTGGAGACACCGTGCGCGGTGCCCGGCCCGGCGCTGTGGCGCAGGGCTTCGCAGATGGCCAGGCCGCTGAACATGCTGACGACGGCGGCGATGACGCCCACGAGCACCGCGGTGCAGAGGCTGCCGGTGTGCAGCAGGGTCATCACAGACGTCTTCACCGCGCCGCCCCTCCGGTGCCCGGCCGGGGCCGGCGCCCGGAGCCGGTGCCCGCCGCCCGCCGGGATCCCCCCGTCGTCCAGTCCGGGGACGAAGCCGGGTCCCGGGCCCGGCCCGGGACCGGGCGCGAAGCCGGAGGCGAGACCGGGCCCGAGGCCTGACGCGAGGCCTGACGCGAGGCCGATGCCGCTGACCGTCTCGCCGGCGGTGTCGTCGTAGGCGGCGCGGTCGACCGGCTCCGCCGGACCCGGCGGCATGGTGTCCCGGCAGAGATGGGCCAGTTCCTCCGACGGATCCCACGAGGCGCCCGCCCCGGCCGGCCCGAAGAGCGGCCGCCCAACGTAGGCGGCGTGCTGCTCCTGGTCCGGCCCCGGCCAGTACACCGGCGGCTCCGGTCGAGGAGCGTAGTGGCCGTACCGCTCATACACGGGACGTCCGCCCCGGACGTTCCCCGGCCGGCGCCGTCAGCGGTGCGGCCTCCTGGTTCACCTGGGACCTGCGGTGGAACTCGGTCTGGATCCTGCCTACCGCGACCAGGAATTCCTCGAAGATCGAGGACGAGTAGTGGAGGCCGACCTCCAGCTCCTCATGCCGAAGGGTCGCGCCCTTCTCCGGGGCCGGGTCCTGCGAGACAGGCGTGTACGTCCATTTCCCAGCCCTCGCGGCCCGGATCCGACCGTCGCGCACGCCGTCGTCCGCGCTCAGCGGGGACATTGCCGCGTGGTTTGCTGTTGTCATAGTCCACCCAACGCTCCGGGTACGGGTGAGGGTGTGCGCCATCCAGGTGAGGGTGGCCGAAACAGAGCAAGGTTGACCGGTGTCTTTTGTCGGTTCTGCGCTCTCCGGCGGCGCGTGGCGGCAAACGGCTGACAGCACGCAACCCGGCATATGCCCCCACGTTATGACGATGTCGCCGGGGGCGCCGGAGCCCCCTCCCCGATCACCTGCACCGGAGAGGACCCGCAGTGACAGACACCCTCCTGTGGTTCGCACTGATCTGCTCCGCACTGGGCACGGGCGTCACCGCCCTGACCACGTCGGGCATTGGCCGCATGCACCCCCTGGACGTCCGTGAACTACGGCGCCACGAACACTTCGGAGACGTCCTGTCCCGCCACGTGGCAGCGACGAGACTCCTCCCACCGCCACCCCCGCCCCACGCCCCCGACGCCACCCCCCGCTGACGGAAAGGCCCCCCACCCGCCGGAAGACCAGCAGGTGGGGGGCGGTTTCGTCGCGCTTTCGGGCTACTTCTTCTTGCCCTGGTTCTTGACGGCTTCGATGGCGGCCGCGGCGGCCGTCGGGTCGAGGTAGGTGCCGCCCGGGTTCAGGGGCTTGAAGTCGGCGTCGAGCTCGTAGGAGAGCGGGATGCCGGTGGGGATGTTCAGGCCCGCGATGTCGGCGTCGGAGATGCCGTCCAGGTGCTTGACCAGGGCGCGGAGGCTGTTGCCGTGGGCGGCGACCAGGACGGTGCGGCCGTCGAGGAGGTCCGGGACGATCGCGTCGTACCAGTACGGCAGCATGCGGACGACGACGTCCTTGAGGCACTCGGTGCGCGGGCGCAGCTCCGGCGGGATGGAGGCGTAGCGCGGGTCCTCGGACTGGGAGAACTCGGTGCCGTCCTCGAGGGCCGGCGGCGGGGTGTCGTAGGAGCGGCGCCACAGCATGAACTGCTCCTCGCCGAACTCGGCGAGGGTCTGGGCCTTGTCCTTGCCCTGGAGGGCGCCGTAGTGGCGCTCGTTCAGGCGCCACGAGCGGTGCACGGGGATCCAGTGGCGGTCGGCGGCCTCCAGCGCGAGCTGGGCGGTGCGGATCGCGCGCTTCTGGAGCGAGGTGTGCACGACATCGGGGAGCAGGCCGGCGTCCTTGAGCAGCTCACCGCCGCGGACCGCCTCCTTCTCGCCCTTCTCGTTGAGGTTGACGTCCACCCAGCCGGTGAACAGGTTCTTCGCGTTCCATTCGCTCTCGCCGTGGCGGAGGAGGATCAGCTTGTACGGTGCGTCGGCCATGCGTACGAGCCTAGTGGACGCCGCAGGGCGCCTGCGCGCCCCCGATTGACGGACGGCGTCAATCCAGTGGACGGCGGCGGGCGGCGTTCGTAACGTGCCAGGAGATCGATTGGTGCTTACGTCTTCGGGGGAATCCGTATGTCCGCTGCCAGTTTGAGACGGGCTGCCCGGGAGAGCGTGTCGGGGCTGCCGCGCGCCTTCTGGTGGCTGTGGGCCAGCACGCTGGTGAACCGGCTCGGGGCTTTCGTCGCCACGTTCATGACCTTGTACCTGACCCTGGACCGGGGCTACTCGGCCTCCTTCGCGGGGCTCGTGGTCGCCCTGCACGGTCTGGGCGGGGTGGTGTCCTCGCTGGTGGCGGGCGTGATGACGGACCGGCTGGGCCGGCGACCGACGATGCTGGCGGCGAACGTGTCGACGGCGCTGTCGGTGGCGCTGCTGGGCTTCATGGAGCACCCGGCGGCGATCGCGGCGGTGGCGGGCCTGGTGGGCATGGCGTCGAACGCCTCGCGCCCGGCGGTCTCCGCGATGATGGCGGACATCGTCCCGCCCGAGGACCGGGTACGGGCCTTCGCGCTGAACTACTGGGCGATCAACCTGGGCTTCGGGATCAGCTCGGTGGTGGCGGGCGTGGTCGCGGAGTACAGCTACCTGGCCGGCTTCCTGGGCGAGGCGGCGCTGACGCTGCTGTGCGCGGTGCTGGTGTTCGCGAAGCTGCCGGAGTCGCGTCCGGTGAAGGAGGAGGCGGAGGAGGGGGCGGAGCCGGAGCCGGAGATCGGGCTGGGGACCGTGCTGCGGGACGGGCGGTTCATGGCGGTGGTCGGGCTGTCGTTCCTGATCTCGCTGATCTTCACCCAGGGCTCGGTGGGCCTGCCGGTCGCGATGGGCCAGGCGGGCTTCTCGCCGGGGGACTACGGGCTGGTCGTGGCGGCGAACGGGCTGCTGATCGTGATCCTCCAGATCCCGGTGACGCGGTTCATCGAGCACCGCGACCCGAGCCGGCTGCTGGTGATCTCGGCGCTGCTGGCGGGGTACGGGTTCGCGATGACGGCCTTCGCGGGGTCGCTGTGGGCGTACGCGCTGACGGTGTGCGTGTGGACGCTGGCGGAGATCGTGAACTCGCCCACGCAGATGGGGCTGGTGGTACGGCTGTCGCCGGTGCACGGGCGCGGGCGGTACCAGGGGATGTACACGATGTCCTGGGCGGTGGCGGCGCTGGTGGCTCCGCTGATGGCCGGGCTCGTGATCGACCGGTACGGGGCGGGGTGGCTGTGGGGGGCCACGGGTGTCCTGGGGACGGTGGCGGGGGCGGGGTACTGGCTCCTGATGCGGGGGCTCCCGGAGGGAGCGGGGCACACGGATGCGGCCGCGCCCGTGCGGGTGGCGGAGCCGGCCCCGGCCGCCGCCGAGGCCTAGCCGGCCGGGCGGGCGAGGCGGGGCCGTCTGCGGCAGGCCGGGCGGGGTGCGGGGCCGCGGGTGCCGCTGCGCGGGCTGCTCCCCGCCCCGCCCTTCGCCCGTTCCCCGGGGCTGCGCCCCGGACCCCCTGGGGGCTCCGCCCCCAGACCCCCGCGCCTCAAACGCCGGCGGGGCTGGGATGTGCCGGCCGGGGCCGGGATGTGCCGGCCGTCGCCGGGATGCCCGCGGGGCTGGATTTCGCGCAGCGAAATTCCAGCCCGCGCGGCACTTGAGCGCCCCCGGGCGCGGCAGCGCCCGGAACGGGGCCAGGGGCGCAGCCCTTGTCCTCCGGCCCCGCCGGCGCTTGAGGCGCGGGGTCAGGGGCGGAGCCCCTGGGAACGGGGGAAGGGCGGGTAGGGGACCCAGCCCCGTGCAGCGGCACGCCCACCGGCACCAGCCACGCGAACCGGCCCCGCCCCACGCCCGACGGACGGAGTCCGGCGCAGCGGCGCGAAGCCGGGGAGGCCCCCAGGGGCCGAGCCGTGCGAGCGGCGCGTGGAAAAGGCGTGGCCCCCAGGGGCCGGGCCGTGCGAGCGGCGCGTCAAGAAGGAGAGGCGGTGGGGCGGGTCAGGTGCTTGAAGGCGTCCAGGTTGCGGGTCGACTCCCCCCGCGAGACCCGCCATTCGTACTCGCGCCGGATCGCGCTCGCGAAGCCGAGTTCCAGCAGGGTGTTGAACGCCCCGTCCGCCGCCTCCAGGACGGTGCCCAGGAGGCGGTCCAGGTCCTCGGGGGTGATGACCGACAGCGGGAGCCGGGCCGTGAGGTAGACGTCGCCGAGGGGGTCCACCGCGTACGCCATCCCGTACAGCTTGAGGTTGCGTTCCAGCAGCCAGCGGTGGACGCCGGCCTCGTTCTCGTCGGGGTGGCGGATGACGAAGGCGTTGACCGACAGGGAGTGCCGGCCGATGCGGAGCGAGCACGTGGTGCTCAGCTTGCGGGTGCCGGGGAGCTGGACGACGTACGACCCCGGTTCGGGGCTCTCCCAGCTCAGCTCCGCGCCGGCCAGCGTGGACTCGATGATCGCGGCGGTGTCAGCGTCAGCCATGGTGGGAGCGTACGCGACGGCGATGATCATGCATGGCGGCGGTGTACACGTCGGCGGTGCCGCCGGCGGCGGTGTCCCAGCCGAAGAACTGCGCGTGCCGCGCGGCCTCGGCGCCCATGCGGTCCGTGAGGCCGGGGTCGTCGACGAAGCGGCGCAGCTCGCGGGCGTAGTCCACCGGGTCGTGGCCGGGTACGAGGATGCCCGTGACCCCGTCGTTGACGGCGACGGGGAGCCCGCCGACCTCCGCCGCGAGGACCGGCGTACCGGTGGCCTGGGCTTCGATGGCGACGAGGCCGAAGGATTCGCTGTACGAGGGCATGACCAGCACGGACGCGGCCCTGAACCAGTCGGCGAGGCCGTCCTGGGCCACCGGCGGGTGGAAGTGGACGAGGTCGGTGATGCCGAGCTTCGCGGCGAGCTTCTGCAGGCCCTCGGGCTTGGCGAGGCCGCTGCCGCTGGGGCCGCCGACGACGGGGACGAAGAGGCGGCGGCGCAGCGAGGGGTCGCGGTCGACGAGCTCTGCGACGGCGCGGAGCAGGATGTCGGGGGCCTTCAGGGGCTGGATGCGGCCGGCGAAGAGCGGGATCACGGCGTCCTGCGGCAGGCCGAGGCGGGCGCGGGCGGCGGCGCGTCCGTCCCCGGTGGTGAAGCGGTCGAGGTTGACGCCGGGGGTGGGACGACGGCGACCTTGGCGGGGTCGGCGTCGTAGTGGCGTACGAGTTCCTCGGCCTCCTCGGCGGTGTTGGCGATGAGCCGGTCGGCGGCGGCGACGATCTGGGTCTCGCCGATGACGCGGGCGGCGGGCTCGGGGGTGTCGCCCTCGGCGAGCGCGGCGTTCTTGACCTTGGCCATGGTGTGCATGGCGTGGACGAGCGGGACGCCCCAGCGTTCGGCGGCGAGCCAGCCGACGTGGCCGGAGAGCCAGTAGTGGGAGTGGACGAGGTCGTAGTAGCCGGGGCGGTGGCCGGCCCAGGCCTGCATGACGCCGTGGGTGAAGGCGCACAGCTGGGCGGGCAGCTCTTCCTTGGCGAGGCCTTCGTAGGGGCCTGCGTCGACGTGCCGTACGAGGACCCCGGGGGCGAGTTCGACCACGGGCGGCAGGCCGCCGGTGGTGGCGCGGGTGAAGACCTCGACCTCTATGTTGATCGCGGCGAGGCGCTTGGCGAGCTCGACGATGTAGACGTTCATGCCGCCGGCGTCACCGGTGCCGGGCTGGTGCAGCGGTGAGGTGTGCACGCTGAGCATGGCCACGCGGCGGGGCTTGCGGTGGTGGCCGACGGCCGGGAGGCGCAGGCGGGGGGCGTCGGGGCGGGTGGCGCGGGCGGCGGCGATGCGTCCGCTGATGCTGCCGCCGAGACGGGACACGTACTGGCTCAAGGGAGCAGTTCCTCTCGCTCGGACGACGGTCGACGGTCCTCTGCGGCCCGCTCCGGCGGCGGGTCGGCAGCGCCGGTGGGGCGGCATGGCTGCGGGAGCGCGGTCGGCGCCCTGCAAGGAGTGCAACCCGGATGGCGGTCCGCCGCATTCCGGGAGCCCGGATGTTCCTGGTCGTTTGCCGGATTTTTATCTTGGCCGCGCGCTCCGCTTACGCTCGGCGCATGGTCTCCCGCAGCACTCCGCCGTCCTCGAAGCGCCCCGTGGGCACCGTGACGCGCGGGACGACGAACCCGAACCGGCTGCGCCGCATGGACCGCTGGATCGCGGCCGCGCACGGGGCGGCGCTGCGCCGGGCGGACGCGCCGGTGGCGGTGGACCTGGGGTACGGGGCCGCGCCGTGGACGGCGGTGGAGCTGCTGGCGCGGTTGCGGGAGGCGGCGCCGGCGGTGCGGGTGGTCGGGATCGAGATCGAGCCGGCGCGGGTGGCGGGGGCGAAGCCGTACGAGCGGGAGGGGCTCAGTTTCCGGCACGGCGGCTTCGAGGTGCCGCTGGACGGCACGGCCGGGGATCCGGTGGGGCATGCGGCGCTGATCCGGGCGGCGAACGTGCTGCGGCAGTACGACGAGGAGCAGGTCGCGGAGGTGTGGCAACGGCTGTGCGGGCGGCTGGCGCCGGGCGGGCTGCTGGTGGAGGGGACCTGCGACGAGATCGGCCGGCGGCACGTGTGGGTGGCGCTGGGGCCGGAGGGGCCGCGGACGGTGACGTTCGCGACGCGGCTGGGTTCGCTGGAGCGGCCGTCGGACCTGGCGGAGCGGCTGCCGAAGGCGCTGATCCACCGGAACGTGCCGGGTGAGCCGGTGTACGCGTTCCTGCGCGACTTCGACCGGGCGTGGGCGGCGGCGGCTCCGTACGCCTCGTACGGGGCGCGGCAGCGGTGGATCCGGACGGCGCGGGCGCTGGCCGCGGACTGGCCGCTGGCGGACGGGCCGGTGCGGTGGCGGCAGGGGGAACTGACGGTGCTGTGGGAGGCGTTGCGCCCGGCGGGGTGAACCTCGCGCGGTGGGGAACCGGCGTTGGGAGCGGTCCGTTGAGTCGGCTGGGACGGCCGGGGCGGTGGCGGTCATGATCGGGGAGGCATCCGGAGGGTGTTGGAATTCACCGAGTCGTGGCACCATCCCGGTGACAGTGCCAAGTTACTGATGAATAGTCAGATCTGATGTCCGGTCCGGTTCGCCTTGCTTGTCCGGGGACGTCGGTCTGACCCGGGGTGCCTGGGGGAGCCATGGGGACCGTGAAGCGAGCGTCGTCACGTCGGCAGGGAGCGTCCGCTCTCACACTGCTGTGCGCCATGGCGATACTGGCGGCCCCGGGCCTCGCGGGTACCGCGTACGCCGCCCCGGGCGCGCCCTCGGCCCCCTCTGCTCCCTCGGCCCCCGCCGCTCCGGCGGCTCCCGCGCCCGAGCCGGGCGCCAAGTCCCTGGAGCAGGTCCGCAAGGAGATAGAGGACCTCTACCGGCAGGCCGGCTCGGCGACGGACGCGTACAACCTCGCGGAGGGCGAGACGAAGGCCCAGTCCGAGCGGATCGTGCAGATCGCCAACCTGGTGGTGGCGGGCCAGGACCGGATCTCCTCCCTGAAGGACCGTGCGGGCGCCGCCGCCCGCGCCCAGTACCGCTCGGGCGGCCTGCCGCCGGGCGCGCGACTGGCGTTGAGCGACAGCCCGGCCGACTACCTGGACGGGACGGGCCGGTTGCGGCAGGGCGAGAAGGCCACCACGGACCTGCTGTCGGAACTGAACCGCACGCAGACGGACTTGGAGCGGTACGCGAAGGAAGCGGGCGCGCTCTGGCAGAAGATGGAGGACAACAGGGCCAAGAAGGAAGCCGCCAAGAAGGAGATCGAGGAGAAGATCAAGACGGCGGAGGCCCTGGAGAACAGGCTGGAGGCCGAGGAGAAGGCCCGGCTGATCCAGCTGGAGCAGGAAGCGCAGTACAAGGCGCAGACGGCGTGGCTGTCGTCGGGCGCGATGAAGGACGTCAACGGCGCCGCCACGGACGCGGGCAAGCGGGCCGTGCAGTGGGCCACGGCGCAGATCGGCAAGCCGTACGTCTGGGGCGCGACGGGACCGAACTCCTTCGACTGCTCCGGACTGACCTCGCAGGCCTGGCTGGCGGCGGGGCGGGGGATCCCGCGCACCTCGCAGGAGCAGCTGCGGCTGCTGCCGAAGGTGGCGGTCAAGGACATGCGGCCGGGGGACCTCATCATCTACTTCGACGACGCGAGCCACGTCGGCATGTACGTCGGCGACGGCGCGATGGTCCACGCCCCGCGGCCGGGGCGCACGGTGACGATGGCGGGGGCGGGCTCGATGCCGATCAAGGCGGTGGTCCGCCCCGACGCGTAAGCCCTGGCCGGGCGGTGATCCACACCCCGGGGCCCCTGGGGGCCCCGGGACCCCGGGCCCGGGGCTCCCGCCCCGGACCCCAGGCTCCGCAGTGCGCTGCGCGCAGGCCCGGGCCACTACACGGCGCTACCGCGCCCGCGCCTCAAACGCCGGCGGGGCTGGAAGTGCGCTCCGCACACTCCAGCCCCCGGGCGACGGCCGACACCTCCAGCCCCACCGCCGATCGAGGCACGGAGCCCTCACAACCAGCCCCACCACCGCTTGAGGCGCGGAGCCCGCACAACCAGCCCCACCGACGCCCGAGGCGCGGAGCCCGCACATCCCAGCCCCGCCGGCGTTTGAGGCGCGGGTCTGGGCGGAGCCCGGGGAACGGTGGAAGGGCGGGTAGGGGACCGCTCCGCGCAGCGGCGAGCCGCGCCGGCGCCCGCGTCCACACCGCAGCGCGCCGCCGAGCGGTCGGCCCCGGGGCGCCCCGCGCTGGTCCGGGCACCGGCGTCGCGTGGGGTCTCGGTGGGCGGGATGTCGGGGTGGGGGGTCGTGACGTTGGTCATCCCGGGGGCGCGGTTTTCCCCCGCGATAGGGGCATATGACGGCGGCCCTCCCGCGGCGGCCATTCCGCTCGGCCGCACCCGCCCGCTAGGGTCACCGGCATGAGCGCACCTTCGGGGGGAGGCAAGGAACCGGAGACGATGCCCGCACCCGCACCCGCACCCGCACCCGTACCGCGGCAGCGGGACACCCCCGCACCGCAGGCAGCGGCAGCGGCAGCGGCAGCGGCAGCGGCCCCGGCGGCATCGCTGACGCTGCTGGTGGTGGAGGACGACCCCGCCGGCGGCCTCACCGTCCCCGAGATCCTCGACGCCGACGGCCACCGGATCCGGATCCGCAGCGCCCGCAACCTCACCGAGGCCGCGCGGCTGCTCACCCCCGACGTGCACTGCGTACTGCTCGACCTGGCCCTGCCCGGCCCCGACGAGGACGGCTTCGGCGCCCTGCGCGAGGTGCTCCGCATCGCCCCCCGGCACGCCGTGCTCGTCCTGACCGGCGAGGCCGACGCCGACCGCGCCGCCGAGGCCGTACGCGTGGGCGCCCAGGACTTCCTCTACCGCGACGAGCTCGACGGCCGGCTGCTGAGCCGCGCCATCCGCTACGCCGTGGAGAGAAAGCGGGCGGACATCGCCCAGTACAAGCTCGCAGAATCGAAACTTCGCGCCCAGGAGAACGCCCGCCTGGAGCGCGGCCTGCTCCCCACCCCGCTCCTGGACGGCTCCGACCTCCGCTTCGCCGCCCGCTACCGCCCCGGCCGCAGCCGGGCCCTGCTCGGCGGCGACTTCTACGACACCGTCCGCACCCCCGACGGCACCGTCCACGCCATGATCGGCGACGTCTGCGGGCACGGCCCCGACGAGGCGGCCCTCGGCGTCGAGCTGCGCATCGCCTGGCGCGCGCTGACGCTGGCCGGGCTGTGCGGGGACGACCTGCTCGCCACCCTCCAGGAGGTCCTGGAGGTGGAGCGGCCCTGCGAGGAGATCTTCGCGACCCTGTGCACGGTGGACATCTCCCCCGACGGCCGGCGCGCGGGGCTGTGCCTGGCCGGGCATCCGGCCCCGCTGATATCGAGGCCGGGCAAGCCCGCGCGGCTGCTCCCGTACGAGAACAGCGGCCCGGCGCTCGGGCTGCTCCCCCGGGCCCGCTGGCCCCGCCGCCAGGTCGACCTGGGCGGCACCTGGAGCCTGATGCTCTACACCGACGGGCTGATCGAGGGCCGTATCGGCGACGGCCGCGAGCGCCTCGGGCAGGACGGCATGGTCGAGATGATCAACCGGCACATCGAGCGCGGCCTGAGCGGCGAGGCGCTGCTGGAGGCGTCCGTCACCGAGGCCCGCCGCCTCAACGGGGGCGAGCTCACCGATGACGTCGCCGTGGTCCTGCTCTCCCGCGCGGCGGGATAAGGGCTCAGCGGCCGCCGTTGTACGGCCCGTAGGGGCCGTCGCTGCTGCTGCCGCCTCGGCGCGGGCCGCCGCCCGAGACCTGCTTGAGGGCGGGGCGGACGTCGACGAAGAAGACGATGCTGGCGACCAGGCCGGCGATCTGCAGGAACAGCATCCCGAGGAAGAAGTCCACGAGGACGGTGATCCCGAGGATGACCAGCCAGAAGGTCTTCGTCTGCTTCTCGGCGGCCCGGTACGCGTCCTCGCGCGCCAGCAGCGCCAGCACGAAGGCCGCGACGGCGAGCGCCAGCATGGCGTAGCCGAGCAACGGGAGCACCCCGTTATCGAACCCCTGCATCAGCATCGTCTCGACCGCCTTCTCGCATCCGGCACCACTGGCTCCACTGCTCCACGCTACCGCCGGAGCCGCCTTCCCAAACGACAACGAACCGGGCACCCGCCGGGTGCCCGGCCCGGAACAGCGTCGTTACGGGGTCGTTCAGGCCTCTTCGCCGGTCCCGGCGGCGGCCTTCTTGGCCGCGGTGCGACGCGCGGCGGGCTTCTTCGCGGCGGGCTTCTCCTCACCGGCGGACTCCGCCGACGCCTCGGCCGCGGCGGGCTCCTGCGCCGGCTCCTGCGCCGGCTCCCGCGCGGGCTCCGGCTCCACGGCCCCGGCGATGTCCACGATCTCCTCGGCGACCTCGCCGCGCCAGGCGCGTACGGTCTGTTCGCCGTGCTCGGCGACCTTGTCGTAGGTCTCCTTGGCCCGGACGGCGTACTCGGCGGCGACGCCGACGCCGCGCAGCGCGAGGTCCTGGGCGGTCTCGCCGAGCTTCTTCGGGTCGATCGAGCCGAAGACCTCGGTGACCTTGGCCGCGACGGCCTCCTGGACGGCCTTCGGGTCGGTGTTCTTCACGGCCTCGATGCGCGCGGGGGCCTCGGCGCGCAGCTGCTCGATGAGCGCGGGCACCTTCTTGGCCTGCTGGACGGCGAGGTCGGCCGTGCCGGCGGCGAAGTAGAGGGGGGTGGGGTCGGTGAGGGTCTTCTTCAGGTCATCGGCGATGGCCATGTGCGGGTCCTCCCGGATCACAGTCAATTCGTAGGGGGCATCGCGGCGTCGTCACCGGTGCTGCCGGCCGCGTCCTCGCCGGGAGCCTCGTCGGCCTCCAGCGCGTTCTCCTTGCGGAACGCGTCGTAGATCTGGAGCAGCACCTGCTTCTGCCGCTCGTTGATCGACGGGTCGGAGAGGATGACGGCGCGCGTCTCCACCTCGTCCCGGTCCCGCTCGTCGAGGATCCCGGCCTGCACGTACAGCGTCTCGGCGGAGATCCGCAGCGCCTTGGCCAGCTGCTGGAGGATGTCCGCGCTCGGCTTGCGCAGCCCGCGCTCGATCTGGCTCAGGTACGGATTCGACACCCCCGCCGCGTCGGCCAGCTGCCGCAGCGAGAGCTGGGCCTGCCGCCGCTGCTCGCGGAGGTATTCGCCGAGGTTTCCGACGTTGAGCGATGCCATGCCCCGATCCTGCCCCACCCCGCTAACTATTGCAAGCGCTTGCTAGCAATAGCTCCCACCCGGCCGGGGTCCGCACCACCCCGGACCGCCCGGTGCTAGCTTGCGGGCGTGGACCTCTTCTCCCTGTCGTGGGCGGCGCTGCGCGCGGCGGTCGCCGACCTGGCCGACGAGGACTTCGGCCGGCCGTCCGGCTGCCGCGGGTGGCTCGTTCGCGACCTGGTGTGCCACCTGGTCATCGACGCCCAGGACGTGCTGATCACCCTCGCGACGCCCTCCGACGCGGAACCCACCCGGGACGCGGCCGGCTACTGGGAGGTCGGCGCCGCCCCCGACGGGCAGGACCCGCTCGACGCGCTGACCGTGCGGCTGGCCGCCGCGTACGGGGAGCCCTGGCTGCTCAAGTTCCACCTCGACGACGTCGGCTCCGCCGCCGGACGCGCCGGTGCCCTCGCGGACCCCTCGGCCCGCGTCGGGACCCGCGGTCAGGTGCTCACCGCCGGCGACTACCTGTCCGCGTACGTCCTGGAGTGGACGCTGCACCACCTCGACCTGGTCGCGCACCTCCCGCACGCGCCGCGGCCCGCCCGCCGAGGCCCTCGCCGGGGCCCGGGGCGCTGCTGGAGCGGATTCGCCGGGGCGGCGTTCCCGGCAGGGTTCCGCGACGAAGGACGCGCTGCTGGTCGGCACCGGCCGGCGCGCCCCCAGCGCGGCCGAGGGGGCCCGCGCTCTCGGAGGCCGGGGAAACTGGGGCGCGCGCGTCCCGCTCCTCCTCGGCTAGGCCGGCCCGGCGAAGGCCCCCCGCCCCCGCGCCGACCCGCCCCCGCCCCGGCACCCGCTCCCGGGTACCCACAAAAAGGTGGGTACTTGGCGGGCCGACGCCGCCCGGCGAAGCTTGGTCCAGCGGCCGGGAGGAAGGGATCAGGAAGCCGCGCGGCGGGACTCCGCCATACGGTCCAGCCGCTGGTGACCCCAGTCGGACAGCGGCGCCACCGCCTCCGCGAGTGCCCGGCCGAAGCCGGTCAGGGAGTACTCGGTCTTCAACGGCAGCACGTCGTGCACCTCACGGTGCACGATCTCGTCGGCCTCCATCTCGCGGAGCGCCTGAGTCAGCACCTTCTCGCTGAGGCCCGGCATCCGGCGCCGCAGCTCCCCCGGACGCTGGGGACCGTCCTCCAGCATCCAGAGCAGGGACGTCTTCCACTTCCCGTCGATCACCGCCATCGCGGCGGTGACCCCGCAGACGTTCGGATCCTGTGCGCGGCTTCGCGTCATCTCCCCGTCCCTCTCCTGCCGATTCCTTCTCGCACCACCCATGTTTCCACGGGAGTTGAGTTCTTCATGTCCACGTCCATGTCCACGTCCACGTCCACCCAGCAGGCCACCGTCACCGTGCTCGGTCTCGGCCCCATGGGCCGGGCCCTGGCCGGCGCCTTCCTCGACGCCGGGGTGCGCACCACCGTCTGGAACCGCACCCCCGGCCGCGAGGAGGACCTCGTCGCACGGGGCGCCATCCCCGCCGCGTCGGCTCAGGAGGCGGTCGCCGCCAGTGCGCTGACCGTGGTCTGCGTGGTCAACTACGACGCCGCCGACGCGATCCTGCGGCCCGACGCCGTCACCGCCGCCCTGAAGGGCCGCACCCTCGTCAACCTGACCGCCGACACCCCCGCCCGGGCCCGCGACACCGGCGCCTGGGCCGACGCCCACGGCATCCGCTACCTCGACGGCGCGATCATGACCCCGACCCCCACCATCGGCACCCCGGACGCGGTGTTCATCCACAGCGGCCCCGAGGACCTCTACCGCGAACACCGGCCGGTACTCGACGTCCTCGGCGGCACCCACACCCACCTCGGGGAGGACATCGGCCGCGCGGCCGCGTACGACATCGCCCTGCTGGACATCTTCTGGACCTCGATGGCCGGCTACGCCCACGCCCTGGCGGTGGCGAAGGCCGAGGGCGTCAGCGCCGGGGAACTGACCCCCTTCGCCCAGGGCATCGCCGCGATCCTGCCGCCGCTCTTCGAGGAGTTCGCCGCCGACGTGGACAGCGGCAGCTACTCGGGCCGGCTCAACCCGCTGACGTCCGGGGCCTCGTCCATGGCGCACATCATCCACGCCTCCGAGGAGCACGGCATCGAAGCGGCCCTGATGCGCGCGACCGAGGGCCTGGCGCAGCGGGCCATCGCCCACGGCCACGGCGGTGACGGCTTCATCCGCGTCGCCGAATTCCTCGGCAGGACGGCCGTTCCCGCACGGGCCTGACACCCCCGCAGCACCCCCGGCACGACCCCGGCACACCCCCGGGCACACCCCCCGAACAGCCCGCCGGAAAGAATTCCCGGCGGGCTGTCACATCCGCGCGGCGCGGCGGGTCAAAGGGATGTCGCAGCAAGCGAGACCGCCCCGAAGGAGCCCCCGATGTCCACCACCGCCACCGTCTTCACCGTCATCGCCGCCGTCATGGCCGTCTACTCGGCCGTCTCGCTCTACACCCGCTCGAAGTACACGGTCGAGCCCCTGGTCCAGTACGGCGTCCCCGAGAAGACGTGGAACCTGCTCGCCACCGCCAAGCTCGCCGGCGGCCTCGGCCTCCTCGCCGGGTTCGTCGTCCCCGCCATCGGGATCGCCGCCGGCATCGGCCTGGTCCTGTACTTCATCGGCGCCGTCATCATCACCCTGCGGGCCCGGGACTACGCCCACGTCGTCTTCCCGGTGGTCTACTCCGCGCCGATGGCCGTCGCCCTCGCCCTGACCGTCTGACGGCCGGGGCGGGGCGGCGGCCCCGCCGCCTCAGCCCTCCAGCGCCGACAGGTCGAGCTCCTTGAGCCGGGCCAGGTCGGACAGCACGTCGATCGCCACGATCTTCCCCCCGACGACCGTGAAGGCCATGACGGCCACGGCGTTCGCCTTCGGTACGACGACCACCCCGGCCGCGCCGTTGATGAGCGCGGGCCGCACGAACGGCGTGAGCGCGCGGTAGCTCGCCGCCTGGCTCGCCACCGCCCGCGCACCGGTGAAGACCACCGTCTGCCGGCCGCCCACACCTCCGTCGGAACGCAGCACCACGTCCGGGTCGAGCACCGCGACCAGCGCCTCGAACTCCCCGTCGCGCGCGGCGGCGAAGAACGCGTCCACCGCCTCCCGCTGACGGGCCAGGTCCGCGTCGGGCGCCGGGGCCTGCCCCTGCACCTTGCGGCGCGCCCGGCTGGCGAGCTGCCTGGTCGCCGCGGCGGACTTCTCGATCAGCGGCGCGATCTCGTCGAACGGCACCGCGAACATGTCGTGCAGGACGAACGCCAGCCGCTCCGCCGGAGCCAGCGACTCCATCACCACCATCAGCGCCAGCCCCACCGAGTCGGCGAGCAGCACCTCCTGCTCGGGGTCGATCCGCCGCACCGGGCTGATGAGCGGGTCCGGGACCCTCGTCTCCAGCCGCTCCACCGGGTCCTCGCGCCGCGCCTCGCGCGAACGCAGCAGGTTGAGGCAGATCCGCGAGACCACCGTCGTCAGCCAGCCCCCGAGGTTCTCGACCCCGCTCACGTCCGTGCGGTCCAGCCGCAGCCAGGTCTCCTGGACGGCGTCGTCGGCCTCGCTGAGCGAACCGAGCATCCGGTAGGAGACCGCCCGCAGACGGCTGCGGTGCTCCTCGAACAGCTCCGTCAGCCCAGCCCCGCCACCGCCCCCCGCGCCCACGGCCCCGCCCACGTCCACGACGTCGTCCACTTCCGCCCCTCCCCTTGCTTCCTCAGGCAGCCGGAGCCGGCGCCCGTCCGATGACCACCGTCGCGTACAGCTCCTCCGAGCTGACCGCCCGCACCACGAGACCGCCCCCGGTCAGCGCGGACGCCGTCAGCGGCGCCTGCCTGGCACTGGTCTCCATCAGCAGGTGCCCGCCCGGCGCGAGCCACTCCAGCGCCCCCGCCGCGACCCGGCGGTGCACGTCCAGGCCGTCCGCGCCCCCGTCGAGGGACACCAGGGGCTCGTGGTCGCGGGCCTCGGGCGGCATCAGCCCGATCTCCCCCGTCGGCACGTACGGGGCGTTGACCATCAGCACGTCCACCCGCCCCCGCAGCCCCGCGGGGAGCGCCGCGTACAGGTCGCCCTCCCACACCGCACCGCCGTACGGGGCCACGTTGCGCCGCGCGTACGCCAGCGCCGCCGGGTCGATGTCGGCCGCGTGCAGCTCGACCCCGCCCGGGACCTGGGCCGCCACCGCCGCGCCGAGCGCGCCGACACCGCAGCACAGGTCCAGCACGACCGCACCGGGGCGGGCCAGCTCCACCGCCTCCCGGGCCAGGAACTCGGTGCGCCTGCGCGGTACGAACGCCCCCGCGCCCACCTCCACGCGCAGTCCGCAGAACTCCGCCCAGCCGACGACGTGCTCCAGCGGTTCGCCGTCCACCCGGCGGGCGACCATGCCCGCCAGGTGCCCGTCGTCGGTGGCGGCCGCGACCAGCAGGTCGGCCTCCTCCTCCGCGAAGACGCAGCCGGCCGCGCGCAGCCGTTCCACAATCGAAGTCACGTAGCTCAATCCTCTTGGTTCTGCCGGTGCCGACGATAGGCCCCCGGCGGCGCCCGGACCCGGCCGGACGGCCAGGTCCGTCATGTCACCGCCCGCCCGGGCCTCAGAACACGTCCGGGCACCACGGCCGGCGCGCGGTCCGGAACACCGCGTCGGCCAGCGCGACGGCCCCCGGCTCCAGCTCGGCGACCCGGCCCAGCGCGGCCAGCCGCACCGCCGACGCGTCCCCCAGGTACAGGGACCCCAGCGCGGACACGTCCAGCCGCACCCCGGCCGGCTCCTCGGTACGCGTACACGTGCCGGCGCCCGCGTCCAGCCGGTAGCGGCCGCCCGCCGGGCCCGTGGCGTCCTCGACCTCCAGCACCAGCACCCCGGGCACCTCGTACGTCCGCGCCCCCAGCGCCCGTACGACGTCCAGGACGCGCACCCACAGGAAGTCGGCCGCCGACACCGGCCGGGCCGCCCGCGCGTCGGGCAGCAGCTCCGGCAGCAGGTCGTCGGGGGCGCGGTTGCCGCTGCGCACCTTCAGCACCCAGTCGATGGAACACAGGAAGTGCCACAGCGCCCGCTCGGCCTGCGGGGTCGCCGCGAGGAAGTCGACGACCTGGACGGTGTTCAGCGGGGTCTTCGCGTCCGTCCAGTGGTCGTCGGCCTGGTAGACGGCCAGCCCCGCCACCTCACCGGCCGCGTCCCGGTACACGGCCCGCATCTTCTCCCGGTACGGACGGTGCGACATCTGCTCCAGGCCCGTCTTCAGGCTCCACCAGCGCGCGTCCCGGTCGACCATGCCGTGCCGGGCGGCCCGCAGCCGCTCGTGCAGGGCGGGCCCCACGCGCCGCACCTCGGCGGCGTCGACCAGGTCGATCCGGCCGCCGTCGACCGGCGCCGGACGGCTGCGGTCCAGGCCGGTGCGGGCGACGTCGACCTCCCACTCGGCGTGGACGGTCGCGGCGCCGTAGCCGTAGCGCGCGTAGATCGGGTACTCGGCGGCGATCAGGGTCGACAGGACGTCACCGCGCGCGTGCGCGGCGGCCAGTTCGGCCTCCATCATCCGCGTCAGCAGGCCCTGGCGGCGGTGGGTGGGCAGCACGGCCACGTTGGAGATCGCACTGCTCCCGACGGCGGCACCGCCGGGCACGGTCAGTTCCTGGGCGAAGGAGCGGAAGGTGGCCACGCACCGGCCGGTCTCCTTGTCGAAGGCCCCTTGTACGCGCGCCAGATCGGTGTGCGCGGCGCGCTGGGCCACATCGGATTCCGTCGGGGTGCCCGGAGTCAGGAAGCCCGAGTTCAGCGTGGTGAGCCAGGCGGGCAGTTCGGATGCGGCGATCGGCCGCACGTCAGCGCTCATGACCGGCCACGCTAACCGCCGCGCCCGGCACCGGTCGCCCCAATTTCCGCGGCCACGCACCGGCCCCCGGCCGCCGCCCCGCCGCCGCCCCGGCCGCCGTCCCCGCCGCCGTCCCCGCCCTACGCCAGCAGGTCGTCCACCTGCGCCTCGCCCTCGCGGTAGCGGCGCGTGATCTCCGCGCTGGAGTCGTCGGCCATCCGCTGGAGCTGCTGCCGGCGCCGCGAGACCTGCTGCTCGTAGCGGACCAGCCGGCCCATCGCGTCGTGCAGCTCCCCGTCGGTGCGCGCCTCCAGGTCGGACAGCTCCACGTCGGACAGCATCTCCGCCGCCAGCCGCCGGAACTCCTCGTTGTGCGGAGTGCCGAGGGTGACGTGCCGGGCGGAGGCGCTGCGGGTCGACGGGGCGTCGGCGAGGATCTCCGAGAGCCGGTCCACCACCGGCGCCTCGGTGGCCGTCCGGCGGGCCAGTTCGGCGCGCAGGATGTCGATGCGGCCCTGCAGGAGCCTGCGCACGTAGCTCAGGTCGGCCTCGTCGCGCTGCGCGTCGCGGCGCAGCGCCCGCAGCTCGGGCAGGCCCAGGGCGGTGGCGGGGGTGGTCGGCCCCAGCGGCTCGCCGGTGCGCTGCGCGGGAGGCCGCCCCGCGGCGCCCGCGGGGGTGTCCGGAGCGGGTGACGCGGGTGCAGGTGCGGAGGTACCAGAAGTGTTCATGACGTTGTATCCGTCCCCTCGACCGGTGCTGGGGGCACCGCCTGCGAGCATGGTGCCACTCTCCGTGGTGCGTACGCAGTCCCAGTCCACCCGATCGGCCCCGGACGGATGCACTCCTGGTACACAGGTGGTATGCGAGCAGTGGTGCAGAGGGTGGACGGCGCGAGCGTCGTCGTGGCGGGCGAGACGGTCGGCGAGATCGTCGGCGAGGGGCTCTGCGTGCTGGTGGGGGTGACCCACGACGACACCCCGGAGAAGGCGGCGGTGCTGGCGCGCAAGCTGTGGTCCGTGCGGATCCTGGAGGCGGAGAAGTCCTGTAGCGACGTGGACGCGCCGCTGCTGGTGATCTCCCAGTTCACGCTGTACGGGGACGCCCGCAAGGGCCGCCGCCCCACGTGGAACGCGGCCGCGCCCGGGCCGGTGGCGGAGCCGCTGGTCGACGAGGTCGTGGCGCAGCTGCGGGCGCTGGGCGCGACGGTGGCGACGGGCCGGTTCGGCGCGGACATGCGGGTCTCGCTGACGAACCACGGCCCGTTCACCATCGTCATCGACGTGTAGCGGACGCGCGGCGGTCAGGGCGCCACGACGACCTCCTGCGCGGCGGCCGTGTTCCCGGCCAGCAGCGGGGCGTCGACCGGGACGTTCCGCTTGACCAGCGCCAGGGCGATCGGGCCGAGCTCGTGGTGGCGGACGGCGGTGGTGACGAAGCCGAGCTGCCGGCCGTCCTCCCCGTCCGCGGCGAGCCGTACGGGCGTCCCGTGCGCCGGGAGCAGCACCTCGGAGCCGTCCAGGTGCAGGAAGACCAGGCGGCGCGGGGGCTTCCCCAGGTTGTGGACGCGGGCCACCGTCTCCTGGCCCCGGTAGCAGCCCTTCTGCAGGTGCACGGCGGTGCCGATCCAGCCCAGCTCGTGCGGGATGGTGCGATGGTCGGTCTCGGCGCCGACGCGCGGGCGGTGCGCCTCGACGCGCAGCGCCTCGTAGGCGAGGAGCCCGGCGGCGGGGCCGTGGGCGGCGGCGAAGGCCTCGAGCTGCGGGCGGGGCAGGAAGACGTCCCGGCCGTGCGCGGTCTCGCGTACGACGTGCTCCTTCCCGGGCTCGGCGATGGAGCCGGCCGGGAGGTGGACGACGGCGAAGTCGGCCGTGCGGTCGGCGACTTCGACGCGGTAGAAGAACTTCATCGACTCCAGGTAGCCGAGGAGGGCCTCCTGGGTCCCGGGCTCGACGTGCGCCCAGACGGTCTCGCCGTCGTCGACGAGGTAGAGGGCGTGCTCGATGTGCCCGTTGGCGGAGAGGATCAGCGCCTCGGTCGCCTGGCCGGCGGGGAGGTCGCTGACGTGCTGGGTGAGCAGCAGGTGCAGCCAGCTCAGCCGGTCGGCGCCGGTGACGGTGACGACCCCGCGGTGGGAGAGGTCGACGAAGCCGCGGCCGTCGGCGAGGGCGCGCTGTTCGCCGTAGAGCTCTCCGTAGTGGGCGGCGACGCCCTCGTCACGGCCTTCGGCCGCTACGGCGCCGGGAAGATGGAGCAAGGGGCTGCTGGTCATGCCACCAGCCTACGACGGCGCTAGGGAGAGGCTTCCTGGCGCTTGGCCGCCGCGCACTTCTTGCAGAGCCCGAAGATCGCGAAGTGCTTCATGTCGGTCTCGAAGCCGAAGGTGGCGCGGAGCTTGGCCGTGAACTCGTCGGCGATGTCCACGTCGGCCTCGATGACGCCGGTGCACTCGCGGCAGACGAGGTGGATGTGGTGGTGCCGGTCGGCGAGGTGGTAGGTGGGGGCTCCGTGCCCGAGGTGGGCGTGGGAGACCAGGCCGAGCTCCTCCAGGAGCTCCAGGGTCCGGTAGACGGTGGAGATGTTCACCCCGGAGGCCGTCTTGCGGACCTCCACGAGGATCTCGTCGGGGCTGGCGTGTTCCAGGGCGTCGACCGCTTCGAGCACGAGCTGGCGCTGCGGTGTCAGCCGGTAGCCGCGCTGCCGCAGATCGCTCTTCCAGTCGGTGGTCACCACCCGGCCAGTGTAAGCGCGGAAAGGGGACCGCGGTCAGACCGCGGTCCCCCTGTCGTGCGTGCGCTCGCGGGCTCACGGCCTCGCGGGCTCGCGGGCTCGCGGGCTCACGGCCTCGCGGGCTCGCGGGCTCAGCGGAAGAAGGCGATGCCGTCTTCGGGGAGCTCCGGGAGGTTGCGCGCCATGTCGGCGATCTCCTCCGGGGTGACGACCTTCTTGAGCTGGGCCGACATGTAGGGGCGCAGCTCGACGTCGGGGGTGGCCTTCTCGCCGACCCACATGAGGTCGCTCTTCACGTAGCCGTAGAGGCGCTTGCCGCCGCTGTACGGGCCGGACGCGGCGGTACGCGCGACCGCGTCGGTGACCACGTCGATCTGGGGCTTCTGGTCGGCGAGCTCGCCGTACCAGACCTCGACGACGCCCTGGTCGCGGACCATGACGATCTCGACCTTGCGGTCCTTGTCGATGCGCCAGTAGCCCGACTCGGACTCCAGGGGGCGCACCTTGTTGCCCTCGGCGTCGAGCACCCAGGTGTGGGAGGTGTACCCCAGGAAGTCCCGGCCGTCGTGACTGAAGACGACTTCCTGGCCGAAGTTGCACTTCTCCTCGCCGGGGAAGTCGAACACGCCTGCGCCTTCCCAGGTGCCGAGGAGGAAGGCGAGGGGGACGAGGCCCGGGTTCAGGTCGGAAGGGATCTGGATCATGGTTGGCTGCTCAGGCGATCTGTGGGAGGGGTTCCGGGGCGGTCGGCAGGGCGGATGCTCAGCGCTGACCCTGGTACAGCTTCTTGACGGCCAGGCCGGTGAAGGCGAGGACGCCGACGCAGACCAGGACCAGCAGGGAGGTGAAGACTGCCTCAAGCACGGGGTGCTCCTCGGAGGATTCGGTGCGGGTGGACGGGGCCGGTCCCCAAGCCTACTGGCCCGGGGCCCGGCGCACGGTGTGAGGTAGGCCGTAGCGGCCGCCCCCGCCGGTTCAGCCCAGCAGCTGCTGCTGCAGGATCACCGCCTGGTGGAGCGGGACGGCCGTGGCCCCGCCCTTGCGGCTCTGCAGGATCACGGCCTGGATGTCGCCCGACTGGACGCACCCGGCCCGGACCTGCTCGTCGCCGAACGGGACGGGCTCCTCCAGGACGGTGACGCCGGTGGGGTCGGGGGCCGCCTGGGCGCCGCGGGCCCTGCCCCAGGCGTCGTCCGTCTCGATGCGGTTCACGCCGCTCAGGTTCATGTCGGGACCGCAGCCCGTGAAGGTGACCGCGAGTCCCGAGGCGTGGAAGCGCAGCAGGTAGACGCGGGTGCGGGTGCCGTCGGGGGTGGTCCAGCCGCGGGCGGCGATCTGGCGCAGCCCGTTGTCGGTGAACCCCTGCTTCATCTTCGCGCGCGCGGTGCCCTCGTACTCCTCCAGGAGGGTGTCCACGGTGACGGCCGAGTCCTTCTCCAGCTTCAGTCCGGTGTCGGGGGTGGAGCCGAGGGGGGCGGGCAGGAGGAGCTGGGTGAGGCCGGCGTAGTGGATGCCGTCCTTGTTGTCCGTGGCGAAGGGCAGCGCCGCGCCGGGCGGCAGGGTGGGCTTGGCCAGGGCCGGGTACGTCCAGCGGCCGTCCGCCTCGGTGGACAGGCCGGGGACGTCGGTGCGGTCGGCCCGCGTGATGCCGTACGCGGTCCCCGCGCCGGCGGCGGCGAAGACGAGGACGGCGGCGGTCCAGCGCAGGGCGGCGCGCAGCCCGCGCCGCTCCTCGGGGGCCTCGGGGGCCGGGGCGGTGGTGGTGTTCTGCGCGGTCACACGGACTCCCCGGGGGACTTCAGGCGGGACAGCTGGTTCTTGAGGAACCCGGTGGCGTCGGACGTGGAGAACTCAGCCTTGGGTCCGTCGACCGAGAACCGGGACGAGTAGGCGCGGAAGTTCACCATCACATCGCCCTGGACGGCTACGCAGTAGAGGGAGTCGATCTTCTCCTGCCTGTTCTCGCCCTCTGCCAGCACGGCGCACTTGGCGTCCGGGAAGCCGTCCACCTTCGGGTTGTCGCGGCCGCCGCCTGCAAGGTCGAGGAGCTTCTTGCTGACCTCGGAGAACGCCCCCACGGCCTTCGGGTCGGCCTGCATGATGCGGATCTCCACGACGGGACTGCCGCTGTCGCCGACGTAGCTCCGCCCGGCCATGCCCTTGAGCCTGAGGTCCGCGAGCAGGTCGTCGCGCTTCTTGCGCTCCGAGCTGGACAGGCCCTTGCGGGCTTCCTTGAGGCCCTCGACGGCCTTCTCACCGGAGATGGAGAAGTCGTTTCCCTCGCCCGCGAGGTCGGGCCCCAGGACGAACCCGGAGGGGACCGGGAGCAGCTTGCCCGAGAGGGCGTTCGCGGGCACAGGTTCCGGCTTCTCGGCCTCGGGCAGCTTCCCGTCGCCCTCCGCCCAGTAGGCGGTCGGCGCGGTCCGGTCGGCGTCCGCGATGGCGGAGGACGCCCAGGCCCCACCGCCGACGAGGACCACGACGGCCACGCCCGCCGCGATGAAGGCGGCCGTCTTCCTACGGTCACCCGTGCGCACAGGCCCGGGCGGGGCGGTCGGCGTCTTGGAAGCCGGGGTCGTTTCGGTCTGCGGTTCGGTCACCGGACTTCTCCCAGGAGGCCCCGGCCTTCAGGCCGGGGAGGAATGGGTCCCTGGGGCGGAGGCACCAAGGACTGGAGCTCGGTTGTCATCTGGCCTGACCTGCTCTTTCGGTTGTTGTCAGTGGTCGGGGATAGGTTGTTGTGATGGCGACGACAGCGTTAGCGGGGGGTGCCGGGCATGCCCGATGGACCTTCCGCGTCCGCATGTCGTCCACCGCTCTCGCCGCCCTGATGGCGGAGTGGGACCGGTGCCGGTGGATCTGGAACGAGTCCTGCGCGAAGTCGAAACAGACGCACCTGTGGAACAAGGAACGGCCCGAGGGGACGAACAAGCGGACCTGTGGCCCGGCGCAGCTCGACAAGATGCTGACCGAGGCCCGTAAGACGAATGCCTGGCTGCGCGATGGGTCCTCGGTTCCGCAGCAGCAGGTGATCCGGGACTTCGGGAAGTCCCGGATCAAGGCGCAGAAGGACATCAAGGACCGGTTGCCGGAGCGGCAGCGGGCCGGGATGCCGAAGTGGAAGAAGAAGCGCGAAGCCCTGCCGTCCCTCAGCTACACCCAGCGCGGCTTCCGGCTGAAGGACGGAAGACTGCACCTGGCGGGCGGCATCGCCTTGACCGTGGTCTGGTCGCGGCACCTCCCGGCCAAACCGTCCAGCGTGCGGGTCTACCAGGACTCCATCGGGCATTGGTACTGCTCGTTCGTCGTTCCCGCCGAGGTCGAGCCGCTTCCGGAAACCGGCGCCGTGATCGGTGTCGACTGGGGCGTGAAGGAGATCGCGACCACCACCAGCGATGCCCACGACCTCCCGCACGCCGAGCACGGCAAGAAGGCCGCCGCCGGCCTCGCGCGGTATCAGCGGATGATGGCCCGCCGGAAACCGGCGAAGGGCAAGCCCGCCTCGAAGGGCTACCAGCGGGCGAAGCGGCAAGCTGCGAAGCTGCACAAGAAGGTGGCCCGGCAACGCCAGGACACCGGCCGCAAGTGGGCCAAGTCCGTGGTCCGCGACCATGATGCCCTGGCCGTTGAGGACTTCCGACCGAAGTTCCTCGCCAAGTCCACCATGGCCAAGAAGGCCGCCGACGCCGCGATCGGCGCCACCAAGACGGCCCTGATCGAGATGGGCCGCAAGCACGGCCGTGCCGTGCACCTGGTACACCCCGCGCACACCACGATGGACTGCGCCCAGTGCGGAGCGAGAACCAAGCACGCACTGCCTCTCTCGACACGAACGTATGCCTGCACCGCGTGCGGAGCCGTGTCCCCCAGGGACAAGAACTCCGCACGCGTCATGCTGGCCCGGGCTGGTCTCAACCCGGCTGGTGCTGATCGCGTAAGACCAGACGGGGCGCTGCCCCGCCTGGCAGCGTGAGCCAGAAATCCCCGCATCAGCCCTGGAGGGCGAGGAATCCCCTCCCTTCAGGGAGGGGAGGATTCAAAGTCGCTCCAGCTGTCGCTTGGCCAGGTCAATGACATCGCTCTCGGCGAACCGGCGGCCGCGCCTGTCGACGTAGAAGAGGTCGAGGACGATGTCGCCCCGGCGGACGAGGGCCCGGCCCTCGCGGATGGGAAGGTAGCCGGGCTTCTCGCGGATTTCCGATGCCACCCAGACGTGTCCGAGGTCTGCGGGGACGCCCGGGATCGCCACGCCGTCGTTGCCCGCGTACTCCTTGTTGTCCATGTAGGCGGACTGCGACTTCTGGTAGCCGTTAGCGCCGGAGAAGTCGCGGAACTGCACCAGCCGGACCTCGACCAGGACGTCGTCCGTCATCCAGAGGGTCGTCGCGGCACGCCTGAACCCGTCCTTGGCGAAGCTGCGCAGGGCGGCGTCCGACCTGTCGAAACGTGTCGCGAAGGAGTCGAGGGTGTCGTAGCCGCTCTCCTCGACCTTCGCCCCGGCCGGCGCCTCGATCAGCAGCTCCGTGAGGTCGCCGTCGGTCTTGTGCCAGCGGTTGGCGTTGATCGACTTGGCCGTCGTCGCGTCGTCCGGCGCCAGCGCCTTCGGCGTGTCCAGCTTCTGCTGCGCCAGCGGCGGCAGGGCCGTGGGCGGGCGCTGGTACTGGACGGCGTAGCCGGTGACGGTGCCGGCGACCGCGCCCAGGACGAGGGCGGCGGCGATCAGCAGCGTCGTACGGCCGCGCCCGCGACGGCGCGGGGCGCGGGTCGGAACGGTTACGTCCGGAATTGCCGGATCAACCGGCGGAATTTCCGGAGTACCCGATTCCTGGATTTCGTTTTCCAAGACGGGGTCCCCCACAGGACTGGAGCCGCGGGATCGTTCGTTCGCCCGCGCACATCCACGACACCCTGGGGCGGGGGGCCGTTGTACGCATCTTTATTACGCTTTTATATAGGCGGCTTTCAGTCTTCCCGATGCCGCTTTCCGTCCAGTTCGTCCCACCACTCGTCCGATTTCGGATCGCCCGAGGGGTCGTCCCACCAGCGGTCGTCCGGCCCCCGCCGGTTCGCCACCATCGCGGCGACCGGCGGAATGACCATGGCGACCACGCACAGCGCGACCGCCGCCTCGACCGAGAACAGGCGCACGAAGGACCAGGCGGAGACGAAGAGGAACAGGCATCCGCCCATGAGCCAGAAATAGGCGCGCCGGCGCCGCGCGTACATGTTTCCAGCCTAGGGCGGGCCCCCGTGAGCACAAGGGCGGACGGCGCGAAGGGCCGCACCCCGTTCCAGTGGCGTCCAACCCCCGGGGGTGCGGCCCTTCGGCCGGTTCAGCTGTCGGTCTGAAGCGTTCAGACCGCGATGGCGACGTCCGTCACGCCGCCGGCCTCGGCGACGACGACGGCACGGTCGGCCTGGGCCCCCGGGACGAGCGCCCGCAGGGTCCACGAGCCGGTGGCCGCGTAGAAGCGGAACTGGCCCGTCGCGGAGGTGGGGACCTCGGCGGTGAACTCGCCGGTCGAGTCCAGCAGGCGGACGTAGCCGCTGATGGGCTCGCCGTCCTTGGTCACCTGACCCTGGATCGCGGTCTCACCGGGCTTCAGCGTCGCGAGGTCGGGCCCGCCGATCTGTGCTCCACACATGTTCTCTGTCCTGTCCTAGAGAGGTTCTGCTGCTGCGGGGGCGCGGGGGCGGGCGTCGCGTGCCCGCCCCCGCCGCCGGGACTACTTGTTGGGGCCGAGCTCGATCGGCACGCCGACCAGCGAGCCGTACTCGGTCCAGGAGCCGTCGTAGTTCTTGACGTTCTCCTGGCCCAGGAGCTCGTGCAGCACGAACCACGTGAGCGCGGAGCGCTCGCCGATGCGGCAGTAGGCGATGGTGTCCTTCGCCAGGTCCACCTGCTCGGCCTCGTAGAGGGCGGTCAGCTCCTCGTCGGACTTGAAGGTGCCGTCGTCGTTGGCGTTCTTCGACCACGGGATGTTGCGGGCGCTCGGCACGTGGCCGGGACGCTGCGACTGCTCCTGCGGCAGGTGCGCCGGGGCGAGCAGCTTGCCGGAGAACTCGTCGGGCGAGCGGACGTCGACCAGGTTCAGGGAGCCGATCGCTGCCACGACGTCGTCGCGGAAGGCGCGGATGGAGGTGTCCTGGGCCTTGGCCTTGTACTCGGTGGCCGGGCGGTTCGGGACGTCCTTGCCGTCGACCAGGTCGCGGGAGTCGAGCTCCCACTTCTTGCGGCCGCCGTCGAGGAGCTTGACGTCCTGGTGGCCGTAGAGCTTGAAGTACCAGTAGGCGTAGGACGCGAACCAGTTGTTGTTGCCGCCGTAGAGGACGACGGTGTCGTCGTTGGAGATGCCCTTGGCGGAGAGGAGCTTCTCGAAGCCCTCCTGGTCCACGAAGTCGCGGCGCACCGGGTCCTGGAGGTCCTGCTTCCAGTCGATCCGGACGGCGTTGGTGATGTGGTTCTTGTCGTACGCGGACGTGTCCTCGTCCACCTCGACGATCACGACGTTGGCGTCGTTCAGGTGGGCTTCGACCCAGTCGGCGTCTACGAGGACGTCGCTGCGGCTCATGGTGTTCTCCTCCGGGGCAGTTGCGGCGGGGCTGTGCTGGGGCTGCTGCGAAGCGGGCTGTGCTGGTGCGTGCCGTTCCGGGTGCGGCTCTCGGACCCTGCGCGGGGAGGCGTCAGGGGGGCGGGAGGCTGGTGCGCGGCGGTGCGGTCACGCGGATGAAGGGCCGTCGGTCCGGCCGGTGGAGCGGAAGGCTCACACCTCACATGGAGCGACAGAGCATGGCGGCGACGCGACACAGGTCTACTGCCCGCCGCTTCGTGAGGTCCGCCTGCTGATGCTTCATAGCCATGGATCGTAGGGACGAACCGGCCGCCCTGTCACCGGCGTGTCATATGTCGAGACAGGATCGTCCGTATTCCGGGACGAGAAAGCCCCGGACGGCCTTCCGAAGGCCTTCCGGGGCTGGTCGCGCGGCCCGTCCTTCTGCGGATCGGACCGCTCCGTCTCACGATCCGGCCAGGGACACGTCCGAACCGCTCAGGGCGAGGTGCACACCGGACTCGTCCGAGGTCAGCGAGGCGAGCTTCAGCCCGGCCGGCAGGCCGTCGTCGATGCGCCGGTCGAAGTCGGTCCGCTTGCGCACCGCGCTCTCGATGCCCGGGATGCCCTCGCCCGGGACGGCGTCCGCGCGGACCCGGACGACCTTGGAACCGCCCGCGTCGACGAGGGCGACGGTGGACACCACGCTGCGGGTCATGGTCTTGCCGAGGAAGTCCAGGGTCGCGGTGACCTTCACCTTGTTCGGCGCCCCGCCGTAGGTGAGGACCACGCCGTTCTGCGAGGCCTTGGTGAGGTCCTCGTACGAGATCAGCGCGGAGCCCTCGGCCCGCTTGGCGGTACCGCCGTTGTAGCCCTCGTTCAGCTTCACCTCGTGGAACGAGGCCTTGAGCTCCGACAGCCGCGTCTTGCGGCCGTCGGCGGTGACGTCGACGCCGTCGAGCTTCAGGTCGACCTGCTCCAGGTCGCGGCTGAGCGCCTGCGTCAGGAAGGGGAAACCGTGGATCTCCACCTCGGCACTGCCCGCGAGGCCCTGGCGGGACCGGACCTGGTCGGCCAGCCGGTTCTCGGCATAGCCGACCGCCCAGCGGTCGACGCCCACGAACAGCCCTCCCAGCACCACGCCGATGATCACCACGACACGTATGAAACGCACGTGTCCCTCCCCCAACTAGTCGGTACGTACGTCCCAGTGGACCATGGTCGGCCGTGAGGGCGGTGTCAGCGGCGGGGCGGGACCCCCTGGCGGCCTCAGCCGACCACCCGGCCCATCAGGTAGACGACGGGGGCCGCGGCGGCCAGCGGCAGCGCGACACCGGCCGTCATGTGGACGAACTTCGACGGGTAGTCGTACGCGGCCACGCGCAGCCCGATCAGGGCGCACACCCCGGCCGCGAGGCCCACCAGCGCCCCGCCGGCGCCCAGCCCGGTCAGCCCGCCCACCGCGATGCCCGCACCGGCCGCGGCGGCCAGCGAGACGCCGACGGAGGCCGGGGTGGGCAGCGGCAGCGCCCGCGCGAACACCGCGACGGCGACGGCGACGGCACCGGTGGTCACCGGCTCCCAGTCCGCGGCGAGGAAACCCGCACAGACGATGGCCAGCGCGGCGGAGGCCACCGAGGCCATCAGCCCGTACATCCGCTCGTCCGGGTCCGCGTGGCTGCGCAGCTGGAGCACCAGCGTCAGCAGCACCCAGGCCCCGAGCGTGCCGATGATCGCTCCGGGGGCGTACGTGCCGTCCAGCGCGAGCACCGCGCCGTCGGCGACGAGGGCCCCGGCGAAGGCCAAGACGATGCCCTGGCGGGCCGGCCACATGCCGTTGAGGCGGAACCAGCCGGCCGCGGTGAGCCCCTGGAGGGCGATCAGCGGGACGAGCAGCGCCCACTGGCCGAACGCGGCGGCACCGGCCATCAGCAGGCCCAGCGCGGCGGTCAGTATCGCCGACTGCGGACCGGGGTCGATGATCGGCGACCGGCCCTCGGCGCGGGCCTGGGCCGGATCGACGGCGCGCAGGGTGTTGCCGCCGAGGGTCGGCGGCGAGTACTCGGCGGACGGACCGGGCACGGTGCCGGTGCCCTGCGCCTGCTGCGCCTGCGGCTCCGGCGGGACCGGGGGGAGGTACGCCGTCTGCGCGGCGGCGTCGGCGCCCCCGGCGGGCTCGCGCACCGGCGGCAGGTACGCCGTCTGCTCGGCGGCGGAGCCGGAGGCGCCCCACGCCGCGTCGGGCGCGGGCCCCTGGGCCTGCACCGGCGGCAGGTACGCGGTCTCGGCGGCGGCGGAAGCGGCCGCACCGCCCCCGGTGGCGTCCGGCCACGGCACGGCCGGAGCCTGCGGCTGCGGCGCCCGCGCCGGCTCGTCGCGGAACCAGCCGTCCGGCGCGGCGGACTGCGGCTGCACCGGCGGCAGGTACGCGGTCTGCTCCGCCGCCCCGGCGGACTCCCGCACGGGCGGCAGGTACGCCGTCTCGGCGGCGGCGGACTGCGGCTGCACCGGCGGCAGGTACGCCGTCTCGGCGGCAGCCGCGGAAGCGGCCGCACCGCCCCCGGTGGCGTCCGGCCACGGCACGGCCGGAGCCTGCGGCTGCGGCGCCCGCGCCGGCTCGTCGCGGAACCAGCCGTCGGGCACGGCGGACTGCTGCGGCTGCGGCTGCGGAGCCTGCTGCGCCGGCACGGGCGGCAGGTACGCCGTCTGCGCGGCCGCGTCGGCGGACCAGCCGCCGCCCTGCGCGGGAGCCGGCGGCTGCTGCGGCTGCTGCGGCTGCTCGTCGCGGAACCAGCCCTCGGGCGCCGCGGGCTGCTGCTGTGCCGGCACGGGCGGCAGGTACGCGGTCTCGGCGGCGGCCGCGGAGGGCACACCGCCCCCGGTGGCGTCCGGCCACGGCACCCCACCGCCGGTCTGCCCCCACTGCCCCTGCGGCCCCGGCGCCGGCGCCGGGGCGGCCGGCTGGCCGGGCACCGAGCCCAGCGGCGGCTGCACCGGCTGGTACCCGGTCTCCCAGGTGTCGGACTGCCAGGTCTGGGTGGCGTACGGGTCCTGCTCGGCGGCCTGCCGCTGCTGCCGCTGCTGCTCTTCGGGAGTGCTCATCGGTATCCGCTCACCCGCCCGCGAACGGCGGGAGCACCTCGACGGTGCCCCCCTCGGTCAGCAGGACGGCATCGTGCGGGCGCTTGCCCACGGGCTCGTCGTTCACGAGGAAGGAGCAGCGCTGCAGGACCCGGGTCAGTTCCCCCGGATGGCGGTCCCGCACGGCGTCGAGCGCCTCGGCCAGTGTGCGCGCCGAGTACGGCTCCTCCGCCGTCTCGGCAGCGGCTTTCGCCGCCGCCCAGTAGCGGATGGTTCCGGTTGCCACTGCAGCTCCTATCGCTCGGCCGACCGGGCGGTCCCGTGGTCGGCTCCGTCGGCTCTCTACCGTCGGCCTCCATGATGACCCCTCCGGCCCGTCACCCCGGCGTGCCTCAGCGCGCCGTCCGTGCGCCCGGAGGCCCCGCAGGACCGGTCGGCGGACCGCTCGATCCGGCGAAACCAGGGCATACGCAGGAGGAAGGCGTGGCGCGAACCACAGAATGCGGTGCACGGCAGCCCTCGGCCCCGAAAGGGCCGGTGGGCTATTCTGGCGGCGTAGAGGATCCGGGCAACGTAGCCCCCGGGTCCTTTTGTGCTTTCAGCACGTTGAACGGACCGAGAACAGTGGTATCCATCCGGACCCCAGGGCGCGGGGGCCGCGGCGGATGCCAGGCCAGGCGTACGAAGCAGTACAGCGCACGTCCTCGACGGGACCGAGGAGGAACCGACGTGATGGACCAGCGAAGCAAACAGGAGCACGGCCGCCCGAACCGGGCAGGTGGCCGGGCATGAGCTCTCTCCTCCTGTTGACCAATGCCCTTCAGCCGTCGACCGAGGTGCTGCCCGCACTCGGCCTGCTGCTGCACAACGTCCGGGTGGCCCCCGCCGAGGGACCGGCCCTGGTGGACACCCCCGGCGCCGACGTGATCCTCGTCGACGGCCGCCGCGACCTGCCGCAGGTGCGGTCGCTGTGCCAGCTGCTGCGGTCCACCGGACCCGGTTGCCCCCTGATCCTCGTCGTGACGGAAGGCGGCCTCGCCGCCGTCACCGCCGACTGGGGCATCGACGACGTGCTCCTCGACACCGCCGGCCCCGCCGAGGTCGAGGCACGGCTGCGGCTGGCCACCGGCCGCCAGCAGCTGGGCTCGGACGACTCCCCCATGGAGATCCGCAACGGCGACCTGTCGGTCGACGAGGCGACGTACAGCGCCAAGCTGAAGGGCCGGGTCCTCGACCTCACCTTCAAGGAGTTCGAGCTGCTGAAGTACCTCGCCCAGCACCCCGGCCGGGTCTTCACCCGCGCCCAGCTCCTCCAGGAGGTCTGGGGCTACGACTACTTCGGCGGCACCCGGACGGTCGACGTCCACGTACGGCGGCTGCGGGCCAAGCTCGGCCCCGAGCACGAGTCCCTGATCGGCACCGTGCGCAACGTCGGCTACCGCTTCGTCACCCCGGAGAAGGTGGAGCGCGCGGCCGCCGAAGCCGCCGCCAAGCAGGCCCCGGGAAAGACCGCGGCGCAGGCCGCGGACCGCACGAGCGGACCCGTAGCCCGTTCGGAGGAAGCTCCTGTGACCATCCAGTCGGCCAAACACCCTGCCCAGAGGTAGGTCACCCCGCGTAGACTTCCGCGCGTGGCCAAGGTGACGCGGGATGACGTAGCGCGACTTGCGGGTACTTCTACCGCCGTCGTGAGCTACGTCATCAACAACGGACCCCGGCCGGTCGCCCCGGCCACGCGCGAGCGTGTACTCGCCGCGATCAAGGAGCTGGGGTACCGGCCCGACCGCGTGGCCCAGGCCATGGCGTCACGCCGCACCGACCTCATAGGCATGATCGTCCCCGACGCCCGCCAGCCGTTCTTCGCGGAGATGGCGCACGCGGTCGAACAGGCCGCCGCCGAACGCGGGAAAATGGTCCTGGTCGGCAACTCCGACTACCGGGACGAGCGCGAGGTCCACTACCTGCGCGCCTTCCTCGGGATGCGGGTGTCGGGGCTGATCCTCGTCAGCCAGGGCATGAGCGAGCGCGCCGCCTCGGAGATCGACGCGTGGGACGCGCGGGTGGTGCTGCTGCACGAGCGTCCGGAGGCCATCGACGACGTCGCGGTCGTCACGGACGACATCGGCGGCGCGCAGCTCGCGACGCGGCACCTGCTGGAACACGGACACGAGTACGTCGCCTGCATCGGCGGCATCGAGAACACCCCGTCGGTCGGCGACCCGGTCGCCGACCACGTCGAGGGCTGGCGCCGGGCCATGCTGGAGGCCGGACGGTCCGTCGAGGGCCGGCTCATCGAGGCCCCCTACAACCGCTACGACGCGTACCGGGTCGCCCTGGAGGTCCTGGCCCGCCCGGACCGGCCGACGGCGATCTTCTGCGCGACGGACGACCAGGCCATCGGCGTGCTCCGCGCCGCGCGCGAGCTGCGCATCGACGTCCCCGAGCAGCTGGCGGTGGCCGGCTTCGACGACGTCAAGGAGGCGGCCCTGACGGACCCGCCGCTGACGACGATCGCCTCGGACCGCCCGGCGATGGCCCGCGCGGCGGTGGACCTCGTCCTGGACGACGCCCTCCGCGTGGCCGGCTCCCGCCGCGAACGCCTGAAGCAGTTCCCGTCGGCCCTGGTGATCCGCCGCAGCTGCGGCTGCCGGTAGGGGGCGGGGGCGCGGGCCCGCTATCTCCCCCTCGACCCCGTGGGGTGGGGCGGTGTTTGCCCACCCGCCCCCATGTCTGCGGGCCGGTGGGGTGGGGGGCGGGATCCCCTCGGACGGTCTCAGAGAAGGTTGGGGGCTTCCCGTCAGTCCCATCGTCCTTCCGGTTCGGGCCGGTCCGTCAAGGGCGCTCCTTCGTCGCGTCGCTACGCGATCGCCTTCGGCGACCCTTGACAGACCGACCCGCCCCGGAAAGCCGAAAGACTGCCGGGAAACCCCCAAAGAAACGGCACGGTCCAACGTTGGAGGAGCGGCTCCCTCAGCGATGAGACGGCGGAGCCGGGCGTCGGCCGGCCGGGCATCCGGGCCCTCAGCAGCCGAGATCCCGAGCCGAGGCCCGGCTACCCGCACGAGAGGTTGACCAGAGCCCCCTGGGAATCCGACGGGCGCGACAGATCGCTACGCGCTCCTCATTTCTCAGCGTCCGACGACCGCCCGTGGCTGATACCTGCACCCGAGGGCGAAATGAGCGGCCCAGGGAGCAGAGAGGCGCGCCAGATCGCTACGCGCTCCTCGGATCTCGGCGGCCGGCGGCCGTCTGGGGCTGGTACGCGCCCCAGAGGTTGATCACAGCGCTGCGGGAAGCCGACTCGCGCGACAAGATCGCTACGCGCTCCTCTCGGCCCGGCGGCCGGCGACCGCCTTGGGCTGATAGCCGCACCAGAGGACGAGGTCAGTCGAGCTGGGCGAGCATACCCACCAACGTTCGGCCTTCCCGGGCCCCTCTGCGCAGCAGGATGGCGCCCACCTTGTGCAGCTCGGCCCACGCGTGCGGGCGGCCGACCTCCGAGGCGTCGTGGATCACGCCCAGGGCCTCGGTCAGGGCGGCCTCGGCCTCTCCGGCGCCCGCGTATGCGTGGGCGAGGCAGGATCCGTACCAGGCCCGGTCCCGGCGGAATGACGGGGCGAAGCCGGCCAGCCCCGAGGTCAGGTTCCCGACCGCACCGTCCCAGTCCTTCAGGTGCAGGTCTGCCATGCCGCGCTGGGCCGCGAACCATGGCTCACCGTAGAAGTAGAGCCACGGAGGCGCGTCGACGGCACCGGCGATGATCCGCTGCGCCTCGTCCAGTCGGGAGTACGCCTCGTCGCGCTCACCCTCCAGCGCGTATCCCCGCCCCGCCATCTGCACCGCCATGGCCCGAGTGGCCTCGCTCGCCCCCGGAAGAGAAGCAGCAGCCTCACCCAGCCGCACACACCGGCGGCCACTGCCTCCCGACCACGCCAGGTGCGCCTTCATGCTCAGGGTGGTGGCCGCCAGGTCGCCGTAGCCGGCCTCCAATGCCCAGTCGTAGGACCGGTCGAACCACCCGAGTGCCACGGGGGCTTTGTCCTGGTCCTGCGCCATCCACGCCAGGAACTGGGCGTACTCGGCCAGCAACCTCACCACCCGGTCGGCCAGAGCCCCGCGAGCCTGTCCGTACAGCCCGGCCACTTCCCTGAACTGCGCCAGAACCAGCGGCGCAACGGTGCGCGACCCCACCGTGTCCTCGGCCCGCCGATGCGCGGCCAACAAGGCGTCCATCGCGTCGACAGAAGCGGCATCCAGTCGCATCCCGCCCTGTCTCACCGCGCCCAAGCGTTCGCCGTCGGCCTCCGACACCACTCCGGGCAGCACAAGCGAGGGAAGCGGCAGGTCCTCGTACCGGGCACCGAGCAGTTCCAGGGGCACGTCGAGCCCGTCGATGATGCGCTGCCGCACCTCGGCCGAGGTCACCGCGCGCCGACGGTTCTCGATGGCGGACACATCGGGTTGGGCCAAGCCCACGAGGGCACCGAGCTGGCTCTGGCTGCTCCGCGTCAGCTTCCGCCACGTCCCCAACAGGGCAGCCCAGTCCTCAGCGGCTGCGGCCGCCCGTAATTCGGGGTGCATCCACACATCCAACTCGGGCTCCATGCGGGAAATATAGGGCGGTCCTATAGGACGCGGCAGTGGTTCGGCCTGGGCGCCACCCGACATGGTGGGTCACGCCTGGGCGGCCGCCGGGTTCGAATGGGAGCGCTGCGAAGAGTTCCGCTCCACCACTCATTGACGAGGGCAGGGAGTAACCCGTGACCAGCCGCATCAAACACAGCTGCACGCGCGACGTACCCAGTACCGACGGTCCTGACGGCCCCTCGGGGAAGGCACCCTTCCTGATCGAGCCCAGCGCCGATCTGCTGGACCGGGCCCACAGCGGCTGGATGCGTTTCCTGAACAGCTTCTCAGAGGTGTCGGGTGAGTGAGCAGTACGAATACGTGCCCCACCGGCTCCTGCGCCGCCGCGTCCGCGACATTGCCTCCGGCGTCGAAGGCGAACTGATGGCTGTGATCAACGAGAACGTCTCCGACACCCTCACCGAGCACTGGACGGAACTCGCCTACATCCGAGATGCCTCCGGCCGTGAGTTCACCACTGCCGCCACCAACATCGAACCCGTAGACGATCAGCCCCAGACGGCCGCCGGCCGCCGAGCCGAGAGGAGCGCGTAGCGATCTGTCGCGCCTGTCGGATTCCTGGGCTGCTCTGTTCGTCCTCTCGTGCAGGTATCAGCCACGGGCGGTCGTCGGACGCTGAGAAATGAGGAGCGCGTAGCGATCTGTCGCGCCCGTCGGATTCCCAGGGGGCTCTGTTCGCCCTCTCGTGCGGGTAGCCGGGCCTCGGCTCGGGATCTCGGCTGCTGAGGGCCCGGATGCTCGGCCGGCCGACGCCCGGCTCCGCCGTCTCATCGCTGAGGGAGCCGCTCCTCCAACGTTGGACCGTGCCGTTTCTTTGGGGGTTTCCCGGCAGTCTTTCGGCTTTCCGGGGCGGGTCGGTCTGTCAAGGGTCGCCGAAGGCGATCGCGTAGCGACGCGACGAAGGAGCGCCCTTTACAGGCCGGCACGACACGGAAGGACGATGGGACTGACGGGAAGCCCCCAATCCGCTCTGAGACCGCCCGAGGGGATCCCGCTCCCCCGGCCACCGGCCCGCAGACAAGGGGGCGGGTGGGCAAACACCGCTCGACCCCACGGGGTCGAGGGGGAGATAGCGGGCCCGAACCGGATCGGCCCCAGGGCTCAGCTCTCCGTCCGGTACATCAGGTCGATCTCGTGCGTCGCGAAGCCCAGGCCCTCGTACACCGCCAGGGCCGCCGGGTTGTCCGCGTCGACGTACAGCATCGCCGTCGGCAGGCCGGACTCCGCCAGGTGGCGGAGGCCGATGGCGGTGAGGGCCTTGCCCAGGCCGCCGCCCTGGGCGCCCGGGCGGACGCCGACCACGTAGACCTCGCCCAGCTGCTCCTCGGCGTGGACCTTCGTCCAGTGGAAGCCGACCAGTTCGCCGTCCCGCTCCGCGAGGAAGAAGCCCTTGGCGTCGAACCACGGCTGCGCGATCCGGTCGTTCAGGTCCCGCTGCGTGAGCGCGCCCTGCTCCGGGTGGTGGGCGAAGGCGGCGGCGTTGGCGGCGAGCCAGGCGGTGTCGTCCTGGCCGGGCACGAAGGTGCGGACGGTCACGCCGGCCGGGAGGACCGGGTCGGGCAGCGGGGCGGCGTCGGGGCCCAGGGGGCGGCGCAGCTGTCGGAGTTCGCGGAAGAGGGTCAGCCCGAGCACCTGGGCCAGGTGCCGTGCGGCGGACTTGCCGCCGTGGGCCCACACCCGGATCCGCTTGCCGGAGGCGTGCAGCAGGGCGGTGCCCAGGGCCCGGCCGTAGCCGCGTCCGCGCAGGGCGGGGTGGATGACGAGTTCGGCGGCCGGGGCCTCCACCGGGTCGGTGTCCTCCAGCTGCCCGTACCCGCACAGCCGCCCGCCGTCGGTGAGGAGGAAGTGCCGGATCCCCTCGCGCGGTCCGCCGCGCAGCTGGAGGCGGCCCTGTTCGGAGACGGCGGTGGTGCCGTCGGTGCGGGCCGCCTCTCCGATCAGGTCCAGTACGGAGTCGGCCTGCTCCTCCGTCAGCTCGTCGAGGATCTCAATCTGCCGTCCCGGCTCCAGGGCCGCTGCTGCGTCAGTCATGCTCCGAGCCTACGGCGCGCCGCCCGACGGCCGCGCGTAACCAGCTCGCAACCCGCTACCCCCTGTCGTGCTACGCGCGTTGACCATAGGCTGCGGGCACCTCCCAAAATGTTGTCTCGCTGTCCACAAAGGGGAATAAATGTCAGCGAAGCCACAACGGCCCCGTACGGCCCGCCGGTTGACCATCGGCGCTCTCGCCCTCACGGCGGGCGCCGGCGCGATGGTCGCCGCCGCACTGCCGGCCGGTGCCGCGAGTGGTGGCGGTACGCCTCCCAAGGCGCGCACCGTCGACGTACAGATGCTCTCGTTCAACGACTTCCACGGCACGCTGGAGCCCCCGCAGGGCTCGTCCGGCACCGTGAGCGAACGTCAGGCAGACGGCACCACCAAGGCCATACCCGCAGGTGGCGTCGAGTACCTCGCCACCAGCCTGCGCGAGGCCCGCAAGGGCCACCCGTACTCCGTCACGGCCGCAGCCGGTGACATGATCGGCGGCAGCCCGATGCTGTCCGGTCTCTTCCACGACGAGCCCACCGTCGAGGCGCTCAACAAGCTGAACCTCGACGTGTCGAGCGTCGGCAACCACGAGTTCGACGAGGGCAGGACCGAGCTGCGCCGGATGGCGTACGGCGGTTGTCACCCGACCGAAGGCTGCTTCGAGTACGGCAAGACCTTCACCGGGGCGCAGTTCCAGTACCTCGCCGCGAACGTGACGGACGAGAAGACCAAGCGTCCGCTGATGTCGCCCACCTTCGTCTGGAAGAAGGGGGACGTGAAGATCGGCTTCATCGGCGTCACCCTGGAGGGCACGCCGGACGTCGTCACCGCCGAGGGCGTCAAGGGCCTGAAGTTCGGCGACGAGGTCGAGACGATCAACAAGTACGCGGCCGAGCTGAACAAGCAGGGCGTGAAGTCGATCGTGGCGCTGATCCACGAGGGCGGTCTGCCCGCGAGCGGCGCGTACAACTACGACTGCGACGTGCCGGGCGCCGGCGCGGGCATCTCGGGTGCGATCGTGGACATCGCCAAGAACGTCGACCCGAAGGTCGACGCGCTGGTGACGGGCCACACGCACCAGGCGTACAGCTGCAACATCCCGGACCCGGCGGGCAACCCCCGTACGGTGACCTCGGCCGCCTCCTACGGCCGGCTGTTCACGGACACCACCCTCACGTACGACCGGGCGACGAAGGACATCGTCCGGACGCCGGTCCTGTCGCCGAAGCCGGTGAACAAGATCGTCGGCCGTGAGCAGCCGAAGGCCGCGGACATGTCCGAGCTGATCACCCGCTGGAAGGCGCTGGCCGCTCCGGTGGCGAACCGTCCGATGGGCTACATCTCGGCCGACATCCCGGGCCGCGGTTCGGAGTCGCCGGAGAAGCCGCTCGGCGACCTGATCGCGGACGCGCAGCTGGAGGCCACGGCTCCGGCGGACAAGGGCGGCGCGCAGCTGGCCATCATGAACCCGGGCGGCATCCGTGCCGACCTGGCCTACAAGGCCGCGGGTGAGGAGGGCGACGGTGTCGTGACGTACGGCGAGTCGTACACGGTGCAGCCGTTCAACAACCTGATGAACGTCGTGGACCTGACTGGCGCGCAGCTGATCACCGCGCTCCAGCAGCAGGTCAGCGGTACGGTCAACGGCCCGAACCCGAAGATCCTCCAGGTCTCGAAGGGCTTCACGTACACCCTGGACATGACGAAGACGGGCGCGGACCGGATCGTCGTGGACTCGGTGAAGCTGAACGGCGCGGCAATCGACCCCGCCAAGACCTACCGGGTCGTGATGAACGAGTTCCTCGCGGGCGGCGGTGACGGCTTCACCGTCCTGAAGGAGCACAAGAACAAGCTGGTGGGCGCGTCGGACCTGGACGCCTTCAACGCCTACCTGGCGAAGTCGACGGCGGCGACCCCGATCGCCCCGCCGGCGGCGGACCGCATCAAGGTCGTCAAGTAGCAGGACACGAGCAGTACGAGCAGTACGCACGTCCCGAGGGGGCGGTGGGCCGGTATCGGCCCGCCGCCCCCTCGGGCTTTGGCGGTGCGGGGTGTCAGAGGGTCGCCAGGAACTTCCCGACGGCCGCGTGGAAGCCCTCCGGGTCGGTGAAGGGGACGAAGTGGTCGCCCTCCAGGGCCGTGTACGAGGTGCCCGGGCGCCGGCTGACCATGGCGTCGGCGACGTCCTGGGTCAGCGCCTGGCTCTGGCGGCCGTGGACGAGCAGGGCCGGGCAGGGGCTCGCCGTCCAGGTGTCCCAGTGGTCGCCCGCGCAGGCACGGATGGAGTCGAGCATGTCCTGCCCGTGGAACGCGAGCCGCCAGCCGCCGCCGGCGGCGAGCGGGCGTACGCCGTCGGCGACGAAGGGCAGGGCGGCCGGGTCGACGGCGCCGAGGAGTTCCTCGCGGGTGGGCGCGGAGTAGGGCAGGGCGCCGAGGAAGTCGAACCACTGCGGGCCGGCGGGGATGTCGACGGCGACGGTGGCGTCGACGCCGATCAGGGCGCCGACCCGGTCGGGGTGGGCGGCGGCCAGGTGGTAGGCGTTGAGACCGCCGAGGGAGTAGCCGAGGACGGTGACGGGCTCGCTGAGCCCGAGGTGGTCGAGGAGGGCGACGGCGTCGGCGACGTACCCCTCGCGGCGGTAGTGCGGGGCGCGGTCGGAGTCGCCGTGGCCGCGCTGGTCGGGGGCGATGACCCGCCATTGGTCGCCCAGGGCGGCGGCGAGGCCGGTGAAGGCGGCGGCTTCGGACATTCCGCCGTGGAGGGCGAGGAGCGGTCGGCCGGTGCCGCCGAAGTCCAGGTACGAGAGGGTGCGGCCGTCGATGTCCAGCGTGTCGCGCATGGTTCGTTGTCCCCGTTTCCGTTGCCCGTGGTGGTTGCGGGCCTCACTCTGCCAGCGTTTGGGCAGGCGCGCAATACGCTCGTCTTGGGCGCGTGCCCAACCCTGGGCGGGAGGGGCGCGGATACCATCCGGACCATGGGAAATCGCGAGGACCTGCTGGCCGGCGCGCGCCGCTGCCTTGAGGAGAAGGGCTACTCGCGCACGACCGTGCGCGACATCGCCACGGCGGCCCAGGTGAGCATGGCCGCGATCGGCTACCACTTCGGGTCCCGCGAGGCGCTGCTCAACCAGGCACTGTTCGCCGCCATGGACGACTGGGCCGCCGGCTCCGGCCGGCTCACCGGCCAGGGCGACACCCCGGCGGAGCGGTACGGCGACACCTGGGACCGCAAGATCCGCGACTTCCTCGACATGCGCTGGCTGTGGATCGCCAACATCGAGGCCTTCGTCCACGCCCAGTCCTCGCCCGAGCTGCTGGCGATCCTGGCCGAGGGGCAGCGCCGCTCCCGGCGGATGGTGGCCGCGCACCTGGCCGGGGTGTCCGAGGAGGCGGTGACCGACGAGGACGTACGGGCCCTCGGGTCGGTGCACCTCGCACTGCTGAGCGGGGTGATGGTGCAGGCCCTGACCGACCCCGGGCAGGCGCCGACGGGGGCCGAGCTCACCCAAGGGCTGCGCAGGATGGTCGAGTTGCTGGAAGAGCCCGCACCTACCGACGGGTAGCAAACACCGGTCCCGCACGCCATAATCCGGTCCCATCGACGGGTCGGCGAAGGGGCGGGGCATGGACATGGGCAGAGGCACGGGCACGGGCACGGGCACGGATGCAGGCACGGGTACGCGTACGCGTAGGCGTCCGGGAGCACGCGCGGCCACGGGCACACGCACGGCACCGGACCGGCGGGCCTTCCTCGCCGGCGCCGCGGCCGTCGGAACGGGCGCTCTCCTCGGACTCGGCGCGGCGGCACCGGCCTCAGCGGCCCCGGCCCCCGCCGCCAAGGCCCTCGGCACCCAGGACTGGATGGCCGGCCTCGCCGACTCCACCGCCCTCCAGCGGATGACCATCCCCGGCACCCACGACTCCGGCGCCACCAAGGGCGGCCTCTACGTCGCCTGCCAGAACACCTCCATCGCCCAGCAGCTCGACTCGGGCATCCGCTTCCTCGACGTCCGCTGCCGGGTCACGGGCGGCTCGTTCGCCATCCACCACGGCGCGTTCTTCCAGGACCTGATGTTCGGCGACGTCCTCGCCGCCTGCCGGGACTTCCTCGCCGCGCACCCCTCCGAGACGGTCCTGATGCGCGTCAAGCAGGAGTACTCCACCGACTCCGACACCGCCTTCCGCGCGGTCTTCGACGACTACCTCGACCACCGCGGCTGGCGCCCCCTCTTCCGGATCGCCGACACCCTCCCCACCCTCGGGCAGGCCCGCGGCAGGGTCGTCCTCCTCGCCGACAACGCCGGCCTGCCGGGCCTGCGCTACGGCGACGGCGGCGTCTTCGACATCCAGGACGACTACAACACCGAGCCCTTCGCCAAGCGCGTCCGCATCGAGGACCACTTCCGCAAGGCCGTCCGGGAGCCCGGCCGGCTCTTCGTCAACTACGTCAGCACCGCCGCGTACATGCCCCCGCGCTGGAACTCCGACCGGCTGAACCCGCAGGTCCACGGCTTCGTCGACGGCTCCGAACTCACCGGCCGCACCGGCCTCGGCATCGTCCCGATGGACTTCCCGAACACCCGCTCCGGCCTGGTCGCCTCACTGCTCCGGCACAACTGACGGCCACGGCGGCCCCGGTGGCCCCGGCGGCCCCGGCGACGGCTGCCCCGGCGACGGCTGCTCCGACGGCGGCGGCGACGGCGCGCCCGGGATGCGCAGCACCGCCTCCGTGCCGCCCGCGCCGTCCGCGGCGGCGCGCAGCTCGGCGCTGCCGCCCGAGCGGGCCGCCGTACGGGCCACGATGGACAGGCCCAGCCCGCTGCCGGGCAGGGCGCGGGCGGTCTCGGAGCGCCAGAACCGCTCGAAGACGTGCGGGAGGTCCTCGGGCGGGATGCCCGGCCCGTGGTCGCGTACGGTCAGCTCGCCCGCGCGCAGCGAGACCTCGACGGCAGCGCCCGGCGGGCTGAACTTGACGGCGTTGTCCAGCAGGTTGACCACCGCCCGTTCCAGCGCCGCCGCCTCGCCCCGTACGTACCAGGGCTGCAGGGCGGAGCCGAACCGCAGCTCGGGTCCGCGCAGCCGGGCCCGGGACAGCGCCGAGGCGGCGATGTCGTGCAGGGCCACCACCCCGAGCGGGGCGTGCGGGGCCGCGTCCGGGCGGGACAGCTCCTGGAGGTCCCCGATCAGCGCGGCGAGTTCCGTCATCTGCGCCTTGACCGAGGCGAGCAGCTCCCGGCGGTCCTCGGGCGGGATGGCCCGGCCGGTCTCCTCGCTGCGCGCGAGCAGCTCGATGTTGGTGCGCAGCGAGGTGAGCGGCGTACGCAGCTCGTGTCCGGCGTCCGCGATCAGCTGGGCCTGGCGTTCCTGGGAGGAGGCGAGCGCGGCGGTCATCGCGTTGAAGGACCGCGACAGGCGGGCGATCTCGTCGTCGCCCTCGTCCGGGATGCGCACGGTCAGGTCCTCGGTGCGGGCGACGTGCTCGACGACACCGGTGAGCTCGTCCACGGGCCGCAGCCCCGTCCGGGCCACCCACAGGCCGGCCGCGCCCGCGCCGACGACCCCTATGCCGGAGACCAGGAGCAGCACCCAGGCCAGGGTGGACAGGGGCTTGTCGATGTCGGCGAGGGGCTTGGCGATGGAGATCCCGAAGGTCGGCCCGCCGGTGGTGAGGCGCCGGCCGATCGTGTAGACGCGCATCCTGTCGCCGTCGGCGGTGGTGGCGTCGTGCAGCCGGGCGCTGCTGCGGGCCGCCGCGACGTCCTTGTCGGTCTGCGTGGCGGGCAGGTCGGTCCGTCCGCTCACCCAGCAGCGGCCGCCCTCGGCGGTGACGATCTGCACGGTCGCGTTCAGGTCGCCGGCGATGTCCATCTGGTTCGGCGGTGGGCGCAGCGTGCAGCCCTCGCGCAGGGTGCGGAGCACCTGCTCGCTGGGGTCGGTGGCCATCAGGGACTGGTTGAGCTGGTCGTTCAGCTGCGCCCGCACCATCACCCAGGACGCCCCGGCCACCGCCGCGACGGCGACGGCGACCGCGACGGTGACGAGCAGTGCCAGCCGGGAGCGCAGCGGCAGCGCGCGGAACCGGTCGGCGGGACCCGTCATTCGGGTCCGCCCTCGCCGGCGCGCAGGACGTACCCGACCCCGCGCACGGTGTGCACGAGGCGCGGCTCGCCGGCCGCCTCGGTCTTGCGGCGCAGGTACATCACGTACACGTCCAGGGAGTTGGAGCTGGGCTCGAAGTCGAAGCCCCACACGGTCTTGAGGATCTGCTCGCGGGTCAGCACCTGGCGCGGGTGGGCCAGGAACATCTCCAGCAGCGTGAACTCCGTACGGGTCAGTTCCACCGGCCGGCCGCCCCGGGTGACCTCGCGGGTGGCGAGGTCCATGCGCAGGTCGCCGAAGGCGAGGGCGTCCCCGGCCGGTTCCGGGCCGGCGGCGGGGGCGGCGTAGGAGCTGCGGCGCAGCAGGGCGCGCACGCGGGCGAAGAGCTCGTCCAGTTCGAACGGCTTGACGAGGTAGTCGTCGGCGCCCGCGTCGAGGCCGGTGACGCGGTCGCCGACGGTGTCGCGGGCGGTCAGCATCAGCACCGGGGTGACGCTGCCGGAGGCGCGCAGCCGGCGGGCGGCCGTCAGGCCGTCCATCCGGGGCATCTGGATGTCGAGGACGATCAGGTCGGGGGCGTACGCGGCCGCCTGGTCGAGGGCGTCGAGCCCGTCGACGGCGGTCCGCACCTCGTACCCCTCGAAGGCGAGGCTGCGGCGCAGGGCCTCGCGCACGGCCGGCTCGTCGTCGACGACGAGGATGCGCTGCGGGTCGCCTTCGGCGGGATTCATGGTCGGGGTCCCCCAGGGGTGGTGGTCGGTGCGCGGGGCACGTCCCAGGGTGTCAGAAGGAGATGCCGAAGCCGTTGCCGCTGCCGCTGCCGTCGGAGCCGTTGTTCTGGCTGCTCCCGCCGCCGCCGCTGCCGCCCTTGCGGAGGGAGTCGAGGTCGGCCTTGATCGTGTTGACCGGGATGGCGAAGCCGAGGCCGACGCTGCCGGCACCGGCGCCGTCGCTGGAGGGCGAGTAGATCGCGGAGGGCATGCCCACGATCTCGCCGTTCATGTTCACGAGGGCGCCGCCGGAGTTGCCGGGGTTGAGGGAGGCGTCGGTCTGGACGGCCTTGTACGAGGTGGTGCTGGAGCCGGTGTCGCCGTTGAACTGCTGCCCGTCGTAGGAGAACGGCCAGCCGCCGCCGCGCTGCCGCTGCGGGCTCTGCTGCCGGCCGTCCTCGGACTTCGGCACGTTCACCTCGCGGTTCAGCGCCGAGACGATCCCGCTGGTGACGGTGCCGGTGAGGCGGTCGGGGGAGCCGATGGCGACGACCTGGTCGCCGACCTTGAGCCGGTCGGAGTCGCCGAGCTTGGCGGGCTTGAGTCCACTGGCGCCCTGGAGCTTGATGAGGGCGAGGTCCTTGCCGGGGTCGGTCCCGACGATCTTGGCGGGGTACTTCTTGCCGTCGCTCGTCGTCACCTGGATCTCGGAGGCGCCGTTGACGACGTGGTTGTTGGTGGCGATCTCGCCGTCGGCGGTGAGCACGATGCCGGAGCCGGTGCCCTGGCCGGAGCCGGTGCGGGTGTCGATGCGGACGACGGACGGGCTGACCTGCTCGGAGACGCCGGAGACGGTGCCGTTGCTGGACTGCGAGACGTTGGTGCCGTTCACGCCGCCGACGACGGCGCCGGCCTGGCCGAGGAACTGCTGCACGGCGACGGCCGTTCCGCCGCCGACCACGGCCGCCGCGAGGGCGACGGCGGCGAGCAGCGCGACGGGCCGCTTGGCGCGGGCCGCGTGCGCGGGGCCGGCCGGGCCGGCGGCGGCCGCGGAGCCCCAGGCGTCCCACCCGCCACCCCTGCCGCTGCCGCTGCCGCCGTCCGCCGGGACGGTCTCGCCCTGGATGACGGGCGGCTGGTGCGCCTCGTGCCACCCCGGAGCGGGGGCGGCCGCCGCTGGCGGGTACGGGGGCGGCGGCGGATAGCCGGCGGCCCCGGCGTCCCGCGCCAGCCGCTCGCGCCCCCGCTGCCAGTCGTCCCCGAAGGGCGCGTTCCGGGCCGGGCCGTTCTCCTGGGGGTACTCGCCTTCGCGGCGGAAGCTCTCGGTCATGTCTCCGACTCTGCCCACGGATCATGAAAGCTTTCTGAATCCCGGCTGAGAAGCCCGACAGAACCGCGTATGCCCGAAATAAGGACCGGTGCACCGCACCCGGCCGCGCGATGTTCCGAACACGTTCAAACCAGCGGGGAGCATCCGCTCACGGCCCGGGCGGACGGCCGCCGGTCAGCGGTCGCCGCCCCCGACCCTAGAAGCCATACGCCATTAACCGGGCATTCAGACGTGCTTGCGAGCCTCACGTCATGCAGCCCCGACTCCGCCTCACGGCAGACCCTTCCGACGCGCCTGTCCTGCCGCGTGCGCGGAAGAATGGAGTCATGAGCCACCAGCCCAGCGCAGGCCCCACCGAGGTCCCCGCACAGCACTCGTCTCACGCTCCCGCAACCGGAAACGCGACCGGAAACGCCACCGGCACCGGCACCGGCAAAGAGGCCGGCGGCGACAGCGGCGCCAAGCCCCGCCTCGGCTCCATAGCCGCCCACCGGCCCCACGCCGCCCGCGTGACCGGCCACGTCGACCTCGATCCCGACCTCGACGCCGACCTGGACGCCTACGAGGACAAGGACGACACCGGCGAGCTCCCCGCGAACCGGTTCCTCGACCGGGAGCGCAGCTGGCTGGCCTTCAACGAGCGGGTGCTCGAACTCGCCGAGGACCCCGCGACCCCGCTGCTGGAGCGCGCCAACTTCCTGGCGATCTTCGCGAGCAACCTCGACGAGTTCTTCATGGTCCGCGTCGCCGGCCTCAAGCGCCGCATCGCGACCGGCGTCGCCACCCGTTCGGCCTCAGGCCTCCAGCCCCGTGAGGTGCTGGACCTGATCTGGACCCGCTCGCGCGAGCTCATGGCCCGCCACGCCGCGTGCTTCCAGCACGACATCGCCCCCCAGCTCGCCGAGGAGGGCGTCCACCTCATCCGGTGGCCCGACCTCACCGAGAAGGAGCAGGCGCGGCTCTTCACCCTGTTCCGCAACCAGATCTTCCCGGTGCTCACCCCGCTGGCCGTGGACCCCGCGCACCCGTTCCCGTACATCTCCGGCCTCTCCCTCAACCTGGCCGTCGTCGTACGCAACCCCGTCAGCGGCCACCGCCACTTCGCCCGCGTCAAGGTGCCGCCGATCCTCTCCCGGTTCCTGGAGGCCTCCCCGCAGCGCTACGTCCCCCTGGAGGACGTCATCGCCGCGCACCTGGAGGAGCTGTTCCCCGGCATGGAGGTGCTCGCGCACCACATGTTCCGCGTGACCCGCAACGAAGACCTCGAAGTGGAAGAGGACGACGCCGAGAACCTCCTCCAGGCCCTGGAGAAGGAGCTCATGCGGCGCCGCTTCGGGCCGCCCGTCCGCCTGGAGGTCGAGGAGTCCATCGACCCCGGCGTCCTGGACCTCCTCGTACAGGAGCTGAACGTCAGCGCCGCCGAGGTGTACCCGCTGCCCGGCCCGCTCGACCTGACCGCCCTCTTCGGGATCGCCTCCCTGGACCGGCCCGAGCTGAAGTACCCGAAGTTCGTCGCCGGCACCCACCGGGACCTCGCCGAGGTGGAGTCCGCGTCCGCGCCCGACATCTTCGCCGCGCTGCGCGAGCGCGACGTGCTGCTGCACCACCCGTACGACAGCTTCTCCACCTCCGTACAGGCCTTCCTGGAACAGGCCGCCGCGGACCCGGACGTCCTCGCGATCAAGCAGACCCTGTACCGCACCTCCGGCGACTCCCCCATCGTCGACGCACTGATCGACGCCGCCGAGTCCGGCAAGCAGGTCCTCGTACTCGTCGAGATCAAGGCCCGTTTCGACGAGCAGGCCAACATCAAGTGGGCACGCAAGCTGGAGGAGTCCGGCTGCCACGTCGTCTACGGCCTCGTCGGCCTCAAGACGCACTGCAAGCTCTCCCTCGTCGTCCGCCAGGAGGGCGACACCCTGCGCCGCTACAGCCACGTCGGCACGGGCAACTACCACCCCAAGACCGCCCGCCTCTACGAGGACCTCGGCCTGCTCACCGCCGACCCCCAGGTCGGCGCGGACCTGTCCGACCTCTTCAACCGGCTGTCCGGGTACTCCCGCCGCGAGACCTACCGCCGGCTGCTGACCGCCCCCAAGTCCCTGCGCGACGGGCTGATCTCACGCATCGACAAGGAGGCCGACCACCACCGGTCCGGCCGCCCGGCGTCGGTCCGGCTGAAGATGAACTCGATCGTCGACGAAGCCCTCATCGACTCCCTCTACCGGGCCTCCCGGGCGGGCGTGCCCATCGACATCTGGGTGCGCGGCATCTGCGCCGTGCGCCCCGGCGTCCCCGGCCTGTCGGAGAACATCCGGGTCCGCTCGATCCTCGGCCGCTTCCTGGAGCACTCCCGGGTCTTCGCCTTCGGCAACGGCGGCGAGCCCGAGGTGTGGATCGGCAGCGCCGACATGATGCACCGCAACCTCGACCGCCGCATCGAGGCACTGGTCAGGGTCACCGACCCGGCCCACCGCGCGGCCCTGGACCGGATGCTGGAGACCGGCATGTCCGACGCCACCTCCTCCTGGCACCTGGGCCCGGACGGCGAATGGACCCGGCACAGCACCGACGCCGAAGGCCAGCCGCTGCGGCACGTACAGGAGATGCTCATAGACGCCCGGAGGCGCCGGCGTGGCTCTGCCAAACCATGACGACCTGACCGCAGGTGACGTGCTCGGCGTCTACCTGCGGTCCCAGGCCACCGCTTTCCTGCGCGCGCTGCGCCTGCACGAAGCCGGCGCGGCGGGCGGCTCCGCCGCCGACGCGGCGGAGAGCAGCGAGGCGGCGTACGGGCTGCGGGGCGCGGCGCGCCGGATCGCCGGATCGCTGAGCACGTTCCGGGCGGTCACCGAGACGCGCTGGGCGGACTCGCTGCGCACGGAGCTGGTCTGGCTGTCGTCCACGCTGGCCGACGAACACGCCTACGCCGCCCGGCTGTCCCGGCTGATGGAGGCCCTGCAGCGGCTGTCGGGGTCCCCCGACCTGCCGGCCCCGCGGGGCGCGGCGGGCGCGCCGGGCGCCCTCACGGTGGGCTCGGCGCGGGCCGGCGCCCTGCTGGAGCGGCAGCTCACGCTGGCGCGCACGCGGGCGCACTCGGCCACCCTCCAGGCCCTCGGGTCCTCCCGCTTCCACGCGGTCGCGGACGCGGTGGCGGTGCTGGCCTCGGAGGTGCCGCTGGACGCGGTGGCGGCGCGGGGCCGGGTCGCGGACGTGCTGGAACCGCTGGCGGAGGTGACCGCCACCCGGCTCGCGGGGGCCGTCTCCGCGCTCCCCGCCGCGCAGGGCACCCCGTACGCGGCACACGAGGACGCATCCTGGCACGAGGTGCGCCGGCTGCTGCGGGTGCACCGGTACGCGCGGGAGGTGCTGGGCGGGGACGTGGCCCGGCTCTCGGCGGCGGGAGAGGCACTGGACCTCCACCGGGACGCCTCGGAGGCCGCCACCGCCTCGGCGGCGGCCGCCCGCACCCCGCGGATCGCGCCGGCGACGGCGTACGCGCTGGGCGTGCTCCATGCCGACCAGCGCCACGCGGTGGAGGCGGCCCGCCGCTCGTTCCACCACATCTGGCACCCGGCCCCCGCGGTCCCGTAGCCGCCCCACTGCCCGGGGCCGCTGCCATTTCGCGCAGCGGAATTCCAGCCCGCGCGGCGTTTGAGCGCACCGGGCGCGGAGCGTCCGGTACCGGGGTCCGGGGCGGAGCCCCGGGGAACGGTGGAAGGGCGGGTAGGGGACCGGCCCCGCGCAGCGGCAGCCCGCGCCCGGCGCCGCCCGCCCCGGTCTGAGACGCTGGACGGGGCGGGCGGCGCCCCGGACACCGGCGAAATCCGGCCACCCCGCCCGGCCAGGGCAACGGCCCCGAGCGGGTAACAGCGGCATAACGGCCGGATAACGCCCGATTGCGCCCGGGTACAAACCACCCCATCCGCACCGGGCCGTCCGCCATGGTTCACCCCCCGTTCACCAAGCGCGGTCGACCGCTTCACCTGTTCTGCCTAATTTCGGTAGCGCACGGTGCGAGCCGAACGGGATTACACGGCGCCGCACCACAGCAGCCCGTAGTCCTCTTCGCACGCCGCCCCGAAACAGAGACCGGCCGGCGGCTCCTCGGAAGGAACACCCGAAAGTGAAGCTTCAGCGCAAGAACCGGCTTCGTGCCTCCGCCCTCGGGGCCCTCGTCGTGTCCGGCGCCCTGGTCCTCACGGCGTGCGGCTCGGACGACAACACGAAGACCGGCGCCGACGGCACCACCAAGGCCTCGGCCCCGGCGCCCGGCGACATCAAGTGCGAAGGCGCCAAGGGCAAGCTCCTCGCCTCCGGCTCCTCCGCGCAGAAGAACGCGGTGGACCTGTGGGTGAAGAACTACATGGCCGCCTGCTCCGGCGTCGAGGTGAACTACAAGTCCTCCTCCTCCGGTGAGGGCATCGTCGCCTTCAACCAGGGCACCGTCGGTTTCGCCGGCTCGGACTCGGCGCTGAAGCCCGAGCAGGTCGAGGACTCGAAGAAGGTCTGCACCGGCGGCCAGGGCATCAACCTGCCGATGGTCGGCGGCCCGATCGCCATCGGCTTCAACGTCTCCGGCGTGGACAAGCTGAACCTGGACGCCGCGACCCTCGCGAACATCTTCAACGACAAGATCAAGAAGTGGGACGACGAGGCGATCAAGAAGCTGAACCCCGGCGTCACGCTTCCCTCCACCGCCATCCAGGCCTTCCACCGCTCCGAGGACTCCGGCACCACCGAGAACCTCGGCAAGTACCTCAAGGCCGCCGCCCCCGACGCCTGGACCTACGAGGCCGCCAAGAAGTGGCCGGCCCCCGGTGGCCAGGCCGCCTCCGGCTCCGCCGGTGTCGCCTCCCAGGTCAAGGCCGTCGACGGCGCGATCGGCTACTTCGAGCTCTCCTACGCCACCTCGCAGAGCATCAAGACCGTCGACGTCAACACCGGCGCCGGCGCCCCGGTCAAGGCCACCCCGGAGAACGCCTCCAAGGCCATCGCCGCCGCCAAGGTCACCGGCACCGGCTCCGACCTGGCCCTGAAGCTCGACTACACCACCAAGGCCGAGGGCGCGTACCCGATCGTCCTGGTCACCTACGAGGTCGTCTGCGACAAGGGCAACAAGGCCGAGACCCTCGGCACCGTGAAGTCCTTCCTCGAGTACACCGCCTCGGACGCGGGCCAGAAGGTCCTCACCGAGAACGGCTACGCGCCGATCCCGGCCGAGATCAACACCAAGGTCCGCGAAGTCATCAAGTCGCTGGCCTAGCAACACCCGCCCGGCCCGGGCCGATCCGCTGATCGGCCCGGGGCCCGGGACCCTCCCCCTCCACCCGGGGGAAATCCGGTGCACCGCCGCCAGGGGGCCCGCCCCCCACACAGACCGGAAAGACCATGGCTTCCACCACACCCACCCGCATAGAACCGGCTCCGCCGGTCTCCAGGAGCGCGAGGTCCACCGGCCGTGCCGGTGACAAGATCTTCGCCGGCCTCTCCAAGGGCTCCGGCGTCCTGCTCCTGGCGATCATGGCGTCGATCGCCGTCTTCCTCACCTACCGCGCCTCGATCGCGCTGTCGAAGAACGAGGGCAACTTCCTCACCACCTTCGACTGGAACGCGTCGGCCAACCCGCCCGTCTTCGGCATCGCCGTCCTGCTCTTCGGCACCGTCGTCAGCTCGATCATCGCGATGGCCATCGCGGTTCCGATCGCCGTCGGCATCGCCCTGTTCATCTCGCACTACGCGCCGCGCAAGCTGGCCGCGCCCCTCGCGTACGTGGTCGACCTGCTGGCCGCCGTGCCGTCGATCATCTACGGCATCTGGGGCGCCCTCTTCCTGGTGCCGCAGCTGAACGGGCTGAACCTCTGGCTCGACGAGTACCTCGGCTGGACCTACGTCTTCGACAAGACCCAGGTCGGCGTCGCCCGCTCGCTCTTCACCGTCGGCATCCTGCTCGCGATCATGATCCTGCCCATCGTGACCAGCGTCAGCCGCGAGGTCTTCCTCCAGGTCCCGCGCATGAACGAGGAGGCCGCCCTGGCCCTCGGCGCGACCCGCTGGGAGGTCATCCGCATGTCGGTGCTGCCCTTCGGCCGCTCCGGCGTCATCTCCGCCTCGATGCTCGGCCTCGGCCGCGCCCTCGGCGAGACCATGGCCGTGGCCACCGTCCTCTCCCCGAGCTTCCTGATCTCGCTGCACGTCCTGAACCCCGGTGGCGGCACCTTCGCGCAGAACATCGCCGCGAAGTTCGACGAGGCCAACGAGTTCGGCCGTGACGCGCTGATCGCCTCCGGCCTGGTCCTCTTCCTGCTCACCCTGCTGGTCAACGGCGCAGCCCGCCTGATCATCGCCCGTCGCAAGGACTTCTCGGGGGCGAACGCCTGATGAGCCACGCACTCCAGGACCACCGGCCCGCTCCGGCCCGCAAGTCCTCCTCCCCCGCCGGCCTGACCCGCGGCGGCCTGCCCCGCTGGGCACCGGCCGGCATCGCGGCCCTCTCGGTCGCCCTCGGCTGCGGCACCGGCGTCGCCGCCGACCTGCACAGCAAGGTCCAGTGGGGCCTGATCTCGGCGCTGTTGTTCGTCGCCGTCACGTACGTTGCCAGCTCGGTCGTCGAGAACCGCCGCCAGGCCAAGGACCGCGTCGCGACCTCCCTCGTGTGGGTCTGCTTCGTCCTCGCGGTCATCCCGCTGCTCTCGCTGATCTGGACCACCATCAGCCGCGGCGCCAAGGCCCTCGACGGCGCCTTCCTCAGCCACTCGATGAACGGCGTCACCAGCTTCGAGCAGGGCGGCGGCGTCTACCACGCGCTGCTCGGCACCATCGAGCAGGTCGCCCTGGCCACCCTGATCGCCGCGCCCATCGGCCTGCTGACCGCCGTCTACCTGGTCGAGTACGGCAAGGGCCGCCTCGCCAAGGCCGTGACCTTCTTCGTCGACGTCATGACCGGCATCCCCTCCATCGTCGCGGGCCTGTTCATCCTCACGACCTGGAACCTGGCGCTCGGCTTCGGCCCCTCCGGCTTCGCCGGCTCGATGGCCCTGTCGATCCTGATGATGCCCGTCGTGGTCCGCTCCACCGAGGAGATGCTCAAGCTCGTCCCGAACGAGCTGCGCGAGGCCGCCCTCGCCCTCGGCGTCCCGAAGTGGCGCGTGATCCTCAAGGTCGTTCTCCCCACCGCCATCGGCGGCATCGCGACCGGCGTCATGCTGGCCATCGCCCGCATCGCCGGCGAGACCGCCCCGATCATGCTGCTGGTCTTCGGTACCCAGCTGATCAACGGCAACCCCTTCGAAGGCGCCCAGTCCTCGCTCCCCCTCTACATCTGGGAGCAGTACAAGGTCGGCAGTGAGGCCTCCTACGACCGGGCATGGGCCGCAGCGCTCGTCCTGATCGCCTTCGTCATGATCCTCAATCTGGTGGCCCGCGGCATAGCCCGCTGGAAGGCCCCGAAGACCGGTCGCTGACGCGACTGTATGAAAGCGAAGTGACCCCTCATGGCCAAGCGAATCGACGTCAGCGGCCTCTCCGCCTTCTACGGCACCCACAAGGCCATCGACGACATCTCGATGACCGTGGAACCCCGCTCCGTGACGGCCTTCATCGGCCCCTCCGGCTGCGGCAAGTCCACCTTCCTGCGCACCCTGAACCGCATGCACGAGGTCACCCCCGGCGGCCGCGTCGAGGGCAAGGTGCTGCTGGACGACGAGAACCTGTACGGCCCCGGCGTGGACCCGGTCGCGGTCCGCCGCACGGTCGGCATGGTCTTCCAGCGCCCCAACCCCTTCCCCACCATGTCGATCTTCGACAACGTGGCGGCGGGCCTGCGCCTCAACGGCAGCTACAAGAAGTCCGAGCTCACGGACGTCGTGGAGCGGTCCCTCAAGGGCGCCAACCTCTGGAACGAGGTCAAGGACCGCCTGAACAAGCCGGGCTCCGGCCTCTCCGGCGGCCAGCAGCAGCGCCTGTGCATCGCCCGCGCCATCGCGGTCGAGCCGCAGGTCCTGCTGATGGACGAGCCCTGCTCCGCCCTCGACCCGATCTCCACCCTCGCCATCGAGGACCTGATCGGGGAGCTGAAGGAGCGCTTCACGATCGTCATCGTGACGCACAACATGCAGCAGGCGGCCCGCGTCTCCGACCGCACCGCCTTCTTCAACCTCGCCGCCGTCGGCCAGCCCGGAAAGCTGATCGAGATCGACGACACGGACCGGATCTTCTCCAACCCGTCCGTCCAGGCGACCGAGGACTACATCTCGGGCCGCTTCGGCTAAGCACCGAACCCCGCCTGGACGTCCTGCGGTGCTGCATGGCGGTGCCACCGCAGGGCGAAAGAAAAGGGCCGGCTCCCCCTGGGTGGGGGGAGCCGGCCCGCTTTCACATCCGCGCTCAGACGAACGCCAGGTTCACGATCCAGAAGCTGACCGCCGCCACCAGCGCAGCCGCCGGCATCGTGATGAACCAGCCGAGGATGATGTTCTTCGCGACGCCCCAGCGGACCGCGTTCACCCGCTTGGTCGCGCCCACGCCCATGATCGCCGAGGTGATCACGTGGGTGGTGGAGATCGGCGCGTGGAAGAGGAACGCCGAGCCGAACATGATCGAGGCACCGGTGGTCTCCGCCGCGAAGCCCTGCGGCGGGTCCAGCTCGATGATCTTGCGGCCGAGCGTACGCATGATGCGCCAGCCGCCCGCGTACGTACCCAGCGACAGCATCACGGCACAGGCGATCTTCACCCACACCGGGATCGGGTCGCCGGCCGCCGACACGTCCGCGATGACCAGGGCCATCACCACGATGCCCATCGTCTTCTGCGCGTCCTGGAGACCGTGGCCGAGCGCCATGCCCGCCGCCGAGACCGTCTGCGCGATACGGAAGCCGCGCTTGGCCTTGTGCGGGTTGGCCCGCCGGAACATCCACAGGATGACGACCATCACCAGGTAGCCGACCACCAGGCCGACGACGGGCGAGACGAACATCGGGATGACGACCTTCTCGACCACGCCCGACCAGATCACCTCGGTCCCCCCGGCCAGCGCCGCGCCCACCATGCCGCCGAACAGGGCGTGCGAGGAGGACGAGGGCAGACCGAAGTACCAGGTGATCAGGTTCCAGACGATCGCGCCGATCAGGGCCGCGAACAGGATCCACATGCCCTTGTTGCCGTGCGGCGTCTCGATCAGGCCCTCACTGACCGTCTTGGCCACTCCGCTGCCGAGGAAGGCACCGGCCAGGTTCATCACGGCGGCCATCGCCAGCGCCGCGCGCGGCGTCAGGGCCCGCGTCGAGACGGAGGTCGCGATGGCGTTCGCCGAGTCGTGGAAGCCGTTCGTATACGTGAAGCCGAGCGCGACACCGATGGTCACGACCAGCGCAAAGGTGTCCACGAGGTTCAGGACTCCTTGACGGCGATGGTCTCCACCGTGTTCGCGACGTGCTCGAACGCGTCGGCGGCCTCTTCGAGGACGTCGACGATCTGCTTCAGCTTCAGCACCTCGATGGCGTCGTACTTGCCGTTGAAGAGCTGTGCGAGCAGCTTGCGGTGGATCTGGTCGGCCTGGTTCTCGAGACGGTTGACCTCGATCCAGTACTCGGTGAGGTTCTCCATCGTCCGCAGGTGCGGCATGGCCTCGGCGGTCAGCTCGGCCGCCCGCGCCAGCACCTCGATCTGCTGCTCGACGCCCTTGGGCAGCTCCTCCACGTTGTAGAGGACGACCAGGTCGACCGCTTCCTCCATGAAGTCCATGATGTCGTCGAGCGAGGAGGCGAGGCTGTAGATGTCCTCGCGGTCGAACGGCGTGATGAAGGACGAGTTCAGCTGGTGGAAGATCGCGTGCGTGGCGTCGTCGCCCGCGTGCTCCGCCGCCCGCATCCGCTCCGCGATCTCGGCCCGGGCGGAGGGATCCGCTCCGAGCAGTTCCATCAGGAGCTTGGAGCCCGTGACGATGTTGTCCGCGGATGCGGCGAACATGTCGTAGAAGCTCGTCTCCCTGGGGGTCAGACGAAATCGCACGTGAGGTCCTCGGGGTGCATTGGATTCGGTCAGGCTGATGCTAGGCGCATCCCCCGGCCACGGCTAACCGGCGGTTCCCCAGTGTCCTCCATCAGGCAGAGTGGGCGTTACGGACCCCTGTCCCCCCGGCCTGGGCGAAGTACCCTATACCCATGAGGGGTATAACCCCCTCTTTCCGGACCACGGGAGGACCGATGACCACCATCGAGGCGGAGGGCTCCGGAGCCGTCCACGGCTACCACCACCAGAAGGACGAGCACCTCAAGCGACTGCGCCGGATCGAGGGCCAGATCCGCGGCCTCCAGCGCCTCGTCGACGAGGACGTGTACTGCATCGACATACTCACGCAGGTCTCGGCCAGTACGAAGGCCCTCCAGTCCTTCGCCCTCCAGCTGCTGGAGGAGCACCTGCGCCACTGCGTCGCGGACGCCGCCGTCAAGGGCGGCACGGAGATCGACGCGAAGGTGGAGGAGGCCACGAAGGCCATCGCCCGCCTGCTGCGCAGCTGACGGCCTCCCGCCCGCGCCGGCCCCCCGGACACCGTCCGGGGGCGCAGCCCCGGAGGCCACCGCGGCTATGGGCAGACGCTCATCAGCACTTCGTCGATCCGGTCCTGGCTCAGCCGGTCCTCGGCCGCCGCCGAGGCCGCGATGATCAGTTCACCGCACAGCTCGATCTCGGCGAGCGCCACGTGATCGTGCACCGACATGCCGCCTGCGGGAGTCACGCGTGTCACCCCTCTCTGCCGTCCTCGCCCGTCGGCGCTCGGCATCCCAGCCTAGGGAGCGGGCCCCGTTCCGCGCATGACACGGATGGACCATTTCCGGATAGCGGCGCCATGGCCCGGAGGCACCGCTTGAGCCCGCCCGGACGGCTACTCGGCGATCTTCCCGGCGTAAATGTCCCCGCTTGGGGGCAATACGACGGTCACCGGAGTCCCGAACCCGTAGAGCAGCGTGGTCGAGGAGACATCGATCACGCCATTCTTGACGTAGGTGAAGCGGTGCCGGACCTTGCGCAGCCGACCCTCCTCGTCGAGGTAGGCGTCGAAGGGGACGCTGTCCTTGCTGAACCCTTTCGCCGCTGCCTCCAGGGCTCCCTTGACGCCCGGCGAGGCGCTCTGCGCGGCCCGCGCGATGTCCGTCGTACCCCGGTAGTGGCGCACCTTGGTGCCGGCCAGGTCGGTCTCGCCGACGTACGTGACCTCCTGCGCGCCCCGCAGCAGCTCGGCCGCGGCCACCGGGTCGGTGGCGCCGCCGGTGACGAGGTTCCCGTCGGAGAGGGTGGCGGTGTCGAGGCGGACCCACTTGTCGTCGGGGACTCCGGCTCCCCGGTTCTTCATGTAGAGCGCGCCGGGGACGAGCAGCTCGGTGATGGGCCGGTGCTCGGGCTGCCCCTTCACGTCGGCGGGGAGCATCACCAGCAGCTGGCCCATCCGCTTGCGGAAGTCGACCCCGCCCTCGCCCCGGATGGTCACCCGGGTGCCGCCGGTGGCCATCTCCATGGCGGTACGGGTCTGCGCGCTCCCGGCGGCGGTCAGCGCGTCGGCGGCGCCGCGGACCGCGGCGGCCGGGTCGCCCGGCGGCCGGTCGTCGCGGGCGCCCTTCGCGCTGCCGCCGCCCGGGCCGCTGCCGCCGTCGGTGCCCGTGCCGCTCGCCGCGCCGCACGCGCTGAGCGCCGCCACGGCCACGGCCGCACAGACGGCGAGCACCGCCTCACCCGCACGCCTTCTCCGTCGCCTGTGCTGGTGCACCACCATCGCCTGCCAACCCCCAACGCGTGACCGCTGTTTGCCCGAGGCCCCCACCCGCTCCGGTTAACGAGGTCCGGGGTTTCCCGTAACGGGCCGCCGAGTTCCGGGGGTCGTACCGGGCGCGCCCGGGCCCGGGTACCGTGGAGGGGTGGACCCGCACACCAAGGCGACCCCGGTCGCTCCGCTTACCGCTGTGCCCGACCCGCGAGACCACGCGGAACCGGCTCAGCCGCCCGTCGGCCACTCCACCAGCACCGCGGAACGCGGCTCGTTCTGCCTGGCCGTGTGCAGCTGCGGCTGGACGGGGCCGGCCCGCCGCTCCCGTGACCTGGCCCGCAGGGACGCCGGCAGACACACCTCGGGATAGCGCGGAATCCCCCTCCCTCCCTCCTTCCTTCCCTCCCTCCTCCGTTCGGACGTCCCGGCTGGCCGGGGGCCCCGGGAGCGGTTGCGCTGGTTCCATGCCAGGTACCGCACGCTCCCTCGCCGCCCTCTGCTGGACGCTGCTGCTCGTGCTCACCCCGGCCGCGGCGGCCTGGGCCCGCCCGGTGGGCTCGGCGGACGGGCCGGCCGACGTGGCGCTGGCCATCGGGGTCACGACCGCGGCCGCCGTGGCGACCGGGCTGTGGCTGCGTTACCGCTACCGCCGAGAGGGTACGGAGACGGAGCATCGGGGCCGTCGGGGCGAGGGCGGCGACCAGTGACCCCGCGTTCCCGGCCGACGGCGGTGCGGCTGTGCTTCGGCGCGGCGGGCCTGTGCCTGCTGGTGGCGCTCCTGCTGGCGCTCTGGAACCCGTAGGCGAGCGCCGGTGCGGGCCAGGGGG
>NZ_GG657750.1:4185562-4188228 GCF_000158895.1 Streptomyces sp. C | reverse complement strand
TACGCGGCGAGGTCGCTCTCGGCCGGCCGATGCGCCAGCTCGACGGGGCGGGCCACCACGCGCTCGCGGGCCCGTACGAGCACCCCGAACCGGGGCGAGCGGGCGACCGCCCTGACCACCGGGGCGAGCGCCGCCATGGCGAGCGGGGCGAGGAGCAGGACGACGGCGGTGCCGAGCGCGAAGCCGCCGACGACGTCGGTGGGGTAGTGGACGCCGAGGTAGACCCGGCACAGCCCCTCGGCGAGCGCCAGCCCGATCCCGACGAGCCCCAGCCGGCGGTTGACGAGGAACACCCCGACGCCGAGGGCCATTCCGAGGGTGGCGTGGTCGCTGACGAAGGAGAACCCGGAGCCGGGGGCGCCCGCGCCGCCGAGCACTTCGATGCCGTCGTGCTGGAGGAACGGCCGCGGCCGGGCGACGAATCCGCGCAGCGGGACGTTCACCAGGAGGGCGACGGCGGCGGCGAGGGGGGCCCACACGAGCGCGGCGAACGACTCGGCGGCGGTCGCCTCGTCCTGCCGCCTGGCGCCGCGCCAGCACCACAGCACGAGCAGCACCATGGCCAGCGGCAGTCCGTACGACCCGGCGAAGGCCACGGCCCGGTCGAACCAGCCGGGGGCGTGCCGGGAGAGGGAGTTGATCCCGTACAGCAGGCTGACATCCACGTTCGGCCCACCGGTCGTGAGTCCAGCCATGCGCCACGGCCCCTTGCCTGCCTAGGTCCCCTGCGGGCGCACGACGGCGTGCGCCCCCTTCAGCCCCCCAGCCGATCGACCCCCCCGTGCTCATGGAACGCCCGTTCTGCCTGGGACGTTCCACTCTCCACCGAATGATCACTCCAACGTTATCCAAGAGAGACTCATCACCGCAGCTCAGGGCCTGCGCTTCACAGAGAGTCGCTAGGGCTTGGAAGTTGACGCAGACCGCTCCGGAAGGGCTTCGGCCCCGTCCTTGGTCACGCGGGTCGCTCCGAAGTAGTCGGGCGTGTCGATCTTGTCGAAACGGATGACCGCGCCGGTGAACGGGGCGTTGATCATGTAACCGCCGCCCACGTACAGCCCGACGTGCCGGATCGCCCGAGAATTCGTCAGATCATCGGAGAAGAACACCAGATCACCGGGCAGGAGTTCCCCGCGCGAGGGATGCGACCCGGCGTTGTACTGGTCGTTCGCGACGCGCGGCAGCTCGATGCCGACGCTCTCGTACGCCGCCTTGGTCAGCCCGGAACAGTCGAACCGCCCGTTGTCCGCGGCCGTCCCGTCCCCACCCCACAGGTACGGCGTCCCGAGCTGCTTCTGCGCGAAGTACACGGCCCCGGCGGCCTGCTGCGCGGGCGCCACCCGGCCGACGGGCCGCGCGAAGCTCTTCTCCAGGGACCGGATGGCCTTCACGTAGCCCTGGGTCTCGCTGATCGGCGGCACGCCCCCGGCCTTGATGACCCGGTAGGGGCCGGCGTTGTAGGCGGCGAGCATGTTGTCGGACCGGTCGCCCGGAACCTGCGCCACGTCCTTGGCGAGCTGGCAGTCGTACGTGGCCGCCGAGGGGATGGCGTCCTTGGGGTCCCAGATGTCCCGGTCCCCGTCGCCGTCGCCGTCGACCCCGTACGTGGCCCACGTCTCCGGGATGAACTGGGCGATGCCCCGGGCGTCGGCATGGCTGAGCGCGTCGGGCTTCCAGTTGCTCTCCGTGTACAACTGCGCCGCGAGCAGTGCCGGATTGAGCGCTGGGCAAAGGTTTCCCCACCGCTCCACCAACGGCTGGTACACCGCCGGCACCGCACCCTTCACCAGCCCGACCGCGCCCTGTCTGGCGCCGCCCGCGATGCCCGCCGCCGCCGAATAGGTGCCGACGACCAGCAGCGCGACGAAGGTCAGGCACACACCGATCCCGATCCCGCTTGCCACCCAGAACTTGCGCACTCGTCAACACTGCCTCATGCCAAGCCACCTGACAGTGCATTCCGCAGTCCGGCCGGGCACTATTTCACCGGAAAGCCGGTGCAGTAGACACTGCTGTACTCCTTGACCCCACGGACCCGGTAAACCAGCACGGTCCAGTCCCCCGGATCGTTGGCGGTCGGGATGCCCGGGAACCTCTTGCGCGTCCCCTCGTTGTCGACGAGCTGGGTGGAGAAGTCGTCGGGGTAGATCAGCTCCACCTCGCCCCCGGGCCCCGGGGACTTCAGGTCCACCGGCTTGCTGGCGTAGCCGATGCCGTGGTTGTAGTCGCGGACGGACTCGAAGGGGCGCTGGACGCGCTCGTCGATCTCGTGCGGCGGCTTCACCCCCACGGAGATGGCGTAGGGGGCCTTCTCCGTGTTGTACGGCTTGAGGAAGACCCGGATCTTCACCTTGCCCGTGACCGTCTGCGCCGCCGGGTCGTCGGTGTCCACCGCCGAGACGTTCAGGAAATCCGCCCGCTCCTCATTGGGCAGGTTGCAACCGCCCGTGGTGGCGCTCCACAGGTCCCGCGACACCTTGTTCGGCTCGATGTGGTCGGGCACCGCCCCCGCCCCGCCGCCCTGAGCGGACGCGGACGGGCCGGACGGGCCCTGCGCGGACGGCTGCGCCGACGCCGCCGGGGCCGGGCTCCCGCTCCCGCTCGGCGCGGCGGCCGCCCCGCGCTCACCGCCGCCCTTGTCCCCGCCCTTGGTCAACAGGTACCCG
>NZ_GG657750.1:4181446-4185462 GCF_000158895.1 Streptomyces sp. C | reverse complement strand
GGTACCCGCCCGTGACCAGACCCCCCGCCACCAGACCCGCGACGGCCGCCAGCGCCCAGCGCGGTGCGGTGCGCGTCCCGGTGGCGGCCGGAGCCGTCGCCGGTGCCGCCGGTGCGGCCGGTGCGTACGTCGGCACGTAGCCGGCCTGGACCGCGGCGAGCCCCGGGCCGATGGTCGACGGCAGCCCCGGCACCTGCGCGGCCCCGCCGCCGGCCGCCGTGAGGGCCGCGTACACCGGGTCGTCGACCAGCGCCGCGTCCACCGCGCAGCGGCGGATGACCTCGGCCAGGGCCGGCCGCCCGGCCGGGTCCGTGGCCACGCACGCCCGGATCAGGGCGGCGAGCTCCGGCTCCACGCCCTCGACGTCGATCTCGCCGTGCACCGCGCGGAAGTTCACCGCCGTGGGCTCGCCGGTGCCGTACGGGGCCCGGCCCGTGGCCGCGTACGCGATCGTGGCCCCCAGCGCGAAGACGTCCGCCGCGGCCGCCACCTCACCGCGCAGCAGCACCTCCGGCGCCGTGTAACCGGGAGTGCCCGGCGCGGCGCCGACCTGCGTCAGGGCCGTCTCGGCCACGCCCTTGGCGATGCCGAAGTCGATCAGCTGCGGGCCCTGCACGCCGAGGATGACGTTCTGCGGCTTGAGGTCGCGGTGCGTGACCCCGTACGCGTGGACGCTCGCCAGGCCCTCCGCCAGCGCGGCGAACAGCCTGCGGCAGGACGCGGCGGGCAAGGCCCCGTACCCGGCCACCGCATGACTGAGCGTCGGACCGGCCACGTACTCGGTGGCCAGCCAGTACGGCGGGGCGGCCAGCGAGGCGTCGATCAGGTTCGCGGTGTACGCCGAGCGGACCGCGCGGACCGTCTCGGCCTCCCGGCGGAACCGCGCCAGCGCCTCCGGATGCCCGGTGATCTCTTCCCTGATCACCTTGACGGCCACCAGCCGGCCGCCCGGCGAACGCCCGAGGTACACCTGCCCCATGCCCCCGGCCCCCAGCCGGGCCAGCAGCGTCTGCGCGCCGATGTGGGCGGGGTCGGTCTCTCTCAGGGCCTCCATTCGGACGAGGGTGCCACACCGACTTCCGTGGCCGAAAAGGGGGTTGGCCTCAGCGCCCGGCCACGAAGAGGCTCTGCGCCCCCCGCCCGATCGGCCCCTTCTCGTCGTGCAGGCGGGAGTCCGCGAGGCCGATCCCGGCCGCGTCCACGCTCGTACGGGCCTCCACGCACACCCACTCCCCCACCGGATGGCGGTGCAGGTGGACGGTGAGGTCGCCGTTGACGAAGACGAACCGGCCGAAGTCCATCACCGCACTGATCCCGTTCCCCGAGTCGGCCGCCACCAGCACCCGGTCCAGCGGCCGCACCTCCTCCCCCGCCACCAGCGGCACCCGCATCCGCATCCAGCAGGTCCCCGGCCCCGCCTCGACGAAGGCCCCCTCCGTGAACCGGGTCTCCACCGAGGAGTGGTACCCCGTCTCCCACGGCACGGGGAAGAACGGCGTCACCCCCACCTCCCCCGGCGGCGGCAGCACCGCCGCCGGGACCACCGCCGGCACCGGCTCCTCGGCCACCCGGATCCGCAGCGCCCGCGCCAGCATCACCGGCGCCCCGCCCGCCGGGGCCAGCGCCGCCTCGACCACCTCCGTGCCGCGCCCGGACCGCAGCACCGAGGTGGTCACCTCCAGCTCCCCGATCGGCACCGGGCGCAGGATCTCGTACGTGATGCGGGCGATCCGCATGTCGGCCCGCGCCCCCGGCCGCTCCTCGACGGCCCGCCCGAAGCAGCGCGGCCGGCGGCCCGGCGTGCTGGGAGCCCGGGTCCCACGGCCCGCGCGTCGCCCCGGTGGCCAGGAAGCGGCCTTCGCCGAGCCGCTCGTAGAACCCGTCTTCAGCGTCCATGCCGCCGCACGCTACCCACAGGTAACCCGGCGCGCCAGACCCCTCCGCACCCTCCGACGGCTCAGCGCCCTCCGACGGCTCAGCGCGCGAAGCCCAGCCCCACCCCCAGCCCCACCAGCACCGACCCGATCGCCCGGTTCAGCGCCTTCTGCGCCTTCAGCATCCGCTCCCGCAGCCGCGAGTTGGAGAAGAACAGCGCCACCGCCCCGAACCACACCAGGTGCGCCGCCGCCATGAACAGCCCGTACCCCGCCTGCTGCCACCCGGACGTCCCCGGGTCCACCACCTGCGTGAACGTCGACACCACGAACAGCGTCGTCTTCGGATTCAGCACATTGGTCAGGAACCCCGACCGCAGCGCCCCCACCCGCGTCAGCCCCGGCCCCGACTCCAGGTCCACCGTCAGCTCCGCCCGCGCCCGGAACGTACGGATCCCGATCCACACCAGGTACGCCGCGCCCGCCAGCTTGATCGCCGTGAACAGGGCGGTCGACGAGGCGATCAGCAGACCCACCCCGAGCATCGTGTACGACACGTGCACGAGCACCCCGGCCGCGACCCCCGCGGCCGCGAACAGCCCCGTGGGCCGCCCGTACAAATAACTGTTCCTGACCACCATCGCGAAGTCCGCACCGGGACTGATCACGGCGAGCAGGGTGATGACGGCAACTGCGATCACTTCTGTCATGCACGCGATGCTCCCCCGCCCCCTCCGCCCGGATCAAGGCACTCCGGGGATCCGGGGACAATGGAGGGGTGTCCACCACCGCACTGCCCCTCCTCCAGGCCGACTGCTCGAACTGCTTCGCCCTGTGCTGCGTCGCCCTGCCCTTCGCCAAGTCCGCCGACTTCGCCGTGAACAAGCCCGCCGGCACCCCCTGCAAGAACCTGCGGCAGGACTTCCGCTGCGGCATCCACACCCGGCTCCGCGACCAGGGCTTCCAGGGCTGCACCGTCTTCGACTGCTTCGGCGCGGGACAGCAGATCTCCCAGGTCACCTTCGAGGGCCGCGACTGGCGCACCCACCCCGAGACCCGCGAGGCCGTCTTCGAGGCCTTCCCCGTCATGCGGCAGCTGCACGAGCTGCTCTTCTACACCGCCGAAGCCCTCACCCGCCCCGCGGCCGCCCCCGTCCACCCCGCCCTGCGCACCGCCCTCGTCAAGACCGAGGCCCTCACCCGCGCCGACGCCGCCACCCTCACCGCCCTCGACGTCCCGGCCCTGCGCCAGGAGATCAACGCCCTCCTCCTCAAGACGAGCGAGCTGGTCCGCGCCAAGACCCCCGGCCGCAAGAAGAACCACCGCGGCGCCGACCTCATGGGCGCCCGCCTCTCCGGCGCCGACCTGCGCGGAGCCAACCTGCGCGGCGCCTACCTCATCGCCGCCGACCTCAGCCGCGCCGACCTGCGCGGAGCCGACCTCATCGGCGCGGACTTCCGCGACGCCGACCTGCGCGGAGCCGACCTGCGCGACACCCTCTTCCTCACCCAGGCCCAGGTCAACGCCGCCCGCGGCACCCCCGACACCCGCATCCCCCCGCACCTCACCCGCCCCGCCCACTGGGCCGCGTAACACCCCGTCACCGGCCGAAAGACCCGACACCCCGGCGCCCGCACGGCACCCGTGCGCCCCTCACGCCTCCGTACGCTCCCCCGCTGCCCCGGCCTCCCCCCATTAGCCCGAACGGCCGCCCCTCACACGGCCCCGCGCACCCCGGGCCGACAATCATTGCCCGGGGTCACCCCCCGTGATACACAGAGTGACCTGCTCAGGGTGCGCATACGGGGCGCGGGCCGAGAGAACGGGTAAAGAGACCGGCCAAGTCGGCGACGGCGCCGGTTTCATCAGCGAAGATAGGGCGTGACCCCTGCCGTCGGGCACGGGCTACCGGATTTACTCATACAGGGGCGGTGAGTTACATGATCCTGGCAGCCGAAAAGGGCGACATCACCACCATCATCGGCGGAATCGCCCCGAATTGGGGGCCGTTCGGCAGTCTCGGCAACGAAGCGAAGGTCATGATCGAGGTGGTCATGGCCGTCGCGATCCTCCTCTGCCTTCGGCATCGCCATCTGGGGCGCCGCCAAGCAGCGCATCGGCGCGACCGCCCTGCGCGACAC
>NZ_GG657750.1:4180251-4181346 GCF_000158895.1 Streptomyces sp. C | reverse complement strand
CACCGCTAACTCGCAGGCTCATTCTTCAAAAGGCACGCAGTCACGAGATACAGCAAGCTGCATCCGACGCTCCCACGGCTTGTAGGCACACGGTTTCAGGTACTATTTCACTCCGCTCCCGCGGTACTTTTCACCATTCCCTCACGGTACTATCCGCTATCGGTCACCAGGGAATATTTAGGCTTAGCGGGTGGTCCCGCCAGATTCACACGGGATTTCTCGGGCCCCGTGCTACTTGGGAGATGAGCAAGCAAGCCGCTGATGTTTCGTCTACGGGGGTCTTACCCTCTACGCCGGACCTTTCGCATGTCCTTCGACTACATCAACGGTTTCTGACTCGCCCAGCCGCCGGCAGACGACTGAAGCTCATTCCCACAACCCCGCATGCGCAACCCCTGCCGGGTCTCACACGCATACGGTTTGGCCTCATCCGGTTTCGCTCGCCACTACTCCCGGAATCACGGTTGTTTTCTCTTCCTGAGGGTACTGAGATGTTTCACTTCCCCTCGTTCCCTCCACACTGCCTATGTGTTCAGCAGTGGGTGACAGCCCATGACGACTGCCGGGTTTCCCCATTCGGACACCCCCGGATCAAAGCTCAGTTGGCAGCTCCCCGGGGCCTATCGCGGCCTCTCACGTCCTTCATCGGTTCCTGGTGCCAAGGCATCCACCGTGCGCCCTTAAAAACTTGGCCACAGATGCTCGCGTCCACTGTGTAGTTCTCAAATAACGACCAGCCACCCATCACCCCACCAGACAAGCTGGCGAGTTCACTGGGGCCGGCACTGAAGACTGACCAGACGGCCGTGCCTTCAGGACCCAACAGCGCGCCAGGCACCCTCGTTCATCCGTCTCCTCTTTCCACGCCGAAGCAGTACTCGTGATCCATCCAGAAGACCGTGCCAAATAATCAACGTTCCACCCATGAGCTGACCGTGCAGAACGTTTGTCTGCAATCGGTACTGTGCTCCTTAGAAAGGAGGTGATCCAGCCGCACCTTCCGGTACGGCTACCTTGTTACGACTTCGTCCCAATCGCTGGTCCCACCTTCGACAGCTCCCTCCCTTACGGGTTGGGCCACCGGCTTCGGGTGTT
>NZ_GG657750.1:4174370-4180151 GCF_000158895.1 Streptomyces sp. C | reverse complement strand
CTGATCGTGGCCGGCCTCACCGGAGTCTTCATCATCGGCTCCCTCGGCACCCTCTTCACGATCGTCTACGGGATGGCCGTCTAGCCGGACCACAGCACCCGGCCGCACCCTGATGAGGAATCACCACACCGCGCCTGAGCGGGAACGAGCGCTACCGTCGTACGACGCGGAGGGGGCGGACACGCAATGAGCAACGACGACCAGTACGGCGGCGGCACCGGCCACGCCGAGGTCGGCGGCACGGGCCAGACCCGCACCCGGCTCCCCGACCCGCCCTCCGACCCGTACGGCGGCCCCCGCCGCACCCCCCGATCCTCCCGCGGCCTGATCACGGTGGTCGGGGTGGTGGTCCTGCTCATCGCCGCCATCGCCTTCGCGAACCGCTCGGGCGACACCCCGGACACCACCACCTCCGACAAGGCCCCGGACACCACCTCAACGGCCCCCACGGGCACCGCCCCGGTCACCACCAAAACGGCCGGCATCCCCAAGGGCTTCGCCCACGACGAACAGGGCGCCCAGTCGGCAGCCGCCAACTACGCGGTCGCCCTGGGCTCCGACGGCATGTTCGACGCCGCCCGCAGAAAGGCGATCGCCCAGGCCGTCTACACGCCCGACACCGCAGGGCCACGCCTCGCCGAACTCGACCGGCTCTACGCCGACCCGGGATTCCTCGGGCGGATCGGCCTGGAAGCCGGGGGCAAGGCGCCCAAGGGCATGGTGTTCGTCTCCCGCACGAACCCGGCCGGCACCAAGATCGAGAAGATCGACGGTGACACTGCGACCGTCTCCGTCTGGTCCTCATCCCTCTTCGGCCTGGCAGGCGAGGGGTCCAAGACCCCGGTCTCCGAGGGCTGGTACACGTACACGTTCGAGCTCCGCTGGGTCAACAACGACTGGGGGGTCTCGAACTTCACGCAGAAGGACGGCCCGACCCCGGTCGGCCGCGACCAGATGGCCTCATCGGCCGAGGACATGTCCGCAGCCGTGTCGCAGTTCGGAGGCCTCACCTATGCGCGCTGACATCCGCCGCGGCATGTCCCTCACCGGCCTCGTCGCAGCCGTCCACACCACCCTCCTGCTCCTGGCGGCCCGCTCGATGGCCGCACCGAGCCCGATCCCGACCCCCAGCACGCAGGTGACGCCCGGCGCAACCCCCGGAGCGACACCCACGGGAACCCCGCAGGCCAGCAACAACCCCTGCGAGCTCATCAAGGCCCCCGCGCGGGACTACTGCGAGAACGGCAACGGCCCGGCATCCAGCGGCGCGCCCCGCACCGGCCTCACCCCGGGCGATCCCGGCACGGACGCCATCAACCCCCTGGCCTCCCTCGCCAAGGGCTGCGCCGACGCCGCCGCCTGGATCGTCGGCAAGCTCAGCGAAGCCGTGAAGTCCACCGCCAACGTCGACTTCACCAACGCCGCCTTCCTCCAGCAGTACGCCGTCGTCTTCGCCGCCTCCACCGTCCTGACCCTCGTCCTGTGGCTGCTGGCCGTCGCCAAGCGCGCCATCCGCGGCGTCCCCCTCAGCACCGCCCTCTCCGAAGCCATCGGCTTCCTCTGGCTGACCGTCCTCGCCTCCGCCTTCACCCCGCTGATCCTCTACACCGTCGTCTCCGCCACCGACGGCATCACCGAGGTCATCGCCTCCGCCACCGGCAGCCAGACCGACGTCTTCTTCGGCTCCTTCTCCGAGGCCCTCAAAAAGGGCGACGACATCGGCGGCGGCCCGATCATGCTGATCGTCGTCGCCCTCGTCACCGTCCTCGCCGCCGGCGTCCTCTGGCTGGAGCTCGTCATCCGCGCCGCCCTGCTCTACGTCGGCGCCCTCCTCGGCACCGTCGTCTACGCCGGCCTCGTCGACCGCAACATGTGGGGCCACGTCCGCCGCTGGGCCGGCATCATGATCGCCGTCATCCTCGTGAAACCGGTCATCGTGATCGTCCTCGGCCTCGCCGGCGCCCTCGCCGGCGACAAGGGCCCCAACGCCATCTCCGCCGTCGTCTCCGGCCTCGCCATCATCCTCCTGGCGATCTTCGCCTCCGCGATGATCTACCGATTCGTCCCCGGCTTCGGCGACGAGATCGCCTCCGCCCGCTCCAACCGCAAACAGGCCACCGACGGCGCCCAGGCCGCAGCCGTCATCAGCTCCCCGGCCTCCCTCGTCTCCCAGGGCATCAAGACCCACAGCAGCCGCGGCGGCGCCCACCGCGCCGACGGCGGCTCCGGCGCCGGCTCCGGCGGCGACGCCAACCAGATCTCCGGAGGCATGGCCGCCCACAGCAGCCGCCGCTCCGGCAGCGGGTCCGGCGGCGGAAGTGTCCCCTCCGCCGCACCCCCGCCCCGCACTGGCTCGAGTACGAGGAACACAGGAGGTGACGGGCGTTGACGACCCAGTCCCACCAGCTCCACCCGGTCGCGCCCCGCCGCACGTATCTCATCGGCCGCGCCCGGCCGAACGCGATCGTCGGCAAGAACCGCGAAACCGGCGAAATCGCCCTGATCATCACCGGCGCCTTCTTCGGCATGATGAGCGGCCTGCTCGTCCCCGACCTCACCCTCCGCATCGTGAGCCTCGTCGGCTTCCCGCTGCTCGCCCTCGCCGCCGTGTACGTCCCCTACAAGGGCCGCACCTTCTACCGGTGGTTCGAGATCAGCCGCAGCTACAAGCGCACCCTGCGACGCGGCACCACCTACCGCTCCGGCGCCGTCGAAGCCGGCACCCGCGCCGCCGACGGCCGCGAGGTCGAAGTCGGGCCGCCCCCCGGCATCGGCCGCATCAACTGGCTCGCCGCCCCCTTCGGCCCCGACGAGATCGCCGTCCTCCTCCACGCCGACCGCAGAACCGTCACGGCCGCCATCGAGATCGAAGGCCCCGGCGTCGGCCTGCGCGACAGCGAGGACCAGGAAGCCCTCGTCGACCGCTTCGGCACCCTCCTCAAGCACGTCGCCAACGGCGACGGCTTCGTCACCCGCCTCCAGATGCTCGCCCGCACCCTCCCCGCCGACCCCGACGCCCACGCCAAGGACGTCGCCCAGCGCGGAGACACCACGGCCCCCACCTGGCTGCGCGACTCCTACGACCAGCTCCAGTCGATGGTCTCCACCTCCTCGGAGCAGCACCGCGCCTACCTCGTCGCCTGCATGCACTACACCCGCGAGCTCGCCGCCGAGGCCAACACCATCGCCCGCGCCGGCAGCACCAAGGGCCGCAAGCTCGACCGCGACGCCGGCCTCGCCATCGTCATGGCCCGCGAGCTCACCGACATCTGCGCCCGCCTCGCCGAAGCCGACATCCGCGTCCGCCAGCCCCTCGGCCAGGGACGCCTGTCCTCCCTCGTGCACTCCATGTACGATCCGGACCACCCGATCGACCACATCCAGGCCATGACCAAGCGCAACGCCTGGCCCGCAGAGCTCGACGCCGTGGAGCCCACCTACCTCCAGGCCAAGACCCGCGAATCCTCCACCCGAGCCCCCTGGTGCCACGCCACCGCCTGGGTGAAGGAGTGGCCCATGACGCCCGTCGGCGTGAACTTCCTCGCCCCGCTCCTCGTCCACACCCCGGACGTCATCCGCACCGTCGCCGTCACCATGGACCTCGAACCCACCGAGGTCGCCATCGAGCGCATGCTCACCGAGAAGACCAACGACGAGGCCGACGCCTCCCGCGCCGCCAAGATGAACCGCACCGTCGACCCCCGCGACATCGCCGCCCACGGCCGCCTCGACCAGAGGGGTGAAGATCTCGCCAGCGGCGCTGCCGGAGTCAACCTCGTCGGGTACATCACGGTGTCCTCGCGTTCACCCGAAGCCCTCGCCCGCGACAAGCGCACCATCCGCGCCTCTGCCGGCAAGTCCTACCTGAAGCTCGAATGGTGCGACCGCGAGCACCACCGCGCCTTCGTCAACACCTTGCCGTTCGCCACCGGCATCCGACGCTAGCTGGAGGGAATAGCCGCCATGCGAGATCCCATGTCCGCGCTGACGGACGCCTTCACCAGCTTCCTCTTCGGCAAGGTCGAGACCACCCGCCTGCCCGTACGCACCTCCACCGGCCAGGCCCAGGCCGTCTACCTGCCCACCGCCGCCCCCGGCCTCGGCGACTCCGGCGTGATCATCGGCCGCGAGGTCTACAGCGGCAAGGGCTACATCTACGACCCCTTCCAGCTCTACGGCCAGCAGCTCCCGGCCCCCCACTGGCTCGTCCTCGGCGAATCCGGCAACGGCAAGTCCGCCCTGGAGAAGACCTACGTCCTGCGCCAGCTCCGCTTCCGCGACCGCCAGGTCGTCGTCCTCGACGCCCAGGGCGAGGACGGCGTCGGCGAATGGAACCTCATCGCCCAGCAGCTGGGGATAACCCCCATCCGCCTGGACCCCATCGCCGCCAACGACGACGGGATCCGCCTCAACCCCCTCGACCCGGCGATCACCACGACCGGACAGCTCGCGCTGCTCCGCACCATCATCGAAGTCGCCATGGGCCACGGCCTCGACGAACGCTCCGGCTTCGCCCTCAAGGTCGCGCACGCCTACGCCGTCGACACCATCCAGGACCGCCAGCCCGTCCTCACCGACATCGTCGAACAGCTCCGCCACCCCGAAGCCGAATCCGCCCAGGCCATGAACGTCGACATAGACGACGTCCGGGCCTGGGGCCTCGACGTCGCCCTCGTCCTCGACCGCCTCGTCGACGGCGACCTGCGCGGCATGTTCGACGGCCCCACGACCGTCGGCATCGACCTCGACGCCCCGCTGATCGTCTTCGACCTCTCCCACATCGACCGCAACTCCATCGCCATGCCCATCCTCATGGCGATCGTCGGCGTGTGGCTGGAACACACCTGGATCCGGCCGGACCGCAAGAAGCGCATCTTCCTCGTCGAAGAGGCCTGGCACATCATCAACAGCCCCTTCGTCGCCCAGCTCTTCCAGCGCCTCCTGAAGTTCGGCCGCCGCCTCGGCCTGTCCTTCGTCGCCGTCGTCCACCACCTCTCCGACGTCGTCGACGGCGCCGCCGCACGCGAGGCCGCCGCCATCCTCAAAATGGCCTCCACCCGCACCATCTACGCCCAGAAGGCCGACGAGGCCCGCGCCACCGGCCGTGTCCTCGGCCTGCCGCGCTGGGCCGTCGAAATCATCCCGACCCTCACCCCCGGCATCGCCGTCTGGGATGTCAACGGCAACGTCCAGGTCGTCAAACACCTGATCACCGAAACCGAACGCCCCCTCGTCTACACCGACCGCGCGATGACCGAGTCCTCCACCCCCCAGCAGCTCCCCGACGACCTGCTGGCCGCCGAACTCGAAGCGGAGGAACGAGCCCTGTACATCGAACGCCAGCGGGGCTCCGGCCCCGGATCAGCGACCACGGTGGCCTGACCATGCCCGACGCGAGACGTACGGAGCCCCCCGCGCGAGCCGGAGGCGTCCCCGACGGGGTCCTCGTCGGCCTCCTGGCCTTCCTCCTCGGCCTCGCCGTCCTCGTCTGGTCGGCCACCGGCCTCGCGGCCCTCTTCACGAAGGGCTCCTGGCCGGCCACCGTCACCTTCACCCGCACCCCGGGGGCCGTCCGCGCCCTGATAACGCAACCCCACGACCTCCCCGGCGCCTGGCCCGACACGGACCCCGCCGCGCTCTCCGGGTGGGGCCTGTTCTGGGGCCTGTTCATCAGCCAGCTCCTGGTCGTGCTGGTCCTGACGATCTTCACCATGGGCGTCGTGGCCCGCACGAAGGCCCGCCGCACCCGAGCCCGGCAGCAGCAGCAGCAACAGCAGCAGC
>NZ_GG657750.1:4168167-4174270 GCF_000158895.1 Streptomyces sp. C | reverse complement strand
CCCGTCGTCGCCTTGGTGGGCCATTACCCCACCAACAAGCTGATAGGCCGCGGGCTCATCCTTCACCGCCGGAGCTTTCAACTCCCGCCCATGCAGGCAGGAGTATTATCCGGTATTAGACCCCGTTTCCAGGGCTTGTCCCAGAGTGAAGGGCAGATTGCCCACGTGTTACTCACCCGTTCGCCACTAATCCACCCCGAAGGGCTTCATCGTTCGACTTGCATGTGTTAAGCACGCCGCCAGCGTTCGTCCTGAGCCAGGATCAAACTCTCCATGAATGTTTACCGGTAATCCGGTGCACACGCACGAAAGAGCGGGCCAGTCTTGGTCGGAATATGACCGACTGACCACAACGTCCTCGCTGTGTTGTTGCCTGCCAGTGCCCGAAGGCCCGACAGGTCTTTTTCAAAGGAACCTCATCCACCGGAGTGGACGGGGTATCAACTTCTGGCGTTGATTTTTGGCACGCTGTTGAGTTCTCAAGGAACGGACGCTTCCTTTGTACTCACCCTCTCGGGCTTTCCTCCGGGCTTTCGTTCTTCGTTCTTGCGTTTCCGACTCTATCAGACTCTTTCGTGTCCGATTTCCTCGGCGCTTTCGAGGTCCTGCGCTTTCGCGCTTTCCCTTTCCGGCGGTTCCGACTCTATCAGAAGTTTTCCACCGGATTTCCCGGCTTCAACGTTTCCGAATGGAGAGTCGAATGCACTCCACGCGGGAGGAGATTCCCTGTGGAGTGGTGGTCGCCGAACTTGTCCAGTTCGAGGCAACCGTTTGACTCTACAACCCTGCCCCTGGGGTGTCAAAACGACGCGGGGGCCTCGTGCACCCGGGCCAACAGGGCCATCAGGGTGTCCTGTTCAGCCGGAGTGAGGGGGGCCAGCAGCTGCTCGTTCGCCGCTTCCGCGAGGGCCGCGCAGCGGGCCAGGGCGGCTTCCCCCTCCGGGGTGACGGTGACGGCGTTCTTGCGTCGGTCCGCCGGGTCCGGGGAGCGGAGCACGAGGCCCGCCTCCTGGAGGTGGTTGAGGATCCCCACCATGTCCTTGGGGTCCACGGCGAGCCGGCGCCCCAGGTCCGCCTGGGCCACGGGGCCGTACTCGGCGGTCGCGGCCAGCACCGCGTGCTGCATGAGCTTCAGGCCCTCCGCCGCGATGGCGTCCGCGACCATGCCCCGCCCGCGCGCCGCGACGCGGCCGACGAGCCAGGTGGGCAGGGACTGGATGTGTCCGAGGGGTGAGGTCATGCGTGCACCCTACCCAGAATCATTGGACTTCCCCATGACTCCACCTTATCGTTGGGGCATCCAATGAAAACTCGGATCGGGGGAGGTCCTGTGCTGCGCATGCGCCATGAGGTCAACGGTGGTGGACCCGGAGGGCTGGTCGCCGAGGAGGTCGACCGGCCCGTGGCGGGGCCCGGGGAGCTGCTCGTCCGGACCGAGGCCATCGGGGTCACGCTGCCCACCGTCCGCAAGGTGCGGGAGCGGGAGGGGAGCGGGCCCGTGTCGTTCGGCGGGGAGGTGGCGGGGGTGGTCGTCGGCACCGGGGAGGGCGTCACCGCCTTCGCCGTCGGGGACCGCGTCACCGGACTGTGCTTCGCCGACGCCTACGCCGAGTACGCCGTGCTGGACACCGCGATGGCCTCCCCGGTCCCCGGGAGCGCGACCGCCGTGGACGCGGTGGCGCTCGTCCGCAGCGGGCTGGTCGCCCGCGGGGCGTACGAGGCCGCGCGCGTGCGGCCCGGCGAGTCCGTCCTCGTCACTGCGGCGGCCAGTGCGGTGGGCACCCTCGCCCTCCAGCTCGCCAAGGCCGGCGGGGCGGGGCGGGTGGTCGCCGCCGTCAGCAGCGCCGACAAGGCCGGCTTCGTGCGCGGCCTCGGCGCCGACGAGGTCGTCCTGTACGAGGACGCCGACTGGGGCGGTCCGTACGACGTGATCCTCGACGGCGTCGGCGGCGACCTCCTCGGTCCCGCCGTACGGGCCCTCGCCACGGGGGGCCGGCTGGTGGCCTTCAGCTCCGGCGGCGGCACCGTCGAGGCGTACGAACTCCTGGTCCGCGGGGCCTCGTTGATCGGCTTCCAGATGCGGGCCATCGCCCTAGGGCAGCCCGACCTCTGCGCCCGCTGGCAGCGCGAGCTCTGGGAACTGCGCGACGCGGGCACCCTGCGCACCGCCGTCCACGCGCGGATCCCCCTCCTCGAGGCCGCCCGCGCGCACGCCGTCATCGAACAGCGCCGCAACCTCGGCAAGGTCGTCCTGGTCCCCTAGACGTCAGCGGGCTCGCCGATCGGCCAGGCGATCTCCACGCGGTTGTCCGGGGCGTCCGGTGTCCCGGTCCAGCGGCGGTAGACCATGCGCACCGGGCCCGCGAAGGCGAAGCCGTGCGCGCTGATCCAGTCGGCGACGGCGTCGTACGCGTCGAGGATCCCCGGGAACGCGGCGGCCGCCCCCTCGGCCTCCGTGCAGGCGAGGGCGGTCTCGGGCAGCTCCCGCACGGTCATGCCGTCGGGCAGGTCCGCGGGCTGGGCGCCGCCCTCCCAGAACGGCAGACAGGCTTCGACGAGGGTCTCGTTCTCGTCGTCGCACACCCCGTGGAAGCGGACGAAGGCGGGCCCGGTGAAGGTGAGGGGGCCGCGGCCTGCGACCGCGTACAGCTCCTGGTAGGCGCTGCGGAGGAAGGCTTCGAGCCCTGAGTTGTCGAGGGTCGCCCCGCGGACGAGGATCCGTTCGGCGACGCCCTGGCGGACGGTGACGCGGTGGGTCATACCTGCTCCTTCGGTCAGTCGGCTCAACAGGCTGTGGACCGTGGAGCGCTGGACCTCCAGCCGCCGCTCGGCCGCCCGCAGGTGGGCGTTCAGTGCTGCGACCAGCTCCGTCTCGCCGCCGCCGAGCAGCCGGCGGACCTCCTCGACCGGGATGTCCAGCTGCCGCAGGGCTCTGACGGCCTGCGCCGTACGCACCTGGTCGCGCCGGAAGTAGCGGTAGCCGCTCACCGGATCCACGTACGCCGGCACCAGTACGCCGCTTGTGTCGTAGTGCCGGAGTGCGGTGATCGAGAGGCCGCTGGCCTGCGAGAACTGCCCGATCGGCAGCAGGTTTCTCCTGTCCACGGCCCTGACTGTGCCGTCTCGCGTCACCTGAGAGTCAAGCCCTCTCCTATACGAATCCGGGCTGCCCGGACTCGTGGAAACGGTGGACGGAGCGGCGGAGGAGATCGAGGAACTCCGCGAGGCCGTCCGTGATCCGGTCGAACCCGCCCTCCTCGGAGGCGGTCCGGGACCGCCAGACGGTGCCATCCGGGGCAACCGCGTACAGGATCCCGCCCCCGTCGGAGCCGATCAGTACGGCAGGGACGGCTCCGCCGGCCTCGGGCAGCGGGACGCGTTCGTCGATGGCGCGGGAGGCGGGGTGCAGGAAGTAGCCATTGCCGATGTCGCCCATGTTCACGGCGCCGATCTCGCCGTAGTACGCGGCGAGATCGGCGAAGCCCGGTGCCTCCGTGGCGATCCGCCCGGCGGCGACGCGGTCTGCCGGCTCGGGCGGGTGGACCGCGTCCTCCCCCGGGTCGTACCCGTACTTCTCCGCGAAGCCGACGGCCACGGCGGCCAGGGCCGCCGACACCTCCGCCCTCCAGCGGGCGAGGGAGGCAGCTGTCATCGGGAGGGAACCGGAGGAATCGCGCATACCCCCATCCTCACACCCCACCGCCGACCCCCGGACCGGTGCTCAGCCGAAGTGGAGGACGACGCCCTGCTCCACGCAGAACCTCAGCACCAGGGCCAGTTGCCGGGCATCTTCGATGTGGCGTTCCCGGAGCCCGTCAGTGCGGTTCCGTGCCCACTCGTCGGCGACTGCCTCCAGACGGGGAGCGATAGCCGCACAGTCGGCGACCGTAAGGGGATCGCCGGCCACGTCGGGGTGGTCGAGGAGGGGCTCCAGCACCGTTGTCACCTCGCTCCACCGGCGTTCGCCGCCGAAGCCCCGCATCCCCTCGAGGTCGAACCCCTCGGCCTGGGCCAGGGCGGACCGGAAGTCGTGGAAGCCGCGGCAGGACCAGGCGGCGTCCGGGCTGGTGCTGTCCCCGTCGCCGGGGAAGAGGATCAGGCCCATTGCTCCTCCGTGGGGCCGAGGTCGCCTTCGACGGTGGTGCGGGTGATGAGGGGGCGGTTCCGGAGGGCGAGGAGCTCGTTGGCCAAGTCCGTGACGGCCAACGGGTCCTCGTCCCGCCGTACGATGCCGGCCGCGAGCAGGCTCCGGGGGACGGCCCCGGCGTCGAGGAGCACGCGCCAGTCGGCGGACGCGAGTGCGAGGAACTCCAGCGCGGTCAGCCCGGCGACCTCCAGCGGGTCGGCGAGCGTGTGGGGGGCCGCGGTCAAGGTCCGCAGGCGGGGCAGTGCCGCGAAGGGGCCGAGGCTGATCGGGGTTCCGCCCTGGCGGCGGCTGATGTCGAGGACCTCCAGGTCGGGGTGGGCGGCGGCCGGGACGCCGTCCGGTGCACCCGTGTGGATCCTGGCCAGGGCTGGAGCTTCGGCGGCCTGGGTGACCGGGCGGTACCGGCCGCGGGAGGCCACCAGGTCGGTGAGGGAGTCCGCGAGGAGGACGGCACCGATGTGCTTCTCGTGGTCGATCAGGACGATCTGCCCGGTGTGGCCGCCCGGCCCCGGTGTCAGGTCGACCGCGATCGGATCGCCGTAGCCGCTGCCGGCGAAGACGAGCCAGCCCGGTGACCCGACGAGTCCCTGCACCGGTGCGTCGGGCGGAGTGAAGAGGGCCGTACGTGCGGCGGTGTCCCAGTCCGCGGGGCGAGAGGCTACGTCGGCGAAGCAGAGCTGGTCGAGGGAGCCGAGTTCGCAGCCGACGGCCTCGTACGCCGCGTACGTCTCGTGCTCGTCGTCCCCCTCTGCCGACCGCACGCGCGTCACCCGGTACAGCGCCTTGAGTTCCTCCGGCAGCGTCAGGCCGAGCCGTTCCTCCGCCGCGGCGATCTCCGCCTCGGTGGCGCCGACGGCAGCGGGGAGCCGCTCCCGGAGCGTCCGCGCCAGCAACTCCGGGTCCGCGGACGGCGCCGGCACCGCGTCGGGTGTCGGACGGGGGAGGCGGCGCCTCGGCTCGGCGACGGCGCCCTCGACGAGGACGAGGGCCCCGTCGCCTGTGATGGCGGCGCAACTGTCCGACGCGGGGCCGGGGTTCAGAACATGGACGACCGCCCTGCCGGCCGGCGAGATCTCCGCCTTGAAGGAGACGCCCTCCAGGCCCAGGTCCGCCATCGCCTTCCGCACGCCCTCCAAGTCGGCCTCCAGGGCTTGGAGCTCCTGGAGGATCTGCAACGGGTCGCTGCGCGTCTGGTCGATCCGCGTCTGCCTCCGTCGCCACGGCATGGTGCACCCGCCGCTCCGCCAGATGTGACCCGCCACGTATCCGCCGGGGTCGGCCAGGACCTCCGGGTTGGCGGCACGGAGCCGGCGCAACACCGGCTCCCAGGTCGCGAAGTCGTGGAGCGAGGACAACGGGGGCCTCCGGTTCGTGGTGCGGGAGAACACAGCCAAGGCGACCACCCTGCGAAACGCAAGAGCCCGTGAACGCAGAAAAGCCCCGCACCATAAGGTGCGGGGCTTTCCCACAAAGGTTGTTCGGCGGCGTCCTACTCTCCCACAGGGTCCCCCCTGCAGTACCATCGGCGCTGAAAGGCTTAGCTTCCGGGTTCGGAATGTAACCGGGCGTTTCCCTAACGCTATGACCACCGAAACACTATGAAGTTGGAACTCCAGCCGGCAAGGCGAGTTCGTTACTTCAGAACTAACACAGTGGACGCGAGCAACTGAGGACAAGCCCTCGGCCTATTAGTACCAGTCAGCTCCACCCGTTACCGGGCTTCCACATCTGGCCTATCAACCCAGTCGTCTACTGGGAGCCTTACCCTCTCAAGGAGGTGGGAATACTCATCTTGAAGCAGGCTTCCCGCTTAGATGCTTTCAGCGGTTATCCCTCCCGAACGTAGCCAACCAGCCATGCCCTTGGCAGGACAACTGGCACACCAGAGGTTCGTCCGTCCCGGTCCTCTCGTACTAGGGACAGCCCTTCTCAATATTCCTACGCGCACAGCGGATA
>NZ_GG657750.1:4166193-4168067 GCF_000158895.1 Streptomyces sp. C | reverse complement strand
TCGCACCTGTGCGACACCCCGGCCCGCATGCACTGGAACCCCACCGACGGCTGCGCCGACCGGGACACCGCCGCCGCCCGGGCGGTCGCCCTGCTGGCCCCCGTACGCCCCCAGGCCCGTATGGACAGCGCCCTCGCGGACACCGCCGAGACCCTACTGCGCAGCTGGCTCCAGGCCGCCGCCCTCGACGGCCTCCCGTTCAAGCAGTTGGCCCGCTGGGCCCAGGGCACCGCCGCCCAGGAACCGGTGCGCATCCTGCGCACACACCCCCAGGCGGCCCCCGGCAGCGCCGGCGAGCTCGAAAGCGCCCTCACCGCCCACCCCGAACGCCGCGAGCAGGCCCAGCAGGTGACGGCCCGAGCCCTGTCCTGCCTGACCTCGATCCACATCCGCGAGGCCTGCAAACCGAACCGCACGGATTCCCTCACCCTGGCATCGTTCACCGCCGAAGGGGGCACCCTCTACGTACTGGGTGAACCGCTGGAGGACCCCCGCACCCACCCGGGTGCGATGCCCCTCCTCACCGCCCTCGCCGCAGACGTGGTCGAGCACGGCCGCCGCATGGCCGCACGGTCATCCCACGGCCGGCTCGACCCACCACTGACCCTGGTCCTGGAGGACGTGGCGGCCGTCGCCCCCGTCCCGCAGCTCCCGGAGCTCCTCGACGACGTCACCCTCCCCCTCCTGGCCCTCTGCCGCAGCCGCGAACAGGCGCGCTCCCGCTGGCCGGAGTGGCCCGCCGACGCCCGCTAGGGCCGGGCGATCACGTACTCGTGCTCCTTCGCGGTCGGGTCGCCCGGCTTGGGGATCACCAGCCCGCTCGCCCGGAACCCGAACCGCCGGTAGAAGCCGGCGGCCCGCTCGTTGTCGCCGTGCACGAAGAGCCGTACGCGGTCCAGCACCGGCTCCTTGCGCGCCCACACCCACTCCAGGGCCGCGGCGAACAGCGCGTCGGTCAGCCCGCTCCCCCGCTGCTCGGGACGCACGAACACCCCCACGACATGCCCCTGGTCGGCCTCGACGACCTGCTCCAGGAAGTCGCTGTCGCCCGCGGCCTCGACGAACACGGTGACGGACCCGTCCCACCGCCCGTCGGGCGCCTCCGCGACGAACTGCCGCACGTGCACCCCCTCCGCCGCGCCGGCCGCCCGGTCCTGCCAGAACGCGTCGGGCTTGGCGGCGGCCTGCTCGACGGTCTCCAGGAACGCCATCGACGCCGCAGGATCACTCAGCGCGGCGAGCCGGAGCTCCTTGACCTTCTGCCACTCGTCGGCCCGTACGGACCGGATCACATGCTGGTTCATGCACCGAATCCAAACGCCCGCCCCTCCGCAGGTCAACGCGATATCCGCACGCCGAGGCCGGCTAACGGCCCGTGAACGCAGAAAAGCCCCGCACCATAAGGTGCGGGGCTTTCCCACAAAGATTGTTCGGCGGCGTCCTACTCTCCCACAGGGTCCCCCCTGCAGTACCATCGGCGCTGAAAGGCTTAGCTTCCGGGTTCGGAATGTAACCGGGCGTTTCCCTAACGCTATGACCACCGAAACACTATGAAGTTGGAACTCCAGCCGGCAAGGCGAGTTCGTTACTTCAGAACTAACACAGTGGACGCGAGCAACTGAGGACAAGCCCTCGGCCTATTAGTACCAGTCAGCTCCACCCGTTACCGGGCTTCCACATCTGGCCTATCAACCCAGTCGTCTACTGGGAGCCTTACCCTCTCAAGGAGGTGGGAATACTCATCTTGAAGCAGGCTTCCCGCTTAGATGCTTTCAGCGGTTATCCCTCCCGAACGTAGCCAACCAGCCATGCCCTTGGCAGGACAACTGGCACACCAGAGGTTCGTCCGTCCCGGTCCTCTCGTACTAGGGACA
>NZ_GG657750.1:4162660-4165612 GCF_000158895.1 Streptomyces sp. C | reverse complement strand
CGGGCCTATGGTTGAGACAGTCGAGAAGTCGTTATGGGGATCCCACGTCGGAACTTACCCGACAAGGAATTTCTTAGAAAGAATGGTTATAGTTACCACCGCCGTTTACTGGCGCTTAAGTTCTCAGCTTCGCAACCCCGAAAGGTCACTAACCGGTCCCCTTAACGTTCCAGCACCGGGCAGGCGTCAGTCCGTATACATCGCCTTACGGCTTCGCACGGACCTGTGTTTTTAGTAAACAGTCGCTTCTCGCTGGTCTCTGCGGCCACCCCCAGCTCAGAGAGCAAGTCTCATCACCAGGAATGGCCCCCCTTCTCCCGAAGTTACGGGGGCATTTTGCCGAGTTCCTTAACCATAGTTCACCCGAACGCCTCGGTATTCTCTACCTGACCACCTGAGTCGGTTTAGGGTACGGGCCGCCATGAAACTCGCTAGAGGCTTTTCTCGACAGCATAGGATCATCCACTTCACCACAATCGGCTCGGCATCAGGTCTCAGCCTTAACGTGTGACGGATTTGCCTACCACACGGCCTACACCCTTACCCCGGGACAACCACCGCCCGGGCTGGACTACCTTCCTGCGTCACCCCATCGCTTACCTACTACCACCTTGGATCGCCGGCTCCACCACTTTCCTTTCCCCGAAGGGTCCGGAACGGCTTCACGGGCTTAGCATCAGAGGATTCGATATTGGGCGTTTCAAAGCGGGTACCGGAATATCAACCGGTTGTCCATCGACTACGCCTGTCGGCCTCGCCTTAGGTCCCGACTTACCCTGGGCAGATCAGCTTGACCCAGGAACCCTTAGTCAATCGGCGCACACGTTTCTCACGTGTGTATCGCTACTCATGCCTGCATTCTCACTCGTGAACCGTCCACAACTAGCTTCCGCTGCTGCTTCACCCGGCACACGACGCTCCCCTACCCATCACAGCGGGCGTTGGCCCTATTGCTGCAATGACACGACTTCGGCGGTACGCTTGAGCCCCGCTACATTGTCGGCGCGGAATCACTTGACCAGTGAGCTATTACGCACTCTTTCAAGGGTGGCTGCTTCTAAGCCAACCTCCTGGTTGTCTCTGCGACTCCACATCCTTTCCCACTTAGCGTACGCTTAGGGGCCTTAGTCGATGCTCTGGGCTGTTTCCCTCTCGACCATGGAGCTTATCCCCCACAGTCTCACTGCCGTGCTCTCACTTACCGGCATTCGGAGTTTGGCTAAGGTCAGTAACCCGGTAGGGCCCATCGCCTATCCAGTGCTCTACCTCCGGCAAGAAACACACGACGCTGCACCTAAATGCATTTCGGGGAGAACCAGCTATCACGGAGTTTGATTGGCCTTTCACCCCTAACCACAGGTCATCCCCCAGGTTTTCAACCCTGGTGGGTTCGGTCCTCCACGAAGTCTTACCTCCGCTTCAACCTCCCCATGGCTAGATCACTCCGCTTCGGGTCTAGAGCGTGCAACTCAATCGCCCTATTCGGACTCGCTTTCGCTACGGCTTCCCCACACGGGTTAACCTCGCTACACACCGCTAACTCGCAGGCTCATTCTTCAAAAGGCACGCAGTCACGAGGATCCGAAGATCCCGACGCTCCCACGGCTTGTAGGCACACGGTTTCAGGTACTATTTCACTCCGCTCCCGCGGTACTTTTCACCATTCCCTCACGGTACTATCCGCTATCGGTCACCAGGGAATATTTAGGCTTAGCGGGTGGTCCCGCCAGATTCACACGGGATTTCTCGGGCCCCGTGCTACTTGGGAGATGAGCAAGCAAGCCGCTGATGTTTCGTCTACGGGGGTCTTACCCTCTACGCCGGACCTTTCGCATGTCCTTCGACTACATCAACGGTTTCTGACTCGCCCAGCCGCCGGCAGACGACTGAAGCTCATTCCCACAACCCCGCATGCGCAACCCCTGCCGGGTCTCACACGCATACGGTTTGGCCTCATCCGGTTTCGCTCGCCACTACTCCCGGAATCACGGTTGTTTTCTCTTCCTGAGGGTACTGAGATGTTTCACTTCCCCTCGTTCCCTCCACACTGCCTATGTGTTCAGCAGTGGGTGACAGCCCATGACGACTGCCGGGTTTCCCCATTCGGACACCCCCGGATCAAAGCTCAGTTGGCAGCTCCCCGGGGCCTATCGCGGCCTCTCACGTCCTTCATCGGTTCCTGGTGCCAAGGCATCCACCGTGCGCCCTTAAAAACTTGGCCACAGATGCTCGCGTCCACTGTGTAGTTCTCAAGCAACGACCAGCCACCCATCACCCCACCAGACAAGCTGGCGAGTTCACTGGGGCCGGCACTGAAGACTGACCAGACGGCCGTGCCTTCAGGACCCAACAACGTGCCAGGCACGATCTCTTTCAGTGACTCACTTTCCACGCCGAAGCAGTACTCGTGATCCATCCAGAAGACCGTGCCAAATAATCAACGTTCCACCCATGAGCTGACCGTGCAGAACGTTTGTCTGCAATCGGTACTGTGCTCCTTAGAAAGGAGGTGATCCAGCCGCACCTTCCGGTACGGCTACCTTGTTACGACTTCGTCCCAATCGCTGGTCCCACCTTCGACAGCTCCCTCCCTTACGGGTTGGGCCACCGGCTTCGGGTGTTACCGACTTTCGTGACGTGACGGGCGGTGTGTACAAGGCCCGGGAACGTATTCACCGCAGCAATGCTGATCTGCGATTACTAGCGACTCCGACTTCATGGGGTCGAGTTGCAGACCCCAATCCGAACTGAGACCGGCTTTTTGAGATTCGCTCCACCTCACGGTATCGCAGCTCATTGTACCGGCCATTGTAGCACGTGTGCAGCCCAAGACATAAGGGGCATGATGACTTGACGTCGTCCCCACCTTCCTCCGAGTTGACCCCGGCGGTCTCCTGTGAGTCCCCATCATCCCGAAGGGCATGCTGGCAACACAGGACAAGGGTTGCGCTC
>NZ_GG657750.1:4153651-4161947 GCF_000158895.1 Streptomyces sp. C | reverse complement strand
AAAAATAAAAAGTCCCAGTGTGGCCGGTCGCCCTCTCAGGCCGGCTACCCGTCGTCGCCTTGGTGGGCCATTACCCCACCAACAAGCTGATAGGCCGCGGGCTCATCCTTCACCGCCGGAGCTTTCAACTCCCGCCCATGCAGGCAGGAGTATTATCCGGTATTAGACCCCGTTTCCAGGGCTTGTCCCAGAGTGAAGGGCAGATTGCCCACGTGTTACTCACCCGTTCGCCACTAATCCACCCCGAAGGGCTTCATCGTTCGACTTGCATGTGTTAAGCACGCCGCCAGCGTTCGTCCTGAGCCAGGATCAAACTCTCCATGAATGTTTACCGGTAATCCGGTGCACACGCACGAAAGAGCGGGCCAGTCTTGGTCGGAATATGACCGACTGACCACAACGTCCTCGCTGTGTTGTTGCCTGCCAGTGCCCGAAGGCCCGACAGGTCTTTTTCAAAGGAACCTCATCCACCGGAGTGGACGGGGTATCAACTTCTGGCGTTGATTTTTGGCACGCTGTTGAGTTCTCAAGGAACGGACGCTTCCTTTGTACTCACCCTCTCGGGCTTTCCTCCGGGCTTTCGTTCTTCGTTCTTGCGTTTCCGACTCTATCAGAGTCTTTCTCGCTTGCTTTCCAGGTCCTGCGCTTTCGCGCTTTCCCTTTCCGGCGGTTCCGACTCTATCAGATCCTTTCGGGCCTGACCCCCAGTCAGCGGGGTTTGTCTTCCGGGCTGTTGGGCCCTTCCGACACCTGAACTCTAGCGGATTTCCCCGGCAACCGATAATCGGGCCTTCGGAAATGAATTCGGGCACGCCGAATTCGTTCCCTGTGGGAGTCCGTGCTGAGTAGGTTGCCGCTACGAGGCGGCGGGATTCGTTGACTCCGGAACCTTCCGGCTCCGGGGCAACTCGGAGAACCTTACGGATCCGCGAGGGGCGTGTCAACCCGGGAGGTCAGGGGCCGTCAGGCCCTGGACTGGAGCTCCTCGACGCGGTCCAGGAGGCGGGTGAGCATGTCGCCCAGTACCCCGCGCTCCGCCGTGGAGAGGTCCTGGAGGAGGTCCTCCTCGAAGACCGTGGCCGCGCGCATCGCGTCCAGCCACTTGCTGCGGCCTTCGTCCGTCAGCTCGACGATCACGCGGACGCGGTTGGACTCGTCCCGTTCGCGGGTAACCAGACCCTCCGCCGTCATGCGGTCGATCCGGTGGGTCATCGCGGCCGGCGTCAGACCCAGCTGCTTCGCCAGCTCGCTCGGGCCCATCCGGTAGGGCGCCCCGGAGATGACGAGGGCCTTGAGGACCTCCCACTCCGCGTTGCTGATGCCCAGGGCCGCGGTCTGGCGGCCGTACGCGACGTTCATGCGGCGGTTCAGCCGGCTCAGGGCCGAGACCACCTTCTCGACCTGGGGGTCGAGGTCCTGGAACTCGCGCTGGTAGACGGCGATCTGCTCGTCGAGGCTCGGCTCTTGGACGGGCGCCGCGCCGTCGGGGGTGTCAGGCATGCCCCGAAGTATCGCACGAACCCGTTGGCATCTAACTCCTTCGATGTGTAGAGTTAAGCATCGAAGTTTAGGTATGAAGTTCTGAAGTCTTCAGTCTTCGGCTCTCAAGGCAGGTGAGAAGTGACCAAGGTGATGGGCGCTGCGATGCGGCGGATCCAGGCCGGCAACGCGCTGACCGCGTTCGGCATCGGTTTCACGGTTCCGTTCCTCTACATCTATGTGGCGCAGGTGCGGGGTCTGGGTTCCATGGCCGCCACGAGCGCGTTCGTGGCCTTTGCCCTGGGTGCTCTCGTCGCGCTGCCCTTCACCGGCCGGGTCATCGACCGGCGGGGTCCGGTCCCCGTCGTCATGGGTGCGGCCGTCGCCGCTTCGGTGGGGGCGCTCTCGCTCGGGCTTTCCACCGGCATCGTGCCGATCCTGCTGTCCGCCCTGGCGCTGGGCGCCGGGCAGGCCGTGATGCAGCCGGCACTGGCCACGATGATCGTGTGGTGCTCGACGCCGTCGACCCGTACGCGTGCCTTCGCGTTGCAGTTCTTCATGCAGAACCTGGGTCTGGGCATCGGTGGGCTCGTCGGCGGCCAGATCGTCGACGAGAGCCGTCCGGGCAGCTTCACCCTGCTGTTCGGCATCGAGGCCGTGATGTTCCTGGTGCTGGCGGTCGTGATCGCCACCGTGCGGATGCCGCACGTGCAGAACATCAGCGACGCGATGGCCAAGGACGCGGTGCCGGCGGGCGGTGGCTGGAAGCGGCTGCTGCGGCACAAGGCGATGGTGCAGCTGTGCGTGCTGGGCTTCGTGCTGTTCTTCGCCTGCTACGGACAGTTCGAGTCGGGTCTGGCGGCCTTCGGTACGGAGGCTGCGGGGATCTCCCCCTCGACCCTCGGGTTCGCGCTCGCCGCCAACACGGGTGCGATCGTCGTGGCGCAGTTCGTCGTGCTGAGGCTGGTCGAGAAGCGCCGTCGGTCGCGGGTGATCGCGCTGGTCGGGCTGATCTGGACGGTGGCGTGGCTGATCGCCGGGTTCTCGGGGCTGGGGCACGGCAGCGCGATGATGGCGGCCGCCGCGTTCATCACCACGTACGCGCTCTTCGGTATCGGTGAGGCGATGCTGTCGCCGACGCTGGCGCCGCTGGTGGCCGATCTGGCTCCCGAGGGCTCGGTCGGGCAGTACAACTCTGCCTTCGCCCTGGTCAAGCAGATGGCGCTGGCGCTCGGGCCGCTGGGTGTGCCGCTGGGGGCGGGGATTCCGATGCTCTACATCGGGGTGTTCGTGCTGGTGTCGCTGGGGATCTCGGTGCTGGCGCTGCGGCTGGGCGGGCGGCTGAGCCCGGTGCAGGACAACCCGTCGGTGGTGAGCCGGGTCGTGGCGCAGGGGCCGGCGGTCGTCTCGAAGGCGGCCGGGGCCTCGGAGCGGGCGGAGCGGGTGTCCGCGTAAGGGGTACGGCGGACAGTGGGGAAAACGAGGGGAGAGCCCCCGTCCTTCGGGACGGGGGCTCTCCCTTTTTGGTGTCCCTTTTGGTGTTGCTACTTGTCCGGGAGGGCGAACTCGCACCAGACGGCCTTGCCGCCGCCGGGGGTGCGGCGGGAGCCCCAGGCGGAGGCGATGGTGGCGATGATCGAGATGCCGCGGCCGGTCTCGTCGGCCGGTTCGGCGCGGCGGCGGCGCGGGAGGTGGTCGTCCCCGTCGGTGACCTCGACGATCAGGCGGCGGTCGGTGCGGCGCAGGCGCAGCCGCATGGGCGGGGTGCCGTGCTGGAGGGAGTTCGCGACGAGCTCGCTCGCGGCCAGGACGCCGAGGTCGCAGAGCTCGACGGGGAAGCGCCAGGAGCTGAGGACGCCCTGGGCGAAGGCGCGGGCGCGGGGGGCGGCCTCGACGCCGCCGAGGAGTTCGAGGGCGGCGTTGTGGAAGAGCTCGGCGTCCACGCCGGTGCGGGCGGGCTGCTGGAGGACCATGACGGCGACGTCGTCGTCATGGTCGGCGTCCACGCCGAGGGCGCGCATCAGGCGGTCGCAGATGATCGCGGGGGTGCCCTGGGCGCCGGCGAGGGCGCGTTCGAGGGCGGCGACGCCTTCGTCGATGTCCTCGCCACGGCGTTCGACCAGGCCGTCGGTGTAGAGGACGGCGGTGGAGCCGGGGCCGAGGGCGATGGTGCCGGAGCTGTGGAGCCAGCCGCCGGTGCCGAGCGGGGGGCCGGTGGGGTCGGCGGCACGGCGTACGGTGCCGTCCTCGTCGCGGACGAGGATGGGGAGGTGGCCGGCGGAGGCGTAGGCCAGCAGGCCTTCGTTGGGGTCGTGGACGGCGTAGACGCAGGTGGCGATCTGGCTGGCGTCGATCTCGGCGGCGAGGCCGTCGAGGAGCTGGAGGACCTCGTGCGGGGGGAGGTCGAGGCGGGCGTAGGCGCGGACGGCGGTGCGGAGCTGGCCCATGACGGCGGCGGCGCGGACTCCGCGGCCCATGACGTCGCCGATGACGAGGGCGGTGCGGCCGGCGCCGAGGGTGATGACGTCGTACCAGTCGCCGCCGACGGCCGCTTCGGTGCCGCCGGGTTGGTAGGTGGCGGCGACGCGGAGGTCGTCGGGCTGTTCGAGTTCCTGGGGCAGGAGGGAGCGCTGGAGGGTGACGGCGGCTTCGCGCTGGCGGCGTTCGCTGGCGCGGAGGCGGTCGACGGCTTCGGCGTGGTCGGTGACGTCGGCGAGGTGGACGAGGATGCCGGTGTGCTCGGGGTCCGTTTCGCCGTCGGCGGCGGCCTTGGGGAACTCGACGGGGGTGCAGGTGACGGTGTACGAGCTGCCGCCGCCGGGGGCGGTGCGGTTCTTGGCGGTGCGGGGCTTGCCGCTGCGCTGGACCTGGTCGAGGAGTTCGAGGAGGCCGAGCTCGCCGAGTTCGGGGAGGGCTTCGCGGGCGGGTTCGCCGGTGGTGCGGGGGCCGAAGCCGGCGGTGTAGGCGTCGTTGACGTAGGCGACGCGGTGCTCGGGGCCGTGGACGAGGGCGACGAGGGCCGGGAGCAGGCCGAGGACTTCCCGTACGGGGAGCTCGTCGAGGGCGGGCGCGGCGGGCAGCGGGGCCGTGCCGGTGCCGCGGACGGTGGCGTCGGCGGGGCTGCCGTCGGAGGGCGCGGCGGGGTGGGCGGCGGCGCCGCGGGCTGCCGGGACGGAGCCCTCACCGCGTTTGGCCTGGGCCGCGGCGTGCTCGTTCCGGGCGGCGGCGCGGCGCGTGCCGGGGAAGCGGGCGCTCCAGCGCGTGAAGTTCACTGCGTTCAAGCCTCGTGGTGTCGCAAGTGGTCGCGGTGTGTCCTCCCGGTGGTGCCGGGAGGTGCCCCTGGGGACGGGCGCTGGACGGTGTCGCTCGGTGGGTGTCGCTCTCGGTGGGTGTCGCTCGGTGGGTGTGGCTCGGTGGATCGCTCGGTGGAGCTCGGTGGCGCTCGTGGATGTCACTGTGTGCAGGCGTGAGCCCACCTATGGTCACACGTCCAGTGTGGCTGACGGCACTGACAACGTCAGCCCTGCTTGTCCTGCGGGGGGTCGGGTGTGGGCTGGGGCGGGTGGTGGCGGTGGCCGCCGCCGGCGGCGAGTTCGAATTCTGCCCTGGGGTGTTCGAGGGATCCGAGGGAGACGATCTCGCGTTTGAAGAGGCCCGCGAGGGTCCATTCGGCGAGGACGCGCATTTTGCGGTTGAAGGTGGGGACGCGGCTGAGGTGGTAGGCGCGGTGCATGAACCAGGCGGGGTAGCCCTTGAGCTTGCGGCCGTAGAGCAGGGCGACGCCCTTGTGGAGGCCGAGGGAGGCGACGGAGCCGGCGTACTTGTGCGCGTACTCGGTGAGGAGCTCGCCGCGCAGGGCGGCGACGAGGTTGTCGGAGAGCTGTTTGGCCTGGCGGACGGCGTGCTGGGCGTTGGGGGCGCAGATGCTGCCGGGTTCGGGGGCGGTGATGTCGGGGACGGCGGCGGCGTCGCCGGCGGCCCAGGCGTGTTCGACCCCTTCGACGGTGAGGAAGGAGGTGCAGCTGAGGCGTCCGCGTTCGTTCTTGGGGAGGTCGCTGGCGGCGAGGACGGGGTGGGGTTTGACGCCGGCGGTCCAGACGATGGTGCGGGTGGGGAAGCGGGAGCCGTCGCTGAGGACAGCGACGCGGTTCTCGCAGGATTCGAGGCGGGTCTCGAGGCGGACGTCGATATTGCGGCTGCGCAGTTCACGGACGGTGTAGACGCCCATTTCGGGGCCGACCTCGGGGAGGATCCGGTCGCTGGCCTCGACGAGGACCCATTTCATGTCCTCGGCCTTGACGTTGTGGTAGTAGCGGGCCGCGTATCGGGCCATGTCCTCCAGTTCGCCGAGTGCCTCCACGCCGGCGAAACCGCCGCCGACGAAGACGAAGGTGAGGGCGGCGTCGCGGATTGCGGGGTCGCGGGTGGAGGAGGCGATGTCCATCTGTTCGATGACGTGGTTGCGCAGGCCGATGGCCTCTTCCACCGTCTTGAATCCGATGCCGTAGTCGGCGAGTCCGGGGACGGGGAGGGTGCGGGAGACGGAGCCGGGGGCGAGGACGAGTTCGTCGTATTCGATCTCGATGCCGCCGGTGCCCTCCTCGGCGGTGGCGAGGGTGGTGACGGTCGCGGTGCGCTTGGCGTGGTCGATGCTCCGGGCCTCGCCGATGACGATGCGGCAGCGGTCCAGGACGCGGCGCAGGGGGATCACGACGTGCCGGGGCGAGATCGCGCCGGCGGCGGCTTCCGGGAGGAAGGGCTGGTACGTCATGTAGGGCTCGGGGGTCACCACGGTGATCTCGGCTTCGCCGGATCTCAGCTTCCGCTGGAGACCCAGGGCCGTGTACATGCCGACGTAGCCGCCGCCGACGACGAGGATGCGCGTGCGGGGCGGGGTACCGGGGTCGTCGCCCCGGGAGTTAGCAGCCTTCACCATCCCATGACGCATCGTGGCCGGGAGTTTGTCCACAGGCCCGGCAAATTGTGTGACCGCTGGGGGTGGCGGGACCGGCCCGTCAGGAGATCCGGATCACGTTAAAAGTGCGCAGGTCAGGACTCCGGAGGGGGTGATTCCGGGGAGTTGCGGCGGAAAAGTGGCGGTGAATGCTCCGATCGGGCGGTGGTCGGTCGGCGGCTGCCTCTTCTGAATTGACTCTGGCTCAACTATGTTCGTATCTCGTCGAGGATGTAGGACCAGGGCCCTCATGACCGTGGCCCCCCTCGACACGAAGGCGGGGAGTGTCTCCGGGGGGAGACAAGTGATTACCGGGGGATACATATGAACATTTCCGATTTCCATGGCTCTGTCACCGCTCTGTCCGCGGAGACCGGCGGACGCGTGATGGCGGGCACGACCACCCATGGCGTGGGCCGTTCCACGCCGCTGCGCGTCGACGCCCAGCGCAACCTGGAGCACGTCCTGCGGGCGGCCCGGGAGGTCTTCGGCGAGCTGGGCTACGGAGCTCCGATGGAGGACGTGGCACGGCGCGCGCGGGTCGGCGTCGGCACGGTCTACCGGCGGTTCCCGAGCAAGGACGTGCTGGTCCGGCGGATAGCCGAGGAGGAGACCGCCCGGCTGACCGAGCAGGCCAAGTCCGCCCTGGGCCAGGAGGAGGAGCCGTGGCAGGCGCTGTCGCGCTTCCTGCGTACCTCCGTGGCCTCCGGCGCGGGCCGGCTGCTGCCGCCGCAGGTGCTGCGGGTCGGCGCGGCCGCCGAGGACGAGGCGGACGAGGCCGCGGCCCGGGTGCCGCAGCAGCGCCAGGCCGCCGCGGGCGGTACGGCGGAGCTGCGCGTCGTGGGCGCGCGGACCGCGGTCGAGGACGAGCCCTCGGAGGACGCCGGAGCGGGCGCGCTGCTGGAGGTCGTCGGCCGGCTGGTGGACCGGGCGCGGGAGGCCGGTGAGCTGCGGACCGACGTCACGGTGGCCGATGTGCTGCTGGTGATAGCGACCGCCGCGCCCGCGCTGCCGGACCCGGCGCAGCAGGCCGCGGCTTCGGCCCGGCTGCTGGACATCCTGCTCGAAGGACTGCGTTCCCGGTAGGCGATGAGCCGTCTCCGCGCCCCGCCGGGGCGTGGAGCCGTGGCACCGGGCCGAGCCTTGGGCGGGTCGGCCCCCGCAGGGGTGGGGGCCGGTTCGTCAACGGGGGTCCTCGAACGGCAGGTCGCTCGAAGGGGTGAGGAGCGGTCCGGCGATTCGCCGGATTGTCCCCGGATGGGTGGATGCCGCTGAGAGGGCCCCGGGGTGCCATCGCCGTGTGACAGGCTGGATCGGTGTACCGGTTCGAGTGTGTCGTGCGGAGGCTTCCGCGATGAGCGTTGACGGGCGGGACGAGTCCCTCGGTGGCGTCGGTGGCACCGGCGCCGAGGTCGGGGCGGGCAGCCTGCCCGCCCGGCAGGTCCCGGCCCAGCGCGAACGCGGGGGCAGGCATGCCGCCTCCGGCACGCCGGCCACCGAACTCCCTCCATCCGACGGCGACTTGATCGCCCGCATGCGGGGCGGTGACGACGGGGCGTACGAGGAGCTGTTCCGTCGGCACGCCGATGCGGTACGGCGCTACGCGCGGACCTGCTGCCGGGACGGGCACACCGCCGACGACCTGACCGCCGAGGTGTTCGCGCGGACGCTGCAGGCGGTACGGGGCGGGGCCGGGCCGGACCAGTCGGTGCGGGCCTACCTCCTGACCACCGTGCGGCGGGTCGCCGCGGCCTGGGCGAAGACCGCCCGGCGGGAGCATCTGGTCGAGGACTTCGCGGTAGTTCGCGGAGCAGGCGGCCGCGGGTGCGGGAGGGCGCCGGCGGGCTGTCCGGGGACGGCTCC
>NZ_GG657750.1:4150045-4153068 GCF_000158895.1 Streptomyces sp. C | reverse complement strand
CGGGTGCGGGGGCTGCCGGTGGGGCCGGTGCCGGGGCCGGGGGTGCCGGTGGGGCCGGGGGTGCGGTGGTCTCCGAGGGGCTGGGGCTGCCCGCCAAGGCCGCCATCGCCGCCGGGATAGCGGTCGCCGCCGCTGCCGGGGTGGTGTTCGCGCTGACCGGGGACGAGCCCGAGCCGCAGGCCGGGCCCGCGCCCGGGGTGGTGGCGCCGGTGGCGCCCGAGGTGCCCGCGCCGTCCGTGTCCGCCGCGCCGGAGTCGGTGCCGCCGGGGGCTCCGTCGCCGGCGGCGCGGGGGCCGGTGCCGGCCCGGCGCAGCGCGTCGCCGTCGGCTCCCGCGTCCTCGGCGCCGGCCGCGACGGCCGCGGCGCCGTCCGCTCCGGTGAGCCCGCGGCCGAAGCCCTCGCCGACGCCGACGCCGTCGCCCACGCGGGTCCGGCCGACGACACCGCCGCCGCCACAGCCGCCGCAGGGGTTCCCGATCGCCGGGCTCGGGCACTCCGCGGTCGGGCGGCACACCGGTCCCGAGCTGGAGACCTGGCGCAGCAGCTGGGTGTGGCAGCGGTGGGGGCTGACGGTGGGCGGGCAGCGGTTCGGGCAGGGGATCACCGTGCACTCCCGCTCCACGGTGGAGATCACCCTCAACCGGCAGTGCACGAGCTTCTCGGCGCGGGCCGGGGTGGACGGGCTGTCGCTGCTGACCGACGGGACGGTGCGGTTCTCCGTCTACGGCGACGGGCAGCGGCTGTGGCGTTCGGGCGCCCTCGGGTACGACGACGCCCCGGTGCCGGTCCAGGTGCCGCTGGCCGGGCGTTCGACGCTGCGGCTGGTGGTGGAGCAGGCCGGGCAGGGGCACCTGCCGACGCTGGCCGGCTCCGCCGACGCGGTGATCAGCTGCCGCTGAGGCCGCCGAGGAGGGAGACGACCTCCGTCGGGGTCAGGGTCCGGCCCTCGGCCTCCGCCCTGGCCCGGCCGGCCGCCCCGAGGGCGGCGAGGGTGCGTTCCGGGAGCCCCTCCAGGGCGGCCTCCTCCGGGACCGAGCGGGGATGGCCCGCGCGCCAGGTGGTGGCCGCCGCGAGGATCCGTACGCTCTCCTCGGGACGGCCGGCGTCGGCGAGGAACAGTGACGCCGCCTCGGCGATGCCCGCCAGGACGCGCTCCGCGCAGTGCGCGGCCACCGCCCCGGCCAGGGTCCCGCCGATCCGGGCGAGGCCCGCCTCCGGGCCGTTCTCCCGGGCGTCCAGGACGGTTTCGATGAGGCCCAGCCCGGCGGTGAACTGGGCGGGCACGTTGATCCGCTCGCTCGCGGCGCGGGCGGCGGCGCAGTCGGTGCGGGCCCGGGCGAGGTCGCCGCGCTGGAGGGCGAGCGTCGCGGACAGGAACCGGCTGAAGGTGTTCACGTCGTACACCCCGCCCTGTTCGTCGGCCTCGCGGTCGGCCTCCGCGAGGAGCTTCTCGGCGGCGGCGTAGTTCCCCGCGCAGTACTCGGTCTCGGCGATGCGGGCGATGGCGAAGGGCGCCTCGATGCGGGCCCCGACCTCCCGGGCCAGGCGCAGGCACTCCTCGTAGGCGGCGCGGGCGGCGGTGAACTGGCCGCGCGAGAGGGCGGCCTCCCCGGCGGCGCTGGCCACCTGGGCGCGGATCCAGCGGTCGCCGACGCGGTGGGCGATGGCGTGGAGCTCGGCGAGGTCCGCGTCCACGGTGGAGAGGCCGCCGGTCATGTCGATGGCGAAGTGGGTGCGCATCAGCAGGGGGATGGCGGTCTCCCAGTCCCCGGCGTGGCGGCGGCAGTTGGCGATCGACTCGTCGACGCTCCGGTGGAAGTGCTCGACGTCGCCGGTGAGGAAGCAGATCGCGGGCCAGAGCATGCCGGGGAAGCGGGTGGTCTCCGGGGAGCCGTGGCGGAAGACCTCCTTGACGCGGGTGGCCTGCGCGCGGTGTTCGGGCGTGCGGAAGCGGTCCGCGTCGGCGCTCTCGGCGAGCAGGAACATGTGCAGCATGCGCAGCCGCATGTAGGGCCAGTACTCCGGGGTGCCCTCGGCCGGTTCGACGGGGGTCCGGGCGAGGATCCGTGCGGTCCAGTCGGCGCCCTCGCCGCGGTAGTCGCGCAGCCACCAGAACCAGCCCAGGGCGGCCAGCATGCGCTGGGCGATCTCGGTGGCGGCGGCGTCCTGCTCCCCCTCGATGACGGTGTGGAGGGCGGAGCGCAGGTTGTCGAGCTCGGTCTCGAAGCGGCGTATCCAGGGGAGCTGGCCGGCGGAGCGCAGCAGCGGCTCGGCCCGTTCGGTGAGGGCGAGGTAGTGCCGGGCGTGCCGGAAGGCGGTGGCGCGGGCGTCGGCGGGGTCCTCGGCGAGGCGTTCGGCGGCGTACTCGTGGATGGTCTCCAGGAGGCGGTAGCGCATTCCGTCGGGGTCGGGTTCGGCGACGACGAGGGACTTGTCGACGAGGGCCGCCATGGTGCCGGCGACGTCGGATCGGGCGTCGCCGTCCGCGCAGACGGCCTCGGCGGCCTCCAGGTCGCAGCCGCCGGCGAAGACGGACAGGCGGGCGAGGACGGTGCGCTCGGCGGTGTCGAGGAGGTCCCAGGACCAGTCGACGACGGCGCGCAGGGTCTGCTGGCGGGGCAGCAGCGTGCGGGCGCCGCCGGTCAGCAGCCGGAACCGGTCGTCGAGCCGGTCGGCGATCTGGCGCGGGGTGAGCAGCCGCAGCCGGGCGGCGGCCAGCTCGATGGCGAGCGGCAGGCCGTCGAGGCGGGCGCAGATCTCGGCGACGGCGTCCGGGTCGTCGCCGGGGTCGAATCCGGGGCGGGCGGCGGTGGCGCGGTCGGCGAAGAGGCGGTGCGCGGGGCCGGGCGGCAGCGGTTCGAGGGGGCGCAGGAACTCGCCGGGCACGCCGAGGGGCTCGCGGCTGGTGGCCAGGATCCGGACGCCGGGGCAGTGGGTGAGGAGGCGTTCGGCGAGTTCGGCGGCGGCACCGATGACGTGCTCGCAGTTGTCGGGACGAGGAGCAGGCGGCGGTGCGCGCAGTG
>NZ_GG657750.1:4148984-4149526 GCF_000158895.1 Streptomyces sp. C | reverse complement strand
TGCGGCGGGGGCGGTGGCGCCGCTGCGCAGGTCGGCCTCGACGCGGTCCCGCCGGGCGCCGGAGCGGCGGGCCTCGGAGGCGGCGGCGTACGCGGTGCGGGCGGGCTCGGGGAGGTCGGCGAGGGCGGGTCCGCGCCACAGGGCGAGGGCCTCGCGGAGGGTGGTGGCGGCGGTGGCGGGGTCGGTGGCCAGCTGCTCGGCGCCGAGGGCCGCGAGGCGGGTGAAGCGGTGGAGGTCGACGTCGTCGCGGGCGGCGGTGAGGCGGTAGCCGCCGGCGGGGTCCGTGGTGAGCCGCCCGGGGCCGAGGGTGCGGCGCAGGCGGGACACGAGGGCCTGGAGCGCGGCGGGGGCGTCCTGGGGCGGGTCGTCGCCCCAGACCTCGTCGACCAGGTCGGTGACGGACGCGGCGGCCGGGGCGCCGGCGCGGAGGGCGAGGGCGGTGAGGAGCGCGCGGAGGCGGGGGCCGCCGGGGGTGAGGGGGGCGCCGGTGTCGTCGTGGGCCTGGGTGGGGCCGAGGATTCGGTAGCGCACCGGGCAATTCT
>NZ_GG657750.1:4133704-4147420 GCF_000158895.1 Streptomyces sp. C | reverse complement strand
CGCACGCCGGTCGGCCGGGCCCATTCCGGGCACGGGTCCGGGGTCGGGGAGCAGGGTCTCGGGGGCATGCCGTGGTGCCGTGAGCCGGGCGCGCACCGCGGCGGTCAACGCTTCCCGTACGCCCTCCACGGCCCGTTCGGGGTCGGCTTCGGGGGCGGCGACTGCGAGGGAGGCCACCTGTTCGTAGCCGGTGATCTCCCGGGAGCCCTCGCGCAGGATCAGGGCGTGGCCGGGCGGGATGCGCCGGACGCCCTCGTAGGGTGTGCCGTCGCCCAGTGCCTCGGGGCTGTCGGGGCAGGCGAGGAGGGCGGCGAGGTGGCCGACGTCGAGCTGCGCCTCGATGAGGTCGGCGAGCGGCAGCGCGGCGGTGGCGTAGGCGGTGCCGCCGGCCCAGGGGGTGTAGAAGACGGGGCGGGCGCCCGCCAGGTCGCCGAGGACGGTGATGCGGCGTCCGGCCTGGACGACGGCGGTGTAGCTGCCGGGCCATTCGGTGAGGTGGCGCAGGGCGCCGCCGCGGGCGGCGTAGAGGGCGCGGCGCAGTTCGGCGTCGGGGGCGCCGCAGCAGCCGAGGACGGCGAGGCGGGTGAAGGGGTCCGCGGGGTCGGCGGTGAGGGTGCGGATCTCGTCCGGGCGCCAGTCGCCGACGGCCCAGAGGGGGTCGGGGTCGCCCCACAGGAGCTGGGCGCCGACGGGGTGGACGGTGCGTTCGGCGTCCTGGGCGGCGGGGTCGTCGGCGTACGCGGCGTCGGCGATGCCGCCGTGCTGCGGCGGCTGGGGGTGGGAGGGGCGGCCGTAGGGGGAGCCGGGGCCGCTGGAGCCGGGGCCGTACGGGGATCCGTATCCGTCGGCACCGCGCCCGTTGGATCCGCGGCCGTTGGATCCGCGGCCGTTGCCGGAGCCGTAGGGGTCCGACGCGCCACCGGATCCGTGGGGGTCCGACGCGCCACCCGGGCCGGACGGGACCCGCCCGGCCGTGCCGAAGCTCGCGGCGATACTGCTCCAGCCGACCAACCAGCGCACCGCCGCCTCCCCCAGCCCGTGGGCAAATGACCGGGGCAACGGACGGCCGGGACGGCACGGACGGCGTGCGTCGGCGTGCGTCGGCGCTCGGAGGGCGCGGCCGGCGGGACCCCGGGTGGCTCGGGGTCCATGCTGCCACGAGAAGGGCGTGCGAGAGTGGCTTCGGGGGGCGCACATGTAAACGAACACGCCCCGGCCACACGGTATTTGGCGTTCCGTTCCCACCGCCCCATAGGTCGGTTTCGGCCATTCTTCGGCCGTACTGAGGGCCGGTACGGGCCCTCGCGCGGGAGCCCCGGGAGGCCGCGGGGCGCGGTCCGGGAGGCGTCTCCCACCTCCCGGACCGTTCCGCCACCCGCGGGGATTGAGGCAGCGGCATCCCCCGGCCCACCGGATCCACGCGGCGGGCCGACCCACGCACCGCACATCGAATCGCCGGGCCCCGGCAGCAGCCAGAGCGCACGGCCGGGCGCACGGCCACACGGCCGGAGCACGAGCCGACACGTGCGCCCGGGGCACAACCCCCGGGGCCGACTGTGCATACGGACAACAATCCCGCCATACGGAAGTCGGGGCCTTAACGCTTGGGAGGCGGGGAACTACGCTGGGTTTACGAAATGCCGGGCGCCTATGCCCCGGCGGCGTCTGCGTTCCGCGTGTGACGAGGGGTGGCGCATGTCCAGGGAGCTCCGCGAGCCCAACGAGAAGCTCGGCGCCGTCCTCGCCCTGGCGGGCATCAGCAACGCCGGGCTGGCCCGGCGGGTCAACGACCTCGGCGCGCAGCGCGGTCTGACGCTCCGGTACGACAAGACGTCGGTGGCCCGGTGGGTGTCCAAGGGGATGGTGCCGCAGGGCGCGGCCCCGCACCTGATCGCCGCCGCCATCGGGGCGAAGCTGGGCCGGCCCGTGCCGTTGCACGAGATCGGGCTGGCGGACGCCGATCCGGCGCCGGAGGTCGGGCTGGCCTTCCCGCGCGACATCGGGGCGGCGGTGCGCTCGGCGACCGACCTGTACCGGCTGGACCTCGCCGGGCGGCGCGGTGGTGGCGGGATCTGGCAGTCGCTCGCGGGTTCGTTCTCGGTGTCGGCGTACGCGACGCCCGCCTCGCGGTGGCTGATATCTCCGGCCGACAGCTCGGTGGCCCGCGAACCGGGCCCCGTCGGCGGCCCGCGCCCCGCCACCCCGGAGGCACCCGCACCCACAGCCGCAGCCGCGCCCACAGCCGCCCCGGCTCCCGGTTCCGGTTCCGCTGCCGCTCCCGGGCGGCCTTCCGTCACCGCCGCCCCGCTGCGGCGGACGCCGGAAACCCCCGCGCAGGGCCTTGTGCCCGCGCACTCCGGGCCCGAAACCGCGCCACCGGCCGTCGCGGCAGCGGCCACGGCCACCGCCCCCGCCGCCACGGCCACCGCCACCACCACCGCCGTGCGGCCCGTGCCGGACGCCTCCCCGCAGCGCGTGGGCCACAGCGACGTGGCGAAGCTGCGGGAGGCCGCCGAGGACGCGCGCCGCTGGGACTCCAAGTACGGCGGCGGGGACTGGCGTTCGTCGATGGTGCCCGAGTGCCTGCGGGTGGACGCGGCGCCGCTGCTGCTCGGCTCCTACAGCGACGAGGTGGGGCGCGCCCTCTTCGGGGCGACCGCCGAACTGACCAAGCTGGGCCGGCTGGATGGCCCTTCAACACCGGCCAGCGGAGGCGGCGCAGCGCTACTACATCCAGGCGCTGCGCCTGGCCCGGGCGGCCGCCGACGTCCCGCTGGGCGGGTACGTGCTGGCCTCGAGGGCCCTCCAGGCGACCTACCGGGACTTCCCCGACGAGGGCGTGGACCTGGCGCAGGCCGCCGTCGAGCGCAACCGCGGCCTCGCCACCGCCCGCACGATGAGCTTCTTCCGCCTGGTCGAGGCGCGGGCCCACGCGAAGGCCGGCGATTCGGCGGCCGCCGGGGCGGCGCTGCGGGCGTCGGAGGGCTGGCTGGAGCGGTCGCGGGAGGGCGATCCCGACCCGACATGGCTGGGTTTCTACTCGTACGACCGTTTCGCGGCGGATGCGGCCGAGTGCTACCGGGACCTCAAACTCCCGCGCCAGGTGCGCCGCTTCACGGAGCAGGCGCTGTCCCGCCCCACGGAGGAGTACGTACGCTCGCACGGGCTGCGGCTGGTGGTGAGCGCGGTCGCCGAGCTGGAGTCGGGCAACCTGGACGCGGCGTGCGCGGCGGGCACCCGGGCCGTGGAGGTCGCGGGCCGGATCTCCTCGGCGCGGACGACCGAGTACGTACGTGACCTGCTGCACAGGCTCGAACCGTACGGGGACGAACCGAGGGTGGCGGAGCTGCGCGAGCGCGCCCGGCCGCTTCTGGTGGCCCCCGCGTAGCCCGGTTGTCGGTGGTGGGGTGCAGTATGCAGGGGTGGGAGGTGTCAGCGTGGATTGCGACGTGCTGGTGATCGGTGGCGGGATCGTCGGCTTGTCGACAGCCCATGCCCTGTCACGGCTGGCCCCGGGCACCCGGGTGACCGTGCTGGAGAAGGAGTCCGCCCCGGCCCGGCACCAGACGGGCCGCAACAGCGGGGTGATCCACAGCGGCATCTACTACCGCCCGGGCTCGCTCAAGGCGCGCTTCGCGGTGACCGGGGCCGCCGAGATGGTCAAGTTCTGCGCGGAGCACGGCATCCCGCACGAGGTGACGGGCAAGCTGATCGTCGCCACCGAGCGGGCGGAGCTGCCGCGCCTGCACTCCCTCGTCCAGCGCGGCCGGGAGAACGGCATCCCGGTGCGCGAGCTGGGGCCGGCCCAGATCACGGAGTACGAGCCGCACGTCCAGGGGCTCGCCGCCATCCACGTCGGCACCACCGGGATCGTGGACTACGGGCAGGTCGCGGCGCGGCTCGCCGAGGAGTCCGGGGCGGAGATCGTCTACGGCGCGGAGGTGGACCTGATCTCCCGGCGGCCCTCGGCGGTGGCGGTACGCACCACCTCGGGCCGGGTGTTCCGCGCCCGCGTCCTGGTGAACTGCGCGGGGCTCCAGTGCGACCGGGTGGCCCGCCTGGCCGGTGACGACCCGGGCATGCGGATCATCCCCTTCCGGGGCGAGTACCACGACCTGGCCCGCCCGGACCTGGTCCGGGGCCTGGTCTACCCGGTGCCCGACCCGGCGTTCCCCTTCCTCGGCGTGCACCTCACCCGTGGCATCGGCGGCGGGGTCCACGTCGGCCCCAACGCCGTCCCGGCGCTGGCCCGCGAGGGCTACGGCTGGGGCACGGTCCGCCCGCGGGACATCGCCACGGAACTGGCCTGGCCGGGATCCTGGCGGATGGCCGGGCGGCACTGGCGGTACGGGGCGGGGGAAATCCACCGCTCGCTGTCGAAGCGGGCCTTCACCGAGGCCGTGCGCCGCCTGCTGCCGGCCGTCACGGAGGCGGACCTCACCCCGGCGGCGGCCGGGGTGCGGGCGCAGGCGGTGCTGCGGGACGGCACCCTCGTCGACGACTTCCTCATCCGCGAGGCGCCGCGCACGGTGCACGTCCTGAACGCCCCGTCGCCGGCGGCTACCGCTTCGCTCCCGATCGGCCGCGAGATCGCCGGGCGGGCGCTGGCGCACCTTTCTTGAACGCCGCTCGCGAGGCTCGGCTTCGCGCCGCTGCGCCGGACTCCGTTCGTCGGCATGCGGGGCGGGGCCGGTTCGGGTGGCTGGTGCCGGTGGGTCGGGTGCGGGTGGGTGGGCCGCTGCGCGGAGCGGTCCCCTACCCGCCCTTCCACCGTTCCCAGGGGCTCCGCCCCTGACCCCGCGCCTCAAACGCCGGCGGGGCTGAAAGACCGCGGCCTCGCCCCCCGGTCCCGTTCCGGGCGATTATCGGCCACTGTGGTGGATTCGCGCGGGCTGGAGGATCCACCCCGCCGGCGTTCGGCTTCCCCAGCCCCGCCGGCGTTTGAGGCGCGGGGGTCTGGGGGCGGAGCCCCCAGGAGGGGTCCGGGCACAGCCCGGGGAACGGTGGAAGGGCGGGTAGGGGACCTCGCCCCGCGCAGCGGCGGCCCGGCCTGCCAGGGCCCGCCCGCTCCACGACCCGCCCGGGGCAACCGCACTCCGCCCAGCCTGGGCCACGCCCCGCCTAGGCCACGCCCCGCCTAGGCCACGCCCCGCCTGGGCCACGCCCCGCCGGGGTGCGACCCGGGTCCCGCCCGGCCAGGGCTGCGGCGGGACCCGACGTAGAATCGCCGCATTGTGTCTGAGCCCCTGAATCCCCAGCCCGGCCTCCCCGACTCCCCGCCGGAGGCGTACACGCCGCCCAAGTGGCGCACCGAGCCGCGGTTCCCCGACGGTCCCGCGCCCGACCCCGCCGGTTCGCACCACGAGCGCCGGATCCGCAGCTTCCAGCCGCGCCGCAGCCGGGTGACCACCGGCCAGGGCGAGGCGCTGAAGCGGCTGTGGGGTACCTGGGGGCTCGACATCGACGGCCGCGAGGTCATCGACCTGGAGAAGCTCTTCGACGGGCTCCCCGTCGTCCTGGAGATCGGCTTCGGCATGGGCGAGGCCACCGCCCAGATGGCCGCCGCCGACCCCTCCACCGGCATCCTCGCCGCCGACGTGCACACCCCGGGCCAGGGCAACCTGCTCGCCCTCGCCGAGCGCGGCGGGATGACCAACGTCCGCGTGGCCAACGGCGACGCGATCATCCTGCTCCGCGAGATGCTCCCGCCGGCCTCCCTCGCCGGGATGCGCGTGTACTTCCCGGACCCGTGGCCCAAGGCCCGCCACCACAAGCGGCGGCTGATCCAGCCCGAGTTCCTCGACCTGGCCGCCACCCGCCTGGCGCCCGGCGCCCTGCTGCACTGCGCGACCGACTGGGAGGACTACGCCGAGCAGATGCTCGAAGTCCTCACCGCCCACCCTGAGTTCGTGAACACCCAGGCCGACGGCGGCTACGCGCCGCGGCCCGAGTTCCGCCCGCTCACCCGGTTCGAGGGGCAGGGCCTGGACAAGGGCCACGTCGTCCACGACCTCCTCTTCGCCCGCCGCGCCGCCGACACCGAGGCCTAGAAGATCGAACCGGCAGTCGAACCTGACTCCAAGAACTGACAAACGTCACTCGGAGTGTCCGACCCGCTCGCTAGGGTCATCATGTGTACCGAGCGCTCTCCCGTGTGCTCGCACGCCCGTCGGGCACGGCCCGCATGTGCGTGCTCGGCACGCTGCTCACCGCCACCGGGGCCGTGATCCTGGAGCTCGTGCGGGAGCAGACCGGCACGGCCGGGTTCTTCGTGGGCCTGGGTCTGGCCCTGCTGCCGGTGCCGCCGCTGATGGCGGCGTTCCGGTGGCTCGGCCGGGCCGCGCCGGGCCCCTGGCGGCAGTTGCTGTTCTGCTTCGGCTGGGGGGCCTGCACCGCGGCGCTGATCGCGATACTGGCCAACAGCTTCGCCACGGAGTGGATGGCCGCGGCCTCCACCGACCCGTCCGCCGCCGACCGGCTGGGCTCGGTCGCGGTCGCCCCGGTGGTGGAGGAGAGCGCGAAGGCCGCGGCGCTGCTCCTGGTGTTCGTCTTCCGAAGACGGCGGCTGACCGGCGCCGCCGACGGGATCGTGCTCGCCGGGTTCACCGCCACCGGCTTCGCGTTCACCGAGAACATCCTCTACCTGGGCAACGCCTTCGAGGAGGACCTGGCCAACGGCACCCGGGTGCTGGACTCCGTGACCGCGGCGACGTTCTTCGTGCGGGTGGTGCTCTCCCCGTTCGCGCACCCGCTCTTCACGGTGCTCACCGGCCTCGGCTTCGGCGCTGCCGCGCTCACCGCCCGCCGTGCGCGCAGGACCGGCCTGCCCCTGCTGGGCCTGGGGCTCGCCATGGGCACCCACGCGTTGTGGAACGGTTCCTCGCACTTCGGTGAGTACGGTTTCTACCTGGTCTACGGCTGCGTGATGGTCCCGGCGTTCGGGCTGCTGCTGGGGCTGGCCGTGCGGGTCCGGCGCGAGCGCCTGCGGGCCGTCGCCGCCGAGCTGTCGGTGTACGCCGCCGCGGGCTGGCTCAGTCCGGCGGAGGTGCCGGCCCTGGCTTCGATGCCGGCCCGGTCGCTGGCCCGCGCCCTGGCCCGCCGCAGCGGAGGCCGCCCCGCCGCCCTCACGGTGTCCCGGTACGCGGCGGACGCCGCCGCCCTCGCCCTGCTGCGCCGGCACGCCCGGCGGTCGGGCCCGGGCGGCCGCGACCCGGAATTCGCCGAGCGGGAGCGCGAGTTGCTCCACCGGCTCTGGCACCGCCGGGCGACGGCCGCGCCCGCGCTGGTCCGGGCCGCCGTACTGGAGGAGCTGCTGCCCGCTCCGCACCGGCCCCAGCAGGCGGCGGCCCCGGCGCCCGCGCGGGTCTTCGTACCGGCGGCCAGGGCTCCGGAGCTGTCGCCGTCTCCCGGCTAGGGCCTGTCGTCAAACTCCCGTCGTCGCCCGGAGGGCGGCCCCGCGGCGTCTGGTGCGTGCTCTCGGTGCGCCGGGCGGAAGCCCGCGTACTGGACGTACTTGGCTTTCGCCCGGTGCAGCGAGAGCGCGTGCCAGGCGTCGCGGGGCAGACGGGAGTTTGACGACAGGCCCTAGCGCGGCCGCGCGGAGGTCCGTCAGACGTCGAGGCCCTTCGAGCCCAGCCACGCCAGCGGGTCGACCGTCGAGCCGCCCTTGCGCACTTCGAGGTGGAGGTGGGCGCCGGTGACGTTGCCGGTCGCGCCGACCCGGCCGATGGTCTCGCCGGCGCCGACGGAACCGGAGGTCACGGACATCGAGGAGAGGTGGCAGTACCAGATCTCGGTACCGTCGTCGAGCTTGAGCACGATCCGGTAGCCGTAGGCCCCGGACCAGCCGGCGGAGATGACCTTGCCGCCGCCCACGGCCTTGACGGGGGTGCCGGTCGGGGCGGCGAAGTCGAGGCCGGTGTGGTAGCCGGAGGACCACATGGAGCCGGCGACTCCGTAGTGGGAGGTGAGGGTGTAGGAGGAGGTCGGCAGGGACCAGCCGTCGGCCGACTGCGAACCGGAGCCCGAACCCGGGCCGGAGCCGGAGCCCGTGGCCGCCTTGGTGGCGGTCTGTTCGGCGGCGGCCTTCTCCGCGGCTTCCTTCTCGGCCGCGGCTGCCTGCTCGGCGGCGGCGCGGGCCGTCTCGGCCTCCTTGTCGGCCGCTTCCTTCTGGACCTTGGCCTCCTGGGCGGCGGCCTCACGCGCGGTCCGCTCGGCGTCGGCGCGGGCCTGGGCGTGGTCGGCGTCCTGCTGCGACTCGGCCTGCTGGAGGATGCGGTTGAGCAGCGCCTCGCCGGCGTCGCCGCCCTGCTGCGGGACCGCGGCGGTCTGCGTGGCACCCGCGGCGGCGGTGCCGGAGCCGTCCGCGGCCGCGGCCGTGCGTACGTCGTCGGCACCGGTGTCGGAGTGGCCCCCGCCGCCGAGCAGGTCGGGCACGGATATGGAGACCTGGGGCCGGTCCTGCGCCGTGGCGATGCCGCCCGCGCCGACCGCCGCGATCACGCCGACGCCGAGCACGGTCGAGCTGCGGGCGAGTCCGCCGCGGGTCTTGAGGACCCGGTGCTTGCCGCGGAGCGGGCGGGCGGAGTCCTCCGTGGGATTCCATTCGCCCCAGGCTCCTGCGGTGGGCGTCTCCTGGACGTCGATACCGTCAGGGGCAGGCGAGTTGGAGGCCACGGGGGCACACTCCTCATGGGCGAGAACGCACACGGGTGCCGTCGTTGCGACGGCTGGGACGACCGCGCTGCGTTATCGAACGGTAATCTACGCGGGGGAATGATTCCAAGCCGAAGCGACTGATCGTTAACACCAATCGGCCACGCCCCGAACGGCTTTGGCCTGCGCATTCACCTCACCTGGCGGCAACTCGGGCAATTCACCCGCCCCACCCCCATCACTTCAGCCACCCGCGCCACATGACGCGCTGTCAAGACCCCTCCGGGGGCCTGGGGCCCTCACCGCTCGTCGCGGCGCACCACCGGGACGGTCCTCCTGCGCTCCGGCTGCCCCTCCCCCGCCCGCGCCACCGCGAGCAGCGCCATGTCGTCGGTCGTGCCGCCGCCGGTGTGCCGCCGCACATCGCCGCTGAGCGCGCCCAGCAGCTCGTCCGGCCCCGGGAAGACCCGCCCCCGCAGCCGGGCCGCCGGATCGTAGAAGGCGCCCGACCCGTCCCGCGCCTCGGTCAGCCCGTCGGTGTACAGGAGCAGCGTGCTGCCCGGCGGGAACGGCCACTCCTGCGGCCGGGACGCCCCGTCGGCGGCCAGCTCGCCCAGGCCCAGCGGCAGCGCCGGCTCGGCCGGCGCCAGGGCAGCCAGGCCGCCGTCCGCGTACAGCAGCAGCGGCTCGGGGTGGCCCCGGTTCAGCAACCGCAGCCGTGCGGCGCCGGGCGGGATCTCACCGAGCACGCACGTCGTGAACCCCTCCACGGCGTCCAGGCTGCCCCGCCGCGTCCCCTCCCGGGCCAGGGCGTGCTCCAGGCGCCGCGCGAGGCCCTCCAGGGTCGGTTCGGTCTCCGCCGCCTCCCGGAAGGCCCCCAGCACCACCGCGACGGCCTCCACGGCCCCCAGCCCCTTGCCGCGCACGTCGCCCACCGCGAGCCGCACGCCGTACGGGGTGTCCTGGACGGCGTAGAGGTCCCCGCCGATGAAGGCGTCGGCCTGCGCGGCCTCGTACCGCGCGCAGACGTGCAGCCCCGCGATCCGCTCGGCCGGGGTGGGCAGCACGGCCCGCTGCGCGGCCTCGGCGATACCGCGCGCCGAGGCGAGCCGCTCGCCGCTGCGCCGTACGACGAGGTTGATCAGCAGGGCCAGCCCGGAGACGGTCAGCACCGTCGCCAGCTCGGTCAGCGCCTCCACCTTCCAGCTGGTGCCGTTGTGGATGTGCAGGCCCACGACCACGAGCGAGGCGGCGACCCCGGTCAGCGCGGTCGCCCGGAGGGTGAACAGGGGTGCCGCGATCAGCGGGGCCGCCGTGAAGAAGGGGGATCCGGTGAAGCTGGGCGGGGTGGCGAGGTCGAAGACCGTGCCCAGCACGATCAGCAGCACCGGCAGCATCCGCACCACCCGCCGTGCGGCGCCGTCCGCGCTGCCGTCCTTGCCCTGCCGGCCCAGCCCCACCACGCTGCTCTCCTGCCGCCCGGTCGCGCCCCGCCCCTCCAGGCTGGCGGCACCCGCCCCCGCCCGGCGAGCGGACCGGTCCGAAGGGGTGACCCCGCACCCCGGCGGCGCCCCGGCCCCCGGACACGACGAAGGCCCGGTTCCAAGAGGAACCGGGCCTTCGTTCTGAGTAGCGGGGACAGGATTTGAACCTGCGACCTCTGGGTTATGAGCCCAGCGAGCTACCGAGCTGCTCCACCCCGCGTCGGTAAACCCAACTCTACGTCATCCGGGGGACGCCTCCCGCCAATTAACCCGCCAACAGCCCCGAGGAACGACATAACCGCAGGTCAGAGCCCTTTGAACTGCCCCATTCCGGTGCCGGTGCAGCGGACCCGGCGCCGGCCGGGCAGGCCTTGGGACGGGATCAGGCCACCGGCCGGCCCCGGAACGACGGAGCGCCCCGTCCGAAGAAGTCGGACGGGGCGCTCGGCGCAGGTTCCGGGGAGGGTTCCCCGCCCTGCGAGCGGTAGGCCATGTCGGACTCGAACCGACAACCAACGGATTAAAAGTCCGCTGCTCTGCCAATTGAGCTAATGGCCCTCCATGTGCTCACCCCAGAGCATAGCCGGAGAGGGGCCGCGGACCGATCGGGTATCGCCGGGAGTGGCTCCGGCGGTTTCCCGCCATCCGGTGCGGGTGGGGCGAAACGGCCGGAAATGGGCTCGGCCCCCACCGCACCGGAGTGCTGTGGGGGCCGAGTCCTCGTCAGGTGGCGCTCAGGCGTCAGCCGTTGCGCTTCCAGCGGGGCTTGTCGTCGCGGCGGAAGCCGCCACGGTCGCCACTGCGGTCGTCGCGGTTGAAACCGCCGGACGGGCGGTCGTCGCGGCGGAAGCCGCCGGAGGGACGGTCGTCACGGCGGAAGCCGCCACGGTCGCCACCGCGGTCGTCACGGTTGAAACCACCCGACGGACGGTCATCGCGGCGGAAGCCACCACCACGGTTGTCGTCACGACGGTCATCACGACGGAAGCCACCCGACGGACGGTCGTCACGGCGGAAGCCACCACGGTCGCCACCGCGGTCGTCACGGTTGAAACCACCCGACGGACGGTCATCGCGACGGAAGCCACCACCACGGTTGTCGTCACGACGGTCATCACGACGGAAGCCACCCGACGGACGGTCATCGCGGCGGAAGCCACCACGGTCACCGCCACGGTCGCCACCGCGGTTGTCGCGGCGCTCGTAGTTGCCCCGGTCGTCACGGCGCTCGAAGGTGCGCTCCTGGGCGACGGGCTCGGCGACGGCGGCCACGGCGGCGGCCACCTCGGCCTCGGCGGCCTCGACGACCTCGGCGACGGCGGCCTCCGGGTCCTCACCGCGCTCGCGGGCGGAGCGGGCGACGAGGCGGTCGGCCTCCTCGCGCAGCTCGGCGGCGCGACGGGTCGCGCGCTCCAGCTGCTTGGTCAGGTCGGCGACCTCGCGCTCGGCCTGCTTGGCGGCGTTGTTCGCGGAGTCGGCCTGGACCTCGGTGAGCGAGCGCGCACCGGTGATCTCGGCGACCTCCGGGTCGAACGCGCCGGCGCCCTGGACGATGTGGCGCGAGGCGTCGACGCCCGCGTCCTCCATCAGGCGGAAGATCTGGCGGCGCTGGTGCGGCAGCGCCAGGGAGACGACGACGCCGGACTTGCCGGCACGGGCGGTACGGCCCGAGCGGTGCAGGTAGTCCTTGTGGTCGCCGGCCGGGTCCACGTTGAGGACCAGGTCGATGCCGTCGACGTGGATGCCGCGGGCGGCGACGTCGGTGGCGACGAGCGCGTTGACGTAGCCGTCCTTGAAGTCGGCGAGGACGCGGGTACGGGCGCCCTGCGTCATGCCGCCGTGCAGCGCGTCGGCCTTCACGCCGGCCTCGATGAGCTGCTCGGCGATGCGGTCGGCGCCCAGCTGGGTGCGGACGAAGATGATGGTGCGGCCCTTGCGGGCGGCGATGGCGGCCGTGACCGGGGCCTTGTCCTTCGGCTTCACGACGAGGACGTGGTGGGTCATGGTCGTGACGTTGCCCTGGGCGCTGTCGACCTCGTGGCTGACCGGGTTGGACAGGTAGCGCTTGACCAGGGTGCCGATCTCGTTCTCCATGGTGGCGGAGAAGAGCATGCGCTGGCCGCCGGCCGGGACCTGGTCGAGCAGCTCGGTGACCTCGGGCAGGAAGCCCAGGTCGGCCATCTGGTCGGCCTCGTCGAGGACCGCGACCTCGACGTTCTCCAGGGAGCAGGCGCCGCGGTTGATGATGTCGCGCAGACGGCCGGGGGTGGCGACGAGGACGTCGACACCGCGCTCCAGGGCGTAGATCTGGTTGCCCATGGAGGTGCCGCCGCAGACGACCTTCATCTTCAGGCCGAGGACGTCGCCGTAGGGCTGGAGGGCGTCGGCGACCTGCATGGCGAGCTCGCGCGTCGGGGTGAGGATGACGGCGCGGGGCTTCTTCTTCTCCGTGTGGCCGTCGGCCAGGCGGGCCAGGGTCGGCAGACCGAAGGAGAGGGTCTTGCCGGAGCCGGTGCGGCCGCGGCCGAGGATGTCCTTGCCGGCCAGGGCGTCCGGGATGGTCGCGGCCTGGATCGGGAACGGGCTGGTGACGCCGTTCTGGCCGAGCTTGCGCACGACGCCCTCGGGCAGACCGAGGTCCGCGAAGGTGATGGTGGGCTCGGCGTCGTCGGCGTCGGCCGCGTCCGCCTCGGCGGTCACGTCGGCGACGTCCGCCACGTCCGCCTCGAGGGCCTCGATGATCTCGTCGCGCTCGATGGCGTCCATGGCCTCGGTGACCGCGAGGGTCTCGGCGTCGACGATCTCGGTGGAGTCGTTCTCGGGCATGACGGAACGGTCAGAACTGGAAATGGACATGCGAAATGCGAAACCTTCCGGAGTCTCGGCACGCGCCCAAACTCCGTGAATCGCAAATCGACCGCCTCAATGCGGTCAGCCACGGCTAGGGAGAGTACGCGCCACACGGCGCTCTTCGGATTCGGCGCCGGGCAATGGGATCAAACGATCTATAACCATACGCACCCTCCCGGGGGTCTGGCAAGTCAGCCCCCGGGCCCCGCCCCTGACCTGCGGCGATGCCCCGGGGACGAGTTACGCGAACCCCGGGCGGGTGCCCCAGAACCCCGCAGACCCGGGCAGAGCGCCCCCTAGGCCAGGGTCGCCCCGGGGCCCGCGTCGGACGACCCGCTCGGTGTGGGTTCCGTCACAGTCGGGGTGGGGTCCGGTGTGGGGGTGGTCGTCCCGCCCGAACCGGATCCGGAGCCGCCGGAACCGGATCCCGAGCCCGAACCCGACCCGCCGGACCCCGAACCCGACCCGGACCCCGAACCGGATCCCGCGCCCCCGGCGGCCGACCCCGAGCCGCCGGCCCCCGAGCCGGAACCGGCGCCGCCCGCCGCCGACCCCGAGCCGCCGGCCCCCGTACCGCCCCCGGACGGAACCTGGCCGCCCTGGCCGCCCGCGCCACCGCCCGGACCGGCCGACGGGGAGGGCTGCCCGGGCTTCGCGGGCGCGCCCGGGCTGGGCGAGGCGCCGGTACGCGCCGGAGGCCTTCCCGGGCTCCCCGGACTTGCCCGGC
>NZ_GG657750.1:4129964-4133475 GCF_000158895.1 Streptomyces sp. C | reverse complement strand
CCTCCGGAGCACTGCGGCGTGGGTCCGCGATGAGCGGGTCAATGAGCCCAACTCCCTTTACCCCGTAAGAGACACGCCCCTTACGCGAACAGCTGTCGCGCCACCTGCGAGCCGAGCGTCACCGCGCCGAGCCCCGCGAGCACCGACGCCGCGACGTTCACCGCCGCGAGGAAACGCCGGCCGCGCTCGGCCAGCCGCAGGGTCTCGTACGAGAACGTCGAGTAGGTGCTGAGCGCCCCGCACAGCCCCGTCCCCAGCAGCAGGTCCACCCGCGAGGAGCCCGCGCCGGCCAGCGCCGCCCCCGCCAGCACCCCGAGCAGCAGGCACGCGGCCGCGTTGACCACGAAGGTCCCCCACGGAAAGACGGAGTCGTGCCGCGCCTGCACCGCCCGGTCGGTCAGGTACCGCAGCGGCGCCCCGACGAGCGCGCCCGCCACCACCAGCAGCCAGTTCACCGGCGCCCCCGCCGCCCCAGCACCAGCCGGGTCACGGACGCCGCCGCCCACACCGCGCCCAGCGCGGCCGCCACCGTCAGCCCGGCGTACGCCAGCGCGGTCCCGGCCTCGCCCTCGTCCAGCAGCCGGGAGAAGTCCACGGCGTAGGTGGAGAAGGTGGTGAAACCGCCCAGCACCCCCACCCCCGCGAACGGCCGGACCAGCGGGTGCGGCGCGCTCCGCCCGCCCTCGCTGATCAGCACCATGAGTACGCCGATCAGCGCGCAGCCCGCGGCGTTGGTCCAGAAGGTCGCCCACGGGAAGGCCCCGGGCGCGGCCGGCCACAGCAGCGCCAGCCCGTACCGGGCCGAGGCCCCGACGGCCCCGCCCGCGGCGACCGCCGCGAGCACCGGGCCCTGCGGTTCGGCGCGCTGGGCGGGCACGTGCAGGTCGACGTCGGGGTCGATGGCCTCCGCGCCGGGGACGGGCCGGGTCACCCGTAGCCCAGGGCGTGCAGCCGCTCGTCGTCGATCCCGAAGTGGTGGGCGATCTCGTGCACCACCGTCACCTCCGTCTCGGCGACCACGCTCTCCCGGTCCTCGCACATCCGCAACGTGGGGTTCCGGTAGATGGTGATGCGGTCCGGGAGCACTCCGGCGTACCACTCGCCGCGCTCGGTCAGCGGGGTCCCCTCGTACAGGCCGAGCAGCTCGGGGTCGTCGGCCGGCGGCTCGTCCTCGACGAACACGGCGACGTTGTCCATCAGCCGCGTCAGCTCCGGCGGAATCCGGTCCAGGGCCTCTGCGACGAGCTCCTCGAACTCCTCGCGCGTCATCTCCAGCACCCGGCCATTGTCGCCCCGGTGGGGGCGCTCGCGGCCGGTGGGGGGAAACCGTTTTGGCGATAGCTCCTCCGATCCCATATGCTTCAGACGTCCCCGACGCGCTGCAAAGTGCCCGGCGGGCCTTTAGCCCTCATCGTCTAGTGGCCCAGGACGCCGCCCTTTCAAGGCGGTAGCACGGGTTCGAATCCCGTTGGGGGTACGCAACACCATGTGCGAGACTTGCTCTTGCACACACCAGGTCCTGTGGAGCAGTTGGTTAGCTCGCCACCCTGTCAAGGTGGAGGTCGCGGGTTCAAGTCCCGTCAGGATCGCTGAGGCTGGAAACAGTCTCGTGGCTGGGTAGCTCAGTTGGTACGAGCGATCGCCTGAAAAGCGATAGGTCGCCGGTTCGACCCCGGCCCCAGCCACAGAAGGAAGGCCCCGTCCATCGGACGGGGCCTTCCGCGTTCTACTCCTTCTCCTGCTCCGCCCGGGCGGAGCGCCGCCAGCGGGCCAGGCCGAGGGCGAGGGCGCCCGCGCCGACGAGGGCGAGCAGCGCCCAGTCCGGGACGGCGTCCGCGAGGGAGCCGACCCACCGTTCGAGGGCGTACGAGTCGTCCACGTCCAGCAGCCCGGGCAGGGCGCTCGCCCCGTCGTAGGCGAGGAACAGCGCGCCCAGGGTGATGAAGAACAGCCCGGACAGCAGCGAGGTCGTGTGCAGTTCGAAGCGGCCCGCCCGGAAGGCCCGGCCGCGCAGCCAGCGCCGCCGGCCGAGGTCGAAGCGCTCCCAGAGCAGGGCCAGCACGAACAGCGGCACGGCCATGCCGAGCGCGTACACCGCGAGCAGCAGGCCGCCGTAGACCGGGCTGCCGCTGACGGCGGCCACCGTCAGGACGCTGCCGAGGATCGGGCCCGCGCAGAAGCCGGCCAGCCCGTAGACCGCGCCGAGGGCGTAGACCGACAGGGCGGTGGTCGGGCGGATCCTGCCGGACAGCTCGGTGATCCGCCTCGGGGCGAAGCCGAGGCCCAGGATCTGGGCGAGGCCGAGCGCGATGATCAGCCAGCCGCCGCCGAGGACGAGCAGGTCGCGGTTGCCGTGGAGGAAGCGGCCCGCGTAGGAGCCCGCCGCGCCCATCGGTACGAGGGTGCTCGCGAGGCCCGCGTAGAAGATCCCGGTGCGTGCCAGGAGCCGTGAGCGGGAGTCGATGGAGTACGCGAAGAAGGCGGGCAGCAGCAGGGCGCTGCACGGGCTGAGCAGGGCGAGGAGGCCGCCGAGCAGGGCGGCCAGGTATCCGATGTGGGTCACTGCTTCGCCGCCGCCTTGGCCTTGGCGATGGCTGCGGTGAAGGCGTCCAGGGGCTGGGCGCCGGCGATGGGCTGCCCGTTGACGAGGAAGGAGGGGGTGGACTGGACGCCGATGCGGTAGCCCTCCTCCTGGTCGCGGCGCAGGGCGGCCGCGGCCTGCTCGCCGGCCAGGTCGGCCTTGAAGCGGTCCAGGTCGGGGACGCCGGCCTCGCGGGCCAGCTCGACGAGCCGGTCCTCGCCGAAGCCCTTGGCCTTGGCGCCCTCGGCGTACGCGGCCGCGTGGAAGGCGGTGAAGCGGTCCTGCTGGCCGGCGGCCCAGGCGGCCTTGGCGGCGGACTCGGACTCGGCGCCGAAGATCGGGAAGTTGCGCCACTCGATGCGCAGCGTGCCGTCCTCGACGTACCGCTTCACCAGTTCGGGTTCGGTGTCGCGGGCGAACTTGCCGCAGTAGCCGCACTTGAAGTCGGAGTACTCGATGAGGACGACGGGCGCGTCGGTGCGGCCGACGGCGAGCTTGTCGCCGGGCTCGCGGCGGGCCAGCGCCTTGAGCTCGGCGGCGGGGTCGGTGCGGGGGGCGGCGGTCGCGGCGGCGGGGTCGCGGCGCGGCTCCTCCTGGGGGGCGGTGGCCTGCCAGGACACCAGCCCGAGGGCGACGGCGGCGACGGCGACCCCGGCGGAGATGAGCAGGGGCTTGCGGGACGAGCGGGACATGGGTGTGCTCCAGGACTGCGTGCGGTGAAGGGGAACCGGTGGTGCGGATCCCCCTACACCCGCATCACGGACAGCTCCACCGGCTTCGGCGCCCGCTGGTCGGGCCCCCGTACGGGCACCCGTGCGCGGGACGCGTCGTGCGGGCGCGCCTGCTCGGGCGCGTACCGCCCCGCCGCGAGCTGCGCGTGCTCCTGGCCCCCGCCCCGGGGCAGCGCCCCGGCCCCCTGCCCGTGCCCTC
>NZ_GG657750.1:4099973-4129500 GCF_000158895.1 Streptomyces sp. C | reverse complement strand
TCCGGGGTACCCGTTCCCCGCCCGGCCAGGGCAAGGGTGAGGCCTAGGAGCAGCACCAGCCCGGCGGTAGCCCGGAGGCGCCACGCGCTGGGACGGAAGGACAAGGGTGGGCGGCCTCTCACTGGCACAACTGGGGGACTCGTCCCGAAATGGTACGGGGAGGGGCACAAATGCGTTCGCCACCCGCCCGGCCCAGGTGAGATCCTCGATCAGGTATGTCTACTTCCTTCGCCGCCCTGCAGACGCTTCTCGGTGAGATCTCCCTCCGTGACGCGCACCGCCTCGGCCGCCGCCTAGAGGGCGCCCGCCGCATCCGCAAGCCCGAGGCCAGGCAGGCCGTGCTCGACGAGATCGCCGCGGAGGCCGAGAAGGCCGCCGGGCGACTGGCCGGCCGCGCCTCGCGCATGCCGGAGGTCACGTATCCCGAGAACCTGCCCGTCAGCCAGAAGAAGGACGAGATCGCCGAGGCGATACGCGACCACCAGGTCGTGATCGTCGCGGGCGAGACCGGCTCCGGCAAGACCACGCAGATCCCCAAGATCTGCATGGAGCTGGGGCGCGGCGTCCGGGGCATGATCGGGCACACCCAGCCCCGGCGGATCGCCGCCCGCACGGTCGCGGAGCGCATCGCGGAGGAGCTGAAGTCCGAGATCGGCCAGACGGTCGGCTGGAAGGTCCGCTTCACCGACCAGGTGGACCAGGACGCCACCTTCGTGAAGCTGATGACGGACGGCATCCTGCTCGCCGAGATCCAGACGGACCGCGAGCTGCGCGCCTACGACACGATCATCATCGACGAGGCGCACGAGCGGTCGCTGAACATCGACTTCCTGCTCGGTTACCTGGCCACGCTGCTGCCGAAGCGCCCCGACCTGAAGGTGGTCATCACCTCGGCGACCATCGACCCGGAACGGTTCTCCCGGCATTTCGGGGACGCGCCGATCGTCGAGGTCAGCGGGCGGACGTACCCCGTCGAGGTGCGGTACCGGCCGCTGCTGGAAGAGGACAGCGAGGAGAGCGACCGCGACCAGATCACCGCGATCTGCGACGCCGTCGACGAGCTCCAGGGCGAGGGCCCCGGCGACATCCTGGTCTTCCTCTCCGGTGAGCGGGAGATCCGCGACACCGCCGACGCGCTGGTCAAGAAGAAGCTCCGCTTCACCGAGGTGCTGCCCCTCTACGCCCGGCTGTCGCACGCCGAACAGCACCGGGTCTTCCAGCCGCACACCGGCCGCCGGATCGTCCTCGCGACGAACGTCGCCGAGACCTCCCTGACCGTCCCCGGCATCAAGTACGTGATCGACCCGGGCACGGCCCGCATCTCCCGCTACAGCCACCGCACCAAGGTGCAGCGGCTGCCGATCGAGCGGATCAGCCAGGCCAGCGCCAACCAGCGCAAGGGCCGCTGCGGCCGTACCAGTGACGGCATCTGCATCCGGCTGTACTCCGAGGACGACTTCAACGGCCGGCCCGAGTTCACGGACGCCGAGATCCTGCGGACGAACCTGGCGTCCGTCATCCTCCAGATGACCGCGGCCGGGCTCGGCGAGATCGAGAAGTTCCCCTTCATCGACCCGCCGGACCACCGCAACATCCGCGACGGCGTGCAGCTGCTCCAGGAGCTGGGCGCGCTGGACCCGGCCGAGAAGGACCACCGCAAGCGGCTCACCCCGATGGGCCGCCAGCTCTCCCAGCTGCCGGTGGACCCGCGGCTGGCCCGCATGGTCGTGGAGGCGGACAAGAACAACTGCGTGCGCGAGGTCATGGTCATCGCGGCGGCCCTGTCCATCCAGGACCCGCGGGAGCGGCCGTCGGACAAGCAGACGCAGGCGGACCAGAACCACGCCCGGTTCAAGGACGAGACGAGCGACTTCCTCTCGTACCTGAACATGTGGCGGTACGTCCGCGAGCAGCAGAAGGAGCGCGGCTCGTCCTCCTTCCGCCGGATGTGCAAGCAGGAATACCTGAACTTCCTGCGGATCCGGGAGTGGCAGGACATCTACGCCCAGCTGCGGTCGGTGGCGCGGACGATGGGCATCCACGTCAACGAGGCCGACGGCGCCGAGACCAACATCCACATCTCGCTGCTGGCCGGCCTGCTGTCGCACATCGGCCTGAAGGACACCGACAAGAACGAGTACCTGGGCGCGCGCTCGGCGAAGTTCGCGGTGTTCCCCGGTTCGGCGCTGTTCAAGAAGCAGCCGAAGTTCCTGATGTCGGCGGAGCTGGTGGAGACCTCGCGGCTGTGGGCGCGGGTGAACGCCAAGGTGGAGCCCGAGTGGGTGGAGCCGCTCGCCCAGCACCTGATCAAGCGCACGTACAGCGAGCCGCACTGGGAGAAGGACCAGGCGGCCGTGATGGCGTACGAGAAGGTCACGCTGTACGGCGTGCCGATCGTCGCCCAGCGGAAGATCAACTACGGCCGGATCGACCCGGAGGTGTCGCGGGAGCTGTTCATCCGCAACGCGCTGGTCGAGGGCGACTGGCGGACCCACCACAAGTTCTACGCCGACAACCGCAAGCTGCTGACCGAGGTCGAGGAGCTGGAGAACCGGGCGCGGCGCCGCGACATCGTCGTGGACGACGAGACCCTGTTCGACTTCTACGACCAGCGGATCCCGGAGCACGTGGTCTCGGGGGCGCACTTCGACTCCTGGTGGAAGCACAAGAAGCGCGAGGAGCCCGAACTCCTCGACTTCGAGCGCGAGATGCTGCTGACGGAGAAGGCGGCCGGGGTCACCAAGGCCGACTATCCGGACTCCTGGCGGCAGGGGCAGCTGAAGTTCCGGGTGACGTACCAGTTCGAGCCGGGCGCGGACGCGGACGGTGTGACCGTGCACATTCCGCTCCAGGTGCTGAACCAGGTCACGGACGAGGGCTTCGACTGGCAGATCCCGGGCCTGCGGGAGGAGGTCGTCACGGAGCTGATCCGTTCGCTGCCGAAGCCGATCCGCCGGCACTACGTGCCGGCTCCGAACTACGCGACGCGTTTCCTGCAGACGGCGCATCCGATGCAGGAGCCGCTGCCGGTGACGCTGGCGCGCGAGCTGCAGCGGATGGTGGGCGTGCCGGTGACGGCGGAGGACTTCGACCTCGGCCGGATCCCGGACCACCTGAAGATCACGTTCCGGATCGTCGACGAGCGGCGCCGCAACCTCGCCGAGGACAAGGACCTGGAGGCACTGCGGCTGAAGCTGAAGCCGAAGGCCCGCCAGGCCCTCTCCAAGGCCGCGGCCGCCACCGCCGAGCGGGCGGGCGGGGAGTCCCTGGAGCGCACCGGTCTGACGGACTGGACGATCGGCACCCTGGAGAAGGTCTTCGAGACCCGCAGGGCCGGCCAGCCGGTGAAGGCGTACCCGGCGCTGGTGGACGACGGGGCGAGCGTCTCCGTCCGGCTCTTCGACACGGAGGCCGAGCAGCAGCGGGCGATGTGGCTGGGCACGCGGCGCCTGATCCTGCTGAACATCCCGGTGAACCCGGCGAAGTTCGCCTCGGACAAGCTGTCGAACCAGCAGAAGCTGGCGCTGTCGCGCAATCCGCACGGCTCCATCCAGGCGCTGTTCGACGACTGCGCGACGGCGGCCGCCGACAAGCTGATCGCCGACCACGGCGGTCCCGCCTGGGACGAGGCGGGCTACCGCCGGCTCTACGACCGGGTCCGGGCCGACCTGGTGGACACCACGGTGCGGACGGTCGCGCAGGTGCAGCAGGTCCTGGCGGCCTGGCAGGCCTGCGAGCGGCGGCTGAAGGCGACCGGCAGCCTGGCCCTGATGGCGAACGTCGCGGACGTGAAGGCGCAGCTGGCGGCACTGATGCCGGCCGGTTTCGTGACGCTGACCGGGCTGAAGCGGCTGCCGGACCTGATGCGCTATCTGGTGGCGGCCGACCGGCGGCTGCAGCAGATGCCGACGGGCGCCCAGCGCGACACGACGCGCATGGAGAAGGTCCACGAGATGCGGGACGAATACCTGTGGCTGCTGGAGCAGTTGCCGAAGGGCCGGCCGGTCCCGGAGGCGGTCACGGAGATCCGCTGGATGATCGAGGAGTTGCGGGTCAGCTACTTCGCGCACGCCCTCGGGACGGCGTATCCGATCTCCGACAAGCGGATCGTGAAGGCGGTGGACGCGGCGGCGCCGTGATCCGGTTCGACCGCACCCCCTGAGCTGCTGTACAGTCTGTTTCGCAGCCGCGCCAGTCGGCCGCGAATCAAGGTCCTGTGGAGCAGTTGGTTAGCTCGCCACCCTGTCAAGGTGGAGGTCGCGGGTTCAAGTCCCGTCAGGATCGCAGAAACGTCAGGGCCCGTATCCCCCAAGGGATGCGGGCCCTGACGCGTATCCGGGTACCGGGCCGTGCGCGCGGCGCCTCCGGCCCCGGCCGGCCCCCCGCGCCGTGATCGGCCGAGGCGCGCGGCGCCCCTGTGGGGCCCCCTGAGGGCCTCGGCGCCCCCTCGGCGCTTCCCCGGCCGCCGGCGCGGCCCGGGGGCCTTGCAGGGGCCCCTGAGCGGGCCCGGGGAACACATCACCCAGAGGGGAGAAATCCCCCATACGCGTGAGGCGCTCTGCACCGGACCTCCCTTTACGGGGGGCATTGCCGGATGTACAAGAGTTATCAGCTGTGACGGGAGTCACCGCATGAGTTTTTCAGACTCACACGTTTATCGGACCCCTACGCACGCTCGATTTAATATGTGCAATGGCACCCAGACCGCCGACGCCCGGGGACGACGGAGTCCCGGACCCCTCCCGGGGCCGGCCGGGGGTGCCCCGGACACAAAAAAAGATCGCGCTGGACCCGGCGGAGTCCAGCGCGATCGAACGGCAGTGAACCTGTTGGGGCAGGCCCAGCCGATGAAGCCATGTGGGTTTCATCGGATTGGGGGATCCGACACGTACCCGTTAATGCGGTCTTGCTGCGGGACCTCAGGCCTCGCTGCGCTGCTGCGGAATTCCCGCGAGCAGTGCGCGAACCTCGGCCTCGCGGTAACGGCGGTGTCCACCCAGGGTGCGGATGGACGTGAGCTTGCCAGCCTTGGCCCAGCGGGTGACCGTCTTCGGGTCCACGCGGAACATCGTGGCAACCTCAGCCGGGGTCAGCAGCGGCTCGGCATCAGGGGTGCGAGCGGTCATGAGCGGCCTCCTCGGGAGAACCGAACCATCTCGGTTCTTTCCTCTAAATTCTGCACCTTGGCCCACGTTGCCCGAAATGGACATACGCAGGCCGAGTCGGTTATAGGACGAACGGCTTGTCCTCGGCACTACAACTACACCATCCGTCCAGCCTCGACGGCCAAACCGATGGAATTGCCCTCCGAGGTGTTCATCAGCGGCGGAAGCCGATGGACCGCCCTATAACGGACAGTCACCCCACTGTGACGATCAGTCACAGAGCGATCAGGAGTCGTCAGACCCCCCATAGAGTGCAATACCGAGCATTCCGCCCAAAGTTGGGTGGAAGGAACCCTCCCCGGACTCCTTGTCCTATTTTGGCACGAGGGTAGGGGAAGGGCGCAAGGGTGTGGATAGTGCGTTCCGTCACGCTTGGGCCAATGGCCCGGATCGGGACGTAGGTCCTGGAACTAAGACCCTAATGCGGTGATCGAACCCCTGATCTGCGTATTGCGGCCGATCGGCCGATGACAACCGATACGGGCGATACGCGAGGGGTCCGAACGGGTACCGAACGGGATTCGTACATGATCCCCACCCGCCCCCGGTTCCGAAAGGGCCAAAGCCCTCCTAGTTCGCGAAGAGCCTCTCCCGGACCGCCCGCCACCGCACCGAGAGCTCCGCGTACACCTCCGCGGCGCCCTCCTCGTCGCCCGCCCGCAGCGCCGCGAGGCCCTCCGCCAGGTCACGGGCCGACCGGTCCCCCGCCAGGCCGTCAGCCGGCAGCGCGTGCAGCAGCCCCCCGTAGTCCAGTTCGACCATCGAGCGCGGATGGAACTCCTCCAGCCAGCTGCCCACCTCCACCAGCCCGTCCGCCAGCGGCCCGTAGCCCCGGCCCTCCTGCGCCCGCAGCGTCCGCAGCGCCCGCGCGAGCCGCCGCCGGGCCTGCACCATCGGCGTCCGGTAGCGCAGCCGCTCGCCCGGCAGGTACTCCCGCTCCTCGTCCGCCACCAGCACGAACCAGCGCAGCGGGACCTGCCACACCCCGGTCCGGATCCACGGCCGCCCGTCCGGGTTCCGCTCGCGCCAGGCCTCGTACGCCTCGGCGGCCCGGCGCCGCTGCGCCGGCGGCAGCGCCGCGTCCAGCACCGGGCGCGGGAACTCCGCGACCAGCTCCTGCAGTGCCAGCCAGCCGCGCAGCCGGGTCCGCCAGGGGCACACCAGCAGCACCCCGTCCCGCTCCGCCGTGAAGGCGTCCCCGCTCTCGTGCACCGGGACCCCGACCACGGGGACCCGTACCAGATCGGAGAGCGCGCGCCGCAGTTCGTCCTGCGCCGTCGGGGCGGTCCCGCGCCGGGCGTACGCGGCCCAGTGCGTGCGCTCGGGCTCCGCGAACGCCGCCAGGGGCTCGTACACGCGCAGGTAGGAGGCGTACGGGACGGCCGGCGCGGGCCGTGGGGATTCGCTCACGCACCGGTCCTCCCCTTTTCGGCGCTCCGGCTCACCTCCCGGGGCCGGGTAACCCGGGAGTGTTCCGATCCCCGGACAGGGGGTACCCCCGCGCGCCGCAGGTCTTACTCTGCTCCCAGTACGCCCTCCCCCACCCGCAGGGCGGGCGTCTTTCCGCCGCATCTCTTCCATGGGAGTCACCACCGTGACCGAAATGACCGACGGCGTCCTGCACACCCTGTTCCGCTCGGAGCAGGGCGGCCACGAGCAAGTCGTGCTGTGCCAGGACCGAGCCACGGGCCTCAAGGCCGTCATCGCCATCCACTCCACCGCCCTGGGCCCCGCCCTCGGCGGCACGCGCTTCCACGCGTACGCCTCGGACGAGGAAGCCGTCCGCGACGCGCTGAACCTCTCGCGCGGCATGTCGTACAAGAACGCCCTCGCAGGTCTCGACCTCGGCGGCGGCAAGGCCGTGATCATCGGCGACCCCTCCACCCTCAAGAGCGAGGAACTCCTGCTGGCCTACGGCCGGTTCGTGGAGTCGCTCGGCGGTCGCTACGTCACCGCCTGCGACGTCGGCACGTACGTCGCGGACATGGACGTCGTCGCCCGCGAGACCCGCTGGGCCACCGGCCGCTCCCCCGAGAACGGCGGCGCCGGCGACTCCTCCGTGCTCACCGCCTACGGCGTCTTCCAGGGCATGCGCGCCAGCGCCCAGCACCTGTGGGGCGACCCGACGCTGCGCGGCCGCAAGGTCGGTGTCGCGGGCGTCGGCAAGGTCGGCAAGCACCTGGTGCGGCACCTGCTGGAGGACGGCGCCGAGGTCGTGATCACGGACGTCCGCGAGGAGTCCGTCCGCGAGCTCCTCGACCTCCACCCGGAAGCGAAGCTCACCGCCGTGGCCGACACCGAGGCCCTGATCCGCGTGGAGGGCCTGGACATCTACGCCCCCTGCGCGCTCGGCGGCGCGCTGAACGACCACTCCGTCCCGGTCCTGACCGCGACGGTCGTCTGCGGTGCGGCGAACAACCAGCTCGCCCACCCCGGTGTGGAGAAGGACCTCGCGGACCGCGGGATCCTCTACGCCCCCGACTACGTGGTCAACGCGGGCGGGGTCATCCAGGTCGCCGACGAACTGCACGGCTTCGACTTCGACCGGTGCAAGGCGAAGGCCTCGAAGATCTTCGACACCACCCTGGCCATATTCGCACGTGCGAAGGCGGACGGGATCCCGCCGGCCGCCGCGGCCGACCGGATCGCCGAGCAGCGGATGTCCGAAGCCCTCGCGGAGCGCGCCGCGGCACGCAAGGCGTAGCCCTTCCGGGGCCCGCCGGAGCGCGGCGAGACAGAACTCACTGCGCTTCGGCGGGTCGGCGGCCAGGAAAGCGTTAAAATCGCAGCTGACCAGCGAGTACGGGGTGTCCCGCTGGTTCTGTGGAGAGGCACGTCATGCGGGCGGCGTACCGTATGGCCGCGGAAGCAGGTACCGTTAAACCCCTACGGACGGTCTCTCCACGGAGAGCCCGCTCCGAACCATGAACGCGTGTCAGACTCTGGGGCCGTCGAGCCCCGTCACCGAGGGGGTCGAGCCATGGGGCGCGGCCGGGCCAAGGCCAAGCAGACAAAGGTCGCCCGCCAGCTGAAGTACAACAGCGGCGGGACTGACCTCTCGCGTCTGGCCAATGAGCTGGGCGCATCGCCGACAGAGCCGCTGCCTATCAGCGCGCCGGTCGAAGTCGATGACGATCTGGACGACGACGACCCGTACGCCAAGTACGCGGATCTGTACAACGATGACGACGAGGACGAGGACGAGCAGTCCGGTCCCTCGGCGCACCGTCGCGGGGCTTGACGCACCGTTCCTCTGTTCACGGCGTGCGGACCCGCAGGCTGACTGAACTCGTTCCACATGTGCCGAAACCCGGTCCAGGGCATTGCCCCGGACCGGGTTTCAGTGCTGCTCAGACCGCGTAGCTCCCGGTCAGGGTGGCGCCCTCGGCGTGGTCGCCCCGGTCGAGGCTGCGTCGATCCTCGATGGCCCCGGCGACCCAGGCCTCGACGCCCCGGTCGGCGAGGGTGGTCAGGGCCACCTCCACCGACTCCTGCGGGACCACGGCCATCATGCCGACGCCCATGTTCAGGGTCTTCTCCAGCTCCAGCTGCTCGACGCTGCCGGCCTTGCCGACCAGGTCGAAGATCGCGCCGGGCGCCCAGGTGGAGCGGTCGACGGTGGCGTGCAGGTGGTCCGGGATGACCCGGGCGAGGTTCGCCGCGAGGCCGCCGCCCGTGATGTGCGAGTACGCGTGGACCTCGGCCGTCCGGGTGAGGGCCAGGCAGTCCAGCGAGTAGATCTTGGTCGGCTCCAGCAGCTCCTCGCCCAGGGTGCGGCCGAGCTCGTCGACGTGCTGGTCCAGGGACATCCCGGCCCGGTCGAAGAGGACGTGCCGGACGAGCGAGTACCCGTTCGAGTGAAGGCCGGACGAAGCCATCGCGATGACGGCGTCCCCCGTACGGATGCGATCGGCGCCGAGGAGGCGGTCGTACTCGACCACGCCCGTGCCGGCGCCGGCGACGTCGAAGTCGTCCGGGCCCAGCAGGCCCGGGTGCTCGGCGGTCTCGCCGCCGACGAGGGCGCAGCCGGCGAGGACGCAGCCCTCGGCGATGCCCTTCACGATCGCGGCGACACGCTCGGGGTGCACCTTGCCGACGCAGATGTAGTCGGTCATGAAGAGCGGCTCGGCGCCGCAGACGACGATGTCGTCCATGACCATGGCGACCAGGTCGTGGCCGATGGTGTCGTACACGCCCAGCTGGCGGGCGATGTCGACCTTGGTGCCCACGCCGTCGGTGGCCGAGGCCAGCAGGGGGCGCTCGTAGCGCTTGAGGGCGGAGGCGTCGAAGAGGCCGGCGAATCCGCCGAGGCCGCCGAGGACCTCGGGGCGCTGCGTCTTCTTCACCCACTCCTTCATCAGCTCGACGGCGCGGTCGCCCGCTTCGATGTCGACGCCGGCGGCTGCGTAGCTGGCACCGGTGGTCTTCTCTGTCATGACAGGCGAGAGCTTTCGTGTCGTTGCTGCGTGTGGTGCCGGGCCCCGGGAGAAGCCTCAAAGACAGGGCTCGGCGCAGGTGGAGCCGGGCCGGCCCGGAGAGGGCCGGCCCACGGTGCCTACGGGCGGCGGAGCGCGTCGGCGGCGTCGGTGCCGCCCGCGAGCTCGTTCTCCAGGAGCTGCTTGCCCAGGAGCTGCGGGTCGGGCAGCTCCATGGGGTACTCGCCGTCGAAGCAGGCGCGGCAGAGGTTGGGCTTCTGGATGGTGGTCGCCTCGACCATCGCGTCGAGCGAGATGTACGAGAGCGAGTCCGCGCCCAGCGACGTGGCGATCTCGTCGACCGTCATGCCGTTGGCGATCAGCTCGGCCCGGGTGGCGAAGTCGATGCCGAAGAAGCACGGCCACTTCACCGGCGGGGAGGAGATCCGGATGTGGACCTCGGCCGCACCGGCCTCGCGGAGCATCTTCACGAGGGCGCGCTGGGTGTTGCCGCGGACGATCGAGTCGTCGACGACGACGAGGCGCTTGCCCCGGATGACTTCCTTGAGCGGGTTGAGCTTGAGGCGGATGCCGAGCTGGCGGATCGTCTGCGAGGGCTGGATGAAGGTCCGGCCGACGTAGGCGTTCTTGACCAGGCCGGAGCCGTACGGGATCCCGCTGGCTTCGGCGTAGCCGACGGCTGCGGGCGTGCCGGACTCCGGCGTCGCTATCACCAGGTCGGCCTCGACCGGGGCCTCCTTGGCGAGGCGCCGGCCCATCTCGACGCGCGAGAGGTAGACGTTCCGGCCGGCGATGTCGGTGTCCGGGCGCGCCAGGTAGACGTACTCGAACACGCAGCCCTTGGGCTTCGCTTCTGCGAAGCGCGAGGTGCGCAGGCCGTTCTCGTCGATCGCGATGAGCTCGCCCGGCTCGACCTCGCGGACGAAGCTGGCGCCGCAGATGTCGAGGGCGGCGGTCTCGCTCGCGACCACCCAGCCGCGCTCCAGGCGGCCGAGGACCAGCGGGCGGATGCCCTGCGGGTCACGGGCGGTGTAGAGGGTTCCCTCGTCCATGAAGACCAGGGAGAAGGCGCCCTTGACCTGGGGGAGGACCTTGGCGGCCGACTCCTCGATGGTCAGGGGCTTGCCGTCCTCGTCGGTCTGTCCGGCGAGGAGGGCGGTGACCAGGTCGGTGTCGTTGGTGGCTGCCACCTGGGTGGCGCGGCCGTCCTGACGGGGGAGGTCGGCGACCATCTCGGCGAGCTCGGCGGTGTTCACCAGGTTGCCGTTGTGACCCAGGGCGATCGAGCCGTGGGCGGTCGCCCTGAAGGTGGGCTGAGCGTTCTCCCAGACGGAGGCTCCGGTGGTCGAGTAGCGGGCGTGACCGACCGCGATATGACCTTGGAGGGATCCGAGGGAGGTTTCGTCGAAGACCTGGGAAACGAGGCCCATGTCCTTGAAGACGAGGATCTGGGAACCGTTGCTCACAGCGATTCCCGCGGACTCTTGTCCGCGGTGCTGCAGTGCATACAGTCCGAAGTAGGTGAGCTTGGCGACCTCTTCACCCGGAGCCCAGACACCGAAGACGCCGCAAGCGTCCTGGGGGCCCTTCTCGCCGGGGAGCAGGTCGTGGTTGAGTCGTCCATCACCACGAGGCACACCACCGAGTGTAGGCGAGATCGACCACTGGTCCGAATTGGGGACGGCCGGGAAATCTCACAGCACAGAGGGTGACGGGGCGGCGCCGTCTCGTATTCCGATCACTTTGTTGACAGTTACGAGGGAATTCGTACAGGCTCTCGCCCCATGCAGCCTCTCGGTGACCGTGCCGTCACCCTCGTCGAGCGCCGCCACGTAGACCTGGTCCGTGTCGCGAGCGCCATCTGTCGCTGTTCTGCGTAGCCACAACTCTTTCTCCTCCTTCCTGATTTCGCCCGCCCCAGCCCCGCCCTGCCGTGCCGCGCGCCGTCCCGCGCCCGCCCGGGGCAGGGGCCGCCGGGCCGCGCCTTGGAGTTCTCGTGTCTTCGTACAACAGCAAGCTGTCCCGCCGTGCCTTCGGAGGGGCCGTCGGAGCGACCGCGGCCACCGCCGCCGTGGGGCTCGGCGCCACTCCGGCGCAGGCCGCCGACGCCCGCGAGGCGGGCCCTGAGGAGCGCGATTTCCGGGCCGCGCGGGGCCGGCAGTCCCGCCGCCCGAACATCCTGTTCATCCTCGGGGACGACCTCGGCTGGGCCGACCTCTCCTCGTACGGATCCCCCCACATCAAGACCCCGAACCTGGACCGCCTCGCCCGCCAGGGGGTCCGCTTCACCGACGCCTACTCCGGCTCCGCGACCTGCTCCCCGACCCGGTTCAGCCTGTACACCGGGCGCTACCCGGCCCGTACCAGGGGCGGTCTCGCGGAGCCGATCGCCGACAAGTCGGCGGGCCTGGACCCGACGCACCCGACGCTGGCCTCGCTGCTGAAGGAGGCCGGCTACGCCACCGCGCTGATCGGCAAGTGGCACGCCGGCTACCTGCCCGACTACAGCCCCACCAAGTCCGGTTGGGACACGTTCTTCGGGAACTTCGGCGGGGCCCTGGAGTACTACTCCAAGCTGGGCCTGGGCGGCGAGTACGACCTCTACGAGGGTGACGCCGAGTACAAGGACCTGCGCTACTACACGCGGATCATCACGGAGCGGGCGAGCGAGTACGTCTCCCGCGACCACGGCGGCAGGCCCTGGCTGCTGAACCTGAACTTCACCACCCCGCACTGGCCGTGGATCGCCGACGGCGACACCGCCGAGAGCGCCGAGATCGTCCGGCGGATCAAGGCGGGCGACGCTCGGGCGCTGTGGCACCAGGACGGCGGCTCGGTCCGGAAGTACAAGCAGATGGTCGAGGACCTCGACCGGTCGGTCGGCGAGGTGCTGCAGGCGCTGAGGCGCTCCGGCCAGGAGGAGAACACCCTGGTCGTCTTCTCCAGCGACAACGGCGGCGAGCGCTTCTCCTACAACTGGCCGCTGTCCGGCAACAAGGCCTCGCTCCAGGAGGGCGGGATCCGCGTGCCGAACATCGTCCGCTGGCCCGCCCGGCTGGACGGCGGCCAGGTCAGCCGGGTGCCCGTGTTCAGCCCCGACTGGACCGCGACCCTGCTGGAGGTGGCCGGCACCCGGCCGCACCGGGCGTACCCGCTGGACGGGGTGAGCCTGGCCGGATACCTGCTGCGCGGCGAGAAGCCGGCCGAGCGGGACCTGTTCTGGCGGGTGCGCGGGGAGCGGGCGCTGCGCCGGGGCGACTGGAAGTACTACCGCGGGAAGTCGGGGCGCGACCAGCTGTTCGACCTGGCCGGGGACCTGCGCGAGCAGGCCGACAAGGCGGCCGCCGAGCCGGCCCGGCTGGCGGAGCTGCGCAGGGCCTGGGAGGCCGTCGACGCCGGGCTGCTGCCCTACCCGGCCTGATCGGCGGGGGCGCCGGCCGGGGTCACTCCGCGGCGGAAGCCGCCTCGGCGGTGGCGGTGCTCCCGTCGGGGGCGGTGAGGGTGAGGGTCCCGCCCTGGACCTTCCAGGTCAGGGGCCCGGCGCCGAAGAGGGTGGTCAGGGCCCGCTCCACCTCCCCCGCCGCGCCCTCGCACGCCATCCGGGTGCTGGTCACCGGGCCGAAGGCCACGGTGGTGCCGTCGACGGTGACGGGGGCGCTGAAGCGGTTGCAGCCGAGGGTGCCGCTCGCCCCGCCCTCGGGGGTCAGGGTGAAGCGGGCCTCCCGGTCGCCGGGGGCGGTGGTCCCCGCGACGGAGCGCACGGTCCAGGCGGTCGCGATGAGCGGGGCGTCCGGGACGGGCGCCGTGGCGGGGGTCCGCACGGTCGGGGCGGCGTCGCCGCCGTCCTGCCCGTCCGCACTGCACGCGGTCAGGGCCAGTACGAGGGCCAGGGCGCCGGTCGTGAGGAGCCTGAGGGTACGCATGCCCCTGGGACGGTTCCCGCGCCCGGCCGGTTCCGTCCCGCTCAGCTCAGCTCAGCTCATCAGGGGCAGCAGCCCGGACAGGTCGGCGCGCTCGCCGCTGGCGCTGACCCGGGCGGCCTCCAGTTCCGCGGCCCAGCCGGTGCGGCCCGTCGCGAGCCGGATCCAGGTCAGCGGGTCGGTCTCCACCACGTTCGGCGGGGTGCCGCGGGTGTGGCGGGGGCCCTCGACGCACTGGACCACCGCGAAGGGCGGCACCCGTACCTCAACGGAACCGCCGGGGGCCTTGAGCGCGAGGGCGTCGGCGAGGAGCCGCGTACAGGCCGCGAGGGCCTGCCGCTCGAAGGGGATGCCGAGGCCCGCAGCACGGTTCAGGTCGTCGGTGTGGACGACCAGCTCGACGGTGCGGGTGACCAGGAAGTCGGCCAGGGTCATGTCCCCGATCCACAGGTCCAGCACCCGGCTGCCGGGGTTGGCCTCCAGCGCATCGGCGAGGCGGGCGCCGGCCTGCTCGTACAGCTCGGGGAGCGGGGCTCCGGTCAGGGTCTCCCGTGCCGCCTCGGAGATCTTCCCGGCGAGGGAGGCGGTGGCGAAGGGCCACTCGGCGGCGGTCAGCTCGGCGACGGCGGCCGGCGGCCGGGCGAGGCCGCGGGCCAGTGAGTCGGCGATCCACGCGACGTGCGCGGCGAGCTCGGCCACGCTCCACTGCCCGAGCCCGCTGGGCCGGGCGAGCTGCTCGGGGGTCAACTCCCGGACGGCCCGGGCCACATGTCCGAACTGGGCGGTGACCGCGGCGCGGATCTTCGCCTGGTCGTAGGTGCGCGGCTTCTTCTTGGCGGGCGGCATGGCCCGACCCTACTCGGGCGGGAGGAGGCCCGGACGGCCGTGGAAACGGCCGGCCCCCGCCCGGAAGGTTCCGGACGGGGGTCGGTCGGGGTGCGGGATCAGGCCAGCAGGCCCGGGATCGTCGCCTCGTGGGCCTCGCGGAGCTCGGCCAGGGGGAGGGTGAACTCGCCCTGGACCTCGATCGCGTCGCCGTCGACCACACCGATGCGGGCGGCCGGCAGGCCCCGCGCACCGCACATGTCGGTGAAGCGGAGCTCCTCGCTGCGCGGGACGGCCACGATGGCCCGGCCCGCGGACTCGGAGAACAGGAAGGTGAACGCGTCCAGGCCCTCCGGGACGACCACGCGCGCACCGTTGCCGCCCTTGAGGCAGGACTCGGTGAGCGCCTGGATGACGCCGCCGTCCGACAGGTCGTGCGCAGCGTCGATCATGCCGTCGCGCGAGGCGGAGATCAGGATCTCGGCGAGCAGCTTCTCGCGGCCCAGGTCCACCTTGGGCGGCAGGCCGCCGAGGTGGTCGTGGACGACCTGGGACCAGGCCGAGCCGCCGAACTCCTCGGCCGTGTCGCCCAGCAGGTACAGCAGCTGGCCGGCCTCCGCGAACGCCATCGGCGTACGGCGGTTGACGTCGTCGATGACGCCGAGGACCGCGACGACCGGGGTCGGGTGGATCGCGACGTCGCCCGTCTGGTTGTAGAGGGAGACGTTGCCACCGGTCACCGGGGTGCCCAGCTCCAGGCAGCCGTCCGCGAGACCGCGGCAGGCCTCCGCGAACTGCCACATGACGTCGGGGTCCTCGGGGGAGCCGAAGTTCAGGCAGTCGGAGATCGCGAGCGGCTTGGCGCCGGTCGCGGCCACGTTGCGGTAGGACTCCGCCAGCGCCAGCTGCGCGCCCGTGTACGGGTCGAGCTTGGCGTAGCGGCCGTTGCCGTCGGTGGCCATGGCGACGCCGAGGTTGGTCTCCTCGTCGATGCGGATCATGCCCGCGTCCTCGGGCTGCGACAGCACCGTGTTGCCCTGCACGAAGCGGTCGTACTGGTCGGTGACCCAGGACTTCGAGGCCTGGTTCGGGGAGGAGACCAGGGCCAGGACCTGCGCGCGGAGCTCCTCGGAGGTTCCCGGGCGGGGCAGCGCGCCGGCGTCGTCCGCCTGGAGGGCGTCCTGCCAGGAGGGACGGGCGTACGGGCGCTGGTAGACGGGGCCCTCGTGGGCGACGGTGCCCGGGGGCACGTCCACGATCTGCTCGCCGTGCCAGAAGATCTCCAGGCGCTCGCCGTCGGTCACCTCACCGATGACGGTGGCGATGACGTCCCACTTCTCGCAGATCTCCATGAAGCGGTCGACGTGCTGCGGCTCGACGATCGCGCACATGCGCTCCTGCGACTCGCTCATGAGGATTTCCTCGGGCGAGAGCGTCGCGTCGCGCAGCGGCACGGTGTCCAGCTCGACGCGCATGCCGCCGGAGCCGGCGGAGGCCAGCTCGCTCGTGGCGCAGGAGAGCCCGGCGCCGCCGAGGTCCTGGATGCCGGCGACCAGCTTCTCCTTGAAGATCTCCAGGGTGCACTCGATGAGGAGCTTCTCCTGGAAGGGGTCGCCGACCTGCACCGCGGGGCGCTTGGTGGGCTTGGTGTCGTCGAAGGTCTCGGACGCGAGGACCGAGACGCCGCCGATGCCGTCGCCGCCGGTGCGGGCGCCGTAGAGGATGACCTTGTTGCCGGGGCCGGAGGCCTTGGCGAGGTGGATGTCCTCGTGCTTCATCACGCCGATGCAGCCGGCGTTGACCAGCGGGTTGCCCTGGTAGCACTCGTCGAAGACGACCTCGCCGCCGATGTTCGGCAGGCCCAGGCAGTTGCCGTAGCCGCCGATGCCGGCGACGACGCCCGGCAGGACGCGCTTGGTGTCGGGGTGGTCGGCCGCGCCGAAGCGCAGCGGGTCCACGACCGCGACGGGGCGGGCGCCCATGGCCAGGATGTCGCGGACGATGCCGCCGATGCCGGTGGCGGCGCCCTGGTAGGGCTCGATGTACGAGGGGTGGTTGTGCGACTCGACCTTGAAGGTGACCGCGTAGCCCTGGCCGACGTCGACGACGCCGGCGTTCTCGCCGATGCCGACGAGCATGGCGTCGTTCTTGGGGGCCTTCTTGCCGAACTGGGCGAGGTGGACCTTGCTGCTCTTGTACGAGCAGTGCTCGGACCACATGACGGAGTACATCGCGAGCTCGGCGCCGGTGGGACGGCGGCCGAGGATCTCGCGGATCCGGGCGTACTCGTCCTCCTTGAGGCCGAGTTCCTTCCAGGGCTGGGAGGCGTCCGGCGTCTCGGTGGCGTTCTTTACGGTGTCGAGGCTCATGCGCTGACCAGCTTCTTCAGGACCGACGTGAAGAACGGGAGGCCGTCGGTGCGGCCGGTCCCGATCAGCGGCTCGACCGCGTGCTCGGGGTGCGGCATGAGGCCGACGACGTTGCCCGCGGCGTTGGTGATGCCGGCGATGTCGCGCAGCGAGCCGTTGGGGTTCACGTCCACGTAGCGGAAGGCCACTCGGCCTTCGGCCTCCAGTTCGTCGAGCGTGCGCTCGTCGGCGACGTACCGGCCGTCCATGTTCTTGAGCGGCACGGAGATCTCCTGGCCGGCGGTGTAGTCGCCGGTCCACGCGGTGTCCGCGTGCTCCACCCGCAGCTTCTGGTCGCGGCAGATGAAGTGGAGGTGGTTGTTGCGGAGCATCGCCCCCGGCAGCAGGTGGGCCTCGGTGAGGACCTGGAAGCCGTTGCAGATGCCGAGGACGGGCATGCCGGCCTTGGCCTGCTCGATGATGGTCTCCATCACCGGCGAGAACCGGGAGATGGCTCCGGCGCGCAGGTAGTCCCCGTAGGAGAAGCCGCCCGCCAGGACGACCGCGTCGACCTGGTGCAGGTCCTTGTCGCGGTGCCAGAGCGAGACCGGCTCGGCCCCCGCGAGGCGGACGGCGCGCAGCGAGTCACGGTCGTCGAGCGTTCCGGGGAACGTGACGACTCCGATGCGTGTGGTCACCGTCAGGCCTCGACCTTCACGGTGAAGTCTTCGATGACGGTGTTGGCGAGGAACGTTTCGGCCATCTTGTGGATGCGGTCGAGGGCGGCCTGGTCGACCGGTCCCTCCACCTCCAGTTCGAAACGCTTCCCCTGGCGGACGTCGGCGATCCCATCGAAGCCCAGGCGCGGCAGTGCACGCTGCACCGCCTGGCCCTGGGGGTCGAGGATCTCCGGCTTGAGCATGACGTCGACTACGACGCGTGCCACTGGCACTCCCGATGAGGTGGTTGGTGCGAAGGCGGTTCCCTCAGCGTACCCGCCCGAAATTTCTACGCGGGTAGATATCCGCGGCGTCCGAACCTTCCGCCGTTTCGGCTTCACCAACGCTTCGCAAAATCCACCGGAAAACCACGCCCTCGCCATTGCGACGGGACACGCGGGGACAATTAACTGGGCTTCGCAATTCAAGGGGAATCGCGGTACAAAGGAATCAGCCGGGACCGTAACATTTGCCGCTTCGCTACGGGCACGGTTTGCCGCATTCCTCCGAAACCTCCACACAGGCGACATCACCGCACGTCAGCGGGCGGCGACGGCGCACGAAGGGACCGATATCCGTGGCGCAGCGCGTAGTAGTCACGATCTCCGACGACATCGATGGCGGAGAAGCGGCGGAAACGGTCACGTTCGCCCTGGACGGTAAGTCGTACGAGATCGACCTCAATGCGGCCAACGCAAAGAAACTGCGGAAGACCCTGGCCCCCTTCGTGGCCGCCGGCCGCCGCCGGTCGCGCTCCGGGAAGGCGTTCAAGACGACGTCGATCGCGCCGGACCCGGCGGTCGTGCGGGCCTGGGCGCGCTCGCACGGGCACGACGTGCCGCCGCGGGGCCGCATCCCCAAGACCGTCTACAGCGCGTACGAGGCCGCCCACTGACCACCCGCCGACCGTCCGGTGGCCGCCCACTGACCACCCGCCGACCGTCCGGTGGCCGCCCGGTGACCATCGGGCGGCCGTCCGTCCGGTGGTCCGCCGACCCGGATTTGCCATGCACCCCCTCCGATCGGCTAATGTGTGGATCACGCCGAGGGGCGAGGCCGAAAGGCAAGAACCCCGAAGTCGTGCGGGTGTAGTTCAGTAGCAGAACACCCCCCTTCCAGGGGGGAGGCGCAGTGTGCAATCCCTGTCACCCGCTCTGCACCGCTTACCGACCACCGTTGTGGATCAGGTAGAGTAGTGCTCGCATCGCGACGGCCCCGGTCGTAGCGAGATGCGGACGTAGCTCAGTTGGTAGAGCACCACCTTGCCAAGGTGGATGTCGCGCGTTCGAGTCGCGTCGTCCGCTCAGTGAACGAAGGCCCCGATCGGAATCCGATCGGGGCCTTCGTCATTTCCCTCCCCTCTCCCGCTCTTGTGACGCGGCGCACACCCGATGACAAATGTCATCGCCGACGGTGACAGCGCGCACTGCTCCGCCCGCCGGGCCGCCGCGAGGCTTGAGCCATGACCACCGACACAGTGATCCAGGCAGAGGAACTGCGCCGCGGCTACGCCGGGGGCTTCGAAGCCGTGCGGGGCGTCAGCTTCTCGGTGGCCCGCGGCGAGGTCTTCGCCCTGCTCGGCACCAACGGCGCCGGCAAGACCTCCACGGTCGAGTTGCTGGAAGGGCTCGCCGCCCCGACCGGCGGGCAGGTCCGCGTCTTCGGCCTCGACCCCCACACCCGGCGGGCCGAGGTCCGCCCGCGGACCGGGGTCATGCTCCAGGAGGGCGGCTTCCCCTCGGACCTGTCGGTGACCGAGACCGTCCGGATGTGGAGCGGGGTCACCACCGGTGCCCGCCCCGCGGCGGAGGTCCTGGAGATGGTCGGACTGGCCGCGCGGGCTTCCGTACGCGTCAAGCAGCTGTCGGGCGGCGAGCGGCGGCGGCTCGACCTCGCGCTCGCCCTGCTGGGCCGGCCGGAGGTGCTCTTCCTCGACGAGCCGACCACCGGGATGGACCCCGAGGGCCGCCAGGACACCTGGGCCCTCGTCCGGGAACTGCGCGCGCAGGGCACCACGGTGCTGCTGACCACGCACTACCTGGAGGAGGCCGAGCAGCTCGCCGACCGCCTCGCGATCCTCCACGAGGGGGAACTGGTCCTGTCGGGCACCCCCGAGGAGGTGACGGCCACCCAGCCGTCCCGGATCCGCTTCGCCCTGCCCGCCGGCGTCCCGGCCGCCCGGCTCCCCCTGGAGCTGCGCGCGGCCGCCGACGGACAGCAGGTCGAGATCCGCACCGACCGGCTCCAGCACGACCTGGGCGCACTCCTGAACTGGGCCGACGCGGCCGGGGTGGCACTGGCCGGGCTCGACGCCCGCCACGCCTCCCTGGAGGAGGCCTTCCTGGAGATCGCCCGGAACCGGCGCCACGCGGGCACCGGCGCTCTTGCCCACGACGACACGATGGCGGGGACCCGATGAACAGCATGACCCTGAACCCCGGCCGGACCGCGGCACTCGGCCGCTCCGAGCTGACCCTGCTCCTGCGCAACCGGGCCGCGCTGAGCGTGGCCGTGCTGCTGCCCGCCCTGATGGTGTTCGTCCTGCGCTCCTCCGTCGGCGGGGACACCGCGGCCGCCGTCGCCGAGGCCACCCTCACCGGCGGCATCGGGATGGTGCTGCTGCTCGTCGTCTACATGAACCTGGTCTCCGCGTACGTCGCCCGCCGCGAGGAACTCGTACTGAAGCGGCTGCGCACCGGGGAGGCCGGCGACCTGGAGATCCTCGCCGGGAGCGCGCTGCCCGCCACCGCCATCGCCCTCGCACAGATCGCCGCGCTCACCGTGGCGGGCGCCGCGGTGCTGGACGCGCCGATGCCCGACAACCCGGCGCTGGTCGCGGCCGGCGTGCTCGCCGCGATGCCGCTGCTCGCCGGACTGGCCGCGCTCACCAGCGCGTTCACCCGCAACGTGGAGACCGCGGGGCTGACCACGCTGCCGCTGTTCCTGGCGACGATGATCGGCTCCGGGGTGTTCGCCCCGACGGACAAGATGCCCGACGTGGTGGCCTCGGTGTGCGAACTCCTGCCGCTCAGCGGGGTGATGACCCTCGTCCGGGCCGGCTGGAGCGGCGGGACCTCGGGGTACGACCTGCTGGGGGCCGCGCTCACCACGCTGGCCTGGATGATCGTCACGGTGTTTGCTGTCCAGCGGTGGTTCCGTTGGGAACCGCGACGCTGACCAGAGCGAAGAGCCGGGGGGACGGAACGTGTCGAAGCTGACCGGGTGGTGGAAGAAGCGCAGCAGTGCGGGGAAGGTCGAGCTGTACACACGCTGGTCCTTCCACCTGTTCGTGCTCATCGAGATCGTGTCCTTCGGACTGGTCGCCGTCGTCTCCAGCACGGAGAACGACACCCCACGAGCAGTGGCCCTCGTCTGCCTCGGCGTGGTCGTCGCCCACTCGGTCCTCGTCGGCTTCCTCTCGTCCAGGGCCCTCGACGCCGTGTGCGGCCGCCGCGAACGCCCGGTCAGGCTCGCGGTGGTGACCACCGCCGCCACCGCCGCGGCCGTACTGCTCTTCCTGTTCCTGCGCCGGTTCGGCAGCCTCGACGAATCCGTGGCCCCAGGCCTCGTGGTGGGGGTGACCTGCTTCGGCTGCGGATCCCTCGTCCTCGCCGTGGAGAAGGTCCAGCACATGAAGTACGTACCCCTGGTCGCCGCGGTGGGCACCGCGGCGACCGTCGCCGCCCTCGGCCTGCCGCTCGGCGAGGCCGTCGGGTACTTCGTCGCCGTCCTGGTCGCCGGCGTCTTCCTCGCCTTCACCTGCGGGTTCTCCGGCTGGCTGCTGCGCACCGTCTACGAACTCGACCACGCCCGGGAAGTCCAGGCGCAGTTGGCGGTCGCCGAGGAGCGGCTGCGCTTCGGGCGGGACCTGCACGACGTGATGGGCCGCAACCTGGCGGTGATCGCCCTCAAGAGCGAGCTGGCGGTGCAGCTGGCCCGACGCGAACGCCCCGAGGCCGTGGACCAGATGATCGAGGTGCAGCGGATCGCGCGCGAGTCGCAGCGGGAGGTGCGCGACGTCGTGCGCGGCTACCGGGAGGCGGACCTCTCCGTGGAGCTGGAGGGCGCGCGCGGGGTGCTGAGCGCGGCCGGGATGGACTGCCGGGTCGAGTACGCGACGGCCGGGCGGCAGCTGCCGGGCGAGGTGCAGTCGGCCCTGGGCTGGGTGGTCCGGGAGGCGACGACGAACGTCCTGCGGCACGGGGACGCGCGCAGCTGCCTGATCCGGCTCGCCGCCCCGGCGGACTCGGGCACGGTGACGCTGCTGGTGGAGAACGACGGGGTGCCCGAGACACCCGCCGGAATGCCCGGATCCGGGCTCGCGGGGCTGCGGGAGCGGCTCGCGGCGGTGGACGGGACCCTGCTGGCGGGGCCGGCCGAGGGCGGCCGGTTCCGGCTGCGGGCCGAGGTCCCCCTGGACACACGACGAGTGGAGGTGCGGGCGTGAGCCCCGTACGCGTACTTCTGGCCGACGACGAACACCTGATCCGGGGCGCGCTGGCCGCACTGCTGGGCCTGGAGGACGACCTCGTCGTCGTGGCCGAGGCGGCCTCCGGGCCGGAGGCGCTGGCGATGGCGCGGGCACACCGGCCGGACGTGGCGGTGCTGGACCTCCAGATGCCGGGCGCCGACGGTGTGAGCGTGGCCACATCGCTGCGGGCCGAACTGCCCGACTGCAAGACCATGATCGTGACCAGTCACGGGCGTCCCGGACACCTCAAGCGGGCCCTCGCGGCCGGGGTGCGGGCCTTCGCGCCGAAGACGGTCTCGGCACAGCGGCTGGCCGAGCTGATCCGCACCGTGCACGCAGGAGGGCGGTACGTGGACCCCGAGTTGGCGGCCGACGCGATCAGCGCGGGCGACTCCCCGCTGACCGCCCGCGAGGCAGAGGTGCTGGAACTCGCGGCGGACGGGGCGCCGATCGCGGAGATCGCGGAGCGGGCCTCGCTGTCGCAGGGGACCGTACGCAACTACCTGTCGTCGGCGGCGACGAAGCTCGGCGCGGAGAACCGGCACACCGCAGTGCGTCTCGCACGCCAGCGGGGTTGGGTATAGTAGGTCTCGCGCTACGGCGCACAGGCGGACATAGCTCAGTTGGTAGAGCACCACCTTGCCAAGGTGGATGTCGCGCGTTCGAGTCGCGTTGTCCGCTCAGCTGACGAAGGCCCCGATCACCGATCGGGGCCTTCGTCGTGTCAGCTCCAGGTCTGGCCGGTGAGGCGCTCGTAGGCCTCGACGTACTTGGCGCGGGTCTGCGCCACGACCTCCTGCGGGAGGACCGGCGGCGGGAGCTCGCCCTTGGAGTCCCAGCCGGAGGCCGGGGAGGCCAGCCAGTCGCGGACGTACTGCTTGTCGAACGACGGCTGGGTGCGGCCCGGCTGCCACTGGTCGGCCGGCCAGAAGCGGGAGGAGTCCGGGGTCAGGACCTCGTCGGCGGCGACGAGCGTGCCGTCCTCGTCGAAGCCGAACTCGAACTTGGTGTCCGCCAGGATGATGCCGCGCTCGCGGGCGATGTCGCGGGCGCGCCCGTACACGGCGAGGGTGGTCTGGCGCAGCAGCGCAGCCGTCTCGGCGCCGGTGGTGCGGGCGACCTCCTCGTAGGAGACGTTCTCGTCGTGGTCGCCCACCTCGGCCTTGGCGGCCGGGGTGAAGATCGGGGCGGGCAGCTCGGAGCCGTCCACCAGGCCCTCGGGGAGGGCGAGTCCGCAGACCGTGCGGGTCTGGACGTACTCCTTGAGGCCGGAGCCGGTGAGGTAGCCGCGGGCCACGCACTCGACGGGGACCATGTCCAGGCTCTTGCAGACCAGCGTGCGGCCCTCCCAGTCGGCGGGGGCGCCGGCGGGCAGGTCGGTGCCGAGGACGTGGTTGGGGACCAGGTCGGCGAGCTGCTCGAACCACCAGAGGGAGAGCTGCGTCAGGATGCGGCCCTTCTCCGGGATCTCGGTGGGCAGCACCCAGTCGGCGGCGGAGATGCGGTCGCTGGCGACCATCACGAGGTTGCCGTCCTCGTCGCGGTAGAGGTCGCGGACCTTGCCGGTGTGGAGGTGGGCGAGGCCGGGCACCTGCACCGGCTCGGGCTTTTCGACGAATCCGGGCACGGGGTCTCCCTGTGGTTCTGTACGAGCGCGGGACCATTCTCCCGCACCCGTTCGCGAACGGGGACAACGGGTCCGGTCAGTCCCGCTTGCAGATCCGGTCGAGGAGGTTCGCCGTGGCCCGCTGGACCCGCTCGTCCACGTGCCCGGGGCGGTCGAGCGCCGGGGACCAGGCGAAGGTGCCGGACGCGAAGACCAGGGCGCCGCTCGGGGCCCGGTAGAGGGAGGTCTCCTGGTGGCGCTTGGCCCCCTCGCCGTCGAGGTACGGGGAGTGCGCGAGCAGGATCCGGTCCTGGTGCTCGGGGAGCTGGGTGCGCGGGAAGTAGCGGTCGGCCTCGCCGGCCACCAGCCCGTCGAGCTCGTCGTTCTCGGCGGCGCCGGTGGAGTCCCAGAGCCAGTGCGTGGCGTTGCGGACGATCAGCGGCGCGGGCTCGGGGACCCGCCCCGCGTACTGGATGCCGAGCAGCTGCTGTTCGGGGCGGTCGATCTCGCGCCACAGGCTGGGGCGGCCGGGGCCGCGGCGTTTTCGGCAGGTCAGGAGCCGGTCCTCGACCCCGGAGGGCGAGGGGGACAGCTCGACCTGCCAGTACATCGTGTTCGCGGAGAGGAAGACGAGGGAGGTGCCGTGGTCGCGGGCGCGCTCGACGGTGCGGCGCATGGGGAGCGACCAGTACTCGTCGTGGCCGGGGAAGACCAGGCCCCGGTAGCGGGTCGGGTCGACTCGGCCGGAGTGCAGGTCGCGGGTGTCGGCGTAGGCGAGGTCGTAGCCGTAGCGCTCGGCCCAGCGGATGAAGTCGTAGGCGTGGCCCACGTGCAGCGGCAGGCCGGCGCCCGCGTAGGGGCGGTCGAAGGAGACGGTGATGGCGGCGTCGCGCTCGCCGAGCAGCCGGCCCTGCTCGTCCCAGGCGTGGTAGAGGCTGGCGCCCGTGCGGCCGTCCTCGGGGTAGAGGTTGTAGGCCTGCCAGGTGATGTCCGGGAGCAGCAGGAGGAGGTCGGCGGGGTGGTCGTCGCGGACCGTGAAGGGGATGTGGGAGCGGTAGCCGTCGGCGGTGGTGAGGACGGCCACGTAGGCGCCGATGCTCCAGTACGAGGGGACCTGGAGCCGCCAGGAGAGCCACCAGTGGTGGCAGGAGACGGTGCGGTCGGCGGTGAGCGGGGGCGGCTGGACGATGCCGGACAGCCGGGGGCTCGTGGTGATCTTGGAGGCGCCGTCGCCGCCGTAGTGGCCGATCCGGTAGACGTCGACGGAGAACTGCTGGGGCGGGTCGACGGTGATGTGGAAGTCGATGGCCTCGCCGGGGGCGACGGCTCCGGTGGAGGCGAAGCCCTTGATCTGCCGGTGGACGTCGTCGGCGGTGCGGGGGCCGCCGCCCCGCGGGCCCTGGGCGGGGACGCCGGGGCGGCGGCCCGGGCCCTGGCCGGGGGTGGCGACGGCGGGGTCCACGTACCAGGGGACCACCTGGCCGGTGTCGTCGAAGTACAGTTCGCTGCCCCGGAACCAGGGCAGGGGCCCCTGTCCGAAGGGATCGGTCACCGCGTGCGCGAGCGCACCCGACTCCCAACGCCGGATCTGGTCCGCACCCATACCGCTCCCCTCCCTCGCTCCCCCGAACGCCTTTGTTCCCGTCAGGTGCGCGGCGGTATTTCGGACACCTTTCCGCGACCGGTCCCAAGCACATCACATAACGCACTCACTCCGTCACCGTTCGTCGTGAATTGACGTGACCGGAACGCGGGGCGGGCGATTCAGGCGGGCGATTCAGGCGAGCGCTCCGGGCGAGCGCTCCGGGCGGGCGCCTCAGAGGAGGCGTACGGGCTTCTCGGGGCGTACGCCGAGCTCGGCGAGCCAGTCGCGCAGCGGCGCCGGGTCCCCGTCCTCGACGAGGGAGAGCACGCGGGGGGCGAGATCGGCGCGGCGCTCGCCGCCGACCAGCAGGACGGGGCCGTCCAGCCAGTCCAGGCCGGGGCCCGCGCCGGCCGAGTCCACGGCGGCGCAGCAGACCAGGGCGGTGACGTGGTCGGCGAGCAGGTCGCGGCCGCTGCGCGGGGGCTGGAGCGGGAACAGCGGCAGCGTGTCCGCGCCGCCGCGCGGCTCGGGCCTGGCGGCTCCGGCGGCGCGCTCCTCCCGGGCCAGGTCGCCGCTGAGCCGGCCGGCGAGGGCCTCCCCGGCCGCGCCCTCCCCGGCGGGGTCGGTGAGGTAGCCGAGGACCCGCTCCAGCGTCGCCCCGGCCGGGGGAACGGGTTCGCCCGCGGCGGCGGCCCGGTCCGCGGGGCGGACGGCGGCGGGGGCGGCGGCGGGGCCGCCGGGGGCACCCGGGGCGCCGCTCACGGCGGCTTCGGCCGGGGCGGGGGCGCCCGTGGTGACGGGCACGGGCTCCGCCGGGGCCGCGGGGGCGTCCAGCCGGGGCTGGGCGGCGTCGGGCGGCGGCGGGTCCGCCGGGACGGACAGGGCGTCCAGGGCGGCGTGCAGGCGGGCCGCCTCGGTGCGCCACTTGCGGTCCACGACCTCGTGCGGGTAGGCCGCCCAGTCCACGGGGGACCAGTCCGGGCCCGCCTCGGCCGGGCCGCCGTGGAACAGCCGGGCCGCCAGCAGGGAGGCGGCCTCGTCGACCACGCCGGGCTGCTCCAGCAGGTCGCAGGCGGGGCGCTCGCCGAGCCGCGAGGTGAACCCCTCGGCCAGCCGGTCCCGCCGGGACAGTTCGGTCAGGGCCGAGACCACCCCGGCGTCCAGGTGCGCCGGCCAGCGGCCCATCCGCCAGGCGGGCAGCGCGACCCGGGTCAGCAGCCGGTCCCAGCCCGCGTAGGCGAGGCCGACCTGCTCCTGGGCGACGATGCGCAGGCCGTAGTCCACGTCCTGTGCGCGGTCGGAGGCGGCGGCGGCCACCCCGCGCTCCATCTCGGCGGCGTCCGTCCGGCACATCCGCAGCAGCAGCCGGGCCGGGCGGCCGATCCAGCCCAGGCCGGGCCTGCCGCCGATGTCCACCGCCGCGTCGAGCCCGCGGACGAAGCCGCGCGCGTCGGCTATGTCCGGGTGCGCGGAGGGGCCCGTGCCGGCGACGACGGGCGCGAGGACGGCCCGCAGCTCGGCGACCCGCATCCACCACAGGAACGGCGAGCCGATCACCAGCACGGGGGCCGCGCCGGGCTCCGACTCCGGGCCGGTGCCCGTGCCCCTGCGGCGGTGGGCGGCATGGGCGCGGTCCTCCAGCCAGCTGTCGCAGTCCGGGGTGAGGGCTATCGCGGAGGGCGCGGGGACGTCCATCCTGTCGGCCAGGTCCCGCACGAGGCGGTAGAGGTCGGGGGCGGCGGCTTCCGGCAGCGGCACCGTCGGGGTCACGGCGGGACCCGCGCGCAGCACCACCGCGCCGAATATCGCGCCCGCCAGCAGCACCAGCGCGGCCACCGCGCAGACGGCCAGGGTCACCGCCGGCCAGGGGTCACCGGCCAGCCGGCCCGTCATCCGGGCGGCGACGAGCACCACCGCGAGGGCGGCGGGCAGCAGCACGGCGGCCGTGGCCCTGCTGCGGACCCGCAGCACGGCGAGGGCCCGCGAACGCGCGGACGGCGCGCCCACTTCTGCGATCGAACCGGTTCCGGACACGGCCGGACCTCACCCCCTCTGCCCTGCGGCGGCTTTGCTCACTCCCCCACTGTGACACCCGCCACTGACATCGCAATGCCGGTGGGCCATGTGCCGGAATGCTTGCGCCGCACCCTAGTTGGGGCGGGGGCGGACGTCAGGCGGTCCGGGCGACGATCACCCGATGGAATGGCTTTGGGTAAAGGTGGCTGCGTTCGAAGGCGGCCGGATGCAGTCGCACGCGTACGCACGCGCGGGCCCGGTGCGCGTCTCCGCGCCCCGGGCCCGCGTCATGACGGTCGTGCTGGTCAGCGGCCTTCGGCCGCCTTGGCGGCAATGTCCGTGCGGTGCTGGGAGCCGTCGAGCTTGATCCGCCCGACCGCCTTATACGCCTTCTCGCGCGCCTGCGCCAGGTCGGAACCGGTCGCCGTCACCGACAGGACGCGACCGCCCGCGCTGACGACGGCATCGCCCTCGCGGCGGGTCCCGGCGTGCAGCACGTACGCGTCGGGAGCGTCCTCGGCCGCCACGTCGCCGAGGCCCTCGATCGGGTCGCCGGTGCGCGGGGTGCCGGGGTAGTTGTGCGAGGCGATGACGACCGTGACGGCCGCGTCGTCGCTCCAGTTCAGCGCCGGGAGGGCGTCCAGGGTGCCGTTCGCGGCGTTCAGCAGCACGCCGGCGAGGGGGGTGCGCAGCCGGGCCAGGACCACCTGGGTCTCGGGGTCGCCGAAGCGGGCGTTGAACTCGATGACGCGGGTGCCGCGGCTGGTGATGGCCAGGCCCGCGTAGAGCAGCCCGGAGAAGGGGGTGCCGCGGTGGCGGAGCTCGTCCACGGTCGGCTGGAGGACCAGCTCCATGACCTCGTCGACCAGCTTCGGGTCCGCCCACGGGAGCGGCGAGTACGCGCCCATGCCGCCGGTGTTGGGGCCCTCGTCGCCGTCGAGCGCGCGCTTGAAGTCCTGGGCGGGCTGCAGCGGCAGCACGGTGACGCCGTCGGTGATCGCGAAGAGGGAGACCTCGGGGCCGTCGAGGTACTCCTCGATGACGACCCGGTCGCAGGCCAGCGCGTGGTCCCGGGCGACGGCCCGGTCCTCGGTGACGACGACGCCCTTGCCGGCGGCGAGGCCGTCGTCCTTGACCACGTACGGGGCGCCGAAGGCGTCGAGGGCCGCGTCGACCTCCTCGGCGGTGGTGCAGACGTAGCTGCGCGCGGTCGGGACCCCGGCCGCGGCCATGACGTCCTTGGCGAAGGCCTTGGAGCCCTCCAGCTGCGCGGCCTCCGCGGACGGTCCGAAGACCGGGATGCCGGCCGCGCGGACGGCGTCCGCCACGCCGGCGACGAGGGGGGCCTCCGGGCCGACGACGACCAGCCCGGCGCCCAGCTCGACGGCGAGGGCGGCGACCGCCGCGCCGTCGAGGGCGTCGACCGGGCGCAGCTCCGCCACCTCGGCGATGCCGGCGTTGCCGGGGGCGCAGTACAGCGCGGAGACGTCGGGGTCGAGGGACAGAGAGCGGCACAGGGCGTGTTCGCGGGCGCCGCCGCCGATGACGAGGACCTTCACGCCGCCCAGGGTAGCCCGGACGGCGCGGCCGGTTTCGTGCGGCCACCCAATCAGCGGGGCCTACTCGTTCGTGTATTCCTCCACAACGGTCGCCCCGAGCTCGCGCACGATCAGGTCGTGTCCGGTCAGGGCGCTGTCCACGAGGTCCGGGTCGTCCGCCTCCGGGACGTCGTCCTCGGGGGCGACCGGCGAGGGCGCCTGCTGCACGGGCGGCCGCGGCGCGGGCGCCGCCTGCGGGGGCGGCGGCTGGTACGCGGGCGGCTGCGGGACCTGCTGCGACGGCGGGGCCTGCGGGGCCGCCGGGGGCGGGCTGTAGGCGGGGGCGGCCGGCGCGGAGTAGGAGGAGTTCGAGGAGGGCGCGGCCGGGGCCGGCCCGCCGCCCCCGACCACGGCGTCGATCTTCCAGTTGACCTGGAACTGCTCGGCCAGGACCGCCTTGAGGACGTCCTCGCTGCCGCTGCTCGCGAAGTTGTCGCGGGCTCCGGCGTTGGGGAAGCCGAGCTGGAGGGTGGTCCCGTCGAAGCCGGTGACCTGGGCGTTCTGGCTGAGCAGGATCCAGGTGAAGCGGCGGCGGTTCTTGACGGCCTCCAGGACGCCGGGCCACATCGCCTGGACCTGCCCGGCTCCGGCCGCCATCTCGGCGGAGGGCGCGGCGGCCGACGGGGCGGGTGCGGAGGCCGCGGAGGCCGCCGGAGCGGGGGTGGGCGCGGGAGCGGCCGGGGCTCCGCTGCCGGGCACGGCGGCACTGGGCCACGCCCCGGCGGCGGGTGCGGCCGGGGCGGCGGGGGCGGCCGGCGTGGAGGCCCCGGGCCAGGCGCCGGGGGCGGGCGCCCCGCTGCCGGGCTGCGCGGCCCCGGGCCACGCACCGGGCGCGGGC
>NZ_GG657750.1:4073214-4099823 GCF_000158895.1 Streptomyces sp. C | reverse complement strand
GGCACGGGACCCCGTACGGCGGCACGCGCGGCCGCGACCCCGCCACCGGGACCGGCCGGGGCCATGCCGTGCGCCTCGGGCCCGGGGACGTAGCCCATGGCGGGCGCCGCGGCCGGCGCGGCGAAAGCGGCGGCGGGCGGTCCGCTGCGCTCCAGCCGGTCCAGCCGGGCCTGGAAGGAGCGCTCGTCGTCGAAGGCGGCCGGCAGCAGCACCCGGGCGCAGATCAGCTCCAGCTGGAGCCGGGGCGAGGTGGCGCCGCGCATCTCGGTGAGCCCGGCGTTGACCAGGTCGGCGGCGCGGCTGAGCTCGGCGGCCCCGAACACCGACGCCTGGGCCTGCATCCGCTCCACGACGTCGGCGGGGGCGTCGATCAGCCCCTTCTCCCCGGCGTCCGGCACGGCGGCCAGGATCACCAGGTCGCGCAGCCGCTCCAGCAGGTCGGCGACGAACCGGCGCGGGTCGTTGCCGCCCTCGACCACCCGGTCGACGACCTCGAACGCGGCGGCACCGTCCCCGGCGGCGAAGGCATCGACAACGGAGTCGAGCAGCGACCCCTCCGTGTACCCGAGCAGGGAGGTGGCCATGGCATACGTCACACCCGCCTCACCCGCACCGGCCAGCAGCTGGTCCATCACGGACATGGAGTCACGCACGGACCCGGCGCCGGCGCGCACGACGAGCGGCAGCACACCGTCCTCGACCTTGGCGCCCTCGCGCCCGCAGACCTCGCCGAGGTAGTCGCGCAGCGTCCCGGGCGGCACGAGCCGGAAGGGGTAGTGGTGCGTCCGGGAGCGGATCGTCCCGATGACCTTCTCGGGCTCGGTGGTCGCGAAGATGAACTTGAGGTGCTCCGGCGGCTCCTCGACCACCTTCAGCAGGGCGTTGAAGCCCGCCGAGGTGACCATGTGCGCCTCGTCGATGATGTAGATCTTGTACCGGCTCGACGCGGGCCCGAAGAAGGCCTTCTCGCGCAGGTCACGGGCGTCGTCGACACCACCGTGCGAAGCGGCGTCGATCTCGATGACGTCGATGGACCCCGGCCCGTTCCGGGCGAGGTCACGGCAGGACTGGCACTCCCCGCACGGATCCGGGGTGGGACCCTGCTCACAGTTGAGGCAGCGCGCCAGGATGCGCGCGCTGGTCGTCTTGCCGCAGCCTCGCGGGCCGCTGAACAGGTACGCGTGATTGACCCGGTTGTTCCGCAGGGCCTGCATCAGCGGGGCAGTGACATGCTCCTGCCCGATGACCTCGGCGAACGACTCGGGGCGGTAGCGGCGGTACAGCGCAAGGGACGACACGTCTACGAGGTTATCCGGGCCCACCGACAACCACGGCCCGCCGACGCCCCCGGACCCGCCCCGGAACGCAAAGCGCCCCTCACGCACCCGCCAGAGCCCACTTACCCTTGCTGCCTTCCGGCCCTGGGGGAGTTGGGTGAGATAGCGCCACGTGAGGGGCTGGGCCCCACCCTAGCGGATACGGGCCCCCGGAATCGAGCCCGCCCCCTCCCGGGATCCTCTCGGGACCCCCGCCCTGGATCGTGTTCGCGAGCACCCCTCAACGTCTTGTATTGTTTGCGGCGGAGGATTCGCCTAGAGGCCTAGGGCGCACGCTTGGAAAGCGTGTTGGGGGCAACCCCTCACGAGTTCGAATCTCGTATCCTCCGCAGCCGCCTGAACAGGCGAAACGAAGACCCCGGACCGCTCCAGCGGCCGGGGTCTTCGGCATGCCCTGGTTGCAGTTCTGGTTGCGCTTAGAAGTATCCATTTCGGATATTTCGGAGAATAGGCGGCCCTCTGGCACCGCAATGAGGCAGCTCACAAGCCGTCAAAGCCCACCAAGGGGGTACCTGCCCCATCCGGCACCCGCAGCTCACGGAGTACGCCATCCTTGAACCCGGTGCCGGGCCTCCGGCCCCGCTGCGACGGTCCCTGGTCTAACGAGGTGCACCTCCGTATGAAGTCCCGATCAACACTGGCGGCATGGCTGGGCAGCCTCGACGCCTCTCGTCTGGCACGCGTGCTCGGGACGCGGAAGGACGCCTCGTCCCCTCCGGAGCCGCGCTCGGTGGGGGAACTGGCCGACCGTCTCCAGCGCCCGGGATCGGTGGCGCTTGCCCTGCCGCAGCTCGCGCTGCCGCATCTCCAGGTCGCCGAAGCGCTGGCGGCGCTGCGTGTGCCCGCGTCACGCGATGCCCTGGCGGAGCTTTTGGGAGTTGCGGACGACGACACCACCCGCGAACTGGCGGCCGTGCTGGAGGCGCTGGCCGATCATGCTCTGGTCTGGCCGGACGGTGCGGAGAAGCTCCGCATGGCCGGACCGCTGCGGCAGGCGTGGGACGCGCCTCTGGGACTGGATGCCCCGCTGGAGGAACTGCTCTCGGGCACGACCTCCGACGAACTGCGCGGCATGCTGGCGGCACTGGGCGTCAGACCGCCGGGCACCAAGCCGCAGCGGCTGGCCGCTCTGGTGGAACATCACAGCGACCCGGAGCGGATCGCCTCCGTGGTCGCCGGGGCCCCGGCGGCGGTGCGGAAGCTGCTCGAAGGCCGAGCGGGGGCCGGGCCGGCGAGGCCCGCGCGGTTCATCATGTCCGTGAGTCCGGGCCCCGATGTCGAACCGGGCGCTCGATGGGCACTGGAACGGGGACTCCTGATCCAGGACCGCCACCGCTACGGTCCGGCCCGTATGCCTGCCGAGGTGGCGGTCGCGCTGCGCGGGCCCGGCTGGCACGCGCCGTTCCAACCCGTCCCGCCTTCCGCGCGATCGGCGTCCGTCACTCCGACGGAAGTGGACCGCGAGGCGTCGGCCGCGGCCGCGGCGTTCGCCACCCACGCCGCCTCGGTCCTGTCGGCCTGCTCGACGACCCCGCCGACCCGGCTGAAGTCCGGTGGGATCGGTGCGCGTGAACTGGCCCGGATCGGCAAGGCGGCCCAGGCCGACGACGCCGTCGTACGCCTCACCCTGGAGACCGCGTATGCCGCCGGGCTGCTGGCCCGGGACGGCGATCGAGTGGCCCCTACCGCGACCTACGACGCCTGGGCGGAGCAGGAACCCCCGGAGCAGTTCGCCGTACTGCTCCAGGCATGGCGGAACCTGCCGCTCACCCCCACCCAGGCGCGCGACGAGGACAACAAGGCTCTCCCTGCCCTCGCCGGCGCACCGCCCTGCAACGGCTGTGTGCAGGCCCGCCACGGGCTGTTGGCCGCAGCCGCCCGGCTCCCGGCGGGGCAGGGCGTGCGGGTCGCGTCGGATCTGGGGCCGCTCATCGCCTGGTACCGCCCCCTCGCCGACTCGTCGCCGGACGGACCGCCGTTCGCCACCGTGATCCGCGAGGCCGAACTCCTCGGCGTGCTCGCGCGCGGTGCCCTGTCCGCCATCGGCATCCACCTGCGGACCGGCGACGCGGAGGGGCTGGGGATCGAGTGCCGGCGACTGCTTCCCTCGGCCACCGTGACGGCCCGGATCGGCGCCGACCTCACCGCCGTCGTCACCGGCACACCGTCCGCGCGGCTGGCCGCAGTCCTGGACTCCGTCGCGGACCGGGAGACCAGCGGCACGGCGTCGGTATGGCGGTTCAGTGTCGGCAGCGTCCGCCGGGCTCTGGACGCCGGCCGCACCCACGAGGACATCACAACCGACCTGGCCACTGTCGCCGCCGGGCCACTGCCACAGCCGCTGTCGTACCTGATCGCCGACACCGCACGCGGCCACGGGCGTGTACGCATCGCCTCCGCCTCCTGCGTCCTCCACGGCGACGAGCCCGCACTCCTCGCCGAACTCGCCGCCCACCGCCAGCTGGCCAAGCTCGGACTACGACAGCTGGCGCCGACGGTGCTGATCAGTCGCAGCCCGCTCGACACGACCCTCGCCGCGCTCCGGGCCGAGGGGTACGCCCCCGTCGCCGAGACAGCCGAGGGCACGGTACGCATCGAGAAGGCCCGGCCTCGGCGGGCCGGCGCTGCCGTCCCGGCTCCGCGCGGCTCCAGGGCGAGGGGCGGCGGCCGGATCGCGACGAGCACGGCGAAGGAATCCGCCGCCTTCGACCCGAGCACCTTGGCGCTCCAGCTGCTGACGGCCCCGCCCGCTCCCGAACCGGCGCCACTCGACGGCGGAGCGCCCTTCGCCACGGACACCGAGGAGATCGTCGCGGGATGGGCGAAGCGCCTTCCGTACAGCGACGTCCGCCAGCTCGCTCATGCCATCGACGCCGGTCAGGCCATCACCGTCGAGTACGTCGCGACCTCGGGCAACCGGACGGTGCGCACGCTCAGCCGCCTCGACCTCGATCCGCCTTACCTCGAAGCCTGGTGCCACCTTCGGGACGCCGAGCGCGTTTTCACCCTCTCCCGCATCCACAGTGTCATGAGCGTCGCCCCTGAATGACCAAGAATGCTATCGGCGGCGATACTATCTCTGTCGAGAGTATCGCTCGCGGGAGGCTTACATGCGGCGCTTCATCGGACGGGACCGCGAGCTGAACGTGCTCGGCAGCGCCCTGCGGTCGGTCCGCGATGCCGTCGGCGCGGCGAAGCCGGGACAGTGCATCCTCATGCGCGGGCGGAGGCGGGTCGGCAAGTCCAGCCTCGTCGAAGAATTCCTCCGGCGCACCGAGGTGCCGTACCTGTTCTTCACTGCGGCGGGCGGAACGGCGGAGGACGAGCTGACGGAGTTGCTCGACGCCGTGGCCAGATCCACCCTGCCGGAGCGGGAACTGTTCTCGGAGGAGACTCCAGAGCAGTGGAATGCCGCATTCAGGCTACTCGCGGAGATCCTTCCCGAAGACAGTCCAAGCGTGGTCGTCATGGACGAGGTCCCATATCTGATGGACCGCATCGACGCCTTCGAGGGCATGCTCCAACGGGCATGGGACCGACTGCTCAGCCGCAAACCCGTGCTGCTCCTCCTGGTCGGCTCCGACCTGTCGATGATGGAGGCGCTGAACAGCTACGACCGCCCGTTCCACCAGCGGGGCCGGGAAATGGTCGTGGGGCCGCTGAATCCTGCCGACATCGGCGAGATGCTCGGGCTTGAGCCGGCGGCCGCCCTCGACGCGGCCCTGATCACGGGCGGACTTCCGCTGATCTGCGCGGAGTGGCGGCCCGGGGCCGATGTCTGGGAGTTCCTCCGCGACTCGCTGGACAACCCGATCTCGGCGCTGCTGGTCTCCGCCGAGCGGTCACTGGCCGCGGAGTTTCCGCCGCAGGCGATGAGCCGGGAAGTCCTGCGGGCCATCGGAAGCGGGGAGAGAACCTTCACCAACATCGCTCGCGCTGCGGGCGGTATCGCCCACACCACTCTCACCCGGGCCACCGACGTCCTGACCGAGAAGCGGGTGGTGGCAGCCGAGCTGCCCCTCTCCCTGAGGCCGTCGAAGGAACGTCGCTACCGCGTGGCCGATCCCTACCTCCGGTTCTGGCTCGCGTTTCTGGATCCGCACATGGCGGAGATCGAGCGGATGCGGGGAGACCTGACGCTGAGCCGGATCAAGGAGCAGTGGACGAGCTGGCGGGGGCGGGCGATCGAACCCCTCGTCCGGGAATCCCTCGCCCGCCTCCTGCCGGACGGGCTCCTACCCGCCGCCCCGGCGATCGGCGGCTACTGGACCCGCAGCAACGACGTCGAAATCGACTTGGTCGGCGCCGACCGGCAGCCGGTGGCCAAGGAACTGCTCTTCCTCGGTTCGGTCAAGTGGCTGGAGAACTCCTCGTTCGACAACCACGACCTGGCGGCGCTGCAGAAGCACCGGGCCGCCATCACCGACGAGCCGGTACCGCTCGTGGCGGTCTCGCGCAACGGGACCACCTGTTCCGGGCTCCAGGCGGCGTACGGACCCGAAGAACTGCTCGGCGCCTGGCGCAGGGCATGAGCAGGGCTTGACTCCTGTGGTTGCAGTTCTGGTTGCATTCACCCCCGCTCCGGACCCCCGTACGAACATTTGGAGAGCGTGTTGGGGGCAACCCCTCACGAGTTCGAATCTCGTATCCTCCGCAGCCGCCTGAACAGGCGAAACGAAGAGCCGGACCGCTGATTGCGGTCCGGCTCTTCGGGACCAACAGCGGTCAGGTGCTCGCTGACCTGTTCACGTCCGAGCTGGTGGAGAGACGAAGGGTTTTGTCCCAAGCAGTCACTAGCCCCGCAGCGGCGGCCGTGGCCAGGGCGACGCCTACAGCTGACGAGCCAAGGCAAAGACGATGCCAGCGAGACACAGGGTGAACGGCTGTCCGGACGGGGTCACCACGGGAAGCCCTCGACGCAGCCGTACGCGACGAAAGAGCCGGCCACCAGGACGCCGGTCGCGGCGAGGCCCCGGCGGCGCCAGTCCGGGAAGGTGCAGAGGGCCACCAGGGCCGGACCGGCGGCCAGGGCCGAGAAGGTGAGGAGCGAGGGCTCCGGGTACCCGTGGGCCGAGAGCGGGGCCAGCAGCGTCAGGGCGTACATCTGGAGGGCGAGGCAGGCCGGGAGCGTGGCCGTTCTCGGGCGGACGTCCAGCAGGCGCAGGGCGATCACGAAGAAGACCACCGCCACGGCGAACCACGAGACGAAGGCGATGAACTGGTACACCGGGAGGCAGATCGTGGTGCCGGTTTCGCAGCGGGCGTCCTCGGTGGCGCCCCACCACCACAGCCCCATCGCCAGGTACCCGGTGAACAGACCGGAGAGGGTCCCGCCCACCACTGAGTAGATCTTGTCCATGCGTCAGACGCTCCCAGGGCGGGAAAGGTGCGTCCTGAGTACGCGTACTCAGATGCGGCCACTTCCGTAGACACTGTCTACTCAGTGGGCCGGGGGCTCTTCACCACCCGTTACGTCGCTTCCGCGCGGGCCAGGGCCGCCGCGCGCTGACCGGGGACCCCCAGGACCCCCGCGCCGGTCCAGTCGTCGGCGGGGCCGAGGGTGCGGTGGAGGCGGGTGGGTCCGGGGAGGGCGACGGCGCAGGCGGACTGGGCCGCGGCGGCCTTCGCGGGGGTGGCGGGGTCGTCGTGGGGCAGCAGGATGCCGAGCACGGTGCCGCTGTGGGCGCAGGCCACGCCGAGCCCGCCGACGTCCCAGCAGACGCGCAGCAGGACGGGCAGGGCGGGGCGCGGGTGGCGGCGGGCGTGCAGTTCCGCGCTGCGGGTCGCGACGCGGCCGAGGGCGGGCAGGTCGGCGGCGCGGACCGCCTCGCGGGTCCGGTCGAGGAGGAGGGCGTACTCGCGCCGGTCGTCCGCGCCGGGTGCGGCGGCCGCGCGGTTGCGGACGATGGTGTCGACCGTGCCGCCCTCGTCGTAGCCGACCACCGTCATGGCGGGCACGGTGCCCAGCCGTTCCCGGAGCCGGACCTCGCGGTGCCCGAAGGCGACGATCTCGTCGTACATGACCCCGTCGGTCGGCTCCACGCCGCGCAGCAGCGCCTCGACGTCGGCGGGGCCGAACCGGGCGCCCACGGCGTCGGCGACGGCCCGGGCGGTGGCCACGAGGTCGGCCGAGGAGCTGGCCATGCCCTTCCCCTCGGGCAGTTCGCCGCCCAGGCGCAGCCGGCCGCCGCCGTCGAGGCCGGCGGCGCGCAGGGCCCGTACCGCCAGCCGTGCCGCCCGGTGCTTGTGGGCCGGGGCGACCCGGACGCCGGCGGCGGACGGTTCGTAGGCGAACTCGGCGGTGGACCACCGCGCCAGCGGCAGGGTCACCATGAAGTGGCCGCCGGCGCCGGGCAGTACGCCCTGGAGCAGTTCCCCGAAGGTGCCGAAGGCGCTGCCGCGGCCGGCCCCGGCCACCGCCACCGCCGGGCGGCTCAAGCCCCGCGCCGACGCAGGGACTCCTGGGACGCGACGTACTTCAGCATCAGGCGGGCGAAGTCCAGGCGTTCGCGCTCGCTCCAGTCGGCGGTGATGTACTCGAACGCCGAGCGCTGGTGCCGGCGGAAGCGGGCCATCAGCTCCTCGCCCCCGGGGCTGAGGTGGAGGACCGTACGGCGGCCGTCCTGCTGGGAGGCGGCGCGGACCAGGTAGCCGGCGGAGATGCAGTCGGACACCATGCGGCTGGCCACCGAGGGGTCGGTGCCCAGGTGTGCGCCGACCGCGCCGACGGTGACCTCGCGGGCGCCGTCCTGCCCGATCTCCAGGACCACGTTGAGGACCAGGGTCCGGCCGAGGTCCTTCTGGGAGATCGGGTCCTCGACCTCCAGGAGCGAGGAGCGCCGCAGCTTCCCGAACGCCGGGCCGACGGCGTTCAGCAGCTCTTCGTCACTCATGTCCGCCGCGTCCGCCTGCTGCTTCGTCATGCCCCTCATCGTACATACGTGACTGACGACAAACATGTGTTGACCTGAAAACGTGTGCATGCAAGCATGCATACATATGTCGGCGGTCAACGAACGGCTGCCGTCACCACGAACGGAGAACCCATGAGCACCCTCGTCACCGGCGCCCGCGGCAAGGTCGGCCAGGCCCTCGTCGGCCGCCTGCACGCCGCCGGCCACGCCGTCCGCGCCGCCAGCTCCCACCCCGCCCGGCTCACCGTCCCGACCGGCGTCGAAACCCGCGAGCTCGCCCTCGACCGCCCCGAGACCTTCGCCGCCGCACTGGACGGCGTCCGGCAGGTCTTCCTCTACCCCGAGCCCGCCGGCATCCACGAGCTGATCGCCGCCGCCGGGGCCGCCGGCGTCGAGCACGTCGTCCTGCTGTCCTCGTCCACCGTCCTCGCCCCCGGCGCCGCGGACGACCCGCTCGCGAGCCACAGCCTGAAGGTCGAGCGCGCCCTCGCCGCCTCCGCCCTGACCTGCACCTTCCTGCGCCCGGACGCCTTCGCCAGCAACTCCTTCGGCTGGGCGTACCCCATCGGCCGGTCCCTGCCGGTCCAGCTCGCCTACCCGGACGCGCACATCGCGCCCATCCACCCCGAGGACATCGCCGACATCGCCTTCGAGGCCCTCACCGGCGACTCGCTCACCGGGCGCCGGCTCACCCTGACCGGCTCCGAGTCGCTCACCTTCCGCCGCCAGCTCGCGGTCCTGGCCGACGCGATCGGCCGCGAGATCCCCGTCGAGCAGATCACCCGCACCGAGGCCGAGCGCCAGATGGGCGCCCACATGCCCGCCCCGATGGTCTCCTCGCTGCTCGACCTGTGGGAGGCCGCGAACCACGGCCCCGCCACCGTCGCCGACACCACCGAGACCCTCCTCGGCCGCCCCGCCCGCACCTACGCCCAGTGGGCCCGCGAGAACGCCGCTGCCTTCGCCGGCCACTGAGCCGGCCAAGCGTCCCGGAGCGGATGACCCGCTACCTCACGGCAGATCGGTGAAGAACCGGTAGCCGGTCGGGTCGCCCGGCATCTGCCAGTGCAGGCCCTGGAGGAGGAAGCAGGCCACCAGGTTGCTCACCGCGAAGAACGCGAGGACGGCCAGGGTGAAGCCGGCCGCGCGGCGCAGGGCCGGCGAGGCCTGGGCGGCGCCCAGGGGCTGGAACTCGCGGGCCAGGACGAGGTTCACGGCCGCCGCGAGGACGGCGAGCAGGAAGGTGATCGCGGCCCAGGTGTACAGGTGCAGGCCGAACAGGGCGCCCGCGTAGCCGGGGTCCGGGGGGACGATGTGCATCAGCACCTGCGAGGCGGAGACGGTGCTGCCGATCAGCGCCGAGACGATCGCGACGCCCCACCCGGAGGCGAACTCGGCGGTGCTCACCGCGCCCTTGCGCGAACGGGCGACGATCATGGCCGGTCCGAGCGCGCTGAGCAGCATGAACATCCGCTGGAGCAGGCACATCGGGCAGGGGTACTCCCACAGGCCGAACTGGAAGACGTACGCGCCGCCGATGGTGGCGCACATGCCCAGCACGTAGGCGTGGGCGAACCAGAGGCCGAGGCGGTGGGAGAGACGGGCGGGGGGAAGGGTGACGGTGGTGGGGGTCGCGGTGGTGGTGGTCGCCGTGGTGGTCATCGCCGTGGTGGTCATCGCGTGCTCCTCCTCAGAAGCTCAGGCCGAAGGCGCGGTCGAGGTGGGGGAGGAACGCGAGCGTCGTGAGCGCCAGCGTCCCCGCCCACAGCAACAGCCATGGCCCGCGCGGCCAGGCGCGCAGCACCGCCCAGAGGCAGAGGGAGATCAGGAGGAACAGGAGGGTGTACATGGCGTCCTTGCTTCATCGAAAGGCTCTTGCCACCACCCTCGTCCGGCCCTCCGGCCCCCGGTAGGACCCCCGGACCGATGGGCCCATAGGCCGGCCCTATGCCCCGTCGCGACCGGGACGCCAGCCTCTGAGCTGCCGGCGTGCCGTCCTGCTCGATCGGACGGGCCGCGGCCTGAGCGCACGCCCCGCACGCTCCTCACGCCCCTCCTTCACCACCACACGCCGTGTCACGGAACGTGACCTCCACCTACCGTCGGTCATGGCACCTGGTCGGGCGAGAGGAAAGAGGCGGACGGATGAGGATGAGGATGCGGATGGGGACGAGGATGAGGATGCGGGCGCGGAGGACGGCGGGGCTGTTGGGGGCGTGCGCGGCGGCCGTGGCGCTGGCGCTGGCGGTCCCCGGCACGGCACAGGCGGCCCAGGGCGTCCTGTTCATCGACGGTGCGCCCAACGAAGCCCCCAGCGGCTGCTTCCCCCTGGGCGACTTCGCCCCGTCGGAGGTCGTCAACCTCACGGACGGGGTCGCCTGGGTGTGGAGCGGCCCCGCCTGCGACGGCAGGGTGGTGCACCCGATCTTCCCGGGCCAACTGGCGATCGGCCACGGCCGCAGCCTCTTCATCGAGTAGCCGCCCGCGCGCGGTGGAGGCGGTCCCGGGCCCGCCGCGGAGGTCCAGGAGGCGGTCGGCCCGGCACGCCGCCGGATCACGGCCGTCCGGCCCCTCCCGGGTCACACGGCCCGTGGCCTCCCCCGAGTGCCCCCAACTCACGTGTCTACAGCTGTCCCTGACCTCACATCAGGGACACCTCAGGGCGGGCCCCGGGGTTTCCCGGTGACCCCCGGGGCGTGCGGGGCGGCACCTTGGAGGCATGCAGACCAACACCCTCCGCCGCCGCGCGGCCGTCGGGCTCGGCCTCGCCGCCGCCCTCACCGTCGCCGTCGCCGGGACCGCGACCGCCGCACCCACGCCCACGCCCACGCCCGCACCCGCGCCCGCACCCACGCCGTCGTACGACTTCACCGACTGCCCGGCCATCCCCGCCGGGGTCGACGCGGCACAGTGGAAGTGCGAGGTACTGACCGCCACCGGGTCCCTGAAGCTCGGCGACCGCACCCTGCCCGAGTTCGCCCCGATGACCCTCACCCACGCCGAGGGCCCGATGCCCGACGGGAGCAAGGGCCAGGTCTGGGGCGCGCTGCGCAGCGGCCCGACCGCCGTCCCCGGCGGGCTGATCGGCAACCCCGCCGGGGACCGCAACCCCGCACTCGGCCTCTCCCTCCAGCCGGAGTACGGCGGGCGCTCGGACTTCTACAGCGTCGGCGACGACATGGGCCTCTTCACGCTCCGCTATCGCGCGCTGAGCCCGCTCCTCCCGCCGGGCTGCACCATCGGCACGGACGGCGCCCCCATCGAGATCCGGCTGAAGCGCGTGGGCAAGTCCGAGCGGATCTCGAAGAACCCGCCCGTGATCAAGTTCGCCGCCGCCGACGACTCCTTCGCGGTGCCGGCCGCCAAGGGCTGCGGGCCGCTGGGGAAGGTCCTGAACGACAAGCTCGGCCTCCCCGCCGGGACCGGCAACTCGATCACCCTGTCCGCGCTCTACACCTTCAGGACGTACGACCAACTGCCGCCGCGCTGAGGACGAGCGCCTCCTCCAGGGCCCGCTCCGCCGGGACCTGGGCGTCCGGTACGACGCCCACGCCCTCCCAGTTGGTGCCGGTGACGGTGTTGACGGACCGGGCCGTCGGCACGGTCACCAGGATGTGCTCGGCGACCGCGTGGCGGGCCGTCGGATGGGCCCCGCCGCGCGTGGTCGCGCCGACGACGACGGCCCTGCCGTGCGCCTGCAGGGTGTACGCCACGTCCTCGCCCCCGGAGAACGTCGTCCCGCTGGTCAGCACGTGGACGGGGCGGTCCGTGTAGCGCGGCGCGGGCAGGTGTGCGGTCGTCCAGTACTGCCGGGTCGTGTCGGTGACCCGGTCGTAGATGTCGTTGAGGTGCACCTGGTCGTCGGGGAAGAAGTAGCTGCACCACAACGCCGCCCCCTCCGGGGACCCGCCGCGGCACTCCCGCAGGTCCAGGACGAGCGCGGAGCTGTTCGCGACCAGCCGCATGGCCGCGCCGATCGCGCCGGCGCCCTCGATCGCGGTCGCGATGCGGCGGACGTCGATGACCGCCACGTTCCCCTCCAGGTGCTCGACGCGGCGGATCCCCTGGTGCTCCGCCCTGAGGAGCGCGAGGAACGCGGCCTCGCCCCCGTCGTCGTCCACCGGTTCGAGCGACTGCGGCTCGTCCGTCCACAGCAGGCGCAGGTGCTTGTCCGGGCACACGTCCTGGAGGTCCGCCGTCACGGTCGCGCAGAGCGCCGGCCCGTCGAGACCCGCGTACGCGCCCTCCGCGAGCCTCCTGCGGATCGCCGCCTCGACGGCGCCGGTCTTCTCGGGGAAGACGTAACCCGCGCTGATCCGCTCCAGGGCCCGTTCGATCACTTGTTCATTGGTAGGCATGGTCGGTCACCCTAGGCCGCCGGCGGAAAACCCTCCCCCCATTTACGCCCGCCCCGACGCCCCGCCGGGAACGGCTGCGGCAACTGCGGCCGTACCGAGTGGAACTGGGTACGCGTACTCACGACACCGCGGCCGTCCGGGCCGACGCTGGAGGCACACCACGCCCCAGGGAGAACCGATGAACGAGCGCACGCTGATACGCCTGACCTTCGCCAATCCCGCCTCGGCGGTCTACCTCACCGTCGTCGCCGGCGCCATCGCGGTCGCGACGGGCGTCTCCCTCTTCGGTCAGGACCCGGGGTTCGTCTGGATCTGGCCCACCCTCTTCACCGCCCCCTCCTCCTTCGCCACGATGGCCGTCGGGATGCTGGTCTGGGGTGCGTCGAAGCCTCCCCTCTGGTTCTCCGTCGGCGTGCTGGTCGCCTGCGCCCTCGTGCAGTCCGCGGTCCTCGGCGCCGTCTGGGAGGCGGTCCGCCGCGGCCGGAGCCGCTCCCTCGCCGGCCCGCGGAACGGCTGACCGGCGGAATCCGGCTCCCTCCGGCGGGGGAAGCGGGCGGGCGAGTGATCGATTCTGCGGTGAATCGGCTCCGGCAACCGGGTGATCAGGAGTGTCCTCGGCTGGTGGGCGGCATCGGGCGGACGCTATCCCTGCACGCATGATCAAGAACATCGCCGCCGCCGCGGCGCTCGCTCTCAGCACCGCCCTGTTCACCAGCACCCCCGCCCAGGCCGCGCCGAGCTCCTTCCCGCTCCCGCCCTTCGGCTATCCGGTGGTCTACACGGTCACCTCGGCCCCGTCCGTCTGGGACGCCCCGCTGGTGCTCCACCCCGCGTACCACCCGGCGCACCACCCCGCCTTCCGGACCGCGCTCACCGTCCACCCGCTGTACTGACGCCCGCACGCCGGCCCCGCTCCCCCGCCGTGTCGACCGGCGGGGGAACGGCTCCGGACTCGGGCGGCCAGGGGGCCCCTAGGGCCTGTCGTCAAACTCCCGTCTGCCCTCCGGGCGACGACGGGAGTTTGACGACAGGCCCTAGCCGAAGCTCGGCATCTCCCCGACCGTCGTCGACAGGTCGATCACCGCGAACGCCGCCCCCTGCGGGTCGGTGACCGCCGCGAAGCGGCCGAAGGGGCTGTCCATCGGCCCGAAGTGCAACTGCCCGCCGTGCTTGCGGGTCTTAGCGACCGCCTCGTCGCAGTCCGGCACCGCGAAGTAGACCTGTACGTACGAGGGGATCTCGGGCGGGAACTCCTCGCCCATCCTCATCCGGCCCAGCACCGGGTTCTGCGGACCGCCCACGCTGAAGACGTTGAAGTCCATCCCGGACGCCTCCGGGTCGTCACCGGGGTCCATCTGCTGGGACTCGTACGGGAAGACCTGTGACAGGAAGCCGTCCGCCTTGTCCGGCTCGCGCGTGAACACCTCCGCCCAGGCGTACGCACCGGACTCGCCGAGCTTCTCGAAGCCCTTGTGCTCGCCGGGCTGCCAGACGCCGAAGACCGCGCCGCTCGGCTCCTTGGCGATCGCCATCGTCCCGAACGTGCCGACCTGCATCGGCTCCATCATCAGCGTGCCGCCCGCCGCCTTGATCTTCTCGGCGGTCGCGGCGGCATCGGACGAGGCGAAGTAGAGACACCACTGCGAAGGGGCGTCACCTCCCGGCATCGGCGGCACCACGGCCGCGACCGCCTTGCCGTCGGAATAGGCCTGCGTGTAGTTGCCGTACTCGCTGCTGGCCTCGCCGAAGGTCCAGCCCAGCACGTCGCCGTAGAACTCCTTGGCGCCCTCCACGTCGGAGAACATCGCGTCCGCCCAGCACGGGGCGCCTTCCGGGAACTCAGCCATGGTCGATCGACTCCTGTGTCGTCTGCCGTCCGTACGCGTGCTTGCCCTGTCGCTCCCACGCTAGGCGGGGGGTCTGACAATCGCGCGCCGACCGGGCGCCGGGGCCCCCGCTGGGGGAGGCTGGGGGCATGGACGACATCACCATCCGGCTCGCGCAGCAGCCCGAGGCCGACGCCCTGCTCGCGCGCAGCCCGCTGGCCGCGCTCACCGGCATGCTGCTCGACCAGCAGGTGCCGATGGAATGGGCGTTCTCGGGGCCCTGGACCATCGCCCAGCGGCTCGGCACCGACGACCTCGACGCGCACGCCATCGCCGCCCACGACCCGGAGGCCTTCGCGGCGCTGCTGTCGCAGAAGCCCGCCGTGCACCGCTACCCGGGATCGATGGCGAAGCGGATCCAGCAGCTCTGCGCGTACCTGGTGGAGCACTACGACGGCGACGCGGCCGCCGTCTGGGCCGACGCCGCCGACGGCGCGGAGCTGCTGGCCCGGCTGAAGGCGCTGCCGGGCTTCGGGGAGCAGAAGGCGCAGATCTTCCTGGCCCTGCTGGGCAAGCGGTTCGGCGTCCGCCCGAAGGGCTGGCGCGAGGCCGCCGGCGGCTACGGCCTGCCGAACGTCCACCGCTCGGCGGCCGACATCACGGGCCCGGAGTCCCTGGCGAAGGTCCGCGAGTACAAGCAGGCACAGAAGGCCGCCGCCAAGCGCTCCGCGTGAGCCGACGGGGCGTGAACTTCCGTCGCTGAAACGGAGTTGAGCGGTCCAGGGGTACCCGTCGGCAGGGCGCGGGGCCGGGCGCCGTAGGGTCGGCGGCATGATCGAGAACCTCACCCGTGCCGCAGACGCCGAAGTCATCTCCGACGGCCCCGGCAGCTTCATCACGCTGCTCACCGACACCCCGGAACTCACCTGCAACACCGCGTGCTTCGAGGTGGGCGCGGCCGGGGCCCCGGTGCACTTCCACACCAAGGCCACCGAGTTCTTCCACGTCACGGACGGCCGGCTCGACGTGCTCGTCGGCGACGAGATCCACACCCTCACCAAGGGCGACTTCATCAGCGTCGCCCCCGGTGTCAAGCACGCCTTCGCCCCGGCCGCCGGCCACACCGCCGAGGTGTTCGTCGGCTTCACCCCCGGCATGGCCCGCTTCGACTACTACCGTCTCCTCGGGCGGGTGCGCGCGGGCGAGGCCACCGTGCAGGACATCATCGACAGCCAGCCCACGTACGACAACCACTACGCCGAGAGCGACGTCTGGGCCGCCCGGCCGCGCAGCACCGAGGCGTAGACCTCGTCGGCGTCGAGCCGCCGCAGCTCCTCCGCGATCAGCTCGGCGGTGCTGCGGATCTTGAGCGCGACCTTGCGGTCGGGCCAGCCCGGCAGCACCAGCGTGGCCAGCGAGCCGGTCGGGCGGTCCACGACCACCTCGCCGGCGGAGGTCTCCAGCCGGACCCGGGTGATGACCGGCCCGTCCGACGCCGCCCGGGCCACCGGCACGCCGAGCCGGTCCTCCAGCCAGCGCGCCAGCAGCGCGGCGCTCGCGTTGTCGGGCTCGCTCTCCACCGCGGCGGCGGTCACCGCCAGCGGCTTCTGGTCGAACGCGCAGGCCAGCAGGGAACGCCACGGCGTGAGCCGGGTCCAGGCGAGGTCGGTGTCACCCGGGGCGTACGAGGCCGCGCGCGCGTCCAGCACGCCGACCGGGTCCGGTGCCTCCTGCGCGTCGGTGATCCGGCGCTGGGCCAGCGCGCCCAGGTCGTCGCGGGCGGGATCGGCGGGCGCCTCGGCCGGCCACCACGCAACCACCGGCGCGTCCGGCACCAGCAGCGGGAGCACCACCGAGCCGGCCTGGGTGGTGAGGTCGCCGTGCAGGCGCAGGATCACGGTCTCCCCGGAGCCGGCGTCCGTTCCCACGCGCAGCTCGGCGTCGAGCCGGGTCCGGCGCCGCCGTTCCGGGCCCCGGTGGGTCCGCTTGATCACCGCGATGATCCGGCACGGGTGCTCCCGCGAGGCCTCGGAGGCCGCGCGTACGGCGTCGTAGGCGTTCTCCTCGTCGGTGACGATGACGAGGGTCAGCACCAGCCCCATGGTCGGGCTGCCAACGGCCCGGCGGGCGTCGAGCAGCGCCCGGCCGATCTTGCTGGACGTGGTGTCGGTGAGTTCGGTCCGCATGCCCCGAGTCTGTCAGCGCGCGCCGGGCGCCCGACAGCCGGTTCGCTCGATTCCGTCTGGAGGGGGGACCCCGGGGGGCCCGGCTCAGCGGCGGCGGCGCGCGGTCCCGAAGATCGACCGGGAGATCTCCCGGCCCAGCTGTGTCCCGATCGACCGCGCCAGGGAGCGGAACAGCCCGCTCCCCACGACCTGTTCGGTCAGCGAGGGTTCGGGCTTCGGGGCGGACCGGGCGGACCGGGCGGCCTTCTCGGCCTCCTTGGCCTGCTTCTCGGCCTCCGCCGCCGCGGCGGCCGCCTCCGCCTCGGCCTCCGCGGCGGCCTGTTCGGCGGTGATCTTCTCGTACGCGGACTCGCGGTCGACCGGCTCCGCGTAGCGCGGGTACAGCAGTGAGGACTTCACCGCCCGGTCCAGGGCTCCGGCGTCGACCGGCCCCATCAGCGACTGCGGTGCGCGCAGCCGGACGGCGGCGACCGGGGTCGGGGCGCCCTTCTCGCTGAGCACCGTGACGACGGCCTCGCCGGTGCCGAGCCCGGTGAGCGTCTCCTCCAGGTCGTAGGGGGAGTTGGGGAAGGTCTTCACCGTGGCCCTGAGGGCCTTCGCGTCGTCGGGGGTGAAGGCGCGCAGGGCGTGCTGGACGCGGTTGCCGAGCTGGGCGAGCACGTCCGCGGGAACGTCCTTGGGGGTCTGGGTGACCAAGAAGACGCCGATCCCCTTGGAGCGGATCAGCCGGACCGTCTGGGTGATGGATTCCAGGAACGCCTTCGAGGCCCCGGTGAAGAGGAGGTGCGCCTCGTCGAAGAAGAACACCAGCTTGGGCCGGTCCAGATCGCCGACTTCGGGAAGTCCTCCGTAGAGGTCGGCGAGCAGCCACATCAGGAATGTGGAGAAAAGCTGCGGTTTGTCCTGTACTGCCGGGAGTTCCAGGACGGAGACCACTCCGCGCCCGTCGGCGGCCGTCCGGAGCAATTCGCTCGTGTCGAATTCGGGCTCGCCGAAGAATTGCGTGGCGCCCTGCTGCTCGAATGCCGTCAGGGCGCGCAGGATCACTCCGGCGGTCACGGTCGAGAGGCCGCCGATTCCCTTCAGCTCGGGTTTTCCCTTGTCGGACACGAGGAAGGCGACGACCGCCCGCAGGTCCTTGAGGTCGATCAGCTCCAGGCCCTTGGCGTCGGCGTAGTGGAAGATCAGGCCGAGCGACTGCTCCTGCGTCTGGTTGAGCTGGAGCACCTTGGACATCAGCACCGGCCCGAAGGCCGTCACGGTCGCGCGGACCGGGATCCCGGGGCCGATCCCGCCGAGGGAGTAGAACTCGGCGGGGTACGCGGTCGACTCCCACTCCTGCGCGACCTCGCCGGCCCTGGCCGCGGTCCGCTCGTTCGCCGCGCCGGGGGCGGAGATGCCGGAGACGTCGCCCTTGACGTCGGCCAGGAAGACGGGCACGCCGTTCGCCGACAGCTGCTCGGCGATCAGCTGGAGCGTCTTGGTCTTGCCGGTACCGGTCGCTCCGGCCACCAGCCCGTGCCGGTTGAGCATGGCGAGGGGGATCCGGATCTGCCGCTCGGGCAGGCACTTCCCGTCCCAGAGCAGGGCTCCGAGGTCGAGCGCGGGGCCGGTGAAGGCGTACCCGGCGGCAATCGCGTCGACGGCGGGGTCGGGCGCCCCGGGCGGGTGGGGCGCCCCGGGCGGTTCGGGCGCCCCGGACGGATCGGGCGAGCCGGCCGGAACGGCCGGGCCGGTGCTCTGGCTCATGCATCCCTCCCGAAATATTCCTGTCTGCCACTTTTGCACCGACGGCGCGAGGCTGCGCCCGGAGGCACCGGCCCGGTAGGCTTTCCGTGTGATCTTCAAGCGCATCGGAAACGGGCGGCCGTACCCCGACCACGGCCGGGAGAGCGTCCGGCAGTGGGCGGACGTCGCGCCGCGCCCGGTACGGCTCGACCAGCTCGTGACGACCAAGGGGCAGCTGGACCTCGAAACCCTGCTCGCGGAGGACTCCACCTTCTACGGGGACCTCTTCGCCCACGTCGTGAAGTGGCAGGGCGACCTCTACCTGGAGGACGGGCTGCACCGCGCCGTACGCGCGGCCCTCCAGCAGCGCCAGGTCCTGCACGCGCGCGTCCTCGAGATGGACTGATTGCGCCTTTCGGGTCTGCCTTACCCGATCAACAGATCATTTAGTAGGCATCGTTCCGGTACGGCACTACGCTGCGCCCATGAGCATGCTCACTCCCCCCGGCATGGGCGGAAAGTACCGCGTAACGGGAGCTGCCTACCCCCGTATGAGCCGCCCCCGGCGGCGTCGGAAGATCGTCCTCGCCCTGCTCGGATCCGTCCTGGCCCTGGCCCTGCTCGGCTACGGGGCGCTGCAGCTCATCGACGTGTTCGGCGGCGACGACAGCGGCAAGCGCAACACGGCGGCGTCCGACGGGAACTGCCCCACGGCCTCCGCCAAGCCCGCGAAGGCCAACGCCAACGCCGTGAAACCCGCAACCGCCCCGGACGCGGGCCCCGCCGTCTCCAAGGCCCCCGCGGTCGCCCTTCCGCAGCCCGCCCAGATCACCGTCAACGTCTACAACGCGACCCCGCGCGCCGGCCTGGCCAAGGCCGTCGGCGACGAGCTGAAGAAGCGCGGCTTCGCCGTCGGCCACGTCGGCAACGCCCCCGCCGACTTCGACAAGAAGGTCCCCGGCCCCGGGATACTGCTCGGCTCCCCGCGGACGGACAAGGCCGCCTACTCCGTCCTCGGCACCCAGCTCGCCGGGGTCACCACCCAGACCGACGCCCGCGAGGGCGCGGACATCGACCTGATCCTCGGCGACTCCTTCAAGGAGCTCAGCACGAAGGAGGACGCGGACAAGGCGCTGGCCGTCCTGGCCAACCCGCCCGCGCCCGCGCCCTCCGCGAAGTGCTGATCCCCTGAACCGGGGTACCTACTCGGCCGAGCCGTACATGCGGTCGCCCGCGTCGCCCAGGCCCGGGACGATGTAGCCGTGCTCGTTGAGCCGCTCGTCCACGGCGGCCGTCACCACCGTCACCGGCGTGCCCGCGAGCTCGCGCTCCATGACCTCGACGCCCTCCGGCGCGGCCAGCAGCACCACGGCGGTCACGTCGTCGGCGCCGCGCTTGATGAGCTCCTGGATCGCGGCGACCAGCGTGCCGCCGGTGGCCAGCATCGGGTCCACCACGTACACCTGGCGGCCGGAGAGGTCCTCGGGCATGCGCGTCGCGTACGTGGAGGCCTCCAGGGTCTCCTCGTTGCGGACCATGCCCAGGAAGCCCACCTCGGCGGTCGGCAGCAGCCGCACCATGCCGTCCAGCATGCCGAGGCCGGCGCGCAGGATCGGGACGACCAGCGGGCGCGGGTACGACAGCTTGACGCCGGTGGTCGGGCCGACCGGGGTCTCGATGTCGGACTGCTCGGTGCGCACGTCGCGGGTGGCCTCGTACGCGAGGAGCGTCACCAGCTCGTCGGCGAGCCGACGGAAGGTGGGGGAGTCGGTGCGCTTGTCGCGCAGCGTGGTGAGTTTGTGCGCCACCAAGGGGTGATCGACGACCTGCAAACGCACAACATCCTCCAAGACTCAGCCGGGCTTCGACCTGCGATCAGCGAACTGCGAGACCCTGCTACCTGCGAAAACGGCCGCCTGTTCGCGACCCACTGGCAAAAGGCTACGCGGTGTGCGCACCGCCGCGCGTCCGCCGTGGGCCCTGAGATGCGGGCCGCGCGGCCGCCCAGCAGGCTGGACTGGTGAGCAACGGACTGGTGATCGCGGCCGTCGACGGATCCGAGCACAGCCTCCGCGCCCTGGAGTGGGCCCGCGCGGCCGCCCTGCGGCACGGCACCGGCCTGCTGGTCGCCCACGTGCTGCCCGAGGCCACCCAGCTGTACGCCGGCCGCCGCTCGGCCCTGCACGACCCGAACGAGCCCGAGGAGTACGCGGACCCCGTGGGCGACCGCGTACGCGCCATCCTGGAGGCCTCCCCCGAGCGGCCCGCGGAGATCCGCTACGAGGCCCTGGAGGGCTCGGTCCCGGCGGCCCTGCGGGTGATCAGCGGCGAGGGCTCGCCCCGGATGCTGGTGATGGGCTCCCGGGGGCGCGGCGGGTTCGCGGCGCTGCTGCTCGGCTCGAACAGCAGGGCCGTGGCCACCACCGCCTCCTGCCCCGTGGTGGTGGTCCCGCACGCCGGCCGCGACGCGGCCGCCGACCCCTCCGGGGAGGCCGCGGGCGCCTCGGCCGGCAAGGTGGTGCTCGGGCTGCACGTCACCGAGACGCCCGAGGACGTGCTGTCGTTCGCCTTCGCGGAAGCCGCCGCACGGGGGACCACCGTCCAGGTGGTCTCGGCGTACGCGATCCCGCCCGGCCCGGCGAACCTGCTCGGCGGCCCCTTCGCGGTGATCCCGCCCGAGGCCCTCGCCGACGAAGGGGACGCCGTGCCGGCCGAACGGGAGATGCTGCGGGCCCAGGCCCGGCGGCTGGAGGCGGTGCGGGGCCGGTACCCGGACGTGCCCGTCGAGCAGGCCGCCGAGCCCGGGAACGCGGCCGGGCGGCTGGTGGAGGCGTCCCGGTCGGCCGCGCTGGTCGTGGTGGGCCGCCACCACCCGCGCGTACGGTCCCTGCTGATCGGGTCGGTCGCGCACGCGGTGCTCCAGCACGCGCACGGCCCGGTGGCCGTCGTACCGGCCCTCACCGACGAGGACGCCGAGGTCTGACCCCTGACCTGGGGTGATCTGCGCGCCGCTGGCATCAAACGCGCCGGCCGGGGGAAGGTGGGAGCGGGGGGTCTGCTCCGTGACGCGGAGGAGGACGACCGGACCAGCCTGGGGTGGTGCCGATGCCCGAGACGCAGCCGAACGACACCGACGGGAGAGAGGCGTACGAGGCGCCGGAGACGGCGGCGCAGCGCAGGGCGCGACGCGCGCAGTTCCTGCGCGATCTGAACGAGGCCAGGGAGCTGCGCGACCGGGTCCAGCCCCGGCGCGCCCGAGCGGCCCGGATGCGGCAGCAGATGCGGATGCGCACCTTCCGCTGGTGACCGGGCGACCGGGCCGAGGCCGGGCGACCGGGCGACCGGGGCGAGGCCGGGCGTGCCACCTGGCGCGCCGCCCGGCCCACCGGCGTGCGCGCCGACGGCCCCCTGACCGGGCTCGCGACCGGGCGCGCCACCGGCGCCGCGACACGGCCGCCGCGCGGAAGACCTCTCGCAAAGCCGCTGTTTCTGCCACGATGCCGATTGGGCGGGGTGCGGATGGCAAGCGTCACGGCCGTGCACACCCCAACCTCCGGCCGGGGGGACCTCCAACCGGCACACCTATGACCAGTGGGAGAGTCACGGTGTATTTCGCCGCACTGCTCGCGCGCACCGAAGACGGGTGGGAAGCGAGCGACATGGAACTCGACGACGTCGAGTCCCTCAGTGATCTGATCGATCTCGCACGGTCCGCCGCTGTCGACGACGACACGGTGGTCGCCCTCATCGAGCAGGAGGACGCCTGGTTCGGCGTCATCCGCGTGGACGGAGAGGAGGACCCCCGCTACTTCGTGTCGAACGCCTCCGTGGCCGACCGCAGCTCCTACGGCGCGATGCTCACGAAGGAGCTGCTGGGCACCGACGAGGAGGACGACGACCTCGACGAACTGGACCTGGACGGCACCGAGGACGGCGACGACGAGCCGGTCGCCGCCTACACGGACGAGGACGACGGCGCGGACGACGAGCCGCGCGCCGGCTCCGAGCCCCTGCCGGCCGGCCCCCTCGGCGACCCCCGGCTGCTGGACGACCTCGGGGTCGGCCACAAGGAACTGCTGACCCTCGACGGAGACGCCCTCACCGAGATCGCCGACGCCCTCGGCGCCACCGACGTGCTGGAGGCCGTCCGCTAGTGATCACCGAGCACCACCTCACGTACGACCCCGATCCCGTACGGGATCCCTGGCGGGACTCCATGCGCCTGGCGCTGGAGGAGGCCGCCCTGGCGGTACCGGCCGGCGACGTGCCGGTCGGTGCCGTCGTGCTCGGCCCCGGCGGGGAGCTCCTCTCCACCGGGCACAACGAACGGGAGGCCGCCGGAGATCCCACGGCGCACGCCGAGCTGCTGGCGCTGCGCCGGGCGGCCGCCCGGCTCGGGGAGTGGCGGCTGACCGGGTGCACCCTGGTGGTGACCCTGGAGCCCTGCGTGATGTGCGCGGGCGCGCTGGTGCAGTCCCGCGTGGCGCGGGTCGTCTACGGCGCGGGGGACGAGAAGGCGGGCGCGGCCGGGTCGCTGTGGGACCTCGTACGCGACCGCCGGCTCAACCACCGCCCCGAGGTGATCCGCGGGGTGCTGGAGCAGGAGTGCGCGCGGCAGCTCACGGACTTCTTCAGGGCGCTGTGAGCCCCTCGCGGGGGCCTTCCGGGAGCGGTGAGCCAGGCCACGTCCTGCGGATTTGCAAAGCACTCCCCACCTTGGGCTAGGATCTCTCTCGGTGGTGTGTCCGAGTGGCCGAAGGAGCTCGCCTCGAAAGCGAGTATGGGGCAACCCATCGGGGGTTCAAATCCCTCCACCACCGCCACTGAGAGCCCCGGTTCGTACGAACCGGGGCTCTCGCGCGTGCCCGCCGTGACCGGGCCGCCCGCTCGGCCGTTGTCACGGCATGACCAAGACCCAGCGCATGCTCGCCGCCTTCGCCCTCGCGGGGGCCGCCGCGGGCCTCGCCGCACCCGCCGCCTCCGCCGCGCCCCTGGACGCGGCCCCGCTCAGCCTCCCGGACCTCCCGGCCGCCGCCCCGGGCATGCCCGCCGGCGCCCAGCCCTCCGTCCCCGAGATCGGCGCGCGGCTCAGCCAGGGCGCGAACCAGCTCAACCAGCTGATGACCCTGCCCGACCAGCTCTCCCCCGTGATCGCGCCCGTCCAGCCGCTCCTGGGCCTCGCCGGCGCCATCCAGTAGCCCCCCGGTGCCCGACGGCGCCCGCGGCACCCCCCGCTCCGCTCCGCCCGCCCCAGACGCGAAGAAGGTCCCGACCGGAGTCGGGACCTTCAACGGTGGGGACGGGGGAAGTGGCGATCGGGGGGACAAGCCACTTCCCCCGACGGGGACGGAACCTGCCAGCCCGAGCCGCAGTCAGGGGGGAAGCTTGCGGCTCGGACCCCGCAGTGAGGTCCTGTCCCTCACCCACCGGTTTCCTGCCAGAACCGGTGGGCTCGTGTTCAATCCTGCGCCCGCCCCGACCGGGCACCCAGCGGCAAAGGGCCCCAACCACCGGGTCATTGGTCCTTAAAGGACAGGTGAGTGACCAAACCTGACCGGTTAGACTCACCCGACTTTGCAGCGCCGGTTGGGGAGGCCGACACCGTCCATGGACACCAAGAAGCTCATCACGGGCGTCCTCACCGTGTTCGTCCTCTTCGTGATCATCACCCAGCCCAAGCGGGCGGCGGAGATGGTGGGAATAGGCTTCCAGGGCATATCGGATGCCGCCTCCGGCATCGGCGAGTTCATCACCGAACTGGTGAACTGAAACCGCACGCCGAAGCGATTTCCGGACTTCCGGGTCCCCCACTCCGACGGGTGGGGGACCTTTCGCGTTCACGGCCGGCGGAGCCGGTAAAAGGAATACCGCTAAATGCCCAACTTGCCCTCAACACGGCTATATACGGTGCTTGCACATAGTGCACATCTCTTGTGATGCTATGACCGCTTTTGACCGATGAGTTGAGCGAAGGGGTGGCGTGACCGTGCCGGCCAGTACTGCGCCTCAGGTGCCTCCCCAGCAAGAGCTCCGCCCGCACGAACCGCGCCACCAGGATCCGCGACCGGCCGAGCACCGCACCGCCGAACCGCGCACCGCCGAGCCCCGCCCGGGCGGGCCGCGTCCGGGGGAGCCGCGTCCGGGGGAGCCGCGCGCAGGGGAGCCGTGCCTTGGGCCCCGTCCCCAGGAGCAGTCGCAGGAGCAGTCGCGGGAGCAGTCACAGGACGCACCCCCGGACGGGTCCCAGGAGCCGTCGCAGGACCCGTCCCAGGACCCGCCCCCGGACCCGTCCCCGACGCCGGCCAGGCCGCAGGGCCGGGGAGCCGACACCCGGGCCCTGACCCAGGTGCTCTTCGGCCAGTTGAAGGACCTGGAGCCGGGCACCAGCGAGCACCACCGGGTGCGCGGGGCCCTGATCGAGGCCAACCTCCCGCTCGTCCGGTACGCGGCCGCCCGCTTCCGCAGCCGCAACGAGCCGATGGAGGACGTGGTCCAGGTCGGCACCATCGGCCTGATCAACGCGATCGACCGGTTCGACCCGGAGCGCGGGGTCCAGTTCCCCACCTTCGCGATGCCGACGGTCGTGGGCGAGATCAAACGGTACTTCCGCGACAACGTCCGCACCGTCCACGTCCCGCGCCGCCTGCACGAGCTGTGGGTGCAGGTGAACGCCGCGACCGAGGACCTCACGACCCTCCACGGCCGGACCCCGACCACTCCCGAGATCGCCGAGCGCCTGCGCATCAGCGAGGACGAGGTGCTGTCCTGCATCGAGGCCGGCCGCAGCTACCACGCGACCTCGCTGGAGGCCGCGCAGGAGGGCGACGGCATGCCCGGGCTGCTCGACCGGCTCGGCTACGAGGACCCCGAGCTGGCCGGTGTGGAACACCGCGACCTCGTGCGCCACCTGCTGGTGCAGCTGCCCGAACGCGAGCAGCGGATCCTCCTCCTGCGCTACTACAACAATCTGACGCAGTCGCAGATCAGCGCGGAGCTGGGCGTCTCGCAGATGCACGTGTCCCGGCTGCTCGCCCGGAGCTTCGCCCGTCTGAGATCCGCAAACAGGATCGAGGCCTAACCGGATCGGGTGGAGCTGTTCCAGCGTTTCCCTACAGAATCGGCTCATTCTGCTCGGTCGGCCGACTGTCGCTGGAGATACTTGTCGACATGACGCTACAGCGTGTTGCCGACATGTGACATTCTGCTGGAACCGCGTTTGCCGCAGCCCCGCCTCCGGTATTCAGGTGGAGGCTGCGTTCCTCCGACGGGCGCAGAGACGCGACCGTCCGCGACCTCAAGGGGGTGGCATGTCCGCAGAACAGGGCAGCTCCAAGGTGCTCACGCTCGACACGCGTGAGCTGCCGGCAGTGGCCGACCGCTCGGAAGCCATCGACACCCGCACCCTCTCCCGCTCCCTCTTCCAGCGACTCGCCGCCCTGGACGTGGACAGCCCCGAACGGGCGTACGTACGAGACACCCTGATCGAGCTGAACCTGCCGCTGGTGCGCTACGCGGCGGCTCGGTTCCGCAGCCGGAACGAGCCGATGGAGGACATCGTCCAGGTCGGCACCATCGGCCTGATCAAGGCGATCGACCGGTTCGACTGCGAACGCGGCGTGGAGTTCCCGACGTTCGCGATGCCGACCGTCGTGGGCGAGATCAAACGATTCTTTCGAGACACTTCCTGGTCCGTCCGCGTCCCGCGCAGGCTCCAGGAACTGCGCCTCGCGCTGACCAAGGCGAGCGACGAACTGGCCCAGAAGCTGGACCGGTCCCCGACCGTCCCGGAGCTGGCGGCCGTGCTCGGCGTCACCGAGGAGGAGGTCGTCGACGGCCTCGCCGTCGGGAACGCCTACACCGCCTCCTCGCTCGACTCGCCCTCCCCGGAGGACGAAGGCGGCGAGGGCTCTCTCGCGGACCGCCTCGGGTACGAGGACAGCGCACTGGAGGGCGTCGAGTACCGCGAGTCGCTCAAGCCGCTGCTCGCCAAACTCCCGCCCCGGGAACGGCAGATCATCATGCTGCGGTTCTTCGCGAACATGACCCAGTCGCAGATCGGCGAGGAGGTCGGCATCTCCCAGATGCACGTCTCCCGCCTGCTCACCCGCACCCTCGCCCAGCTGCGGACGGGCCTGATCGGGGACTGAAGCACGGAGCAGAGGGCAGGGCAGGGCGGGTCAGGCCAGGCGGGGCAGGCAGGGCGGGTCAGGCCAGGCGGGGCGGGCGGGGTTCACATTTGACATCGCGTCAGGAACACTGG
>NZ_GG657750.1:4056285-4072722 GCF_000158895.1 Streptomyces sp. C | reverse complement strand
AGCCGGGTACGACACCGCCCGCCCCGCCGGCCACCCCGGCCCGGCTCACGCTCGGCACCCCGGTCCGCGCGGCGGCGTCCTCGCGCTGGTGCGAACGCGTCACGGTGACCTTCACCAACACCGGCACCACGGCGGCCCGCTCCGGCACGGTCAGCTTCGCGACGCACATCATCGGCGCCCTCGGCGTCGACTGGGCCACGATCACCACGACCCAGCCCCTGCCCGCCCCCATCGCGGGCGGCAGCTCGAAGACGCAGACGTACACGGTCTGCGTGGAGGCGTGGCGGGTCCCGCTGGGCATGCACGTGGAGACCAGGAACGTCAGCGCCGCCTGGAACTGAGGGCCCCCTCCCCTCCCCTCCTCCCCTCCGCTCCCCCGCCCCGGCTTTCCGATTCCTTTACCGCCGCACCCCCCGAATTCATTTGCCTGTAGCAACCATGCGCTTCTATGGTTGCCCTAAGCAACAAGATGGGGGCGGTTCCCGATGACGACGCAGACGGCCCAGCACACCCGCTACGAGGAGCTGGCCCGCCAGCTCACCGGAGTCGGCGCGGTCAAACGCGACCTGGCCCGGATGCTGCCCCCGCACTGCCCGCCCGGCTCCGCCGCCGTCCTCACCGTCCTCGACCGGCACGGCGAGATGCGGCTCAGCCGGCTCACCGAGTACATGGCCGTCGACATCTCGGTCAGCAGCCGGCACGTCGCCCACGTGGCGCAGCACGGCTGGATCGAGCGGGAGACCGACCCCGGCGACGGCCGCTGCCGGATCCTGCGCCTCACCGAAGCCGGGCGCGCCATGCTCGCCGAGCTCGGCGCCCGCTACACCGACGCGCTGGAGAAGGCCCTGGCCGACTGGTCGGCCGAGGACATCGACGTACTGAACACCCTGCTGGCCCGACTCCGATCGAGCTTCTAGGCAAAGGAAACACATGGCTACGACCACACCCGGCGGTGTGCGGGGAGGCGGCCGGTCGGAGACCACGTCCGACGGCGCGCCCATGACCCATCCGCAGATCATGAAGGCGCTGTCCGGGCTCATGCTCGGCATGTTCGTGGCGATCCTGTCCTCCACGATCGTCTCCAACGCCCTGCCCCAGATCATCAGCGACCTCGGCGGCACCCAGTCCTCCTACACCTGGGTCGTCACCGCCGCCCTGCTCTCGATGACGGCCGCGACCCCGCTGTGGGGCAAGCTGTCCGACCTCTTCAGCAAGAAGCTCCTCGTCCAGATATCCCTGGTGATCTACGTCCTCGGCTCCGTGGTCGCGGGCCTGTCGCAGAACACCGGGATGCTCATCGCCTGCCGGGTGGTCCAGGGCATCGGCGTCGGCGGCCTCTCCGCCCTCGCCCAGATCGTGATGGCCGCGATGATCTCCCCGCGTGAGCGCGGGCGCTACAGCGGCTACCTGGGCGCCGTCTTCGCCGTCGCCACCGTCGGCGGCCCGCTGCTCGGCGGCGTCATCACCGACACCGACTGGCTGGGCTGGCGCTGGTGCTTCTACGTCGGCGTGCCGTTCGCGGTCATCGCGCTGATCGTGCTCCAGAAGACCCTGCGGCTCCCGGTGGTCCGCCGCGACGTCAAGGTCGACTGGCTCGGCGCCTTCCTCATCAGCGGGGCCGTCTCGCTCCTGCTGATCTGGGTGACCCAGGCCGGGGACTCCTACGACTGGATCTCCTGGACCACCCTCGCGATGACCGGCGGCGCCGTGGTGCTCGGCCTGCTCTTCCTCCTCGTCGAGTCCCGCGCGAGCGACCCGATCATCCCGCTGCGGCTGTTCCGCAACAAGACCATCAGCCTGGCCTCCGCCGCCTCGCTGTTCGTCGGCATCGCGATGTTCTCGGGCACGGTCTTCTTCAGCCAGTACTTCCAGCTGGCCCGGGGCGAGTCCCCCACCATGTCCGGCGTCCTCACCATCCCGATGATCGGCGGCCTCTTCGTCTCCTCGACGGTCTCCGGCCAGGTCATCACCAAGACCGGCAAGTGGAAGGCCTGGCTGGTCTCCGGCGGCGTGCTGCTGACCGCCGGACTCGGCCTGCTCGGCACCCTGCGGTACGACACCCCGTACTGGCACATCGCGCTCTACATGGCGCTCACCGGGCTCGGCCTCGGCATGATGATGCAGAACCTGGTCCTCGCGACGCAGAACCAGGTGGCCCCCGAGGACCTCGGCGCCGCCAGCTCCGTCGTCACCTTCTTCCGCTCCCTCGGCGGCGCCATGGGCGTCTCGGCGCTGGGCGCGGTCATGGCCAACCGGGTCACCCACTACGTCAAGGACGGCCTGGCCGCGCTCGGCCCGAAGGCCGCGGCCATGGGGCACGGCGGCACCGCCGGCGGCGGGATCCCCGACCTCGACAAGCTGCCCGCGCCGTTCCGGACCGTCATCGAGTCCGCGTACGGACACGGCGTCGGCGACGTCTTCCTGTACGCCGCCCCGAGCGCGCTGCTCGCGCTGCTGCTGGTGCTGTTCATCAAGGAGGTCGCGCTGAAGTCGAAGCCGGCCCTGCACCAGCCGGCCGCCGAGGGCGGCGCCGGGGCGGGGGCCCCTGCGTCCGCCGAAACCGCAGAGGCCGCACAGGCCGCCGAGACCGCAGAGGCCGCCGCGCGGGCCAAGGCCTGACCGGAAGCCCACCCGGAGCACGCCGTGAACGGCCCGGGCCCGGACCCCGCTAAGGGGTCCGGGCCCGGGCCTTCGCCGTATGCGCGGCCTTGGCCTCGATGCCGGCGATCAGGACGTCGAGGGCCAGGGCGAACTCCGCTTCGGGCGCCCGCCGGACCGTGCCGCCGCAGCCGTTCAGGGCGCAGCCCCCGAGGAACTGGGAGACGGCCAGGTGCGCGCCCGTCCGGGCGGCGTCCACCAGGCCGGTGGACTCCAGCAGCCGGCGCAGGGCGGTGTCGAAGGCGCGCGCGTGCGGGCCGATGTTGGGGTAGGCGACGCTGAGCGGGGCCACCCACGGATGCTCCGCCAGCAGCTGCCGGTAGCCGCAGGCCAGCGTCCGCAGCCGGGCCGGCCAGCCCTCCCCGGGGGGCGGGCCGGCCGGCAGCCGCTGCTGGCCCAGGGCGCTGTCCAGGGCCAGTTCGAGCAGGTCGTGCTTGGTGTCCACGTACCAGTACAGGGACATCGCGGTGACCCCCAGCTCGGCTGCCAGCCGGCGCATCGAGAACCGGCCGAGCCCCTCCGCGTCCAGCAGCCGCACGGTGGCGGCGGTGATCCGTTCCCGGTCCAGGCCCGAGGGCGCCTCACTGCGGCGTCTGCTGGGGGCGACGGCTCTGGCGCCCAGCCACACACTGGTCCTGGCCTCGCCCGGATCAGCCTCGGTCGCCATGGAGGCACCCTCCTCGCCACAAGGGGATCGGCCCGGAATGCCCGGTCCGCCCTCTTGATGCTAGGGGGTCGTCAGGTCGTAGAAGGCGGCTCCGCCGATGGTGGTGGCCTTGAAGTTCGCCTTCACCCAGCTGTCGATGGCCGAACCCGCCGCCCCGCCGGGACCTCCCGCGCCTCCGGGCCGGTTCGCACCCGTACCACCCTCGCCCGAAGCGCCGTCGACACCGCCCTGGGCGATGAACCAGTGGATCTTCCCCGCCTTCACGTACGCCTTGAACTGCTCCAGCGTGGGCGAGGGATCGCTGCCGTTGAAGCCGCCGATCGGCATCACGGGCGCGCCGGAGGCCAGCTGGTAACTCGCCGCGTTCTGGGAGCCGATGGTGGCCGCCGCCCAGGTGTAGCGGTCGGCGCCGGTACGCAGCGCGGCCTTGGCCTCCGCGCCGACCCGGGTACCGCCCAGCAGCCCGCCGGGTCCGCCGCCGACGAAGCCCGGGCGCTCACGGCCGCCCTGGCCGCCCGGGGCGCCCTGGACCCCCGGGGTGCCCTGGCCGCCGGGGACTCCGCCCGGGGCGCCGCCGTTCGGCTGCGACGCACCGCTACCCGGCGCACCGCCGCCCATCGGGCCACCGCCCATCGCTCCGCCGCCCTGCGGCGCTCCGCCGGGGAACCCGCCCGGCGCGCCCTGGCCGGCGGGGCCCCCCGGGCCGCCCCGGAACTGCTCGGCGCCCGGGCCGAAGCGCATCCCGCCCGGGGCGCCCCGGCCGCCGGCCACCGCCGGGCCGGCCGTCGGGATGGACCCGGTGTGGCCCGTGCCGACGGTGGTCAGGCAGTACGCCAGGGGACCCGCCAGGGCCGCGCCCAGTCCCAGCGCGGCCGTCGCGAGCAGCACCCGGCGCCCGAGGCGGGCCGCGAACGGCAGCAGGGCGGCGGCCAGCAGGCCCCCGGCCAGTACCGCCCAGCGCAGCCACGGCAGGTAGCCGGAGGAACGGCCGAGGAGTACGTACGACCAGACGGCGGTCAGGGCCAGCGTCCCGGACAGGGCGAGCGCGGCGGCCTTCCCGCTCCGTTCCTCCCAGAGCACGGCCGTGCCCATGCCGACCAGCGCGGCCACGAAGGGGGCGAGCGCGACGGTGTAGTACTCGTGGAAGATGCCCTGCATGTAGCTGAAGACGAGCACGGTGATCAGCAGCGAGCCGCCCCAGGCGAGGAACGCCGCGCGGGCCATTCCCTCCAGGGAGTCGGTGGCCCTGCGGGCCCGCCAGGTGACCACCAGCCCGGCCACCAGCAGCACCAGGGCCGCCGGCAGCAGCCAGGAGATCTGGCCGCCCACGTTCCCCGAGAACAGCCGGTCGATGCCGGTCTCCCCCCAGCCGCCGCCCCTGAGGCCCGGGCCGCCCTCGGGCATCCCGTAGCCGCCGGCGCCGCCCGTCACGGCCCGCCCGCCGCCGACGCTGCCCGTCTCGTCGCCGTTCAGCCGGCCGAGGCCGTTGTAGCCGAAGGTGAGCTCCAGGAAGGAGTTGTTCTGCGAGCCGCCGATGTAGGGGCGGGAGGAGGCGGGCCACAGCTCCACCACGGCCACCCACCAGCCGCCGGACACCACCGCCGCCAGCCCGGCGAGCAGCAGCTGCCCGAGCCTGCGGCGCAGCCGGGTCGGCGCGCAGACCGCGTACAGCAGGGCCAGCGGCGGCAGGATGACGAAGGCCTGCAGGGTCTTCGTCAGGAAGCCCAGGCCGATCGCCGCGCCGGCCGCCACCAGCCACCCCGTCCGTGCTCCGTCCAGGGCCCGGAGCACGCAGTACACGGTGACGGTCAGCAGCAGCGTCAGCAGCGCGTCCGGGTTGTTGAAGCGGAACATCAACGCGGCCACGGGCGTGAGCGCGAAGGCGGCACCGCTCAGCAGGGCGGCCCCGGCCCCGAACTGGCGCCGCACGGCCGCGTACAGCACGGCGGTGGTGCCGACGCCCATCAGGGCCTGGGGTACGAGGATCTGCCAGGAGCCCAGCCCGAACAGCCGGACGGACAACGCCATCGGCCACAGGGCGGCCGGGGGCTTGTCGACGGTGATGGAGTTCCCGGCGTCGGAGGAGCCGAAGAAGAAGGCCTTCCAGCTCTCCGAACCGGCCTGTACGGCGGCGGAGTAGAAGGAGTTGGCGTAGCCGGAGGATCCGAGGTTCCACAGCAGCAGCACGGCGGTGGCGAGCAGCAGCGCCGCGTACGCGGGCCGCTCCCAGCGCGGCCGCACGGCCCGGTGCGCGGCGGTACCCGCGGCCGCAGCGGTGCCCGCGGCCGTGGCGGGCGGCCGTTCGGGGAAGGGGGAGTCGAGGGGGGCTGGTGCGGTGGTCATCGGTGGTCGTCCTTCACGGGAGTGGTGCGCCGCTCGGGGAAGACCCAGGCGCGGAAGAGCAGGAACCGCAGCACGGTGGCGGCGAGGTTGGCGGTGATCAGCACGGCCAGCTCGGTGCTGTGGGCGGGGTTGGCGGCGGCCGCGTCGAGGGCGGCGAGCGAACCGCTGGTCAGGGCCAGTCCGATGGCGAAGACCACCAGCCCCTGGGCCTGGTGGCGGACGGCCCGGTCGCGTCCCCGGACGCCGAAGGTGAGCCGCCGGTTGGCGGCCGTGTTGGCCACGGCCGAGAGCAGCAGGGCGGCCGCGTTGGCGGCCTGCGGCCCGGCGCCGAGCCGGAAGAGGGAGTACAGGGCGAGGTAGCAGAGGGTGGACAGCACCCCGACCACGCAGAAGCCGAGGAGCTGGCGGGCCAGGCCGCGCGGTACCCCCGGCAGGGCCGTGCGGTCGCGCGGGTCGTCGCCGAAGGGGCGGGCGAGCCGGTCGAGCGGGAGCGCTCCGACCGCCAGCGCCCGGCCCACCCGCCAGACGCCCTTCAGGTCCTCGGTGGCGGTCCTCACGATGTGGACCGTGGAGTCGGGGTCGTCCACCCAGTCCACCGGCACCTCGTGGATCCGCAGGCCGGCCCGCTCGGCCAGTACCAGCATCTCGGTGTCGAAGAACCAGCCGGTGTCCTCCACCAGCGGCAGCAGCCGCTCCGCCACCTCGCGCCGGATGGCCTTGAACCCGCACTGGGCGTCGCTGAACCGGGCGGCGAGGGAGGAGCGGAGCAGCAGGTTGTAGGCGCGTGAGACGAACTCCCGCTTGGCTCCCCGTACGACGCGCGAGGAGCGGGCCAGCCGGGTGCCGATGGCCAGGTCGGAGTGGCCGGAGATGAGCGGGGCGACCAGCGGCAGCAGCGCGTTCAGGTCGGTGGAGAGGTCCACGTCCATGTACGCGAGGACGGGCGCCTCCGAGCACGACCATACGGTGCGCAGGGCCCGTCCGCGGCCCTTCTCCTCCAGCCGGAAGCTGCGTACTCCCTCGACCGAGGCGGCGAGCCCGGCCGCGACCTCGGGGGTGCGGTCGGTGCTGGCGTTGTCGGCGATGGTGATGCGGAAGGCGTACGGGAACGTGCGGGTGAGGTGGGCGTGGAGGCGGCGCACGCAGGGGCCGAGGTCCTTCTCCTCGTTGAAGACCGGGATCACCACGTCGAGTACGGGCTCGCCGGGCGCGGACGCGAGCGGCGCCCGGGCCGGGAGGGCGTCGGGAGAGGTGTCGGTTGGCATGTTCCGACCCTCGCGGGGTGCCCTGTCACCTCGGTGTGGTGAGCCTGTGCGCCGTCTGTGAGTGCGTGCCGGGGTCGTGGGCCGCCAGCGGGAGCAGTACTTCGAAGCAGGTCCGGCCGGGCTCGCTGCGTACGCCGACCCGTCCGTCGTGCGCGCCGACCACGGCCTGGACGATGGCGAGGCCGAGCCCGGTCGATCCCGCCGAGCGGGACCGGGAGGCGTCGCCGCGGGCGAAGCGCTCGAAGACGTGGGGCAGCAGCTCGGGCGGGATCCCGGGGCCGTCGTCCTCGATCCGCAGCCGGACGGCGGATGTTTCACGTGAAACATGGGCGGTGACGGTGGTGCCGGGCGGGGTGTGGGTGCGGGCGTTGGCCAGGAGGTTCACCAGGACCTGCTGGATCCGTGCCGCGTCGGCGCGGACGGGTGCGGGCTCGTCGGGGAGGCAGAGGCGCCAGTGGTGGCCGGGTCCCGCGGCACGGGCGTCGCTGACGGCGTCGACGACGAGCGGGGCCAGGTCGGTGACCTCGAAGGACAGCGGGCGGCCCGCGTCCAGCCGGGCCAGCAGCAGCAGGTCCTCGACCAGCCCGGTCATCCGGGTGGCCTCGGACTCGATCCGGCCCAGGGCGTGCCGGGTGTCGGGGCCGGGCTCCTCCCGCCCCCGGCGGGTGAGTTCGGCGTAGCCCCGGATGGAGGCGAGCGGGGTGCGCAGCTCGTGGGAGGCGTCGGCGACGAACTGCCGGACCTGCGTCTCGCTCTGCTGGCGTGCTGTCAGCGCGGAGGAGACGTGCCCCAGCATCCGGTTGAGGGCGGCACCGACCTGCCCCACCTCGGTACGGGGGTCGGCCTCGGTGTCCGGGACCCGCTCGTGCAGGGCGGGTTCGCCGCTGTGCAAGGGGAGTTCGGACACCCGGGTGGCGGTGGCGGCGACCCGGCGCAGCGGACGCAGGGCGACCCCGACCAGGGCCTGGCCGGCGAGGGAGGCGGCGATCAGTCCGGCCAGGGTGACGCAGACCTCGACGGCGATCAGGGTGCGCACGGTGGAGTCGACGCCCTGGAGCGGGAAGGCGAGCACCAGGGTGCCGTCGGGGGCGGCCACGACCCGGTAGGCGCCGAGACCGGGCAGGTCGGCGTCCACGGGTGCGGTGCGGCCGTGGCCGGCCTTGCGGGCGACCGCCGCGAGGGCCTCGGTCTGGGCTTCGGTGAGCAGCTCGCGGTGGTCGAGGTTCTGTCCGGACACGGGGACGATCCGGGCGCCGCCGATCACCGTGTGCGTCGCGTCGAGGCGGATCCCGGCGGCGCCCATCGGGGAGCCGGGGGCGAAGACGAAGCCGAGGCCGGCGTCGCGGGCCGCCTTGGCCGCACCGGGGCCCCGGACGGCCATCTCGACGGAGGTGGTCAGCTGCTTGTCGAGCTCGCCGACCAGGCGGGAGCGCATGGCGAGGGTGGTGACGGTGCCGATGGCCGCGCCCACGACGGCGATCAGCGCCACCGCCGAGACGACCAGCCGCGTCCGCAGCGACCAGGGGCGCCGCAGGACCACTAGTCGGCCGGCTTGATCAGGTAGCCGGCGCCCCGCCGGGTGTGGATCATCGGGGGCAGACCGGTGCCGCCCTCCAGCTTCCGGCGCAGGTAGGAGATGTAGAGCTCCACCACGTTGGCCTGGCCGCCGAAGTCGTAGGACCACACCCGGTCCAGGATCTGCGCCTTGCTGAGCACCCGGCGCGGATTGCGCATCAGGTACCGCAGCAGCTCGAACTCGGTGGCGGTCAGGTGGACCTCCTGCCCGCCCCGGACCACCTCGTGGCTGTCCTCGTCGAGGCGCAGGTCTCCGACGGTCAGGACCGAGCCGCCGCGGGCGGCCTGCGCGGCACCGGAGCGGCGCACCAGCCCGCGCAGCCGGGCCACGACCTCCTCCAGGCTGAACGGCTTGGTGACGTAGTCGTCGCCGCCCGCCGTCAGGCCCGCGATGCGGTCCTCGACGGAGTCCTTGGCGGTCAGGAACAGCACCGGGACCTGCGGGATCTCACGGCGCAGCCGCCCCAGGACGGCCAGCCCGTCCATGTCGGGGAGCATGACGTCGAGGACCACCACGTCCGGCCTGAACTCCCGGGCGGCCCGGACGGCGCCCGCCCCGTCGCCCGCGCTGCGGACCTCGCAGCCCTCGTAGCGCAGGGCCATGGAGAGCAGCTCGGAGAGCGGGGCTTCGTCGTCGACGACGAGGACCCGGCAGGGTCCGCCGTCGGGCCGCAGCAGGGCCGTCGGGTTGCCGGTGGACGTGGACGCGTGGGAGGTGGTCGTCGCGGTCATGACCCCACGCTGGCGGCCGCCTCTGAGAGCGTTCTTGCCCCTACCTGTGAATCTCCTGAGAAAGGGCGGCCCCCGCAGGTGCTCAGGGAAGGGGGAGGCCGAACAGGCGGACGGCGTTGTCGTGGCAGACCGCGCGCAGCCAGTCGTCGCCGAGGCCGAGCCGTTCCAGTGCGTCCAGCTGGTGTTCGTAGGGGTAGGGGATGTTCGGGAAGTCGGTGCCCAGCAGGATCCGGTCCCCGAGGTCGGCGAGCCGCCCCAGCTCCCCGGGCGGGAAGGGACCGAGGCGCTCCGAGAAGTCGGTGAAGGCCATGGTCGTGTCGAGGCGCACCTCGGGGTACCGGGCGGCCAGGTCGAGGAAGTCCGTGTACTCGGGCATCCCCATGTGCGCGACGACCAGCGGCAGTCGGGGGTGGCGGGCCAGCAGCCGGGCGATCGGCCCGGGGCCGGTGTGCTTGCCCGGGGCGGGCCCCGAACCGCAGTGGACGACGGTCGGGATCCCCGCCTCGGCCAGCAGACCCCAGACGGGGTCGAGGCGGTCGTCGTTCGGGTCGTAGCCGCCGACCTGGAGGTGCGCCTTGAAGACCCGGGCGCCGTCGGACACGGCCCGCGCGGTGTACGCCGCCACGTCCGCCTCGGGGAAGAAGGTCGCGGTGTGCAGGCAGTCGGGGGTGCGGGCGGCGAAGTCCGCGGCCCACGCGTTGAGCCAGGCGGCCATCGCGGGCTTGTGCGGGTAGAGCATGGAGGTGAAGGCGCGGACACCGAACTCCCGCAGCAGCGCCACCCGCCGCTCCTCCTCGTGCCGGTAGGTGATGGGCCACGCGACGCCGGTCAGCGGACCGACCGCGTCGAAGTAGTCCCAGACCTTGGCCAGCACCCGCTCCGGCATGAAGTGCGTGTGGACGTCCACCAGTCCCGGCAGGCCGAGCCGCTCGCGGAACGCGCGGACCGCCTCAGCCGTTGCGGGCAAAGCCGTGGCTCCGCTCGACGGTCGCGACGTGCAGGGTGTAGCTCTCGTACCAGTGGGCGCGCCCCTGCTTCATGGCCGCCTGGTGCTCCAGGTCCTCCCGCCAGACGCGCAGGGACTCGTGGTCGCGGAAGTACGCGACGGTGATGCCCAGACCGCCGGGCGTGCGGGCGGATTCGTAGCCGAGGAACCCGGGGTTCTCGTTGACGATCTCGTTCATCCGGGCGTTGGTCTCCGGATAGCCGCTCTCGTCGGAGGTGCGGACATTGGTGAATACGGCCATCACGTAAGGCGGTTCGAACGCCGGAACGGGCTGAATGCTCATGCCCCCACCCTCGGCGGAAGGCCCTTGGCATGTCCATCGGAATGGGCCCCGGGCGGCCAAAGGGATCCAAGTTTTGACCTTGACCGGCGTCAGAACAGTCCGCCCTGCTCGGCCGCGGACGGCCCGGGCTCGACGACGGCCAGCGGGACGTCGGTGCGGGCGTCCTCGGGGGCGGCCGACAGCTCCCATCCGGCCAGCAGCCGGGTGTCCACCACGAGCCCGTCCGCGAAGTGCAGGTCGGGTCCGGCGGCCCCCGCCAGCCGCCCGACGACGCTCCCGCCGGGCACCAGCTGTGTGACGAGCCGGGCCGGTTCCGGCAGCGCGGCCAGCTCGAACGCCCCGGCGTGGTCGGTGATCTCGCAGCCCACCCGTTCCAGCGACTCCGGCCACCCGGGCAGCGCGGCGGCCCGCGCGTGCAGCTCGGCGACCTCCCGGGCCCGCTCGGGCTCCACCGGCAGCCGGGCCCGTACGGCGCGCTTGCGGGCGTAGGCGATCCGGTCCGGCACCCCCAGGGCGGCCCGCAGCAGCTCCTCGGTCCGGCGCGCCGCCATCAGCGGGCCGCGTCCCAGCCAGGCCCAGGTGACCGCCCCCTGCTCCAGCAGCCGGACCGGGCCGCGCTCCTCGGCGGTGATGCCGACCTTGACCATCCCGGGCCCGAACCACGCCAGGTAGACGCGGTAGGTGCGCGGGTCGGCCGCATTGGTGTCCGCGGCCACCGAGAAGGACCGGTCCAGCCGGGCGCACTCGGGGCACTGGGCGCTCCCCGCCCGGCCCGGCACCGACCGGGCCACCGGGCACGGGGTCCGCCTCCCGGCCCGCCACACGCCCAGGCAGTGCCGCTCGCCGCGGGCGGTGAAGGCCAGCCGCTGCCCCGGGGTGAGCGGGCTGCCGCGCTCCCCGCGCCCGCACCATCCGATGGCGGGACCCTCCGTGCTCCACCGGATCCCGGTGCACCACCAGCCCGCGGCGGGGGCGGTCACAGCGGGAGCGGCCGCTCGAAGAACGTCTCCAGGACCACGGTGGCCTGCGTCCCGCTGACCCCGTCGATGGCGTAGAGCCGCCGCAGGACGTCCTGGAGCTGCTCGGTGGTGGCCGTGCGCACCTTGACCAGCACCGAGGCGCTGCCCGCGATGATGTGCGCCTCCTGGATCTCGGGGATGGCGGCGAAGTCCTCCGCCGACTCGCCCATCCACGCGTTGGAGTCGACCATCACATAGGCCAGCACCCCGCTGCCGACGGCGGCCGGGTCCACGTCGACGGTGGTCCGCCGGATGACCCCGCGCTCGCGCAGTTTGCGTACGCGCTCGTGGGTTGCCCCGGCCGAGAGCCCCACGGCCGCGCCGAGTGCGGCGTAGGACTGGCCCGCGTCCTGCTGGAGGCGCAGGACGAGCGCCCGGTCGATGTCGTCCACGCCGTCTTCCTCCCGTGGGCCCGCCGGCCCGTCGAGCCCCTTGGGCCGGTTGAGCCCGTCGGCTCTTGCGAAGACGGTACCTGATCCTGCAATCTCACCATCACACCGAACAGCATTCGGAGATGCACTCATCTGGGGGAATCATGTTGGGCATAGCCGACCTCACCTTGTACGAGATCCTGGACGAACGCTTCCGTACCGGCCGCTGCGCCAACGGAGACGCCCGCCTGGAACGGCTCTACGACGACTGCCGCTGGGCCGAAGGCCCCCTGTACCTGCCCGCCTGGCGCCAGCTGGTGTGGAGCGACATACCCAACGACCGGATGCTGCGCTGGGACGAGGCGACCGGCGCGGTCTCCGTCTTCCGCTCCCCGGCCGGCCACTCCAACGGCAACACCCTCGACCGCGAGGGCCGCCTGATCACCTGTGAGCAGGGCAACCGGCGCGTCACCCGCACCGAACCCGACGGCAGCCTCACCGTCATCGCCGACCGCTACGACGGCAAGCGGCTCAACAGCCCCAACGACGCGGTGGTCCGCTCGGACGGCTCCGTCTGGTTCTCCGACCCGGACTTCGGGATCACCAACGACTACGAGGGCCGGCGGGCGCCGAGCGAGATCGGCGCCTGCAACCTCTACCGGGCCGACCCGGCCACCGGCGAGGTCCGCCTCGTCGCCGACGGCTTCCTCGGGCCGAACGGCCTGGTCTTCTCCCCCGACGAGAGCGAGCTGTACGCGGCCGACACCCGCGCCGGCCACATCCGCGTCTTCAAGGTCGGCGACGACGGCACCCTCAGCGGGGACCGCGTCTTCACGGACTGCCCCTCGGTGGACAACATCCGCTTCGACGACGAGGGCCGGCTGTGGGCGGCCGCGATGGCATCGGGCGTGCACTGCTACGCGGCGGACGGAGACCTCATCGGCCGCCTGCGCGTCCCGGAACCCGTCTCGAACATCGCCTTCGGCGGCCCGAAGAACAACCGCCTCTTCATCACCGCCACCACCTCGCTCTACTCGCTGGTGCTCTCGGTGACCGGCCTCCCGCGCGTCCTGCCCGGCCGCCCCTGAGCCCGCGCCCGCCTAGCGCGCGACGAACTGCGTCAGGATCGCCTGCATCTCGTAGATGTCGACCCCCTTGGTGAAGGTCTTCTCGATCGGCGCCGGGCTGCCGGATATCCATATCTTGAGCTCGGCGTCGAGATCGAAGTGCCCGGCCGTCTCCACCGAGAAGTGCGTGATGCTCCGGTACGGGATGGAGTGGTACTCCACCTTCTTGCCCGTCAGCCCCTGCTTGTCGACGAACACCAGCCGCCGGTCCGTGAACAGGATCGTGTCGCGCACCAGCAGGTACGCCGCGTAGACCTGCTCGCCGTTCCCCAGCAGGCGCGCGTAGTCCCGCTGCGCCGACGACGGGTCGACGGTGTGCGCGTTTCCGAAGAGTCCCATGAGAGCCCCCATCAAGGTTCGAACGATCTTCGAAAACCGTATCCGGGGAGCCGCGTGGTCCACGTCCCCCTCAGGAGCCATTCCATCCCTGAGCTCTCCCGGGGGACCCCTCCGTCTCGAGTACGGCCCGGACACACGAAAGAGGCCCTCAGGACTTCTCCTGAGGGCCTCTCGGCTGTGCACTCGGCAGGATTCGAACCTGCAACCTTCTGATCCGTAGTCAGATGCTCTATCCGTTAAGCTACGAGTGCTTGGGCTTCCCGGGTTTTTTTCGCCCCGTTGGCCTTGCGAGAACAACAATACATGGACCTCGCCGGGACGCGAAATCCATTAGCCCCAACGCCTCTGACCTGCAGAAATGCCCTGGAAGAAGATCGTCCGGAAGGACTCCGCGCCGCAGCGCCCGGCCTGCCGGAGTACCCAGACGGGCCCATCCGAAACCCCTCCAAGCCCCGAACGCACCGAAGCCCCGGTCCATCAGGACCGGGGCTTCGGTGAGGTGCGGAGGCGGAGGGATTTGAACCCTCGATGGGGTGTAAGCCCCAAACCGCATTAGCAGTGCGGCGCCATAGACCGGACTAGGCGACGCCTCCAGCACACCCCCGCGTACGAAGGTGCGTGCAGATGATGACACAGCCGCGGGGCCGCTCACCAATCCGCTCCCAACGGTACAAGGAGCCGGGGCCGCAGGGCAAAGGCTTAAGCACGCAACGTCCGAGCCGGAAGGTCGTTGGTGAGGCGTACGACGTACGGACGACCTGGAGTGCCCCATGCTGCGTCTCGCCGCCTTCGCCGTCACCTCCGCCCTCACCGCCGCGGCCGCCGGACCCCTGCCGCCCCTTCCCCTCGGGCGCCTGCTGTCCTCACCCGACCGGCTCACCATCGAGATCTCCAAGAGCGGCAACCGCCTCGTCGACGGCACGCACCGGCTGGAGTGCCACCCCGCCGGCGGCGACCACCCCTTCGCCGAGGAGGCCTGCGCCCGCCTCGACACACTGGCCAGACAGGGCAAGGACCCCTTCGCCGAGTCGGACGCCAAGAACTGCTCGTTCCAGTACGGCGGCTCGGCCGTCGCCCACGTCACGGGAACGTGGCGCGGCCAGAAGGTGGACACAACGTTCCAGCGCAGGAACGGCTGCGACATCGCCCGGTGGAAGAACCTGGAACCTGTGCTTCCGGGGGAGCATTCCTGACCTGGGACGATGCGGCGGATGCACGTTTTCCCCCGCACATCCGCCACCTCACGGCGGGACGGTGCCCTTAGACTCCTCCCGTGACATGCCGGTAGTCGTGGTCAGGGAGGAAGCTCGTCGTGAGCAGCAGGCCATCCCGAGGCGCTGCTCGCCTCGCAGCAATACTCGACGCGCTCCCGGACGCGCTGTTGCTCGTCAACGCCAACGGCACGGTCGTCAACGCCAATTCGATCGCCCTCGAAGTCATGGAGAGCCCCGGTACCGGGCTCGTCGGCCGCGGGGTGCTCGACCTCCTGCCGGAGTTCGACTCCAAGCAGATCCCCGGCTCGATGCGCCGCCCCGGCGACCGCGAGGAAGGCCGCTCCAAGCCGAAGCGGATGACCGCGCGCCGCACCGACGGCAGCGAGTTCCCCGTCGAGGTCACCAGCGCCCACCTCGACGGCCGCGACGCCTACCGCGAGCCCCAGCCGTACACCGGCGACGAACTGCTGATGCTCGTCGTGCGGGACCTCTCCGAGACCGTGGACACCGAGGCCGAGCTGGCCCGCTCCCAGCGGCAGACGGAGATGATCCTGCGCGCCGCCGCCGAGGGTGTCGTCGGCACGGACACCGAGGGCCGCGTCGTCCTCGTCAACCCGGCCGCCGCGCAGATCCTCGGATACCGCGCCACCGACCTCGGCAACCGCGAGCTGCACGGGCTGATCCAGCACTCGCGCGCCGACGGCTCGCCCTTCCCCTTCGACGAGTCCCCGCTCGCCGACACCCTCCGCAGCGGGCGCAAGCACCGGGTCCGCGGCCAGGTGCTGTGGAACAAGGCCGGGCAGGCCGTCTCCGTCGACCTGACCACCTCCCCCGTACGGGACGGGGAACTGCTCGTCGGCGCGGTGATGACCTTCACCGACCGGCGCCAGTACGACGCCCTCGCCGCGCGCCACGCCCAGCTGCTGGCCGTCCTCGGGGATTCCCTGCGCGGCCCGCTGGAGGAACTGCGCGGGGAGCTGGCCACGCTGGCCGCCGACGACGGGGGCCAGCTGTGGCCCGAGGCCAACCAGCTGCTGCACCATCTCGCCGCCGGCTACTCGCGGATGACCACCCTCGTGGACAACGTGCTGGAGTACCAGCGCCTGGACGCGGGCAGCGAGAAACTCAAGAAGAAGAACGCCCTGATCAACACCGTCGTCGCGGCGGGTGTCGACGGCGCGGTCGAGCTGATCGGCCCCGGGCGGGTGCAGTTCGCCGTCCACGCCCCGACGATCGAGGCCGAGGTGGACGAGGGGCGGATCGCCGCCGCCCTCGCGCACCTGATCGCGGACGTCGCCGGAGTGGACGCCACCGGCAAGACCGCCCAGGGCAGCGGGTACGGCGACTCCACCATCGTGGTGGCCGCGGCCCAGCGGGGTGACGTCGTACGGATCGAGGTGCGCGGCCCCTACGAGGGCGGCGACCCGGTGCACGAGCCGATCGTGCGGGGCATCGTCACCGCGCACGGCGGCGTCCTGCAGACGGTGGAGGTGCCCGGCGCTCCTGGCGGGGCGTACGTGCTGGAGCTGCCGCTGGGTTCGGGCGCCGGGACGGTGACCCTGCCGGAGCCAGAGGAGCAGCCCGAGCCGGAGCCCGAGGCCGCCCCCGCGACGGTCTCCGGCGGCCGGCGCGGCCGGCGCGGGGTGGACGCCTTCCTGGAGGACGAGACCGCCGGGCCCAAGAACCCCGCGGCGCGCGAGGGCGGGGGCGCGCTGGCGCTGCCGTCCGGGCGGCGCCGGGCGGAGGGCGAAGCCCCCGCGCAGGGCGTCGTGGCCGGTCCGGCGGAGCTGGCCCAGTCCCCGGTGAACCCGGCGGGGCTCGGTACCGGGCGCCGGCGG
>NZ_GG657750.1:4010536-4055941 GCF_000158895.1 Streptomyces sp. C | reverse complement strand
GCCGCAGCAGCCGGCGGACGGTACGGAGCCCGCGCTCCCGACCGGGCGGCGGCGTGCGCTGCCCGCTACCCCCGCATGGCCGGTGCCCGCCGCGCGCACCGCCCCCGAGGACGGCGAGACCCCCGGGCAGCCCTCGGTCCCCGGTGCCCGCCGGCCCGGTGAGGCGCCCGTGGGTGCGGGGCAGCCGATCAGCGTGCGCGCTCTGGGCACCCTGGGCCAGGGCATCGCCGTGGACCCGGGCGCCGCGGGCGCGGAAGGTTCCGGTTCCGGTCGGCGCCGCCGGCTCGCAGAACCCGCGCCCCAGGGGCGGGCCTTCGCCATAGGGGCCCCCGAAGCGGGCGCCGCCGAGGGCCCCGAGCCGCTGGACGGCCCCGGGGGAGCGGTCGAGGTGGTCAACCGGCCCGTACCGCAGCCCGTGGACGACGAGCTGCCGCCGGAGCCGCTGGACAACCCGCGCCGGCTCCTGGTCTGGCCGGCGCCCGACGCGCAGACGCAGCAGGCGCTGAGCGACCGCGGCTACCGCCCGGTGGTCGTGCACTCGCGCGAGGAGGTGGACGCGCAGATCGCGGCGTTCCCCGCCGCACTGTTCGTCGACCCGCTGACCGGGCCGATCACCCGGACCGCCCTGCAGTCCCTGCGCCAAGCCGCGGTGGCTGCCGAGGTGCCCGTACTGGTGACGGCCGGGCTGGGACAGGCCACGCGCGAGGCGGCGTACGGTGCCGATCCGGCCGTGCTGCTCAAGGCGCTCGCCGCGCGCGACAGCGAGCAGCACCCGTCCCGGGTCCTGCTGATCGAGGAACACGACGAGATCGCCACCGCCCTGACCGTCGCGCTGGAGCGGCGCGGCCTCCAGGTCGGCCGGGCGGGCGCGGACACCGACGCCGTGGAGCTGGCGAGCCGGATGCGGCCCAACCTGGTGGTCATGGACCTGATGCAGGTCCGTCGCCGGCGGGCCGGGATCGTGGACTGGCTGCGTGCCAACGGGCTGCTGAACCACACCCCGCTGGTCGTCTACACGACCGCCGGGATCGCTCCCGCCGACCTGCCGCGGCTGGCCTCGGGCGAGAGCGTGCTGTTCCTCGCCGAGCGGGCCACCACGGCCGACGTGCAGGGCCGCATCGTGGACTTGCTGGCCAAGATCGGGACCAACTAGCGATCCTGGGGCCCATGGCCATCACCGACACGTCCGAGCACACCGTTCCCGCGGACAACGGGGAGGTCAACCTCCTCATCGCCCGGCAGGTGGAGCCCGGCCACGAGGAGACCTTCGAGGCCTGGGCCCACGGGATCCTGGAGACGGCCGCCGCCTTCCCCGGGCACCTCGGGTACGGGCTGTTCCGGCCGGCCACCGAGGGCGGTCCGTGGTTCCTGGTGCACCGCTTCCGCAACCAGGCTGCCTTCCAGCGCTGGCAGGACTCCCCCGAGCGGGCCCAGTGGTTCTCGAACTGCCTGGGCCACCACCACACCGAGATAGCCCGGCGTGAACTGCACGGAATGGAGACATGGTTCGCCAAGCCGGGCACGACCCGGCCCGCGCCGCCGCGCTGGAAGATGGCGATCAGCTCGGGGCTGGCCATCTTCCCGATCTCGCTCGCGGGCAACGCGCTGCTCGGGCCGTACCTGGTGGACCTGCACTTCGTGGTGCGGACGGCCGCCTTCGCGGTCGTCTTCAGCACCCTGATGACCTACGTGGCCATGCCCGCCGTCAGCAGGCTGCTGCGGCCATGGCTCACGCGCGGCTGACTCCCGGGAACTACGCGAGGGTGGTGACGTCGAGGGCGCCGTCCGCGTACTGCTTGCGGATGACCTTCTTGTCGAACTTGCCGACGCTGGTCTTCGGCACGGCCTCGACGACCGTCCAGCGCTCGGGGAGCTGCCACTTGGCGATGGAGCGGCCGAGGAAGGCGCGCAGGCCGTCGTAGTCCACCGTGGCGCCCTCCTTGAGGACGACGGTGGCGAGGGGCCGTTCGCCCCACTTCTCGTCCGGGACGGCGACGACCGCCGCTTCGGCCACCTCGGGGTGGGCCATCAGGGCGTTCTCCAGCTCGACGCTGGAGATCCACTCGCCGCCGGACTTGATGACGTCCTTGGCACGGTCGGTGAGGGTCAGGAAGCCGTCGGCGCTGATCACGCCGACGTCCCCGGTCTTGAGCCAGCCGTCCGCGCTGAACTTGTCCTCGGGGCGTAGGGCTTCGCCGGACACGCCGTTGTAGTAGGAGGCGGCGATCCAGTTGCCGCGGACCTCCAGCTCGCCGGCCGACTCCCCGTCCCACGGCAGGACGTCGCCGACGGGGCCGATGAGGCGGGCTTCGACGCCTGCGGGGAAGCGGCCCTGGGTGACCCGGTACGGCCACTCCTCCTGGGCGGTCAGCCCGGCCGGCGGGTGGGCCATGGTGCCCAGCGGGGAGGTCTCGGTCATGCCCCACGCGTGGCAGAGGCGGACGCCGAGCTTGTCGTAGGCCTCCATCAGGGAGGGCGGACAGGCGGCGCCGCCGATGGTGACCTGCTTCATCGAGGTGAGGTCGCGCGGCTTCGCGGTGACCTCGGCGAGCAGCCCCTGCCAGATGGTGGGGACGGCAGCGGCGTGGGTGGGCTTCTCCTGCTCGATCATCTCGGCGAGCGGGGCCGGCTGGAGGAACCGGTCCGGCATCAGCATGTTGATGCCGGTCATGAAGGTGGCGTGCGGCAGGCCCCAGGCGTTCACGTGGAACTGGGGCACCACGACCAGGGTGGTGTCGCGGTCGGTGAGGCCCATCGACTCGGTCATGTTGACCTGCATGGAGTGCAGGTAGATCGAGCGGTGGGAGTAGACGACGCCCTTGGGGTCACCGGTGGTGCCGGAGGTGTAGCACATGGCCGCGGCCTGGCGCTCGTCCAGCTCGGGCCAGTCGTAGCGCTCGGGGCGGCCCGCGATGAGCTCCTCGTACTCGTGGACCCGGACGGCCAGGCCGTCGAGGGCGGAGCGGTCCCCGATGCCCGCGACCACGACGTGCTCGACCGTCGGCAGGTGCGGCAGCAGCGGCGCCAGCAGCGGCAGCAGGGTGCCGTTCACCAGCACGACCCGGTCCGCGGCGTGGTTGACGATGAAGACCAGCTGCTCCGGGGGCAGCCGCAGGTTGAGCGTGTGCAGGACCGCGCCCATGGACGGGATCGCGAAGTACGCCTCGACGTGCTCGGAGTTGTTCCACATGAGGGTCGCGACGCGTTCGTCCTGCTGGACGCCGAGCTCGTCGCGCAGGGCGTGCGCGAGCTGTGCGCTGCGGACGCCGATCTCGGCGAAGCTGCGCCGGTGCGGCTCGGCCTCACCGGTCCAGGTCGTGACCTGGGACTTCCCGTGGATCGTCGACCCGTGGGCCAGGATCCGCGAGATCAGCAGCGGTACATCCTGCATGGTGCTCAGCAAAGCGTCCTCCCGGTGAGCGCTGCGGCGCTGCGGCGGCTGTCGGATGCTGCCGATTCTGCGCACGTACCGGTCGGCATGTCACTACCCGGGAGTACAAACAGGCTGGCCAATCACTGTCCGGCGCCGTTCCGTGGCCGATGTTTCACGTGAAACACGTGGGTCGGCGCCGCAGCGGCACCGGCCGCCCTTCAGCGCACGGGGGTGAGCTCGGGGTCCTCGCGCAGCTTGACCAGCGCCCGGGAGACGGCGCTCTTGACCGTGCCGATCGAGACTCCGAGCAGCTCGGCGGTCTGCGCCTCGCTCATGTCCTCGTAGTAGCGCAGGACGACCATGGCCCGCTGCCGGTCGGGCAGCCGGGTGACCGCACGCCACATCGCGTCGCGCAGCGCCTGCGCTTCCGCGGGGTCCGTTCCCGCCGGGGTCTCGCCCTCCGGGATCTCGTCACAGACGAACTCGTCGACCTTCCGCTTGCGCCACTGGGAGGTGCGGGTGTTGACCAGGGCCCGCCGGACGTAGCCGTCGAGGGCCCGGTGGTCCTCGATCCGGTCCCAGGCCACGTAGGTCTTCGCCAGGGCCGTCTGGAGCAGGTCCTCGGCGTCACAGGGGTTGGCGGTCAGGGAGCGCGCGGTACGCAGGAGGACGGTGCCACGGGTCCGGACGTACGCCGAAAACGACGGGTACTGCGTCGGGGTCGCGGCGAGCGTGCACACAGGCGTGGTCATGGCTCCACGCTAGAAGCGGGACGCCTTCCTGGGATCGGCCCCAGGTGCCGGAGCCGGGTCCCTCTCAGGTTGTACGGCCGGGCCGCGCCCCACCTCCTGAAGGTGGAGGACGCGGCCGCCCACTGGGACCGGAGTCAGAGCCCGGCTCCCAGGATCAGGCCGGAGGTCGGTACCCCCGTTCCCGCCGTGACCAGGACGTTTTCCGCCCCCGGGAGCTGGTTGACGGAAGTGCCGCGCACCTGGCGGACGGCTTCGGCGATGCCGTTCATGCCGTGCAGGTACGCCTCCCCGAGCTGCCCCCCGTGGGTGTTGAGGGGAAGCGCCCCGGCCGCCGTGAAGTCCGCGGCCTCGCCCGGGCCGCAGAAGCCGAACGCCTCCAGCTGCATGAGCACGAACGGGGTGAAGTGGTCGTAGAGGATGCCCACGTCGATGTCCGTGGGCCGCAGTCCGCTGGTGCGCCACAGCTGGCGGGCGACCACGTCCATCTCCGGGAGGCCGGTGAGGCCGTCCCGGTAGAAAGAGGTCATCCCCTCCTGGCGGCGGCCGGCGCCCTGCGCGGCAGCGGTGATCACGGCGGGCTTCTGCCGCACGTCCCGGGCCCGCTCGGCCGTGGTGACGACGAGGGCCTGACCGCCGTCGGTCTCCTGGCAGCAGTCCAGCAGCCGCAACGGCTCGACGATCCAGCGCGAGGCGGCATGGTCGGCCAGGGTGATGGGCTTGCCGTGGAAGTAAGCGGCGGGGTTGTTCGCGGCGTGCCTGCGGCCGGTGACGGCGACGTGGCCGAAGGCATCGGGGGCCAGGTTGTAGGTGTGCAGGTAGCGCTGGGCGGCCATGGCCACCCAGGACGCGGGGGTGAGCAGGCCCCAGGGCAGGGACCAGCCGAGGGCCGCACCTTCCGCGGAGGGTTCGCGCTGCTGGACGCCGGAGCCGAAGCGGCGGCCGGAGCGTTCGTTGAAGGCGCGGTAGCAGACCACGACCTCGGCCACCCCCGTGGCGACGGCGAGAGCGGCCTGCTGGACGGTGGCACAGGCCGCGCCGCCGCCGTAGTGGATGCGGGAGAAGAAGGACAGCTCCCCGATGCCGGCCGCCTGGGCCACGGTGATCTCGGGGCTGGTGTCCATGGTGAAGGTGACCATGCCGTCGACGTCGGCTGGGGTGAGTCCGGCGTCGTCGAGGGCTGCGTGCACGGCCTCGACGGCGAGCTTCAGCTCGCTGCGGCCGGAGTCCTTGGAGAACTCCGTCGCGCCGATGCCGACGATGGCGGCACGGCCGCCGAGGCCGTCGCGGGTACGGACGCTCATGCGGCGGCCCCCAGGGTGACGGTCACGGTGCCCGTGACGTGGTGGCCGAGGCGGTTGGCTCCGACGACCCTGATCTCCGCGGTGTCCCCGTCGACGGCGGTGACCGTGCCCGTGAGGGTCATGGTGTCGCCCGGGTAGTTCGGGGCGCCGAGGCGGATCGCGACCTTGCGCAGGACCGCGCGCGGGCCGAGGTGGTCGGTGATGTAGCGGCCGACCAGGCCGTTGGTGGTCAGGATGTTCATGAAGACGTCCGGGGAGCCCTTCGCGCGGGCGAGCTCCGCGTCGTGGTGCACGTCCTGGTAGTCGCGGGAGGCGATCGCCCCCGCCACGATCAGGGTGCGGGTCACCGGGATCTCCAGCGGCGGCAGCGCGTCGCCGACGTTCATGCGTGTTCCCCCTCTTCCTCCCGCTCGGGCATGCGGTCTTGCCCTTGGGACACGGGGTCCTCCCCCTCGGACACGGGGTCCTCCCCTTGGGACGCGGAGTCCTCCCCCTCGGATATGAGGGCGCCCAGTTCGGCCAGCAGCTCGCTGCCGCAGCCCAGGTAGGCGTCCAGCTGGCGGCCCCACAGGAAGTGCCGGTGGACGGGGTGGTCCAGGTCCGCGCCCATCCCGCCGTGCAGGTGCTGGCCCGCGTGGACGACCCGCTTGCCCGCCTCGGAGGCCCACCAGGCCGCCGTGAGCGCGTGGTCGCGGGCCGGGAGTCCTTCGTCGACGCGCCAGGCAGCCTCGTACGCGGTGACCCGGATCGCCTCCGTGTCCATGTACGCGTCGGCCGCGCGGAGCATGACGGCCTGGTTCGTCGACAGCGGCCGGCCGAACTGCTCGCGGGTGGAGGTGTACTCCACGGCCCGGGCCAGCGATCCCGCGCAGACCCCCGCCTGGAGTCCGGCGAAGGCGGTGCGGGCGGCGCCGAGCACCTGGTCGTAGGCCCCCGGGCTGCCGAGCCGCTCCCCCGGCGCCCCGTCCAGGGTGAGGCTCCCCGACGCCCAGGGCGCCGTGGTCTCCACCGGCCGGACGGTGGCTCCGGGCGCGTCGGTCCGTACGAGCCACAGGGTCCGGCCGGTGTCGGGGACCAGGACGTGCGTGGCGTCGCGCAGCCAGGGCACGGCGGGGGCGGTGCCGGTGAGGAGGCCGTCGGGGGTGGCGGTGAACCGGCCGCGCTCGGGGAAGGCGCCGGTGGCGACGGCCTCGCCGGAGCCGAGGGCGGGCAGCAGTCGGGCCCGCTGCTCGGGGCTGCCGTGCGCGGCCACCGGCAGGACTCCGTACGTGCAGGTGGCGGCGTACGGGACCTGCGCGGTGGTGCGGCCCTGCTCCTCCAGCAGCAGGACCAGGCCGAGCAGGCCGACGTCCTCGACGGCGGCGGTCAGGCCGGCGGAGGTCAGGGCCTTCCAGAGTTCGGCGTCGCTTCCGGTGCCGGCGGCGGCGAGCCGTTCGTGGGTGGCGAGGTCCCGGAAGATCCGCGCGGCGAGGCCGGCCGCGGCGGCCTGTTCCTCGGTGGGGTGGAAGTCCATGTCAGCCCGCCTCCCCTCGGAAGACGGGGAGTTCGAGGGTGTCGTCGACGCGCAGGAACTCCAGCCGGACGGGCATGCCGATGCGGACCTTGTCGTAGGGGACCCCGGTGATGTTGCTGATGATCCGGACACCCTCGGCCAGCTCGACCAGGGCCACCGCGTACGGCCCCCCCGCGGCAGCGGGATCTTCGTGCGCGGTGAAGGCGGGGAAGGGCGGGTGGTGCATGACGACGTACGAGAAGACCGTGCCGGCGCCGCTCGCCCCGACGGTGTCCCAGTCGGGGGAGGAGCAGGCGTTGCATCCGGGCAGCCAGGGGAAGCGCAGGGTCGCGCAGGCGGTGCAGCGCTGGATCAGCAGCCTGTGCTCGCGGACCCCGTCCCAGAAGCCCTGGTTGTCGCGGTTGATCACCGGACGTGGCCGGGGCGGGGCCGCCGGGCGGCTTTCGGGCCGGGCGGCGGGGGCGTACTTCAGGATGCGGAAGCGGTGGGTCCCGGCGAGTTCGCCGTTCGCCCGGACGTCCATGCGGGTGGTGACGAAGTGCCCGGTGCCCAGTCTGGTCGTCTTGCGCGGCGAGACCGACTCGATCACGGCGTCGAAGCTCACCTCGTCGCCCGGACGCAGCGGGCGGAGGTACTCCTGCTCGCAGTCGGTGGCGACCACGGAGGTGCAGCCGGCGCCGTCGAGGAGCTCGAACAGCTCGTCGTACGCGGAGGAGCGGTCGGTGTGGCCGGAGAGGCCGCCCATCGTCCAGGCCTGGAGCATGGTGGGCGGGGCGATGGCGTCGGGTCCGGTGTAGGCGGGGTTGGTGTCGCCCATCGCCTCGCACCAGTGGCGGATCATCGGCTCGTTGACCGCGTCCTTGGCCCGGCCCGCCGTGGCGGCGGGCCGCCCCTCGAAGGCCTTGAGCCGCTCGTGGAACGGGTCGCTCTCCCCGACGGTCATCGCTTCCTCCCCTTCATTCCGAGCCGCATCATGGCGACGATCTCCCGTTGGACCTCGCTGACCCCGCCGCCGAAGGTGTTGATCTGGGCGGCCCGGTTCATCCGTTCCAGCTCGCCGCCGGCGAAGGCGTCCGGACCGCGTACGAGGGCCTCCTCTCCCACCGCCTCCTGGCAGATCCGGTAGACCTCGACGGTGGACTCGGTGCCGAGGAACTTGACTCCGCTGGCGTCGCCGGGGGCCAGGGTGCCCGCTCCCACGTCCTGCACGAGGCGCCAGTTGAGAAGGCGTACGGCGGCCAGCCGGGCGTGGGCCTCGGCGAGCCGGGAGCGCACCCAGGGGCGATCGGCGGGGCGTTCGCCGGTGGCAGGGTTGGGGGTGCGGGCGTGGCGCAGGGCGCGCTCGTAGAAGTCCTCGGCCTGCATGCCGATGGCGGCGAGGGCGACGCGTTCGTGGTTGAGCTGGTTGGTGATCAGGCCCCAGCCGCCGTGTTCGGGGCCGACGAGGTTGCCCTCGGGGACCCTGACGGCGTCGTAGTACGTCGCGGTGGTGGTGAGGCCGCCGACGGTCTCGATCGGGGTCCAGGCGAAGCCGGGGCTGTCGGTGGGCACCAGGATGATCGAGATGCCCTTGTGCTTGGGCGCCCCCGGGTCGGTGCGGCAGGCCAGCCAGATCCAGTCGGCGTTCTGGGCGTTCGAGGTGAAGATCTTCTGTCCGTCGATCACCCAGTCCCCGCCGGCGCGGACGGCCCTGGTGCGCAGCGAGGCCAGGTCGGTTCCGGCTTCGGGCTCCGAGTAGCCGATGGCGAAGACGATCTCGCCGCGGAGGATCCGGGGGAGGAAGTAGTCCTTCTGCCGCTGGGTGCCGTACTTCATGAGGGTGGGGCCGACCGTGTTGAGGGTGACCATCGAGACGGGGGCGCCGGCCCGGTAGGCCTCGTCGAAGAAGACGAACTGCTCGTCGGGGCCGCGGCCCTGGCCGCCGTACTCGACGGGCCAGCCGAGGCCGAGCAGGCCGTCGGCACCGATCCGGTGCAGCAGTGCGCGCTGGGCGTCCGGATCCTTGGGGACCCCGTCGGGGAGCAGGTCGCGGAAGTACTCGCGCAGTTCGGCGCGCAGTCGCGCCTGGCCTTCGGACGGGGCGAGGTGCACGGCGCTGGCCTCCCGGCATCGCAGCGGACGAGTAAAACTGACTGTCCGTCAGATTCGCTGCGGATGTCAAGGTCGGGAGGGAGGGAGGCCGGACACGCGGAAGGGCGCCCGCACTACCGGACCCCAGCCGGTCCGGTCGTACGGGCGCCCTCAGCGGTCAAGCGGCTCCGGCAGCGCCGCCTACCACCACGGGAAGAAGTTCACCGCGACATTGGAGTTGGCCTGGTGGATCGCCGTGTACGCGGAGCCGTTGACCTGCGCGGTGTTGTTCTGGTTCGACGCTCCGGAGCCGGTGGCCACCTGCTGCGAGGTGGAGGAGTTGCCGCTGCTGCTGCCGCCCACACCACTGCCGATGATGCTCGCGACGCTCGCATTCGATCCGTCGTTCGCGAAGGAGCCGTTGTCGGCCGCGGCCACGCCTCCGAAGACGGCGACGGCGAGGGGGAGCGAGGCGACGGCGGCGATGACGCGGGCGGTACGGATGCTTGCCATGTCTGATTTTCCTCCAGGAAACCGAAGTCGGGTGTACTCCAAGGCAGTTGGCCGACCGCCTCGGTCGTTCGTGCTGCTGACGACGTCGCGAGACCAGAGTTGCCCACCGAATCCCCGGCGAACCACCCCGCAGCCTGCTATTCCCCCGCAAGCATGACCAACTACGGATAAACCCCGTTCGCGCCCCTGCCGCCCCACGCGGCGCACCCGCACCGCGCGCGGTCCTGCGTGCGCAAGAGGCGAACCGTTTCGCCAAACCGGCCCGCCCCGGGCATGCCGAAAAGGGCCGCACCGTCCGGGAACCCCACCGTCTCCCGGCCCTGCGGCCCTGCCGTACCAAGCTTCACGCCCCCCACGCGCCCCGGACGAACGCCGGTGCGACCCCCTGTGCCCCATCGCCGGGGGCACTGCGCGGCGCGCCTGCGCCGCATCCTGCCGTTCCTGCCGTTCCTGCCGTTCCTGGTGCCGCTGATACTGCTGGTCGCGCTCCCGCTATGCGGCGAGGTCGAGCCGGCCCCGATCCGCACGGGAGGCGAGGGCGTCGTCGGAACCGAGGGCCACGGCGGGGGCGAGGAGCGTGTCGGAGGCGGCGAACGCATCGGAGGCGAGGGCCGCGGCGGTGGTCGAGCGCCGGACGGACGGGGCCTTGCCGTGGGCCTCGGCCCGGATCCGCTGCTTGATCGTGGGCGGGAGCGAACCGCCCCGCATCACCGCCCGCCAGGTCCGCCGCGCCACCACGGCCGGCCGACGGCGCACCGCCGGCGCCACCGGAGCGGCGACCGCCTCACCCGCGGCCGCCGGGGCCGCCTTCCCGCCGAGGCCGAGGGCGGCCAGGAGCGCCACGAGCGCGGCGAGGACGGTGGTCCAGATCGAGGCGGTGCTGCGGTGGGTCATGACGAGCCCCTCATTTCGCGATGTTCCGACGGGCGGATCTGCATACATTCGTCATGATGTGGCCGCAACCGCACGACCCCCACCACGCGCGCCGATCTTCCGACAAACACCACCCGGAAGGCCCAGGCCCCCCTGCCGCCGGTCCTGGTGACGCCGGAGCGGCGCCCCGAACACACAGGAGGGGCGCCCCGCGATCGGGGCGCCCCTCCTGGTCAGCGCGTGCGCTGAGGTGTGGCGGTGGGTGTGGGATTTGAACCCACGGTGACTCGCGCCACGACGGTTTTCAAGACCGTTCCCTTAGGCCGCTCGGGCAACCCACCTGGCCGGTACAGAGTACCGGGATGTCGGGGTGGGTGGGGTGGGAGTTGCGGTCGGCCGGGTCAGGAGGTCTGGGCCTTGTCGTAGGCCGCCTTGGCCTCGTTGCCGAAGTACGGGCCGAACATCGTGTTGGGCAGGAAGTTGTAGCCGAAGCTGTTCACCGAGACCTGGGTGCCGAGGCCCGTGGACTCGTTGAAGTCCTGGAACCAGGGGCCGCCGCTGGAGCCGCCCGTCATGTTGCAGGCCATGCTGTGGTCCTTGGTCAGCAGGAAGTCCTTGCCCGTGTTCGCGCTGCAGTAGACGAGCTTGGTGCCGTCGTACGGAGCCGCCGCCGGGAAGCCGAAGGAGTACATCCGCTTGTTGTAGCCGCCGTTGAACAGGATGCCCTGGGCGCCGACGACCTGGCTGAGCTTCTGGCCGTTCAGCGGGGCGACGACGGCGAGGCCCACGTCCATGTTCATGTCCTCGCTCGCCGCCCACTGGTCGGTGGCGAAGGTCTTGACCGCCGACCACTGGCCGTACGGGGCGTTGCCGTTGTCGTACGCCGGCACGAAGATCCAATTGGTGTGCCAGGCCCCCTGGTACTTCACGCAGTGGCCGGCCGTGATGACCGTGCTGCCGTTCTGGCTGGTGACCGAGTCGCCCGAGCAGGAGGCCGTACGGCCCTGGAAGGTGAAGAACACCCGGCCCGAGGTCCTCACCACCGTCCCGCCGCCCGTCCAGGCACCGCCCGCCTGCGGGAACGCCATGACGGACGTGGGGGAGGTCGGGGGCACCCGGGTGGGGAGGGCCGCCTTCGCGGGCGCCGTACGCGCGCCGCCGGGGGCCGCCTCCAGGTCGAGCGGGGTGGCCTGGCGCATCCGCTCGGCGGTCCAGAAGCCGGGGGTCTGCCCGGGCCGGAACGAGGAGGGCGGCTCGGCCGCCGCCGAAGGAGAGGCCGCCGTGAGGGCCCCTGCGAGCAGGGCGCCCGCTGCCAGGAGGACGGATACCGCGGTGCGATGACGATTCACGCAGGACTCCTTCTGCCGTGCCCGTGCCGGAGCGACCCGGCAGGGGTGGGGGTGAAGAGCTGTCGGTGCGGATCGGCTGTTCGGCTTGCGGGGGCAGAGTCGCACGGGGGCCCGAAGATGTCAGGGGGCAGTCCGGACGTTCGGTCGGTTCCGGCCAGGAAATGGCCAACTCGCCTTGTTTCCAACCGTCATGTGGTCACGAGGACACCCGCGTAGGAGACCCCCGCCACCACCACCCAGGCTCCGAGCCCGAGCAGTGCGGCGCGCCCTCCGGTGCGGGCCAGGGTCGGCAGGTGGACCGCGCTGCCCAGCCCGAACAGGGCCGCCGCGAGCAGGGCCTCCTGCGCCGTGTGCGCCCAGTCCAGTGCCACCCCGGGCAGCAGGCCGGTGGCGCGCAGCGCGGCCGCCGCCAGGAACCCGGCGACGAACAGCGGCACCGGAGCCGGACGCCGCCCCGAGGCGGTGCGTACGCCGCGCCGGCGGGCCCGCATCGAGAAGGCCACCGCCGCCACCAGCGGGGCCAGCAGGGCCACCCGCATGAGCTTGACCAGCACCGCCTCGCCGAGCGCCCCGGGACCCGCGGTCTGGGCCGTCGCCACCACCTGGCCCACGTCGTGGACGCTCGCCCCCACCCACCGCCCGAAGGCCGGGTCCGAGAGCCCCAACGGGTCCTGGAGGAGCGGGAGTACCGCGATGGCCAGCGTCCCGCACAGGGTGACCAGGGCCACCGAGGCGGCCACGTCCTCCTCGTCGCTGCCGGAAACCTCGCTCACCGCGCCGATGGCCGAGGCCCCGCAGATCGAGTACCCGGTGGCGATCAGCAGGGGCTGGTCCCCCGGCAGGCCGAGGCGGCGGCCCAGCCAGACCGTGCCGAAGAAGGTGGCGGCGACCACGGCGCACACCATCGCCACCGTCGCCCAGCCGAGGCGCAGCACCTGGTCCAGGCCGAGGCCGAGGCCCAGCAGGACGATGCCGATGCGCATCAGCCGCCGTCCGGCCAGCGAGAGGCCCGGGCGGGCCGGCCCGCGCACGACGGTCCGTACGCCGGGAAGGTGGGCCACGGTGATACCGAGCACCACCGAGGCGGTCAGCATCGGCACACCCGGCACCAGCCGGTGCACCACCCATGCCACCAGCGCGCCGGTGGCGGCCATCCCCAACCCGGGCCAGGGAGAGGGTGTTTCACGTGAAACATGGCGGACCGCCTCGCTCTGGGGGCGGTGGAGGAGGGCCATCAGTCGACGGGAAGCGTGTAGACGCGGCGGATGCTGGTGCCCAGGCGGGAGACGTCGGCCCCGTAGACGTGGATCGATATCGCGGTGCCGGTACAGGAGTTGCGCACCTTGTGGATGTCCCCGGGCGGTGCGAAGCCGCAGACCTCGCCCTGGGTGTTGACCACGTCCTCGGTGGCCACCAGACGGGCGGCGTCAGGGCCCGGGGCCAGCCGGTAACGGCGCTCGCTCTCCTCGCCCTGGTGCACGCCCGCCACGCACCACGAGACGTGGTCGTGGATGCAGGTCTCCTGGCCGGGCATCCAGACCAGGGCCACGACCGAGAAGCTGCCGTCGGGCTCCGCGTGCAGGATGTGCTGCCGGTAGTGCTCCGGGTCCCCCTCCTGCTGCTCCGCGGTCAGCAGGTCGGCCGCGCCCAGGTGCGGGGCGAGCCGTTCACCGACCAGGTAGGAGGTCAGGTCGGGAGCCAGGCCCCGGTCCACGACGCTGCGGATCTCGGTGACGAGGGCGGCCATCCTCGTGGTCGTACGGGCCGGCGTGGTGGTGGTCATACAAGCAGCGTCGGTCGGCGCATCCATCACGTCCAACGACAGTTATGACCTGAAATCCCAAGCAGCGCTTATGGATTGAGGACCGCTGGAGTCGTCGGATCAGCAGCCGACGCGGTTCGAAGCGACCCTCTTCAGCTCGTCCAGCACCACTGCGGTCGCCGGGACCCGCAGGTGGTCCCGGTAGACGTACGCGGCGATGTGGCGGCGGGCGGCCGGCTGCAGAACCCGCCCGCAGACCCGGCTGAGGGAGAGCGAGGGCAGCACCAAAGCGGGCATCATCGCCACGCCCAGCCCCTGTGCGACCAGGCTCTGCACCACCAGGTTGTCGTCGGTCGCGAAGCGGATGTCGGGTACGAAGCCCAGTTCGGCGCACTCGTGCAGCAGGTTCGCCCGGCAGCGCGGACAGCCCGCGATCCACCGCTCCTCGGCGAGGTCGGCGAGGTGCACGGCCCGGCGCCGGGCCAGCGGATGGCCCGTGGGCAGCAGAACCGTGAGCTGGTCCTCCAGCAGCCTGACCTCGGCGACCTCCTCCGGGATCTCCTCGTGCAGGCCCGGGTAGGTGAAGGCGAGGGTGATGTCGCACTCGCCGCGCTGGAGCCTGCGCAGGGACTCCGGCGGCTCTCCTTCCAGCAGCTCGACCTGGACTCCGGGATGGTCTTTGGCCAGGCCGCTGAGGGCTTCCGGGACGAGCGTGACATTGGCGCTGGGGAATCCGCAGACCCGTACGCGCCCGGTGCGCAGCCGCGTGTACGCCTTCAGCTGGGCCTCGGCGGCGGAGAGGCTCCCCAGGATGGACTCGGCGTGCCTGGCCAGGGACTCACCCGCCTCGGTGAGCTTCATGCGGCGGCCGACGCGGGTGAACAGCGGTGTGCCGACGGCACGTTCGAGGGCCTTCATCTGCTGGGTGATCGCCGGCTGGGTGTAGCCCAGGACGCGGGCGGCCGCCGAGTACGAGCCCGCTGCGACCACTTCATGGAATGTCCGTATGTGCCGTGAATCGAACACGAGCGAAGCATAAGCAGATATTGGGAGGGGCCGTAGGCGGAATCGCGCCCACGGCCCCTCCCATCAAGCCACTGTCGAGCGCCTGTTCACCCCGGCGCCCGCGGCCCGCCCGCGTCCCGTCGCGGCTACTTGTCGCCGACGCGCGAGCCGAGCGTGATGTCGACGGTGGTCGGCTTGCCCCCGCGCAGGTAGGTCAGCTTCACCGTGTCGCCCGGCTTGTACGTCCAGATCAGGCTGATCAGGGTCGGGCCGCTGTCGACCTGCTTGCCGCCGAACTCGGTGATGATGTCGCCGGGCTTGAGGCCCGCCTTGCCGGCCGGGCCGTTGGGGTCGACCAGCTCGTTGGCGGGGGCCCCCTGCTCGGAGATCTTGGCGCCGTCCGTCTTGGCCTGGAGGTCGACGGAGACGGAGATCACCGGGTAGACCGGCTTGCCCGTCTTGATCAGGGACTCGGCGACGTTCTTGGCCTGGTTGATCGGGATGGCGAAGCCGAGGCCGATGGAGCCGGCCTGGCCGCCGCCGCCGAAGCCGCCGCCCCCGCCCGCGGACTGGATGGCCGAGTTGATGCCGATGACCGCGCCGCGGCCGTCGATCAGCGGGCCGCCGGAGTTGCCGGGGTTGATGGAGGCGTCCGTCTGCAGGGCGCTCATGTACGAGTTCTTGCCGCCGGAGCCGTCACCGGAGGCCACCGGACGGTTCTTGGCGCTGACGATGCCGGTGGTGACCGTGTTGGACAGGCCGAAGGGGGCGCCGATCGCGATGGTCGGGTCGCCGACCGCGACCTTGTCGGAGTCGCCCAGCGGAAGCGGCTTGAGGCCCGCGGGCGGGTTCTTCAGCTTGATCACCGCGACGTCGTAGCCCTGGGCCCGGCCCATCACCTCGGCCTCGTACTTCTTGCCGTTGGAGAAGGTCGCGGAGAGCTTGCCGCCGTTCGCGGCGGAGGCCACCACGTGGTTGTTGGTGAGGATGTGGCCCTCTTGGTCGTAGACGAAGCCGGTGCCGGTGCCGCCCTCGCCGTCGCCGGCCGAGGCCTCGATGGTGACGACGCTGGGCAGGGCGTTCGCGGCGAGGCCGGCGACGGAGCCGGCGTCGCGCTTGAGGTCCTTGGGGGTGTTGCCCGCGGTGATGGTGGTGGAGCCGAAGCCGCCGCCGCTGTTGCGCTCGGCCGCCCAGTAGCCGACGCCGCCGCCGACGCCGCCCGCGAGCAGGGCCGCCACCAGGACGGCCGCGACCATGCCGCCCTTGCCCTTCGGCTTGGGCGGGGTGCCGTCGGTGGTGAGGGGGGCGCCCCAGGCTCCGCCGCCGTGGCCGCCCTGGCCGCCGTACGCGGGGACCGCGGGCGGCGGCGGGGGCCAGGCCTCGGAACCGTACGCCGTGTGCGCGGCGGGGGCCGGGGGCTGGGCCGGGCTCTGGCCGTGAGCCTGGGTCTGGTCGTAGCCGTACGCCGGGGGCCCGGCGGGCGGCGCCGCCGGGGCCGGGGGCAGCTGCTGGGTCTGCTCGGCACCCTGCGCGGGGGCCGCGGCGGGGTGCACGGCCGGCGCGGCCGGGGTCCTGGGCCGGCGCGGGCCGGGGGCCGCCTCGGGCTCGCCGGGCGCGTACCCCTGGTCCGCCGGTGCCGCGGCGGGCGCGGCCGGGGCCTTGGTCAGGTCGGGGGTGGAGGCGGCCGGCGCGGGGGGTACGGACGGGGCCGCGGGGGGCGTCGGGGCCGCGGTGCCCTCGTTCTCGGTGCTCACAGCGCTCTCTCCTCGTCACACACGGCTTACAGGCTTACACGGCTGCACAGGCTCTGGGCGTCTCAGCTACTGGGCATATCAGGCGAAACCGTCCCGACACCCACCTGGCATCGGTCCGACTGAACGTTCGAGGTGCCGTACAAGTTCCAGGACGAAGCCTTTCCCATGACCCGTCAGGGCACTGTAAGCCGGACCTGTGCATCTCCCCCTATTCTTTATATCCGACATATCAGACGCATCCACAGGACTCACCCCGACGCGCGAGGCCTCCTCGATGGCACCATGACCGGGTGACCCACGCATCGCCGAGCCCCATCCAGGTCGTCGCCCACCGCGGCGCCTCGGAGGACGCCCCCGAGCACACCCTGGCCGCGTACCGGAAGGCCATCGAGGACGGTGCCGACGCCCTCGAATGCGACATCCGGCTGACCGCCGACGGACACCTGGTCCTGGTCCACGACCGCCGCGTGAACCGCACCTCGAACGGCCGCGGCGCGGTCTCCGCCCTGGAGCTGGCCGACCTCGCCGCCCTCGACTTCGGCTCCTGGAAGGACCGCGAGGAGTCCCCCGACTGGGACGCGGACCCCGAGCGCACCTCCGTCCTCACCCTGGAACGGCTGCTGGAGCTGGTGTCCGACGCCGGCCGGCCCGTCCAGCTGGCGATCGAGACGAAGCACCCCACCCGCTGGGCCGGACAGGTGGAGGAGCGCCTCCTCTTCCTCCTCAAGCGCTTCGGGCTGGACGCCCCGCCCGCCGGGGGGCCGCACCCGGTCCGGGTCATGAGCTTCTCCGCCCGCTCCCTGCACCGGGTCCGGGCGGCCGCGCCGACGGTGCCGACCGTGTACCTGATGCAGTTCATCTCCCCCCGGATGCGCGACGGGCGGCTGCCCGCGGGCGTCCGCATCGCCGGTCCGGCGATGCGGATCGTGCGCAACCACCCCGGCTTCATCCGCAAGCTCCAGGCCGCAGGCCACTCCGTGCACGTATGGACGGTGAACGCTCCCGAAGATGTTCAGCTATGCGCTGATCTGGGTGTAGAAGCGATCATCACGAACAGGCCACGTCAGGTTCTGTCACAACTCGGACGCTGACGTCCCCATTTGCCCACCCGTCACGCCCGCCTCGTGCGTGACAGGGAGTGCACCGGCGCATCCGCTCCGCATCCGACGGTCATGAATGCGTCAGGACGGTGTCAGAGGGCCTCGTCAGGGCGGTTTCCGGTCCAGGCCAGTGGGGCATCCAGACCATGGCGTGGGGCTAAGGAGGTTCCGGGGGTGGCGTTGGTGATGGCACAGGAAGTGCCCACGTCGTCGTGCATGGACATACGCCATGGTCCTGCGGGCGTGGGCGAGGCAAGGCGCCGGATGCGCGAACAGCTGCGCATGAGCGGCCTGTCCGAATCCGTCGTGGACGATGCCGTACTGATCCTTTCAGAACTGCTCAGCAACGCCTGCCGACACGGCCGGCCGCTGGGCCGGCACGAGATCGGAGACGGGGAGATACGCGCCGCGTGGCGCGTCGACGCCGCGGGGCGGCTGACGGTCGAGGTCACGGACGGCGGCGGCCCCACCCGCCCGATCCCGGCCACGCCTTCGGTCACCGCGCACGGCGGCCGGGGGCTGAACATCATCAGCGCCCTGGCACAGGACTGGGGTGTCCGGGACGGAGCGGCGGGTGAGGTCACCGTCTGGGTGATCGTCGCCCGGGGGCCCCGGCACGAGGATTTCGCTACGCGCGTCACCGCCCCGGCGATGGACTTCGCTTCGGCCTTCGACGACCTGGATTGCTGAAGCGGGCCCGCCCGCACGACCAGTAGCACCGGCCATCCGCGCAGGCGGCCGTCCGGGAGCGCACGCCGACCGTGCTCCCGGCCGCACCCCACCGGTTCCGGCGGTACGAACGGCTAGGCTCGCGCCCAGAGACACCGCCGTACCGCCGCAACCGGGAGACACCCACGATGGCCAAGAAGCGCCCCGCCGCGAAGACCGCGAAGCCCCAGCTCGAGAACGGGGAGATCCCGGTCGTCGGCGCGCGCGAGCCCTGTCCCTGCGGTTCCGGGCGCCGCTACAAGGCGTGCCACGGCGCGGCCGCCTCGCACGCCGTGACCGAGCACGTGCAGCGCCCGTTCGAGGGACTGCCGGGCGAGTGCGACTGGGTGGCGCTGCGCGAGCTCGTCCCCGCGGCCACGATCCCGCTCACCCTCAAGGGCGGCCTGCCCGAGGGCGTCCCGTCCGTCACGCTGGTGACCGTACTGCCCATGGCCTGGCCGGCCCTGCGGCGCGAGGACGGCTCGGTGCTGCTCGGCCTCCAGAACGACTCGACCACCGGCGACCTGGCCCGCGACATGGCCGACACCCTGGAGCGCGCGCTCGTCGCCGAGCCCGGCACCCCGGTCCCGGCCCGCCGGGTGCCGGCCGAGGGTCCCCGACTTCAGGATCTCCTCGACCTGGACGGCGTTTTCGAGCCGGTTGTACACACGGGCTTCGAATTCTGGATTCCGGAGGCCGAAAACGCCCAGAACGCCTCCCCGGAGATCGCCGCCTCGCTGGAACGCGCCAACGCCGCCGCCATCCCGACCGTCAAGCTGACGGGCGTGGACGCGGCCTACTGGTGCGAGACGCCGGACAAGAACCACCTGCGCTGGGTCATGCCGCACCCCGAGGAGAAGCTGCTCGACGCCCTCGCGCGGCTGCACGCGGCCGGCACCTCCTCCCTCGGCGAGGGCACCAAGCTCGTCGGCTCCTTCCGCGCCCACGGCCTCGTGGTCCCGGTCTGGGACCTGCCGACCGGGGTCACCGCGGAGGACGTGGAGAAGCCCGCCGCCGAGTTCGCGGAGCGGCTGGCCGCGGCCCTGTCCGCCGACGCCCCGCTGACCGCCGAGGAGCGCCGGGCGCGGGGCGGACTCACCAACCGCCAGATCACGCTCAGCTGACGGACGGACACGTACGGGTCCGGTGACTGGGGTCACAACTCCCGCTAATCGCCTGCAAATCGATGTCTGAATATCAGAGATCGAATTTGCGAACAGGCGATCTCTTGTTACCGTTCTTGTAGCCCGGTCGCTGGTGCATCCCCCGTCGCCAGCGACCGGGCCCTTGTCTTTCCGGTGGCGCTCAACCTTCGCCCGGGCCCGGCGAGTTGCTCCCGGACCTCAGCAGCAGCCGCCCTTCCTCATCCGGAACTGCAAACTCCGCTACGGCCGAGTAGTCCTCCGGTGCCCCCGCCGAGTCGCCCCGGGGGGTCTCGCAGAGCCCCGGCTCGTCGCCCGCGCCCACCGCGCAGCGGATCTGCACCGTCCGGCCGGCCGGACCCATCACGGTCAGTACGGCGTCCAGCGCGCGCCCGCTGGTGTTCCGGTAGTAGCTGCGACCCCAGGTCTGCCCCGCGCTCTCCAGGACGCAGGTCTGCGCCTCCAGCCCTTGCGGGGCGGAGAGTTCGGGTCCGCACCGCGAGTCGGTGCGCGGCTGTTCGGCAGGTCCCGGCCGCGCCGGCTGCGCGGCGGGCCGCGACCCGTCGGGCGCACCGGAAGCGTGGGAAAGGCCCAGCGAGGAGAGCAGCCCCCCGCCTTTTCCGTCACCCTGACCGGCGAAATCCGGCCCGGCGATCGCTCCGGCCAGGGGAAGCGACAAGATGATCAGCACACCGGCGCCGATACCGATCAGGCGGAGATTCATTCGCCGAAGATAGCGACGCGAGAAAGGGGCGCGGAGATCCCCGCGCCCAATTCCCTTGGAAACCCGTCGCGCTGGCACCCGTACGAGTGATGCGGAGGCCCGACGCCGCCGCCTGACGTCAGTAGGCGAGCCGGCTGCCGCCGCCCGGGGCGCCGCTGCTCGCCTCGACGAGCGCGTCCACGACCGTCTCGACCTCCGGCAGCCACAGCCCGTCGGGGCCCGGCACCGCGGCGGGCTCCCGCTCCCAGCGGACCTGCCCGCCGCCGCTGGCCGTGGACGGCGGCAGCAGGAGGTAGCCGCCCTCGCCGTGGAAGCGCAGCGAGGAGGGCACGTGGTCCTTGGCGTAGAGGAGTTCGCCGAGCCGCTCCAGCGAGTAGGGGGCCACCAGCAGGGACCAGCGGGTCGGGGTGGCGACGACCGGGCCGAGCCGCATGCCCTGTGCCTCGAGGCGCCCGACGGCCCGCGCGGCCGCACCGGCCGGCAGGCTCACCGCGCACGGCGCCTTCCCGCCGGTGGCCAGCAGCAGCGGGGCGGCGGGCCGCCGGGCCCACCACCAGGCCACCATCCGGGCGTCGGTCGTGGCGGCGAGCAGCCCGGGGTCGAAGGGATGCGCGCCGGGCACCACGCAGTCGGGGTCGGGGCAGGCGCACCGCGCGCTGTCGGCGCCGGCCCGGCCGACGCCCGGGAGTACGGGCCAGTTCCAGACGCCGACGCAGGTCAGCGCCCCGTCGAGGAGGGAGGCGGCCGCCGCGCCGTCCTCACTCGCCGGGTCCGGGCGGGAGGCGGCCCGCGGGAATTTCAAGCGATCGCGGAGCCGCTGGAGACGCCTTCCGAGGATCTCGCGCATGAGCGCTCGTTCCTTTCCGTTGAACGTCGAAGGGCCACATCACACCATGTATCCGGTGTTTCACCACACGTACACGTTTCGCGTCACTGTCCGCCAGAAGCAGGTTCACACGGTTCGTGCAGTTTTCTTACGGGTCCGTCAAACGTCCGGCGGGGACCCGGAGCGAGCGGTCCGGGCGACCCGCGCCGGTCTCGAAACCGGCTGCCGCCGCTAAGGACGGCTCCCCGCGCCGGGTGGTTCCCCGGCGGTGCGCGGGAGGGCGTCAACTGACCCCGGGCACCATCGAGTACGTACCCGGAGCCCCTGGAGCGCCTGTCCAGTCGATCGCAAAAACCGTCTGCTTGGCGCTTTTTCCGGCCAAGTTTTAGCCCCGGCTGGACAGTGAGTTGCTGTCCCACGGACACCAGTATTCCCGCCTGGGCAATGCTGGACATCGATCCTCGTGTGCGTGTAGATGTGGATCCATTGATGGCGGCGCAGCACGATCTGGGGGTTTGCGATGCTATATGGCGAATCGCACCAGGTGGAAAGGCGGACGCCATGAGCGCCCCGCATCTGCCGAAAGTGGCTGGAATCGATCCAGCGGTTACACCGTCAGCGCACACTGCCGCGCCCACGCCCGGCTCCACTTCCACGGCGCCCACGTCCACGACCGCGCCGGGCTCCTCCGCCGGCTCCGCCCGGACCGCCCCCGCCCAGGGCGCCCCGCCCGCGGCGAGCAGCGTCATCCAGGACCGACTGGCGGGCATGGTCTCCGACCTCACCACCCTCCACGAACTCACCGAGCGCCTCGCGCGGGCCGGTGACCTCGACTCCTCACTCCACGAGTTCCTCCGCGCCGGAGCCGCCCTCGTCGGCGCCCGCCGCGGACTGGTGGTCCTGGAGCCCTCCGACGGCCTCGGCCCCGCCACCACCATCGGCCTGGGCCTCGGCCGCGCCGACCTCGGGCACATCGAGACGGTGCCGCGCAGCGCCACCTCCTACGGCCGCATCCTCGACGGACTCCCCGACGCCCACGGCGGATCCGAGGTGCTGCCCGAGCCGGGCCATGCCGCGGCGGGCGGCCACGAGCGCCCCGTCGACCCCCGGCACCGGGAGGTCGCGGCCCGGCTCGGCTACGCCGCGAGCTACGCGCTCCCGGTGGCCGCCGACGCCACGGGCCGGCTCGGCGCCGCGGTGTGGCTGTACGACGAGCAGGCCGAGCCGAGTGACCGCCAGCGCGACCTGGCCGGGCTGTACGTCCGGCACGCCGCCGAGCACCTGGCCCGGATGGTGGAGGTCACGCGCTCGCGCGACCGGCTGGCCACCATCGCCGAGGAGCTGCTGCCCAGCCGGCTGCCCCGGATCCCCGGGGTCCAGCTCGCCGCCCGGCACCGCACGGGGCCGCGCGGCGGCGGCGACTGGTACGACGCGCTGCCGCTGCCCGAGGGCGCCCTGGGGCTGGCCGTCGGGTCGGTCACCGGCTCCGGCCCGAGCGCCGTCGCCGCGATGGGGCGGCTGCGGGCCTCGCTGCGCGCGTACGCCGTGATGGAGGGGGAGGACCCCGTCGCGGTCCTGTCCGACCTGGAGCTGCTGCTGCGCCTGACCGAGCCCGCGCGCTCGGCGACCGCGCTGTTCGCGTACTGCGAGCCCGCCGCCCGCAAGATCATCCTGGCCGGGGCGGGACACACCCCGCCGCTGCTCATCGGCGAGCGCCGGACCGAGTACGTGGAGACCTCCCTCTCGGCTCCGCTCGGGATGCTGGCGTGCTGGGAGGCGCCGAGCGTGGAGATCGAGCCCGCGCGCGGAGAAACGGTGCTTCTCTACACCGACGGGCTGCTGCGGCGTACCGGCGACGCCATGGACCGGGCCTACGCACGGCTGCACGCGGCCGCCGCGGGGGTTCCGCGGAGCGCGCGGGAGGACCCGGCGGCCATCTGCGAGCACATCCTGAAGACGGTCCTCCCGGACGAGGGGCCCGGCGAGGCCGAGGACTCCGAGGACGTCGTACTGCTCGCGGCCCGGTTCGACTGAGACACGGGTCCACCCGAGACGTGCGCCCGGTTTGACTGATATGTCACAGGTCGAGCCGGGAGCCTTCCCCTCGCACATACGATGGACGGGGTCCGCACCCGGTCCTTGCATGTCGTAGCAGCTGAGGAGAAGACGTGGCTGACGAGCTCACCCCGGAGACCCCGGAAGAAGAGCAGCCCCAGAAGAAGCACAAGCAGCGCAAGAACGGGCTGTACCCGGGCGTCAGCGACGAACTCGCGGAGAACATGCGCACCGGCTGGGCCGACACCGAGCTGCACGGCCTGGAGCCCATCGCCCAGGCCGGCCACACCGCCGACCGCCGCGCCGCGCTGTCCGCGCGTTTCCCCGGCGAGCGCCTGGTCGTCCCGGCGGGCCGGCTGAAGACCCGCTCGAACGACACCGAGTACCCCTTCCGCGCCTCCACCGAGTACGCGTACCTCACCGGCGACCAGACCGAGAACGGCGTCCTGGTCCTGGAGCCCACCGGCGAGGCCGGCCACCAGGCCGCCATCTACCTGCTGCCCCGCTCCGACCGCGAGAACGGCGAGTTCTGGCTGTCCGGCCAGGGCGAGCTCTGGGTCGGCCGCCGGCACTCCCTCGCCGAGGCCGAGCAGCTCCTGGGCATCCCGGCCAAGGACGTGCGCGAGCTCCCCGAGGCCCTGGCCGAGGCCACCGGCCCGGTCCGCGTCGTCCGCGCCCACGACTCCGTCATCGAGTCCGCCCTCACCGACAAGGTGACCAAGGAGCGCGACGAGGAGCTGCGCGTCTACCTCTCCGAGGCCCGCGCGGTGAAGGACGCCTTCGAGATCGGCGAACTGCAGAACGCCGTCGACTCCACCGTCCGCGGCTTCGAGGACGTCGTGAAGGTCCTCGACAAGGCCGAGGCCACCTCCGAGCGCTACATCGAGGGGACCTTCTTCCTGCGCGCCCGCGTCGAGGGCAACGACGTCGGCTACGGCACCATCGCCGCCGCCGGTGCCCACGCCTGCACCCTCCACTGGGTCCGCAACGACGGTGCGGTCCGCTCGGGCGACCTGCTGCTGCTCGACGCCGGCGTGGAGACCCACTCCCTCTACACCGCGGACGTGACGCGCACGCTGCCGGTCAACGGCACGTACACGGACATCCAGCGCAAGGTCTACGACGCCGTGTACGAGGCGCAGGAAGCCGGCATCGCCGCCGTCAAGCCGGGCGCCAAGTTCCGCGACTTCCACGACGCCGCCCAGCACGTCCTGGCGGAGAAGCTCGTCGAGTGGGGCCTGCTGGAGGGCCCGGTCGAGCGCGTCCTGGAGCTCGGGCTGCAGCGCCGGTGGACCCTGCACGGCACCGGCCACATGCTGGGCATGGACGTCCACGACTGCGCCGCCGCCCGCACGGAGGCGTACGTCGACGGCACGCTGGAGCCGGGCATGTGCCTGACCGTCGAGCCCGGTCTGTACTTCCAGGCCGACGACCTGACCGTGCCGGAGGAGTACCGCGGCATCGGCGTCCGGATCGAGGACGACATCCTCGTCACCGAGGACGGCAACCGGAACCTGTCGGCCGGGCTGCCCCGCACCTCGGTCGAGGTCGAGGCGTGGATGGCGCGGCTGAAGGGCTGACGCCGGCGCACGGACGTACGGGTGGGCGGGAACCGGATGCGGTTCCCGCCCACCGCCGTATCCCGCGGCCGTACGGGGAGGCCCCTCGTCCTACGAGTCCTTCAGGCCCGTTGCCCTACGAAGCCTTCAGGAGCGCGCCGTCGCGCCACTTCAGCATCTTGTCGAAGCTCACCACCGCACCCCGGCCCGGCCGGTTGCGGAAGCGGACGTGGTCGGAGAGCTGCTCGATCAGGTGCAGCCCCCGGCCGTTCTCGGCGAGGCAGGAGCCGACGGGTCTGGGCCGGGCGACCGTCGAGGGCGGGAATCCCGGACCCGAGTCGGCCACCTCGATGCGGCAGCGGTCCCCGTCCAGATAGGCCGTGACACGGTACGCCTCGGTCCCGTCCGCGGCGGCGCCGGCGGGGCTACCGCCGGGGCCTTCGCCGGGACGGCCGACGCGGCCGCCGTGCTCGACCGCGTTCGCGCAGGCCTCGCTCAGCGCGACCGACAGGTCGTGGCAGATCTCCGGGTCCACCCCCGCGGTCTCCATCGTTCCCAGCAGCAGCCGCCGGGCGAGCGGCACGCTCGCGGCTTCGCGCCTCAAGTGGAGAGACCACCAGATGCTCATACGGGTACCTATTGCCGCCCGCACCGGGCCGTAAGCCCCCGGCGGCCGACGCAGCCCTCATTCGGCCGATGCGCGTTTCTGGGGCCGCGGTGTATGCGGGGCGCGGCGCCACCGGCCACCCCGGCCGGACCCGGTGCTCCGCCCCTGGCCGGGGGCCACGGCGCGGCGCCGTCGGGCCGCCGTCAGGGCCCGGTCGGCACCGGGTGCGGAACTGACGGCGGGCTGACCCGGTACGGACGGGACGCCGACCGGCGACCGGAACCCAAGGGTCCCTCCAGCACCTGCCGTAGGCAGGGCCCGGGCCCAGTGCGATGATGGCCCGGCCATGACTGGATCCCACACGACACGCGCCGGAGCAGGTCTCCGGATGACCCGGGCCGCGGTGTTCACCGCGGTCTGCGTCGTGCTGTCCGCGGCCGGCCACGCGGTGGCCTCCTGCGCGACCGTGCCGTGGTGGGCCCTGGCCCTGGCCTTCATCGCCGTCTTCGCGGTCGCAGCCCCCCTCGCGGGACGCCGGCGCCCGCTGCCCGGCATCGCCGCCGGCCTGGCCGTCGGCCAGCTCGGGCTGCACGCGCTGTTCGGCCTCGGCCAGCACGGCGCCGCGGCCGCCCAGGCACCGGTCGGCAGCACCGACACCTCGCTGGCGGCGCTCGCCGCCCAGCTGGTCTGCGGGGGCAACTCCGTGCCGCTGAGCGCGGCCGACGCCCGGCAGATCCTGGAGGCCGCCGGACTGGACCCGGCCGCCGTGGCCGCCCAGGCCGCCGCTCAGGGCCACATGGCCCACGCCCACCTGGCGGGGGGCGCCGCGGCGCCGGCGACCGGGCTGTTCAGCCCGGCCATGCTGATCGGCCACCTGCTGGCCGCGCTCGCGGCCGGCTGGCTGCTGGCCCGGGGCGACGCCGCGCTGTTCCGGCTCGTCGAACTCTCCCGGCTCTCCGGCGAAGCCGACCCCGTACGTCCGCTGCGCGCCGCGCTCGCCTTCGTACGCGCCCTCGCCGCCGGGCTTCCCGGCACGCCCGCGCGCGGCCCCCGGGCCCGCCGGAGCGCCGCCGCGCCCGCCGTCTCGACGGGCAGGGACGCCCTGCAGCACACCGTGGTCCGGCGCGGGCCGCCGACGGCACGGCTCGTCCTCGCAGCCTGACGCGGCACCCTCCTCCCCGGAACACCCGGCGGGAGCACCGGTGCCGCGACCTCCGCGCGCGCCCGCGTGCGGGGCCGACGTCACCACTGCTTCCATGGAGTGTTCCTGCCGTGAAGACCTCTCGCGTCTCCTTCGCCGCCGCCCTCGCCGCCGGCACCGTCCTCGCCCTGTCCGGTACCGCCTTCGCGCACGTCAGCGTGCAGCCGGCCGGTGAGGCCGCCAAGGGCGGCTACGCGACGATCAACTTCAAGGTCCCCAACGAGCGGGACAACGCCTCGACCACCCAGATCGAGGTCAACTTCCCGGCCGACCAGCCGCTCACGTCCGTCATGCCGCAGGAGCTCCCCGGCTGGACGTCCACCGTCGAGAAGACCAAGCTCGACAAGCCGCTGACCGTGCACGGCAAGCAGATCAACGAGGTCGTCACCAAGGTGACCTGGACCGGCGGCAAGATCGAGCCGGGCAAGTTCCAGCAGTTCCCGGTCTCCGTGGGCAAGCTGCCCGAGAACGCCGACAAGATGGTCTTCAAGGCGATCCAGACGTACGACAACAACGAGGTCGTCCGCTGGATCGAGGAGCCCAAGGAAGGCGCCCCGGAGCCGCAGACCCCGGCGCCCGTGCTGAAGCTGGCCGCCGCCAAGGGCGCGGACGACCACGGCGCCGCCGCCAAGCCGGCCGCCGACGGGGCCAAGAGCGGCGACAAGAACGACAAGGGCGAGGAGAAGGGCGGGCACGACGAGGCCGCCAAGAGCGCCTCCGACACGACCGCCCGCACGCTCGGCATCGTGGGCATCGTCGTCGGTCTCGCCGGCGTCGCCTTCGGCATCACCTCGCGCCGCCGCGCCGCCAACTGAGGCGGCGGGCCCCCGGCCCGCCGCTCCACCGTCGTACGCACGACATCCGCACCATCCCCGATTCCCAGGGACATTTCCTCATGCGCACCACACGTGTGACGGTCGCCGCCCTCGCGGTGGCGACCGCGCTCGCCCTCACTGCCTGTGGCAGTGAGACGGCCAAGAACACCGGTTCGGTCACGCAGATCACCGGTCAGAAGAAGGCCGGATCCGCGACCGTACTCGACCGCCCCTTCGACAAGCCGGAGCTCGTCCTCACGGACACCACCGGCAAGCCGTGGAACCTGCGCGAGCAGACCAAGGGACGGCCGACGCTCATCTACTTCGGCTACACCAACTGCCCCGACGTGTGCCCCCTGACGATGAGCAACATCGCCGTCGCCAAGAAGGCACTCCCCAAGGCCGACCAGGACAAGCTCCAGGTCGTCTTCGTCACCACTGACCCGGAGCGGGACACCCCCGACTCCCTCGGCGCGTGGCTCAGGGCCCAGGACCCGTCCTTCACCGGACTGACCGGGGACTTCGCCACCATCCAGGCCGCAGCCCGATCTCTCGGCATCGGTATCGAGGCCCCCAAGAAGGAGGCCGACGGCACCGTCGTCTCCATGCACGGGGCCCAGGTCATCGCGTTCTCGCCCAAGACCGACGAGGGCTACGTCCTCTACGGCGAGGGCACGACCGTCGACGACTACACCAAGGACCTGCCGAAGATCATCAAGGGAGAAAACCCGTGAACGCCCGCACCATCCGCACCATCGCCGCCACCCTCTCCCTGACGGCAGCGCTCGCCATATCCGGCTGCTCCTCGTCGGACTCGGACTCCGCGTCCGGCTCGTCGGCCGACACGAAGGCCGCCGCCGACACGAAGGCCTCCGGTGCCCCGGAGGCCGGCAAGCCCGTGCTGACGGTCAGCGGCGGGTACATGCCCGAACCGGTCAACGACAAGATGGCCGGCGCTTTCATGGTCATCAAGAACGACTCGAAGACCGCCGACAAATTGGTCTCCGTCACCAGCCCGCTCTCGGACGATCTCCAGATCCACGAGACCAAGGACCAGAAGATGCAGCAGGTCCAGTCGATAGACGTGCCCGCAGGTGGCGAGCTCCGGCTGCAGCGCGGCGGCAACCACATCATGTTCATGGGGCTCAAGAACCAGCCGAAGGTCGGTGACAAGATCACCATCGAGCTGCGTTTCGAGAAGGCCGACCCCGTCAAGGTCGAGCTGGACGTCAAGGAACGGACGTTCAACGCACAGAACTCCACCGCCCACTGACGGACCGAGGAACTGACACGCCATGACGGCCATCGCCCCCGCTCCTCCTTCGGCCCGCGTCCGCGCCACGGCACTCCTGCCACGCCTCGCGCTGGTCATCGCAGCCCTGCTGGCCACCCTGTTCACCGCGGCCGCCCCGGCCACGGCACACGCGGCACTCACGGCGAGCGACCCCCAGGACGGGGCGGTGGTCGCCACGGCGCCCGCCCAGGTCACCCTCTCCTTCTCGGAGCAGGTCGCCATGGGCGACGACTCCATCCGCGTCATGGACCCGCAGGGCAAGCGCGTCGACACCGGCGAGCTGAGGGACATGTGCAGCGGATCGACCGTCCGCTACGGCACCGCCCTGCACCCGGGCCTGCCCAACGGCACGTACACCGTCGCCTGGCAGGCCGTCTCCGCCGACAGCCACCCGATCTCCGGCGCCTTCACCTTCTCCGTCGGCGCTCCCTCGGCTACCAGCGTCACCCTGCCCGACCGGAAGGTGGGCGGCGGCCCCGTCGGCATCGCGTACGCCATCGCCCGCTACGCCGCCTACGCCGGGTTCACCGTCCTCGTCGGCGGGGCCGCCTTCATCCTGCTGTGCTGGCGCCGGGGCGCCGCTGAGCGCCCGCTGCAGAAGCTGGTGGTAGGCGGCTGGGTCACCCTCACCGCCGCCACCCTGGCGATGCTGGTTCTGCGCACCCCGTACACCGGCTCGGGGAAGTTCGCCGACGCCTTCGACCTCGACGGCCTCAAGGCCGTCCTGGACACCAAGAGCGGTGCCGCCTTCCTCTCCCGGCTGCTGCTGCTCGGTGCGGCCGCGCTGTTCATCGCCGTGCTCTTCGGTGCCTATGCCCGCCGTCAGAAGGCAGCCGCCGCGGACGCGACGGGGGCCGAGGGCGCCGAAGACCGCGCCGACGAGAAGAAGGAGACGAGCGACCTCGCCTTCGGGCTCGGCGTCGGCGGCACGGTCGTGGCCGGCGGCATCGCCGCCACCTGGGCCCTTGCCGAGCACGCCTCCACCGGCATCCAGCCCGCGATCGCGATGCCGGCCGACATCCTCCACCTGCTGGCCGTGGCCGCCTGGCTCGGCGGGCTCACCGCGCTGCTGGTCGCCCTGCGCAAGGTGCCGGACATCGAGCGGGAAGCCGTCCGGCGCTTCTCCCGGGTCGCCTTCATCAGCGTCCTCGTCCTCGCCGTCACCGGTGTCTACCAGTCCTGGCGCCAGGTCGGCAGCTGGTCCGCCCTCACCGGCACCAGCTACGGCCGACTGCTGCTCATCAAGATCGCGCTCGTCGCCGTCCTCGTCGGCATCGCCTACCTCTCACGCAAGTGGACCGCCCGACTCGGGGAGGTCCGGGCCGAAGAGCCGGAGAAGGTGCTCGCGGGCGCCGATGTTTCACGTGAAACATCGGCCGGGAGCACCGCGGGCGATTCCGCCCGGGCCGGCGCGAACATCGAGGCGAGCCCCGAAGCCGAAGCCGAGGCGGCCGGCACCGACCCCAAGCGGGCCGCCCAGCTCGCCCGGCAGCGCGCGGCCCGTGAGAAGGCCCGAGAGACCCGCGTCCGCGATTCCGATCCTGGCCGTGCCGGCCTGCGCCGCTCGGTGCTCGCCGAGGCCGGCGTAGCCGTCGTGCTCCTGGCCGTCACCACCGTCCTGACCAGCACCGAGCCCGGGCGCGCGGTGGAGAAGGAGGCCGGCCGCGGCGGAGCGTCCGCTCCCGCCGTGCCCAACCGCCCGGTCAAGATCACCCTGCCCTTCGACACCGGCGGCCAGAACGGCAAGGGCAACGTACGGCTGGAGCTCGACCCCGGCCGGGTCGGCGCCAACACCCTCCACCTGTGGGCGGACGGCCCCGACGGCAAGCCCCTCGACCTCCCCGAGGTCAAGATCTCCTTCACCCTGCCCGCCAAGGAGATCGGCCCGCTGCCGCTCGCACCCGACCGGGCCGCGGCCGGACACTGGACCGCCTCCGGAGTCCAGCTGCCTCTCGCGGGCGAATGGCGCATCGACGTGACCGTACGCACCTCCGACATCGACCAGACGACCGTCCAGAAGAACGTGAAGATCGGCTGAACAGCGTGACCGACAGCACCGTTAGCACCCCCGACATCGAGATCTCCCGGCGCCGGCTGCTGGGCACCGTCGGCGCCGCGGGCGCCACGGGGCTCGCGCTCGGCGCCACGGGCGGCGCGCTCGTGCAGTCAGCGCTCTCGGACTCGCCGGCCGGCTCCCCAGGGGCCGCCGGGTCGCTCGCCTCCCTCGGCGCCACCCGGGTCGCCTTCCACGGCGAGCACCAGGCCGGGATCACCGACCCGCTCCAGGCCAAGGGCCACGTCCTCGCCTTCGACCTCGCGCCCGGCGCCGGGCGCAAGGAGGCCGCAGCGCTGCTGCGCCGCTGGTCCGACACCGCGAGGCGGCTCATGGCGGGCGAGACGGCGCCGACCGCGGACAGCGGGATCGCCCTGGACGCGGGCCCCTCCTCCCTCACCCTGACCTTCGGCTTCGGCCACTCCTTCTTCGACCGCACCGGCCTCACCGCCCGGCGCCCGGTGGCCCTGGACCCGCTGCCCGACTTCTCCTCGGACCGGCTCGACCCCCAGCGCAGCAACGGCGACCTGTGGGTCCAGATCGGTGCCGACGACGCGCTCGTCGCCTTCCACGCCCTGCGCGCCGTGCAGAAGGACGCCGGCGAGGCCGCCCGGGTGCGCTGGCAGATGAACGGCTTCAACCGGTCCCCCGGTGCGACGGCCTCGCCCATGACGGCCCGGAACCTGATGGGCCAGGTCGACGGCACCGCGAACCCCCGGCCCAAGGACCCCGACTTCGACAAGCGGATCTTCGTGCCGGGCGCCGGCCCCGGTCCTGCCGAGCACTCCTGGATGGCCGGGGGTTCGTACGCCGTCGTCCGCCGGATCCGGATGCTGCTCGACGACTGGGACAAGCAGTCCCTCGCCCAGCAGGAGCAGGTCATCGGCCGGACCAAGGCCACCGGCGCGCCGCTGACCGGCGGCGACGAGAAGACCGCGATGGCCCTGGACAAGCTCGGCCCCGACGGCAAGCCGGTCATCCCGTCCAACGCCCACGCGCGCATCTCCGCGCCGGCGCAGAACGGCGGCGCCGCCATGCTCCGGCGGCCCTTCTCGTACCACGACGGCATCGGTCCCGACGGCACCCCCGACGCCGGCCTGCTGTTCATCTGCTGGCAGGCGGATCCGCTGCGCGGGTTCGTCCCGGTCCAGCGCAAGCTCGACCGGGGCGACGCCCTGTCGGAATTCATCCGCCACGAGTCCAGCGGGCTGTACGCGGTCCCGCCCGGTCCGGGCGACGGGGAGTACGTCGGGCAGCGCCTGCTCGAAGGGTGAACAGCACCGCACCGGCGGGTGGCCCGGCATTAGGCTGACCGCATGTCGGCCACCCGCTTCACGTATCTCGGTCCCGAGGGCACTTTCACCGAAGCCGCCCTGCGCACTCTGCCGGAAGCAGCCACCCGGGAGCTCGTCCCGATGGTGTCGGTCCCGGCCGCCCTGGACGCCGTGCGCAACGGCGAGGCCGCGGCGGCGCTGGTGCCGATCGAGAACTCGGTGGAGGGCGGGGTCACCGCCACGCTCGACGAGCTGGCCTCCGGCGAGCCGCTGATGATCTACCGCGAAGTGCTGCTGCCCATCGCGTTCGCGCTGCTGGCACGGCCGGGCACCAAGCTGTCGGACATCAAGACGGTCACCGGTCATCCCGTCGCCCAGCCGCAGGTGCGCAACTGGCTGCGGACGCACCTGCCCGACGCGGTGTGGGAGTCGGCGGCCTCCAACGCCGACGGTGCCCGGCTGGTGCAGGAGGGCCGCTTCGACGCGGCCTTCGCGGGCGAGTTCGCCGCCGCCACGTACGGGCTGGAGGCGCTGGTCACCGAGATCCACGACGCCCAGAACGCCGAGACCCGTTTCGTGCTCGTCGGACGGCCCGCCCGGCCGGCCGCGCCGACCGGCGCCGACAAGACCTCCGTCGTGCTGTGGCTCGGCGACGACCACCCCGGTGCGCTGCTGGAACTGCTCCAGGAGTTCGCCGTCCGAGGGGTGAACCTGATGCTGATCCAGTCCCGCCCGACCGGCGAGGGCATCGGCAACTACTGCTTCGCCGTCGACGCGGAGGGGCACATCTCCGACCGCCGGGTCAGCGAGGCGCTGATGGGGCTGAAGCGGACCTGTCCCCAGGTGCGCTTCCTCGGCTCCTATCCGCGTGCCGGTGTCGCGCTGAGCGAGGTGCGGGCCGCACGGCCGGGAACCTCCGACGGCGACTTCACGGAGGCCTCCGACTGGCTGGCGCGCTGCCTCGACGGCCGGGCGTAGTCCTCCGTCCACAAAACCAAAAGAGTTATCCACAGGCCTGGGTGGTGACCTGGGGACAAGTCGACAGAGCGGCACGGCGAGGTCGACATATCGGTCGGGTGGCCCAGGTTTCGCGCTGGGGAGCGGTAGGTGAACCGCGTCACCTCCGTATCGCCGATCAACTCTTTGGAGCGAGCCATTCCCACCCGAATGAGTGTGTGGGGGCGGTTTGAACCCTGATCGGCCAGGACCGGTCGCGGCCACCTATTGATCTAATTCGATGTCCACAGATCCGGCGCACAGCCTGTGGATAAGAGTGGTCCGGCGGGAATTCCTGTGGACAAGGGCCGCCCCCTCCCGCCCTCCTGCCCTGCTCAGACCCCGGACGCCGATCGCCGTTGTGCCCCTTTTCGGAGAAAGGGGCCGATTTTATCGTCGAGGCCCCCAGGGGCTGGATCCAGCCGTCCAGCGGGCACGGGACAAGCCCGGACCCAGCCAATTCCATTCGCACGAATTGGGACATAGCGACACGCAGCGTGATATCGGTGTGAGCCCGGGAAGCCCAGCCCGGTAGCCTGGAGGGGTGATTGACCTCCGGCTGCTCCGTGAAGACCCTGACCGTGTCCGCGCCTCGCAGCGCGCCCGTGGAGAGGACGTCGAGCTCGTCGACGCACTGCTCTCCGCCGACGAGCGCCGCAGGTCTTCCGGCATGCGCTTCGACGAACTGCGCAACGAGCAGAAGTCGCTCGGCAAGCTCATCCCCAAGGCCTCTCCGGAGGAGCGGGCCGAGCTGCTGACCAAGGCCGAGCAGCTCAAGCAGGACGTCAAGGCCGCCGAGGCCGAGCAGAACGAGGCGGACGAGGCTGCCAAGCAGCTCCTGCTCAAGCTCGGCAACATCGTCCACGAGGACGTGCCCGTCGGCGGCGAGGAGGACTTCACCGTCCTGGAGACGCACGGCACGATCCGCGACTTCGGCGCCGAGGGCTTCGCGCCCCGGGACCACCTGGAGCTCGGCGAGTCGCTGGGCGCCATCGACGTCGAGCGCGGCGCGAAGGTGTCCGGCTCGCGGTTCTACTACCTCACCGGTGTCGGCGCCCTGCTGGAACTCGCCCTGGTCAACGCGGCTATCGCGCAGGCCACCGAGGCCGGCTTCATCCCGATGCTGACCCCCGCGCTGGTCCGCCCGCGCGCCATGGAGGGCACCGGCTTCCTCGGCCAGGCGGCGGAGAACGTCTACCACTTGGAGAAGGACGACTACTACCTGGTCGGCACCTCCGAGGTCCCGCTCGCCGCGTACCACATGGACGAGATCATCGACGCCGAGAAGCTGCCCCTGCGGTACGCCGGCTTCTCCCCGTGCTTCCGCCGCGAGGCCGGTACGTACGGCAAGGACACCCGCGGCATCTTCCGCGTCCACCAGTTCGACAAGGTCGAGATGTTCTCCTACGTCGCGCCGGAGGACGCCGAGGCCGAGCACAAGCGGCTCCTGGAGTGGGAGAAGCAGTGGCTGACCAGCTTGGAGCTGCCGTTCCAGGTCATCGACGTCGCGACCGGCGACCTGGGCGCCTCCGCCTCCCGCAAGTTCGACTGCGAGGCCTGGATCCCGACCCAGGGCAAGTACCGCGAGCTGACCTCCGCCTCGAACTGTGACGGCTTCCAGGCCCGCCGCCTGGCGATCCGCTACCGCGACGGCAAGAAGACCGCTCCGCTCTCCACGCTGAACGGCACCCTGTGCGCCGTCCCGCGCACCATCGTCGCGATCCTGGAGAACCACCAGCAGGCCGACGGCTCCGTGCGGGTCCCCCCGGTGCTCCGCCCCTACCTGGGCGGCCGCGAGGTCCTGGAGCCGATCGCCAAGTGAGCCCCGCTCCCTTCCCGTACAAGCTCGTCGCGACGGACCTCGACGGCACGCTGCTGCGTGACGACGACACCGTCTCGGAGCGCACCCGTGAAGCCCTCGCCGCGGCCACCGCGGCGGGCGCGGCGCACATCGTCGTCACCGGCCGTGCCGTGCCCTGGACCCGGCACGTCCTGGACGACCTCGGCTACCGGGGGATCGCGGTGTGCGGGCAGGGCGCCCAGGTCTACGACGCGGGAGCGCACCGGCTGCTGACCTCGGTGACGCTGGACCGGCAGCTCGCCGGGCTGGCCCTGTCGAAGATCGAGGCCGAGGTGGGTCCGCTGGCGCTCGCAGCCAGCCGTGACGGGGTGAACGGCGAGGTCCTCTTCGGTCCCGGCTACCAGGTGCAGGAGGGCCTGCCGGCGCTCTACCTGGAGGACACCGCCCAGGTCTGGACCGCCCCCCTGAACAAGCTCTACATCCAGCACCCGGGGATGGGCGAGGACGAACTCGTCAAGGTCGCCCGGCAGCTCGTCGGCAACCTCGTCGACATCGTCATGGCGGGCCCGGGCATAGTGGAGATCCTCCCGCTGGGCCTGAGCAAGGCCACCGGCCTTTCACTCGCCGCGCGCCGGCTGAAGGTCAAGGCCGCCGAGACGATCGCCTTCGGCGACATGCCCAACGACATCCCCATGTTCGGCTGGGCCGCGCACGGCGTCGCCATGGCCAACGCCCACACGGAGCTGAAGGCGGTGGCCGACGAGGTGACGACCTCCAACCAGGAGGACGGCATCGCGGTGGTCCTGGAGCGCCTGCTCGGCGCCATGTAGCGCACCGGGACGCAGCGGCGTCCCGGGACCGGACGTACGAGAGGTCCGGGACGGCCCGCGCCGCGAGGCGCGCTCGAAGTGGCCGTCCCGGACCTTTTGTTGCTCCCCGCACCACTCACTGTGCCCCGGCCGCACGGGCGGTACCAGCGAATTTCCGCCGGTCAGCCGCGGAGGGCCCCGGGCAGCTGCTGCCCGTGCTGACCCCGCGTGGCACAGGGGTCAGACGCGTGTTTCACGTGAAACATCTAGCCGTCGGCCCGTGTCCGTGCGGATGCAGGGTGAGCGGCCAGGCGAGGAGCCCCACGGCGAGCGAGGTGGCGTGGCCGAGGTCGGTGAAGGTGCCCCCGGTGAGCAGCGGCAGTCCGAAGAAGGCGACCACGCCGAGGAGGTAGAACCATCTCCAGGGGTTCGGGAGGCGGTAGGTCAGCACTCCGATGGAGGCTGCCAGCCCGTAGCTGACGCCGATGTCGACGACGTGGGTCATGCTGTGCGGCGCACGGTTGTCCTGGATGGCCATCAGGAGCACCTTCTGGCTCAGGAGGGTGGCGACGACATGCGCGGTGGCGACGATCAGGAGCCAGCGCAGGGTGCCGAGCCAGCGCTCCACGGGCGCGTGGAAGAGCTCGAAGAGCACGGCGTACAGGGCGAGCGAGGCGGGGTTCTCGATCCAGAAGGCGCTGCTGAGCAGTGCCCGGACGGGGTATTTGACCAGCTGGTGGATGTTGCTGCTGTTGCGGTGGAGCAGCACGTGGTCGAGCCGGTCCGGGGAGATCGCGACCACGAGGCTGGTGACGGCGACGATCAGCAGCCATATGTGAGTGCCGGGCGAGGAGCGTATCCAGGACCGCAAGGGCCTGGACGGCTCAGGCTCTGGATGCTGGATCATGCACCGATGATGCCCCGCAAAGCTGTGCCCCGCCTGGCCGATGGGCCGGGCGGGGCACAGTCGTGGACGCTGCCGCCGAGTCCTACTCCTCGCCGGCGAGGGTGAGGCGGCGCAGTTTCTGGCCCGCGTACACGGTTGCGCCGACGGTGACCGCGAGGAGCAGGACCACCGCGGTGGGCAGGCCGACGCCGGCGTCTACGTACCCCTGTCCGGCGACCTTCTCGGCAAGGGCCAGGGCCCACTGCTGGACGCTGAGCGTCTTGGCTCCGGAGACCAGGCTGCCGAAGAGGGACTCCCAGATGAGGGCGTAGACCAGGCCGAAGACGACCGCGTGCCGGCTGACGGTGCCCAGCAGCAGGAACAGGGCGCTGTAGGCGATCGAGGCGACGAGGGCGGCCACGGTGTAGGCGATGGCGATCTGCTGGCCGTTGCCGTTGAGGATGAAGCCCGCGATCAGGGTGGGGATCGCGGAGAAGGCCATCGTGACCGCGATCGCGACGATCAGCTTGGTCATGATGATCGTGGGACGCTTCACCGGCTTGGAGAGCAGGTAGACGATCGAGCCGTCGTCGATCTCGGGGCCGATGGCTCCGGTGCCGGCGATGACGCCGATCAGCGGGACCATCGTCGCGAGGGCGAAGCCGCCGAGGAGGTCGGCCGCCACCTTGTCGTCCACACCGGTGAAGAAGCGGACGGCGCAGGCGATGACGATCAGCAGCGCCGGGAGCGCGAAGAGGATCAGCGCGCGGCGCCTGCCGAGCAGGGCTCGGTAGGTGAGCCGGGCGACGGTGGGGTTGTACATGGGTGCCAGCTCCTTCAGGCCGCGACGAGGTAGGAGAAGACCGACTCGAGGGACTCGTCGGAGGGGGAGACCGTCAGCAGCCGGATGCCGTGGTCGCGGGCGACGCGCGGCAGCAGCTCGGTGAAGCGGCCGAAGTCGACGGCCTGAATGCGCAGCGCGCCTTCCTGTAGGTCGACCTCGATGCCTGCCGTGGAAGGGTCGGCGATCAGGGCCGCGGCGAGGGCCCGGTCGTCGGAGGAGCGGACCAGGTAGCGGTGCGGGCGGTCCGTCATCAGGCGGCGGATCTTGCGGAAGTCGCCGGACGCCGCGTGCCGGCCGGCCACGACCACCTCGATGTGGGAGGCGAGCTGTTCGACCTCCTCCAGGATGTGGGAGGAGAACAGGACGGTGCGGCCCTCGGCGCCCATCCGCCGCAGCAGGTCCATGAGCTGCATGCGCTGGCGCGGGTCCATGCCGTTGAAGGGCTCGTCGAGGAGGAGCACGGACGGCTCGTGGACCAGGGCGGAGGCCATCTTCACGCGCTGGCGCATGCCCTTGGAGTACGTGGCGATCTTGCGGTCCTGGGCGTACTCCATCTCGACCGTGGCGAGTGCCCGCTGGGCCGCCGCGTCGTCGAGCCCGTGGAGCTCGGCGTTGGCGACGACGAACTCCCGGCCGGTGAGGAAGTCGTACATCGCCTCGCGCTCGGGCACGACGCCGATCTGCTTGTAGACCTGCTCGTTGCGCCAGATCGGCGCGCCGTCGAGGGTGACGGTGCCCGTGGAGGGGGCGAGGAAGCCGCCCATCATGTTGATGAGGGTGGACTTGCCGGCGCCGTTGGGGCCGAGGAGTCCGGTGACGCCGGGACCGATGCGCATGGTCACGTCGTTGACGGCGACGACGTTCCCGAACCAGCGGGAGGTGTGGTCGATGTCGATGATGGTCACAGCCCGGCCTTCCGGTAGCGGGCCATCAGGGCGGCGTAGGAGCCGGCGATGAGGCCGAGTACGACGAGCAGGTACACCACTCCGGTGCCGGCGGAGGGGCCCTCGCCGCCCGGGAAGGCGGAGGTGGCGCCGAGGAAGGCGGTCTGCACCCCGTCGACCAGCGAGATCGGCGAGAACAGGCCCATCCACTCGATGGCCCCGGTGTTCCCGGTGGAGTAGGCGACGGCCTGGATGGTGGAGACGGCTCCGTAGGGGATGAGCAGCAGGGCGATGACGGCCGCCACGCCGAAGCCGCGGCGCGGGGTGAGTGCGGCCATGACGAGGCCGAGGCCGGCGAAGAGGAGCGAAAGCAGCAGTACCGACACCAGTCCCTGCCCGAATCCCTTGGTCTGGTGACCGAAGTCGAACTTGGCCAGCAGCGAGCCGATCCACATGATCAGCAGCGGCGTGGCGGTGAGGATGAAGAGGGCCGAGGCCATGGCGGCGTACTTGGCCAGCACGTAGTCGACCCGCTCGATGGGCCGCGAGAAGTAGAGCGGCACCGTCTTGAAGCGCAGGTCGCGCGAGACCGACTGGGGCGCCTGGGAAGCGAGGTAGAGGCCGATGACCACCTGCGTGGTCAGGGCGTACGTCGTGTACTTGATCGGCAGGTCGCTGGAGCCGGGGACGGCGATGGCCACCGCGACGATGATCAGCGCGGGGATGCACATCACCGCGAAGAGGATCATCGGCAGCACCTTGGACTTGGCGGAGCGGCCGAGCCCGTACGCGCCCCGCAGGGACTGCGAGAACAGCGAGGTGCGGGCGTAGCCGCGGCCGAGCCGGGGGCCGTCGTAGGACCGGTAGCCGATGTTGTGGATCTGGGTCGAGGTCTCAGGCGCCATCGGGGCCGGCTCCCTTCGGGTGGGCGGGGGACGAGGACCGGTCGCTGTCGCGGAAGACCTCGGCGATGTGGTGGCGGCGCTGCTCCATGCGGACCAGGCCGAGGCCGAGCTCGGCGACGGTGTCGCGGACGGTGTCGTACGCCTCCTCGCCGGTGGCCTCGACGAGGAGGATGTGGCCGGCGCCGGGCAGGCCCTGCTCCTCGCCCGCGTGCAGGATGATGCCCGCCGCGGTGAGCGCCTTGCGCAGGGCGGCGGTGCCGTCCGGGTACGCGTCGGAGTCGGTGACCTCGACCGCGAGGGTGGTCGTGGTCTGGGTGAAGTCGCTGGTGGAGCTGGAGCGCAGCAGCTTGCCGCCGTCGACGACGACCACGTGGTCGCAGGTCCGCTCCAGCTCTCCGAGGAGGTGGGAGGTGACCAGGACCGAGATGCCGAAGTCGGTGTAGACGCGGCGGATCAGGCCGAGCATCTCGTCGCGGCCGACCGGGTCGAGGCCGTTGGTCGGCTCGTCGAGGAGGACCAGTTGCGGGTCGTGGACCAGCGCCTGGGCGAGCTTGACCCGCTGCTTCATGCCGGTGGAGTAACCCCCGATGGGGCGGTAGCGCTCCTCGTACAGGCCGACATGGCGCAGGGTGTCGGCGGTGCGCTCACGGGCGGCGGTAGGCGGGAGGCCGGACATGCGCGCCATGTGGACGACGAACTCGGTGGCCGAGACGTCGGGCGGCAGGGCGTCGTGTTCGGGCATGTAGCCGACCCGTTCGCGGATGGCGCTGCCATGCGTGGCGACGTCCAGTCCGAGCACGGCGGCGCGGCCCTCGGTGGCGGGGGACAGTCCCAGCAGGATCTTGATCAGCGTGGACTTGCCGGCTCCGTTGGCGCCCACGAGGCCGGTCACGCCGGGCCCGATGTCCAGGGAGAGCCGGTCGAGGGCGGTCACTCGGGGGTACCGCTTGCTCAGGCTTTCGGTCGCGATGACAGTCACGGCTTCGACGTTAGTGCCGGGGGAGCCGCGGATCGTCAGACCTGGAGCGGGATCGTGTATCCGCCTTGAGGACTACGGGCCCTGACGGAAGGCTGATGCCGACGAAGTTTGTCCACAGGTCCGCGCAGGGGCCTTGACGTGATCTCCGGCCATTGTCACATTCATCAGTGGCAGGTTTCGGGAGCGTTGGGCGACAGGGACGGACGGCCGGCATGACTGGGGACACCAAGCAGCGCACCGCGCACGACTCCGGGCAGCTTTCCGCCGGGCTGCGCGGCTTCAGAGAGGTCCAGCGGCTCGCGTACGAGTGCGCGGAGACCGTGGCGGCGCAGTTGCGTCCGGGAGTGACCGAGCGCGAGGCGGCGCGGATGCAGCGCGACTGGCTGCGCGAGCGCGGGGTGCGGGACTGGTTCCACCTGCCCTTCGCGTGGTTCGGGGACCGTACCGCCTTCGCGAACTTCAAGATCCCCCTCCAGTTCTTCCCGACCTCGCGGCGGCTGGAGCCGGGGATGCCGTTCATCCTCGACATGGCGCCGGTGTACCGGGGCTACGCGGCCGACATCGGCTACTCCGGCAGCCTCGGGCTCAATCCGGTGCAGGACCGGCTGATGTCGGACCTCCGGCCGCACCGGGAGCTGATCCTGGAGCAGGTGCGCGAGCGCCGGCCGCTGCGGGAGATCTACGAGAACGTCGAGCGGCTGATGACCCGCCAGGGGTACGCGAACCGGCACCGGGCCTATCCCTTCGGCGTCATCGCGCACAAGATAGACCGGGTCAAGGAGCGCCGCTGGTCCCCGACCGCGTTCGGCTTCGGGACCCAGTCCCTCAAGGGGCTGGCCTCCGACGCCCTGCACGGGCACCGGGAGGGCTGGTCTCCGCTGTGGAGTCCGTACCACTTCTCCGACCATCCGCCGCAGCCCGGTCTGTGGGCGGTGGAGCCGCACCTGGGCTTCCGGGGCACCGGCGCGAAGTTCGAGGAGATCCTGGTCGTCACCGACTCCCGGGACCCCGGGGAGAGCGCGTTCTGGCTGGACGACGACCTGCCGCACGTGCGGCGCTGGGCTGAGGAGAAGGCGGCATGAGCGGGATGAGCGGGACTGCTCTGGAGGGTGCGCGCGAGCGCCGGGTGAGCACCGGCGGGATCGAGCTGTGCGTCGTCGAGCTCGGTGAGGCGGGCCGGCCGACCGTGCTGCTGGTGCACGGGTACCCGGACAGCAAGGAGGTCTGGTCGGAGGTCGCCGAGCGGCTCGCGGACCGGTTCCACGTGGTGCTCTACGACGTACGCGGCCACGGGCGCTCCTCGGCTCCGGTGCCGCTGCGCGGGGGCTTCACCCTGGAGAAGCTGACGGACGACTTCCTGGCCGTGGCGGACGCGGTCAGCCCGGACCGTCCGGTGCACCTGGTCGGCCACGACTGGGGCTCCGTGCAGGGCTGGGAGTTCGCGACGGTGGCCCGCACCGAGGGGCGGATCGCCTCCTTCACCTCCATGTCGGGGCCTTCCCTCGACCACTTCGGGCACTGGATCAAGCAGCGGATGAGGCGGCCCTCCCCGCGCCGGGCCGCCCAACTGCTGGGCCAGGGCCTCCGGTCCTGGTACGTGGGGATGCTGCACACTCCGGTGCTGCCCGAGCTGGCCTGGCGCGGCCCGCTCGGCAAGCGCTGGCCCAAGCTCATGGAGCGCAGCGAGGGGATCCCGGTCGGCGGGTACCCGACGGCCTCGCTGCCCTCCGACGCGGCGCACGGCGCCTGGCTCTACCGGGACAACGTGCGGGCCCGGATGAGCCGGCCCCGTCCCGACGCGTACGCGCACGTACCGGTGCAGCTGATCGTCCCGACCGGGGACGTCTTCCTGTCCGAGCGGCTCTACGACGACGTGGAGCGCTGGGCGCCGGGACTGGTGCGGCGGACCCTGCCCGCGAAGCACTGGATCCCCAGGACCCGGCCGGACCAGGTGGCGGCGTGGATCGCCGACTTCGTCACGGCCCGCGAGGAGCCTGCCGCGCGGGCTCCGGAGCGGCGCGCTCCGGGCAAGTACGCGGACCGGTTCGGGGGACAGCTGGTGCTGGTCACCGGCGCCGCCAGCGGGATCGGGCGGGCCACCGCGTTCGCGTTCGCCGAGGCCGGGGCCCGGGTCGTGGCGGTGGACCGGGACGCAGAGGGCGCGGCCCGTACGGCCGAGATGGCACGGCTCGTCGGCGCCCCGGAGGCCTGGGGCGAGTGCGTCGACGTCAGTGACGAGCAGGCGATGGAGAAGCTCGCGGCGAAGGTCGCCGCCGAGTACGGGATCGTCGACGTGCTGGTCAACAACGCGGGGATCGGCCTCTCGGGGGCCTTCCTGGAGACCGCCTCGGAGGACTGGAAGAAGGTCCTGGACGTCAACCTGTGGGGGGTCGTCCACGGCTGCCGGATCTTCGGGAGGCAGATGGCCGAGCGCGGGCAGGGCGGCCACATCGTCAACACCGCCTCCGCGGCCGCCTACCTGCCCTCCCGGACGCTGCCCGCGTACAGCACCTCCAAGGCCGCGGTGCTGATGCTGAGCGAGTGCCTGCGCGCGGAGCTGGCGTCCAAGTCGATCGGCGTCTCGGCGATCTGCCCGGGCATCGTCAACACCAACATCACGGCCACCTCCCGGTTCGCCGGGGTGGACGCGGCCGAGGAGAAGCGCCGACAGGAGCGCTCCTCGCGGTTGTACGGGCTGCGCAACTTCCCCCCGGAGAAGGTGGCGGACGCGATCCTGCTGGCGGTGGTGAAGAACCGGGCCGTGGTCCCGGTGACGCCCGAGTCCAAGGCCGCCCTGTGGATGTCCCGCTTCGCGCCGAACACGCTGCGCCGGATCGCGCGGCTGGAGCCCCGGCTGTGATGCCGTGCGACGGCATGCGCGGCACGGCCATACCCGGCTCCTGCGCGCGGTCGTACCATCCCTCGCAGGAGGGCTCGCTGCTCGAGGCGGTCGAGTACCTGGCGGCGTCTCCTGCCGCCCGGACCGCGGCGGGCGCGGTCGGCCGAGCCGCCATGTCGTAGGGAGCCGGGATTGTCCGATCAGGCGGTAGCCGAGTACAGGATCGAGGATCTGGCCCATCACAGCGGGGCGACGGTGCGCACGATCCGGGCGTACCAGGACCGCGGCCTGCTGCCGAAGCCGGAGCGGCGGGGCCGGTCCAACGTCTACCGGGAGACGCACCTGGCCCGCCTGCGCCAGATCGCGGACCTGCTGGACCGCGGCTACACCCTGGCCTCCATCAAGGAACTGCTGGAGGCCTGGGACGCGGGGCGGGGGCTGGGCGGCGTACTCGGTCTGGTGGCCGAGGTGCACGGGCCCTGGACCGACGAGGAGGCCGACCGGATCAGCCGGGAGGACCTCAACGCGCGGTTCGGCGGCCTGCCCGACGACGACGCCGTGGACGAGGCCTGTGAGCTGGGGGTGCTGGAGCGGATCCCCGGCCGCCCGGACGAGTTCCTCGTGCCCTCGCCGCAGGAGCTGGCCGTCGCGGCCGAGCTGTACGCGGCGGGGGTGCCGCTGGGGGCGATCACGGGGCACCTGCGCGAGCTGCGCGGGCAGGTGGAGCACATCGCCTCGCGCTTCCTGGAGTTCACCACCGAGCACGTCTTCGCCCGCTACCTCGGGCAGGTGCCGCCGACCGACGCGGACGCGGCCGAGGCGGCGACGATGGTGCGCAGGCTGCGGCCGCTGGCCCAGCAGACGGTGGACGCCGAGCTGGCCCGGGCGATGCGGCTGTTCGCGACCCGGCACCTCCAGCGGCATCTGGGCGCGCCCGGTGCGGCGCAGCCGGCGGGCCCCGCCCCGGTGACCCTGCCCGCCGGGACGGTACGGGCGGTGCAGGAGCTGGTGGGGCCGGAGTACGTGGCGGAGTTCGTCCGGGCCGCGACGGAGCGGGAGCTCCAGGCCCGGACGATGAACGATCTGGCCAGCCGGCGCGGCCGGTAATGCTCGATCGGTAGTCCACAGGGGGTCCCCCGGGCGAATCGCTCAGATGCCGCCGAAACGCACTGAAACGGCTGTGGACAACTCCCGTCCGCCTGTGGGCAACACGGGTTGCCGGCTAGACGATGGCTTCGAACGCCGAGCCGGTGCGGGGGATATCGGCCACCGCTGCCTCTGTCTCCGGCTGTCCGGAGCGTGGTGCCGTCGTGCCGTCGTCACGGCGCTCGCGGCCGTAGAGGAGCACGGCCAGGGCGAGTCCGAGGACGCCGCCGAGCAGCTGCGCCGCGACGAACCCGGGCAGCGACTGCGGTGCGATGCCGGTGAAGGAGTCGCTGAAGGCCCGCCCGATGGTGCCGGCGGGGTTGGCGAAGGACCCCGACGAGGTGAACCAGATCGCGGCGGCGATGTACGCGGCGACCGCGGGCGGGATCAGCCTGGGCCGGCCGATGCGGCCGAGGCCCTGGATGACCAGGACCAGACCGGCGGTGGCGACGATCTCGCCGATCAGCAGGTGGCCCCCGTCGCGGACCTGGGTGGAGAAGGTTCCCGGGGTGCGGCCGAACATCGTCTCCGCCAGTACGGCGCCGCCGATGGCGCCGGTGGTCTGGGCGGCGGCGTACGCGAAGGCCTCACGCGCGTCGAGTCCCTCGCCGCCGGTGCGCCGGGCCCACCAGGCGGTGAGGGTGACGACCGGGTTGAGGTGGGCTCCGGAGAGGGGGCCGAACAGGGTGATGATCAGGCCGAGGCCGATCGCGGAGGCGAGCGAGTTGGCGACGAGGGCGACACCGGTGTCGCGGCTGAGGTTCGCGGCCTGGATGCCCGAGCCGATCACCACCACGAGCAGGCCTGCGGTGCCGATGAGCTCGGCAGCCACACGCCGAAGCAGTGAAGCCTTATTTGTCATAGTTTCTCCCTCTGGATAAGTCGTGATGCGGAAAATGTATTCCGTATCTTGGAAAAGCGATAGAGGGATGCCGCCCCCGTCCGAGGGGTGGAAAATCGCTGCCGCGGCCCCCCGCGAGCCGTCAAGCTGGGCACATGGATGACCGGCGCACCGTGAAGGTGTCCAAATACGTCTCGAAACACCTGCGGCACCAGCCGGAACGGATCGGACTGGTGCTCGACCCCCAGGGCTGGGTGGAGATCGACGATCTCCTACGGGCCGCCGCGGACCACGGATTCCCGTTCAGCAGGGCCGAACTCGACCACGTGGTCGCCGCCAACGACAAGCAGCGGTTCGCCGTCGACGGCACCCGCATCCGGGCCAGCCAGGGCCACACCGTCGCCGTGGACCTGGGCCTGCCGGAGGCCGAACCGCCCGCGTACCTCTACCACGGCACCGTGGCCGCGGCCCTGGACGCGATCCGCGCCGAGGGCCTGCGCCCCATGGCCCGCCACCACGTGCACCTCTCGCCCGACCGCGAGACGGCGACCCGGGTCGGCGCCCGCCGGGGCCGGCCGGTGGTCCTCGCCGTGGACGCGGCGGCGATGCGCGCGGCCGGGCACGTGTTCCGGGTCAGCGCCAACGGGGTGTGGCTGGCGGACGCCGTACCGCCGGAATTCCTCCGCTTCCGGTGACCGACCGAAGGCCCCGACCGAAGGCCCCGGCCGAGAACGCCGACCGGGACGGAATTCACGGAGTGATTGTCGGATCGTCCACCTACGCTGTTCCTCGTTCCGGGATCAGTGAGGGGGGTACCTCGCGATCGCCGACCGACCACGCGAGCAAGCGAGC
>NZ_GG657750.1:3919801-4010317 GCF_000158895.1 Streptomyces sp. C | reverse complement strand
ACACTCCCTCCTCGCCACCATCGGCCGCAGCTCCAAGCGCCGCGGCGAAGGTGCCTCCGCCGCCGAACTCCAGGGCCTGGAGAACACCCGTCAGCAGTTCCTCGGCCAGTTCGGCATCGGCCTGCTCGCCTGCTTCGTCGTCGCCCGGCAGATCCGGGTCGTCACCCGGTCCGCCCGCGACCCCCAGGCCGCGCCCGTCGAGTGGCTGGCCACGGACGACGGCTCCTACACCGTGCGCGAACTGCCCCACGACGCCCGTCCCGAACCCGGCACCACCGTCCACCTCGAAGCCCGCCCGGGCGCCGAGGAGTGGACCGAGCCCACCCGCGTCGAGCGCCTCGCCCGCGACTACGGCTCCCTGCTCCCCTACCCGATCACCTTCGACGACGGCCTCGGCGGCACTCCCCGGCCCATCACCGACCGGCCCGCCGTGTGGGACCGCGCCCACCCCACCCCCGCCGCCCGCCGCGTCGCGCTCGCCGGCCACTGCGCACAGCTCTTCGGCTTCACCCCGCTCGACAGCATCGACCTCGACCTGCCGGTGGCCGGGGTGCGCGGAGTCGCGTACGTACTCCCCGAACCGACCAGCCCCGCCCACCGGGCCGGCCACCGCGTCCACCTCAAGGGCATGCTGCTCACCGACCAGGCCGACAACCTGCTGCCGGACTGGGCCTTCTTCGTTCGCGCCGTGCTCGACACCGACACCCTGCGGCCCACCGCCTCCCGCGAGAACCTCTACGACGACGAGACGCTCGCCGCCGTACGCGAAGCCCTCGGCGCCCGCATCCGGTCCTGGCTGGCAGAGCTCGCCGCGAGCGAGCCGGACCGTCTGGCCGCCTTCCTGAGCGTCCACCACCTCGGCGTGAAGTCCCTCGCCCGGCACGACGCCGAACTGCTCGGCCTGATGCTGCCGTGGCTGCCGTTCGAGACCAGCGACGGCTCGATGAACCTGGAGGAGTTCACGGCGGCCCACTCCGAGATCCACTTCACGCGCACCGTCGAGGAGTTCCGGCAGATCGCCCCGATCGCGGCGGCCCACGGCCTCGGCGTCGTCAACGCCGGCTACACCTACGACGCCGACCTGCTGGCCCTGCTGCCCTCCGTACGCCCCGACCTGAAGGTCACCGAGCTGGACGCGGGAGCGGTCACCGACCGCCTCGACCCGGTCCCCACCGCCGTCGAACTCTCCCTCGCCGCCTTCCTCTCCACGGCCCGCACCCGGCTGGAGCCCCAGAGCTGCGACGTGGTGCTGCGCGCCTTCCAGCCCGTGGCCGTCCCCGCGCTGTACCTCGACGACCGCCAGGCCCGCCAGGAGCGGGACCGGACCGCCGCACTCGAGTCCGCCGACTCCCTGTGGAGCGGCATCCTCGGGTCCCTGCGCGGCTCCGGCCCGCGCGCCCGCCTCGTCCTCAACCACAACAACCCGCTGATCCGTCGGATCGCGGGCCTGCCCGACCCGACGCTCGCCGGCACCGCCGTCGAATCGCTCTACGGCCAGGCGCTGCTGATGTCCCAGCGGCCGCTGCGACCGGCCGATTCGGCACTGCTCAACCGGGCCTTCCTCGGGCTCCTGGAATGGGCGACCCACCCCGTCAACAGCCCGGACACCCCGACCGCAGCCTCCGAGGAGGACGACAAGTGAGCACCCTGACGGCCGACGAGATCCGGCGCGCCCTGCACGAGAACCGGAACCTGCCCCACGGCGCCGCGCGCAACGCCCAGGCCGAGGCGCTGACCGCCGCCGCCGAGGTCTGCGGTGACACCGGGGTGTACCGGGCGGCGCTGATCAACCAGATCGACTCCTACGAGTACAGCGCCGAGCGGAGCCGCATGGTGGTCCCCTTCGCCCGCCTGCTCCAGGAGTACGACCGCGACCCGTCTGCGTTCGGCCCGGGTGACGCCCACTCCCTCTTCTGGCGCTTCAAGTGGGTCTCGGGCCAGATCATCAGCTCCCCCGACGTGCCGATCTCCTCCGTCACCGGCTACCTGGACGACATGGAGAAGCGCTACCGGATCGCCGGCTACAGCGAGCGGGCGGTACGCCAGTCCGAGTACTTCCTCGCCGACGCCGTCGGCGACGACGAGCGCGCCGAGCGGGCCATGGCGCAGTGGCGCGCGGCCGACCGCGACGACATGAGCGACTGCCACGCCTGCGAGACCAACTCCCAGGGCGTCTTCTGGGCGACCAAGGGCGAGCACGCCAAGGCCATCGAGGTCTGGGAGCCCGTGCTGACCGGCGAGCAGACCTGCATGGAGGAACCGCACCGGGTGCTCGCCCGGTCGCTGCTCCCCCTGCTGCGCCTCGGCCGCACCGACGAGGCCCGCTCCCACCACCTGCGCGGCTACCGGATGGTCCGGGGCAAGGAGAGCCTGCTGCGGGCGATCGGCCAGCACATCGAGTTCTGCGCGCTCACCGGCAACGAGGCGCGCGGCGTGGAGATCCTCGCCGAGCACGGGGCGCACCTGCGGCCGCTCGTGGACGTCAAGACCCAGCTGGACTTCTACGCCGGGGTCCTGGTCCTGCTCCGGCGGCTGATCGAGCTCGGCCACGGATGCGACCCGACGGTGCCGTACGAGGGCTCCGCGCAGACCGTCGAGGAGCTGCACGGCGTCCTGCGCGCCGAGGCACTGGACATCGCCCGGCGGTTCGACGTGCGCAACGGCACCACCCGGGTCTCCGAGCGGCTCACGGAGCGGCTCTCCCGCGCCCCGCTGGCCGACACGCTGCCCCTCGGCGTGCGCAGCGCCGCGCTGCCGCAGCCGGCGGGGACGGCCCCGGCAGCGGCCCCCGCGCCCGTGCCCGTCAGCGCCACCGAGTTCAGCGGTCTCGTGGAGCAGGCCCGCGACGCCCGCGACACGGGCCACCCGGACGCGGACAGGCTCTGGGCGGAGGTCGCCGTACGGGTCTCCGCGCTGCCCGAGCCGGACGTGCACCCGCTGCTGCTCGCCGAGGTCGCCGACCACCGGGCCCTGACGGCCGCGCGGGCCGGGGCCCCGGACGCGGCGGAGCTGCTGACCGCCGTCCGCGACGGCTACCGGGCGCTGGGGCAGGTCGAGCGCGCCGCACTGGCCGAACTGTGGCTGGCGTGTGTGGCCGCGCAGGCCGGGGCCGCGCCTGAGGAGGTCCGCGCGCTGCTGGCGGCGGGCCTGCGCGCCGCCGAGGCACTGGACGCGGCGGAGCCGCTGCGGGCCCGCCGGATCGCCGTCGCGGAGCTGTCCGCGCTGCGGCTGGAGCCGTACCTGCGCTCGGCGGAGGCCGCGCGGGACCACGAACACGAGAACGAGCACGGTCACGGTCACGGTCACGGCCACGGTCACGGCCACGGCCACGGCCACGGCCACGAGCACGAGCACGGCCATGACGGCGACCATGAGCACGGCCACGGGCTGCTGGTGGCCGAGCTCTCCTCCTTCGTCTCCTCCTACGGGCAGACCCTCCCGGACCTGGCTTCCGAGGCCGAGGAGCTGCTCGGCCGGCTGGCCCTCTCGCAGGGCGACACCGAACGGGCCCTGGAGCTGCTGGCCTCCGCCGCGGACCGTGCGGTCGAGGCGGGCCGTCCGTGGCAGGCGGCGGACCCCCTCGTCCTGCGGGCCGGGGTGCTGCTCTCGCTGGGACGGGCCGAGGAGGCCGAGGCGGCCGCGCGGTCCGGCCTGGAGCACTCCGCCGCGGTGACCGACCCCGAGGAGCAGGGTCTCGTACGCCTCACCCTCGCGGACGTCCTGCTGCGCGGGCGGGGCGCGGCGGCGGAGGCCGCCGAGCACGCCCTCGCGGCGGCGCACTGGTTCGACCAGGCCGCGCTGGCCGCCGACGGCGGGGCCCAGGCCCGGCTGATGCTGGCCCAGGCCTACGCCCGCGACGGCCGGACCGCCGACGCTGCGGAGGTGCTGCAGTCGGCGCTTCCGGACCTGCTGGAGCACGGCGAGGGACAGGCCGTGTCGGCGCGGGACTTCCTGGGGAACCTGCTGCGGGACCTGCGCGAGTCCCGGGGCGCCGCGGAGCAGTTCCTGCTCGCCGCCGACCTGGTCGAGGACTGGGAGGACCCCCGGCCGCAGGCGGGCTTCGCGCAGGCGGCCGCCGACTGCCTCTCCGACGCCGGTCTCGCCGATGAGGCCGTCGCCGCGTACCGGCGCGCTCTGGAGCTGCGCCGGCTGACCGGTGACGCGGTGGTCTCCGAGGTCAGGATCCTGCGTTCGCTGGCCTGGCTGGGGATGCGCGAGGAGGTCACCGAGGAGACCGTGGCAGCGGCCCGGGTCCTGATGGACGAGGCTGCCGAAGTCCTGGAGGCGGCCCTGAAGGCCGGCGACGCCGAGGACCCGGAACTGCTCTCCGAACTGGCGCAGACCTGGCACCAGCTGGCCCAGGTGCTGGACCGGCTGGTGAGTTCCCGGGCCCCGGAGGAGGCCGGGGAGTCCCACGACGGGGTCGTCCTGAGCACTGCCGCCGTCGAGGTCCTGCGGCTGGAGGAGATCCAGCTGTGGGAGCGCGCGGCCGCTCTGTACGCGGGGCTCGGGCCGGAGCACCTCCAGGACCGCTTCCAGTGCGTGAACAACGCGGCGTGGACCGATCACGAGCGGGGCCGGCCGGAGGCGGGCGCGGCCAGGATGTCGGCCCTGCTGGAGGAGGTCGAGTCACTGCCCGAGGGCACGGCTCCGGAGTGGGTGGTCCCCCAGGCGCGGCGGATCATCACGAACCTGACCGCCTGACCGGCTGAGCGCCTGACCGGCTCCGGCCGGGTCCCGTCGCGCAAGGGGACCCGGCTGGAGCCGTCGGGGGAGTTTCAGCCCTCCAGCTGGGCGAGCGCCTCGGTGGCGATCCGCTCGAAGACCGCCTCGTCGGCGGCGAAGTCGGAGTCCGGGATCGGCGCGTGGATGACCAGCTCGGTGAAGCCCAGCTCGCGGTGGCGGCCCGCGAAGTCCACGAACGCGTCCACGGACTCCAGGATGGCGCCGCGCTCCGGGGTGAAGCCGGTCAGCAGCACCTTCTCGATGGAGTCGGAGTCCCGGCCGATCTCCGCCAGGGCCTTCTCGAGGCGCCCGTGCTGGACGCGCAGGGCCGCCAGCGATTCCTCGGGCGTGCCCTCGGCGTGCTTGGGGTCGCCCGCGGTCACCCAGGCCTGGCCGTGGCTCGCCGCGAGCTTCACACCGCGCGGGCCGGTCGCCGCGACGGCGAACGGCAGGCGGGGGCGCTGGACGCAGCCGGGGATGTTGCGCGCCTCGTCGGCGGAGTAGAACGTGCCGTGGTGGGTGACCGCCGGCTCGGTGAGCAGACGGTCGAGCAGCGGCACGAACTCCGCGAAGCGGTCCGCCCGCTCGCGCGGGCTCCACTCCTCCTGCCCCAGCGCGGTCGCGTCGAAGCCGTTGCCGCCCGCACCGATGCCCAGGGTGATGCGGCCGCCCGAGATGTCGTCGAGCGACATCAGCTCCTTGGCCAGGGTCACCGGGTGCCGGAAGTTCGGCGAGGTGACCAGGGTGCCCAGACGGATCCGCTCGGTGACGGCGGCCGCGGCGGTCAGGGTGGGCACCGCGCCGTACCAGGTCTGGTCGCGGAAGCTCCGCCAGCTCAGGTGGTCGTAGGTGTAGGCGGTGTGGAAACCGAGGCGCTCGGCCCGCTCCCACTGGTCGCGGCCTCCCTCGTGCCAGGGACGTACCGGCAGGATCACAGTGCTCAGGCGCAGGGTCATGCCGTCGAGCGTACGGCGGTCCGTGGCTCGTACACCAACCACGCGGCGTCCCTCAGGGCCCGGCTCGTCCGGTCTGGCGCATGTTTCACGTGAAACATGCGACGGTCCGGACGCTTCCGCAGGGCCGTCCCGCAGCCGAAGCGGGGAAAGATGTCTGGACGATCATGGTCCGGCGGCAGGGGCCCATGGGCGAAGATGGAGCGGTGACCTCGGCTTCTCAGCGCCCCGACGGGCCGACCCCCGCCCCCCGGCTCATCGCCACCGATCTCGACGGCACCCTGCTGCGCGACGACAAGTCCGTCTCGCTCCGCACGGTCGCCGCGCTCGCCGCTGCCGAGGAGGCCGGGATCGAGGTCTTCTTCGTCACCGGCCGTCCGGCCCGCTGGATGGACGTGGTCAGCGACCACGTGCACGGTCACGGCCTGGCGATCTGTGCGAACGGCGCCGCCGTCGTCGACCTCCACGCCGGCCGGGAGTTCGTACAGGTCAGGGCGCTGCCCCGGGCAACGGCCCTCACCGTCGTCAACACGCTGCGCAAGGCCGCCCCCGGCACCTCCTTCGCGGTCGAGATGACCACCGGCATCAACTACGAGCCGGCCTACCCGCCGTTCTTCCAGGACCCGGGCGCCACGGTCGCCACCGCCGAGAAGCTGCTCCACGAGGAACACGACGACCATGCGGCGCCGGTACTGAAGCTGCTCGCGCACCACTCCGAGATGACCCCGGACGACTTCCTCGCCCTGGCCCGGTCCGCCGCCGGCGCCTACGCCTCCATCACCCGCTCCAGCCCGACCGCACTGCTGGAGATCAGCGGGCTCGGCGTGTCCAAGGCCAGCACCCTGGAGCTGTGCTGCGCCGAACGCGGGATCTCCCCCGCCGAGGTCGTCGCCTTCGGAGACATGCCGAACGACGTGGAGATGCTCCGCTGGGCCGGCACCTCGTACGCGATGGGCAACGCCCACCCGGACGTGATCGCGGCCGCGTCCGGCCGTACGGTCGCCAACAACGAGGACGGGGTGGCCGTGGTCATCGAACGGATCCTGGCCGAGCGCGGCTAGGTGTGTTGTCCCGCCCGGACGGGCGCCACGGATCACAGCGGGGCCTCCCAGACCAGGGTGGTCCCGCCGCCGTCCTCCCCGATGCCGGATCCGTACCAGCTGGAGCCGCCGAGCGACTCCGCCCTGCGGCGCAGGTTCCGCAAGCCGCTGCGCCGGCCGCCCTCCGGCATGCCCACCCCGTCGTCGGCGACTTCCAGCCGTACCCCTGGCCGGCCGTCGGGCAGGCTGGCGGTGGAGTCGACCAGCACCTCGATGCGGGACGCGGCCGCGTGCCGGAAGGCGTTCGACAGGGCCTCGCGGAGGGCTGCGATCAGGTTCTTGCCGACCAGCTCGCCGACGACCGTGTCGATCGGCCCGACGAAGCGGTGCGCGGGCTTGAAGCCCAGCGGAACCGCCGCCATGTTGATCTCCCGCAGCACACGGGTACGCAGCCCCGACGGGGCCTCAGCCGGACCCTGCTGGAGCGCGAAGATCGCGGTGCGGATCTCCTGGATGGTCACGTCCAGCTCGTCCACGGCCTTGCCCACGCCGTCGCGGACCTCGGGGACGATGGACCTGCGCTGCGCGCCCTCCAGCATCATCCCGGTGGCGAACAGCCGCTGGATGACCAGGTCGTGCAGGTCCCGGGCGATCCGGTCGCGGTCCTCGAACACCGCGAGCCGCTCCCGGTCGCGCTGGGCCTCGGCCATCATCAGCGCGAGGGCGGCCTGGGAGGCGAACTGCGTGGCCAGGGTCCGCTCCGCCTCGGTGAAGGGCCGCTTGCCGCGGGCCCGCGGGGTGACCAGCGCGCCCAGCACCCGCCCGCCGCTGTGCAGCGGCAGCATCATGCACGGTCCGTACTGACTGGTCAGCCTGCTGATCATGCGGGGGTCGGCGGCGGCGTCGTCGACGAAGACCGGCTCGCCCCGCAGCAGCTTGTCCACCACCGGGCTCTCGGCGGGAATGACCACGCCGAGCGAGGTGGCGGGGTTGTCCGCGGAGACGGCGACGATCTCCATGCCTCCCTCCTCCGCCGGCAGCATCACGATCCCGGCGGCGGAGTCGGCCAGCCTTCGCGCCTGTTCGGCCACCACCGACAGGGCGTCGTCCGCGTCCCCGCCGGACAGCAGGGCCGTGGTGACCGCCACCGAGCCGTCGATCCAGCGCTCGCGCTGGGTGGCGGCCTCGTAGAGCCGGGCGTTGCCGATGGCGATGCCCGCCTCGGTGGCCAACACCCGGACCATGTGGACGTCGTAGTCGTTGAACTCTCCGCCGCCGTTCTTCTCGGCGAGGTAGAGGTTCCCGAAGATCTCGCCCTGGACCCTGATCGGGACGCCCAGGAAGGTCTTCATGGGCGGGTGGTGCGCGGGGAACCCCGCCGACCGGGGGTCCTTCGTCAGATCGGCGAGCCGGACGGTGTCCGGGTGGGAGATGAGCGCCCCGAGCAGGCCGCGCTTCCCGTCCGGCCGGTGCCCGATCCGCCGCGCCAGCTGGGCGCTGACGCCGAAGGTGACGAAGTCCGAGAGCCCCGGGCCGTCCGTGTCCACGACCCCGATCGCCGCGTAGCGGGCGTCGGCGAGCTCGGCGGCGGTCTCGCAGATGCGGTCGAGCGTGGAGTGCAGTTCGAGGCCGGTGCCGACCGAGCGCATGGCCTCCAGCAGTTGCGGGACGCGTGCGGTCAGCTCCGTGGACAGCCCATGCAGGCTCCGGGTGGCCTGGGTGGCGGCCTCCAGCGGATCCGGTGCGCCCCCACGGGATTCCGGCGGCTCCGGTGATTCCTGCGACTCCTGCACTGACATGCCCTTGAGCGTAGTTAGTCCCGTTTAGGAGGGAAAGTCAGCCCCGGGTGCCGACGAGCGCCCGATCGGCCTCCCGCTCACGCTCCAGCAGGCTCCGCAGCGGCCCCTCGACCTCCGCCAGCTCCGCATAGGCACCCCGCTGGACGACCGCTCCCCCGTCCAGTACGAGCACCTCGTCCACCGCCGCCAGCCCGGCGAGCCGGTGCGTGATCAGTACGGTGGTGCGGCCCTCGGTGGCCGCCAGCAGATCCGCCGTCAGGGCGTCCGCGGTCGCCAGGTCCAGGTGCTCGGCCGGCTCGTCCAGGACGAGGACGGGGAAGTCCGCCAGCAGCGCCCGCGCCAGGGCCAGCCGCTGGCGCTGCCCGCCGGAGATCCGCTCCCCGTGCTCGCCGACCAGGGTGTCCAGTCCGTCCGGAAGCCCGTCGGCCCACTCCAGCAGCCGGGCCGCGGCGAGCGCCTCGCGGAGTTCCTCCTCGCTCGCCCCGGTCCGGGCCAGCCGCAGGTTCTCGCGCACCGAGCTGTCGAAGAGGTGCGCGTCCTGGGCGCACAGGCCCACGATCCGGCGTACGTCGTCGCCGTCGAGGGCGCGGACGTCCGTCCCGCCCAGTGTGTACGTGCCTTCGCCCGGGTCGAGGAAGCGCAGCAGGACCTGTGCCAGGGTGGTCTTGCCCGATCCCGACGGCCCGACGACCGCGATGCGCCGGCCCGCCTCCAGGGTCAGGTCCAGCCCGTGCAGCGCGTCCCGCTCCTGTCCGCCGTGCCGGGCGGCGAGGCCCGTCAGCCGCAGCGGGAACGGCGAGGCCGGCAGCGCCCGGGGTTCGGCCGGCTCGGCGACGGGCACCGGGGCGTCGATGACCTCGTACACCCGCTCGGCGCTACGGCGCACCCGCTGGCGGTACTGGACGGCCAGCGGGAGCCCGCTGACGGCCTCGAAGGCGGCCAGCGGCGTCAGCACCACCACCGCCATGGCCACCCCGGACAGCCGGCCGTCCGCGACGGCCTCCGCGCCCGCGAACGCGGCGCACACCACCGTGAGTCCGCACACCAGGGCAGACAGCCCGCCGCCGAGCCCGTTGGCCGCGGCCCCGCGCGAGGCGATCCGGGTCAGTACGCCGTCGCTCTCCCGCGCCCGTTCCTTCCGGCCGGCCAGCGCCCCGGCCACCGTCAGTTCGGCGGTACCCGTCAGCAGATCGGCCACCCGGGTGGCGAGTTCACCCCGGGCGGGCGCCAGCCTCCGCTCGGCACGCCGCGCGCAGGCCCCGCTGAGCAGCGGGACCCCCACCCCCGCCGCGAGCAGCCCCACCGCGAGCGCGACCCCCGCCCCGGGCAGCATCCAGGCGGTGAACACCACCGACCCGGTGCCGACGAGCACCGCCGTGCCCACCGGCAGGAGCCAGCGCAGCCAGTAGTCCTGGAGCGCGTCGGCGTCGGCCACCAGCCGGGAGAGGAGGTCCCCGCGACGCTGCTCGCGCAGCCCGGCGGGGGCGATCCGCTCCAGCCGGCGGTACACCGCGACCCGCAGGTCGGCGAGCATCCGCAGGACGGCGTCGTGCGACACGAGCCGCTCGGCGTAGCGGAAGACGGCCCGCCCGATCCCAAAGGCCCGCGTCGCGGTGACGGCCACCATCAGGTACAGCACCGGCGGCTGTTCGGAGGCCCGGGAGATCAGCCACCCCGAGACGGCCATCAGTCCGACGCTGCTCCCCACGGCCAGCGCGCCGAGCAGCAGCCCGAGCCGGAACCGGCCCTGCCACGCCGCGGCCACGGCCCGCACCCGCCGCAGCGGGTCACCGGCCGCTCCCGCGCCCGCGGTGCTCCCGCCGGCCGAGCCGCGTCCGGTCCGCTCGGGTCCGCCCCCGAGGATCCACTCCCCGGGGCCCGCGACCACCGCGGACCCGCGCGAGACCGTCCCCCCTCCAGCTGCGGAGGCCGTCCCCGAGGTGGCCGTGGAGGCCCCGGCCGGCCTGTCCGGGGCGCCCTCGCCCACCGCCACGACCCGGTCGGCCACCGCCAGCAGCGCCGGCCGGTGCACCACGAGCAGCACGGTCCGCCCGACCGCGAGGCGGCGTACGGCGTCCACGACCGCAGCCTCGGTCTCCCCGTCCAGGGCCGCCGTCGGCTCGTCCAGCAGCAGCACCGGCCGGTCCGCGAGGAACGCCCTGGCCAGGGCGAGGCGCTGGCGCTGCCCTGCGGACAGCCCGGCCCCGCCCTCGCCGAGCAGGGTCCGGGCCCCTTGCGGCAGGGCCGAGACGAACTCCCACGCCCCGGCGTCGCGCAGGGCCGCCTCCACGGCTTCGTCCTCGGCCCCGGGCCGGGTCAGGCGGACGTTCTCGGCGATGGTCCCGGCGAACAGGTGCGGCCGCTGCGGGACCCACGCGATGCGCTCCCGCCACTGTTCCAGGGAAAGGTCCGCCAGGTCCGTCCCCCCGACCCGGACCCGTCCCGCCGTCGGGGTGACGAAGCCCAGCAGCACGTTGAGCAGGGTGGATTTCCCGGCTCCGCTCGGGCCGGTGAGGGCCACGCACTCACCCGGTCCGACGACGAGCGAGACGGGTCCGGGAGAGCTCGCGCCGCGCCCCTCGTACCGCACCTCGACCCCGTCGAGGGCGATCCGCAGTCCCGTGGCCGGCACGTCGGCGCCGCCGCCGGGTGCGGGGGCCGGGGTTTCCAGGACCTCGAAGATCTCTTCCGCGGCGGCCAGCCCCTCGGCGGCCGCGTGGTACTGCGCCCCGACCTGGCGCAGCGGCAGATAGGCCTCCGGCGCGAGGATCAGGATGACCAGGCCGGTGTACAGGTCCAGTTCCCCGTGGACGAGCCGCATGCCGATGGTGACCGCGACGAGCGCCACCGACAGCGTCGCCAGCAGCTCCAGGGCGAAGGAGGAGAGGAAGGCGATGCGCAGGGTGCGCATGGTGGCCTGGCGGTAGTCGTCGGTGATCTTCCGGATGGACTCGGCCTGCGCCTTGGCCCGCCCGAACACCTTCAGCGTGGGAAGGCCCACCACCACGTCGAGGAAGTGCCCTGACAGCCGGGAGAGCAGCCGCCACTGGCGGTCCATCCGACTCTGGGTGGCCATGCCGATCAGGATCATGAACAGCGGGATCAGCGGCAGGGTGACCACGACGATGGCCGCCGACACCCAGTCCTCGGTGACGATCCGGGCGAGCACCGCCGCCGGCACCACCACCGCGAGTCCCAGCTGGGGCAGGTAACGGGAGAAGTAGTCGTCGAGCGCGTCCACGCCCCGGGTGGCCAGGGACACCAGGGACCCCGTGCGCTGTCCGCTGAGCCAACCGGGTCCCAGGCCTGCGGCCCGGTCCAGCAGCCGGCCCCGGAGTTCGGACTTGACCGCCGCGCTCGCCCGGTGCGCGGCCAGCTCTGTGAGCCAGGCGACGAGGCCGCGCCCCAGGGCCACCGCGGCGAGCAGCAGCAGTGGCGTCCGGAGCGCGGCGCCGTCGAGGCCCCGCTCGAAGGCTCCGACCACGGTCTCGGCGATGAGCATCGCCTGACCGACGACCAGCCCCGCTCCGGCGAGCCCGAGGGCCACCACTGCCCCCAGGAAGAGACGGGTGGAACGGGCGTACCGCAGCAGGCGCGGGTCGATCGGTTTCACGTGAAACATCCCCTCGGCAGGGTTCGGGCAGGAGTGACGAGCGCGCTCAGTGCGCGTCGACGATGTGCTGCGTACCGATCCGCTTGCGGAAGACCCAGTACGTCCAGCCCTGGTAGAGCAGGACCAGGGGAGTGGCCACGGCGGCGCACCAGGTCATGATCTTCAGGGTGTACGGGGTGGACGAGGCGTTGGTGACCGTGAGGCTCCAGGCCGCGTCCAGCGAGGACGGCATGACGTTCGGGAACAGCGTCAGGAAGAGCATCGCGACGGCTGCCGCGATGGTGATCCCGGACAGGGCGAACGCCCAGCCCTCCCGGCCCGCCAGGTTGAACGCGAGTGCCCCGACCAGCGCCAGTACGGCGACGGCCATCGCCACCAGACTCCACACGTCACCGCGCGATGCCTGGGTCCAGATCAGGAAGGCCAGGGCCAGGACGGCCGTCACCACACCCAGCCGGGTGGCGAGCGCACGCGCGCGGTCCCGGATGTCCCCGACGGTCTTCAGCGCGGCGAAGACGGCACCGTGGAAGGTGAACAGGGTGAGGGTGACCAGGCCGCCGAGGACCGAGTAGACGTTGAGCAGGTCGAGGACGTTCCCGACGTACTCCATGTCCTGGTCGATCTTCACACCGCGCGCGATGTTGGCGAAGGCCACGCCCCACAGGAAGGCCGGGATCAGCGAGGTCCAGAAGATCGCGTGTTCCCAGTTGGCCTGCCACCGCTCCTCGGACCGCTTGTGGCGGTACTCGAAGGCGACGCCGCGGACGATGAGGCAGCCCAGGATGATCAGCAGCGGCAGGTAGAAGCCGGAGAAGAGGGTCGCGTACCACTCCGGGAAGGCGGCGAAGGTGGCACCGCCGGCCGTGAGCAGCCAGACCTCGTTGCCGTCCCAGACGGGTCCGATGGTGTTGATCAGGACCCGCTTCTCCGTGCGGTCCCGGGCGAGGAGCTTGGTCAGGACACCGATGCCGAAGTCGAAGCCCTCCAGGAAGAAGTAGCCGGTCCACAGGACGGCGATCAGTACAAACCAGACGTCGTGAAGTTCCATGGTGTGGTCTCCTCAGCCTCAGTACGAGAAGGCCATCGGCCGGTCGGGGTTCTTGTCGTCCCCGCCGATCCTGGTGGGCGGATTGAGGTCGGCCTCGGTGAGCTCGGGCGGGCCGGCCTTGACGTACTTCACGAGGAGCCTGACCTCGATCACAGCGAGCACGGCGTAGAGCAGCGTGAAGCCGATCATGGAGGTCAGCACCTCGCCCTGCGAGACGCCCGGCGAGACCGCGTCCCTGGTGCGCAGCACTCCGTAGACCACCCAGGGCTGACGGCCCATCTCGGTGAAGATCCAGCCCCAGGAATTGGCGATCAGCGGGAAGAGCATGGTCCAGAGCGCGGCGAGCCAGTACAGCCGGGCGAACCGGGGGCTGAGCGCCTTCTTGAAGAGGACGAGATGGGGGACCTCGTCCTCACCGGTGCGCAGCGCCGGCGGCAGCATGAACCGCTTGCGGGTCAGCCACAGCCCGAGCATGCCGATCCCGAGGGAGGCCATGCCGAAGCCGATCATCCAGCGGAAGCCCCAGTAGGCGACGGGGATGTTGGGGCGGTAGTCGCCGGGGCCGAACTTCTCCTGCTCGGCCTTGTTGACGTCGTTGATGCCGGGGACGAAGGAGCTGAAGTCGTCGTTGGCCAGGAAGGACAGCAGACCGGGGATCTCGATGGCCACCTTGTTGTGGCCCTTCTCTACGTCTCCGTAGGCGAAGACCGAGAAGGGGGCCGGCGCCTCGCCGTCCCAGAGCGCCTCGGCGGCGGCCATCTTCATCGGCTGCTGCTTGAACATCACCTTGCCGAGCAGATCGCCGCTGATCGCGGTACCCATCCCGGCGATGATCATGACGACCAGGCCGAGCCGCAGCGAGCTGCGCATCACCGGGACGTGCTTCCTGCGCGCGAGGTGGAAGGCGGCGATGCCGACCATGAAAGCGCCGCCGACGAGGAACGCGGCCGTGATGGTGTGGAAGAACTGGGTGAGCGCGGTGTCCTGGGTGAGGACCGCCCAGAAGTCGGTGAGCTCGGCCCGGCCCCGCTCCTCGTTGATGCGGTAGCCGACCGGGTGCTGCATCCAGGAGTTGGCCGCCAGGATGAAGTAGGCGGACAGGACGGTGCCGAGGGAGACCATCCATATGCAGGCGAGGTGGATCTTCTTCGGCAGCTTGTCCCAGCCGAAGATCCACAAGCCGATGAAGGTCGACTCGAAGAAGAAGGCGATCAAGGCCTCGAACGCCAGCGGGGCGCCGAAGATGTCACCCACGAATCGCGAGTAGTCGGACCAGTTCATGCCGAACTGGAACTCCTGGACGATGCCGGTGACGACACCCATCGCGATATTGATCAAGAAAAGCTTGCCCCAGAACTTCGTGGCCCTGAGGTACTTCTCCTTCTCCGTGCGGACCCACGCGGTCTGCAGGCCGGCGGTCAGCGCGGCGAGCGAGATCGTGAGCGGAACGAAGAGGAAGTGGTAGACGGTGGTGATGCCGAACTGCCAACGCGCCAATGTCTCAGGCGCCAAAGCTAGGTCCACGTCGTCTTCTCCTTGTCGTCGCCGTGGTCACAGCGGGCAGTCTGCCTGGCGGGTTCCTCCCCATAGCGGGAGGAAGCAGGACACGCTTGTGAACGCGTTCACATTCACAAGCATTATGTCCTACCGCCCGCGGCTCGAATCAGCCGGGGTCCGTTTTATCGGTCACGGGATCAGCCGCCGGGTCTGCCACCGGCTCGGCCACTAGCCAAGAATTTCAACAGATTGTTGAATGTGGCCATGCAGATTCGAATCTCCTGGCCTGCGGGCCTGCTCACCGCGACCCTCGACGAGACCCCGACCAGCAAGGCGCTGGCCGCGGCCCTTCCGATCTCCGCCTCCGCGAACACCTGGGGCGAGGAGGTCTACTTCGACACCGGGGTCTCCGTGGCCCTGGAGGACGACGCCCAGCAGGTCGTCGAGCCCGGCACGGTCGCGTTCTGGACCGAGGGCGACGCACTCGCCCTGCCCTACGGCCCCACGCCCATCTCGCGCGGAGGCGAGAGCCGCCTGGCGAGCCCGTGCAACGTGCTCGGCTCGTTCGACGGCGACCCCCGCCTCCTGGCCACCGTCCGCGACGGCGACCCCATCCGCGTGGAACTGGTCTGAGCCCAGTTCCCCGAAGGGCTACGGCTCCCCGAAGGACTACAGCTCCTCGAAGGACTACAGCTCCTTGAAGAACGCCTCCGCCGTGTGCAGGAAGAGGTCGTTCGCCTCGGTCTCACCGATCGTGACCCGCAGGCCCTCGCCCGCGAAGGGCCGGACCACCACGCCGGCCTTCTCGCAGGCCTCCGCGAAGTCGCCGGTCCGCTCCCCCAGCCGCATCCACACGAAGTTGGCCTGGGTGTCCGGGACCGTCCAGCCCTGCGCGAGCAGCGTCTCGTGGACCCGGTTGCGCTCGCACACCAGCGCCCCGACCCGGCCCATCAGCTCGTCCTCGGCCCGCAGCGAGGCGACCGCCGCGTCCTGGGCGAGCTGGCTCACGCCGAAGGGCACCGCCGTCTTGCGCAGCGCCGCGGCCACCGGCTCGTGCGCCACCGCGAAGCCGACGCGCAGGCCGGCCAGCCCGTACGCCTTGGAGAACGTGCGCAGCACGGCCACGTTCGGGCGGTTGCGGTAGAGCTCGATGCCGTCCGGGACGTCTGCGTCGCGCACGAACTCCCGGTAGGCCTCGTCCAGCACCACCAGGACGTCCGAGGGCACCCGGTCCAGGAACCGCTCCAGCTCGGCACGGCGCACGGCGGTGCCGGTGGGGTTGTTGGGGTTGCAGACGAAGATCAGGCGGGTCCGGTCGGTGATCGCGGCGGCCATCGCGTCCAGGTCGTGGACGTCACCGTCGGTCAGCGGCACCTGCACCGACTTCGCGCCCGAGATCTGGGTGATGATCGGGTACGCCTCGAAGGAGCGCCAGGCGTAGATGACCTCGTCGCCCGGGCCGGCCGTGGACTGGATCAGCGACTGGGCCACGCCCACCGAGCCGGTGCCCGTGGCGATGTGCTCGACCGGCACGCCGAAACGCTCCGCCAGCTCGTTCACCAGGCCGGTGCACGCCATGTCCGGGTAGCGGTTGAACCGGCCGGCCGCGGCCACTGCGGTCTCCAGGACCCCCGGAAGCGGCGGATACGGGTTCTCGTTCGAGGACAGCTTGAACGCGACGGCCCCGCCCGCGGCGGCGGGCTTGCCGGGCTTGTAGGTGGGGATGCCGTCCAGCTCGGCGCGCAGCTTCGGGCTCTTCTCGCTCACCGCAGGTCCTCCTCGACCGTCCCGTCGACGTCTCCGTCGACTCAATACTGCTCACCTTATGAGGATTCCGCCGATACGAGAATGGCGGGCGCCAGGAACACAGGGGGAGCGCGCGCATATATGCGTGCGCCGGTGGCCTGCGCCGTGGCGCGCGTCCCTCGTGCAGGTGAGTTGAGGGCGACCCGAGACGGCTCCGTTTTGGCATGCTCGTACCCGCCGACAAGCCCGACCCTCAGATCGGGACGGCAAATACCTTCAATTCCAAGGTCATTGGGGGTGGCGAACCATGCAGAATCGTGCCTGTCAACGCGTGCATATGCACCCGAACCACCCTCCCCTCCGCGCCCTACTATCGGCTCGCCATGACAGCAGCAGGGAAGCATCAGGTGAGCCGGACCGAGACCACCCGGCGGGTCGGCGGCCGACAGGGCCGGGCCGGCATCAGGGACGTGGCCGCCGCGGCGGGCGTGTCCATCACAACCGTCTCCGACGCGCTCAATGGCAAGGGGAGGCTGCCGGACGCCACCCGCCGCCACGTCCGCGAGGTCGCCGACCGGTTGGGGTACCGCCCCTCCGCCGCGGCCCGCACCCTCCGTACGGGCAAGTCGGGCCTCATCGGCCTGACCGTGACCACGTACGGGGATGAACCTTTCACCTTCACCGAATTCGCGTACTTCGCCGAGATGGCCCGGGCCGCCACCTCCGCGGCGCTCGCCCGCGGCTACGCCCTCGTCATCCTGCCCGCCACCTCACGACACGACGTCTGGTCCAACGTGGCCCTCGACGGCACCGTCGTCATCGACCCCTCCGACCACGACCCGGTCGTCAGCGAACTGGTCCGCCAGGGCCTGCCCGTGGTCTCCGACGGCCGGCCGGCGGGCACCCTGCCCGTCACCGCCTGGGTGGACAACGACCACGAGGCCGCCGTACTGGGCCTCCTCGACCACCTCGCCGCCGCCGGGGCCCGCCGCATCGGTCTGCTCACCGGCACCACCACCGACACCTACACCCGGCTCTCCACGACCGCGTACCTCAACTGGTGCGAGCGCGTCGGCCAGGATCCCGTCTACGAGTCCTACCCCGCCCACGACCCGTGCGCGGGCGCCGTCGCCGCCGACCGGCTCCTCGCCCGCCCCGACCGCCCGGACGCCGTGTACGGGCTCTTCGACCCCAACGGCACCGACCTCCTCGCCGCAGCCCGGCGCTACGGGCTGCGGGTCCCCGAGGACCTGCTCCTCGTCTGCTGCAGCGAGTCCACCGTCTACGCCAACACCGAACCGCCCATCACCACGCTCTCCCTCAAGCCCCGCCGCATCGGCACCGCCGTCGTGCAGCTGCTGATCGACGCGATCGAGGGCGTGGACACCGGACGCCCCGTCGAACAGGTCGTGCCGACCGAGCTGATCATCCGCACCTCCTCGCAGCGCAGAACACCCCGCACGACCGTCAGCCCGCCGCGCTCACCGGCCCAGGACTGACCGTCACACCGTCACACGGGCGGGGCCGAGGGCCCCGTCGAGGGCCCCGCCGAGGATTTCCACAACGCCGAAATCGGAACAAAAGAGCAGGAAGGAGAGGTTCCGGCCAGGATTCACCACCCCTGGTGCGTCACAGAGCGCGAGCCGCATTCCTATGATGGGCGCACGACATCACGGACCCTCCACCCCGGAGGTGAGGAGGGTCCGCAGGTGTACGGCAGCGCGACGGTGGTGGAGGGGTCGATGACTCAGGGGGCCGGTCAGGGACCCGCGATGCGGACGGACACGCTGCGGGACTTCCGGGTGCCGGTCGTCGAACCCGCGCCGTACACCGCGCCCGCCGCACTGCCCGGCGAGCCCCCCGTGTACGGCGAGTACCCCGCGTACTACGACGAGAGCGCTCCCGTGCCCCCGCGGCCCGCCTACGCCCCCGACCGGCCCGCTGCGGCCCCTCCCGCCCACCCGGGCACGGAGACCGTTCCCCAGCAGCGCACCGCGGGCGACGGCGAGTACGACGACGGCGGTGCCGACGGCTACACGCCCACGCAGCGCGACCTGCCCATCATCGTCCGCGGCTCGGCCGGCGGCCCCGGGGACACCGTGCAGGTCCAGTACGTCCCCCAGGAGAACCCGGGCTCCGGCCCCGGCCCGCTCTACGTCGTCGGCGACGTACACGGTTACCTGGACGAGCTCATCCGGGAACTCCAGGCCCAGCACCTCATCGACGCCGAATGCCGCTGGTCCGCCGGCAACGCCCGGCTCTGGTTCCTCGGCGACTTCACCGACCGCGGCCCCGACGGCATCGGCGTCATCGACCTCGTCATGCGGCTCTCCGCCGAGGCCGCCGCCGCCGGCGGCTACTGCAAGGCCCTGATGGGCAACCACGAACTGCTCCTGATCGGCGCCAAGCGCTTCGGCGACACCCCGGTGTCCTCCGGCGCCGGAACCGCCACCTTCCAGGCCGCCTGGCTCCTCAACGGCGGCCAGCGCACCGACATGGAGCGCCTGGAGGACGTCCACCTCCAGTGGATGTCCCGCCTCGACGCGGCGACGCTCCAGGACGGCCACCTGCTGCTGCACTCCGACACCACGGCGTACCTGGACTACGGCGACTCCATCGAGGACGTCAACGACACCATCCACGAGCTGCTCAACCGCAACGACGCCGACATCACCTGGGACCTCTTCCGCAAGTTCACCAAGCGGTTCGCCTTCCGCGACGAGGAGACCGGCCCCCAGGCCGTACGGGAACTCCTGGCCACCTACGGCGGCGGCCGCGTCGTCCACGGCCACAGCCCCATCCCGTACCTGCTCGGCGAGGTGGGCACCGAGGACGGCGACGACTCCCACGGCCCGGAGGCCGTCGACGGGCCGCACGTGTACGCCGACGGGCTGGCCATCGCGATGGACGGCGGAGTGACGATGGCGGGCAAGCTGCTCGTCGTTCAACTACCTCTGCGCGACTGAGCGTTCTCGGAGCGGGGTATTTCAGCAAAGCCCCTGTCACGGCGTGGCAGGGGCGCTCTACCATCGCTCTATCCGTAGCAGGCTCTCCTCCGTTTGTGCCGGAGCCCCCGATCTACGCGGGCATACCGGCATGTACGGAGCATCGGGGGATGCACATGACCAGCGCTCCGCACCTGCTCACCGAAGACCGACCGGAGTTCGACCGGCTCCTCGACGAGGCGCTGCGCACCGCGGACGAACGGCCCGAACTCGCCACCCTCGGCGAACGGCTGAACGCCGAACAACTGCGCACCATGGCCCTGGCCGCCACCACACTCCTGACCGCCGCGGCGGCCGCCGAGTACGACCACTACGTGAAGGTGCGCGAGGAGTTGCGCGACGGGGTCCTGTCGGCCTCCGGGACGAACGCCGAGGACGGCGGCGAGGACCAGGACGGCGGGGCCGGCGTGAGCGCCGTGGTCGGCGTCCTCGCACCGGTCCTTGCGGGCACCGCCATGCTGATCTTCCTGCTGGTGGGGTACTGCCTCAAGATGATCGACCCGGCCCCGGCCTTCGCCGAGACGATGCTGACCGCTGGCTGGCTCTTCGGCGGGCTCACCGTGGCCGCCCTGCTGTTCGCGGTGGTCGGGCTGCTCGTCACAGCCCTGCGCAACAGCTCCACGGAGGTCGCGGCGGAGGAGAGCGTGCCGATACCCGACGAGCTCTCCCGCGCCCGGGAGGCGTGGCGGAACGCACTGCTGGAGCGGGGCATCGTGCCGTTCCTGCGCGACGCCCTGGCCGACCCGACCGCCGGACCGGGCTACCCGGTGCCGCGCACGCCGGGGGCCGGACGGATCCCCAGCCTGGGCTACACGCGTCCGGACTTCACCAGCCCGGGCCCGGCCTCCCAGGGCCCCCGCCCCGGTTTCAGCTCCCCGGACTTCACCAGCCCGGACTTCGGCGGCCCGGACCACGACGCGGAGTAGGACCCCGGCCCCCGCTGCCCGTCCGGCCCTGTTTCACGTGAAACATCCACCCCACGGGCTCAGCAGGGAACGGCGAAGGCCGGCCGACGACTCCCCCCGGAATGCCGTCGGCCGACCCCCTACCGCCCGTCAGTCGGCCAGCGGCAGGTAGACCCTGTTGCCCGAGGCCGCGAACTCGGCGGACTTCTCCGCCATGCCCGCCTCGATCTCATCGGCCTTCAGGTCACCGCCGTGCTCACGGCGGATGTCCTGCGAGATCTTCATGGAGCAGAACTTCGGACCGCACATGGAGCAGAAGTGCGCGGTCTTGGCCGGCTCGGCCGGGAGGGTCTCGTCGTGGAACTCACGGGCCGTGTCCGGGTCGAGGGCCAGGTTGAACTGGTCCTCCCAGCGGAACTCGAACCGTGCGTCCGACAGGGCGTCGTCCCACTCCTGGGCACCAGGGTGGCCCTTGGCCAGGTCCGCCGCGTGCGCGGAGATCTTGTACGTGATGACGCCGGTCTTCACGTCGTCCCGGTTGGGCAGGCCCAGGTGCTCCTTGGGCGTCACGTAGCAGAGCATCGCGGTGCCCCACCATGCGATCATCGCGGCGCCGATGCCCGAGGTGATGTGGTCGTACGCGGGCGCGACGTCCGTGGTCAGCGGGCCGAGCGTGTAGAACGGCGCCTCCTCGCAGATCTCCTGCTGGAGGTCGATGTTCTCCTTGATCTTGTGCATCGGGACGTGGCCCGGGCCCTCGATCATCGTCTGCACGTTGTGCCGCTTGGCGATGGTGTTCAGCTCGCCCAGCGTCTTCAGCTCCGCGAACTGCGCGGCGTCGTTGGCGTCCGCGATGGAGCCGGGACGCAGGCCGTCGCCCAGCGAGTACGTGACGTCGTACGTCGCGAGGATCTCGCAGAGCTCCTCGAAGTTCGTGTAGAGGAAGTTCTCCTTGTGGTGCGCGAGGCACCAGGCGGCCATGATCGAACCGCCGCGGGAGACGATGCCGGTCTTGCGACGGGCGGTCAGCGGCACGTACGGCAGCAGCACTCCGGCGTGGACCGTCATGTAGTCGACGCCCTGTTCGGCCTGCTCGATGACCGTGTCCTTGTAGATCTCCCAGGTCAGGTCCTCGGCCCTGCCGTCGACCTTCTCCAGGGCCTGGTAGAGCGGCACGGTGCCGATCGGGACCGGGGAGTTGCGCAGCACCCACTCACGGGTGGTGTGGATGTTGCGGCCGGTGGAGAGGTCCATGACCGTGTCGGCGCCCCAGCGGGTCGCCCAGGTCATCTTCTCCACCTCCTCCTCGATCGAGGAGGTGACGGCGGAGTTGCCGATGTTCGCGTTGACCTTCACCAGGAACTTCTTGCCGATGATCATCGGCTCGATCTCCGGGTGGTTCACGTTGGCCGGGAGCACCGCGCGGCCTGCGGCGATCTCCTCGCGGACGACCTCGGGGGAGACGTTCTCGCGGATCGCGACGTACTCCATCTCCGGGGTGATCTCGCCCCGGCGGGCGTACGCGAGCTGCGTCACGGCGGCGCCACCACGGCCCCGGCGGGGCTGGCGCGGGCGGCCGGGGAAGACCGCGTCGAGGTTCTTGAGGCCCCCGCGCGGCGAGGTGTGCTTGATGCCGTCGTCCTCGGGGCGGACGGGGCGTCCCGCGTACTCCTCGGTGTCGCCGCGGCCGATGATCCAGTTCTCGCGCAGGGGCGCGAGGCCCCGGCGGACGTCGGTCTCGATCTGCGGGTCGGTGTACGGCCCGGACGTGTCGTAGAGCGTCACGTCCTTGCCGTTGGTGAGGTGGACCTGGCGGACCGGCACCCGGATGTCGGGGCGGGAGCCCGCCACGTAGCCCTTGTGCCACCCCGGCTTGCGCTCGGTCTGGCCGTCGGTGTCCTGGCTGACGGCAGGCGTGCGTGCGTCCTGAACGGTCATGAGACCTATCTCCCTACGCCGGCATTACCCGGTAACAGGTTCGGCGGTCGACGCAGCCTCCTCCCGTACGCATTCTCATGCGCGTACGGTGATCAGCGCCCTCTCAGCCCGGTGCTCCGAGCTCCCGCGTTGTGCAAAGTAGCCCCCACGTTAGCGTCGTGTGTGGCGTGCTGAACAGTGGGCCCCCTCATCTCTTGCGATGATCTGCCGGTGACGTCCTCGCCGCAGCCTCCCCCCGAGCCCACCGAGCCCATGGGCCACGCCGGCCACGAACATGCGTCCCACGGGCATGCCGCGGACTCCTCCCACGGGCATTCCCACGGCCGGGCACACGGCCCCGGACAGGGGCCGGGACTCAGCCCCGGACACGGCCACGGTCACGGCCACAGCCACGGTCACGGGCCGGCCGCTCCGGTCTCCAAGCACCTGCGCAAGGTGATCGCCGCCGTACTGATCCCGTTCGCCGCTGCCGTCTTCGTCGGCATGGCCGTGCTCTGGCCCGGCGGCGCCCCCGCGCACGAGCGCACCGGGGTGGGCTTCGACCGCCAGACCCAGCAGGGCAAGGTCGTCGCTCTCGCGAAGGTCGACTGCAAATCGGTGAACGCCTCTCAGGTCCCTCCCACGGGCGACACCTCCACCCCCGAGGGCCGTGAGGCGCAGGCCGCCCAGACCGGCGAGTGCAAGAAGGCCACCGTCGAGGTGATCAGCGGGCCGGATCAGGGCCGGGCCTTCTTCGAGATCGTCCAGCCGGGCGCGCCCCGCCAGTTGGAGAAGGGCCAGGAGGTGGTGGTGGCGTACGCACCGGACGCGCCCCGGGACCTCCAGTACTCGGTGATCGACCTGAACCGGAAGTTCCCGTTGGCGCTGCTGGCCGGCATCTTCGCCGTCGCGGTCGTCGTGGTGGGCCGGATGCGCGGCCTCTTCGCCCTCATCGCACTCGTCGTCAGCTTCGGCGTCCTGACGCTCTTCATCCTCCCGGCGATCCTGCAGGGATCGAACCCGCTGCTCGTCGCGGTCATCGGCGCCAGCGCGATCATGCTGATCGCCCTCTACATGTGCCACGGGCTGACCGCGCGGACCTCGGTGGCCGTCCTCGGCACGCTGGTCTCGCTCCTGCTGATCGGGCTGCTGGGCTCGCAGTTCATCGGCTGGGCGTTCCTGAGCGGCAACACGGACGACAACACCGGGCTGATCCACGGGCTCTACCCGAACATCGACATGAGCGGTCTGCTGCTCGCAGGGGTGATCATCGGATCCCTGGGCGTGCTCGACGACGTGACGGTCACTCAGACCTCGGCCGTCTGGGAACTCCACCAGGCGGACCCGGACATGGGTCCGCGCGCCCTGTACCGGGCCGCCATCCGGATCGGTCGCGACCACATCGCCTCGGTGGTGAACACCCTCGTACTGGCGTACGCCGGCGCCGCACTGCCGCTCCTGCTGCTGTTCTCCATCGCGAACAGCAGCATGGGCACGGTGGCCAACAGCGAGCTGGTCGCGGAGGAGATCGTACGGACCCTCGTGGGCTCCATCGGGCTCGTGGCCTCGGTGCCGGTGACCACGGCGCTGGCAGCGCTGGTGGTCTCCGCCGACCGGCCCGGACCCGCCGACGGCGCGGCCGGGAGCCCGGCGGCCGGTCCGCCGGCGGCGCCCGCCCGCGGCGGCCGGGGGCGGCGCCGGCGCAAGCGCTGAAGGACGGGGCGGGGGCCGGGACCTCCCGGCCCCCGCCTCAGCCCGCCTTCCGCTCGTCGTGCTGCGACTCGGAGAGGATCCTGCCGAGCGCCTGGTCGAGGCTCTCCTCGAAGTCGCCGAGGTTGCGCTCCTGACCGAGCGGAACGAGCCGGTCGGTCCGGTCGAGGAACGCGACGAGCGGGCCCGCGCCGGCCCGGAACAGGGCCCGGTCGCCACCGACCTGGAGCCGGATGTGTACGTCGGACAGCTCGTCCGGATCGGTGGGCGCGATGTGCACGTCGCCGTCACCGCTCGGCTTGTTGATGCCGTCGAGAAGCAGCTCCCGGCCGAACGCCCATGTCACCGGGGCGTCTCCGGGAAGGTGGAAGGTCAGGCGTACCGCGTAGGGGTCACGGGCCTCGTACCGGAGCTCCACCGGGATGCGGAACGCGAGCTCCTCGGATACGAGGAAGCTCATCATGACCTCTGCCTGTACGGACTCGCGCATTGCCTACCCCGCTGTAGTGGAAGTGGCCAGGAATGATCCCCCAGGGCCGTCTTGACAAGGGTGGTGGAAGCGCCCGCAGATCACAAGGAGTGAGTTTTCAGATACTGATAGAGAAGGAGAGGGTGCTCAACAGCGCGCCTACTTCACTCCGTAGTCGATCAACCGCATAGAGCAATCGGTCTTCTTGGTGCACAGGAAGGGAAATCGCCATGGTCGCGGCGGCATCGCCGGCCGTGATCGGGATGGCCGCGCACACCGTCCCGAGCGCGTATTCCTGACGCTCCGTAACCGGCTGCATCCGCTCCAGGGAGCCGATCCGCTGCTCCAGGGCGTGCATGTCCCGGACCGTGTAGGGGGTGATGCCCTCGACCGGGTGCCGGTCGTAGTGGTCCCTGCGCGTCTTCTCGTCGAGCTGGGCCAGCAGGCACTGGCCGATGGCGTGGGCGTGGCCGGTCGCGCGGAAGTCGGCCCACTCCTGGCACGCCGGGTTGGCCGGGGTGTCCGAGACGCCCACGACCTCGATCTCACCCTCGCGGTAGACCGCGAAGTAGACGGGGGCCCCGACCGCGTCGCGGAAGTGCGCGAGGGAGTCGAGGATCATGCTGCGACGTTTCTGCTGAAGTCCGCCGCCCGCCAGCCGGCCGGCCGCGTCGCCGAGTACGAACACCCCGCCCTCGCGACGCAGATAGCCCTCGTGCGTCAGGGTGCGCAGCAGGTGGTACGCGGTGGGGAGCGGGAGCCCGGCTTCGCGCGCCAGCTGTTTCGCCGGGGCTCCCCCGCTATGGGACCCCGCCGCTTCGAGGAGCCTCAACGCCCGCTGCACCGAACCGATCAGGGTCGGGACACCGGGATTGTGAACCGAAGGCAAAGCTCACCCCCAGGGGTGGCGGCGGGCCTCGGGGTGGCCCGCTCTGCGGGGGCCGCCCTCAGGGAACGGCACGGATTGCCACCCTATCGGCCGGTTCCCGTCATGTGGGCGGTTCGGCCGGTCCCGTTCCCCCGCCTGGGTCAATCCCCTTACCCGTTGGGGGAAGGCTGCGGCGCGGGGCCTACCACTCGCTGGAGGAGGTCTTCGCTCCGCTGCCGCTGCCGCTGAACTTCTTGACCACGAAGACCAGACCGCCGACGAGGGCGACGAAGAGCAGCGCCTTGAAGACGAACGAGATCAGCGCGCCGAGGATGGAGGTGACCACTCCGCCGAAGACGAAGATCGCCAGAAGCGGGACGGCGACCCACTTGACCCACCACGGCATGCCCGCGAACATCGCTCGGATCCCGTCCATGTTCCTACCTCTTCCTCGTCAGTGACCCCGTGAGTTCGTGACTTCGCGAGCCATCGGGTCCGTTTCTTGCCTCGCTCTCGATGCTAGGAGGCCGCGGCCCCGCGCAGGGGGCCGCGAGCCCTCGGAACCCCCTGACCCGCCCCCTAGGGGGATCAGGGGAACGACCCTCAGGCCGGGTCGGATCAGCCCTCCGGCGGGGAGAAGACCACCATCACCTTCAGGGGCTCGGTGATGTGGTGGAACTTGTGCGGCACCCCTGCCGGAACGTAGACGACGCTGCCGTTGGCCACCACCGTCGTCTCCTCCCCGACCGTGATGGACGCCCGCCCGCTCACGACGAGGTACACCTCGTCCTGGCGGTGCGGCTGCTGCGGGTCGCTCTGCCCGGCATCGAGGGCGTACAGCCCGACCGACATGTTCCGCTCCCGCAGGAACTGCAGATAGGCGCCGTTGTTGGCGGCGCGCTCCGCTTCGAGCTCGTCCAGCCGGAAGGCCTTCATCTTCGCTGTGCCCCTCGCTCTTGCCCGTGGTGCCCCGGGATCCGCTGATCTGCCGATGCCCGCCCCGGATCTTCTCTGCCACGATCAGACACATGACGAATTTCGTAGTCAAGACGCTCGCCAACGCGGCGGCCCTGGCCGTCGCCATCTGGCTGGTCTCCGGCATCACGCTCGACGACGGCAGCAGCACGGGCCGCCGCGCGCTGACGCTGATCCTGGTCGCGCTGGTCTTCGGGCTGGTCAACCTCATCGTCAAGCCCGTGGTGAAGCTGCTGTCCTTCCCGCTGTTCATCCTCACCCTGGGCCTGTTCACCCTCGTCGTGAACGCCCTGATGCTGATGCTGACCTCCTGGCTGGCCGGGAAGTTCGACCTCAGCTTCCACGTGGACGGCTTCTGGACCGCCGTCCTCGGCGGCCTGATCATCTCCATCGTCTCCTGGGCCGTGAACCTGGCCCTGCCCGACAAGAACTGAGCGGACCGCCCATGTACCGCGTGTGCTTCGTCTGCACCGGCAACATATGCCGCTCCCCCATGGCCGAGTCGGTCTTCCGCGCCCGCGTCGCCGAGGCAGGCCTCGGCGGGCTGGTCGAGGTGGACAGCGCCGGCACCGGCGGCTGGCACGAGGGCGACGGCGCCGACCCGCGCACCGTCGCCGTGCTGGAGGCCGCCGGGTACGAGCAGGACCACCGGGCCCGGCAGTTCCGGGCCTCGTGGTTCGACCGCCTCGACCTGGTCATCGCCCTCGACGCCGGCCACCTGCGGGACCTGCGCGCGCTCGCGCCCACCCCGGAGGCCGCCGCCAAGGTCCGGCTGCTGCGCTCCTACGACCCGCCCGCCCCGGCCGCACGGGCCGGCGTACCGGACACGGCCGACGTGCCCGATCCGTACTACGGCCCGTTCGACGGGTTCGAGGAGTGCCTGGCCCTGGTCGAGGCGGCGAGCACCGGTCTGCTGGACGCGGTACGCACCGCCGTGAAGGAGCACACCCCGTGAACGAGCACACCCCCGGCGGGACCGCCGCGACCCCGGCCCCGGCCGACCGGTACGGCGACGGTACGCGCGCCGTACGCGCCGGACTCCCCGAGCCCGCCAAGAACGAACCCCCACTGCCCGGACCGGTCTTCGCCGCACACTTCCACCTCCCCGGCGAGGTCTCGGGCCCGTACACCTACGGCCGCGACACGAACCCCACGTGGACCCTGCTGGAACGGGCCGTCGGGGAACTGGAGGCGCCCGGCGAGGAGGGGGTGGAGACCCTCGTCTTCGCCTCCGGCATGGCGGCCGTCTCCGCCGTCCTGCTCTCCCAGGCCCGCACCGGCGACACCGTCGTCCTGCCCTCCGACGGCTACCAGGCGCTGCCCCTGGTCCGCGAGCAGCTCGAAGCGTACGGAGTCCGCGTGCGCACCGCCCCGACCGGCCGGGACGCGCAGCTCGCCGCCCTCGACGGGGCCCGGCTGCTGTGGATCGAGACCCCCTCCAACCCGGGACTCGACGTCTGCGACGTACGCCGTCTCGTGGCGGCCGCGCACGCGGCGGGCGCCCTGGTCGCCGTCGACAACACCCTCGCCACCCCGCTCGGGCAGCGGCCCCTGGAGCTGGGCGCGGACTTCTCCGTCGCCAGCGGCACCAAGGGGCTCACCGGCCACGGGGACCTGCTGCTCGGCTACGTCGTCTGCCGCGACCCGGAGCTCGCCGCGGCCGTCCGCCGCTGGCGCAAGATCGTCGGGGCGATCCCGGGTCCCATGGAGGCCTGGCTCGCCCACCGCTCCCTGGCCACCCTCCAGCTGCGGGCCGGGCGCCAGTGGGGCAACGCGCTGGCGGTGGCCGAGGCACTGGCCGACCGGCCCGAGGTCACCGGGCTGCGCTACCCGGGGCTCCCCTCGGACCCCTCCCACAAGACGGCCGCCCGGCAGATGCGCGGCTTCGGCTCGGTGGTCTCCTTCACCCTCCCGGACCGCGCGCACGCCGAACGCTTCATGACCGCACTGCACCTGGTCGAGGACGCCACCAGCTTCGGCGGAATCCGCTCCACCGCGGAGCGGCGCGGCCGCTGGGGCGGCGACGACGTGCCGGAGGGCTTCATCCGGTTCTCCGCCGGGGCCGAGGACCCCGAGGACCTGGTCGCCGACCTGCTCCGGGCCCTCGATTCCGCGGCCGCCGGAGCCTGACCGGCCCAGGGAGCATCAGAGCGGTCCGAGCCTCCCCCCTGGTGGCTCGGACCGCCCCGGGTTCCCCGAGAGAAGAACCACGCCGACAAGGCTAGTTGACTCAGCGTCAGAGTCCAATCACGGTAACGACAGGGGCCTATCGGCATATTTATAGTTGAAGGCCCCCACCGAGAGGGGCCGCCATGGACCTGGCCCTGCTGCGCACCTTCGTCGCCGTGCACCGGGCCGGCTCGTTCACCCGGGCCGCCGCGCTCCTCGGGCTGTCACAGCCCGCCGTCACCTCGCAGATCCGCACCCTGGAGCGGCAGCTCGGCCGTCCCCTGTTCCACCGGCGCGCCCGGGGCGTCACCCCCACGGCCGTCGGGGACGAACTCGCCCACAAGGCCGCCCCGCACCTCGACGCGCTGCTGCGGATCGCCGAGAGCGAGCGGGAGGCCGCCGGGGCCCTGCGGACCCTGCACCTCGCCGGGCCCCCGGAATTCCTCTGCCTGCGCGTACTGCCCGCCCTCGCGCCCCTGGTCGGCCAGGGCCAGACCCTGCGGACCGTCCTCGCGCCCGGCACCGAGGAGAACCTCGCCGGTCTGGCCGCCGGGCAGCACGACCTGGTCGTCACCACCGGCCGGCCGCGCGGCGGCCCCTTCACCACGACCGTCCTCTGCGACGAGGAACAGGTACTGGTCGCCGCTCCCTACTGGGCCGCCCTGGCCGACCCCGCCGCGCTGAGCGCTTCCGGCCCCGCGGCACTCGACGGGATCCCCGTCGTGGAGGTTCACGAGAGCCTGCCCCTGGTCACCCGCTACTGGGCCGCCGTCTTCGACTCCGTGCCCGACTCCGCCGCCACCGTCGTGGCTCCGGACCTGCGGGCCGTACTGGGATGCGTCCGGGCCGGCGCCGGGCTCGCCGTCCTGCCCCGCTACCTGTGCCAGGAGGCCCTGGACCGCGGTGAGGTCGTCTCCCTGCTGGAACCCGCCGTACCTCCGCTGCGCACCTGGTTCCTCGTCGTACGGGCGGGCAGCCTGGCGCTCGCCCACCTCGCCCGGGCCCACGACCGTCTGCTGCGCGCCGCCGTGCGCTGGTGAACCCCTCAGGTTTCGGACGACGGCGCGTTTCGGAAGGTCTGACGTGGGCCACTCTTCTCCCATGACCGAACGTCCCGTGGTCAAACGCACCGCCCGCGCGATCCTGCTCGACGGTGACGACCTGATCCTCATCAAGCGCACCAAGCCCGGCGTCGACCCCTACTGGCTCACTCCCGGCGGCGGCGTGGAAACCTCCGACAGCACCGTCGTCGAGGCCCTCCACCGGGAGCTCCACGAAGAGCTCGGAGCCAAGATCACCGATGTGGTGCCCTGTTTCGTCGACACCGTCGAGCACATCGCCTCCGGGGGAGTGACCGGGGTGAAGGTGCAGCACTTCTTCGTCTGCCGGCTCGCGTCCATGGACCCCGGCCTGCGCCACGGGCCCGAGGTCGACGAGCCCGAGGGCGAGTACGAGATCGTCCGCGTGCCCTTCAGCCGGGTGGGCATCGCCGCCGTCCACCTGGTCCCGCTCTCGCTGCGCCACTACCTCGACGGCAACATCGAGGGGGTGCGCGCCATGCACGCCCCCGACCTGGGCTGACGGCACCGGGAGGGCCGGCGAGCTGAGCCGTGCTCAGCCGGCCACGCCCGCCAGCTCCTCCAGCGCGTCGAAGCGGATCCGCTCCCCGGGGATCCCGATCCGCTTGAGCGCGTCCACACCACTGCGGACCATCGCCGGCGGCCCCGAGATGAAGGCGTCGTACGAGCTCCAGGGCCCGTTCTCACCGACCGCCTGCGGCAGCTGTCCCGCCAGCCCCTCACCGATCACCGGGCGGACCGACAGCCACGGGTGGGATCGCTGCAGCCCGAGCAGGGTGTCCTTGTCGTACAGGTCGTGATCGCTGCGCGCCCCGAAGAAGACCTCCACCGGGCGCCGCTCGCCGTGCTCGGCGACGTCCTCGATCAGCGCCTTGATCGGGGCGATGCCGGTACCGCCGCCCAGGCACAGCATCCCGTTGTCGGTGCTGTGGTCCACCACCATCGAACCGGCCGGCGGCCCCAGTCGCAGCACGTCGCCCGGCCGGGCGTGCCGCACGAGGGCGTTGGAGACCCAGCCCGCCGGGACGGCCTTGACGTGGAAGGACAGCAGCCCGTCCGCGCGGGGCGCCGAGGCGAAGGAGTAGTGCCGCCAGACCCGCGGCCACCAGGGGGTCTCCAGGCTCGTGTACTGGCCGGCGAGGAACGGGTACGGCTGGTCGGGGCGGACCGTCAGCACGGCGATGTCCGAGGTGCGCAGGTCGTGCGAGACCACCTCGGCGTGCCACCAGGCCGGCGCCCTGGCCTCGTCCTCCGCCGCCGCGTCGATCATCGTCTGCGAGATGGCCGTGTAGGCCCGCACCCACGCCGCCTCGGCTTCCGGCCCCCAGGTGAGCTCCGCGTACCGGGCCAGCGCGCCGATCAGCGCCTCGCCGACGGCCGGGTAGTGGGCGGAGACGGTGCCGTACTTGCGGTGGCCCGCGCCGAGCCGGCGCAGGTACGGGGTGAGCACCGCGGGGTCGTCGATGTGCTCGGCGGCGGTCAGCAGGGCCTTCAGCAGCCGGTCGCGCTGGACGTCCATGGCCGCCGGGAACATCTCCCGGACCTCGGGGTGCCCCGTGAAGACCAGGGCGTAGAAGTAGGAGGTCACCTTGTCCGCGACGGGGGCGATCTCCGCGAGGGTCCGGCGGATGAGCACGGCGTCCGGGGAGGGCTCGAGGGCACCGCCCCCGGAGGGTATCCGGCCCGTCGGTCTGGCCGATCTGGTGGGCGGAGCGTCCATGCGGTGCCTCGCTTCGAGCATCTCGGTCGGGTCTCACACGCCACGGCCTCGAATCCGTGGTTCCGGGTTTCACAGCGTGCCAGCCGACCGAGAGCGCGGCGGAGGAATGGAGGAAACGGGGTTTCGAACCCCCTTTTCCCCTTAAGATGCCTCGACTCCCGGGCGCGCCGCGCCCAGGAGCTGGTATGCCTCCCGGAGGTCACGGCCCTGGTAGACGTGCGTGGCCCGGGCCGCCAGGTAGGGGCGCGCGTTCACCGCGACCGAGCGGGGCACCACCTCGAAGAGCACCGCGTCGGTCATCGAGTCCCCGTACGCGACACAGTCGGCCCGGCCCACTCCGAACCGCGCGCACAGCGAGTCCGCGACCTCCACCTTGCGCTCCGGCGTCAGGATCCCGGCCACGTCGACCGGCGCGGTGAAGGGCACCGCCGGGAAGACCGAGCCGTGCGCGGCGTGTGCCCCCCACTCCAGCAGCAGCTCCACGAAGAACGAGGGGGACAGCGAGATCACCGCGCAGTAGTCACCGCGTTCCCGGATCTCCGTCCAGACCTCCTGGATGCCCACCAGCCAGGGCGATCCGTCGAAGGCCGCCCGGACGTGCGCGGGCGTCAGCTCGTGCCACAGCTCCCGGGCCGCGACCGAGAACTCGTGCGGGCCGATCTCCCGGGCACTGAAGGCCCGCTCCAGCTCGGCGATCTCGGTGTCCACCCCGAGCTGCCGGGAGATCTCCACCGGTGCTGCCGAGCCGTACATCAGGGTGCCGTCGAGGTCGAACAGGTGCAGCGAAGTCATAGCTGCCGAGGCTATCCGCTCGGTCGAACGAAGCCGATGTTTCACGTGAAACATCGGCTGCCCTGATCCCTCCCCGGATCCCTCCCCGGATCCTTCGGTTCGCTGATCCCTCGATCCGCTGATCCCTCAATTCTCTGGACTCCCCACGAGCCGATGATCCAATCTGGGCCGGTGACACCACCACCGCTCACCGATCTGCCGATCCGCGCACTGACCACGGAAGACCTCCGTCACTGCGCCGACCTGTCCGAAGACCGCGGCTGGCCGCGCGAGGACCACAAGTGGGGGCTGCTCCTCGCCGCCGGCGACGGCTACGGGATCGACGCGCCCGACGGCCGCGGACTCGCCGCGGCCTGCGTCGTCACCCGGTACGGAGACCCCGGAGCGAAGCCCGACCTCGCCGCCATCGGGATGGTCCTCGTCGCTGACCGGTACGCCCGCCAGGGCCTGGGCCGGCACCTCATGAAGCACGTGTGCGACGACGTACTCGCCGGCGTCCCGCTCACCCTGCACGCCACCCCGTACGGCCGCCCGCTCTACGAGGAGCTCGGCTTCGACACCACCGGCCGCGCCGAGATGCTCCGGGGCGCCTTCCGCCCCGAGCCGGACGGGGCCGCCGCCGACCCCGTCGGTGTCCACGTCCGCCCGGCCTCCGCCGAGGACCTCCAGGGGATCGTCCGGCTGGACACCGAGGTGTTCGGCACCGACCGGACCCACCTCATCGCCCGGCTCCCGGCCTTCACCGACAGGCTGCTCGTCGCCGAGGACCGCTCCGGGGCACTCATCGGCTACGCCTCGATCTGGCCCAACATGGACACCCATGTCGTCGGCCCCCTGATCGCGCGCGACACCGCCACCGCCAAGGCCCTGGTGTCCGAGCTGGCCGCCGGCACCGGACGGGACCTGCGCACCGACGTGGACGTGCGCCACGAGGAACTCCTCGTGTGGCTCAAGGAGCGCGGACTGGGCTCCGTGGCCTTCAACGCCGTCATGACCAGGGACATCCCGGGCCTCCCCGGCGACTGGTCCCGCCGCTGGGCCCCGCTCACCGTCGCGGCCGGCTGAAAACGAGGAGAACTCCCATGACCGCAGCCCCCGAGCTCACCATCCGGCCGGCCACCGAGGCCGACCTGCCCGACATCGTCGCCATGCTCGCCGACGACCCGCTCGGCGCCACCCGCGAGTCCCCGGACGACCTGGCCCCGTACGCTGCGGCCCTGAAGCGGCTGACCGACGACCCCCACCAGCACGTCGTCGTCGCGGTCCGCGCCGAGCGCGTCGTGGGCACCCTCCAGCTCACGATCGTCCCCGGCCTGTCCCGCAAGGGCACCACCCGGTCCATCATCGAAGGCGTCCGGATCCACGCCGACGAGCGCGGCAGCGGCCTCGGGACCCGCTTCATCGAATGGGCGGTCGAGCGGTCCCGGCAGGAGGGCTGTGTGTTGGTGCAGCTCACCTCGGACGTGACCCGCACGGACGCCCACCGGTTCTACGAGCGGCTCGGTTTCACGGCCTCCCACGTGGGGTTCAAGCTCCAGCTCTGAGCGGCTGAGCAAGGGCCGGGCCGCTGTCGGCGGCCCGGCCTACGATCGGGAGGATGAGCACCGGCCTTCCCGTCATCACCACCGCCGAGCGCCGCCACCGGCTGGGCCGCCGGCACCGCCTGGCCCCCTCCGTCCGCGCCGCCACCCCGGCCCGGGCCGCGGACGCGGTCGTCGCCCTGCACGCCACGGACGCCGCGACCGTCTTCCTCTCCCTCCGCGCCCGGCTGGCCGACGGAGGGCCCGCCGCGGTCGAACAGGCCCTGTACGGGGACGTCAGCCTCGTCCGCATGCTCAGCATGCGCAACACCCTCTTCGCCGTCTCCACGGAACTGGCCCCGTACGTGGACTCGTCCACCGCCCGGGGCATCGCGGCGAAGGAACGCCGGACCCTCCTCAAGCACCTCGCGGACGACGGTCAGGGGCTCGACGCCGACTGGCTGGCGGGGGCCGAGGCCGCCGCCCTCGAGACGCTCGACGCCCTGGGCTCCGCGACGGGCAGCCAGCTCTCCGCGGCGGTGCCCGCCCTGCGGCAGAAGATCACCATCGGCCGGGGCAAGAAGTACGAGACCGAGACCGGTGTGGCCACCCGGGTCATCCGCCTCCTGGCAGCCGACGGCCGCATCCGGCGGGACCGGCCGCGCGGGACGTGGACGTCCAGCCAGTTCCGGTGGGTGCACACGCAGCCGTGGTCGGCAGTGCCCGCCGCCGAGGCCCGTGCCGAACTCGCCCGCCGCTGGCTCCACGCGTACGGCCCGGCCACCGAGGCCGACCTGAAGTGGTGGACCGGCTGGAGCCTCACCGACGTACGCAAGGCCCTGGCCGCCGTGGGCCCCGAGCAGGTCCGCCTCGACGACGGCGGCACCGCGCTCGTCTGCCCCGGTGATACCGGGCCCGAGCCGGCCCCGGGACCGTGGGCCGCGCTGCTCCCCGGCCTCGACCCCAGTGCCATGGGCTGGGCGGACCGGGGCTTCCACCTCGACCCCGCCCACCGTCCTGCCCTGTTCGACTACGCGGGCAACATCGGGCCGACCGTGTGGTGGAACGGCGAGATCGTCGGGGGCTGGGCCCAGCGCTCCGACGGGGAGATCGTCTGGCGGCTGCTGGGCGATCCCGGCCGGGCCGCCGAGCAGGCGGTCGCCGCAGAGGCGGCCCGGCTCGCGGAGTGGGTGGGCGACGCCCGCATCACGCCCCGCTTCCGCACCCCGCTGGAGCGCGAACTCGTCGCCTGAGCCGGGCCGGGCCAGCGGCCCTGCCGGGCGTCAGCGGCCCTGCCTGGCGTCAGCCGACGCCGCGCCAGCCCTGCGGGTCCGCCCCGCCGGGCACCGGGGCCGCCGGGTCGTAGGGCTCGCGCGTGAAGACGAACGACGCGAGGTCGAGGTGGCTCACGGAGCCGTCCTCGCGCCTGACCGCCCGCAGCGTCTCGCCCGCGTAGTAGCCCGTCAGGCCGGTCCAGGTGCCGTCCGGTTCGGCGCGGAACCGGGCCGGGCGGCCGGTGGCGCCGACCGGGCTCAGTTCCAGCGAGCCGTCCTGGTTCAGCCGCAGGACCTGGGCCGAAGTACCCCAGTACCAGGGGCCGCACAGCTCCAGCGGCACCTGGTCGTCCTCCTTGAACGGACGCCAGGGCTCGGGGATGCGCGGCTCCGCTTCCGAGACGATCGCGACGAGGTCGGCGGCCACCGTGGAGGCCGGCACGCCCGAGGTGCAGTTGGCCAGTACGACCGCCGCCACGTCGTCCGCCTCGCTGAACCAGAGGCCCGCGACGAACCCGGGCAGCGAACCGCCGTGCCCCACCAGCCTGCGCCCGCCCTGGTCCGCCAGCTGGAGTCCCAGACCGTAGCCGAGGTCGGCGGAGCCGGGCTCCGGGGGCGCCACCGACGTACGCATCTCCCGTACGCTCCCGGCACTCAGCACCCGGTCGTCGCCCCGCATCAGCAGCCGCGCGAAGCGGGCCAGGTCACCGGTGGTGGACCAGAGCTGACCGGCCGCCGCCATCAGCCCCAGGTCCTCGGACGGCTCCGGCATCATCACGTCCGCCCACGGGTGCACCGCCCAGCCGCCCGCGTGCGGAGCCTGCGGCAGACCGCTCGTCCGGCCGAGCCCCAGCGGCTCCAGCACCTCGGCGCGCAGCACTTCCTCCCACGGCTTGCCCCGGAGCGCCTCCACGAGCGCACCCAGCAGGGTGTAACCGGGGTTGGAGTAGTGGAACCGGGTCCCCGGCACGTGCTTGAACGGCTCCTCGCCGAGCACGTCCGCGAGCTCCGGCCGCAGCGCCGCCGACGAGCGCTCCCACCACTCGCCCGGCGTCTCCGCTCCGAGACCCGAGGTGTGGGCCAGCAGCTGGGCGATGGTCACCTCGTCCGCACCGCTCCCGGGCAGGTGCTTGCCCAGCGGGTCCGACAGGTCCAGCAGGCCCTCGTCCCGCAGCCGCATCACCAGGACGGCGGTGAAGGTCTTGGTGATCGAGCCGATCCGGTACTGCACGTCGCCGTCCGGTCCGTGGCCCTCCACGCAGGTCCGGGAGCCCTCCCAGACCACCTCCCCGCCGCGTACGACGGCCGCCACCAGCGAAGGGGACCGGCCCTCGCGCTGGGCGACGGCTACCCGGTGCCGCAGGGCACGCCGGGTGGCGGGGAGCAGTTCCAGGTCTTCAGAGAGCGCGTCCATGATCGGATGCTACGTGTTGGCCATGTCCACGAACCGCGAATAATGGCCCTGGAAGGCCACCGTGATGGTGGCCGTCGGACCGTTTCGGTGCTTGGCCACGATCAGGTCCGCCTCGCCCGCGCGGGGCGACTCCTTCTCGTACGCGTCCTCACGGTGCAGCAGGATCACCATGTCGGCGTCCTGCTCGATCGAGCCGGATTCACGCAGGTCGGAGACCATCGGCTTCTTGTCGGTGCGCTGCTCGGGGCCACGGTTCAGCTGGGAGAGCGCGATCACCGGCACCTCGAGCTCCTTGGCCAGCAGCTTGAGGTTTCGGGACATGTCCGAGACCTCCTGCTGGCGGCTCTCGGGCCGGCGCGAGCCGCCCGACTGCATCAGCTGGAGGTAGTCGATGACGACGAGGGAGAGGTCGTTGCGCTGCTTGAGCCGGCGGCACTTGGCCCGGATCTCCATCATCGACAGGTTGGGGGAGTCGTCGATGTACAGCGGGGCGGCCGAGACGTCCGGCATCCGGCGGGCGAGCCGGGTCCAGTCGTCGTCGGTCATGGTGCCCGAGCGCATGTGGTGCAGCGCCACCCGGGCCTCGGCCGAGAGCAGGCGCATGGCGATCTCGTTGCGGCCCATTTCGAGGGAGAAGATGACGCTCGGCAGGTTGCTCTTGATGGAGCAGGCGCGGGCGAAGTCCAGCGCGAGCGTCGACTTGCCCATGGCGGGACGGGCGGCGATGACGATCATCTGGCCCGGGTGCAGGCCGTTGGTCAGGGAGTCGAGGTCGGTGAAGCCGGTCGGCACGCCGGACATCTGGCCGGAGCGCGAGCCGATCGCCTCGATCTCGTCGAGCGCGCCCTCCATGATGTCGCCCAGCGGCAGGTAGTCCTCGGAGGTCCGCTGCTCGGTGACCGCGTAGATCTCGGCCTGGGCGCTGTTGACGATCTCGTCGACGTCGCCGTCCGCCGCGTAGCCCATCTGCGTGATCTTCGTACCGGCCGCGACGAGGCGACGGAGGACGGCCCGTTCGTGGACGATCTCCGCGTAGTACTCGGCGTTCGCCGCGGTCGGCACGGACTGCACCAGGGTGTGCAGGTACGAGGCGCCGCCGACCTTGCTGATCTCGCCGCGGCGGGTCAGCTCGGCGCCGACCGTGATCGGGTCGGCGGGCTCGCCCTTCGCGTACAGGTCGAGGATGGCCTGGTAGATCGTCTCGTGCGAGGGCCGGTAGAAGTCGTGGCCCTTGAGGACCTCGACCACGTCGGCGATCGCGTCCTTGGACAGCAGCATGCCGCCGAGCACCGACTGCTCGGCGTCCAGGTCCTGCGGCGGGACCCGCTCGAAGCCGCCTCCTCCGCCGTCCCAGGAGCCGCCCTCGCGGCCCCGGTCCTGCTGGTCGTCCCCGCGGCCACGGCCTTCGCCGCCCCGGCGCGAGCGGGCGGGCAGACGGTCACTGGGACCACTGTCGGCCCAGGGGTCGTCCATGGGCTCGGGCATGCTCACCGGGCCACCTCCTCCCGTCCGCAACGCGGACCTCGCCGTGGCAATCTTTCTACGACACGGCTCTGACATTTGGGACACCCGAGACGGCTGTGGGCGCGTCGGGCAACGCCCAACGGTAGGGCCGCGAGCGACGTCAGCCAATCTTGTTATCCACAGGCTGTGTGGATGAGATGTGGACGACGGAGCCAATGCTGTGGGTAAGTCGCCCGAAGCTGTGCACAGACCGGGGGACGACGCTGTGGACAAAATCACCCGCCCCCGCCACACACCCGGCCTGACCTGCACTTTCGTCTTCTCCGGGCGGCAGTGGAGAAAATTCTTGGCCACTGTCTCAAGATCGCCCCCAGCGGGCCGGAAAGAACGCCCAAGTCAGAGGCTTGGTAAGGATCCAAATAGCCTTGTATCCATTACCTGTGGAAGATTAGATTGAGCACATGACACAGGCCCCCACCACCGCGAAGCCGCCCGCGAGACGGCACGACCGCGAGATCCTCGCACTCGCCGTGCCGGCCTTCGGCGCCCTCGTGGCCGAGCCGCTCTTCGTGATGGCCGACAGCGCCGTCGTGGGACATCTCGGCACCCCCCAGCTGGCCGGCCTCGGCGTCGCGGCGGCGCTCCTGACCACAGCCGTGAGCGTCTTCGTCTTCCTCGCCTACGCCACCACCGCGGCCGTGGCCCGGCGCGTCGGCGCCGGCGACCTCCAGGCCGCCATCCGGCAGGGCATGGACGGCATCTGGCTCGCCCTCCTGCTCGGCACCGCGGTCCTCGTCGCGGTCCTGCTCAGCGCACCCGGCCTGGTCTCCCTCTTCGGGGCCTCGGAGACCGCCGCCCCTTACGCAGAAACGTATCTTCGAATATCCGCGCTCGGCATCCCCGCCATGCTCGTGGTCCTGGCGGCCACCGGGGTCATCCGCGGCCTCCAGGACACCCGTACACCGCTCTACGTGGCCATCGGCGGCTTCACCCTCAACGGCGCCCTCAACGTGGCCCTGGTCTACGGCGCCGGCCTCGGCATCGCGGGATCGGCCTGGGGCACGGTCATCGCCCAGTGCGCCATGGCCGGCGCGTACCTCTTCGTGGTCGTCCGCGGCGCCCGGCGCCACGGTGCCTCGCTGCGACCCGATGCGGCCGGGATCCGCGCCTGCGCCCAGGCCGGCGTGCCGCTGCTGGTCCGCACGCTGTCCCTGCGCGCGATCCTGATGATCGCGACCGCCGTGGCGGCCCGGCTGGGGGACGCCGACATCGCGGCCCACCAGATCCTGCTGTCCCTCTGGAGCCTGCTCGCCTTCGCCCTCGACGCGATCGCCATCGCCGGGCAGGCCATCATCGGCCGCTACCTGGGGGCCGGCGACACCGAGGGGGCGAAGGCCGTCTGCCGACGGATGGTGACGTGGGGTGGGGTCTCGGGCGTCGTCCTGGGCCTGCTGGTCGTCCTCGCACGTCCGGTGTTCATCCCGCTGTTCACCGGCGACCCCGTGGTCGAGGACGCACTGCTGCCCGCCCTGCTCGTCGTGGCCCTGGCCCAGCCGGTCTGCGGCGTCGTCTTCGTCCTGGACGGAGTGCTGATGGGGGCCGGCGACGGCCGCTACCTCGCCTGGGCGATGCTGCTGACCCTGGCCGTCTTCGCCCCGGCCGCGCTCATGGTCCCCGCCCTGGGAGGCGGGCTGACGGCGCTCTGGTGGGCCATGACGCTGATGATGTTCGTCCGGATGGCCACCCTCCAGCTACGCGCCCGCTCAGGCCGCTGGCTGGTCGCGGGAGCCACCCGATGACCCTGGCGTGAGAGCCTCCCCGTGACGGGGGATGTTTCACGTGAAACATCCCCGGCGGCATCCCGGGAACGACGAAGGGCCGCACCCCGGAGGGTGCGGCCCTTCATGCGCTGCCCTTAGGCGGCGACGACCTCGATGCCCACGTTCGCGACGACCTCGGCGTGCAGACGCACGGAGACCTGGTACGAACCGAGGGTCTTGATCGGGGAGCCCAGCTCCACGCGACGCTTGTCGACCTTCGGGCCACCGGAAGCCTCGACCGCGGAAGCGATGTCGGCCGGGGTGACGGAACCGAAGAGACGACCGGCGTCACCCGCGCGGGTGGCCAGACGGACCTTCACGCCCTCGAGCTGGGCCTTGACCTCGTTGGCCTGCTCGATGGTCGCGATCTCGTGGATCTTGCGGGCGCGGCGGATCTGCGCCACGTCCTTCTCGCCACCCTTGGTCCAGCGGATCGCGAAACCACGCGGGACCAGGTAGTTGCGAGCGTAACCGTCCTTGACGTCGACGACATCGCCGGCGGTGCCGAGGCCAGAGACCTCGTGGGTCAGGATGATCTTCATTAGTCGGTCACCCTTTCCTTATCGCGCGGTGGACGTGTAGGGCAGCAGCGCCATCTCACGGCTGTTCTTCACGGCCGTGGCGACGTCACGCTGGTGCTGCGTGCAGTTGCCGGTAACGCGGCGGGCACGGATCTTGCCGCGGTCGGAAATGAACTTCCGCAGCATGTTCGTGTCCTTGTAGTCCACGTACGCGGTCTTGTCCTTGCAGAACGCGCAGACCTTCTTCTTAGGCTTGCGCACAGGCGGCTTCGCCATTGTGTCTCTCCTGTGTGATCAAGAAGTTTGGATGGAGCTGCCCTAGAAGGGCGGCTCGTCCGAGTAGCCGCCGCCGGAGCCGCCGGAGCTTCCGCCCCAGCCGCCCCCGCCGCCGCCCTGCTGGCCGCCGGCCGGCGCGCTGGACGCCCACGGGTCGTCGGAGGGAGCTCCGCCGCCCTGGGGCCCGTTGCTGGGGGCTCCGCCCCAGCCGCCGCCACCGCCCTGCTGCTGCTGACCGCCGCCGTATCCACCCTGGCCACCGCGACCGGTGGTCTTGGCGACCTTGGCCGTGGCGTTCTTCAGACTGGGGCCGACTTCCTCGACGTCCAGCTCGTAGACCGTGCGCTTGACACCCTCACGGTCCTCGTAGGACCGCTGCCGCAGCCGGCCCTGCACGATGACGCGCATGCCCCGCTGAAGGGACTCGGCGACGTTCTCAGCCGCCTGCCGCCACACCGAGCAGGTCAGGAACAGGCTCTCGCCGTCCTTCCACTCGTTGGTCTGACGGTCGAAGGTGCGGGGGGTGGACGCGACACGGAACTTCGCGACCGCCGCACCCGAGGGGGTGAAGCGCAGCTCGGGGTCGTCGACGAGATTGCCGACGACCGTGATGACGGTCTCGCCTGCCATGGATGAACCTCTCGGCGGGGATTGCTGCTGGGCTGCTGTGCTACTCGGTCCCGATTACCGCTGAACCGGAGTTCAGTGGGTCTCGGGGCGGAGGACCTTGGTCCGGAGAACCGACTCGTTCAGGTTCATCTGGCGGTCGAGCTCCTTGACGACCGCAGGCTCGGCCTGCAGGTCGAGGACCGAGTAGATGCCCTCGGGCTTCTTCTTGATCTCGTAAGCGAGACGACGACGGCCCCAGGTGTCGACCTTCTCGACCTTTCCGTTGCCCTCACGGACGACGGAAAGGAAGTTCTCGATCAGGGGGGCGACAGCGCGCTCCTCGAGATCGGGGTCGAGGATGACCATCACTTCGTAGTGACGCATGTGGAACCCACCTCCTTTGGACTCAGCGGCCACGGTCGTTCCGTGGCAGGAGGGTCGTGATGCGTGTGCACGGCGTCCGAGAGCAGACACCGCGCAGCTGTACAGACTACCTGCTCGCGTCCTTCCGGTTGAAATCCGGCAGGAGAGGTCCACAATCTGTATCCATCGGGTGTGTCCGGTGCCGTGCCCCCCGCCCCAGGCCGGAGGCGGTGCCGCGCACCGCTCTGCGTCAGCCAGGAGGTGCCTTCCGATGGCACAGGCAATGCACGGCCAGTCCTCGCCCCCGCCGATCTCCCTCTTCTCCACCGACGGCAGGCCCCATCCCGTCCAGGACACCCTCATGGTGGTCACCCTGGTCCTCGGCGCCGTGGCGTTCGTCACTGCGTTCTTCCACGATCTGCACCTGCTCAGCTCCTGGGCCGGGCTGATCGGGATCGGGACCGGGCTGTACGGACAGTTCATCTCCGCCACCACCCGCGAACGCTTCGCGCTGATCATCGGCCTTGGCGCGTCTGCCATCGGCTTCATGCTCGGAATGGCGCACGGCGGCCTCTTCGGCGGCTGGCTGGGCTGACCGGGGGACCTCCGCGACGGGGCGCCGGCCTCCCTCCGGCCCAGGCACCGGCCTGTCCCCCAGATGGGTGGCGCCACCGTCGCAGTAGGCTTCGCGCCATAGCAGCGAAGCCGCCGGAGGAGACACCCCGCATGAGCCTGTCCCTGAGCACCATCAGCCGAGAGCAGCATCTGGCGTACCTCCAGAGCCTGCCTTCGGCTAGCCACTGCCAGGTCCCGGCATGGGCCGACGTCAAGAACGAGTGGCGTTCGGAGAACCTCGGCTGGTTCGACAAGAACGGCGAACTCGTCGGTGTCGCGCTCGTGTTGTACCGCCAGCTGCCCAAGGTGAAGCGGTACCTCGCGTACCTCCCCGAGGGCCCGGTCATCAACTGGTACGCCCCGAACCTGGACGAGTGGCTCCAGCCGATGCTGGCCCACCTCAAGCAGCAGGGCGCCTTCACCGTGAAGATGGGTCCGCCCGTCGTCATCCGCCGCTGGAACTCGGCCGCCATCAAGGCCGGCATCCAGGACCCCGAGGTCAAGCGCCTGCGCGACGTCGAGGCCTCGCACATCGAGCCGCGCGCCTTCGAGGTGTCCGACAAGCTGCGCCGCATGGGCTGGCAGCAGGGCGAGGACGGCGGCGCCGGCTTCGGCGACGTCCAGCCCCGCTACGTCTTCCAGGTCCCGCTGGCCAACCGCTCCCTGGACGACGTCCTGAAGGGCTTCAACCAGCTGTGGCGCCGCAACATCAAGAAGGCCGAGAAGGCCGGCGTCGAGGTCGTCCAGGGCGGCTACGAGGACCTGCCGACCTGGCAGTACCTCTACGAGATCACCGCCGAGCGCGACAAGTTCCGCCCGCGCCCGCTCAGTTACTTCCAGCGCCAGTGGACGGCCCTCAACTCCGAGGACCCCAACCGCATGCGCCTGTACATCGCCAAGCACGAGGGTGAGCCGCTGGCCGCCGCCACGATGATCACCGTCGGGCAGCACGTCTGGTACTCGTACGGTGCCTCCGCGAACCACAAGCGCGAGGTCCGCCCCTCGAACGCGATGCAGTGGCGCATGCTGCGCGATTCGTACGCGCTGGGTGCCAGCGTCTACGACCTGCGCGGCATCTCTGACACGCTGGACGAGAACGACCACCTGTTCGGCCTGATCCAGTTCAAGGTCGGTACGGGCGGCGAGGCCGTCGAGTACGTCGGCGAGTGGGACTTCCCGCTCAACAAGGTGCTGCACAAGGCGCTCGACATCTACATGTCGCGCCGCTGACCCAGCTGTTTTTCGAGAGAGGTTCCGGACGGGCATGGCGCTCACGCTCTACGTCGACACCGCGCGCTGGCGTGCGCACCAGAAGCAGATCACGGATCAGTTCCCCGGTCTGATCCCGGTCTGCAAGGGCAACGGCTACGGCTTCGGCCACGAGCGGCTGTGCGAGGAGGCGACCCGGATGGGCGCCGACATCCTGGCCGTCGGCACGACGTACGAAGCCGCGAGCATCAAGGACCACTTCGGTGGCGACCTGCTCGTCCTCACCCCGTTCCGGCGGGGTGAGGACCCGGTGCCGCTGCCCGACCGGGTGATCCGCTCGGTGGCCTCGGTGGACGGGGTCCGCGGCCTGGTCGGGGCCCGCGTGGTCATCGAGTGCATGAGCTCGATGCGCCGCCACGGCATCTCCGAGCAGGACCTCGGCCTGCTCCAGTCGGCGATCGAGGACGTCCGGCTGGAGGGCTTCGCCCTGCACCTGCCGCTGGACCGCCCCGACGGCTCGGACGCCGTCGAGGAGGTCATCGGCTGGATGGACCGGCTGCGCGCGGCCCGGCTGCCGCTGCACACCATGTTCGTCAGCCACCTGCGGGCCGAGGAGCTGGCGCGGCTCCAGCAGCAGTTCCCGCAGACCCGCTTCCGGGCCCGCATCGGTACCCGCCTGTGGCTGGGCGACCACGACGCGACCCAGTACCGGGGCTCGGTCCTGGACGTCACCCGGGTCGCCAAGGGCGACCGCTTCGGCTACCGCCAGCAGAAGGCCGCCTCCGACGGCTGGCTGGTCGTGGTCGCGGGCGGCACCTCCCACGGTGTGGGTCTGGAGGCCCCCAAGGCCCTCCACGGGATGATGCCGCGCGCCAAGGGCGTCGCCCGGGCCGGTCTGGCCACGGTCAACCGGAACCTGTCGCCCTTCGTCTGGGCGGGCAAGCAGCGCTGGTTCGCCGAGCCGCCGCACATGCAGGTGTCGATCCTGTTCGTGCCCTCGGACGCGACCGAGCCGAAGGTGGGCGACGAGCTGGTGGCCCACCTGCGCCACACCACGACGCAGTTCGACCGGGTGCTCGACTCCTGAGCCGGTCCCCGGTCCCCGGGCCCGCCTGCCCGGTCAGTCCCTGGGGTCCACGCCCCAGGCGACCCGCTGTCCCTCCGAAGGCGCCGCGTACCGCGGCGCCTTCGCCTTTTCCGAGAGGGTGAAGGCGTCCTCGGCCCCGTCCAGGACACCGCCGGAGGGGTCGTCCGAGCCGTCGCGCCGTACGACGTCGCGCTCGGGCAGCAGGATGTCGCGTACGACGACGGCGCACAGGTACAGCGTGGCCAGCAGGTGGGCGCTGATGGCCAGCTGGTAGCCCTCCAGGGGCAGGCCCTGGTGCTTGTCCCCGCTGGTCGTGTAGGCGAGGTAGAACCAGATGCCGAGGAAGTACGCGATCTCGCCCGCCTGCCAGATCAGGAAGTCCCGCCAACGGGGGCGGGCCAGCGCTGCGAGCGGGACGAGCCACAGCACGTACTGCGGCGAGTACACCTTGTTGGCCAGGATGAAGGCGGCGACGACCAGGAAGGCCAGCTGGGCGAAGCGCGGTCGCCTGGGGGCCGTGAGGGTGAGCAGCCCGATGGCGAGGCAGAGCAGGAGGGTGAGCCCGGTCGCGTAGGTGTTGGCCCCTTCGAGGGGGTTGCCGGTGCGCTGGGAGATCAGCAGCCAGACGGAGCCGAAGTCGATGGGCCGCTCCTGGCTGAACTCGTAGAACCGCTTCCAGCCGTTCCAGGCGAAGTACATGACCGGTCCGTTCACCAGGAGCCAGGACGCGGCCGCGCCGAGGGCCGCGGCGCCGAACGCCCGCCACTTCCCGGCCCGCCAGCAGAGCACGAAGAGCACGCCGAGCAGCAGGACGGGGTAGAGCTTGGCCGCCGTCGCCAGGCCGATGAAGACGCCGGCGAGCAGGGGCCGGCCGCGCGACCACATCAGCATCGCGACGGCGGTGAGGGCCACCGCCGGCAGGTCCCAGTTGATGGTGGCGTTGAGGGCGAAGGCCGGTGCCAGGGCGAGGAGCAGGGCGTCCCAGGGCCTGCGGCGGTGGGTGCGGGCGACGCAGACGGCGATGACGGCGGCGCAGGCCATCAGCATGCCCGCGTTGACCATCCAGTACATCTGCTCGCGGTGCTGGACGGAGCCGGCGCCGGGCGTCATCCAGGCGGCGACCTGCATGAAGGCCCCGGTGAGCACCGGGTACTCCAGGTACTGCATGCCGCCGTACTTCGGGTCGGTCACGATGTCCGGGAACTGGTCGCGGTAGGGCACGAGGCCGTCGGCGAAGCCGCGGGCGGAGTACAGGTGCGGGATGTCGGAGTAGCAGGCGTGGGTGTACTGCGAGCCCGCTCCCCGGAACCAGGCCCAGTCGTAGCAGGGCAGCTTCTGGACCATGCCCAGCGCGAACATGCCGAGGACCACCAGGACCACGACGCGGACCGGGCTCAGCCAGTGGCCGCCCAGCCGGGCGCGGCGTCCGACCGGGCCCCCGATGAACTCGCTGCCGGCGGCGGCGACCTCGTCGTGCTGGGTGGGCGGTACGGGACGGTCCTCGTGCACCTTGGTCATGGCGCCCATCCTGCCGTACCGCGGCGTACACGGGGGAGGGCCGCCGCACGGTGTGCGACGGCCCTCTCGGGTGCGGTACGGGGACCGGGTCAGCCGGAGGCGCCCATGATGCTGCCCCAGTTGCTCGATCCGCCCGGGCGGCCGGGACGTGTGGTCGCGGTGGGCATGGTGGTGGTGCCGCCGTCCTGGGAGCCGCCGGGGCCGGTTCCGGCGTCGGTTCCCGCGTTCGCGCCGCCGGTGACCGTCGGGTCGCAGTTCAGGTTCCAGGGCCTGGGCTTGCAGCTCGGCTTGCCGTGGCCGGACGGCGACGGGGACACCGAGGGCGAGGTGCTGGGCGAGGGCGACACCGAGACGGAGGGCGACGGTACGGCCGAGGGGGTGGGCTGGGGGGCGCCGGCCGCGTCGGCGATGACGCCGATGTCCTCGGCTTCCGGGAACTGCTTGACCGGGGTGCCCTTGAGGGCCTCGCGCATGTACTCGGTCCAGATGGCCGCCGGGATGTCACCACCGTGGATGGAGTCGACCCCGCCCACGTGGTTCATCGACATGAGCTCCTTGTTCTTGGAGGTCGGGTCGTTGCGGAAGAGGGTGACCGAGGTGGACAGCTCCGGGGTGTAGCCGACGAACCAGGCCGACTTGTTCTGGTCGGTGGTACCGGTCTTGCCGGCCGCGGGGCGGCCCAGCTTCTTCGCCTTGGTGCCGGTACCGTTCTCGACGACGTTGCGCAGGACCTTGGTGACGTTGTCCGCGATGGAGTCGTCCATGGCGCGGGACTCCTTGGGCGGCTCGAAGCCGGGCACCTCCTTGCCGTCCTTGACGACCTTTTTCACCGAGAAGGGCTCCCGGTGGGTGCCGGAGGCGGCGAAGGTGGCGTAGGAGTCGGCCATGCGGATGGCGCTGGGCGTCGAGGTGCCGAGGGCGAAGGAGGCGTTGTTGTTCTTGTCCATCGACTCCTCCAGGATCCCGGTCGCCTTCGCGACCTCCCGGACCTTGCTGTGGCCGACGTCGAAGACGAGCTGGGCGAACGGCACGTTGATGGACTTCTCCATCGCCTCGTTCAGGGTCACGTAGCCGTACGGGTACTCGCTCTCGTTCTTCTGCCGGAACGGCTGGCCGTCGGAGCCGAGCAGCGGCTTGCCCGAGCGGTCGTTGATCACGGTGCGGTCGTCGGCGTTGTACTTGCTGTCGACCGAGATGCCCGAGCCCTTGGAGTTCTGCGTGCCGTACTGCATGGCGGCCGCGAGGACGTACGGCTTCCAGGTCGAGCCGACGGGAACGCCGGAGGTGTTGGCGTTGTTGGCGAAGTACTTGTGGTCCCAGCCGGGCCCGCCGTACAGGGCCACGATCGCCCCGGTCTTCACGTCCACGGAGGCGGCGCCGAACTGCACGTAGGTGTCGTACTGGGGCCGCTTCTTCTCGTCGAGGAAGTCGTTGCGGGTGTCCTCCACCGCCTTGACCAGGGCGTCCACCCTGGGCTTCTCGAAGGTGGTGGTGATCGTGTAGCCGCCGAGCGCCATCTTCTCGGCGGTGATGCCGGTGGTCTTCATGACGTACTGCTTGGCCACCTCGACGAGGTAGCCGGTCTGGCCGGACATCCCGCGGGCCTGCTCGGAGTCCACCCGGGCGGGGAACTCCTTGTACTTGTCCCGTTCGGACTGCGCCATGCGCCCCACGGCGACCTCGCGGTCGAGCACCCAGGCCCAGCGGAGCCGGGCACGCTTCTCGTTGGCCTCGGGGGTGGCCGCGGGACCGATGCCGCCGTCCGGGTTGTAGAGGTTCGGGCCCTTGAGCATGGAGGCGAGGAAGGCGCTCTCGGACGGGTTGAGGTCCTTGGCGTCCTTGCCGAAGTAGGCACGGGCGGCGGCCTGGATGCCGTAGGCGTCCCGCCCGTAGTAGGCGGTGTTCAGGTAGCCGGCGAGGACGACGTCCTTCTCCTCGCTGACGCCCAGCTTGATCGCGATGAAGAGCTCGGTGACCTTGCGCTTGAGGGTCTGCTCCGAGTCGAGGTAGGTGTTCTTGACGTACTGCTGGGTGATGGTCGAGCCGCCCTGGGTGGAGCCGCCGGTCGCCATGTTCACCACGGCGCGCGCGATGCCCATCGGATCGACGCCCTTGTCCGTCTCGAACGACTCGTTCTCGGCCGCGATCACCGCGTTCCGCATGGACAGGGGGATCTGGTCGATCGGGACGATCTGCCGGTTCGTCGTGCCCCCGGTGGCGACCATCTGGGTGCCGTCGGCCCACTGGAAGACGTTGTTCTGCGCCTTGGCGGCCTTGTTCACGTCGGGGGTGCCCACGCTGGCGATGCCGATGCCGGCCCCCGCGAAGATCACTGCGAAGAACCCCAGGAAGGTACCGCCGACCAGCTTCCAGGAGGGCACGAAGCGCTTCCAGCCGACCTTGCCGGCGCGCGGGTAGTCGATGAACCGGCCGCCGCCCTTTCCGCCCCTGCCCCCCTTCCCACCTGCGCGTCCGCGGCCGGCGGGGCCCCGCTGGGCGGCCCGGCGGGCATCGGCTCGGCTCCCGTGCGCCCCGGCTTCCGGATACGGTCCGCCGGGCGGTGCCGCGGGGACGTCGCGGCCGGGTCCGGCGCCACGGCCGGGGCGCTGTGGGACGGCCCTACGGGGCGCGGCGCGGCCGCCGCCCTGGGGCTGCGGCGGTTTACGGCGGTGCTCGCTCATCGAACGACTACTCCTCGGGCAGGCGAGTGGCCTGGAAGCGGCAGGTGATTCCGGTTCCCCCCGGTGGTCCTGCCGCACAGCCTACGCACGGCCAAAACCCAACCAGTGCCGAAGTTCACCCCAAATCAGGCAACTTGCGTCGTGCGAATCGGTGATGTGACGCCGGTCACCCCGTCACCGCTTGTCGGTTCGAGCGGCCCGTTCTATCGTCTGGATGTATCGAGCCGATACATCAGCTCGACATAAACTCCGAAGCGGAGAGGGGGAGGCGGATGAGCAGGCGCTCCGGCATCCTCGAGTTCGCCGTCCTCGGCCTGCTTCGCGAATCCCCCATGCACGGTTACGAGCTCCGCAAGCGGCTCAACACCTCGCTGGGGGTGTTCAGGGCGTTCAGCTACGGCACTCTCTACCCCTGCCTCAAGACTCTGGTCGCGAACGGCTGGTTGATCGAAGAACCGGGGAACGCCCCGGAAGACGCTCTCGCCGCTTCACTCGCAGGGCGCCGCGCCAAGATCGTCTACCGGTTGACGGCAGCAGGTAAGGAGCACTTCGAAGAGCTCCTCTCCCACACCGGCCCCGACACATGGGAGGACGAGTCCTTCGCCGCCCGCTTCGCCTTCTTCGGTCAGACCGAGCGGGACGTGCGGATGCGGGTACTGGAGGGCCGTCGCAGCCGGCTGGAAGAGCGCCTGGAGAAGATGCGCGCCTCGCTCGCCCGTACACGGGAGCGCCTGGACGACTACACGCTCGAACTGCAGCGGCACGGCATGGAATCCGTCGAGCGTGAAGTGCGCTGGCTCAACGAGCTCATCGAGAGCGAGCGGGCGGGACGGGATCGGAGACGACCCGGACCGCCCGACGAAACTGCAAAGTGAGGCCTGTATCTCGCAGGCCTCGTTCCGAGAACAAACAGGGAGCAACCGGAATGGGTTCGGTTCGCGTAGCCATCGTCGGCGTGGGCAACTGCGCCGCCTCGCTGGTGCAGGGCGTCGAGTACTACAAGGACGCCGACCCGGCGTCCAAGGTCCCCGGTCTGATGCACGTCCAGTTCGGCGAGTACCACGTGGGTGACGTCGAGTTCGTCGCCGCTTTCGACGTCGACGCGAAGAAGGTCGGCCTCGACCTCTCGGACGCCATCGGCGCCAGCGAGAACAACACCATCAAGATCTGCGACGTCCCGAACTCGGGCGTGACCGTCCAGCGCGGCCACACCTTCGACGGTCTGGGCAAGTACTACCGCCAGACCATCGAGGAGTCCGCCGAGGCCCCGGTCGACGTGGTGCAGATCCTCAAGGACCGTCAGGTCGACGTCCTCGTCTGCTACCTCCCGGTCGGTTCCGAAGAGGCCGCGAAGTTCTACGCGCAGTGCGCCATCGACGCCAAGGTCGCCTTCGTCAACGCCCTCCCGGTCTTCATCGCCGGCACCAAGGAGTGGGCCGACAAGTTCACCGAGGCCGGTGTCCCGATCGTCGGCGACGACATCAAGTCCCAGGTCGGCGCCACCATCACGCACCGCGTGATGGCGAAGCTGTTCGAAGACCGCGGTGTCCGTCTCGAGCGCACCATGCAGCTCAACGTCGGCGGCAACATGGACTTCAAGAACATGCTCGAGCGCGAGCGCCTGGAGTCGAAGAAGATCTCCAAGACGCAGGCCGTCACCTCGCAGATCCCCGACCGTGAGCTCGGCGAGAAGAACGTCCACATCGGTCCGTCCGACTACGTGGCGTGGCTCGACGACCGCAAGTGGGCCTACGTCCGCCTCGAGGGCCGCGCGTTCGGCGACGTCCCGCTGAACCTCGAGTACAAGCTCGAGGTGTGGGACTCCCCGAACTCCGCCGGTGTCATCATCGACGCGCTGCGCGCTGCGAAGATCGCCAAGGACCGGGGCATCGGCGGCCCGATCCTGTCGGCCTCCAGCTACTTCATGAAGTCCCCGCCGGTCCAGTACTTCGACGACGAGGCCTACGCCAACGTCGAGAAGTTCATCAAGGGCGAGGTCGAGCGCTAGTCGCGCCAAGGGTCCTCCGGACACCTGGTCTTCGACCGTTCTTCCACCGAGGGTCCCCGGACGATGTGTCCGGGGACCCTCGGTGTGTGTGACCCTTGCCCTCATGCCCGTCGTAGGTGATCTGCGCGTACTCCTGCGCCTGAGGGACTTCCGCAACCTGCTCGCCGTGCGGCTGTTCTCGCAGGCGGCCGACGGCGTCTACCAGGTCGCGCTCGCCACCTACGTGGTCTTCTCCCCCGAGAAGCAGACCTCGCCGGCGGCCATCGCCTCCGCCATGGCGGTGCTGCTGCTGCCCTACTCGGCCATCGGGCCCTTCGCCGGAGTGCTGCTGGACCGGTGGCGCCGGCGCCAGGTCTTCCTCTACGGCAACCTGCTGCGGGCCCTGCTCGCCTGCGTGACCGCCGTACTGATCGTCGTCCACGTCCCCGACTGGCTCTTCTACGCCTCGGCCCTGTCCGTGACGGCGGTCAACCGCTTCGTCCTCGCCGGGCTCGCCGCGTCCCTGCCCCACGTCGTGCGGGCCGACCAGCTGGTCACCGCGAACGCCCTCTCACCCACCGCCGGCACGCTCGCGGCGGTCGCCGGAGGCGGGCTGGCCTTCCTCGTTCGGCTGCTGGCCTCGGGGTCCAACGCCCTCGTGGTCCTGCTCGGCGCCACCCTCTACCTGTTCGCGGCCCTGGTCTCCCTCCGCCTGGCCATCGGGCTCCTGGGGCCCGACCACCGGGGCGGGCCCGAGCATCCCTCGCTCCTCGAAGGGATCGCCCTCACGGTCCGGGGCATGGCCGAGGGCCTCAGGCACCTGGTCGCCCGCCGGGAGGCCGCGCGGGCACTGACCGCGATGACCCTGATGCGGTTCTGCTACGGCGCCCTGACCGTGATGCTGCTGATGCTCTGCCGCTACTCCTGGTCCGACAACGAGTCCGACGGGCTGGCCCTGCTGGGGATCGCCGTCGGGGTGTCCGGGGCCGGCTTCTTCGCGGCCGCCCTCGTCACCCCCTGGCTGGTGCACCGTTTCGGGCCACTGGGCTGGATCGTCGCCTGCGCGGCGGCCTCGGCCCTGCTGGTGCCCGCGCTCGGGCTGTTCTTCGCGCCCGGGCCGATGCTCGTCGCCGCCTTCGTCCTCGGCCTCGCCACCCAGGGCGCCAAGATCTCCACCGACACGGTCCTGCAGTCCCGGGTCGATGACGAGTTCCGGGGCCGGGTCTTCTCCGTCTACGACGTGCTCTTCAACGTCGCCTTCGTCGGGGCGGCCGCCGTGGCCTCCCTCATGCTCCCGACCGACGGCAGGTCCGTCGCCCTGCTCGTCAGCGTGGCCCTGCTCTACGCGGCCACGGCCGGCTTCCTGCGGCGGCGTTTCACGTGAAACATCTCCCGGTGACGACCCGGCGGCGATGTTTCACGTGAAACATCGCCGCCGTGGACCAGGCGTCAGGCCGGGGGAGCCTGAGCCGCCCACCACTCCTTGAGCGCCGCGACCGCAGCCTCACGGTCCATCGGGCCGTTCTCCAGCCTCAGCTCCAGCAGGAACGCGTAGGCCTTGCCCACCAGCGGGCCGGGGCCGATCTCCAGGATCTGCTGGATCTCGTTCCCGTTCAGGTCGGGGCGGATCGAGTCCAGCTCCTCCTGTTCCTGGAGCTGCGCGATGCGCTCCTCCAGGCCGTCATAGGTACGGGACAGGGCGTTGGCCTTGCGCTTGTTGCGCGTGGTGCAGTCCGACCGGGTCAGCTTGTGCAGCCGGTCGAGCAGCGGGCCCGCGTCGCGGACGTAGCGCCGGACCGCCGAGTCCGTCCACTCGCCGTCCCCGTACCCGTGGAAGCGCAGGTGCAGCTCCACCAGCCGGGACACGTCCCTGACCATCTCGTTGGAGTACTTCAGCGCCGTCATGCGCTTCTTGGTCATCTTCGCGCCCACCACCTCGTGGTGGTGGAAGGAGACGCGGCCGTCGCTCTCGAAGCGGCGGGTCCGGGGCTTGCCGATGTCGTGCAGCAGGGCGGCCAGCCGCAGCACCAGGTCCGGGCCGTCCTCCTCCAGGTCGATCGCCTGCTCCAGGACGATCAGCGAGTGGTCGTAGACGTCCTTGTGCCGGTGGTGCTCGTCACGCTCCAGCCGCAGGGCGGGCAGCTCAGGCAGGACCCGGTCGGCGAGACCGGTGTCCACCAGCAGGCCCAGGCCCTTGCGGGGGTGGGCGGACAGCAGCAGCTTGTTCAGCTCGCCCTGCACGCGCTCGGCCGAGACGATCTCGATCCGGTCGGACATCGCCTTCATGGCCGACACGACCTCCGGCGCGACCTCGAAGTCCAGCTGAGCGGCGAACCGGGCCGCGCGCAGCATGCGCAGCGGGTCGTCGGAGAAGGAGTCCTCGGGGGTCCCGGGCGTCCGCAGTACGCCGGCGGCCAGGTCCTCCAGGCCGCCGTGCGGGTCGACGAACTCCTGCTCCGGGAGGGCCAGGGCCATGGCGTTGACGGTGAAGTCCCGCCGGACGAGGTCCTCCTCGATGGAGTCGCCGTAGGAGACCTCGGGCTTGCGCGAGGTCCGGTCGTACGCCTCGGAGCGGTACGTCGTGACCTCGATCTGGAACCCGTCGCGCTGCGCCCCGACGGTGCCGAAGGCGATGCCGACGTCCCAGAGCGAGTCCGCCCAGGGCCGCATGATCTTCAGCACCGCCTCGGGGCGCGCGTCGGTGGTGAAGTCGAGGTCGTTACCGAGACGCCCGAGCAGCGCGTCCCGGACGGACCCGCCGACCAGGGCGAGGCGGAAGCCCGCCTCCTGGAACCGGCGTCCGAGCTCGTCGGCGACAGGAGCGACCCGCAGCAGTTCACTGACCGCGCGGCGCTGCACCTGACTCAGGGCACTGGGGTTGTCTTCGTTGGCGTTCGACACAACAGAAAAGGGTACGTGGCCCGCCCGGCGCGGGCTCCCCCGTTTCACCGCCACCCCGCCGTCGGCGGCCCGGGAAGCGGAACCGATCGTGTGGAGCAAGGCGCGGCACTCGCGCACAGCGCACCTCGTTACCATGCGTGGACGCAGAACCGACGACCACTGACACTTCGAGGGACGGGCGAACGCGTGGCCGATGCGGCAGACATCCAGGGGGCGGCCTCCGTCCCTGCCCGGCGCCGCTGGCTGCGGCGGGCAGTGGTCCTGCTGAGCGGGACACCGGTGCTGGCCGCCCTGATCTACGCCCCCGCCCCGGCCGCGCACGCGGCCGACCCCTCGGTCGACGTGCAGCTGACCGAGGTGTCACCGAGCGCTCCGATCAAGAGCGACACGCTCACGATCTCCGGCACCGTGGTCAACAACGGCCCTGAGACGATCAAGAACGCCCATGTGGGACTGCGGGTCGGCCCCAGGCTGGGGGACCGGTCGGCGATCGGCGAGGTGTCGGACCGCAAGGGCTTCCGGCCCGGAGTGGATCCGGGGGAGATCGACTCGGCCTTCGCCGTGAAGTTCGACTCGCTGACCTCCAAGGTCGGCCAGCAGTTCACGATCAAGGTGCCGGTGAACAAGCTGGACCTGGGTGCGGACGGGGTCTACCAGCTCGGCGTCTCCCTGTCCGGGTCGACCGACAGCCGCCCGCACGAGCAGGTCCTGGGCATCCAGCGGACCTTCCTGCCCTGGCAGCCGGAGCCGGCGGCCAAGCGGTCCTCGCTGACCTACGTGTGGCCGCTGGTCTCCACCACGCACGTCACTGCGGAGACCGGCTCGGACGAGCTCCAGACCCCCGTCTTCCTCGACGACTCCCTGGCGGACGAGCTGCGGCCGGGCGGCCGTCTGGAGCGGATGGTCGCGCTCGGCAAGGACCTGCCGGTCACCTGGGTCATCGACCCCGACCTGCTCACCGCGGTCGACGCCATGACCAAGGGCTACCGGGTCCGCAGCCCCAACCCGGACGGCAAGCCCGTACAGGGCAGGAACAGGGCCGTCGCCGAGCAGTGGCTGAGCGCCCTGGAGACCGCCGTACAGGGCAAGAAGGTCGTCGCGCTGCCCTTCGCCGATCCCGACATCGCCTCCCTGGCCCACCACGGCAAGGACGTCTCGGGCACCCTGGGCCAGCTGCGGCCCGCCACCGACAAGGCGAAGCAGGCCGTGGAGACGGTGCTGCACGTCCCCGCCTCCACCGACTTCTCCTGGCCGGTGGACGGCGCCATCGACCCCGCGATCGTCAACGTCGCCACCTCGGCCGGCGCGCACAACGTCCTGGCCCGCAGCGACAGCCTGCAGGAGACCGGCGCGCTCGGCTACACCCCGACGGCCGCCCGTCCCATCGGTGCGGGCACCACCGCCGTGGTGGCCGACGCCGACCTCTCCACCGCCTTCGAGGGCGACATGGCCGCCGCCGGGAGCTCCACGCTCGCCGTGCAGCGGTTCCTGGCCCACAGCCTCGCCCTGAACCTGCAGAACAGCGACGAGCCGCGCAGCTACGTGGTGACGCCGCAGCGCCGGCCGACGGCCAGCCAGGCGGATTCGATGGCCGTCGCCCTGCGCGGGCTCCAGCCGGCCCGGTGGACCCAGCCCTCCGACCTGGAGGCGGCGGCCGCGGCGAAGCCCGACCCCGGTGCCGCGACCCAGGTGCCGGGCGCCGGCCAGTACCCGGAAGCCCTGGCCAAGCAGGAGCTTCCGGTGTCCGCCTTCGAGAAGATCCGCACCACACAGAGCACGCTCGACCACTTCAAGGTCATCCTCTCGGCGCCGGACCGCGTCGAGATCCCGTTCGGCAACACCACGAACCGGGAGATGTCGACTTCCTGGCGGGGCCGCCCCGAGGAGGCCGCCGCCTACCGCGACCAGGTGCAGGCCTACTTGATCGGACTGACCGACAAGGTCAAGGTCGTCCCCAAGTCCGACGCCACCCTGTCCGGCCACAGCGCGACCATTCCCGTCAGCGTCCAGAACAGCCTCGTCCAGGACGTCCACAACCTCGTGCTGCGAGTGAAGTCCGCCAACCCCACCCGTCTGATGTTCGGCGACAGCGGCGAATCGGAACAGGAAGTCACCGTTCAGGGCGGTCACAGCCAGACGGTAAAGTTCACCGCCAACGCCACCGCGAGTGGTCCGGTCGAGGTCAGTGCACGCCTGTACACCAAGGACGGCGTGCCGTACGGCAAGGAACGCAAGTTCACGGTCGAGGCCACCGAGATCACTCCCACCGTCATGCTCGTCATCGCCGGCGGTGTGCTCCTCCTCGTTCTGGCGGGCATCAAGATGTACGCCAGCCGCAAGCGCGTCGCCGCGCGGGCAGCCGCCGAGGAGAGCACGCAGCCGAGTGACGAGTCCACGGACACCGGACCGCAAAGCACCGAGGGGTCCGGCACGAGTGAGACAGTGGACCGTTGAGCGATGCCGTGGCCGTTCGGCCTGGGGACGATGAGGTGGGGTTGCGATGAACGCGCCGTACAACGGTGACCGCGCGCAGGGCACTGGCGGGCCAACGCCCTCCCAGGGCACTGCCCCGGGCGCTCAGGTGCCCGGGCAGGGTCCGGCGCCCGCGCCCCCACAGGACCACGACCCGTACGTCCAGGACGCCTACGACTACGACCCCTACCGGTCGCAGGACCTGTCGGCCCAGGACCCGGTGGCCGAGGCCCTCTACGACCGGGCCTCGCACCCCCCGCCGCCGCCGGGCACGTACCAGGAGGCCGGCCCGCTCTACGCGGCTCCCCAGGCCCCCTCCCACGGCCCCGACCCGCACGTCTGGGCCCAGACCCCGCCGCCGGAGCCCGACGGCCCTTCCCGCCACCTGCCCTACGGCGACCACGCGGCGACGACGCAGTTCGTCGGAGTGGACTCGCTCGTGACCCGGGCGTCCGAGGAAGAGCCCGAGCCCGACGCCTTCACGCACCTCTACCGCGACCAGCAGGCCGCCCCCGGAGCAGCCGGCCCGCCCGCCGAGGACCCACCGGTCGCCGCACCGGCTCCGGCCAAGCCCGCCGGCAAGGCGGCCGGCCTGCTCAAGTCCAGCGCCCTGATGGCGGCCGGCACGATCGTCTCCCGCATCACCGGCTTCGGCCGCACCCTGGTGATCGCGGGCGCCATCGGCGTCGCCACCCTCAACGACTCCTACCAGGTCGCCAACACCCTGCCGACGATGATCTACGTCCTCGTCGGCGGCGGTGCCCTCAACGCGGTCTTCATCCCGCAGCTCGTGCGCGCGATGAAGAACGACGACGACGGCGGCGAGGCCTACGCCAACCGCCTGCTCACGCTCGTCATCACGCTGCTCGGCGCGGTCACCACGGTCTGCGTGCTCGCGGCACCGCTGTTCATCCGCATGATGTCCCCGACGATCGCCGGTGACCCCAAGCGCCTCGACGTCGCGGTGGCCTTCGCCCACTACTGCCTGCCCACGATGTTCTTCATGGGCGTCCACGTGGTGCTCGGTCAGATCCTCAACGCCCGGGGCCGGTTCGGCGCGATGATGTGGACCCCGGTCCTCAACAACATCGTCGTCATCGCCACCTTCGGCGCCTTCATCTGGGCCTTCGGCGGCTTCACCACCTCCGGTGTCTCGGAAGCGACGATCACCCCGGAGGGCGTCCGCCTGCTGGGCATCGGCACCCTGCTCGGACTCGCCGTCCAGTCCCTTGCGATGCTGCCCTACCTGCGCGACGCGGGCTTCAAGCCCCGCCTGCGCTTCGACTGGAAGGGCCACGGCCTCGGCAAGGCGGCCGGCCTGGCCAAGTGGACGTTCTTCTTCGTCCTCGCCAACCAGATCGGCCTCGTCGTCGTCACCCAGCTCGCCACCGCGGCGGGCACCGCCGCCGAGCAGCAGGGCCACGGCGGTACCGGCATCACCGCCTACAACTACGCGCTGCTGCTGTGGCAGATGCCGCAGGCGATCATCACCGTCTCCGTCATGACGGCCGTCCTGCCGCGCATCTCCCGCTCCGCGCACGACGGCGACGCCGCCGCGGTCCGCGACGACATCTCCTACGGTCTGCGCACCTCGGCCGTCGCCATCGTGCCCTGCGCCTTCGCCTTCCTCGCGCTGGGCGTCCCGATGGCCACCCTGCTCTACGCGAGCGCGGGCAAGGACGCCCTGAACATCGGCTACGTCCTGATGGCCTTCGGACTCGGCCTGATCCCCTACTCCGTCCAGTACGTGGTCCTGCGCGGCTTCTACGCCTACGAGGACACCCGGACCCCCTTCTACAACACGGTCATCGTGGCGGCGGTCAACGCCGGTGTCTCCGCCCTCGCCTATTTCGTGCTCCCGGCTCGCTGGGCGGTCGTCGGCATGGCCGCCGCGTACGGCCTCGGCTACGTGGTCGGCGTCGGCGTGGCCTGGCGCCGCCTCAAGGTCCGTCTCGGCGGGGACCTCGACGGCGCCCACGTCATGCGCACCTACACCCGTCTGATCGGCGCGTGCGTCCCGGCCGCCGTGGTGGGCGGCGCCGCCGCCTACGGGGTCATGCAGGTCATGGGCAGCGGAGCCCTCGGTTCCGTCGCCGCCCTGGTCGCGGGCGGCATCGCCCTGGGAGGCGTGTTCCTCCTCGCCGCCAAGCGGATGCGGATCGAAGAGCTCAACTCCATGGTCGGAATGGTCCGCGGACGTCTGGGGCGCTGATGCGCACAACCGTCACCCCCCTTCGTGTGTCGTGCATAGCGGCGGACTGTGGGCACAATTGGCATGGCTTCGCAGACTGGCCGACAGCGCGCAACGGATGGGGAGGCAGGGACGACGGTGGCGGAACGTAGCACGGCTGCCGTCGACGTGGCCCACAACAGCGGCGAGCAGCCGCTGGCCGCAGATGCGGCCAAGGCCACGGCCGACGGGGTGGACGCCAAGAACGGAAAAGCCTCGGACGGACCCGTGCCCGAAAAGGACGGCGAACGTGCGGCCGCGGCACCCGCGGCCGCGCCGGAACTGCACAGCGGGCACAAGCTCGCGCGGCGCTATCGCCTGGAGGAGTGCGTCACCCGTCTGGACGGGTTCAGCAGCTGGCGTGCCATGGACGAGAAGCTGCGCCGCGCGGTGGGCGTCCACCTGCTGCCCGCGGACCACCCCAGGGCCCGCAGCGTCCTGGCCGCGGCCCGCTCCTCCGCCCTGCTCGGTGACCCCCGGTTCGTCCAGGTCCTCGACGCGGTGGAGGAGAACGACCTCGTCTACGTCGTCCACGAGTGGCTGCCCGACGCCACCGAGCTGACCTCGGTCCTGGCCGCCGGCACCCTCGAACCCCACGAGGCCTACCAGCTGGTCAGCCAGGTCTCCCAGGCCATGGCCGCCGCCCACCGCGAGGGCCTGGCCCACCTGCGCCTGACGCCCAGCGCGATACTGCGGACGTCCACCGGCCAGTACCGCATCCGCGGCCTCGCCGTGAACGCCGCCCTGCGCGGCATCACCAGCGACACCCCGCAGCGGGCGGACACCGAGGCCATCGGCGCGCTGCTGTACGCCTCCCTCACCCAGCGCTGGCCCTACGAGAACGACGCGTACGGTCTGCGCGGCCTGCCCAAGGGCGTCGGTCTGCTCGCCCCCGACCAGGTCCGCGCCGGCGTCCACAGGGGCCTCGGCGAGCTCGCCATGCGCGCCCTCGCCAACGACGGGGCGACCGCATCCCGCCAGGAGCCCGCCTGCACCAGCCCCGAGGAGCTGGCCAAGGCCGTCGCCGAGATGCCCCGCATCCGGCCGCCGGAGCCCGCCTTCACCGCGCCTCCGGAGTACCAGCACACCACCTACCAGCAGGGCACCTACGGCCGTCCGGCGCCGGTCGGGCTGCCGACCACCCAGGCGGTCCCGTCCGTGCCCCCGCCGCCGCTGCAGAGCCGCACCGGGCGCGCCCTGAAGTGGGGCGTCGCCGCCCTGCTGATCGTCGCCCTGGGCCTCGGCAGCTGGCAGCTCGCCGACACCCTGCTGGACCACAGCAAGTCGGGCGGCGGTGACAACACCCAGACCCAGCAGCAGGGCCCCAACGACGCCGCTCAGAAGAAGGAGCTCAAGCCGCTCTCCATCAAGGGCGCGAAGGAGTACGCCGCGGACGGCGTCCCGCAGAACGCGGCCGACGTCGGCAAGACGTACGACGGGGACCCGTCCAGCTACTGGCGGACCAGGAGCTTCTCCGACGGCCCCAAGATCGTGATCAAGCCCGGTGTCGGGATCGCCTACGACCTCGGCTCCGAGCAGGAGGTCAGCGAGGTCTCGATAGCGCTGAAGTACCCGGGCGACCACACCACCCTGACGCTGTACGCGGCGGAGTCGGCCGACTCCAAGAAGAAGATCACGACCACGAGCACCAAGGACAGCAGCGTCAAGCTGACCGTGGAGAAGCCGGTCAAGACCCGCTACGTGCTCCTGTGGATCACGGCCATGCCGTACGCGCCCTACGACAACTTCAGCGGCGAAGGCTACAAGCAGGGCATCACGGACGTGCAGTTCAAGGGCTGACGCAGGCAGGGGAGGGAGCTCACCGTTGGACGACGCCGCGACCGGCGAGCACAGCGACCGGGATCTCCTTTCCCTGCACGTCGCCGGCGATCCCGACGCCTTCGGGGAGCTCGTACGGCGCCACCGCGACCGGCTCTGGGCCGTCGCGCTGCGCACCCTCGGCGACCGCGAGGAGGCCGCCGACGCCGTTCAGGACGCCCTCGTCTCCGCCTACCGGGCCGCCCACACCTTCCGGGGTGATTCCGCGGTCACCACCTGGCTGCACCGGATCACCGTGAACGCCTGTCTCGACCGCGCCCGCAAGGCCGCCTCCCGCCGGACCGCCCCCCTCGACGACACGGACCGCCTGGAGCGGCTGCTGGAGCCCCACGAGTCCGCCGAGGCACCCGCAGAGCGCCAGGACCTCCACCGCCAGCTCCTGGCCGCCCTCAGCACCCTCCCGGCCGAGCAGCGGGCCGCCCTGGTCCTCGTCGACATGCAGGGATACCCCGTCGCCGACGCCGCGCGCATCCTCGACGTCCCCACCGGCACCGTGAAGAGCCGGTGCGCGCGGGGCCGGGCCAAACTCCTCCCGATGCTCACTCATCTGCGCACGAATGCCGGGGATAACACCACCTCGGAGCGGGGAAGGAACCGGACGCCGGGGACAGCCGTCCCACCTGCGGCAGACCCCAGGAATCCACAACCGGATCCAGACGCTGTGAAGGGCGGAGGTGGACGACCGTGAGCCCCTCGACCGGCATGACCGGCACTGCCGGCACGACCTGGCACCCGGAGGTATCGGAGATCTCCGACCTCACCGAAGGACTGCTCTCCCCCTCCCGTAGCGCCGAGGTGCGCAGCCACCTCGGGAACTGTGCGCTCTGCGCCGACGTGCTCGCCTCCCTGGAGGAGATCCGGTCCCTCCTCGGCACCCTCCCGGGGCCGCCGCGCATGCCCTCGTCCATCGCAGGCCGGATCGACGCGGCCCTCGCCGCCGAGGCGCTCCTCGACTCGACGACCCCCCGGGCCGGGGCCACCGTCCCGGAGACGCACCCCGCGGGCGATGTTTCACGTGAAACACCGCGGACGAACGCGGGCGGCTCCGGCCGCAGCGAGACCCACCGGCCCACCGGTCACCCGTCTGGCCCAACCGGTCCCGGTCGTCGGCGCGCCCGGCGCCGCATCGCCGTCCTCACCGGGCTGGCCGGGGCGGCCGCCTGCGCGCTCGCCGTCGTCCTCTTCAACGGACTGGGCGGCACCGGCTCGCACGACACCGCCACGCGCAACGACACGGCGAGGGCCTCCGCCGGCTCCGCGACCCCCGGCGAGTACACCGCCCAGGGACTCCGGCAGAGCGTCCGGCAGCTGCTCGCCGGGGAAGCCGCGGCGAACACCCCGAAGACCGCACCGGGCGAGACCGACAGAAGCATGGGGATCCAGGAAGCCTCCCCCGGGCTGGCTCCCGCCGACCGGCTCGCCTCTCCGGAGCCGACCGCTGTCCCGCCCTGCGTCCAGCTGGGCACCGGCCGGACCGAACCGCCGGTCGCCGCCGAGCGCGGCAGCTACCAGGGCACTCCCGTCTACCTCGTCGTACTGCCCCACCCGGGTGACCCCGCGTTGGTGGACGCGTATCTCATGGCCGCCGGCTGCGCGGACAATCCCGCGCAAACACCGAACAAGCCCCTGCTGACCAGTACATATCCCCGCAACTGACGGGGTCACGGGGTGGCCCGCCGCGCGTTGCGGGACTGGAGGGGCCAAGCGGGGAATGTGCGCGCCGTAGGATCCGTTGGGTGGGGTGAGAGTCCGCACCGGCCCCCGGTAGGCAGCACGAAGTCCGCAGAGACGAGGAAAGAACCCGTGAGCGACGTACGAAACGTGATCATCATCGGCTCCGGGCCGGCCGGTTACACGGCCGCCCTGTACACCGCACGCGCTTCGCTCAACCCCCTGGTCTTCGAAGGTGCCGTCACCGCCGGCGGCGCGCTCATGAACACCACCGAGGTCGAGAACTTCCCCGGCTTCCGGGACGGCATCATGGGCCCGGACCTCATGGACAACATGCGCGACCAGGCCGAGCGCTTCGGCGCCGAGCTCGTCCCGGACGACGTCGTCGCCGTGGACCTCACCGGTGAGATCAAGACCGTCACGGACACCGCCGGCACGGTGCACCGCGCCAAGGCCGTCATCGTCACGACCGGCTCCCAGCACCGCAAGCTCGGTCTGCCCAACGAGGACGCCCTGTCCGGCCGCGGTGTCTCCTGGTGTGCCACCTGTGACGGGTTCTTCTTCAAGGACCAGGACATCGCCGTCGTCGGCGGCGGCGACACCGCGATGGAGGAGGCCACCTTCCTCTCCCGGTTCGCCAAGTCCGTCACGATCGTCCACCGTCGTGACAGCCTGCGCGCCTCCAAGACCATGCAGGATCGCGCCTTCGCCGACCCGAAGATCAAGTTCGCCTGGGACAGCGAGGTCGCCGAGATCCACGGCGAGCAGAAGCTCTCCGGCCTCACCCTGCGCAACACCAAGACCGGTGAGACCTCCGAGCTGCCCGTGACCGGCCTGTTCATCGCCGTCGGACACGACCCGCGCACCGAGCTGTTCACCGGCCAGCTCGACCTGGACGACGAGGGCTACCTCAAGGTCGACGCCCCCTCGACGCGCACCAACGTCACCGGCGTGTTCGGCGCCGGCGACGTCGTGGACCACACCTACCGTCAGGCGATCACCGCGGCCGGCACCGGCTGCTCGGCAGCCCTCGACGCGGAGCGCTTCCTCGCGGCGCTCTCGGACGCCGAGCCGGCGGCCGCGACCGTCTGACCCGGCTCCATCCCCACACCCCACACCCCGTAGAAAAGAAGGAGGCCGCTGTGGCCGGCACCCTCAAGAATGTGACCGACGCGGACTTCGACGAAGCCGTCCTGCGCAGCGACAAGCCCGTGCTGGTCGACTTCTGGGCCGAGTGGTGCGGCCCGTGCCGCCAGATCGCGCCCTCGCTGGAGGCCATCGCGGCCGAGTACGGCGAGCAGATCGAGATCGTGAAGCTCAACATCGACCAGAACCCGGGCACCGCGGCCAAGTACGGCGTCATGTCCATCCCGACCCTGAACGTCTACCAGGGCGGCGAGGTCGTGAAGACCATCGTCGGCGCGAAGCCCAAGGCCGCCATCCTGCGCGACCTGTCGGACTTCGTCGAGGTGCAGGCCTGATAAGCCGCCCCGTGCGGTCGGCAGTGACCACGTGAAACGGGGCCGCCCCTGAAGGGGCGGCCCCGTTCGCATGTCCGGAAGCCCAGGCGCTCACAGCGGGCGCAGTGCCGGCTCCTTGCGGGCCCTCGCTCCGCCCAACAGGCGGTCCAGGGCGAGCTCCACGTCTTCCTTCCACGACAGCGTCGTGCGCAGCTCCAGCCTCAGCCGGGGGTGGGACGGGTGGGGGCGTACGGTCTTGAAACCCACCGACAGCAGATGGTCAGCCGGCAGCAGACAGGCGGGCCGCTCCCACCGCGCTTCGCCGAACGCCTCGATCGCCTTGAACCCCCGTCGCAGCAGGTCCTTCGCGACCGTCTGGACCATCACCCGCCCCAGGCCCTGCCCCTGGTACCCCGGCATGATCCATCCCGTGATCAGCTGCACCGCGTCCGGGGACACCGGGCTCGTCGGGAAGGAAGCGGCCCTCGGCACATAGGCGGGCGGGGCGTACAGCACGAACCCGACCGGGACCTCGTCCACGTAGACCACCCGGCCACAGGAGCCCCAGTCCAGCAGGACGGCCGAGATCCATGCCTCCTTCTCCAGCTCCGGAGTACCCGCCTTCACGGCGGCCTCGCCGGTGACGGGATCCAGCTCCCAGAACACACAGCTCCGGCAACGCCTGGGCAGGTCCTGGAGGTTGTCCAGCGTGAGCGGTACCAGCCGACGACCCATGCCCACATCGTAAGCACTGCCCCCTGCTTCTTCGAGTGTGGACATCTCGAAGAAGCAGGGGGCAGCGAGTGGAACGAGGCGGGGGTACTACTCCCCGGAGAGACCCTGTTCGAGGACGCGGCCCTCACCCGGGGCCAGCGTTCCCAGGATGCGCTCCAGATCCTCCATCGACGCGAACTCGACGGTGATCTTGCCCTTCTTCTGGCCCAGATCCACCTTCACCCGGGTCTCGAACCGGTCGGACAGACGGGTCGCCAGCTCGCTGAGCGCCGGGGACACCCGCGCCCCCGCTCGCGGGCCCTTGGGCTTCACGGTGCTCGACGGCTCCGAGCCCATCAGCTGGATGATCTCCTCGACCGAGCGCACCGACAGCCCCTCGGCCACGATCCGCTCGGCGAGGCGGAGCTGCTCCCCGAAGTCCTCAACGGAGACGAGCGCCCGCGCATGACCCGCCAGCAGCACACCGGAGGCCACCTTGAGCTGCACGTCGGGAGAGAGCCTCAGCAGCCGCAGGGTGTTGGTGACCTGCGGACGCGAGCGCCCGATCCGGTCCGCCAGCTGGTCGTGCGTGCAGTTGAACTCCTTGAGGAGCTGGTCGTACGCGGCGGCCTCCTCCAGCGGGTTCAGCTGCACGCGGTGCAGGTTCTCCAGGAGGGCGTCCAGCAGGAGCTTGTCGTCGTCCGTCGCCCGGATGATCGCGGGGATGGACTCCAGCCCCGCCAGCCCGCAGGCACGGAAACGGCGCTCGCCCATGATCAGCTCATAGCGGCCGGGCTCCGTCTCCCGGACCACCACCGGCTGGAGCAGGCCCACCGTCTGGATCGAGGTCACCAGCTCGGCCAGCGCGTCCTCGTCGAGGTGCTTCATGTTGCGCGGCTGCTTCGGGTTCGGCGAGATCGCGTTCAGCGGAAGCTCCGCGAACGTCGCTCCCGCCACCTCCTTGCTCGCCGGCTCCACAGCCGCCACTTCCACCGGCACTGATGTTTCACGTGAAACATCCGCCTGGACCAACGCGGCGAGCTTCGCCGCGGCGATCCCCCGCTCCGACTGGAGCACCGGCACCGCGGACGGGTTCGTCGACCCGGTACCCACCACCGGCGTCTTCTCCTGGGGAGCGGACGGAATCAGCGCGCCGAGCCCCCGCCCCAGACCCCTACGTCGCTCGCTCACTGGATCCCCTCCGCCATACTCTGCGTGCTGTTCATGCCCGCGCCCAGATGGGCGTGCTGGGCGTCGTAATGGATTCCGGCCCCCCGCAGCGCGATCTCCCGCGCTGCTTCCAGGTAGGAAAGGGCTCCACTGGAACCCGGGTCGTACGTGAGAACCGTCTGCCCGTAGCTAGGGGCCTCCGAGATGCGCACCGACCGCGGGATGCTCGTACGCAGCACCTCCTTGCCGAAGTGGGTGCGCACCTCGTCCGCCACCTGCGAGGCCAGTCGCGTCCTGCCGTCGTACATCGTCAGCAGGATCGTCGAGACGTGCAGGGCCGGGTTCAGGTGGGCCCGCACCAGGTCGACGTTGCGCAGCAGCTGTCCCAGACCCTCCAGCGCGTAGTACTCGCACTGGATGGGGATCAGCACCTCCGCGCCGGCCACCATGGCGTTCACCGTCAGCAGGCCCAGCGAGGGCGGGCAGTCGATGAGGATGTAGTCGAGCGGCTGCTCGTACGCCTGGATCGCCCGCTGGAGCCGGCTCTCACGGGCCACCAGCGACACCAGCTCGATCTCCGCGCCGGCGAGGTCGATCGTGGCCGGGGCGCAGAAGAGCCCCTCCACGTCCACCACCGGCTGGACGACCTCCAGCAGGGGACGGCTGTCCACGAGCACGTCGTAGATGGACGGCACATCCGCGTGGTGGTCGATGCCCAGCGCCGTGGAGGCGTTGCCCTGCGGGTCGAGGTCGATGACCAGGACGCGCGCACCGTGCAGGGCCAGCGAGGCCGCCAGGTTCACGGTCGTCGTGGTCTTGCCGACGCCGCCCTTCTGGTTGGCCACGACCATGATCCGGGTCTGTGCGGGCCGCGGCAGGGCGGCGCCGGCGTGCCCCAGGGACTGGACCGCCTGCTGGGCGGCGCGGGCGAGCGGGGTGTCCTCGATGTCGTCGTTGTCCACGAGGGGCGGGGACGATGTTTCACGTGAAACATCCTCACCCGGCGATTCAGAGCGGGGACCGGGGACCGGATCGGCCATCGGCCCCGCGAGGTTGGCGTCGGACCGCACGGTGTCACTCTCCTCGGCAGCGGGCTCGCGATGAACAGAGCCTGCCATGCCACCCGGGTCGCGAACCAGCGGGGCCCGTACTCCTGTGGATGAATCCACCGTTGTGGACAACTCCGTCACCCCCGCGTCCTTGCGGGGGCGGGGGGCCGCAGCAGCACGTCCGCGGCTGATGATTCCGTGCAGCAGAGAGCGACGTTTCACGTGAAACACGATGCCCGGACGGAGTCTTCAGCCCGCTACGACACTCCGAAATCCATACCTATAGGGCCCAACCCGCCCCAAAACGCACCCTCGGCGACGGGTTCAGCGGCGCCTGCGCGCCCGTCCCACTCGCGCCGCCTTAGCCCGCTTGGCCGCGAACCTCACCCCACCGGGGCTTTCTCCGACCTCCACCCGGACCACCGTGGACATCGGGTCGACGACGCCCTCGCCCACGTGGAGCACCGAGGTCTTCACCACACCCAGCTTGGTCAGCGCGACCTTCGCCGAGACCAGCTCCTCCTCCGCGGTGTCGCCCTTCAGGGCCAGCATCTCGCCGTAGGGACGCAGCAGCGGTACGCCCCAGCCCGCGAGCCGGTCCAGCGGTGCCACCGCGCGGGCCGTCACCACGTGCACCGGCTGGAGCTTGCCAAGCACTTCTTCGGCCCGGCCGCGCACCACGGTGACGTGGTCCAGCCCGAGCAGCTCCACGACTTCCTGGAGGAAGGTCGTCCTGCGCAGCAGGGGCTCCAGCAGGGTGATCTTCAGGTCCCGGCGCACCAGGGCGAGCGGGATACCGGGCAGACCGGCGCCAGAGCCCACGTCGCACACGGTGACGCCCTCCGGCACCACCTCGGAGAGCACCGCGCAGTTCAGCAGGTGCCGCTCCCACAGCCGGGGAACCTCACGCGGCCCGATCAGGCCCCGCTTGACCCCCGCGTCCGCCAGCAGCTCCGCGTACCGCACAGCTTCCGGGAAAAACTCACCGAACACCGCGCGCGCCTCTTCGGGCGCCGGGGGCGCCTCCTCAGGCGCCGCGGGAAGCTCCGCTGCCTCCGTCACGGGGACCGTCCTTCCGTACAGAACCGCTCACGCCAAAACCGTGTCGTTCAACCGTGTCGTTCAACTGCCAGGCTTACAAACTTCGGCCCCGCCTGCGACACAGGCGGGGCCGACACACAACGTTCCCGGTCAGGCCGGGAGCACGACGACGAAGCGCTGCGGCTCCTCGCCCTCGGACTCGCTCTTCAGGCCGGCAGCCGCCACGGCGTCGTGGACGACCTTGCGCTCGAAGGGGGTCATCGGGGCCAGCTTCAGCGGCTCGCCCGAGGCCTTCACGTCCGCGGCGGCCTTCGCGCCCAGCTCCGCCAGCTCCGCGCGCTTCTTCGCCCGGAAGCCGGCGATGTCCAGCATCAGCCGGCTGCGGTCGCCGGTCTCCCGGTGCACGGCGAGGCGGGTCAGCTCCTGGAGGGCCTCCAGGACCTCACCGTCGCGGCCCACGAGCTTCTGCAGGTCGCGGCCGCCCGAGTCGCTGACGATCGACACCGCGGCACGGTCGGCCTCGACGTCCATGTCGATGTCGCCGTCCAGGTCGGCGATGTCCAGCAGACCCTCAAGGTAGTCGGCCGCGATCTCACCCTCCTGCTCGAGGCGGGTCAGGGTGTCGCCACTCTCAGCGGCGGCGGTGGTGGTGCCTTCCGTCACGGGAGGGACTCCTTCTACTTCTTGGAGGGCTTGCTGGGGGGCGTCTGGCGCTTGGACTTCGACTGCCGCTTCGGCTGCTGCCGCTTGGTGGCGACACCGCCGCTCGCCGCGTCCGAGTCGGCCGTGGCCTCAGAACTCTTGATCACGGAGCCGTCCGCCTGCGCGGCCATGCCCTGCTTCGTCAGCGCGGTGATGAACTTCCGCTCGTTGTCGTTGCGGTCCGGGCCCTTGGCCACGATCGCCGCGACGATCTTCTTCTTGCCCCGGCCCTTGACGTCGCCGTGGGTGGTGACGTGCTTCAGCAGGCGGGTCAGGTACTGGTCCTGGGCCTTGCTGCCCGGCGTCGGGTTCTGGTTGATCACGTACATCTGCTGGCCCATGGTCCACACGTTGGTGGTCAGCCAGTAGACGAGGACACCGACGGGGAAGTTGATGCCCATGACCGCGAAGATCACCGGGAAGATGTACATCAGCATCTTCTGCTGCTGCATGAAGGGCGTCTTGACCGAGAGGTCGACGTTCTTCTGCATCAGCTGGCGCTGCGTGTAGAACTGCGACAGCGACATCATGACGATCATGACCGCGGTCACGATGCGCACGTTGGTGATCGAGGCGTCCAGGGCGGCGACCTTCTCGGCGCTGTCCATGAACTTGGCGGCCAGCGGGGCACCGAAGATGTGCGCCTGGCGGGCGCTCTCCAGCAGCGGCTGGTTGATCACGCCGATGGTCTTGCCGTTGGCGATGCTCGCGAGCACGTGGTACAGCGCGAAGAAGAACGGCGACTGCGCCAGGATGGGAAGGCACGAGGAGAGCGGGTTGGTACCCGTCTCCTTGTACAGCTTCATCATCTCTTCGGACTGACGCTGCTTGTCGTTCTTGTAGCGCTCCTGGATCGCCTTCATCTTCGGCTGGAGTGCCTGCATGCCTCGCGTCGCCTTGATCTGCTTCACGAAGAGCGGGATCAGACAGATGCGGATCAGGATCACCAGGGACACGATGGACAGGCCCCAGGCCCATCCACTGTCCGCACCGAAGATCGCGCCGTAGACCTTGTGGAACTGGACGATGATCCACGACACGGGTGTGGTGATAAAGCTGAACAGACTGGCAATCGTGTCCACTAATCAGGCTCCTTGAGCATTGCGAGATCTACGCAACGCACTGCGCAGCTGCTCGTGCCAACGCGGGCGTTTCCGGGGTGGGACATGATCCACACCACCTGGGGACCACGGATTGCACCGCAGGATCCGCCAGGCGGTCAGAGCCGTCCCCTTCACCGCACCATGCCGGTCGATGGCCGTGAACCCGTAGTGCGAACACGACGGGTAGTAGCGGCACACCGGCCCGAGCAGCGGACTGATCGTCCACTGGTACAGCTTGATCAAAGCGAGCAGCGGGTACTTCATCGAGCCACGCCTCCCAGCAGCCGCGCCAAGGCGGCGTCCAGGTCACGGGCCAGCTCGTCGACGCCGGCATCAGCGGCTCCGGGCAGGGCCCGCACCACCACCAGGCTACCGGCGGGCAGCTGGGCCAGCCGATCACGTACGAGATGGCGGAGCCGGCGCTTGACCCGGTTGCGGACGACCGCGATGCCGACAGCCTTGCTGACGACGAAACCCGCACGCGGCGAGGGATCTGCATCCCCCGGCTCGTGCGGGTCCGTTGCACCGCTTGTACGTAGGTGGACGACGAGGAGCGGGCGACCTGCCCGACGTCCTCGGCGCACCGCGCTCGCGAAGTCCTCGCGCCGCCTCAGCCGATTTTCGGGAGACAGCACGACGTCACGACCTGCGCGTTGTTACGCGGAAAGGGCGGAACGGCCCTTGCTGCGACGGTTCGCGAGGATCGCGCGACCGGCACGGGTACGCATCCGCAGACGGAAGCCGTGGGTCTTGGCACGACGGCGGTTGTTCGGCTGGAAGGTGCGCTTGCTCACTCGGGGGCTCCAGAGAATGAATCGTTGTGGCGGTACATCGCCTGGCTGTCACCGTGCGCCCACGAGGAACTCGCGTGTTCGCCCGAGTGGACACCGCTAAATGATCACAAACAGTGATCTTCGCCCATCGGTAGGCAGGCGGCAGCAGCCATCGACAACTCGACCTCGTTACGGTACGCGCGGCTACGCCATCCGGTCAAACCGAGCGTCCCCTGCCCCACACTGTGCACAGGCTGTGGACAACGACTTGAACCCTACCCACCGGCCTGACTACCGTTGCCTGATCCCGGATTTTTTGTCCCGACCGTCCCAAAGAACCACACATTCGTGGGACCGGGACCTGTGAGAGAGCGTGCTCTGTGGCTGACGTACCTGCCGATCTTGCCGCAGTGTGGCCACGCGTGCTCGAGAAGCTGCTCGGGGAGGGCCAGCAGGGGATCGAGCCCAAGGACAAGCAGTGGGTGGAACGATGCCAGCCGCTCGCCCTCGTCGCCGACACCGCCCTGCTCGCCGTCCCCAACGAATGGGGCAAGCGGGTCCTGGAGGGCCGTCTCGCCCCGCTCATCAGCGACGCCCTGAGCCGCGAGTGCGGCCGGCCGATCCGGATCGCGATCACCGTGGACGACTCCGCGGGTGAGCCCGCGCCGCCGGCCCCGCCCGCTCCGTCCCCGCGCGAGGGGTACGAGCCGTACGGCGGCCAGCGCCCCGGCGCCGGCGAGGACCAGCTCCCGGCCGCGCGCCCCGCCTACCCGGAGTACCAGCAGCCGCGCCAGGAGCCCGGCTCCTGGCCCCGCGGCGGCCAGGACGAGTACGGCTGGCAGCAGCAGCGCCTCGGCGGCTTCCCCGAGCGCGACCCCTACGCCACCCCGCAGCCCGGCTACCTCCAGCAGCCCGAGCCCGGCGGGTACGACCAGGGCGGCTACGAGTCCTCTTCCTCCTACGAACCCCAGAAGTACGAGCCCCAGAAGTACGACTCCCCGTCGTACGAACCCCAGCCGTACGAGCCCCAGGGCTACGAGCCGCAGCAGTACGAGCAGCCGTCCCCGCGCCCCGCGCCCGGCCGGCCGACGCCCGCGCCCCCGCCGTCGGCGCCCTCCGGCGGCTCCACCTCGGGTCCCCTGGAGCCGACCGCCCGGCTGAACCCCAAGTACCTCTTCGACACCTTCGTCATCGGTGCCTCCAACCGCTTCGCGCACGCCGCCGCGGTGGCCGTCGCCGAGGCGCCGGCGAAGGCGTACAACCCCCTTTTCGTCTACGGGGAGTCGGGCCTCGGCAAGACGCACCTGCTGCACGCCATCGGGCACTACGCGCGGAGCCTCTACCCCGGCACCCGCGTGCGGTACGTGAGCTCGGAGGAGTTCACCAACGAGTTCATCAACTCCATCCGCGACGGCAAGGGCGACGCCTTCCGCAAGCGGTACCGGGAGATGGACATCCTGCTCGTCGACGACATCCAGTTCCTCGCGAGCAAGGAGTCGACGCAGGAGGAGTTCTTCCACACCTTCAACACGCTCCACAACGCCAACAAGCAGATCGTCCTCTCCTCCGACCGGCCGCCCAAGCAGCTCGTCACCCTGGAGGACCGGCTCCGCAACCGCTTCGAGTGGGGCCTGATCACCGACGTCCAGCCGCCCGAGCTGGAGACGCGGATCGCGATCCTGCGCAAGAAGGCCGTCCAGGAGCAGCTCAACGCCCCGCCGGAGGTACTGGAGTTCATCGCCTCCCGCATCTCGCGCAACATCCGCGAGCTGGAGGGGGCGCTGATCCGCGTCACCGCCTTCGCGAGCCTGAACCGGCAGCCGGTGGACCTCGGGCTCACCGAGGACGTCCTCAAGAACCTGATCCCGGGCGGCGAGGACAGCGCGCCCGAGATCACCGCCTCCGACATCATGGCGGCCACCGCCGACTACTTCGGACTGACCGTGGACGACCTGTGCGGCTCCTCGCGCAGCCGGGTCCTCGTCACCGCCCGGCAGATCGCCATGTACCTGTGCCGGGAGCTCACCGACCTGTCGCTGCCGAAGATCGGTGCCCAGTTCGGCGGGCGGGACCACACCACCGTCATGCACGCGGACCGCAAGATCCGCGCCCTGATGGCGGAACGGCGCTCGATCTACAACCAGGTCACGGAGCTCACCAACCGCATCAAGAACGGCTGACGCGGGCCTCACGGGGGCCGGCTGGCGGTCCCTCAAACCTCAGGACAGGGCGCTTCCGGATCGAACCGGGGGCGCCCTTCTTCGTCCGTGCGCCCCTGCTCTGTTCGAATGCGCCCCCGGGAGGGCCCGTCATCCACAGATTCCCCGGTTTTCTTCCGTCCACAGCCTGAGGACAGTCCACATCGCCCACAATCTGTCCACAGGGGCGGCTGTTGAGGAACCATCAGGGCAGGTCAACCCCCTGTGGAATTGTGAGCAAGCGTCATCCACAGGCTGTGGACAGAAGAATCATCCACAGGCTCATCCACGCCTCTGTCCACCGCCGACCCACAGGTTCTCGCATCCTGTGCACAGGTTCCCGGCGGTTCTCCACACCGTTGTCCACTGTTCGGCAACAGCACACCCCCGGTCACCGCCCCGAGTGAAAGCGGTCACACGGATGTCGACGTTTGCCCTGTGGACTTCTGGGGAAAAGCTGGGGACACACCTGTGGAGTAGTGAGGGTCACCTGGGGACGGCCTGTGCAGAACTTTCCGTTCTCCACAGACACCCCCGGTTGTCCACCGGTCCCACCCACAGGGTGTGGGGATAAAAAACGCGGGCTGACCTGGGAGAACGGGCTTATCCACCGTTTCCACAGGCCCTACTACTACCCCCATGGAGAGTTAGGCCGGTTTCGGTTTTCAAGCGGGCCCTGTGCACAACTCGCCGGACGGCCGTCCCGCCTCCTCGCTCCCGACTTGACCGCCAACCGCGACGACTGTCGGCGCCGTACGTCAGACTGGTCCCCGGCATCGGTCGAGGCATCGACGGGCCGACGACGAAGGCCGGCAGACGAGCGAGCAACAGCAGGAGGCGGTTCCGGTGAAGATCCGGGTGGAGCGCGACGTACTCGCGGAGGCGGTGGCCTGGGCTGCACGCAGCCTCCCGGCCCGGCCGCCGGTGCCCGTACTCGCGGGCCTGCTGCTGAAGGCCGAGGAGGGCACCCTGTCCCTCTCCGGCTTCGACTACGAGGTCTCGGCCCGCGTCTCCGTCGAGGCGGACGTGGAGGAGGACGGCACCGTCCTCGTCTCCGGCCGGCTCCTCGCCGACATCTGCCGCGCCCTCCCCAACCGCCCGGTGGAGATTTCCACAGACGGTGTACGGGCGACCGTGGTCTGCGGCTCCTCGCGGTTCACACTCCACACCCTGCCTGTGGAGGAGTACCCGGCGCTCCCGCAGATGCCGACCGCGACCGGCACCGTGCCCGGCGAGGTCTTCGCCTCCGCCGCCGCGCAGGTCGCCATCGCCGCCGGCCGTGACGACACGCTGCCCGTGCTGACCGGTGTCCGCATCGAGATCGAGGGCGACCGCGTCACCCTGGCCTCCACCGACCGCTACCGCTTCGCGGTCCGCGAGTTCCTGTGGAAGCCGGAGAACCCGGAGGCCTCGGCCGTGGCCCTGGTGCCCGCCAAGACCCTCCTGGACACCGCCAAGTCGCTGACCAGCGGCGACACCGTCACCCTGGCGCTCTCCGGCTCCGGCCAGGGCGAGGGCCTCATCGGCTTCGAGGGCGCGGGCCGCCGCACCACCACCCGCCTGCTCGAAGGCGACCTGCCGAAGTACCGCACCCTCTTCCCGACGGAGTTCAACTCCGTCGCCGTGATCGAGACCGCCCCGTTCGTCGAGGCCGTCAAGCGCGTGGCCCTGGTCGCCGAGCGCAACACGCCGGTCCGCCTCAGCTTCGAGCAGGGCGTGCTGATCCTGGAAGCGGGCTCCAGCGACGATGCACAGGCTGTGGAGCGCGTCGACGCGAACCTGGAGGGCGACGACATCTCGATCGCCTTCAACCCCACGTTCCTGCTGGACGGCCTGAGCGCCATCGACTCGCCCGCCGCCCAGCTCAGCTTCACCACGTCCACCAAGCCCGCGCTGCTCAGCGGCCGGCCCGCGGTGGACGCGGAGGCCGACGAGGCCTACAAGTACCTGATCATGCCGGTCCGCCTCTCCGGCTGACCCGCTCCCGCCGTACACCGGCCCCGGGCCCGGTCTCGCAGCCGCGAGTACCGGGCCCGGCGCCGTCCGGAGCGGCCCGCAGCCATGGCCCGGCGTAGGCTCGGACCCGGCGGGCGACCCAGGAAAACCGTCCGGAACCCACCGGTACCGGGGAAGCCCCGTACAGACGGCCCCAACGCTTAAGGAACCCACCTGATGGAGCTCGGTCTCGTCGGTCTCGGCAAGATGGGCGGCAACATGCGCGAGCGCATCCGCCGCGCAGGCCACACCGTCATCGGATACGACCGCAACCCGGACCTCGCCGATGTCCACAGCCTGCAGGAGCTTGTGGACAGCCTGCAGTCCCCCCGCGTCGTGTGGGTGATGGTCCCGGCCGGGGCCGCGACGCAGTCCACCGTCGACGAGCTGGCCGAGCTGCTCTCCCCCGGCGACATCGTCGTCGACGGCGGCAACTCGCGCTGGACCGACGACGAGAAGCACGCCGAGGAGCTCAAGGCCAAGGGCATCGGCTTCGTCGACTGCGGCGTCTCCGGCGGCGTCTGGGGTCTGGAGAACGGCTACGCGCTGATGTACGGCGGCGACGAGAAGGACGTCGCCGTGGTCCAGCCGATCTTCGACGCCCTCAAGCCCGAGGGCGACTTCGGTTCCGTGCACGCCGGCAAGGTCGGCGCGGGCCACTTCGCGAAGATGGTCCACAACGGCATCGAGTACGCCATGATGCAGGCCTACGCCGAGGGCTGGGAGCTCCTGGAGAAGGTCGACTCGGTCACCGACGTCCGCGAGGTCTTCCGGTCCTGGCAGGAGGGCACGGTCATCCGTTCCTGGCTGCTGGACCTCGCCGTCAACGCGCTGGACGAGGACGAGCACCTCGACCAGCTCAAGGGCTTCGCCCAGGACTCCGGCGAGGGCCGGTGGACCGTCGAGGCGGCCATCGACAACGCCGTGCCGCTGCCGGCGATCACCGCCTCGCTGTTCGCCCGGTTCGCGTCCCGCCAGGACGACTCGCCGCAGATGAAGATGATCGCCGCGCTGCGCAACCAGTTCGGCGGCCACGCGGTCGAGAAGAAGTAAGCGCACCACAGCACGACAGCAGCAGAGCAACACAGCAACACCGCACCACAGAGCACAGCAGGAAGCCGGGGGAGGTCGGCGCCGTATGCACGTATCGCATCTCTCGTTGGCCGACTTCCGCTCGTACGCCCGGGCCGAGGTCCCCCTCGCCCCGGGCGTCACGGCTTTCGTGGGCCCCAACGGCCAGGGCAAGACGAACCTCGTCGAAGCCATCGGCTACCTGGCCACCCTGGGCAGCCACCGCGTCTCCTCGGACGCCCCGCTCGTCCGCATGGGCGCCGACCGCGCGGTCATCCGCGCCGCCGTCACCCAGGGCGAACGCCAGCAGCTGGTCGAGCTCGAACTGAACCCGGGCCGCGCCAACCGCGCCCGCATCAACCGGTCCTCGCAGGTCAGACCCCGCGACGTGCTGGGAATCGTACGCACGGTGCTGTTCGCCCCGGAGGACCTCGCCCTGGTCAAGGGCGACCCCGGCGAGCGGCGCCGCTTCCTCGACGAGCTCGTGACGGCCCGCTCCCCGCGGATGGCGGCGGTCCGCTCCGACTACGAGCGCGTCCTCAAGCAGCGCAACACCCTCCTGAAGTCCGCCGCGATGGCCCGCCGCCACGGCGGCCGCTCCATGGACCTGTCCACCCTCGACGTCTGGGACCAGCACCTCGCGCGCGCCGGCGCCGAGCTCCTCGCCCAGCGCCTCGACCTGATCGCCACCCTGCTGCCGCTCGCCGACAAGGCGTACGAGCAGCTCGCGCCCGGCGGCGGCCCGCTCGCGCTCGCGTACAAGTCCTCCGCGGGCGACCCGGTCGACAACGGCGCAGCCCGCACCCGCGAGGAGCTCTACGAGGTCCTGCTCGCCACCCTGTCCCAGGTCCGCAAGCAGGAGATCGAGCGCGGGGTGACCCTGGCCGGCCCCCACCGCGACGACCTCCTGCTGCGCCTCGGCGACCTCCCCGCCAAGGGGTACGCCAGCCACGGCGAGTCCTGGTCGTACGCGCTGGCCCTGCGCCTGGCCTCGTACGAGCTGCTGCGCTCGGAGGGGGCGGAGCCGGTGCTGATCCTCGACGACGTCTTCGCGGAGCTGGACGCGCGCCGCCGCGAGCGGCTCGCGGAACTGGTGGCCGGCGGGGAACAGGTACTGGTGACGGCGGCGGTCGACGACGACGTCCCGGGCGTGCTGACGGGCACCCGCTTCGGGGTGTCCGGCGGTGAGGTGACCCGGCTGTGACCGACGGCGACCGGCACGAGCGCAAGGCTCCGGAGCCCTCCGGGGTGGACCTGGCCCGCCAGGCCCTCGCGGCCGCGCGCGAGCAGGCCCGCGCGCGGGGCAACGCGGTGGGCGGGAAGCAGCGCCGACAGCAGCCCGGGCTGCGCTCGGGGGCCCGCGCCGACGGCCGGGACCCGATGCCGCTGATGGCCGCGCTGGACCGGCTGCGGACCGAGCGCGGCTGGGAGATGCCGATCGCGGTCGCCGGGGTGATGGAGCGCTGGGCGGAGATCGTCGGCCCGGAGATCGCGGCGCACTGTGAACCGGAGCGCTACGAGGAGCGTGAACTCCTCGTGCGGTGCGATTCCTCGGCCTGGGCCGCGCAGCTGAAGCTGCTGGCCCCGCAGCTGGTGGCGCGGCTGAACGCGGAACTGGGGCAGGGCACGGTCCGGCTGATCAAGGTGCAGGGACCGGGCGGGCGCCCCAAGCGGTACGGGCCGTGGCGGGCCCCGGGCAGCACCGGCCCCGGCGACACCTACGGCTGACCGGGTCCCGGCCCCCGGCGGTCCCGGCCCCGGCCGGTTCCGGCCCCGGCCGGTTCCGCGACCGTACGGGTTCCGGCCAGCGGCGACGGCCCGCGCGAGGCCGCCGCACGGTCCGCACACGGCCGCCGCCAGGCCTGTGACGGGCCTGGCGGCGCCCTCCGGCGGGCCCCTCGGAGCCCCCTTCACGGGCCGGTCCGGAGCGTCCCGGCGGGGCCGGCGCGGGTGGCGTCCCTCACGGTAGTGGGAGGTTGACAGGCCGAAGCGCTGGACGCCCGCGTGAGCCTCTTTGAGCCCCTCCCCGAATATGGGGAGTCTCGGAGAGGAGGTTCAGGGCGGCACATGCGGACTCAGGCACCGGCAAACCCCCATTCGTGTCAGTGGTACCGGTAGACTGGAAGCAATCCCGCCCGATCCGCGGGAGACAGCACGACAACGCAGACAACGCAGATCGACGCGGCCGCTCCCGCCGGCGCACACGCTGGTCCGGAGTACGGGCTGCGCTGTGCCAGAAAGGGCGCTTCGTGGCCGATTCCGGCGACTCCAACGAGAAGAATTACGACGCCAGTGCGATCCAGGTCCTCGAGGGCCTGGACGCAGTGCGCAAGCGGCCGGGTATGTACATCGGCTCGACGGGCGAGCGTGGTCTGCACCACCTCGTCTACGAGGTCGTCGACAACTCGGTCGACGAGGCGCTGGCGGGACACGCGGACACCATCGACGTGACGATCCTCGCCGACGGCGGGGTGCGCGTGGTCGACAACGGCCGAGGCATCCCGGTCGGCATCGTGCCGTCCGAGGGCAAGCCGGCCGTCGAGGTCGTCCTGACCGTCCTGCACGCGGGCGGCAAGTTCGGCGGGGGCGGCTACGCCGTCTCCGGCGGTCTGCACGGCGTCGGCGTGTCCGTCGTGAACGCCCTGTCGACCAAGGTCGCGGTCGAGGTCAAGACGGACGGCCACCGCTGGACCCAGGACTACAAGCTGGGCGTCCCGACGGCCCCGCTGGCCAAGAACGAGGAGACCGCCGAGACCGGTACGTCGGTGACGTTCTGGGCCGACGGCGACATCTTCGAGACCACCGAGTACTCCTTCGAGACGCTGTCGCGGCGCTTCCAGGAGATGGCCTTCCTCAACAAGGGCCTGACCCTGACGCTGACCGACGAGCGCGAGTCGGCGAAAGCCACCGTCGGCGCGGACGACCCCGACGCGGACGCGGCGGAGCCCAGCGCCCGCACGGTGAAGTACTTCTACGAGGGCGGCATCGTCGACTTCGTGAAGTACCTCAACTCGCGCAAGGGCGAGCTGATCCACCCGACCGTCATCGACGTCGAGTCCGAGGACAAGGAGCGCATGCTCTCGGTCGAGATCGCGATGCAGTGGAACTCGCAGTACACCGAGGGCGTGTACTCCTTCGCGAACACGATCCACACGCATGAGGGCGGCACCCACGAAGAGGGCTTCCGCGCGGCGCTGACCGGCCTGGTCAACCGCTACGCGCGTGACAAGAAGCTGCTCCGCGAGAAGGACGACAACCTCGCCGGCGAGGACATCCGCGAGGGTCTGACGGCGATCATCTCGGTCAAGCTGGGCGAGCCCCAGTTCGAGGGCCAGACGAAGACCAAGCTGGGCAACACGGAGGCCAAGACCTTCGTGCAGAAGGTCGTCCACGAGCACCTGAACGACTGGTTCGACCGCAACCCGGTCGAGGCCGCGGACATCGTCCGCAAGGCCATCCAGGCGGCGACGGCGCGCGTCGCGGCCCGCAAGGCCCGTGACCTGACCCGCCGCAAGGGCCTGCTGGAGAGCGCCTCGCTGCCGGGCAAGCTGTCCGACTGCCAGTCGAACGACCCGACCAAGTGCGAGATCTTCATCGTCGAGGGCGACTCCGCCGGCGGCTCCGCGAAGTCCGGCCGCAACCCGATGTACCAGGCCATCCTGCCCATCCGCGGCAAGATCCTGAACGTCGAGAAGGCCCGCATCGACAAGATCCTCCAGAACACCGAGGTCCAGGCGCTGATCAGCGCCTTCGGCACCGGTGTGCACGAGGACTTCGACATCGAGAAGCTCCGTTACCACAAGATCATCCTGATGGCGGACGCCGACGTCGACGGCCAGCACATCAACACCCTGCTGCTGACCTTCCTCTTCCGCTTCATGCGCCCGCTGGTCGAGGCCGGTCACGTGTACCTGTCCCGCCCGCCGCTGTACAAGATCAAGTGGGGTCGCGACGACTTCGAGTACGCGTACTCGGACCGCGAGCGCGACGCCCTGGTCGAGCTCGGCAAGCAGAACGGCAAGCGCATCAAGGAAGACTCGATCCAGCGCTTCAAGGGTCTGGGCGAGATGAACGCCGAGGAGCTGCGCGTCACCACCATGGACGTGGACCACCGCGTGCTCGGCCAGGTCACGCTGGACGACGCGGCTCAGGCCGACGACCTGTTCTCGGTGCTGATGGGTGAGGACGTCGAGGCGCGGCGCTCCTTCATCCAGCGCAACGCCAAGGACGTCCGCTTCCTCGACATCTGAGTCGGCCCGACGCTGACCGCCGCCTGAAAGGATTCCTGACCAGCAATGGCCGACGAAACCACCCCCACCGCCGAAGGTTCCGCGGAGGAGCAGCCCGTGCTGCGCATCGAGCCCGTCGGGCTCGAGACGGAGATGCAGCGCTCCTACCTCGACTACGCGATGTCCGTCATCGTCTCCCGCGCCCTGCCCGACGTACGCGACGGCCTCAAGCCCGTCCACCGTCGTGTGCTGTACGCGATGTACGACGGCGGCTACCGGCCCGAGAAGGGCTTCTACAAGTGCGCCCGCGTCGTCGGCGACGTCATGGGCACGTACCACCCGCACGGTGACAGCTCCATCTACGACGCCCTGGTCCGCCTGGCCCAGCCGTGGTCGATGCGCATGCCGCTGGTGGACTCCAACGGCAACTTCGGCTCCCCGGGCAACGACCCGGCGGCCGCCATGCGCTACACCGAGTGCAAGCTCATGCCGCTGGCCATGGAGATGCTCCGGGACATCGACGAGGAGACCGTCGACTTCCAGGACAACTACGACGGCCGCAACCAGGAGCCCACCGTCCTGCCGGCGCGGTTCCCGAACCTGCTGGTCAACGGCTCCGCCGGTATCGCGGTCGGCATGGCCACCAACATCCCGCCGCACAACCTGCGCGAGGTCGCGGCCGGCGCCCAGTGGGCGCTGGAGCACCCGGAGGCCTCGCACGAGGAGCTCCAGGACGCGCTCATCGAGCGCATCAAGGGCCCGGACTTCCCGACCGGCGCCCTCGTCGTGGGCCGCAAGGGCATCGAGGAGGCGTACCGCACCGGGCGCGGCTCCATCACGATGCGCGCCGTGGTCGAGGTCGAGGAGATCCAGAACCGCCAGTGCCTGGTGGTCACGGAGCTCCCGTACCAGACCAACCCGGACAACCTGGCGCAGAAGATTGCCGACCTGGTCAAGGACGGCAAGATCGGCGGCATCGCCGACGTCCGCGACGAGACCTCGTCCCGGACCGGCCAGCGCCTGGTGATCGTGCTCAAGCGCGACGCCGTGGCCAAGGTCGTGCTGAACAACCTCTACAAGCACACCGACCTGCAGACGAACTTCGGCGCGAACATGCTGGCGCTGGTGGACGGGGTGCCGCGCACCCTGTCGATCGACGCGTTCATCCGCCACTGGGTGCAGCACCAGATCGAGGTCATCGTCCGCCGTACGCGCTTCCGTCTGCGCAAGGCGGAGGAGCGGGCCCACATCCTGCGCGGCCTGCTCAAGGCGCTGGACGCCATCGACGAGGTCATCGCCCTCATCCGGCGCAGCAACACGGTCGAGATCGCGCGCGAGGGCCTGATGGGCCTCCTGGAGATCGACGAGATCCAGGCGAACGCGATCCTGGAGATGCAGCTGCGCCGCCTGGCCGCCCTGGAGCGCCAGAAGATCGTCGCCGAGCACGACGAGCTCCAGGCGAAGATCAACGAGTACAACGCGATCCTGGCCTCGCCGGAGAAGCAGCGCTCGATCGTCAGCGAGGAACTGGCCGCGATCGTCGAGAAGTACGGCGACGACCGCCGCTCCAAGCTGGTGCCCTTCGACGGTGACATGTCCATCGAGGACCTGATCGCCGAAGAGGACATCGTCGTCACCATCACGCACGGCGGCTACGTCAAGCGCACCAAGACCGAGGACTACCGCTCGCAGAAGCGCGGCGGCAAGGGCGTACGCGGCACGAAGCTGAAGCAGGACGACCTGGTCGACCACTTCTTCGTCTCCACCACGCACCACTGGCTGCTGTTCTTCACGAACAAGGGCCGCGTGTACCGGTCCAAGGCGTACGAGCTCCCGGACGCCGGCCGCGACGCCCGCGGCCAGCACGTGGCGAACCTGCTGGCCTTCCAGCCGGACGAGAAGATCGCCCAGGTGCTCGCCATCCGCGACTACGAGGCGGCGCCCTACCTGATCCTGGCCACCAAGGGCGGCCTGGTGAAGAAGACGGCGCTCAAGGACTACGACTCCCCGCGCTCGGGCGGTGTCATCGCGATCAACCTCCGGGAGACCGGCGCCGACGGCGCCGACGGCACTGCCGACGAGCTGATCGGCGCCGAGCTGGTGTCCGCCGAGGACGACCTGCTGCTCATCAGCAAGAAGGCGCAGTCGATCCGCTTCACGGCGACCGACGAGGCGCTGCGTCCGATGGGCCGTGCCACTTCCGGTGTGAAGGGCATGAGCTTCCGCGAGGGTGACGAACTGCTGTCGATGAGCGTTGTCCGGCCGGGTACGTTCGTCTTCACCGCCACCGACGGCGGCTACGCGAAGCGGACGGCGGTGGACGAGTACCGGGTCCAGGGCCGTGGCGGTCTGGGCATCAAGGCGGCGAAGATCGTCGAGGACCGCGGTTCGCTGGTCGGCGCGTTGGTGGTCGACGAGTCGGATGAGATCCTCGCCATCACGCTCGGCGGTGGTGTGATCCGCACGCGCGTCAGCGAAGTCAGGGAGACCGGCCGTGACACCATGGGCGTCCAGCTGATCAACCTGGGCAAGCGCGATGCCGTGGTCGGCATCGCTCGTAACGCCGAGGCCGGTCAGGAAGCTGACGAGGCCGACGAGATCGAGTCAGAGATCGAGGCCGCGGCGGCCGACGCACCGGCCGCCGGGGCGGCCGGGGGCACGGAGCCCTCGGTCGGGGAGCACGAGGAGTAAGTCGTGAGTGGAGCCACGGGCGCCGGACCGGCCAAGACTGGAGCGAACGGTGCCCGTGGCCCCGCCGCGGACTCCCAGGGGGGAACCGTGACGGACACCCGAGAACCGGAACCCAAGCCGGCGGCGCAGAGCAAGACGCAGCCGAAGGCGAAGGAGACGGCCGAGGACCAGGCCACCGAGAACCAGGCCGGCACCAAGGACCAGGTCAAGGACCAGGTCAAGGACCAGCCGAAGGACCAGCCGAAGGACCAGCCCAAGGCAGTGGCCAAGGACCAGCCCAAGGGGCCGGTCAAGAACCGGGCCGGGCAGCCCCAGAAGCCCCCGCAGGCCTACGCCGCGCCCACGGGCCCGGGTGCGCAGCGCGGGGCCGTCCCGGGGGTCCGTACGGCCCCCAGGACGCGCAAGGCGCGGCTGCGGGTGGCGAAGGCCGACCCGTGGTCCGTGATGAAGGTCAGCTTCCTGCTGTCGATCGCGCTGGGCCTGTGCACCGTCGTCGCGGCGGCGGTGCTGTGGATGGTCATGGACGCCATGGGCATCTTCTCGACCGTCGGCGGCACCATCAGCGAGGCGACCGGGTCGAACGAGGGCAACGGGTTCGACCTCCAGTCGTTCCTGTCGCTGCCGCGCGTGCTGATCTTCACCTCGGTGATCGCGGTGATCGACGTGGTGCTGATGACGGCTCTGGCGACGCTGGGTTCGTTCATCTACAACCTGTCGGCGGGCTTCGTGGGCGGCGTGGAGCTCACGCTGGCCGAGGACGAATGACCCGCTGACTGACCTGCGGGAAAGCCCCACGGGAGCGGATTTGGGTTCCACTGCGTCTGTGCGCTAATCTTCAGGAGTCAGCGCGCAGGCGCGGAGGGGCTATAGCTCAGTTGGTTAGAGCGCATCCCTGATAAGGATGAGGCCACAGGTTCAAATCCTGTTAGCCCCACAGAGTCGAAGACCCCCAGGCCAAGGCCTGGGGGTCTTCTTCGTTGGGCCGTCCGGGGTGGTCCCAGGTAACCGATCGGTATCGGTCGGTGTGTATTGTTGGCGGCCAGAAGTCCCCAACGTCTACGAAAGACGAGGTCGCGCCGTGAAGAAGCTGCTCCTGGTCGCACTGGCCGCCATCGGCGGGCTCCTCGTGTACCGCCAGATCCAGGCGGACCGTGCCGAGCAGGACCTGTGGACGGAGGCAACCGACTCCGTGCCCTCTGGTTCCGGTGTGTGAGCCCCACGATTGATTCCATGAAGCCCCGGCTGCCGCTGCTGCCGGGGCTTCGTGCTGTTCCGGCGGCAAGTCCGGCCGGGGGAAGTCCGGTCGGGGGAAGTCCGGTCGGGGAGGTCCGGTCGGGGAAGTCCCGGTCGGGGAAGTTCAGTTACGCAAAGATTATGGTTGCTGTAGCGAATTTGGGGTGGGTGTGATGGATCGGGTGCGGCCCGGGCTCCGGACGGCGTCGGCCGGGGCGGCGGCCCTGGGGCTGCTGGCGCTCTCGGCGGGGCTGCCCGGGATGGCCTACGCGGCCCCGGCCGCCGGGCCGTCGGGAGGGCCGTCGGCGGCGGTCTCCGGGCCGGGCGGGGCCCTGCCGGAGTACCGGCCCGCGGCCGGTGCCAAGCCGGTGCGGGGTGCGTCCTCGACGGCGGACGCCCCGCTGCTGGAGGCCGGTACGCCCTACGAGGACACCCTCGGTCCGGGCGAGCGGGTCTACCGGCTCGGCCTCGACGACGCCTCGACCGTCTACGTCTCCGCCGTGCTGCGGCCGCCCGCGGGTGCCAGGGTCGGCTACGGGGACCACCTGGAGGTCGAGGTCATGACCAGCGGCGGCCGGGCCTGCCCCCGCAACCCCGGCCGGGCGTCCTTCGGTTACGACCCGGTCCCGCTCGGCGCGGTGGGCCAGCGGAGGCTGGCGGAGGACGCCGAGTGCCAGGGCGCGGGCACGTACTACGCGAAGGTCACCCGGACCGCGGGCAAGGACTCCGACCGGGCGGCCTGGCCGGTGGAACTCCTCGTCATGCGCGAGCCGGCCCCGGCCGCCGGCACCGCCCCCACCGCCGCGCCCAGCGTCCGGCCCTCGGCCTCCCCGGCCCTGCCGGGCACGAACCCGGTGGCCCGTACCGGAGGCACCGGCTTCAACGACGCGCGCGCCGTGGGTCCGGGGGTGTGGCGCGACCACCTGCGGCCCGGCCAGACCCGGTTCTACCGGGTGCCGCTGGACTGGGGGCAGCAGCTGGGGATCGGCGCCGAGGTGGCCGGGGCGCGGATGACCAAGGAGTACGGCTCCGCCTCCGAAGGGCTCACCGTCGCGCTGTACAGCCCGTACCGGGGGCTCGTGGACGCCGAGGGCACCTCGTACGACGGGAAGCAGGCGGCGCTGACGCTGCCGAAGACCGCGCCGGTGGCCTACGAGAACCGCTTCTCCAGCGTGCGGGAGGTGGAGCCGGTCCGGGTCGCCGGCTGGTACTACATCGCCGTCACCCTGGGCGGGAAGGTCCGGGAGTTCACCGAGGACGCGACGCCGGTGCCGCTCACGCTGCGGATGGAAGTGACCGGCGGCCCGGCCAAGGCCCCGGCGTACGAGGAGGGCCTGGCCGCGGCCGGGTTCGGGGTCGGCGCCGCCGACCGGGCCGCCGCGAAGGAGGGGCTCACCGCCCCGGAGGCGGCGGCCGCGCGGGACGACGCCTCGGCGATGCGGGTGGTGGCCGGGGCCGGCTTCGGGACGGGGGCGGTGCTGCTGCTCGTGCTCGGGGGATGGATCCTGCTGGCCCGCCGGGGCGGGGCGGCGGGCACCTCCTAGGGGGTGTCCGCAAAGTGGCGCCGTCCGCCCGGAGGGCGGGCCCCGCGTCTCCCCCAGCTACCGCTGGGAGGTGCCCCCAGGTGCGTGCTCTCGGCGTGCCGGGCGGAAGCCCGCGTACTGGACGTACTTGGGCTTTCGTCCGGTGCGGCGAGAGCGCGTGCCGGGCGTCGCGGGGCAGGCGAGACTTTGCGGGCGCCCCCTAGAGCCGCGTCAGGGCCCAGACGCCGACCGCGAAGCACAGCAGGGCCGCGGTGAGGATGCCGGCGGTGACCTTCGCCGGGGGCGGGGCGATCCGGCCGGACCGGACGGCCCGCGGCGCCGGGGACGCGGCGGGCGGGGTGGCCGCGGGAGGCGCGACCGCGGGCGGGGTCAGGTGGAAGCCGCTCGTCTCCGGGGAGGCCGCGGCGGGCTGCCCGGGACCGTACGCGGCCGGCGGCGGCCCGAAACCCACCGGTGCTGCTGCGGCGGCGACTTCAGGCCCCTGGGGGCCGAAACCGGCCGGAAGCGGACCGAGTTGGTCGAACACCTCCACCGGCTCCTCGCCGGGCACGGGGTCGGGCAGCAACTGGGCGGCCTCGGCAAGGGCCTTGCGCGCCCCTGTGGCGGTCCGGAACCGGTTCCCGGGGTCCGGTTGCAGGAGGTTCGAGATCACGCCCCACAGGGGCGCGGGGACGCCTTCGGGGGCGTCCGGCGTGCCGTGCGCCCCGAACCGCTCCACCAGCGCCTGCGCGTCGGGCTTGCGGCCCAGCAGGAGGTACAGGGCGACCAGGCCGACGGCGAAGAGGTCCGCGGGGAAGTCGGGCTCCCCACCCGCGAGTTGTTCCGGGGCGAAGTAGCCCGGGGTGCCGACGACGAAGTCGGTCTCCGTGAGCCGGGGCTCGCCCTTGCGCATGGAGATCCCGAAGTCGGACAGCCGCAGGTGCGGCCGCCCGGTTCCGGTGGCCTCCATCAGGATGTTGGCCGGTTTGATGTCGCGGTGCACGACGCCCTCCGCGTGCACCGCCGCCAGCCCCGACAGGAGCTGGTCGAGCAGCGCGCACACGAAACGGGGCGGCAGCGGCCCGTAGTCCGCGATCACGTGGGCCAGGGAGCCGCCGGCGACGAGGTCCATGGTGAACAGGACCTTGTCGTCGTCCGCCGCCCAGCTGGCGGGGGCCAGGACGTGCGGGTGGTCGATGCGCAGGGCCTGCTCGCGCACGAACCGCAGGAGCATGTGGGCATCGCCCTGGAGGAGGACCTTCGCGGCGACGTACTTTCGGCGGCGCCGGTCCCACGCCCGCCAGACGGCGCCCGCGCCGCCCCGCCCGATCGGATCGACCAGCTCGTACCGGCCGGCGAAGACCTCACCCATGGCTGCGCCCGTCCCCCGTCACCCGCGTGTGTCAGTTCTGGTGGGCCTCGTAGTGGGACACCGCCTCGGAGGTGCGGCCCGCCCCGTAGACCCGGAGGAACTCTGCCAGTTCCGGGTGGGTGGGGGCGAGTGTGTCCGCCGCCTCGATGATGTCGCCGGCCGCGGCGACCGAGCGCAGCAGCGACTGGATCTCGCGGACGACGCGCTTGACGGTGGGGGCTCCGGAACCGGTGCTGGTCTGGCCGCTGTTGCTGAGGACGGAGCCGCCCTGGGTGTTCTTGATCTCGTCCATCCGGTCGGTGGCCTCGGCGGCGCTGACGCTGCCGTCCGCCACCTGGCCGGCGAGGTCCTGGAGGGCCTGGACCCGCTGGACCACGGCCGGGTTGCCGATCTTGGCGCGCTGCCCGCTCATCAGCTGGGACAGCATCGGCGCCGAAAGCCCGAGCACGGCAGCGAGGCGGGCCTGGTTGAGACCGAGGTCATCTATGAGCCGACGGAACAGCGCGCCGAGCGGCTCCCCGTACCAACTGCGCTGGAGTTCCCGGGCTCTGGCCGTGGCCTCCTGCTGTACTGCGTCCACTCTTCCTACTCCCCTTCGCTGGTGCGAACCTCGCGAGCATCTTACGGAGCGTGGTCGCGGGGCGGGAGTCCCTATCATTTTGCGGGATGCGGGGGTGCACCGGGTACTCTGTCCTGCGGAACGGACACTCCTTCCCGGGGGACGTCCGCGTCCAGTTGCTCGGGGCCTTAGCTCAGTTGGTAGAGCGCTGCCTTTGCAAGGCAGATGTCAGGAGTTCGAATCTCCTAGGCTCCACTTCAGGAAAGCCCCCCTGACCAGCGCAAACGCTGGTCAGGGGGGCTTTTTTCGTGGGCGCGGCGGGCCGTGTTCAGCGGGTCCGCGGGGAGCGCAGGAGGGCGGCCGCGACGGCGGTGGCCGCCAGCAGGAGGCCGGCGCCGGTGGCGAAGGCCAGGTGGTAGCCGGAGGTGAGGGCCTCGGGCCGGGCGGTACCGGCGGCCGTCAGGGCCTCGGTGCGCGAGGCGGCGAGGGTGGACAGGACGGCGACGCCGAGGGCCATGCCGATCTGCTGCGTGGTGTTGAAGAGGCCCGAGGCCAGCCCGGCGTCCCGCTCGTCGGCGCCCGACATCCCCAGGGTGGTGAGCGCGGGCAGGGCCAGGCCGAAGCCGGAGGCCAGCAGCATCACGGGCAGCAGGTCGGTGACGTAGTCGGCCCGCACCGGCAGGCGGGTCAGCAGGGCGAGGCCGGCGACCAGCAGGGCGAGGCCGGTGAGCAGGACGCGGCGCTCGCCGAAGCGGGCGATCAGCTTCGCCGCGCCGCCGAGGGAGATGCCGCCGATCGCCAGGGCGGCCGGCAGCATCGCGAGGCCGGTCTCCGCGGCTCCGTAGCCCCGGACCTGCTGGAGGTAGAGGGCCACCAGGACCTGGAAGGAGAACAGCGCGGCCACCATCAGCACCTGGACCAGGTTGGCGCCGGCCACGGTGCGCGAGCGGAGGATCCGCAGGGGCATCAGCGGGGTGCGGGTCCTGGCCTGGCGCAGGGCGAAGCCGGCGAGCAGGGCCAGGGAGAGCGCCCCGAGGCCGAGGGTGTGCGCGGAGGTCCAGCCGTACTCCTCGACGCGTACGACGGCGTAGATCCCGGCCATCAGCCCGGCGGTGACGAGTACGGCGCCCGGTACGTCGGCACCGGCGCGCAGTCCGAGCCCCCGGTCGGCGGGGAGCGCGGGCAGGGCGGCCAGCAGGGCTGCGATGCCGATGGGCAGGTTGATGAAGAAGATCCAGTGCCAGTCGAGGGCGTCGGTGAGGACCCCGCCGAGCACCTGCCCGAGGGAGGCCCCGGCCGCTCCGGTGAAGGAGAACACGGCGATGGCCCTGGCGCGTTCGCGGGTCCCGGGGAAGAGGGTGACGAGGATCCCGAGGCTGACGGCGGAGGCCATGGCGCTGCCCACGCCCTGGAGGAAGCGGGCGGCTATGAGCAGGGCGGGGGACCCGGCGAAGGCGGCGAGCAGCGAGGCGGCCGTGAAGACGGCGGTGCCCGCGAGGAACATGCGCCGGCGGCCGATCAGGTCGCCGAGCCGGCCGGCGAGGAGCAGCAGGCTGCCGAAGGCGATCAGGTAGGCGTTGACGACCCAGCTGAGGCCGGCGGGGCTGAAGCCGAGGTCGTCCTGGATGGCCGGCATGGCGACGGTGACGATGCTGCCGTCGAGGACGGTCATGAGCATGCCCGTCGAGAGCACGGCGAGGGCGGTGCGGCGCGAGCGCGGGCCGCGGGCCGGAGCGGCCGCCCCGGCGGGGGATTCCGTAACTGCGGTGGTCATGGGTCTCTCCGGTTCGTCGTCGGCGGGCATCGGCGGGCGTCGGCGGGCCATTCAGCTGGAACTGATATGACCGTAGCAGATGGTTTTGTTGCAGACTATTTTTTTCGGATCGAATTGTTAGGCTGGTCCCATGACTGCGATGGGATCCACCTCGACCGAGCCCGACCTGTCCTTCCTCCTGGACCGCACCAGCCACGTCCTGCGGACCCGGATGGCCTCGGCCCTCGGCGAGATCGGGCTGACCGCCCGCATGCACTGCGTCCTCGTGCACGCGCAGGAGGAAGAGCGCACACAGGCCCAGCTCGCCGAGATCGGCGACATGGACAAGACGACGATGGTCGTGACCGTCGACGCCCTGGAGAAGGCCGGACTGGCCGAGCGCCGGCCCTCCACCAAGGACCGGCGGGCCCGGATCATCGCGGTCACCGAGAAGGGTGCCGCCGTCTCCGTGGAGAGCCGGCGGATCGTCGACACGGTCCACGCCGAGGCCCTCGCCGACCTCGCCGAGGAGGACCGCGCGTGTCTGCTGCGGGTCCTCGGACGCCTCGCGCAGGGGCCGCTGGCCGTGCCCGCCGAGACCTCCCGCCCGGCCCGGCGCGCCCGGCAGCAGTAGCCGCCGGCGTCCCCCGTACGGCCCAGTCACCCGGCCGTGCGGCCGACGGTGGACGACAGTGGGGGGAGGTCATGAGGCCAGGGGGGCAACAGCACGCCGGAGGCGCACGCAATGGGACTCTTCGATTTCCTGAAGTCGGACAAGAAGAAGGAACACGAGGCCGCGGAGAAGGCGAAGCGGGAGATGGAGCGGCAGGGGCCGAAGACGGGCTCCGACATGGGCTCCAAGTACGCGGACTCCTACGCGGACGCCGCCTCCGCCACCAAGGCGGCCGCCGAGCGGATGGCCGCCGCCGCTCCGCCCAAGGCGGCGACCCCGCCGGCGGCCAAGCCCATGGCGCCCGCAGCGCCGAGCCCCGCCTCGGCGGCGCACAAGGCCGTCCCGGTGTCGCCGAAGCAGGCGCCGAAGCCGACGCAGGCCGCCACGAAGCGCACGTACACCGTCAAGCCCGGCGACTCGCTCTCCGCGATCGCCCGCCGCGAGCTCGGCAACGAGGCCCGCTGGCGCGAGCTGTACGCCATGAACCGGGGCGTGGTCGGCTCCAACCCGGACCTCATCCGGCCGGGGATGGTGCTGACCCTGCCGAACTAGCGCGGTGCACGCGCGAGGGGCCCGGATCCGCGAGTGGATCCGGGCCCCTCCTGCACGCGGTGCGGGTCAGGCGCTCTTGCCGCCGTTCGACTCGCGCTCCTTCTCCGCCAGCTCGTCGTCGAAGGAGGCCGGGGCGGCGTCCTGCGCGGACAGCTCGGTGGCCGCCGGGGGCTCCACCAGCCAGTCCGGGTTCGACTGCTGGTCCCACCACTTCCACGCCGCGAAGGCGCCGCCCGCCAGGAGCCCCACCAGCGCGGCTCCCTTCACCCAGCGGCCGCACCGCGCCTTGCGCTCGTGCCGCCGCACCAGGCGCTGCACCTCCTTCGCCGAGACCTGGCCGCGCAGCGCCGCGAGGGCCGCCGTCGAACGGGACGCGGCCTCCTCGGCCATCGGCCGGCTCGCCGCGAGGGCGCTCTCGAACCGGGGCGCCGTGTAGTCGGCCGCCTGGCGCGCGGCGAGGCGCGTGTGGTGGACGGCCTTCACCGCTGCCCGGTCCACGTTCGGGGGCACGTGCGTGCGCGCCGCCTGCATCCTGGGATGAAAGTGGTTGTCGTACGCCGCGCGCGCGTGCAGCGAGGCCTGGCCGGCCGCGTGGGAGACCTTGGGCGCCAGCCGCTCGTTCGCCTCGTGCGCGTAGTGCGCGGCCGCGTCCCTGGCGGTCTCCGCATACGGCGCCACCACTTCCGCTGCGTGCTTCACGGCGTCCTTGGCGTTCTCGGCGGCCAGGCGCACATGGTCCTTGCGGGTCACGGGATCCTCCTCCTCGGTGGCGGACACAGCTCACCTTTCCACCCTTTGTCGGATCATGCCCCCCGCAGCGCCGCCCGCGCATGCGCGACAGGGCATACGGGTGGAGGATTTCCGTGGCCTTCCGCCCTCCGTGGGAGGATCGGGGCCGACAGTGATGACTATGGAAGGCAGATCCGTGGCCGAGAAGCTCTACGCCACCCTGAAGACCAACCACGGCGACATCGAGATCGAGCTGCTGGAGAACTTCGCTCCGAAGACCGTCCGCAACTTCGTCGAGCTCGCCACGGGCAAGCGTGAGTGGACCCGTCCCACCGACGGCCAGAAGACCACGGCCCCGCTCTACGACGGCACCGTACATATCCACCGCGTCATCAGCGGCTTCATGATCCAGGGCGGCGACCCGC
>NZ_GG657750.1:3884941-3919628 GCF_000158895.1 Streptomyces sp. C | reverse complement strand
CCGCAAGCACAGCATCTTCGGCGAGGTCACCGACGCGGCGAGCCGCAAGGTCGTCGACGCCATCGCCTCCGGCCCCACCAACCCGCGCACCGAGCGGCCGCTGGACGACGTGATCATCCAGTCGGTCTCGATCGAGCGCCGCTGACGGGAAGGACGGCAGGGCGGGAACCTTGGGGACCCGCCCGTCCGTACTCGATGTGTACCGGAACGGCGGGGCGCGGGCCCCGTCACACCGCCGATCGAGGGGACCGATGGACACCGACCGTCTGCCGGGCTGCTACCGCCACCCGGACCGCGACACGGGGATCAGCTGCACCCGCTGCGAGCGGCCCATCTGCCCCGAGTGCATGATCAGTGCCTCGGTGGGCTTCCAGTGCCCCGAATGCGTCCGGGGAGGCTCCGGTACCGGGCACTCCGCCGGGGCCAACGCCCCGCGCACGGTCGCGGGCGGACTGGTGACCGGCGATCCCCAGCTCGTCACCAAGATCCTGATCGGGATCAACGCGGCGGTGTTCCTCGCCGTCCTCGCGATGCCCGGCCTGGCGATCGGCCTGGAGCTGCTCGGCCGCTACGTGGAGTACTACGGGGCACCCGAGGAGGGAATCTCCACCGGGCAGTACCACCGCCTGCTGACCTCGGTGTTCCTGCACGTCGAGTGGTGGCACATCTTCGGCAACATGCTCGCCCTGTGGGTGATCGGCGGCCCGCTGGAGGCGGCCCTCGGCCGCGTCCGCTACCTCGCGCTCTACCTGCTGTCCGGACTGGGCGGCAGCGCCCTCGTCTATCTGCTGACCGCGCCGAACACCCCGACCCTCGGCGCCTCCGGCGCCGTCTGCGGCCTGCTCGGCGCCACGGTGGTGCTCGCCCGCCGGCTCCGCTACGAGATGCGGCCGGTGCTGGTCACGCTCGGTCTGATGCTGCTGGTGACCTTCGTGCCCTTCGGGGGGCTGTCGGTGTCCTGGCAGGCGCACATCGGCGGTCTGGTGACCGGCGCGCTGGTGGCGCTCGGCCTGCTCGTACCCGCCGCGGGCCGCAGACGGGCGTTCGTCCAGACGGCGGCCTGTGCGGTGGTGTTCCTGCTGGCCGTGGCCGTGGTCGTCGTCCGGACGGCCGAACTCACCTGATCACACCGGCGTCAACTCTCCACAGAGTTATCCACAGATCTTCTGTCTTTTCCTCAGGTGTGGATGACGCTGTGGATAACTCATGGGGAGAGCTTGCGCCGCTCGGCTATCCGAGTAGGGTGCCGGCCCCTACTTCCACTGGGTCGAGACGCCGAAACCGGCCGCGATGAAGCCGAAGCCGACCACGATGTTCCAGTTGCCCAGCGCCTCCACCGGCATCTGGGTATCGGTCAAGAAAAAGACCACGATCCACGCGAGGCCGATGAGGAAGAAGGCCAGCATGACCGGGGCGACCCAGCTGCGGTTCGTCAGCCTGATCGCCTGCGCCTGCTTCGCCGGCGGCGGCGTGTAGTCGTCCTTCTTGCGGGTACGTGACTTCGGCACGAGGGGCTCTCCTGTCGATGCGCTGGGGACCTTGCCTGCCCCGGGCGTCCGTTAGCGTAGTGGACCTCTGGCGTTGAAGGAGAAGGGTACGTTGAGCAATTCCGACGACTCCTCCACGGGTGCCCGCCGCCGGGCCAGGCCCGTCCGGCTGCTGACGGCCGCCGTCTTCGCCCTCGCCGGCCTCATCTTCGTCACCAGCTTCAACACCTCCAAGGGTACGAACATCCGGACGGACGCCTCGCTGCTGAAGCTGTCCGACCTCATCCACGAGCGCAGTGCCAAGAACGCCGAGCTGGAGAAGACCGCCGCCACCGCGCGCGACCAGGTCGACGCCCTCGCCGAGCGCGACAACGGCAGCACCAAGGCCGAGGAGGCCAAACTCGCCGCCCTGCGCACCGCCTCCGGCACCGAGGAGCTCACCGGCCGGGGTCTGACGGTCACCCTCAACGACGCGCCGCCCAACGCCACCGCCCGCGTCCCCGGCGTCCCCGAACCCCAGCCCAACGACCTGGTGATCCACCAGCAGGACCTCCAGGCCGTGGTGAACGCGCTGTGGCTGGGCGGCGCCGAGGGCATCGAGGTCATGGGCCAGCGGCTGATCGCCACCAGCGCGGTGCGCTGCGTCGGCAACACCCTGATCCTCCAGGGCCGCGTCTACTCGCCCCCCTACAAGGTCTCCGCCGTCGGCGACCCGGCCGCCCTGCGCAAGGCGGTCAACGCCTCCCCCGCCATCCAGAACTACCTGCTGTACGTCAACGCGTACGGGCTCGGCTGGAAAGTGGAGGAGGACAAGCGGCTGACACTGCCCGGCTACTCCGGCACAGTGGACCTCCACTATGCGAAGCCGCTGGAGTCCGCCGCGCCCTGACGTCGTACTGCGCCTGGTGGTACGGACGTTCAGCGAGGTGTGCCTGACCGCCGGGACGCTGATCGTCCTGTTCACGGCGTACGTACTGCTGTGGACCGGGGTCAAGGCCGACCGGGCCGCGGCGGCCGAGCGCGACCGGCTGCGCGACCGCTGGGCGGCGTCCGCCCCGGCGGCGGCCCCCGCTGCCCCGTCCGGTGCCGGGCCGGCCCCGGAGCGGCGGGATCCCGCCCCCTACGAGCCGGGGCGGGCCTTCGCCGAGCTGTACGTCCCCCGCTTCGGCAAGGACTGGAGCAGGCCCGTCCTGGAGGGCACCGACCCCGAACCGCTGAAGAAGGGCCTCGGCCACTACACCGGCTCCGCCCGCCCCGGAGACGACGGCAACTTCGCGGTGGCCGGGCACCGGCGCACCTACGGCGACCCCTTCAAGGACATCCCCGAGCTGCGGCCCGGGGACACCGTGACCGTCCGGGACGCCACCCGGCTGGTACACGTACACCGTCCGGGCCGCGCCGCTGCGCGTCCTGCCCACCGAGACCGGGGTGGTCGCGCCGGTGCCCCGCCGGTCCCCGTTCGCCACCCCCGGCAAGTACCTCACCCTCACCACCTGCGATCCCGAGTGGGGGCACAGCCACCGCCTGGTGGTCTGGGCGGAGCTCACCGGCACCCGGCCCGCCGGGAGCGGGTGATTGCCCCGCTGACCCCCGCCGCGGGGCCCCGGGCCCTTAGGCTGTTGCGGTACCGCCCCCGCGGTGCGAGCAACGAACGTGGACGACGAAGGAAACGGACGCAATGTACGGCTGGATCTGGGGGGCATCTTGCCGGGGCAACGCGTGGGTGCGCGCGCTGATCTCCCTCGTACTGGTCCTGGGGGGGGGGGGTCCGTGCTGTTCCAGTACGTGTTCCCGTGGGCCCGAGGCGCTCCTTCCGTTCAACGATGTGACGGGGGACGAGGGATCGGGAGCCACTCCGTGAGCGCGCGCATTCTGGTTGTCGACAACTACGACAGCTTTGTCTTCAATCTGGTCCACTGGTCCAGTACCTCTACCAGCTCGGCGCCGAATGCGAGGTGCTGCGCAACGACGAGGTGGAGCTCGCGCACGCACAGGACGGCTTCGACGGCGTCCTGCTCTCCCCCGGCCCCGGCACGCCGGAAGAGGCGGGCGTCTGCGTAGACATGGTCCGGCACTGCGCCGACACGGGCGTGCCCGTCTTCGGCGTCTGCCTCGGCATGCAGTCCATGGCGGTCGCCTACGGCGGCGTCGTCGACCGAGCCCCCGAGCTGCTGCACGGCAAGACCTCGCCCGTGGTCCACGAGGGGCTCGGCGTCTTCGCCGGACTGCCGTCGCCGTTCACCGCGACGCGCTACCACTCGCTCGCGGCCGAGCCGGCGACCCTGCCCGACGTGCTGGAGGTGACCGCGCGCACCGAGGACGGGATCATCATGGGCCTGCGGCACCGGGAGCACGACGTGGAGGGCGTCCAGTTCCACCCCGAGTCGGTGCTGACCGAGTGGGGCCACCGGATGCTCGCGAACTGGCTCGTGCGCTGCGGTGACGCCGGAGCCGTCGAGCGGTCGGTGGGGCTGGCCCCGGTGGTGGGCAAGGCCGTCGCGTGACGGCGGTCGCGCCGTCCGCGCCCAGCGAGGGCCGGGCCGCGCGGCGCAGGGCTGCGCAGGAGGCCGCGAAGCGCTCGCACGCGCGCTCCCGCCGGCGAGGCGGGAGCGGACGGGGCCGCAGGCGCGCCCGTCCGCGCGGCGGCGGGCCGGTGGTGGTGCTCAGCCGGGCCGTCGGCGAGCTGTTCATCACCGCCGGCGTGGTGATGCTGCTCTTCGTCACCTACCAGCTCTGGTACACGAACGTCCTGGCGGAGCGGGCGGCCGACGGGGCCGCGGGGTCGCTCCAGCAGACCTGGGAACACCCGCCGGCTGACGGGCGCGCCGCCGCCCGTGGCGGCTTTCGAGCCCGGCCAGGGCTTTCGCGATCCTGCACATCCCGAGGCTGGGACCTGGAAGGTGGCCGGTGGCCGAGGGCATCAGCAAGGCGAAGGTCCTCGACAAGGGGATGGCCGGCCACTACGGCGAGGGGGCCCTGAAGACGGCGATGCCCTCCGACAAGCAGGGGAACTTCGCGGTCGCCGGACACCGCAACACCCACGGGGAACCGTTCCGCTACATCAACCAGCTGGTGCCGGGCGACCCGATCGTCGTGGAGACCCGGGACGCGTACTACACGTACCAGATGACCTCGTCGCTGCCGCAGACCTCGCCGGCGAACGTGGCGGTGATCAAGCCGGTGCCGGAGGGCTCAGGATTCACCGGACCGGGCCGCTACATCACGCTGACGACCTGCACACCGGAGTTCACCAGCACCTACCGGATGATCGTATGGGGCAGGATGACCGATGAGCGCCCCCGAAACCAGGGCGCCCCGCCCGCACTGACCAGCCCGTAAGGACGAACCCGCAGTGTCTCGTGCCCGCCGCCGTTCCGCACCGCCGCCCGCCGACCGCAGTGTGATCGCGGGGGCCCTGAGCCTGCTGGGCGAGCTCCTGATCACGGTGGGCCTGGTCCTGGGCCTGTTCGTGGCGTACTCGCTCTGGTGGACCAACGTCCTCGCCGACCGGCAGGCCTCGGCGCGCGGCGACGAGATCCGCCAGCGCTGGGGCAGCCCCTCGCCCTCGGCGAGCGGTCCGGTGCGGCCGGGCGCCCTGGACACCGGGGACGGGGTCGGTTTCCTGCACGTGCCCGCGATGAAGAACGGAGAGGTGCTGGTCAAGGAGGGCACCTCGCCGGACGTCCTGAACGACGGCGTGGCCGGGTACTACCTGGACCCGGTGAAGTCCGCGCTGCCCTGGGACGACAAGGGCAACTTCGCGCTGGCCGCGCACCGCGACGGGCACGGGGCGAAGTTCCACAACATCGACAAGGTGAAGAACGGCGACGCGATCGTCTTCGAGACCAAGGACACCTGGTACGTCTACAAGGTCTTCGCCGAGCTGGCCCAGACCTCGAAGTACAACACGGACGTGATCAACCCGGTTCCGAAGCAGTCGGGCAAGACCGCCCCGGGCCGCTACATCACGTTGACGACCTGCACCCCGGTCTACACCTCGAAGTACCGCTACATCGTCTGGGGCGAGCTGGTGCGGACGGAGAAGGTGGACGACAAGCGCACCAAGCCGGCGGAGCTGCGCTGACGGGGATCGATCGTCCCCCGGTGTTTCTCCCCCGGCTACCGCTGGGAGGTGCCCCCGGTGAAACGGCCCTGGCCCCCTCTTGGAGGGGGCCAGGGCCGTTTCAGGTACTGCCTAGCGGCGGTTGCCGCCCGTGAGGCCGCCGAACCAGCCTCCGCCCTGCTGGCCGCCGTCCTGCGGCTGGCTGGGGTTGGCCATCGTCCGAACGTTGACGACCGTGCCCGCCGGGACCGGCTGGGACACAGCCGGCTCGGAGGCCATGATCACGGCGTTGTCGTCCGTCGGCCCGCCCAGGACCGCCCCGAAGGTCAGGTTGGCCGCCTTGAGGGTGTTCTTGGCCTGTGCCACGGTCTGGCCGGCCAGCGGCGGGACCACGGTCGGCTGGGCCGACGCCTTGGAGATGCTGACGTTGACCGGGGTGTCCTTGGGGAGCTGCTGACCGGGCTCGTACTGCTGCGCCACGATCGTCTGCGGCGCGGCTCCCGGGGAGTCGACCTCGGTCGTGCTGCCGAGCTTCAGCTTGGCGTCCGCGAGGGCCTTCGTCGCTGCTGCCTTGTTCATGCCCTTGAGGTCGGGGACGACGCCCTTGGCGACTTCCTTGGCGACCTGGAGGGTGATCACGGAACCCTGCTCGGCCTGGCTGCCGCTCTTGGGGTTCTGCTCCAGCACGGTGCCGGGCGCGGCGGTGTCGGACTCGACGAGCTTCTTCTCGACCTGGAACTTCTTCGACTTCAGGCTCGACTCGGCGTCCTCGAACTTCAGCCGCGTGACGTCGGGGACCGCGACCTTGGGAGCGCCCGAGGACACCTTGACCTTGACCGTGGTGCCCTTGTCGACCTTGGTGTCGGGTGCCGGGTTCTGCGAGCAGATGTTGCCCTTGGGCTGGTCCGCGCAGGGCTCCTCGGCCTCCTTCTCCAGACCGAGGCCCATGTTCTTGGCGCTGCTCTGCGCCTGCTCGAAGGTCTGGCCGACGAACTTGGGCACGGCGGGGCGGTTGTCCGCCGTGCTGTTGAAGATGGTCTTGCCGATGAGGATCGCGCCGACCAGGACGAGGACGGCGGCGACCGCCAGCAGGATCGTCGAGGCCCGGCTCTTCTTCTGCTGGCGGCGCCCGTGGCCCTGGTCGTAGCCGCCGTGGCCCTGGCCGTCGTACGCGTAGTTGCCGTCGCCGCCCCCGGGGGGCATCGGCGGCATCATCGAGGTCTGGCCGGCGTCCGGGGAGCGCAGGGCGGTGGTGGGCTGGTCGTAGCCCTGGTGCCCGTAGCCGCCCTGGTCGGGGTAGCCGTAGCCGGCGGCGCCCATGGAGGCGGTCGCGGCGACGGGCTGGCCCTCCAGGCAGGCCTCGATGTCGGCCCGCATCTCGTCGGCGGACTGGTAGCGGTAGTCGGGGTCCTTGACCAGGGCCTTGAGGACGATGGCGTCCATCACCGGCGTGATCTCGGGGTCGAAGTTCGACGGGGGCTGGGGCTCCTCGCGCACGTGCTGGTACGCGACGGCCACCGGGGAGTCGCCGACGAACGGGGGACGGACGCACAGCAGCTCGTAGAGCAGGCAGCCGGCGGAGTAGAGGTCGGAGCGCGCGTCGACCTGCTCGCCCTTGGCCTGCTCCGGGGAGAGGTACTGGGCGGTGCCGATCACGGCTGCCGTCTGCGTCATGGTCATGCCGGAGTCGCCCATGGCCCGGGCGATGCCGAAGTCCATGACCTTGACCTGGCCCGTCCGGGTGAGCATCACGTTCGCGGGCTTGATGTCGCGGTGGACGATGCCGGCGCGGTGGGAGTACTCCAGGGCCTGGAGGATGCCGATGCACATCTCGAGGGTGCGCTCGGGGAGCAGCTTGCGGCCGGAGTGCAGCAGCTCGCGCAGGGTCGAGCCGTCGACGTACTCCATCACGATGTACGGGATGGAGATGTTGTCGACGTAGTCCTCGCCGGTGTCGTAGACGGCGACGATCGCCGGGTGGTTCAGCGAGGCGGCCGACTGGGCCTCGCGGCGGAACCGGGCCTGGAAGGACGGGTCACGGGCGAGGTCGGCACGCAGGGTCTTGACGGCTACGGTACGGCCGAGCCGGGTGTCGTGGCCGAGGTAGACCTCGGCCATGCCACCGCGGCCGAGCACGTGGCTCAGCTCGTACCGGCCGCCGAGGCGACGCGGCTCTTCCATAACGTTCCAGCCCTCTCCGTCAGTCCCGACCGCACCGGCGTGTGGTCCGGCGGTGTGCTGTTCGCGGCAAGGCTACCGGCCGATCGACGGTGATCGGTTCGTGACCACAGGCTGATATCGGACCGGTACCGAGCGCTCGGATCCTGTCTCCGGTACTCATCCCTTGTTCTTCAGGACGGCTTCCATGACGGCCTTCGCGACGGGTGCAGCCAGGCCGCCACCGCTGATGTCCTCACGGTCGGCCGCGCTGTCCTCGATGACGACCGCCACGGCGACGGGCGAGCTGCCGTCGGGGAGCTCGGCGTAGGAGATGAACCAGGCGTAGGGGCGCTTGGCGTTCTTCTCGCCGTGCTGGGCGGTACCGGTCTTGCCGCCTACCTTGACGCCCTTGATCTGGGCCTTGGTTCCCGTGCCGTTCTCGACGACGTTCACCATCATCTGCTGGACCTTCTGCGCGTTCGCCGCGCTGAGGGGCTTGCTCATCTCGGAGGGCTCGTGCTTCTCGATCGTGTCGAGGCCGGGCGCGGTGAGCTGGTCGACCATGTACGGCTTCATCAGCTTGCCGTCGTTGGCGATGGCGGCGGTGACCATGGCCATCTGGAGCGGGGTGGCCGCGGTGTTGAACTGGCCGATGGAGCTCTGCGCGTTGCCGTCGCGGCCCATGGTCTTGTCGTAGACGCTGGCGAAGGCGCGGACCGGGGTGTCGATCTTGTCGTTGTTGAAGCCGAACTTCTGGGCCGTCTCGACCATCTTGTCGCGGCCGACCTTGTCGCCCAGGTTCGCGAAGACCGAGTTGCAGGAGACCTTCAGCGCGTCGTTCAGGCTCGCCTTCTCGCAGCCGGTGGCGTGGTTGACCATCGGGGTCTTCGTGCCGGGCAGGATGTACGGCTCGGGCGTGTCCGTGGGCGCGTTGATGTCGCTGACCACGCCGTTCTCCAGCGCGGCGGCGGCCGTGACCACCTTGAAGGTGGAGCCCGGCGGGTACGTCTCGCGCAGGGCGCGGTTGACGAGCTTCTTGTCCTCGGAGTCCTTCAGCTCGACCCAGGCCTTCTCGTCGGCCTTGGAGTTGCCGGCGAAGGTGGACGGGTCGTACGAGGGGGTGCTGACCAGCGCCAGGATGGCGCCGGTGCGCGGGTCGATCGCCGCGACCGCGCCCTTCTTGGTGCCGAGCTGGTCGAAGGCGGCCTTCTGGGCGGCGGGGTTCAGCGTGGTGATGACGTTGCCGCCGCGCTTCTTCTCCCCGGTGAACATGCCGATGGTGCGGTCGAAGAAGAGCCGGTCGTCGTTGCCGGTGAGGATGCCGTCCTCCAGGGACTCCAGCTGGGTGGAGCCGAAGGCCTGCGAGGCGTAGCCGGTGACGGGCGCCCACAGGGGGCCGTCGACGTAGGTCCGCTTGTACTTGTAGTCGCTGCCCGCGGTGACGGCGGACCCGGTGATCGGCTGGCCGCCCTGGACGATGATGTTGCCGCGCTCGGTGGCGTACTGGGCGATCTGGACCCGGCGGTTCTCCTTGCGCGTGCTGAGCTCCTCGGCCTGGACGTACTGCAGCCAGTTGGTCCGGATCAGCAGGGCGAGGACGAGCAGCCCGCAGAACAGCGAGATGCGGCGCAGGGGCTTGTTCATGACGGGCGGACCACCTGGGTCATCTCGGAGTCGGGGGACGGGGCGGGGGCCGGGGCAGGTCGGCGTGCGGTGTCGCTGATCCGGATGAGGATGGCGATGAGGACCCAGTTCGCCAGGACGGAGGAACCGCCGGAGGCGAGGAAGGGCATGGTCATGCCGGTGAGGGGGATGAGGCCCATGACTCCGCCGGCGACGACGAAGATCTGCAGGGCGAAGGCGCCGGAGAGGCCGATGGCGAACAGCTTGCCGAAGGGGTCGCGCGCGGCGAGGGCGGTGCGCACACCCCGCTCGATGATCAGGCCGTAGAGCAGGAGGAAGGCCATGACACCGGTCAGGCCGAGTTCCTCGCCGACGGTGGAGAAGATGAAGTCGGAGTTGGCGGCGAAGCCGATCAGGTCGGAGTTGCCCTGGCCCCAGCCGGTGCCGAGCACCCCGCCGGAACCGAAGCTCATGATCGACTGGCCGACCTGCTCGCAGGCGCCGGACGTGGAGTAGCAGGCGAAGGGGTCGAGCCAGGCGGTGACGCGGGCCTTGACGTGGCTGGCCGTGGCGCCGACGACGGTGGCACCGCCGACCGACATGAGCAGACCGATGACGATCCAGCTGGTCCGCTCGGTGGCCACGTACAGCATGATCACGAACATGCCGAAGAACAGCAGCGAGGTGCCGAGGTCGTTCTCGAAGACGAGGACGAGCAGGCTCATCGCCCAGATCATCAGGATCGGGCCGAGGTCGCGGCCGCGCGGCAGGTAGAGGCCCATGAAGCGGCGGCTGGCCAGGGCCAGCGCGTCGCGCTTCACCATCAGGTAGCCGGCGAAGAAGATCGCGATGACGATCTTCGCGAACTCACCCGGCTGGATGGAGAAGCCGCCGACGCTGATCCAGATCTTGGCGCCGAAGACGTCCGCGCCCAGACCCGGGATGACGGGCAGGATCAGCAGGACGAGGGCGCCGGCCATGGAGATGTACGTGAACCGCTGGAGCACGCGGTGGTCCTTGAGGACCAGCAGCACGACCGCGAACAGGGCGAGGGCCAGCCCCGTGTACATCATCTGGCGCGGCGCGGACTCCGAGAAGGTGCCGAAGCTGCGCTTGGCGAGGTTCTGCAGCCGCTCCGACTGGTCCAGGCGCCAGATCAGGACGACGCCGAGCCCGTTGAGCAGCGTCGCGATCGGCAGCAGCAGCGGGTCGGCGTACTTGGCGTACCGCCGGACGACGAGGTGGCCGATGCCCGCGAGCACGGCGAAGCCGAGTCCGTAGAGCAGCGTGCCCGGGGGCAGGTCGCCGTGGATGGACAGGCCCACGTTGGCGTAGGCGAAGATCGGGATGACCACGGCGAAGGCGAGCAGCAGGAGCTCGGTGTTCCGTCGGCTCGGCGCCTCGATGGCGCCGATGGTGGTCGTGTTGGTGACAACGCTCATGGTGTGGCAGGCCCCCTGTGCCCGCGTATGTCTACTGCTTTTCGCACTGGCCGACGACAGCCTGCTCCGCGGGAGTCAGGCTGGGGCCGGGCGTCTGGTTGCCCTGGGCTTCGGAAGCGCGCCGGGCCTCGTCCTGCTTGCAGGCGGAGACCTGGACCCCGAGCTCCTCGATCTTCTTGCGCGCGCCGTCGATGCTGCTCTCGCTGATCGTGGACTCGACCTGCTTGCGCTTGAAGGGCGGGAGGTACTTCAGTTCGATCTCGGGGTGGTCCGTCTCCACCTGCGAGAGGTGGATCCAGGCCAGGTTCTGGCTGAGGCCGCGGTACAGCGCGACGTGGTCACCCTTGACGCCGACGTAGTACTGCGTCTGCGTCCACCGGTGTGCCGCGTACAGGCCGCCGCCGACGACACCGGCCACGAGCAGCAGGATCAGCGTGCGCGTGGTCCACTTGCGCCCTTTGCTGCGCCGCTTGCGCGGGTGGTCGTAGGTGTCCTCGTACTTGCCGTCGGCGTCGTAGGGCTCGGGTTCGCCGAAGCTGCCCAGTGCGCCGCCCTGGCCCTGGTCGGGGTACCCGTAGCCGGGGGCTTCGCCGCTGCCGGGAGGGCCGAAGGCACCCGCGGGCGGCGGGGCCTGGCGGCCGAGCCCGGAGGCCCGCCCGGCCGGCGTCTGCATGGCGTTGCCGTCGAAGAGCTGGTGCTGGTTCTCGGCGACCGCGCCGACGACGACCGGGGTGTCGTTCAGCTGGGCGGCCATGGTGTCGCCGCTGTCGGTGTCGAGGACGTCCGCGACGATGCAGGTGATGTTGTCCGGGCCGCCGCCGCGCAGGGCGAGCTGGATCAGGGACTGCACGGTCTCGTGCGGGCCGTGGTAGTCGGCGAGGGTCTCCTCCAGGGTCTGGTGGGAGACCACGCCGGACAGGCCGTCGGAGCAGATCAGGTAGCGGTCGCCGGCCCGTACCTCGCGGATGGAGAGGTCCGGCTCCACGACGTCGCCGCTGCCGAGGGCCCGCATGAGGAGGGAGCGCTGCGGATGGGTGGTCGCCTCCTCCTCGGTGATCCGGCCCTCGTCGACGAGGCGCTGCACCCAGGTGTGGTCCTGGGTGATCTGCGTGAGGACGCCGTCGCGGAGCAGGTAGGCGCGCGAGTCGCCGACGTGCACGAGACCGAGGCGCTGGCCGGTCCACAGCAGGGCGGTGAGCGTGGTGCCCATGCCTTCGAGCTGGGAGTCGTCCTCGACCATGACGCGCAGCTGGTCGTTGGCGCGCTGCACGGCGATGCCGAGGGCGGTGAGGATGTCGGAGCCGGGGACGTCGTCGTCGAGCTGGACGAGCGAGGAGATGACCTCGGAGCTGGCGACCTCGCCGGCTGCCTGGCCACCCATGCCGTCGGCGACGGCGAGGAGCCGGGGACCGGCGTAGCCGGAGTCCTCGTTGCCCTCGCGGATCATCCCCTTGTGCGATCCGGCGGCGAAACGCAGGGACAGACTCATGCGCACCTGCCCTGTCGACGCCTCGGGGTACAACCGGTCTCGAGCCACACTGCCCACCCTCCGGTCGGGAGCGCGCGCGGGTCCGTGTCCCCGGTGGGACGGACCGCCGCGGCTCGCTCGCTCCGCTCGCTCATTCTCGTACTACTTCCGCAGCTCGATGACGGTCTTGCCGATGCGGATCGGGGCGCCCGGCGGAATGGGCGTCGGGGTGGTCAGCCGGGTCCGGTCGAGGTACGTGCCGTTCGTGGACCCGAGATCCTCGACGATCCACTGGCCGTCACGGTCGGGGTAGATCCTGGCATGCCTGCTGGAGGCGTAGTCGTCGTCCAGCACGATCGTGGAGTCGTGGGCGCGGCCCAGCGTGATCGTCTGGCCGGCGAGGGCGACCGTGGTGCCCGTGAGGGTGCCCTCGGAGACGACGAGCTTGGTCGGCGCGCCCCTGCGCTGGCGCTGCTGGGGCGGCGCGGTCTGGCGCCCCGTCTGCTGCGCGGCACCGCCGGCGGCGCCGCCACCGCGGCGCGAGCCGCGCTGCGTGACGCGCGTACCGAAGAGGTCGCTGCGGATGACCTGAACGGCCACGATGACGAACAGCCACAGAACGGCCAGGAAACCCAACCGCATGACCGTCAGGGTCAGCTCTGACATTGCCCCCGCTTCACCCTTCGGCTTGCCGGTAAATGATGGTGGTGCTGCCCACGACGATCCGCGAGCCGTCGCGGAGCGTAGCGCGGGTGGTGTGCTGCCCGTCCACCACGATGCCGTTGGTGGACCCGAGATCCTGGATCGTCGGGGGTGTTCCGGTCCGGATCTCACAGTGCCGGCGGGACACGCCGGGGTCGTCGATCCGCACATCGGCCTCGGTGCTGCGGCCGAGTACGAGTGTCGGGCGCGAGATCTGGTGGCGGGTGCCGTTGATCTCGATCCAGCGGCGCGTGGCCCCTGGGGCGCCGGGAGCCGCGGCGCCGGGGCGCGCGCCGGGTCCGCCCGCAGGCGGGCCCGGGGGCATGGGCGGGGCGCCGACCGGCGGGTAGCCGTATCCGCCCTGCCCGCCCTGCCCGCTCTGGGCGGCCTGGGGGGAGTCCTGGGAGGTGCTGGAGGCGAGGGTGCGACTGCGGACCCGGTAGAGGCCGGTGTCCAGGTCTTCCGCCTTCTCCAGGTGCACCTTGATGGGGCCCATGAAGCTGTAGCGCTGCTGCTTGGCGTAGTCGCGTACGAGGCCCGCGAGTTCGTCGCCGAGCTGACCGGAGTAGGGGCTCAGGCGCTCGTAGTCGCCGGCGCTGAGCTCCACGATGAAGTCGTTGGGTACGACGGTCCGCTCGCGGTTCCAGATCGTGGCGTTGTTGTCGCACTCGCGCTGGAGGGCGCCGGCGATCTCCACCGGCTGGACCTCGGACTTGAACACCTTGGCGAAGGTGCCGTTCACCAGACCTTCGAGGCGCTGCTCGAAACGCTTCAGGACTCCCATGGGGCACCTCCTCCGTCGTTGTCGCCCTGTACTGCTTACTGATCGTATCCACGCGTGGCGGATTCGGCTGGTTCCCCTTCGGTCCTGCGCGCAGGAGTGTTGGTGCTCACAAGGGATCGTAGGGGTGCGCCAGGGACAGTGTCCCGCACCCGGAGGGGACAGTGGGAGGGGCCGTGCCGGTCGTCGTGAGGGGGGTCTGGGAAAGCGATTTCAATCCGGCCCGTTCGACGTGTTAATGTTTCGACGTCGCCAGGGGAACGGCCCGAAAGGGAAGAACCACTGGGACGCTGCTCGGGCGAGTGGCGGAACGGCAGACGCGCTGGCTTCAGGTGCCAGTGTCCTTCGGGACGTGGGGGTTCAAATCCCCCCTCGCCCACATCGGGGAAGCCCCGATCCGGACTCCGGATCGGGGCTTCTCGCATGTCCGGTCCCGTACGACTTTCGTCGTGCGGGACGCGACGAAAGAAGACGGCGGGCGGCGGGGGCCGGTGTCTAGGGTCGGGCGTGTGGATGCCAAGGCGAGGACGCGTGCGGGCTGGGACTGGCTGAAGGGTCCGGAACCCTGGTCGCGGCGGATGCTGGCCGGGGAGCTGACGCTCGCCGCGGTGATGGCGCTGTTCGGTGTCGGCGTGGACGAACTCAGCAACAGCTCCGGACTGAAGACGGCCCTCGGGGTCGTGGCCGTGGTGTCGCTGATGCTGCTGCGCCGCAGGCTCCCGGCCACCACGCTGGTGGTGGGTGCGGCGGCCAGCGCGCTGCTGCCCGGGGTGTTCCTCGTGACGGTCGTGCTGGGCTGGTCCGCGGGCCGCCGGATCGTCGGCGTGGGCCGGGCGCTCGGCGCGTTCCTGCTGGCCTTCCTCGCGGTGATCGGCCTCACCCTGGTCGACCAGTGGGCGCAGATGCGGCCGGTGCTGGTGGTCGTCTTCTCCACCCTGCTGTTCCTCGCGGCGACCGTCATGCCGGGTCTGGCCAGCCGCTACTGGCACCAGCGCCGGACCCTGCTGAGCGCGCTCCAGGAGCGCAACGACCGGCTGCTGCGCGAGCGGACCATGGTCGCCGGGCAGGCCAGGCTGCGGGAGCGGCAGCGGATCGCCCAGGACATGCACGACAGCCTGGGCCACCAGCTGGCGCTGATCTCGGTGCACACGGGGGCGCTGGAGGTGGACCCCGCGCTCACCGACCGCCAGCGCGAGGCGGTGGGGGTGCTGCGGCAGGCCTCGGTGGCGGCCATGCACGAGCTGCGCGAGGTCGTCGGGATCCTGCGCGACGGGGTGGAGGCGCCCGCGCCGGTGGAGGAGGCGCAGCCGGCCGCGCGGGGGGTGGCCGGGATCGCCGGGATCGTGGAGGCGGCACGGGCCGCGGGGACCGACGTGCGGCTGGGCACGGCGGGGCAGCCGCGGCCGCTGGTCGCGGCCTGCGACCACGCGGCGTACCGGATCGTGCAGGAGGCGCTGACCAACGCCTACAAGCACGCGCCGGGGTCGCCGATCACCGTGGAGCTGCGCTACGAGGACGATTCGCTGGTGGTGGAGATCGCCAACGGTCCGGCGACCGACCGGGCTCCGGGCGAGGTCGTGTCGGGCGGGCAGGGGCTGACCGGGCTGCGGGAGCGGGCCCGGCTGGTCGGCGGCATGGTGCACGCGGGGGCGACCGAGGACGGCGGGTTCCGGGTGGCGGGCGTGCTGCCGTACGGGACGGAGCCGGCCGGGCTCGTCGAGGACGTGGCCGACGACTTCGGGCAGCGTTCGCAGGCGCGGGCGCTGGCGCTGAAGGGCGCGCCGCCGCTGGACTGGGCCGCGCTGGACCGCGAGCTGTCGGTGCCGGTGCGCACCCGGACCGGAGGCGTGGCGATGGGCTGCGGGATCGCCGTCGCTGCGGTGGTGCTGCTGATCATCGTGATGGGGGCCGCGGTGGTGATGCTCGTCGGCTCCGCGAACAAGGCGATGATCGGCAGGGCGGAGTACGACGCGGTCCACGTGGGCGAGTCCGAGGAGTCGGTGCGGGGGCGCCTGCCGAACGGGGACAGCGTCCTGACGGCGGGCATGGACCGCAAGGGCCCGCCGCGGCCGGATGACTCGGACTGCCTGGCCCTGCTCTCCAGCGACGAATCGGAGTGGTCCGCCGACGACACCGTTTTCCGGTTCTGCTTCAAGGACGGCAAGCTCGTCGACAAACAGGCGTACCAGGTCAAGCAGTAGGAGCGTGCGGGTGACAGCCAAGGTGATCAGAGTGGTGATCGCTGATGACGAGCCGCTGATCCGCGCGGGGATCAGGATGATCCTGACCTCGGCGCCGGACATCGAGGTCGTCGCCGAGGGCGCCAACGGCCGGGAGGCGGTCGAGCTGGCCCTCTCGCACGCCCCGGACGTGGTCCTGCTGGACATCCAGATGCCGGTGATGGACGGGCTGTCGGCGCTGGGCGAGCTGGGCCGGGCCGCGCCGGCGGTCCGGACGCTGATCCTGACCACCTTCGGGGAGAAGGAGAACGTGCTGCGGGCGCTGAGCCAGGGCGGCGCGGGCTTCCTGCTGAAGGACTCGGCGCCGGGTGAGCTGATCGGCGCCGTCCGCGCGGCCGCGGCCGGGGACGCCTACCTCTCGCCCGGGGCGACCCGGCACGTGGTGGACCAGCTGGCCACGGGGCCGGCCGCGGGTCGCGGCGAGGAGGCCCGCCGGCGGGTCGCGGAGCTGAGCGAGCGGGAGCGCGGTGTGCTGGCGCTCCTGGGCGAGGGCTTGTCGAACGCGGACGCCGGGCGCAGGCTCCACATGAGCGAGGCGACCGTGAAGACGTACGTGAGCCGGATCCTGGCGAAGCTGGGCTGCGAGAACCGGGTTCAGGCGGCCCTGCTGGCCAGGGACGCCGGGCTGTAGGTACGGTCTGCCCGGACTTGATCGGCCACGGAGTGGCCGGTGTGGCGCGAACAGGGCGGGGCAGCGCGGATGGTGGCGATACCGGAGCAGTACGCGGCGGCGGGCGGGGTGGCCGGAGCGTCGGGCGGAGCGGGCGTGGCCGTGGACCCGGCCGCGGGGCGGGACGGCGGGCGCGTCCCGCGCGTCGCGGGCTTCGCGCCGCGGAACGTCAGCGGTTCGCCCAAGGAGGCGGGGAAGGCGCTGAGGCTGCGCGTCCCGCGGGCGGCCCACGCGCGGTTCGAGGCGCCGGCCGGGCGGCCCGACGCGGTGCGCGCGGTGGAGGAGTCCAACGTGGGGCGGGTCGCCGAGCTGACCCCGATACGGGTGGGCCGGATGGCCGCCAACCCCTTCGCCTTCCTGCGCGGGGCGGCCGGGCTGATGGCGCACGACCTGTCCGGCGGTCCGGTGACCGGGGTGGGCGCGCAGATCTGCGGTGACGCCCACGCGGCCAACTTCGGCCTGTACGGGGACGCGCGCGGCCGGCTCGTGATCGACCTGAACGACTTCGACGAGACCGTCTTCGGTCCGTGGGAGTGGGACGTGAAGCGGCTGGCGACCTCCCTGATCCTGGCCGGGCGGGTGGCGGGCGCCTGCGAGGACACCTGTCTGGCGGCGGCCCGGGATGCGGTGGGCGCCTACCGGCGCACCATGCGGCTGCTGGCGAAACTGCCCGCGCTCGACGCGTGGAACGCGATCGCGGACGAGGAACTGGTCTCACACACCGACGCCCGGGACCTGCTGGGCACGCTGGATCGGGTCTCGGAGAAGGCCCGCAACAACACCTCCGCGCGGTTCGCCGCCAAATCGACCGAACTGCTCGCGGACGGGAGCAGGCGCTTCGTGGACGCGCTGCCGGTGCTGCGGCGGGTCGGCGACGGGGAGGCCGCGGCCGTGGCCGCCTCGCTGGGCCCGTACCTGGCGACCCTGTCGGGGGACCGGCTGCCGCTGCTGGCCCGGTACGCGATCCACGACGTGGCCTTCCGCGTCGTCGGCACCGGCAGCGTGGGCACTCGCTCGTACGTGGTGCTGCTGCTGGACCACCGGGGTGAGCCGCTGGTGCTCCAGGTGAAGGAGGCGCGGCCGTCGGTGCTGCTGCCGCACCTGCCCGGGCTGGGCTTCCACGCGCCGGCGGAGGAGCACGAGGGCCGCCGGGTGGTGGCCGGGCAGAAGCGGATGCAGGTGGTCTCCGACATCCTGCTGGGCTGGACCACCGTCGAAGGGCTTCCGTACCAGGTCCGGCAGTTCCGCAACCGCAAGGGCAGCGTGGACCCGGCGGCGCTGGCCGTGGACCAGATCGACGACTACGGCCGGATGACCGGCGCCCTGCTGGCCCGGGCGCACGCGCACAGCGCCGACCCGCGGCTGCTGGCGGGGTACTGCGGCAAGAACGAGGAGCTGGACGAGGCGATGGCCGCGTTCGCCGTGGCGTACGCCGACCGGAGCGAGGCCGATCACGCGGATCTGGTGGCGGCGGTGCGCTCGGGACGTATCGCGGCGGAGTTCGGGGTCTGAGCGGTGGGCCCGCCCGCGGGTTTCACGGGGCCTGCGCGTTTCACGTGAAACATCCCCTACGTTTCACGTGAAACGTGGCCCGGGGCGGGCCGTAGGCTGGCCGGGTGAGCGAGCAGACCGAACCCACCGCCCCCGAAGAGTCCGCCGTCCCCGGTGACGAGCGGCCCGAGGCACGGCTGGAGCGCGCCGTGCGGGCCGCCGAGCAGGCGCTGATCGAGTTCGAGATCGCCGTGGAGACCTTCCGGGTGGAGGTCGAGAACTTCTCCCGGCTGCACCACCAGAAGCTCGGCCCGATGTACTCGCGCCTCGACGAGCTGGACGCGCTGATCGCGGAGGCGAAGGCGGCCCGCACCGGTGATCCGGAGGACCTGCGGCGGGCCCAGGAGGCCCGCGCGCTGGTCATGCCGATGCCCGGCGTGGAGGAGCTGTTCCACGACTGGCTGGGCTCGGACGGGATCTCCGACGACGCCGCCGCGATGCTCACCGACCGGTCGGTGCAGCCGCCGCAGCGGGTGCGGCCCACCGAGGAGGTGCGGCGGCTGTACCGGGAGCTGGTCCGCAAGGCCCACCCCGACCTGGCGCAGGACGAGGCCGAGCGCACGCGCCGCGACGCCTTCATCGCCCGGGTCAACGCCGCCTACGGGCGCGGTGAGGAGCGGCTGCTGCGCGAGCTCGCCGAGGAGTGGGAGGCCGGCCCGGTGCCCGAGGAGGCGGGCCCGAGTGAGAGCGAGGAGCTGTACGCCCGGCTGGAGTGGCTGGCCCAGCGCAAGGAGCTGCTCTCGCTGGTGGCGAAGGAGCTGGAGGACAGCGCGATCGGCGCCATGCTGCGGATGGCTCCGGACGACCCGGACCGGCTGCTGGAGGAGATCGCGGAGCAGCTGCTGGCGCAGGTCTCCGAGCGCGAGGCGGAGCTGGCGTCGTACAGCGCCGGATGAGCCCGGCCCGGCCGGGGCTTCGGATAGGTTGGCAGACCAGATCCGTGAAGAGAGAAGGCGACTGTTATGAACCTCGGACCGCTTCCCTCGGTGGACGCCGGCGCGGTGCCCGCCGAAGGCTTCGTCCTCGACGTCCGTGAGGACGACGAATGGGCGGCCGGGCACGTCGAGGGTGCGCTGCACGTCCCGATGAGCGATTTCGTGGCGCGCTTCGGCGAGGTCACCGAGGCCGTCGCGGACGGCCGTACCGCGTACGTGATGTGCCGGGTGGGCGGCCGTAGCGCCCAGGTCACCCAGTACCTGGTGCGCCAGGGCATCGAGGCCGTGAACGTCGACGGCGGGATGCAGGCGTGGGAGCGGGCCGGGCGCCCGATGGTGACGGACAACGGGAACCCGGCCTTCGTGCTCTAGTTCTCCGCTCAGGCCAGGGGGTGGGCGGCCAGCAGGTCGCCCAGTGCCTCCTCGTGCGCGGCGGCCGGGCCGAGCTGGAGTTCCAGCTGCTTGGCCCACGCGTGGTAGCGGTGCAGCGGGTAGTCGGTGTCCGCGCCGAAGCCGCCGTGCAGGTGCTGGGCGGTCTGCACGACCCGGCGTACGCCCTCCGAGGCCCAGATCTTGGCGACGGCGACGTCCCCGGCGCTGGGCAGCGGTCCGCCCGCCCCGCCGGTCGCGGCGTCGAGCCGCCAGGCTGCCTGCCAGAGGGTGGCCTCCATGGCGCGCAGGTCGATGTAGCGGTCGGCGGCCTGCACCGCGACGGCCTGGAAGGTCGCCACGGGGAAGCCGAACTGCTCCCGCTTGCCGGTGTACTGGCTGGTCATGGTGAGGGCGGCCTCGCCGAGGCCGAGTGCGAGGGCGCAGGTGCCGGTGGCCAGCAGCTGGTGGAGCCGGTCCCAGGCGCCGGGGGCGTCGATCACGTGGGCGGCGGGTGCCCGTACCGCGTCGAGGGTGAGTTCGGCGAGCCGCTCGCCGCTGGTGGAGTACTGGTCGGCGAGCGTGAGGCCCGGGGTGGCGCGGGGCAGGAGCGCGAGGACGGCCTCGCCCTCGCCGCTGTGGGCGGGGACCGCGATCCAGTCGCAGCCGTGGGCCCAGGCCACGGAGGTCTGTACCCCGTCCAGGAGCCAGTCCGAGCCCTCGCGGCGTGCGGTGACGGCGAGTTCGGCGGGGTCGTGGCCGGTGCGGCCGTGTGCGGCCGCGGTGAGCACGAGCGTGCCGTTGCCGGCGCCGGGCAGCAGGGCGGCGGCCAGTTCGGGGCTGCCGTGGGCCTGGACGGCCATGGCGGTGGCGCAGTGCTCCAGCAGAGGTACCCGGGCCAGTACCCGCGCCGCTTCGCGCAGCACCAGGCACAGGGCGATGGCGTCGAGGCCGGCCCCGCCGTGCTCCTCGGCGAGGACGAGGCCCAGCAGGTCGGAGCCGGCGAGCCTGGCCCACAGCGGCCGGTCGAAGTCGTCCGCGACGGCTCCGGGCGTGAGCGCGGGGCTGGGGACGCCGTCGGGGGCGACGCCGGCGAAGACGGCCCGCGCGGCCTCGACGGCGGCCTGCTGTTCCTCGGTGAAGGTGAAGTCCACTGCCTGTCCTCCTGCGCGCACCGGCTGACGCCCTGATCTGACGGTGCGTCAAGATAGAGCAGTGCGCGGAAATTGGACAGGCCCCGACGCCTCGGACACCCTGCGGGCCCACCGGCCCACCGGCCCACCGGCCCACCGGCCCACCGGCCCACCGGCCCACCGGCCTACCGGTCGAAGTCGATCTCCACTTCCTCCGTCAGGGCGTGGGACTGGCAGGCCAGCACGAACCCGGCGTCCGTTTCCTCCGCCTCCAGTGCGAAGTTGCGGTCCATCCGCACCTCGCCGGAGACCACGAAGGCCCGGCAGGTGCCGCACACGCCGCCCTTGCAGGCGTACGGGGCGTCGGCGCGGTTGCGCAGCACGGTGTCCAGCAGGGACTCGCCGTCCTGTACGGGCCAGGTGCCCGAGCGGCCGTCGAGCCGGGCGGTCACCCGGCCGTGGGCCGGAGGCGGCACGGAGCGGACGGGGCCCTGCGGGGCGGTCTCCTCGACGTGGAAGACCTCCTCGTGCACCCGGGTCCGTACGACGCCGAGCGCGCCCAGGGCCCGCTCCGCGCCGGTCACCAGCCCGTAGGGGCCGCACAGGAACCAGCCCGTCACCTCCTCGACCGGAAGCAGCGCGGGCAGCAGGGACACCAGCCGGGCCTCGTCGAGCCGCCCGGAGGGCAGCCCGGCCTCCTGCTCCTCGCGGGAGAGCACGGTGACCAGCTGGAAGCGGTCGGGGTAGCGGTCCTTGAGGTCGGCCACGTCCTCCAGGAACATCGTCGAGGCCGCCGTGCGGTCGCTGCGCACCAGGCAGAACCGGGTGTCGGGCCGCGCCGCCAGCACCGAGGCGGCGATCGACAGCACCGGGGTGATGCCGCTGCCGCCGACGATCGCCGCGTAGTGCGCGGCCCGCGGGGCGGCGGCCGGCTCCAGCACGAACCGTCCGGCCGGGACCATCACGTCCAGCACGTCGCCGGCGGCGACCTCCTTGTGCGCGAACGTGGAGAACTCGCCGCCCTCCACCAGGCGCACTCCCACCCGCAGTTCGGCCGGGCCGGGGCCGTCGGGGGCCGGGGCGGGGGAGCAGATCGAGTAGGTGCGGCGGACCTCGGTGCCCTCGGCGGCGCGGCGGCGCAGCGTCAGGTGCTGGCCGGGGGCGTGGCGGTAGTCCTCGCGCAGTTCCTCGGGGACCCGGAGGGTCAGGGCCACCGAGTCGTCGGTGAGCCGGTCGACTGCCGCCACCGTCAGCGGGTGGAACGCGCCGTGGCGGGGTGCGGCCATCTACAGCTCCTTGAAGTGGTCGAACGGTTCGCGGCAGGAGACGCAGCGGCGCAGCGCCTTGCACGCGGTGGAGGAGAAGCGGCTGAGCAGTTCGGTGTCCGTCGAACCGCAGTGGGGGCAGCGCACCGACAGCGTCAGCGGTACCGGTCCGCCAGTGGAGTGCGGGCGGGGCGGTGCGATGCCGAACTCGGCCAGTTTGCGGCGGCCTTCGGCGCTGATGTCGTCGGTGGACCAGGCCGGGGACAGCACCGTGGTGACCCGCACCTCGGGGATGCCGTGGCCGGTGAGGACCCGTTCGATGTCGGCGGACATGGCCTCGATGGCCGGGCAGCCGGTGTACGTCGGGGTCAGGACCACCTCGGCGTGCCCGTCCTCGTGCATCCGCACTCCGCGCATGACGCCCAGCTCGGCCAGGGTCAGCACGGGCAGTTCCGGGTCGGGGACGGAACCGGCCAGCTCGGCCAGCTCCGCCTCCAGGCGGGTGGTCCCGGCCCCGGCGCTCACCACGACGCTCCGGGGTGGCTGCGGTGCAGGTGCTGCATCTCGGCGAGCAGCCGCCCGAACGGCTCCGTGTGCAGCCCCTGGCGGCCGGCTCCGGCGGCCCAGGCGCCCGTACGCGGACCCTCGGGCAGGGTGAGCCCCGCCCGGTCCAGTACGCCGCCCAGCGCGGCCAGCCAGCGGCCCTCCAGGGCCTCCATGGCGGCCTGGTCCAGGCCGACGCCCTCGACGGGCAGGAACATCTCCCCGGTGAACTTCCACAGGGCGTCCAGCGCCGCGCGCATCCGGGCCCGGCTCTCCTCGGTGCCGTCGCCGAGGCGCAGCGTCCACTGCTCGGCGTGGTCCCGGTGGTAGGCGGTCTCCTTCACGGCCTTGGCGGCGAGCGGGGCGAACGGGCCGTCGCCGGCGGCGAGCTCCCCGTACAGCTCGTGCTGGTAGAAGGAGAAGTACAGCTGGCGGGCGATGGTGTGGGCGAAGTCCCCGTTGGGCTGCTCGACGAGCTGGAGGTTGCGGAAGGAGCGCTCCTCGCGCAGGAAGGCCAGCTCGTCCTCGTCGCCCGCCATGGACAGCAGCAGGCGGGCCTGTCCGAGCAGGTCGAGGGCGATGTTGGCCAGGGCGACCTCCTCCTCCAGGACGGGGGCGTGGCCCGCCCACTCGCCGAGGCGGTGGGAGAGGATCAGCGCGTCGTCGCCGAGGGCGAGGGCGGCCGCGGTGCGGGTGTCGGTGCCGGCGCTCACAGGTGGCGCACCCCCTCGGGGATCTCGTAGAAGGTGGGGTGACGGTAGGGCTTGTCGGCGGACGGGGCGAAGAACGGGTCCCGCTCGTCCGGCGAGGAGGCGGTGATCTCCGCGGAGGGCACGACCCAGATGGAGACGCCCTCGTTGCGCCGCGTGTAGAGGTCGCGGGCGTTGCGCAGGGCCATCTCCGCGTCCGGGGCGTGCAGGCTTCCCGCGTGCGTGTGCGAGAGGCCGCGGCGCGAGCGCACGAACACCTCCCACAGGGGCCAGTTCTGCGTCATGCCTGTACCTCTCGTCCGGTGCTGGTGTGCTTCGCGGCGTAGGCGGAGGCGGCCTCGCGGACCCAGGCGCCTTCCTCGTGCGCCTTGCGCCGCTGGCTGATCCGCTGTTCGTTGCAGGGGCCGTTGCCCTTGAGGACGTCCCAGAACTCGGCCCAGTCGATGGCGCCGAAGTCGTGGTGGCCGCGCTCCTCGTTCCACTTGATGTCCGGGTCGGGCAGCGTCAGGCCCAGTGACTCGGCCTGCGGGACGGCGATGTCCACGAAGCGCTGGCGCAGCTCGTCGTTCGAGTGGCGCTTGATCTTCCAGGCCATCGCCTGCGCGCTGTGGACCGACTCGTCGTCCGGCGGGCCGAACATCATCAGCGAGGGCCACCACCAGCGGTCGACCGCGTCCTGCGCCATGGCGTGCTGGGCCTCGGTGCCCTGCGAGAGGGCGAGGAGCAGCTCGTAGCCCTGGCGCTGGTGGAAGGACTCCTCCTTGCAGATCCGGACCATGGCGCGGGCGTAGGGGCCGTAGGAGCAGCGGCAGATCGGCACCTGGTTGGTGATCGCCGCGCCGTCCACGAGCCAGCCGATGGCGCCGACGTCGGCCCAGGTCAGGGTGGGGTAGTTGAAGATCGAGGAGTACTTCTGCTTGCCCGAGTGGAGCTTGTCGAGCAGCTCGTCGCGGCTGGTGCCGAGGGTCTCGGCGGCGCTGTAGAGGTACAGCCCGTGGCCCGCCTCGTCCTGGACCTTGGCCATGAGGATCGCCTTGCGGCGCAGCGAGGGCGCGCGGGTGATCCAGTTGGCCTCGGGCTGCATGCCGATGATCTCGGAGTGCGCGTGCTGCGCCATCTGCCGGACCAGGGAGGCGCGGTACTCCTCGGGCATCCAGTCCCGGGGCTCCACGCGCTCGTCGGCCGCCACGGCGGCGTCGAAGTCCGCACGGAGCTGTGCGCCGAGGTCCGCGGACTGCCCGTCCACCGCGCCGTCCACCGTGCCTGACGTGCCCGTTTCCGGGGTCACTGCGACCATCCCGGTCCCCTGTCAGAGTGTGCCGTCCGCCCGACCGACCGATCGTTCGGTTCATCCTCTTCAATGGTGAGACGGCGGCCCGTAGGGTGTCAACCTCTGCGGGCAACCCTGTGGAAGCCGGATGATCGGGGCGGGATGGATTCGAACGAGCGCGAGCCTGCGGAAGGAGCCCTTCCGTCAGCCGCCCCGGCGCAGCCCGCACCGCCCCGCGCACCCGGGATCGCCGGCCTGTCCGCCCCCTACCGGGTCCTCGCGGCCCTCGCCCTGGGAGCCGTGGGCGTCGGCGCCTGCCTGCACCTCGGACTGGTCTTCCTGCACGTCGCGCCCGCCAATACCGTCGGCAAGCAGAACGCCCGGCTCGTGGACGGCTGGATCTACCCCGAGTTCGAACAGAACTGGAAGCTGTTCGCACCCAACCCGCTCCAGCAGAACATCGCCGTGGAGGTCCGCGCCCAGGTCCGCACCGCCGACGGGGAACTCGTCACCCGCGACTGGCGCGACCTGTCCGCCGAGGACGGCGCGGCGATCCGCCACGGCCTGCTGCCGAGCCACACCCAGCAGAACGAGCTCCGCAGGGCCTGGGACTTCTTCACCGGCTCCCACGACGAGGACGACAAGCCCGACGGCGAGCGCGGGGAGCTGGCCGAGCAGTACCTGAAGCGGATCGCCGTGGACCGGCTGACCGGCGCGACGCCGGGAGGCGAGCGGATCGTACGGATCCAGCTGCGCTCGGCGACCCGGTCGGTGGCCGCGCCCCCCTGGAGCGGGGAGAAGACCGACACCCAGACGTACTACCGGGAGCTGCCGTGGTGGAACGTGTGAGGAGCACCCTCGCGCGGGCGGTCGCGAAGGCCACCGGACACGCGCTGGGCCCCTACCAGAGCGCCGTCGTACGCATCGGCTTCGCCGCGACCTGGCTGTTCTTCCTGCTGCGCGAGTTCCCCCACCGGCACGAGCTGTACGGCCCCGACGGGCCGTGGAGCTGGGAGCTCGCCCAGCGGCTGATCGCCTCGAACCGCGCCTTCACGGTCCTGATGTGGTCGGACTCGACGCCGTGGTTCGAAACCGTGTACGCGCTCTCCGTGCTCGCGAGCGTCCTGCTGGTGCTGGGCTGGCGGACGCGGGCCGCCTCGGTCCTGTTCATGATCGGGGTGCTGTCGCTGCAGAACCGCAGCGTGTTCATGGGCGACGGCGGGGACAACGTCATCCACCTGATGGCCGTCTACCTCGTGCTGACCCGCTGCGGGCAGGTGTGGTCGCTGGACGCCCGCCGGGCCCGGCTGCGCGGCTCGGCGACGGCGGGGGCCGCCGGGCCGGTGCTGTGGGCGCTGCTGGGCGCCGGGTTCGCGTACGGGGTGGTGAGCGGGCACCTCGGCACGCTGTGGCTCGTGTTCTTCGGGATCCTGTGGACCGGGACGGCGCTGTGGTGGCTCGCCGACCGGTACGAACCCGCGGGCGAGCGGCGGGCGACCCTCGACGTGCTCGCGAACCTGCTGCACAACGCCGGGATGCTGGTGATCACGGCCGAGGTGTGCCTGATCTACGCCACCGCCGGCTGGTACAAGATCCAGGGCTCGCGGTGGCAGGACGGGACCGCACTGTACTACCCGCTGAGCCTGGACTACTTCACCCCGTGGCCCTGGCTGTCGGAGCTGGTGGCGTCGAGCGGGGTGGTGGTGATGCTGCTGACGTACGGGACCGTGCTGGTGCAGGTGGCGTTCCCGTTCACGCTGTTCAACCGGCGGGTCAAGAACGTGCTGCTGGCGGTGATGATGCTGGAGCACGCCGGGATCGCGGTACTGCTGGGGCTGCCGTTCTTTTCGCTGGCGATGATCGCCGCCGATGCGGTGTTCCTGCCGACGGGGCTGCTGGTGTGGGTGGGGGCCCGGGTCGCTGCCGCGTGGGGGCGGGTGCCGCTGCGCGGAGCTGCTCCCCGCCCCGCCCTTTCTCCGTTTCCCGGGGCTGCGCCCCGGACCCCCCTCCTGGGGGCTCCGCCCCCGGACCCCCGCGCCTCGAACGCCGGCGAGGCTGGAATTGCCGGCGGGGCTGGAAGATCCAGCCCCGCCGGCGATTGAGGCGCGGGTCCGGGCAGAGCCCGGGGAACGGTGGAAGGGCGGGGAGGGGCAAGCCCCGCGCAGCGGTGGGCCGTAGGGTCGGGGCATGAGTGAGCAGTTGAGCGCATGGGCCGGGATCGCCGGGCGGGACGACGTCGTACTGCTCGACGGGTTCCACGCGCTGAAGCACGCGCTGCGTTTCGGGGCGGAAGTGCTGGACGTCGTCGCCGACGAGCCCGAGCGGGTGCGGGAGCTCGCCGCCGGGCTGGCGCCCGATGTGGAGGCGGCGGTGGCCCGGCTGGTGCGGCCGGGCCGGCTCAAGGAGCTGCTGCCCCGCGTGCACCCCACCGGGGTCGCCGCCCTCGCCGTGCGGCCGGGCCGGGAGGCCGGACGGGCCGCGCTGGCCCGGATGCCCCGGCACGCCCCCGTCGTGCTCCTCGACAACCCCCGCAACCTCGGTAACGTCGGCGCCGTCGTACGCCTCGCAGCCGGCTTCGGGGCCACCGGCGTGGTGACCCGGGGCGACCTCGACCCCTGGCACCCCAACGTGGTCCGCGCCGGCGCCGGGCTGCACTACGCGACCACCGTGGACCGGCTGGAGCTGGAGGAGCTCCCGCCGGGCCCGGTGTACGCGCTCGACCCGGAGGGCGAGGACATCCGTGCCCTCGTCCTCCCGGACGACGCCCTGCTCGCCTTCGGCTCCGAGCGGCACGGGATCTCGCCCGAGCTGCGCGCCCGGGCGGACCACCTCGTGTCACTGCCGATGCGGCCGCAGGTCTCCAGCTACAACCTGGCCACCAGCGTCGCCATGACCCTCTTCCACTGGGGCGGCCCCAAGGACTAGGCACTAGGGGGTGTTGCGAGAGTCCCGCACGGCGCCCACGGCGCCCGGCACGCACTCTCGCCGCACCGGTCGAAGTCCCGAGTACGCCCAGTACGAGGGCCTTCGCCCGGCGCGCCGAGAGCACGCACCGGACACCGTGAGCACCGCACAGGACTTTCGCAACATCCCCTAGCCCTGGCGGCGGACCTCCACCACGCGGAAGCGGTTGGCGACGAACGCTCCGTCGCACAGCGCCGCGTTGGCCGCCGGGTTGCCGCCGGAGCCGTGGAAGTCGGAGAAGGCCGCGGTCTGGTTCACGAAGACCCCGCCCGTCAGGTTCAGCGAGAGCTGCGCCGACTCCTCCAGGCAGACCTCCTCGATCGCCCGCTCGGTGTCCGCGGACGTGGTGTACGCGCCCACGGTCATCGCGCCCTTCTCCCGCACCGTGCGGCGCAGCAGGTCGAGGGCGTCCGCCGTGGAGTCCACCGCCACCGCGAAGGAGACCGGGCCGAAGCACTCGGACAGGTAGGCCGCGTCCGGGTCCGGCTTGCCGGCGTCCAGCTTCACGATCACCGGGGTGCGCACGACCGCGTCGGGGAACTCGGGGTTGACCACCTCGCGGGAGGCCAGCGCGACCTCGCCGAGGCCGGCCGCGGCCTCCAGCCGGGCCTTGACGTCCGGGTTGACCAGCGCGCCCAGCAGGGCGTTGGCGCGGGTGTCGTCGCCCAGCAGGCCGCCGACCGAGGCGGCGAGGTCGGCGACGACCTCGTCGTAGGACTTGTGGCCGGCGTCCGTCCCGATGCCGTCGCGGGGGATCAGCAGGTTCTGCGGGGTGGTGCACATCTGGCCGCTGTACAGGGACAGGGAGAAGGCCAGGTTGGACAGCATGCCCTTGTAGTCGTCGGTGGAGTCGACGACGACCGTGTTGACGCCGGCCTTCTCCGTGTACACCTGCGCCTGGCGGGCGTTGGTCTCCAGCCAGTCGCCGAACTCGGTCGAACCGGTGTAGTCGACGAGCTTGATCTCGGGGCGGACGGCCAGGGTCTTGGCGATGCCCTCGCCCGGCCGCTCGACGGCCAGGGCGACCAGGTTCGGGTCGAAGCCCGCCTCGGCGAGGACCTCGCGGGCCACCTTCACGGTCAGCGCCAGCGGCAGCACGGCGCGCGGGTGCGGCTTGACCAGGACGGCGTTTCCGGTGGCGAGGGAGGCGAACAGGCCCGGGTAGCCGTTCCAGGTGGGGAAGGTGTTGCAGCCGATCATCAGCGCGATGCCGCGCGGCACGGCCGTGAAGGTCTTGCCGAGCTCCAGCGGGTCCTTCTTGCCCTGCGGCTTCGACCAGGCGGCCTGTCCGGGAACCCGGGTCTGCTCCTCGTACGCGTAGGCCACCGCCTCCAGGCCGCGGTCCTGCGCGTGGGGGCCGCCCGCCTGGAAGGCCATCATGAAGGCCTGGCCGCTGGTGTGCATGACCGCGTGCGCGAACTCGTGGGTGCGGGCGGAGATGCGGGCGAGGATCTCGATGGAGACCAGGGCGCGCGTCTCGGGACCGGCGTCGCGCCAAGCGGCGATGCCGGCCTTCATCGCGGGCAGCAGCACGTCCGGGTCGACGTGGGGGTACTCGACGCCCAGCTCCGGGCCGAACGGCGAGACCTCGCCGCCGGTCCAGCCGTCGGTGCCGGGCTGCCCGAGGTCGAAGCGGGTGCCGCGGACGGCCTCGAAGGCGGCGAGCCCGTCGGCAGGGGCGCTCTCCCCGTAGGCCTTGGGGTGCTCGGGGTGCGGGGACCAGTAGGCGCGGCTGCGGATGGCATCCAGCGCCTGGTCCAGGGTGGTCCGGTGCTTCTCGGAAAGCTGGGGGACGGTGAGCTCGGCGGCCATCAGGGACCAACTCCTCGTTGAGCCGGGCAGGATCAGGCTGGTTCGCAGACTGGGATTCAGGCTGGAGTCAGGCTGGGATCGGGCTGGGGCGGGTGAAGAAGAGCAGACTGGAGTTAGAGTAACCGAACGATCGGTCGGTACAAGAGGGCCCGGCAGACCTGTGGACAACCCCGTGCGGGAGGATCAGGACATGACAGCAATCGAGCGGGCTCGCACTGTGGCGGTCATCGGCGCCGGAACCATGGGACAGGGCATCGCCCAGGTCGCCCTCCTCGCAGGTCATCGCGTACGCCTCTACGACTCCGTGCCCGAGCGGGCCCGCGAGGCGGTCCAGACCGTGGGCGGCCGGGTCGAGCGGCTCGTCGCCAAGGGACGGCTGGACCGGGCCGAGGCCGACGACGCCGTCGGCCGGCTCGACTCCGCCGGGACCCTGGCGGGACTCGCCTCCGCCGCCCTGGTGATCGAGGCGATCGTCGAGGACGTCACCGTCAAGCGCGAGCTGTTCGCGGCCCTCGAAGGAGTGGTTTCGCCGGACGCGCTGCTGGCGACGAACACCTCCTCCCTTTCCGTCACCGAGCTCGCCGCCGGCCTCGCCCACCCGGGCCGCTTCCTCGGCCTGCACTTCTTCAACCCGGCCCCGCTGCTCCCCCTCGTCGAGGTGGTCAGCGGCCACGCGACCGACCCGGAGGCCGCCGAGCGCGCGTACCGCACGGTCCTGGGCTGGGGGAAGACGCCGGTCCGCTGCGCCGACACCCCCGGCTTCATCGTCAACCGGATCGCCCGCCCCTTCTACGCCGAGGCCTTCGCGGTGTACGAGGAGCAGGGCGCCGACCCCGCGACCATCGACGCCGTGCTGCGCGAGAGCGGCGGCTTCAAGATGGGGCCCTTCCAGCTGACCGACCTGATCGGCCAGGACGTCAACGAGGCCGTCACCCGCTCCGTCTGGGACTCCTTCTTCCGGAGCCCCAAGTTCACCCCCTCGCTCGCCCAGCGCCGCCTGGTCCAGGCGGGCCGCCTCGGCCGCAAGACCGGCCACGGCTGGTTCCCGTACGCCGAGGACGCGCAGGCGCCCGCCCCGCACACGGCGGGCCCCGAGGACGCGCCGGAGAAGGTCACCGTCGTCGGCGACCTCGGTCCGGCCGCCGTCCTGGCCGACCTGATGGAGGAGGCCGGGATCGCGGTCACCGCCACCGGGCACGGGGGCCCGTACATCCAGCTGCCCGGCGAGGGCCAGCTGGTGCTCGCGGACGGCAAGACCTCGGTCGAGTTCGCCGACGTCGTCTACTTCGACCTCGCGCTCGACTACCGCGACGCGACCCGGATCGCGCTGTCCGCGAGCGCGGACACCAGCGAGCGCACCCTCGCCGAGGCGATCGGCCTGTTCCAGAAGCTCGGCAAGAAGGTCTCCGTCATCGGAGACGTCCCCGGCATGATCGTCGCCCGGACCGTCGCGATGCTGATCGACCTCACCGCCGACGCCGTGGCGCGCGGCGTGGCCTCCGCGGAGGACATCGACACCGCGATGCGGCTCGGCGTGAACTACCCGCTCGGCCCCGCCGAATGGCACGACCGGCTCGGCCGCGACTGGGCCTACGACCTGCTGCACCACCTCGACGAACGGTGTCCGGGCGGGCGCTACGCGCCCTCGCTGGCACTGTTCAAGCTGGGCTACGAGGCCGGCGAGGACGAGGACGAGGGCGGGGAAGGGGAGGGGGCCGAGTGACCACGACCAGGCGGGACACCTACACCCCGGAGACGCTGCTGTCCGTCGCCGTGCAGGTCTTCAACGAGCGCGGCTACGACGGCACCTCGATGGAGCACCTCTCCAAGGCCGCCGGGATCTCCAAGTCCTCGATCTACCACCACGTCGCGGGCAAGGAGGAGCTCCTCCACCGCGCCGTCAGCCGGGCCCTGGACGGCCTGTTCGGGATCCTGGACGAGCCGGGCGCCGTACGCGGCCCCGCGGTCGCGCGCGTCGAGTACGTCACGCGCCGCACGGTCGAGGTCCTCGTCGCGGAGCTGCCGTACGTCACCCTGCTGCTGCGGGTGCGCGGCAACACCCGCACCGAGCGCTGGGCCCTGGAGCGCCGCCGCGAGTTCGACCACCAGGTCGCGGAGCTCCTCAAGGCGGCCGCCGCCGACGGGGACCTGCGCGCCGACGTGGACATCCGGCTCGCCACCCGCCTGCTGTTCGGCATGGTGAACTCGCTGGTCGAGTGGTACCGGCCGCACCCCGGCACCACCCCCGACCAGCTCGCGGACGCGGTGGTCAGCATGGCCCTGGACGGCCTGCGCACCAAGGCCGCGTAACCGGTCTGCACACCCGTCCGGCCCAGTCGTCCGGCCCACCCGTCCGGCCCCGCTCAGTCCTCCGTGAGGGCGGGGCCGCCCGACGGGCCAGGGTCCAGCAGATCCGTTTCCTCGAACACCAGCAGCGTGCGCGTGGACAGCACCTCCGGGATGGCCTGCAGGCGGGTCAGGACCAGTTCCCGCAGCGTGCGGTTGTCCGGCGTGTGGACCAGCAGCAGGACGTCGAAATCCCCGCTGACCAGCGCGATGTGTGCCGCACCCGGCAGCTCCCGGAGCTTCTCGCGCACCGTCCGCCAGGAGTTCTGGACGATCTTCAGCGTGATGTAGGCAGACGCGCCCTGACCCGCGCGCTCGTGGTTGACCCGGGCGGTGAAGCCGCGGATCACCCCGTCGTCGATCAGCCGGTTGATCCGCGCGTAGGCGTTGGCCCGGGAGACGTGCACCTGCTCCGCCACCGACCGTATCGACGCGCGGCCGTCCGCCTGGAGCAACCGCATGATCGAACGGTCGATGGGGTCCAGGGGGCGCGGCGGCACCGATGGGCCTGAAGGTGCGCCCCCCGACGGGACCGGTGCGGAACCCGCTCCGGCCATTTGTTCATCCGGCATTGCCCACTGCCTCCCTCTGCTGGACGTCCTGCACCCATCCCAGGGCCCCGCCGCCACTTTGTCCACAGCCTGGAGCCGCCTGTAGCCAAATTGCGCCAACGACCGAACAATCGGTTGGTGAGGCGCCTCACACCCGGTGGCGCTCCCAGCCCGCTTCCCACGAGGAGGTGTACGCCGCCATGACGGTCCAAGAGCTGCCCGGTGCCGGTGCGCCGCACCGTGTCACCCCGCCGCCCGCCTGGAGGCCCCGCATGGAGGCCGCCCCCCTGCTGCCGGACCCCGAGCCCTACCGGGTGCTGGGCACTCCGGCGGCAGAGGAGCTCGACCCCGCGCTCATGCGCCGGTACTACGCCGAGCTCGTCCGGGGCCGCCGCTACAACGCGCAGGCCACCGCGCTGACCCGACAGGGCCGTCTCGCCGTCTACCCCTCCACCGTCGGGCAGGAGGCCGCCGAGATCGCGGCCGCGCTGGTCCTGGAGGAGCAGGACTGGCTCTTCCCGAGCTACCGCGACACCCTCGCGGCCGTGGCGCGCGGACTCGACCCCGTACAGGCCCTGACGCTGCTGCGCGGCGACTGGCACACCGGGTACGACCCCCGCGAGCACCGCATAGCCCCCCTGTGCACCCCCCTCGCCACCCAGCTGCCGCACGCGGTGGGCCTGGCGCACGCCGCGCGGCTGCGCGGCGACGAGGTCGTCGCGCTCGCCATGGTCGGCGACGGCGGCACCAGCGAGGGCGACTTCCACGAGGCCCTGAACTTCGCGGCCGTCTGGCAGGCCCCGGTGGTCTTCCTGGTCCAGAACAACGGCTTCGCCATCTCCGTCCCGCTCGCCAAGCAGACGGCCGCGCCCACCCTCGCCCACAAGGCCGTGGGCTACGGCATGCCCGGCCGGCTGGTCGACGGCAACGACGTCGCCGCCATGCACGAGGTCCTCACCGAGGCGGTGAAGCGGGCCCGTACGGGCGGCGGACCGACCCTGATCGAGGCCGTCACCTACCGGATGGAGGCCCACACGAACGCCGACGACGCCACCCGCTACCGCACCGACGCCGAGGTCGAGGCCTGGAAGGCGCACGACCCGGTACAGCTGCTGGAGCGCGAGCTGACCGCGCGCGGGATCCTCGACGAGGAAGGCATCCGGGAGGCGCGCGACGCGGCCGAGGCGATGGCGGCGGACCTGCGCGAGCGGATGAACGCCGATCCCGTGACCGACCCGATGGACCTCTTCGCGCACGTCTACGCGGAGCAGACCGACCGGCTGCGCGAGCAGGCCGCCATGCTGCGCGCCGAGCTGGAAGCGGAGGGGGAGTGATGACGACCGTTGCCGCGAAGCCCGCGACGATGGCGCAGGCCCTCACCCGTGCCATGCGCGACGCGATGGCCGAGGACCCCACCGTCCACGTGATGGGCGAGGACGTCGGCGCGCTGGGAGGGGTCTTCCGCATCACCGACGGGCTCGTGAAGGAGTTCGGCGAGGACCGCGTCACGGACACCCCGCTCGCCGAGGCCGGAATCCTGGGCACCGCCGTCGGCATGGCCATGTACGGGCTGCGGCCGGTCGTGGAGATGCAGTTCGACGCGTTCGCCTACCCGGCTTTCGAGCAGCTCCTCTCGCACGTGGCGAAGATGCGCAACCGCACCCGGGGCAAGATGCCGCTGCCGATCACCATCCGCGTGCCGTACGGCGGCGGGATCGGCGGCGTCGAGCACCACTGCGACTCCTCCGAGGCCTACTACACGGCCACTCCCGGGCTCACCGTCGTGACCCCGGCGACGGTCGAGGACGCGTACGGGCTGCTGCGCGAGTCGATCGCCAGCGACGACCCGGTGGTCTTCCTGGAGCCGAAGCGGCTCTACTGGTCCAAGTCGCAGTGGTCGCCGGAGGCGCCCGCGGCCGTCCCGGGCATCGGCAAGGCCCTGGTCCGCCGGGCCGGTACGAGTGCCACCCTGATCACGTACGGCCCCTCGCTGCCGGTCTGCCTGGAGGCGGCCGAGGCGGCCCGCGAGGAGGGCTGGGACCTGGAGGTCGTCGACCTGCGCTCCCTCGTCCCCTTCGACGAGGAGACCGTCGTCGCCTCCGTACGCCGCACTGGGCGCGCGGTCGTGGTCCACGAGGCCGGCGGCTTCGGCGGACCGGGCGCGGAGATCGCCGCCCGCGTGTCGGAGCGCTGCTTCCACCACCTGGAGGCGCCGGTGCTGCGCGTCACCGGCTTCGACATCCCGTACCCGCCGCCGATGCTGGAGAAGCACCACCTGCCCGGTGTCGAGCGGATCCTGGACGCCGTGGCCCGCCTGCAGTGGGAGAACTGATGCCGCAGGTCATGGAATTCAAGCTGCCCGACCTCGGCGAGGGCCTGACCGAGGCCGAGATCGTGCGGTGGCTGGTGGCGGTGGGCGACGTCGTCGCCATCGACCAGCCGGTCGTCGAGGTCGAGACGGCCAAGGCGATGGTGGAGGTGCCCTGCCCGTACGGCGGTGTCGTCACCGCCCGGTTCGGGGAGGAGGGCGAGGAGCTGCCGGTCGGCGCCCCGCTGATCACCGTGGCGGTGGGGGGCGCAGTCGGCGCCCGCCGGGGACGCG
>NZ_GG657750.1:3879022-3884841 GCF_000158895.1 Streptomyces sp. C | reverse complement strand
CGGCGGGGTGCGACCCAAAAAACACCACGGTGTCGGCGCCCGTGGCGGCGCCTGCCCCGGGCTCCGGCGCCTGCTCCGGCTCCGGCCGCTCGGGGGGTGGCCGCCGGAAAAGAAAAACAGTCATCTCGCCGCTCGTGCGCAAGCTGGCCCGGGACAACGGGGTCGACCTGCGGGCGCTGCGCGGGTCCGGGCCGGAGGGCCTGATCCTGCGGGCCGACGTGGAGGCCGCCCTCCGGGCCCCCGAGCCCGTGCCCGCCCCCGTGGCGGTGCCGGTTCCGGTGGCCGCGCAGGGCGAGCGGATCCCGCTCAAGGGGCTGCGCGGCGCCGTCGCCGAGAAGCTCTCGCGTAGCCGCCGGGAGATCCCCGAGGCCACCTGCTGGGTCGACGCGGACGCCACCGAGCTGATGGCCGCGCGGGCCGCGATGAACGCCGTGGACGGGCAGAAGATCTCGGTGCTCGCGCTGCTGGCGCGGATCTGCACGGCCGCGCTGGCCAAGTACCCCGAGCTCAACTCCACCGTCGACCTCGCCGCCAACGAGATCGTCCGGCTCCCGGCCGTGCACCTGGGCTTCGCCGCGCAGACCGAGCGCGGGCTGATGGTCCCCGTGGTGCGGGACGCCCACACGCGCAGCCCGGAGTCCCTGTCGGCGGAGTTCGCCCGGCTGACCGAGCTGGCCCGGGCGGGGAAGCTGGCCCCGTCGGACCTGACCGGCGGGACGTTCACCCTGAACAACTACGGGGTGTTCGGAGTCGACGGCTCCACGCCGATCATCAACCACCCCGAGGCGGCCATGCTCGGCGTGGGCCGGATCATCCCGAAGCCGTGGGTGCACCGGGGCGAGCTGGCCGTCCGTCAGGTCGTGCAGCTGTCCCTGACCTTCGACCACCGGGTCTGCGACGGCGGGGCGGCCGGTGGGTTCCTGCGGTACGTGGCCGACTGCGTGGAGAACCCGGCGGTGCTGTTGCGGAGCCTGTAGGGGGGAGCCTGGTGCCGTTGCCCTGGCCGGGCGGGGTGCGGGTGCCGCTGCGCGGGCTGCTCCCCGCCCCGCCCTTCGCCCGTTCCCCGGGGCTGCGCCCCGGACCCCCCTGGGGGCTCCGCCCCCAGACCCCCGCGCCTCAAACGTCGGCGGGGCTGGAATTTCGCTGCGCGAAATCCAGCCCGCGCGGCGCCCGGCACGGGCTCTGGGGCGCAGCCCCAGGTTTTCCATCCCGCGCGGCGTTTGAGCGCGACGGGGTCAGGGGCAGAGCCCCGGCCTTCCAGCCTCGCCGGCGTTTGAGCGCGTCGGGGTCGGGGGCAGAGCCCCGGTCTTCCAGCCTCGCCGGCGTTTGAGCGCGTCGGGGGTCGGGGCGGAGCCCCGGTCTTTCAGCCCGCGCGGCGTTTGAGCGCACCGGGCGCGCAGCGCCCGGCACGGGGTCTGGGGCGGAGCCCCGGTTTTTGAGCCTCGGCGGCGTTTGAGGCGCGGGGGCAGGGGTGGAGCCCCTGGGAACGGGGAAGGGTGGGGAGGGGCGGGCTCCGCGCAGCGGTGGTCCCGGGGACGTCAGAGGGTGAGCAGGAGTTTGCCCACGTGGGTGCTGGCCTCCAGGATCCGGTGGGCTTCCGCGGCCTCCGCGATCGGGTAGGCCGCGTGGACCACCGGGCGGACCCGGCCGGCCGCGATCAGCGGCCACACGTGTTCCCGGACGGCCGCCACGATGGCCGCCTTCTCCTCCAGCGGCCGGGCGCGCAGTGACGTCGCCGTGATGGCCGCCCGCTTGGCCAGCAGCGTGCGCAGGTCCAGTTCGGCCTTCACCCCGCCCTGGAGGCCGATCACCGCGAGCCGGCCGTTCATGGCCAGCGCGTCCAGGTTCCGCGCGAGGTACTTCGCGCCCATGATGTCCAGGACCACGTCCGCTCCGGCCCCGCCCGTCGCGGACCGCAGCTCCTCCACGAAGTCCTGCTCGCGGTAGTCGATCAGGACGTCCGCGCCCAGCTCGGCGCAGCGCGCCAGTTTCTCCTTGCCGCCCGCGGTCACCGCGACCTTCGCCCCGACGGCCTTGCCCAGCTGGATGGCCATGGTGCCGATGCCGCTGGAGCCGCCGTGCACCAGGAGGGTCTCGCCGGGACGCAGGCCCGCCACCATGAAGACGTTCGACCACACCGTCGCGACGACCTCCGGCAGCGCGGCCGCCGTCACCAGGTCCACGCCCGTCGGGACCGGCAGCAGCTGCCCCGCAGGGACGGCGACCCGTTGCGCGTACCCGCCGCCGGACAGCAGCGCGCACACCTCGTCGCCCACCGCCCAGCCGGAGACGCCCGGTCCGAGCGCGACGATCCGCCCGGAGCACTCCAGGCCGGGATAGGGGGAGGCGTCCGGCGGCGGGTCGTAGAGGCCCTGGCGCTGCAGGACGTCGGCGCGGTTCACGGCGCTCGCCGCGACCTCGACGAGCACCTCCCCCTCGTCCGCCACCGGATCGGGTACTTCGGCCCAGACCAGGGCCTCGGGGCCGCCGGGCTGCTCGATCGTGATCGCATGCATGGCCCGGAATCTACCCGTGCTACTCGGCCGGGCCCAGGGTGACCTGGGGGCCGGCCGGCGGGACCGCCCGGACGATGGTGATCAGCCGGTCCGTCAGCTGGAGCGGGCTCGCGTGCGGGTCGTCGTACGGGAGGAGCCGGTGACCGCGCAGGACGCTGACGACGAGGTCGCCGGTGTCTCGGACGCTGCGGCCCACCTCCGACTTGTTGACGGGTCGTTCGATCAGGTCCAGGCCGCTGCCCTGCTGGATCAGGTCCTCCATCACGGTGCCCGCGCTGGGACTGAGCACCGACAGGCCCAGCAGTCGGCCGGCCGCGCTCGCGCTCGTGATGACCGCGTCCGCGCCGGACTGCTTCAGCAGCGGCGCGTTCTCCTCCTCGCGGACGGCCGCCACGATCTTCGCTCCGCGGTTGAGCTGCCGTGCCGTCAGCGTCACCAGGACGGCGGTGTCATCGCGCTGGGTGGCGATGATGATCTGACGGGCCTTCTGGAGCTCGGCCCGCAGCAGCACTTCGGAGCGGGTGGCGTCGCCGATGACCCCGGTGAACCCCTCCGCGTTGGCGGTGTCGATCACCTTGGCGCTGGGGTCGACGATGACGACCTGCTCCCTCGGGAGGCCGGTCGCCAGCAGCGTCTGCAGGGCGGAGCGGCCCTTGGTGCCGAAGCCGACGACGACCGTGTGCTCGCGCAAGTTGTTCCTCCAGCGGTTGAGCCGCCACTCTTCGCGGGTGCGTTCGGTCAGCACTTCCAGGGTGGTGCCGACCAGGATGATCAGGAACAGCACGCGCAGCGGGGTGATCAGCAGGATGTTGACCAGCCGCGCGCTGTCGCTGTAGGGGACGATGTCGCCGTAGCCCGTGGTCGACAGGGTCACGGTGGCGTAGTAGACGCAGTCGAGGAAGTCGACCTTCTCGTTGGCGTTGTCGTGGTAGCCCTCGCGGTCGAGCCAGACGATCAGCACCGTCAGGCACAGCACGAAGAGGGCCATCAGCAGTCGCCGGGTGACCTGCCGCAGCGGCTTCTCGACCACCCGCTTGGGCAGTTTGACGCGGCGTGAGACGAGTTTCTCGTCGGCGCCGCGCGCCATGGCGTCCTGGCCGTGAAGTTTCACGTGAAACATCCCCCCGATGCCCAGGGCAGGTCCAGGATCTCCAGCTCCTGCCCCGAACGCGCCCCGTGCGGCGGTACGACGGCCAGCGCGTCGGCGCCCGCCACCCCGCGCAGCATCGCGGGGCCGTTGTACCGCAGCGGTACGGCGTGTTCGTCGGTCAGCAGTACCGGCACGAGCCGGGTGTCGTACGGGTGGCCGGGCACGTCGCCCTCCACCGGGACCGTGTAGCGGGGCCGCTGGCGGCGGCCCGCGAGGGCGCGCAGCAGCGGCTCGGCGAGGGTCAGCAGCCCGGACACGGCGGCGAGCGGGTTGCCGGGCAGGCCGACCACGTGGCGGGCCGCCTCCCGGTCGCCGATGCGGGCCAGCAGCATCGGGTGTCCGGGGCGCACGGCGACCCCGTCCACGAGCAGCTCGGCCCCGGCACGCTCCAGGACGGGGTGGACGTGGTCGACGGGCCCGGAGGCGGTGCCGCCGGTGGTGACGACGACGTCGGCGGTGGAGGAGGTGACGGCCTCCAGCAGGGCCTCGGCGCCGGCCGGGTCGTCGCCGAGCCGGCGCGTGCCGATGACGTCGGCGCCGAGGCGGGTGATCCAGGGGCCGAGCATGGGGCTGAGGGCGTCCCGGATCAGGCCGTCGTGCGGGCAGCCCTCGGTGAGCAGTTTCGTCCCCGAAGGACCCAGGATCTCCACGCGGGGGCCGGGGGCCCGGGTGACCAACTTCGTCGTACCCGGCGGCCGCGGCGAGGCCGAGCACGGCGGGGGTGACGAGGGAGCCCACGGGCAGCAGCAGGTCGCCCGAGCGGCACTCCTGGCCGCGCGGGCGGATGTCCTGACCGGTGTTCACGGGCCGGTCGGAGTAGAGCTGGCTGCCGGACGCGCGGGCGTGCTCGCTGCGGATCACGGCGGTGGTGTCGGCGGGGACGCGGGCGCCGGTGGCGATCCGTACGGCCTCGCCGTCGGCGAGCGGTGCGGGCGGCTCGTCGCCGGCGAGGATCCCGTCCCCGGGGCGGACGTGCCAGGGGCCCGGACCGGCGACGGCCCAGCCGTCCATGGCCGAGGTGTCGAAGGACGGCAGGTCGCTGAGGGCTTCGAAGCGGTACGGTCAAGCACCTCGCCGAGCGCGTCCGCGAGGGGCACCAAAGTGGAAACGGGCCGGCACGGAGGTGCCGGCCCGGGCCGCGGTCTCGCGGGCGCGCAGCCACGGGGCGGCACGGTGGCCGCCGGCGCCGCCGGTGTCGGGGGTGCGGCTGACCAGGGCGAGGGCCTCGTCCAGGGCGCCGTCGGCGTCGGTACGGGTCATCCGGAGCCGGTCTCCTCGGGGTGTGGGGGCTGGGCTTCGGCGGCCCAGCGCAGCGCCAGGTCGGCGGCCTTGCGGGAGGCCTCGGCGACGGCCAGGGCGGGGTCCGCGCCGGTGGCCTCGGCGCGGGCGGCCGCGTAACCGACGAGGAACGTCGTCAGCGGTGCCGCGGGCCGGGCCACACCGTGGGCGGCGTCACGGGCGAGGTCGAGCAGGGTCGCGACGTCGACGGGGACGTCGTCGATCCCGAGTTCGTTCTTGGCAGCGGTGATCCAATGCTCCAGCACGTTCCCATGCTCCCTGATCCGGGCGCGGGCCGCTGCCAGGTCCTCCCAGGTGTCGCAGTCGAAGGAGGCGAGTGGCTCAGCGGCGCCGATCCTGGCCAGATCCAGCTCCTTGGTGAGGGCGCGCAGCGGGAGGCCGTGCAGGGTGCCGTGCTCGGTGGCGAGCAGGGCGATCTCGCGGCGGAGGGGCTCCGCGCGGTAGGCCGCGACGAGGGGCTGGTCGCGGCCGTCGGCGTCCCGCAGCAGGGCGCCGTCGGGGCCCGTCGCGGCCGCGGCGAGCAGGGCGTGGACGGTGTCCCGGTCGAGGAAGGGCAGGTCCGCGGAGAGTACGAGGACCAGCGGGGCGGTGGTCCGGCGGATCCCGGCGTCCAGTGCGGCCACCGGGCCGCCGCCGGGCGGGTCCTCGCGGGTCCAGTGGACGGGCCGGGCGGTCGCCCTGCGGGTGCCGACCACGACGGTCTCGGCGGCGTCCGGGCAGGCTGCCAGCACCCTGTCGAGGAGGGTGCGGCCGCCGACGTGGAGGGTGGGCTTGTCGGCCCCGCCGAGGCGCCGGGCGGCGCCGCCGGCGAGGACGATGGCGTCGTAGCTCATGCCCTTGAGTATGCGCGGGGC
>NZ_GG657750.1:3872989-3878875 GCF_000158895.1 Streptomyces sp. C | reverse complement strand
GGCGGGGCTGGGGGGTGAGGATGCAACAAAGGACCCCCTGGGGGCTCCGCCCCCGAACCCCCGCGCCTCAATCGCCGGCGGGGCTGGGGGGTGGGGCTGCGCCCCCGGGCCTTCGTGCCTCGCACGCCGGCGGGGCTGGGGGGTGGGGTGCCCCAGACCCTCCGCGCCTCAAACGGGGGTGGGGCTGCGTCCCCAGACCTCCCGTGCCTCGAACGCCGGCGGGGCTGGGTGGGGCCCCGCCGGGTGGGGATTACAGGTATGGGCCCGAGCGGACCGCGCCGTGGGGGCCGTCTTCGTCGTCGTCGTGGGGGCCGCCCGGCGGGAGGGCTCGGCGCATCTGTTCCAGTTGGGCCCGCGCCGCCATCTGCTGCGCGAACAGGGCCGTCTGGATGCCGTGGAAGAGGCCCTCCAGCCACCCCACCAACTGCGCCTGTGCGATCCGGAGTTCGGCCTCCGAGGGAACGGCTTCCTCCGTGAAGGGGAGGGAGAGGCGCTCCAGTTCCTCCACCAGCTCCGGCGCCAGGCCGTCTTCGAGTTCCTTGACCGACGCCGCGTGGATGTCCTTCAGACGGACCCGGCTGGCCTCGTCCAGAGGAGCTGCGCGGACTTCTTCCAGAAGTTGCTTGATCATGCTGCCGATGCGCATGACCTTGGCGGGCTGTTCGACCATCTCCGTCACCGGGACCTCGCGCGACTCGTCATCGGTGCCGCCGACCGCCGTCCCGTCCTGGCCCACGATCAGCACGTGCGGGGGGCTGTCCTGCGACCGTTCACTCCTCGGCATCTCCATGCCGTCATTCTCTCGCACACCTGCGTTCTCACACGGTGTGCCCCCGCACGGGCGTGATCCACCCTGTACGGGGGCACCGGGATCAGCCGGCCGCCCTCCGGGCCAGTGCGCCGCTCGACTTGGTGACCAGCGCGGCCAGCAGCGCCGCGCCCAGCGGGACGAGGACCAGCAGGCCGGCCAGGGTGTCCCACGGCACCGCGATCGGGACGTACAGCTCGGTGTCGCGCCCCGAGGCGTAGCCCCTTTCGAGGGCGTACTCGATGAGCCGCCGCTGTTCCCGTTCCTGGGTGAGGCGGAGTCCGACCGCCGGCAGGATGCCCGCCGCCGAGCCGAGGACCACACCCATCAGGGCCACCACCCCGCACTGGAAGCCGCTGAGGGTGCGCCGTACGCGCGGGGCCGCGCCGACCGCCGCGAGGGTCTTCAGGTCGGCCTCGGAGTCCGCCTGGGCCAGACCCGTCGCGATGCCGGCGGCTCCGATGGTGACGAGTCCCGCGAAGACGCTCAGGGAGAGCAGGCCCAGGGTGTGCTGCTCCTGGTAGCCCTCCTCGATCCTGACCTGGGTGTCCGCGCCCATCCGGTCGATCTCGCCGTCCAGTCGCTGGCGCTCCGCGGTGCCGGCCTTCCGGTCGAGGCTGAAGTAGGCGCCGGCCGGGGCCGTGGCGATGCCGGCGGCCCGGGCGGCGGCCGACGGCAGGACCAGGTCGACGCCCCAGGCGGTGCCGGGTGCCTGGTGGACGGCGAGCACCTTGTCCTGGCCGGGCGGGTCGGCGCGCCGCTCGGCGGCTTCGTCGGCGGCGGCCTGGTCGGTGATGACCCGCAGGGTGACCTTGCCGTCCTTGACCTGGTTGCGGTTGAAGGAGACGGACCGGCCCTCCTTCAGCGCGGCCGCCGAGCCCGGGTCGGAGACGGCCAGCACCTGGAGCAGCTTCTCGTCGGCGACGACGACGTCGAAGGGAGGGCCCCAGCGCTCCTCCACGCAGCGCGGGTCCTGGCGCAGTGCGCGGGCCTGGTCCGGCGTGAAGGAGGAGGGGCCGTGCTCGGCCTCGAAGAGCGGGCAGCGCTGCTCTTTGGGGACGATGACCTCGACGCGCCCGCAGCCCGGGGCCGAAGAGCGCGGTGAGCAGTTCGGGTTGCCGACGACGAGGCGGTCCACATCGGCCCGCACCGACACCGGGAGGTTCTTCGAGAGGGTGTCGCGCAGGGCGGGCACCTCCTTGTGGCCGGTGTTGTCCGTGCTCATCAGATAGCCCGCGTTGGCGGGGAGTACGGCCTCGTACTCGTGCCGGCCCTGGACGTTCTGGCTGTGCTGGTACGTGGAGACCGCCACGGTCCCGGCGACGGCAGCCAGTACGGCGGCCACGGCCGGGGCCGTGCGCCCCCGGTTGCGGACGGCGTCGCGCAGCGCGAGCCGCGGCGACAGCGGGAGCCACCGTCCGAGCCGTCCGAACAGGCCGACCAGCAGCGGGGTGAGGGCGACGACCCCGAGCTCGGCGAGGGCGCTGCCGCCCATCACGAAGGTGGTGTTGACGCGGTAGCGGCTTCCGTAGACGACGATCGCCGCGCCCGCCGCGACGGCGAGGATGCCGATGACGGGCAGTACCCGGTTGGCACGGCGCACCCCGCGCCGGCCGGTGAGGGACGACAGCACGCTCTGCCGGGACGCGGTGACGGCGGGGGCGACCGCGGCCAGCAGGCCCGTCACCACGGCGACCAGGGCGATGCCCAGCAGTTCCAGCGGGCGGGCCTCGAAGCCTCCGAAGCGGGCGCCGAGCTGCTCCTCCAGTACGGGCCGCAGCCCGATGGTGAGGGCCACGCCGATCGCCGTGCCGACGACCGCGGCCGCGGCACCGATCACGATGCCGCCGGAGAGGACGACGGCACGGATGTGCCGCCGGTCGCCGCCGTTGGCGCCGACCAGGCCCAGCTGGCGGCGCGAGCGCCGGGCGCCGACCGCGAAGGCGGGTCCGGCGAGCAGGCAGATCTCCAGCATGGCGAGGCCGATGACGGTGACCAGGATGGCCCGCTGGGTCATCATGCCGCCGTCCGCCATGCCGAACCGGTCCTTCGGCTGCTGCTTGAACAGCGGGACGTCGGAGTCGGCCGGCGGGTGCAGGGTGACGGCCCGGGAGAGCACGAGCGCGCCGTGCTTGTTGGCCTCCTTGACCATGTTCCACGTGAAACCATCGCCGCCCACCGCGACGAGGTAGTTGGGCCGGGGGCTCAGCCCGGGTGCTCCGGTGGCCTTGAGGGCCTGGTCGAGGGGATCGAGCAGGGTGCCCGGCAGGGCGAGCAGTTCGGTGCGCGCGAGCTTGTCGGGCATCTCGTACGCGCCCACGATCCGGAAAGAGGACGTGGCGCCGCGCGGAGTCGCGGAAGAGCCCACGTACAGGCCGGAGACCTTCAGGAAGGTGGTGGTGGCGACGACTTCGCCCGGCCTCTGGGGCATGCGCCCGCGTTCGAGCGTGAGCAGGCCCTTGGTCAGCGGGTCGCGTACGTCGAGCTCGCGCAGGTCCGTCGCCAGCAGCCCGTGTGCGGTGTGCACCTTGGCGAAGCCCCGGCGGTCCTCGACCGACCGGATCCCGGTCGGCAGCGCGGACTTCAGCGGCTGCCGGTCCTCCTCGCGGCCGGGCCGGTACTTGTCGTAGCCGCCGACCGGCGCGTACTGCTCGCCGTTGGGGTGCTGGTAGATCGGCGCGTCCAGGCCGGCGGGGCTGATCCGGGCGTCGGCGGCGCCGAGTTCGCGGGTCATCCGCTGGCCGGTGGAGAGTTCGGCGCTGCGGTAGGTGAGGTCGATGGCGCTCATCCCGATGATGGGCAGGGCGAGCATCGCGAGTACGAGGGCGCTGCGGCCCTTGGCGCGCCAGGCGTCGCGGCGGGCGATGCGCAGGGCGGCGATCCAGGAGTGGTACCAGGCGGTGAGCGGAGAGGTCACAGGCCGGCCGCCCGCCCGTGGAGCAGCGAGTCGGCCTGGCTGCGCAGGGTCTCGTCGACGACGCTGCCGTCGCGCAGGAAGACGACCCGGTCCGCCCAGGCGGCGAAGCGGGGTTCGTGCGTGACGAGGATGCCGGCGGCGCCGGCGTCGCAGCGGGCGCGCAGCAGCGCGAGCACGGACTCGCCGGTCTCGGAGTCGAGGGCGCCGGTGGGTTCGTCGGCCAGGACCAGGCGGCGTTCGCCGACCAGGGCGCGGGCGATGGCCACGCGCTGCTGCTGGCCGCCGGACATCTCGTCGGGGAAGCGGTCGGCGAGCTGCGGCAGGCGTATCTCCTCCAGCGCGGCGAGGGCCGCGCGGCGGGCCTTGCGGGCCGAGGTCCCGTCGAGTTCGAGGGGCAGGGCCACGTTCTCGGCGGCGGTGAGGGCCGGGATCAGGTTGTAGTCCTGGAAGACGTAGCCGATGCTGCGCCGGCGCAGCGCGGCCAGCTGCCGGCGGGAGGCGGTGGTGATGTCGACGCCCTCGACCAGGACGCTGCCGCTGGTGGGGGTGTCGAGGCCGCCCGCGAGGGTGAGCAGTGTGGACTTGCCGGAGCCGGACGGGCCCATGACGGCGACGAGTTCGCCGGGATGGACGCTGAGGTCGACCCCGCGCAGGGCGTGCACCTCGGTGGCGCCGCTGCCGTGGGTGCGGACGAGGCGGTCCAGCCGGAGTACGGGGTTCGAGCGGTGCTGGTGGTCGGGCATGAGGGATCCCCCCTGGGGCGTTCGTTCAGCCGCGCCGCGTGCGGGCGGCGGGCCTGGTGGTGCCGGTCGCGCCGGTGGCGGGCGCCGCCTCCGGACCGGGTGTGTCCGGTCGGCCGGGCGGGTCCGCCGGGCCGGGTGTGTCCGCCGGGGCGAGCGCGGCCAGCCTGACGAGCCGGGACTCGGAGTGGTCGAGCCAGCGCGCCTCGGCCTCGGTCTGGAAGATCAGCTGCTCCAGGACCAGCAGCCAGGCCAGGTCGTCGCGTTCGCGGGACCGGCCGCTCTCGATGGCGGCGAGGGCCCCGGCCTTGAGCCGGGTGTAGTCCTGCATCGCCTTGAGCGTGGCGTGGCGCTGGGCCTGGATGACGGCGCGGATGTCCACGCCGGGCGCGCCCACGGCCATGGCGAGCTTGATGGACAGCTCGTCCCGGGGCGGGTTGGTGCGGTCGACGGGCCGCTCGTACCAGTCGCGCAGTTCGGCGCGGCCGCCGTCGGTGATGGCGTAGAGGGTGTGGCCGGCGTGGTCCTCGCCGCCGGGGGCGACGAGGCCGTCGCGCTCCAGGCGGGCCAGCGTGGTGTACACCTGCCCGACGTTGAGGGGCCAGGTGGAGCCGGTGCGGGATTCGAACTCGGTGCGCAGCTGGGAGCCGTAGCGGGGGCCCCGTTCCAGCAGTGCGAGAAGGCCGTGACGGATCGACATACTCAGTATGTATACCGAGTATGCTCGATTCCGCAAACACCCCGGCCCCCTCGGCGGGCCCCTACCGGCCCCGCCGCAGCCGCACGCCCATGTAGCCGATGCCGAGTCCCATAAGGGCCAGTCCGGTGCCCAGCGGGAGCAGGTGCGCGGCCAGGTCGGCGGCCCGCTCGTTGGGCTCGTTGCCGAGGGCGGTGACGGGTGCGGTGGCGTGCGCGGTGGCGTGCGCGGTACCGGGCGCGGTGCCGGCCGCCGACGGGCTCGTGACCGGATCCGGCCGGGGCGCGACGGGCTCCGGCCGCTCCTGCGCCGGCTGGAGCGGGCGCGCCGGGGGCGCCGGGCGCACCGGACGGGCGGCGACGGCGAGGCCGGGGTCGGGGAGCGCGTCGGCGGGCCGCCCGGGGTGCTTCCGCCCGACGCCCGCGACGCTGCCGGCGAGCTCCTCGTACGCCTCCTGCGGTACTCCCGCGGCCACCGCCGGGAGGTGCGCCCAGGCCGCTCGGCCGGGGAGCGCGGGCGCGGCGACGGTTGGGGTGCGGGCGGGGGTCGCGCTCGCGGGCGCGGCGGCCAGCAGCGCGGCGGCGGCCAGCGCGGCGCCGGCGGTCCGGTACGGCGGGCGGAGGCGTCGAGTCACGGGGTGCCCCTCCCCTTCCGTGCGGCCCGGACGTCCGAAGTCGGAGCGCCGCACTCAGGCTGACATGCTGGGGCAAAACGGGCATCCCGG
>NZ_GG657750.1:3850102-3872726 GCF_000158895.1 Streptomyces sp. C | reverse complement strand
CCCCGGCCGGGCGGAGCCGGCCGGGGGCGGATGCCTGCGCGGACGTCGCGCGGGATGCCTGCGCGGGTGTCGCGGGGTGCCTGCGCGGGTGTCCGCGCGGGTGCCTACTGGGGGTCGCCGGTGGAGACGACCAGCGTGAACTGCGTGCCCTCCTTGGCCACGTCCGTCCCGGACGCCGGCAGCTGCTCCAGGACGGTGTCCTGGCCGTAGACCGCCTCGTCGCGGTTCTGGATCTCGAACCTCCAGCCCGCGGCCTGGATGCACTCCTTCACCGAGCGCAGGTTCTTGTACCGGAAGTCCGGGGCCACGACCTTGGTGGCGTCCTTGTAGGACTTCGTCGGGCTCTTGCACTTCTCCACGTCGATCGTGCGCGACGGGTCCGGACCCTTGTGGCCGGGCTTCGCCGCGCCCGACGCGGACGCGGACGCCGAGGTGGCCGGGGAGGCGTTGTTGGTGTCCTTGTCGCCGTCGTCGTCCATGTTCAGCACCGCGATCAGACCGCCGATGGCCAGCAGGGCCACCGCGATGGCCCCGACCACGACCGGCGTGTTCTTCTTCCCGCCGCCCGCGGAGCCCGCCGCGGCGGATGCCGGGTTGGGCGAGATGGTGAACGGCGGCGGGGTCTGCGGGGCGTAGTGCTGCTGCGGCACCGGCGCCGGGGTGTGCGGGTACGCGTAACCACCCTGCTGGGCCTGCTGCGGCTGCGGCTGCGCCTGCTGGTGCGTCTGCGGAGCGTACGGGGACGGCGGCGGCGTCTGGGCCTGGTACGGCTGCTGGAGCGACTGCGGCGGCGGCGCCTGGAAGCCGGAGTCCACCGGCGGGAAGACGGCCGAGCCCACGCCCGCCCCGCTGCCGCCGGCCGCGGCGCCCGGGACGATGACCGGGGCGCCGGTCTGGCCGGCCGACATCACGCGCATGATCTCGTCCCGCATGGCCGCGGCCGTCGGGAAGCGCTCGTTCGGGTTCTTCTTCAGCGCCCGCGCCACGAGCGCGTCCATCGCCGGGGTGATCGACCGGTTGACGGTCGACGGAGCCACCGGCTCCTCCTGGACGTGCGCGTACGCGATGGCCAGCGGGGAGTCCGCGTCGAAGGGGATGCGGCCCGTCAGCAGCTGGAACAGCATGATGCCGACGGAGTAGAGGTCGGAGCGGGCGTCCACGCCGCGCCCCAGCGCCTGCTCCGGCGACAGGTACTGCGGGGTGCCGACGACCATGCCGGTCTGCGTCATCGAGGTGACCCCCGACTGCATGGCGCGGGCGATGCCGAAGTCCATCACCTTGACCACGCCGCGCTTGGTCATCATCACGTTGCCGGGCTTGATGTCGCGGTGGACCAGGCCCATCTCGTGGCTGGTCTCCAGCGCGGCCAGCACGTCGGCCGTCACCTTCAGCGCCTTGTCCGCCGGCATGGCGCCGTACTGGCGCACGTCCGCGTCGAGCACCGAGCCGAGCGGCTGGCCCTCCACGTACTCCATGACGATGTACGGCATGACCGCTTCGTCCCCGCCGCCGGAGCCGAAGGTGACGGTTCCCTCGCCGGTGTCGAAGACCGAGACGATGTTGGTGTGCGACAGTTTCGCAACAGCCTGCGCCTCGCGCCGGAAGCGCTCGCGGAAGGACGCCTCGCGCCCGAGTTCGCTGTGCAGGGTCTTGATCGCGACCTGGCGGTCGAGCGCGGAGTCGTACGCGAGGTAGACAGAGGCCATGCCCCCCTCGCCCAGCAAATCCCTTAGCTGGTAACGGCCACCGGCCAGGGAGCCGCCTGCGTACCGGCCCTGCGTGCCGTCCTGGCTCATGACTGTTGCTTCCCCTCGGGCTGTTTCCCTACGCGTCTGGCTGAGCGCATGTCGCGCCCAGTCTGCCGGAGGGCAAGCACACGTCAAGCCGGTGCCCGCTGCGTGACCGGGGGCCTACGGGGCGTCTGTAGCCGAACGGTGACGGGTTCCGAGGCTGTAGCGTTCATCGGAGCACCCGATGGGACCCACCGCTAGAGCGGACGAGAGAGACGACGGCGAGGACTGATGGCACCCGAACCCGAGGGAAACGGCGCCGGGATGGCCGACGGTCCTGAGCACTGGGGCGCCGGCGGCCTCGTGGGGGACGGCCGCTACCGGCTGACGCACCGCCTGGGCCGGGGCGGCATGGCCGAGGTGTTCGCTGCCGAGGACGTGCGTCTGGGCCGCACCGTGGCCGTGAAGCTGCTGCGGGCCGACCTGGCCGAGGACCCGGTGTCCAAGGCCCGCTTCACCCGTGAGGCACAGTCGGTCGCCGGGCTCAACCACCACGCCGTCGTCGCCGTGTACGACTCCGGCGAGGACCGGGTCGGTCCGAACGTGGTCCCGTACATCGTGATGGAGCTGGTCGAGGGCCGCACCATCCGCGAGCTCCTCATCAGCGCCGAGGCCCCGGGGCCCGAGCAGGCGCTCATCATCGTGTCGGGCGTGCTCGAAGCGCTCGCCTACTCGCACCAGCACGGCATCGTGCACCGCGACATCAAGCCCGCCAACGTCATCATCACCAACAGCGGCGCGGTGAAGGTGATGGACTTCGGCATCGCCCGCGCCCTGCACGGCGCCCAGTCGACGATGACCCAGACCGGCATGGTCATGGGCACCCCCCAGTACCTGTCGCCCGAGCAGGCCCTCGGCAAGGCCGTGGACCACCGCTCCGACCTGTACGCCACCGGCTGCCTGCTCTACGAACTCCTCGCGCTGCGGCCCCCCTTCACCGGCGAGACCCCGCTGTCGGTGGTCTATCAGCACGTCCAGGACGCGCCGGTGCCGCCCTCGCAGCTGCCCGAGGGCGGCTCCATCCCGCAGGAGCTCGACGGACTGGTCATGCGCTCCCTCGCCAAGGACCCGGACGACCGGTTCCAGAGCGCCGAGGAAATGCGCGGACTCGTCCAGTACGCGCTCCAGATGCTCCAGGACCAGGGCCCGAACACCGGCACCTGGAACACCGGACCCGTCACCATGGCGCTCCCGCACGGCCAGCCGGGCGGCGCGCCCACCACGGCGATGGCGCCCGCCCAGAACGGCGGCCCGCGCCCGCAGTACCCCTCGCACGCCACGACCTCGCAGTTCCAGCAGCCGATGGTGCCCCCGCTGAACCCGGACGACGGCACGGCCTTCCCCGGCGGCGGCAACCACGGCGGCGGCCAGGGCGGTCCCGGCGGCTACGACCCCTACGACCCCTATGACAACGGGCGTCGGCGCGGCGGCGCGTGGAAGGCGTGGCTCTTCGCGGTGCTCGCGGTCCTGGCGATCGCCGGCGGCGCCGCGTACGCGATCAAGAACGGCAACCTGGGCGTGGGCGGCGGCGGCAACAAGCCGAAGACCAGCACCAGCACGCCCGCTCCCTCGCAGAGCAGCGGCAGCACCCCGGAGACCCCGCCGACCACCCCGAGCACGGAGGGCGGCTCGCACACCGACGAGACGTACCGGCCGACTCCGAGCCGCAGCAAGTTCACTCCGAGCACCACTCCTTCGGCCCCCTCCACCGCGCCCTCGACGCCGAAGACCACCCCGCCGGTGGACCCGACGCCGAAGACCACCCCGCCGACCGATCCGCCGACCAAGCCGACCCAGCCCACCGGCGGCGGAAGCCCCGCGACCGTCGAATAGCAGATCGGCCAAAGGCCCGGAGGAAGGAATTCCGCCGGGCCTTTCCCGTATTCGCCGGCAGGTCAGAGGGCGTGCAGGTACGGGCGGTCCGGGGAGCCCTCGCGGGTCCGGGCGGCCTGGTTCCCCGGCAGCGTGTGCACCGTGACGAGCTGCGGTTCGATGCGCATGTAGACGGGGTCGAAGACCTCCCCGTCCACGAAATGCGGACCCGGACCGAATAGTTCCAGTTCTGCCGTGGCCGGCTCGACCAACTCCGCCGTTCCGGTGAACTGCACCGTCCACAGCGCGGCCTCGCGGGAATTGAAGTTGTCCGCCCCGTAGGCGACGACGCTGCCGGCGCACGCCTGGTGGTACCCGAACCCGGCGTGCATTCTCAGCACGACCCTGCCGTCCACCACGATGTGGCGGGCGACCGCGAGGAAGGGGAGCGCGCGCATGCTGGTGGCGACCCGGCCGTAGGGCACGCGGCGCAGCAGTTCGATGGCGTGGAGTTCCTCCGGTGACATGCAGCCCACTCTCGGGCACCGGCGGAGCGCCGGACAGAGGATCCCGCCCCGATGACCGGGGACGTTGGTCCCGAATTGAACAGTGCGCCCCGGGGCAGCACGCGGCCACGGGGCGTCACGGTCGAGGGCCGGTCGGGGAACGCTCGGGTCCGGTGGTTCCCCGCCCGGGCGGGCTCTAGGGTCTGTCGTCAAACTCCCGTCTGCCCCGCGACGCCTGGCACGCGCTCTCGCCGCACCGGGCGAAAGCCAAGTACGTCCAGTACGCGGGCTTCCGCCCGGCACGCCGAGAGCACGCACCAGACGCCGCGGGGCCGCCCTCCGGGCGACGACGGGAGTTTGACGACAGACCCTAGCGCTTCTCGGCCTGCAGCCGGGCCACGTACGCGGCGGCCTGGGAGCGGCGCTCCATGCCCAGCTTGGACAGGAGGCTGGAGACGTAGTTCTTGATGGTCTTCTCGGCCAGGTGCAGCCGCTCGCCGATGACCCGGTTCGTCAGGCCCTCGCCGATCAGGTCGAGGATCCTGCGCTCCTGGTCGGTGAGGTTGGCGAGCCGGTCGTCACCCTTGCCGTTCTTGCCGTCCCGCAGCCGTTCCAGCACGCGCGCGGTGGCAACCGGGTCCAGCAGCGACTTGCCGGCCGCCACGTCGCGCACGGCGCTGAGCAGCTCGTTCCCCCGGATGGCCTTGAGGACGTAGCCGGAGGCACCGGCCATGATCGCGTCGAACAGCGCCTCGTCGTCGGCGAACGAGGTGAGCATCAGGCACTTGATGTCCTCGTCCTGCGAGCGCACCTCGCGGCAGACCTCCACGCCGCTGCCGTCGGGCAGGCGTACGTCGAGCACGGCGACGTCGGGGCGGGTGGCGGGAATGCGGACCAGGGCGTCGGCGGCGGTACCGGCCTCGCCGACGATCTCGATGTCCTCTTCGACCGACAAAAGCTCATGGACGCCCCGTCGTACCACTTCGTGGTCGTCCAGGAGAAATACCTTGATTTTTCCGTCTTCGCGCACAAACTCATCTTCACACACTCACCTCTTCCCTGCCGCAGTTACCCGGGATAACGTGCCGTTGTTCCGGCCCCCTGCAAGGCTGTGACCAGTGGATGTTCCCCAGGCGGCCGATTTACTTGGATATCCAAGCAAAATCGCAGGTCAAACGGGGTTTCGCAGTTATGCGTCGCACTGGGTAACGTGCTGTGCGCAGGGCACTCGCCGGGGCACCTGTCACGCCTGAATCCGTTACGCGCCGTGCACCCACCCCGTGCACGGGTACGGATACAGGTGAGCCGCACTGGTCCCCGGAGAACCCGGGTGCCGGACCGACGGAGGAGCACACGTGACCGTGGAGAGCACTGCCGCGCGCAAGCCGCGACGCAGCAGCGGCACCAAGCGGGCGGCCGGCGCGGCGAGCGCCCGCAAGACCGCCGCTGCCACCGCACAGCCGCACGACGCCGAGCCTCAGCTCGTACAACTGCTGACGCCCGAGGGTGAACGGGTCGAGGTCGAGGGCAACCCCGACATCGCGGAGTTCGCGCCCTTCGTCGCGGACATCACCACCGAGGACCTGCGGGCGCTGTACCGCGACATGGTCCTCACCCGCCGCTTCGACGGCGAGGCGACCGCGCTCCAGCGCCAGGGCGAGCTGGGCCTGTGGGCCTCGCTGCTGGGCCAGGAGGCCGCGCAGATCGGCTCCGGCCGGGCGCTTCGCGACGACGACTACGTCTTCCCGACCTACCGGGAGCACGGCGTGGCCTGGTGCCGCGGCGTCGACCCGACGAACCTGCTCGGCATGTTCCGCGGTGTGAACCACGGCGGATGGGACCCGAACACCAACAACTTCCACCTGTACACGATCGTCATCGGCTCGCAGACGCTGCACGCCACCGGCTACGCCATGGGCGTGGCCAAGGACGGCGCCGACTCGGCCGTGATCGCGTACTTCGGCGACGGCGCGTCCAGCCAGGGCGACGTCATGGAGGCCTTCAACTTCTCCGCCGTCTACAACTCCCCCGTGGTGTTCTTCTGCCAGAACAACCAGTGGGCGATCTCCGAGCCGACCGAGCGCCAGATGCGCGTGCCGCTCTACCAGCGCGCACAGGGCTTCGGCTTCCCGGGCATCCGCGTCGACGGCAACGACGTACTGGCCTGCCTCGCGGTCACCCGCTGGGCGCTGGACCGCGCCCGCCGCGGCGAGGGCCCCGCCCTGATCGAGGCGTTCACGTACCGCATGGGCGCCCACACCACCTCCGACGACCCGACCAAGTACCGGCTCGACGAGGAGACGGCGGCCTGGGAGGCGAAGGACCCGATCCTGCGCCTGAAGGCCCACCTGCTCGCTTCCGGCGGCGCCGACGAGGCGTTCTTCGAGGAGCTGGAGGCCGAGAGCGAGACCATGGGCAAGCGGGTGCGCGAGGTCGTGCGCGCCATGCCCGACCCCGACACCATGGCGATCTTCGAGAACGTCTACGCGGACGGGCACGCGCTCGTCGACGAGGAGCGCGCCCAGTTCGCCGCCTACCTCGCGTCCTTCGAGGAGGGTCACTGATGGCTGTCGAGAAGATGTCGATCGCTAAGGCGCTCAACGAGTCGCTCCGCAAGGCCCTGGAGACGGACCCCAAGGTCCTGATCATGGGCGAGGACGTCGGCAAGCTGGGCGGTGTCTTCCGCATCACCGACGGGCTCCAGAAGGACTTCGGCGAGGAGCGGGTCATCGACACCCCGCTCGCCGAGTCGGGCATCGTCGGCACCGCCATCGGCCTGGCCCTGCGCGGCTACCGGCCGGTCGTGGAGATCCAGTTCGACGGGTTCGTCTTCCCCGCGTACGACCAGATCGTCACGCAGCTCGCGAAGATGCACGCCCGCGCCCTCGGCAAGATCAAGCTGCCGGTCGTCGTGCGCATCCCGTACGGCGGCGCGATCGGCGCCGTCGAACACCACAGCGAGTCCCCCGAGGCGCTCTTCGCGCACGTGCCGGGCCTGAAGGTGGTCTCCCCGTCGAACGCGGCCGACGCCTACTGGATGCTCCAGCAGGCGATCCTCAGCGACGACCCGGTGATCTTCTTCGAGCCGAAGCGCCGCTACTGGGACAAGGGCGAGGTCGACACCGACGCCATCCCCGGCGAGCTGCACAAGTCGCGCGTCGTCCGCTCCGGCACGGACCTCACCCTGGCCGCGTACGGCCCGATGGTGAAGGTGTGCCTGGAGGCCGCCGCCGCGGCCGCCGAGGAGGGCAGGTCGGTGGAGGTCCTGGACCTGCGCTCGATGTCGCCGATCGACTTCGACGGGATCCAGGCGTCGGTGGAGAGGACCCGCCGTCTGGTCGTGGTCCACGAGGCCCCGGTCTTCCTCGGTACCGGCTCGGAGATCGCCGCCCGCATCACGGAGCGGTGCTTCTACCACCTGGAGGCCCCGGTGCTGCGCGTCGGCGGCTTCCACGCCCCGTACCCGCCGGCCCGCCTGGAGGACGAGTACCTGCCCGGCCTGGACCGCGTGCTCGACGCCGTCGACCGCTCGCTGGCGTACTGAGGAGATCAGCGCGATGACGATCCGCGAATTCAAGATGCCCGACGTGGGCGAGGGCCTGACCGAGGCCGAGATCCTCAAGTGGTACGTCCAGCCGGGTGACACGGTCACCGACGGGCAGGTCGTCTGCGAGGTGGAGACCGCGAAGGCGGCCGTGGAGCTGCCGATCCCCTTCGACGGGGTGGTGCACGCGCTGCTCTTCGAGGAGGGCGTGACGGTCGACGTCGGCCAGGTCATCATCTCGGTCGAGACCGGCGCCGGTGCCGGTGCCTCCGGCGGTGACGCGGCCGAGGCCCCGGTGGCGGCCGCCGCTGCCGCCCCGGCGGGCTCGGAGGCTGCCGAGGAGCCGGCGGCCGAGGGCCGCCAGCCCGTGCTGGTCGGCTACGGGGTGTCCCAGGCCTCCACCAAGCGGCGGCCCCGCAAGGCCCCCGCGGGTGCGGTCGCGGCCCAGAACGGCACCGCCGCGCCGACCGTGGTGCCGTCGCAGCAGGCTCCGGCGGCCGCGGCGGTCGCGGCTCCGGCCGTGCCCGCCTCCGCAGTGGCGGCCCCCGCTGTCCAGAACGGGACGGCCCAGCCGACCGGCGAGCGCCCGCTGGCCAAGCCCCCGGTGCGCAAGCTCGCCAAGGACCTCGGCATCGACCTGGCCGCGGTGGTCCCCACCGGTGACGGCGGGGTCGTGACCCGGGAGGACGTGCACGCCGCCGCGGCGGCCGCGCTCGCCCCGCAGGCGCCCGTCCAGGCCCCGGCCCCGGCGGCCGCGCCCGCACCGGTCGCGGCCCCCGCCGTGGCGGCTCCGGACGCGCGGGAGACCCGTATCCCGGTCAAGGGCGTACGCAAGGTCACCGCGCAGGCCATGGTCGGCTCGGCGTTCACCGCGCCGCACGTCACCGAGTTCATCACCCTCGACGTGACCCGCACGATGAAGCTGGTCCAGGAGCTCAAGGAGGACCCGGACCTCGCGGGCCTGCGGATCAACCCGCTCCTCCTGATCGCCAAGGCCGTCCTCATCGCGGTCCGCCGCAACCCCGAGGTCAACGCCTCCTGGGACGAGGCGGCCCAGGAGATCGTGCTCAAGCACTACGTCAACCTGGGGATCGCGGCGGCCACCCCGCGCGGCCTGATCGTCCCGAACATCAAGGACGCCCACGCCAAGAGCCTGGCGGAGCTGTCGACGGGCCTGTCCGAGCTGGTCGCCACGGCCCGCGAGGGCAAGACCTCCCCGGCCGACATGCAGAACGGCACCCTCACCATCACCAACGTCGGCGTCTTCGGCGTCGACACCGGTACGCCCATCCTGAACCCCGGCGAGTCCGCGATCCTCGCGGTCGGCGCGATCAAGCTCCAGCCGTGGGTGCACAAGGGCAAGGTGAAGCCGCGCCAGGTCACCACCCTGGCCCTGTCGTTCGACCACCGCCTCATCGACGGTGAGCTCGGTTCCAAGTTCCTCGCGGACATCGCGGCGGTACTGGAGCACCCGCGCCGGCTGGTCACCTGGTCGTAGCGGAGCCCTCCGGGCAGCAGAACCCCCGATGGCCGGTCCCTCCTCCGCGGGACCGGCCATCGGGCGTTCCACCCGGCCCGTCCCGTGGGCAAAACCCGTGGTGGAGGGCGGGCGGCCGGTGTGATCATCGGCGTGATGAGATTTCGCGCTGCCACCGCAGACCCCGCAGACCTCGACCGCGCCCTGGCCCACCCGGCCGACGGCCCCGTCGCCGCCCTGACCCCCGACCGGATCCGCGAGGAGTTCGCGGAGAACCGGATGCGCCCCGAGTGGACCTGGTTCGCCGAGGACGCCGACGGCCGGGTGCTGGCCCGCGCCCTGTGGTGGGGGCGCGCCGACAGTGCGCGGCCCATCGCCCTCGACTGCCTCCAGGTCCGCGCGGAGGTCGCCGACCCGGCCGCCCTGGCCGCCGCCCTGCTCCGGGCCGGACACACCGCCTTCGGCGGGCGCCCGGGCCACAACGTCCGTCTGCCCCGCGACTGGCGGGCCCGCCCCGACCTCGCCGGGGCGGTGGCCTGGCGGCAGGAGGCCGCGTACCGGGCCGGTCTGACGCGGGAGATCGAGCGCCTGCGCTACGAGTGGACGCCGACCGCCGGGACGGCGGAGCCGACCGGGCGGCTCGTCTTCCGCGAGGGTACCGACGAGGAGTTCCTCGACGCCTTCGCCCGGCTCTCGCGCGGCAGCCTCGATCTGGCGACCCAGCACGAACTCGCGGACCTGACCGAGGAGGAACTGGCCCGCGAGGACTTCGCGTTCTACCGCGACTGCCCCGGCGAGCGCTCCTGGTGGCGCCTGGCGCACCTGCCCGACGGCACCCTCGCCGGGCTCGCGATCCCCTCCGCGACGCCCTACCACCGCAACGTCGGCTACCTGGGCGTCGTCCCCGAGCAGCGCGGCAAGGGCCTGATCGACGAGGTCCTCGCGGAGATCACCCGCTTCCACGCGGGCGAGGGCGCCGAGCGGATCACGGCGACCACCGACACCGTGAACCTCCCCATGGCCGCCGCCTTCGACCGGGCCGGATACGAGGTCACCGAGATCCGTCTCGTCCTGGAGGCCCCGCCCGGCAGCTGAACGGGTAGCCTCCCGGCCATGCCGTTCGCCGAATTGCAGGTGTACCGCGTGGAGCAGGCCGACGTCACCGGCGGGGTGTGCCTGGTGCGCTGCGTCGGCGGCGTGGCGCGGGCCGGACAGGTGTACGCGGCCGGGGAGTCGAGGCTCTGGCTGCGCGGGATAGAGCGCCACGGCCGGCACGCCGAGTCCTTCGGCGCCGGCCACACCGCGCGGGTCCGCCTCGCGGGGGCCGTCGTCGCGCTGCTGAGCCGGGGTCAGGTGCTGACCCGCGTACCCCCGGACGGGCACGGCCTGGCGGAGCTGGAGGCCTGGCTGGCCACCGGGCCGCCGCTGACGGACGAGCCGCACCCGCGCACCCTGCGCGGGCTCGCGGTGGGCGGTATGCAGGACGACCTGCTGCCGGACGCGACGCGGTTGCGCTGGGGTCGGCTGGCGGTGGCGGCGGCGTACCGCTGCGCGGCGGCGGAGGGCGCGTCCGACCTGGTCCGGGGGATCGAGCTGGCCTTCGTACGCGGTTACCTGCTGCGGGAGTTCGGGCCCGGGCGCGGTGGTGACCCGGCCGCCGTGTGCCGGGAGGCGCTCGCGCTGGTGGACCTCACCCCGGCGGAGGCGGCCGCCCGGGCCCGCGTGTGGCGGGAGCTGCCGCGCGCGGAGATCGTGCACCTGCGCCACCTGAAGATCCTGCTGCGCTGGACGGGCGCCGCCCGGCCGCACCTGGTGGACGGCGACCCGCTGGCGGTGGCGCTGGACGCCTGGTCTCGGGTACGTCCAGGGCTGCCCTAGGCACGCTCCGGGGCAGGGTCGTCATCCGGCCCGGTAGGCGCGCACGAATGCGGCCACCCCGCCGTTGACGAGCCGTTCGGTCTCCTCCTCGGGCAGGGGCAGGAGGCCGTAGTGGGACTGCTGCACGATCTGGTGCGCGGTCAGTGCGGTGAAGTGGGTGCCCGCCAGCTCCGCGTCGCCGTGCACGTCGATGAGCCCGGCGGCGGCGAGGCCCTCCATCGCCTCGCCGAGGGCGCGGGCGACGGGGCGCGGCCCGGCCTCCTTCCACGCCTCCAGCACCTCGGCGGGCACGTGGTTGACCTCGGCGTGGATGTGCCGGACCAGCGCGAAGTGGTCGGAGTGCTCGAACATCACGCGGACCAGCGCGCGGGCGAGGGCCGTCAGGTCGCGTTCCAGGTTGTCCGGGTGCGGCGGGCGATCGGGGTCGAACAGGGCGCGCACCTTGGCGATGTGGGTGTCGCGCACCTCCCCCGAGGTCCAGGTGACGACGGTGGCGAACAGCTCGGCCTTGCCGCCCGGGAAGTGGTTGTAGAGCGTCCGGGTGGAGACGCCGGCGGCCTCGGCGAGCGCGTCGACGGAGGCGCGCGCGTACCCCTCGCGGCCGAAGACCGAGCAGGCCGCTTTCGCCATGGCGATCCGCTTGGCCAGCTTCCGCGGCGGGATCTCGGGCTGTACCTCTGCTGCGCGGGCGTCCGATGCCCGGGTGTCGTCGCTGCCGTCCACACCAGTCTCCTCAATTTTTTACAACGGGCGTTGCAGTTTCTACAACGACCGTTGTAGTTTACCGGAGCGGAGGCCGCACCGGGCGGCCGGTCCGCTGTCCAAGGGGGATCATCATGTCTGTCAGCGAAACAGTCCCGGACGAGCCGCTGCGCGTGGCCGTCGTCATCGGGAGCGTCCGCGAGGGCCGCCGGGGCCCCGCCGTCACCGACTGGTTCCTGAGCGCCGCGGCCGCCCACCACACCGGCCTGGAGTTCGACGTCATCGACCTCGCCGACGTACCGCTGCCGCTGGCCATGCCCGACTGGGGCGGCTCCCCGGACCCGGCCGCCGCCGCCGCGCTCGCGGACGTCAGCCCGCGCCTTGCCGCCGCCGACGCGTTCGTCTTCGTCACCCCCGAGTACAACCACAGCTTCCCGGCCGTCCTGAAGAACCTCATCGACTGGCACCGGTCCCAGTGGCAGGCCAAGCCCGTCGGCTTCGTCTCGTACGGCGGCGTCGGCGGCGGCCTGCGCGCCGTGGAGCAGCTCCGGCTGGTCTTCGCCGAGCTGCACGCCGTGACCGTACGCGACTCCGTGAGCCTGCACGGCCCGTGGTCCGGGCTCGGTCAGGACGGCGCCCCGCGCGACGGGGCCGTCACCGAGAGCGCCGCCAAGAACATGCTCGGCCAGCTGGACTGGTGGGGACGGGCACTGCGGACCGCGCGCACGACCCGCCCCTACGAGGGCTGAGGAGCCGGACGCCATGACCACCGCACCCGCCTCCGCCTCCGCTCCCGCGGCACCCCGTACGGCGGCAGCCGCCGGCTCCGGGGCATTGGGGAAGACGGTCGCCGTCGTCATCACCGGCTCGGTGATGGCCGTCCTCGACATGACGATCGTCAACGTGGCCCTCGGCCGGCTCTCCGACGCCTTCCACGCCCCGCTGGAGACCATCCAGTGGACCGCCACCGCCTACACCCTCGCGCTCGCCGCCGTCATCCCGGCCGCGGCCTGGGCCATGGGCCGGATCGGCGCCAAGCGCGCCTACCTGACCGCCCTCGTCCTGTTCACCCTGGGCTCGCTGCTCGCCGCCTGCGCCTGGAACGCCGGCAGCCTGATCGCCTTCCGCGCCGTCCAGGGCCTGGGCGGCGGGCTGCTGATGCCGGTGGGCATGACCATGGTGATGCGCAACGCCGACCGGGCCCGGATGGGCCGGGCCATGGCCCTGCTGGGCCTGCCGATCCTGGTCGGCCCGGTCGCCGGCCCGATGCTCGGCGGCTGGCTCGTCGACTCCGCCTCCTGGCAGTGGATCTTCCTGGTCAACCTGCCCGTCGGGGCGGCCGCCCTGCTGCTCGCGGCGAAGCTCCTCGCACCCGACGCGCCCGCCGACCCGGCGTCGGCGCCCCGGCTGGACGTCGCCGGACTGCTGATGCTCTCCCCGGGCCTGGCCCTGCTGCTGTTCGGGCTCTCCCGGGGCGGCGAGGGCGGCGACTTCACCGCCCCCGGCGCGCTGCTGCCCACGCTGGCCGGAGCGGCCCTCGCCGCCGCCTTCGTACGGCGCGCCCTCAAGGTGCGCGAACCGCTGCTGGACCTGCGGCTCCTGCGCGACCGCACGTTCGCCGCCGGCATCACCACCCTCGCCTTCTTCACCTGCGGCTACTTCGGGTCGATGCTGCTGGGCCCGATGTACCTCCAGCAGGCGCGCGGCCTGAGCGCGAGCGCGGCCGGCCTCCTCGTCGCCCCCGTCGGGCTGGCCGTCGGGGTGACCATGCAGATCGCCTCCCGGCGCGTCGACAAGGTCGCGCCGCGCAGGCTGATCCCGGCCGGGGCGGTCGTGGGGGCCCTGGGCATGGCGGCGTCCGCCCTGCTGACCGGCACCGAGGGGGTACCGGTCTGGCAGGTGGTCGCCGCGGGCCTGGTCATGGGCGTCGGCGCGGGGATCGTGCTGATGCCGACGATGACCACCGCGAGCCGTGACCTGCCCGGCGAGCGGATGGCCGCGGCGAGCACCGCCCTGAGCATCAACTCCCAGCTGTGGGCCTCGGTCGGCACGGCACTGCTGTCCGTGCTCCTCGGCGGCACGGGCGTGGGCCCGGCCGGCTTCCGCCTCGCCTACGGAGCCGCGGCGGTGCTGCTGGCCCTGTCCGTGATCCCGGCGCTGCGGCTGCCGGGGCGGCGGGTCTAGGCATCGGCCCTAGGCGTCGGCCTTCGCGGCGTTGCCGAGCACCTTGGACGGGGTGATGCGCACGACCACGCGCACCGCCCCGTCGGCGGCGTCCCCGTACTCCTTGCCGGCGCCCGGCCCGAGGTACTCCTCCGCGATGCGGACGGCCACGGCCCGGCCGGTGTCCTCGGTGAGGGTGGCCGTGCCGCGGATCTCCGCGTAGACGTAGGGGTTGGCGAGGTCGAAGACGGTGAGGCCGACCCGCTCGTCGCGGGCGATGTTCCGCTCCTTGCGGCGGCCGCGCTCGGTGGAGACGAGCAGCTCGTCGCCGTCGCGGGACACCCAGACCACGGAACTCTGCGGACTGCCGTCGGGGTTGAGGGTGGAGAGGACCGCCGGGTGGGGGGAGTCGAGCAGCCGCCGTACGGCGTCGTTCAGTGTGATGGTCATACGGGCGACGGTAGTTGGCACGGGCGCGGTATCCGGAACATTTTCCGGGGCGGGGCCGGACTACCCGAAGTCGCCCTCGCTCACTGCCAGGGGATGTTCCGGTACGGGCTGGCCGGATCGGTGGTGAGGGTCAGGTGCGTGGCCAGGGAGGACCCGTACCAGCGCCCGAACTCCTCCTCGTCGAAGTGCAGGCAGCGCCCCAGCGAGTACCCGGCGGAGAACTCCTCCCACGACCGGTACGCCCCCCGGGCCGCCGCACCCGCGCGGAGCACGGCCCGCTCGGCGTCCTCCACCGTCCCGTAGCGGGCGGCGACCCCCCAGCGGGCCATCTGGGAGCCCCGGCCGAGGTCCCAGGCGTGCACCGAGCGCACCCAGCCGTCCTCGGGGAGCAGCCCGTCGGCGCGGAAGCGCTGCTCGTAGCGGGCCATCCGGCCGATGAGCCGCCGCACCCCGGCGATCTCCCCCTCGACCTCCGCGGCGGGCCGCGGCTCGGCGACGGTCACCCCGTCGGGGGTGAGCTGCGGCTCGGCGGCCTTCATGGCGCCGTGCCGCAGGCTGGCCTCGGCGGCGTCGCGCCAGTGCTCGACGTCGACGGGCCCGGCGAAGTCGGAGGCCAGCAGCCGGCGCACGCGCAGCGCGTACTCCCAGACGGGGCTGACGATCTCGGCGTCCAGCATCCGCTGGAGCACGTCGAACCAGCCGGCGGGGTCCGTGACGCCCCAGGACTTGCGCAGCCGGTCGCGTTCGTGGGTGTAGCCGTTGCCGTGGTGGGCCAGGGAGTTCCAGAACTCCCCGTTGGAAACCGAGAGGTGCGCCCCGACGGCCAGCCCGTGGGCGACGGGACCGTGCAGCGGCCCGCCGGTGTGCAGGGCGTGCAGCGCGCCGGGGGTCAGCCCCCAGGAGGGCGCGGCGTCCCAGTGCGCGCGCCAGCGGGCGCGGTCGGCGGGGGTGGTGGTGAGGTACGCCTCGGCGGGCGTGCCGGGGTTCACGGCGAGGTGGGTGGGGTCCCGGTGGTCCCAGGCGTTCGCGAACCAGGCGAGGCTCTGGCGCAGGAACACGGTGTCCGGGCCGGGGGCCGGGAGCATCCCCCGGGTGTAGACGGCGAGGCCGGCGGGGCCGGGGTGGAAGCGGGCCGCGCGGGGGTCGGCGTCGACGTCGGCGCGGGCCTGGGGCAGGAACAGCTCGGCACGCGCCAGGGCGTCGAGGTAGCCCGGCCAGTCTCCGCGCCGCTTCGCCTCGTACAACTCCCTCTCGATCGCACTCGGCGCCGTCCAGCCATCCATACGGGGGACCTTATACGGGCCCCGGGAGCGCGCACTCGGCCCACACGGTCTTCCCGACCACGCGCTGTGACGCCCCCCACCGCTGGGCGACGGCCTCCATGATCGCGAGGCCGCGCCCGTACTGGTCCTCGTCGGACACCGCTCGCGGCTCGGGCCACCGCTCGCCCTTCGGATCGGTGACCGCGATGCGGAGCACTGCTCCGTCGAGCTGCACCTCGACCCGGATGTACCGGTCCCGGACCGCCCCGTGCAGCAGCGCGTTCGTGACGAGCTCGCTGGTCAGCAGCGCCACGTCCGAAGCCACCCGGGGCTCCCCCCACGCCACGGCCAGCCACGCGGCCCACCGCCGCGCGGCGGGTACGGAGTCCTGGCGGGGCGGGTAGTTGCGGACGCCGTAGCGGGTGAGGGTGGACATGGGGCCTCCTGGTCCCGGCGGTGGCCTGCCGGTGCCCGTGCGGGGGCATACCGGTGCGCTTCCGCCAACTCTGCCTGTGCGGTGAGCAGTTCGTCACCGACGGTAGGGGTGTCGTGACTGTGGAGGCAAGCTGCTCGGGGAAAATGTTCCCCGTGTGGGTGAGGGGTGTCGACTTGCCCTCGGCGGGGGCGCGAAACTGTCGCGGTGAACGGTGGAAGGCGAGCAGACCAGGGCAACCGGGTGTCGACCGTGCTGGGCCGTCGACTGGGCGGCGAGCTGTACAAGTTCCGCATGGCGGCCCGCAAGACCCAGCAGCAGGCGGCGCAGGCGATCAGCGCCACGACGACCAAAGTCACCAAGATGGAGAGCGGTTGGGTCCCCATGCGGGACCCGGACATCCGGGTGCTGTGCGAGTTCTACGGCGTGACCGACGCGGACGCCGTGAACGGCCTGCTCGACCTGGCGCGGCTGGACCGGGAGCGCCGCAAGGCCAAGGGCTGGTGGCAGCAGATGCCGACGGTGAGGAGCTTCTCCGAGTACGTCGCGATGGAGGACGTCGCCACGCACATCAAGACCTGGCAACTGGCCTTGATCCCCGGTCTGCTGCAAACCCCGGACTACGTACGGTCCTTGGGCGTCAGCTCCGACTCGTGGACGCACCCCGACCAGATCGAGGAGATGGTGGCCACCCGGATCAAGCGGCAGGGGCGGTTGTGGGGCGACCGGCCGCTGGAGTTCCACGCCGTGATCTGGGAGGCGGCGCTGCGTCAGGAGATCGGTGGCCGCGACGTCATGAGTGGGCAGCTCAACCACCTCATCGACGTGGCCGGCCGGCCCAACGTCCATGTGCAGGTGCTGCCCTTCCGGGCGGGTGCGATCCGCAGCGTCCCGAGTGCCTTCAACCTCCTGTCCTTCGGAGAACCTGGGGCGGTGGACGTGGGCTACTCGGAGAGCCTCGGCTCTACTGTGTGGACGGAGGGCGCGGAAGGAACCGAGGTGTATGCCCGGGCGTTCGACCGCGTGGCGCGCATGAGCCTTGCCCCGCGGGACTCAGTCCACCTGATCGAGGCCATCAGTAAGGGAATGCAGGGATGAGCGAGTACCAGTTCGTGAAGTCCAGCTACAGCAACAGCACGAATGACACCGACTGCGTCGAGGTCGCCACGAACGTGCCCGGCACGGTCGCGGTCCGGGACAGCAAGCGGACGGACGGCCCCGTCATCCGCGTCACCCCCACCGCCTGGGCGGCCTTCGCGGGGTCGCGTTGAACAGCGGCATAACCGTCTACTGGCGGCCCGGCTGCGTCTTCTGCATGAAGCTCTGGACCCAGCTCCGCCTGACCGGCACCCCGTACCGTCCCGTGAACATCTGGCGGGACGCAGACGCGGCGGCGTTCGTCCGCAGCGTCAACGACGGCAACGAGACCGTCCCCACGGTCCGCGTCGTCTCCGCCTCGGGGGAGGAGTCGGTCATGACCAACCCGAGCCTGGCCCAGGTCCGAGCGGCCCTGGCGGTCTGAGCCCCCTCGCGGACGCGAAGGGCGTTGTCAGTGGCCCCTGCTAGCTTCCCCGTTGGGATAGAGGCCGGTCAGAGAACCCTAGAGGTCCGCGGTCAAGGGGGGTGGGCATAAAAGTCCCCGGCTGCGGCTCGGGACTCTGGAGGCGGTCCGTGAACCCACCCCCCTCCCCCCGGCCTCAGCCGTGCCTCGGCGGTGTCGGCTTGTGGCCCGGGTAGACGTGGTCCGGGGTGACGATCTCCGTGATGGCCTCGCCGAAGAGCGTGCTGGGTTCCTGGCCGTCGTGCAGGGCGTCGGTGTTCAGGATGACCACCAGCGTCGCCCGCTCCTCCGGCAGGTACACGCCGAGGCTCTCGTAGCCCGGGAGCGAGCCGTTGTGGCCGATCCAGCCCTGGACGTCGAACAGGCCCAGGCCGTAGCCGGCGCCGGGGATGCCGACCGAGGTGGTCTTCAGGCGCTCCGCCTGCGTCGCGGGCTTCAGCAGGGTGCCCGTCGCCAGGGTCTTCGCCCAGCTGCGCAGGTCCTCCAGGTCCGAGATCATCGCGCCGGCCGCCCACGCCCACGAGGGGTTCCAGTCGGTGGCGTTCACGATGTCGCCGGACGCCGACTGGTCGGTGTAGCCCTGGGCGTGCGGGGAGGGGAAGGCCGCGTTGGTGGGGAAGAGGGTGTGGTGCAGCCCCGCCGGGTCGATGACCTGCTGCTTCAGGACCTGCTGGAGGGGCTGCCCGGTGACCTTCTCGATGACCAGGCCCAGCAGGATCAGGTTGGTGTTGGAGTACTCGAACTTCGCGTCCGGCGCGAAGTTCACCGGGTGCTTGAACGAGTAGGCGAGGAGCTGCTGCGGGGTGAAGGGGCGGGTGCCTTCGGTGGTGAGCGCCTTGTCGAAGGCGTCGTCCTCGCTGTAGTTGAACAGGCCGCTGCGCATGCCGGCCAGCTCGCGCAGGGTGATGCGGTCGCCGTTGGGGACGCCGGAGACGTACGTGCCGATGGGGTCGTCCAGGCCCACCTTGCCCTGGTCGACTAGGCGGAGCAGGGCGGTGACCGTGAAGGTCTTGGTCTGGCTGCCGATGCGGGTGTAGAAGTCCGTCCGCATCCGGGCGCCGGTCTCCTTGTCGGCCACCCCGAACGTCTTCACGTAGCTGCCCTTGCCCGGCGCCCACAGCCCCACGATCACACCCGGGACCTTCGCCTCGCGCAGGGTGTCCTGGACGGCCTCGTCCAGCTTCGCGGCCACGGCCGGGGTCAGCTCCGGGAAGTCGGAGGAGGGGGACGGAGCCCCGTGCGCGGGGCCGGCGGTGGCCGGCGCGAGGAGTGCTCCGGCGGCGGCCAGGGCCACGCAGGCCCGGCGCAGCCGGATACGGGCGGTCGGCGTCATGGCGCGGCCTCCTGCCGTCCAGGGAACCCGGGACCCCGAGGAACCTCAGCGTAGGCCCGGGGCCCCCCGGCCCGCCCGGCGGGCGGTCAGGGGCCGGCGGTACGGCGGCGCGCGAAGCCGGCGCCAGGTGCGGCCGACGGAGGTCAGGCCGCCGGGCGGGCGGCGGCGTCCCAGGTCCGGGCCGTCTCCGCGAGCGAGGGGCGCGGGGCACGGCGGGCTGCCGGGCCCGGGCGGCCCGGGCGGCGAGCCGCAGGTCGTCCGGGGTGACGGTGTCGGACGCCGTCCGGACCTGGCGCAGCAGCGCGGCGCAGGCGTCGGCTACGGCGGGCTCGCCCAGCGGGCGCGCCGGCAGGTCCAGGCCCTCGGTCAGCAGCTCCTCCAGGGCGGTCCGCAGGTCCTGGAGGCAGACGTCGCGGATGGTCAGCGACAGGTGCGCGGACAGCCCGGCGGCGCCCACCGCCCGGTGGGCGAAGCCGCGCGGGACGTAGAGCACGCCGCCGGGTTCGAGGAGGGTGTGCAGGAGCCGCGGGGAGTGCTCGTCGTCCGGGAGCTCCCCGGGCTGCCAGTCCGCCACCGCCGGCGCGTCGTGGACGTACCAGGTCTTGCTGCCCGCGACCTGGAGGACGAACACGTCGGCGTCGTCGCGGTGCACCGCGAGGCCCTGCCCGCCGACGGGCGTGACGAAGAAGAACGCCTCCACGCGCCGGTCGAGCTCCTCGGACAGCCGCGCCACCAGCTCGCCCGTCGGCCGGTGCCACTGGTCGACGCAGCGCAGCAGCAGCGTCGCCCCGGCACGCAGCTGGGCGACGACCTTCGCGCGGTCGGCGAAGCCGGAGTACGTGATGCCGTTGACGACGCGGGAGGCGGTGTAGGCGTCGGGCGGTACGACGACCTTGTTGGAGCGGACCATCTCCAGGTACGGGGTGCGCAGCAGGCCCGAGTCGAAGGCGGCGTCCAGTTCGTCGAGGTCGAACGGCGGGGCGGACGACGGCGGGGTGAAGACGGCCGGCTCGCGCTGCCAGCGGCGCTCCGCGAAGCCCGCGACGTCGCCGACCCAGGCGGCCAGTGTGGGCGATTCCATGGTGCGTCCCCCGGTCGGGTCGGCGGAAGGGTCTGCGGGCGTGGGGCCGGGCGAGTGGGCGGCGGCTGTCATGCCCCGGTGTCCGCGTCGAAGCGGACGGAGAGCAGCGAGCGCAGCGGGACGTGCGTCTGCCCGCCCTCCGTGCGCAGGGTGATGCGGTTCTCGAAGGCGATCTCCAGCAGGCGTTCGGCCAGCGGTACGACCAGGTGCTTGGCCCAGCAGCGGGCGCCGTCGAAGCCGAACGGCATGAACGCGGGGGTCTTCTCCGGGTCCGCGACGCCCGCCCACCGCTCGGGCTGGAACTCCAGCGGGTCGGCCCAGAAGCCGGGGTGGCGGTGCATCAGCAGCGGGAACAGCGCGACGTCGTCCTCCGGCCGGATCTGCGGATGCAGGGCGGCGTACGCGTCCCCGCCCTTGCGCCACAGCATCCAGGCGGGCGGGAGCAGCCGCAGCGTCTCCCACAGGAACGGCGTCAGGTCGGGGCGGGCCGCCCGATGCTCCCGGGCCGGCCCCATGAGCCACAGGGCGTTGCCGGCCAGCGCCGCCACGCCGTCGCAGAGGGTGGCGCTCGCCCGCCGGTACAGGGCGACGGCCTGCCTCCGTTCGAGGGCGTCGGACGCGTCGCGGATCTGCCCTGCCAGCGCGCCGGCCGTGTCCCCGGCACCGGAGCCCGGCCAGAGGGTGACGGCGCGGTCGACGAGCCGCGAGAGGGCGTCGGAACCGGTGACACCGCGCTTCGACAGCAGGGACACCGGCAGGGGATCGGAGGCGAAGAGCCACCGGCGCAGGTAGGAGGTGGCCGCGTACGGCCAGGCGCCCGACAGTCCGCGCGCGGGGGGCGGCGGGGCAGCGATGGCGGCCATGACGTCCCGGCCCAGGGCGCGGATCGTCCGCGTCGCGCTGTCGTGCGGGATGTCGGCGCCCGCGGCGGGCTTGTAGACGGAACGTTCCGCCGACAGGACGGGGCGGGCCGCGACGACCTCGGCCATCAGGTCGGGGTCCGACACGCCGACCGTGGCCGCGTCGATCCGGAAGACCGTTTCCTTCCTGGCCAGCAGGTCCTGGATGCGCGGGGCGTAGACGACGCGATGGCCGCCGGCCGCCTTCGGGGCCGTTTCTGGCATGGGGCTCCTGCCTCCGGGGTGAAGGACGTGGGGCGCCGGAGCGCGGGACGCGACAGGGGGATGTCGCGTCCCGCGCCGACTGGGGTGGGTCAGATGACGTGCAGGACCCACGCGTGGTTGGCGAGCTCCTCGTCCTTCTTGAACTTCTTCACCAGCGCCTTGATCATCTTCATCTTCTGCTCCCTGTGGGGATTGAGGAATCGATCGGAGTGCCGCCGCGGAGGCCTGTTGACCTGCGGCGACCGGATTCATGCTGGTCGGCGCCGCTGACGTTCGACTCACGCGTCGCTAACGCCCGCCCGCGGGAGGCCCGCCCAGTACGGTGGTCGTCCCAGGGCAACTCGGCTTCGGCAGGGGGCGGTTATGCGGGGCGGAACGGTAGCGGTGGTCGGCGGGAGCATCGCGGGGTGCGCGTTCGCCTCCGCCGCGGTGCGGGCCGGGGCCGACGGGGTGGTCGTACTGGAGCGCACGCGCGGGCGGCTCGCGGACCGCGGGGTCGGCCTGTGCGTGCACGACGAGCGCGCCGCCGAGCTGGCCGCCGCCGGGGCGCTGCCCGGCGGTATCCCCGCGCACCGGCTGCTGCGCCGGCGGTGGGTGGTGCGGGACGACGGGGCCGGGCCGGGCGGGCGGATGATCTGGGAGCAGCCGTTCCCGTTCCACTCGTACCACTGGGGGCTGCTGTGGCGCGGGCTGCGCGAGGCCACGCCGGAGGAGGTCGTGTACCGGCAGGGCGTGGCCGTCGCCGGGGTCGACGGGGACGGGGGCGCGGCCGAGGTGCGGCTCGGGGACGGCTCCGTCGAGCGGTACGACCTGGCGGTCGGCGCGGACGGGTACCGGTCGGTGGTGCGGGAGGCGGTGGCGCCGGGGGCGCGGCCGCACTACGCCGGGTACGTGTGCTGGCGGGGGAACTTCGACGCGGGGCGGCTGGACGGGCTGGAGGGGGCGGAGTCCTTCCCGGAGGCGGTGACGACCGTGTGCTTCCCCGGCGGGAGCTGCGTGATCTACCGGATCCCCGGGCCGGACGGGCCGCGCGTCAACTGGGTGCTGTACGCGCCGCCCCCGCCGGACGGGCGGCTGCGCTTCGACGACCCCACCAGCTTCCCGCCGGGCGCGCTGACCCCCGAACTGCTGGACCACCTGCGGGCGTTGCTGGAGCGGGAGTTCCCGCCGTACTGGGGCCGGGCGCTGGGCCTCACCGCCCCGGCGGACACCTTCGTACAGCCCATCTACGACCTGGAGACCGCGAGCACCACCGCCGGCCGGCTCCTCCTCGCCGGTGACGCCGCCACGGTGGTCCGCCCGCACAACACCAGCGGCGCCGCGAAGGCGCTCCAGGACGCCACCGCGTTCGGGGCCGCGTGGGCCGGGGCGGGCACGTGGGAGGAACTCCTGCGGGACTACCAGGCGGCCAGGGGCGCGGCCGGGCGGGAACTGGTCGCGCTGGCGCGGCGGCTGGGGCGGGCGCAGGTGGAACGGACCCCGGAGTGGGGGCGGATGAGCGGGGCCGA
>NZ_GG657750.1:3847414-3849819 GCF_000158895.1 Streptomyces sp. C | reverse complement strand
CCGGCGGGGCTGGGGAAGCCGAACGCCGGCGGGGTTGGGGAAGCCGGACGCCGGCGGGGCTGGATTTCGCGCAGCGAAATTCCAGCCCGCGCGGCGTTTGAGCGCACCGGGCGCGGAGCGCACGGAACGGGTCCGGGCAACGCCCGGGGAACGGTGGAAGGGCGGGTAGGGGACGGCCCCGCGCAGCGGCGCCCTGGCCCCCGCGGGAGCCGGAGACGTACGACCCCCGTGCCACCGCGCGACCGTGTGGGCTCCCTTGACGGGGGGCGGTGGTGGGGAGACGCTCCCCGGGCTCACGATCGAGGGTTGCAGCTGGGGGGCCGGGGATGCCGGAGGAGTCTGTCCAGACGGTGGGGGAGCTGCGGGCGCAGCTCGTGGAGTGCGGGGCGCGCTGGAGCGTCAGCGAGCACCTGGCGGACGAGGAGCCGGTGCCGAGGCCCGCCCTGGGCCTGGAGCCGGGGGTGAACCTGACGCCCGCCGCCGAGGCGGGCTCCGTGGACCTGCGGGCGCTCGTGGGGCGGGCGAGCGGCAACCCGCACCTGACCCGGCGGCGCGCCGCCAACGGGCTGCTCCGCGACAGCGGCGCGGCGACCGGGCGGCCGGCCGCCGTCGACTGGCGCAGCCGCTGGGGCTGGCCCTGGCTGACGAGGGTCAAGGACCAGAACCCCTGCGGCTCCTGCTGGGCCTTCGGCGCGGCCGGGCTCGTCGAGTCCATGGCCCGGATCGAGCACGACGTATGGGCCGAGCGCTCCGAGGGGGACGTCCACGACGGGCTGAAGTCCAGCTGTGGGCAGGGGGGCAACCCGGAGACGGCCCTCGACTGGGTCAGGGACAACGGCGGTCTCGCCGACCCCGACTGCTGGCCCTACAGCACCCCGCCCCCCGGCCTGCCGGCCGAGCGGCGCGACGCCTGGCGAGCCGAGTACACGCCCAGCTGGGACCGCTCGGGCCGGACCGTCCGCATCGGCGACTACGTACGCCTCGGCGACGTCGAGCAGCAGAAGGTGTGGCTGGACACGGTCGGGCCGCTGACCGCCTGCTTCGACGTCTACGACGACTTCTTCGGGCTGGGGGCGGGGGTGTACCACCGCACCAGCGACCGGCTGGCCGGCGGGCACTGCGTGCTGGTCGTCGGCTACGACGACGCGGCCGGCTGCTGGCTGTTCAAGAACTCCTGGGGGCCCGGCTACCACGTCGGCGGGTACGGCCGGATCGCGTACGGCGAGGTCAACATCGACTACTGGGCCAAGTGCGGCCTGCGCGGCACCAACGTCGACCCCTGGAGCAAGCGCCGCCTGCACGCGGGCAGCACCTACGAGAGCGGCAACGGCCGCGCCCACCGCAACTTCGAGATGGCGGCGACCGCCGGCGGCGGCCGGCTCCAGCACTGGTGGCGCGAGGGCGACGCGCCCTTCGCCTGGGCCCGGGGCCGGACCTACGCCTCCGACGCCTCGGGCCAGCCCGCGTTCACCGGCACCACCTACAACCGGAACATGGAGTCCCTGCACGTCACCACCGGCGGCCGGCTGCGGCACTGGTACTACGAGCAGGCCGTCGGCGTCTGGCGCGACGGCGGAGCCTTCGGCCCGGGCGACGCGGTCGTCGGCTCGACCCCGGCCTTCATCCAGAGCGACTACGGCAAGCCCGGCAACTTCGAGGCGGTCGTCCGCACCGCCGACGGCCGCCTCAACCACTGGTGGCGGATCAACGGCGCCCCCTGGACCTGGAACGACGGCGGCCGCTTCGCCTCCGGCATCGCCCACTACGGCCCCGCCCTCGTCCAGACCCGCTCCCGCACGCTCGACCTGGTCGCCGCCCGCACCGACGGCCGGATGCAGCTGTGGTGGCGCGACGACCCCAACGGCTTCGTCTGGCGCGCCGGGGAGGTCTTCGGCAGCCGCGTCAGCTCCGCGCCCTGTCTGATCGAGGGCCAGTACGGGGCCGCCGACGAGGACACCGCCGGGAACTACGAGCTGTGCGTGGCGGTCGCCGACGGCCGGATCGAGCACTGGTGGCGGGGGAACGCGGCGGGCGCGCCCTGGGCCCGCAGCGCGGTCTTCGGGCACGACGCGGTCGCCGTCACCGGGATGCTCCAGGGCAGCTTCGGGTTCAACCTGGAAGTCCTCGTCCTGCGCACCGACCGGCTGCTCCAGCACTACTGGCGTGACGGAGCGGGCTGGCACGAGGGGGCGGTGATCGGCCCGGCGTGAACCGCGCGCGGACCACGAGGGAGGCGTCCGGTGGAGGTACGCGGGATCGCGCTGCGCGCCGGGGAGTCGTACGAGCTGCGGCTCACGGGGCGCGGGGCGCGCGGGTACGTGTGGACCTGGCAGGTCAGCGGTGACACCGACGCCGTGTCCGTGGCGGAGCCGGCGGACACAGCGGAGGCAGGGGCGACGGCGCGG
>NZ_GG657750.1:3825029-3847314 GCF_000158895.1 Streptomyces sp. C | reverse complement strand
CGCCCCGCTGGCCCGGACGTACGTGGTGCGCGGCCGCCGCCCCGGCGGGCGGGCCCGGATCCGCTTCGCGCAGATCCGGCCGCCCTACCCGGAGGAGGCCCCCTACGACGAGTTCGTCCTCGACGTGGAGGTCACCGACGTGGAGGCCACCGGCGGCGAGGTCACCGGCGGGGCCTGAGCGCCCAGTGCTGGACGGCCTCCAGCGGGCCCCGGTCGAAGTACCGCAGCCACAGCCGGGACCCGGCGACCAGGACCAGGCTCACCGCCGCCCACAGGCCCATCACCCACCACGGCCCGCTCCCCTCGAACCGGGCGGCCAGCCCCAGCCCGAAGCCGTAGCAGAGCAGTACGCACAGCAGGTTCTGGCCGACGTAGCAGGACAGGGCGGTGCGTCCGACGGAGCCGAGCGCCGCCGCGCCGGGGACGGCGAACCGGTCGAGGGCCCACCCGATGAGGCCGATGTAGCCGACGGCGACGAGCGGGGCGATGCCGTAGCGGCCCAGGACGAAGAAGTCGGGGCCGCCCAGCTCGGCGGCGATGCCCAGGGGCAGTCCGAGGCCGAGCCCCCAGGCGGCCATCCGGCCGCGGATGCGGCGCCCGGCGGCGGTCGGGCCGAAGGCGCCGGCGCGGTGGAGGCGGACGCCGAGGAGGAAGAGGAACACCAGCAGCCCGAAGGTGAAGACGGGCTCGATGCGCAGGGCGAGGGCGTTGTCGAGCCGGAAGCCGATCTGCTCGGCCCAGCTGCCGTGCGCGTAGAGCCGTACGGCCTCCGGATCCGGGGTCTCGGGGGAGTCGGGGGTGACGGCGTCGCCGAGGGTCACCAGGCAGACCAGGGTCAGGTGGACGCCGGCCGCGACCAACATCGCGACCCGCCGCACCCGCTCGGAGCGGGCCAGCAGCCAGGCCACCAGCAGCGCGGTGACGGCATACCCCATCAGCACGTCCCAGGCGAAGATCAGGACGAAGTGGACGGTCCCCTCCAGGAAGAGGAACGCGGCCCGCCGCGGGTAGCGCCCGGGCCACGGCTCGCCCCGGCGGGCGGCGGAGTCGTACTGGATGGCCAGGCCCACGCCGAACAGCATCGTCAGCAGCGAGAGGAACTTGCCGTCGGCCAGGAAGCGGAAGGCGGTCTCGGCGATGGTGGCGGCGGACGGGTCGGCGACCGGGTCCGGCAGGCTCAGGCCGCCCTGCAGGACGCTCCACTCGGAGCCCGGCGAGGCGAAGATCCAGACGTTGGTCATGAGCGTGCCGAGGATGGCGGCGCCGCGCAGGACGTCGAGCAGGGGCAGCCGGGCCGCGGTCGTGTCCGCCCGGGGTGTGACGAGGGTGTCGGCCATGACTCCAGAGTCCCGGGGCGGACGGCCCCCTTCTTCCTGCCGGTGGAGGAACCCGGGCTACATCCTTCGATGCAGTCGCGGGCGCCCGGCGTCCACATCGCGGACGGCCGGATCATTGCATCCCTCATGTATCTATCCTGTGCGCATGCCGCCAGCCACTCCCCCGGCCACCCGCGCCACCACCGCCGCCGAACGCGTCTACCACCACGTCAAGCAGGGCGTACTGGACCGCCGCTACGAGGGCGGGACCCTGCTCACCGAGGGCGAGCTCGCCGGAGCCGTGGGGGTCTCCCGCACCCCGGTCCGCGAGGCCCTGCTGCGGCTGGAGACCGAGGGACTGCTCCGGCTCTACCCGAAGAAGGGCGCGCTGGTGCTGCCGGTCTCCGCGCAGGAGATCGCCGACGTGGTCGAGACCCGGCTGCTGGTCGAGGAGTTCACCGTGCGCAGGGCCGTGCCGGCCCCGCCCGCGCTGCTGGAGCGGCTCACGGAACTGCTGGCGGAACTGCGGCTGTACGCGGACCGGGGCGACCTCGCCGCGATGACCACCGCCGACCGGTGCTTCCACGCCGAGATCGTCCGCCACGCCGGGAACGAGATCCTCAGCCGGCTCTACGACCAGCTCCGCGACCGGCAGCTGCGGATGGGCGTGGCCCTGCTGCACGCCCACCCCGACCGGGTGGAGCGCACCCTCGACGAGCACGCCGAGATCCTGGACGCCCTGCGCGCCGGGGACGCCGAGGCGGCCGCCGCGGCCGTACGCGGCCACGTGGGCCGGGTCGGCGCGCTGGTGCGGGGCGGCGGTGAGGTCCGGTGAACGCCGAGCCGCCCGGCGGGCGCGGGGCCGTCGCCGTCTGGTGCATCGGCGTCGCCGTCTACTTCGTCGCCGTCATCTTCCGCACCAGCCTGGGCGTCGCCGGCCTGGAGGCGGCGGACCGCTTCCACGTCAACGCCTCCGCCCTGTCCACCTTCTCCCTCCTCCAGCTGCTGGTCTACGCCGGCATGCAGGTCCCCGTCGGCCTGATGGTCGACCGGCTCGGCACCAAGAAGGTGCTCACGCTGGGCGCCGTCCTCTTCACCGCCGGGCAGGTCGGCTTCGCCCTCTCCCCCTCGTACGGCATGGCGCTGGCCGCCCGCGCCCTGCTGGGCTGCGGTGACGCGATGACCTTCATATCCGTGCTCCGGCTCGGCACCCGCTGGTTCCCCGCCCGGCGCGGACCGCTGATGGCGCAGCTGGCCGGGCTCGTGGGGATGGCGGGCAACCTGGTCTCCACCCTGGTGCTGGCGCCCGTCCTGCACGGCCTCGGCTGGGTGCCGGCCTTCGCGGGCAGCGCGGTCGCGGGGCTGATCGTCCTCGTCCCGCTCGTGCTGTTCCTGCGCGACCACCCCGAGGGGCACGAGCCGCCGCCCGTGGCCCGGGGCGCCGGGGGCTTCGTACGCCGTCAGATCCGGGACTCCTGGCGCGAGCCCGGCACCCGGCTCGGCCTGTGGGTGCACTTCACCACCCAGTTCCCCGCGATGGTCTTCCTGCTGCTGTGGGGCATGCCGTTCCTGGTCGAGGCGCAGGGGCTGTCGCGGACCACCGCGGGCGGGCTGCTCACCCTGGTGGTCGCCGCGAACATGGGCTTCGGCCTGGTCTACGGGCAGCTCATCGGCCGCCGCCCGGGCGCCCGGCTCCCGCTGGCGCTGGGCACGGTCGGCGTCACCGCGCTGCTGTGGGCCTCCGTCCTCGTGTACCCCGGGGAACGGGCGCCGATGTGGCTGCTGGTCACGCTGTGCGTGGTGCTCGGCACCTGCGGGCCGGCCTCGATGATCGGCTTCGACTTCGCCCGGCCCGCGAACCCGGCCGAACGGCAGGGCACCGCGTCCGGCATCACCAACATGGGCGGCTTCCTCGCCTCCATGACCACCCTGCTGGCGGTCGGCGTCCTGCTGGACGCCACCGGGGACGACTACCGGACCGCCTTCTCGTCGGTGTTCGTGGTGGAGCTGCTGGGCCTGACCCAGGTCCTGCGGCTGGCACCCCGCGCCCTGGCCCGCGAACGCGAGACCCTCACCGTCACCGCGGCCGCCGGGGGGAGCCCCCGGCAGGCCGCGCGCCCCGCGCCCCGCTGATCCCGCGCGCCGGTTCCGCGGGGTCGGCTACGGGGTGACGGCGAACGCGCCGAGAATGGCGGCGGCCAGCTCGGTGTCGCCCTCCACCTTGACCCGGTCGGCGACCGTGCGCGGCCGGACCCGGCCCGCGGCGAGCCGTACGTACGTCTCCCAGTCCATGGCCAGCGACACGTCCGGGCCCAGCGAGGGGGTCTTGTCGAGGGTGGCCCGGCCCGCCGCGTCCACCCGTACCGTGCGCAGGAACTCCACCGGCCCGTGCACGTCGATGACCACGGTCGTGTTCGGCGGGGCGCCCGCGCCCTTCGCGACCACCTTCGGCAGTCCGGCGAGGAGGATGTCCCGCGCCACGAACGCTCCCGGCGAGTCCCAGTTCCCCGGGACGCCCAGGGCCGCCCGCAGGTCCTGCTCGTGGATCCAGGTGTCGAAGGCGCGCAGCCGCAGCGAGAACTCCAGGGTGATCTGGTTGCCCTGCGGTCCGCGCACCATCGTGGTGGCCGGATCCCGCTTCTCGTTGCGCAGTTGGCGCTGCCGGCGGATGACCGTGTACTCCAGCTCCGCGGTCATCTCCGGGGCGGTGTGGTGGCGGCGGACGTCAACCGGCACCTCCATGTAGCGGGTGAACTCGTCCACCACGTGCCGCAGGTCGCGCGGGAGGGTGTGGATCGGCCGCGGGTCGCCGAGCTGTTCCAGCTCCAGGCCGATGAGGTGGGAGACGATGTCGCGCACCGACCAGCCGGGGCAGGGGGTCGGCAGGTTCCACTGGCCCTCCGGGAGGGGGAGGACCAGCTCGGTTATGGCCTCGATGGAGTGGGTCCACGCGTCGGCATACGGCTCAAGGGTGGGATGGACGGTCAACGGGACCCCTCGCTGGCAGTTCAGTGGCGCGTTGTGGACTATTCCCAAAACTACGCTGCCGATGAGCACCCCGACAGCGCTTTCGTGTGACGATCGTAGGCCTTGAGTTGACCGGCTGACATGCCAGGACGGTGGTAGCGTGCGCGCCTCTCTGATCCAAATCGCCGTGAACGACGGGGAGTCGGTGGCTTCCCGGCGGCAGCGGGCCGCCGAACTCGTCAGGGAGCAGAGCGGCTCCGATCTCGTCGTACTGCCCGAACTGTGGACGGTGGGCGCCTTCGCCTACGAGCAGTTCGAGACGGAGGCCGAACCGCTGGACGGCCCGACCTTCGAGGTCATGTCCAAGGCGGCCTCCGACGCCGGGGTCTGGCTGCACGCGGGCTCGGTCGTCGAGCGCGCCGGCGACGGCTCGCTCTACAACACCGCCCTCGTGCTCTCCCCCTCCGGGGAGCTCGCCGCGACCTACCGCAAGATCCACCGCTTCGGCTTCGACCAGGGCGAGGCGGTGCTGATGTCCGCCGGCGACTCCCTGACCACCGTCGTCCTGCCCGAGCAGACCCTCGGCCTCGCCACCTGTTACGACCTGCGCTTCCCCGAGCTGTTCCGCGGGCTCGTCGACGCCGGCGCCACCACGATGGTCGTCTCCGCGGGCTGGCCGGCCCGGCGGCGCGAGCACTGGACGCTGCTGAACCGGGCGCGGGCGGTGGAGGACCAGTCGTACGTACTGGCCTGCGCGACGGCCGGTACGCACGCGGGCGTCGAACAGGCCGGGCACAGCCTGGTGGTGGACCCGTGGGGCGAGGTCCTCGCGGAGGCCGGCCCGGGCGAGGCCGTCCTGACGGTGGACCTGGACCCGGCGAAGGTCGCCGAGACCCGTGACCAGTTCCCGGCCCTCAAGGACCGCACCCTGGGCCGCCCGTAGCCGTCCGGGGGCTCCGTCCTCACCCGCCGGAGCCCCCGTCCTCCCCGCCCTTCCCGTCCTCCCTGTCCTCCCGCTCCTTTTCGGCCATTCTGATCACGCAGACGGCGAGCGCCACCAGCAGCGCCGCGTCCGCGTCCTCCCGGACCACGTCGACGGCGTACGTCTCGCGGATCCGGTACCACTGCCGGGAGACCAGCGCGAGCAGCTCGCCCTCGTACTCGACCTTGAACTCGCGGTCCAGGATCCGCCCGCTGACGTCGAGTTCGGTGCCCTCGGCCATGGTCACGCGGAAGTGGTTGCGCAGCAGCGAGAGCCGCTTGCGCCGGACCACCGCGAGCCGGACCCCGTCCCGCTCCAGGGTCATCGCGTCCCGCAGGGTGAAGAGCTTCTCCCGCAGCGTCAGCAGGACCCGTCCCTCGGGGTCCTCCAGTTCCAGGGTGTCGCGGAAGCGGAGCGCCTTCCCGTCGACGAGGAAGGCGTGCCGGCCGTCCTCGTCCTCGATCCAGTAGTCGTCCCCGATGGCCAGCAGTTTGTCCCGAACGAGGTATTTCATGCGGTGATCGTTGCCCGGGATAGCTTGGCCCCATGCCCACGAAGCCCCGCACCCGCCTCCTCTACGTGACCGACCTCGCCTACCCCGCGCGCGGCCGCCGCTACTGCGACGAGGACATATTCCTCACCGCCCGCCTGCGCGAGCACTTCGACCTGGCCCTGTGCCACCCGCTGGACGCGCGGGCCCTCATGGCGGGCTTCGACGCCGTCGTCGTCCGCAACAGCGGCCCGGTCCTGGGCTACCAGGAGGCCTACGACGAGTTCCGCGCCGCCGCCCTCGCCGCCGGGACCCCCGTCTACAACCCGCTCACCGGCCGCGCCGACATGGCCGGCAAGCAGTACCTCCTCGACCTCACGGCCGCCGGGTACCCGGTGATCCCGACCGTGGACGACCCGGCCGACCTGCACCTGCTGCCGCCCACCGCCACGTACGCGGTCAAGCCCAAGCAGGGCGCCGACTCCATCGGCCTCTCCTTCACCCCCGACCCGTCCGGCCCGGCGGGCGAGATCCTGATCCAGCCGCGGATCGACTTCGCGTACGAGGTGTCCTTCTACTTCGTCGACGACGCCTTCCAGTACGCCCTGTACGCCCCGGACCCCGCCCGCCGCTGGGAGCTCACCCCGTACGAGCCGACCGCTGAGGACCTGGCCTTCGCCCGCCGCTTCATCACCTGGAACACCCTCGACCACGGCATCCAGCGCGTGGACGCCTGCCGCGCCCCCTCGGGCGAGCTCCTGCTGGTCGAACTGGAGGACCTCAACCCGTACCTCTCCCTGGACCTCCTCCCGGAACCGGCCCGCGAAGCCTTCGTGGCGGCCCTGACCGACTCGCTGCGGGCGTTCACCGCCGGCTCCTAGAGCCCGCTGGTGTCGAGCTCGATCCCGAACGGCTCGGGGAGCCGCACCGGCGTGCCGAAGGCGTGAGGTCCGTCGACCTCCGTGTAGCCGAGCCGTCCGGGCCCGGAGAAGAGGGTGACCGTCTTGTCGAGGCGATCGACCAGCAGGTAGAGGGGGGCGCCGTACTCGGCGTAGCGCTTCCGCTTGACGACGCGGTCCGTCTCGGCGTTGGACTCGGAGGTGACCTCGACGATCAGCAGGGTCTGGTCGGGCACCAGTGCGTCCGCGCCGCTGGCGAGCTCCTCCGGGACCACGGCGAGATCCGGTACGTACCAGTTCGGTGAGCGGGGTAGGTCCAGGTTCCCCGAGCCGGTGATGCAGCCCAGCTCCCGGACCCGGGAGAGGATCTGGTACCGGATCTGCTCGGCGGCCCTCTCGTGGTCCCATGTCGGCGTCATGACCTCGCCGCTTCCCCCCTGGATGACCCCCTCGACGATCTCCACCCGGTCACCCTGCATGTGCTGAATGGCGTACTTCAGAGCCAGTTCGGGATCCACACCCTGGGTGTAGTCGCCGGGCTCGGCGGCGGTGGCCATCAGGCAGCTCCTTCCGTCACGCCTCCACGCTCCCACGCCGCCCCGCCCGTAGTCCTCCGGTACTGGGATCGATCACCCGTCCGGGGAGGCTCGTGGGGCCGGGAGGGCGGGATGGCAAGCTTGAAGGATGAACGATGCTGCCCCGGCGCCCACCCCCGCGCCCGAGCCCCGCCGCCGTGCCCGTGTCCGTGCCCCCGAGCTGATCGGCAAGGGCGGCTGGCTGAACACCGGCGGGAAGGAACTCACCCTCGCCGACCTGCGCGGTCGCGTGGTGATCCTCGATTTCTGGACCTTCTGCTGCATCAACTGCCTGCACGTCCTCGACGAGCTGCGGGAGCTGGAGGAGAAGCACCGGGACACCGTGGTGATCATCGGCGTGCACTCGCCGAAGTTCGTCCACGAGGCCGAGCACGCCGCCGTCGTCGACGCGGTCGAGCGGTACGAGGTGCACCACCCCGTGCTCGACGACCCCGAGCTCGCGACGTGGAAGCAGTACGCCGTGCGGGCGTGGCCCACGCTCGTGGTGATCGACCCCGAGGGGTACGTCGTCGCGCAGCACGCCGGCGAGGGGCACGCGCACGCCATCGCGCGGCTCGTCGAGGAGCTGGAGGCCGAGCACGAGGCCAAGGGGACCCTGCGGCGCGGCGACGGGCCCTACGTGGCGCCCGAGCCCGTCGCCACCGACCTGCGCTTCCCCGGGAAGGCGCTCGTGCTGCCCTCCGGGAACCTGCTGGTGAGCGATTCCACGCGGCACCAGCTGGTGGAGCTGGAGGCCGACGGGGAGACCGTCGTACGCCGGATCGGCAGCGGGGAGCGCGGCTTCGGGCCGGACGCCTTCAGCGAGCCGCAGGGGCTGGCGCTGCTGCCCGACGGGCGGGTCGTGGTCGCCGACACCGTCAACCACGCGCTGCGGGTCCTCGACCCGGAGACGGGCGCCGTCGAGACCGTCGCCGGGACCGGGCGGCAGTGGTGGCAGGGGTCCCCGACCTCCGGGCCGGCGCTGGAGGTGGACCTGTCCTCGCCGTGGGACGTCGCCTGGTGGCAGGGCCGGGTGTGGATCGCCATGGCCGGCGTGCACCAGCTGTGGACCTGGGACCCGGAGTCGGGGACCGTCGGCGTCGCCGCCGGGACGACGAACGAGGGGCTCGTCGACGGGCCGGCCGCCGAGGCCTGGTTCGCGCAGCCGTCCGGGCTCGCGGCCGCCGGGGACCGGCTGTGGATCGCCGACTCCGAGACCAGCGCCCTGCGGTGGGTGGAGCCCGGCGAGGACGGTTACGTGATCCGCTCCGCCGTCGGGACCGGCCTGTTCGACTTCGGGCACCGCGACGGCGACGCCACCCAGGCGCTGCTCCAGCACCCGCTCGGGGTCACCGCGCTGCCGGACGGCTCGGTCGCGGTCTGCGACACGTACAACCACGCCCTGCGGCGCTACGACCCGGCCACCGGCCAGGTCTCCACCCTCGCCACCGACCTGCGCGAGCCCAGCGCCGCCGTGCTGGCCGGCGAGGACATCGTGGTGGTGGAGTCCGCCCGGCACCGGCTGACCCGGCTGCGGCTCCCGGAGGAGGCCGTACGCGTGGACGCGGTCGCCCACCGCACCCAGCGTGCGGCCACGGAGGTGGCTCCCGGCACGCTCCGCCTGGACGTGGTCTTCCAGGCCCCGGCCGGCCAGAAGCTGGACACCCGCTACGGGCCGTCCACCCGGCTGCTGGTCTCCTCGACCCCGCCGGAGCTGCTGGCGGAGGGCGAGGGGGCCGGCACGGACCTGTTCCGGGACCTGGTGCTGGACCCGGCCGTCACCGAAGGGGTGCTGCACGTCTCGGCGATGGCCGCGTCCTGCGACGACGACCCGGCCAACGAGTACCCGGCCTGCCACGTCCACCAGCAGGACTGGGGCGTCCCGGTCGTCGTCACGGCCGCCGGCGCCGCCCGCCTGCCGCTGGTGCTGGCGGGCATGGACGCCTGACGGCCGTCGCGGGTGTTCCCGGAGGGCCGGGCGCTGCTGCTCAGCCCTCCAGGAACGCCAGCAGGGCGTTCGCGAGGAGGAACGGGTCGTCGGAGCCGCACAGTTCGCGGGCGGAGTGCATCGACAGGATCGCCACGCCGATGTCGACGGTCTGGATCCCGTGGCGGGCGGCGGTGATCGGGCCGATCGTCGTGCCGCACGGCATGGAGTTGTTGGAGACGAAGGTCTGCCACGGCACTCCGGCCCGCTCGCAGGCCGCGGCGAACACTGCGCGGCCGCTGCCGTCGGTGGCGTAGCGCTGGTTGACGTTGACCTTCAGGATGGGGCCGCCGTTGACGCGCGGGTGGTGCGAAGGGTCGTGCCGCTCCGCGTAGTTGGGGTGGACCGCGTGCCCGGTGTCCGAGGAGAGGCAGACGGTGGCGGCGAAGGCGCGGGCCTTGTCCTCGTACGTGCCGCCGCGCGAGAAGACTGAACGTTCCAGCACGTTGCCCAGCAGGGGGCCGTCGGCGCCGGTGTCCGACTGGGAGCCGTTCTCCTCGTGGTCGAAGGCAGCCAGCACCGGGATGTGGTCCAGGCCCTCGGAGGCGGACACCGCGGCGAGGGCGGCGACGCCGGCGTGCACCGACAGCAGGTTGTCCATGCGCGGGCCGGCCAGCAGCTCGCGGTCGCGGCCCAGGTAGGCGGGCGGCTCGATCGAGTGGACCATCAGGTCCCAGCCGGCCACCGAGCCCTGCGGCAGGTCCTCTTCCTCCTCCAGGAAGGCGATCAGGTCGCCCTCGCGGGCCTCGCCCAGGCCCCAGATCGGCTGCATGTGCCGCTGCTTGTCGAGCTTGAGGCCGTCCGTGTTGACGGAGCGGTCCAGGTGCACGGCGAGCTGCGGGACGCGCAGCAGGGCGCGGTCCACGTTCACCAGGCGCTCGGTGCCGTCGCGCAGGGTCAGCCGCCCGGCGAGGCCGAGGTCGCGGTCGAGCCAGGTGTTGAGCAGGGTCCCGCCGTAGATCTCCACGGCGACCTGGCGCCAGCCCTGCGAGCCGGTGTCCGGTACGGGCTTGACCCGCAGGTTGGGGGAGTCGGTGTGGGCGCCGATGATCCGGAAGGGGGTGTGCGCCGCCGCGCCCTCGGGCACGTACCAGGCGATGAGCGCGCCGCCGCGCAGGACGAACCTGCCTCCCGTGCCCGAGTCCCAGGCGTCCGATTCCGACAGCTGCCTGAAGCCCGCCTTCTCCAGCCGCTCCGCCGCGTTCGCCACTGCGTGGTACGGCGACGGACTGGCCGTCAGGTAGGTCATCAGATCGTCGGTGTGGCCGCGGTCGAAGCGGGCGGGAGAGCTCATGTGGTTCACCTTAACGACGGTCGTGTTCGCCTTGGCCGGACTGCGGCGGGATAGCCGAAAGGTCGAGGACCGCGGGGGGTTTGCCCCGCGGTCCCGTCGTTCTCAGCCCGGCGGACGCTCGAATCTGCGCTGCAGTTGTCTGCGCTCGCCCCGGCGGATGCGGGGGAGCATCTCGGGGGTCTGCGGCGGGCGCTGCGCGCGTCTTTTGCGTCCGGCGCAGAAGATACAGGCCTCACCCGGCGGGGCATCGGGGTCGATCGGCGCGCCGGGGTGCTCGGAGCATCCCGACGCGTTGCGCGGCCGCGACAGCTCCCGGGCCACGATGAAGGCCCGGTGGAGGTCGTCCGCGATGCGTACGAAGTCCTGGTCGGCGGAGCCGAGCGTGAGGTGGAAGCGCTGCTCGTCGATCACGCGCAGGTAGTGGCGCAGGACGTCGAGGGTGTACGGGGGTTCGGGCACGGGGTACCCGAGCCGTCGCTGCTCGCCCGCGGGGGCGGGGCCCGCGGCCCGGCCGCCCTGCAGGCGCCGGCCGAGGCGGCGGCGGTCGTTGCAGATGAGGCAGCGGCCCCAGCCCTCGGGTGCCTCGGGGTCGAGGGCGCCGTTGGGGTGCTCGGGGCAGCCGGTGTAGCTCTTGGCGGGGGCCAGGCCCGCCGCGGTCTGGAAGGCCACGTACAGGGCGTCGGCCACCGGGTCGTACTCGGCGGGGTGGGCGCCGTCGTAGAGGTCCTTGATCCGGTCGCCGAGCGCGCCCACGTTGGCCTGGAGCTCCTTGAGGGCGTACGGGCGCCCCGTGGGGACGGAATACCCCCTGCTGCCGTGCTGCTCCTGTGGACTCATGTCTACGAGCGTGCCACGAACCACCGACAAGGGCCGAAACGGCCCGACGGCAGTGGCCGGACCCCCGACAGGGAGGGTCCGGCCACTGTGCGTACGTACACCGCGTACGTCTCGGTCGGCGAGGCGGGCGTGCCTTAGAAGGCGGCCTCGTCGAGGTCCATCAGGGAGTTGTCGACGGCCTCGGCCAGCGCGCGCTGGACCGAGACGCCCGGCAGGACCTGGCCGGCGAAGAACTTCGCGGCGGCGATCTTGCCGGTGTAGAAGGCGGCGTCCTTGGCGGAGGCGCCCTCCAGCTTCGCGGCGGCCACGGCGGCGCCCTTGAGCAGCAGGTATCCGACGACGACGTCACCGGAGGCCATCAGCAGGCGGGTGGTGTTCTGGCCGACCTTGTAGATGTTCTTGACGTCCTCGCCGGTGGCGGTGAGGTCGACGATCATCTGGCCGACGATGGCCTCCAGGTCCACGGCGGCCTTGGCGAGGGCGTCGCGGGCGGGGGCGAGGTCCTCGCCGCCGGGGCCCTCGGCGAGGAACTTCTTGATCGTCTCGGAGAGGATGTTCAGGGAGGCGCCCTGGTCGCGGACGATCTTCCGGAAGAAGAAGTCCTGGCCCTGGATGGCCGTGGTGCCCTCGTAGAGGGTGTCGATCTTGGCGTCGCGGATGTACTGCTCGATCGGGTACTCCTGCAGGTAGCCGGAGCCGCCGAAGGTCTGCAGGGACTGGGCGAGCTGCTCGTAGGACTTCTCCGAGCCGTAGCCCTTGACGATCGGCAGGAGCAGGTCGTTCAGGCCGATCTCGGCGGAGGCGTCCTCGCCGGCGGCCTGCTTGACGGCGATCTCGTCCTGGACGGAGGCCGTGTAGAGCACCAGGGCGCGCATGCCCTCGGCGTAGGCCTTCTGCGTCATCAGCGAGCGGCGCACGTCGGGGTGGTGCGTGATGGTGACCTTGGGCGCGGTCTTGTCCATGAAGTTCGCGAGGTCGGGGCCCTGCACGCGCTCCTTGGCGTACTCCAGGGCGTTCAGGTAGCCCGTCGAGAGCGTCGCGATGGCCTTCGTGCCGACCATCATGCGGGCGAACTCGATGATCATGAACATCTGGCGGATGCCGTCGTGCTTGTCGCCGATCAGCCAGCCCTTGGCGGGGTGCTGGTCGCCGAAGGTCATCTCGCACGTGTTGGAGGCCTTGAGGCCCATCTTGTGCTCGACGTTGGTGGCGTAGACGCCGTTGCGCTCGCCCAGCTCGCCGGTCTCCCAGTCGAAGTGGAACTTCGGGACGAGGAAGAGGGACAGGCCCTTGGTGCCCGGGCCGTGGCCCTCGGGGCGGGCGAGGACGTAGTGGAGGATGTTCTCCTCCATGTCGTGCTCACCGGAGGTGATGAAGCGCTTCACGCCCTCGATGTGCCAGGAGCCGTCCTCCTGCTGGACCGCCTTGGTGCGGCCGGCGCCCACGTCCGAGCCGGCGTCCGGCTCGGTGAGCACCATGGTGGAGCCCCAGCGCTTCTCGACGGCGATCTGCGCGATGCGCTTCTGGGCCTCGTTGCCCTCCTCGTGGAGGACACCCGCGAAGGCCGGGCCGGAGGAGTACATCCAGATGGCCGGGTTGGAGCCGAGGAGCAGCTCCGCGTAGGCCCAGATGAGGGAGCGGGGCGAGGTGGTGCCGCCGATCTCCTCGGGCAGGCCCAGGCGCCAGTACTCCGAGTCCATGAAGGCCTCGTAGGACTTCTTGAAGGAGGCCGGGACCGGGGCGGTGTTGGTGGCCGGGTCGAAGACCGGCGGGTTGCGGTCGGCGTCCGCGAAGGACTCCGCGAGCTCGTTCTCCGCGAGGCGGGCGATCTCGGACAGGATGCTCTTGGCGGTCTCGGTGTCCATCTCGCCGAACGGGCCGGTGCCGTACAGCTTGTCGCGGCCGAGCACCTCGAAGAGGTTGAACTCGATGTCGCGGAGATTCGACTTGTAGTGCCCCATGGCGACGGCTCCGTTAAGGCTCGGGGAGACAGGTTCCTCGTACATACCAATCGGTAACGTCATGATGCTACCCACCAGTAATAAGAATCAACCCTTAGTTGACCACTGTGACCAGCATCAAGCGGGAATCCCCCGAGGGTGCCTGGGGAGGGGGCCCGCTCGGTAGGCTTCGGTCCATGTACGGCTACGACCAGAACGTGAGCGCGGGGCAGCAGCAGTACGCCGCCCCGCAGCAGATGGCCGGCGGGTACGGCGAGCAGCCGCTCTACCCCGAGCCCTCTCCGCCGTCGCTCGCCGACGCGGTACGGGCCTTCACCACCGGGTCGCTGTCCGCCGAGGACTTCCAGCAGATCTTCGCGACGTCGAAGGTCTACTGCCCGCGCGGCGACACCCCGGGGTTCCTGGCCCTGCACAACACGCAGCAGCCGGTCATCCCGATGTTCACCACGCTCAAGGAGCTCCGCCGGTACGCCGGCAAGGAGTCCAAGTACTTCGTCATCACCGGCGCCGAGGTGATCGACCTGCTGCCCACCGGGTACGGCTTCGTCCTCGACATGGAGGGCGACCACCGGATGGTGTTCGACGCGAAGGCCGTCGAGCAGATGGTCGACTTCGCGATGCGCCGCATGTACGGCTAGACGCCGTAGCCGTGCAGACGGCCGACCTGTCGTAGTGGCGCCGGCGCCGGGGGTGGTTGGACCTTGCTGAGGGTGCACTTCACGGCCGAGGACCTGTTCAACGTCACCTTCGCCGCCGAACCGCTGCCGCTGCTCGAACTCGCCATGGCCCTGGTCGCCTGGCAGCGCACCGACGAGCCGGCCGTCTTCGGCCCCTGGCGCCGCCGCGTCTGCCGCGACCTGCCCGGCCGGGCCCGCGGCCCGCTGCTCGAACTGCTGCGCCCGGACGGCCAGAACCCGCAGTTCATCGAGCCGTACGCGGCCACCCTGGAGGAAGGCCTGGCGGCCGTCCGCGAGGCGGGCGCGCTGCTCACCGGCGAACAGCTGGCCACCGCCGCCGCCCGCGCCCCCGACGGCCGGCCCTCCTGGCTGCGCGCCCTGTGGGACCAGGACCGCGGGGCCTGGGACCAGTTGGGCGGGGCGATCGGCTCCGCCTACGAGGTGGTCATCGCCCCGTACTGGCCGCACATCCGGCAGTCCTTCCGGGCGGACGTGGCCTGGCGCACCCGGCTCCTGGCCGCCCACGGCATCAAGGCGTGCCTGGCCGGCATCCACCCGGCGGCCCGCTGGTCGGGCACCGTCCTGGAGGTCGACGGGCCGCCCGGGTACGAGGTGCGGCTCGGCGGGCGCGGGCTGCTGCTGATGCCGTCGCCGTTCTGGACGGGCCGGCCGCTGCTCGCGGAGGGCCCCGACGGGCCCGGCGGGCGGCCCCTGCTCATGTACCCGGCGCTGACGCCGCTGCCGCTGGTGGAGACGGGCCCGTCCGGGGGCCCGGCGGGGGCCGCGCTGGACGCGCTGCTGGGGCGGACCCGGGCGGCGGTGCTCCGGCTGCTGGTCCAGCAGCGGACCACGAGCGAGCTGGCCCGGGACCTGGACGTCAGCCTCCCGTCGGTCTCGGAGCACACCCGCACCCTGCGCGCGGCGGGGCTGATCACCACCGTGCGGGACGGGAAGGCGGTGCTCCACTCGGTGACGGGCCTGGGCGTGGAACTCCTGCGCAGCGGCGGCTGAGAAGCGGTCCGGGCCCGCCGGAGCTTTCGGCCACCGCCGAAAGGATCGCCGCAGCGGCCCGCCCTCCCGCACCATCGGGAGCGGCGGGGGGCCCACGGGGGAGGTCCCCCGCCCGCCCTGCCTCCGCCCGCCGTACCTCCGCCCGCCCTACCTCCGGCCGCCGCCGACGACGGCCCGGCTCCGGCGCCACAGGGCGACGCCCACGGCCGCCGCCGCCAGGGCCGCGAGCCCGTACGCGTACAGCAGCGCGGGGTCGGGGCGGTAGGCCAGGGAGAGCCGGATCCCGGCGAAGAACGGGATGCCGATGAGGGCCCAGCGCCCGTCGTAGTCGATCCCGGACGTCGCCCACTGGAGCAGCAGGCCGGCGAGGAACGTCAGCACCGCCCACGCGCCGAGGTAGGGCCAGGGCGACCCGGGCAGGGGCTCCATCGGCAGTCCGGTGGCCGCCCACCGGTACACGGCGTACCCGGCGAGGCCCATCACCGCCGTCATCGCGAGGGCCGACGCGGGCACGCGCAGCCACGCGGGCGCGCTCCACGACGGCTCGGGGGCGGGCTCGGTGTCGATGCCGGCTTCGGTGTCGGTGTCGGTGTCGGTGTCGGGGGCGGGCCGGGGGGTGCTGTTCTCCATGCCCCGGTAGACCGCGCCCGCCGGCCCTCTGGTTGTCAGGTACGGGCAAAAAACCCGGTTCCCGGCGGAAAGCGGCCGAAAAAGCCCGCCCGCGGCTCCCCGGGACGGCTCGCGCCCGACCGGGAATGCTCCGGACGGGTGAGCTGTTCCGTGCGGTGTGGCAGAAAGTTCGAGTTTCAACTAAACTCGACGCAGAAGGAGGTCCTGACCATGCCCGCAGTGACTGTTGAGAACCCGTTGACCCTTCCGCGCGTGGCCGAGCCCCAGACGGCCGCCGCCCGCAAGGTGCTCGCCGTGACCACGGCTCCCGGGGGGTTCGAGGGCGAGGGCTTCCCGGTGCGCCGCGCCTTCGCCGGGATCGACTACCAGCACCTCGACCCGTTCATCATGATGGACCAGATGGGCGAGGTGGAGTACGCGCCGGGCGAGCCGAAAGGGACGCCCTGGCATCCGCACCGCGGCTTCGAGACCGTCACGTACCTGCTCGACGGGACCTTCGTCCACCAGGACAGCAACGGCGGCGGCGGAGTCATCAACGACGGCGACACCCAGTGGATGACCGCCGGCTCGGGCCTCCTGCACATCGAGGCCCCGCCGGAGCACCTCGTCGTCAGCGGCGGGCTCTTCCACGGCCTCCAGCTGTGGGTGAACCTCCCGGCCTCGGACAAGATGATGCCCCCGCGCTACCAGGACATCGGCGGCGGCAAGGTCAAGCTGCTCACCACCCCCGACGGCGGCGCGCTGCTCCGCGTCATCGCCGGTGAGCTGGACGGGCACGAGGGCCCGGGCATCACCCACACCCCGATCACGATGATCCACGCGACCGTCACCCCGGGCGCGCAGCTCACCCTGCCGTGGCGCGAGGACTTCAACGCCCTCGCGTACGTCATGGCCGGGCGGGGCACCGTGGGCACCGACCGCAGGCCGGTCCACACCGGGCAGACGGTCGTCTTCGGCGAGGGCGGCTCCCTCACGGTCCGCGCGGACGAGTCCCAGGACTCCCACACCCCGGACCTGGAGATCGTCCTGCTCGGCGGCCGCCCCATCCGCGAGCCGATGGCGCACTACGGGCCGTTCGTCATGAACACCCGGCACGAACTCCAGCAGGCCTTCGACGACTTCCAGGCGGGCCGGCTGGGCCGGATCCCCACCACCGCCCGGACGGGTCTGGGCCACCGGGGCGCCGGCGAGGCCGACGAGGACTGACCCGCCCCGGCCTTCGTGACCCGGAGGGGCGCCGCCCCTTCCGGGCCGGGCGCGCGGTAGCGCGTTCGGCTCGGATTCCGGGAGGGTGGCTACCCGGTCTCGTCCGCGGGCTTGGAGCGTTCGTACAGCTCGAACCAGATCGACTTGCCCGCGCCCCTGGGGTCCACGCCCCAGGTGTCGGCGAGCATCTCCATCAGCAGCACGCCGCGGCCGCTGGAGGCCATCTCGCCGGGGTGCCGCTTGTGCGGCAGCTCGTCGCTGCCGTCGGCGACCTCCACGCGCAGCCGGCGGGTGCCCAGCTCGCCGGCTGCCTCCGCGACCAGCAGCGCGTCCCCGTCGGTGTGCACCAGCACGTTGGTCACCATCTCGGAGACCATCAGCACCGCCGAGTCCACCTGGTCCGGGTCCGCCCAGTCGTGCAGCAGCTCCCGGATCTGGCGGCGGGCGCCCGCGATCCGCTCGGGTTCGGCCTGGGCGACGGTCAGCACCGTGCGCCGGGCGGGCCGGGCCGGGTGCGTCCGGCCGGTCCCGCAGCCGCAGCCGGCGCCCTCGCGGCAGAGCAGCACCACGGCTATGTCGTCCTCGCGGCGGTCGGCGAGCGGGCCGGTGGTGTGGTGGGAGGAGGGCCCGTGCACGGCCTGGACCAGCAGGTCGGCGAGGTGCTCCAGGTGTCCGGCGGTGAGGTCCGTGCCGGGCCCGTACGTCTCGGCGTCGGCCTCCAGGATGGCCCGCAGCCGGGCCCAGCCGGTGTCGAGGTCGTGCCCGCCGGTCTCGATGAGCCCGTCGGTGCACAGCATCATCGTCTCGCCGGGCTCCAGGGTGAACCGGGTCGTCGGGTAGTCGGTGTCGGGGACGATGCCGAGCGGGAGGCCGCCGGCGGTCGGCCGCATCAGGACGGTGCCGTCCGTCATCCGGATCACCGGGTCGGGATGGCCGGCGCGGGCCACCTCCAGCGTGCCGGTCTCCGGGTCGCACTCCACGTACAGGCAGGTCGCGAAGCGGGGGCTGAGGTAGTCGGACTCGCCGCCGGGGCCGCGTTCCCCGGCCTCCGCCCCGGCCTCCTCCTCCTGGGAGGAGCAGAGCCCGGCGAGGAAGCGGGAGGCCCGGGAGAGCACCGCGTCGGGCCGGTGGCCCTCGGACGCGTACGCCCGTACCGCGATCCGCAGCTGGCCCATCAGGCCGGCGGCCCGTACGTCGTGCCCCTGGACGTCGCCGATGACCAGGGCGAACCGCCCCGACGGCAGCGGGATCATGTCGTACCAGTCGCCGCCGACCTGGAGGCCGCCGCCGGTGGGGACGTAGCGCGCGGCGATGGTCATGCCGGGGATCTCGGGCCCGAGCTGCGGCATCATCGACCGCTGGAGCCCGGTGGTCAGCTCGCGCTCGGACTCGGCGACGCCGGCCCGCTGGAGGGCCTGGGCGAGCATCCGGGCGACCGTCGTCAGCACGGACCGCTCGTCGGGCGAGAAGGTCACCGGCTGCTTGAAGGCGGCCATCCAGGCCCCCATGGTCCGCCCGGCCACGATCAGCGGCAGGAAGGCCCAGGAGACCCGGCCGAAGGGCTCGGCGAGCGGCCAGGTGACGGGGAAGCGCCGCTCGTACTCCTCGGGGGTGGGCAGGTAGATGGCCCGGCCGGTGCGGACGACCTCCGCGGCCGGGTAGGCGGTGTCCAGGACCATGTCCGTGAAGGGCGCCTCGTCGCCGGGGGCGTGCCCGTGGTGGCCGATGACCGACAGCTTCTCGCCCGCCACCCCGAAGACGGCCAGCCCGTCGGGGCTGAAGCCCGGCATGGACAGCGAGGCCGCCACCCGCAGCACCTCGGCCGTGGACCGGGCCTCGGCGAGCGCCCGGCCGGCGTCGAGCAGGAAGGCCTCGCGGGAGCGCCGCCAGTCACCGGTGATCGGGGTGTGGACGGCGGTGGTGCCGGGCTGCGGCTCGGCGATCTCCTGGATGGTGCCGATCAGCTCGTAGTCGACGCGGCCCTCGGCCGTCCGGTTCTCCACGGGTTTGGAACGGCTGCGCACGGTGCGCAGCACGCGCCCGTCCTCGTCCATGATCCGCAGTCGGGCCTCGGCGAGGGTGCCCTCGGCGACGGCGAGGTTGACGATGCCGTTGATCTCGTTCCAGTCGACCGGGTGGAAGCGCGAGCGCACCGCGACCTCGGGCAGGACGACGGGCTCGGCGGGCAGGCCGAGCAGCCGGGCGGCCTCGCCGTCGAGGGTGACCGTCCCGGAGGCGTTGTCCCATCGCCACAGGCCCGTCGCGATGGCGGCCAGGACGTCCTCGGTGCGCACCCGGTCATCTTTACAGGTGATCCCGTCGGCGTGCCTGTTCGGGAGCCCGCTCGGGCGCGCCCGCGCGGTGCCCCGCCCGGACGGTAACCTTGGGACGGTTGAATCCACCCTGGTATCGCGTAGAACTGGATGACTGATGCATCGGTACAGGTCCCACACGTGCGGCGAGCTCCGTGCCTCTGACGTCGGCACCGACGTCCGGCTGAGCGGCTGGCTGCACAATCGTCGAGACCTGGGCGGCATCCTCTTCATCGATCTGCGCGACCACTACGGCATCACGCAGCTCGTCGCCCGCCCCGGCACCGCGGCCGCCGACGTCCTGGACAAGCTGTCCAAGGAGACCGTCGTGCGCGTGGACGGCAAGGTCGTCTCCCGCGGCACCGAGAACGTGAACCCCGACCTGCCCACCGGCGAGATCGAGATCGAGGCCGCCGAGGTCGAGGTGCTCGGCGCGGCCGCCCCGCTGCCCTTCACGATCAACACCGACGACGGTGTGAACGAGGAGCGCCGCCTGGAGTACCGCTTCCTCGACCTGCGCCGCGAGCGCATGCACCGCAACATCATGCTGCGCTCGGCGGTCATCGCCTCGATCCGCTCGAAGATGGTGGCCCTCGGCTTCAACGAGATGGCGACCCCGATCCTCACCGCGACCTCCCCCGAGGGCGCCCGTGACTTCGTCGTCCCGTCCCGCCTGAACCCGGGCAAGTTCTACGCCCTGCCGCAGGCCCCGCAGCAGTTCAAGCAGCTGCTGATGATCTCGGGCTTCGACCGCTACTTCCAGATCGCGCCCTGCTTCCGCGACGAGGACGCCCGCGCGGACCGCTCGCCGGGCGAGTTCTACCAGCTCGACGTGGAGATGTCCTTCGTCGAGCAGGAGGACGTCTTCCAGCCGATCGAGAAGCTGATGACCGAGCTCTTCACCGAGTTCGGCGGCGGCCGCCCCGTCACCTCGCCGTTCCCGCGGATCCCGTTCCGCGAGTCGATGCTGAAGTACGGCAACGACAAGCCCGACCTGCGCGCCAAGCTGGAGCTCGTCGACATCACCGACGTGTTCGAGGGCTCGGAGTTCAAGGCGTTCGCCGGCAAGCACGTGCGTGCGCTGGCCGTCCCGGACACCGCCGCGCAGCCGCGCAAGTTCTTCGACGGCCTCGGCGAGTACGCGATCTCGCTGGGCGCCAAGGGCCTGGCGTGGGTCCGCGTCGGCGAGGACGGCTCGCTGACCGGCCCGATCGCGAAGTTCCTCACCGAGGAGAACGTCAAGGTCCTCACCGAGCGTCTGGGCCTGGCGGCCGGGCACGCGGTGTTCTTCGGCGCGGGCGAGTTCGACGAGGTCTCCAAGATCATGGGCCCGGTCCGGGTCGAGGCCGCCAAGCGCGCGGGCCAGTTCGAGGAGAACGTCTTCCGCTTCTGCTGGATCGTCGACTTCCCGATGTACGAGAAGGACGAGGAGACCGGCAAGATCGACTTCTCGCACAACCCCTTCTCGATGCCGCAGGGCGGCATGAAGGACCTGGAGGAGAAGGACCCGCTCGACATCCTGGCCTGGCAGTACGACATCGTCTGCAACGGCATCGAGCTGTCCTCCGGCGCCATCCGCAACCACGAGCCCGAGGTCATGCTGAAGGCCTTCGAGATCGCCGGTTACGAGGCCGAGACCGTCGAGCGCGAGTTCGCCGGCATGCTGCGCGCCTTCCGCCTCGGCGCCCCGCCGCACGGTGGCATCGCCCCGGGCGTGGACCGCATCGTGATGCTGCTGGCCGACGAGCCGAACATCCGCGAGACCATCGCCTTCCCGCTGAACGGCAACGCCCAGGACCTGATGATGGGTGCGCCGACGGTGCTGGAGGAGTCCCGCCTGCGCGAGCTGAACATCGCCCTGCGCAAGCCGGTCGAGACGAAGGCGGCGGACGCCAAGGCCGCCGACGCGAAGCCGGTCGCGGAGGCCGTCCACCCGGACGCGGCGCGGTGACGCTGCCGCTGGGGTAGCAGGTCGTGACGAAGGGCCCGGGATCCTCGCGGATCCCGGGCCCTTCGTCGTTGCGGCGCTGCGTTGCTTCGTCGTTGCGTTGCTGCGGCGCGCGGTCAGAACCGGTCGAGGATGCCCTTGAGGAGGGCGGCGGAGGTCAGCTCCGCGGGGGCCGGGCCGGCGTGGAAGAAGCCGGCGTTCTCGGCGTCCAGCTTGCGCAGGAAGTCGAAGGCCTTGGCGTCGTGGTCGCCGAACGCGACGAACTGCCAGTGGACGCCGGGGGCGGAGGCCGCCGCGTCGGCGATCGCCTGGCGGGCGGGGCGGACGCTGTCGGGGGCGCCGTCCGTCTGGAAGACGACCAGGGCCGGGCCCTCGCCGCCGTCCTTCTGGTAGCGCTCGACGACGGCCTCGACGGCCACGTGGTAGCTGGTGCGGCCCATCCGGCCGAGTTCGGCGTGGCGGGCCTCGACCCAGGTCGCGTCGTGGGCGTCGAGGGTCAGGTCGGCGGTGCCGTCGAGCTCGGTGGAGAAGAACACCGTGTGGACGGTGGCCTCCTCGTCCAGGTGGGCGGCCAGGGCGAGGGCGTGGTCGGCGAGGTGCTGGGCGCTGCCGTCCTTGTAGAACCCGCGCATGGAACCGGAGCGGTCCAGGACGAGGTACACCTTCGCGCGGGCCCCGGCCTTCCCCTTGGCCCGCAGCACCTGCCCGGCGGCCTTGTACGCCCCCGCGACGCCGGCGGCCCGCCGCCGGACCGCTGCCGCGGCGATGGCGGGTCCCTCGGCCGTCTCCGCCGGGTCCGCCTGCGGCGAGGCTTCGGCGGTCACGGGCTCGGGCGTCTCGGCCTCCGGCTCGGGGGCGGCGGCGACGGCCGGCTCCGCGGCGGCCTCCGGCTCGCGGGCGAGGGGCTCGGCCTCCGGCTCCGCCTCGGCGGATGCGGCGACGGGCTCGCCCTCCGGTTCCGGGGCGGTGGCTTCGGCCGGCTCCGCGGCGGCCTCCGGCTCCGGGGCGGCGGGGTCCTGCCGCGCGGGGGCCTCCGGCTCCGCTTCGGCGGCTGCGGGGGTGGCCTGGGCCTCGGGCTCCGCGGCGGGTGCGGGGTCGGTCTCCGCCTCGGCGGCGGGCTCCTGCGCCTGCGGCGCCGGCTCTTCGGCGGCGGGGGCCGCCTGCGCCTCGGGCTCCGCGGGGGCCTCCGGCTC
>NZ_GG657750.1:3815861-3824709 GCF_000158895.1 Streptomyces sp. C | reverse complement strand
TGCGGCCTCTTCGGCGGGGGCAGCGGCGACGGAGCTCGGCCTCCTGCACCTGCGCTGCGGCCTCGGCCGCCGGGGCCTCGGCCCCGGTTCCGCTGGTCGGCTGGGCCGGGACCGCGGCGGGGGACTCCGGGGTCGCGGGAGCTCCCGTACCCTCCGGAACCGCCGGAGGCAGCGGGCGGCGGGCTTCCGGGACCGTGGGGTCCGCCGCCGGGGCCGGGGCGGCGGTGAGCACCGTCCCCGGCTCACGGTCGCGCGGCGCGGACTGCGGCGGGACCGTCGGGTTGTCGAAGGACGCCGCCACCAGTTCGGCGGCCGCGTCCAGGGGGGTCCGTTCGGCCTGGTTCGGAACGGCCGCCGACGAAGGGGCGTCCGACGTCTCGGGGACCGGCTCCGCAGTCCGTCCGAACACCTTGCGCAACAAGCTCCGAATACCCATGGGCCAGGCCTTTCGCATGAGTGCGTGCGTCATTTGTCCGTGCTGCGCGGTTGATCCCTGCCCAGAGTGGACACGTAAGGTTATCGGCCCCTTGGCTGGAACTTCGGCAGGGGCGCCTTTCGTGGCGCCCGCCCTCCCACCCAACCGGAGCCCGTCCCCGAACTCCCCCTCCGCCGTGCCGGGTTCATCCAGCGTTCACCCCGCCGCCGCCGCATTGGCGCAACACCCGCCTACCGTCGCGGCTGAATTCGTACCGACACGTCGTCGGCGCCGTGCACTCTCACCGGAGGACACCCTCGTGCGCAAGCTCCTGCCGCTCATCGGCAACCCGCATGGCAGCGGCCGTTCCGCTCTCACCTGCCGCTACCGCTGCGGCGACGCATGCTTCCACGAGGTGCCCAACACCAGCGACAACGAGTACGCCGGCGACGTCATAGCCCGCGCCTACTCCCGCCGCTCCATGCTGCGCTCCGCCGCCGTCGTCACGGTCGCCACCGCCGCCGGCACCGCCGTCACCCTCGGTGCGGGCGGCGGCCAGAACGCCAGCGCCGCCCCCGTGTCCGACACCGAGGCCAAGCGCGCGGGCGAGGCCGCCCGCGGCCTGCGCTTCAAGCCCGTCGCCCCGAACACCGACGACAAGGTCACCGTCCCCGAGGGCCACGAGCAGAACCTGGTGATCCGCTGGGGCGACCCGATCCTCAAGGGCGCCCCCGCCTTCAACCCGGACAAGCAGACCGCCGCCGCCCAGGCCGGCCAGTTCGGCTACAACAACGACTTCCTCAGCCTGCTCCCGCTCGGCGGCAAGTACGAGCGCCAGCAGCTGCTCGTGGCCAACCACGAGTACACGGACGAGAACCTCATGTTCAAGGGCTACGACCCGGCGAACCCCACCCGCGAGCAGGCCGAGATCGCCTGGGCCGCGCACGGCCTGTCCGTGGTCGTCGTCCAGGAGGACCACCGCAGCGGCAAGCTGACGGCCGTCAGCCGCCACCAGCTCAACCGCCGCCTCACCGCCACCAGCGAGTTCCGGCTGACCGGCCCGGCCGCGGGCAGCGCCCTGCTGAAGACCTCCGCCGACGCCACCGGCACCAAGGTGCTCGGCACCCTCAACAACTGCGCCGGCGGCACCACCCCGTGGGGCACCACCCTCCACGGCGAGGAGAACTTCAACCAGTACTTCGCCAACGCCGGCCAGGTCACCGACCCGGCCCAGGCCGCCCGCCTGAAGCGCTACGGCGTGACCTCCGGCGCATCCGAGCGCAAGTGGGAGCGGTTCGACAAGCGCTTCGACGTCGCGCAGGAGCCCAACGAGCCGCACCGCTTCGGCTGGGTCGTCGAGCTCGACCCGTACGACCCGAACTCCGTCCCGCGCAAGCGCACCGCCCTCGGCCGCTTCAAGCACGAGGCCGCGCAGCCCCGCCTCACCGAGGACGGCCGCCCGGTCGTGTACATGGGCGACGACGAGCGCTTCGACTACTTCTACAAGTTCGTCTCCTCGAAGCGGATGATGAAGGGCGACTCGCGCGCGGCGAAGGAGCACAACCTCACGCTGCTCGACGAGGGCACCCTCTACGTCGCCAAGCTCACCGGCGACTCCCCGGCCGCCGGGATCGACGGTTCCGGCAAGCTCCCCGCCGACGGCGAGTTCGACGGCTCGGGCGTCTGGATCAAGCTGGCCACGGCCTCCCCCTCCGGCAACGTCTCGCACGTCGAGGGCATGACCGCCGAGGAGGTGTTCGTCTTCACGCGCCTGGCCGGTGACAAGGCCGGTGCCACCAAGATGGACCGCCCCGAGGACGTCGAGCCGTCGCCGCGCACCGGCCGCGTGTACATCGCGCTGACGAACAACACCGACCGCGGCAAGCCGGGCAAGGCGGGCGCGGACGAGGCCAACCCGCGCAACCTGAACAAGCACGGCCAGATCCTGGAGCTCGCCGAGAACTTCGACGACCCGGCGGGCGACGGCTTCGCCTGGCGGCTCTTCCTGGTCGCCGGCGACCCCAACGACCCGGCCACCTACTTCGCGGGCTTCCCGAAGGACAAGGTCAGCCCGATCTCCTGCCCGGACAACGTGGCCTTCGACCCGCACGGCAACCTGTGGATCTCCACCGACGGCAACCAGCTGGGCTCGCACGACGGGCTGTTCGGCGTCGCGACGGCCGGCGAGCGCCGCGGTGAGCTGAAGCAGTTCCTGACCGTCCCGCGCGGTGCCGAGACCTGCGGACCGCTGGTCCAGGACCGGCGCGTGCTGGTCTCGGTGCAGCACCCGGGCGAGATCGACGGCGCGTCCGTGGAGAAGCCGCAGTCGGTGTGGCCCGACGGCCCGGGCAAGATCGTCCGACCGGCGGTGGTGTCCGTGTGGCGCAAGGACGGCAAGAACATCGGCGTCTGATCCCGCCGGCGGGGCTGTTTCAGCCCGGCTCCGGCAGCCGGCCCACCGGCAGCCGGAGCGTCGTCAGCGCACCCCCGTCCGGGGCGTTGGCGAAGCCCAGCTCGATCTCCAGCACCGCCGCCTGGCCCGCCGCGATCGTCAGGCCCAGCCCGTGGCCGCGGCCGCGCCCGGGGTCCCCGGTGCGGAACCGCTTCGGGCCCTGCTCGATGAGCTCGGCGGGGTAGCCGGAGCCGTGGTCGCGGATCACCACCACCGGCCCCTCCACCGTCACCTCGACCGGGGGGCGCCCGTGCTTGTGGGCGTTGACCAGCAGGTTGGCCAGGATCCGGTCCAGGCGGCGACGGTCGGTGAACACCACCGCGTCCCGCACGATCCGCACCTCGGCGGGCAGCCGGGTCCCGGCGACGGCCCGTTCCACGGCCCGGCCCAGCTCCACCTGGGCCAGGTCGGCCCGCTCCACCCCGGAGTCCAGCCGGGAGACCTCCAGCAGGTCCTCGGTGAGCAGGTGCAGGGCCTTCAGCCGGTCGTTGATCATCTCCTTGGGCCGGCCCTCGGGCAGCAGCGAGGCGGCGGCCAGCGAACCGGTCAGCGGGGTGCGCAGCTCGTGCGCGACGTCGGCGGTGAACCGCTTCTCCGCCTCCAGCCGTTCCTGGAGCGAGGCGGCCATCGAGTCCAGCGCCTGCGCGACGTCCCGCACCTCGTCGTGGTAGCGGCGCGCCCCCGGCCCGGTGTCCGCGGGGAAGGCCACCCGGGCGTCGAGGTCCCCGGCGCTGATCCGCCGGGCGACGGCGGCGGCCGTGGTGAGCCGGCGGCTGATCCGGTCGGCGAGGAACACGCCGGCCAGGGCCACCACCCCGGCCGCGACCACCGAGGAGACGAGGATCGCGGTGTCGATGTCGCGCAGCCGGTGGCGCGTGTTCGCGTACGGGATCCACACCGCCAGGGCCTTCCGGTCGGCCGGCCCGGCGGCCCACATGACGGGCTTGCCGTCCTGGGTGCCGACCATGCTGCCGGTCCGTCCGCGGGCGACCAGCTCGCGCAGCGGGCGGGGCAGGCCGGGCGGGTCCAGGGCGACGTTCACGTCCCCGTGCGAGGTGCCGTACTCGTAGTGGCCGAGGGCGTGGTCGAGGTCGCGTTCGACGTCCTTGCGGACCTCGCCGACGACCTGCCGCGCGACCACGTTGTGCACCAGGATCCCCAGCGCGGCGGCCACCGTGCAGCACACCAGCGTGGTGGTGAGGGCGATCTTCCAGCGCAGGCTGCTCAGCGCGCGCATCGGGTCCGTCCCTCGCTCAGCGGGACGTCCGTGATCGCCGGGCAGTCGTCCAGGGTCAGCTGGGTCAGGCTCATGCTGCGGGCCTTCGGGTCCCACACGTAGTCGGAGACGGAGATGTAGGCGGGGTTCGAGGTCGGTTCGCGGACCGCCAGGTGCTCGGCGGCCACCTCCACCCCCTCCAGCACTCCGCGCCGGGCCAGGATCCGGGCGATCCTGCCGTCGCCGCGGACGGTGTAGACGCGCAGTTCGCTGAGCCGGCCGTCCACGTCGAGGGCGGTGATCAGGTCGTCCTGGCCGTCCCCGGTCAGGTCGTGCAGGACGCCGGGCCGGACGGGGCAGTACGGGCCGCCGTCCACAGCCTGTGTGCACAGCGCGAGCCGCTGGACGGCCCGGGGGTCGACGAGGCGGCCGGTGCCGCCGTCCTCGGCGGTGGCGGAGGTGATGTCGGCCCGTACGACGGCCAGCGCGTCCACCCCGCGCATGCCCGGGCCCTTCGGCGCGGGCAGCCCGGGCACCGCGGCGGCCGCGCCGGGCTGCTGCCCGGGACCGGGCGGGTCGGGGCGGTACTCCTTCCACAGGGTCTTGGGGGCGTGCGCGGTGCCGAGGTCGCCGGAGCTGCGCAGTCCCTCCACGTCGGCACAGCCGGCCGCGGCCGCCGCCAGCAGGGCGGCGAGCACCAGCGCGTGAGGGCTCCGCATGTACCGATGCTCCCCCGCCCCCGGCCTCCCGGCCCGGCCACTGCTCCGTCCGGGGGCGTCAGGAGGGGAGGTGGGACATGGCGCGGGCCGCCGCCAGTTCGTGGTGGACCGGGGACAGGACCCCGGCTGCGGCGGGTTCCGGCGGGGTGTCCACGCGGACCGGCATCCGGTTGCTGCGGACGCGCTCGGCGAGTTCGCGGAGCTGTCGCGCGATCCGGTCGACCTCGCCCGCCGCGGGCGGGTCGGCGCCGTGGTTGACGCGGACCCGGGCTGCGGTGGTGGCGTCCACGATGCGCTCCACGGCCACCACCAGCGGCCACCACGCCGCCGCCCGGTCCCCCGTGGGCGGCGGTTCGGTCAGGGCCCGCTGGAACTCGCTGCGCACCCCCGACAGGTCGCGGTAGATGCGGCGCCGGGCCTGGAGACGGGACTGCCGGGCGGCGCGCAGCTCGGCGTCGTCCGCGACGGGGGCGAAGGCGCGCTCCACGTAGCGGGCGGCGTCGTCGACGGTGTCGGCGAGCCGGTCCCCGATGCGGGTGTGCCAGCTCTCGGGCCACAGCAGGTAGCCGGCGACCAGGACGATGGCGCAGCCGATCAGGCTGTCGAGGAGCCGGGGCAGGATGAGGTCGAAGCCCTCGTGGTTGAGCTGGTCCGACAGGAGCAGGATCACGGGGGTGATGGCCGCGGTCTGGAAGGCGTACCCCTTGGCGGAGAAGACCGGGATCAGGGCGGCGAGCACCATCATCACCGGTACGTCCCACCAGCCGCGCGGTACCTCGGCGAGGACGGCGGCGGCGAGGACCAGCCCGACCGCCGTGCCCAGGGCGCGCAGGACGGCGCGGGAGAACACCGAGCCGAAGTCCGGCTTCAGGACGAAGGTGACGGTCAGGGCCACCCAGTAGGAGCGTTCCACCTCGATCAGGGAGACGAGGGACTGGGCGAGGCCGATGCACAGGGCGAGGCGCAGCCCGTACCGCCAGGAGGCCTCGGACAGCATCATGTCGCGGACCCCGCGCCGGGCCCGGACGCGCAGTGCGGCCGGCCGGCCGAGGCGGTCGTCGACGTTGTACGGGTCCGGTTCGGCGAGGTGCACGATGGCCGCGGCGTGCCGCAGCGCGGAGTCGATGGCCCGCTCGGACGGGGTGTGCGGGGCGGGCAGGGTGAGGGCGGGGGTTCCGGTGCGGCCCTCCTCGACGGCCGCGGCCAGTTCCCGTACGGCCGCCGGGATCTCGGCCGGCAGCGGACGGCCCCGCAGGTGGGCGGCGGGCGCGGCCTCCGCGATCGGGATCAGTACGTTCAGCTGGGCCAGCATCCGCACCAGGGAGGGGCTGCGTCCGTGGACCCGGGCCCGGCGGCCGAGGACGAGGTCGTAGGCCTGGTTGAGGGCCTGGGTGACCTGCTGCCGGCGTTCGTCGTAGACGTCCTGGGGTCCGCCGCAGGCTTCCAGGGCACCGGCCAGCGCCCGGTAGGTGGCGGCGACGGCGGCCCGTTCGGGTTGCCTGCCGCGCAGGGGCCAGGCCAGCAGGGTCAGGGCGAGCACGAACAGTCCGCCGGCGGTGAGGAGCAGCGGCGCGGTCCACCAGGGCCGGGGCATCGGCAGGCCGGCTCCGACGACGGCGTTGAGCAGGAGCAGCAGTCCGGACACGGAGGCGACCGTGCCGATCGAGGAGACCATTCCGGAGACGAGGGCGACGAGGGTGAGGACGGCGACGGCGAGCCAGCCCTGCCCGTAGACGAGGGTGCCCACGGCCACGCCGACGGCGCCGAAGGCCTGCGGGACGGCGATGTTCAGGACCCGCATCCGGTAGGCGTCGGCGGTGTCGCCGAACACCCCGGCGAGGGCGCCCATGGAGACGAGGGCGCCGTATTCGGGCTCGTCGAGGGCGAAGCCGACGGCGAGCGGGACGGCCATCGCGATGCCGGCGCGGGCGGCCGCCGCCCAGGGGATCGGGGCGCTGCCGGGCCGCAGTCCCGCGAGCAGCCAGGCGGGGGGAGCCAGGGGGTGGGTCCGGGATCGCCCGGACGGTATGTGCTCGGTGCGTCGTTCGGTGGTCATTCCGCTTCCGTGTCGCCGCTCGCGAATCGGTCGTTCTGGGGAGTTCTGCGGAGGATGGGTACCTTCCGAGCTTATGGGGTGCGGCGGAGCCGGCCCACCAGCCATGCGGCGAGCGCGGTGGCCAGTCCGACGGCGAGCACCACCCAGGCGGTGGTCCGCAGGAAGGCGGTGAGCGCGTCGTACACGGCCGCCGCGGCGGGCCGGTCGACGTCGGACGGCAGGTCGTCGAGCGTGATGCGGCGGCACACGCCCACCGCGGCCCACAGCAGGACGGCGCCGACCGCGAGTCCGGCGCCGGTGGCGAGGACGGCCCGCCTGCGCCGGACGGCGACGGCCACGGCCGCCACCGCGAGGACCACGGTCAGTACGGGAAGCCAGACTCCGGCGATCTGGAGCACGTGGAACCCCTCCCGGAGCGCGCCGAGGTTGTCGTATTCCATGACCTTCACGCAGAGGTGGGTCTCCGGGATGCGGTCGGCGAAGGGCACGCCGTCCGCCATCAGTTCCTCCTTGACCTGCGCGATCACGGGCGCGAGGTCCACGGTGACGGCGTCCCCGTGGCCGGTGTTCAGGGCGTCGAGGAAGGCGGTGTGCGCGGCGCGGTTGGCCGTCTCCCAGGCCGTGCGGTAGGCGGGGGTGCCGGCGAAGGAGCGCAGGGCGTCACCGAGGAGGGCGTCCACGGCGCCCTGGAAGGGTCCCGCGTCGATCTGCCCGGAGAGGGCCCGGGTGGCCTGGACGACGACCACCTCCTGCACGGCCGGGTCCTTGGCGAGCGGGGCCATGGCCGCGGTGTAGTGGTCGGCGTCGCCGAGCCGGCGGTCGGCCCAGTACGCGACCGCGCTCGCGGGCACGAGCAGGGCCACGAGCACGATGAGGGCCGCCGACAGGTAGGTGCGCACGTCACCAGGGAAAGCCGGGTGCCGTGGCGGGCGCCACCCCTGCTGCTGCGTCCGGGGGCCCGCATTCCCTCCGGGAGCCCGGTCCGCACCGCCCGGACGAGTGATCCACTTGCCGCTCCGGGGTGCCGGGTGTGCCCTTGAGGGTGGAAGAGAGGAGCCCCGCCATGGCACATGCGGCACCCACCGTCCCCCGGCGCCACCGTCAGATGACGTCGGCGGACGCGGACCGGCACACCGACCGGAACCGCCTGATCCGCGCGCTGCTCATGGGCCTCGTCTACGGGGTCTGGGCGGCCTTCATCAAGCGCCAGATGGGCCCGGTCGACGCGGGCAACGTGTTCTACGGGATCCTGTGCGGCGTGATCTTCGCGGCCGTCATGTTCACCCTCGCCCGGGTGGGCCCGAAGCTGAAGCGGGAGCTGCACGCCGCCGCGTACGGGGTCTTCGCCGGCATCGCCGCCGGCTACCTGCACAGCCTGACCAACGAGTCCGTGCTCCGCGCCACCACCGTCGGCCTGTTCGTGGGCCTGGGCGTCGGGATCGGGGCCTTCTACCGGTACTACACGCGGGAGGACTGAGCCCCGCGCGCGGGACCGGCGCCGGTGCCCGCATACTCTGAGAGCGCGGCTACCGGTACCGTCGTGTGCCGTCCGGCGCCACGCTGCCGAACCGGCGGGCTGGTCCCGCTGCGGCTGCTCGCCCGCGGAACCGGGCTCGGGGTCGCGCTCGGCGTGTGGCGGTGGCGGGCTGCGGGACGGTCCGGTCGGCAGGGGCCCGGTCGGCGCGCGGGCGGTCCTGGCCCTCCTTCCGGGCGGGCGGGGAGAAGCGGGCGGCCTCGGCGCGGAGCATGGCGTTCAGGGCGGCGTACGGGTCGATGGGCATGGCGGAACCTCACGGGTGCTTCGGGGGTGTGGGGGGTTGCGTACGCTGCTAGGGCCTGCCGTCAAACTCCCGCCTGCCCCGCGACGCCTGGCACGCGCTCTCGCCGCACCGGGCGAAAGCCCAAGTACGTCCAGTACGCGGGCTTCCGCCCGGCACGCCGAGAGCACGCACCAGACGCCGCGGGGCCGCCCTTCGGGCGACGACGGGAG
>NZ_GG657750.1:3814050-3815193 GCF_000158895.1 Streptomyces sp. C | reverse complement strand
CCCGGCGAGCGGGAGCCCGTCGCCGGTGACCACGGCGGTGGGGAGGCCCCGGAGCCGGGCCGTCGGTGTCCCAGCCGGCCGAACGACACCGTCCTGCGGGCCCCCGGCCAGGGGGAGGTCCACGCCCAGGCTGGGGATGCGCAGCCGCAGCGGCCGTGATGCCCGCATCGGCGGGACGGCCACCGTCCGGCGGTCCGCGGCGGGGCCGTGCACCCCGGACTGCTCCAGCCCGCGGACGAGACGGCGGTGCCCGGACAGGCCCAGCGCCCGGGAGGGCAGCGCGTCGGTGACGCTCGCGGCGGCGGGCTCCGCGCCCGAGCTGCCGCGCAACAGGGCGATACCGGTGCAGAGCAGAGTGGCCGTCAGCGCGACGGCGGCCCACTGGGCGCGGGACATGGTGTTCCTCCCGTCCGGCTCGGGCGGCCGGTTCCTGGGAGCAGTGGACCCCTCCCGGGCCGCCCGCACATCGCCGCCCGCACCGGAAATGACGGCGCGTCACGTCGCTCCCGGACTCCGGCGCCCGTGTCCTCCCAGCTGGCGGCGGGTGCGCGGGCCGTACGCGCCCGATCGGGCCGCTACCCCCGAACGGGTGAGGAGGCGAAGCCCTACAGCGGCCGGGCCGGCCAGTCCAGCAGGCGGGCGCCGATCACGGCCGTCTGGAGGGTGTACCGCTGGACGGGGTCCCCCGGGTCGGTGCCCGTCAGCCGGTGGATCCGCTCCAGTCGGTAGGTCAGCGCCCGCACGCTCAGGTTCAGCCGCCGGGCCGCCTCCGCGGCCACGCACCCCGAGTCGAAGTACGCGGTCAGGGTGTCCAGCAGGGGCGCCGCCCCGCCGCGCCCGGCCCGCAGCGGCCCGAGGGCGGCCAGTACCAGCTCGGCCATCGCCGCCCGGTCGCGGGTCAGTACCGGGAAGACCAGCAGGTCGGCGGCGCGCAGCAGCGGGCCCCCGAGTCCGAGCCGGTCCGCGACGCCGAGCGCGTCCAGGGCCTCCGCGTACGAGGCCGCGGCCCCGCCCGTGCCGGGGTGCGGACGCCCGAGCGCGACGAGCCCCCGCCCCTCGGACTCCGCGTGCGCCAGCCGTGCGAAGCGGACCGGGATGTCGTCCGCATCCCAGACCGGTGCCACGCAGACCAGCCGGCCGTCC
>NZ_GG657750.1:3687243-3813756 GCF_000158895.1 Streptomyces sp. C | reverse complement strand
TCGGGGGCGAGGTGTCCGCCGATGGCGGTGCGGGTGGCGGCGAGGTGCGCCCCGACCAGGCTCCGCAGCCCGTAACCGGCCCCGGCGGCCCGCTCGCCGAGCGCGCGGCGGGCGTCGAGCTCCTCGGGGGCGGGGGGCCGGCCGGTGGCCGACGCGTCCGCGAGCATGCGTACGTACCCGTCCAGATACTCCTCGGGTATGTCCCGCCCTGACCCCACACCAGCTCCCCGGTCCGCTCCGTCGAAAAAAGGACCGCCATTCTCCCCCGGACCAAGATCATCTTTGACTGGGGGGCGGCGGTCCGGGCCGCGGGAGGGGAGTTGAGGAGCGGTCAGGCCACCACGAGCGCCACCGCCGCCACCCCCATCAGGGCGGCGGCGAGGTGCATCGCGGGGTGGCCGTAGTCCCCGAACCAGAGCTGCCGGGCCAGCCCGCCGAGGGCGGCCAGGGCGCTGATGACGCCGATCTGGGCGAGGAGGGTGGCGGCGGTGAAGGGGGCCAGGACCAGCAGTACCGAGTTCAGCCAGAACGGCGCGGCACCGGTCCAGCCCCGCCATTCCCGGATCGCGTACTGCATCGCCGGATCCCACCTCCACGCCCGTCACACGCGCAACAGGCGTCGCGCTCAACTCGTCGGCTGTACAGCCTCCTTGGGTGGGGCGGCCGGGGCAAGAGCGCGTTCGGCTAGAAAACCGAAGGCCAGTCCGAAAGTCGTCCACAGCGCTGCCTGGATGGCCAGCGACGCGAGACGGAACTGCCAGATCAGCGCGGCCGGGAAGTCGGCGGGCACCTCGTTGATCCCGGGCAGCAGCGCGTACGCGACGCCCACCGCCGCCACGAAGGCCAGCGCGGCGACGACCGAGGCGTTCCAGTTGCCCAGACGCGGCGCGAGCCGCCGTCCCAGGATCAGCGCGCCCGCCGCCAGCAGCGCGCCCAGGGCGATCATCAGCAGGTAGAGGGCGGTCCGCCGGGCGGCCGTGTCGGGGTCCCCGACGGCCGGCGGGTTGGCCGGGTACTTGAAGAACGGCACCAGGGTCACGGTGACGAACAGGGCGCCGGTGACCAGGGCCGCCGTGGCCCGGGCGCCGAAGCGGCCGATCCGGCCCAGGGCGAAGCAGTAGACGAGCGCGGCGATGCCGCCGAGGGCGGCCCCGTACAGCAGGACGCCGGTGCCGAGGCCGGCCGTGGCCTGGAGGGCCCGGCTGACCGGGGCGTCCTCGGCGCCGTGGTCATGGCCGGCCGCGAGATGGCCGGCCTCCTCGATGGCGATCGCCGCGTCGACCTTGGACTCGCCGAGGAGGTACGCGACGAGGAAGGCGGCGACACCGGCGAGCAGGCCGGCCAGCATGCCCCGCACCAGCAGGACACGGGGGGAGACGGTGTTCACGCATGAACCCCTTGGGTGATCGTGAGGGAGATCGGAAGGGGATCAGTGGCAGGGGAAACCGAGCAGGTGGCGGCCGTCGTGCAGCCACTCGTGGACGGTCTCGCCCTGGAACACGGCGGTGGCGCCCTGCTCGATGCCGACGAAGTACAGCAGGACGAGGGCCAGGACCGCGGCGAAGGCGGCCCAGGGCGCCAGCGCGGCGAGGGAGATGGGGGCGACGGCGGCGGGCGCCGAAGCGGACACGGCGGTGTGGGCCATTGCAGAACCTCCAGGGGGAACACGCGTCCCGGTCAGTGGTGCTCTGTGTTCGAAGGCGGCGGGTCTGACTTCCCTCCCAGGGTGCAGCGGGAGGTTCACAGTGGCGCGACCGTGCCGGATTCTCACCGGTGCTTCCGTCAGGCCTTCGTCATGTCGTCCGCGACCGTACCGCGCCCGTGGCTTGAACACCACGGCGCGCGGCCGCCGTTCCGCGCCCCCGGGCGTGCGCTCTACGCTCCCCGCATGCCATCCGTACGCGTACACCTCGCCACGCCCCCGCTCGACGAAGCCGCCCGCCAGGGGCGGTTCGGGTACGGGGAGCCGTGCCCCGGCCACCCGGGCCTCGCCGGGCCTGCGATGGGGGACTGGGCGGGCCGCACCCTCGAAGAGGTGGCCGCCGGGGACCCGGAGGGCATCCGGCGCTGGCTCACGGACCCCGACTACGCGCCCCCGGGCGGCGGGGAGCCGGTGGCGGCGCTGATCGCCCGTACGGGCGCGCACCTGGCGGGCCTGGGCCCCGGCCGGCACCACGCGCTGGTCGCACAGGCCGTCGTACGGGCGGCGGTGGTGGCCGCGTTGGAGCTGCCGGCCGCCGCCTTCTGGCGGCTGGACGTCCGGCCGGACACCGTGACCTCCCTCAGCGGACGCGCCGGCCGCTGGAACCTCCTCGTCGGCCGGCCCCGGTAGCGGCCAAGCGGCCGAGCGGCCGAGCGGGAAAGCGGCCAAGCGGGAAAGCGGGAAAGCCGGACGGCCCGGACCCCGCGACGCGGTCCGGGCCGTCCGCGACGGCGGGGGAGGCTGGGGGCGGCGGCCCCTACGCGACGATCCAGTCGGAGGTCGCGATGACCGGCTGCACGCCGTCGCGGTGCACGGTGCCCTCGATCAGGCCGTACATGCGGTCCGCGGCGAAGTACACCTCGTTGTCGTTCTTGAGGCCGAAGGGCTCCAGGTCGACCAGGAAGTGGTGCTTGTTGGGCAGGTTGAGGCGCACCTCGTTGACCTTGGGGCAGTTGTCCAGCACCCGCTCGGCCATCTGGTTCAGGGTCTGCTGGAGCGAGTAGGAGTACGTCTCCGCGAAGGCCTCCAGCATGTGCTTGCGGACCTTCTTGTACGACTGGTCCCAGTCGTACCCGGCGTCGTCGCCGGCCAGCGCCGAGTGCGCCCAGCGGGCGGTGACCTTGGTCGCCAGGATGCGGTCGTACGCCTCCTGGAGGGTCGTGTACTTGTCCTTGATGAAACCGTGGAACTCGGAGTTGGTCGAGTTCATCACCGTCAGGTCCTTCAGGCCCGAGATGACCTGGAGGCCGGTGGTCTCGCTGTAGGTGATCTGCGCGGTGCGCACCTCCTGGCCCTTGCGGACGAAGGAGTGCTGTTCCTTGCGGGTCGGGACGGGGATCCGCTCCCAGGCGAACTCCTCGATGCGGATCTGCGCTTCGCGGATCGGGGCCTGCGAGGAGACGAAGTGCTTCGCGAGCAGGATGCCGAAGGCCTCGGGCGAGGCGATGCCGTGCTCCTTGCCGAAGGCGTACACCGTGTTCTTGGTGGTGTCGGTCGGCAGGCAGTTGGCGTTGTCGCCGGTGAGGTGGACGTCGCGGAACTCGCCGCGCAGGGCGACCGAGACGTTCAGGTCGCGGATCTCGGCCCAGGAGCCGTCGCTGCCCTTGCGGGTCACCACGACGATGCGGTTCTCGGCCTTGCCGTACTGGTTCTGGCCCAGGACGTGCTTGCTCATGCTGTCTTCCTTCGGGTACTCGGGAACACGGAGTCCGTTGTTCTGGATCCCGTACGCCCGGCGTCCAGCGCCCGTCCCCTGGAGGACGTCCCGCTCCCCGCCGTTCGGCCCCGCAGGACCGCCCCGGGACTGACGTGCATCCCGGTCCGTAGGTGCTGATTCGTACTGAAGTACTGACGGGATTGCACCATGTGTACGGCGGGTTAACCACCGGACGGAACATCCGAACACCAGCACCCACGGATTGGGTGACCGCACAACACCGCAGGTCAGGACATGTGCGCATCCGTGACGGACAGGGCCTCGTCGAGGATCGCCAGCCCCTTGGCCACGTCGTCGGCCGAGATGTTGCAGGGCGGGGCGACGTGGATGCGGTTCCCGGCGAGGAGCGGCCACAGGCCGCCCTTCTTCAGGGCCGCGCCGAAGGCGCCCATGGGCGCGTTGTCGGCGCCCGAGGCGTTGTACGGGACCAGCGGCTCACGGGTCTCCGCGTCCTTCACGAGCTCCAGGGCCCAGAAGGTGCCCATGCCGCGGACCTCGCCGACGGACGGGTGGCGCTCCGCGATCTCGCGCAGGCCGGGGCCCAGCAGCTCGGCGCCGGTGCGTGCGGACTGCTCGACGATGCCCTCCTCGGCCATGGTGTTGACGGTGGCGACGGCGGCGGCGCAGGCCAGCACGTGCCCGGAGTACGTCAGACCGCCCGGGTAGGGCCGGCGGGCGAAGGTCTCGGCGATGGCGGCGGAGATGGCGACGCCGCCGAGCGGCACGTAACCGCTGGTGATGCCCTTGGCGAAGCAGAGGAGGTCGGGGGTGACGTCCCAGTGGTCGGCGGCGAACCACGCGCCGGTGCGCCCGAAGCCGACCATGACCTCGTCGAGGATGAAGACGATGCCGTGGCGGTCGCAGAGCTCGCGCACGCCCTTGAGGTAGCCGGCGGGGGGCACGAGCACGCCGGGGGCGCCGCCGACGGTCTCCAGGATGATCGCGGCGATGGACTGCGGCCCCTCGAAGACGATCGTGTCCTCCAGGTGGCGCAGCGCCCGCTCGCACTCCTCCTGCTCGGTGGTGGCGTGGAAGGGCGAGCGGTAGAGGAACGGGCCCCAGAAGTGGACGACGCCGGCCGTGGCGCCGTCGTTGCCGAAGCGGCGGGCGTCGCCGGTGAGGTTGATCGCGGTGGTGGTCGCCCCGTGGTACGAGCGGTACGCGGACATCACCTTGGGCCGGCCGGTGTGCAGCCGGGCCATGCGTACCGCGTTCTCCACGGCCTCGGCGCCGGCGTTGGTGAAGAAGATCTTGTCGAGGTCGCCGGGGGTGCGCTCGGCGATGAGGCGTGCGGCCTCGGAGCGGACGTCGACGGCGAAGCCGGGCGCGAGCGTGCAGAGCTTCGCCGCCTGCTCCGCGATGGCGGCGGCCACCTTGGGGTGCTGGTAGCCGATGTTGGTGTAGACGAGCGCGCTGGAGAAGTCGAGGTAGCGGTTGCCGTCGTAGTCCCAGAAGTACGAGCCCTCGGCACCGGCCACGGCGAGCGGGTCGATGAGCTCCTGAGCCGACCACGAATGGAAAACGTGGTTTCGGTCCGCTTCTTTGACTGCGTCTTTCACGGCCGCGAGGGCGTCGGCTTCTGCGTTCATATATCGAGGGTAGTTGTCCAGGATGTGGACGCCTGGGTGCCTCGGGTACGACACCCCGCGCGGGCGACTTGACGGATCCCGGGGCGGGTCCTCGACTGGTCCGGACCACGCGCATAGCGTCCGTCGGACCGGCCGCTCCACGGGGGAGAACGGCGGAAAACCCGAGGTGGGAGCCCTGTGCGGCCCCCACGTGGCGCGTCGGGGGCGGCCACCGCCGCCCCGGCGCGCCCCCGGTCGCGGTCCGTCCGCCGTGCAGGCGGCCGTCGTCCCGCCGTCGAGGCCCCTTCGAGCCCGGCGCGCCCGGGGCGGCGGTGGGGACCCTCCGCGAACGGCCCCCGTACGGCCCCGCCGCGCCCCCTCACCGCCGCGCGTCGCGCTCCGGGCGGCGACTCGGCAGTAGCGTGGGGTCCGCGCGGGATTTGTCCGTCCCGGCCGGGGGTAGGTGCGGCGCCGGGGGGAGCGGTGCCGGAGACGGGAGAGCCTGTGGCGGAGCAGACGCGGCGGCTGGTCCTGGGCGGCGCCACGGCAGGGGTCGTGGCCCGGTGTCGGGACTTCACCCGGCGGGCCCTCACCGACTGGCTCTGGCCCGAGGGATCGGAGGCCGAGGAGGACCTGCTCCTGCTGGTCTCCGAAGTGGTCACCAACGCCTGCCTGCACGCGGGCGGCCCCCGCGAGCTGGTGCTGCGGCACGGGCTCGGCCTGCTGCGGGTCGAGGTGAGCGACGACAGCCCCCGAGGTGCCGGTGCGCAGGGCGGCGCGGGACCGCTCCCGGCCGGGCGGGCACGGGCTGGTGCTGCTGGAGCGCCTCGCGAAGAACTGGGGCTCCGTGCCGGCGCCGGACGGCCGCCCCGGCAAGACGGTCTGGCTGGAGGTGACGGCCCCCCAACTCCCCAGCGCCCCCCAGCGGCCCTGAGCCCCCCGGTAGCCCCGTGCCCCCGCTGCCCCGTGCCCCCGCTGCCCCGTGCCCCCGCTGCCCCGTGTCGTGCCCTTGCCCGTGTCGTGCCCCTGCCCCTCGCGCCCGGGCCCCCGAGCCGCCCGGGCCGCCCCCGGTCGGTCCCCGATCTGCCGCTTGGCCTACGTCTCGGTGAGGAGGCCGCCGCGCAGCCGGGTCAGGGTGCGGTTCAGCAGCCGTGAGACGTGCATCTGGGACAGGCCCAGCCGGGCCCCGATCTCGGACTGGGTCAGCTCCTGCCCGAACCGCAGGGACAGCAGTTCCCGCTCCCGCTCGGGCAGCACGGCCAGCATGGGCTTGAGGGACTCCAAGCACTCGATCCGGTCGTACGCGGGCTCCTCCTCGCCGAGCGAGGCCCGCTCGGCGGCGGGGTCGCGTTCCGAGTCCTCCTGCACGGGTGCGTCCAGGGAGCGCGCCGAGTACGCGCTGGCCGCCTTGCGGCCCTCGCTGAACTCCTCCGGCGTGACGTCCAGCTCCCGCGCCATCTCGGTGTCGGTGGGCTCGCGGCCGAGGTCCTGCTCCAGCGCGTCATGGGCCTTCGCGCTGTCGATCCGCAGCTCCTGGAGCCGGCGGGGCACCTTCACGGCCCAGCTGGTGTCGCGGAAGAACCTCTTGATCTCCCCACTGATCGTCGGCATCGCGAAGGTGGTGAACTCGACCCCGCGCTCGGGGTCGAACCGGTTGATGGCCTTGATCAGTCCGATCGTGCCGACCTGGACGATGTCCTCCATCGGCTCGCTGCGGCCGCGGAAGCGGCGGGCGGCGTACTTCACGAGGCTGAGGTTCAGCTCGACCAGGGTGTTGCGGACGTAGGAGTAGTCGGCCGTCCCCTCGTCCAGTTCGGCGAGCCGGTGGAACAGGGCCGTGGAGAGGGCCCTGGCCTCCAGGGTGGCCGCGTCCATGCGGTCGGTACGGTCCGCGCGCTCGGTGTTGTCGACTCCGTCGTCGCGGTCCGCGGGGCGGGTGTGGTCGCGCTCGGTTCGGTCCATCGCTCTGCGCTCCTCCGACGGCGGGCCCCGGGTCGCGGGCCGAGGTCATGCGCTGGTGGGGCCGTCACCGTCCAGATGGATATACCCCCCGATATGGGTCGATACCCGCACTTTCTCCGGCCCGATGTTTCACGTGAAACCGTTCCGGGGCTGAAACCCCTGGTCACGGGGGTGGCCGCGGCCCGCCGCCGCCCTGATCACCGCCCGGGCCCGGCACCGCCTACCCTGCGGTGCATGGAGTCCTACACGATCGGCCAGGCAGCGCGGCTGCTCGGCGTCAGCAGTGACACCGCCCGCCGCTGGGCGGACGCCGAGCGCTTCCCGACCCGGCGGGAGGGCAACCGCAGGATCGTCGACGGACCCGACCTGGCCGCGTTCTGCGTGGAGGTGGCCCAGGAGGCGGGGGAGGACGAGGAGGCCCCGTACACCAGCGCCCGCAACGCCTTCCCCGGCATCGTGACGGGCATCAGGCTGGGTTCGGTCAGCGCGCAGGTGGAGATCCAGGCGGGCCCGCACCGGGTGGTGTCGCTGCTGACCCGTGAGGCGGTGGAGGAGCTGGGCCTGGAGGTCGGCATGCGCGCCACCGCCCGGGTGAAGTCCACCAGCGTCTTCGTCGACCGCACCTGAATCCGGTCCGCGGCACGCCCCCGACCCCGGCGCGACGTCAGCCGCCGCGGGGCCCCCACCCCGGCTCGACGCCGACCGCCGCACGGCCCCGGCCCTGGCGCGGCCCCGGCACCGCCACAGCCCCGGCCCCGGCGCGGCCCCTGCCGCCGTACGGCCCGGCACGGACCCTGCCTCAGTACGGCAGGCCGACCAGCCCCCAGCCCCGGGCGGCTGCGCCCGTGACGACCTCGCCCCACTCGCGCATCAGCGCGGTGGCCCCGTCGAAGGTGTCGGGCCACACCCGCACGTCGAAGCGCGCGGCGGCGACGGGTCCGCGCAGCTCCGCCAGCCGGGGCGCGACCTCCTGCCAGGCGCGGGCGAGCGCCGGCACCTCGTCCGGCGTCCGGCCCAGCAGCAGCCGCGGGCGCCACGGCTCGGGGTCGTCCGGGAAGCCGCGCAGGGCCGGCGGGTCCTCGGCGGCCGGGTCCTCGGCGTCCTCGTCGTAGTGCGGGCCGTCCCACACCAGGCCGCCGAGGAAGGCGTCGAGGCCGTCCCGCAGGCCGGGCTCGGCGGAGCCCCTGGCGACCTGCCAGAGTTCGGCCAGCCAGAAGTGCCAGACGTAGGTGCCGGTCGTCCCGGCGAACCGGTACTCGGCGCACCACGGGACCCCGAGCGGCGAGGCCCAGCCGCTCCGGACGGCCCGGTCGGCCTCCTCGCAGGACGCGCAGCAGAAGTACGGGTGGACGGCGTCGGTCAGGGCGTCCAGGCGCTCGCCCGCCGGTATCCGCGCGAGGTGTTCCCAGTCGGCCGCGACCACGGTGATGTCCAGTCCCATCGCGGCAGGCTAACAACCCCCGCCGACGGCTACGGAGTTCGTACGAAGGCCCCCGCGCGGGCCGCCGCCACCGCCGCCGCGGCCGCCCGCCGGGCCGCGTCCTCGTCGAGCGGGGCGTCCGTGGTCAGCAGCCGGTAGTAGAGCGGGGCGGAGACGGCGCGGACGACCTCGGCGGCATCCGTGTCCGCGGGCAGCTCGCCCCGCTCGACGGCCTCCCGGACGCAGGGCGCCCACTCCGCCACCCGGACCTCGTAGAACCGGTGCAGTGCCTCGGCGGTCCGGGCGTCGCCCGTGGCCGCGGCGATGACGGCCCGGAACAGCGGGCCCTGGCGCGGGTCGGACAGGGTGCGCCGGACCAGCCGTGCGTTGGCCAGCAGGTCCTCCTCCAGCGAGCCCGTCTCGGTGCGCGGCAGCGACTGCTCGGCCATGTCCGTCAGCAGGTCGGCGACCAGGCCGGCCACGGTGCCCCAGCGCCGGTAGACGGTGGTCTTGCCGACCTCGGCCCGCCGGGCGACCTCGGCGAGGTCCAGCCCGTGGAAGCCCTGCTCGGCCAGCATGTCCCCGGCCGCCTCCAACACGGCGGCCCGCACCCGGGCGGTCCGGCCCCCGGGACGCACGGTCCCCGGCTCGGTCCCGGCGGAGCCCGGCTCCGGGCCCGGCTCGGTGCCCTCCGTGGGCTCACTCGGCGAAGTCATAACGGGTCTCCGGTTCCATTAACGGCGATCGACTGTTACGTTGGGACCACCTTAAAGGGTCTGCGGTTCCATTACCGCACACGGGAGGAGTCCGTCATGGAGTACAGGCAGCTCGGGGTGTCCGGTCTGAAGGTCCCCGCCCTCGGCTTCGGAGCCGGCACCTTCGGCGGTCGGGGCCCGCTCTTCGGCGCCTGGGGCAGCACGGACGCCCAGGAGGCGCGCCGGCTGGTGGACATCTGCCTGGACGCCGGCATCACCCTCTTCGACACCGCCGACGTCTACTCGGCGGGAGCCTCGGAGGAGGTCCTGGGCCAGGCGGTCAAGGGCCGTCGCGACGAGGTGCTCATCTCCACCAAGGCGGGCCTGCCCACCGGCGACGGCCCCGGCGAGTACGGCACCTCCCGCTCCCGGCTGATCAGGGCCGTCGAGGACGCCCTGCGCCGGCTCGGCACCGACCGCATCGACCTCTTCCAGCTGCACGGCTTCGACGCCGCCACCCCCGTCGAAGAGGTGCTGTCCACCCTCGACCAGCTCGTCCGGTCCGGCAAGGTCCGCTACACCGGCGTCTCCAACTTCGCGGGCTGGCAGCTGATGAAGTCCCTCTCGGCCGCCGAGAAGCACGGCTTCCCCCGCTACGCGGCCCACCAGGTGTACTACTCCCTCGTCGGCCGGGACTACGAGTGGGAGCTGATGCCGCTCGGCCACGACCAGGGCGTCGGCGCGATCGTGTGGAGCCCGCTGGGCTGGGGGCGCCTCACCGGCAAGGTGCGCCGCGGCCGGCCCCTGCCGGCCGGCAGCCGGCTGCACGAGACCGCCGACTACGGCCCGCCGGTGGAGGAGGAGCGCCTCTACGACGTGGTGGACGCCCTCGACGAGGTCGCGCGGGAGACGGGCCGGACCGTCCCGCAGGTCGCCATCAACTGGCTGCTGCGCCGCCCCACCGTCTCCACCGTCCTCATCGGGGCCCGCAGCGAGGAGCAGCTGCGCCAGAACATCGGGGCCGTCGGGTGGGAGCTGACCCCCGGGCAGGTGGCCCGGCTGGACGCGGCCGGCCACCGGCCCGCCCCCTACCCGTACTTCCCGTACGAGCGGCAGGAGGGCTTCGCCCGCCTCAACCCCTCGCTGCTGGCCCGGAGCTGACCGGGCAGACCGGCGCCGTCAGATGAGCCACTCCGCGTACTCGCGGGTCACTGCGTCGTTGCGGACGCTGTCGAGGTAGTCCACGGCGCGGGTCCGGTCTGGTCCACGGCGCGGGCCCGGCAGTAGCTCCGGAAGGGAGGGCCTACGCCGTCAGCGAGTCCAGCCAGTCGGTGAGGCGGGCGCCCTCGCGGGTCATGACCTCGGGCTCGCGCAGGGCGTTGGCCAGGAGCGACATGCCCTGGTAGCCGGCGACGAGGGTGAGGGCGAGGCCGTCCGGGTCGGGCAGGTCCAGGGCCCGGAACTGGAGGCCGACCCAGTCCAGCAGCCGCCGGATGACCGCGGCCGCCTCCGCGTCGAGCGTCCCGTCCGGGCGCTTGTCGAGTTCGACGGCCAGCGTGCCGGTCGGGCAGCCGCGCCGGGCGGCGGTGTCGCGCTGGGCGACCCACGCGGCGACCAGGCCCTTGAGGCGCTCCAGCGGGTCGGGCAGCTCGTCCAGCCGGCGGGTGAGGCCGTCCAGGTGGGAACTCTGCTCGGAGAGGGCGGCCCGGACCAGGTCGTCCTTGGTCTTGAAGTAGTAGTAGACGTTCCCGACGGGGACGCCGGCCGCCTGGGCGATGTCCGCGAGGGTGGTCCGTTCGACGCCCTGCTCGTGCAGGACCTCCGCGGCCGCCGCGGCGAGCCGCCGGCGCTTGTCGGCCGCCCGTGCCGTGCGGGATCCCGGTGAGTCAGTCACCCGACCGACTATAGGGGCCCACCCCGACGGGCGGCCGGGTGAAGATCCGGTCCAGGTGGTGGCGCAGCACCGCCACGGCCGAGCCGGGTCCCCGCCGGCCGACCACCCCGACGTGGTCAACGCCCGGATGCCCTCCTTCATGGAGGACGCCGGCTCCCTCACCGCGCCGCGCGGCTGAACGCCCTGCGGTACGAGCGCGGCGGCACCCCGCGCCGCCGTACGAACTGCTCGCGCAGCACCGCCGCGCTCCCGAAGCCGACCAGCCGGGCGATCTCCTCGACCGGCAGGTCGGTGGTCTCCAGCAGTTCCTCGGCACGGCTGATCCGCAGCCCCAGCAGCCACGCGTGCGGGGTGGTGCCGGTCGAGGCCGCGAAGCGGCGGGCGAAGGAACGCCGGCTCATCAGGGCCCGGCGGGCCAGCTCCGCCACCGGCAGCGGCTCGGCCAGGTGCTCCCGCGCCCACGCCAGCACCTCCGCCAGCTTCTCGTCCCGGCAGTCCTCCGGCACCGGCGTCGCCAGGTACTGGGCCTGACCGCCGTCGCGGTGGGAGGGCAGCACCAGGTCCCGGGCTATCGCGTTGGCCGTGGCGGCCCCGTACTCCCGCCGCAGCAGGTGCAGGCACAGGTCGAAGCCGGCGGCGGCTCCCGCGCCCGTCACGACCGCCCCCTCGTCCACGTACAGGGAGTCCGGTTCGACGCGGACCTCCGGATGGCGCTCGGCCAGCAGCCCGGCGAACCGCCAGTGCGTGGTGGCCCGGCACCCGTCCAGCACCCCGGCCGCCGCGAGCGCGAACGCCCCCACGCAGTGCGCCGCCACCAGCGCGCCCCGCCCCCGCGCGGCGGCCAGGGCCTCCAGCACGGCGGGGGGCGGCGGCGTGCGGAAGTCCGCCCAGGGCAGGGCGATCACCAGGTCGGCGGAGGCCAGCCGGTCCAGGCCGTGCTCCACCATCAGCGGCAGCCCGACATCGCTGCGCACCGCCCCGGGCCGGTCCGTGCAGAGGGCGAAGTCGAAGCGGGGCAGCCCCTGCCCGCGCTCGTCGAACACCTCGGAGACGATCCCCGCCCCCAGCAGCCCGACACCGGGAGGGGCGTACGCGGCGACGGAGACGAAGGGCGGCATGCGCGCAGTCTGGCACGCGGACGGCCGGCACGGTGGCACGATTCCCGCGATCAGTGGCAGTACGGCCACTCGTGAAGGGGCCCGCCACGCCGAAGACTTGGGGGCATGACGAACGCACCGCTCGGCGCCACCGCCCGCTTCCGCATCCTGACCACCGGCTACACCCTCTCCACCGGCCCCGGCGTGGCCGCCACCGTCTCCTACGTCGGCGACGGCGACCGCCACGTGATCGTGGACCCCGGCATGGTCGCCGGCCGCGACCGGATCCTCGGCCCGCTCGCGGAGATGGGGCTCGGCCCCGACGACATCACCGACGTGGTGCTGAGCCACCACCACCCCGACAACACCATGAACGTCGGCCTGTTCGGCCACGCCCGCGTCCACGACCACAAGGCGATCTACGAGAACGACCAGTGGACCGACCGCGACGCCGAGGGCTACGAACTGGCCCCCTCGCTCCGGCTGATCCGCACCCCCGGCCACAGCCGCGAGGACATCACGCTGCTCGCCGGCACGGACGAGGGCGTCGTCGCCTTCGTCGGCGACCTGTGGTGGCGCCCCAACGGCCCGGTCGACGACCCGGTCGCCCCGGACCACGACGTCCTGCGGACCTCCCGGGAGCGGGTGCTCGCGGCCGCGGACGTGATCGTCCCCGGCCACGGCCCCGCCTTCCCGGCGGACGACACCGCGCCGCTCTAGAGCGCGCTCAGCCCGCCGCCGCCACGGCCACCCCGCGTACGGCCGCCCGCCGCGCGGTCACGTAGGCGTACGGGGAGCTGCCGTAGGCGAGCTCGAACTCGCGGACGAGCTGCCCGGCCGCCATCCCCGCGGCCCGCGCCAGGGCCAGGACGTCCAACGGCCGCGCGTACTCCCGGTCGAGCCGGTCACGCACCCGCCGCAGCCGTACGAGCGTCCTCAGGTGCTGCGCCTCGGTGAGCGCCCGCGCCCACCCGGGGCGGCACATCAGCGCCGTTCCTGGATCCGGACCAGGTTCCCCGCCGGGTCGCGGAACGCGCAGTCCCGCACGCCGTACGGCTGGTCGGTCGGCTCCTGGACCACCTCGGCGTCGGTGGCCCGCACCTTCTCGAACGTGCCGTCCAGGTCCGGCGTGGCCAGCAGGATCCAGCCGTAGGTGCCCTTGGCCATCATCTCCAGGATGGTCCGGCGCTCGGCCTCGGTGATGCCGGGGTCGACGGCCGGCGGCGCAAGCAGGATCGACGTACCGGGCTGGCCGACGGGACCGACGGTGATCCAGCGCATCCTGCCCTGCCCGACGTCGCTGCGGACCTCGAAGCCGAGGACGTCGCGGTAGAAGGCCACCGAGGCGTCCGGGTCGTCGTGCGGGAGGGCCGTGGTGTGAATGGTGATGTCCATGCCCGCCACGTTAGGTGCGGGCTCCGGAGGGCGCTTCTCGAATCCTGACCGGTTCAGTTCCCGCCGTCCCGGGCCCTGGCCTTCGCCTTGCGGCGCCCCCACGCGCAGCCCAGCCACAGCAGCCGCACCGCAGTGGCCACCCAGACGCCGGAGAAGAGCCACAGCAGCGCCGGCGCGCCCGTCGCCACGGCCCGTACGAAGAGGCAGGCGCAGCCGATGGCGAGCAGCGCGGTCCACGTGCCCGCCCGGCTCCAGGTGCCGCTCCACGGTCCGAACCCGCGGCGCAGCGTACGCAGCCTGCGGTCGAGGCGTTCGTCGGACCGCAGATCGCCCTCGATGCCGGCGAGGATCATGCGCTCGCGCTCCGAGAGTTCAGGGCCGTCCATGGCAGACCTCCCGGGATGTCCGGTACCCGCGTCTCTCCGCGGCGCGGATACCCGCTGCGCCTACCCTCCCGGCCCCCCTCCACACCCGTCAGGGGAGGTCCGGCTGGTCGGTAGCCGCTTGAGGGCCTTGGCGCCCAGCGGGTCCACCGGGGGTGGGGGGCCACGGCCGCCGCCGTGCCCCGTGACCCGCGTCACATCCGGATGGCCGGTGACGTGTCCGGGGCCCCCTCGTTGCCGTTCGTAAAGGATTACGTTGCGGAGGGCCGGCAGTGAGCGGACAGCGGGCGAGGACGAGCGGGCGGCATCTGGTCCTGGACGACGCCGAGGACGTACGGGCCGCGGCGGGCGCGCTCGCGGAAGGCTGCGCGGTGGCCCACGGGTTCGGGAACTCCTACGCCGTGACCGCGCGCCCCGACCGGGCCGCCGTCGCCCGGGTCAACCGGTTGAAGGGCCGCCCCGACGGGCAGGTCGCCAGCGTCACCACGGTCCCCGAGCGGGTCCCGTCGCTCTTCGACTGGACCCTGCTCCCCGCCGTCCTGCCGCGCAGGCAGCTCCGTCAGCTCGTCGAAGAGCTGTTCCTGCTGGGCCCGTTCGGCTTCCGGGGACCGGCCGCCGCGCACGTGCCGGACCATCTGACGGCCGTCCAGGACGGGGTCACGACCGTGCAGCTCATCGGCCCGGGCTACCGCTGCCCGTCCAACGGGTTCCTCGCCGAGGCGCTGGACCGGACCGGGGACGCCCTGCTGTCCGTCACCTCGGTGAACCGCTCCCGGCACCTGAGCGGCGCCGAGCACGAACCGGCCCACTGGCGCGCCGAGGGAGTGATCGCCGACTTCGGCCACGAGGAGGACGTCAGGATCCTCGTGCACGACGACGAGCCCGCGGCCCTCAGGCGCCACCCGCACCACGCCCCGATGCCGACCACGGTGCTGTCGTTCCACCACGCACCCGGCCGCGGCCGCTCGGGCCTCCCCGTCCTCACCCTCGAACGGCACGGCTCCCTCTCGGCGGACCACACCCGGGCCGTCGCGGCCAACCACGGCTTCGCCGTCGTCCCCTCGCCCCGCGCGGCCCGCCGCCTGCACTCCCGTACGTACGCGGACCGACGGGCTCAGGCCGACAGCGCGGGGTAGCCGGTGTGCCCGTCCGGCCCGCCCCCGTACATCAGGCCCTCTGCTGATGGTCCCGGCCGGCCACCCCTTCGCGCGGCCCGACGCGGCGTGGATCGAGAGCGCCGGCGTACGCGCCTTCGTCGAGTCGGGGCCTGCGAGCTCGCAGGCCCCGACCTGCCCTGACGCCTCCGGGGTGCGGCTCCCGGCGAAGGCGCGGATGCTGGTGGTGCCGGCCGTCGCTCAGGGCGGGCCGGCATCCGCGAGGAGGAAATCCATGTCGATGCTCGACAAGCTCAAAGGCATGCTGAAGGGCCACGAGGACACGGCGCGGCAGGGGGTCGAGAAGGCGGGCGACGCCTTCGACGCGAGGACCGGCAACAAGTACCAGAGCCAGGTCGACATGGCCCAGCGGAAGCTCAACGAGCAGCTGGGAACCGACAGGCCCCAGGAGAACCCGCCGCCGCAGGGCTGACGTCCCCCAGGAACCCGCGGAGTGCCTCCAGCAGGACGTCCGGCCGTTCGAGGTGGACGTCGTGCCCCGTCCCGGGGACGCTCAGGGCCACCGTCCGCGGCCGCAGCCGGAGCATCTCGTCGATCTCTTCGGGCGCGATGATGCCGGACTGGCCGAGCACGGCCAGGGTCGGGCAGGACACCCGTGACCACTCGTCCCAGAAGGCCCGCCGGGCGTTCTCCGCGAGCGACCCGACCATCACGTCGCGCTCGAAGCGCGGCCACCAGCCGCCGTCGCGTTCCTCCAGGCCCGCCGCCCAGCCCTCGCCGACCGGGCCGCCGCCGAGGAACGCGACGGCGCTGTCCCGCGACGGGAACGGCGTGGGCCAGGAGTCGAGCCACCCCCCGATCTCCGCCTGCACGTCGGGGCTGGGCCCGCCCGGGCCGGCCTCCACCAGGACGAGCCCGCGGAAGAGCCCGGGGTGCGCGGCGGCGGCGAGCATGGCGGTGTGGCCGCCCAGGGACTGGCCGACCAGGACCGGCTCCCGCAGGCCGAGCCGCTCGCACACGGCGACGGTGTCCGCCACGTACGCGGCCCGCGACACGTCCCCGGGCCGCCGCTCGGCGGCGCCGTGGCCGCGCTGGTCCACGGCCACCACCCGATGACGGGGGCTCAGCTCCCGTGCGACGGCGTCCCATTCGCCCGCGTGCCCGGCCAGCCCGTGCAACAGGACGACGGCCGGCCCCGAGCCGCCCCGGTCACCCCGGTCGCCCCAGTCGCGGCAGGAGATCCGGACGCCCTCGCGGAAGACGACGCGCTCCGACCAGCTCATGCGGGGCCCTCCAGCCATCGGCCGTCGCGCATGAGGTCGCGGCCGCGCAGCTCGTCGGCCTCCCGCCAGGCCTGGATCCGGTGCGGCCGGACGAGGAAGTACTGGTAGGCGTCGAGGTCGCGCGGGTCGAAGCCGGTCTTGGCCGCGAACGTCTCCCCGGTCCCCGGGGGCAGGCCGTCGAGGTCCACCGCCTCGGCGGTGCCCTCGACCATGACGACGTCCCGGGTCGGCCCGAGGCTGAGCCGCACCCTTCCGTCGGCCAGCAGGTTGCGGCCGGTCACCGAGGCGCGCGGGGTCGAGACGAGGAATGCCGTACCGTCCCAGAGGAACGACAGCGGGACGAGGTGCGCACCGCCCGGGGCGCCCGAGGACGCGAGCCACAGGTCGACGTCCTCCTCGAACCGCTTGCGCGTGTCCCGGAGCCTCTCGTCGCGTTCGCGCGGCGCCGCGGTCGTCATGGGGGTCCTCCGTCAAGTCGGCCTGCATGCGGGCCGGTTCAGGGTACGGGTACGGCTTCGGGCGCTGCCGCGCCGCCTACCCGACCGGAGCGGGCACGGGATGTCGGGTGCGGCAGGCCCGACCCTTCCTAGGTTGGTGGGCGAAAGGGAAGGAGCCCGGGATTGCTGGATCGGCTGAACCAGGCCATGGAGTACGTCGAGGACCATCTCGACCGGCACCTCGACGTGTCCGAGCTGGCCCGGATCACGGTCACGTCGGAGTACCACTTCCGGCGGATGTTCTCGTCGCTGGCGGGGATGCCGCTGTCGGAGTACGTCCGGCGCCGTCGGCTCACCGTCGCCGGCGCCGAAGTGCTGGCCGGCGAACCGACCTTGCTGGAGATCGCGCTCCGTTACGGCTACGCCTCGGGCGAGGCGTTCGCCCGGGCGTTCCGCGCGGTACACGGTGTCGGTCCCGGCGAGGCCAGGCGCACCGGCGCCGCTCTGAGATCACAGCCCCGGCTCTCCTTCCGCCTCACCGTCGAAGGGAACAGCACCATGCGGTACCGCATCGTGGAGAAGGAAGCGTTCAGGGTCGTCGGCAGGAAGGCCCGCGTCCCGCTGATCCACCAGGGGGTCAACCCGCACATCGCCGAGCACGTCCAGAGCGTCCCGCCCGAGACGGCGCGCCGGATCGCGGGCCTCTCGGACCAGGAACCGCGGGGCGTGGTGTCGGCGACCGTGCGCCTCTCGGACGGCTTCGAGGAGGGCGCCGAGCTCGACTTCTACCTGGCCGCGGTGACCACGGCCGCCGAGCCGCCCGAGGACCTCGACGTGCTGGACTGCCCGGCGGGCACCTGGGCCGTGTTCGAGAACACCGGGCCGTTCCCGGAGGCGCTGCAGCAGCTGTGGGCCGACGTGGCCGCCCAGTGGATGCCGTCCAACCCGTACGAATACCGCCCGGGCCCGGAAATCCTGCGCGCCCACCCCCAGGACCCCGGCACGCCCTGCGAAGCCCAGCTGTGGATCCCGGTGACCCGCACCACACCCTGACCCGTCCGGAGGCCTCACCGAGATGCGGGCCTCCATGGACGGGCCGGTCAGGTCACCGGCGAGAGCCGGACCGGGCGCCCGGCGCTTGCGAGGGCGAAACCGCGCCGGACGTGGCGCGAGGGTGACTACGGAGTGTCGCCGGGGCGTCGGCGTGCGGGGCGGGCACGGGCCGCCCACGATGGCGGCGTATACCGTCCCGTGCGCCTGTCAGGAGACGCCCATGCTGGAGCGCACCATGCGCAAGTCCCACACCGAGATCACCTTCGTCCTGCCCGCGGACACCCCGCCCGGCCCGGTCAGCGTGGTGGGCGACTTCAACGACTGGCAGCCCGGCACCCACACCCTCAAGCCGCGCAAGGACGGCAAACGCGCCGTGACCGTCGAGCTGCCGGGCGAGCGCACCTACGCCTTCCGGTACCTGGCGGCCGGGGACTACTGGTTCAACGACGACACCCTCGGCGACCAGGACGGCCCCAACAGCCGCCTGCACACGTAGCCCCTCCGAGCGTCACGAGGGGCCGTGGCCGGCCCGCCCGAGCACGAGTGCGCGGGCGGGCCGGCCGCCCGTCCCGGGCTTGGGGGACCGCTCTGGCAGAGGTGTGGGATGGTGGAGGGGGCGGACCGTTCTGGTTCCGTCGCTTGAGGCTCCGGCGTCGTGTGCGGACGGGCAGCGGCATGCGTGCTGTGGTGGCTCCGATCGCCGGACGTGGACACGTGCCGCCCGACGGGGCGGGTCCCGCGCAGCCGCGGCTGCCTTCTCTGGTTCCCAGGGCTGGTGCCCCGTGTGAGGGGGAGCCCGCCGTGCAGTCCTACACGGTGCAGGTACACCCCCGGGCCCGTACTCCGGCCGACCCGGCACTCGAAGCGCCGCTGCACGGCGAAATCAGCCGCGCGCAACCTCTGCCGGTGGCGCCGCCCCGCGCTCCGTGCCCCTCAACCACGTGAGGCTGCGCGAGTACCTCGGCGTGCTCCGTGCCGCCCGGCGCCGGACCCTGGCGGCTCCGGACGACGCGGACGGCCGAGCCGAACTGAACGACGCCGCTCAAGCACTCTGCCTGCTGACCGGCCGCCGCAACGCGCGCGCCGCGCTCATCGCGGCCGAGCACGAGCTCGCCTCGCTCCGTGAGCGGTAGGAGCAGCACCCCCCGCCCTTCCCGTACGGGACCGTTGCCGTCCGGGCCGTGCCCGGCGCTCCGCGGGTGACGGTCAGGGCTGTTCGACTCGTGAGGGGCCGACGTCCTGCGGGTCGCCCGCTCCGCGGCTGGGGCCACGCCCGGCGCACACCGGGGCGAGGGGCAGGAAGGCACCGCGCGGCGGTGCCCCTCACGTCCCCGACGGCCGGGGCTGCTCCGGCGGGACCGAGCTCTCGGCCACCGCCATCCACTGGTCCAGGTCGGCCTGGGTGAACTCTGTCCAGGGCGGGATCGCGGGGAGCTGCCGGAGGAGGTCGTAGGCCTGGGGAATCTGGGGACCGCGCAGGACGGGGCAGTGGCAGCCGGCGATGACCTCGGCGTCCAGGTGTTGGAAGTCGGTGACGACCGCCCCGAACTTCTGGGCGTCCAGCAGGGAGACCCAGGGGGAGACCAGCCTTCCGCCGAAGAACTGGCCGTCGCGGAATTCGTCCGCCGTCAGCGCTGCCGTTTCGGGCATGGGGGTCGGCACGTTCGTGGCGAAGGTGTCGACGGACCACAGGACGTTGGTCTTCCGGTCGAAGAGAGCCCGGGTCGTGGGGTTGTCGTACAGAGGCGGTCGTTTGGCGACCAGGATGCGGTCGCCCGCGTCGATCGTGTCGCCGTCTGTCATGAAGCGGCACCGGTTGATGGGAGTTTCCCACTCCTCGGCCATGCGGCCGATGGAGAACCACGTCGTCAGCAGGGTCGCGTTCGGGCATGCGGCGAAGACCGCCAGGAGGTTGCCGGCGTGGTCGCGGTCGTCGTGGGTGAGGAAGATCCACCGTACGTCCAGAGGGTCTACGACGGACCAGGCCGCCTCCAGCCACTGGGCGCGCACCGCGGGCGCCCCGGTGTCCACGAGGATCGGTTCGGTTCCTCGGATCACCATCGAGTTCATCGGAAAATGGCCGACAGGCGGGGCCTCAAGAGCCCACGGGATGACGAACGTCTCCTCGGCGATCTTGTACGGCTGCAGAAGGTTGAACGTGTCCATGGTTGTCATCGCTGCTCTCCCTCGGGTGGAGGCGCCGCGGCGTCCAGAACCAGTGCAGCCCCGTGCCGGACTGCCGTCAACCGCAGAACTCGCGGGGGCCGCTCCGGTGAGCGATTGTGACCGAGCGCTCTGTGCAGCCGGGTCCCTCCCGTGCACGCCGTGTCGGCGGGCTACACCCGAAAATGCGTCTCGCGACCCGGGACCCGCTTCCGAGTGCCCGGTTGCACCTTCGATGACCGAGGCCCGCCGATCCCGACGGTCACACTCGGTTCAGGCTGAGGGCGGCGGCGCGGATGACTCGGCGGCGCGGCGGTATTCGGCATTGATCCGCTGCGCCTCCTCGAGCTGGTCCTCGAGGATGATGATGCGACAGGCGGCCTCGATGGGGGTGCCCTGGTCGACGAGTTCCCGGGCGCGGGCGGCGATGCGCAGCTGGTAGCGGGAGTAGCGGCGGTGGCCGCCGGCGGAGCGGAGCGGGGTGATGAGGCGGGCTTCGCCGAGCGCGCGGAGGAAGCCCTGGGTCGTGCCGAGCATTTCGGAGGCCCGGCCCATGGTGTAGGCGGGGTAGTCGTCGTCGTCGAGACGGCCGAACGAGTCGTCTGCTGTCATTGAACCTCTCTCATGAAACGCGTGGAGGGGCCCTGGTGCCATACGGCACCAGGGCCCCGAAGGAACTACTACACCATCTGTCGGCCCTGATACTGCGCCGACCCTGTGTTTCCGCCCACCCGACCGAGACGCTGCCGGGAGTGCGGGGATCGCGGTTGCGTGACCGGAGACCACCTCACTATCGATGTCCTGCGGTACCCGGGCTCAAAGCTCCAGCCCGGGCGATCCTGATGGCGCTCGGCTCCTCCGTTCTTCCCTCTGTGATCGAACTGCTTACTGCTGGTACCGCGTACTGCTGGTGGCCTGCGACAGCGCCACTCTCCGGCAGCCAGCCCCGTTGCCCGTCCTGCGTCTGCTCTGGCTTGGAACCCCACTGCCGAACTTCCCGGTGCGCGCGCCCGCAGCCGACGCCTTCACCGAGGGTGCTGCTCATTTACTTCGCTGCTGGGTACCGCGTACTGCGTACTGCTTACGGCGGCCCCTGATTACCGCGGGCCACCCGGTCCGGTCGTCAGTCCCGTCGCCTTCCTGCAACAACCCTGGCTTCGGAACTCCACTACCGCACCGTTCTGCGTGCTGCGACTTCGGTTCTGCTGCCCGGCAGTTCGTCTCTGCCAGGGCCTACTGTCTCTCTGGGCTACGAGAGAAACCATAACTACGTCACCACCCAATGTCTACTCCAGCGGGCATAGATTTTCGTGTCTGTCGAGGGGAGCTAGACCTGTCCGGTGGGCCCGGACACGCAGAGCGGCCTGGTCGGCAGGGCCGCGCGTCAGGGGCTTGTTGGCTCGTGGGCTCGGGAGGATCGCAGCCACGCGCCGGGCTCACGGGTCTGCCGGTGCATAAAATCGGCTCTCATGTCGAAGCCTGACGAGCTGCTCGCCGACGTCGCCACCCTGGTGGAGTCCGGGCAGAGCAATCAGATGTCCCTGACCGTGGTTACCGGTGGTGCTGTCATCACCGGTCGGCTGGCTCCCGAGGCCGTGTGGAGGCAGCGGGTGTCGGAGGTCCTGTCGGACTCGGCCAGCCTGGGTGAGTTCGCCGCCATCTTCACCGCGACGACCCCCCGGGAGGGTCCGCCCACCCATCTGCACTTCCATGTGGCCCGCATCCTTCAGGGCACGGTGGGGATCCCGGAGACGGGCGGAATGTACCGCGTCTCGATCGCGGATGTCAGCGCCTGGACCATGGGCGACTTCAGCTACTCCGACCACTGACCATCACGTAGGAAACCTCTGGGTACGAGTGAGGGCCCGACCGGCGCGTGCCGGTCGGGCCCTCCTCGCTGTTCGGGTGTCGGCGCGCGCCGGGCCCGTCGGTCAGACGGTCAGGGGGGTGCCGAGCATCGCGGAAGCCCGCTGGAGCGGGCTGAGGACGCGCGGGGGGACGGCGGCTTCGGCCAACGTGGTCACGGGCGGGGTGAACGGTCCGCGGTCGCCGAGTACGTCGCGCAGACGGACCCGGTCCGTGTACGCCGCGCCGTCGCGGACGGCGGCGAGCTGGGCTTGGGTGACCAGCCCGGTGCACAGGCCGTCCTCGTCACGGACGAGCAGATGACCTGCGCGGGCGCCGGCCATGACGGCCAGGGCCACCTCGACCGTCATGTCGTCACAGGCCTGTGGACCGTCAGTCTCCATCGCGGCGTCCACCGCACGGTGCACAGGGTTGGCGTTCGCCGAGCGGGGCTGCATCTGGACCAGCGTCACAACGTGCCTCCTGCAGAGATGGGTCAGTTTTTTGATCACGTGGTGCTCAGGTCGCCGCATCGAAGGCGGACCGTCGTGCGCTCGCGCTCACGCTCCCGCGCCGGGCCGTCGAAGTGGGCCGGCGCCTGCCACGGGAGGCCGAGCTGCGCTTGGCGCGTTCGACGACGGGCGCGGTGATGACGACGGGGATACCGGAGGGGGCCTGGGCGCCGGTGATCCGGTTCAGGGCCTCTTCGCCGGAGCGGACCTGGGTGGTCTGGGGGGTGATGCCGGCGGCCTGCATGAGACGGGTCATCTCGCGGCGCTGATTCGGGGTGACGAGGGTGACGACGCTGCCGGACTCGCCGGCGCGTGCGGTGCGGCCGCCGCGGTGGAGGTAGTCCTTGGGGTCGGTCGGCGGGTCGACGTTCACCACGAGGTCGAGGCTGTCGACGTGGATGCCGCGCGCCGCCACGTTCGTCGCGACCAGCACGGTCACGTGTCCGGTCTTGAACTGGGCCAGGGTCCGGGTGCGTTGGGGCTGTGACTTCCCGCCGTGCAGGGCGGCGGCCCGGACACCGCTGTTCAGCAGGTCCTGGGTCAGCCGGTCCACGGCGTGCTTGGTGTCCAGGAACATCATCACCCGGCCCTCGCGCGCCGCGATCTCTGTCGTCGTCCGCTGCTTGTCGGCGCCGTGGACGTGCAGTACGTGGTGCTCCATCGTCGTCACCGCACCGGCCGTGGGATCCACCGAGTGCACGACCGGGTCGATCAGGTAGCGACGAACCAGCAGGTCGACATTGCGGTCCAAGGTGGCCGAGAACAGCATCCGCTGCCCCTCGGGACGCACCTGGTCCAGGAGTGCGGTGACCTGCGGCATGAAGCCCATGTCGGTCATCTGGTCGGCCTCGTCGAGGACGGTGATCGCGACCTGGTTCAGCCGGCATTCACCACGGTCGATGAGGTCCTTCAACCGGCCGGGCGTGGCCACGACGACCTCCGCGCCTCCGCGCAGAGCTCCGGCCTGCCTGCCGATCGACATGCCTCCGACGACCGTGGTCAGACGCAGCTTCACCGCACGGGCGTACGGGGTGAGGGCATCGGTGACCTGCTGGGCCAGTTCACGCGTCGGTACGAGGATCAGGGCGAGCGGCTGGCGCGGCTCGGCACGCAGTCCGGCGGTGCGGGCCAGAAGGGCAAGGCCGAAGGCGAGGGTCTTGCCGGACCCGGTGCGCCCGCGGCCGAGCACGTCACGGCCTGCGAGGGTGTTGGGCAGGGTGGCGCCCTGGATGGGGAAGGGCACGGTCACGCCCTGGGCGCCGAGGGCCGCCAACAGCTCGGCCGGCATGTCGAGATCGGTGAAGGCCTCGACGGCGGGCAGAGCAGGAGTGGTCGTCTTCGGCAGGGCGAACTCGCCCTGGACCGGTGCGGACCGGCGGCCGTATCCCCTGGAGCGGCTCGGACTTCCGGAACGACTCGGGGTGGACGAGCCGAAGCGGCTGCCCCGCTCCGAGCCGGCGGCAGCGCCGTAGGAAGGGCCGCCGGTGCGGCTACGGGTGCGAGAGGAACGGTCGTTCGTACGGGTGCGGTTCATTCAGAACCCTCCTTGATGCGGCACGTATCAAGGAATTCCGGCGGCGGAAACACGGCGCGGGGAATCGCAAGAACGGGCCGAATGGAATGCGAAAGCGCCTCTGGACTGCAGAGATTCTCTGCGGTCGCAGGCGCTGAGACGGGGAGACGTCGCGTGGACGCGAAATCCAGAAAAGTCGAGTGGGGTGAAGCCCCGAGGAGGGCGTGACCCTGGATGTTTCGTCCCGCAGGCGACATCACCGCGGGGGGAATATGTGCAGCTGGGGCCCGCACCCCGAGGGATGCGGGCCCCAGCTACGAAATGCGCGTCAGCGTCAGACGGGAACGATGTTCTCGGCCGTCGGGCCCTTCTGGCCCTGCGCGATGTCGAAGGTGACCTTCTGGCCTTCCAGTAGTTCGCGGAAGCCCTGGGTGGCGATGTTCGAGAAGTGGGCGAAGACGTCGTCGCCGCCACCGTCCTGCTCGATGAAGCCGAAACCCTTTGCCGCGTTGAACCACTTCACGGTGCCAGATGCCATGTCGATCTCCTTTGGGGCAGTACACCAGCATCCGCACTGTACGGACACCGTGTCGCCGCGATGATGCCCCGCCGGGAAAATGATCCGGAAATATAAAGCGCCCGGATGTGGCGCGGAGGCCGACTGGGAACGCTCGAAGTTTTTGGGTACCAAAACTGCAACCGGGATCGACAGTAGCACGCCGCGGCGGTTGGTGTACGTCAATTATTTCCCCCGTGTGCGGTGCAGTAAAAACTCTCCGTGCGGGGGTCGTTAAACCCTGTGACCGCGGGGACAGGTATTGATTCCCCCCGAGGGCAGTGTTTCGGCAGGAAAGCGTCCACCAGCTGCATGCCCGGCCCGCCCTGCTCCCGTGCTCGGCGGGCGTTGTCCCGGGTGTCGGGTCCCCCACCCGCGGCCTTCGGTCGCAGGAGTGGACCGGTGGGTTTGCGTGCGTCGTGCCGGGCGTCGAGCCGGTGGATCGGGCGTGAGCCGAGGCAGCCGCCCGGCCGCCGCAACAGGCGCGGGGTACCGTGAGATTGCGGCGGTATCTCGTCGGCCATGAGGTGTCGGCGGCCCCGCACAGGCAGGCGGACCACCATGGCCGAATCCGACACCCCCAGCTCCCCGAAGCTCCTTCCGGATGAGATCCACCGAGCGGTGACGCCCGGCACGGCCCTGCTCCGGCTGCAGACGACGCACTCCCGCGAAGGCGTGCTCGACGGCGCCTGGTGGCCCCGCTCCCGCGACGTCGCGACCGAGCTGCCCGACCTGATCCGGGCGCTCACCGCACACCTCGGCCCCCTCACGCGCGTCGGCCTGGACGTGGACGCCTGGGAGGAGGTTCCGACCCGGGTGGTCGTCGACGACAAGGTCGTGCGCCTCGACACCTTCCCCGTCGGCGACGACACCGTCCTCGTCACCCGGGGCGACAACGACCACTTCTCCCTCCTGGTCGTGCCCCCGGACACGACGCCCGACGCGGCGCGGGACTTCATGGCCCGTGCGGTCCGGGCCGACAACGTCACCCAGGCCGCCGAGATCCTCATCGCCCGGCCTCCCGAACCGACGACCGACCACGAGGAGTCGGCATGATCCAGATGGCGGACATCCGCGAGTGGCGAACCAACTGAGCACGCGCCGCTCGCCCGCCACCGTCCGCTTCGGTGACCGACGATGCACGGAGCCGGCCGGACCGGCCTTCCGTCAGCCGCGCCACAACCTGCGGCTGGGCCCCGCCGAAGCCGACGGGGAAGGGAGGATGGTGGGGCTGTTCAGGCGGCGTACGACGCGGTGGTCGCGGATCAGCATGGGGGCGGGGTGCCCGGCGTTGACCCACTGGAGGCGGCCGGTGCACAGCAGCTGCTCCCCGAAGCTCTCCGAGCGGTCCGGATCCCCGTGCGCTCCGACGGTCATCCCGGTGCCTCCAACCGGGCGGCGGCCCGGCGGCAAGGGCCTCAGCGGGCGGTCGGGTCCGACTGGACGGTGAGGCAGACGGGACGGGGCACGAACGCCGCGCAGTGACGGCGGGCTGTCCGGTAGTGGCTCGGCACTATCCGGCGGCACGGCATCCGGCCGCACCGGTGGTGCGGCCTCCCGGATGCTCCTTGGCGGCCGGGCACGCACGCGGGCCTTGTGCGGGATGGCGGCGTGCCGCACTATCGCTGACCAGCCACGGCCCCAGGCGGTCGACCGGCCATCTGCTGCAAGAGAGGCTCAGCCGTGTTCCTCTTGGGCCTCCATGAGCTGGATCCCCTGATGGGTCAGTGAGACCATCGCGGGGGTGTTGCCCGGTTCCCAGTCGACGATGATCAGGCCGTCGGCTGCGAGGTAGGTGCAGGCGGCCGCCAGGTCCGGCTGCGGGATGTGCAGGCCGTGTTCGAGTGCCGCCCCGGTGATTCCCAGGAGGCGGTTGCCTTCGGTGGCTTCGTACAGGGCTTCGAGGATCTGCTGGCGATAGGCCTTCCGCTCGTGGAGGCTGGCCATGGCCGTGTCCTTTCGTGCACCGGGGGGCCCCGGTTCGTAGCCCTCCTCGGCGTCGGCGCCGATGCCGCCGGCGGGTTTCCTGCTGGTCGGCCGGGAGCGGGCCGGGAGGGGGCTTTCCGTCCGAGCGTGGCTCATCGGCCGGTGACGCTGCTGAGCGTCCGCCCGCTGCCTCCGGCGAGACGTGTCCAAGTCATTGGCTCGGGCTGCGTGTGTCCCCGTCACCCGACCGTGCTCCTCACCGCCACGTGTCCCTGGGCACCGGGAGGGCCTTTCGCCCCATGAGGTGCCCGAAGGGTGATGTGCCGGCCCCGCCTTCGGCCTCCCAGGAGTCCTCCTCGCTCAGGGCCTCGCGTATGCCGCGGCTGATGGCGGCTTCATTCGCCATCAGGGTGGCTGCGGTGAGGACACTGCCGGGGATCACGGCGGCCGACATGAGGCGGGCCGCGGCTGCCGGCCCCGTCTCGGGCGGGACCACCAGCAGGTCCCAGCGGCCGACGGTGTACGACAGCAGGATCAGCTTGTCAGGGCCCTGTTCGGTGAACCAGCCCACGTGCACCGTGCGCCCGTCGAAGCGAACCGTGCGCGGGATGACGGGCCAGCTGATGGGGTTCACGCTGACGCGGGTGATGCGCCCCCACGGCTCGTCCAGAGCGGCGGCGAGAGCCGGTAGCTCGGCTTCGAGGTCACGGGAGTACGGCCACCAGGCACCGTCCAGCTGACCTGCGAGCGTGGTGTTCGGCGTGAGTGACAGGCGGGCCGGCCGCACGGGTGCATGCGTGCCTGCGGCAGCGCGGTCAAGGATCGTGGTCATGTCGCGGACCCGTCCCCGGGCCGTTCGCGAACGGCCCGGTGCAGTGATCGCCGGAAACGACGTCCGCTGGGAGCGGGTGTGCGAGATACTCCCGGTGTCTCCACCGTACTCCGGTCCACTGTCCCGGAGTCACCTTCCGACCAGGTATTTTCCCGAGTGCGAGGGTGGGGTCGGAGAGTACGCGGTCCCGGGCCTCCTGCGTGGGCGGGTGGACCGTGAGATGACGGAGGCATTCCCCCGCTCGACCCACTTCGCGTTGCTGGTGGTTCCGCCGGACACCACCGCCGACGCCGCCCGCGAAGCGATGGCACGTACCGTCCGCCCCGACAACGTCACCCAGGCCGCTCAGATCCTCATCGCCACCGCACTCGAACGGGCAGACGGCGCCGCCGCTGATCCAGGAGCCTGACCCCGAACTCAGCGACCGAGGTATCGCTCGACAGCCGCGGCGGCGGCCGCGGGGGATTCCTCCGGTGCGTAGTGCCCCGTGTTCGGGAGCACCTCCAGCTGGGCGTGCGGGTACCACTGCATCCAGGTGGCCCGCATGGCCTCGGGCCCCAGCGCGGGGTCGTTCGCACCGGCGAGGAGGAGGACGGGGGCCGGGTTGTCCTTCACCCGCTCGTGGAAGTCGACGCGCGCCCAGGAATCCAAGTACGAGCGGAAAGCCGTCGGCGAGGAACGCTCCACGGAGCGGCTCACCATTGCGTCCAGCCAGGCGTCGTCACGCAGTCCGCCGGTGGTGTGGTCGATGATCGCCCTGCGGTTGCCGGGATTTCTCGCCGCCCCGGAGAACAGCTCCCACATTTCACCTTCGAGCGGGAAACCGGACGCGGGCACCGGTGAGATGCCGATGATCGAGCGGATGCGCGACGGGGCGTCCAGCAGCATCAGCTGGGCTGCCTTGGAGCCCATGGAGTGGCCGATGACTGTGAAGGACTCCCAGCCCAGGTGGTCGGCCACGGCCAGGGCGTCCTCGGCGACCTCATCCATCGTGTACGCGCCGTCGGCGTCGATCGCCTCGCCGTACCCGCGGCAGTCCAGGAACGCGTAACTGAACGCGTTACCGTTCAGGTGCTCGCGCATCGGGTCGAAGCTCGACCGGTCACCGAACCAGTTGTGGAGCAGAAGGGCCCGTTCGGAGCCGGTGCCCAGTACGTCGTGCGGAATGACCTGTCCTGTCACAACATCCCCTGCTCATCGGGTGGTCGTGGGCTGCCGGAAATCACCGGCGATCAAGTCTTGCGATCTCCATCAGAGGCAGGTGCAACGCGCCCCCCCCGCTGCGGGCCAGGCGGCCCTTGTCGGTGACGGGTATGAGGCTGCGCGCCTCAAGGACGGGCGTCGGGCTCGAAATGAGGGAGCCGCTGTGAAGCCTGTTGACCTGCCGGGCTCTGGGCAGGTGGACGAGTGCTGCTCTGGTCACAGCGACTCGTCGTGCAGGTCCTCTTCGCGCAGCAGGTCGTCCTCGCGACGGCGCGAGGTCTGCGGGCCCTGCTTCTGTCCCCGTTCGCGGGAGTGCTTCCCCGGCTGGGGGTGCGCGGGGTCTCCAGGGCGCTGGTGGCCCTGTGCCCCGCGGTCCTTGCCCGGCTCCTGACGCTTGTCCGGCGTACCGCCCATGACAGCGACTCCTCTCGATGCGTGGGTACGGATTCCTCTCGGATCACGCTCACACGCATAGCGGCGGTCTGCATCATGTCGTCTGCCAAGCGAGGCACACGCGTGACGCCCGTTCCCGATGTGGCGGCGCCGGAAGGCAAAAGGGCCCGCATCCGGCCCTCGCCGCGCTGCTGATGCTGCGAGCTGGCCGAAGTCGCCTGGGTAGCCCACGCCGAGATCCCGCAGTACGTCCCGTACGGTCTGTTCGCGCCGGTACGAGAACACCTCGACGCGGCTCTGAATCGCTGAAGCCGATGCCTGGTCGTCATCCTCGGCCAGGACCGGATGCCACGTCCTCATCGCCGCCTTCGCAAGGAAGCAGAGAGAAATGATCGAACGAGTCCGCGCCGTCCTCGTCACCGCCGACGACACGATGCTCGTCATCCGCCGCACCAAGCCCGACGTCCCCGAGTACTGGGTGCTCCCCGGCGGTGGTGTCGAGCCCAGTGGCGAGTCCCGGGAGGCCGCCCTCCACAGGGAGATCCACGAGGAGATCGCGGGGAAGGCCGACATCATCCGCCTCCTCCACACGCTGGAGTCCGACGAGGAGCGTCAGCTCTTCTATCTCGCCCGCATCGCGACCTGGTCCTTCGACGACCGCACCGGTCCCGAGTTCAGCGCCGAGGGTCGCGGTGAGTACGCGCTGGAGGAGGTCCCGCTGACCGCGGAGGCGCTCGACGGCATCAACCTCAAGCCCGAGGAGATCGCCCACGTCCTGTGGGGTGCCATCAGCACCCGGACCCTCCGGAACGGCTGAAGGCGACGGGCAAGACCACGATGGCGAAGGCCTACCGGCTGCTGAAGGCGATTGTGCAGACGGCGGTCGAGGACGAGCTGGTCCGCCGGAATCCGTGCTCCATCCGAGGTGCGGGGCGCGAGGACGCCGACGAGCGGCCCGTGGGGGCCAGTCGTGGAGCGGGCCCAGCTGATCTACCACCGACGGGGACCGGGCGCATGGTCGTGCCCTCGCCGCCGGCGTCCGGCCCGGGCTTCTCGGGCGAGGTGATCCTCGCAAGGGGCACGTCACCAACCTGACGCCCCGTTAGGGAAGTTGTGGCACGCGAAGGGCAAGCGAGCCCAGATAGGTCTAGACAACGACGAAGGCCCAGGTCGCTGACCTGGGCCTTCGTTCAAGAGCGGATGACGGGAATCGAACCCGCGCTATAAGCTTGGGAATCTACTGCGCGGAACGCGTCCACACCATCTCTGACCTGCGTAGACAGGTTCCGGTGAGGTCTCCCGGAGGCCCTTCAGGATCCGGTTCTGACCGCTGTTGACCGCTCTCAAGGGCACGGTTGGGGCACACCTTCGCAGTACTGCTGCGGAAGAGGCACGAGCCGCCTGGACCACTCGCGGGCGGGGCCTGGTTGGTAGGTCGTCCCTGCACAGGATTGCACCCGCAAGCCGTTACTGGAGGGCGTCCGGGGGATATCCGCGCCGGCCGCACCTCAGGCAACGACGAGCCGCCAAGCTGGTCGGTCCAGCCTGTCCAGCAGCCATCGGACGAGCACGCCTGACCAGCGAGGGCGCGTCCGCCGTGGCGGAGCCCCCGCGTGCGGCCGTTCAGGTCACCGGGATGATGTCGGGGGCGCCGAGCCGCACCGCGTCGGCGGTCCGGTCGTCCGGCTGCTGCTGGGCCTCGCGCTCGGCGGCGACCCGTTTGAGGTAATGGTCGACCTCGCGGTCCTGGTGCGCCCGGTCCCATCCCAGGTGAGGTGCCATCAGCTGGGCCACGGTCGGCGCCGCGTCCACCCCGCGGTCCCAGGACTCGATGGAGATCCGGGTTCGCCGGGCGAGGACGTCCTCCAGGTGGCGGGCTCCTTCGTGAGTCACCGCGTACACGGCCTCGACCCGCAGGTAGTCGTCGGAGCTCGGCAGCGCCTCGCCGAGCTCGGGGTCGGCCGCCACCAGGGCGAGCAGTTCGGGCGCCAGGGAGCCGTAGCGGTTCAGGAGGTGCTCGATGCGGGCGACATGGAGCCCTGAGTGTTCGGCAAGCCGGTACCGCGAGTTCCACAGCGCCGGGTAGCCGTCGGCACCCAACAGCGGGACACGGTGCGTGACGCAGCCGGGGACCTTCTCGTCCAGGGCGCGGGCGGCCTCGTCGACCGCGTCCTTGGCCATCACCCGGTAGGTGGTGTACTTGCCGCCCGCCACCACGACGAGTCCGGGTACCGGATGGGCGACCAGGTGCTCTCGGGACAGTTTGCTGGTCTCCGCAGCCTCGCCGGACAACAGGGGGCGCAGGCCGGCGTAGACGCCCTCGACGTCTTCGGGGACCAGGGGCGTGGTCAGGACGCTGTTGACGTGTTCCAGCAGGTAGGTGACGTCCTTGGAGCTGAGGGCGGGGTGGGCTTTGTCGAGCGTCCAGTCGGTGTCGGTGGTCCCGATGATCCAGTGCCGGCCCCAGGGGATGACGAACAGCACGCTCTTCTCGGTGCGCAGGATCAGTCCGGTGCGGGAGTTGATGCGGTCACGGGGGACGAGCAGGTGGACGCCTTTGGAGGCACGGACGTGGAACTGGCCGCGGGTGCCGGCCATGGCCTGGGTGTCGTCCGTCCACACCCCGGTCGCGTTGATGACCTGCTTGGCGCGCACCTCCGTCTCGTCGCCGCTCTCCAGGTCCGTGACGACGGCGCCGACCACCCGCTCGCCCTGCCGCAGGAACCGGCTGACGCGGGCCCGGTTGGCGGCCAGTGCCCCGTACGAGGCGGCCGTGCGGGCGAGGAACATGGTGTGGCGGGCGTCGTCGACCTGGGCGTCCCAGTACTGGACGGCGCCCACCAGGGCGTCGGAGCGCAGCGCCGGCGCCTCGCGCAGGGCCCGGCTCCTGCTCAGGTGCCGGTGGTGGGGCAGGCCGCCGGAGGTGCCGGAGGCCCTGGCCATCGCGTCGTACAGCAGCACGCCGCTGCCGACGTACGGGCGCTCCGTGACGCGGTGTTGCAGGGGGTAGAGGAACGGCACCGGACGTACCAGGTGGGGGGCGAGGAACCTGAGCAGGAGGCCCCGTTCCTTGAGGGCTTCGGCGACGAGGCGGAAGTCGAGCATCTCCAGGTAGCGCAGGCCGCCGTGGATGAGTTTGCTGGAGCGGCTGGACGTGCCCGAGGCCCAGTCGCGGGCTTCGACGAGCCCGATGCTCAGGCCCCGGGTGGCGGCGTCCAGGGCAGCCCCGCTGCCGACGACGCCGCCTCCGACGACCAGGACGTCGAGTTCGCCCTGTCCCATGCCGACGAGGGCCTGCGTGCGGGCCCGCGGTGAGAGTGCGACCGGATCGACCATGGTCTCCTCCTCAGTGCTGCGGGCACGTGCGCGGCCGGACCGCCGGACCTATTCGACCTTGGCCCAGTCGAGCGTGCGCTCCACCGCCCGCTTCCAGCCGTCGTACCCTTCCGTGCGCCGTTCCTCCGACCACTCGGGGGTCCAGCGCTTGGACTCCTGCCAGTGGGTGCGCAGTTCGTCCGTGTCCCGCCAGAAGCCGGTGGCGAGCCCGGCCGCGTAGGCGGCGCCGAGCGCGGTCGTCTCGGCGACGACGGGACGGCTGACCGGGACGCCGAGGATGTCGGCCTGGGTCTGCATGCAGAGGTCGTTGGCCGTGACTCCGCCGTCGACCTTGAGCACGTCGAGGTGGACGCCGGAGTCCTGCTCCATGGCTTCCACCACGTCGCGGGTCTGGTAGCAGATGGCCTCCAGGGTGGCCCGCGCGAGGTGGCCGTTGTCGTGGTAGCGGGCGAGGCCGACGATCGCGCCGCGGGCGTCGGAGCGCCAGTACGGGGCGAACAGGCCGGAGAAGGCGGGGACGAAGTAGATTCCTCCGCTGTCCTCGACGGTGCTCGCCAAGCGCTCGCTCTCGGCGGCGTCGCTGATGATCTTCAGCTGGTCGCGCAGCCATTGCACGGCGGAGCCGGTGACCGCGATGGAGCCTTCGAGTGCGTAGACCGCGGGGCTGTCGCCGAACTGGTACGCCACGGTGGTCAGCAGGCCGTGCTGCGAGCGGACCAGTTCCGTCCCGGTGTTGAGCACCAGGAAGTTGCCGGTTCCGTACGTGTTCTTCGCCTCGCCGGGCGCGTAGCAGACCTGCCCGACGGTGGCCGCCTGCTGGTCGCCGAGGACACCGGTGATGGGAATGGCCTCGCGCAGCGGCCGGGAGGTGCGAGTCCGTCCGTACGCCTCCGGGTGGGAGGACGGGTTGATCGTGGGCAGCATGGCCCGGGGTACGCCGAAGAAGCCGAGCAGTTCGTCGTCCCAGTCGAGGGTCTCCAGGTTCATGAGCATGGTGCGGCTGGCGTTGGTCACGTCGGTGGCGTGGATGCCGCCGTCGGGGCCTCCGGTGAGGTTCCACAAGACCCAGCAGTCGGTGTTGCCGAAGAGGGCGTGGCCCTGCTCGGCGGCCTCCCGCACGCCGTCGACGTTCTCCAGGATCCATTGGATCTTGCCGCCGGAGAAGTAGGTGGCCGGTGGCAGCCCCGCTTTACGGCGGATGACATCGCCCTGGCTGCCGCGCTCCAGTGCGGCGGCGATGGAGTCGGTACGGGTGTCCTGCCAGACGATCGCGTTGTAGTACGGGCGCCCGGTGCGGGGGTCCCAGACGACGGTCGTCTCGCGCTGGTTGGTGATGCCGACGGCCGCGAGGTCGGAGGCGTCGAGGTTTCCGTGCCGGAGGGCGTTCTGGATCACCGAGTTGGTGCGTTCCCAGATCTCCACCGGGTCGTGTTCGACCCACCCCGAGCGCGGGAGGATCTGGGAGTGCTCCAACTGGTGCCGCGCCACCTCGTTGCCGGCGTGGTCGAAGATCATGAAACGGGTGCTCGTGGTCCCCTGGTCCACTGCGCCGACGAAGTCAGCCATGAGTGCTCCTCTTGGGATGCCCGTGGGGCTGTCGTACGGGGACGGGGCGTGGGGTGTCCGCCCGCCCCGGATCAGGTCAGCTCTCGTCCGGTGTCGGTACGCGTCCGGGGGGCTCCGGTTCGGCGGTCGGCAGGAACCTGCCGATCAAGAACTTGTAGAGACCGGCTCCCAGCAGACCGCCGATCAGCGGGCCGACGATCGGCACCCAGAAGTAGAAGTTCCCGTACTGATCCCTCCATGCCCCGCCGTACCCGGTGAGGAAGCTGGCCAGCCGGGGGCCGAGGTCACGGGCGGGGTTGATCGCATACCCGGCGTTGGTGCCCCAGGCCATGCCGATCGCCACGACGATCAGGCCGACGATGAACGGAGCCAGGTTGGCACCGGGAGGCGTGCCCAGCAGGTCCGTGACCGCGAGGATCAGCAGGAGCAGGATCGCGGTGCCGATGATCTGGTCGCGCAGTGCCCCCCACTCGGTCACCGGCAGGTTCGTGTTCCCGTTGGCCGGCAGCGTGGAGAAGACACCCTGCGTCTTGATGGTGTGGCCGGGGTCGGCCTTCGCCAGCGCCTCGGTGTAGTTCCAGCGGACGATCAGGGCGGCAACGAAGGCTCCGGCGAGCTGGGCCAGCGCGTAGGGGGCCACCTTGCTCCACGGGAAGCCCTTGAACGCCGCCAGGGCGACGGTCACCGCGGGATTGAGGTGGGCGCCGCTCAGCCTCGCCGCGACGTAGACGCCCAGGGTCACGCCGAGACCCCAGGCCCAGGCGATGCTGTCGTGGTTTCCGAGGCCGCCCGCGGGGTCTGTCAGGGCTCCACCGGCGACGACCTGGGCCACGACGCCACAGCCGAAGAGGATGAGGATCATGGTGCCCGCGAATTCGGCCGACAGTTCGCCGACCAGCCCATGTGCTTTGAGGCGCTCCTTCATGGGTGCCCGCTTCCCGCCGGTCCGAAGGCCGGCATTCGACTGCCCCGAGCCCCCGGTTCAGCGTAAGACGGGTCGCCCGTACCGGAAAGGCGAGGGCGGCCCGGTTGCGCGGAGGCCGGTGCCCGCTTCGGTTCCTCGATCCTTTTCCGAGGCGGTCGCCCGAGCTCTCGCGGATGTCCGCGGCGTGGCAGCACACTGTTCGTATGGCGTGCCTCGCTGACGCGCCTGCCCGGCGCGCGGTGATCGGTGCTCCGTGACGGCGCCGGACGCTCACCCCTCGGCTCCGACCGGGAGGCACACGATGAAGATGCTGATCAACAGTCCCCAGACCGTGGTCGCGGACGCCCTGCGGGGACTGGCCGCGGCCCACCCGGAACTGGACGTGGATGCCGAGTCCCGGGTCGTCGTACGGCGGGACGCACGGCAGGGCGGGCGGGTCGGTCTCGTCTCCGGTGGCGGCTCCGGACACGAGCCCTTGCACGCCGGCTTCGTCGGATACGGAATGCTGTCCGCCGCCTGTCCGGGCGAGGTGTTCACTTCCCCCGTGCCCGACCAGATGGTGCGGGCGGCCAAGGCCGTGGACTCCGGCCAGGGGGTCCTGTTCGTCGTCAAGAATTACACCGGTGACGTACTGAACTTCGACATGGCCGCCGAGCTCGCCGAGGAGGACGGCATCCGGGTCGAGCGGGTGCTGGTCAACGACGACGTCGCCGTGACCGACAGCCTCTACACCGCCGGGCGGCGCGGCACCGGGGCCACGCTCTTCGTGGAGAAGATCGCCGGGGCGGCCGCGGAGGAGGGCGCGCCGCTGGAGCAGGTCGCCGCAGTCGCCCGGCGGGTCAACGAGGCCTCGGGCAGCTTCGGCGTGGCGCTGAGCGCCTGCACTACCCCCGCCAAGGGCAGTCCCACCTTCGACCTGCCCGACGGCGAGCTGGAGCTGGGCATCGGGATCCACGGCGAGCCGGGCCGGGAGCGGCGCCCGATGATGCCGGCGAGGGAGATCGCCGAGGTCGCGGTGGGTTCTGTGCTGGACGACATGGCGAGGGCGGCTCCCGTCGACGGGCCGGTACTGGCCCTGGTGAACGGGATGGGCGCGACGCCGCTGCTGGAGCTGTACGGCTTCCACGCGGAGGTGGCCCGGGTGCTGACGGCTCGGGGCGTCCCGGTGGCCCGGACCCTCGTGGGGAACTACGTCACCTCGCTGGACATGGCGGGGTGCTCGGTCACGCTGTGCCGGGCCGACGAGGAACTGCTGCGCCTGTGGGACGCACCGGTGCGGACGGCAGCGCTGCGCTGGGGCCGCTGACCCCCGGGTAGCGCAGCTCCACCGGGACCCCGAGGGCGCGCGCACCGAGTCGCTTCTCGTCCCGGTCGGAGCGCAGCCAGAAGCTCGATTTCAGGATCACGGTCTGCCCGACTTTCAGCAGGTCCTGCGCGTGCTTCCAGAATCGCCTCTCAAGCCGGTCGCGTGTCTCCTCGTCGTGCAGATCGATGCCGAGTGACGCCATCCATTCGTCCGGGCACAGGCGCACGGCCGGGATCTCCTCAGCCAGCCGTTTGGCCAGCGTCGTCTTCCCCGAGCCTGATAGCCGCACAGCAAGATCAGCCTCGGTTTGGGTCTCACAACTGCCAGTTCCTCCACCGCGCGCCACGGATCTTCGCGTCATCGCCGATCATGACGCAGCCGGACGAGGTGATGGAAAGGGATTTCCGCCCGTGCCCGGGGTACGACTCGGGGGAGCGTCTTGGCTACGCGTCGGGGTTCTTGGCCTGCGCACTCAGTGCTCACCGGGCCCGACACCTCGGGCATAGAAGGATTCGACCCCGTGCCACGGGGACGGGCCGCCCATTGTCCGGGCAAGGTGTTCCTGCGACCCGTCCAGCGAGCGGCGAGCTGCGTTGACGAACTTCAAGAGCGCCTCGTGCAAGCCGCTGTGGATCGGCCGGACCTCTTCGAGGTCTGTCGGCTGGCGCCGCCGTGGCGGCCTCTGCGCTTGCCACCAGGCACATCGATTGAAGCGCGGCGTTGAACGGCTCCCAGAATTCGAAATCCAGTGTGTGGATCTTCCTCGGACTGCTGGGATGGGTGCATGAGTGTCTTGCATGCCGGGGCGGCCGAGGTCGTCGTACCTGTCGTTGTCCGTGATCTGACGTCCGCTGATCTGCCGGCCTGTGCCTGGTCGGGCTCGGCGACCCATCTGGTGCAGGTCGCACGTGAGCTGGAACGGGCGGCTGCCGGGGACGTGGACTACCTGGCGGTCTGTACCCCGGCCGGTCTTCCGGTGGCGATCGGCGGGGTCGACTATCAGGTCGCGGTCGGCGCGGGCACGCTGTGGCAGCTCGCAGTGCTCCCTGCGCTGCAGTCGTGCGGTCTGGGCACCGTGCTCGTCGGGGCCGCGGAGGAGCGCATCAGGTCACGCGGCCTGTGGCGTGCCGACCTCGGGGTGGAGGAGAGCAATCCACGGGCCCGGGCCTTGTACGAGCGCCTGGGGTACATGGCCTACGGCCGTGAGCCCGATGCCTGGGACGTGGAGGCGCCGGACGGTTCGCTGCGCCGGTACGAGACCATGTGCACGCTGATGCGCAAGGACTTGTCTATCGGGCGGCCCTGACGCACGGCGAGTCGGGTTTGGGAACGGACTCCAGGCGCGCATCCTCCAGACGGATACTCGTCTTCCGTCGGGCAGTGGGATCCCAGAATTCGACCCGATCGCCGGATTGTCCAAAAAGCACCATCGGGCGGTCACGAGCAGGCTGGGTACCGTAGTACGGCGCCTCGGGGGAGGTCAGCTCGACGCAGGCGTACTGGGCGCTGACGCCGAAGTACTCGGGGATGCCCCGGCCGGCCGCAGCGAGTGCACGGTTCTCCGTCCCACTGCGCGCTGCAGTGTGGAGGGTGAGAAGGCAGAACGCCATGCCCATGCCTACGCCCAGCGTTACCGCAGGCGCCCAGGACAGCCACGGTCCTCGGACCCGCAGGGACGGGGCGAGGAACCGCATCCATCCCAGGTAAGCGATGGGCACCAGCGCAGCCGCGACGAACACGCACAGCATCCAAAGTCCGGCCTGCATGCCGCCCAGCCCGCCACCACCCGGCACGGGACGCACGTCGAACGGTGATAGGTACGCCCGCTGGACGAGAGTCCCGAGCCAGGGCACCAGGGGAATTGCGAGGGGCACGGCCAGAGGCACCAGCCAAGGCAAAGCTCGGTGTGTGGGGGTGCGCCGTACCGCGAGAAGCGTTCCTCCCATCAGATAGCCGCCGACCAGGACTATGAGAGGGCCACCGACGCGTGGATTGTCTGCTCCGATCGCTGGCCAGAGGCCGGCTCCGAGCAGGCAGGTTGCCGTTGCTGTAACGACGAGCATCAAGAACGCCAGAGCGTGCCAGCCCTTGGACACCAAGGAACTGCGGATCTCATGAACGTTTGGGTCTAGCTGTCGAATGGCCAACGGATGGTGCGACAGAGCAGCCCTGGCAGCGCGTCGGGTGCGAGCCAGCCGACGCGAACGGGGTTCGTCGAGCTGGGCCGGGACGCGCACCAGCCGGACGGTACCCGCATGCGGATCATGCTCGCCGGTCCGTACGGCCAAGTGGAGCGCGTGGCTGAGCCGTTTGCCCATGGACGCCCGCTTGCCCCGCAGGTGCCACTCAGTCTGTGGCCGGTGGACGCGTTCCACGAGCGCGGCATCCCGGCAGTGAAGCGAGAGTTCGGCATTCTGGGCCAGCGTGTCCAAGGTGGCCACCGCTTCCTGTACCGCGGTCTCACGGACTCCTCGGATGCGAACTTCGATCACACGCGCTGCCCACCCGGCATCCGTGACCACTCTGGTCTCCTGGGCCAGAGGCTCGCGTAGGGGCCAGTCCATCGCCTCACACACCTGCTGAAGCAAGCCCAGCTCCTCTGGGCGGTCCGGGACCTCTGCGACGACGTGGATGCGGCGGTTGAAGGACAGTGCAGTCATTGGAGTTGATCCTGCGGGGCCCGAGTCCGGTTGCAGGGATAAAGGTTGCCGGGGCGGAACAGGTGCGGAAGTCGAAGCGCTCATAAGAAGATTCTGCCGTCAGAGCCACCGCGCTCCGTCCGGCCACGGTGGTTGTCAGTGCCCGGTTCTAGGGTGCCCGCATGGCGACATTCCGATCCGGCTTCACGCTCTGGCGCATGGTTCAGGCGGCACGAGAGCTCACGGAGCATGCGGGCGTACAGCGGCGCATCGACGCGGTGCTGAGCATCATGGGGGGCCTCGGCGGGACGTACGGCAAGGGCAGACCGCTGGTGGACGGCTTGGAGGATGTCGCCCAAGAGGCGCTCTTGCACGAGGACATCGAGTTCGCCCGACGCTTTCAACGTTTCGCCGCCTACGCCCGAGGCGAGCTGTTCCTCGACATCTTGGAGAACTACTACGACGAGGAGGCGCGGCAGCGCAGCGAGAAGTACATGCGGCGAATGGCTGCCATGGGCGCTGAGCGGGCGGTGGCCGCCTTGGACGTCCTGTGCGACGAGAACCCCGCCGCGACTGCCACCGATGCCCGTGCCCTCTTCCACGGCATCGCACGGTCCACCGATTACCTGGGGCTCGGGACCGGAGAGGGCGGGATCCAGCTGTCCACCAAGTACCTGAAGCGGCTACAGGAGTATGGGCGCATGGAGATAGTCCTCCGGAATCTGCCCCGACCTGCCTCAGCCGAAGCCGCCCGGATGATGGGCGACGTCTTGGCGGACGCTGATGCGGGACTGCTGGCCCAACTGCTCGAATTGAAGGCTAGACGGGCGGGCCTCGCGGCCCTGCGTGCCGCGGTGGACGACCCTGACAGCTCCGAAAGGGCCCTCCACGCCTGCCTGAAGAGCCAGGAGTGGATCTTCGGCGGAGCGTACGTCGCCGAGTTGACCCGCCGTCAGTACACTCCAGACACCATTCTTGACATTCCGCTGCTGCGCGGTGACGGATCCTTGCACGTGGTGGAACTCAAGCGCGCCAACATCAAGGACCTCGTCATACGACCCAGCGGCCACCTCATGCTGGGCTCTGCGGCGCACCACGCAGTCTCCCAGGCGCAGAACTATCTTCGAACCATGGACGAGAACCGGCAGACCATCCTTGCGCAGTACGGCGTCGACACACGCAGGGCATCGGCGACGGTCGTGATCGGGCACCCGCGGTACGTGAACGGGAGCATCACGTCCCAGGAGATCGCGGAGACGCTGCGGACCTACAACACGCATACGGCGCGCATCGAGGTGATCACGTACGAGACCCTGTTGGATTCTGCGGCCCGGATGCTGGCGCTCTCGTCTGCCGGGCAGAACCCCGGTACGCACGAGGAGCCCGCGGCATGAACGCCACCCCTCCTGCGATCGAGCCGCTCTTGGCCCGCCTTTGTGGTGGCGCGATCACTGACATGGAGTACGTCGGCTACTTCCTGAACGAGTTCGGCGAGGAACTCGTCTTCGCCCAGAGCCCGGGAGAGAAGACCGCCAGGCTCTGGCACAGCGACGCGGACTGGCAGATGTACCGCGTGGGCGACCACTCGATACGGGTGGACGGCCAACTGGAGGGAATGATCACTGTTAACGACCTGATAATCCATCGCGCCGAGGCGACGTGGCTGTCCTCCTGTCTGGCAGCCTCCCGCCACCTGCGGTCGGGACGTGCCTGACGACCTCCTGCCCAGGGCCTCGCCCGCCTGGACAAGGACCCAGGCTGCGCCGCCGGCGGCCCAGGCGCGCCGCCATCTCGGTCGACGTGTGCTTCCTCAACGCGAACACAAAAGCCCCAGGTCGTTGACCTGGGGCTTTGTCGTGGAGCGGATGACGGGAATCGAACCCGCGCTATAAGCTTGGGAATCACTCGGTACTTGGGCGTGCGTATGCCCTCTGACCTGCCGGAATGTGCGCCAGCTGGCCTGTCTGGGCTGTGTCTGGGAAACCCGTGTTGACCGCTCTTCACCGGCCCTACTGGCACGTTGTGGCACGGAGCGTGCGCCACCACCAGCGTCTGGCTGGCCTGTCTCTCCGCCCGCGCCCACGCCCTCCTCGGCGACGGCGAGGCCACCCGTACCGCCATCCAGCAGGCCGAGGAAGCCCGCACGGTCGCCGAACCCGATGACCTCGACGCCTTCGGCGGCATCATGACCTTCCCGGTGCCCCGGCAGCTGTACTACGTCGCCGAGGCCACCGTGCACCTCGGCGAGGACCCCGCACTCGGCGAGAGCCAGTCCGAGGCCGCCGTCGCCGCGTACCGCACCGCCACGGAAGACGAATGGGCCTTCGGCGACGAGGCCGGCGCCCAGACCGACCTCGCCCTCGCCCGCATCGCCCGCGGCGAGATCGAGGGCGCCATCGAAGCCGTCCAGCCGGTACTCGACCTCCCCGTCGAGCAGCGCAACTTCGGCATCACCAGCAGCGCCCAGCGGGTCCACGCCGCGCTCCAGGCCGAAGGCAGGCGCAACCGAGGCGCGGCGGCGGCCGGCCTCCGCGAGGAGATCGAAGCCTTCACGGCCACCCCGACGTCCGTCCTCGTCCGGTGACCCCGCCGGTAGGCTCCGCAGCCATGACTCCAGTCCACCTGGCCGGCCCCCGTCTGGCACTGCGCGAAGTCGAACCCGAGGACACCGCCGGCCTCCTGGCCATCTACGGCGACCCCGAGGCCACCCGGCACCTCAGCTTCGAGCCCCGCACCCCCGACCAGGTCCAGGCGATCGTCGACCGGTCCATAGCCTCCGCGAAGGACACTCCCCGGACCGAGTACTGCCTTGCCATCACCCCGCGCGGTGAACACCGGCTGATCGGCTACGCGCGCCTCGCGACCGAACCCCAGCAGGCGGCCACCATCGGGTTCGCCCTGAACCCCGCCGAGTGGGGCAAGGGCCTCGGTACGGAGACCGTTCGCATGCTGTGTGCGCTCGGCTTCAAGGTCCTGGGCCTCCACCGCATATGGGCCGCACGCTCGCCGCTCAACGAGGCGTCCGCGCGGACCCTCCTGCGGGCGGGCATGACCGAGGACGGGCGGATCCGCGACCACGTCTTCGTCCACGGAGCCTGGCGGGACTCGATCACCTACTCGATCCTGGAGCACGAGTGGGCACCGACCGGCAGCTTCGACCTCAGCGCTGACGAAGGAGCCCCGGTGGGTATGCCCGTGTCTGCGGCTGACGGCGGACAGGACAGGTGAGCTGGTGCTGACCGAGCAAGGCTTACCGCACCACCTGGCAGTCCCCGGCATCGCCGAGTTCGCTCGCGGTGGCTTGCCCGAGCCGCCGACCACCAACGACGGCAACGAGTGGGTCGAAGGGGTGTGCTGGCTGTACTGCGGACAGCGATGGACCCGCGTCCTGTGGATCGGCCCGGTCAGTGTGGCCGGAGCCCAGGCGCCCATGTACGCCTGCGGCCCCTGCATCGCAGAGCTCCAGGAACGTGTCTGGTGCTCCATCCGCCGCCACGATGAGCCCGCTCGTCCCACCGACCGACCCGAGTGCGGACGGGAGGCCAGAACCGCTGTCAGGGGGCGGGGACGCCACCGACGCAGCGGCGCACCGTCTGCCTAGACAGCCCCGGATCATCCCCGTCCATATGTCCTTTCCATCCATCCTGGCCGTCCCGGAGGAGTAGACGTGACGCAGCAGAACGCCGGGGAGCGCCCGGGCGTCGCCGCGGCCATCGTGGTGCACGAGGGCCGCGTGCTCATGGTGCGGCGTCGCGTAAGCGAGGGCCGGCTCTCCTGGCAGTTCCCCGCAGGCAAGGTCGAGCCTGGCGAAAGCCGGGAGGATGCAGCCGTGCGCGAGACCCAGGAGGAGACGGGGCTGGTAGTGAGGTCGGGACGGCCGCTGGGTGAGCGGGTCCACCCGGACACTGGTCGGCTGGTGTCCTACACGGCTTGCGAGGTGCTCGGCGGAAACGCGCACGTCGCGGATACCGACGAGCTGGCCGAAGTCGCCTGGGTAGCCCACGCCGAGATCCCGCAGTACGTCCCGTACGGTCTGTTCGCGCCGGTACGAGAACACCTCGACGCGGCTCTGAATCGCTGAAGCCGATGCCTGGTCGTCATCCTCGGCCAGGACCGGATGCCACGTCCTCATCGCCGCCTTCGCAAGGAAGCAGAGAGAAATGATCGAACGAGTCCGCGCCGTCCTCGTCACCGCCGACGACACGATGCTGGTCATCCACCGCACCAAGCCCGACGTCCCCGAGTACTGGGTGCTCCCCGGCGGCGGTGTAGAGCCCAGTGGCGAGTCCCGGGAGGCCGCCCTCCACAGGGAGATCCACGAGGAGATCGCGGGGAAGGCCGACATCATCCGCCTCCTCCACACGCTGGAGTCCGACGAGGAGCGTCAGCTCTTCTATCTCGCCCGCATCACGACCTGGTCCTTCGACGACCGCACCGGTCCCGAGTTCAGCGCCGAGGGTCGCGGTGAGTACGCGCTGGAGGAGGTCCCGCTGACCGCGGAGGCGCTCGACGGCATCAACCTCAAGCCCGAGGAGATCGCCCACGTCCTGCGGGGCGCCATCAGCGCCGGGACCCTCTGGAACGGCTGAAGGCGACGGGCAAGACCACGACGGCGACGTCCTACCGGCTGCTGAAGGCGATTGTGCAGACGGCGGTCGAGGACGAGCTGGTCCGCCGGAATCCGTGCTCCATCCGAGGTGCGGGGCGCGAGGACGCCGACGAGCGGCCCGTGGCCCCCGTCGAGCAGGTCTTCGCGCTTGCCGAAGTACCGTCCGGCTCCAGCGGGTGCCCGCACGCGAGCTTCGATAGGTCTAGACAACAAATAAGCCCCAGGTCGCTGACCTGGGGCTTTGTCGTGGAGCGGATGACGGGAATCGAACCCGCGCTATACGCTTGGGAATCAACGGTGCCTGGCACGGTGATAGGTCGTCTGACCTGCGTGTTTTCCCTGCGAAGTGGTCGCTGCTGCGGTCACTCCGTACCCGTGATGACCGCTGTTTACCCCTCCGAAGGGCACGGATGGGGCACGCCCTCGCCGGGCGCCGGGCCGGGGCGCCCCCTGGGCGACTTACACCCCTGCAAGGCCGGTCCCCCCCAGGCTGCGGCGCACGCCGGTGTTGCGGAAGCAAGCGGGCCACGCTGTCGATGCCCCGTGCAACTCCCTCTTGCGTACAGGGCTGCCTCACCCGGGTCGTCCGTCTGGAGATCCCACAGGAGCAGACTCACAGGACCGGTGTGACCCGTGGGACGTTGTCGGGTGTGCCGAGCTGGTTCCCTCGGTCAGGCGGGGGCAGGCTAAGAAGTGCACCGGCCGGGCTGTGATCGTGCGAAGGGACCTGAGGATGATCCAGGCAGCGGACATTCGCGAGTGGCGTACCCACGAGGTGGTCGACGCGGGCGGGCACAGGATCGGCACGCTGGAGGCCGTCTACGTGGACACCAGCACGGACGAGCCCGCCATGGCCACCGTGCTGGTGGGGCTGCCCACCCGGCACCGGCTGGTCTTCGTTCCACTGGACGGCGCGATCGTCGGGCCGGGGTACGTCAAGGTTGGCTACGACAAGGCGCTGGTGAAGAAGAGCCCTTCGATCGGCACGGACGACGTCCTGCCGGCCGAGGAGGAGGAAGCCGTCTTCCAGCACTACGGTCTCGCCTACCGGCCCGGCGCGGGCGGTGAGCGGGTGCTCGCCCGCCGCTGAGCCCCATTCGCCCGAGGAGGTGTCTACGTCGTGAAGGTTTTCTTGATTCTCGTCATCGTGGCGATGGTGCTGGGCATCATCGGCGCGGTCGCCGAAGGCATGCTCTATTTGCTGTTCATCGGCATCGTGGTCTTCGTGGCGGCCCTGGTCTACCTGGGCTTGCGCGGGCGTCGCTCCGGACGCCGCCACGTCCGCTGAGACCCTGCCCCACGTACCGGCCGGTGACTGCCCGCGCGATCCTCTCTGCGTGGGGGAGACACCGGCCGGTGCTTTGCGACCAGCACCTCGGCGGGGCACTCGTCGCGGTCAGGGCCGGCGGTCAGGTGCTGAGCAGGCGGTCGAAGAAGGACCGGTATTGGCGCAGGGCCAGGCGCAGGTCCTCGGTGGCGACCTCCTCGCCGCGGTGCCATTGGCCTTCGAGTCCCTGCTTGTGGTCGGCGAACGTGGTGGCGAGCAGCTGCATGACCTCGGCGACGAGCCCGTCTGCCGCGAGCACCGACTGTTTCGGGTCATCGACGAATCCCTGCTGAATCTCCTGCCACCTGGTGCGAAGGCGTTCTGCCTCCTGGGCCCCGAGAAGCGGGGCAGAATCGGGCTCATCCTCGGACTCGATCTGTTCGTCGGCTACGGGCTCGGGCTCGTTTCCGGCCTCGTCCGTGATTCTGGTCCGGGGTGCTGCCCCCTCGTCGTCGGGGGCGGCGGTCAGGTCATCGTCTGCCGTCTGTTGCGATGTGTCTGTCCGGGGCCGGGCGATGTCCTCGGTGGACAGCGTTTCTCCGGCGGGTTCGGCGTACTCGTCGTCGCGTCCGTATGGTCCGTCTCTCTGCATGTCCCTTCACCTCCCTGCGGTGGCGAACGGCCGCTTCCGGCTGCTGGCGCTCAGTGGCGTTCTTCATCTGGCGAAGCGGTGTCGTCTTTCAGCAGTTCCTCGAACAGCGCCCGGTAGTGGACCATGGCGCCCCGCAGTTCTTCCGTCGTGGTGTCCCTGCCTCCGGCCCGCCCCTTGATCTCATGCGCGATGCGGTAGTGGTCCAGGGTCCGGGAGTGTTCGACCGAGAGGTCCCGCTTCTGCTGCTCGAAACTCTCGGTCGGGTAGCCGCGCTCGCTCATGAGCGTGGTCACCAGGCGGTCCGCCTCACCCACAGCCTGGTCGGGGCTGTCGACGAAGTGCTCCTGCACGATGGCCCAGTCCCGGGCGTACCGGTCCCGGACGGTGGAGGGCAGCGGCCTGATCTCCAGCGCCTCATGCCGCTCCTCCCTCTCCTTGAGGTCGCGCTCGGCCGCTCCGCGGCTCTGCCCCGCCTCGACCGTGCGGTCATACTCGGGCCCGAACTGCTCCCGGAGGTGCCGGCGCCGGGTCATGGTCCGCATGGTCATTGCGGCGGCGGCCAGGATCACCACGGCGGCCACGATGATGACGATGGTCCACATCGCATCCTCCACTCATTGACAGCTCACACATGCAGCCAGAACCGGGGCGTACGAGCGTCACCGCCGCGGGTGCCGTCCCTTGCTGTGCCACATTCCAGAATTTCACATATCGCCCGAAATGTGCTGTGGATGGGCTGTCGACGCGTGGTGGCAAGCAGGTCAGTGGGCCGGGCGTCGGCGGCGCAGTACCGACCGCACGGCGAGGTAGAGCACGTCGGCGATCAGGAGCAGTACGTCGGCGGAGACCAGGTACCGGGGGTGTTCCCCGCGCGGTGTCAGGGGCGGCTACCAGTAGTGCCGTCGTCCGCCGACCTTGTGTCCTGTGGATCCCAGGATCCACAGGATGATGCCGATGACGACCAGGATGATCCCGATGGTCCACAGGATGGAGATGCCGACCACGTAGCCGACGACCAGCAGAATGATTCCGAGGACGATCATGGTGTCCGCCGATCTCACGGAGTGATGCGAAGCCCCTGTTCCCAGGGTAGATCGGCCCTCTGCCTGTGGCTTCCCGGGCAGGACGGTCCTACCGTGGAGAGACAGCGAGACCTCTGGAGCGCGCCATGCTCGTCATCCTCGGACTCATCCTCCTGATCGCCGCGCTGGTCGTCGGCGTGACCGCCGTCGTCACCAACGACGGCAGCGCCCATGAGCTGACCAGCGCATTCTCCGTCTTCGACTACCACGTCACCGGCTCCACCGGCACTCTCTTCCTCTACGGCATCGTCGTCGGGGCCGTGGCCATGCTCGGACTGATCCTCCTCCTGGCCGGTGCCCGCCGCACCTCTCGCCGCGGCCGCGGCGCATACCCCAGACGCACGGCGCGCCGCGAGACGGCCGCGGTCGGCAACGACCGCGAGGACGTCGTAGACCAGCGCGGCAGCCCCCGCCCGCAGACGACGAGCGAGAGAGAGCCCAGCCCGGAAGGCGAGCGCCGCAGGGGGCTCAACCCGTTCAAGCACCGATCCGAGCCCCGATAGGCCGGCAGTCGATCGCCGGCCGACCAACCGCCGGGGGTGCCCCTGGGCGGGGCGTCCCTTGGCAGATGATGACGAAGGGTGGCGAGCCATGAGTATCGGCAAGAAGATCGCGCACAAGGCCGAAGCGGCCAAGGGCGGTGCCAAGAAGACCGTCGGCCGTGTGACCGGCAGCTGGCACCTGCGGGCCGAAGGCCGCGGTGACCAGATCAAGGGCAACGCCAAGCAAGCCGGGGCGAAGATCAAGGACGCCTTCAAGCACTGACCGCCTGACAAGCCCTGCCGGCCTCACGGCAAGCCTCCCGGAGGTGCCACGTATGGCCATCAAGAAGGATGCCGCCCACGCCAGGTCCCAAGGGCGGCGCATGTCCAACAGCCGCGCCATGGAGGTCCTGTCCAGGGTCGGATTCTGCGCCCGGGGAGTGATCTACGTACTGGTGGGGCTGCTGGCCGTACAGATGGGTTTCGGCGGCGACAGCGGCAAGGAGGCCGACCGGTCCGGTGCGGTGCGGACCATCGGGGAGCAGCCGTTCGGCCGGGTGCTGCTGTGGGCGCTGGTGGTGGGGCTGGCTGCGATGGCGCTGTGGCGGCTGTCCGAGGCGGCGTTCGGGCAGGCGGTGACAGGCGGTGACAAGTGGACCCGGCGCCTGGGTTCGTTGGGGTTGGCCGTCTTCTACATCGTGATCTGTATCGGTGTGGTGCAGACGGTGCTGGTCGGCGGGTCCGCCGGGGGTCGTCCCGGTGATGAGACGTCGAAGGACTACACCGCGAGGGTGCTGACCTGGCCCTTTGGGCGGGTGCTCGTCGGTGTGGTCGGGGCCGTCCTGGTCATCGTCGGCGTGGTGATCGTGGTGCGCAGCCTGATGCGGAAGTTCGAGGAGAATCTCCGGACGGACGAGATGAGCCCGACGACGCGGCGCATCGTCGCCTGGCTCGGCATCGTCGGCGGCGTGGCGACCGGCGTGGTCGCGGGGGTGGCCGGGCTGTTCGTCGTGTTGGCCGCGGTGCGGTTCGATCCCGGCGAAGCCAAGGGCATGGACGAGACGCTGCGTTCGTTCGCCGCCACGCCCGCCGGGCCCGTCCTGCTGATCGCCGCGGCGGTGGGCCTCCTGGTGTTCGGCCTCTACTCGTTCTGCGAAGCCCGCTGGCGCAAAGCCCCTGAGCACGGTGCCTCGGCGGAGCAGCCGACCGAGGTCCCGGGCTCGGAGACGCGCCCAAGTGCGCCCTAGCAAGGGGATCTCGTCCGATGCCGTGGGCCGCTTGTCTCCGTTCGGGCGCCTGCGCAGCGCGATCCGCCGCTCGCGGGCCGGACGCAGGTGGGGGCGGGGCGGCGATATCGACCTGTCGCAGCTTTCGCTGGGATTCGCGGCGCTCGGATTCCTGACACTGGTGCCGCTGCTGATCGTCGTGTCCGCAGCCGATCCGGCGAGCGGACGGGGATTCGCGCAGTGGCTGGGGGACGGGCTCGGCGTGTCCGCGGCGGCCAGAGGGGAGATCGAGCGGTTGTTCGCCCTGCCGGGCCAGGCATGGCGGACTACGACGGCATTCGGCCTCGCCGTCCTCGCCGTATTCGGTCTGTCGTTCGGGGCGGCGATACAGAGCGGCTACGAGAAGATCTGGGATCTGCCCCCGGCCCGCTGGTGGGCCAGGTGGCGGCACGTGCTGTGGCTCGCCGTCCTCATCGGCATCCTCTTCCTGTCCGCGATCACACCCCTGTGGCGGAATTCCTCGGCCCGCGGGGTGGTCACGGTGGTCAGCGGCACCCTGTTCTTCTGGTGGTCCCAGCGGATCCTGCTCGGCGGCCGCATCGCCTGGGCCACCCTGCTGCCCGGGGCGGTCGCCACCATGCTCGGGCTGCTCGGCCTCAGACTCTTCTCCCGGCTCGTGTTCTCACCGCTGATCGCCTCCAGCGCCGTCTCCTACGGCCCGTTCGGAACCGTCCTGGTCATCCAGTCCTGGCTGGTCGGCGTCGGAGTCGTCGTGTTCGGCGGCGCCCTGGCCGGCCGACTCCTCCACGACGAAGGCCCTCGCCTGGCACGGGCGCTGAAACGGCGAGGGTGAGACTCGGATCTACCGTTCTGCTGAGCGCCTTCGAGTGCGATCTGGGCTCAACCTGACGCTCCATGAGGGCGCTTGTGGCGCGCGAATGGCACGCGGGCCTCGATAGGTCTAGACAACAAGCAAGCCCCAGGTCGCTGACCTGGGGCTTTGTCGTGGAGCGGATGACGGGAATCGAACCCGCGCTATAAGCTTGGGAAGCTCATGTTCTACCATTAAACTACATCCGCGCAGTGGTCCAGTTGCCTGGATCCCTACCGTTGCACACTGTACCCCATGATCGACCCCCGGTGAATTCTCCCGTCGGGGTCGTCGTCGTTCCCGCGGCGCAGGAGGGTTCGTGGGGGCGGGAGTTGGGGCGTACCGTTGGGGTGCGGAGCGGCGGCTGGAGTGGGTCCCGATCATCCCCTAATGTGGCGATTCATCGCGTTACGGCTCGTTGGGGAAAGGGACTCGATGGAGCACACAGTCGTCCGTTGTGCCGAAGGGCATGTTTTCAACACCGCTTCGTTCCCGTTGCAGCACCTCGGTGCCGGCCGGATCGGGCCCGGGCGGCTGCTGCGGTGTCCGCGGTGCGCGCGGCTGAGGCACGCGGTGCCCGTCGGCGGCGTCAAGCGGTAGGGCGGCAGGACGCAGGCAGGTGCGGGCGCGCGGGGGGCCTTCTCGATTGGGGGTGGCCCGCGCGCTCTGCGTATCCTCGGGACGTGCTTCTCTCCGACAAAGACATCCGGGCCGAGATCGACAGCGGACGGGTTCGCATTGACCCCTTCGACGAGTCGATGGTGCAGCCCTCCAGCATCGACGTACGCCTCGACCGGTTCTTCCGGGTCTTCGAGAACCACCGGTACGCGCACATCGACCCCGCCATCGAGCAGCCCGACCTGACCCGCATGGTCGAGCCCGAGGGCGACGAGGCGTTCATCCTGCATCCGGGTGAGTTCGTGCTCGCCTCGACGTACGAGGTCATCTCGCTCCCCGAGGACATCGCCTCCAGGCTGGAGGGGAAGTCCAGCCTGGGACGCCTGGGTCTGGTGACGCATTCGACCGCCGGATTCATCGACCCCGGCTTCTCGGGGCACGTGACCCTGGAGCTGTCGAACCTGGCCACCCTTCCGATCAAGCTCTGGCCGGGCATGAAGATCGGGCAGCTGTGCATGTTCCGCCTCAGCTCGCCCGCGGAGTTCCCGTACGGCAGCGAGCGGTACGGATCCAGGTACCAGGGGCAGCGCGGGCCGACCGCCTCGCGCTCCTTCCAGAACTTCCACCGTACCCAGGTGAGGCACGAAGCATGAGTGACGCAGTACGCGAGAACCTGTCCTACGAGGGCTTCGGGCGCGCCGTCCGCGAGCTGGCGCAGACCATCGCCGACGACGGCTACGAGCCGGACATCATCCTGAGCATCGCCCGCGGCGGCGTCTTCGTCGCCGGCGGCCTGGCGTACGCGCTCGACTGCAAGAACATCCACCTGGTGAACGTGGAGTTCTACACCGGCGTCGGCACCACGCTGGAGATGCCGGTCATGCTCGCGCCCGTCCCCGAGGCGATCGACTTCACGAACAAGAAGGTCCTGATCGCCGACGACGTGGCGGACACGGGCAAGACGCTCAAGCTCGTCCACGACTTCTGCCTCGGCCACGTCGCCGAGGTGCGCTCCGCCGTCATCTACGAGAAGTCCCACTCGCTCGTGCAGTGCGAGTACGTGTGGAAGCGCACCGACGACTGGATCGAGTTCCCCTGGTCGGTCCAGCCGCCCGTGGTGAAGCGCGAGGGCCAGGTCCTCGACGCCTGAGCCGGGAGAGACGGACACGGGAAGGGCCCGCCGCGCGGTCGCGCGGGGGGCCTTCCCGTGTGTGCCGTCGTACGCGTCGGCTAGAGCGTGCCCAGCTTGATCATCGAGAGCAGTGCGACCAGCTGGATCGCGGACGCGCCCAACGCCTTCTGCCAGGGCAGGTCGTGCGACTTGCTCACCATCGAGGTGAAGAGCGCGCCGGCCGCCAGCCAGGTCACCCAGCCCAGCACCTGCACGAACATGTTGTCGCCGCCCAGGAACACCGCCACCAGCAGGCGCGGCGCGTCCGTGATGGACATGACCAGCATCGACAGGCCCACGGTCGGCTGCCACGCGCCGTCGCCGCCCAGCTGGCGGGCCAGGGTGTGGGTGACCGCGCCGAGGATCAGGCCGCACAGGACGAAGGCCACGCCGGCGCTCAGGATGATCGGGATCACCTGGGTGAGGGTCGCCTTGATGGCGTCCTCGCGGGCCTTGTCGAAGCCGAAGACCGCGAGCATGCCGTAGATGAAGGTCACCACCAGCGCCGGACCCCAGACCGGGTAGTCCCGCATCTGGAGGAAGGTCGGCCCCGGGCGCAGCAGCATGCCGCGCAGCAGGTCCTTCCAGTGCAGCCGCGGCCCGACGGGGGCCGCGGGGGCCGCGCCCGCCTGGTACGTCGCGCCCTGGCCGTACGGGTCCTCGCCGATCGAGAAGGCCTGGGTGTACCCCGGGTCGTTCGCGTACGGGGCCCCCTGCCGGCCCGCGTACGGGGCCTGCGGCGGCTGCGGGTGCGCGTGCGGGTGCGGCTGCGGCTGGGAGTACGGGTCGAAGTACTCCGGCTCGCCGTGGTCGCCCGCGCTGCCCTGGGCCGGCCAGTGCTGCTGCGGCGGCGGGCCTGCGGGCGGGTAGGGCTGATGACCGTACGGTGCCTGCGGCGCTTGCTGCTGCTGCTGACCGTACGGCTGCTGCCGCGGGGTGTGCGGGGGTTGCTGCGGAGGGTGGTTGTCGTCCCTGCCGCGTCCGATCCTGAATCCAGCCACGTGATCGAAAGTACCTGCTCCGCCGGGCGGCCGTGGCCGGGCCACCGGAACGGGCGGCCTTTGCGGCTGACCTGTGACATCCCCTAGGGGGAGCTGGGGGTGGCCGGTTTACACGGTTGCGGGGGCTTATGTGGTGATTCGTTACGCAGCCGACGGAATGCGTACGTATCGGGTCCGTAGCTTCGTGGACGTAGCCGCCACGGAGTCACGAACCAGAACGGAACCCCACCCATGCGCCGTACCCGCCGCAGCACCACCCTTCGTACCGCCGCAGTCCTCACCGGCGCCGCCGCCGTGCTGGCGCTGCCCGTCGGATCCGCCTTCGCGGACTCGCCGACGGTGCCGGAGCCGGAGGTGCTGCCGGGGGTCGAGCGGCCGGCGGAGAAGCCGGTGGGGAAGCCCGTGGAGAAGCCCGTCGAGAAGCAGGCGAAGGGGCGGGTGTACGTCACCACCGTGAGGCTGGCCGACGGGTCGGTCGCCAAGGTCTACAAGCTCGGCGACGGCCACTTCGAGGCCGACGTCCTCACCCGGGGTGCGAAGCCGGACATCCTGGTCAGCAAGAACGGAAGGCCGGCCTACGGGCAGAACAACGGCCTGCACGTCGTCCTCCAGCCGAACGGCACCGTGACCTCCTGGGTCGAGGGCGGCCCGAAGCCGCAGGTCAAGAAGGAGACATCGGTGCGGATCGCCATGCCGGACGGGCGGATCGCACGGCTGGTCGACGGCCCGAGCGGCAAGCGCGCCGAGATCTCCATGCCGAACGGGAACGTGCTCGGCACCATCGACATGAAGAACCGCAGCGCGCTGAACGACGGCTGGACGTACAAGCTCGTCCAGGACGGGAAGCGCGTGAAGTTCGTCGTCATCGACGGCAAGGGGGGCGGGGACAGCTGGGTGTACGACTTCTCCACCGGGAAGCTGATCGAGCGGTACAGGGCGGAGAAGCCGGTCGAGCCGGCGAAGGTCGAGCGGGTCGTGCCGAAGGGCGGCGTGAACGCCGGTGCCGGTGGCTCCGACGCGCAGACCGACACCCCGCTGCTGCTGGCCGCGGGTGGCGGCATGGCCGCGACGGGCGCGGCGGGCCTCGGCTTCGCGCTGCTCCGCCGGAACCGCACCAACGGCTGATACGCGGAACGGCCGGTCCCCCTCGATCGAGAGGGACCGGCCGTTCTGTGCGTGCCGGCTGTTCGGCTGGGGCTACTTGGCCGCCTCGGGCTTCGCCTCGCCCTTGCCGTCCTCGGCCGCGGCCGCCGCGGCGGACTCGTCGTCGGCCTTCGGCTCGGAGTCGCCCTTCGGGGCCGCCTCAGCCTGGGCCTCGGCCGGAGCGTCCGCCTGGGCAGGAGCGTCCGCCTTGGCAGGAGCCTGGGCCTCGGCCGGAGCGTCCGCCTGGGCAGGAGCGTCCGCCTTGGCAGGAGCGTCCGCCTGGGCAGGAGCGTCCGCCTTGGCAGGAGCCTGGGCCTCGGCCGGAGCGTCCGCCTGGGCAGGAGCCTCGGCCTTGGGCTCGTCCTTGGCCGGAGCCTCGGCCGGAGCGTCCGCCTGGGCAGGAGCCTCGGCCTTGGGCTCGTCCTTGGCCGGAGCCTCGGCCGGAGCGTCCGCCTTGGCCGGAGCCTCGGCCGGAGCGTCCACCGTGGCCGGAGCCTCGGCCTTGGGCTCGTCCTCGGCCGGAGCCTCAGCCTCGGCCTCCGGCTTCGCCGCAGGCGCCTCGTCGGCGGCCTCCGCCTCCGCGGCGGGCTCGTCTTCGGCCTTCGCCTCGGAGTCGGCCTTCGGTGCTGCCTCAGCCTCGTCGGCGGCCTCGTCTGCCTTGGCCTCAGGCTTGGCCGCGTCCGCCGCGTCCGCCGCGTCGTCCTCGGCCGCAGCCTCGGCTTCCGCCTCGTCCTTCGCCTCCGCGGCGGCAGCCGCCTCGGCCTCCGCCTCCGCCTTGGCTTCGGCTTCCGCCTTGGCCTTCGCCTCCTGCGCGGCAGCCGCCTCCGCCTTGGCCTTCGCCTCCGCGGCGGCAGCCGCCTCCGCAGCCGCCTTCGCCTCGGCCTCCGCAGCGGCCGCGGCAGCGGCTTCGGCTTCGGCCTCCGCCGCCAGCGCCGCCAGTTCCTCCTCCGTCGGCTCCGGGGCCTTCACCGACTCCAGCAGGAGCTGCGCCACGTCCACGACCTGGACGGATTCCTTCGCCTGGCCGTCGTTCTTCTTGCCGTTCACCGAGTCGGTCAGCATCACCAGGCAGAACGGGCAGGCCGTCGAGACGATGTCCGGGTTCAGGGAGAGGGCCTCGTCGACGCGCTCGTTGTTGATGCGCTTGCCGATCCGCTCCTCCATCCACATCCGCGCACCACCGGCGCCACAGCAGAAGCCGCGCTCCTTGTGGCGGTGCATCTCCTGCTGCCGCAGGCCCGGCACGGCGGACATGATCTCGCGCGGCGGCGTGTAGACCTTGTTGTGCCGGCCCAGGTAGCAGGGGTCGTGGTACGTGATCAGGCCGTCGACCGGCGTCACCGGCGTCAGCCGGCCCTCGTCGATCAGGTGCTGGAGCAGCTGCGTGTGGTGGATGACCTCGTACTCGCCGCCCAGCTGCGGGTACTCGTTCGCGATGGTGTTGAAGCAGTGCGGGCAGGTGGAGACGATCCGCTTCGCCGACTTCGGCTTCTTCGTCGACGGGTCGTCGTCGTCCTCGCCGAACGCCATGTTCAGCATGGCCACGTTCTCCTGGCCCAGCTGCTGGAACAGCGGCTCGTTGCCCAGGCGGCGCGGCGAGTCACCGGTGCACTTCTCGTCGCCGCCCATGATCGCGAACTTGACGCCCGCGATGTTCAGCAGCTCCGCGAAGGCCTTCGTGGTCTTCTTCGCCCGGTCCTCCAGGGCGCCCGCGCAGCCGACCCAGTACAGGTAGTCGAACTCCGAGAGGTCCTCCGCGTCCTTCCCGATGATCGGGACCTCGAAGTCGACCTCCTTCGTCCACTCCACGCGCTGCTTCTTGGCCAGACCCCAGGGGTTGCCCTTCTTCTCCAGGTTCTTGAGCATCGTGCCCGCCTCCGACGGGAACGCGCTCTCGATCATCACCTGGTAGCGGCGCATGTCGACGATGTGGTCGATGTGCTCGATGTCGACCGGGCACTGCTCCACGCACGCGCCGCAGGTCGTGCAGGACCACAGCACGTCCGGGTCGATGACGCCGTTCTCCTCGACCGTGCCGATCAGCGGACGCTCCGCCTCGGCCAGGGCCGCCGCCGGGACGCCGGCCAGCTGCTCGGCGGTCGCCTTCTCCTCGCCCTCCATCGTCTTGCCGCCGCCCGCGAGCAGGTACGGGGCCTTGGCGTGCGCGTGGTCGCGCAGCGACATGATGAGGAGCTTGGGGGAGAGGGGCTTGCCCGTGTTCCAGGCGGGGCACTGCGACTGGCAGCGGCCGCACTCGGTGCAGGTGGAGAAGTCGAGGATGCCCTTCCAGGAGAACTGCTCGACCTGGGAGACGCCGAAGACGTCGTCCTCGCCGGGCTCCTCGAAGTCGATCTCCTTGCCGCCGCTCGTCATCGGCTGGAGGGCGCCGAGCGCCGTCGAACCATCTGCGTTGCGCTTGAACCAGATGTTCGGGAAGCCGAGGAAGCGGTGCCAGGCCACACCCATGTTGGTGTTGAGCGAGACCGTGATCATCCAGATGAAGGAGACGCTGATCTTCACCATCGCGGTGAAGTAGATGGCGTTCTGGATGCCGCTGATCGAGAGCCCCTTGAAGGCCAGCACCAGCGGGTACGAGGCGAAGTACGCCGGCTCGTACGACTCGACGCCGTGGATCGCGCCCTCCAGGCCGCGCAGCGCGAGGATCGCGAGGCCGATGGTGAGGATGACGTACTCGACGAAGTACGCCTGCCAGGCCTTCGAGCCGGCGAAGCGCGACTTGCGGCCGGCCCGCGAGGGGAGGTTGAGCAGGCGGATCGCCATCAGGACGACGATGCCGACGACGGTCATCACGCCGATGAACTCGGTGTAGAGCTCGAAGGGCAGGAAGTTGCCGACGATCGGCAGCAGCCAGTCGGCCTGGAAGAGCTGGCCGAAGGCCTGCACCAGGGTGGGCGGCAGCGTCAGGAAGCCGATCGCGACGAACCAGTGCGCGAAGCCGACGATCCCCCACCGGTTCATCCGGCTGTGGCCGAGGAACTCCCGGACCAGGGTGATCGTTCGGTCCTTCGGGCGGTCCGTGCGGCTGCCCGCCGGTACGGGTTGGCCGAGCTTCACGAACCGGTAGATCTGCGCCACGGCTCGGGCGATCAGCGCGACGCCGACCACGGTCAGGACCAGCGACACGATGATCGCGGCGAGTTGCATGGGAGGGCTCCTCGGGCGGGACTTACTAAGCGGTAACTTATTGAGTCAAGGCTTGAGGTTACCCAGTTCCCGCGCCGCACTGTAGGTGAGCGTGCGGTGATCTGTGTCGCTCAGGCATGCCTCTGTCGGTAGGCCGCCCGAGGGGTCTGCGCGAGGATCGCGAGATCCATCCCCAGCCAATGGCTCTCCACATAGTGCCGGTCCAGCAGGGCCATCTCCTCCCAGGGGAGGTCGGAACGCGCGCTGACCTGCCACAATCCGGTCATTCCGGGCCGTACGAGGAGCCGTTCCGGGTGGTCGGTACGGGCCTGCGGGCGCGGCCCGACCAGCGACATCTCGCCGCGCGCCACGTTCAGCAGCTGCGGCAGTCCCTCCAGGGCGCACCGTCTGACCAGCGCGCCGGCCCGCCCCGCGCCCTCGGGGCGCAGCCGCCAGGCGAGGAAGGGGCGTCCCCCGAGGCCGAGCGCGGGTTCGCGTACGAGGACCCGTGCGCGGGTCGCCGCGTACAGCGCGGCGGCGGTCAGCAGCAGCGGCACGGCCGCCACCGCGAGCAGGGCCGCCGCGCCGATCAGGTCGAACACCCGCTTGGCCGGCGGCCGGGCCGGCCGCAGCCCTGGCCGGGCGGTGAGGGCGGTCAGGGTGGTCAGCAGAGGCATGCCAGCACCGTGCCGGAAGCCCCCGACGCCCCCGGCGCGCCGCGCGGCCGCGCCCCGCGCCCGGAACCCGTTCGGCTGCGGGCCGTCCGCTGGGGCCCCGCCCCAGACCCCGCGCCTCGATCGCCGGCGAGGCTGGGTTGGGCTGCGGACGGCCGACGGGTCCGGAATGGCTGCGTACCCCTGGCGGAGCCGGGCGCGCAGCGCCCGTGCGGCGCGGCCGCCGCCGGGCCCAGGGTGGCGGCCCTGAGCGTAAGGGCAGCCTAAAGGTTGAGCCCCCTCGGCTCACCTCTGTTGACGCCGACGCGGCGTTGCGGCATTCTTGAGTCTGTTCCACTCAAGTCAGCTGGAGGAATCGAAATGGCACGTGCGGTCGGCATCGACCTGGGCACCACTAACTCCGTCGTCAGCGTTCTCGAAGGCGGCGAGCCCACCGTCATCACCAACGCCGAGGGTGCCAGGACCACGCCGTCCGTCGTCGCCTTCGCCAAGAACGGCGAGGTCCTCGTCGGCGAGGTGGCCAAGCGCCAGGCGGTCACGAACGTTGACCGGACCATCCGCTCCGTCAAGCGCCACATGGGCACTGACTGGAAGATCAACCTGGATGGCAAGGACTTCAACCCGCAGCAGATGAGCGCCTTCATCCTGCAGAAGCTGAAGCGCGACGCCGAGGCGTACCTGGGCGAGAAGGTCACGGACGCGGTCATCACCGTTCCTGCCTACTTCAACGACTCCGAGCGCCAGGCGACGAAGGAGGCCGGCGAGATCGCCGGTCTGAACGTCCTGCGCATCGTCAACGAGCCGACCGCCGCCGCCCTGGCGTACGGCCTCGACAAGGACGACCAGACCATTCTCGTCTTCGACCTCGGTGGCGGCACCTTCGACGTGTCGCTCCTGGAGATCGGCGACGGTGTCGTCGAGGTCAAGGCCACCAACGGTGACAACCACCTCGGTGGCGACGACTGGGACCAGCGCGTCGTCGACTACCTGGTGAAGCAGTTCGCCAACGGCCACGGCGTCGACCTGTCCAAGGACAAGATGGCGCTCCAGCGCCTGCGCGAGGCCGCCGAGAAGGCGAAGATCGAGCTGTCCTCCTCCACGGAGACCACGATCAACCTGCCGTACATCACGGCCTCCGCCGAGGGCCCGCTGCACCTGGACGAGAAGCTCACGCGCTCGCAGTTCCAGCAGCTCACCGCGGACCTGCTCGACCGCTGCAAGACCCCGTTCCACAACGTCATCAAGGACGCCGGCATCGCGCTGTCCGAGATCGACCACGTGGTCCTGGTCGGCGGCTCCACCCGCATGCCGGCCGTCGCCGAGCTCGTCAAGGAGCTCACCGGCGGTCAGGACGCCAACAAGGGCGTCAACCCGGACGAGGTCGTCGCCATCGGCGCCACCCTCCAGGCCGGTGTCCTCAAGGGTGAGGTCAAGGACGTCCTGCTCCTCGACGTGACCCCGCTGTCCCTCGGCATCGAGACCAAGGGCGGCATCATGACCAAGCTCATCGAGCGCAACACGACCATCCCGACCAAGCGGTCGGAGATCTTCACGACGGCCGAGGACAACCAGCCGTCCGTGCAGATCCAGGTCTACCAGGGCGAGCGCGAGATCGCGGCGTACAACAAGAAGCTCGGCATGTTCGAGCTGACGGGCCTGCCGCCGGCCCCGCGCGGCGTCCCGCAGATCGAGGTCTCGTTCGACATCGACGCCAACGGCATCATGCACGTCACGGCCAAGGACCTTGGCACGGGCAAGGAGCAGAAGATGACCGTCACCGGCGGCTCCTCGCTCGGCAAGGACGAGGTCGACCGCATGCGCCAGGAGGCCGAGCAGTACGCGGAGGAGGACCTCCGCCGCAAGGAGGCCGCCGAGTCCCGCAACCAGGGCGAGCAGCTCGTCTACCAGACGGAGAAGTTCCTCGCGGACAACGCGGAGAAGGTCCCGGCCGAGGTCAAGACCGAGGTCGAGACGGCCGTCACCGAGCTGAAGGACAAGCTCAAGGGCGAGGACACCGCCGAGATCCGCACCGCGACGGAGAAGCTCGCCGCGGTCAGCCAGAAGCTCGGCCAGGCCATCTACGCCGACGCCCAGGCCGCCCAGGCCGCTGGCGGCGCGGGTGACGCGGGCCAGGCCAAGGCCGACGACGACGTCGTCGACGCCGAGATCGTCGACGACGAGAAGCCGAAGGGCGGCGCTGCCTGATGTCGGAGGAGACCCCGGGCTTCGAGGAGAAGCCCGAAGTCCCCGCCGGCGCCGGCGCTGACGACGCGGAGCCGAAGGCCGCCGACTCCTCCAAGAAGGAGGACGAGGCGGCCCCGGCCGGGGACAAGGCTCAAGGCGCTGGGCAGGAAGCAGCCCTGCTGGCGCAGCTGGACCAGGCCCGCACCGCGCTCGGCGAGCGCACCGCGGACCTCCAGCGGCTCCAGGCCGAGTACCAGAACTACCGTCGCCGCGTGGAGCGGGACCGGGTCGCCGTCAAGGAGATCGCGGTCGCGAGCCTGCTGACGGAGCTGCTGCCGACGCTGGACGACATCGGCCGGGCCCGCGAGCACGGCGAGCTGGTCGGCGGCTTCAAGTCGGTGGCCGAGTCGCTGGAGACCGCCGCGGCCAAGATGGGGCTGCAGCAGTTCGGCAAGGAGGGCGAGCCCTTCGACCCGACGATCCACGAGGCCCTGATGCACTCGTACGCGCCGGACGTCACCGAGACGACCTGCGTGGCGATCCTGCAGCCGGGGTACCGGATCGGCGAGCGCACGATCCGCCCCGCGCGGGTCGCGGTGGCCGAGCCCCAGCCGGGCGCGGCACCCGCCGCCAAGTCCGAGTCCGGTGACGGCGACACGCCGTCCGACAAGGACACGGATGCCCCCGACAAGGGCTGACGCACACCATGTAGGGATCCGAGAGGAGGGACACCGGGGATGAGCACGAAGGACTTCGTCGAGAAGGACTACTACAAGGTCCTCGGTGTCCCGAAGGACGCCACCGAGGCCGAGATCAAGAAGGCGTACCGGAAGCTCGCCCGCGAGTTCCACCCGGACGCCAACAAGGGCGACGCCTCGGCCGAGGAGCGCTTCAAGGAGATCTCCGAGGCGAACGACGTCCTCGGCGACGCCAAGAAGCGCAAGGAGTACGACGAGGCCCGCGCGTTGTTCGGGAACGGCGGCTTCCGCGCCGGTCCGGGCGGCGGCGGCTCGTTCAACTTCGACCTGGGCGACCTCTTCGGGGGCACCCAGGCCGGCGGCCAGGGCGGCTTCGGCGGCGGTCTGGGCGACGTCTTCGGCGGGCTGTTCAACCGCGGCGCCGGCGCCGGTGCGGGGACCCGCACCCAGCCGCGCCGCGGCCAGGACATCGAGTCGGAGGTCACGCTCTCCTTCACGGAGGCCGTGGACGGCGCGACGGTGCCGTTGCGGATGTCCTCGCAGGCTCCCTGCAAGGCCTGTTCGGGGACCGGCGACAAGAACGGCACGCCCCGCGTGTGCCCGACCTGCGTCGGCACCGGCCAGGTCTCCCGGGGCAGCGGCGGCGGCTTCTCGCTGACCGACCCCTGCGCCGACTGCAAGGGCCGCGGCCTGATCGCGGAGAACCCCTGCGAGGTCTGCAAGGGCAGCGGGCGCGCCAAGTCCTCCCGCACCATGCAGGTCCGGATCCCGGCGGGGGTCTCCGACGGCCAGCGGATCCGGCTGCGCGGCAAGGGCGCCCCGGGCGAGCGCGGCGGCCCGGCGGGCGACCTGTACGTCGTCGTGCACGTGGGCACCCACCCGGTGTTCGGCCGCAAGGGCGACAACCTCACGGTGACCGTGCCCGTCACGATCGCGGAGGCGGCCCTCGGCGCCGACATCAAGGTCCCGACCCTGGGCGGCCCGCCGGTGACGCTGAAGCTGCCCCCGGGCACCCCGACCGGACGTACGATGCGGGCCCGCGGCAAGGGCGCGGTCCGCAAGGACGGCACCCGCGGCGACCTGCTCGTCACGGTGGAGGTCGCGGTACCGGCGGAGCTGTCCGACAAGGCCCGCGAGGCCCTGGAGATGTACCGGGACGCCACCGGGTCCGAGGATCCGCGCGCCCTCCTGTTCGAGTCCGCGAAGGGAGCATGACATGGACGGCCGCCGACGGCAGCCCCGCTTCGGCGAGGGGGCCTACCAGCTCACCGACGAGACCCCGGTCTACGTGATCTCGGTGGCCGCCCAGCTCTCGGGCCTGCATCCGCAGACCCTGCGCCAGTACGACCGCCTCGGTCTGGTCTCGCCGGACCGTACGGCCGGCCGCGGCCGGCGGTATTCGGCCAGGGACATCGAGCTGCTGCGCACGGTGCAGCAGCTGTCCCAGGACGAGGGCATCAACCTGGCCGGCATCAAGCGGATCATCGAACTGGAGAACCAGGTGGCCGCGCTCCAGCAGCGCGTCGCCGAGCTGTCCGCCGCCGTGGACGGGGCGGCCGCCGCCCTCCAGGCGCGCGAGGCCCAGGTGCACGCCTCGTACCGCCGCGACCTGGTCCCGTACCAGCCGCCGGCGCCGGGCAACGCGCTGGTCGTCTGGCGCCCCACCAGGCGCCCGGGCGACTGACCCCGCCGCACCGCCGCAAGCACGGTGAAGGCCCCGCCGGGCCCCTCCCGCACGAGGAGGGACCTGGCGGGGCCTTCGGCGTGTCCGGGGGCTCCTGGAGGCCGTCTGAGGGCCGCTGTCAGGCTTCGGGGAGCTGGGCCGGGCCCTGGCCGTGCAGGATCCCTGACTGGGCGATGAGGTAGCCCAGCTGGGCCCTGCTGCCGCTGCCCAGGGCGGCGGCCAGCTTCGCGATGTGCGCGCGGCAGGTGCGTACGTTCATTCCCAGCCGGCGGGCGATCGCCTCGTCCACGTGGCCCTCGATCAGCAGCTGTGCGATGGAGCGCTGCACTCCGGAGATACCATCCGGGTTGTGCGTGTACGTGACCTCGTCGCCCAACGGCACGGCCCGGCGCCAGAGTTGTTCGAAGACCTTGATGAGGTAGTCCACCAGGCCGGGGTGCCGCAGCTCCAGGGCCACCCGCCGGTCGTCGCTGGCGGGGATGATGGCCACCGTGCGGTCGAAGATCATGAGACGCTCTATCAGCTCTTCCAGCGTGCGGATCTCGACCTTTCCGGCGGAGATCCGGTCCACGTAGGCGAGCGTGCCCTGGCTGTGCCGCACGGTGTGCTGGTAGAGCGTGCGGATGCTCACCCCGCGGTCGATCATCGGCGTGGCCCGCTCCAGGGACTCGCTGAGCACGGAGGTCGGCCGGGCGCCACCCGGCTGGACCGTGAGGGCCTCGGTGTGGCACTCGGCGGTGGCCAGGTCGATGGCGGCGTTGATCTGGTCGAACCCCTCCAGCACCGTGATGGCGTGGGTGTTCGCGGGGCTCTGCGCGCTGATGGTGAGGAACGGCTCGAATGCGTCGGTGAGATCTACGGCGGTGCGCCGGCGCTCCTGGATCTCGCGTTCGATGGGATGGAGCCGTTGCGCCAGTGCGATGGACGGGGGAACCGCGCGCAGCTGGTTCGCGTCGTCCGGGTCGGGTCGCAGTAGCGCGAATTCGAGCAGGCAGGGGGCGTTCGCGACCTCGCCGCGGGCGACGCGGCCGGTGCTCAGGGCCGCCGCGTAGAGTCGCGCGCCCTCGGTGCACATCTCCGTGACGGGGTGGCGATGTGTCGGGTTTACGTCGCTCTTGGGCAAATCTCCACCCCCCAGGGTCCTGAACATGTAAGAACATGATGCATCGTCCCTGTGGCACTGACGTGCCTGAATGAGCCATCGTCTGACAGTGCGGGGGAGAGGATTCCATCAAGTGAGGACGAAGCCGACCATGTATAAGAGAATGCTTCGCTCGGCGCTTGCCGTTGTTTTCTCCGCCGTTGCGGTCTTTGGGGCGGTCGTCGCCGCCGACGGGGACACGGGAAGCGCTCAGGCTGCTGCCGGTCCGTCGGCCGGGACGGCCGTCGAGAGCGATTTCGGCTGGAACAGCACCCCTGCGAAGGCCTCCTCATGACGCCCGACGACCGCGACTTCCGCCGCGAAATGGCATCCGCGTACCGCTCCGGGTGGCAGTTCATAGACCTCGCCACGGCGATCCCCTACGCCGGCGATTCGTTGATGGTCACTCTTTTCGGCCAGCCGATCGTCGTCGTGCGCGAAGAGGACGAGGACGTCCGGGCCTACCGCTGTCTGCGCCGCCCCCGGGGCGCACCGCAGCCCGTCCGCTGTGAAGTGCGGTACGGAATGGTCTTCGTCAACCTCGACCAGCGTGACCACCAGCTGTTCGAGCCCGATATCACCACCGCCACCCCCCGCAGTGCCTGAGGCGATTCCCCCGTCGTTGCAGATCGCTCCAGGTGCTACCCCCACACAACGGCGCCATCGTGGACCTGACCACGATGGCGCCGTTGTGCTGTCCGCGTCCAGTGGTTGAACCGGACAATCACCCGGTGACCGGCCGGGAAGCACTCGAAGGCCGCTCCAGGACCGCCGCCCCCTTTTTCCGGGCTCAGGCCCGGCCCATGGCCCGGTCGAGGGTGATCTCCAGGACCACCCGGTCCGGGTTCGGCGAGGGCATCCGCCCGTACCGCTCCGCGTAGCGCGCCACGGCCTCGGCGACCGCCGCCTCGTCCGTACGGATCACCGCGCGCCCCTCCAGGGTGGCCCAGCGCCTGCCCTCCATCTGGCAGACCGCCACCCGGGCACCGCCGCCGGCCGCCGCCAGGACGTTGCGGACCTTCTTGCTGTGCTTGTTGCTGATCACCCGTGCCAGCCCGGCCTGCGGGTCGTAGGTCACGCCGACGGGCACCACGTGCGGCGTGCCGTCGGGGCGCGGGGTGGTCAGGGTGCAGACGTGCCGCTCCCGCCAGAAGGCGAGGTACTCGGGCGTCGGGTTGAGTACGTCATGGGACATGGGCCGAAGCGTACGCCCGCGTCTCCGCCGGCCCCGGCGGGAGAATGGCCCCGAAGGACGCATTGAGTGGAATAGACTCAACTTTGCGGATGCTGAATCTGTCAGAGTGCGTATCCGGCCAGCCGGCCGGTGCGACGCGTCACGTACGCCCGCCGGAGAGGAGAACCGAGAGTGGACGCCGAGCTGACCAACAAGAGCCGCGACGCCCTGAACGCGGCCACGAGCAGGGCCGTCAAGGACGGCCACGCCGACCTGACCCCCGCGCACCTCCTGCTGGCGCTGCTCGCCGGCGAGGACAACGAGAACGTCGTCGACCTGCTGGTCGCCACCGACGCCGACCAGGCCGCCGTCCGCACCGGCGCGGAGCGCCTGCTCGCCGCCCTGCCCAGCGTCACCGGCTCCACCGTCGCGCCCCCGCAGCCCAGCCGCGACCTGCTCGCCGTGCTGGCCGAGGCCGATTCCCAGGCCGGCCGCCTCGGCGACGAGTACCTCTCCACCGAACACCTCCTCATCGCCGTCGCCGCCAAGGGCGGACCGGCCGGTGAGGTCCTTTCCGCCCAGGGCGCCACGGCGAAGAAGCTGCTGGACGCCTTCCAGAACGCACGAGGAGCACGGCGGGTGACCACCCCCGACCCCGAGGGCCAGTACAAGGCCCTGGAGAAGTTCGGCACCGACTTCACCGCCGCCGCCCGCGACGGCAAGCTCGACCCCGTCATCGGCCGCGACCACGAGATCCGGCGCGTCGTCCAGGTCCTCTCCCGCCGCACCAAGAACAACCCGGTGCTCATCGGCGAGCCCGGCGTCGGCAAGACCGCCGTCGTCGAGGGCCTGGCCCAGCGCATCGTCAAGGGCGACGTCCCCGAGTCCCTCAAGGGCAAGCGGCTCGTCTCCCTCGACCTCGGCGCGATGGTGGCCGGCGCCAAGTACCGCGGCGAGTTCGAGGAGCGCCTGAAGACCGTCCTCGCCGAGATCAAGTCGAGCGAGGGTCAGATCATCACCTTCATCGACGAACTGCACACCGTCGTCGGCGCCGGGGCCGGCGGGGACTCCGCCATGGACGCGGGCAACATGCTCAAGCCCATGCTGGCCCGCGGCGAGCTGCGCATGGTCGGCGCGACCACCCTGGACGAGTACCGCGAGCGCATCGAGAAGGACCCGGCGCTGGAGCGGCGCTTCCAGCAGGTGCTGGTCGCCGAGCCCACCGTCGAGGACACCATCGCGATCCTGCGCGGGCTCAAGGGCCGCTACGAGGCCCACCACAAGGTCGTCATCAACGACAGCGCCCTCGTCGCCGCCGCCACCCTCTCCGACCGCTACATCACCTCCCGCTTCCTGCCCGACAAGGCCATCGACCTCGTCGACGAGGCGGCCTCCCGGCTGCGCATGGAGATCGACTCCTCGCCCGTGGAGATCGACGAGCTCCAGCGCTCCGTGGACCGGATGCGGATGGAGGAGCTGGCGCTGAAGAACGAGTCCGACCCGGCCTCGATCGAACGCCTCGACAAGATCCGCAAGGACCTCGCGGACAAGGAGGAGGAGCTGCGCGGCCTCACCGCCCGCTGGGAGAAGGAGAAGCAGTCCCTCAACCGCGTCGGCGAGCTCAAGGAGCGCCTGGACGACCTGCGCGGCCAGGCCGAGCGCGCCCAGCGCGACGGCGACTTCGACACCGCCTCCAAGCTGCTCTACGGGGAGATCCCGGGGCTGGAGCGCGAGCTCGCCGAGGCCACCGAGGCCGAGGAGGAGGCCGCCAAGACCGGCGCCGCGAAGAACAGCATGGTCAAGGACGAGGTCGGCCCCGACGACATCGCCGACGTGGTCGGCGCCTGGACCGGCATCCCGGCCGGCCGGCTCCTCGAAGGGGAGACCCAGAAGCTCCTGCGCATGGAGGACGAGCTGGGCCGCCGCCTGATCGGCCAGACCGAGGCCGTACGGGCCGTCGCGGACGCCGTGCGCCGCACCCGCGCCGGCATCGCCGACCCGGACCGTCCCACCGGCTCGTTCCTCTTCCTGGGCCCGACGGGCGTGGGCAAGACGGAGCTGGCCAAGGCCCTCGCGGACTTCCTCTTCGACGACGAGCGGGCCATGGTCCGCATCGACATGTCCGAGTACTCCGAGAAGCACAGCGTGGCCCGGCTCGTCGGCGCCCCGCCCGGCTACGTCGGCTACGAGGAGGGCGGCCAGCTCACCGAGGCCGTCCGCCGCCGCCCGTACTCCGTGGTGCTGCTGGACGAGGTCGAGAAGGCCCACCCCGAGGTCTTCGACATCCTGCTCCAGGTCCTCGACGACGGCCGCCTCACCGACGGCCAGGGCCGTACGGTGGACTTCCGCAACACCATCCTGATCCTCACCTCGAACCTGGGCAGCCAGTTCCTGGTGGACCCGGCCACCCCGGCCGAGCAGAAGAAGGCGCAGGTCCTGGAGGTGGTCCGGGCGAGCTTCAAGCCGGAGTTCCTCAACCGCCTCGACGACATCGTCGTCTTCTCCGCACTGACCCGCGACGAGCTGGCGCACATCGCCGAGCTCCAGATCGCCAAGCTCGCCAAGCGCCTCGCCGACCGCCGGCTGGCCCTGGACGTCACCCCCGAGGCACTGGCCTGGCTGGCGGACAAGGGCAACGACCCGGCCTACGGCGCCCGCCCCCTGCGCCGCCTGATCCAGACGGCCGTGGGCGACCGGCTCGCCAAGGAGATCCTCTCCGGCGAGGTCCGCGACGGCGACACCGTACGGGTCGACGTGGCCGGCGAGGACCTGCTGGTCGGCCGGGCCCTGTAAGGGCCGCCGGGGCCCCGTGTCCGCCGGGAGCGGATCGCGGGTGCGGGGCTGGACACGGGGTAGGCGAGATGGGGGAGGATGGCTTCATCCGCACGAAGGGAAGTACACGGTGAGCATCGACCCGGCCTCGATTCCGAACTTCGGGGGTCAGCCCGAACCGCAAGGCCAAGGACCGGCGGGCCCCGTCGTCCCCGACCAGGACCTGGTCAAGCAGCTCCTGGAGCAGATGGAGCTGAAGTACGTCGTCGACGACGAGGGTGACCTCGCGGCGCCGTGGGAGGACTTCCGCACCTACTTCATGTTCCGCGGCGAGGGCGAGCAGCAGGTCTTCTCCGTGCGGACCTTCTACGACCGCCCGCACGCCATCGACGACAAGCCGCAGCTGCTGGAGTCGATCGACGACTGGAACCGCCGCACCCTGTGGCCCAAGGTCTACAGCCACACGCACGACGACGGCTCGGTCCGCCTGATCGGCGAGGCGCAGATGCTGATCGGCACGGGCGTCAGCCTGGAGCACTTCGTGTCCTCCACGGTCAGCTGGGTCCGCGCGTCGATCGAGTTCGACAAGTGGCTGCTGGAGCAGCTCGGCCTGGAGAAGGACGTCGACTCCGCCGAGGACGACGAGAAGGGGGAGGAGGACGGCGAGTAGCCGTCCCCCTCCTCGCTACGGGCCCCACGGCCCTACAGGGGCACCTTCGCCATGAGCAGCAGGTACGCCCCGTAGCCCCACGAGAGCCCGGCCAGGCCGGCGGTCACCGCGACCGCCGTGCGCGGCCGGGCTCTCGCCATGGCGGCCGCCACCGGCAGGAGCAGCGGGAACGCGGGCAGCAGGAACCGCGGCTTCGACTCGAAGAAGCCCGCCCCGCCGAAGGTGATCACCAGCAGCGTCGCGGTGTACACGAGCAGCGGCAGCGGCGTCCGCTCCAGCACGGCCGCCACCGCGAGCAGCCCGGCGGCGGCGAGCACGGCCAGCGTCACCGCGACGGGGATGGTCACGGGCCCGCCGGACAGGGCCTTCCAGGCCGTCTCCAGGGTCCCGCCGCCGAAGTCGAAGCGCGAGCCCCACTGCCGCTGGACGGTGAAGTAGCCGAGGGGGTCGTGGCGGTGCGCCCCGACGGCCACGACGTACGAGGCCCAGCCCGCGGGCGCGAGCAGCCCGGCCGCCCACACCCCGGGCGCGCGGTTGCCCCGTACCAGCAGCTCCCGCAGGGCCAGGACGGTCACGGCGGCGGCGACGGCGATCCCGGTGGGCCGGGTCAGCCCGGCCAGCGCGGCCAGGGAGGCCGCCCACAGCCAGCGCCCGCGCAGCAGCGCGTACAGCGACCAGGCGGCCAGCGCGCACAGCAGGGGCTCGGTGTAGGCCTGGCCCAGCACCACCGCGTGCGGCAGCGAGGCCCACAGCGCGACGAGCAGCACCCCGGCCCGGGCCCCGAGCAGCAGCTCCCCGATCCGGTACACCCCGACGGCGGCAGCGGCGGCGGCCGTCCAGGACACCGCGAGTCCGGCGACGGGGCCGCCGCCGGTGAGGTCCACCAGCAGGGGGTAGAGCGGGAAGAAGGCGTAGTCGCTCTGGATGGAGTCGGAGGCGGGCCACATCTGGGTGCGGCCGTAGCCGCGGGCGGCGATGGAGAGGTACCAGAAGGAGTCCCAGGAGCCGCCGAGCACCTTCACCGGGTCCTTGCCGGCCCACCAGGCGCCGAGGGCGACGACCAGCGCCCCGGTCCCGCGCACGGCGGCGAACGCCCCGAGTGCGACCCCGGCCGACCAGGCCGTCCCCCGTCTTCGTCCGGTCCGCCCGGGGGCGGACGCCACCTGTCTCGTCGGCGCGTCCATGCCGGGCCTCAGAGCCGGCGGAGGCGCTCCACGGCCTCCTGGAGGACGTCGGTCCGCTTGCAGAAGGCCCAGCGGACCTGGGTGGCCCCGGCGGACTTGTCGTCGTAGAAGACCTGGTTCGGGATGGCGACGACCCCGCACCGCCCGGGCAGGGCGCGGCAGAAGGCGAGGCCGTCCTTCTCGCCCAGGGGCGAGACGTCGGTGGTGATGAAGTACGTGCCCTGCGGGCGGAAGACCTCGAAGCCGGCGGCGGCGAGCCCGTCGGAGAGGAGGTCGCGCTTGGCGGCGAGGTCCGCGCGGAAGTCGTCGAAGTAGGAGTCGGGGAGGGCGAGGGCCTCGGCGACGGCGTACTGGAAGGGGCCGGAGGAGACGTACGTCAGGAACTGCTTGGCGGAGCGGACCGCCGAGACCAGCGCGGGCGGGGCGGTGATCCAGCCGACCTTCCAGCCGGTGAAGGAGAAGGTCTTGCCGGCGGAGGAGATGGTGACGGTGCGTTCGCGCATGCCGGGCAGGGAGGCCAGCGGTACGTGCGCGCCCTCGAAGACGAGGTGCTCGTACACCTCGTCGGTGACGACGAGGAGGTCGCGCTCGACGGCGAGCTCGGCGATGACGGCCAGTTCCTCGGGGGTCAGGACGGTGCCCGTGGGGTTGTGCGGGGTGTTGAGCAGGAGCAGCCGGGTGCGCGGGGTGATCGCGTCGCGCAGGGCGTCGAGGTCGGGGCGGAAGTGCGGGGCGCGCAGGGTGAGCGGGACGCGGACCGCGCCCGCCATGGCGATGCAGGCGGCGTAGGAGTCGTAGAACGGTTCCAGCGCGATGACCTCGTCGCCCGGTTCGAGGAGGGCGAGGAGGGAGGCGGCGATGGCCTCGGTGGCGCCGGCGGTGACGAGGACCTCGGTGTCCGGGTCGTGGGACAGGCCGTAGAAGCGCTGCTGGTGGGCGGTGATCGCGGTGCGCAGTTCGGGGACGCCCGGGCCGGGCGGGTACTGGTTGCCGCGGCCGTCGCGGATCGCGCGTACGGCCGCTTCGGCGATCTCGGCGGGGCCGTCGGTGTCGGGGAAGCCCTGGCCCAGGTTGATCGACCCGGTGGCGGCGGCCAGCGCCGACATCTCCGCGAAGATCGTGGTGCCGAAGGCGGCGAGGTTGCGGTTGAGGTAGGGGCGGCTGCTGCCCGCGGGTGCGCTCATGGGCGTCATCCTCGGGGGAACCTCTGGAGTTGCTCAAGTGTGCTTTCGAGGCTTTGGCCTGGGGGCATCCCCCCTGCACGCGGGCCACGGGGGTTCCGTCATCCCGGGGGACCGGGTGTCAGAGAGGGGCGAAGCAATGCTCCTGGTTGTGTTCATCGTCGTCGCGATCGCCGGACTCGTCATCTACCTGGCGTCGCGCTTCTCCGGCGGCGGCGGCTCCGGCTCCGGCTCCGGCGGTTCCGGTTCCGGCTCCAGCTGGTGGGCGGGCAGCGGGGGGTCCTCGTCCTCGTCCTCCTGCGGTTCGTCCTCGTCGTCGTGCGGTTCGTCTTCTTCCTGTGGATCCTCGTCCTCCTGCGGTGGCGGAGGCTGCGGGTCCAGCTGACACTGGTACGGGTCGCCACTGTCCGGACCCGGTGTGGACAAGACGCCCGGTGGGGACAACTTCCTTCGGGCGTCTTCTTGTTCGGGCGGGCACTACGGCGTACGGGCGGCGTGGTGTTGAACACGTGAACCGTGAAGCCCCCGGGGGGATGTAAACCCCGTCAAGTTGGGTAAAAACGCTGTGAGTGCCGTGCCTTTCATGATTCCCTCGGTTGAGTAGACCAGTCTCCGGACCTCCCGGGACTTCCTGTGGACCCGTGCCGGTGTCCCCCCACCCGTTGACTACCGCTGGCGGGCCCCGGCCCATCTCCCTCGCGCGTTTGCGGAGCCGACTCATGCTCACGACCCTCCAGACCACCTACACCGACACGCGTGCCGCCGATCTCGCCTGGGCCCTGGGACGCGACCGGCTGCCCGCCCTGGCCGTACTGAACCTCCAGCTCGCGGACGCGAAGGTGGAGTTGCGCCTGCTCGGGGCCTCTCATCAGGTGCTCCTGGAGGAGGGCGAGGTGCTCTGTTCGGAGACGGTCGCCTGTATGCCCGGCAGCAGTACGCCGCTGCCGCTCGGCGTGGCGAAGCGGGTGGGCGACTGGGAGTACGAGTTCGCCGCGCGCGTCGAGACCCTCTCCCGGGGGTCCTTCGCGGGTCGGGCGCAGGAGCTGCTCGCGCTGGTCGCGGATCACCCGAACGGGCTAGCAGGCACCTTCCCCGGTGACCCTCACGCGTTCACCGCGATGCTCGCGCAGCGGCACGAGGGCCAGGTCCGCTGGCGCACCTGGCACGCCTATCCGCAGGAGGGCCAGCTGGTGGCGACCCGCACCCGGGTGGGCGTGCGCATGGGCGCCCCCGTCTGACCCCCGCCGGTACCTGATGCGATTACGCCAACTGGCCTGATCAACAAGGCACTTGCACCCATGTGGGTGACAGGGTGTCGGTGGGCGGTGACGTACGGTTCGCTGCATGATCGACCGTTCCGCCCCCCGCGGGGTGCTCCCGGCGGCGGAGCCGCGGGGCGTGCAGACCGTCCAGGCCGCCCTGCCCGTACGCCCCCGGACCGGCCGACTCCTCGTGCTGGCCACGGTGTTCGTCTGCGCCGCCTGCGGGCTCGTCTACGAGCTGGAACTGCTCGCCCTCGGCTCGTACCTCATCGGCGACTCCGTCACGCAGGCGTCGGTCGTCCTGTCCGTCATGGTCTTCGCCATGGGCGTCGGCTCCCTCCTCGCCAAACGCCTGCGCCACCGGCCCGCCTTCGGGTTCGGCGCCATCGAGGCCGCGCTCGCCCTGCTCGGCGGCTTCTCCGCCATGACCCTGTACGCCAGCTTCGCCTGGCTGGGGGAATCCCGGCCGGCCCTCGTCGCGTTCTCCTTCGGCATCGGGGTCCTCATCGGCGCCGAGATCCCGCTGCTGATGGTCCTCATCCAGCGCATCCGCAGACAGGACGCCGGCGGGGCCGTCGCCGACCTCTTCGCCGCCGACTACGTGGGCGCCCTGGCCGGCGGGCTCGCCTTCCCCTTCCTGCTGCTGCCCGTCCTCGGCCAGCTCACCGGAGCCATGCTGACCGGCACCGTGAACGCCGTCGTCGGCGGCGGACTCGTCCTGTGGCTGTTCCGCCACGACCTCAGCAGACGCTGCCGCTGGCTGCTGGTCACCGCCAACGCGACCGTCCTCGCCCTGCTCGCCTCCGCCACCGTCCTCGTCGACGACTTCGAGCGGGCCGCGCGCACCGCCGTCTACGGCGCCGAGGTACGGGTCGCCGCGCAGACCGGCGTGCAGGAACTGGTGCTGACCGGGCCGTCGACCGGCTCCCCGCGCTCCCTGGACCTCTTCCTCGACGGGCGGCTGCGGGTCAGCGGCTACGACGAGTACCGCTACCACGAGGCCCTGGTCCACCCCGCGATGACCGGCCCGCACTCCCGCGTCCTGGTCCTCGGCGGCGGTGACGGGCTCGCCGCCCGCGAGGTGCTGCGCTACCGGGACGTCGCCTCCGTCACCGTCGTCGAGCTCGACCCCGGCGTGGTCCGCCTCGCCCGCACCGATCCGATGCTCTCCGCGCTCAACGCCCGCGCGTACGCGGACCCGCGCCTCGGCGTCGTCACCGAGGACGCCTTCCACTGGCTGCGGGGGCCCGCCGCGCGGGACCGCTTCGACGTCATCGTCTCCGACCTGCCCGACCCGGGCATCACCCCGAGCACGAAGCTGTACTCGCAGGAGTTCTACGGGCTCGCCGCGCGGGCCCTGAAGCCGGGCGGGCGGATCGCGGTGCACGCCGGCCCCCTCACCACGAGGCCGCGTACGTACTGGACCGTCGAGTCCACCCTGCGCGCGGCCGGGCTGCTCACCACCCCGTACAGCACGGGCGGCCGGCTCTCCGGCTTCGCCGCAGGGCCCGACCGCACCCAGGGCGCGGCCGACGCGCCGCCGCAGGACTGGGGCTTCGTGCTCGCCGCCCGCGACCGGGTCCCCGACCTGCGCGTGGACCGCGACACCCCCGCCCTGCGGGCCGTCTCCACCCGGGGGCTGCAGGACGCGGCCCGGGACGCCGCGCGCAGCCGGCCCGCCGCCGGGCTCCCGCCGTCGACGCTGCCGCACCCGCGTTACCAGTGACGCGCGGCGTCGTGTCCGTGTGCAGCGGCGGGCACCCTCGGTAGGCTCGGCCGCATGGAGCATCAGGTGTTCGTTCCGGTACCGGCACAAGACGTCCGCGCCGTGCTGCGCGACCCCGCCCGGGTGGCCCGCTGCGTCCCCGGGCTCCAGCAGGACGCCGACACCTCTTCCGGGCCGCTGGCCGGGCGGCTCAAGGTGCGGGTCGGCGGCCACACCGTGACCTACCGGGGTGCCCTGGCCCTGGCCGAGCGGGACCCGGACCACTTCGCCGCCGAGGGCGAGGGCAGCGAGGTGCGGGGGAGCGGCGCCGTCACCCTCGCGCTCGTGCTGCGGCTGGTCCCGCACGACGGCGGGACCCTGCTGGAGTTCAGCGGCGGGGCCACGGCCGACGGCCGGGCCGCCGCCTTCGACCCGGCGGCCACCGTCACCGCCGCCGGACGGCTCCTCGACCGCTTCGCAGCCAACCTGGCCGGCGCGGCCGGCACCGCGGGCGAGCCCGCCGCCGGGACCGGGCCCGCCGGGACCGGGCAGGACGGGGCCGGGCAGGACGGGGCCGGGCAGGACGGGGCCGGGCAGGCAGACGAGGCCGGGCAGGCAGACGAGGCCGGGCAGGACGGGGCCGGGGCCGCCGGGGCCGGGCCGTCCGTGTTCGAGACCGAGGTGCCGCCGCCCACCCTCGACCCCTTCCTGGAAGGCGAGTTCGCGGACTTCGCCGCCTTCGCCGAGCCGGAGGAGGAGGAAGCGCCGGGCGCGGGCCCCGCCGGCCCCGGGCGTCCGCCGGCCGAGGCCGCCCACGCCCGCCGCACGATGATCGGCCGCAGCGCCGAGGAGGTCGACCACGCGCCCCCGCGCGGCCGTTACGCCCCGGTCCCGGCACCCTCCGCCTCCGACGGCGGCAACGGACTGCGCTGGATCGCCCCGGCCGCGGCCCTGGCCCTCGCCTCGGCGGTCGTGGTCGGAAGGGCGTTGCGCCGCCGTCGCTGACGAGCCGTAGGGTCGCCGTATGACTACGCGACTGAGCGCCGGCGGCGCCGAAATCACCATCGATCAGGAAAACGGCTGCCGGGTCAGCGGTCTGCGCGTCGACGGCATCGAGCTGCTGCGGCAGGGCCCGAAGTACGGGGCCTTCCCGATGGTCCCGTGGTGCGGGCGCACGGCGAACGGGCGGTTCCACGACGGTGCCGCCGTCCACCAGCTGCCGCTCAACCACCCGCCGCACGCCATCCACGGCTTCGCCCGCGACGCGCCCTGGAAGACGGCCTCGGCGACCGGGACAACCGCGGCCTTCACCTACGACCTCACCGACCCCTGGCCCTACTCCGGCCGGGTGACGCAGCTCTTCGAGCTGGGGCCGGACGCGCTGACGATCCGCCTGGGCGTGGAGACGTACCAGGACTCCTTCCCGGCGCAGGCGGGCTGGCACCCCTGGTTCAACCGGGTCCTGACCGAGGGCGGGGAGCCGGCCCGGATCGGTTTCGACCCGGCCTGGCAGGAGGAGCGCGACGAGGACCACATCCCCACCGGCCGCCGCACCGACCCGAAGCCCGGACCGTGGGACGACTGCTTCGGCATGCCCTACGGGGTCGACGTCAGCCTCACCTGGCCCGGTCAGCTGGAGCTGAAAATCACCAGCCCCGCCGAATGGGTGGTCGTGTACGACGAGGAGCCCGAGGCCGTCTGCGTCGAGCCGCAGTCCGGCCCGCCGAACGGCCTCAACACCCTCCCGCGCCTGGTCACGCCGGTGGACCCGCTGGAGGTCTCCACCACCTGGACCTGGCGGCGCCTCGGCTAGGGGGTGTTGCGAAAGTCCTGTGCGGTGCTCGCGGTGTCCGGTACGCCGAGAGCACGCACCGGACCCCGCGGGGGCCCGCCCTGCGGGCGGACGGCGCCGCTTTGCGGACACCCCCTCGCACGCAACTAAGCTCGACGCCATGACTGACGTACGCGATGCGCTTCTGCAGCAGATCAAGGACAAGGCCGTCGTGCACGGCAAGGTGACGCTCTCCTCCGGCAAGGAAGCCGACTACTACATCGACCTCCGCCGGATCACCCTCGACGGCGAGGCCGCCCCGCTGGTCGGGCAGGTCATGCTGGACCTCACCGCGGACCTGGAGTTCGACTGCGTCGGCGGCCTGACCCTGGGCGCGGACCCGGTGGCCACCTCGATGCTGCACGCCTCCGCCGCGCGCGGCGAGCGCCTGGACGCCTTCGTCGTCCGCAAGGCGCAGAAGGCCCACGGCATGCAGCGCCGCATCGAGGGTACCGAGGTGAAGGGCAAGCGCTGCCTGGTCGTCGAGGACACCTCGACCACCGGCGGCTCCCCGCTGACCGCCGTCGAGGCGGTCCGCGAGGCCGGCGGCGAGGTCGTCGCCGTCGCCACCATCGTGGACCGCGGCGCGGCCGACGCGATCGCCGCCGCCGGCCTGCCCTACCTCACCGGCTACCAGCTCGGGGACCTGGGCCTCGCCTGACCTGCGGCTTTGCGGACGGGCGGAGTGTTTCACGTGAAACACTCCGCCCGCTGCGGTGACCGGGGGGTGACAGGCGGGGTGGAGTGTTGCGCCGAGTCTGGAAAGATAGGCGCGACGGCGACGTCGCCCCCAGGTCAGGGCCCGCAATAAGCACACTCCCCGCACATCCAAGGAGCGGACAGATGCCCATCGCAACCCCCGAGGTCTACAACGAGATGCTCGACCGGGCGAAGGCAGGCAAGTTCGCCTACCCGGCCATCAACGTCACCTCGACCCAGACCCTGCACGCCGCGCTGCGCGGCTTCGCGGAGGCCGAGAGCGACGGCATCATCCAGATTTCCACCGGTGGTGCCGAGTTCCTGGGCGGCCAGTACAGCAAGGACATGGTGACCGGCGCGGTCGCCCTGGCCGAGTTCGCGCACGTCGTCGCCGCCAAGTACGACGTCACGGTCGCGCTGCACACGGACCACTGCCCCAAGGACAAGCTGGACGGTTACGTACGTCCGCTCCTGGAGGTGTCCGCCGAGCGCGTCGCCCGCGGCCTGAACCCCCTCTTCCAGTCGCACATGTGGGACGGCTCCGCCGAGACCCTGGCCGACAACCTGGCCATCGGCCAGGAGCTGCTCGCCAAGGCCGCCGCCGCGAAGATCATCCTTGAGGTCGAGATCACCCCGACCGGCGGCGAGGAGGACGGCGTCAGCCACGAGATCAACGACGAGCTGTACACCACCGTCGAGGACGCGATCCGCACCGCCGAGGCCCTGGGCCTGGGCGAGAAGGGCCGCTACCTGCTGGCCGCCTCCTTCGGCAACGTGCACGGCGTCTACAAGCCGGGCAACGTCGTCCTGCGCCCCGAGCTGCTCAAGGACCTGCAGGCAGGCGTCGCCGAGAAGTTCGGCAAGGCCTCGCCGTTCGACTTCGTCTTCCACGGCGGTTCGGGTTCCACGCCCGAGGAGATCGCCACCGCGCTGGAGAACGGCGTCGTGAAGATGAACCTCGACACCGACACCCAGTACGCCTTCACCCGCCCGGTCGCGGACCACATGTTCCGCAACTACGACGGTGTCCTGAAGGTCGACGGCGAGGTCGGCAAGAAGTCCACCTACGACCCGCGCACCTGGGGCAAGCTGGCCGAGGCGAGCATGGCCAAGCGCGTCACCCAGGCCTGTGCCGACCTGCGTTCCACCGGCACCAAGCTGAAGTAAGCGGCGAGGACCCGGAAGGGTCCGCCGGGACCTGAGAGAGGGGTCCGCCGGTCCGTCACGGGCCGGCGGGCCCCTCTCTGCGTGCGGGGTGGTGGATTCGGGGGGAATTCGCCCGAGGTGACATACGCCGGTGGACGCGCGGCGGCGCGATGGTGTGGAATCTACTACCCAGAGAAACGTACCCGTGGGGATGTAAAACCGGCGGGCCAGGAGAGGCGACGCCAGCGATGAGGACAGAGCGACCCCAGGTCAAGCAGGAGAGGGCGGTGCGCACGCGCCGGGCGATCCTGGAGGCGGCCGCGCTGGTCTTCGAGGAGCACGGCTACGACACGGCCAAGCTCTCGGACATCGTCAAGATCGCCAACGTCACCAAGGGCGCGCTGTACTTCCACTTCGAGTCCAAGGAAGGCCTGGCCCAGGCCGTCATCGACGCGCAGAACGAGGCGCAGCCGCAGATGCTGCCGCAGCAGTTCAAGGCGCAGGAGTTCGTGGACATCGGCATGGTCTTCTCGCACCAGCTGCGGCACGACGCCCTGATGCGGGCCAGCACCCGGCTCACGCTGGACCACGCGGGCCGGGGCCTCGACCGGGTGACCCCGTACCAGACCTGGATCGAGCTGCACGTCCCGCTGCTGGAAGAGGCCCAGCGGCGCGGGGAGCTGCTGCTGAACGTGGACCCGCGGGTGCCGGCGCGCCTGATCGTGGGCGCGTACGCGGGCCTGAACACCATGTCGTACACGCTCGGGCTGGACCTGGACGTCCAGGTCTCGGAGCTGTACACGCACGTGATGCCCGGCGTGGTGGTCCCGGCCGTGGCGATCCGGCTGGACACCGCCCCCGGCCGGGGCGCGCGGGCGCTGTACGGGCCGCAGGGCGCGCACGAGTGCCGGCACTCCTGTGCGGGCGGGGTGCCCCCGCGGGAGGAGGTCTGACCCCGACCGGCCCCTCACCGGACCCTCCCTCTTCCCAAAAAGATCCTCCTGGGTATTATTTTTCCGCTGGCCGGCCCAGGGAGATCACTGTGGACATTGAGGTACTCGGCACACCGCGGGTCATCGAGAACGGCGTGCCCATCACCGCCCCCACGCCGGAGTCCCGGCACGTCCTGGCCGTCCTCGCGGCCTGTCCCGACCGGGTCGTCCCCGTTTCCGTGCTCGCGGACGAGCTGGTCCGCCGCGTCCCGCCCGAACACGCCCACGCCGCCCTGCACACCGCCGTACGCCGGCTGCGCGAGCGTTTCGCGGAGGCGCTGGGGGCCGGCTCGGTACGGACTCCCGAAGCCGTGTTGTCCACCCGGCCCGGCGGGTATCTTCTCGACACCGCAGGCGGCCGCTGCGACGTCCGCGATTTCGAACGCGAGGCCGGCGCCGGATACCGGGCCATGGAACGCGGCGACCACGGGCAGGCCGCCGCGCGCCTGCGCCGGGCGCTGGACCTGTGGACCGGCCCCGCCCTGGACGGCATCGACGCCGGGACCTGGCTCCGCGGCCGCATCGCCTGCCTCGACGCCGACCGGGTGTCCGTGCTCGGCCAGTGGGCCGAGGCGGAACTCGCCCTCGGACGCCACCGCGAGCTGCGCCTCGCCCTCGCGGTCCTGCGCGGCTCCGGGGCCGGCCGCCCCGGCGGCGCCTACCTGGCGGCGCTGCGCCGGACCGAGGCCCGCGTCGAGGCCGTCCGCAGGACCCCCCCGGCCACCGGCCCCTCCCTGACCGGCTCCTCCCTGACCGGCTCCACCCTGACAGGCGCCTCCCTGACCGGCGCCACCTGCGGCTGACCTGGGGCCCGCGCCCGGGGCAGGCCCCCCGCACCTGCTTGACCCCTCGCCCGGCGGAACCTAGGTTCGGGGCCGGGGACGTAAAGAGGCTGGTCGGGTGGGGGGAGCGGCGGTATGCGACGCGGGGACGGGGGCGGCCCACTGGCCGTACTGGAGCTGCTCGCGCAGGACGCCCCGCCGAGCCGGTACGAGACCCTCCTCGCCGAGGCCCGTGCCGCCGGCGCCGGAGAGGCCGAACTCGCCGACCTCACCCGGGCCGTGGCCCTGGCAGGCTCGGTACGGGCCCGCGCGAGCAGCGGCAAACAGCGCGAGGCCGCCCTCACCGCCCTCGTCGACACCGCCCACGACCTGACCTCCCCGTACGACATCGACGGCCTGCTGCGGCTGATCACCCGCCGGGCCAGGCGGCTCCTCGGCTTCGACATGGCCTGGCTGTCGCTGAGCCGCCCGGACGGCTCGGCGTACGTGCGCACCTCGGAGGGCGAGACCACCGCCCTCAACGTCGGCCTCGAACTCGGCACCGGCCGGGGCCTCGGCAGCATCGCGCAGGCCCGCCGCTCACCGGTGTGGACCCCCGACTACCTCGCCGACTCCTCCATCGCGCACGCCCCCGGCATCGACGCCGTGGTCGAGGCGGAGGGGCTGCACGCGATCATCGCGGTCCCGCTGCGGCGCGGGAACTCCACCCTCGGCGCGCTCTACGGATCCGACCGCGCCGTACGGGAGTTCACCCCGGACGAGATCGGCATCATGCTCTCCCTCGCCGACCTGGCCGCCGTCGCCATCGAGAAGGCCCGGCTGCTGGAGCAGACCCGCGACGAGGTCACCGAGCTGGCGGCCTTCGGTTCGCGCACCAACACCGCCCTCACCCGGGTCCGGTACCTGTGGGAGTGCCACGCCCGGCTGGCCGGGCTGGTCCTGGACGGGGCCGGCCTCGCCACCCTCGCCCGGGCCACCGCCGACGCGCTGGACGGCGTGCTCCAGGTACGGGACCCGGGCGGGCGGCCGCTGACCGCGACCGGGGAACTGCCCGGCCTGGACGAGGACGCGGTGACCAAGGGCGCCCTCCAGGCGCTCACCGACCGCCGCCCGGTGCGCCTGCCCGGCGACCTGTGGCTCGCCCCGGTACTGGCGGGGGCCGAGGACCTCGGGGTGCTGCTGCTGAGCGCCTCCGAACCCCTCGCCGAGGAGGACGTACGGCTGCTCCAGCTGGCCGCCCAGTCCGTGGCCTCACTGATGCTGATCCAGCGCGGCACGGTCGCCGCCGAGGGCCCCGTGCACGACGAACTCCTCGCCGACCTGCTGGACCGCCCGCACTCCGTCGACCTGCACCTGCTGGAACGCACCCGCCGCCTCGGCATCGACCTGGACGGCCCGCACGTGGTGGTCGTGGCCCGGCCGGAGGGCGGCGAGCTGGGCAGGGCCGTGGCCTGGGCGTCCTCGTACGCGTACCGGATGGGCGGGCTCAAGGGCGTCCGCCGCGGCTGCATCGTCCTGGTCTTGCCCGGCACCGACGCCTCCGCCGCCGCGCACCGGGTCTCCGGCGAGCTCTCGCCGCTGCTGGGCCACGCCGTGTCCACCGGGGCCGCGGGCCCCACCGGGAGCCCGGGCGAGGTGGCCCGCGTCTACGCCGAGGCCGTGCGCTGCCTGGACGCGCTGACCGCGCTCGACGGGGTGGGCGGCACCGCCTCCCTGCGCGAACTGGGCTTCCTCGGCATGCTGCTGTCCGCCGACCACGACGTGGAGTCGTTCGTCGCGGCGACCATCGGCCCCGTGCTGGAGTACGACGCGGACCGGCTGACGGAGCTGACCCGCACCCTGGAGGCGTACTTCGCCTCGGGCGCCAGCCCCACCCACGCCGCCGAGGCCCTGCACGTGCACCCCAACACCGTCTCCCGCCGGCTGGACCGCATCGGCGAACTCCTCGGCCCCGACTGGCAGAAGCCCGCCGGGGCGCTGGAGATCCAGATGGCGCTGCGGCTGCGCAAGGCCCGCACCGTCCTGCACGACCGCCGCACGGCCGCCGACCGCTCGAACCCGGTGTAGCCGGGCCGAGCCACCGGGCTACGCCGCCGCGTAGTGCTCCGTACCGGTCAGCGCGCGGGCCGCGTGCGCGACCGAGGCCAGCGTGACGTGCCGGTGCCAGCCGGGCAGGGCCCGCCCGGCGAAGTCGCGCAGCCCCGCCTCCCGGCCGCTGTGCTCGGCGGCGAAGGCGACCCGGCGGCCCTGCTTCGTCAGCCGCAGCAGCGGGCCCACGGGCAGCCGTACCAGGTCCGTCACCCACAGCTGCGCCGGAGGGCGGCGCGGGTCCGTCCACTCGCCGACCAGCAGCAGGTGGCGGCGGCGGGCCGGGGACGGGTCGGGCATCATCACCCGCACCGCGACCGCCAGGGTGCTGCGGTGCCGGCCGCCCGGGAACGCGGGGTCCGGGTCGGTCCACTCCACCGGGGTGCACAGGCCCTTCACCGACTGCAGGACGTCCCGCGCGGGGCGCGCCCCGGCGCCGTGGCCGGGCAGCGCGGGGTCGGTGACGAGCAGCGGCGTCGACGGCGCGACGCGGGCGATGACGGGCAGCCCCGCCTCGGCGAAGCGGTTCATCGTGGACCGGGTGCCGATGCGCTGGATGTCCAGCACCACCGGACGCCGGTTGCCGGTGCGCCGTACCGTCTCGATGACGGCGTCCGCCGCGGACTCCTCGTACGCGGCCTGCGCGTCGGCGGTGTCGAAGGCAGCGGGTGCCCCGGGGGCGCCGGCCGCGCCGGGTGTGCCGGGCGCGCCGGGTGTGCCGGGCGCGCCGGGGGTGTCGTCCTCCGGCAGGTGCATCCGCCACCCGACCGGAGTGACCAGTCCCGCCGAGGCGAACCAGGTCCCGAAGGCCTGCTGCCCCCGGAACATCTGCCCCTGGTGCGGGTCGAAGCGGTGCGCCACCCCCACCGAGTGCTCCCCGCCCTTGGGGATGGCCATCGGCTGCGCCACCCACGCGGTCAGCGGGTTGCCCGCCTGGAGGAACCCCGCGAGCGAGGCGCGGATCGGCTCCCAGTCCCAGGTGGAGCCGGAGATGAAGTGGTGCATGCTCTGCTCGGCGGCCCCGCCCCCGACCTGCCCCGCGATGCCCCGCATCGACTTGCGGCCGGGCAGTGCGAGCAGCCCCTGCACGTACTGCCGGCCCTTCTCCCGCTGGTCCTTGCGGCGCAGGGAGGACAGGACGGCGGCACACAGGTCGTCGGCCGCCTCCCGGGCCGGATCCCGCCGGACCGGCGCCACCGTACCCGTACCCGTACCGGTGCCCCCGCTGATGCTGTTGATGCTGCTCATGACCGCTTTCACGACATGCCCCCTCGGCGTGCGTCCACTGCACCTCTACCGTCGGACGAGCACCCCTCTTCCGGGGAGGTGTGCCGGTCACCGCACTCGGCCGGATCGTGGTGGGGGCGCCACCACACCGGGCGACTTGACGGACTGCCCGGGCGGACCTGGCCGGACCGCCGCGAATCGGGCACGGTCTGCTGGCGGGGCCGCGAACCGCGGTGCCGGGGACTGCCCCCCGCTGCCGCACCCCGCGCGGCGGCGGTGTCGACACGGGAGGGGCGGGGTGCAGTTCGGCGTCTTCTCGATCGGCGAGGTCGTGCCCGACCCGTCGACGGGCCGGACGCCGACCGACCACGAGCGGATCCTGGCCATGACCGCGCTCGCCCTGCGGGCGGAGGACGCCGGGCTCGACGTCTTCGCCACCGGTGAGCACCACAACCCGCCCTACGTGACCTCCTCGCCGCCGGTCCTGCTGGGCTACCTCGCGGCGCGCACCCGGCGGCTGATCCTGTCGACCGCCACCACCCTGGTCACCACCAACGACCCGGTCCGCGTCGCGGAGGAGTACGCGCTGCTCCAGCACCTGGCGGGCGGGCGCCTCGACCTGATCACGGGCCGGGGCAACACCCCCAACTGCTACCCGTGGTTCGGCCAGGACCTGCGCCAGGGCATCGCGCTGGCCCGGGAGAACTACGCCCTGCTGCACCGCCTGTGGCGGGAGGAGGACGTCGACTGGCAGGGCCGCTTCCGGGCCCGCCTGGACGGCTTCACCTCCGTGCCCCGCCCGCTGGGCGGCGTACCGCCCTTCGTGTGGCACGGGTCGGTGCGTTCGCCGGAGACCGCGGAGCGGGCCGCGTACTACGGCGACGGCTTCTTCGCGGACAACCTCTTCGGGCCGGTCGACCAGTACGCCCGGCTGGTGGAGCTGTACCGGGCCCGGTACGAGGAGCACGGCCACGGCACCGCCGAGCAGGCGGTCGTCGGGCTCGGAGGGCAGGTCTTCGTGCGGGCGCGCTCGCAGGACGCGGTGCGGGAGTTCCGTCCGTACTTCGACCGGTCCCGGTTCCACGGCGGGCGCTACTCGCTGGAGGAGTGCGTGGCGCGGACGCCGCTGGCCGTGGGCAGTCCGGACCAGGTGATCGAGAAGGTCCTCGGCTTCCGGGAGGTGTACGGGGACTACCAGCGGCAGCTGTTCGCCGTCGACCACTCCGGGCTGCCGGCGGCGGCGGCCCTGGAGCAGGTCGACGTGCTGGGCGAGCGGATCGTGCCGGTCCTGCGCCGGGAGCTGGCCGCCTCCCGTCCGCCGTCCGTCCCCCCGGGCCCCCGCCATCCTGCGACGGGGCCGGGGCCGGGGCGCGTCGCGGACGGGTGATCCGGGCGCGCCGGCCCGTGAGCCGGGCCCGGGCGCCGGTCGCCGGCTCCGTCGGCCAGACTGAAGCCATGTCGATTCACCAGAACCTGCTCGGGGGCCCCGCCCCCACCCACCTGCCCGACGAGCCCGCGCCCCGCGAGGCCCTCGCCGCCGGCACCGACCCGGCCGAGGTGGCCGCCGCGCACCCCACCTCCTCCCTCGCCTGGGCCGCCCTCGCCGACCAGGCCTTCGAGGCCGGCCGCACGGTCGAGTCGTACGCGTACGCCCGTACGGGCTACCACCGCGGCCTCGACGCGCTGCGCCGCGCCGGCTGGAAGGGCCACGGCCCGGTGCCGTGGGAGCACGAGCCGAACCGAGGCTTCCTGCGCGCCCTGCACGCCCTGGCGCGGGCCGCCGGGGCCATCGGCGAGAAGGAGGAGTACGAGCGCTGCTCCACGTTCCTGCGGGATTCCTCCCAGACGGCGGCGGACACGCTCGCATAACGCTCTCCAGGAGCGCCCTAGAGGGCTTCCGGATCCCCTGCTTATGATGCGGAGCAGGGGACCGGGGCTCCACTTACCTCATCGGAAGGAGCGGACCGCTACCCGGAAGCACGTGTCGAGGAGACAGAAATGTCGCACGCCCTTGATGCCTCCGGAGCCGGTTCGGACACCCCGAACCTCGACTTCGCCGGCACGACTCCGTACGAGGACTACGTCCAGGCGGACGTCCTCACCCACCTCCAGCACCTGCGCTCGGACGATCCCGGCGAGATGGTGTTCCTGGTGACCACCCAGGTCATGGAACTGTGGTTCACGGTCATCGTCCACGAGTGGGAGACCGCCGCCCGCGCCCTGCGCGAGGACGACGTCCCGGTGGCGATGGACGCGCTGAAACGATCCCTCCGTGAGCTGGAGGCCCTGAACGCCTCCTGGCGGCCGCTGGCCCAGCTCACCCCCGCCCAGTTCAACTCGTACCGCGCCGCCCTCGGCGAGGGTTCCGGTTTCCAGTCGGCGATGTACCGCCGGATGGAGTTCCTGCTGGGCGAGAAGTCCGCGTCCATGCTGGTCCCCCACCGGGGCGCCCCGCGGGTCCACGCCGAGCTGGAGAAGGCCCTCCACGAGCCCAGCGTGTACGACGAGACGCTGCGCCTGCTGGCCCGCCGCGGCCTGCCGGTGCCCCAGTCGGTCCTGGACCGGGACCTCGCCCTGCGGTACGAGCCCTCCGCCGAGGTCGAGGCCGTCTGGACGGAGCTCTACGCGGACCCGGCCGGCCGGCACGCCGACCTGCACCGCCTCGGCGAGGTGCTCACGGACGTCGCCGAGCTGGTCTGGCGCTGGCGCAACGACCACCTGGTCGCGACGCGCCGGGCGATGGGCGCGAAGACGGGGACGGGCGGCTCGGCCGGGGTGACCTGGCTGGAGAAGCGCGCCACGAAGAACGTCTTCCCCGAGCTCTGGACGGCCCGCAGCCATGTCTGACGCCGCCCCGGACCTGGACCCGAACCCGAACCCGAATCCGAACCTGATACCGGAGCTGCGGGAGCGGGCCGCGCGCCTCGACGCCGAGGACGGCCTCGGCAAGCTCCGCGAGCGCTTCACCCTGCCCGACGGGGTCGTCTACCTCGACGGGAACTCCCTCGGCGCGCTGCCGGCCGGCGTCCCCGGCGCGGTGGCCGACGTCGTGCACCGCCAGTGGGGCGAGCTCCTCATCCGCTCCTGGGACGAGAGCGGCTGGTGGACCGCCCCGCAGCGGATCGGCGACCGCATCGCCCCGCTGATCGGCGCCGCCCCCGGCCAGGTGACCGTGGGCGACTCCACCAGCGTCAACCTCTTCAAGGCCCTCGTCGGCGCCGCCCGCCTGGCGGCGCCCGGCCGGACCCGGATGCTGGTCGACGCCACCACCTTCCCGACGGACGGCTACATCGCCGCGTCCGCCGCCCGGATGACCGGCCTCGAACTCGTTCCGGTCGACCCCTCCGACGCGGCCGGCGCCCTCGGCGACGACACCGCGGTGGTGCTGCTCAACCACGTCGACTACCGCACCGGCCGGCTGCACGACCTGCCCGGCCTCACCGCGGCCGCGCACGCCGCGGGCGCGCTGATCGTCTGGGACCTGTGCCACAGCGCCGGGGCCCTGCCCGTCGGGCTCGACGCCCACTGCGTCGACCTGGCGGTGGGCTGCACCTACAAGTACCTCAACGGCGGCCCCGGCTCCCCGGCCTACATCTACGTGGCCGAACGGCACCAGGGCGCCTTCGACTCCCCGCTGCCCGGCTGGAACGGCCACGCGGAGCCCTTCGCGATGACCCCGGACTACGTCCCCGCCGAGGGACCGGCCCGGATGCGCGTCGGGACCCCGGACATCCTGTCGATGCTGGCCCTGGAGTCGGCCCTCGACGCCTGGGAGGGCGTCGACGTCGAGGCCGTGCGCGCCAAGTCGCTCGCGCTGACGGACTTCTTCCTCGAATGCGTGGCCGCGTACGTGCCGCGGGGCCGGGTCGAGCCGGTCACCCCGGCCGAGCACGCCCGGCGCGGCAGCCAGGTCTCGCTGCGCGCGGAGGGGGCCCGCGAGGTGATGGCGGAGCTCATCTCCAGGGGGGTCGTCGGCGACTTCCGCGCCCCCGACGTCCTGCGGTTCGGATTCACCCCGCTCTACGTCGGTTTCGCCGATGTGGAGCGCGCCGCACGCACACTGGGTCACATTTTCGGGTGACGCGGTAGCGAAACGTCACACCACGGGGCGGGCGGGGCTACGGCTCCGCCCGCCTCCGTGCGCCCACCTTCCGGCGGCCGGCGGCCCGTGTCGGCCTGGTACGGTCCCGCTCAGTCGGAACACCGGAACATCTGTCCCCCCTGTCCCACGCGTTACCGAGAGGTTGAGCCGATGACGGACCCCGCAGTCGAACGGGACGCCGCCGAGGCCGCCTCGGCCTTCGCCCACCCCCCGGTCGGGCCCGACGCGAGCGCCGCGTACGGGGACCACCCCGACCAGGTCATCGACTTCTACGCCCCGCGCGGGGACGCCACGGGCCCGGGCTCCGCCCCGCTGGTCGTGGTCCTGCACGGCGGTGCCTGGCGGGCCCCCTACGACCGGCAGCACGTCACCCCCTTCGTGGACCTGCTGGCCCGGCGCGGTTTCGCCGTCGCCAACGTCGAGTACCGGCGCGGCGGTTCCCTGCCCCGCCAGGGCGGCGACGGGCCGGTGGCCGGCCGCTGGCCCGACACCTTCGACGACGTGGCCGCCGCCATGGACGCCCTGCCCGCCCTGGCCGCGACCGCGCTGCCCGCCGCCGACTTCCGCCGGACCGTGGTGACCGGCCACTCGGCGGGCGGACAGCTCGCGCTGTGGGCGGCGGCGCGGCACGTGCTCCCGGCCGGCTCCCCCTGGCGGCTGCCCGCCCCGCCGCCGCTGCGCGGTGTGGTGGCGCTGGCCCCGATCGCGGACTTCGCGGTCGCGGAGGAACTCGGCGTCTGCGGCGGCGCGTCGGCACAGCTGCTGGGCGGTCCGGAGCACTGGGAGGCCCGGCTGCCCTGCGCCGACCCGGCGGCGCTGCTCCCGACGGGCATCGCCACCACCGTGGTGCACGGGCGCGAGGACATCGTGGTCCCGCCCGCGGTGGCGGAGTCGTACGTGGCCGCGGCGGCGAAGGCCGGCGAGATGGTCGGCCTGACCCTGGTCGAGGGCGTCGGCCACTTCCCCCTGATCGATCCGGCGGCGGACGCCTGCGCGGTGGTCGCGGAGGAGATCTCCCAACTCGCCTGGTAGCCGGTGCCCTTTGCCGCCCTTTGCCGCCCTTTGCCGCCCCTTGCCGCCCCCGGCCGGTCAGCGCCGGGCCGCGGCCCGCTTCGGCGGGGTGATGCGGACCCGCTTCCCGGCGGGGGCGTTCTCTATGTCGTCGAGTTGCGCGGTGATCGTGGCGCGCAGGTCGTCGTAGTCGTCGAAGCGGTGGTCGTTGAAGAGGGTGTAGCCGGTCCACATCAGGTTCGCGCAGACCCGCGCCGGCACGCGGCCGGTCCGGGCGCCCATGCCGACCAGCGCCACCGAGCGGATGCTGCCGGGCTTCTCGTCGTTCTGCCGGTGGACCGCCTGGAAGGCGGCCGCGCAGGCCAGGGCCACGTTCAACGTCTGGCTGACGTTCTGCGAGGACGTCTCCATCGTCGGCGTCGAGATCAGGAAGCGCGGGGTGACGGCCCCGGACGGCACGCACACCGCGCTGCCCACCGGGAAGCTGCCCGCGAACCCGTCGCGTATCGCCCGCTGCACGCGCAGCTGGATTCCCGCCCCCAGGAAGCGCTTGACGGCCGCGTCGACCCCGCCGTCCATCCGGCCGCGGGAGTTGGTCGGGCTGACCCACGCGTCGACGTCCTCGTCGAGGATCGAGCCCCGGCGGATCTCGATCCCGGGGGTGTCGGCGAAGGCGGCCCGCCACGACTCCACCACTGCGGCGTTGACGTCGGTCAGTACGACCCTGAGCGCAGGCTGCACGCGGTCCTCGGTCATCATCCACTCCAATCGGGAATCGGTCTTTCCGACCACTCACCACGCTAGCGGCGGGCACTGACAATCCCCTTCAGTCCGGCCCCCGGTGATGGTCGGTCAGCGTTGTCAGTGGCCGCTGCTAGCCTGCGGAAAGACTCGAAATCCGGTTCGACATTTCGGAGTTACCGCCATGCCCGAAACCAATTCCCCGGCCGATCCCGCACAGCCCGACCCCCATGATCCGCTGGCCCTCGCCGAATTGTTCAAGGGCGGTGGCGAACCGTGGTTTCCCCTGCTGAAGCCCGTCATCGAGGGCCGGCCGAACGCGGCCGCGTTCATCGGCGCGGGCCGCAGCCCGGAAGTCGTCCCGGTCCGCGAGCTGACCTTCCAGGCGCTCAAGCCGAATCCACCGCACAAGTGGAAGGTCGTCGTCTTCGGGCAGAACCCCTATCCGCGGCCGGAAAGCGCCACCGGCATAGCGATGTTCGACAACACCTTCCACGACTGGAAGGACAGCCAGTTCGGCCGGGTCGTCAGCATTCGCTGCATCATCAAGGCAGCGGCGATGTGGAAGCACGGAATTCCCAAGAAGACCCCCATCGCCGACATACGCGCGCTCCTCAAGGAGCGGGACACCGTGCAGCCGCCGGAATGGTTCCAGGCGATGCTCACCCAGGGCGTGCTCCTGCTGAACGCCGCGCTCACCGCGAGCAGCGACGGGACCCGGGGCGGCGCCGATCCGCACACCGCCTTCTGGCGGCCGGTCGCCGAACGCATCGTCGAGGAGATCCTCAAGGCCAAGCAGGACGCCGACGAGGAGGACCGCGGCGTCGTCTTCGCCTGGTGGGGCGCCCACGCGCGCAGCCTGAAGAAGGTCGTCCTCGAACTCCAGAAGAAGTACCCCGGCGTCGAGGTCCGGCACATCGACCACGCCAATCCGGCGGCGCAGGGCGACGTCTTCTGTGACGGCGACCACTTCGCGACGGTCAACGACGCGCTCGCGTCCGTGGGCGCGGCCCCCGTCGACTGGCTCCCGGAGAAGGGGTGGAACGAGCGCGCCGAAGGGGCCGGCGGGGCGGGCGGCGAGGACGTCGCGGCACGCATGGGCGCCTTCATCACCTCCACGATGGAGCTGCACCAGCTGTATCTGGAGCGCCTCTCCAGCGTGAAGGACGAGGGCCTCGTCCTCCCCGCCATCACCGGTGTGTTCGACACCCCGCTCATGGAATTCCGGGACGCCGTCGCGCCCGTCGCCGAGCTGCTGTCCGGACTCGGCCGGCACGTCGACCGGTCGTACGAGTTCGGCAGGACGCGGGCGGACGGAGCGGCCGGCGGGCTGTCCGCCGACGCGGTCTCCGCGCTCTACCTCTACACCTGCGAGTCCGCGTTCTACCGGGAGATCAACGCCGTCCTGCGCTCACCGGACCGCTCCCGGCTCGTCCCGTACCTGCCCTACCTGCGGCTGCTGTTCGCCGCCGTGTCCGGGCTGCCCGCGCGCACCGAACCGCTGTACCGGGGCGTGGCGCTGGACCTGCGGGCGCAGTACCCGCCGGGCCGCACCGTCACCTGGTGGGGCGTGTCCTCCTGCACGCCGAAGCTCGGTGTCGCGCGGGGGTTCCTCGGCAGCCGCGGCAAGCGGACGCTCTTCGAGGTGGTGCCCGCCCGGGCGGTCGGCATCCGGGACTTCTCCGCGTTCACCGAGGAGGAGGAGTTCATCCTCTCCCCGGGAACGCAGCTGAGGGTCACGGACGTGCGGACCGAGCGCGGCGGCCTGTGCACGGTGCGGCTGACCGAGCTGGAGGAGCAGACCCTGGTCTCCTGACCCGGTGTGTGCCGCCGGTCCTCAGTCCCACTGCTGGTCGGCGAGGGAGGCCACCGGCTGGGGCTTGCCGATCACCGCCAGCGCGATGAAGAAGTTGATCTGCCCGATCGCGATGGTGAGGGTGGCCAGCGCCTTCTCGTCGTAGTGCTTCGCGACCTCGGCGTACAGCTCGTCCGGGACGCGCTCCTGTCCGCGCGGGGCGGGCTGGAGGGTGGCCTCCACCAGGGCGAGCGCGGCGCGCTCGGCCGGGGTGAAGTACGGCGCGTCCTGCCAGGAGGAGACGGCGGTGATCCGCTCCTCGGACTCGCCGGCCTTGCGGAGGAAGGCGGTGTTCAGGACGGTCAGGTAGGTGTTGTGGACGATCTGGCCGGCGCGCAGGTGCACCAGGCTGATCGTGGTGCGCGGCACCGAGCGGTTGCCGGTGGCGCGGAAGAGGGCGGCGCTGATGTCGCTCAGCTCGGGCACGAACTCGCCCGGGTCGGGCATCCGGGAGATCGAGGCGGGGGCGTTCGTCATGGCTGGTGCTCTCCTTCGGTCGGTGTCTTCACAGCACTGACCCGGGGGAGGGCGCGGATGTGACAGGCCCGGAGGAGATTTTTTCAGGTCGCCGGGGGCGGCGGCAGGTGCGCGACGGAGTGGGTGAAGTAGTTCCGCAGGTCCTCGGCCATCGCGTAGGCCCGCTTCACGTACACCTCCCAGGGCCGGACGATCGCCGGGTCCTCGTACCGGCGGCTGCCCGTGTGGACTCCGGCGGGGGTGTGGAGGACCTCGTACAGGACCTGGCCGTCGACGATCACGATCTCGGGGAGCCTGCCGCCGCCGGCCGCCTCGGCGAAGGAGAACTCCTCGGCGGACAGCACCCGCGTCTGGTGCCCGGCCTCGGCGCGCATGTGGAGCCAGTGCAGCTGCCAGCGCATGTACGGGGACAGCGGCTCCTCCACCACCCGCAGCCGACGGAAGGCGGAGCCGTTGCGGCTCTCGTCGTCGGCGGCCCGGCGCGCCGTGGTGCGTTCCGCCTCGATCAGCCGGAGCACCTCCCGCCAGTCGCCGCGGCGCAGCGCGTCCCGGGTGGGGTTTCCGGTCTCCTCGAAGTGCTGGAGCCGCTCCAGCTGCCAGGACTCGCCGTTGCGGACCGACGCGCGGCGGACCCGCAGCTCTTCGGCGTAGGCGTCGGCGTCGAGCGCCTCGCCTCGGGTGGCCGGGAGCGCCGGCGCGCGGAGGTCGTGCATCTGGAATCCCCAGCCCTGGGTGACGGTGCCCCGACTGTACCGAACGTGATCCACCGGGTGCGGTACGTGTTCGCGCGGGTCTGCGGAAAACGCCGAAGGGGCGGGGGGCGCGGTGCGCTCCCCGCCCCTTCGGGCGGCTGTGCCTAGAGGAACGAGTTGATCTCGATCGTCTCGGTGCGGCCGGGGCCGACGCCGATCGCGGAGATCGGGGCGCCCGACATCTCCTCCAGCGCCTTCACGTAGTTCTGCGCGTTCTTCGGCAGGTCGGCGAAGGTCTTGGCCTTGGTGATGTCCTCGGACCAGCCCGGGAGGGTTTCGTAGATCGGCTTCGCGTGGTGGAAGTCGGTCTGCGAGTAGGGCAGCTCCTCGACGCGCTTGCCGTCGATCTCGTACGCGACGCAGACCGGGATCTCCTCCCAGCCGGTCAGCACGTCCAGCTTGGTGAGGAAGAAGTCCGTCAGGCCGTTCACGCGGGTGGCGTAGCGGGCGATCGGGGCGTCGAACCAGCCGCAGCGGCGGTCGCGGCCGGTGGTCACGCCGCGCTCGCCGCCGATGCGGCGCAGCGCCTCGCCGTCCTCGTCGAACAGCTCGGTCGGGAACGGGCCCGCGCCGACGCGGGTCGTGTAGGCCTTGAGGATGCCGATGACGCGGCTGATCTTCGTCGGGCCGACGCCGGTGCCGGTGCAGGCGCCGCCGGCGGTCGGGTTCGAGGAGGTGACGAAGGGGTACGTGCCGTGGTCGACGTCGAGCAGGGTGCCCTGGCCGCCCTCGAAGAGCACGACCTTGTCCTCGTCCAGCGCGTTGTTGAGGATCAGGGTGGTGTCGGCGACGTACGGCTTGATCTGCTCCGCGTACTGGAGCATCTCCTCGACGATCGCGGAGGCCTCGATGGCGCGGCGGTTGTACAGCTTCGCGAGGAGCTGGTTCTTGCCCTCCAGGGCCGCTTCGACCTTCTGGGTGAGGATCGACTCGTCGTAGAGGTCCTGGACGCGGATGCCGATGCGGTTGATCTTGTCCGCGTAGGTCGGGCCGATGCCGCGGCCGGTCGTGCCGATCTTGCGCTTGCCGAGGAAGCGCTCGCCGACCTTGTCGAGGGTGACGTTGTACGGCGTGATCAGGTGCGCGTTGCCGCTGATGAGCAGCTTGGAGGTGTCGATGCCGCGCTCGTTCAGACCGCGCAGCTCGGAGAGCAGGACGGCCGGGTCGACGACGACACCGTTGCCGATGACCGGGGTGCATCCGGGGGAGAGGATGCCGGAAGGGAGAAGGTGGAGCGCGTACTTCTGGTCGCCTACGACGACCGTGTGGCCGGCGTTGTTGCCGCCCTGGTAGCGCACCACATAGTCAACGGATCCACCGAGCAGGTCGGTGGCCTTTCCCTTGCCCTCGTCACCCCACTGAGCTCCGAGCAGCACAAGAGCGGGCACAGGCGTACACCTCTTCCGGATGGGGCATGTCCAAGGTCAGGGGGCGTACGACGATGTACACCGCAGGCTGAGCCGTCGGACCGGTGCCCCGGAATAGACGAAGGCCCTGGCGCAATAGCGCAAGGGCCTCTTGCACAAAGATGCTACCCGAGGAAGGACCGAGGTGTCGGCTCCAGAGCCCGCCATGAGCCATGCGGGCGCGCCGGTAGGCGGCCTGCTCGTGCTCGTCGACCCGGTCGCCCGCCGTCTTGACGGCGAGTCCGTGCGAATCGCGAAGGATGTGTTGTCAGCGGGAGCGGCGGCGAAAATCTGCCTCCCGGATTCGCAGGAGGAATTTGCGCGGGCCCTCGCCCGCCGCGGCCATCGGCGGCCGGTGGTCGTGGGGGACGACCGGGCGCTGGTGCGGGCCGTGGGGCTGCTGCACCGGGAGCGGGAGCCGGGCGAGCGGGTGGTGTCGCTGATCCCGGTGGGGCCCGCGGGGTCGCTGGCGCTGGCCCGGTCGCTGGGGGTGCCGCTGTCGGCGGTGCTGGCGGCGAGGACGGCGCTGGACGGGCCGGCGCGGCCGCGGGACCTGCTGGTGGACGACGGCGGCGGGGTGGTGCTGGGCGGCTTGCGGATCAGCCCTCCGGTGTCGGCCGTGCGACGCGGCGGGGGCTACCGCTCGCTGCTGCGGACGCTGCTGCCGAGCCCGGCGCCGCCCGTGTGGCCGGCGCACCGGCTGCGGGTGGAGGTCGACGGGGTCGTGGTCGCCGACGGGGACCGTCCGGTGGAGGACGTGGCCGTACGGACCGCCGGGGGCGGCGCGGGACCGGCGGAAGTGGTGGTGCGGCTGTCGGGCGCGCCGCCGCTGAGGGGCCGCGCGGAGGCGGTCACGGTGTCCGCGGTGGTCGGGGCGTCCGGGGAGGACTTCCGTTACCGCGCGGACCACGCCCTGGCCGGCCCGGTGCGGCGGCGCACGTGGACGGTGCGACGGGCGGCCTGGGCGCTGACTCTGCCGAGGTGAGGCGTCCTGGGGGGCCGGGGGTCCGCGGGGGCGGGCGGCCGTCTCTTCGCGGCCCTCCGGCCGCCCCGGAGCCCCCGCCGCCGGAGCCCCGGCCGCCGGAGCCCCCGCCCCCGGACCGCCCGCTGCCCGCCTAGAACTCCACCAGGAGCTCCCGCAGCCCCCGGATCACATAGCCCTCCTGCCACCGCGGCTCCCTCACCAGCCGCATCGGCGGGCCGTCCGCGTCGAGCAGCGCCCCGAACGAGGCGGCCAGCTCCAGCCGGGCCAGGGGCGCGCCCAGGCAGTAGTGGATGCCGGCCCCGAAGGTCAGGTGCGGGTTGTCGGCCCGTCCGAGGTCGAGCACGTCAGGGTCCTCGAAGCGCGCGGGGTCCCTGTTCGCGGACCCGAAGAGCAGTGCCACCTCGGCCCCGCGGGGGATGAGCGTGTCCCCGATCTCGATGTCGTCGAGCACCCAGCGCTCGAACATCTGGAGGGGTGTGTCGTAGCGCATCAGTTCATCCACAGCTGTGGACAACTTTTCCGCACGCGCCGGACCGGGGTGCGCGCGCAGGCCGGCGAGCTGACCGGGATTGCGGAACAGGGCCCACCAGCCGTTCACCGTGGTGTTCACGGTCGCCTCGTGCCCGGCGTTCAGCAGGAGGACGCAGGTCGAGATCATCTCCTGCTCGCTGAGCCGGCCCTCCTCATCGTGGGCGGCGATCAGCGCGGAGATCAAATCCGTGCCGGGCTCCTTGCGGCGTTCGGCGATCAGCTCCCGCAGGTACGCGCTGAACTCCACGCTCGCCGTCACCGCCCGCCGCGCGGTCTCCGCGTCCGGCCGCAGCTCGAACATCCCGCAGATGTCCGCCGACCAGGGCCTCAGCAGCCCCCGGTCCCCCTCCGGGACCCCGAGCAGCTCCGCGATCACCGCCACCGGCAGTGGCTCGGCCACGGCGGTGAGCAGGTCCCCGCCACCGACGGCCCGCAGCCCGCCCGCCAGCTCCCGCGCCAGCCGCTCGACCGACGGCGCGAGCCGCTCCACCATGCGCGGGGTGAACGCCTTGGACACCAGCCGCCGCACCCGGGCGTGCGCGGGATCCTCCAGGTCCAGCAGGCCGTTCCCGTTCAGCACGTGGAACGGCTCGTGCTCCGGCGGCGGAGCCGTGCGCCCGAACTCCTCGTGGCTGAAGCGGTGCAGGTAGGTCCGCCCCAGCCGCCGATCCCGCAGCAGCGCGCTCACATCGGCGTAGTGCGGCACCAGCCACTGCCCCGTCGCCTCGCACCACACCGCCCTCCCCTGCCCCCTCAACTCCCGGTAGGCGGGGTACGGATCGGCTACGAACGCGGCATCCCAAGGATCAAAGCGCATCCCAGCACCCTAGGGGGTGTCCGCAAAGTGGCGCCGTCCGCCCGGAGGGCGGGCCCCGCGGCGTCCGGTGCGTGCTCTCGGCGTGCCGGGCGGAAGCCCGCGTACTGGACGTACTTGGGCTTTCGTCCGGTGCGGCGAGAGCGCGTGCCGGGCGTCGCGGGGCAGGCGAGACTTTGCGGACACCCCCTAGGCGGTGCCTCCCCTAAGCAGGCGTCACCAGTCGTGTCTCGTAGGCGTACACCGCGGCCTGGGTGCGGTCCCGCAGGCCCAGCTTCACCAGGATCCGGCTCACATGCGTCTTGATCGTCGACTCCGCCACCAGCAGCCGGTCCGCTATCTCCCCGTTGGACAGGCCCTGCGCGATCAGCACCAACACCTCCGTCTCCCGCTCCGTCAACTCCGACACCCCCGAAGGGTCCGCCGCCCTCTGCACGTCCGACAGCTTCGAGAACTCCGAGATCAGCCGCTTCGTCACCGACGGGGCGAGCAGCGCCTCCCCGGCCGCCACCACCCGCACCCCCTCCGCCAGCTGCCGGGCGGAGGCATCCTTCAGCAGGAACCCGGACGCCCCCGCACGCAGCGCCTGGTACACGTACTCGTCGAGGTCGAAGGTCGTCAGGACCAGCACCTTCGCGTCCGTGTCCGCCGCCACGATCTGCCGCGTCGCCTCCAGGCCGTTCATCTCCGGCATCCGGATGTCCATCAGCACCACGTCCGGCCCCAGGGCCGCGACCTGCGCGATGGCCTGCCTGCCGTCGACGGCCTCCCCGACGACCTCGATGCCCTCCATCGCGTTCAGCAGGACGGAGAACCCCTCGCGGACCATCATCTGGTCGTCGACGATCAGTACCCGGATCGTCATGCCGGCTCCTCCTCGGGCTGCGGCCGGTTGCGCACCGGTATGAACACGGCCACCTCGTACCCGCCCGCACCGGTCTCCCCGGCCGTCATCTCCCCCTCCAGCATCGCCACCCGCTCCCGCATCCCCGTGATTCCGTGCCCGGCTCCCGGCGAGGGCGGGACGTCCCCGTCCGCCGGACCGTTGACCACCCGTATCCCCAGCCCGCCCAGCACGTACGAGACCTCCACCTCGGCCAGCGCCCCCGGGGCGTGCCGCAGGCTGTTGCTCAAGGCCTCCTGGATGATCCGGTACGCCGACAGCTCCACGCCCTGCGGCAGCTCGCGCACCGCACCCGTGACGGTCTTGTCCACGCGCAGACCGGCCTCCCGCACATTGGCCAGCAGCCCGTCCAGGGAGGCCAGCGTCGGCTGCGGGGCCTCCGGGGCCTCGTAGTCCGCGGACCGCACCACACCCAGCACCCGCCGCAGCTCCGTCAGGGCAGCCACCGCGTTCTCCCGGATGGTCGCGAAGGCGGCCTCCAGCTCCGGCGGCGGATTCTTCACCCGGTACGGGGCCGCCTCGGCCTGGATCGCCACCACCGACATGTGGTGCGCGACCACGTCGTGCAGCTCCCGCGCGATCGTCGTCCGCTCCTCCAGCAACGTCCGCCGGTCCCGCTCGACGGCCGTCACCTCCCGCTCGGCGATCACCTCGCGCCGGGCCTCCCTGCGCGTGTTGCGGACCGTCACCACCAGCAGGGCCACCGCCGAGAAGAAGGCCATCGGCGCGACGGCGCCGCCGTCCGCACCGCCGACCAGTATGGGCAGGACCGTGCCGTACGCAACGGTGATGACCCACATCCAGGCGGCGGCCCGGGGCCGCAGCCGCATCGCCACGAAGGTCATGACGGCGAGGGTCGCCGCGAACGTGCTCGGCGACCACGGCCAGGACAGGTTCCGGTCGGAGAACACCGACAGGACCGTGGTCAGCGCCAGCACCACCCAGAACGCCCCCGCCGGCCGCACCAGGGTCATCAGCACCGGACCCGCCGCCAGCAGCCCCAGCACCATGAACTGGACCGGCGGCCCGCCGTACTGGTTGTCGGCGCTCGCGAGCATGGTCACGATGAACGCCGTCACGACCACCACGGCATGCGGCAGGTAGGCCGCCTTCGGGCGTATGCCCTCGGGGAGCCGGCGCACCAGCGGCCCGTCCGTCCGCATCGGCGGGAGCGGCCGGTAGGCGAGGGCGTCGGTGATCAGCTCGTCGCGCAGGCTCTGGAGCAGGCCCGAAGCCATCCGCAGTTCGGGAGGCCGGGGGGTCGCCCCGGTGGTCGTCTCGGTCATGTCCAAACCGTAGGCGGGTGCCTGCCTCGACCGCGTCGCCACCGAAGGGGATTTCCCGGCGTCCCCCTCAGGTACTACACGGGGCCCTCAGTAGCCCGCCGGACGGACCAGACCCGTCTCGTAGGCGAACACCGCGGCCTGGGTCCGGTCCCGCAGACCCAGCTTCACCAGGATCCGGCCCACATGGGTCTTCACCGTCTGCTCGGCCACCACCAGGTGCGTCGCGATCTCCCCGTTCGACAGGCCCTGGGCGATCAGCGACAGCACCTCGGTCTCCCGCTCCGTCAGCTCCTCGATCCGCGCCCGCGACGGCGCCCGCGGAGCACCCAGCCGCGAGAACTCGGTGATCAGACGCTTCGTGATGTTCGGCGACAGCAGGGCCTCGCCGGCCGCGACCACCCGCACGGCCTCGGCCAGCTGGTCCGCCGAGGCGTCCTTCAGGAGGAAGCCCGAAGCACCCGCACGCAGCGCCTCGTACACGTACTCGTCCAGGTCGAAGGTGGTCAGCACCAGCACCTTCACCGCCGAGCCGGGCGTGCCCGTGATGACGGAGGTGGCCTCGATGCCGCCCATCCCCGGCATGCGGATGTCCATCAGGACCACGTCCGGCACGAGCTCCCCGGCCTTCGCCACCGCGTCGGCGCCGTCTATCGCCTGGCCGACCACCTCGATGTCAGGCTCGGCGTTCAGCAGGACGGTGAAACCCTGCCGCACCATCATCTGGTCGTCGGCGATCATCACCCTGATCGGAGTGCTCATACGTCCTTCTTCTTCTCGGAGACGGAACCGCCGGGCGGATCCATGGGGAGCACGGCGCTCACCTCGTACCCCCCGTCAGGGCGCGGGCCGGCCGCCAGCTCCCCGCCCAGCATGCCCGCCCGCTCCCGCATCCCGAGCAGCCCGTGCCCCGCACCGGGCGACGGCGGGGCCGGCCGGGTCGGCGCCGAGTTCGCCACGCACAGGTGCAGTTCGCGCGGCCCGTAGGCGATGCCGACCTCCACACGTGAACCGGGGGCGTGGCGCAGACAGTTGCTCAGTGCCTCCTGCACGATCCGGTAGGCGGTCAGCTCCACGCCCGGGGTCAGCGGCCGCCGTATGCCCGCCGTCTCGGTGGTGACGTCCAGTCCGGCCGCGCGCACGTTGTCCACGAGCGCGCCCAGCTCGGCGAGGGTGGGCTGGGGGTGGTGCGGGTTCGCCGGATCGTCGGCGTGCTCGGAGCGCAGCACGCCCAGGACGCGCCGCAGTTCGGTGAGGGCCTCCAGGGCGTTCTGCCGGATGCCGGCGAGGTTCTCCTTCAGTTCCGGGGAGGGGTTCTCCACCAGGTGCGGGGCCACCTGGGCCTGGATGGAGATCACCGACATGTGGTGCGCGACGACGTCGTGCAGCTCACGGGCGATGCGGCTGCGCTCCTCCAGGAGCGTCCGCCGTGCCCGCTCCTCCTCCGTCAGCGTCTCCTGCACGACGAGCTGGCCGCGGGCCAGCCGCGTCGCCCGCAGCGCGTACCCGAGGAGGCCCGCGAAGCCGAGGACGAGGAGCGCGCTGACCGCGCTGCTCTGGCTGTGCTCCGGCTTGGAGAGCATCTCGGCGATCCCGGTGCAGGCCACGGGGACGGCGACGACCGCGGCCGTCACCTTGGGCGGCACGCGCAGGGCCACCAGCAGGACCAGCGGCGCGAACGCGAAGAGCCCGATCGGCGTCCACGGCCAGGTCTGGCCCCACCCCACGTGGTCGTGGATCACGGCGCTGATGAAGCCGTGGGTCACCATGCCGAGCCACCAGGCGGCGACCGGCCGGAACATCGCGGCCACGATGGAGAAGCCGGTGAAGAGGCACAGCACGATGACGCCCGGATCGCGCACGTGGTAGTGGTCCTGGATCTGCGTGAACGTCAGGAAGCCGAAGAGGACCGCGAGGTACACCACCAGGGCGTGCGGCAGCCGGTTCAGCCAGCGGGGCCGCTTCATCGGCGGCAGCGGATCCCGCCCGAGGCTGAACAGCTGCCGGGCCACACCGCGCGCGGCGGGGACGTCCTGGCCGGCGGGGCCCTCGGCAACGGTCTCTCTCTGGTCGTTCACGTCGTCCACCCTAGGCATGGGAGATCTCCCTCATGGATCCCGGACGCCGGGCGCGCGGGGTCCCGGTGGCCTTCCGCGGCCGGGGGGCCCGCTCGTAGGCGTGGAAGGCGGCCCAGCAGACGGCCAGGGCGGCCGCGAACACCGGCAGCCACAGCAGCCGGGCGGCTATCCAGCCCGCCGTACCGGGCACGGTGTGCAGCCCGGGCAGGTCGCGGGAGACCAGCAGCCCCAGAGCGGTGACGGACATCATCGCGGTCTGGTGCCAGAGGAACACCGTCATCGCGGACAGGTTCATCAGGGCCACCTTCGCCCAGGTGCGGGGCCGGCGCATGGCCCGCGCCAGAGGCCCGCGCGCCAGCAGCGCCAGCCCGCACTGGGCCAGCCCGAAGGCGACGGCGGCCAGCGTCGGCGGGTTCAGGTTGGACACGGCCGCCCCCGGCACCCCCACCATCGACGCCGGGTACCCGCCCCACAGGACCAGTACGGCCGCACCGGCCGCGCCCCCGCCCAGCAGGAGCAGGGCCGGACGGCGCCGGACGAGCGCCCCCCGCGCCCACGCGGCCCCGAGGGTGTAGGGGACGAGCCAGCCCGCGGCGACGTTCACCCAGCCGATCCACTCGGGCCCGCCCAGGCCGAACCGCCACACATCGACCGCGGCCACCACGAGCGCGGGCCACAGCGGGTTCAGCCGGACCACCAGCGGGGTGGCGGCGGTCAGCGCAGCGAACACCAGCAGGAACCACAGCGGCGACCACACCAGCCGGAGCAGGGTCCGGACGGTGTCCAGCTCGGCGCCGCCCAGCAGCAGTCCGCCCGCCACGACCGCCCACAGCACGAGCACCGCCGCCACCGGGCGGAACAGCCGCCCCAGCCGCAACCGGACCCAGCTCCCGTACGCGACCCCGCGCGCCCGCGCCGACGCGTACCCCTGGGCCGCGACGTGCCCGCCGACCAGGAAGAACACGGCCAGCGTCTGGAGCACCCAGGACACCGGGGCCAGCCAGGGCATGTGGGCCAGCGGACTCACCCCGCGCAGGCCGCCGTCCGTACTGGTCAGCGACGTCACCAGCCAGTGCCCGAGCACCACTCCGAGGATCGCGAGGGCCCGCAGGGCGTCCACCGACCGGTCCCGGTCCGCCGGGGTCGCCCCGTCGACGCGGTCGGCCAGTGCCGACCAGCGGGCGAGCAGGCTACGCATGGGGGGCCTCCGCTCCGAGGATGATGCGCGCCAGGCTGCCGAGGGACTCGGTACCGGGCTTGAGGTAGTCGCTGTGCCCGGCGGAGCCGGCCGCGAAGGCGCGGGCGCCGAAGGCGGGATCCACGGGATCGGTACCGAACCCGACCCCGCCGAACCGGACATGGGGAACCTTGCCGATCCAGTCCCCGGAGCCCCGGCCGGCCCATACCCGGGCGGTGGTCGGCAGCGCCCCCGCGGTGGCCGCTCCCGTACCGGGGCTGCCGTACAGGGCCATGTCGGTGACCTCCGGGCCGGTCCTGGTCCGGCCGCAGACCACCGAGCCGTACGAGTGGCAGAGCAGGGAGATCCGGGCGCCGTCCGGGGCGAGCTTCCGCAACCCGGAGAGGAACGGGCCGAGTTCGGCCGCGGCCCGGTCGGCGCGGTCGGCGGTCAGGACGGTGGTGCTGACCGTGCCCGGGGTGTCGTAGCCGAGCCAGGCGACCACCGCGGAGCGCGGCTGCTCGGCCTGGAGCCGCTGCTGGAGGGAGCGGGCGCCCTCCCGGAAGCGCTGGTAGGTGTCCAGGTTCGTGTCCGAGCCCGGCACCAGGACCGCGATCCGGTCCGCGCCGCCCAGGTCGCCGAACACCTCCACGGCGCGGCCCTGGCCGCGGCCGTCGAAGGCGAGGAACCGGGCTCCGGTCCCGGCCATGGCCCACAGCCGCGCGGCCCGTCCGGCGTGGCCCGACTCCTCGGCCGCACGGGCCGCACCGCCGATGCCCGCGAGGGAGGCCGCGTACCGGCTCTCCAGGGAGGCCGACTCGGAGACGGCCTCCGGGGCCGGCGCCGGGATCCGGGGGGACGCGGCGGCGGAGACGGGGAGCACGACGGCCGCGGCGACGAGGCCGGCCAGCAGGGTGCGGCGGAGGCGGCTGCCAGCGCTCATCTCGGATTCCTCTTCCTGTCCTTCGATCCGGCGGGCAGGCGCCCGCTCTGGTAACGAAGTTAGGAATCGGCACCCCTCGTCGGCGTCACGCTGCGGAGCGGGCTTCACAGGTAGCTCTCAGGTATGACCACCGCTACCTGAGAGCCAGCCGGCAGCGGTCCTCCACCGGTCCACGAGCACCGGCCGGGCCTCGGAGCGCGCCGCCCGACATCCGCGAACAGCCCGCCACGGCACCTCCGTTAGGGTCCGGGGATGAACGGGATCGACTGGCGACACGACCGCATCGGCAGCGCGCACCGGGGGCTGAACCCCACCGTCCTGCGCCGCCTCGACTCCGGATTCGCGGCCATCGGGGACCGGCAGTTCCTGCCCGGGTACTCGGTGCTGCTGACCGACGACCCCGCCGTGACCCGGCTCTCGGACCTGCCCCCGGCGCGCCGGATCGCCTACCTCACCGACCTGGAACGGCTCGCCGAGGCCGTCGAGCGGGCCTGCGCGCGGCTCGACCCGGCCTTCCGCCGGGTGAACATCGAGATCCTCGGCAACACCGACCCGTACCTGCACGCCCACATCTGGCCGCGCTACGACTGGGAGCCCGAGGACCTCGTCCGGATGCCGGTCTGGCTCTACGAGGACGAGGAGTGCTGGCGCGGCGAACGCCACGCGCTCGCGCCCCGCCACGACGGGATACGGGCCGCCGTCACCGAGGAGCTCGACCGCCTCCTCCCCTAGGGTCTGTCGTCAAACTCCCGTCTGCCCCGCGACGCCTGGCACGCGCTCTCGCCGCACCGGGCGAAAGCCAAGTACGTCCAGTACGCGGGCTTCCGCCCGGCACGCCGAGAGCACGCACCAGACGCCGCGGGGCCGCCCTCCGGGCGACGACGGGAGTTTGACGACAGACCCTAGCGGTCCGGCCCCGCCCCCTACCCGGGAGCTACGTCGCGGACGTGGCCACGCGCACCCCGAAGCCGATCAGGACGACGCCCGTCACCCGGTCCATCGTCCGGCGGACGCGCGGCCGCGTGAAGAAGCGCCGGGCGCGCGACAGGACGTAGACGTACGTGCTCAGCCAGGCCAGCGTCAGCAGGACGTGGACCAGGACGAGGAGCGCCATCCCCGCCGCCGGGCGCAGTCCCGGCGGCGCGAGGGTGGGCAGCAGGCCGGTGTAGAACACGGCGATCTTCGGGTTGAGGGCGTTGGCGACCAGGCCGGTGCGCCAGGCGCTGCCGCCGCGGCCGGGCGCGGGGCGGTCCGCCGTGTCACCGGCGGTCCCGTCCAGGGCGGTCCCGGCACCGGGGCGGCGCAGGGCCTGCGCGCCGAGGAGGCAGAGGTACGCCGCCCCCGCGAGCTTCACCACCAGGAACACCTCGGCCGAGGCGGCGAGCAGCGCCGCGAGCCCGGCCGCCGTCAGGGCGCCCCACAGCAGGAGCCCGACGGCGATCCCGCCCACGGTGCGCAGCCCGTCGGCCCGCCCCCGGGAGACGGCCCGCCGGGTCACGATGGCCATGTCGGGGCCGGGTACGAGGGTCAGCAGGGCCAGGACGCCGGTCGCCGCGGCGAGTTGCGTGAGCACACGGCTCAGTCTGCCACCAGGGGTTCGACGTAAACGGCTCTCCAGCGGGGCGCAGGGTCCTGTCCAGGGCTTGTCCAGTACTCCCGTGCGCCGACGACCCGTCCACCGTGCACCGTCCACAGTGATACGGCCCGGTAGAGGACGTGGTCCTCGGGTATCTCCACCTCGGTGACGACGAGGTCCCCGTCGGCGAGGATGCGCAGGACCTCGACGGAGCCGATGGACCGCCCGCCGGTGTCGTCCTCCTCGTCACGGAGCACGGCGACGAAGTTGGCTCTGCCGACGATCCGCTCGCCGCTGACCGGCCATTCGATGACGGCGTCCTCGGCGACGAGCCCGGCCACGCCGTCCCAGTCGCGTGCCTCGATCCGCTCCCACAGTCGTGCCACTACCTTCAAGGGCTCCATGTGCCGCAGTGTGCGGTGGGTCCGTCGTACGCAACAAGCTCTGTTTGCAGGCTTATTGACTTCGACACAAACGGTCGGCGACTACTCCCTGTAATACGTGAGAGGGAGGCTGTCTCCCCCGCTCAGCTCACGGACCAGGCTTCCGTCGGGCAGCAGCCGCAGCCGGCTCCAGCCGCCGGGCGTGCAGGTGGGAGGGGTCCCGGAGGTGACGGCGGAGGCTTCGAGTTCCACCGGGTCGGGGGCGCTGCGCAGGGCGGCCCGCCAGGAGCAGGAGTACCCGGGGTGCTCGACGCGCAGGGTCATGACGGATTCGCCGACGGCGCCGGGGGTGAGGGTCAGGCGCCAGTCGGCGGAGCCGGAGGTGGCCCGCCAGGTGCCGGCATAGGACTGGGGGAGCCGGCCCGCCCGGGTTCCGCTTCCGGGGCTCCCGGAGGCGGGGGCGGAAGCGGATCCGGAGCCCGAAGAGGAGGCGCCGGCGGCCCCCGAGGGCGCCGTGAGCGGGGGCCGGGGCGCGGGGTCGCCGCTCATCACCGCGTACACCGTGCCGCCCGCGGCCGTCGCGACGACGACCGCCACCGCGGCGAGCAACGCCGTCGACACGGTGCCGGGGCGGGCCGGGGGCGCCGGGGGAGGCGGCTCGTACGGCGGGACGGGCACCGGTGGCACGGGCACCGGCGGCACGGGCACCGGCGGGCCGGCGGCGACGGGCGCCGCGAGGGTGTCGGGGACGGCGCGCGGCACGGGGACGGCGCGCGGCACGGGCGGTACGGGAGGCACGGGCGGTACGGCGGTGACGGGCGGTACGGCGGTGACGGGTGGTACGGGTGCGACGGCCGGGGCCGGAAGCGGCGGCAGTGGCGTGCCCGCCGGACCGGCGTCCTCGCGGTCGAGGAGTTGCGCGGCCTGCCGCCCCAGCTGGGCCACGAGCGGTGCCGGGAGCCAGGGCTCCAGCGCCCGGCCGCCGGCCACCGTGTCGCCCGCCCCCACCCGGGCCAGCACGGTCGCCGGGTCGGGCCGGGCGGCGGGGTCCTTGCTCAGGCAGTCCGCGACGAGCTCGCGCAGCCCGTCCGGTACGCCGTCCAGGCCCGGTTCGGCTTCGACGATGCGCAGCAGCAGCCCGGCGGCCCCGCCGGGGTGTTCCGCGTCGCCGAACGGCAGCCGTCCGGTGGCCGCGTAGGCGAGGACGGCGCCGAGGCAGAAGACGTCGCAGGCCGGGGTGACCGGTCCGCCGCGCACCTGCTCGGGGGCCATGAAGCCGGGGGAGCCGACGAGTTGCCCGGTCCGGGTCAGGCCGGCGTCGGGCTCGTCCAGGGGGCGGGCGATGCCGAAGTCGATGACGCGGGGGCCGTCGATGGTGAGCAGCACGTTGGAGGGCTTCAGGTCGCGGTGGATCAGGCCGGCGCGGTGGATGTCCTGGAGGGCGCACGCGAGTCCGGCCGCGAGGATCCGTACCGTGCGGGCGGGCAGCGGGCCGAAGTCCCGGGCCACGACCTGGCGCAGGCTCGGCCCGGCGACGTAGCCGGTGGCGAACCACGGGGTCGCCGCCTCGGTGTCGGCGTCGAGGACGGGCGCGGTCCAGGCGCCGCCGACGCGCCGGGCGGCGGAGACCTCCTGGCGGAACCTGGAGCGGAACTCCTCGTGGAGGGCCAGGCCGGGGTGGACGAGCTTGACGGCGACGGCGCGGCCGCGGTCGGAGCGGGCGAGGTAGACCTGGCCCATGCCGCCGGCCCCGAGGCGGGCCAGGAGGCGGTACGGGCCGACGTGGTGCGGGTCGGTGGGGTGGAGCTGCTCCATCGCCGGGTGGTCCCTTCCCCCTGGGCTGGCCGGACGGGGCGAGCGTAGTGCGGTGCGCTCCGCGGGGGGAGTGGGAACGGGCGTCGCCCTGGTCGGGCGGGCACCTGTCCGGCACCCCACCCCGTCCCCGTCCCCGGACCCTCCGTCTCAGGCCTCCTTGCCCGTGATCGCCGACAGCGCCGCCGAGAGGCGGTCCAGGACCGCGACCGTCTCGGCGAAGCCGGCTTCGCCGAGGGCCTCCGTGAGCCTGTCGGCCAGTTCCGCGTGCCCCGGGTCGATGCGGGCGATCGCGGCGCGGCCCGCCTCCGTCGGGCGGAGCAGCTTCGCCCGGCGGTGGGCCGGGTTGGGGACGTACTCGGCGAGGCCCCGGGCGGCCAGCAGGTCCGCCACGCGTTGGACGCTCTGGCGGGTGATGCCCATGGTCCTGGCGATGCCCGCCACGGGCAGTGGCTCGGTCAGCACCGCGCCCAGGACCTGCCACCACGCGGCCGTCAGCCCGGCCGGGCGGGCCAGTTCCTCGGAGACGGAGAGGAACTGGCCGTTGAGGTGGAAGACGTTCAGCGCGGTACGGCTGAGCAGGTCCTGCCGCTCCCGCGCGGACAGCGGTTCAGGCATCGCCCGCCTCCGCCGCCATCAGGACCGGGAACGCGCTCGCGTCGGAGTCGTGGAAGAGCCGGTACCACGCGTCGAGGACGTCCGGCTCGTAGACGCCGAGCCGGGCGAAGACCTCCCGGGCGAAGGCCACCGGTTCGGTCGGGCCGGCCGTGATCAGGTCGCCCGCCGTCACGGCGTCGGCCTCCACGTACTGCCCGGCACCCGCGTACCCCGGCTGCTCGGCGAGGTAGAACGAGACCGCGCTGGTGTGCGGGCGGTCGTCCAGCAGGCCCTCCCGGGCGAGGCCCGCCGTGGCTCCGCAGATGGCCGCGACCGGCACTCCGGCGGCCAGGAACTCGCGGGCCTTGGCCGCGAACGGGGCGAGCTCGTCACCGGAGTCCCAGAGTTCGGCGCCGGTCAGGATCAGCAGCGAGGAGTCCTCGGGGCGTAGATCGGCGAGGGACAGGTCGGGCAGGATCCGGAGCCCGCCCATGGTGGTCACCGGGACGTCGGCGGCGAAGCCGACCGTGCGGATGCGGTGGCCGCGCTGGGTGAGGTGCGCGGTGGTGTGTCCGGTCTCCCAGTCCGCCCACGTGTCGTAGACCGCGAGGTGGACGGGCTTGGCGGGGGTCTCGGTCATGGTGCTCGCCTCCAGTTGGTAGGACGAAAGCTATGACAGAAGACTGTCATCATGGCAGTGTGCTGTCAATGGTGGGCTAGGCAGACAGACTGCCGAGAGCGGCCGCCCACCCCCATACAGTCCGCCGATATCCCTTCCCACCTGCGCACTTCTAGCGTGACCGCATGACCCCTCATGTCACCGGCGCGACCGTCAAGGCCGCCGACCGCGCTCACGTCTTCCACTCGTGGTCCGCCCAGGCCCTGATCGACCCGCTGGCGGTCGCCGGCGCCGAGGGCTCGTACTTCTGGGACTACGACGGGAACCGCTTCCTCGACTTCTCCTCCCAGCTGGTCAACACCAACATCGGCCACCAGCACCCCAAGGTGGTCGCGGCCGTCCAGGAGCAGGCCGCGAAGCTCTGCACCCTGGCGCCCGGCTTCGCCGTCGACGTCCGCTCCGAGGCCGCACGCCTCATCGCCGAGCGCACCCCCGGCGACCTCGACAAGATCTTCTTCACCAACGGCGGCGCCGAGGCCGTGGAGAACGCCGTACGCATGGCCCGGCTGCACACCGGCCGCCAGAAGGTGCTCTCCACCTACCGCTCGTACCACGGGGCCACCGCCGCCGCGATCAACCTGACCGGCGACCCGCGCCGCTGGCCCTCGGACACCGCCTCCGCCGGCGTCGTCCACTTCTGGGGCCCGTTCCTGTACCGCTCGCCCTTCCACGCGACCACCGAGCAGGAGGAGTGCGAGCGCGCCCTCGCGCACCTCGCCGACACGATCGCCTTCGAGGGCCCGCAGTCCATCGCCGCGATCATCCTGGAGTCGGTGCCCGGCACCGCCGGGATCATGACCCCGCCGCCCGGTTACCTGGCCGGCGTGCGCGAGCTGTGCGACCGCTACGGCATCGTCTTCATCCTCGACGAGGTCATGTCGGGCTTCGGGCGCACCGGCAAGTGGTTCGCCGCCGAGCACTGGGACGTCACCCCCGACTTGATCACCTTCGCCAAGGGCGTCAACAGCGGTTACGTGCCGCTCGGCGGCGTCGCCATCTCCGCCGCCATCGCCGAGACCTTCGCCACCCGCCCCTACCCGGGCGGACTGACGTACTCCGGCCAGCCCCTGGCCTGCGCCGCCGCCGTCGCGACGATCAACACGATGGAGGAGGAGGGCATCGTCGGGAACGCCGCCCGCATCGGGGCCGAGGTCATCGCCCCCGGGCTGGCCGACCTCGCCGAGCGCCACCCCTCCGTCGGGGAGGTCCGCGGTCTCGGCGTGTTCTGGGCGCTGGAGCTCGTGCGCGACAAGGAGACGCGCGAGCCGCTCGTCCCGTACAACGCCGCGGGGGCCGACAACGCCCCCATGGCCGAATTCGCCTCGGCCTGCAAGGCGTCCGGGCTGTGGCCGTTCGTCAACATGAACCGGACCCACGTCGTCCCCCCGTGCACCGTCACGGAGGCCGAGGCCAAGGAGGGTCTGGCCCTGCTCGACGAGGCGCTCACGGTGGCCGACCGGCACACCGCCGGCGCCTGACGGTCCGGAGAGCGGACGTCACATCCGCATTCCGGCCGTAGACCGCTCGGTTTCAGCCGCGCTGCCTGGCCTAAGGTGTCCGATGACCTATGGAGGAGACGGACCCCTATGCCAGGCAGCCGGAGCGGAGGTGTCACCCGCAACACCCTTCGGCAGCAGATCGCGGACGCGCTGCGTGACGAGGTGCTCGCGGGGCGTCTCCCGCCCGGGACCGAGTTCACGGTCAAACAGATCGCCGAGCAGTACGAGGTCTCCGCGACCCCGGTGCGCGAGGCGCTGGTCGACCTCTCGGCGCAGGGGCTGCTGGAGTCGGTGCAGCACCGGGGCTTCCGGGTGCGGATCTTCACCGTCGACGACTTCCGGGGAATGATCGAGGCCCGGACCCTGATACTCGACGGCATCTTCCGCCGCCTCGCCGAACGCGGCACCCCGCCGGGCACGGCTGAACTGCTGGTGTCCGTGCGCCGCCGCGCGGAGGAGGCGCGGCGGGCCACGCGCAGCGGTTCGCTCGAAGTGCTGATCGGCTACGACCTGCGTTTCTGGCGGGAGCTCAGCGAGCTGGTCGGCAACACCTACATCTCGGACTTCCTGCACCGCATCCGCGTCCAGTGCTGGGTCTTCTCCGTACCGCACCTCCAGGGGGCCCCCGAGCTGCGGGCCGCGCTGTGGGACGGGCACAACGAGCTGGTGGACGCGGTGACGCTGGCCGACGCCGACGAGGTACGCCGGCTCGTGCGCGCGTACAACCAGCACGGGCTGGACTGGGCCGCGGGCCTCTGACGCCGTCCGTCCGCCCGCCCCGGTTCTGCGCACCCCTTCGCGGAGCGTGTCCGGCGCACTACTCTGGCCCGATCGGCGGCAACGACTGATCGGAGCCCGCGTGGCCTGTGACCTGTGGCTGGTCCCCCTTGTCGACGTGCTGTGCCACAGCCCCGACAACCCCTTCGCGGAAGAGATCGCCTCGTACGACAAGGCGCTGGGCGAGGCGGGCCTGCCGTCGGTGCCCGTGTTCGCGTACATGCCCGGCCTGAGCGGGGACGTGGCCCCGGTGGCCGGTTTCGACTACGACGCCCTGCACTTCCTGCGGCGGGCGTACCTGCTGCAGATCTGCGGGCTGCCGGTGACCCCGGTGGACGAGCTGGGCGGGGACTACGAGCAGCTGCTGGAGATGTTCGAGACCACGGCGCAGCAGTCGCACCTGGTGTGGCACTACGACCACGCGGGGGCGTACGTCCCGGTGGACTTCGAGGCTCCGCTGGCCAACGAGGAGCTGCTGGCGGGCGGCGGGCCGCTGGGGTCGGCGCAGGGGTTGCTGCGGGAGCTGGCCTTCGTGGCTCCCGCGATCGGGATAGACCCGGCGAACCCGCCCGCGGCGCCCGCGCCGCCCGGGGGGCCGACGGCGCTGGAGGAGCCCGCGGGGCCCATTCCGTACGACGAGAGCCCCTTCGCCCGGGAGCGCCACGTGTGGCTCGGCCTGCACGCGGCGGCGACCCGCAGCCTCGGCCAGGGCTCGATGATCATCTTCAGCTAACGCCCCTGCCCCTGCCCCCGGCCCCGCCACCGGCCCCGGTCCGGCCCGGCACCCGGCCCCTGGCCCCGACCGGCGCCGGAACGTAGCCGTCCGGCCCGGCTCCCGGGGCGCGCCGCCCCCGTGAGCGGCGCACCCCGGGGACTCAGCGCGGCTGCTCCGGCGGCCGCTGGCGCGGCATGTTCGGGCGGGTGCCCGGCGGCAGCGGGAAACGGGCCGGGGGGATGCCCGGGTCCGGGCGGGAGGGCGCCCCGGCCAGGGACTGCATCAGCAGCGGCGCCGGCCCGGCCCGGAACTCCACCATCCAGTCGGCCGTCTCCGAGCGCACGAGTTCCGTGACGTCCTCCGAGAAGCGGCGCAGCACCGTCAGGCACCGCTCGGCGGCCTCACTGGCCGTCCCCTCGGTGGGGCCCAGCACCTCGCGCACGTTCTCCGAGGCCCAGTCGAACTGGAGCGTCTGCAACCGCCGCTGCACCGCCTGCGCCGTCGCCACGTCCCGCATCCACCCGGACGTCAGCCCGAAGAAGCGGTCGCAGGCCATGCAGGCGGCGGCCAGCAGCAGCGACAGGTAACCGTACGCGGCCGCCCCGGGCGCCGAGCCCGTCAGCTCCAGCAGCGGCATGGCCGCGCCCGTGACGGCGCCCACGGCCGCGCCGGCCCGCAGCGCCCGGGCGCCCCGGCGCTTCCACGCCCGGTCGGACAGGTACCACTCGGCCGTGCGCAGCGCATCGGCCTCCACCCGCCGGTAGAGCTCGTCGAGCCGCTCGGCGGGCTCTCCCCAGTCCCCGAGAGGGAACGGCCGGCCGGTAAGGTCGCCGTCCTCTGCGGGGTCCCGGGGTGGCCCCTCGGGCTGCATCTCCGGCTGACTCACCCGGCACTCCCTCTGCCTGCGCTGACGTGTGGTGCGCGTGTGCGCAATGGTGCGCATGCTCTTCCTACCTTCGAATGACGCGCGATGGGCAACGAATCCCGGGTTTTCCGCCCACAAGGAGGGCTCCATCAGGTACGCGCACGCCCCGTCTCTCACCCGAAAGAGTTGGTCCTCCCGGCGTAGGGCGCGGCGCCCGGGGAGCACGTAGGCTCGGATTGACCGAGCCTTCCCCGAAGGCGATCCGCAGCCGTTTCGACGTACGGAGTGAGTACCTGTGATTCCCGGTGGTGGCCAGCCCGACATGCAGCAGCTGCTCCAGCAGGCCCAGAAGATGCAGCAGGACCTCGCCGCGGCCCAGGAGGAGCTGTCCTCGGCCGAGGTCGAGGGCCAGGCGGGCGGCGGCCTCGTGAAGGCGACCGTCACCGGTTCCGGTGAACTGCGCGCCCTCGTCATCGACCCGAAGGCCGTGGACCCGGAGGACACCGAGACCCTCGCCGACCTGGTGGTCGCGGCGGTCCAGGCGGCCAACGAGAACGCGCAGGCGCTCCAGCAGCAGAAGCTGGGACCGCTGACGCAGGTACTGGGCGGCGGCAGCGGCATCCCCGGCCTTCCGTTCTAATCGCTCCCGCAGACCCGCACCCGCACCCGCATCCACACCCGCATCCAGCAGCACGCAGAAACGAAAGAAGGCAGTCCGTTGTACGAAGGCGTGGTCCAGGACCTGATCGACGAACTGGGCAGGCTGCCCGGCGTCGGGCCCAAGAGCGCGCAGCGGATCGCCTTCCACATCCTGCAGGCCGAGCCCACCGACGTCCGGCGCCTCGCGCACGCGCTGCTGGAGGTCAAGGAGAAGGTCCGCTTCTGCGCGGTGTGCGGGAACGTGGCGCAGGAGGAGCTGTGCGGGATCTGCCGTGACCCGCGCCGCGACACGGCGGTCATCTGCGTGGTCGAGGAGCCGAAGGACGTCGTCGCGATCGAGCGGACCCGCGAGTTCCGGGGTAAGTACCACGTCCTCGGCGGGGCGATCAGCCCGATCGAGGGCGTCGGCCCCGACGACCTGCGGATCCGCGAGCTGCTGGCGCGCCTGGCGGACGGTGCGGTCACCGAGCTGATCCTCGCGACCGACCCGAACCTGGAGGGCGAGGCCACCGCCACCTACCTCGCCCGCATGATCAAGCCCATGGGCCTGAAGGTCACCCGCCTGGCCAGCGGGCTCCCCGTCGGGGGAGACCTGGAGTACGCGGACGAGGTCACGCTCGGGCGGGCCTTTGAAGGAAGGCGACTTCTTGATGTCTGACGCAACGCTGCACGCCCTGGGACAGGATCCGGACGACTTCGCCGCCTCGATCGCGGACCAGATCGAGTCCTTCATCGTCGCGGTCACCGAGGTGGCCAAGGGCGAGGACCCGGACAGCGCCGTCCCCTTCCTCCTCCTGGAGGTGTCCCAGCTGCTGCTGGCGGGCGGTCGGCTGGGCGCGTACCAGGACGTCCTGCCCGAGGAGCGCTACGAGCCCGACCTGGGCCCGGAACCGGACGTGGACGACCTGCGCGAGCGGTTCGCCGTGATGCTGGAGCCGGTCGACGTCTACTCCGAGGTCTTCGACCCCTACGAGCCGCGCAAGACCCCGGTCGCGCACCGGATCTCCGACGACCTGGCCGACGTGGTCGCCGACCTGCGGCACGGGCTGATCCACCTCCAGAGCGGCCGGGTCACCGAGGCCCTGTGGTGGTGGCAGTTCTCGTACTTCACCAACTGGGGCCCGACGGCCTCGGCGATGCTGCGCGCCCTCCAGTCGCTGATCGCCCACGTCCGGCTCAACCAGCCGCTCGCGGCCCTGGACGGCCTGGACACCGACGAGGACCTGGCGGAGGACGATCTCGCGGAGCAGGCCGGCGCGGTGATGGCCGAGGAACTCGGCCGGCTGGGCCGCCGCCCGGCCGCCCAGAAGGCGGGAGACCGGTAGCGAGCCCGCCTGACCACGCATGATCACGGAATGAACAGCTCATCTCACGATGTGGTACTCGTCGGCCGTATCGCGGTCGCTCGTTAGACTGACCGGCGACCGCAGTACTGGATTGAGCGAGGAGCGCACGTGGGCCTTGTCGTGCAGAAGTACGGAGGCTCCTCCGTAGCCGATGCCGAGGGCATCAAGCGCGTCGCCAAGCGGATCGTGGATGCCAAGAAGAACGGCCACCAGGTGGTCGTCGTGGTTTCCGCGATGGGCGACACGACGGACGAGCTGATCGATCTCGCCGAGCAGGTATCCCCGATGCCTGCCGGGCGTGAGTTCGACATGCTGCTGACCGCCGGAGAGCGGATCTCCATGGCCCTGCTGGCCATGGCGATCAAAAACCTGGGCCACGAGGCCCAGTCGTTCACCGGCAGCCAGGCAGGCGTGATCACCGACTCGGTCCACAACAAAGCGCGCATCATCGATGTGACGCCGGGCCGCATCCGCACGGCGCTGGACGAGGGCAACATCGCCATCGTCGCCGGTTTCCAGGGCGTGTCCGCGGACTCCAAGGACATCACCACCCTCGGCCGGGGCGGCTCGGACACCACCGCCGTCGCGCTCGCCGCGGCGCTGGACGCCGAGGTCTGCGAGATCTACACCGACGTCGACGGCGTCTTCACCGCGGACCCCCGCGTCGTGAAGAAGGCCCGGAAGATCGACTGGATCTCCTCCGAGGACATGCTGGAGCTGGCGGCCTCCGGCTCCAAGGTGCTCCTGCACCGCTGCGTCGAGTACGCGCGCCGCTACAACATTCCGATCCACGTCCGTTCGTCCTTCTCCGGACTGCCGGGTACCTGGGTCAGCAACGAGAAGCCCGAGTCACAAGGGGACGAGCAGGTGGAGCACGCCATCATCTCCGGAGTCGCCCACGACGTCTCCGAAGCCAAGATCACCGTCGTCGGCGTTCCGGACAAGCCGGGCGAGGCCGCGGCGATCTTCCGCGCCATCGCGGACGCCGAGATCAACATCGACATGATCGTCCAGAACGTGTCGGCGGCCTCCACGGGCCTGACGGACATCTCCTTCACCCTCCCCAAGACCGAGGGCCACAAGGCCATCGACGCCCTGGAGAAGGCGAAGGCGCAGATCGGCTTCGACTCCCTGCGCTACGACGACCAGATCGGCAAGATCTCCCTGGTCGGCGCGGGCATGAAGACCAACCCGGGCGTCACCGCCTCCTTCTTCCAGGCGCTGTCCGACGCGGGCGTCAACATCGAGCTGATCTCCACCTCCGAGATCCGCATCTCGGTCGTGACCCGCCAGGACGACGTCAACGCGGCCGTCATCGCCGTCCACACGGCCTTCGGCCTCGACTCCGACAGCGACGAGGCCGTCGTCTACGGAGGCACCGGACGATGAGTCCGCACCGGTCGGCCCCGGCCCCGGCGCTCGCCGTGGTCGGGGCGACCGGGGCGGTCGGAACGATCCTGCTCCAGATCCTGTCCCAGCGGGCGGACGTCTGGGGCGACATCCGCCTGATCGCCTCCTCGCGCTCGGCCGGCCGCGTGCTGGCCGTCCGCGGCGAGGAGACCGAGGTGCTCGCCCTCACCGAGGACGCCTTCGAGGGCCTCGGCGGGGGCGATGTCGTTCTCTTCCTGACCCCGGCCGAGGTGTCGGCGCACTGGGCCCCGGTGGCCACCGCGCGCGGTGCCGTGGTGGTGGACCAGTCCGCCGCCTTCCGGGAAGACCCCGAGGTGCCCCTGGTGGTGCCCGAGGTGAACGGCCACGCCGTACGCAGCCGCCCGCGCGGGATCGTCGCGGGCCCGGACTGCGTGACCGCCGCGATGATCGCCGCCGTGGGCGCGCTGCACGCCGAGTACGGGCTGGCCGAGCTGGCCGTCTCCTCGTACCAGGCCGCGAGCCGCTCGGGCCGGGCGGGCGCGGAGGCGCTGCGCAGGCAGCTGACCCAGGTCGCCGGAAGCCCCCTCGGGGAGCTGCCCGGGGACGTGCGCCGTGCCGTGGGCGAGGACACCGGGCCCTTCGCGGCGCCGCTCGCGCTGAACGTGGTGCCCTGGTCCGGGGAGCTGCGCGCGGACGGCTGGTCCTCGCACGAGCTGGCCGTACGGGCGGAGACCCGGCGGATCCTGGGCCTGGATTCGCTGCCGGTCGCGGTGACCTGCGTCCAGGTTCCCGTGGTGACCGGGCACTCCCTGACGGTACGGGCCCGCTTCGAGCGGGAGGTGGCCGCGGCGCACGCCCGGGAGGTCCTGGAGGCGGCGCCCGGGGTGGTCCTCGTCGACGATCCGGCGGCGGGGGAGTTCCCGACGCCGGCGGACGCGGCCGGTACCGATCCCGCCTGGGTGGGGCGGCTGAGGGGCTCGCTCGACGATCCGAGGGCCCTGGAATTCTTCGTGTGTGCGGACAATCTACGCAAAGGTGCCGCGCTGAATGCCGCCCAGATCTCGGAACTGATCGCGGGTGAATTCGCGTAATCCGCTTTGTAGGATCGGCATCGATCCCTTGATCAAGGTGATGGCCCGACTGCCGCCTGGATGAATGGGGCAATCGGGAAGAGCGGGTACGCATGAAGGCAATGGGGAAATTGCTGAATACTCTGCCTGGCGCGTACAACCCTGACGGGGGGACGCGTGTCCAACGGGCGTGGCAGAGGCACTGTTGGACGTGGCCGTCCTACCGGCGCGCAGCGGGATCGTTCCCTCGCGCCGACGCTCAGGCGCGCCCGGCGGCGGCTTCCCTGTGATCGTTCCCGTCCCGCCGGCCAGCGTGCCGCACATCGCACCGCCGACCCGGGGCGGCCGCGTGCCCTCGCCCCGCGATAGCGCGGACACCGCCACGAGCCCGCAGCCGGCGGAGGTCCTCCCGCCCGGCACCCTGCCCGCACCCGGCGCTTCGATATCCGGGGCTCCGGCGGCCGAGGCCCTGACGCCCGGCGCCGGGGCCGTCGCCGGGACCAGTGCCATTGCCGGGGCCAGTGCCGGGGCCGGGACCAGTGCCAGTGCCGGCGCCGAGCGGCCGGTCGTCGCCGGTACCACCGTCGACCACCTCACCGAGACCTACCGGGCCCACTACCGCTCCCTGCTCGGCCTGGCCGCGCTCCTCCTCGACGACACCGCCTCCTGCGAGGACGTGGTCCAGGAGGCCTTCATCCGCGTCCACTCGGCCCGAAACCGGGTGCGGGACCGGGACAAGACCCTGGCCTATCTCCGCCAGACCGTGGTGAACCTCTCGCGTTCCGCGCTGCGCCGCCGCATCCTCGGCCTGAAGCTGCTGTCGAAGCCGATGCCGGACATGGCCAGCGCGGAGGAGGGGGCCTACGACCAGCTGGAGCGCGACGACCTGATCAGGGCGATGCGCGGGCTCCAGCGCCGTCAGCGCGAGGTGCTCGTACTGCGCTACTTCGCCGACATGACGGAGGTCCAGGTCGCCGAGACGCTCGGCATCTCGCTCGGCTCGGTCAAGGCGTACGGATCGCGGGGCATTGCCGCGCTGCGGGTGGCGATGGAGGCTGCGCAGTCATGAGGGACGACCACGAGAACCTGCCCGGCCCGGCCGGGACGGCCACGGCCGACGAGCAGCTGCTGCGCGGCCTGCTGGCCGGAGCCGTGCAGGGGCTGGAGCCCTCCGAGGGGGCCCTGGAGCGGCTGCGGCACGCGGTGCCCGCGCGCCGGGCCCGCAAGCGGCAGGCCCTCCTGGCGACGGCCGCGGTGGCGCTGCTGGCGGGCACCGCGATCCCGGCCGCCCTGCACCTGAACGCCGACGAGGGGGCGGTGGCCGGGCATTCGGCCATGGCCGGCCACGGGGAGTCGCAGGGCCCCAAGGCGGCCGACGCCTCCGACCCGCGGCAGAACGGCTCCGACGCCGCGGCCGGGCCCCGGCCGGTGGGGTCACCGGGCGGCGGCCAGAACACGGGCGGCGGCACGCAGCCGTCCGCGCCGACGAGCGGCTCCCCGTCCGGCGGCACGTCCGCGGGCCCCGTCGGCGCCGGAGCGGGCGCCCCCACGGGCGGCGCCGGCCACGGACCGCTGCCGCCGGTGGGCGCGGCGCCCGGCGTGGCGCCGGGGTGCACGGCCGACCAGCTGGGCGTGTCGGGCAGTGCCCGCGCCCCCGAGACCGACGGCAAGGTCTACGGCAGTTTCAAGGTCACCAACGTCTCGGCGCGGGGCTGCACGGTCTCCGGCCCGGACACCGTGACCGCCGCCTCGGTGCCATCCGCCGACCCGCCGCCCGTCCAGGCGGCCGCGCCGCCGGTGACGGTGACGGGCCACACGGCGGGGGACCCGGCGAGCGCGCTGCTGCCCGACCCGTCCGCCGAGGCTCCCGTCGTGCTGCTCCAGCCCAACACCGCGTACGAGGTGCGGTTCGCCTGGGTGCCCTCCGGGCAGTCCTGCCCGGCGGCGAAGCCGGCGCCCTCGCTGGGGTCCCAGCAGCAGGGCGGTGCGGCGCAGCCCACGGCCGGCCGGCAGAGCGGGGCGGCGGGCGGTACGGCCGGCGGCACGGAGCCGGCCGGCGCCGACGCGGCCCCGGCCAAGGATCCGCAGACCGGCTCCCGGAGCCCGGCGGCGACCGGGGTCGAGGTCTCCCACACCCCGGGCACGGGCGCCCCCGTCACCCAGACCACCATCCCGGCGGCCTGCGGCGGCACGGTCTACCGCACGGGCCTCATTCCGCCGAGCGCGCCGTAGCCGGCTCCGGCTCCGGCGTCTGTTCCGGCTTCCCGGAGGCGTCCGCGGGCGCGGGCGCGGGGGCCTCGGCGGGCAGCAGCCCGGCCTCGGCGTCGCGCAGGGTCTCCACCTCGCGCCGGTAGAGCCGGAACCACATGAAGAGCACGAAGACGACGAAGACGAACCACTCGCCCGTGTAGCCGAGGTTCTGGAAGGCCTTCAGGTCCAGCCCCGTGTTGCTCGGCGCCTTCGCCGGCACCGGGGTCATCCCGTCCACCGGCGTCTGCACCGTCAGCCAGGCGTCGTAGAGCGGCTCGTGCACCAGGTTGACCAGCGTGGCCGCCCCGATCACCCCGAGCTGGCCCGGCGGCAGCCCGCCCTGTGCGTGCACGCCCTTGGTGCCCGAGTTCTCCGAGGACTGCAGGGCCCCCGTCACCTCGACCCGCCCCGTCGGCGGGGCCGGCGCCTTCGCCGGGTCGGCCGTACCCGGCAGCCAGCCCCGGACCACCGGGACCGTCTTGCCGGAGTCGGTCCGCAGCAGGGTCAGGACGTAGAAGCCGGGCTTCCCTCCGAGGTCCCGTTCGGGGACGAGCAGCTGCTGCCCGTACTCGCCGGCCGTGGAAGCAAGCCGCCCGGAGGTCTTCGTGTCCACCGGGAGCAGCGAGTCCAGCGGCTCGGCGGCCCGGTCGGCGGGCCGCTCGGCCTGCGCCTCCTTGTGGCTGCCGACGCGGCCCTCGAACCGGCCGAGCTGCCAGGTCCCCATGAACAGGCAGAAGGGGATGGCGAGCGCGACGAAGACGTTGATCCCCCACCAGCGCGGGGTCAGGAGAAACCGGTGCACCCCACCAACGGTACGGGGGGTGCACCGGAAGCCCGGTGCCGGGTCAGCGCGGCAGGCCCTGCGGCAGGTGCTTCAGCGTGAACTCGAGGTCCATCCGGACCTGCTTGATGCGCTCCTCCACGACCAGAGAGCCGTGTCCCGCGTCGTAGCGGTACACCTCGTGCACCGCGCCGCGCGCCGCGAGCCGGTCGACGTAGTTGTCGATCTGCCGGATCGGGCAGCGCGGGTCGTTCACGCCCGCCGCGATGTGCACCGGCGCCTTCACCGCGTCCACGTACGTGAGCGGCGAGGACGCCTCGAACCGCTCCGGGACCTCCTCCGGGGTGCCGCCGAAGAGGGTGCGGTCCAGGGCCTTCAGCGCCTCCATCTCGTCGTGGTACGCCGTCACGTAGTCCGCCACCGGCACGGCGGCCAGCCCGACCGCCCAGTCGTCGGGCCGCATGCCGATGCCGAGCAGCGTCAGGTAGCCGCCCCAGGACCCGCCCGAGAGCACCAGTCGCGCCGGATCCGCGAGGCCGGAGGCCACGGCCCACTCCCGGACCGCCGTGATGTCCTCCAGCTCGATCAGGCCGACCCGGTGCTTGAGGGCGTCGGTCCACTCGCGGCCGTAGCCCGTCGAGCCCCGGTAGTTGACGCGTACCACCGCGAAGCCGTGGTCCAGCCAGGCCGCCGGGGTGGCCGCGAAGGCGTCGGAGTCGTGCCAGGTGGGCCCGCCGTGGATCTCGAAGACCGTAGGGAAGGGGCCGTCACCGTGGCCCACGGGCCGCTGTGCGAGCGCGTGGATCCGCCCGCCGGGCCCCTCCACCCAGACGTCCTCCACCGGTACCGAGGCCGGCGGCCGCATGCCCGGCGGGTCCAGGACGACCCCGCCCGCGGTGGACCGCACGACGGCCGGCTCGGCGGCCGAGGACCACTGGTACTCCACGGTCCCGTCCGGGCGGGCCGTCGCCCCCGACACCGTTCCCGGCGGAGTGTCCACCCGTACGAGTTCGCGCGCGGCCAGGTCGTAGCGCCACAGCTCGCTGCGCGCCTCGAAGCTGTGCGCGATGAGCAGCGCGCTCCCGTCCGGGTACCACTCGGCGCTCACGTCGCCGGGCAGGTCGACGGCCAGGCCCTCCTCCGCCCCGCTGGCCACGTCCCACACCATCGGCTCCCAGCGGCCGCGCCGCTGGTGCCCGATGAGCAGCCGGGTGTCCCCGGCGACGGGTGCGAAGCCGAGCACCTCCAGGCCCAGTTCCTCGGTGCCGCCCCGGGAGTCGTCCAGTTCGGCGACGGTGGCGCCGTCGAGGGTGATCACGCGCAGGGCCGAGTGCATGGCGTCGCCGTGCTCGGTGTGCTCGATCGCGAGGAGGGTCCCGTCGTACGACAGGTCGCCGACGCCGGCCGACTCGCGGTGCCGGTAGACGACCTCCGGTGCGGCGCCGGGGCGTACGACGTGGATGGTGGAGCCGTCCTCGTCGGTGGACCGGCCCACGACCGCCGTGCCGTCACGGCCGATGGCGAGGCCGGCGGGGTAGGAGGGCTCCAGCCCGGGGGTGGCGGGCTCGTCCGGGCCGCCCGCGAAGGGCTGGCGGACCCAGGTGCCGAACTCGTCGCCGTCGGTGTCGGAGAACCACCAGATCCACTCCCCGTCGGGGGAGAGCGCGCCGTCGGTGGTGCCGTTGGGGCGGTCGGTGGCCTGCCGCTGCGTGCCGGTGGCCCGGTCCCAGGCGTAGAGCTCGTAGGTCCCGGTGGCGTTCGAGACGAAGAGCGAGCGGTCCGGGGCGTCCTCGGCCCATTCGGGCAGGCCCACGCGCGGTGCCCGGAAGCGCTTCTCCCAGTCGGGCATCTCGGAAGCGGGTGCGGTGCCGGGGGTCAGGTCGCTGTCGCTGCTGGTCATGCGCTCCATTCTTACGGGTCCGGCCGCGGCGGGCGGCCGGGATGCCGACTGCGCCGAATGGGCGCATGGTGGTGTGCGTACGCCGAACGCTTGCGAGAGGGTGTTGATCATGGCCAAGAAGGCTCGTACCGGCCACCACAGCCACCAGGATTCCGAACGCGCGATGGCGAAGAACACGGCGGCCGAGGCACGTGCCAAGGCCGCGGGCAGAGAGGCCCAGTCGCTCTCCGCGAAGACGCGAGGCATGCAGCAGAAGGCACAGGCCAAGCGCGGCTGAGCCTCGGCACCGGTCACGGCCCGACGTTTTGTTTCACGTGAAACGTCGGGCCGCGTGCGCGGGTCGGGTCGTGCGCGGGTCGGGTCGTGCGCGGGTCAGGGCCCCGGGCCCGCACAGGCCCCCGGGCCGCGTGCGCACCCCGCCCAGGGTGCACACCCCGAGCCGCGTGCGCACCCCGGGCGGGGTGCCTACGCTGGACCGCATGCGGATGATCGTCCGGGGCGCCCGGCTGCTGCACGAAGACGGCCTGTCCGACGTGGAGGTCGCCGAGGACGGCCGGATCGCGCGGGTGATCCCGTACGACGACCAGAAGGAGCCGCCCGCGACCGGCGTGCTCATCGAGGCCCACGGCGGGCTGCTCACCGCCCCCTTCGCCGAGCCGCACATCCACCTCGACACCGCCCTCACCGCGGGCCGGCCCCGCCCGAACGCCTCCGGCACCCTGTGGGAGGGCATCGCCTGCTGGAGCGAACGCAAGCGCACCCTGACCCGCGAGGACGTGATCGCGCGCGCCACCGAGGTGCTGCGCTGGCAGGCGGCCAACGGCGTGCTGCACGTCCGTACGCACTGCGACGTCACCGACCCGTCCCTCACCGCGCTCGACGCGCTGCTGGAGGTCCGCGACCGGGTGCGGGACATCATGACCCTGCAGATCGTCGCCTTCCCGCAGGAGGGCATCGTCTCCTTCCCCGACGGCGAGGCGCTGCTGCGCGAGGCCGTCGCCCGCGGGGCGGACGTCGTCGGCGCGATCCCGCACTTCGAGGACACCCGCGAGGACGGCGTCGCCTCGCTGCGGACCGCGTTCGCGGTGGCCGAGGAGCGCGGACTCCGCGTCGACGCCCACTGCGACGAGATCGACGACGAACAGTCCCGCTTCGTGGAGGTGCTGGCCACCCTCGCCCTGCGCTCGGGCCTGCGCGAGCGCGCCACCGCCTCCCACACCACCGCCATGGGCTCCTACAACGGCGCCTACAGCTTCAAACTCCAGCGGCTGCTCGCCCGTTCCGGAATCAACCTGGTCGCCAACCCCTTCGCGAACCTCAACCTCCAGGGCCGCTTCGACGCCTACCCGAAGCGGCGCGGCCTCACCCAGGTGAAGGAGATGCTGGCCGCCGGGGTCAACGTGGCCTTCGGCCACGACGACGTGATGGACCCCTGGAACGCGCTCGGCACCGCCAATCCGCTCCAGACCGCCCTCGTCGGCCTGTACGCCGCCCAGCTCACCGGCGCGGACGACGTCCCGGTCGCGTTCTCGATGGTGACGGAGCGCGCGGCCCGCGTCCTCGGCCTGTCCTCCGCCGAGTACGGGATCACGCCGGGTGCCCCCGCCTCCTTCGTCCTCCTCCCGGCACCCACCCCCGCGGAGGCGATCCGCCGCCAGGTCCGGCCGCGGTACGTCGTCTCGCGCGGCACCGTCCTCGCAGAAACCCCGCCCGCACCGGCCCGGTTGTGGTGGCCGGGAGAAGAAGGCCCGTCGGCGGTGGACTTCACCGCACCCCTCTAAGGTGCGGTCCATGACGTGGACCCTTCACAACCTTGATTCGGACACGGCCCGTTCGGCCTTCGAGATCGCCTCGGAGTACGCCGACGCCGCCCTCCTCAACCACTCCGTCCGCTCCTACGCCTTCGGCGCCGAGTACGCGCGCGTGCACGGGCTCTCCTACGACGCGGAGCTGCTCTACGTCAGCGCCCTGCTGCACGACCTGGGCCTGACCGAGCCGTTCGACAGCCACACCCTGCCCTTCGAGGAGGCCGGCGGGCACGTGGCCCGGCTCTTCACGGCCGGTCTGGGCTGGCCCCCGGCCCGCCGGGCCCGCGCGGAGGAGGTCATCGTGCTGCACATGCGGGACGACGTCACCGCCGCCGAGGACGTCGAGAGCCACCTCCTCCAGGTGGGCACCAGCGCCGACGTGTCCGGCCTGCGCGTGCCCGACTTCGACCCGGCCTTCCTGGCCGGCCTGCTGGAGCACTACCCCCGCCTCGGCTTCGGCCCCTCCTTCCTCGCCCTGGTCGAGGACCAGGCGGCCCGCAAGCCTGCCTGCGCGGCGGCGTCCTACGTCGCGGGCGGCGCGGCGAAGCGCATCGCCGCGAACCCCCTGGACGCGTGACGCGCGGGGGCCGGTCGGGCGGGGGCACGCGGCCCGGGCCGGTCCCCGTCGGGCGTCAGAGCCCCCGCTCGATCATGGCGATCACGTCTTGGCCCGCGTCGTGGGCCTGCTCCGGGGTGATGCCGCGCAGGGGGCCGTCGATGATCAGGGACGCCAGGCCGTGCACCGCCGACCAGGCGAGGAACTCCGCGCCCGGGCGGCGGGCCTCCGGCAGGACACCGGTCTCCACGAGCCCGTCCAGCGAGGCGCCGAGCAGCTCGAACGGCGTGAGCCCGCCCGCCCCGGCGGCCGTGGCGTCGGCCGCGTACGTCATGTCGGCCGGCACGTGGAAGGCGGTCCGGAACCAGCCCGGCTCGGTGACGGCGAAGCGGACGTAGCCCGTCCCCACCGCCCGGAAGCGGGCGCGGGCGGCTTCGGCCGGGTCCTGGGCGGCGGGAAGGCCGTCGATCTCCGCCTCCATGGCCAGGGCCACCCGGGCCATCGCGGCCTGCGAGACCCCGTGCACCAGCGCCCCCCGGTCGGCGAAGTGCCGGTAGGCGGCGTTGGGCGACACTCCGGCGCGCCGGGTGACCTCGCGCAGCGAGACGGCGTCCGGTCCGCCCTCGCGCGCCAGCTCCAGGGCGGCTTCGAGCAGCGCGCTGCGCAGGTTCCCGTGGCGGTAGGTGCTGCGCTTGGGCGGGGGCGGCGGTTCGGTTTCCGATGGCATGGGGACTCGATCCCTCGCTAAATGTGGACGGCGTGAACTTCCAGGTATAGCCTACGAGGGAGATGTGGACGCCGTCCACATGGCTTCAGGGGGAGCAGACCGTGCAGAAGGCCATTTCCCGCGACGGGACCGCCATCGCCTACGACCGCACCGGCGAGGGTCCCGCCCTCGTCCTCGTCGGAGGCGCCTACCAGGTCCGCGACGATCCCAGGTGGGCCGTGCTCGCCGGGCTCCTCGGCGATCGCTTCACCGTCGTCACGTACGACCGCCGCGGCCGGGGCGACAGCGGCGACACCGCTCCCTACGCGGTGGAGCGGGAGGTCGAGGACCTGGCCGCCGTCATCGCCGAACTCGACGGCCCCGTCCGGGTGATGGGCATGTCGTCGGGCGCCGTCCTGGCCCTGGAGGCCGCCGCCCACGGCGTGCCGATGAAGGAACTCGCCCTGTACGAGCCCCCCTTCGTCATCGACGACAGCCGCCCCCCGGTCCCCGCCGACTACGTCGAGCGACTGGACATCGCCATCGCCGCGGACCGGCGCGACGACGCCGTCACCCTCATGCTGACCGCCGCCGTCCTCGTCCCGGCCGAGTTCGTCGGGCAGATGAGGGAGAGCGGCATCTGGAGCCACTTCGCGGCGCTGGCCCACACCCTCCCGTACGACGCGCGGGTCATGGGGGACACCATGTCCGGCAACCCCCTGCCGACCGACCGCTGGGCGGCCGTACGGATCCCCGTTCTGGCCATCGGCGGCGGCGCGAGCGATCCCTGGCTCCAGTCCGGCGCCCGCGCCCTCGCCGCCCTGCTGCCGGCGGGCCTCCACCGCACCCTGGACGGCCAGACCCACGACGTGGACCCGGCCGTCCTGGCCCCCGCCCTGGCGGACTTCTTCGTCGCCGACCGGCCCTCAGCCTGACAGCTGGCGCCGGGGCCCGGGCAGCAACTCGGTGGTGATCAGGGCCGCGACGGCGGCCAGGATCACCACCGGCGTCATTCCCGGGCTGCCGACCAGCAGGATCGCCATCACCGCGCTGCTGACCGGCAGCCGCAGCACGCTCGCCCCCGCCGCGGCCAGCCCCGCCGCCACCGCGGGCACCACCCCCAGTCCCGGCAGCGGCGCGGCCAGCACGCCGGCCGCCGCCCCGAGGAACAGCGCGGGGAAGATCGGGCCGCCGCGCATGCTGCCGAGGCAGAGCGCGTACCCGACGGTCTTGCACAGCAGCACGGCCACCAGCGCACCCACCCCCCAGGCCCGCGGATCACCGGCCAGCGTGGCCATCAAGGCCTGCCCGGACGAGGCCACGTCCGCCGGGGAACGGTCCGTGACCAGCGCGTACGCAGCCGCGCAGACGCCGGCGCCGAGCGCGCACAGCGCCGTACGGACGACCGGGCCCTTCGCCACGAACGCCGCCACCACCTGACCCGCCCCCAGCGCCTCGCGCACGACGGCCGCCAGCACCACGGCCAGCAGCAGCGCCCAGCCCACGTCGGCCGCGTCCAGCCGGGGCACGGGCCCGGGGAGTTTGACGGTCAGCCCGCCGGTCTGCAGGCCGGTCCAGCGCCCGAACCCGGTGAACACCAGGGCCCCCACCCCGCTCGACAGCAGCGCGGGCAGCATGACGGCGACCAGCTGCGGGCCGCCCACCCCCACCACCTCGATCAGCAGCACGGCCGCGATCAGCGGGCTCCCGAAGATGGCGGCGATGGCCGCGGCCGCCCCCGCCACCCCCAGCAGCGCCGTGGCCTGCGGGGTGGCCGGCCCGCGCCCGAGGTCCCTCAGCAGCAGCGCGAAGCCGCTGCCCAGGGCGATCAGCGGCGCCTCCGGGCCCAGCACCGCGCCGAACGGCAGGCTCGCCGCCGCCGCGAGCACCACCCCCGGCAGCACCTTGGTCGACGCCCCGCCCACCGCCAGCCCGGCCGCGGGGACGTGCCCGCCGGCCCCGGGCAGCCGGGCCACCACCAGGCCCACGCCGATGCCGCCGACCAACAGCAGCGGCAACGGCCACCACCACGGCGGCCCGTCCCAGCCGAGCGAGTGCGGCAGGCTCTCCCACAGCAGCCGCTGCAACTCGTGCAGCCCCGCGAGGAACCAGAAGCAGACCAGGGACACCGGGATCCCGACCAGGGCGCAGAGCAGCAGGATCCTGCGGTACGAAGGCGTCTTCAGCAGCCCCCGCAACACCACCGGCTCGGGCTGCCGGGCCGGTTGGGCGGGCTGGGCCGGCCGCCCGGGCTGGGCCGGTTCCGTAGCCGTCATGGACCGCTCCTCTTTCCAGGCCGGTGGGACAGCCCGGTCTCCACCGCTCCGAAGAGCACTTTGGCGACGAGCCCCACCACGATCAGATCGGCCACCATCTGCACGGTGGCCAGCGCCCGCCCGGTCCCGTCGGCGGGGGCGATGTCGCCGAAGCCCACGGTCGCGAACACCGTCACCGCGAAGTACAGGGCGTCGGTCCGGCTCAGCGGCTCGGAGAACGACCCGGGCCGGTCCCGCGAGAGCAGGAAGTACGTCGCCGAGAACAGCACCAGGAACAGCGGCACCGCGGTGCCCATGGCCTCCAGGGCCCGCAGCCTCGGGCGGGCCGACCGGGCGATGGCTCCGACCTGCCAGACGACGAGCCCCCCGAACAGCAGCAACCCCCCGGCCAGCGCCGCGACGGCCGCGGCCCCGAAGCCGTAGTCCAACGGAGCCGCGTAGTACAGGCAGGTCACCAGCACCCCGGACCCGACCGCCCGCAGCAGGTGCCCCAGCACCACCACGCGCCCGGAGCCGCCGCCCATGACCGCTCCTCACCGCAGCCTGTCCCTCCCCGCATTCCAACACCCCCACCCCCACCCCGCACCCCACACACACCCACCGGAGCGGTGAAGACACGGCAGTGGCCTGACCCGGTCCTCGGATCAGGCCCCTGACCTGGAGAAGGCGCCGGACGCTACTTCGCGCCGAGCGCGTACCAGTACGACTCCTGCACGAGCCGCCAGGCGATCTCCAGCTCCGCCGAGTTCCTGGGCCCGTAGATGAGCGTCACGTTCTGGACGGGGTGGTGCACGCCCCAACCGGCCTCGATGACCTCGGCCTCGATGTCCTTCGGGAGCGTGATGTGGAGCGAGCCGTCGTGGTGGGGATGGATGTGGGCGAACTCCCGGCCCCCCTGGAAGGCTTCGTCCGGGCCCGTGCCGATGCCCTCGGGCAGGAAGAGCGAGCGGGCGTGCGAGACGGAGACGAGCGTGGGGGCCATGTAGACGAAGGGCAGCGCCCGCATCCGCCCCCACAGCTCCTCCTGCATCATGATCGGGGAGATCTGGGAGCCCTGGCCGTGCGGAGCCGGACCGAAGACGCGCGGGGCCGCGCCGGGGCGCGGGGGCAGGGAAAGCACGATGGTGTTCCTTTCCGGCCGACGCAGAGCCGGCCGCGGCGTGAGCGCTCGGAAGAGCTGCGGAGCTGCTGCCTCCACGGTCCACGCACCCGCTCAGGCCCCGCTGGCGATCCGGTCGAGGCCGCACGGCGGACGGCTGCCGAAATGCAGGAAGGGCCTGATCCGCGTTGCGGATCAGGCCCTTGACCTGGTCTTACTCTGTCGGGGTGGCGGGATTTGAACCCACGACCTCTTCGTCCCGAACGAAGCGCGCTGCCAAGCTGCGCTACACCCCGATCGCCGCCCTGAAGCTGTGCTGTCCTGGCGACATCGATTACTTTAGCGGACCCTCGGCCTGAGGCGAAATCCGGTTTTCACGAGGGCCCGGCGCCGGTGGTCAGGCCTTGGGGGCCAGGGTCAGGAGGGTCGCCTCCGGGGGGCAGGCGAAGCGGACCGGGGTGAAGCGGTTGGTGCCGCAGCCGGCCGAGACGTGGAGGTACGAGCGCCGGCCCTGGGCCTCGTACGTGGACAGGCCCTTCACCCGCTTCGTGTCGAGGTCGCAGTTGGTGACGAGCGCCCCGTAGAAGGGGATGCACAGCTGGCCGCCGTGGGTGTGCCCGGCGAGGATCAGCGGGTAGCGGTCGGCCGTGAAGGATTCCAGTACCCGCAGGTAGGGGGCGTGCACCACGGCCAGCGAGAAGTCCGCGTCCGCCTCGGGGCCGCCCGCGACCCGCTCGTAGCGGTCCCGCTTGATGTGCGGGTCGTCCAGGCCGGTGAAGGCCAGCTCCACCCCGTTCACCTTCAGCCGGGCCCGGGTGTTCGTGAGGTTCAGCCAGCCCGCCGCGTCGAAGGCGTCCCGCATGTCCTCCCACGGGTTGTGGACGGCGCCGACGACCGGCTTGTTGCCGTTCAGGCCGTGGCGGCCCTGCACCTTCTCGATCAGGTAGCGCCCGGGGTTGCGCAGCCGCGGCCCGTAGTAGTCGTTGGAGCCGAAGACGTACACCCCGGGGAAGTCCATCAGCGGACCCAGCGCGTCGAGCAGCTCGGGCACGCCCTCCGTGTCGGAGAGGTTGTCACCGGTGTTCACGACGAAGTCGGGGCGCAGTCCGGCCAGGGACTGCAGCCAGGCGCGCTTCTTGCGCTGCCCGCCGACCATGTGGATGTCCGAGACCTGCAGTACGCGCAGCGGGCGCATCCCGGCGGGCAGTACCGGAACGGTGATCCGGCGAAGTCGGAAGGACCGGGCTTCGAACCCCGCGGCATAGGCCACACCGGCGGCCCCCACCGCCGCGATCGAGGCGGTCACCTTCAGGGGGGTTCCGTAACGCGCGTGCATGCCCCCATCGTCGCAGACCGGGAAAACCGATGGGCGCCGCAGGCCCCGCACCTGGCAGACTCAGGGGCATGACCACGCTCAAGGCCAAGCTCCAGGAAGACCTCACCACCGCCATCAAGGCGCGCGACGAACTCGCTTCGTCCACGCTGCGCCTGACCCTTTCCGCCGTCACCAAGGAGGAGGTCGCGGGCAAGGAGGCGCGCGTGCTCTCCGACGAGGAAGTCCTCAAGGTGATCGCCAAGGAGGCGAAGAAGCGCCGCGAGGCCGCGGAGGCCTTCGCCCAGGGCGGCCGCGACGAGCAGGCCGCGCGGGAGACCGCGGAGGGCGAGTTCCTGGACGCCTACCTGCCCAAGCAGCTCAGCGACGACGAGCTGACCGCGATCGTGGCGCAGGCCGTCGAGGAGGCCAAGGCGGCGGGTGCCGAGGGGCCGCGGGCCATGGGTGCCGTCATGAAGATCGTGAACCCGAAGGTCGCGGGTCTGGCGGAGGGCGGCCGGGTCGCCGCGGCCGTCAAGAAGCAGCTTTCGTAGGAACAGGGACGTAGAGGGACGTAGAGGGACGTAGAGAAGGGGGGGGTGCCTTTTTTTTTTTTTTTT
>NZ_GG657750.1:3680896-3687143 GCF_000158895.1 Streptomyces sp. C | reverse complement strand
GGGCACCGGCTTGACCGGGACCTCGGGCACCGGAGCCGTGCCGCCTCCGGTGGCGGAACCGCCGGCCGCGGCCCGCCGCCGGGCTTGTTGTCACCGCCGGGCTTGCCGGGCTTGTTCGGCTTGCGCGGGGTGGCGGGCGGCTGGGGCGTGTTGCCCCGGCCGCCGGTCCCGCCGGTGCTGCCGTTGCCGGCGCCGGCACCGCCTCCGCCCCCGACCGGGGACTCCGGGACGCTGGCCCCGACGAAGTTCGGGGCCTCGCGGCCGGAGAGCGCGCCCGAGACGGCGTCCTTCCAGATCGGGCCGGGCAGGCCGCCGCCGAAGACCTTCGGGTAGTACTGCCCGCCGATGGTGATGTCCTCCATCGAGATCTTCTTCGAGCCGCCGGAGCCGACCCACACCGCGCCGGACAGGTTCGGGGTGTAGCCCACGAACCAGGCGTTGTAGCGGTTGTCGGTGGTGCCGGTCTTGCCCGCGTTGTCGCGGTCGGTCAGGCCGGCCCGCTCACCCGTACCGGAGTCGACGACCCCGCGCAGCAGCTGGTTGATGGTGTCGGCCGTGTCCTGGGCCATCGCCCGGTCGCACTTGGACTTCGGCACCGTGAGCGCCTTGCCGTGCGCGTCGGTGATCGACTCCAGGGCGATCGGGGTGCAGTAGACGCCCCGGTTGGCGAAGGCGGCGTACGCGTTGGCCATCGTCAGCGGGGACATCTCGGCGGAGCCGAGCGCGATGGACGGCTCCTCGGGCAGCTTGACCCCGCTGGCCGGGACCACGCCGAGCTTCTGCGTCATCTCCATCACCGGGCAGAGGCCGATGTCCGAGATCATCTGCACGAAGTACGTGTTGATGGACTTCTCCATCGCCGTCCGCAGCGCGTACGGGCCGAACTCGTCCCGCGTCTCGTTCTCGGCGGTCTGCAGCTTGCCGTTGCCGAGCGGCAGGTTCTGCCAGGCCGGGCCCGAGCAGCGTGCCACGGGGCTCGGGTACTCCATCTTGTTCGGGGCCGAGTAGACCTTCGTCGGCTCCACGCCCTGCTCTATGGCGGCGGCCGCGATGAACGGCTTGAACGTGGAGCCCACCTGGAAGCCGAAGTTGGAGCCGCCCATCCGCTTGTCGACGGAGTAGTTGATCTGCGTCTCGTTCTTCCCGAAGCCGTAGGGCTTGGACTGGCCCATCGCCAGGACCTTGCCGGTGCCCGGCTGGACCATGGTCACGGCCGTGGCGACCGAGTCGTCCTCGTTGACGTGGTCCTTGATCGAGGCGTTGGCGGCCTCCTGCGACTGCGGGTCCAGCGTGGTGCGGATGGTCAGGCCGCCCTGGTTCCAGATCTTGGCCCGCTCCTCGCGGGTCTTTCCGAAGACCGGGTCGGAGAGGAAGGTGGCGCGCACGTAGTCGCAGAAGAACCCGGCGCCCTTGACCGCGGTGATGCAGCCGTTCTTGGGCCGGGTCACCTTCAGCGTGACCGGCTTCGCCTTCGCCTCGTCCGCCTCGGCCTGCGAGATGTCCTTGACGTCGGCCATGCGCTGCAGGACGACGTTGCGCCGCTTCATCGCCTCCTGGCTGTCGTTCACCGGGTCGTACCGGCTGGGCGACTGCACGAGGCCGGCCAGCAGAGCCGACTCCTCCAGCGTCAGGTCCTTGGCGGGCTTGCTGAAGTAGCGCTGGGAGGCGGACTCGATGCCGTACGCCCCCTGCCCGAAGTAGGTGATGTTGAGGTAGTTCTCGAGGATCTTCTTCTTCCCGAGCTCCTCCTCGACCTGGATCGAGTACTTCAGCTCGCGGATCTTGCGGCCGAGGCTCTTCTCCTGGGCCTCGCGCACCTTCGTCTCGTCGTCGCCGGCCTCCTCGACGAAGACGTTCTTCACGTACTGCTGCGTGAGGGTGGAGGCGCCCTGCGCCGCCCCGCCCTCCTGCGCGTTGCGGTTGACCGCGCGGAGGATGCCCTTGAGGTCGACCGCTCCGTGCTCGTAGAAACGCGAGTCCTCGATGGCGACGATCGCCTTCTGCATGTACGGCGACATCGCCGTCAGCGGCACGACCTGCCGGTCCCGTGAATAGACGGTGGCGATCAAGCCACCCTCGGCATCCAGGATCGTGGTGCGCTGGCTCAGCGGAGGCGTCTTCAGATTGGCCGGGATCTCGTCGAAACCCTCGACCGTGCCCTTGGCCGCGAGGCCCAGCGCGCCTGCGCCCGGGATCGCGATGCCGGCAAGTACGACTCCGGAGAGAACCGACACCCCGAGGAACTTGGCGGCCTGCTGCGGCCCCGTCAGCCCTGCGCCCGAGCGCTTCTTTCCCATGGAGGGCAGCCTACGTTCTCATTCACCGGACACGCGCGAATGCCTTGGCCTAAGCTGTCCCCAACTGTCACAGCAGTGCGGTGCGACATCAACCCCTCGGCTTGATTTTCACCCTTCCCGAATGGGGTGGACTGATGTCCGAATCCCGTCCTTCGCTCTGACGGACGCTCACCGGCGCCTTCCCGATTTCACCCGAATCGCCGGAATGGCCGGGCATGTCGCCGGATCACTCCGTCGGGTGATCTGCCGCTTACCCATAGTCCGTTCGGACCATTCAAGATTGGGCCCGTCGGGGGTGTTGCGCCGTCCCCGCCTTCCGTAACGTCCTCAACTGGCAGCGGTGAATATGCCGCTACCGCCGTGGGGGAGCCTCGATTCGGGAGAGGACGGCACCGGGATGGGCTGGGTTACCGACTGGAGTGCGCAGGCAGCCTGCCGCACTACCGATCCGGATGAACTGTTCGTTCAAGGAGCGGCACAGAACAGGGCCAAGGCGGTGTGCACCGGGTGTCCGGTGCGGACCGAATGCCTGGCCGACGCACTCGACAACCGTGTCGAGTTCGGAGTGTGGGGCGGCATGACCGAGCGGGAACGACGCGCACTGCTGCGCCGGCGTCCCACCGTCACCTCGTGGCGACGGCTGCTCGAAACCGCCCGCACGGAGTACGAGCGCAGTACGGGCATCCTCACCGTGGATGTCGACGCGGAGATCGACGTGTCGTACGAGACCTACGCGGCAGCCGGGTAACCACCCGGGCGCCGCGCCGGCACCCCTCGTACGTACGCCTACGCTCCTGCGGCCGGAACCCCGGCCGCGAGTCGCTCTCCGATGGCCCGCAGCCCGGCGAGGTCGTGCACATCGCCGGGCAGGGCGGCCACTTCGGCCACCGCCACCTCCGGGTGAAGAGAGGTGAAGCGATCGCGTGTGCGCTGCTCACGCGCGATCACCTGCATCCGCTCGGCGTGCAGGCGCAGCAGTCCTGCGGTGATCTGGTCCACGTCGTTCATGTCGCTCTGGTCGTGTACGTCGCCCACAGCGGCGTGTGCGTCGACCACACCGGGGGAGCCGTCGTCGGCGGCGTCACGAAGTCCAGCTTTCCCGGACTCCTGATCGACAATGCCGCCTTCTTCAAGATTCTCTGCGGCCGCCAGCGCCCGCTCCGCCGACAGCTGTTCCGCGTCACTCCCGTGCACCCGGTTCAGCACCAGACCGGCCAGCGGCATCTTCTCCGCGGCCAGCCGCTCCACGAAGTACGCCGCCTCGCGCAGCGCGTCCGGCTCCGGAGCCGCGACCACGAGGAACGCCGTCCCGGGAGCCTGGAGCAGCCGGAACGTCGCGTCCGCGCGCGTGCGGAACCCCCCGAACATCGTGTCCATCGCCGCCACGAACGTCTGCACGTCCTTCAGCAGCGAGGCGCCCATCAGCTTGCTCAGCGTGCCGGTCATCATCGACATGCCGACGTTGAGGAACGCCATCCCGGCCCGGCCGCCGACCTTCGCCGGAGCCATCAGCACCCGGATGAACTTCCCGTCCAGGAACGACCCCAGCCGCTTCGGTGCGTCGAGGAAGTCCAGCGCGGACCGGCTCGGCGGGGTGTCCACGACGATCAGGTCCCAGTCGTCCCGGGCCCGCAGCTGCCCCAGCTTCTCCATCGCCATGTACTCCTGCGTGCCCGCGAAGCCGGCCGACAGGGACTGGTAGAAGGGGTTCGCCAGGATCGCCCGCGCCCGTTCGGAGTCCGCGTGCGACTCGACGATCTCGTCGAACGTCCGCTTCATGTCGAGCATCATGGCGTGCAGTTCGCCGTCGCCCGCCCCGCTGCCGCCCTCTATCCCCGGCACCCGGCGCGGGGTGTTGTCCAGGGAGTCGATGCCCATCGACTGGGCCAGCCTGCGCGCCGGGTCGATGGTCAGCACGACCACCTTCCGCCCGCGCTCGGCCGCGCGTACGCCCAGCGCGGCCGCGGTGGTGGTCTTGCCGACCCCGCCCGCGCCGCAGCACACGATGATCCGCGTCCCCGGATCGTCCAACAGCGCGTCGACCGCCAGCCGCTGCGACGTGTCCAGGCCCATGCTCTCCCCGCCCCCGCTCATTCGGCGCCCACCTGCTTGCGCAGTTCCGTCGCCAGCTCGTACAGCCCGGCCAGCTCCATCCCCGAGCCGAGCAGGGGGAGTTCGTACGTCGGCACGTCGAGCCCCGCCAGCACCGCGCGCTGCTCCCGCTCCAGCTCCACCCGGCTCGCGTGCTCGGCGGCCTGCGTCAGGAGCGGCTCCACCAGCCGCTCGGCCAGCCCGCCCCGCCGCGCCCCGCCCAGCCCCGCCCGGGACAGGGCCTTGGCGATCTCGGCGCGGCGGCCTTCCGCGGCCGCCCGCAGGGTGTCCTCGTCGAGGTGGTGCGGGCGCACCATGTTGACGATCACCCGGCCGACGGGCAGCCCCGCCGCCACCAGCTCGTCGATCCCGTCCGCGGTCTCCTGGACGGGCATCTCCTCCAGCAGCGTCACCAGGTGCACCGCCGTGTCCGGGGACTTGAGCACCTTCATGACGGCCTGCGCCTGGTTGTGGATCGGCCCGAACCGGGCCAGTCCCGCCACCTCGTCGTTGACGTTCAGGAAGCGGGTGATCCGCCCGGTCGGCGGCGCGTCCATGATCACGTGGTCGTAGACGAACCGCCCGGCCTTGTCCTTGCGCCGCACCGCCTCGCACGCCTTGCCGGTCAGCAGGACGTCCCGCAGACCCGGCGCGATCGTCGTCGCGAAGTCGATCGCGCCCAGCTTCTTCAGGGCACGGCCGGCCGAGCCGAGCTTGTAGAACATCTGGAGGTAGTCCAGCAGCGCCCGTTCGGCGTCGATGGCGAGCGCGTACACCTCACCCCCGCCCGTGCCGGGCGCGACGGCGATCTTCCGCTCCTCGTAGGGGAGCGCTTCCGTGCCGAAAAGCTGTGCGATGCCCTGCCTGCCCTCGACCTCCACGAGAAGAGTCCGCCTGCCCTCGCGCGCGAGGGCCAGCGCGAGTGCCGCGGCGACCGTGGTCTTGCCGGTGCCGCCCTTGCCGCTGACCACCTGGAGCCTGCTCACAGCGTCCGAGCCTAACCACTCCCGCTCAGGCATTACGCTCGCCCCCATGACCAAGAAGTTCGAATACGCGACGGTCCCCCTGCTGGTTCACGCCACCAAGCAGATCCTGGACACCTGGGGCGAGGACGGCTGGGAGCTCGTCCAGGTCGTGCCCGGCCCGAACAACCCCGAGCAGCTCGTGGCCTACCTCAAGCGGGAGAAGGCATGAGCGGCGTCGTCGAGGCCCGGATCGCCGAGCTCGGCCTGACCCTGCCCGAGGTCGTCCCGCCGCTGGCCACGTACCAGCCGGCGGTCCGGTCGGGCGCGTACGTGTACACCGCGGGCCAGCTGCCGATGGTGCAGGGCAAGCTCCCCGTCACCGGCAAGGTCGGCGCCGAGGTCTCCGCGGAGCAGGCGAAGGAGCTCGCGGCGACGTGCGCGCTGAACGCGCTGGCCGCCGTCAAGTCCGTGGTCGGCGACCTGGACAGGATCGCCCGTGTGGTGAAGGTCGTCGGCTTCGTCGCCTCGGCCCCCGACTTCACGGCGCAGCCGGGCGTGCTGAACGGTGCGAGCGAGCTTCTGGGTGAGGTGCTCGGCGACAAGGGCGTGCACGCGCGCTCCGCGGTCGGGGTGGCGGTCCTGCCGCTGGACGCGCCGGTCGAGATCGAGATCCAGGTCGAGCTGCTTCCTTCCTGACGCCCCGCGCCCCTTCTTGACGCGCCGCTCGCGCGGCTCGGCCCCCGGGGGGCCTCCCCGGCTTCGCGCCGCTGCGCCGGACTCCGTCCGTCGGCCTGCGGGGCGGGGCCGGTTCGCGTGGCTGGTGCCGGTGGACCGGGTGCGGGTGCCGTGCCGCTGCGTGGGGCGAGGTCCCCTACCCGCCCTTCCCCCGTTCCC
>NZ_GG657750.1:3677306-3680789 GCF_000158895.1 Streptomyces sp. C | reverse complement strand
CCCCAGCGCGGGCTGGATTCGCGCAGCGAAGCGCCAGCCCCGCCGGCGTTTGAGGCGCGGGGGTCAGGGGGCGGAGCCCCCAGGGAACGGGCGAAGGGCGGGGCGGGGAGTAGCCCGCGCAGCGGCGCCGCCCACCCGCACCGGGCCAACCGGCACCGCCACCGGCCGCCGGCCCCGACGGACGGAGTCCGGCGCGGCGGTGCGACGCCGACGGCCGAGCCGCGCGGGCGGCGCGTGGGCAAGGGGGCCCTCGAACATCGGGCCGGATGGCCGTAGCATCCCGCCATGCCCAATGGTCAGCACGGTCAGCCCTCGCCCAGCCAGCCGCCCGCCGGAGGGCAGTGGTACCCACCGGAGTGGCCCGACCGCATCCGCGCGCTCGCGGAGGGGGCCCTCACCCCGGTGGAGCCCAGACGCGCCGCCACCGTGATGCTGCTGCGCGACACCCCCGCCGGCCCCGCCGTGCACATGCTGCGCCGCCGCTCCTCCATGGCCTTCGCGGGCGGTGCGTACGCCTACCCCGGCGGCGGCGTCGACCCCCGTGACGAGGACCACCGCATCGGCTGGGCCGGACCCGGCCTGGACCTCTGGGCGGAGCGCCTCGGCGCGGACGCGGCCACCGCCCAGGCGATCGTCTGCGGGGCCGTGCGCGAGACCTTCGAGGAGGCCGGGGTGCTGCTCGCGGGGGAGACCCCCGAGACGGTCGTCGGCGACACCACCGGCGACGACTGGGAGGCCGACCGGGAGGCCCTCGTGGCGCGCGAGCTGTCCTTCGCCGAGTTCCTGGACCGGCGCAAGCTGCTGCTGCGCTCCGACCTGCTCGGGGCGTGGGCCCGCTGGATCACCCCGGAGTTCGAGCCGCGCCGCTACGACACGTGGTTCTTCGTCGCCGCCCTCCCGGAGGGCCAGCGCACCCGCAACGCCTCCACCGAGGCCGACCGGACCGTCTGGATCCGCCCCGCTGACGCCGCCGACGGGTACGACCGGGGCGAGCTGCTGATGATGCCGCCGACCATCTCGACCCTGCGTTCCCTGGAGCCGTACGGGAGCGCCGCCGAGGCGCTCGGCGCGGCCGGCGGACAGGACCTGACCCCCGTCCTGGCGCGGGCCGCGCTGGAGGACGGCGTGCTGGTGCTCAGCTGGCCCGGCCACGACGAGTTCACGAAGCGAGTGAGCCCGGGAGACCCCGCATGACCGATGCCGCAGCCCTTCCCGGCCAGCCCCGGGGGACCGTTTCCTCCGGCCCCGCCACCGCCCGCGCGGTCAACGTCCTGGCCCCGAACGCCTCGGCGATGACCCTGGACGGCACCAACACCTGGCTGGTGTCCGAGCCCGACTCCGAGCTGGCCGTCGTCATCGACCCCGGTCCCCTGGACGAGGGGCACCTGCGGGCGGTCATCGGCGCGGCCGAGCAGGCCGGCAAGCGGGTCGCGCTGACGCTCCTCACGCACGGCCACCCCGACCACGCCGAGGGCGCCGGCCGTTTCGCCGAGCTCACCGGTACGAAGGTCCGCGCCCTCGACCCCGCGCAGCGCCTCGGCGACGAGGGCCTGGCCGCCGGGAACGTCATCCGCACCGGCGGCCTGGAGCTGCGCGTGGTGGCCACCCCCGGGCACACCGCCGACTCGCTCTGCTTCCACCTGCCGGCCGACCGGGCCGTGCTGACCGGGGACACGATCCTGGGCCGCGGCACCACCGTCGTCGCGCACCCCGACGGCCGGCTCGGCGACTACCTGGACTCCCTGCGCCGGCTGCGCTCCCTGACCGTCGACGACGGGGTGCACACGGTGCTCCCGGGCCACGGGCCGGTACTGGACGACGCGCAGGGGGCGGTGGAGTTCTACCTCGCGCACCGCGCGCACCGGCTCGCCCAGGTCGAGACGGCCGTGGAGAACGGGCTGACCACGGCCGAGGCCGTCGTCGCCCGGGTCTACGCGGACGTGGACCGCTCCCTCTGGCCGGCCGCCACGTGGTCGGTGCAGGCACAGCTGGAATACCTTCGTGATCACGGACTGATCCCGGGGGGACCTGAATGAACACGCTTTTCCTGACGCTGGCCCTGCTCGCGGCGGCGGGGTGGATCACCTCGACCCTGAACCTGAAGGTGCGGGCCCTGGAGGACAAGGCAGCCCGGCTGGAGCGCCGGCTGGGCCTGGTCCTGGACCACTTCGGCATCGAGGAGCCCGAGCCGGCCGGGATGGACGAGGTACGCGCCCTGGTCCGCGACGGCCGGACCATTTCGGCGATCAAGGTCTACCGGCAGATCACGGGCGCGGGCCTGGCGGAGGCCAAGCGGGCCGTGGAGGCCCTCGAAGCGCCCGCCGCCAAGGCCTAGGGTCTGTCGCCAAACTCCCGTCTGCCCCGCGACGCCTGGCACGCGCTCTCGCCGCACCGGGCGAAAGCCAAGTACGTCCAGTACGCGGGCTTCCGCCCGGCGCACCGAGAGCACGCACCAGACGCCGCGGGGCCGCCCTCCGGGCGACGACGGGAGTTTGACGACAGACCCTAGCGGGTGTCCCGCGGCGTCTTCGTCCCGTGCCGGGCCGTGTACTCGTCGGCGAGCCACGGCCCGAGGTCGTCGAGGTAGGCCCGCGCCACGGCCGGGTCGTCGACGGGGTCCAGGGCGACGGCGGCCGCGCGCCGCAGCTGGGCGGCCCGCTCCGGGTAGTACGCGCCGAAGACCGCGGCGGACTGGGCGAGGTCGCTGGTCCAGCCGCCCCACCGGGGCATGACCAGGGTGAACGCGGTCCGCACCAGGTGCCGTGAGAAGAACCGGTTCATCCTGCGGAACTCGGCGGGCTCCGAGGCGGCCTCGAACCGGGCCCGCCAGCGGGGGAGCAGGGCGGCCAGGTCCCCGTTGGCCTCCCGGGCGAGCAGGCTGTCGGGCCGGTACCGGGGCAGGTGCTCGGCGAGGTCGTCGCCGAGCAGCGGGGTGCACAGGCAGGCGAGGAACCAGCCCAGGTCGTAACGTTCCTGCTCGCTCAGCAGCCGCTCCTTGCCGTACAGCAGGACGCCGACGCCGTCGATCTCCGGGAAGTCCTGGTCGAGCCCCCGCCCCAGCACCTCGGCCGTGTCGCGGTCCTCGTCGCCCGGCTCCCGGTGCAGGGCGATCAGCAGGTCGAGGTCGCTGCGTCCCGGCCGGGCCGTCCCGCGCGGTACGGAGCCGTAGAGGTAGGCGCTGTGCAGGCGGCTCCCGTACGCCTCAGCGACGCGGGCCCGCGCGGCCGCGACGAGGCCCGCGAACTCGGGCTGGACCCGCCCGAGGGACCCTTCCCGCTCGAAGTACCCGTACACGTCCAGTCCTCTGTGCTCCATGGCCCTACTCTGCCCGGCCGGGACGCTGACCGGCGGGTATTCAACGGCCGCCGCCGGTCCGCGCCCGATCCGCGCCGGTCCGCGCCCGATCCGCGCCGGTCCGCGCCCGATCCGCGCCGAGCCGCGCCGGGCCGTCCCGCAGCCCTGCCGTGCCGCCAGAACGCGCGG
>NZ_GG657750.1:3656004-3677206 GCF_000158895.1 Streptomyces sp. C | reverse complement strand
ATATATATATATATATATATATATATATATATATATATATATATATATATATATATATATATATATATATATATATATATATATATATATATATATATATATATATATATATATATATATATATATATATATATATATATATATATATATATATATATATATATACCCTCCGCGAAGACTGCCTCAGGCGGTCAGCGAGAGCGCTTGGCGAGCCGCTCCACGTCCAGCAGGATCACGGCACGCGCCTCCAGGCGCAGCCAGCCGCGGCCCGCGAAGTCGGCCAGGGCCTTGTTCACGGTCTCGCGGGAGGCACCGACGAGCTGCGCCAGCTCCTCCTGGGTGAGGTCGTGGACGACGTGGATGCCCTCCTCCGACTGCACGCCGAAGCGGCGCGACAGGTCGAGGAGCGCCCGGGCGACACGGCCGGGAACGTCGGAGAAGACCAGGTCGGACATCTGGTCGTTGGTCTTGCGCAGGCGCCGGGCGACGGCGCGCAGCAGCGCGGTCGCGACCTCGGGCCGGGCGTTCAGCCACGGCTGGAGGTCACCGTGGCCGAGGCCGAGGAGCTTGACCTCGGTCAGCGCGGTGGCGGTGGCGGTGCGGGGGCCCGGGTCGAAGAGCGACAGCTCGCCGATCAGCTCGCCGGGACCGAGGACGGCCAGCATGTTCTCGCGGCCGTCGGGGGAGGTGCGGTGGAGCTTCACCTTGCCCTCGGTCACGACGTACAGCCGGTCGCCGGGGTCGCCCTCGTGGAACAGGGCGTCGCCGCGCGCGAGGGTCACCTCGGCCATGGAGGCGCGGAGCTCCGCGGCCTGCTCGTCATCGAGCGCCGCGAAGAGCGGGGCGCGCCGCAGAACGTCGTCCACGAGTCTCTCTCCTATGTCGACCAGCCAGTGGGGACCGCTCCCCATTTTGCCGGACGGCTCAAACAGTGCGATCAATCACAAGGATGCCGGACGGATGGGCGTGCTGTGCGGCGAGAGGCCGATCGGGGTGGTGTTACCTGAGGTCCGGGCGGGTGTCGGCGGCCGGCCTTAGGCTGGCCGGGTGTCCAATAAGCCGGTGAGAGCACAGGCCAAGGGGTCCGCAGGAGTGACAGAGACCCGGAATTCAGCCGTGGGCGAACAAGCCTCCCTGGAGGCGTCCGAAAAGGTGCGACCTGTCCCGTTGGGCAAAGGTTCGGCCAAGAAACCGGCGGCGGCGAAGCCGGAATCCCGTCTCGCGATGGTCCGCCGGGCCCGGCGCATCAACCGCGAGCTCGCGGAGGTGTACCCGTACGCCCATCCGGAGCTGGATTTCCGCAATCCCTTCGAGCTGCTGGTCGCGACGGTCCTCTCCGCGCAGACGACCGACCTGCGCGTGAACCAGACGACCCCGGCCCTCTTCGCCGCCTATCCGACCCCCGAGGACATGGCCGAGGCCGTGCCCGAGGAGCTGGAGGAGATCATCCGGCCGACCGGGTTCTTCCGGGCGAAGGCGAAGTCCCTGCTCGGCCTCTCGAAGGCGCTGCGGGACGACTTCGGCGGCGAGGTCCCGGGCCGGATCGAGGACCTCGTCACCCTGCCCGGAGTCGGCCGCAAGACGGCCAACGTGGTCCTCGGCAACGCCTTCGGCGTCCCCGGGATCACCGTCGACACCCACTTCGGCCGGCTGGTGCGCCGCTTCAAGTGGACCGAGCAGGAGGACCCGGAGAAGGTCGAGGCGGAGATCTGCGCGATCTTCCCCAAGAGCGAGTGGACGATGCTGTCCCACCGCGTCGTCTTCCACGGCCGCCGCATCTGCCACGCCCGCAAGCCCGCCTGCGGCGCCTGCCCCATCGCCCCGCTCTGCCCGGCCTACGGGGAGGGCGAGACGGACCCGGAGAAGGCGAAGAAGCTCCTGAAGTACGAGAAGGGCGGCCAGCCGGGCCAGCGCCTGAGCCCGCCCCCGGACTACCCGGGTCTCCCCGCGCCGCCGCTGGGAGCCCGTACGGAGCCCTGAGCGCGGGGTGTGGGGCGCGGTGGGTGGCGGCGGGGCGCGCTGGGGGCGCGCGGCCCCCGGCCCCCGCGCCCCCGCCGGAACGAATCGGGAACCGGACCGCGTTCAGCGGTGTGGGAGACGGTGTTGCCAGAGGAAAGCCGACAAGAGGAACGCGGACAGGGGTGCCCATGACGCGCGGTACGCAGGACGAGACGACGGCAGCGGCCCGCGAGGGGGACGGCCTGGCCCTCACGACGGCCGGCCTGCCCTCCTGGCTCGAACCCGTCGTGGCGGCCGCCCGGAGCGTCCAGCCGCGCCAGCTCAGCCGATTCCTGCCCCCGGAGGACGGCCGGGGCCGCCAGTCCGCCGTGCTGATCCTCTTCGGCGAGGGCCCGCGCGGCCCCGAGCTGCTCCTCCAGGAGCGCGCGGGCAGCCTCCGCTCGCACGCCGGGCAGCCCTCCTTCCCCGGTGGCGCCCTCGACCCGGAGGACGGCGACCCGCACACCACCGGCCCGCTGCGCGCCGCCCTGCGCGAGGCGGAGGAGGAGACCGGGCTGGATCCCTCCGGCGTCCAGCTCTTCGGGGTGCTGCCGCGCCTCTACATCCCGGTCAGCGAGTTCGTGGTGACCCCGGTGCTCGGCTGGTGGCGCGAGCCCTCGCCGGTCGGCGCGGTGGACCCGGCGGAGACGGCCCGGGTCTTCACGGTGCCCGTGGCGGATCTCACGGACCCCGCCCACCGGGTCACCGTGGTCCACCCGCGCGGGCACGAAGGGCCCGGATTCACCGTGGAATCGGCCCTGGTCTGGGGTTTCACCGCCGGCGTCATCGACCGGATCCTGCACTTCTCGGGCTGGGAGCGACCGTGGGACCGCTCACGTCACGTCCCGCTCGACTGGCACGCATGAGACGGTGGCCCACGTGAACGTGCTGGACATCCTGTTGCTGGTCGCCGCCGTGTGGTTCGCGATCGTCGGCTACCGCCAGGGGTTCGTCGTCGGCATCCTGTCGGTGATCGGCTTCCTGGGCGGTGGCCTCATCGCCGTGTCCCTGCTGCCCCTGATCTGGGACCGCGTGACCGACAACGGCACCCAGGTGTCCACCACCGTGGTGGTGATCGCGGTCGTGGTCATCATCATCTGCGCCTCGATCGGCCAGGCGCTGACCACCCACCTGGGCAACCGGCTCAGACGCCACATCACCTGGTCGCCGGCCCGCGCGCTCGACGCGACCGGCGGCGCCCTGGTCAACGTCGTCGCCATGCTGCTCGTGGCCTGGCTGATCGGCTCGGCGCTGGCCGGTACCTCGCTGCCCACCCTGGGCAAGGAGGTGCGCAACTCCAAGGTGCTCCTCGGCGTGTCGCGGGTGCTGCCCGCCCAGGCGAACACCTGGTTCTCGGACTTCAGCTCCACCCTCGCCCGCAACGGCTTCCCGCAGGTCTTCAGCCCGTTCTCGAACGAGCCGATCACCGAGGTGAAGGCGCCCGACCCGGCCCTCGCCCGCAGCGGGGTCGCCCAGCAGGCCAAGCTCTCGATCGTGAAGGTCGTCGGCACCGCGCCCAGCTGCAGCAAGGTCCTGGAGGGCACCGGCTTCGTCTTCGCCCCGGGCAAGGTCATGACCAACGCCCACGTCGTCGGCGGGGTCGTCGAGCCGACCGTGCAGATCGGCGGCGAGGGCAAGCTCTACGACGGCAAGGTCGTGCTCTACGACTGGGAGCGCGACATCGCCGTCCTGGACGTGCCCAAGCTGAAGGCCCCCGCGCTGGAGTTCACCGACAAGGACGCGACGAGCAGCAGCGACGCGATCGTCGCCGGCTTCCCGGAGAACGGCGCCTACGACGTCCGCGCGGCCCGTGTCCGCGGCCGGATCAACGCCAACGGCCCGGACATCTACCACCGGGGCACCGTCCGCCGTGACGTGTACTCGCTGTACGCGACCGTCCGCCAGGGCAACTCCGGCGGCCCGCTGCTGACGCCCGAGGGCAAGGTGTACGGGGTCGTCTTCGCGAAGTCGCTCGACGACCCGAACACCGGCTACGCCCTGACGGCGGACGAGATCCGCGACGACATCCGCATCGGAAAGACCGCCGAACGCCGCGCGGACACCCAGGGCTGCGCCCTCTGACCCGCCGGTACGCGGGGCGCGTACCGGCCGACGGGCCCGTCCCTGGACGGGGTCCTACATGCGTGGATGGCGCAGCCGCGCCGAGACCCAGCGGGCGCGGCGGCGGAGGATGCGCGGAATCCCGAGCCGGGGGTCGTGGCCGTCCCGGCCGGTCCTGTCGTGCGTGCCCGGCACCCTGGCCGAGCGGCGTTCGCGTGCGGTGTCACCGTGGTCGTGCGTCCAGCCCATACAACGAGCTGTGCCCGGGGTCCAAGGTCCGTAATCCCGTCCGGGGCGGCCAATTGGCCTATGCGCCGGGCAATTGAAAGACCGTAGGACCACCGTACGAGTCGCCGGACGGTCCGTCAGGCGGTATGGCACCGCGCTTCTGCGACGATCCGTCAGCGGTCGGGTTCGGGGTCCTTGAGCCAGTTCAGCAGCTCGGTGGTGAAGCCGTCCGGGTCCTCCTCGTGCGGGAAGTGCCCCAGGCCGTCGAAGAGCCGCCAGCGGTACGGGGCTTCGACGTACTCCCCCGATCCGGCGGAGCTGCGGGTGCGCATCACCGGGTCCAGCGAGCCGTGCAGGTGCAGCGTGGGCACCCGTACGGGCCGCTTCATCCGGCGGTAGAACTGGAGTCCGTCCGGGCGGGCCATCGACCGCATCATCCAGCGGTAGGGCTCGATCGAGCAGTGCGCGGTGGACGGGATGCACATCGCCCGCCGGTACACGTCCAGATCGGCGTCTTCCGGGAGCAGCGGCCCGGACCAGTCGCGGATCAGCTCCGCGACGAGGGCCCCGTCGTCGGCGACGAGCTGCCGTTCGGGGACGAACGGCCGCTGGAACCCCCAGATGTGGGAACTGGCCCGGGTCTGGCCGAAGTCGGCCATCATCGCCGAGCGCCAGCGACGCGGGTGCGGCATGGAGGAGACGACCAGCCGGCGCACCAGCTTGGGCCGCATCACGGCCGCCGTCCAGGCGAGGTAGCCGCCCAGGTCGTGTCCGACGAGGGCGGCGTCCGGCTCGCCGAGGGAGCGGATGACCCCGGTGATGTCGAGGGCCAGGTTCGCGGGGTCGTAGCCGCGCGGGGTGCGGTCGCTGCCGCCCACCCCGCGCAGGTCCATGGCCACCGCCCGGTACCCGGCGTCCGCGAGGGCGGTCAGCTGGTGCCGCCAGGTCCACCAGAACTGCGGGAAGCCGTGCAGCAGCAGCACCAGCGGCCCGTCACCGACCTCCGCGACGTGGAAGCGGGCGCCGTTGGCGGCGACGTCCCGGTGCGTCACCGCCCGCCCGCCGGGCAGGTCGAGCCGTACCGCCGTGGCGGCGGTGGGCGGATTGCCGGAGTCGGCCGAGGGCGCTGTCATGAGGACGAGCGTGCCACACCCACAGCCTGGTCACTCACCGGCCGCGGGTGCGGCTTGACGGTTCCCACCAGCGCGGCGGTCTGCTTGACGGAGTCCATGGTCTTCACCGGCGGCTTGATCTTCTTGAACTTCGCCACCGCCAGGAGCCCGATGAGGCCCGCGAGCAGCCAGAACGCGCCGCCGACGATGAGGAAGGACCAGGCCAGCCCGAGACCGAGGTTGTGGATGCCGTAGGCCGCGGCGAAACTCAGTACGGGGAGGGAGAAGAGCACGAGCACGCCGGCCGCGATGGCGGCACCGCTGCCGATGCCCGCGCGCTTGACGTCCTGCTTGATCTCGACCTTGGCGAGGGCGATCTCGTCGTGCACCAGGGCGGACATCTCGGCGGTGGCCGCGGCGACCAGCTGGCCGAGTGTGCGCTCGGCTCCCGGAGCCCCTTGGTCCACTGCGCTCATCTCTGTCTCCCTCTGTCGTCGTCTGCCGGCGGCTGTCCTCCGTCGTCCCTCAGATCATGCCGGACGGTCGGCGCGGGCGCTGGACCCGCCCGCCGCTTCTCCGGCGGCCTGGGCCGTGTCCGAGCCCCGCGCGAGGGCTGCGGCCTCGGCCCTGCGGCGGTGTTCGGCGGCCTTCTCCTCGTGGATCCGCGCCATCCGCAGGTGGTAGTCCGGGTTGTCCTGCTCGTAGATGTCGGGGATCCCGTCGAGGTCCTCGTCGCGCTCCTCGGCCTCGGTCAGGGCCCGGTACTTGCGGTTGCGGAGCTTGAGCATCACGCTCGCGACGATCGCCGCGACGAGGGAGCCGATGAGTACGGCGGCCTTGACCTCGTCGGTGAGGACCTCGTCGCCGGCGAAGGCGAGTTCGCCGATCAGCAGGGAGACGGTGAAGCCGATGCCGGCGAGCGAGGCCACGGCGAGCACGTCGGGCCAGGCGAGGTCCTCGTTCAGCTCGGCCCGGGTGAAGCGGGCGGCCAGCCAGGTGCCGCCGAAGATGCCGACGGCCTTGCCGACGACGAGGCCGAGCACCACGCCGAGGGTCTCGGGGCGGGTGAAGACCTGTGCGATGGATTCGTCCGAAAGGGAGACCCCGGCGGAGAAGAGGGCGAAGAGCGGAACCGCCAGTCCGGCGGACACGGGGCGCACGAGGTGCTCGATGTGCTCGCCGGGGGAGTGTTCCTCGCCGTCCTGGCGGGTGCAGCGGAGCATCAGGCCCATGGCCACGCCGGCGATGGTGGCGTGGACGCCGCTGTTGTACATCAGGCCCCAGATGACCAGGGCGAGGGGGACGTAGACGTACCAGCCGCGGACTCCGGCGCGCAGCAGGAACCAGAAGAGGACCAGGCCCGCGACGGCGCCGCCGAGGGCCGCGAAGTTCAGGTCGCTGGTGAAGAACACCGCGATGATCAGGATGGCGAACAGGTCGTCGACCACGGCCAGGGTCAGCAGGAAGGCGCGCAGCGCGGAGGGCAGTGAGGTGCCGATGACCGCGAGGACGGCGAGGGCGAACGCGATGTCGGTGGCGGTCGGGACGGCCCAGCCGGAGGTGGATCCGTTGCCCAGGGTGTTGACCAGCAGGTAGACGAGCGCGGGGACCGCCATGCCGCATATCGCGGCGATCACCGGGAGGGCGGCCGCCTTGGGGTCGCGCAGTTCGCCCGCGACGAGTTCGCGTTTGAGCTCGATGCCGGCGACGAAGAAGAAGACCGCGAGGAGTCCGTCGGCCGCCCAGTGCTGGAGGGAGAGGTCCAGGCCGAGGGCGGCGGGACCCATGTGGAAGGACCGGACGGTGTCGAAGCTCGCCGAGACGGCGGGGATGTTCGCCCACATGAGGGCGGCGATCGCGGCCACCAGCAGCAGCACACCGCCGACGGTCTCCGTGCGCAGGGCGTCCGCGACGAAGCGCCGCTCGGGCAGGGAGAGGCGGCCGAGCAGTTTGTGGCGGGGGGTGGGCGTTGCCACGGAGGGCCCTCCGGTCGGTCGACGGCATGACACATGCAGTTGCCGACCAGACTTCCCGGCGCACCCTGAGACTTCGAGCGTCACATCTTGACGCTTTTCATACTTTACAGGGTCCGTCTTTTACGGGGCCCGTTCAGTCGTATCGGGTGATCTTCACCTTAAACGCGCGGAGGGCGCCCGGCGCGTTGTGCGCCGGACGCCCCCCAGGGCTCGGACGGCCCGCGGCCGGCCGGACCTCAGTCCTCGTCGGAGGAGCTGGGCAGCTTCGTCTGGATCAGGTCCATCACCGAGGAATCGGCCAGCGTGGTGACGTCGCCGACCGCGCGGTTCTCCGCCACGTCGCGCAGCAGACGGCGCATGATCTTGCCGGAGCGGGTCTTCGGGAGCTCCGCCACCGGCAGGATGCGCTTGGGCTTCGCGATCGGGCCGAGGGTGGCGCCGACGTGGTTGCGCAGCTCGGCGACCAGGCCCTCGGTCTCCGAGGCGGTGCCGCGCAGGATCACGAAGGCCACGATGGCCTGGCCCGTCGTCTCGTCGGCCGCGCCGACCACCGCCGCCTCGGCGACGGAGGGGTGCGAGACGAGCGCCGACTCGACCTCGGTCGTGGAGATGTTGTGGCCCGAGACGAGCATGACGTCGTCGACCCGGCCGAGCAGCCAGATGTCGCCGTCGTCGTCCTTCTTGGCGCCGTCGCCCGCGAAGTACTTGCCCTCGAAGCGCGACCAGTAGGTGTCGATGAACCGCTGGTCGTCACCCCAGATGGTGCGCAGCATCGACGGCCACGGCTCGGTGAGGACCAGGTAGCCGCCACCGCCGTTGGGGACCTCGTGGGCCTCGTCGTCCACGACGGTGGCCGAGATGCCGGGCAGCGCGCGCTGCGCCGAGCCGGGCTTGGTCGCGGTGACGCCCGGCAGCGGGGAGATCATCATGGCGCCGGTCTCGGTCTGCCACCACGTGTCCACGATCGGGCAGCGGTCGCCGCCGATGTGCTTGCGGTACCAGATCCAGGCCTCGGGGTTGATCGGCTCGCCGACCGAGCCCAGTACGCGCAGGCTCGACAGGTCGAACTTCGCGGGGATGTCGTCGCCCCACTTCATGAACGTACGGATCGCCGTGGGAGCGGTGTAGAGGATGGTGACGCCGTACTTCTGCACGACCTCCCAGAACCGGCCCTGGTGCGGGGTGTCCGGCGTGCCCTCGTACATGACCTGGGTGGCGCCGTTGGCGAGCGGGCCGTAGACGATGTACGAGTGCCCGGTCACCCAGCCGATGTCGGCGGTGCACCAGTAGACGTCGGTCTCCGGCTTGAGGTCGAAGACGGCGTGGTGGGTGTACGAGGCCTGGGTGAGGTAGCCGCCCGAGGTGTGCAGGATGCCCTTCGGCTTACCCGTGGTGCCCGAGGTGTAGAGGATGAACAGCGGGTGCTCGGCGTCGAAGGCCTGCGGGGTGTGCTCCGTGGACTGGCGGCCGACCAGGTCGTGCCACCAGACGTCGCGGCCCTCGGTGAAGGCGGTGTCCTGGCCGGTGCGGCGCACGACGAGGACGTGCTCGACCTGCGGGCACTTGGTGACGGCCTCGTCGATGGCCGGCTTGAGGGCGCTGGGCTTGCCGCGGCGGTAGCCGCCGTCGGCGGTGATCACCAGCTTGGCGTCGGCGTCCTGGATGCGGGAGGCGACGGCGTCGGCGGAGAAGCCGCCGAAGACCACCGAGTGCGCGGCGCCGACGCGGGCGCACGCGAGCATCGCGACGACCGCCTCGGGGATCATCGGCAGGTAGACGGCGACCCGGTCGCCCGCCCGGACACCGAGCTCGGTGAGGGCGTTGGCGGCCTGGGACACCTCGTCCTTGAGCTGGGCGTAGGTGATCGAGCGGCTGTCGCCGGGCTCGCCCTCGAAGTGGAGGGCGACGCGGTCGCCGTTGCCGGCCTCCACGTGCCGGTCCACGCAGTTGTACGCGACGTTGAGCTTGCCGTCGGCGAACCACTTGGCGAAGGGCGGGTTGCTCCAGTCGAGCGTCTGGGTGGGCTCGGTGTCCCAGCTCAGCCGGCGTGCCTGCTCGGCCCAGAAGCCCAGCCGGTCCGCGTCGGCCTGTGCGTACGCCGCCTCGGTCACGTTGGCGGCGGCGGCCAGATCGGCGGGCGGTGCGAACCGCCGCTCTTCCTTGAGCAGGTTGGCCAGGCTGTCAGTGCTCACGACATCTCCCTTTCCCAGAGTTTCCGTTGTCCCCGGGCATAGCTGTGTCTCCGGGCATAGCTCATCAGTCGGATGCCCAGGTGACAAGGGGTAGCCGAAAATTGGTTTAGACCTATATCACGACCGGGAGGGTCGCGGCGCAGGTCCGGGAGCACGTCCACGGCGTACGAATGGCCCCTTCCCGCTGCAGGGTGCGGGAAGGGGCCAACAGCTTGCACGGATACGGGAGGCTATCGGTTCAAGCCGGACGTGGATCACACACTCTGGCCGACGCTGTCGAAAACCCGACAGTCGAAGAAGTCCTCTCCCTCGGACAGCAGATAGGCCTGCGCCTCACCCACGTGGAAGTACATCCCGTGCAGCTCCAGCGTGCCCTCGGCGAGCCTTCGGGCCACCGATTCGTGGGCCCGCAGGTGCTCCAGCTGCTGCACCACGTTGGTCAGGCAGAGCTGTTCCACGGCGTCCGCCGGGAGCCGCCCGGAGATCCGGGCCCAGGCGTGGTGCCGGCTGCCCATCCGCTTCAGGCTGGGCAGGCCGTGCCGCAGCCAGCGGGTCAGCGGGGTCGCCGGCGCTTCCGGGTGGGAGTTCAGCAGGGCCTGCATGGCCCCGCACCCCGAGTGTCCGCACACCGTGATGCTGGCGACCTTGAGCACGTCCACGGCGTACTCGATGGCCGCGGCGACCGAGTCGTCGGTGGCCTCGGCACCGGGCAGCGGGACGAGGTTGCCCACGTTGCGGACGGTGAAGAGGTCACCCGGACCGCTCGCCGTGATCATGCTGGTGACCAGGCGGGAGTCCGCGCAGGTCAGGAAGAGCTGCGAAGGCCGCTGCCCCTCGCGGGCCAGCCGGGCCAGCTCGTCCCGGACGTGCGGGGCGGTGTCCCGCTGGAAGGCGCTGATCCCGCTGGCCAGTTGGCCGGCTCCGCGCCGGCGGGGCGCCGTCTCGGCGGCCGGGGCTCCGGACGCGCTGGGGATCGTACGCGCGACCGTGCCGCCGGGGCCCGCCGCGTCGGCGGGGGCGTGCGCCGCGCGGTGGTCGCAGTGGTTCTGCCAGGGCGTCCAGGGCCGGCAGCAGTGGTGCGCCCCGCGCCCGGAGTCGGTCCGGTGGTGGCCGCCGCCCGTACCGGACTTGGAGCCGGTCCGGCCGTGCCCGGCGGGGGAGGCGCCGGGGCCGGCGGCCGGGCCGGAGACCGGGCCCGGATCCGCGTCGGGGTCCCCTGCGGTGCGTGCGGGCGCGTCCGATCCGAAGTCGGCGTCCAGGGCCGTGGCCCGGCCCGCGTCCGCGTCGGCTTCCGTGTCCGCGCCCGGGCCGGTGCCCGCGAGGGCCCGCCCGCCGCGGCCGGTGAGCTCCAGCGAACCGCCGTGCGCCAGATGCGAGTTCTGCCAGTCCTGCAGGGCCTCGTAGGCGGCGTGGTCCATGAACGAGCCGTCCAGCTCGACCACCACGTGTCCGCCGTGAGGCACCTGGCTCAGCACCCGGCTCAGCCGGGGGACGGCCAGGAAGGTCAACTGGCCGCTGGCGCAGACCTGGTGCACTCCGTCCAGCTCGGTCAGCGTGATCCGCGTCCGGGCCAGCCGGCGCAGGGCCAGCGCGACGGCGACCGCGATTCCGACGGCCACGCCCTCCAGTACTCCGCCCAGCACCACCGCGACGATGGTCGTCGCGTAGACCAGCACCTCCCCGTGCCGGCTGACCGTGCGCAGGTGCGTGATGCTGACCATCTGCACGCCGACGGCCATGACCAGGGCGGCCAGGGCCGCGAGCGGGATGAGGTCGAGGACGGGCACGAGCAGCCCGGCCGCGAGCACCACCCACAGCCCGTGGAACATGGCTGATTTCCGACTGACGGCACCCGACTTCACATTGGCCACGCTGCGCACGGCCACACCCGTGATGGGCAGTCCGCCCAGCATCCCGGAGACGATGTTCGCCGCGCCCTGGCCGCGGAGTTCGCGGTCGAGGTCGGCGCGGGGCGGGCGGTTGTCCGTACCGCGCTCGGCGGCGATCAGCTTGTCGGTGGCGACCGAGGACAGCAGGGACTCCACGCTGCCGACCAGCGTGATGGTCAGGACGGCGGCGATCAGGCCGAGCACCGGCCCCTCGGGCATCTCGGGCAGCGCGTGGCTGCGCCAGGACGGCAGGTCCACCCGGGGGAGGGTGAGCCCGGCCAGGGCCGCGAAGGCGGTGGCGGTGGCGACGGCCGCGAGCGCGGCGGGCACCTTGCGCAGGGCGCGGCCGGCCCGCCCGGGCAGCCTGCTCCAGCCCAGCAGGACGCACAGCGTCAGCGCGCTCACTCCGAGGGCCGCCGGATGGGGGTCGGCCAACTGTGCGGGCAGCCCGAGGACGTTGGCCACGGCGGAACTCTGCGGACTGCCGCCGAGCACGATGTGCAGCTGGGCCAGGGCGATGGTCACGCCGATGCCGGCGAGCATCCCGTGCACGATCGCCGGGCTCACCATGAGCGCCGACCGGGCGGTCCGCAGGAGGGCGAGCCCGAGCTGGCAGACGCCGGCGAGCACGGTGATGGCGCAGGTGGTGCGCCAGCCGTACCGCTGGATCAACTCGGCGGTGACCACGGTGAGTCCGGCGGCCGGACCGCTCACCTGGAGGGGGGCTCCGCCGAACCGGCCGGCCACGATCCCGCCCACGGCCGCGGCCACCAGCCCCGCCTGGAGCGGGGCTCCGGTGGCGAGCGCGATGCCGAGGGAGAGCGGCAGGGCGATCAGGAAGACGGCGGCGGAGGCGGACAGGTCCGCGGGGAGGTCCTTGAGCGGACTTCGCTTCTGGGGGCCGGCCGGTGCCGGGGACGAGGCTCGGGACGAGGCCGGGGTCGGTTCCGGGGTGGTGGCTGGGGTGGTGGCTGTCATGGGTTCCCGTCTCCTCTGAGGAGGGATGAAGCGGCGGGAGTCTCAACACTCGGTAAATGAATGGTAATGGAGAGTAAAGAGTCGTGGTGGGTAATGGGAGCAAATGGCCTAGGAATTAGCACTCAAGGGTGAATAAGTATTTTGTCTGGCTTGTCACACCTTCCTAAAACACGACCGCGTGGGACGTTCCATCGCGAAAGGTCCCGCGATGGAACTGCGAGGGAGAGGTGTGCGGATGATCGCCGCCACGAAGAAGATCGCCGGCGGCCTGGTCGCCACGGCCCTGGTCCTGTGCGCCGCCGGGTGCAGCGGTTCCGGGCCGGCGAAACCCGGAGCGCCCGGTGGCCAGAGTGCGAAGAAGGGTCCCGCCGCCCCGGACGCTCCCGGCAGCCTCAACCGCCTCATCGGCGACGGCTCGACGGCCTACACCGGCTCGCAGTCGAACGTGCAGGTGCCGAAGAAGCTGAAACCCGGTGAGAAGCCCCCGCAGTTCGTGGTGTTCTCCTGGGACGGCGCGGGCGAGGACAGCCAGAAGCTCTTCTCGCACTTCCGCGAGGTGGGCAAGCAGTACAACGCCCGGATGACGTACTTCCTCAGCGGGGTGTACCTGCTGCCGGAGGAGAAGCGTTCCCTCTACACCGCGCCGCAGCACTCCCCGGGCCTGTCCGACATCGGCTTCGGCGACCTCCAGGGCATCAAGGACACCGCCACCCAGGTCCGCGCCGCCTGGCTGGAGGGCAACGAGATCGGCACCCACTTCAACGGCCACTTCTGCGGCCCCGACGGAGGCGTCGGCACCTGGTCGGTGGCGGAGTGGAAGAGCGAGATCAACCAGGCCAAGTCGTTCGTCAAGAACTGGAAGACGAACGCGGGCCTGAAGAACATGGCCCCGCTCCCCTTCGACTACGACAAGGAGCTGATCGGAGCCCGCACCCCCTGCCTCGAAGGCCAGAAGAACTTCATGCTGGCGGCCAAGGACATGGGGTTCCGCTACGACTCCAGCGGCATCAGCAAGCAGATCTGGCCCAAGAAGACGGACGGGCTCTGGGACCTGCCGCTCCAGCTGGTGCCCATGCCCGGGCGCGCCTTCGACACGCTGAGCATGGACTACAACTACATGGTCAACCAGTCCGGTACGACCACGCAGGGCGACCCCGCACAGCACCAGTACTGGGGCGACCAGATGCGCGACGGCCTGCGGCAGGCCTTCGACCGGGCCTACCAGGGCAACCGCGCACCGCTGATCATCGGCAACCACTTCGAGTCGTGGAACGGCGGCACCTACATGCGGGCCGTCGAGGAGTCCATCAAGGACATGTGCACCAAGCCGGAGGTGCGGTGCGTGCCCTTCCGCGAACTGGCCGACTGGCTGGACGCGCAGAACCCGAAGACGCTGGAGTGGATGCGCACCCTCGACGTCGGCGAGGCGCCCAAGGAGGGCTGGACGAAGTTCCTCACCGCGGGGCCGCCGGCACCTCCGGCCGCCCCGCCGGGGGCGGACAAGGTCAAGCAGGCTGAGGAGCGGGCAGCGGAGCAGGACGAGGGCTGACCAGGGCCTCGTGGAGGACGAAGGCGGGGTCGACCTGTTCCGCCAGGTCGACCCCGGTCTTGGCGTTCCCCCAGCTCTCGGCGTTGCGCAGGTGGAAGTGCACCATCTGCTCGGTGTACCTGCTCCAGTCGCGGTGCGCGTAGGAGTCCTCCGCCGCGTCCTGGAGCGCCTGGAGGGCGAGCCGGTTGCTGGCCTCCAGCAGTTCGAACGCGGCCGGGCGGCCCCGCTCCATCGCGCGGACCCAGTCGGAGTGCCCGAAGGTGACGAGCAGGTCCTCGCCCACCTCGTCCTGGAGGAACTCGATGTCCTCCGGTCCCTGCACCTTGTTGCCGACCACCTTGAGCACCACCCCGAAGTCCCGGGCGTACTCCTTGTACTGGCGGTAGACCGAGACGCCCTTGCGGGTCGGCTCGGCGACGAGGAAGGTCACGTCGAAGCGGGTGAACATGCCGGAGGCGAAGGAGTCGGACCCGGCCGTCATGTCGACGACCACGTACTCGTCCGGGCCGTCGACCAGGTGGTTGAGGCAGAGCTCGACCGCCCCGACCTTCGAGTGGTAGCAGGCCACGCCCAGGTCGGACTCGGTGAAGGGGCCCGTCGCCATCAGCCGTACGGAGTCCCCGTCGTCGAGCGGCAGCGTGCGCGCGCAGGCCTCGTAGACCGGGTTGTCCTCGGTGATGCGCAGCAGGCGCGAGCCGGCGCCGGGCGGCGTGGTCTTGATCATGCTGTCGGCCGAGGCGATGCGCGGGTTGGAACCGCGCAGGTACTCCTTGATCAGGGGCAGGTGCGCGCCCAGGGCGGGCAGCGCGGCGGCTTCGTCGTCGGTGAGTCCGAGGGCGGCCCCGAGGTGCTGGTTGATGTCGGCGTCCACCGCGACGACGGGTGCTTCATTGGCTGCGAGGTGGCGGATGAAGAGGGAGGACAGCGTCGTCTTGCCGCTGCCGCCCTTTCCCACGAAAGCGATCTTCATGTTCACCAAGGGTAGTGGCTCGGTAGCGCGGGGTGGTCAAGGTGAGTGAAGAAGACCACTCCAAGGAGGGGTCGGTGCTACGGGTGCGCAGTGCGTAGGCTCCCTACTTATGAGTAGCGCTTCTGACCCGCTGGCGGCCCTCGGATCCCTGCCGGGGGTCGCGGAGTCCGTGGATTCCGTACGCAAGGCCGTGGACCGCGTCTACGGGCACCGGGTGATGCGCCGGCGCAGCACCGAGATCACCTCGGAGGCCGCCCTGCGCGGCGCCCGGGCCAGCGCGGCGCTGTCCGGTGCCGACTGGGCCCTGGAGGAGGTGCGCCGCCGGACCGACTTCGGGGCGGAGGACGAGGCCCGCACGGTGGGCGCCGCGCTGCGGCTGACGGCGGAGGCCGGGCAGCTGCTGAGCATCTGGCGCCAGTCGCCGATGCGGGTGCTGGCGCGCCTGCACCTGGTGGCGTGCGGGGTGGCGGCCCCGGCGGCCGACGGGGCCGCCGACGTGGTCGGCCGGCCGCGGCTGGCGGGCGAGCCGGTGCACGAGCCCCTGGTGGACCTGCCGCTCCCCGGCGCCGAGGAGGTCGCGGGGCGGCTGGACGGGCTGTCCCGGCTGGTCATCGCGGGCGGGTCGGCTCCGGCGCTGGTGACGGCCGCGGTGGTGCACGGGGAACTGCTGGCCCTGCGGCCCTTCGCCTCGTACAACGGGCTGGTGGCGCGGGCGGCCGAGCGGATCGTACTGATCAACAGCGGGCTGGACCCGAAGGCGATCTGCCCGGCGGAGGTCGGCCACGCGGAGCAGGGGACGGAGGCCTACCTGAAGGCCTTCGAGGGGTACGTCTCCGGGACCGCGGAGGGGATGGCGGAGTGGATCGGACACTGCGGCCGCGCGATCGAGCTCGGCGTCCGTGAGTCGACCGCGGTCTGCGAGGCGCTCCAGCGCGGCGCGGCCTGAGGCCGCTCCGGTCGGGCGTGTGGGCCCGGCCGGGCGTGTGGGCTCGGCCGGGCGCGGGGCGCGCGCCGTTCGGCCGGGCACAGGGTTGCGGCGACACCGTCTTGCTCTGGTGTCGCCGCTGGCATTCGCGCCCAGTTACCAAGCGTCCTCGATGGTTGCCCATCAGGCCGGGAACTTTGCCCTTGGCCTGGTGCGGCTGGCCCGTAATCGACGGGTCGACGTCGCGTGGGTGCTCGGCGTTCATGCTTCGGTCCGTGGGCCTTACTGCGTTTTAAAGATGATCCTCTCGGATGTTCTTTGGTCTCGCGGGCCGTGACTCCTTTGTACTCCGCTTCGGTGCCGAGCGAAACCCCTGGCCCGATTCCTTTACTTTCCGGGGCGACCCGGGGCGAACCGGGCAGTCTGTATCGCCCCAGGTCGGGAGGGTCCGGTCAGGCCGAGGCGGCGGAGGTCCCCGCGCGCCGGCGGCTCGCGTACCAGACGAGGCCGGCAGTGGCGGCAGCCGCGCCGACGGCCGCCGCCGCGACGAGGGCGGGCCGCGCCGGCATCGACAGCCCGGGCAGTCGCTGCTTGAGCCGCACCGGCCGGTTGAACACCAGGACCGGCCACTCCCGCGCGACGGCCTCGCGCCGCAGCGCGCGGTCGGGATTGACGGCGTGCGGGTGCCCCACGGCCTCCAGCATCGGAACGTCGGTGATCGAGTCGCTGTACGCGTAGCACCGCGCGAGGTCGTACCCCTCGGACTCGGCGAGCTCCCGGATCGCCTCCGCCTTAGTGGGGCCGTAGGCGTAGTACTCGATCTCCCCGGTGAAGCAGCCGTCCTCGCCGACCACCATGCGGGTGGCGACGATCCGGTCCGCTCCGAGCATCTCGCCGATCGGCTCGACGACTTCGGCGCCGGAGCTGGAGACGATCACCACGTCGCGGCCGGCCGTGTGGTGGGCCTCGATGAGGGACGCGGCCTCGTCGTAGATGATCGGGTCGATCAGGTCGTGCAGGGCTTCGGCGACGATCTCCCGGACCTGCTGGACGTTCCACCCCTTGCAGAGGGCGGACAGGTACTCCCGCATCCGCTCCATCTGGTCGTGGTCGGCGCCGCCGGCCAGGAAGATGAACTGGGTGTAGGCGGTCCGCAGCACGGCGCGGCGGTTGATCAGGCCGCCCCGGTAGAAGGACTTGCTGAACGTCAGAGCGCTCGACTTCGCAATGACCGTCTTGTCCAGGTCGAAGAAGGCGGCGGTCCGAGGCAACGAGTGCGGCAAGGGCTGATTTTCCACGAGCCGAGCATATGCGCCCACCATTCGGCGTAAGGTGTGGCGCGTGGGTTTGCCTGAGAGGGCTCTCGGGTACACCATGGAAGTCACGGATCGTTCGCGACCGTGCTAACCCGGTCTGGCTCCTCCCCCCCCGAGTCGGACCGTGGGGACGACCCCCGCTCTCCCCCCCGGCGGGGGTCGTCGCATGTCCGGACGCGGTTCGCGTCCTCTCCATCCGGTCCGCGGCGACCATCATCACGGCCCTCCCTCATCGATGGGCCCGCCTGACGCAGGCCTGCACCCCTCCAGACTCGTGACGCTGCGTAGTGGTTCCGCAGCGCTGCGGAACTCACCTGATGGTGTGGCGGAGTTATTCACAGGCGCCTTCTTGTCCACAGTTTTCGAGCAAGATCCACTTCTTTTTCCGGATCCCTCCACCGTGATTCCAGCCGCGAAGTCCGCGGCTCGTGGATTTGCAGTGAGAAGGGGGCGGAGATCGTGGCTGGATCGAAGTCGTGTGAAGCGCAGGCACCCGTGGTGGCGGGCGGGGGAGGGAACCGCGGCCGCGCCGGGGGCGCCGTGCCCGGTGGCGGACGGCCGCTGATCATCACCGAGGACCCTCTGCTCCTCGACGACCTGCTGCGGCTGTGCGCCGCCGCGGGTGCCGAGCCGCACGTGCACCACGGGGTGCCGGAGCGGACCGCGGACGGGGCGGGGGCCGCGGGATGGGACTCCGCGCCCCTGGTGCTGGTCGGGGACGACGCCGCCCGCCGGGTGCGCGGGGCGCCGCGCCGGGACGGGGTGCTCCTCGTCGGCCGGGACCTCGACGACCCCTCCGTGTGGCAGCGGGCGGTGGAGATCGGCGCCCAGGAGGTCCTGCGCCTGCCCGACGCCGAGAGCATGCTCGTCGACCGCATCGCCGATGTGGCGGAAGGCGCCGGCCGGCCCGCCCTGGCCGTCGGCGTGATCGGCGGCAGCGGCGGGGCCGGGGCCTCCACCCTCGCCTGCGCGCTCGCCCTCCGGGCGGCCAAGGGCGGCGAGCGCACCATCCTCATCGACGCCGACCCGCTCGGCGGGGGCATGGACGTGCTGCTCGGCGGAGAGAGCGCCGAGGGGCTGCGGTGGCCCGACTTCGCCGCCTCACGCGGCCGCGTCGGCGCCGGGGCCCTGGAGGAGTCCCTCCCCGAGCTGCACGCGCTGCGGGTGCTCAGCTGGGACCGCGGGGAGCGGGTGGTCGTGCCGCCCGCCGCGATGCGGTCGGTCGTGGCCGCCGCCCGCAGGCGGGGCGGGGTCGTGGTGGTCGACCTCCCCCGCCGGGTGGACGAGGCCGTCGCGGAGGTGCTGGCCCAGCTGGACCTCGTGCTGCTGGTGGTGCCGGGCGAGCTGCGGTCGGTGGCCGCGGCGGGGCGGGTCGCCGCCGGGGTGCGCATGGCGGCCCGGGACGTCCGCGTCGTCGTGCGGGGCCGCTGTCCCGAGGGGCTCGACGCCGAAGCCGTGGCGGGGCTGCTGGGGGTCCCGCTCGCCGGGGAGGTGCCGGTCGAGGTGGGACTTCCGGGGAGGGTCGCCGAGGGGGAACCGCCGGGTGCGCGGGGCACGCTGGCCCGCTTCTGCGACGGCTTCTGGCGGCGGGCGCTCGGCTCCGCCCAGGGGGTGCCGGCATGAGCGCCGTGCTGCTGGACGCGGTGCGCCAGCACCTCGCCGAGAGCGGGGCCGAGCCCACGCCCGCCCGGGTCGCGGCGGCCCTGCGGGCCCAGGGGCGGCTCCTCGGGGACGCGGAAGTGCTGGGCGTGGCCGCCGAGTTGCGGTCCGAGCTGGTGGGCGCGGGCCCACTGGAGCCGCTGCTCGCCGACCCCGCCGTCACCGACGTGCTGGTCGCCGCCCCCGACCGGGTGTGGGTGGACCGGGGCGGCGGGCTGGAGCTGACCCCGGTGGCCTTCGCCGACGCCGAAGCCGTGCGCAGGCTGGCCCAGCGGCTCGCCGCCGTCGCGGGGAGGCGGCTCGACGACGCCCGGCCCTGGGTCGACGCCCGGCTGCCCGACGGCACCCGGCTGCACGCCGTCCTGCCTCCCGTGGCCGTCGGATCGGCGTGCCTGTCGCTACGCGTGGTGCGGCCCAAAGCGTTCACGCTGGACGAGCTCGTCGCCGCCGGGACACTGCCGCCCGGCGGACAGCGGCTGCTGCGGGCGATGGTCGAGGCCCGGCTGTCGTTCCTCGTCTCCGGCGGGACCGGTACGGGCAAGACCACCCTGCTCAGCGCCCTGCTCGGACTGGTCGGGCCGGGCGAGCGGATCGTGCTCGCCGAGGACTCCGCCGAGCTGCGCCCCGACCACCCCCATGTGGTGAGGCTGGAGACCCGGCCCGCGAACCAGGAGGGGGCCGGGCTGGTCACCCTCGCCGACCTGGTCCGCCAGGCCCTGCGGATGCGGCCCGACCGGCTGGTGGTCGGCGAGGTGCGGGGCGCGGAGGTGGCCGACCTCCTCGCCGCCCTGAACACCGGGCACGAAGGGGGCTGCGGGACGGTGCACGCCAATGCCGCGGCGCACGTGCCCGCCCGGCTGGAGGCCCTCGGGACTGCCGCCGGGCTCGACCGGGCCGCCCTGCACAGCCAGCTGGCGGCCGCGCTGACCCTGGTGGTCCACCTGGTCCGGGACCGGTCCGGGAGGCGGCGTGTGGCCGAGGTGCACGTGCTGGAGCGGGACCCGGCCGGGCTGGTCGTGACCGTGCCCGCGCTGCGGTGGGGGCCGCGCGGCTTCGTGCGGGAGGCCGGCTGGACGCGGCTCGCCCCGCTGCTGGGGGGTGCGCGGTGAACGCCGGGGCGCTCGGGTCGGTGCCGGTGTTCGCCGGGGTGCTCTGCGCCGGGGCGGCGGCCTGGGGGCTGGCCGGGGGTGAGCGGCGGCCCCGGCGGGCCCGGCTGGTCCTGGCCGGGGGCGGGCCGCTGGTTCCGGGCGGTCCGGCGCCCGGGCAGCGGCTGGCGGCCGCGCTGCGCGTACGGGCCGCCCGGTGGCGGGAGTGGGCCGGTCTGACGGCCGGGGTGCTGGTCGCCGCGGCGGGCGGATCGGTGATTCCGCTGCTGCTCGGCGCGGCCTCGGTGCCGCTGCTGCGGCGCTGGCTGCGGGCCAGGGAGCGGGAGCGGGCGCGCGCCGCCCGCGCGGCGGGGGTCGTGGAGCTGTGCGGGGCCGTCGTGGGGGAGCTGCGGGCCGGCGCCCAGCCGGGCAGGGCGCTGACCGTGGCGATACGGCGTACGGCGGCCGGTCCCGGCGGTCCGGGGGCGGCGGAGACGGGGGTACTGGCCGCCGCCGCGTTCGGCGGGGACGTGGCCGGGGCCCTGCACCAGGCGGCTCGGGAGCCGGGTGCGCGGGGACTGGCCGGGATGGCCGCCTGCTGGCGGGTCTCGGTGGACGGGGGTGCGGGCCTCGCGGCCGGACTCGACCGGCTGGAAGGGGCGTTGCGGGCCGAGCGGGACCGGGAGGAGTCGCTGCGGGCCCAGCTGGCGGGGGCCAGGTCCACGACGGTGGTGCTCGCGCTGCTGCCGCTGGTGGGCCTGCTGATGGGCACCGCGCTGGGCGCGGACCCGCTGCGGGTGCTGCTGCACTCCCCGGTGGGGTGGGGCTGCCTGCTCGCGGGCGGGCTGCTGGAGACGCTGGGGCTGCTGTGGTGCCGGCGCATCGTGCGGGCGGGGGAGCGGTGATGGACGGCTCCGCGGTCCACAGGCTGGGGATGGCGTTGTGCGCGGCGGCGGTGGTGTGGTGGCCGGCCTCGGCGGCGGCGGCACGGCTGGGGCGGCGGGCGGTCCGGCGCAGGACCGCGGTGCTCTTCCGGGCCGGGCCGGTGCGGCGGGGCCCGCGGTGGGGGCCGGGGATCCGGGCAGCGGGGCTGTCCTGGGCGGGGCCGGCCGGGGCGCTGCTGGCGGGCTGGGTGCTGGTCGGCGGGGTGCCGGGGCTCCTCGTCGGGTGCGGGGCGGCGTTCGCGGCGCGGCGGCTGCTCGCGCGGGCCCGGCCGTCCGGCGGGCCGGACCCGCGGGAGGCGGAGGCGCAGTTGCCGTTCGCG
>NZ_GG657750.1:3647457-3654802 GCF_000158895.1 Streptomyces sp. C | reverse complement strand
CCGACCTGGCGGCCCTGGCCGCGGCCGCGAGCTGGGCGCACGGGCCCGAGCGGGCCTGTGCGGCGGCCCGGCGGGTGGCGGGGGCCCAGGGGGCGGTGGTGGCCGCCTGCGAGGTCGGCGGTGAGGTCGTCGAGGTACGGGCCGGCGTCCGGGCGGGGCCCTTCACTTCCGGGGCCGCCGCTCGCGCGGGGCCGCAGGCGGCCGTCACCGGCGGGGGCGCCGCTCAGGGACCTGGCGCTCCCGCACCCCCTACCGCCGGTCCTGCCGCTCCGGTGCCTGTCACCACCGGGGCCGCCGCTCAGGGACCTGCCGCTCCCGGAACCGCTGCCGGCGGGCCTGGCGGTCCCGCGCCGCGGGGGTCCCCTGGGGAGTCTGCCGGGGTGGGGTCGGTGGGGGTCAGGGGGCTGTGGAGAGGAGGCGGGTGAGGAGGCGTACGGCGCCGCGCTTGTGGAGGGGGTCGTTGCCGTTGCCGCACTTGGGGGACTGGATGCAGGAGGGGCAGCCCGCCTCGCACTCGCAGGCGGCAATGGCGTCCCGGGTGGCGGTCAGCCAGGCCCTGGCCGTCCGGAAGCCCCGTTCGGCGAATCCGGCGCCGCCCGGGTGGCCGTCGTACACGAAGACCGTGGGCAGCAGGGTGTCCGGATGCAGCGGGACGGAGACCCCGCCGATGTCCCAGCGGTCGCAGGTGGCGAACAGCGGGAGCAGGCCGATGGAGGCGTGCTCGGCGGCGTGCAGGGCGCCGCCGAGGATCTCCGGGGCGATCCGGGCCTCGTCCAGCTGGTCCTCGGTCACCGTCCACCACACGGCCCGGGTGCGCAGGGTCCGCGGCGGCAGGTCGAGCTTGGCCTCGCCGAGCACCTCGCCGGTGATCAGCTTGCGGCGCAGGTAGGAGACGACCTGGTTGGTGACCTCGACGGAGCCGAAGCAGAGCCGGGCCGGGCCCCAGGGGATCTCGGTCTCGGTCTCCAGGATGGAGATGGAGGTGGTGTCGCGGGCGGTGGTGGAGAAGGGCGGGTTCGCCTCCTCGACCAGGGCGGCGGAGTCCTCCAGGTCCAGGTGTTTCACCAGGTAGGTGCGGCCCTGGTGGAGGTGGACGGCGCCGTCGTGGACGGCGGTGTGCGAGGCGGCCTCGTCGACGGTGCCCAGCAGCCGGCCGGTGGAGGCCTCCACGATCTGCACCGGGCGGCCCCCGCCGCCGCGGATGTCGGTCAGGTCCGAGGCCCGCTCCCGGCGGGTCCAGTGCCAGGCCGTGGCCCGGCGCCGGAGCAGCTTCGCCGCCTCCAGCTGGGGCATGAGGCCGCGCGCGGCGGGGCCGAAGAGGTCCAGGTCGGCCTCGGTCAGGGGCAGTTCGGCGGCGGCCGCGCACAGGTGCGGGGCCAGGACGTACGGGTTGTCGGGGTCCAGCACGGTGGCTTCCACCGGTTGGCGGAACAGTGCCTCGGGGTGGTGGACCAGGTAGGTGTCCAGCGGGTCGTCCCGGGCGACCAGTACGGCCAGGGCGCCCTGCCCCGAGCGTCCGGCGCGCCCGGCCTGCTGCCAGAGCGAGGCCCGGGTACCCGGGTAGCCGGTGATCAGCACGGCGTCCAGGCCGGACACGTCGACACCCAGCTCCAGGGCGGTGGTCGCGGCCAGTCCCAGCAGTTGCCCGGAGTGCAGGGCCCGCTCCAGGGCCCGGCGCTCCTCGGGCAGGTAGCCGCCGCGGTAGGCGGCGACCCGCCCGGGCAGGGACCGGTCCACCGCCGCGAGCCGCTCCTGGGCGATCACCGCGATCAGCTCCGCTCCGCGCCGGGAGCGGACGAAGGCCACGGTCCGCACGCCCTGGACGACCAGGTCGGTCAGCAGGTCGGCGGTCTCGGCGGTCGCGGTCCGGCGCACCGGGGCGCCCTTCTCGCCCCTGAGCTCGGTCAGCGGCGGCTCCCACAGGGCGAAGACGACCTCGCCGCGCGGGGAGGCGTCGTCGGTGATCTCGGTGACCGGCACGCCGGTCAGCCGGGACGCGGCGGCCGCGGGGTCGCTGGCGGTGGCGGAGGCCAGCAGGAAGACCGGCTCGGAGCCGTAGCGGGCGCACAGCCGGCGCAGCCGCCGCAGGACCTGGGCGACGTGGGAGCCGAACACTCCGCGGTAGGTGTGGCACTCGTCGATGACGACGTAGCGCAGGGCCTTCAGGAAGGAGGACCAGCGGGGGTGGGAGGGCAGGATCCCCCGGTGCAGCATGTCGGGGTTGGTCAGCACGTAGTTGGCGTACTGGCGCACCCACTCGCGTTCCTCGACGGGCGTGTCCCCGTCGTACACGGCCGGGCGCACGGCGTTGCCCAGGGGTGCGGCCAGCTCCCGGACGGCCCGCCGCTGGTCGGCGGCCAGAGCCTTGGTCGGAGCCAGGTAGAGGGCGGTCGCGCCCCGCCCGTTCGGCGCCTCGGCGCCGTCCGCGAGGGCGGACAGCACGGGGGCCAGGTAGGCCAGGGACTTCCCGGAGGCGGTGCCGGTGGCGACGACCACGGACTCGCCGTCCAGGGCGTGCTCGGCGGCCGCGGCCTGGTGTTCCCACGGATGGTCGATCCCCGCGTCACGGATCGCGGCTACGACATCCGTTCGGATGCGATGGGGCCAGACCGCATGACGGCCCTCCCGAGGGGGCAAGTGCTCCGTATGGGTGATGCGCGCAGCCCGGGAAGGCCCCCGTGACAGGCGGTCCAGGACCGTGCCGGGAGCGGGTCGTGGATCGGCGGGTGCCGTGGGCGGACCGGGGCGGTGAGTGTTGGCCATTGGAACCGAGTGTGTCACTGGCGTGCGGGACAATGGTCCCAAGGCGTCGTGCGCGCCTGCCGGTAAGTGATTGAATGCCATCGCGGCAGCCGATCCCCTCCCCTACCTTCGGATGGGGAGGCCCCTGGGGGGCGCCGCTCGATAGCAAGGTGCTGGAGGATCCGTGGACCTGTCCCTGTCGACTCGCACTGTCGGCGACCGCACGGTCGTAGAGGTCGGTGGCGAGATTGATGTGTATACCGCGCCCAAGCTGCGCGAGCAGTTGGTGGAGTTGGTGAACGACGGCAGCTACCACCTGGTCGTCGACATGGAGCGAGTGGACTTCCTCGACTCCACCGGCCTCGGTGTGCTCGTGGGAGGCCTCAAGCGCGTCCGCGCGCACGAGGGCTCGCTGCGTCTGGTCTGCAACCAGGAGCGCATCCTGAAGATCTTCCGGATCACCGGTCTGACCAAGGTGTTCCCGATCCACACCTCGGTGGAGGACGCCGTCCAGGCCACCGACTGACGTACGGCTCCCGACACCAGGAGCCGTCGAGGAGCGGGGGTACCGGGCCACGGTTGGTCCGGGCCCCTGTGAACGCACGCCCGTAGTCCGAGGGGGACGCACATGGCCACCGTTGAACTGCGCTTCAGCGCCCAGCCCGAACACGTCAGGACGGCCCGCCTCGTGGCGGCCGCCGTGGCGCGCCGGGCGGGGGTGGAGGAGGCCGTCCTCGACGAGGTCCGCCTCGCCGTGGGCGAGGCCTGTTCGCGTGCCGTCGGACTGCACCGGAGCAACGGCCTGACCGCGCCCGTGCGCGTCGTGCTGACCGAGGAGGAGAAGTCGTTCTCCATCGAGGTCGGCGACGAGGTGCCCGGGCCGGCGGGCGGTTCCGCTGCGTCGGTGCCGGGCATCGCCGCCGTTCTCGACCCGGACGCGGACGACGAGGACGAGATGGGGCTCGCTGTGATCAGCGGGCTGGTCGACGACGTCTCGGTGACCAGTGGTGAATCGGGCGGAACGATCCGCATGAGCTGGCCCGTCGCCGCCGCCACCGATCTTCCGTAGCGCCCGACCAGCCCTATTTTCCGATCTTCGCAATTTCCTCGGATCTTTACCAAGGCCCTGCTGAGCAGGGCCTTTTCCGTTTTCCCGGGAAATCTTCTAGATCGCTGATCAACCGTCAATGCCTTTGCCCCATTACCTCTTTCGGGGGTAATGGAGTGACGTGATCTATTGCTGAGGAGCAAGAGCGCGCCAATTCCGTTTCACGCGCACTGTTTTGATCAGGTCGCGCTCCCTACAATCCGTCCACATCTTGAGCTCATCACGTCAAGGAGGACGAATGACGGGGCTCTTCACCCCTATCGCACCGGATCACGCCCATGATCTGGCAGCCGCAGTACTCACCGATGACAACAGGGTCATCGTGTTCGTCATCGCGGGCGTCGCGCTGGCCGCGCTCGTCGTCGCGCAGATCCTGGTCCGCCAGGTCCTCTCCGCCGACGAGGGCACCGACAGCATGAAGAACATCGCGGCGGCCGTGCAGGAGGGCGCCAACGCCTACCTGGGCCGCCAGTTGCGCACCCTCGGCGTCTTCGCCGTGGTGGTCTTCTTCCTGCTCTTCCTGCTCCCCGCCGACGACTGGACGCAGCGGGCGGGACGTTCCGCCTTCTTCCTCGTCGGCGCCATCTTCTCGGCCGTCACCGGCTACATCGGCATGCGTCTCGCGGTCCGCGCCAACGTCCGCGTCGCCGCGGCCGCCCGCGAGGCCACCCCCGCGGAAGGCGAACCCGCCAAGGACCTGACCGAGGTGGCCCACAAGGCCATGAAGATCGCCTTCCGCACCGGTGGCGTGGTCGGCATGTTCACGGTCGGACTGGGCCTGCTCGGCGCGTCCTGCGTCGTCCTGGTCTATGCCGCCGACGCCCCCAAGGTCCTGGAGGGCTTCGGCCTGGGCGCCGCCCTGATCGCGATGTTCATGCGCGTGGGCGGCGGCATCTTCACCAAGGCCGCCGACGTCGGCGCCGACCTGGTCGGCAAGGTCGAGCAGGGCATTCCGGAGGACGATCCGCGCAATGCCGCGACCATCGCCGACAATGTGGGCGACAACGTCGGCGACTGCGCGGGGATGGCGGCCGACCTCTTCGAGTCCTACGCCGTCACCCTCGTGGCCGCGCTCATCCTCGGCAAGGCCGCCTTCGGCGACCTCGGCCTCGCCTTCCCGCTGATCGTGCCCGCCATCGGCGTGATCACCGCGATGATCGGCATCTTCGCGGTCGCCCCGCGCCGCACCGACCGCAGCGGGATGACCGCGATCAACCGCGGCTTCTTCATCTCCGCCGTGATCTCCCTCGCGCTCGTCGCCGTCGCCGTCTACAGCTACCTGCCGGCCACCTACAAGGAGCTCGTCGGCGTCGAGGACGCCGCCATCTCCAACCACACCGGGGACCCGCGCATCCTGGCCGTGGTCGCCGTCGCCATCGGCATCGTGCTCGCGGCCCTGATCCAGCAGCTGACCGGCTACTTCACCGAGACCAACCGCCGTCCCGTCCGGGACATCGGCAAGTCCTCGCTGACCGGCCCCGCCACCGTGATCCTCGCCGGCATCTCCGTCGGCCTGGAGTCCGCCGTCTACACGGCGCTCCTGATCGGCCTGGGCGTCTACGGCGCCTTCCTGCTCGGCGGCACGTCGATCATGCTGGCGCTCTTCGCGGTGGCCCTGGCCGGCACCGGCCTGCTGACCACCGTCGGCGTCATCGTCGCGATGGACACCTTCGGCCCCGTCTCCGACAACGCCCAGGGCATCGCCGAGATGTCCGGCGACGTCGAGGGCGCCGGTGCCCAGGTCCTCACCGACCTGGACGCGGTCGGCAACACCACCAAGGCCATCACCAAGGGCATCGCCATCGCCACCGCCGTGCTGGCCGCGGCCGCGCTCTTCGGCTCGTACAACGACGCCATCACCGGCGCGGTGAAGGAGGTCGGGGCCAAGGCCGGGGAGATGAACCTCAGCCTGGACATCGCCCAGCCCAACAACCTCGTCGGCCTCGTCCTCGGCGCGGCCGTGGTGTTCCTGTTCTCGGGCCTGGCCATCAACGCCGTCTCCCGCTCCGCGGGCGCCGTCGTCTACGAGGTGCGCCGCCAGTTCCGCGAGCACCCCGGGATCATGGACTACTCCGAGAAGCCCGAGTACGGCCGCGTCGTCGACATCTGCACCAAGGACGCGCTGCGCGAGCTCGCCACGCCCGGTCTGCTCGCCGTGCTCACCCCGATCGCCGTCGGCTTCACCCTCGGCGTCGGCGCGCTCGGCTCCTTCCTGGCCGGCGCCATCGGCACCGGCACGCTGATGGCGGTCTTCCTCGCCAACTCCGGCGGCGCGTGGGACAACGCGAAGAAGCTCGTCGAGGACGGCCACCACGGCGGCAAGGGCAGTGAGGCCCACGCCGCGGTCGTCATCGGCGACACCGTCGGCGACCCGTTCAAGGACACCGCGGGCCCGGCCATCAACCCGCTGCTGAAGGTCATGAACCTGGTGGCCCTGCTGATCGCCCCCGCGGTCGTGCAGTTCAGCTACGGCCCGGACACCAGCGCGGCCGTGCGGGCCGTCGTCGCGGTGGTCGCCCTCACGGTGATCGTCGGTGCGGTGTACGTCTCCAAGCGCCGCGGCATCGCCGTCGGCGATGACGGCGGCAGCGCCGGTGCCGAGCGGGTGGCCCAGTCGGCCGATCCGGCGGTGGTCTCCTGACGCTCCAGGGCCCCTGAGCCGGGTTCCCGCGGCCCCGCGGGCCGGCAAGGCTCGAAGATGCGCCCGAACGGCGGACGGGCGGCGCGGACTGACGCGCCGTCTGTCCGCCTTTGTGCGTGCCCTGATGGCGGGCGTGTATCTTCCGGCCGAGAGCCTTCGAAGGGACCAATCCGGTGAACAAGAAGCTTGCGGCCGCGGTGTCCGGCGGTGCGGTACTGATGCTCGTCCTGTCCGGCTGCGGCGGCGGGGACGACGGCGACAAGAAGGCCGACGCCTGGGCCAAGAAGGTCTGCGACAAGTGGGAGCCCGAGCTCACCAAGATCAAGACGACCAACGACGAGCTGAAGCGGGTCGCGTCCACGAGCAGCAAGCCCGAGGAGGTCCAGAAGACCGACTCGGCGGCCTTCCAGACCCTCTCCGAGGCCTACAAGTCCATGGGCGGCGCCCTGACGTCGGCCGGTGAACCGCCAGTCAAGGACGGCAAGGCCGCGGCGGATTCCGTGGTCAAGAGCTACGGCGAGATCTCCAAGAGGTACACCGATCTCAAGACGAAGATCGACGGGCTCGACCCCAAGGACCAGAGCAAGTTCGCCGAGGGCCTCCAGGGCGTCGCCGGCGGGCTCACCGAGGTCGCGGCCAACGAGACGGCCGCCAAGGAGAAGCTCAACTCGACCGGCCTCAAGGTGATCTACAGCCAGAAGGGCTGCAAGGTCGCGACGCTCGAGAAGAGCTGACCCCGAGCCCCAAGCCCCGAGCCCCAAGCCCCGAGCCCCGAGCCCCGAGCCCCGAGCTCCGGGCTTCGCACCCCGAACGCCGCGTGCCTCCGCGCGGCACGGGCACCACGGCCACCGCGG
>NZ_GG657750.1:3636810-3647357 GCF_000158895.1 Streptomyces sp. C | reverse complement strand
CCGGGATCCGATCGGATCCCGGCCGCCCGCGGCGTGCCCGGGCCCGGCGCACCGGGACCGGGAGCTCGGGCCCCGCGGGTTCCGGCGTTCCGGCGCGGGGTCCTGCAGCGCCGGGGCTCGTACGGAATGCCGACCCCAGCGGCCACAATGGTCGGGTGAGTACCACCAGCCTTCCCAAGCCCGACCACGCCGCCGAGCTCCGCGAGGCGTTCCTCGCCGCGGGGTTCACCGCCGACGGACTGCTCGACCTGCTCGGCGCCCCCGCCTACGCGGCGCTGGCCCGCAGCGAGACGGTCCCCGCCCTGCGCGCGACCCGCGGAGCGAACGACGGGGGGCTCGCGAGCCTGATCCGGCTGTTCCTGCTCCAGCAGCCGGAGCCGTACGTGCACGCCGCCGCCGTGATGCCCGTCGAGGGCGCCATCGCCGACGGCTGGCTGCGCCGGGAGGGCGACGAGGTGCACGCGACCGTCGACGTGCGCCCGTACGGCGGCCCCGACGGCGAGGACTGGTTCATCGTCTCCGACCTCGGCTGCGCCGTCGGCGGGGCCGGGGGGATCGGCAGCCGCGAGGAGGGCGTCGTGCTCGGCGTCGGCGGCGCCTCCACCACCCTGGCCGGGATCACCGTGCCCATCGCCGTCGGCTCGGCCCTCGACCTCGGTACCGGCTCCGGCATCCAGGCGCTGCACGCCGCCCAGCACGCCACCCGGGTCACGGCCACCGACGTCAACCCGCGCGCCCTGGAATTCACCCGTCTGACGCTGGCCCTCTCCGGGGCGCCGGAGGCCGAACTGCTCGCGGGCTCGCTGTTCGAGCCGGTGGGCGACGCCACGTACGACCTGATCGTCTCGAACCCGCCCTTCGTGATCTCGCCCGGCGCGCGGCTCACGTACCGGGACGGCGGCATGGGCGGTGACGACCTGTGCCGGACCCTGGTCCAGCAGGCGGGGGACCACCTCAACCCCGGCGGGTACGCGCAGTTCCTCGGGAACTGGCAGCACGTGGAGGGGGAGGACTGGCGCGACCGGGTCCGCTCCTGGGTGCCGCGCGGCTGCGACGCCTGGATCGTGCAGCGTGACGTGCAGGACGTGACGCAGTACGCGGAGCTGTGGCTGCGCGACGCGGGCGACCACCGCACGGATCCGGCCGAGTACGCGGCCAGGTACGAGGACTGGCTCGACGAGTTCGAGGCCCGCAAGACCAAGGCCGTCGGCTTCGGCTGGATCACCCTGCGCCGTACGGACGCGGCCGAGCCCTCGATCGTGGTCGAGGAGTGGCCGCACTCGGTGGAGCAGCCGCTCGGCGAAGCGGTCCTCGCGCACTTCGCCCGCCAGGACTACCTGCGCGACCACGACGACGCGGCCCTGCTGGCGGGGTACTTCCAGCTGACCGCGGAGGTCGTGCAGGAGCAGGTCGGCGCGCCGGGCGCGGAGGACCCCGAGCACGTGGTGCTCCGGCAGAACCGGGGGATGCGCCGCGCCACCAAGGTGGACACCGTCGGCGCCGGATTCGCCGGCGTGTGTGACGGCTCACTCAGCGCGGGCCGGATCCTGGACGCGATCGCGCAGCTGGTGGAGGAGGACCCGGTCGTCCTGCGGGACCGGACCCCGGAGGCGATCCGGATGCTGGTCGAGCAGGGGTTCCTGGAGCCCGTGCAGGGCCCCGCCCAGTAGCCGGCGGCGGTCGGCGCCGTGATGTAACCCGGGGTTCGCCTGCCGTATCCCCGCGGGTGGCAGGCTCCCGTTCAGCGGGGGATCCGGGGGGTCCCCCGAGCGGCCCGGGGGAAAGGGGAACGGCATGGAACGCGGTCCGGCGATCTTCGCGGCAGCCGTGTTCCTGCTGTTCGGGACCGCTCTGCTGGTCTGGACGGGGGCGCGCGCCTGGCATCGCGCGCCGGTGGCTGAAGGCGTGCGCCCCGTCGTGGCCGTACCGCTGGCCGTACTGGCCGGCGCGGGCTCGCTGGCCCTCGGCGTCTGGTGCCTCCAGCACATCTGAAGCGGCCCCCGGCGGCGGTCCGCCCCAGGTGCGAAACCCGACGTCGCGACCGGTGCGGGTGCGGGGCCAGACGGCCCCCGGGCCACCCTGGCCGGTGACCGGGAGGGGCCCGGCGCGGCATCCGGGCGGCAGAAATGGCACTTGTCGGGTTACCGTTCGAGTGGCCGTTGCGGGCTTGTGCCGTTTGACACGGGGGCGGGTTGTACCGTCACACTCCGCAGCGTCGTCGTACCGCGACCGAGTGCCGACCGTGCCGACCGGAGAGAAGAGCCAAGTTGTCCCCGACTAGCGAGACCGCAAAGGGCGGCCGCCGACTCGTCATCGTCGAGTCCCCTGCCAAGGCGAAGACGATCAAGGGCTACCTCGGCCCGGGATACGTCGTCGAGGCGAGCGTCGGGCACATCCGCGACCTCCCGAACGGGGCCGCCGAGGTCCCCGACAAGTACACCGGCGAGGTCCGCCGCCTCGGCGTGGACGTCGAGCACGACTTCGCCCCGATCTACGTGGTCAATGCGGACAAGAAGGCGCAGGTCAGGAAGCTCAAGGACCTGCTCGCCGAGTCCGACGAACTCTTCCTCGCCACCGATGAGGACCGCGAGGGCGAAGCCATCGCGTGGCACCTCCAGGAAGTCCTCAAGCCCAAGGTCCCCGTCCACCGGATGGTCTTCCACGAGATCACCAAGGACGCGATCCGCGACGCCGTCGCCAACCCGCGCGAGCTCAACCAGCGCATGGTCGACGCCCAGGAGACCCGCCGCATCCTCGACCGCCTCTACGGCTACGAGGTCTCGCCGGTCCTCTGGAAGAAGGTCATGCCGCGGCTGTCCGCCGGCCGCGTCCAGTCCGTCGCCACCCGCCTCGTCGTCGAGCGCGAGCGCGAGCGGATCGCCTTCCGCTCCGCCGAGTACTGGGACCTGACCGGCACCTTCGGCACCGGCCGCGCCGGTGACGCCTCCGACCCGTCGACCCTGGTCGCCCGCCTGAACACGGTGGACGGCAAGCGCGTCGCCCAGGGCCGCGACTTCGGCGCGAACGGGCAGCTCAAGAGCGAGGTGCTGCACCTCGACGAGGCGAACGCCCGGGCGCTGGCCGCCGCGCTGGCCGAGACCTCGTTCGCCGTCCGCTCGGTCGAGTCCAAGCCGTACCGCCGCTCCCCGTACGCCCCCTTCCGCACGACGACGCTCCAGCAGGAGGCCTCGCGCAAGCTGGGCTTCGGTGCGAAGGCGACGATGCAGGTGGCGCAGAAGCTGTACGAGAACGGCTTCATCACCTACATGCGTACGGACTCCACCACGCTCTCCGACACCGCGGTGTCGGCGGCGCGGGCCCAGGTCACCCAGCTCTACGGGGCCGACTACCTGCCGGAGAAGCCGCGCGTCTACGCGGGCAAGGTCAAGAACGCGCAGGAGGCGCACGAGGCGATCCGGCCTTCGGGTGATCGTTTCCGCACCCCCGCCGAGACGGGCCTGACCGGCGACCAGTTCCGCCTGTACGAGCTCATCTGGAAGCGGACCGTCGCCTCCCAGATGAAGGACGCGACCGGCAACTCGGTGACCGTGAAGATCGGCGGACGGGCGTCGGACGGCCGGGACGCCGAGTTCAGCGCCTCCGGCAAGACCATCACCTTCCACGGCTTCATGAAGGCGTACGTCGAGGGCGCGGACGACCCGAACGCCGAGCTCGACGACCGCGAGCGGCGGCTGCCGCAGGTCGCCGAGGGCGACGCGCTGACGGCCGAGGAGATCACCGCCGACGGCCACTCCACCAAGCCGCCGGCCCGCTACACCGAGGCCTCGCTGGTCAAGGAGCTGGAAGAGCGGGAGATCGGCCGCCCGTCGACGTACGCGTCGATCATCGGCACGATCCTCGACCGCGGCTACGTCTTCAAGAAGGGCACGGCCCTCGTCCCGTCCTTCCTGTCGTTCGCCGTGGTGAACCTGCTGGAGACGCACTTCGGCCGGCTCGTCGACTACGACTTCACCGCCAAGATGGAGGACGACCTCGACCGCATCGCGCGGGGCGAGGCCCAGTCCGTGCCGTGGCTGAAGCGCTTCTACTTCGGCTCGGAGGACGCCTCCGAGGTCGTACCGGCCGACGGCGACCACCTCGGCGGCCTGAAGGAGCTGGTCACGGACCTCGGCGCGATCGACGCCCGGGAGATCTCCTCCTTCCCGGTCGGCGACGGAATCGTGCTGCGCGTCGGCCGCTACGGGCCGTACGTGGAGCGCGGCGAGAAGGACGCGGAGGGCCACCAGCGGGCCGACGTCCCGGACGACCTTGCTCCGGACGAGCTGACGGTCGAGTACGCGCAGGAGCTCTTCGCGAAGCCGAGCGGCGAGTTCGAGCTGGGCGCCGACCCGGTGAGCGGCAACCAGATCGTCGCCAAGGACGGCCGCTACGGGCCGTACGTGACGGAGATCCTGCCCGAGGGCACGCCGAAGACCGGCAAGAACGCGGTCAAGCCGCGGACGGCCTCCCTCTTCAAGTCGATGTCCCTGGACACCGTCACCCTCGACGACGCCCTGAAGCTGATGTCGCTGCCGCGCGTCGTCGGCACGGACGCGGAGGGCGTGGAGATCACGGCCCAGAACGGCCGCTACGGCCCGTACCTGAAGAAGGGCACGGACTCGCGCTCCCTGGAGACCGAGGACCAGCTGTTCTCGATCACCCTGGACGAGGCCCTGGCGATCTACTCGCAGCCCAAGCAGCGGGGCCGGGCCGCGGCCAAGCCGCCGCTGAAGGAGCTGGGCACCGACCCGGTGAGCGAGAAGCCGGTGGTGGTCAAGGACGGCCGCTTCGGCCCGTACGTGACGGACGGCGAGACGAACGCGACGCTGCGGCGGGACGACGACGTCGAGACGATCACGCCGGAGCGGGGCTACGAGCTGCTCGCGGAGAAGCGGGCCAAGGGGCCGGCGAAGAAGACCGCGAAGAAGGCTCCGGCGAAGAAGGCCCCCGCCAAGAAGGCCCCGGCGAAGAAGGCGGCCGCCACGAAGACGGCGGCGGCCAAGAAGACGACGGCTGCCGCCAAGAAGACGACCGCGGCGAAGAAGACGACGACGGCGGCCGCGAAGAAGGCCGCGGCGGCTGCGCCGACGGACGAGTAGCCGAAGCCTCTGGGGGTGGGGCGGGGGTGCCGCTGCGCGGTGCTGCTCCCCGCCCCGCCCTTCGCCCGTTCCCTGGGGCTCCGCCCCAGACCCGCCTCAAACGCAGGCGGGGCTGGATTTTGCCGCTGCGCGGCAACTTCCAGCCCGCGCGGCGTTTGAGCGCACCGGGCGCGCAGCGCCCGGAACGGGTCCGGGCGGAGCCCGGGGAACGGTGGGAGGGCGGGTAGGGGACCTTGCCCCGCGCAGCGGCCGCCCCGCCCCCGGTGCAGCCGCGGAGCAGGGGGGAGGCGGGCCCCGGGGCGGAGCTCCGGAAGGTGGGTGGCGGGTCACACCCGGCGTCGTCCACAGGCCCCCGCAACGGCCAAGCGCAGCGGATAGGCTGGGCGGATGACGCGAGCCGAGCAGCCGACGGTCGTGACCGACTCCGAGAACCCCACCTACGACGAAGCCCTGGCCGCGGACTCCCGCGAGCGAGCGGTGCGCGCCCTGCTGCGCACACCCGGGCTGCGCCGGCTGTGGAGCGCGCAGCTGGTGAGCGGCATCGGGGACGCCCTCGCCCTGCTGGTGCTGGTGCTGCTGACCCTCCAGGCGGCCGTCACCGCCGGCCCCGAGGGTCTGTTCGGCGGCGGCTACCGGGGCGCGGCCTTCGCCGTCGCCGCCGTCTTCGCCGTGCGCTTCCTCGCCACCGTCCTGTTCGGCGCGGTCCTGCTCGGCCCGCTGGCCCAGCTCACCGCTCCCGGAGGCAAGCTCGACCGCCGTTGGACGATGGTCGGTGCCGACGGGCTGCGGATCGGGCTGTTCGTCGTCGCCCCGCTGTGGCTCGACTGGATCCCCGCGCACGCGACGATCGCGCTGCTGGGCACCGTGTTCGTCTCCGGCGGTGCCGAGCGGGTGTGGACGCTGGCCAAGGAGAGTGCCGCGCCCGCGCTGCTGCCCGCGCCGCCGCCGGAGGGGGCGACCGTACGGCCCCTGCCCGACCACCTCGACGCGCTGCGGCGGCTCTCGCTGCGCACCGCCTTCGCGGCGATGCCCGTGGCGGCCGCCGCGCTGCTCGCCGCGACCCTGACGGGGCGGGCGCTGGCCCTGGGCGTGGACTGGTTCGCCGCGAACCAGGCGGCGCTGGGCTCGTACGTGGCCGCCGGCCTGTTCGCCGCGTCCCTCTCGCTGCTGGTGCCGCTGACGCTGCCCGCCGTGAAGACCCCGAGGCCGCGTTCCCCGCTGGAGGGCCTGCGGGCCCCGCGGGCGGGCGACCGGCCCGAGAAGGGCCGTACGGGCGCGATCCGGCTGCTCGTGGCGGCCTGCGCCGCCGTCGCGGGGGCGATCGCCTTCGCCGCGTCCGTGTCCGTGCTGCACGCCTTCGACCTCGGCGGCGGCCCGTCCGCGTACGCCCTGCTGGTGCTCGCCCTCGTCGGCGGTACCGCGCTGGGGATCCGCGCCGCACAGGCCGGCAAGGTGCTGCCCGCGCTGTCCCGGCGCCGGCTGCTCGCCCTGGCCGTCGCCGTGGCCGGGCTGGCGCTGCTGCTGACCGGGCTGGTCTCCGACACGGCGACCGTGCTGTTCCTGGCGCTGCTCGCGGGCACCGCCGCGGGCGTCGCGGCCAACACCGGGCACACCCTGCTCGACCAGGAGACCGAGGAGTTCCGCCGGGTCCGGGTCACCGAGCACCTGCAGGCCGTTGTCCGGGTCGCGGTCGCCCTCGGCGCGGTCGCCGCCCCGCTGGTGGCCGCGGCGATCGGCCCGCACCGCGTCGGCGGGCAGTCCGGCCTCTGGCACGGCGGCGCCGGCTACGCGCTGATGCTGGCCGGCGTGCTGCTGCTGCCCGTCGCGGTGGTGGTCCTGGTCAGGGCCGACGACCGGCGCGGGGTCCCGCTGCGCCGCGACCTGCGCGAGGCGCTGCGCGGCGGGGAGCCCGTACAGGCCCCGCCCACGACCGGGTTCTTCATCGCCCTGGAGGGCGGCGACGGGGCCGGGAAGTCCACCCAGGTGCAGGCGCTGGCCGAATGGATACGCGGCAAGGGCCACGAGGTCGTCGTGACCCGCGAGCCGGGCGCCACCCCGGTCGGCAAGCGGCTCCGCTCGATCCTGCTGGACATCTCCTCCGCCGGGCTGTCCAACCGGGCCGAGGCCCTGCTGTACGCCGCCGACCGCGCGGAGCACGTGGACTCGCTGGTCCGGCCCGCCCTGGAGCGGGGCGCGGTGGTCATCACCGACCGCTACATCGACTCCTCGGTGGCCTACCAGGGTGCCGGGCGCGACCTGTCCCCGACCGAGATCGCCCGTATCTCCCGCTGGGCCACCGGCGGTCTCGTGCCGAACCTGACCGTGCTGCTCGACGTGTCCCCGGAGACCGCCCGGGAGCGGTTCACGGAGGCGCCGGACCGGCTGGAGTCCGAGCCGACCGAGTTCCACCAGCGGGTGCGGGCCGGGTTCCTGACGCTGGCCGCCGCCGACCCCGGGCGCTACCTCGTGGTCGACGCCGGGCAGGATCCGGGCTCGGTGACCACGGTCGTGCTCCATCGCCTGGACCGGATGCTCCCGCTCTCCGAGGCCGAGGTGGCGGCGCAGCTGGAGGCCCGCCGGCTCGCGGAGGAGGAGGCCCGGCGCAGGGCCGAGGAGGAGGCCGCGCGCAAGGCCGAGGAAGCCCGGCTGAAGGCCGAGGAGGAGGCACGCCTGGCCCGGGAGGCCGAGGAGGCCCGGCTGCGCGCCGAGGCCGAGGCGGCCCGCCGTGCCGAGGAGGAGCGGCTGAGGGCCGAGGAGGAGGCCCGGGCCCGGGCCGAGGCCGAGCGGCTGCGTGCCGAGGCGGAGGAGAAGGCCCGCGCCGCCGAGCGGGAGCGGATCCGGCTCCAGGAGGCGGAGGAGGCCCGGCTGCGTGCCGAGGCCGAGGAGCGGCGCCTGGAGAAGCAGCGGCGCGCCGAGGAGGCCCTGCTGCGGGCGGAGGAGGCGCGCCGGCTGGCCGAGGCCTCCGCGGCCGCCGCGGCCGCCGAGCGGGCGACCCGCGCCGCACAGGCCCAGGCCGCGGCCGAGGCGCAGGCGGCCGCCGAGGCACGTGCTGCGGCCGACGCCCGTGCCGAGGCCCTAGCGCGGGCCCGGGCGGAGGCGCAGGCCCGGGCGGAGGCTGAGGCCCGTGCGGCGGCCGCGCAGGCCCCGGCGGCGTCCGCCGGGCAGTCCGCGCCGAGGGTCGACATGCGCAAGGAGCCGCTGCCGGACGACGCCGTCACGGTCGAGACGCCGGTGGTCCGCCGGTTCGTGCAGCCCGACGACGTGACCCAGACCGTTCCGGTGCCCAAGATCGACCCGCGCGCCCCGCGTCCCGTGGACGAGACGGCCGTACTGCCGCCCGTGCGCCCGGAGGGTCCCGCGGGGGACGAGGCCCGGCAGGCCGCGTCCGGGCGGACCCGTCCGGCGGAGCGGCCGACGGAGCCCCACTCGCAGGAGGCCCCCGCCGACCGGGTGCCGCCGGGCATCTTCCGGGACTCGGGGAACGACGTGACCCGTGAGCTCCCCGTCGTCGGTGACGACGGCCGGCCGCGGCGGGCCCCGTCCGACTGGGCCGAGGCGACCCCGATGGACGACCTGCCGACCCTGGCGGACGAGCTGCTGGGCCCGCGCCGGGACGACGAGGACGGCCAGGACGACGCCGACGGGCGGGGCAGGCCGCGCCGCCGCCGCTGACGGCGCGCCCCGGTCCGCGGGAAGTGACCGCGGGCGGGGGATGTCGGTGGCGGGCGCCACAATGTGAGCAGGCAGTGTCGACGGAGAGTGAAAGGCGGTGGGCGGCATGCCCGTGTGGGAAGACCTGGTGGGTCAGGACCGTGTGCAGGCACAGCTGGCCGCCGCGGCCCGCGACGCCGACGCCCTCGTCACGGCCGCCGGGCAGGGCGCCCCGCCGCCGCCCGCGTCCAAGATGACGCACGCCTGGCTGTTCACCGGCCCGCCCGGCTCCGGCCGGGCCACCGCCGCCCGCGCCTTCGCGGCGGCCCTGCAGTGCGTCAGCCCGGACCGCGCCCTCGGCGGTGAACCGGGCTGCGGCTTCTGCGACGGCTGCCACACCACCATGGCCGGGACCCACGCCGACGTGGAGATCGTGCGAACCGACCTGCTGTCCATCGGTGTGAAGGAGACCCGGGACCTGGTTCGCCGGGCCCAGCTGTCGCCGGCCGTCGGGCGCTGGCAGGTCATCGTCCTGGAAGACGCCGACCGGCTCACCGAGGGCGCGGGCAACGTTCTCCTCAAGGCCGTGGAGGAGCCCGCTCCGCGGACGGTGTGGCTGCTGTGCGCGCCCTCCCTGGAGGACGTGCTGCCCACGATCCGCTCCCGCTGCCGGCACCTGACCCTGACGACCCCGTCCGTGGCGGCGGTGGCCGACGTCCTGGTCCGCCGGGACGGCGTGGAGCCGGCTGCCGCGGCGGCCGCCGCCCGCGCGACGCAGGGCCACATCGACCGGGCCCGCAGGCTCGCCACCGACGAGGCCGCCCGGGCCCGCCGCGCCGCCGTCCTCAAGCTCCCCCTGCGGGTGGACGACGTGGGCGGCTGCCTCAAGGCCGCGCAGGAGCTGGTCGACGCCGCCGCCGAGGACGCCAAGCAGGTCGCGGAGGAGGTCGACACCAAGGAGACCGAGGAGCTGAGGGCCGCGCTCGGCGCCGGAGCGGGCGCGGGCGGCCGGCTGCCGCGCGGCACCGCCGGGGTGATGAAGGAGCTGGAGGACCGCCAGAAGCGCCGCCGCACCAGGACGCAGCGCGACAGCCTCGACCTCGCCCTGACCGACCTCACCGGCTTCTACCGGGACGTGCTGGCCCTCCAGCTCGGCTCCGCGGTGGCCATCGCCAACGAGGACATACGGCCGGACCTCGACCGGATCGCCCGCGCCTCGCGCCCCGAGCGCACGCTGCGCCGCATCGAGGCGGTCATCGCCTGCCGGCAGGCCCTCGACCGGAACGTGGCGCCGCTGCTTGCGGTGGAGGCCATGACGATGGCGCTCCGCGCGGGCTGACTGCCCGCGCGCCCCGGTACGCGCCCCGCTTCACCCGTACGAGCGGTCCCGCGCGGAGCGCCGCGGGGGCCCGGTACGCGCCGCATGCCCGGCCGGTGCCCGGAAGGCGCCGGGTCGGGGCGGCCGCACGGACTCCCGGCCGGGCTCCGGCGCGCCCGACGGGGGCGGCCGGCAGCACGTAGGCTCGCCGCATGGACACCAGGCGCCTGCTGCGTACCGCCGGAACCGTGATCGCAGCCGCCGGGCTGCTGGTCTCCGGGTGCACCACCGGGGGGCCCGGGGCAGCGGCCTCGGCCGAGCCCACCGCGGTCCCGGACGCCCTGCGCCCGTACTACGGCCAGAAGCTGAGCTGGCGCGACTGCGGTGTCCCCGGCTTCCAGTGCTCCACCCTGAAAGGCGCCGCTGGACTACGCGGACCCCGGCTCCGGGCAGGACGTCGAGCTTCGCCGTGGCCCGCA
>NZ_GG657750.1:3604341-3636580 GCF_000158895.1 Streptomyces sp. C | reverse complement strand
CGCAGCAGCCCGGTGGAGTGCCTGACCGGGCCGGCGATGGACCGCTTCACCCAGGTGGACCAGACCCCGGACGATCCGGCGGAGCGGGCGAAGCTGGTGGCCGCGTTCAAGGAGTTCGCGGCCGGCTGCGAGACCCGCTCCAAGCGGGTGCTGCCGCACGTCTCGACGGTGGACGCCGCCCGGGACATGGACGTGCTCCGCGCGGTCCTCGGCGACGAGAAGCTGAACTACGTCGGAGCCTCGTACGGCACCTTCCTCGGCGCCACGTACGCCGACCTCTTCCCGGCCCGTGTGGGCCGGGTGGTCCTGGACGGTGCGATGGACCCGTCCCGGTCCTCCCTCGACCTGAACCGCGACCAGACGGCCGGCTTCGAGACCGCCTTCCGCTCCTTCGCGAAGGACTGCGCGAAGCAGGCCGACTGCCCGCTCGGCCGGGGCGGCCCGGACGCGGTGGCACAGCGCCTGAAGGAGTTCTTCCGGAAGGTCGACGCCCAGCCGGTCCCGTCCGGCGACCCGGCCCGCCCGCTCGGGGAGGCCCTCGCGACGACCGGCGTGATCGCGGCGCTGTACGACGAGAGCGCCTGGCCGCAGCTGCGCGAGGCCCTCACGGGCGCGATGGACGGCGACGGCGCCGGCCTGCTGGCCCTCGCCGACAGCTACTACGAGCGCGAGGCGGACGGCTCGTACGCGAACCTGATGTACGCCAACGCGGCCGTGAACTGCCTGGACCAGCCGCCTGCCTTCGGCGGCCCCGAGGCGGTGGACGCCGCGCTGCCCTCCTTCGAGAAGGCCTCCCCGGTCTTCGGCGCGGGCCTGGCCTGGGCCTCCCTGAACTGCGCGTACTGGCCGGTGAAGGCCACGGGCGCGGCGAAGCCCCTGAAGGCGGCGGGCGCGGCCCCGATCGTGGTGGTCGGCACGACCCGCGACCCGGCGACCCCGTACAAGTGGGCCCAGGCCCTGGCCGGCCAGCTGGAGTCGGGCACGCTCCTCACGTACGACGGCGACGGCCACACGGCGTACGGCCGGGGCAGCGATTGCGTCGACACGGCGATCAACCGCTACCTCCTCCAGGGCCAGCCCCCGACGGACGGCAAACGCTGCTGACCCCCGCCCGCCACCCCGGTTCGGGGCACCCGGTTTAACCCTGTAGACTTGGCGCCGCTGCTGATGAGAGCCTTCCCTCCGGGGAAAAACCTCGTCTTCCCAGCGGTGCCGCCTTAGCTCAGTTGGCCAGAGCAACGCACTCGTAATGCGTAGGTCTCGGGTTCGAATCCCGAAGGCGGCTCCAGCGAAGCCCCAGGACTCACTCGCCGTGACCTGGGGCTTTTGCTTTTTCCGGGGTCGGCCGACGCATGCGGAGGCTGGGGCCCGAAACCCCGTGCGTGAGCGATGCGTGAGCGGATGGGCTGTCAGCCCTTGCGTGCGGCCTTCTTGGCCTTGCCCTTCTTCTTCCCCTTGACCTTCGCCTTTGCGGCTTGCTTGGCCTTCTTGGCGGCCTTGCGGGCCTGCTCTTCCTGCTCGGCCTTCCGCTGGAGGGGGACCAGCTTGGCCGTGGCCTCGGCGGCGCTCTTGCCGACGTGGGGGAGCACGCTCTGGTAGATGTCGCGCGTGATCCGGGTGTCGCTGTGCCCGAGCGTGTCGGACACGATCTTGATGTCGATGTCGGCCGCCAGCATGAGCGTGGCCGCCCCGTGCCGCAGATCGTGCAGCCGGATCGGCGGGAGCCCCGAGGCGGCCACCAGCCGCTCGAAGAGATCGGTCACCTTCCCGGGGTGCAGCCAGGAGCCGTCCTCCTGTGTGAAGACGAGCCCCGTGTTCACCCAAGCAGACCCCCACTCCGCGCGGTCGGCCTCCTGCCGCTTGCGGTGCCGCTCCAGGACGGTCAGGGCACTGCGGGAACGGGTCGCGGCCTGGCTCGCCAGCGTCCGCGACGAGGCCATCGCGCTGGAGCCCAAGCTCCCGGTCGACGACCGCGCCGCCGACACCTGGGAGCCGTTGATCAGCGTCGCCGACCTCGCGGGCGGACGCTGGCCGGTGATCGCCCGCACGGCGTGCAAGACCATGACGGACTACGAGTCCGGACGCGATCAGGAAGGCGGACTGAAGACCCGCATCCTGACCGACATCCGCAAAGCCTTCGCCAACGTCGGTAACCCGCCGGCCCTGCGGACGACCCACCTGCTGGACCTCCTCAACGCCGACCCAGAGGCGCCATGGTCCGAGCACAGCCCCAAGGGGCTCACCCCACGCGGACTGCAGATCCTGCTCGACGACTACGGCATCGGCTCGGGCAACCGCCGCTTCCCCGACGGCAGCCAGGCCAAGGGCTTCACCCCCGCGCAGTTCACCGATGCCTGGACCCGGTACTGCCCGCCGGAGAACCCCGCCGCAGAGGCCCCGCCCGCCACCGGCGCCTGACCTTCCACGTCTCGTCCCACTCGTCCCCGCGCAGGTCAGCGCGGGGACGAGTGGGGGCGGCGCAACGAGTCGACTCGACATCGCCAGCCTGCTGACCTGGTGAAACCCGCCACCGACGCGTGCAACCGCCCGCAAAGCGGCTCCCAGGACGCGCGAGTCGGCACCCGTACCAACTCGTACCCCACTCGTCTCACCGACCGCCCGGCACGCGGTACCCCTCAGATGCAACGAGTCGACTCGACATCAGCCGACCACCCGTACCTGCCCTGACCAGCGACAGGACGAGTGGGACGAGTCCCCACCCTCCACAGTCACCCACAGCTCGGTGGCCACACCTATGCCCTTGGAGTGCATCCGCTTGACCACATCCACCCCCTCGCTCAGAAACGCCCCGACCGCCGAGCGGTACGTTCTGGCCGCTGCCGGATGCGCGATCGTCGCGCTGACCGCCGCGGCGTTCTGGCTCTCGTACGCCCACCTGGCCGAGGTCGCCGGACGCCACGGCCTGGGCAACGCCCCAGAACGTCAGTGGGCCTGGCCCGCCACCTTGGACGCGTTCATCGTCTCCGGCGAGCTCCTGATGCTCCGTGCCAGCCTGCACCGCGTGACCGACTGGTGGGCGATCGCCCTGACCGCCACCGGCTCCCTCGGCTCCATCGCCCTGAATGTGGCCGGCGTTTACGGCACACGCGGCACCACCCAGGTCCCGCTCCTGGACTACGTGATCGCCGCCATCCCCCCAGCCGCCGCCCTCCTGGCCTTCGGCGCCCTGATGCGGCAGATCCACCAGCATGTCGCCGAACCCGCAACCCCACGTCCCTCGGACGGCTGCGTCCACCCTGTGGTGATCGCCGCCCAACTCCCCTACGACGATGGGCAAGCCTTTCGACGTCAGCCCACACCCGCAGGCGAGGAGCCGGAAGATTCCGGTGACAACGGCGCCGAGGCTGCCGAGGAGTTGGACCTGGATGCCGGTCCCCGCAAAGCCGACCCGCCCGCCGTCCCCTCCCGGAAGGTCGGACGACCGACAACCGGTGACATGGACGACTTCCTCGCGATCGTGGAGAAGCTGGAAGGGAAGCCGACGCTGAAGCAGATGCGAGCGGCAATCGAGGGCGAGGGCCACTCGATCAGCAACGAGCGCCTGGGGAAGGTGAAGAAGGATCTCGTGGGCCTCCGCAAGCAGCAGGCTCTCACCGGAACCGCACCCGGACACTGACCGATATTCACCGCAGGTCAACGCCGGTAAGGCCGGACGGGGACCGTGGCTGCCTGACGGCCAAGGCCCCCGGTGATCACGGCAGAACTCCGTCCCCTCACGACCGGCCCGGTCCCCAGACCGCGATCCGTACTCCGCGGTCCCCGGCACCGGGGCAGCCATCCACCGTATTCAGGGGACGTCGGACTTCCGGTCATCTCGTCGCTGACCGCGCGCCGCAACTTGCTGCCATCGCCGCTGGCTCCAACCTGCCGAACTTGCCTGTCCTCGCATCGCCAGCAGCCACCCCCGCATCGGAGAACCACCCTGTGACGCTCGACCCGAACGACCCCGACTCCATGCCCTCGCCGGTCTCGGAGTCGCCTAGTCTGACCAACCGTTGGCGACGCGCATTCGGGATGGCGGCCCCTGGCGGAGCCAGTAGTACCCCGAGTCCGACTCAAGGCCGGCCTTCGGGGATCTCCGCCCCGGGGGTGGCGGAGACGGCCCAGCACCAGGGGTCGCCGGACCGTGAGATCGGGACCGAGGGCGGCCCCGACCAGGACACGCTCCACACTGTCCAGCGCGAGATCCTCCACGCCGAACGCAGCGCCGAGCCCTCCGCTGGCGAGCCGACGGTGAAGAGCGTCCAGCCCACGATCCGCCGCTTCACCGGCAACAAGCGCGGTCATCGCGTAGGCCCGCTGCGCTTCACCGACGACGAACGCCCCCGCCTTCAGGAGGCCGCAGCCGAGCACGGTTACAAGGGCGAATCCGGCTTCGCCGCCGACATCGTCCTCGCCTTCATCAACGGGCGGTTCACCGCCAACCTGCCCTTGTCCGAGGACCGCCGCCGCACGCACGTCTTCCGTGCCCAGGTCCTGCGCCAGTGCAACCGCATCGGCGTCAACATCAACCAGATCGCCCGCGCCCTGAACAGTGATCTCACCCCGCCAGACATACGCCAGCGCCTCGACGAGCTCCACGACCTCCTTGTCCTGATCGCCGAGACCCTGCGCGAGCCCGCCAACCCGAGGGAGGTCCGACAGCCGTGATCGCAGCCATCAAGCCCTCCGGCGCCAACACCCGCGGACTGCTCGCCTACCTCTACGGCCCGGGCCGCCACGACGAGCACACCGACCCGCACATCGTGGCCGGCTTCGCCATGCTCGCCATGCCCGACCCCGGCCGCGACGAGAACGCCACCCTCACCCAGCTCGCCCGCTACCTCGATGACCCCGTGCGTCTCCGCAACAGCGAGTTCGGCAAGAAGATCACCGACCACGTCTGGCACTGCCCCGTCCGCGCAGCCCCCGAGGACCGTCACCTCTCCGATGCCGAGTGGGGCGAGATCGCCCAGCGCATCGTCGCCGCGGCCGGCATCGCCCCCGAGGGCGACGACCTGGCCTGCCGCTGGATCGCCGTGCGCCACGCCGACGACCACATCCACATCCTCGCCACCACCGTCCGAGAGGACGGCCGCCGCCCGAAGCTCCACGACAGCGGCATCCGCGTCGGCGACGCATGTCGGCAGATCGAGAAGGACTACGGCCTGCGCCGCCTGAAGAAGGGCGATCGCACCGGGACCCGCGCTCCCACCCAGGCGGAGATGCACAAGGCCGAACGGCTCGGCTGGGAGCAGACGAGCCGCGAATGGCTCCAGGACCGCATCCGCGCCGCCATCCCCCACGCACGCACGGCCGAGGAACTCCTCGCCTACCTGGAGGCCGACGGCATCGCGGTCAAGGCCCGGCGCGGCCCCTCCGGAGACCTCCTCGGCTACGCCGCAGGCCGCCCCGGCGACCTCAACAAGGACGGCGAACAGGTCTTCCACCCGGGCGGGAAGATCGCCCCCGACCTCACCCTCCCCAAGCTCCGGGACCGCCTCGAAGCCGGCCAGCCGGAGGAGCACCCCACCGCCCGCCGCAACCGGCCCGCCACCCCCTGGCACCAGGCCACCGAAGCCCTCGACACCTTCCGCACCGACCTCACCGACGACACCCATGCCCAGGCACACATCACCGCCCTCGGCGAGCTCCTCGAAGCCACCGCCCAGAAAGCCCCGACCCACCTCCGCGCCGAACTCCAGGCCGCATCGAAGGTGTTCGCGCGCGCCCAGCGCTCGCAGATCCGGGCGGAAGACCGCGCCGCCCACGCCATCCGGAATGCGGCCCGCGACATCGTCCACACCGCCACCGGCCCGGACGGCAGCGCCCTCGCCGCACTCCTCGCCGCCCTCCTGTGGGCCGGGGTCATCGCCAATCGCTGGCACGAGGCCAAGGGCCACGCCCACCAAGCCGACGCCGCCCGCCGAGCCCTCCACCACCTACAGGCAGCCGCCGACCAGGCCCTCACTCCCACGCTCGTCGTACTCGTGCAGCGTCAACCACTGGAGGATGCCCTCCGCACCCTCGCTCACGACGTGCGCGCCGCCGTCCCTGACCAAGCTGACCGAATCTTCACCGACCCCAGCTGGCCTGCCCTCGCAGCCCTCCTCGCCGACGCGGAGGCCCGAGGCCACCAACCCCATCAGCTCCTGAAGGAGGCCGCAGCCCAGCGCGAACTGAGCACAGCCCGCCAACCCGCCCGCGTCCTGATCACCCGCCTCCAACACACCAGCCGCAACCCCACCCCCAACCCCCATGCCGAAGCTGCCCGCAGACGCACCACTGCCTCGAGGGCTGGTCAGCAGAACCAAGCAACGCAGCTGCCCACGGCCCCCGCCACTCACCCCAACCGCTCCCGTCGCTGACTCTGATCAGGGGGCTGATGAGGCTTTTTGGGAATCGGCCTCCCAAGGCTTGGGCTGGCCTCAGAGTTGCTCCTGGGGAAACCACGGCCCCTGGGGAGTGCATGAGCTCACCAGGGGTTAAGTCGACGCTAGGGTCCTTTGGCTTTGGTGGCGAGGTTCTCGCCGAGCTGGACCTCCACTTGTGAGGCGCTGGAGTCGCCGTAGGAATAGGCGAGCAGGGACTCCAGCCGTCGCGCATACTCCAAGCCGCGGGGATGGCAGCACAACGCCGCAATGACCGCGGTCGTGCCGGACCAGTTAGCCGGGCCCTGAGGTCCGATGGTGTGCTCCAGGACGGTCATCCACCGGTGAAGCCAGGGGTCTGTCGCGTAGAGGACTGCCGTGCGGCGGACCAATTGGCTACCTGGCAGGAGGGTGAGCGAGAGCCTGCGATTCCTGATCGTCCGCGCTACGAAGTGCACGATGAGGGCGATTTCGCAGATCTCGCGATACGTACACTGCCCCAGGGCAGTCACCCTCTCATCGGCTCCCTTCGGGTAGGCACTGACGTCGAGTTCAGCAAGCTCGCCCTTGAGTTCGTCTGCAATGATCAGGCTCTTCACCCGTTCAAGTTCGCCCTCGGGCCGATCGGCTCCCATGGCACGGAGAAGCATTGCGCTGTATTCGGTGAGGGCCTCCGACGGTCGGCCGTCACTGTTGACCCAATCGGCGACGAGCTGCGTAATCGCGGCAGTCACGTCAAGGAGCTTCGGGTCACCCTGCCAACTGGCGGGGAGCGACTGGCGACGACGTGCGAGGAGCTGGGCCGATTCTTGCGCGAATCGATGCAGCTCGCTACTGGCATCCGCCAGCGCCTCGTCGACGGAGCCGCCGTCGGATAGCCGCTGGAAGATTTCGTCGGTGAGACGCGGCTTGCGCTGATGCCACTCCAGGGCTGCCCGCACCCCCGGCTCTGGGGAGAACGGTTCCGACTGACCTGTGAGCGGATGCCGTGCAGAACGGCCCTCGGCAAAGGTGTACGGGTTGGCGGTGAACGCTCTCAGTACCGTTTCGTGCAGGTTGCGTCCGGGGCGGGAGTTTCGCCCGAGTTCCGCCGCGATCCCCACGGCCCCAGGGTGGAACCAGGACACTTTGCCTTGTCCGCGCCCAAGAGCGCGCCTGAAGTTGCTGGGCAGCAGCTTGGCCGCCCGCCATGTCTCCAGCTGTTTGCAGCTGATCGTCTGCCGGTGGGCTTCCCGTACCGCTTCGCAGAGCTCTCGATCGGCAGGGCTGTCGGTACGAGGCACCCTCCCACGTTACAACCCCACGAGGTGGTGCCAGGGTCCGCCGCACCGTCATGGCGTACTGCTGCTGTCGCCCCATACGGGGCACAGCAATTGGAGGCCACAGGAGGCCCGGTATGTCTAGAACCATGGATTGTCGATGCCATCACTGTGTCTGGAGGCGAGGCCGTCATGAACGCTGGGTGCGTGCACGCCGACAGCTTCGGCGCTGGCAGCGCATCATCATGCTCAGTGCCGTCCGCAGCGCGGCCGGGGCTGGCGGTACTGGGGCCGTGGCTCTCATCGTCTGGTGGTGGCAGCAGCACTGACTGCCTTTAACACCATGGCCCAATTCCACTAGCCAACCCAGTGGATGCCGCCCTCGACCCAACTGGGGAGAAACATGTCTGGTCGCTTCCAAGAATCTCCATCTCGGCTGATCGCCTGAGCTCCCCTGCTGCCACTGCCCCACCGCCGGTCCGGCGGCGGGGCGGGCGGCACGTCAAGCTGCGATCAGCGAGTCCGCCGGCTCGGTCCGCGGAATAGGAAGGCCACCTCGCGGATGGAGTCGAGAGCGAGCATGACGATCAGGATCCGGCCGAGGCCGGTGCCGAGGCCGCCGTGTGGCGGACAGCCGAAGCGGAAGTCTTGGCCTCGGCGAGGCTGGCTACTTGCTAACGTCGGTCAGTCGCTAAGGAGGTCCAGTGTCGTCTTCCGCACCAGCTACCGCCGCTTTCGACTTGCGAGTTGAGCCGCCTGACATCGTCCTCGGCGAAGTCGAACGGATGCTTGGAACTCAGCTGGACCCAGCCACGCTGGTCCGCAAGCGCCGGTCTCTCGGCGCTAGGACGGATCGTGACACCTGGGTGCGTGTTGAGCGGCGCCGCTTGGAGAAGATCGGGAACCAGGGCTGGAACGGCACTGAGTGTGCAGCGCTGCTGGATGGCGTCGCGATGCCGCTGTGGCGGCGGGGTGCGGCGTGGCGGCAGCGGGACGAGCCGGTGATGTGGCGTGCTGACGAGACCGAGCTGCTGCCCGATGCTCCAGTGGGCAACAGCGTGCTGGTGGCCGACCCGCTCTTGCCGGAAGCGTGGTGGGAAGCGCTGAACCGCTCCCTGGATGCCCTCTCAGTACAGAGCACCAGCCGGGTGGCGACTCCTGACACGGTGACGATCACGCAGGGCGGGGTGGGGGAGGCGGTACACCGCTTCCTCCCGGATGGCGTCGACACCGAGGTACGGCAGTGGCAGCCGGCGCATGCCGATCTGAACTGGGCGAACATGACCGGGCCGGAGTTCTCCCTGTTCGACTGGGAGGACTGGGGCTTGGCCCCGCGGGGGCTGGATGCCGCGTCGTTGTGGGGTAATTCGCTGGCCGTCCCGGATCTCGCCGAGCGCGTACGCCACGAGCGGCGGCACGACCTGGAGAGCCGGGACGGCAAGCTGATGACCTTGTTCGTCTGCGCGAAGATCCTTGCCCCGGACGCGCATCCCGAGGACCCGCGCCTCGAACCTGCCCGCCGGATGGCGGAGCAGGTCGCGGCGGACCTTCAGTCCACCTGACGGCTGGCCCGCTCCCGAAGCATCTGCCGGTACGTCCGCAGCCTGTCGGAATCAGGCTCGTACCGGAGAGCGTCGATCAGCTCCTGGAGATGGGTGGGGTTGTCCGTGCCGACGGCGATCCTTCCCACCTCCGGAAGCAGGAAGGCGGCTCGAAACGCAGCCTGGAGAGCGGAGGGGGCGTCGTCTGCGTCTGCGATGAAGACGCGAGGGTCCAGCCGACCCCACACGGGGTCGGCCGCGTCGCCCCCGAAGGGACTCATCCCCCAGACCTGGTCTGGCGCGAGGTCCCACTGGGCCACGAGGGCCTCGGACGCTTCGAGGACGCTGATTCCCGCTAGTAGACCCGCGCGGACCATAAGTACGGCGGGCCTGGGCAGGGTGGCGTCGGCGAGGCTTGTGAGGGGGCGGGGATCCCAGGTGGAGATGCCCCAGGCACCGCACAGGCCCTCCTCCACGGCTGTTGCCAGGGTGGCGCATGCTCGGCCGAGGGTGTCTCTTGCCTCGGCCGCGGGGGAGGGGAGGGAGCGTTCCGGGTTGTGTAGGAACACCAGGTCGGGCACTCGGCCCAGGTCCCGGTTGGTCTGTTCCATTGCCACGCGCAGACGAGCAGGGTGGAGGGAGTGCTCGGCCTGACCGGCGGCGGGGAAGAAGCCAACCTTCGTGGAGAGCGTGAGGTGAGGCAGGAGATCGCCGGCGACGTCAGCCAGTGTGGCGTGGGCGGTGAACCCTCGGTAGTTGAAGCTGGTGTCGATCGTGGTGATGCCCAGGTCCAGCGCGCTGGTCAGAGCGCGGCGTTCGTAACGAGATCGGTGTAACCCGAGGACAATTCGGGGGTCAGGCTCGCGCACAGTTCCTCCTCCACCAGGATCTTCGCCAGTGCCTCCACCTCGGCGCCCACCACGCGGGTGGCCTCGTCCAGCCGTACGGGGCGTCCGCTCAGCAGCACGCGGAGGCCGGGAAGCGCCTTGGCCGCGAAGGTGAGCTTCTTGCCCGTCGCCTCCACGACGGCCGTCTCCCCGTCCTCCGTGATTGCCGGTGGGAAGTCGGTGACGCACACCGCGGCCTCAAGAGGGCCGAAGATGTCCAGGAAGGGGACGTGGCGGCCGGGAGGGGCTTCCTGCTCGCGGCTGCGGAGGAACTCCGCTGGATCGCGGGCGTCGATGAGGCGGGAGGCCGCAGTGGCCAGCCTGCGCTGTTGGTCCTGCTGCTGGCTGGGGGTGCCCCAGCGGTTGAGGTCGTGGCGGAAGATCTCCTCCTGGCGAGACCAGTCGGCCAGCCAGGTCAGCCAGCTCACGGCGGTGCGCTTGGCGAAGCCGAAGGTCACGTGGGTGCTGTGCCCGTCACCGTTGCCGACTCGGGTGGCCGCGTGCCAGTAGCCGCGCGGGATGTGCATGACGTCGCCGGCCTTCATGGTGCCGGTCCACACGATCTCCTCGCTGGGCGTGTTGTTCCGGTCGGCGTCCCGGTACATCGGCACTGGCCGGGAGGCACCGCGTACCTCCCACTGCTTCTCGCCGGCGAGCTGCACGATGACGACGTCGTGGTCGTCCCAGTGCAGGTCGAAGCCGGAGGCGTCGTTCGTGGTCAGGTAGACGTTCGCCTGGACGTGCTCGCGCGACCACCACTGCAACGCCCGGCACGCCACCTCCATGGTGGGGTCGAAGACGTTCGACTGGTCGAGGACCAGCGTCGCCCCGTCCCGCAGGTGGTTGCCGATGCGGCGCATGTCCGCCATGGGTATGGCCTGGCCGCGGGGTGTGACCTGGCGGTTCAGGTAGGCGTCGGGGTGCAGCTCCACGCCGCCCTTGAAGAACCGGAACTGCGGGTTGGACACGCTCCGGCGCATGACCATGTCGAGCAGCCGGTGGGGTGTGAGGAGCCTGGTGACGACGTCGGGGTCACTGATGCCGCCCCGGGCGAACTCCGTACCGAGCGGGGCCGGGCCATCCCACCCCAGCGCCCCTTCGATCGCGTGAACCAGACGGTGTTCCATGAGTCGTTCCCTTTCCTTGTCTCGGATGGGATGTAGAAAGCGGAGGGGCCGCAGCTCGCGGCCCCTCCGCCATGGAGCCGGCGGCGCCTACGCCGCGTGGTTCAGCCCGTCACCGGTGGGCCAGGGGCCATCGCCCGAGCCGCCCTGTCCCGGGTCGGAGGCGTTGCTGTCGTGCCGGTCGTGGACGCTCGCGAGAGCTTCTACGGCCACCAGGAGGCCCTCCTCGACGGAGGGCTTGGTGTCTTTCACTTGGTGCTCCTTCCTCTACCGATCTCCCGCCGGGTCCGGCGGGAAGCTTTGGCGTGCGGAGGTGCTCGGTACTGCGAGGGGCCGCCCCCGTGGCCGTGGGGTTTCACCACGGGGGCGGGGCTCAGAGGCCTGCGCTCAGGGGCGGCGCGGGCGCTGTCCCGGCGCACGGTGCTGTCCACCGCTGGGCTCGGAGGGCGCCTCCATGCCGGGATGCGGATCGGGCTGTGCCGGGCGGGTCGGCTCGTCGCCGAGGAGGATCGCCTGCCAGACCCGCTCCTGGAGCTCCTGGATGCAGGGCCCACAGGCATACATCGGGGCCTGCGCGCCGGCGACGCTGACGGGACCGATCCACAGGACGCGGGTCCACTGCTGGCCGCAGTAGAGCCAGCAGCAGCCGTCCACCCACCGATTGCCGTCGTCGGTAGCGGCCGGGGCGGGGAGCCCACCGCGGGCGAAGTCGGCGATGCCGGGGATCACTCGGTGCGGCATGGCCAGTTCCAGAAGCACGGCGCGGCCTTCAAGGTCAGTCAGCCTGAACGGCCACGGGGACGGGGTCGGCCTTCTCCGCGTCTGAGAAGAGGAGGGTGGGCTCGGCGAGGATGTCGCGGCCGGCCTCGCTCTTGTAGATCTCGTCCACGCTGCCGAACCGGGCTTCGGCGTAGTCGAGTTCGAGCAGTGCGGCGGCCTGGCGGACGGACGCCTCGTCGGGGCCCTCGATCTCGACGAAGGTGGGGAGGTCGGGCCAGGTGTCGAAGTCGAAGGCGACCTCTCCCAGGCGCCACTCCTCGCGGTAGTTCTCCTGGTAGCGGACCTCGCTCAGACCGAGGCGGCGGAGGATGTCGGCCATGGCGTGCAGATCGGCGATCTCGGTCTCGATTTCGGTGGTGCCGTCGATCGTGGTGGAGTCGGTGACCTGCTTGAGCGTGAGCGTGGAGCGGCTCCCCTCGTCCCGCAGGCGAAGCCAGGCACCGCCGTCCAGGTTGTCGTTCTCGAAGATCTTGCGGGTGAGGAGGGTCCGGGGGAACGCCTGGTCCGCGCCCAGCTTGGTCAGCCTGTCCTGGAGGTCGGCTACGTCGACGGCCAGGAACTTCGCCTCGTACTCGTGCTTCATCAGTCCTTCTTCCCGTAGCGGTACATGGTGGGCGTACGGGCCGCCAGGAGCAGGCCCATGCGGTGGGTGTGGTCCTGGAGCTGCCCGACGTGGGCCCGCTCGGTGAACTCGGTCGTCCGCAGTGTGAGCAGGACGTCCCAGTCGCCGATGAAGTGGCGGCGGAGCTTCTCGGGGGACGTGTAGTGCTCGACCAGGAAGTGGCGCTGCTCGACGGGCATCATGAACTCCGCGCCGAACAGGCCCCCGGGACGCACGAGGCGCTGCATGCGGTCGACGAACTCGGCGAGCGGGCGGTGGTGGTTGGCACTGTAGTGCCACGAGCAGCTCGTCCAGACGGCGTCGCAGGGTGAGTCCAACGGGTCGCCGGTGAGGAAGTCCTCCTCCACCACCTGCACGCGGTCGTACAGCTCTTCCAGCTTGAGCCGGTCGATCAGCCCGAGCGCGTGGGCGTGCTCGTCACCCGGAAGGTGGACCTCGCCACCGTGCAGGGCGAGCGGGTCACGCTCTATGGCGACGACGCGGTAGCCGGCGGCGGCCAGCGGCAGGATGAACTTGCCGTCACTCGCTCCGACGACGGCGACCGTGGCGTCAGGGGCGGTGTGCTCCCTCAGCGCGGCGAGGAACTGGGGGAAGAAGGTGAGGGTGTGCTCCCACAGGCTCTGCGTCTGCACGGGCGTGCGCTCCTTGGGTGTCGGTGGAGAGGATCGCCTGAAGGACCTCGTCGGGGCCGCGGCCGGTGGTGTCCACGGGGTGCATCGGGAACCCCGTGTAGGCGTCGGTAACGCGGCCCGAAGCGCTCTCGACCAGGGCGTCCCAGCGGGAGTCCGGCTTGTCCCGGCCGGTGAGCCGGGCCTGGCGCTCGTCTTCCGCGCACACCAGGTAATACGTGATCGGCTGCGGCAGGTCGGGCGGCAGCGTGATGCCGAGGCGGGCGCCGAGCGCACGGTGGTTGGCCAGGCAGCGGGCGAAGTAGCTCTCCACGACGACTGGGGTTCCGGCGGACAGGTACCGCCGGATCTCGTCGGCCGCGGTGAAGAGGGCAGAGAGGTAGAAGGTCATCCGGGCCTCCACGTTCTCCCGTCTGTCCACCTCCCGCCGCAGCGGCTGGTAGAAGGCCGGCACAGTTGGGACCAGGACCGCTTCCCGGGCAGCGGCCAGCATCGGGGCGATCGTCGACTTGCCGGTGCCGCGCAGCCCTTCGATGCTCTCGAACCTCGGCTGGTCAGACACGGGCGTACACCACGTCGGGCACCGCGAGGGTGAGCTCGTCGGTGGCGGTGGGGCGGTGGACAATGTGGTCGGCGAGCTTGTCGTACCAGAAGGCGTGGGAGTCCTTGCCGACGGCCTTGCAGGACATGGTCAGCGCGCCGCGCGGATCAGCTTCGATCCGTTCGATCTCCACCGGTCCGCCCGCAGGGGTGCAGATCTCGGGGGCGCCGCCCTCGGACAGGTCCTCGTCGACGATCACCTCGATGTCCAGCCGGGTGTCCTGGAGCTGCTCGCGCAGGCGGGCGTACGCGGCGGAGTCGGTGATCAGCAGTTCCGGGTGGTTGGCGGCGTGGCCGACCGGTCGCAGGCAGTGCAGTTTGAGCTGGCGCGCGCCGAGGTCCTGGAGGGTGCGGGCCAGGGGCAGCACTTCACCGATGTTGCTGGAGGTGACCGTCATGGTCGCCCCGGTGCGGACGCCGAGCTCCCGGGCGAGGTCGAGAGCGCGCAGCGCGCTCTCGTAGCTGCCAGCCTTGCGGATGTGGTCGTTGGTCGAGCCGATGCCCTCCAGCGAGATCCGCAGCAGGTCCACGTACGGGGCGATCTCGGTGAGTCGGCGCTCGATCCGGTAGCCGTTCGTGCAGATCTCGACCTGGAGGCCCAGCTCCTGCTTGGCGTGCCGTACGACGCGGGCGAGCTCCTTGTAGACGAACGGCTCGCCACCGAGCAGGGTGACGGCCTCGGTGCCGTACTCCTCGCGCATGAGGGTGAGGAGGTTCACGGCCTGCTCGGCGGTGAAGGCGTCGGCGTGCTGGAGCCGCGTGCCGTGGAAGCAGTGCAGGCACTCGAAGTTGCAGCGGTACAGCAGCTGCAGGTACAGCATCCGGATCCTGCGGATCCCGGTGACTTCCCCGATCACGTGTGGGCCCCCTTCGGCCAGTCGCCTCGTTGGAGCCCTGATCGTGGCCGAGGGGGCTGGGACCGCATCACCGCGTATACGGACGCTCCCGAGGACGTCCTGGGACGTTTTCAGCGCCCGGCGAAGCCCTCCAGGAGCGCGATGACCCGTTCCGTGTCCGACAGGTCTGGCAGTACAACGGACGCACCGGCAGCAGCCAGCTCGTCGGCGCTGTGGATACCGGAGGCGACGGCGATGATCTCCGCGCCGGTGGCGAGGGCGGCCTCGACGTCCCGGGGGGTATCCCCGATCAGCACGACCGGGACGTCCTCACCTACGCCCCGTAGGCGCTGGGCCCGCTCCCGCGCGACCGCGACGAGGTCGGGCCGATGCTCGGCATCGGCCCCGTAGGCCCCAACAGGCAGATCCAGCAGCGGATCGAGATCGAAGGCGGACAGTTTCACTCGGGCATTGGCCGCGATGTTCCCGGTCAGTACCGACGACACCCAGCCGGGATGCGCCGATGCCACCAGAAGTACGTCGTGCACTCCTGGCAGCGCCGTTCCCCGACGGCGCAGATCCTCCCGGCGCCTCTGGCCGGCCTCGGTGAGAGCTGCCTCGACCAGGGACCACTCAGGCTCTTCCAGCCCGTGCTGCTGGAACATCCCGCGCATGATCAGGCGATCCGTCCGGCCCTCCGTCCGGGCCGACCCCACAGGGGCGTGACCAACGAGGGCTGAGAAGGCGGCGGCGTAGATCTCCTTGCTGACGCCTGCGTTCTCGATGAGGGTGTGGTCGATGTCCCATAGGACGATGAGCTGCATGGCGTCAGCGTAAGGACAGTTGTCTTTCCCCATGCCGCGGGAACGTCCCGAAACGTCCTTGCCCGATCACTCCCGGCTCCGCTTGCATGACACCTGTGAACGAGCGACTGCACTCCGTACTCGCCCAGCGTGGCGTCTCCCCCGAGTCGCTCGCCGAGCTCTGCGAGGTGGATCCCAAGACCGTTGGCCGCTGGCTTGGCGGTCGCGTGCCGCACCCACGTCACCGGTTCCGGGCTGCCCAGCACCTGCGGGTGGAGGAGTCCTTCCTCTGGCCCGTCCCACAGCCACGGGCGACCAAGCCCACCGCCGCTTTAGGCAGCGAGCTGATCGGCACCTACGAGAACCGCGCCAGTGTCCCCCGGGACATGTGGCTCACCCTCCTCCAGGAGGCACGGGAGCAGATCGGAGTACTGGTGTTCTCCGGCACGTTCTTCGCCCAATCCAACCCCCAGGTCGCCGAGATGCTCGCCGAGCGAGCCGCCGACGGAGTCCGCGTACGCTTGTGCTTCGGAGACCCGGGCGGACAGGCAGTCGCCATCCGAGGACGCGAGGAAGGCATCGGCGACACCCTCGCCGCCAAGATCCGCGCCTCCCTCACCTACTACCGCCCACTGCTGCCCGAGGCTGGCTGTGAAGTGCGGCTCCACGACACCACGCTCTACACGTCCTTGTTCCGCTACGACGACCACCTGCTGGTCAACCCACATGTGTGGGGCCGACCAGCCAGCGCCAACCCCCTCCTGCATCTCAAGAGGGCTGACGGTGCAGGGTGGTTCGACAACTACGCTCAAAGCTTCGAAGCCGTCTGGGCCACCGCACGGCCCTGGACTCCCGACCAGAAGGGGACCGCCGCACATGGGCAGGACTGAGTACTACAACGACCCCGCCGCACCGAAGGCGAACACCCTCATCCCCGCGAGCAACCTGCTCGTCGTCGACGAGAGTGGCGCCATCCTGCTCCAGCGCCGCCGCGACACAGGACAGTGGGCCCTGCCCGGCGGAGCCCAGGACATCGGCGAAACTGCGGCCCAGTGCGCGGTGCGCGAATGCCTGGAAGAGACCGGCATCGTCGCCGAGATCACCGGCTTCCTCGGCGTCTACACCAATCCCAAGCACATCGTCGCCTATACCGACGGCGAGATCCGCCAGCAGTACGAGAACACCTACATCGGCCGTCCCATCGGCGGGGTGCCCACGATCAACGACGAGGCCGACGGGGTCCGCTTCATCCGGCCCGCGGACCTCGACCAGTACGACATCCACGCCAGCATGCGCCAGCAGATCGGCGACTACCTCGCCGGCACCTACCCCTACCTCGGCTGAGCCAGCGCCGCCTCCACCCGCGCCACCGCCGCGAAGATCTCCGGCGACGCCCGACGGATGAACCGCCCCACAAGGCTGTCCGCCCCGTAGCGGCCCGTGATCTCCGCCACCCGCTCCTTGGCGGTGGTCTGCTCGCCGTCGGGCGTCGTCGTCATGTCGCAGTACACGAGCGCATCCACGAGCAGCGGCTCGTCCAGCAACGGGAACTCGCGCTGCAGCGCCTCCCTCAGCCCACGCTCCTCGGCCTCCAGCAGCGCGAACGAATGGTTCGCCACCAACCGCACCAGCCGCTCGTCCGCACCATGCTCGTCACGCAGGAACCGGGCCCCGTCCAGAGGATGGAAACCCGTCACCGCAAGCCGGGGCGCGTAGCCCACGTCGTGCAGCACCGCCGCAGCACACAACAGCTCAGCGTCCCCTGCCAGGGCAGGGCCAAGGCCGGAGGCGCGCGTCGACACTCCCTGCGAATGCGCCCACCTTCGGGGAAGCACAGCGCTGAGCTCCCTCTCGGCAACCTGCCTTGCCCACGTCAGCATTGTTTCCTCCATGCCCCGTCGATGCCCAGCAAGGCCCAAGATCAGTCCCATGCCTGAGCCGGGAACTGGTCGTCGGCTAGATGCGCGGCACCAGGAGCCAGCCTGCCTATCCCCTGGCGGACCTGGCCCGCAGGCTGGGTCTTGTCGCGGGTGGCTAGAGTCCAATTCGTGAGCGAGAACGAGCACGAAGCGAAGATGGCCCGCCCCCGCATGGCGGCCGGCGCTCTCTTCTTCGACGAAGCTGATCGGGTCCTCCTCGTCGAGCCCTCCAACAAGGACTACCTCGACGTCCCCGGGGGCTACGTCGAGGAGGGGGAGTCGCCCCGACAAGCCTGCGTGCGTGAGGTCCAGGAGGAACTCGGCATCGCACCGCACATCGGCCGCCTGCTAGTAGTCGATTGGGCACCGAACCCCGGAGAGGGAGACAAGGTCCTCTACCTCTTCGACGGTGTCGCCTGAGCGCAGAAGCCCGCCACCAGATCGCCCTGCAAGCAGACGAGCTCTGCGGCTACGACTTCCATGACGCCGACCCGGTACCGGACCTCACCATCCCCCGCCTGGCTCGCCGAATTGTCGCGGGAATCAAGGCCCGGACGAACGGTCTCACCTTCTACCTCGAACACGGGGAGTCACCGACAAGGGAGAGCTGACCCGTTACGGCAAGCGAAGCTGTTCGTCCAGTGGCACGGTCGCTGGAGGAAGCGTCGTGATCAGCAATTCCTCGGCTGATCTCTTTCCGGAACGTCCAGCTGCCGAGTAGCGCGTGGCGACCAATCTCTTGGTAATCCGCCACTGCCGCACGCCGAGAGTCTCGCGATCGACTTCTGACGGAGTCATTCTGGATTGAGCGTAAAGCCACTTACTCTGCATAAGCATGGGGTGATTATCGTAGCTTAGCAGCCAGCGGAACTGTGCCCTCGTTCGCAAGTAGCTTGCGAGACTGAGGTGAAGTGGATCGGCGGACGTCTCGACGCTCGAACCACCGCCATAGCCGCCACGAGGGTCGAACGAAGTTCGGTACAAAAGGGAAGATTTTTCGATATACGGAGGATCTAGATAGGCAACCACGCGAGACGGTAGGAGTTGCGGATAATGCTCGGGAACATCATCCAGGGTCTGCCGCCAGTCCTTGCACCATACGTCCACTAGACGCCCGATATCGTAGAGATGGCCAACATACCTAAGTCGCTCGGCGAGTGCATCGGGATTCCAGCGACATCCAATGGGGTAGTTGCTGGTCTGAGCGCGACCCCCGATAGGTCCAGCCTTGCCGTGCAAGATCCCGGAAAAAGTGGTCCGATTAAGGAACAGGCATTGCGTGGCCATGCTGAGGCGGCGATCCTGTGATGTCATCGCCGGACGCGGAGACCATGCGCGCCAGTAATCCCATCGACTTACGGCCGAGGCGCCACCATCGCGAACATACCTCTTCCATTCCTCGTGCATTCGGTCGATGAGCTGTTCGGTGTCGGCGGCGGCCGCTTGCCAAAATGCCGTAACAAGAGGGTCGGCGTCTGCGAGTAGGATGCGGTCTACGATTCCCTCGCCGATGGATCGCAATGAGGCTGACGCGCCGCCGGCGAAGGGCTCGACTAGAAGGTTTACCTCGGGAACCTCCCGAGACTGTTTCGCTGATGTAATCACTCGCGAAATCACGGGAGCCAGTGAGGACTTGGCGCCTGGATAGCGCAAGGGGGACTGATAACGCCCCTGGGAGAGTGCGTGGGAGATGGGCTCCAACTGCTGGGGCAGCGGGCGCGTCTGGGTATGGATCGCCTCGTCGGCGCCGAAGAAGGTGGCAATCCGGGCAGGGCCGCTTGCGGCGGTAGTAGTCGCCGACGAGGTCACAGAGGTCACCTGCCTATCTTGCCGGACGCGTGAGTGATCCGGAACATGATCGACCTACCGCTTGAAGTACGTGGGTGGTTGGACCGCCTGGAGATGGGGCTTCAGGCCAGGGATGTTCTGCTGGGCCATCATCGTCAAGACTGAGCGTCCCACGCCGAGAGGCAGTGCCGCAGCCGAGTGTGCCAGAGCGATGGGCACGACGGCATGCCGATACATGCGAGTCCTCAGGGAGTCGAGAACCTCACATATCAGGCGGAGCGTGGGATATGCCTCCCACCCTTCCACTTCGGGGCGGTTGCCGTCGTACGGCGATAGCCCCGATCTAGGGAGAACCGTGATGACTAGAGGGTCGCCGGTTCGAGTGCGGTAGATGAAGCGGCGTCCATAGAATTCGTCCACGCCGTACTCGTTACCTTCGGGGCGTCCAGAAATTCTATTGATGTAGGCGTTGGTAAGCCGCATGACGTGACCTGGCGGAATTAGATCCTTGATCAATTCCGCATGTTCAACAAAGGCGCCCGACTTCTCGATTCCGACGATAAGAGGAGGGATGAGTCCCTGATCTGTGCACCAGTCGCTCAAGTTGCCGAGGTGTTCCTCGAACCTTCGCTTGAGCGGGGCAAGCGGGCCGAACAAAGCCAGCGGCCCATCAGTGATGAAGAGGGTGTGCCGGAGAACCTCTGGCGCGGTATCGGCGAAGAAGTTCAAGTAGCACACCGACATCAGTCGCTCGGCCACGTTCATGACGCGCCCGAGCGGAGTGAAGTTTGAACCCTCTACATTGTATTCTTCGTGGGTTCGTAGCACATCCGAGAGGTAAAGGTGTGCGTTGCAGGCGGGGCATGATCCGCCTTGTTTTCCAGCCGAAAGCGCGAGGCTGCTACCCGCCTTTTGTCCACACCCAGGGCAGACGCGCAGGCCGATCCCGGACGCCGGCTTGCCGCGCGTGCCGTGCAGTGCGAGAAGTCCATCTGCGAGGGTCATCTCGGTGTTCGAGTCGAAACGGGAACTGTGAAGAAAGTCGTTGAGTTCCACGCGCCAGGTGTCCACGCCGCTCATACCTGGGCGAGTCAATTGAGATCCGGGTAGAGCGACGTCGAAGGCGTATTCAGAATGAGACTTGCGAACCTCACGTGGGTCGATGCGCTTCACTCGTGAAAGGCTGCGAAAGACATCCAGCCGAACCACGGAACCCGCAACCCGGAGATAGCCGACCTTTACGGTTGGATGGTCGCGGGTGGTGTCTACTTCGGTGTCCGAGCCGTCGACGGTGATGGAGAAATCTACTTCATCAAGCTTACCGATGAGGGGCAAGTCTTCGAGGGGTGAACACAGTTCAGCAATGCCATCCTTGCCATTGGGGCGAGCGCTGGTGATGGTCCAGCGCTGGAGGGCAGCCTTGACCGCTTCGTTCCTTGCCGTCTCCACGTGGCCAAGCCTGGAAGCCTTCTCGCCATCGTAGGGCACGAGTTACTCGCCTTCGATCGTGACGTTGACGTCTGCCAAGCCAGCTGCATTGCGGGCAGCGTTCACCATGGCGTGGTCGAACTTGGAGATCTGCACCGGAACGATGTACTTTCCCGAGTAGGTCTTCATACGAACGAATCCGACGTCTTCTGCTCGAATGATGCTCGGAGCCCATACCTTGAAGTCGTAGTAGTGAGACAGCTCTCGCGTTTCGTGGTCAGAGTTGAGATGAGCGATCAGCCAGTTTGACGTGTTCGAGAGCATTCGCTTGTCAACGGATGTGACTTCCTGTGTAGCATAAATGAGCCCCATCCGATACTTCGCGGCTTCCTTTGACAGGCGCACCCATGGGTCGTCTGCCACCTCTCGCCCGCTGCGCTCAAATAGGTTGTGCGCCTCTTCGACGATGATCTGCATATCCACTGGATCGTGGTCGTCGCGGAATCGCTCTCCCGCCCGGTTCAGCAAATGGGTGACGATACGCTCGGACATGACCTTGGCGACTTGGTCGTTTCCACTGGAGAGGTCAACAATTGCAAGTCGACCTTCCTGCATGTCGTGCCACAAATGCTCTGCAACATCGCCTGCCGATTGAGGGGCGTGAAATGGGCGAATGGTGCGAATGGCGGACGTTACGCCGGTGTACTTATAGACGCCCCAAATGGCGCTGAAGTGGCAATCCTGGGTGTCATGCCATTTGGGAAATTCGCTTTCCCTTTCGCCCACCCATTCGGCGAGTTGCAGCGCTCCCGAAGGGCTGTTGACGCGATAGGAGCCCGGTCGGACCTGCGACACAGCCGCAGGGTGTGCGGTAATGAAGTCCTGAATAGGGGCTGGGGCGACGATTACGAGATCCTGCGGCAACCTCGCTGCCTCGAAGCCGCACTTGGACAGGAGCCCGAAGAAGGCGACCATTGCCCACCCCCAGCGGGCATGCTTGCTGCGATCGTTTTGGTCAGGTTCGGAGAGGACCGCTGACCGGAAGCTCTTGCCGTAATTGGTATTGACGGGAAGGGTTGCTTCACTGGCCAGACTCCAGGCGGCTTCCAGGACCTCGCGGTCATAGAAGTTGATACGCAGTGGCTTCTCCCGGTTGTCTGAGGCGTTGGGATCTACCTTGTAGATCCGCACTGTGCTCTCATTGTCTCCGAGAAGGCGAAGGCCCGTGCGGTCTTGCTTATTGACGTTCGCGTACTCACCCTGAGGGTCGAAGATCAATTGACCAATCGAGCGCTTGTGCTCCGAACTGTACCGGTGGACTGCTGTTACTAGTGTCTTGATCGTGTTGGATTTTCCGGTCCTGGTCATACCGAACACAGCAGTCTTTCGCCCGACGAAGTCGGAGACATTGATGTGAGCCTCCGCCTTGTCGGTGCCGGCGATCAGAGCCTTGCGTCGTGTAGCGGCGAATCGAACCTTTCCGATTGCAAGGGCGTCCTTTTTGTCGGTGGGCTCAGGGTAGGACGCAAGCCATGACAAGACTTGAATCGATGGAAGAAAGACTTGGTAGCGCGCAGAGACGACTACGTTGTCGATGTCTGCCCCGAACTCGATCGCGGCTTCGCGTCCCTCAGACTCGGTGTAGAAGGTGCCCAAAACTTCACAGTCGAAGGCTGACTGCTGGAGTTCGTTTCGTGTTAGCACATCGGTGACATCGTCGAATCCGACCCCCGATGCGCCTGCGTCGCGAACGACTGCCAGCCGAGTTTGAATGAGTTCCGACTCGTTGGGCAGTGGCGCAGTGCCGCGGACTCGAAGCAGGATGATCTCTTGATCTTCGAGTATGAAACCGGATTCTGTGTTGTCTCCCGCGACGGCAAGAAGGAAGCCGCCCCTCGGAACTCCCCCGGCCTTCTCCTTTTTGAAGTCATCGGTCAGCACCACAGCTGAGTCGTAGTCCAGACGGTAGATACCGCCGACCGGTACGCAGCCCCTGTTGATTAGCGCAGTCAGTGGCTTCTTGAGTTCGACCGACTGGGACAGCCCCTGAGTGATGCTCAACGCGTCTCGCCCCTCTACCAGCCATGCCGGTGGAGGCGCGGCTGCGGTGTGGATGTGGTCCAGAGTCGTTCTGGACGGTACACGCGACCACTGACAAAAGTAGCCCATTCGGCAGATGTTGACGGCAGGTCAGTTGGGGCCGGCCGCGAGTGCTTGGCTGTGCCGCGCCGCGCCGTCGACTGGAGGTACTCGATCAGATCCGATGGGTTGCTGCCCGGTGCGGCGGCACCGGGATGCCGCCGTCCGGGTTGTCTGCGGCACGGCCGGGAACCTGCGGCTTTGCGGTCGCGGGACGCTCTTCCTGCGTGAGCGCTGCGTGAGCGGACTGGGTGGCACCAGGGCGGACGAGCCGTCACGCTGATCAAGGCTGCAAGTCTCTGATCAGCGGAAACGGGATGCGGCGGCACTGCCCGGCACCAGGCGGGATGATCTTGTGTGGCCTCGTAATGCGTAGGTCTCGGGTTCGAATCCCGAAGGCGGCTCCATCCAGAAGACCCAGGTCACGTTCGTGATCTGGGTCTTCTGCTTTTCCGTGGCCGGTGCCCCCGCCCCGACCCCCTACCGGGGGGAGGGGGGTCGGCAAGCGGGAGGCCGGTGACGGTGGCTGGGGCGTCCTCGGGTCAGGCTTCCGGGGTGCCGTTCGCCGTGATGCGGCGGAAGCCGAGGTAGGGGGCGAGGGATTCGGGGAGGACGAGGGAGCCGTCCTCCTGCTGGCACTGCTCCAGGAGTGCGGCCAGGGTGCGGCCGATGGGGAGGCCGGAGCCGTTGAGGGTGGCGACGGGCTTGGGCTTGCCGTCCTCGCCGCGGGTGCGGATGTTCGCGCGGCGGGCCTGGAAGGTGCCGAAGTGGGAGACCGAGGAGATCTCCCGGTAGGTGTTCTGGCTCGGGATCCAGACCTCGATGTCGTACGTGAGCTGCGCGGAGAAGCCCGTGTCGCCCGCGGCCAGCCGGACGACGCGGTAGGCGAGGCCGAGTTCCCGCAGGCACGCCTCGGCGTGGCCGACCATCGTCTCCAGCTCGGAGTCGGCGGTCTCCGGGTCCACGATCCTGACGATCTCGACCTTCGAGAACTGGTGCTGGCGGATCAGGCCGCGGGTGTCGCGGCCGTAGGAGCCGGCCTCGGAGCGGAAGCACGGGGTGTGGGCGGTCAGCGCCAGCGGCAGCTCGGCCGGGGGGATGATCTCGTCGGCGTAGAGGTTGGTGAGGGGGACCTCGGCCGTGGGGATGAGGAAGAGCTCGCGGTCGGCGACGCCCGTCTTGAAGAGGTCCTCCTCGAACTTCGGCAGCTGGCCGGTGCCGGTCATCGTCTTGCGGGTGACCAGGTACGGGACGGCGTGCTCGACGTACCCGTGGCGACGGGTGTGGAGGTCGAGGAAGAGGGAGGCCAGGGCCCGCTCCAGGGCGGCGCCGGCGCCGCGGGAGACCGCGAAGCGGGAGCCCGAGAGCTTCGTGGCGCGGGCGAAGTCGAGGATGCCGGTGGCCTCGCCGAGGTCGACGTGGTCCTTCGGCTCGAAGGGGAAGACCGGCGGGGTGCCGACGCGGCGGACCTCCACCGCGAACTCCTCGGAGTCGCCGTCGGGAGCCGCGTCGTCGGGCAGGTTCGGGATGGTCAGCAGCAGGTCGCGCAGCTCGTCCTGGACCTGCTCCTGCTCGGTCTCGACCTCTCGGATCCGGTCCTTCAGCTCGCGGGCGCGCTCCTTGAGCCCGGTGATGTCCCCGCCCTGCCTGGCCGTCTGCTGGACCTCGCTCGCGACCCGCTTGGACTCCGCCCGCAGGTCGTCGGCGGAGCGGATGGCCCGGTTGCGCCGGGACTGGAGGTCTTCCAGCCGGGTCAGGTCCAGGGTGTAGCCGCGACGAGCGAGCCGACGAACCGCTTCGGCACCCATGTCGATCAGGGCGCGGGCATCATGCATGAGGAAGATCCTTCTTCTCCGGCGAGCGGGATGGGGACATCGGATCGACGGTAGCAACCCCGGGTCGCGGACAGTCCCGCGATGGCGTGGCGGTGGCGGTTACGCGGGCGGGGTGAGGGGGGCGAGTACGGAGCGGGCGTCGTCGGTCAGGGCGGCCAGGACGTCGACGTACGTGCTGATGCCCGCGCTCCAGCCGACGTTCTCGGCGAAGTCCAGGAGGTGTGCCGTGCGGCGCAGGGTGGCGCTGCGGCACAGGAGGGTGTCGTCCGGGGCGGCGCCGTAGGCGGTGAGGAAGGCCCCGGCCATGAGCCGGAACGGCGAGGGCGCCGACGCGTCCGGGAGGTTGCGGGCGGCCACGTCCGCCATCTCGGCGAGTTCGCCGAGGAGCCAGCCCGCGTCGTGTTCGGCTCTTCCGCGGGACAGGGTCTCGCCGGTGAGCAGGACCGTGTGGCGGCCGTCCGGGGCGGGGACCGTCAGCCCCAGGGAGGGTTCGCCGTGGAGCAGTACGTCGTCCGGGCCACCGGGGGCGGCGTCCCGGCACCACTGGTCGAGGGTGCTCAGCCGGGCGGGCCCCAGGCGGTCCGTACAGAGGTGGTGGAGCCGGACCGCGCCTTCCGGCCCGGCGCCCGTGCGGAGCCACCGGCCGAGCCGGTCGAGGGCGGGCGGGGGTCCCGTGGTGCCGGGCGGGAAGGGGCGTCGGCCGATGTCGCGGAGGGCGTGGGCGACGGCTTCCATGACCGGGCCCAGGGCGAAGGGCGCGGGGGCGGGGGTGGGCGGCCAGACGGTGCGGGCCAGGGACGTGGCGCCGGGGGCGGTGTAGGAGGCGGTGTAGGAGGCGGTGTAGGAGGCCGTCTCCGCCTCGGTCTCCGTGTCCCAGTCGAAGGTGGCCGCCGCGACGTTCGGGGACGGGGCGAGCCGGTGGGCGGTCCGGTCCGGCGCCGTGCCCGTCAGGTGCGTCCGCTGCCAGAGGTAGCGGCCGTCCGGGGCCGTGAGGATGCGGGTGCGCAGCCGGCCGGTGCCGTATTCGTCAACCAGCATGGGCGGCGCGCTTCCGTGCCAGTGCGCCGATCACCACGGGCAGCGGTGGCGGTACGGCGGCGTCGTCGCGTCCGGTGGTGATGCTGCGGCCGGGGGTGGTGGGGACGACCACCACGTTCGGGCGGGCTCCGAGGGACTTCAGGTGGTGTTGCAAGGTCACGTTCTCCTGGCCGCCCGGAGGCAGCGCCGGAGCCACCGCTATCGGGGCGAGGGTGCACTGCAGGGCGAGCATGGCCGGGGTGTCCGCCATGCCGGTGGCGAAGCGGGCGATGAAGTTCATGGTGGCCGGATAGACGATCGCCGCGTCCGCCCACTGGGCGAGTTCGACGTGCCGGGCGGTGGTCGTGGCCTCCTCCGGCCAGACGTCGAGCAGCACCTCGCCGCCGCCGAGGGCGGCCAGCGCGGCCCGGCTGACGAAGCGTTCGGCGCTGCGGGTGACGACGGTACGGGTCTCCAGGCGCGGGTAGGCCAGCCGGAGCCAGCCCGCCCAGGTGGGCAGGTGGGCCGCGTGGACGGCGCCCGTCGCGACGACGAGCAGCCGTTCGGCGGTGAACTCCGGGACGGGCACGCCGCCGGCGTGGACTTCCTCGTGGGTCACGTCTGTTCTCCTGCTGCCTCGAAATCGAACCCGTACCGGGTCAGGGACGGCCCCGCGGCCGCCGGGTCGCCGAGGACGACGCCCGCCTGCGGGCCGGGGCCGAAGAAGTCCCGGCAGGCCGCGGCGACCTCGTCCGAAGTCACCTCCAGGAGCTGGCGCGGGTACTCCTGGATCCAGTCGGTGCCCACGTCCCAGCAGCACAGCGAGGCGAGGAGGTTGGCCAGGTCCGACTGGGAGGCGGTGGCGGTCAGCAGGGAGCCCCTGAGGTACGTGCGGGCGCCGTCGATCTCCCGCGGCGTGGGCGGGCTCTCCACCAGCCTCGTCAGCTCGGCGAGGACCTCGGAGACCACCAGCCCGGTCGACGGGGTGCCGCAGACCACGTCGGTCACCGTGGACGGGGAGCCGAGGGTGCGGTCGAAGCGCGACAGGGCGTGGTAGGCCAGGCCCCGCCGTTCGCGGATGTTGGCCACGAGCCGGGAGGAGAAGTACCCGGCGAACACCGCGTTGGCCACGGCGAGCGCGGGGTACCGGGGGTCGTCGAAGGGTACGGAACGGCCGGACAGCGCCACGTGGGACTGGGCGGCCCCGGGGCGCGGGACCAGCCGCATGCGGCCGGCCGGCGCCGGCCCGGGGCGGACGGGTGCCGCGGCGCCCGCGGGCAGGCCGTCGAAGGCCCGGGCCACGGCGTCGGCGGTGGTGCCGGCGTCGATGTCCCCGACGACGATCACGCGGGCCTCGCGGAGCGAGAGGCACGTGCGGTGCGTGTCGAGCACGTCGTCCGCGGTGAGGGCCGCCACGGTGGCGGCCGGCGGCCACGCGCCGAAGACCGGCAGGTCGCCGTAGCGGGCACGGTTGAGCTCGCGCAGGACGATCCGCTGGGGCTGGGCGTCGAGGATCGCCAGGGCCTGCGACAGCCGCTCGCGTTCGCGGGCGAGGCGGTCCTCGGGGACGGCGGGCGCGGCCAGCCAGGAGGCGGTCATCGCGAGCATCCGGTCGAGCCCGGCGGCGGGGACGTGTCCGACGACCGTCAGCCACTCCGCCATGCGCTGCGCCTGCGGGCGGCCGGTGGTGAAGGCGGAGTCCCAGGGGACGTCGCGGCCGTCCAGCCGTACGGACCCGGTGAAGGCCGTCGTCGTGAGCAGTTCGGCAGCGGCCGACCGTACGGGGTCGCCGGCCGACAGCGGGACGAGGACGCGGACCTCGACGAGCGGGGCGCCCTTCCGGGGCACCGCGAAGATCCGCAGGCCGGAGGGCAGGTGCCGCTCGACCACGCGGGGGAGGGCGAGGGGCTTCTCGGGGTGGAGCGGGGGCAGGGGCCGCGTCACGGTGTTCCTCCGGCGTCGCGCGTGTGGACCAGGAGTGCGGCGGGTGCGCTGCCGGCCAGGCTTCCGGCCGCGTCGCGCACCGCGCCGGGCCCGAGGGCCTCCAGGTGCCCGGGGAGGTCCATCGGCAGCGACGGCTCGTCGTGGAGCAGGGCGGAGGCGCCGACGGCCCGCGCGAAGGCGAGGAGGTTGTCGTGCCTGCGGTGCCACCGTGCGACGGTTCCGCCGATCGCGGCGGCCACCTCGGCGTCGTCGGGCCCGGCTCCGGCGAGGTCCTCCAGCGCCGCCACGACCGCGCCGGTGACCTCACGGTGCCGGGTCGAGGGGTGCCGGGCCGTCACGACGAAGGTGTCGGGGTCGCGGGCGTCGAACGGGCCGAAGAACCCGCACTGGGCGGTGGCGGTCGTGAGGTCGACGCCCCGGGCGAGGGCCCGCTGCCGCAGCCGCCCGGACGGGCCGCCCAGCAGTGCGGCCAGGGCGATGTGGCCGAGGTAGCGCTCGCGTTCGGCGACCGGGTCGGGCAGGCGGTAGCCGACGGCGGTGGCGGGCAGCGGGGCCCGCGGGTCGATGCGGTCGCCGGTGCCGGGGCCGGCCGGCCAGGGTTCGGCCAGGTCCTGCGGGGCCGCCGCGGGCCGGGCCGGTATGTCGCCGAAGTGCCGGGTCACCCATTCCAGGGTCCGGGCCGGATCGATGTCGCCGACGATGGTGAGCACGGCGTTGGACGGCGTGTAGTAGCCGTCGAAGAACGCGGCGCATTCCTCCAGCGTGGCGCGGTCGAGGTCGATGAAATCGCCGTAGCCGTTGTGTGCGTTGCAGAATTTCCGGAAGAGGACCGAAGGGAGGTCCGTCCAGGGGAATCCGCCATAAGGGCGGTCGTGGACGTTGAGCTTTATTTCCTCCTTGACCACCGCCAGCTGGGTGTCAAGGGAATTCTGGGTGAGCCGCAGCGTCCGCATGCGGTCCGCCTCTAGGAAGAGAAGTCTTTCGAGGGCCGACGCGGGAGCGATCTGGTAGTACTCGGTGTAGTCCTGGCGCGTGGATCCGTTGGCCGTCCCGCCCGATCCCTGCACGATCGTGAAGTGCTCGGAACGTCCGACGTTCTCGCTTCCCTGGAACATCAGGTGTTCGAAGAGGTGGGCGAACCCGCTGCGCCCTTCCGGCTCGGACCGGAACCCCACGTCGTAGTGCACGCAGACGGCCGCCAGCGGGGCCGTGCCCCGTCGGCACAGCACGACGCGCAGGCCGTTGGGCAGGGTGAAGCGGGAGGGGGATTCGAGATCCTCCGGCATGACGTGGGAACTCCCTCTTCGGGCCGGGGCCCGGGCGGCGTCCGAAGGACGGGCCCGGGCCACTGGCGGATCGGCGCTGAAGGTCAGCAGCCCCAGCCGACGGTGATCGTGATGCAGATCTCCGACGAGGTCACCGTGGTGGTGATGGCCGGCGCGTCGGTGGCCTCGGAAGCGGCGAGCTCCTCCGGCGTGGTGTAGGCGGCGTAACCGGCGATGAGGTCCATGGAGTCCATGTGGATTCCCCCTTGATAAAGAATTCGATGGGCGGTTTTCCCCTTCGGGCCCCGCCCTTCTGACGTTTCTCAGTAGATCATCTTCCGGGGCTCCGGAGATCAATCTGTGGGCCGCGTCACGGGGTTCGGCTGCTACTTAGGAAAGTTGCCCGGCATTCCGCGCGGTAATGGCGCGACTTAGGGAAGTCGAATGCGCGACTCAGGGAAGTCGGGGTGAATCCGCATTCCTGTGGAGCGCCTCGGGGTCGATGTTCGCGGCGGTCAGCTGCTCCCGCAGGCAGTCGTCCAGCGTCCGGCCGGCCCCGGTGGCGTGCGCCAGCAGCGCGTCCGCGACGGCGGCGGCGCGGTGCTGCCCGAAACTCATCCCCCGCATGCCCGGCCGGGCGTCCTCGGGCTCCCAGGCGATGGCGATCCCCGGAGCCAGTTCCCGGGCGAAGGAGGAGGTGGGAGCCGTCAGGTGGGGCGCGTCGGGCCGCGGCACCGCGTCCGCGACGACCGAGGCGCCGTGCCAGGCGTCCTCGCCCAGGTAGACCACCAGGCCGTCCCGGCGCGGGAACAGCCGGCGGGACGAGGTCACCTTGGCCCGGTAGGGCACCCCGTCGCGCTCCAGCGCGCGCAGCACCTCTCCCCAGGCCCGTACGGCCTCCTCCGGGGTGCGCACGTGGACGTACACCCGCAGCAGCGGCCGCCGGGACGAGTGCCCCCGGGACCCGTCGACGAGGAAGAAGCCCGGGGAGAGGCCGGGACGCCGGGCGGGCATCCGCACCCGCGGCCCCACCACGTCCGGCTCGGGCACGCGTACGCGCACCCCGTCGACCAGCACCAGGCCGTCGCCGTCGAGGCGGGCGGCGGCCATCGTCGTGTCGTGCGGCGTGGCCGCGCCCAGCCGCTCCTCGAACAGCGGGTCCCGGTAGGTCCGGGGCCGCTCCTCGGCGAAGGCGTGGCCCACGTGGAACGTCTCGTAGAGCGCGGTGATCAGCTTCTGGCGGAGCCGGCCGGCCGTGTCCGCGGTGATGTCGCGGTCGCCGACGCGGGCGCTGCGGGTCCCGGGGTGCACGCGCACGTCCGACAGGAGTTCCGCGAGGTGGGGGAAGGCGTCCATCTCAAGCCTCCAGGCCGAGGACGGTGGTGAACTTCTCGGGGTGCAGCACGGCGGAGCGTCCGATGCCGGCCGCCGCCCGGTCGAGGGCGGTGAGCCGCGGCCGCTGCTCGGCGGAGGCGAACATCCGGTCGATGAGGTGCCAGCCGGCGAAGGCCGTGGCCCGGACGGGCAGAGCGGGATCGGCGGCCGCGGCGGCGGACGCGGGGGCGGACGCGCGGGCGGACTCGGTGGCCGCCCGGTAGCCCTCCCAGAAGGCGACGTTGCGCGTCCGCAGCCGGTTCAGCTCGGCCACGCCCCGCTCGACGATGTCCTGGTGGGAGAGCTGCGGACTCGGGCCGCTCAGCTCCGCGTCCTTCGACGGGATGTCGAGCACGGCGCGGTGCAGCCACTCGCCGACGAACGCGCCGACGTCCCGGGCCGGATCGGCCCTGCGGAACTCCTCCCAGTCGCAGAGGCGCAGCCGGCCGCCGTGCAGCAGGAACTGGTCCAGGCGCAGGTCGCCGTGGACGAAGGAGCTCGGTGCGGCCGCCTCCTCGGCGCGCAGCCGGCGCAGGGCGCCGGCGAGTTCGGCGTCGCGTTGCAGCATCCCCCAGGCCTCCAGCGAGGCCCCGCTCGCCTGGGTGTGGTACGCCAGCGGGAGTGCGTCGAAGAACTCCAGCGGGGGGAGCAGGATCGGGTCCGGCTCCGCCGTCCCGGTACCCCGGGCGGGCAGGGCATCCCGCGGAAGGGAGTGCAGCGTGCCGATCATCTCCCCGGCCTTGCGGGCGAGTTCGTCGTCGAACTCCTCGTCGGAGGCCAGGTCGGAGCCGGAGCGGGCGCCTTCGAGCCACTCGAAGACGATCAGCAGCTCGTCGGCGTCCCAGCCCAGGCACTCCGGCGAGGCGAGGAGCCCGGGGCGGGCGGCGGCCGCTTCCTCGTAGGCGAGTTGCCGGCGGAAGCGGCGGGCCGCGTCCGGCTGCCGGGCGTCCAGCTGCTTGACGAAGACGGCGCGGCCGGTGGTGGTCCGGCCGGCCGCGTTGCGGTTGCGGCCGGTGGGTCCGTCGCCCTGCGGCGGCGGCAGCAGCCCGAGCCCGAGCCGCTCAAGGAGGCCCTGCACGGCGGGTGTTGTGGCAAGATCGTCGGTCATTTCAGCCTTGTGATGAGGTAGGCGCGCAGTCTTCTGCCCGCGTGTCGTGGGGGCCGGCCGGGCGGTGCGCCGTGCAGCCGGTGGGCGGTGCGCCGCGCCCACCACATGCCCGCCGCGCCCAGCAGGAGCAGCCAGCCGATGTGGCCGGCGCCGGTCTCGCGGGCGCGGTCGGCGGTGACCAGCACCGGGGCGGACAGCACGAGCGCGGCCAGCGGGCCGCGCGCGTACCAGAGCCCGGTCTGGAGCGCGGCGGTGTTGCCCATGGGGGTCTCCGCCCCGACCAGCAGGTGGGTGGGGACCGGCCCGCGGTACGAACTGACCAGCGCGGCGGCCACCATCGCCGGCACCGCCGCCACCAGCAGCGCGAGGGCCGGTGTCCCCCGGCCGGTGAGCCAGGCCGCGGCGCTGCCCGCGCCGAGCCCGCCCAGCAGCAGGGCGCACGGGACCCAGGCGTGCCGCAGCGCGAGGGCCCGGAACGCGTAGGGGAGGTTGGCGGAGCGGCGGGCGTCGTCGCTGTCGAGGCGGGCGGGCTCCGTCAGCTGCGCCGCCGCCAGGTACTCGGCGACGAGGGCGGCCGCGCACAGGGCGGCCTGCCCGTCGGGCCGGGCGTGGTGGGCGGCGGAGCCGAGGCCGAGGGCCGCGGTGCCCCACAGGGCCGCCCACAGCAGGCGTCCCGGGGCCCGCAGCAGTGCGGTGGCGTCGCGCCAGGGCACGATCAGCCACCGGCTGCGGGGTACGGGCAGCCGCAGCAGCGGTCTGGCGCGCAGCCCCCGCGTGCCGCGCGCGGCGGAACGGGCCTGGCGCAGGTCGAGGGAGTACACGGACGCGGAGACCCGGGACGCGACGGTGGCGCGGGCGCGGAGGGCCTCCTCGGGGACGTCGGGGGTCGCGCGCCGGGCGGCCAGCAGCGCGGCGAGCGTGAACGCACGCGGACAGGGCCGCTCCGGCTGGCCAGCCGGGGGTGGGGTGC
>NZ_GG657750.1:3591523-3604241 GCF_000158895.1 Streptomyces sp. C | reverse complement strand
CCCCCAGGGGCCGGACCACAGGGCGAGCGGGCCCGGCGGGGCCGCCGGGGCCGCGCAGTGCCGCGTACGCGCAGAGCGCCGCCGAGCCCGCCGCCAGCGTCCAGGTGACCCCCTGGAACCGGACGGCGTTGCGGGCGACGGCGCGGTCGTGGCGTTCGACGAGCAGCCCCGCGGCCACCGCGGTCAGCGCCGTCGCCGTGCCGGCCCACGCGCCCGCCGCGGTCAGCGGCAGCCAGGCGGCGGAGGCCGCGATCGAGAGCAGGTAGCCCAGCACCCCGCCGCCGGCCAGGCCCAGCGCGGCCGCGCGGAGCGCGGCGGCGTGGAAGCGGGGCAGCAGGAGCGGCCCGCGCAGGACGGGCAGGGGCAGCAGCCACGAGACGGTCGGCAGGTCCACGAGCACCGGGCCCCGCCAGACGGCGCCGCGTGCGGCGTGGACCACCACCAGCGTCAGCAGCGCGGGCACGGCGACGGGGAGTCCCGCCAGCAGGTGGTCGGAGGTGCTGCCGTGCCACTCCCCGCGCCGTCCGGCCCCGGCGGCGGCGATGAGCAGGGGCACCAGCCAGAAGGCCGTCCCCAGGGCGACGCAGTACAGCACGAAGGCGTTGCTCCTGCGCTTGTCCAGGCGCGTCGCGGTGCGGGCCCCGTGCAGGAACGCCAGCGTCTCGGCGGTGCGCCGGCGCAGGTCGGCGCCGTCGCCGCTGCCGGTGTCGTCGCCGGTGGTGGTGCGGTCGCCGGCGGTGGTGCCGTCGCGGGTGGTGGTGCGGTCGGTCTTCACCGGTCCCCCCTGACCGGAGCCACGGTGGCCCGTCCGTCCTCCAGGGTGAGCACGTGGTCGGCCACGGCCGAGGCCAGCTCGTCGTCGTGGGTGGCGAGGAGGATCGCCGCCCCCCGCCTCTTGTGGGCCGTGAGCCGTTCCGCGAGCTCCACGCGGGCCCGGGCGTCCAGCCGCTGCTCGGGCTCGTCCAGCACCAGCAGGTCGTGCGGCCGTACGAACGCCGAGGCCAGCAGCAGGGACTGGGTCTGCCCCGACGAGAGCGCCGAGGGCCGGGATCCGGCGTGGTCGGCCAGCCGGTGGGCGGCCAGCACCCGGTCGACGGCTTCGCCCGCGCGGCGGCCGAGTCCGTGGCCGACGGCGACCAGCATCAGGTGCTCGCGCACCGTCAGGTCCGGATAGGCCGAGCCGGCCTCCATCACGGTGGCCACCCGGGCGCGGGTGCGGGGGGAGTCCTCGTGCAGGGGTTCGCCGTCGAAGCGGACTTCGCCCGACGTGGGCTGCTCGCGGCCGCACGCCAGCCGCAGCAGGGTGGACTTCCCCGATCCGTTGTCCCCCACCAGTACGGTGCACTGCGCCGATGCCAGCTCCATGGTGACCGCGCGCAGTACGCTCCGGTCCCCGTAACTGCGGCTGACGTCGGTCAGCCGGAGCAGGCTCCTGATCGGAGCGGCCTTGCGCGTCGCCTTCCGGGTCGCCTTCATGTGCGGTGCCTACTTCGGGTCTTCGACGGCCTCGTACACGGAGACGTGGCGGTGGCTGTTCGCGTCGAAGGCCTCTCCCCGCCAGCCGCCGCGGCGTTCCACCAGCCGCAGGCCGGCGAGGCGTGCCATGAGGTCGATCTCGGTGGGCCAGGCGTAGCGGATGACTTCCTGGGTGGGGCGCGGCACCCCGCCGTCGACGACGGTGTGGATGACGAGGATCAGCTGCCGGTCGCGCATGACGTGCGTGCTGTCGACCATCACGGAGGTGGGGGAGAGGTAGCGGGTGCTGGTCTTCTCGCCCTCCTGCTGGTGGAAGGCGCGCGGTTCGAACGCCTCGATGACCACGCGGCCGCCGGGCGCCAGCTGCTCGCGCATCCGCTGCATGCACTGGACCTGGGCCTCGGCGGTCGTCGGGGCGAAGAAGGTGTTGAGGGCGATGAACACCACGTCGAACCGTTCGCCGGTGCCGCCGGTGGTGAAGTCGGCGGCCGTGGTGGTGACCTTCCCCTCGGGGTCCCGTGCCGCGAGCTTCTCCAGCATCTGCTCGGAACCGTCGATGCCGTGCACCGTCAGCCCGCGCTCGGCGAGCGGGATCGCGATCCGGCCGTTGCCCACGCCGAGTTCGAGGACGCGGCCGCCCTCCGGGGCCAGGTCGGCGATGAAGGCGACGGCATCCGATATGTCAGGCGAGGCGGGCGGGTACATCAGGTCGTAGACATCGGCCAGGGCGTCGTACGTGGTGGCGGAATCCATGGGTTCCTCTTTCGGAAGGGGGTGTGTGGTGGTCGGTCTACGCCGCCGCGGGAAGGGCGGCGAGGTGGTGTGGACGGTCGGCCGGGGCCTGCCTGCTGTACGCGTAGGCGGCCGAGACGAGCGTCATGTGGTGGTGCCAGCCCGGGAACGAGCGGCCCTCGAAGTCGCCGAGCCCGAGATCGCTCTCCATGTACCGCACGGCCTCCCGCGCGAGCCTCGGGGTCCGGGTCAGCGCGAGCAGTTCCTCGGTCCGGGCGTGCGGCATGTTGGTGATCCAGGTGCGCTCCGCGGGCCGGCCCGCGCGGGCGCGGGTCGTGAAGGCGCGGTACGCGGCCGGCCCCTGGTCCGCGCGCACCGGCCCCGGCAGCGCCGTCGCGGCGCGGGCGAGGGGCAGGTGTCCGGGGACCGCCACCACGAAGTCGTGGCCGCGCCGGGCGAGGCCGCGGACGAACGCCTCCGCGCCCGGGCGCGATGACGCGTCGGCCACGACCGGTACGGCGGGCAGCCGGGTGTGCGCGGCCAGCGCGTCCACGAGGCCGAGGGCCTGCTCCTCGGCGGAGCGGTGGCCGATGCCGTCCGGGATGCGGACCCGGCGCCTGCGGGCGGGGTCCGCGGTCCAGCACTCGGGCAGGTACAGCGCCCAGTCGACCGGCAGTGCTCCGTGGTCGCCGGCCAGGAACAGCCCGGTGCCGACCTGCCCGTTGACGGAGCGTCCGTCGACCGGGCTGAAGCGGCGGTGCACCCCGCACGAGTGGTCGCCGCGCTTGCGCAGGACCACGTCGTCGAGCACCCAGGCTCGGGGAGCGGTGTGCTCCTCCGCCCAGCGCGTGAGCTCCCGGCGGACCGGTTCCCAGTCCCACGGGCTGGCGTTGACGAACTGGTGCAGTGACTGGAAGGCCGTCTCCCGGTCCGATACGGCGGCGGCGAGCCGCCGCACCGTCTTCTTGCCGGACGTGCCGAGCAACCCTCGCAGGTACACCTCGGCCCATCGGCGCTGGTCGGTCCGGTGGAGGCTGCCGAAGGTGGCCTCGGCGAACACTGAGATCATGCAAAAACAATAGCGAACGTTCTGTTTTTTTCCAGGGCCGATCCACGCTGGTGAACTACTTCGGCAAGTCGGGCGGAGCGACCCCCGCTGACGCCGCGTCAGGCATCTCGCGGTTCGAGATCCGCCCGGAATCCGGCGCGTTTTTGGCAACTAGGGCTTGCCGCAGGGCCCGGTGTTTCGCAGGCTGGCCACCGCGGGCGGCGCGGGGGTGACCGCCGGTGCACGACATCCACGTACGCACGCACGCAGAACACCCACGCCAGGCACCCGCACGCGGCATCCACGCGCGACTCACGGGTGGGGCGACATCGGAGAGACATGGTGAAGCAGGAGAGGGCGGTCCGGACGCGCAACACCGCGGTGCGGGCGGCCGCCTCGGAGTTCTACCGCGCCGGATACGGCGGCACGTCGCTGAAGGCCATCAGCCAGGCCGCCGGCATCTCCATGGGCGCCGTAACCTTCCACTTCGACAGCAAGGCCGAACTCGCCGAAGCCGTCGCCGAGGAGGGGTGCTCGGCGGTGCGGACGGCGCTCGACGACGCGGCCGGGCGCCGCCGCGGGAAGGCCCTGGACGGTCTCGGGAGCCTGCTGCTGGAGCTGGCCCGCCTGCTGCGGGACGACGTCACCGTGCGCGCGAGCGCCCACCTGGCCCGGGAGCTGCCCGACATCGAGGACTGGACCACCCTGTGGCACCCCGTGGTGGCGGGCCTGGCCCAGGAGGCCCACGAGCGGGGCGAACTGCACGCCCCCGCCGACCCGGCGAGCGTGACGGCACTGGTCGCGCACCTCCTCTGGGGCGCCGAGGCCACGCTGCGCGGCGCGTACCCGGACGGCCAGGCCGCCGCACTGGACCAACTGGAGGGCGTCTGGCTCCTCGTCCTGGAGGGCATAGGCCCGGACACCCCCTAGGGTCTGTCGTCAAACTCCCGTCTGCCCCGCGACGCCTGGCACGCGCTCTCGCCGCACCGGGCGAAAGCCAAGTATATACAGATAGCGAGATTCCGACCGGCGCACCGAGAGCTCGCTCCAGACGCCGCGAGGCCGCCCTCCGGGCGACGACGGGAGTTTGACGACAGACCCTAGGTTCCCGCGGGCGGGACGCTGACGGTGCTGCCGCGCCGCCGCCTCAGACGTACGCGGGGCCGGAGCCTCCGGTCCTCGCCGGCGCGTCCGGGCCCGCCGGCGTCGGGGGCGCGGTCCGTACCGCGGCTTCGCGGTACCAGGGCGCGGCCGCCGGCAGGTGGGTCAGGGGGCCCGGGCCCGGGGGGCAGGCGGCCAGGGACCAGACCTCGTCGCTGCGGTACCAGTGGTCCCGCGCCAGCAGGGAGAACTGCCGCTCGCTCACGGCCCCCGGCGCGGCCCGCAGCAGGCGCAGGCACTCCTCCCACGCCAGGTCGGCGCGCACCCGCGGCAGCACCCCCAGCTCCGCGAGCTCCGCCAGCAGCGCGCCGGTGCGCACGGGTACGGGGTGAGCGGCGTGGAACACCCGCCCGGCCGTCGCGCCGTCGCCCCCGGGGAGGACGGCGAGGGCGGTGACGAGCCGGGCCAGGTCGCCGACGTCGACCGCGGAGAGCAGGCCCCGGCCGCCGTCCCACCGCCCGGGCACCCGGTCCACGAGCTCCGCGAGGGCCGGGACCACCCACCGGTCCCCGGCGCCCAGCACCAGACCCGGCCGCAGTACGACGGCTCCCGCCGCCAGGGCGTACGCCTCCCCGGCCAGCCGCGTCCGGCTGGTGGCCGACACGGGAGCCGGCTCCAGCTCGCCGACGGCGGCGCCCCGGTGCGGCCCGGGCCCGTACACCGCGGCCGTGGACAGGTGGACCACCCGTCCGGTCCCGGCCCGGACGGCCTCGGCCATCAGGGCGGCCGTGCCGCGGACGTTGACCGCCTCGCACAGGGCCTCGTCCGGGCCCACCACCCCGGCCAGGTGCACCAGCACGTCCGCGCCCCCGCACACCCCGGCCACGGACCCCGGCCGCGCGAGGTCCGCCCGCACCCACTCGGCCGCTCCGGCCGCACCCGCCCGCGGCGGCCGCCGCCCGACGGCACGCACGGACACGCCCGGCCGGCGGCCGAGCTCCCGGAGCGCCGCCGCCCCGATGAAGCCCGTCGCGCCGGTGAGCACCACCCGCAGCCGGCTCACCGGGGGGTGGCGCGCAGCTGCGCCAGCGTCTGCGGCGTGGCGATGCACGGCAGGAAGTACTTCCACAGCGCGGCCACCCGCTCCAGCAGGTCCACGCGACCCGTCGCGATCTGCGAGAACAGCTGCGTGCCGCTGTACGCGCCGACCAGGACCTGCGCGAACTCTCGCTCGTCCACGCCCGGCAGCAGCTCGCCCCGCTCCCGCGCCACGACGAGCAGGGCGTGGAACTGCTCCACCCACTGCCGGTACGCCGTGTCGTCCTGGAGCCCGAACTCGCCCTGCTCGACGGCGAGCCGCACACCGGCCCGGAACAGGACGTTCTGCTGGAGCTCCCGGCCCACGTGGAAGGTGATGTCGATCAGCCGCTGGAGCCCGTCCTCACCCGGCGGGAGCTGTACGTAGTCCCCCTGGGCGAGCATGACGGCCCGGGCGAGCTCCACCTTCGACGCGAAGTGGAAGTACATGCCGCCCTGCGTCACCCCGGCCCGGCCCATGATCATGCTGATGCTCGCGCCGTGGAAGCCGAGTTCGTCGAACGTCTCGGCCGCGGCGCGCAGGATCGCCTCCCGCGTCCTCAACGCACGGTCCTGCTTCAACCCCGCCATGGATCACACCACCAGCCACTCGACAAACAAAACGAACATTCTCTATTTTACGGAGTGGCCGCCGTCGACCGTCAGCGCGGGGGCCGCACACGCACGCAAGTGCACGCAAGGGGGAACATGCTCGTCACCGCCCATGGGCCGATATCCGCCGGAGCGCCGGCGCTGACCACCACGGTGCCCAGGGAATACGTCCACCGCGCCGCCCATTCCGAGGTCTTCCTCACGGGCTGGCAGCGCACCGGCGCCCACGACTTCACCATCACCGCCCAGTGGCCGCGCAGCCACAGCTTCTACACCGCCACGGCGGGGCTGCACGATCCGCTGATGCTCTGCGAGACGGTGCGCCAGACCTTTCCGCTGCTGCTGCACACCGCGTACGGGACCCCGCTCGGCCACCAGCTGAGCTGGTCGCGGTTCGGCTACGCCCTCAACCCGCACGCGCTCCAGGTCGGCTGGACGCCCGCCGAGCTGGAACTGCGGGTCACGTGCTCCGAGTTCGTCCTCCGCAAGGGCATCCCCGCCGCGGTCTCCCTGGACATCGCCGTCTTCCGCGAGGGCGCCCAGATCGCCGTCGCCGACACCCGCTTCGGCTGCATCGCGCCCGCGGTCTACCGGCGCGTGCGCGGGGAACGCTCCGACGTCCGGCGGGTGTTCGCCGCCGTGCCCGGCCCGGTCGCGCCCCTCGCCCCGGCGCTGGTGGGCCGCGACAACGTACGCGACGTCGTGCTCGGCCGCGAGGAGGGCGCGGGCCGCTGGCCCCTGCGGGTGGACACCGCCCACCCCGTCCTCTTCGACCACCCCGTCGACCACGTCCCCGGCATGGTCCTGCTGGAAGCCGCCCGCCAGGCCGCCCACGCCGTGCGCCCCCCGGCGGGACCGGTGCTGCCGACGTCGATGGACGTCACCTTCCACCGCTACGTCGAGTTCGGCTCGCCCTGCCTGATCGAGGCCCGGACGGAAACGTCCCCCGGATCGGCCCCCGGGACCCTCCGGGTCGACGCCGTCCAGGACGGGGAGGCCGCCTTCACGGCCGAGGTCACCGTCGCCCCCGTCCCCTGACCGGGCCGCCCGGCCCGCCCGCTCCCGGCCCGCCCGCTCCCGGCCCGCCCGCTCCCGCACCGCCAACTACCGCACCCCCGCCACCCCCGGTCGCCCGGGCGCCCGGGCGGGGCTAGCGTGAAGGGACGTACGGCAACGGGAGGCCGGGCATGACGGGACGGTGGCGCAGCGCGGCGGTGGGGGCGGCCGCGATCGGTCTGGTGGTGGTTCCGGTCGGCGTCGGGGCCGGCTACGCCTGGGAGGCCTCGGCGCCCGTGGCGCCCGTGGCCGGTGTCGTCGGCGCTCCCGCATCCGAGGAGTTCCCGCAGCTCACGCCCGCCGTGGCGGCCCGGCTGGACGAGGCCGTCCGGAAGGTGCTCAAGGAGGCCGGGGTCCCGGGCGTGGTCGTCGCCCTCTCCGCCCCCGGCAAGGGCGAGTACGTACGGGCCTTCGGGACCGCCGACAGGGCGACCGGGGCGCCGATGCGCACCGACGTGAACCAGCGGATCGGCAGCGTGACGAAGACCTTCACCGTCACCGCCCTGCTCCAGCTGGTCGACGCGGGCAAGGCCGGGCTGGACGACCCCGTCGGGAAGTACGTCGCGGGCGTGCCGAACGGCGACCGGATCACCCTGCGCCAACTGGCCGGGATGCGCAGCGGCCTCTACAACTACTCCGAGGACGAGGGGTTCTTCAAGGCCCTCACGGCCGATCCCCGGCGCCCCTTCACCCCGCAGGAACTGCTGTCGTACTCCTTCCGGCACCCGGTGCTGTTCGAGCCCGGCGCGAAGTTCGACTACTGCAACACCAACACGATCCTGCTGGGCCTGGTCGTGGAGAAGCTGAGCGGGCTCCCCCTGAACCGGTACGTCGACGAGCGGGTGGCCGGGCCCGCCGGGCTGCACCACACCGTCTTCCCGACGGGAGCGGGGTTCCCGGACCCGCACGCGCAGGGCTACACCGACCAGACCGCCTCGGGGAAGACCGAGGACGCCGCCGACTGGAACCCCTCCTGGGGCTGGGCCGCCGGAGCGATGATCTCGGACCTCCCGGACCTGCGGAGCTGGGCGAAGACCCTGGCCACCGGCACCCTGCTGACGCCCGCCACCCAGGCGCAGCGGCTGAAGGTGGTCGAGGCGCTGCCGGGCGCCGGCTACGGCCTGGGCGTCTTCGACGTACAGGGGTGGATCGGGCACAACGGATCACTGCCGGGCTACCAGGACCTGGTGGTCTACCTCCCCGGTCCGCAGGCGACGCTGGTGGTCATGCTGAACACGGACATCGCCCACGAGGGCAACGAGCCCAGCACGCTGTTCGGCGAGGCGATCACCAGGATCGTCACCCCGCAGCACGTCTTCTCCCTGCCCGCGCAGCCCGTCACCGGGCACTGACGGGCGTTCTTCCGGGCCCTGGTCCGCCGCGCACGCGCACGCGCACAATGGACGCCGGCGCGCGAATGGATCAAGGAACAAGGGAGATGCGCATGTTCGGTCAGGTCGGGACCCGGGGCGGCGACGGAGCGGGCGGCACGGTCACGGACGAGGGCTCCGGCGTCGTGCTCCGCGTGGCGGGGGAGGCGGACCTGGACACGGCCGCGGAACTCTTCCGGGGCTACCTCGACTTCTACGAGGTGACCGTCCAGGACGCCGGCGCCCCGCGCGAGTTCCTCGCGGAACGCATCGCGAAGGGGGAGTCGCTGGTGCTGCTCGCCGACGCGCCGGGGATCCCGGGCACGGTCGGGTTCGCGCAGGTCTACCAGGCCTTCTCCTCCCTCACCCTGCGCACGGCGTGGATCCTCAACGACCTGTACGTGGCCCCGGCCGGCCGCCGCACCGGCGCGGGCCGGGCGCTGCTGCGCGAGGTGCTGCGGCGGGCGCGGGAGGCCGGGGTGGCGGGGGTGCAGCTGGAGACCGCGTACGACAACCAGGTCGCGCAGGGGCTGTACGAGTCCGAGGGCTTCGTGCGCGAGGAGTTCCACGTGTACTTCCACGATCTCGGCTGAAACATTTCCCGGGGGACGTCGCGTCGATGGGGTGAGACGGACGCGAGGGGGAGTGCATGCGGCAGGGTCGCAGAGACGGGTTCCGCGAGTTCGCGGCGGGCCGGTCGGGTCATCTGTACCGGTCGGCCTGTCTGCTGGCCAGCGGGGACACCCACCTCGCCGAGGACCTCGTACAGGAGACCCTCGGGCGGATGTACCTGCTGTGGGGCCGGATCTCGCGCATCGAGAATCCGGCCGCGTACGCGCAGACGGTGCTGGTCCGGGTCTTCCTGACGCACCAGCGCCGCCGCTCGGCGGGGGAGCGCCCGTTCGGGGAGTTCCCCGGGGCCGACGGCGCGCAGCCGGTGGCGGGCGGTACGGATCCGGCGCTGCGGCTGACGCTGCTGGAGGCGCTGGGGCGGCTGGCGCCCAAGGACCGGGCGGTGCTGGTGCTGCGGTACTGGGAGGACCGCAGCGTCGAGGAGACCGCCGAGGCGATGAAGGTCACCTCGGCGGCCGTACGGACCCGGAGCTCCCGGGCGCTGTCCCGGCTGCGGGGGCAGCTGGGCGGCAGCCTCGCCGAGTTCGCGGGCCACTGAGGCTCCGGTGCCGTCCTCCCCGGCGCCGTCCTCCCCTCCGCCCTGTCCCTCTCCCCGCCCACCAAGTGGAAAGTCTGGTTCCGTATGCCCCCCATGCCCCTTGAAGACGAGCTCGGCGAAGCCCTCCGGAGCGCGGGTGCCGCCTTCACGCCGGACCCGCAGGCCCTGGCGGCGGCGGGCGAACGGCGCGGACGCCGGCTCGTGGCCCGCCGCCGGGCCGCCGTCGCCGGGGGCTCCGTCCTGGCCCTGGCCCTGGTCGGGACGGCCGGAGCCTGGACCGGCGGCCTGATCGGGGGCGACGGCCGGGGCGAGGTCGCCGCGGCACCCACCCTGCCCGGCCGGGGGCCGCTCAGGCCGCCGGCGGACGGCCCGCAGGAACGGGCCGGCACCGGCGCGGTCACCGCCGCGCAGATGTCGGAGATCCTGAAGTCCCTGCTTCCCGCCGGGCAGTTCACCCAGTCCGAGAGCCGCGGCACCGACGGCCAGGGCCCCATGGCGACGGGACTCTTCGACGACGGGAAGGGACAGGCGCGCATCGGCATCCTGCTCACCCGCATCGACCCGGCCGGCGCGATGGCCAAGCAGATGACCACCTGCCCCGACCGCAAGAACGTGGCCTTCGACTCCTGCAAGGAGGAGAAGCTCCCCGACGGCTCCCGGCTGCTGCTCATCCAGACCTACGACTACGACGACTCCCGCAAGTCGGTGAAGGACTGGCGGGCCACCCTCGCCACCCCGCAGGGCTACCTCCTCGACGCCACGGAGCACAACGCGCCCCAGAGCAAGCAGGCCCGCCCCACCCGCGCCGAACCCCCGCTGGCCATGGACCGCATGAAGGCCCTGGTGCTGTCGGACAAGTGGCGCCCGGCCCTGGAGGACCTGCCGCCCGCACCCTCCGAGAGCGGCTCCGCCGCCAAGGGCCCCGAGGAGGACGCCGAGATGTTCCTGGCGACCCTGCTGCGCGGCTACGAGATCCCCGTCGCCGACAGGGGCGGCGACGGCGGCTACGGCTACGTGGTCCTCGACGACGGAAAGGGCCGCTCCCTGGTCGAACTCCGCGTCCAGCGGGTCAAGGACGGTACGGGCTTCCCCGCCGACGCCACCGCGCAGCCCGACGGCGTCCGCGCGAAGGTGACGCAGGGCCCGGCCGGCGAGAACGCGCCGGGCGTGGTCCGCTGGTCCGTGGACACCCTGCGGCCCAACGGGATGCGGATCACGGCCTCCGCGTTCAACGCCCCCAAGCAGACGGGCCCGGCGAGCCGTACGGAGCCCGCGCTCACCATGGAGCAGGTCAAGGAGGTCGCTCTGAACCGGCACTGGAAGGACGTCGACGAGCGCTGACGAGCGCTGACGAGCGCTGACGGGGGCCGGCGGGGGCCGGCGGGGCGGGGCTCACTTGGCGTCGGCGTAGCACTCCACCACCGCCGTGGTGAACGGGAAGCGGACCGGGGTGTCCCCGAAGGTGATCCGGCCCGCCCGGTCCCCGGCGGCGCGGACCGCCTCGACGACGGCCTCCGCCTCCTCGGCGGGACAGTGCACGATCACCTCGTCGTGCTGGAAGAACACCAGCTCCGCGCGCATCCCGGCGGTGGCCTGCCGCAGCGCCGCCAGCATCAGCAGGGCCCAGTCGGCGGCACTGCCCTGCACGACGAAGTTGCGGGTGAACCGGCCGCGGGCGCGGGTGTTGGCGGAGGCGTAGGACGGGGTCCACCCGGTCTCCGCGGAGTCGGCGCGCTCCGGCCCCTGCTCCTGCGGGATGCCGGCCTCGTCGGCCTCGGCGGCGCCGACGGGCGGCGGGCAGGTGCGGCCCAGCCAGGTCCGTACGAGCCGCCCCTCCTCGCCCGCGCGGGCCGCGTCGTCCACGTACGCGACGGCGCGGGGGAAGCGGCGGCGCAGCGCGGCCAGGTTCTTCAGGCCGTCCCCGGAGGTCTGGCCGTAGACCGCGCCGAGCACGGCGATCTTGGCCTTGTCCCGGTCGCCGGAGAAGCCCTGGCGGGACACGGCCGTGTACAGGTCCTCGGGACGCCCGGCCACCTCCATGAACGCCGGGTCGCGGGAGATCGCGGCCAGCACGCGGGGCTCCATCTGGTCGGCGTCGGCCACCACGAGCCGCCATCCCGGGTCGGCGACGACCGCCCGGCGGATCACCTTGGGGGATCTGCAGGGCCCCGCCGCCGTTGGGTGACCCAGCGGCCGGTGAGGGTGCCGCCGGGGATGAACTCGGGGCGGAAGCGGCCGTCCTGGACCCAGTCCGCGAGCCAGGACCAGCCGTGGGCGGTGTAGATCCGGTACAGCTTCTTGTACTCCAGGAGCGGCGCGACGGCGGGGTGGTCGATCTCCTGGATGGCCCAGCGGCGGGTGGACCCGAGCCGGATGCCGGCCTGCGCGAAGGCCTTGATGACGTCCGCGGGCAGGTCGGGGCGCACCCGGCGGCCGAAGGCGGCGGAGATCTCGTCGGTGAGCTCGGCGAGGCGGCGGGGCTCGCCGCCGCCGGCGTAGCGCTCGCCCAGCAGCTCGGTCAGCAGGGCCCGGTGCACGTCGGCCCGCCAGGGCAGGCCCGCCCGGTGCATCTCGGCGGCGACGAGGAACGCGGCCGACTCGGAGGCGGTGAGCAGGCGCAGCCGGTCGGGGTGCGCGGTGGCGGCGATCCGGCGGGCCTGGTCGGCGTGCACGGCGAGCAGGGCGTCGAGGGGGAGCGGTGCGGCGGCCCCGGGGTCGACGTCGAAGAGGGAGTCCTGCGCGGCGGCCCGCGCCGGCTCGGCGGCGCGCTGCGGGGGGTCCGGGGGGACGGGCGCGTCGTTGAGCCGCGCCCAGGCCGCCCCCGCCGAAACGGGGGCTCGCCGGAGCGGCCCTCGTGGGCGAGGAGCAGCAGCTCGGCGTCCTCGATGTCGTAGCACCGCTCGACGCGGGTGCCGGCGGCGAGGATGCGGGGGTACACGGCGGCGGTGGACCGCCAGACCCAGCGGGTGCCGGGGGGAGCGGAGCGGATCGCTTCCGCGGGGGTGGCGGTGGTGATGCGTTCCGCGCCGGGGCGCAGGCCCGTCGCGTGCCACTGGCCGCCGGCGGTTTCGGCGA
>NZ_GG657750.1:3579967-3590977 GCF_000158895.1 Streptomyces sp. C | reverse complement strand
AGCTGAAGGGGTGAGTCAGAGTGCCGAGACCGTCGACCGGGCCTTCGCGGCCGCCCTCTACGCCCAGCACGACGCCGGGCTCGACGTCGGCGCGTCCGTGCTCGCCGCCGACGGCGCGGCCTGGGGCGGGGTCGGGCGGGAGCTGCTCGCGCGCGGGGAGGCGTACGTGCGGCAGGCGTGGGAGCGGGGCTGGCGGCCCGCCGACGTGCTGCGGCTGGTGCGGCGGGACCTGGACGCCCTGCACCTCGCCATCGCCGGGGACGTGATCGCCGCCGAAGCCCGCCGGTACGCCCGGCTGCCCGAGCGGTGGGGCGCGGCGGAGGTGTGGTGGCCGGCGGACGAGGAGTACGCCGAGCGGCTCGCGGCCCGCGAGCGGGCGGACCGGTTCACCCTGGCCACCGCCGTCCTGGAGCTGTACCGGCTGCTGGTCCGGCTGCCGTCCATCGAGCCGGTGGCCCCGGTGCCCGGCGACCCCGCCGGGGACCTCGCGGAGCACGCGCACATCGAGCCCCGCATGCTCGGGCGGATCCGGGCGCTGCTCGCGAAGGCCGAGGCGACCACCTACCCCGAGGAGGCCGAGGCGCTCAGCGCCAAGGCGCAGGAGCTGATGGCCCGGCACACGGTGGACGAGGCGCTGCTCGCGGTGCGCGGCGGCGCTCCGGCGCAGGTGCCCGGGGCCTGCCGGATCGGGGTCGAGCCCCCGTACGAGGAGGCCAAGGCGGTACTGCTGGACGCGGTGGCCACCGCCAACCGCTGCCGGGCGGTGTGGAACGGCGCCTTCGAGTTCTCCACCGTCGTGGGGTTCGAGAGCGACCTGGAGGCCGTCGAGCTGCTGTACACCTCGCTGCTCGTGCAGGGCACGGCCGCCATGACCCGGGCGGAGGCCGCCCAGCGGGCCGGCGGGCGCAAGCGGACGAAGACCTTCCGGCAGTCCTTCCTGCTGGCCTACGCCAGCCGGCTCGGCCGCCGGCTCGCCGAGACCGCCGAGCACACGGCCACCGAGGCCCCCGACTACCTGCCCGCCCTGGTGGCCCGGGACGTGGCGGTCGGCACGCGGGCCGACGAGATGTTCCCCCGGACCACGACCACCCGGCTGCGCGGCGCCACCGACCACGCGGGCTGGGAGGACGGCACGGCGGCCGCCGACGCCGCCCACGTCGGCGGGCGGCGCCCCTCCCTTCCTTAGACGGTGTCCTCCGCGCGCAGGGCGCGGGCCTCCGACTTGAGGACGCGGGCCGACCTGCCCAGCGAACGGGCCACGTCCGGCAGCCTCTTCGAGCCGAAGACCAGCAGGGCGACCGCCAGGACGATGATGACGTGCCAGGGTTCCAGGCCGTTGCGGAGCATTCCGTGCCCACCTCTCGGATGACGGTCGATCGGCAGTCGATCGGCGTGCGGCCCATCGAACAGGGCCGCACGGGTGGTGCACAAGTCCGAAGAAAAGCTGAAAAGAGTGCCGAACGGATACGCTCGACGCCATGAGCTGGCTCCGCGCGCTGAGGGACACCGCGCGCGCGGGCATGACGGTCGAGCGGGCCCGCCTGGAGCCCCTCGTCGCGCTCCGGGCCGCCGTCGGGCTCGCGATCGTCATCGCGGCCGGGCTGGCCCTCCTCGGGCCGGGAGCGGCGGCCAGTTCCGCGTTCGGGGCCTTCATGGCCGCCGTGGCCACCTTCCAGCAGAGCTGGCGCCCGCGCCCCGTGCTCGCCCTCGCCTCCGGGCTGACCCTGGCCGTCTCCACCTTCGCCGGGTACCTGGTCGGGTCCGCCGACGTCGGGCTGTTCCTGCCGATGCTCGCCGTCTGGTCCTTCGCGGCGGGGCTGATGTGGGCGGCCGGGCCCACCGCCGGGATCATCGCCTCCGGGAACGTCGCGGTCATGCTGGTCACCGTCACCCTGCCGACCTCCGTCCCGCAGGCCGCCGGGCACGCCGCGATGATCGCCGCCGGCGGGGTGGTGCAGGCCCTGCTGATCGTGCTGTTCCCGGTCCGCCGCTGGGGCGCCCAGCGCGACGCCCTGGCCGACGCCCTTGCCGCGGAGGCCGACTACGCCCGCCGGCTGCGGCACGACCCCGTCAGCACCTTCGACCCGGAGCCGCTGATGAGGGCCCGCGACGCGGCGGCCGTCACCGTCCGGCAGGCCCGGCGGCGGCCCGCCGAGCTGCACGGGGCGCGGGGGCTCGCGGAGCGGGTGCGGCCCGTGCTGGCCTCCCTCGCCGACCCGGCCGTCGGCGCCCCCGCCGAGGGGCCGGCCCGCGAGCGGGTGCGGGAGCTGCTGGACGCCGCCGGGGCGGTGCTGGACGCCGCCGCGCACGCCATCCGCCACGGGGACCCCGTACGCCTGCCCGCGCCGGCGCTGGCCGTGCTGAAGGCGCCCGACCTGCCGGAGGTGTTCACCGGCGCGCCGCTGCGGGCCGCGCGCAGGCTCGCCGCCCTGCTGGACGACGTACTGGAGACGGCCGAACCGGGTACCGGGCGCACCGCCGACCCCGCCGAGGCCATGCTGCGGCCCACCGTGCCCGCGCTGGTGCCGCTGGTGTTGAAGGACGTACGGGCCGAGCTGCGGCCCGGCTCGCCCGTGCTGCGGCACGCCGTGCGGGTGACGGCGGCGGCGTGCGCGGGGTACCTCGTCGGGCACGCGCTGCCGTTCGGGCACGCCTACTGGGCGCCGATGGCCTCGGTGATGGTCATGCGGCCCGACTTCACCCAGACCTGGTCCCGCGCCGTCGCCCGCTTCGGCGGCACCCTCGTCGGGGTGGGCGCCGCCACCGCGATCGTGCAGCTGGCGCAGCCGGGGATGTACCTGTCGGGGCTGCTGGCCGTCGTCAGCGCGGGCCTGATGTACGTGCTGATGCGCACCGGGTACGCCGTCACGCAGGTCTGCGTCTCCGCGTACGTGGTCTTCCTGCTCGGCATGGGCGGCGTCCGCTGGGACCAGACGGTGCCCGACCGGATCGCCCTCACCCTCGTCGGCGGGGTCCTCGCGATGCTGGCGTACGCGCTGTACCCGGCCTGGGAGACCCCGCGGCTGCGCACCCGCCTCGCCGACTGGCTCGCCGCCGACGGGCGGTACGCGGCCGCCGTGCTCGGGCAGTACGCCGACCCGGCCGGAGCCCGGCGCGCGGACGTGCGGGAGGCGCTGCTGGAGGCCCGGGACGCCCGGATCGCCTGGCAGGAGGCGCTCGCGCGGGCGGAGGGGGAGCCGGTGCGCCACCGGGGGCTGTCCCGGGCGGCCGCCGAGGGCGCCGGGGACGCGCTGGCGGCGCTGGGCCGGGGCGCGATGCTGCTGGAGGCCCACCTCCCCGACCGTGACCGCGACCCGGTGCCGGGGGCCGCGGAGCTGGCGCGGGCGGTGCGGGAGGCGACGCGGGCGGGGGCCAAGGCGGTCCGGGAGCGCAGGGTCCCGCAGTGGGACGGGGTCCGCGAGCTGCTGGCGGACGGGGAGGCCCCCGGGCCGGGCGTCCTGCGCGGCGCCGCCGGTCAGCTGCTGGAGTCGCTCGACGAGGTGTCGGAGGCGCTGCGCCCCTGACCAGGGCCCCTGTGCCGGTGAAGCGGAGTGCCGGGGTCCTGCACCGCCCCCCATGGTGATCAACAGTGAGGGGTGGTACACCGCGCGTGCACGTGCATCTGCCCATGCATGCGCTAGTGAACACAGCTATGATCCGGTGCAGTTGACATCTGCACTATCGGGGGCTTCCTGTGGACCACGCGTACAACGGGATGGCAGCTGCAGAACTCACTTCCCTGTACGAGCTGACCTGGCAGAAGAGCAGACACAGCAACTCGCAGGGATCCTGCGTGGAGTTCGCCAGACTGCCCGGGGGCGACGTCGCCATGCGCAACTCGCGCTTTCCCGACGGACCGGCGCTCGTCTACACGCCGGCCGAGATAGAGGCGCTGCTGGCGGGCGTCAAGGACGGCGAGTTCGACCACCTGGTCGGCTGACGGAACGGCGCAAAGATCACGCCATGCACGTGCACCGGCCGGGACCGATCGCAGTGATCGGTCCCGGCCGGTGGTCCGAAAGGGCGCCCCGGGGGCGTGGCGCGCGGCGGGTCAGGCCCCGGAGCGCGAGTCCTGGAGCATGAACAGCGCCCAGACCACCTTGCCGGTCAGCCGCCCCGCGAGCGGGTGCCAGCCCCAGCTGTCGCTGTAGGCGTCCACCAGGAACAGGCCCCGCCCCGACTCCAGGTCGCAGTTCTCGTCCGTGCGCTCCGGCGCGAAGGACCCGCCCGGCCGGTCCTCGCTGGGGTCCCGCACCGCGCACACCAGCCGCGTGCTCCACCGCATCAGGTGCAGCCGTACCGCCGCCTCCGGCTCCCCGGACGGCCGCGCCTCGTCCGGCAGGGCGTGGCGCAGGGCGTTGGTGACGAGCTCGGAGACGACGAGCGAGACGTCGTCGAAGCGGTTGTCCAGGTCCCACTGGGAGAGGGTCGACCTGGTGAAGGAGCGGGCGCCGCGCACGGCGTCGAAGCGGGCGGGCAGCGCGCAGGAGGCGGATCCGGAGACGGCCGTGGGGTCGACCGGGGGCAGCCCCTGCCGTAACGGCTCGAGCATGGTCGATCCATTCGTCCCCATGCGAGGCACTCCCGGGATTCGCGGACGAAGCGGGCGGCTCCGTCCAAAGAGAACTGCGGGGTGGGTCCCGCGCCGGCGCGAAGAGCACGCAGGTGCGCGGCACCATCGTTCCGAATGCCGAAGCCGGATGCAAGGGCAGATGCACGTGCACGCGCCCGACCCGTCCACTCCCGTGATGGTTCTTGCTCATTTCTTCCTACGCATACTTACGGACTTCTTTTCCGGGACGCCGGATTCCGTTACAGAACGAGTACGGGCCGATGCGTTTTGGTGGCAGACTGCGGCACCGGGGTACGGGGGCCCCGCCGAGGCACGCGCACACCACGCGCACACCATTGCGATGGGGAGGGCAGGACTAGTGACCGCAGAAGCCAGCGGTTCTGTGGTGCGCCGCATCCTCCTGGGCTCACAGCTCAGGCGACTCCGAGAATCCCGCGGCATCACCCGTGAGGCGGCCGGCTACTCGATCCGCGCATCCGAATCGAAGATCAGCCGCTTGGAGTTGGGAAGGGTGAGCTTCAAGGCCAGGGACGTGGAGGACCTCCTCACGCTCTACGGGGTCACCGACGGCGCCGAGCGGGAGTCCCTGCTCGGTCTGGTCCGGGAAGCCAACGCGGCGGGCTGGTGGCACAGCTACGGCGACGTGCTGCCCGGGTGGTTCCAGACGTACATCGGACTGGAGGGGGCGGCCTCCCTCATCCGCATCTACGAGGTCCAGTTCGTCCACGGCCTGCTCCAGACCGAGGCGTACGCCCAGGCCGTCGTGCGCCGCGGCATGCCCGGCGCGAGCGCCGCCGAGATCGACCGCCGCGTCGCGCTGCGCCTGGAGCGCCAGAAGGTGCTGGTCTCCGAGAACGCCCCCGTCTTCCACGCCGTCCTCGACGAGGCCGCGCTGCGCCGCCCGTACGGCGACCGGGACGTGATGCGCGGTCAGCTCGAACACCTCGTCGAGATCAGTCAGCGGCCCAACGTGCGGCTCCAGGTGATGCCCTTCTCCTTCGGCGGACACGCGGGCGAGAGCGGAGCCTTCACCCTGCTGCGCTTCCCCGAGTCCGACCTCCAGGACATCGTCTATCTGGAACAGCTGACCAGCGCGCTCTACCTGGACAAAGAAGAAGAAGTGGCCCAGTACGCGCGGGCGATGGAGCGGCTCCAGGCCGACTGCCCGGATCCCGGCCAGACCCGCGATCTCCTGCGCGGACTCCTCCAACTGTCTTGAACCGCACGTACTATGACGTCTGATCAGTGCATGAAGATGACCGATCGGTCTCCGGTGCAGCGCAAGGGTGCGCGCTCGCAGTAAGGGATGGCATGTCCATATTCACCGACCTGGCTCACCAGTACATCGACGGCGAATGGCTGGCCGGCACCGGTTCGTGGGACATCATCGACGTCAACCCGTACAACGGGGAGAAGCTCGCGGCCGTCACCGTGGCCACCGTCGAGCAGGTCGACCGGGCCTACCGCGCGGCCGAGCGGGCCCAGCGCGACTGGGCGGCCGCCGGACCCCACGCGAGACGCACCGTCCTGGAGCGCGCCCTGCGGATCACGGAGGAGCGCCACAAGGAGATCGTCGAGGCGATGATCGACGAACTGGGCGGGACCCGTCCCAAGGCCGAGTACGAGGTCCACCTCGCGATGGAGTTCCTGCGCGAGGCGGTCCAGCTCGCCGTCCGCCCCGACGGCCGCATCCTGCCCTCGCCCGTCGCCGGCAAGGAGAACCGGGTCCAGCGCCTCCCGGTCGGCGTCGTGGCGGTGATCAGCCCCTTCAACTTCCCCTTCCTGGTGACCCTGAAGTCGGTCGCCCCGGCGCTGGCGCTGGGCAACGCGGTCGTGATCAAGCCCAACCAGAACGCCCCGGTGGCCGGCGGCGGGATCATCGCCAAGATCTTCGAGGACGCTGGCCTGCCGGCCGGACTGCTGAACGTGCTGGTCACGGACATCGCGGAGATAGGCGACGCGATCCTGACCCACCCCGTCCCCAAGGTCATCTCCTTCGCCGGATCCGACCGCACCGGCCGCCACGTCGGCTCGGTCGCCGCCCGCCACTTCAAGCGCACCGTCCTCGAACTCAGCGGCAACAGCGCCCTGGTCGTCCTCGACGACGCCGACGTCGACTACGCGGTGGACGCGGCCGTCTTCAGCCGCTTCGTCTTCCAGGGCCAGGTCTGCATGGCCGCCAACCGGATCCTCGTCGACGCGAGCGTGGCCGAGGAGTTCACGGAGAAGTTCACCGCCCGCGTGCGCGCCCTGAAGACCGGGGACCCCCGCGAGGCCGACACCCACATCGGCCCGCTCATCAACTCCTTCCAGGCCGACGCCCTGACCGCGCTCGTGGACCGCGCCGTCGAGGCCGGGGCACGGGCGCTCGTACGGGGATCTACGCGCGGCAACCTCGTCGAGCCGACCGTCCTCACCGACCTTCCCGAGGACTCCCCGCTGCTGGGGCAGGAGATCTTCGGGCCGGTCGCCCTGCTGGTGGTCTTCGACGGGGAGGAGGAGGCCGTACGCCTGGCCAACGCGACCCCGTACGGGCTCAGCGGCGCGGTGCACACCCGCGACGTGGAGCGCGGCGTCCGCTTCGCCCGGCGCGTCGAGACCGGCATGTTCCACGTCAACGACTCCACCATCGTGGACGAGCCCCTCACGGCCTTCGGCGGCGAGAAGGACTCCGGGCTGGGCCGGCTGGGCGGCGAGGCCACCGTGGAGGCCTTCACCACCCAGAAGTGGATCTCGGTCCAGCACGGCCGGACCCAGTTCCCGTTCTGAGCTCCGCCACACCGGCGCGGAGTTGCGGACAGCACCTGACCGCAAGCCTCCGTAGCGTGTTCCTTGTCAGCGGGAGAAAGCCCCCGCACACGGGACGAAGAGGTGGATGGCCATGGCACAGATTTCCGGTGAGGTCCTGGGCGACGAGCGCGGCACCCTGCTCGCCTTCATCGAGTCCCAGCGCACCGCGATGCGCGAGGCGGTCGCCGGGCTGACCGAGGAGCAGGCCGCGAGCCGCCCGAGCGCCAGCGAGCTGTCCCTGTCCGGCCTGCTCAAGCACGTGGCCGAGGTGGAGCTGGGCTGGCTGCGGATGGCGCAGCAGCGGGACAACGAGATCGCCGCCGGCCGCGAGGACTACTCCGAGGGCTTCCGGCTGACCGGCGACGAGACGATCCCGGCCGTCCAGGCCTTCTGGGACGGGGTCACCGAGGAGCTGACCGCCTTCGTCGCGGACCTGCCCAGCCTGGACGAGACCTTCCCGCTGCCGCCGGCGCCGTGGTTCCCGGAGAACGGCAAGGTCTCCATGCGCTGGATGCTGCTGCACCTGATCGAGGAGTTCGCCCGGCACGCGGGCCACGCGGACATCATCCGCGAGACCCTGGACGGCACCAAGGCGATGGGCTGACCCCACCGGCCCGGGAGACGGGCTTGCACCTCACGTGGCGTGAGGAACCACAGTGGAGGGCGTACCCAACCGGAAGGAGCGGAAGGCGATGGGCTACTCCGTGGGCCAGGTAGCCGGTTTCGCCGGAGTCACGGTGCGCACCCTGCACCACTACGACGAGATCGGGCTGCTCTCCCCGAGCGGCCGCAGCGGCGCGGGACACCGGCGTTACGACGACGCCGACCTGGACCGGCTGCAGCGGATCCTGTTCTACCGGGAGCTCGGCTTCCCGCTCGACGAGGTCGCGGTCCTGCTGGACGATCCGCACTCGGACCCGAGGGAGCACCTGCGCCGGCAGCACGCCCTCCTGTCCGAGCGGATCGCCCGGCTCCAGCAGATGGCCAAGGCCGTTGAGCACGCCATGGAGGCGAACAAGATGGGCATCAACCTCACGCCCGAGGAGCGGTTCGAGGTCTTCGGGGACAAGGACCCCGAGCAGTACGCGGAGGAGGCCGAGCAGCGCTGGGGCGGCACCGAGGCCTACGCGGAGTCCCAGCGCAGGGCCGCCGGCTACACGAAGGACGACTGGAAGCGCATCCAGGACGAGTCCGCCGACTGGGGCGCCCGGTACGCGGCGCTGGTGGCGGCCGGCGAGCCGGCGGACGGCGAGGCGGCCATGGCCATGGCCGAGGAGCACCGCCTGCACATCGGGCAGTGGTACTACGACTGCCCGTACGAGATGCACACCTGCCTCGGCGACATGTACGTCGCGGACGAGCGCTTCAAGGCGTACTACGACTCGATGGGCCCCGGTGTCGCCGAGCACCTGCGGGACGCGATCACGGCGAACGCCGTGCGCAACGTGTAGCCGCCCGTAGCAAGGCGTAGCGGAACCTTCCGCGGTCCCGCCCCCTCCGGTCCCTGGAACCCGGTGGGGGCGGTGTGCGTTCATAATTGAGACCGCCTGCCAAGTCTCGTCCCCCACCGCAGACGTCCCCCTGATCCAGGAGAGCCCGGAAACGTGGAACCCCTCTACACGCTTGCCCTCGGCCCCGAGTGGCTGTCCCCGGAGTACCTGATCGGGCACTTCGGCCTGATCGGCATCCTGGTCATCGTCTTCGCGGAATCGGGCTTCTTCGCGTTCCTGCCCGGCGACTCCCTGCTGTTCACGGCGGGCCTGTTCGTCGCCAGCGGCGACATCAGCCAGCCGCTGTGGCTGGTCTGCACGATGATCGCGGCCTCCGCGATCCTCGGCGACCAGGTGGGCTACCTGCTCGGCAAGTTCTTCGGCCCGAAGCTCTTCAACCGGCCGAACAGCAAGGTCTTCAAGAAGGAGAACCTGGACGCCGCGCACGACTTCATGGAGAAGCACGGCCCCAAGGCGATCGTGCTGGCCCGCTTCGTGCCGATCATCCGCACGTTCGCGCCCATGGTGGCCGGCGCGAGCGCCATGAAGTACCGGACCTTCCTGACCTTCAACATCATCGGCGGTGTCCTCTGGGGCGCGGGCGTCACCGTCCTCGGCTACCAGCTGGGCCAGTTCGAGGTCATCAAGAAGAACGTCGAGCCGATCTTCATCGGCATCGTGCTGATCTCGGTGATCCCGGTGGTCTTCGAGGTGCTGAAGGCCCGCAAGGCCAAGAAGGCCGAGGAGGCCGCCGGCCCGGCGCACCCCGGCTACCCGCAGCAGGACCAGCAGCAGCCGCCGGCCCCCGGCCAGCGCGGCCGCCACGCCAAGCGCTGAGGCCCCGGCCCGGCCGGGCCCCGGAACCACCCCGTACGCCCCGGAGACGCCCCGTCCCCGGGGCGTACGCGTCCCCGGGGCGCACGCGGCGTACCCGGGGCGCACGCGGCGTCCCCGGAGCCGTTGCCCCGGGGGGGCGTCAGAAGCCGCGGGTGCGCTTCGCCGCCGCCCGGCGCCTGGCCGCGCTGCGCGCCCCCGGGATGCGCATGAAGAGCCGTGAGCTCTCGGAGCCGAGGTTCACTCCGATCGCGATCGCGAGCGCGATGGCGGCGGCGTTGGTGAGCGAGGCGAGCCCCGTGTCGAGCCGGTTCTCGGCGATCGAGAGCAGCCCGTAGTAGGTGGCCGAACCCGGCAGCAGCGGCCCGATCGCGGCCGTCACGTACGGCAGGGCGGAGGCGAACCGGTAGCGCGAGAAGAGCTGGCCGAACAGGCCGACCAGGCCGGCGGCGATGGCCGTCGACGGCACCGGCGGCAGCTCGGCGGCGCGCAGCGCGCCGAAGGTCGCCCAGGCGACCCCGCCGTTGAGGGTGACGATCCACACCGTGGAGCGCTCCTGCTGGAGCAGGATCGCGAACGTGAACACCAGGACCATCGAGGCGAGGAGCTGGAGCACGGGGCGGTGCGGGATCTGGAGGACCTCGTCCGGGTTCGGCGAGGCGCCGAACTGGAGGCCGACGTAGATCACCACCAGGACGCCGACGATGATCCCGATGAAGAGGTACATGACCTCCAGCAGGCGGGCGGAGGCGGTGATGTAGAAGCCGGTCAGCCCGTCCTGCACGGCGGCGACCAGGGCCCGCCCGGGCAGCAGCGCGAACAGCCCGCCGGTGATCACGGCGGAGGCGCGGACGTCGAACTCGGCGATCTTCAGGGCCACGCCGATGGCGGCCGGCGGCATCGCGGCGACGACGAACTGGTAGAACTCGGGCAGTCCGCGGTCGGCGAAGTACCAGGCCAGGCGGTCGCCGAGGACGGCGCCGAGGGCGGCGCAGAAGAAGACGGTCACCCCGCCGCCGACCAGCGTGGAGGCGGCCCCCGCGAGCAGCCCGGCGGCGGCGGTGAGCACCCAGGTGGGGTACGGGTGGCGGTTGCGCCGGATCACGGCGAGCCGGCGGTAGGCCTCTTCCAGGGAGACCTCGACCTCGGGCGCGCTGATGTCGTCGACCAGCCGGAAGACGGCGGCGAGGCGGGTGTAGTCGGTGCCGCGGCGGCGCACGGTGCGTTGCGCGGAGACGGGGTCCCCGACCAGGGAGGGGTGGTGGGTGATGGACAGCAGAGTGTAAAGACGGTGGGCTCGCAGCGGTCGAGCCCGTAGGAGCG
>NZ_GG657750.1:3527408-3579341 GCF_000158895.1 Streptomyces sp. C | reverse complement strand
TCCGCCCCCGGACCCCCCGCGCCTCAAACGCCGCCCGGCGCCCCGGGAACGCCGCAGCGGGCGGCGCCCCGTGGGGGTGCCGCCCGCTGCGGACGTGGTGGGTCAGGGCGCGCCCCGGACCCGGCTACCGAGCGGAGCTCAGTGGTGGCCGCCCTGGGCCTCCAGGCGCTTGAACGAGGCCTCGATCTCGGCCTCGGCCTCGGCGCGGCCGACCCAGTTCGCACCCTCGACGGACTTGCCCGGCTCCAGGTCCTTGTAGACCTCGAAGAAGTGCTGGATCTCCAGGCGGTCGAACTCGGACACGTGGTGGATGTCGCGCAGGTGCTCGACGCGCGGGTCGGAGGCCGGCACGCACAGCAGCTTGGCGTCGCCGCCCGCCTCGTCGGTCATGTTGAACATGCCGATCGCGCGGCACTTGATCAGGCAGCCCGGGAAGGTCGGCTCGTCCAGGATGACCAGCGCGTCCAGCGGGTCGCCGTCCTCGCCGAGGGTGTTCTCGACGAAGCCGTAGTCGGCCGGGTAGCTGGTCGAGGTGAAGAGGCGACGGTCCAGACGGATCCGGCCGGTCTCGTGGTCCACCTCGTACTTGTTCCGCGAACCCTTGGGGATCTCGATGGTGACGTCGAACTCCACGTCCTGCTCCTCCATGATCAGCTCCGGCCCAGTGCCGAAGCTTGACTGCTTCGAGACGGCATTTTGATTCAAATGCGCGCGCGTCCGGCCCAGCCCTGCGGGTGGGGTGCCATGCTCGCGGCAAGACGCAGTGATTAAGTGTCCCTCACGCATATGTGTGATCGCGAAAGGGGCTGGTCCGAGGTGCCATTGGTCAAGACGTGGCAGCTCATCACGGGGTCGGCCGTCGCCGGCCTCGCCCTGTCGGCTGCGCTGGTCGCCACCGCCGGTCCTTGGGACTCCGGCCAGCGTAAGGCCGAGCGGGACAGGGCCGCCTCCTGGAGCCGGACGGGTGGTGCAGATCACGCCGCCGGCGGCCTCCCGCAGGCCGCGCCCAGCGCCCCCGGGGTACTCGGCGGCCTCGCCCCCCGCCCGAACACCGGCGCCGCCGCGCTCGCCGGGGCCCTCACGCCCCTGCTGGCGGACCCCGCGCTCGGCACCGCGCGCGGGGCCTCGGTGATCGACGTCGCCACGGGCCAGGTGCTCTACGAGTCCGGGGCGGGCGACCCCATGACCCCGGCCTCCACCATCAAGATCGCCACCGCGAGCGCCGCCCTGGCCGCGCTCGGGCCCGAACACCGGATCCGGACCACCGTGACGCCCGGAGCCGGCCCCGGGGAGATCGTCCTGGTCGGCGGCGGCGACCCGTCCCTCACCGCCAAGAAGAAGAGCCCCGCCGGCTCCGGCGGCAGCCTCGTGGCCCTCGCCGCCGACACCGCCCAGGCCCTCAAGGCCGCCGGCACCGACACCGTGACCCTCGGCTACGACGACTCCCTCTACACCGGACCCGTCCTCCACCCGATCGGCCGCGACGAGAACATCGCCCCCGTCACCGCCCTCACCGCCGACGAGGGCCGCCCCGACGACTCCACCTCCGGGCCCGTGGACCGCTCCGACGACCCCTCCAGGGACACCGCCCGCTCCTTCGCCGCCCTGCTCCGCGACCGAGGGATCAAAGTGGGCGGCGAACCCGCCAGGGCGAAGGCCCCCGCCGGGGCCCAGCCGCTGGCCACCACCCTCTCCACCCCCCTCGCCGGGCTCGTGGAGCGGATGCTGACCAACAGCGACAACGACATCGCCGAGGCCCTCGCCCGCCAGACCGCCCTCGCCACCGGCCGGCCCGCCAGCTTCGAGGGCGCCGAGAAGGCCGTCTCCGAGAAGCTGGCCTCCCTCGGCGTCGACCTCACCGGCACCCGCTTCGCCGACGGCAGCGGCCTCAACCGGGCCGACCGGCTCAGCACGCGCCTCCTGACGGCCCTCCTCGCCAAGGCCGCCGACCCCCGCCACCCCGAGCTGCGGCCGGTCCTCACCGGACTGCCCGTCGCCGGCTTCACCGGGACCCTGCGCGCCCGCAACACCGGCGACTCCCCGGCAGCCGGCCTGGTCCGGGCCAAGACCGGCACCCTCACCGTGGCGAACGGCCTCGCCGGCACCGTCGTCGACCCGTCGGGGCGGCTCCTCGCCTTCGCCTTCCTGGCCGCGAACACCCCCGACAAGACCGCCGCCGAGAAGGGCCTCGACAAGCTGGCCGCCGCCGTCGCCGCGACCCCCTGACCCACGGGCTCCCCCAAACTCCGTCCGGGGGGACCCCCAGCGGCGCCGGTCCACGTACGGTTGACGCATGACGAGCATCGGTGGTGCGGAGATGGTCGACTGGAACCTCGCGGTGGCGACCGCGACCCGGCTGGTCAGGCCGGGTCCGGAAGTCAGCCGCGACGAGGCCCGGGCCGTGGTGGCGGAACTCCGCCGGCACGCCAGGACCTCCGAGGAGCACGTGCGCGCGTTCACCCGGATGATCCCCGAGGGCTCCCCCCTCCCCGACACCCCCGTCCTCGTCGTCGACCGGGCCGGCTGGGTCAAGGCCAACGTCGCGGGCTTCCGCGAACTCCTCGGCCCGCTCCTCGGCAAGATGCAGGACCGCCGCTCCGCCACCCCCGGCGGCGCCGTCATCGGCGCCGTCGGCGGCAAGGTCACCGGCGTCGAGCTGGGCATGCTGCTCAGCTTCCTGGCCTCCCGCGTGCTCGGCCAGTACGAGACCTTCGCGCCCGCCGGCCCCGACCTGCCGGGCGGCGCCGCCACCGGCGGCCGGCTGCTGCTCGTCGCGCCCAACATCGTGCACGTCGAACGCGAGCTGGAGGTGGACCCGCACGACTTCCGGCTCTGGGTCTGCCTGCACGAGGAGACGCACCGCACCCAGTTCACCGCCGTCCCCTGGCTGCGCGCCCACCTGGAGGGCGAGATCCAGACGTTCCTCGGCGCCACCGAGCTGGAACCGGGCGCCGTCCTGGAGCGGATCCGCGAGGCCGTCCAGTCCTTCGCCGGAGCCCGCGCCGAAGGCGAACGCGGCGAGGAGGGACCCTCCCTCGTCGAACTCGTCCAGACCCCCGAACAGCGCGAGGTGCTCGCCCGGCTCACCGCCGTCATGTCCCTCCTGGAGGGACACGCCGACTTCGTCATGGACGGCGTCGGACCCGAGGTCGTCCCCTCCGTCGCCGAGATCCGCGAGAAGTTCCAGCAGCGCCGCGCCAGCGGCGCCGGCCGCCTCGACGCCGCCCTGCGCAAGCTCCTGGGCCTCGACGCCAAGCTGCGCCAGTACCGCGACGGCGAGCGCTTCGTACGGGCCGTCGTGGGCCAGGTCGGCATGGACGGCTTCAACCGGGTGTGGACCTCGCCCAACACCCTGCCCACCAAGGCCGAGATCGCCCGCCCCGCGGACTGGGTGGCCCGGGTCCACCGCAAGGGCGGCACGCAGGGCGAAGAAAGGTGAAGCAGGAGGCGTAAACATGTCTCACTGGGGGAAGCAGCATCACCCTTCCGAGGGACCGTGGGCGGTGGAAGGGCGTGCGATGCTCGGGGAACGGCTCGGTTCTGTCACCATCGACGCACTCTGAGTGACATTCCGCATCTCCCCGCGCAACACCCGAAGCCTCCGAGCATCCGAACTCCACGAAGGGCACCGGACATGGGTCCCCATCCTGCGGTCGCGGCGATACGCCTGGCGGTCCGCCGCGTACTCCACGACGTCCTCACCGACCTCACCGACATCCCCCGCCCCCGCGCGGCGGGCGCCCAGCCCCTCGTCCTCGTCGCCTGCTCCGGCGGCGCGGACTCCATGGCGCTCGCCTCCGCCCTCGCCTTCGAGGCACCCAAGCTCGGCATCCGGGCGGGCGGCATCACCGTCGACCACGGCCTCCAGGTCGGCTCCGACCTGCGCGCCGCGGAGGTCGTGACGCGCATGACCGCGCTCCGCCTCGACCCGGTGGAGTCCGTCGCCGTGCGCGTCGGCCGCGAGGGCGGACCCGAGGCCGCTGCCCGCGACGCCCGCTACGCCGCCCTGGACGAGGCCGCGGACCGGCTCGGAGCCTGCGCCGTGCTGCTCGGGCACACCCGTGACGACCAGGCCGAAACCGTCCTGCTGGGCCTCGCCCGCGGCTCCGGCATCCGCTCCCTGTCCGGCATGGCCGAAGTCTCCGGCGGCCCCGGCCGCACCAACCGCTACCGGCGCCCCTTCCTCCAGGTCGACCGGCAGACGGCCCGCAAGGCCTGCATGGTCCAGTCCCTGCCCGTCTGGGACGACCCGCACAACATCGACCCCGCCTACACCCGCTCCCGGCTGCGCCACGAGGGACTGCCCGCCCTGGAGAAGGCGCTCGGCAAGGGAGTCGTGGAAGCACTCGCCCGCACCGCCCAGCTCTCCCGCGACGACGCCGACGCCCTCGACGCCTGGGCCGCCGACGCCGAGGCGGGCGTGCGCGACGAGGACGGCCGCCTGGAGTGCGCCAAGCTCTACGCGCTGCCCCCGGCCGTCCGCCGCCGGGTGCTGCGCCGGGCCGTGGTCGCCGCCGGCTCCCCGGCCGGCTCGCTCTTCGCCCGCCACATCGAGGAAGTCGACCGCCTCATCACCGGATGGCGGGGCCAGGGCGCCATCAACCTGCCCGGCCGCGTCGAGGCCCAGCGGCAGGGTGGCAGACTTGTCATCCGGCAGGGCTGATTGGTGCTGAAACACGGCTGAGTCCTCCGGGGGCACCCCCGGAGCCCCGGCCGACAACGAAAGTGATGCGGGTGGACGAGAAGGACATGGGCAACGACCTCCAGTCGGTGCTCATCACCAAGGAAGAGATCGACGCGAAGCTGGCCGAGCTGGCCGCGAAGATCGACGCGGAGTACGCGGGCAAGGACCTGCTCATCGTCGGCGTGCTCAAGGGCGCCGTCATGGTGATGGCGGACCTGGCGCGCGCCTTGTCCACCCCGCTCACCATGGACTGGATGGCGGTGTCCTCCTACGGCGCCGGGACCCAGTCCTCGGGCGTGGTGCGGATCCTCAAGGACCTCGACACCGACATCAAGGACAAGCACGTCCTGATCGTCGAGGACATCATCGACTCGGGCCTGACCCTGTCCTGGCTGCTGTCGAACCTCGGCTCCCGCCAGCCGGCCTCCCTCAAGGTCGTCACGCTGCTGCGCAAGCCCGAGGCCGCGAAGGTCGCCATCGACGTCGAGTGGGTCGGCTTCGACATCCCGAACGAGTTCGTCGTCGGCTACGGCCTCGACTACGCGGAGAAGTACCGCAACCTGCCGTTCGTCGGCACGCTCGCCCCGCACGTCTACGGCGGCTGACCCCGGCCTTCGCGGACGCCGTCACCGGCGGCGCCCCCGGGGGAACCCGGGGGCCGTTTCCGACGTTGGAGCGTGGGAAGGCGGGTCTGTCAGCCGTCCCTCGAGGTCGCGGGTGACAATACAGAGGTACATTCCGAAGAACAGTCTTTACTCACAGCAGCATTTACCTACGGGCAGGAGGGACGGGGTGCCCGGCACCCCGTATGGATGGACGTGAAGCGATACTTCCGTGGGCCGGTCATGTGGATCGTGCTGGCCGTCCTCGCCGTGGTCGTGTTGATGAACGTCGTCGGCTCCGGCGGCGGCTACAAGTCGGTGGAGACCAGCGAGGTCATCAAGGCGATCAACAGTGGCCAGGTGGACAGCGCCAAGCTGACCACCGGTGACAGCCAGATGATCAAGATCGAGCTGAAGAAGGGCCAGAAGCTCGGCAACAACAGCGGCACCAAGTTCCAGGCCAACTACATCGGGGACCAGGGCGTCCAGCTCGCCCAGAACCTCCAGAGCAAGTACGAAGCCGGTCAGATCCCCGACGGCTACTCCGTCACGCCGGACAAGACCAGCCCGTTCCTGAGCGTGCTGCTCTCGCTCCTGCCCTTCGTCCTCATCGTCGTCGTCTTCCTGTTCCTGATGAACCAGATGCAGGGTGGCGGCTCCCGGGTCATGAACTTCGGCAAGTCCAAGGCGAAGCTCATCACCAAGGACACCCCGAAGACGACGTTCGCCGACGTCGCGGGCTCGGACGAGGCCGTCGAGGAACTCCACGAGATCAAGGAGTTCCTCCAGGAGCCGGCGAAGTTCCAGGCCGTCGGCGCCAAGATCCCCAAGGGCGTGCTGCTCTACGGCCCGCCCGGCACCGGCAAGACCCTGCTCGCGCGTGCCGTCGCGGGCGAGGCCGGCGTCCCCTTCTACTCGATCTCCGGTTCCGACTTCGTCGAGATGTTCGTCGGTGTCGGCGCCTCGCGCGTCCGCGACCTGTTCGAGCAGGCCAAGGCCAACGCGCCGGCGATCGTCTTCGTCGACGAGATCGACGCCGTCGGCCGGCACCGCGGTGCGGGTCTCGGCGGCGGCCACGACGAGCGCGAGCAGACCCTCAACCAGCTGCTGGTCGAGATGGACGGCTTCGACGTGAAGGGCGGCGTCATCCTGATCGCCGCCACGAACCGCCCCGACATCCTCGACCCGGCCCTGCTGCGCCCGGGCCGCTTCGACCGGCAGATCGCGGTCGACCGTCCCGACATGCAGGGCCGTCTGGAGATCCTCAAGGTCCACCAGAAGGGCAAGCCGGTCGCACCGGACGTCGACCTCTCGGCCGTCGCCCGCCGCACCCCCGGCTTCACGGGTGCCGATCTCTCCAACGTCCTCAACGAGGCCGCGCTCCTCACGGCCCGCTCGGACAAGAAGCTGATCGACAACCACATGCTGGACGAGGCGATCGACCGCGTCGTGGCGGGCCCGCAGAAGCGGACCCGGATCATGTCGGACAAGGAAAAGAAGATCACCGCGTACCACGAGGGCGGACACGCCCTGGTCGCGGCGGCCTCCCCGAACTCCGACCCGGTCCACAAGATCACGATCCTGTCCCGCGGCCGGGCCCTGGGCTACACCATGGTCCTGCCCGACGAGGACAAGTACTCGACCACGCGCAACGAGATGCTCGACCAGCTCGCCTACATGCTGGGCGGGCGCGCGGCGGAGGAACTGGTCTTCCACGACCCGACCACCGGCGCCGCGAACGACATCGAGAAGGCCACGGCGACGGCCCGCGCGATGGTCACCCAGTACGGCATGACCGAGCGCCTCGGCGCGATCAAGTTCGGCGGGGACAACACCGAGCCGTTCCTGGGCCGCGAGATGTCGCACCCGCGGGACTACTCGGAAGAGGTCGCGGCGCTGGTCGACGAAGAGGTCAAGAAGCTCATCGAGACCGCGCACAACGAGGCCTGGGAGATCCTGGTCGAGAACCGGGACGTCCTGGACAACCTCGTCCTCGCGCTCCTGGAGAAGGAGACGCTGGGCAAGGAGGAGATCGCCGAGATCTTCTCCACGATCGTGAAGCGCCCGGCCCGTCCGGCGTGGACCGGTTCCTCCCGCCGTACCCCCTCCACCCGTCCGCCGGTGCTCTCTCCCAAGGAGCTCCAGCTGACGAACTCCGCGAACGGCACCTCGGCGGCAGCCGCGGCGCCCGTCTCCACGGAGAAGGGCATCGAGGTGGCCCCGGAGGACCGCCCGGAGGCCTGACCACCCGGAATGGAAGCCGCGCCCCCCAGGTTCTAGCCTGGGGGGCGCGGCACATTTGTACGAAGCCGCGCGTGCGCACAGGAACGAGGATGAGATGACCGACCCAGTGACCCTGACCGGTGGCGAGGGCACGATCGGCGAGTTCGACGAGAAGCGTGCCGAGGCGGCCGTCCGCGAGCTCCTGATCGCGGTCGGCGAGGACCCGGACCGCGAAGGCCTCCTGGAGACCCCGGCGCGCGTCGCGCGGGCGTACAAGGAGATATTCGCCGGCCTCTACCAGAAGCCCGAAGAGGTCCTGACCACGACGTTCGACCTCGGCCACGACGAGATGGTCCTGGTGAAGGACATCGAAGTCATGAGTTCCTGTGAACACCACCTGGTCCCCTTCCACGGTGTGGCCCACGTCGGCTACATCCCCTCCACCGACGGCAAGATCACCGGCCTGTCCAAGCTGGCCCGCCTCGTGGACGTCTTCGCCCGCCGCCCGCAGGTCCAGGAGCGCCTGACCACGCAGATCGCCGACTCCCTGATGGAGATCCTCGACCCGCGCGGCTGCATCGTGGTCATCGAGTGCGAGCACATGTGCATGACCATGCGCGGGGTCCGCAAGCCCGGCGCGAAGACCATCACCTCGGCGGTCCGCGGCCAGCTGCGCGACCCCGCGACCCGCAACGAGGCCATGAGCCTGATCATGGCGCGCTGAGCCCGTGCCGGAGCCGGGGGCGACCGGAGGGGCCCTCTGGGAGCCGCTGAGCGAGGACGTCCGGCGCACGCTGGAGGTCCTGCTCGGCGGTGGCTCCGACGTCCACCGCGCCCTGCGGGCGCAGATCCCGTACGCCGAGATGCGCGACAGCGGCTGCTCCTGCCCCTGCGTGTACCTGCGGGTGGACGCGGACGCCGTGCCGGCCGCGCCGACGGGCCGGCGCTCCGGCCCCGTGGCGGGGGCCTCCCTGATCGGCCCGGACGGCGGCTACGACGGCGAGGCGACCCTGTTCGCCCACGAGGGCGTCCTGGAGGACCTCCAGTTCTGCGACTGGGAGGACCGGGGCCCCGGGCCGCGCCCGCTCTGGGAGTGGCTGGGGCACCCGTACGAGTAGCCCCGCAGGGCTCAGGCCGTGGCGCGGGCCTTGGACGGGTCGTCGTCCTCGGGGAGCCTCAGGACGCGCTCCAGGAACAGCGCGGCGGCGATCACGGCCGCGCCGGCGATGACCGAGCCGCCCGCGTACCAGGCCTGGTCGCGGCGGGCCGGGACGTCCATCGCGTCGGTGAGCAGGAAGACGCCCACGCCGCCGTACATGCCCGCGACCAGGGCCGCGACCAGGGCGCTCGCCTGGCCGAAGACCACGGCCCGGGCCGCCATCAGCGGCTCCACGCCCTTAGCTCCCGGGCGGCGCTCCCGCTGGGCCTTGAGCCGGGCGCGCATCGACAGGGCCGTCGCCAGCAGGACGACGGCGATCACCGCCAGCACGATCGGCGCGGCCAGCGGGACGCCCGGCAGGGTGCCGTACGCGTTCCACAGGCGGGCACCCGCCCAGGACAGCACCCCGGCGATCGCGAAGATGCCCGCCAGGACCGCCGGCCTCAGTTGCTTCACCTGATTTCTCCCAGGAGGCTTCGGCCTTCAAGCCGGGTAGGAATGGGTCCTCGGGTTGGAGGCGCGGAGCGCCGGAGCTCGGTTCTCATCAGGTCTGACCTTGCTCTTTCGGTCGTTGTCAGTGGTCGGGGATAGGTTATTGGGATGGTAACGACAGCGTTAGCGGGGGATGCCGGGCATGCCCGGTGGACCTTCCGCGTCCGCGTGTCGTCCACTGCGCTCACCGCCCTGATGGCGGAGTGGGACCGGTGCCGGTGGATCTGGAACGAGTGCTGCGCGAAGTCGAAACAGGCGCATCTGTGGAACAAGGGCCGGCCCGAAGGGGCGGACAAGCGGACCTGCGGTCCGGCGCAGCTCGACAGGATGCTGACCGATGCCCGTAAGGCGAATGCCTGGCTGCGCGATGGGTCCTCGGTTCCGCAGCAGCAGTTGATCCGGGACTTCGGGAAGTCCCGCGCCAAGGCGCAGAAGGACATCAAGGACCGTTTGCCGGTGCGGCAGCGGGCCGGGATGCCGAAGTGGAAGAAGAAGCGGGAATCGCTGCCGTCCCTCAACTACACCAAGCGCGGCTTCCGGTTGAAGGACGGATACCTGCACCTGGTGGGCGGCATCGTGTTAACGGTGGTGTGGTCGCGGGATCTCCCGGCCGACCCGTCCAGCGTGCGTGTCTATCAGGACTCCGTCGGCCATTGGTACGCGTCCTTCGTCGTCCCCGCCGAGGTGCAGCCGCTGTCTGAGACGGGTCGTGTGATCGGTATCGACTGGGGTGTGAAGGAGATCGCGACCACCACCAGCGATGCCCACGACCTTCCGCACGCCGGGCACGGGAAGAAGGCCGCCGCCGGCCTCGCGCGTTGTCAGCGGATGATGGCCCGCCGGAAACCGGCGAAGGGCAAGCCCGCCTCGAAGGGCTACCGGGCGGCGAAGAAGCGAGTCGCGAAGCTGCACAAGAAGGTGGCCCGGCAGCGGCAGGACACCGGCCGTAAGTGGGCCAAGGCTGTGGTCCGCGATCACGATGCCCTGGCGGTGGAGGACTTCCGCCCGAAGTTCCTCGCCAGGTCCACCATGTCCAAGAAGGCCGCCGATGCCGCGATCGGCGCCACGAAGACGGCCCTCATCGAGATGGGCCGTAAGCACGGCCGTGCCGTGTACCTGGTCCACCCCGCGCACACCACGATGGACTGCGCGCAGTGCGGAGCGAGAACCAAGCACGCACTACCTCTCTCGGAACGCACGTACGCCTGCACCGTGTGCGGAGCCGTGTCCCCCAGGGACAAGAACTCCGCCCGCGTGATGCTGGCCCGGGCTGGTCTCGACCCGGCTGGTGCTGATCGCGGAAGACCAGATGGGGCGCTGCCCCGCCTGGCAGCGTGAGCCAGAAATCCCCGATCAGCCCTGGAGGGTGAGGAATCCCCTCCCCTTCAGGGAGGGGAGGATTCAATTGCCCGTCCCCTGTTTCCCCCGGCCCCCCACATCACGCTGACGGCTACTCCGGCAGGCGGAGTTCCAGGTCGGCGCGCGCCGTGACACCGGCGAGGCCGATCGCGGTCAGCAGCTCCCCGACGGGGCCGCGGCCGGGCAGCTGGGCCTCGGGGTCGATGTCGTTCCAGGGGGCCAGGACGAAGGACCGCAGGTGCGCCCGGGGGTGCGGGAGGGTGAGGACCGGGTCGTCGGAGACCACGTCGGCGTACGTGACGATGTCGACGTCGATCGTGCGCGGCCCCCAGCGCTCCTCGCGGACGCGGTCGAAGGCCTCCTCGATCGCGTGGGCCCGCTCCAGCAGGGAGGAGGGCGGCAGGGTGGTCTTCAGCGCGACGACGGCGTTCAGGTACGAGGGCTGCGAGCCGGGCTCGACGCCCCACGGCTCCGTCTCGTAGACCGGGGAGACGGCCTTGACCCGCAGCCCCGGGGTGTCGCCGAGGGCGTCGATGGCGCCCTGGAGGGTGTCCAGGCGGTTGCCGAGGTTCGCGCCGAGCGCGACGACGGCCCACTTGGGGTTGGACAGGGTGGTGTCCGCCGCGTCGACCGCCTCGACGACGGAGGCGGGCACCGGCTGGACGGTGGGGTCGCTCTGGGCGTTCAGTCCGTTGTTCATGCGCGGCTCCGGGTGATCGTGATGGTCACGTCGTCGAAGGGCACGGTGATCGGCGCGTCCGGCTTGTGGACGACGACCTCCACCTGTGCCACCGCCTCGTGCTTGAGGCACTGCTGGGCGATCCGCTCGGCGAGGGTCTCGATCAGGTCCACGGGCTCGCCCTGGACCACGTCCACGACCTCCTCGGCCACGACCCCGTAGTGCACGGTCTTGGCCAGGTCGTCACCGGCCGCGGCCGGGCGGGTGTCCAGGTGCAGCACGAGGTCGACGATGAAGGTCTGGCCCTCTTCGCGCTCCCGGGGGAAGACGCCGTGGTGCCCGCGAGCCTTGAGGCCGCGCAGCGCGACACGATCCACGCGAATCACTCCTGCTTTCGTAGGTGCTTCCGGTCCCGGGGCTCCCCGGGACCATGGGCCTACGCCGAGTGCGGTCGGCGTCGTCCACCTTCGAATTTACCTGCGACAAACCCGGGGCCCCGCCCTTGGGGTCAGCCGGAGCCCTCTTCTTCCTCGTCATCGGAGTCCGTGAGCACCGGAGAACCGTGGTGGGACCAGAGGCGCCAGCCCTCCGGTGTGCGTCGGAACACATTCGTGGCGACGACCAGCTGACCGACCAGCGGGCCCAGCTCGCCGGCCTCGGGGGAGGGTCCCCCGCTGAGGATGTTCTCGGTGCACGTGACCAGTGCGGTGTCACCTATGAGGGCCACCTTGGTGTCGGTCAGGAAGAACTGGATGTACTCGGTGTGGGACATGATCAGCGCGTACGAACGCAGCACCTCGCCCCGCCCCGAGAGCACCGGCCACCCGGGGTGGACGCAGGAGATCTCGTCCTCCAGCCAGAGCGCCGACAGCGTGTCGAAGTCCCCCTGCTCCATGGCCGCGTAGAAGGCCGTGTTGGCCTCTTCGACGGCTTCGATGTCGGTACGGCTCACCGTGCCCCTTCCCTGTACGTCCGGCGGGTGTGCGTCGGGCGGGTCACAGAGCCCCTTCCACGGCTCGGGCCACCCGAACCGCGTCCGCGGTCGCCCGTACCTCGTGCACCCGTACGGCCCAGGCGCCCTGGTGCGCGGCGATGGCCGAGACGGCGGCCGTGGCGGCGTCCCGCTCGCGGGCCGGGGGCGGGGCGGTGTCGGCGGTGCCGGCCAGGACCCGGCCGAGGAAGCGCTTGCGGGAGGCGGCGACGAGCAGCGGGAAGCCGAGGGCGCGCAGCTCGGGGAGGCGGGCGACGAGGGCCAGGTCGTGCTCGGCGTTCTTGGCGAAGCCGAGGCCGGGGTCGACGACGATCCGCTCGGGGGCGATGCCGCCGGCGACGACGGCGTCGATGCGGGCGCGGAGCTCGGCGGTGACCTCGGAGAGGACGTCGCCGTAGACGGCGAGGCTGTTCATGTTGTCGCTGAAGCCGCGCCAGTGCATGACCACGAAGGGCACGTCCGTGGCGGCGACGGCGGGGATCATGCCGGGGTCGGCGAGGCCGCCGCTGACGTCGTTGACGAGGCGGGCGCCCGCGGCGACGGCCTGTTCGGCGACGGCGGCGCGCATGGTGTCGACGGAGACGACGACGCCCTCGGAGGCCAGGCCCCGGACGACGGGCACGACCCGGCGGAGCTCTTCGTCGGCGTCGACGCGGGTGGCTCCGGGGCGGGTGGACTCACCGCCGACGTCGACGAGGTCGGCGCCCTGGGCGACGAGTTCGAGGCCGCGCTTGACGGCGGCGGTGGTGTCGAACCACCGGCCGCCGTCGGAGAAGGAGTCCGGGGTGACGTTGACGACGCCCATGACCGCGCAGCGGTCCCAGTCGGGCAGCCCTGTGACGATGCCCCTGGGGGCCGGCCCGAGGTTGCTGTTCATGGGCCCAGGGTAGTTGGCCGGGGCGTTGCGGGGGCCGGGGCCGGTGGGCGAGTACGGGTGGGTGGGCCGCTGCGCGGGCGAGGTCCCCTACCCGCCCTTCGCCCGTTCCCCGGGGCTCCGCCCCGGACCCCCGCGCCTCAAACGCCGGCGGGGCTGGAATTTCGCTGCGCGAAATCCAGCCCGCGCGGCGTTTGAGCGCACCGGGCGCGCAGCGCCCGGAACGGGTCCGGGCAGCGCCCGGGGAACGGTGGAAGGGCGGGTAGGGGACCAGCCCCGCAGGGGTCCCCTACCCGCCCGGCAGGGCTTACGCGGCCTGGACCTCCCGGTCCTGCTGCGCCGGCACCTTGGCCTCGTGGACCGTGTGCGTGCAGGTGCGCACCGGCTTGGGGCGGCGGCGGCTCGCGAAGAGGCGGGGGAGGGCCAGCGTGACGAAGCCCTCCGCCTGCATCACGGCGAAGCCGATGCGCGGCAGGTCGCGGTGGTGCCGGTAGACCATGAAGCGCGGCTCCCAGCGGGGGCGGAACTTCTCGTTGAACTTGTACAGCGACTCGATCTGGAACCAGCGCGAGAGGAACACGAGCAGGCCGCGCCAGGCCCGCAGGACCGGTCCGGCGCCGATCTTCTCGCCGCGGGCGAGGGCCGCGCGGAACATCGCGAAGTTCAGGGAGACCTTCTCGATGTTCAGCTCGGGGGCCTGCTGGAGGGAGGCGACGATCAGCAGCTCGTTCATGCCGGGGTCGGCCGCCCGGTCGCGGCGCATCATCTCCAGCGACATGCCGTCCTTGCCCCACGGCACGAAGTGCTGGATGGCCTTGAGGTCGCCGAAGGGGCTGGTGTCGCCCTCCTCGACGCGGTGCGCGGTGGCGATGATGCAGTCGCCGTCGCCCGGGTCGCCGATGCGGCCCAGGGCCATGGAGAAGCCGCGCTCGGTGTCGGTGCCGCGCCAGGCCTCGGACGCCCTGCGGACCTGGGACAGCTCGAACTCGTTCAGTTCGCTGACCCGGCGGACCTTGGTGGTGTAGCCGTTGCGTTCGATGCGCTTGACCATCTGGCGGACGTTGCGCATCGGGCGGCCGGAGAGGGAGAAGTCTTTGACGTCGACGATGGCCTCGTCGCCGAGCTCCAGGGCGTCCAGGCCGGTCTCGCGGGTCCAGACCTCGCCGCCGGTCTCGCTGCAGCCGACGACGGCGGGGGTCCAGGAGTGGGCCTTGGCCTCCTCCATGAACCGCTCGATGGCGCCGGGCCAGGCCTCGACGTCGCCGACCGGGTCGCCGGAGGCGAGCATCACGCCGGAGACCACCCGGTAGGTGACGGCGGCCTTGCCGCTGGGGGAGAAGACGACGGCCTTGTCGCGGCGGAGCGCGAAGTGGCCGAGGGAGTCGCGGCCGCCGTGCTTGGCGAGCAGCTCGCGCAGCTTCTCCTCGTCGGCGGAGGTGAGGCGGGCGGCCGGGTGCTCGGGGCGGAAGGCCAGGTAGATGGTGGTGACGGCGGTCAGCATGCCGAGCGCGCCGAGGGAGTAGCCGACGGTCCAGGAGACCCGGCCGGCGTAGTCGACGGGGCCCTCGAAGCCGAAGAGGCCGTAGACGACGTGGGTGATCTGCTCGTACAGGCTGGGGCGGCCGACGACCTTGCCCGGGTGCACGTTGACGATGACGAGGCCGAGGCCGATGGAGCCGGCGCTCATCAGGACGAAGTTGGCGAGGGCCTTCCAGCGGCTGCGCGGGTCCGGCAGGGCCTTGAATTCACCCTGGTGGCGGACCAGCAGGGCGAGGAGCACCGCGGAGATGACCACGCCGATGACGGAGTGGCGGTACGCGAACTGGGCGACGGCGCCTGCGGGCAGCAGGATGACGGCGGCCCGCCAGGCGCGGCGCTTGTGGCGCTTGAGACCGTGCGCGAGGAGCAGGATGAGCACGCCCGCGCTGATGGAGAGGGCCGCGGCGAAGGGGCCCAGGGAGCCGGGCAGCACCTCGGTGACCGCGTGGATCCGGCTGTGGCGGAATCGCGGGAAGACGCCCGCCGCGATGTCCAGAAGGCCGACGATCATGACGGCCGTACCTACGAGACCGGGCACCGACTCCGGTCGTGGTCCGCGGAAGATTCGCCGGACCGTACTCGGAACCTGTCCCGACTTATCGCCATCTATCCTGCTAGACATCGCTTCCCGTTGCTCCGCGAGAGATCATGTGGCCGAAGGCCGTGACAGCCTCCGGAGTGTGGTGCGTCCACTAGGACGACATCGGCGGGGAGGGGGTTCACTCTTCCGTCGGAAAAATCCGGTCCTGCCATCAGAAAGTCGACTGACTGCTCATGGGTCTCACCAGTAATACGGTTCTGGTCCTGGCCATCATCGCGGGCGTGGCCCTGTTCGCGGTCACGGTCTGGGCCTGGCCGAAGCTCTCGGGGCGCGGCGTGCGCGCGGTCTTCGGCCGGATCGGCCTGCTGCTGGCCACCCAGCTGGCGCTGTTCTCGGCAGTCGGTCTCGCGGCGAACAAGTCGTTCCTCTTCTACGGCTCGTGGGCGGACCTGTTCGGCCAGGAGACGTCCATCGGCAAGGTCGTCGACCACTCGATGAGCAGCAAGGACATCAAGGTCCTCGACAAGCAGAAGCTGGACGTGCCCGGCGGCGGCAAGCCGCAGGTCGGCGGGCAGATCCTGAAAGTGGCCATAACCGGCCCGAAGTCGAAGATAACGAGCCCCGGCTACGTGTGGCTGCCCCCGGAGTACTTCCAGCCGCAGCACAAGGACCAGAACTTTCCGGCGTCGATCGTCCTGACGGGCTACCCGGGCACCGCCGAGAACCTGATCAAAGGGCTGAACTACCCGATGACGGCCTTCAAGCAGGCCAAGGCGGGCAAGATGAAGCCGATGATCCTGGTCATGCTGCGGCCGACGATCGCGCCGCCGCGCGACACCGAGTGCGTGGACATACCCGGTGGCCCGCAGACCGAGACGTTCTTCGCGCAGGACCTGCCGCAGGCCATCCAGTCCACCTTCCGGGTGGGCAAGAAGCCGCAGAACATGGGCTTCATCGGCAACTCCACGGGCGGCTACTGCGCCCTGAAGATCGCCGCGCACCACCCGCAGACCTTCGGGGCGGCGGTGGGCCTGTCCGCGTACTACAAGGCGGCGGACGACGCGACGACCGGTGACCTGTTCCACGGCGACGACAAGCTGAAGGCCCGCGCGGACGTGCTGGCGAGCCTGAAGGACAAGAAGCCGACCGGTACGTCCTTCCTGGTCACGACCAGTGAGAAGGGCGAGGACAACCTGAACGACACCAAGAAGTTCATCAAGCTGGTCAAGGGCCCGGACCGGGTCTCCTCGATCATCCTCGACAGCGGCGGCCACAACTTCAACACCTGGCGCCGCGAGATCCCGCCGATGCTGGTGTGGCTGAGCGGCCGCATGCAGGCCTGAGCCCCGTGCTCGGCAGGTGTACGTGAAGGGCCCGGCTCCGGCCGGGCCCTTCCGCGTGTCCGGGCGCCGTCAGGAGTCCCGGAGGCCGGCCCGGCGCAGCGCCCGGTGCACCCCGCCGGGGGTGAGTACGCCGGCCAGTGCGCCGGAGTCCGGGTCGGTGACGCCGACGCGGCCGGAGTCGTCCTGGAGCAGGGCGGCGAGGGCCTCGCGCAGCGACGCCCCCAGGGGCACCGTGACGGCGGGGTCCGGGCCGCCGTCGGGGGCGGTCAGGTCGGCCGTCCCGACGGGGGTGACGGCGAGCCGCTTGAGGCCGCGGTCGGCGCCGACGAAGGAGGCGACGTACTCGGTGGCGGGCGCGGCGAGGACGGCGGCCGGGCGGGCGAACTGCTCGATGGTGCCGTGCCCGTAGACGGCGATCCGGTCGCCGAGCCGGACGGCCTCCTCCAGGTCGTGCGTGACCAGCAGGATCGTCTTGCGGACGGTCTTCTGGAGGGTCAGGAACTCGTTCTGGAGCCGTTCGCGCACCACCGGGTCGACCGCGCCGAAGGGCTCGTCCATGAGCAGCACCGGCGGGTCGGCGGCGAGGGCGCGGGCCACGCCGACGCGCTGGCGCTGCCCGCCCGACAGCTGCTGCGGGTAGCGGCCCCCGTACACGGCCGGATCCAGCCCCACGAGTTCGAGCAGTTCGGCGGCGCGGGCGCGGGCCTTCGCCTTGGGGGTGCCGATCAGCTGGGGCACGGTCGCCGTGTTCTCCAGGACCGTCTTGTGCGGGAACAGCCCGACCTGCTGGATGACGTAGCCGATGCGGCGGCGCAGCTCGACCGGGTCGGCGGCGGCGATGTCCTCGCCGTTCAGCAGGATCCGGCCGGAGGTCGGCTCGATCAGCCGGTTGACCATCTTCATCGTGGTCGTCTTGCCGCAGCCGGACGGGCCGACCAGCGTGACCAGCTCGCCCTCCGCGACCTCGAAGGACAGTTCCTCGACGGCCGTCGTCCCGTCGGGGTAGCGCTTGGACACTCGCTCGAATCGGATCACCCCGCCATCCTCCCCCAACGGTCCGCCCGGATGGGCGAAGGGTTCGTCAGGGGAGTGTTGCGGCTGTGCGAATAATTCCGGCCATCGCGGGCACCGGGGGTTATGGTCGCTCGGAGGCCGCTGTGCGGCACATCCGTGCGAGGGGGGAAGGGGTGAGCGGCTTGGCCGGGCAGGGCTGCCTGGTGGCGAACGACTGGATCTGCTGGGAATACGTCACCTCCCGCTCCCGGGAGCTCACCGACGCGACCGTCGAACACGTCTGGATCACCGCGGTGGCGGTGCTCGTCGGCGTCGCCGTGGCCGTCCCCCTCGCCCTGCTGGCCCGCCGCGGCCGCCGCTGGGCGGCTCCCGTGCTGGGTCTGACCACGCTGCTCTACACGATCCCCTCGCTCGCCATGTTCTCCCTGCTGCTGCCCTTCTTCGGGCTGTCGGCGGCGCTCGTGGTGACCGGCCTGGTGCTGTACTCGCTGACCATCCTGGTCCGCAACGTGCTGGCCGGCCTGGAGGCCGTCCCCGAGGACGTACGGGAGGCCGCGCGCGGCATGGGCTACGGCCCGGGCCGGCTGCTGTGGCAGGTGGAACTCCCGCTGGCGCTGCCCGCCCTGCTCGCCGGGGTGCGGATCGCCACCGTGTCGACGGTGGCCCTGACCACCGTCGGCTCCATCGTCGGCAAGGGCGGGCTGGGCAACCTGATCGCCCCCGCCGTGAACAGCTCCTTCAAGGCCCAGGTGCTCACCGCGTCCGTGCTGTGCGTGCTGCTCGCGCTCGTCGCCGACCTGCTGCTGCTCGCAGTGCAGCGCCTGCTGACCCCGTGGACGCGGCCCGGCCGCCGTTCCGCGAAGACCGGGGCGGCCGCGAAGGCGAAGGGGGCGTGAGGGCATGGGCGTGATGGCACGGTCCTGGGACTGGCTGGCCGACGGGGCCAACTGGTCCGGCGAGGCGGGGGTGTGGCACCGGCTCGGCGAGCACGTCTACGTGAGCGGGATCGCCCTGGCCGTCGCCTGCGCGGTGGCCCTGCCCGTGGGCCTGTGGCTCGGCCACCTCGGCAAGGGCGGCACCCTCGCGGTGAACGTCTCCAACGCCGGGCGGGCCGTGCCGGTGTTCGCGGTGCTGGCCCTGTTCATGGTCTCGCCGCTGCGCAGCGCGGGCTACCTGCCCACCATCGCCGCGCTGGTGCTGTTCGCCGTACCGCCGCTGCTGACCAACGCGTACGTCGGCATGCGCGAGGTGGACCGCTCGGTGGTCGAGGCGGCCCGGGGGATGGGCATGTCGGGGCGCCAGCTGTTCCTGCGCGTGGAACTGCCGCTCGCGCGCCCCCTGGTGATGACCGGGCTGCGTTCGGCCGCCGTGCAGGTCGTCGCCACCGCCACGATCGCGGCGATGGTCGGCCAGGGGGGCCTGGGCCGGATCATCACCGCCGGCTTCAACACGTACAACACCCCGCAGGTGGTGGCGGGCGCCGTGCTGGTGGCGCTGCTGGCCCTGGTGGTGGAGGGCGCGCTGGTGGCGGCCGACCGGCTGCTGCCGGGGGCCCCGTCGCGCTGAGGCGCGGCAGGCCGTCCTCCCTCTTACCGATCCCTAAGGAGCATGATGAGCAAGTCCACGCGCATCCTCGGCGCGACCCTGGGCGCGGTGGCCCTGACCGTCTCGCTCGCCGCGTGCGGCGGCGAGAGCCTGGAGAAGGCGAAGGACGGCGGTTCCGCGTCGGCCCCCGCCGGGGGCGGCGGCAAGGGGAAGCTGGTGGTCGGCGCGGCGGGCTTCACCGAGTCCAACGTGCTGGCGGAGCTGTACGCGCAGGTCCTGCGCGGCGCCGGCTACGACACCTCGGTCACCACCGTCAACAACCGCGAGCTGTACGAGCCGTCGCTGGAGAAGGGCGAGATCGACGTCGTCCCGGAGTACGCGGCCACGCTCGCGGAGTTCCTGAACGCCAAGGTGAACGGTCCGAACGCGCCCAAGGAGAAGCCGGTCGCCTCCAGCGACGCGGCGGCGACCGTCGCGGCGCTGGAGAAGCTCGCGGCGCCGCTCGGGCTGAAGGCCCTCCCGGCGGGCTCGGCGGTCGACCAGAACGCCTTCGCCGTGAGCAGGGAATTCGCGCAGAAGAACAACCTCAAGTCCCTTTCCGATCTTGGAAAGTCGGGGCTGAAGGTGAAGATCGCGGCGGGTGACGAATGCGCCGTCCGCCCCTTCTGCGCGCCCGGACTGGAGAAGACGTACGGAATCGCCGTTTCCGGTATTGATCCCAAGGGAGTCGGCACCCCGCAGGCCAAGCAGGCCGTCAAGGACGGGGTGGACCAGCTGGTGCTGACCACCACCACCGACGCCACCCTCGACGCCTACGGCCTGGTCCTGCTGGAGGACGACAAGAAGCTCCAGAACGCCGACAACGTGCTGCCCGTCGTCAACGCCAAGGACGCCGGGGCCCCCGAGGTCGCCACCGCCCTCGACGCGCTCACCAAGGCCCTGACCACCGCCGACCTCGTCGAGTTGAACCGCAAGGTGGACGCGGAACGCGCGAAGCCGGCCGACGTGGCGAAGGCCTATCTGGAGTCCAAGGGACTGCTGAAGAAGCAGTAGTCACGTGTTTGATGGCCAATTGTGGGGTAACTGCCCGGGAACGGATTGCCGGGCGGGTACCCCACACGCGGTCCACGCCCTGTAAATTTCAGGCCATGCCCCGTGGACGCCACCGCAATCCCGAGCCCCTGCACCGACTTCTCACGCCGACGGCCGTCGCCGGGGTTTCCGTGGCCAGCGCCGGTGCGGCCTGGCTCCTCGCGGAACCCCTCGCACTGCGCCTGCTCGTGGCCCTCACGGCGGCCGCCGGCGTGGGCGGCGCCGTCCTCATGCGCTCCTGGGACCGGGCGGCCGGCCGCCGGGTGGCGGAGCTGGCCCGCGAACGGGTCAAGGACGAGTGGAAGACGGACGAGCGGATAGCCGAGCTCGAATCCGACATCGAGGAGGCCCGCCTGCTGCGCGCCCGCCTCGACGCCAAGCTGCGCGCCAAGCGCGTCGAACTGGCGGGCCTGCGCGGGGAACACGCCGCGCTGCTGCGCCGGTACGCCACCGCCGAGACCGAGCGCGCCAGTGCCCTGGAGAAGCGCCGGCTGCTCGCCCTGGAGGCCTCCACCGCCCCGGCCGGCGCGCCCAAGGAACTCCCGGCCGTCTCCGAGGAGCGCACCGGCTCCGGAGCGCCCACCCCGGTCGGCTACGCCCGGGCCCACGCCGCGATGGCGGCCCTGGCCCGCAAGGCGGAGGAACGGTCCGCCACCGCTGCCGCCCCGGCGCCCACGCACAGCCGCCCGGCCGCTCCCGCCCCCGACCGGGCGGCGGCGGTCCCGGCCCGCCGGGCCGGCGGCCGCGGTGTCCCCGTACGCGGCCCAGCGCCGCACCGCCTCCCGCGCCGAGGGCGGCTTCGACTTCTTCGGCACCAAGAACGCCGCGCAGGCCCGCGCCGCGATCGAGTCCGTGCAGAACGAGGACCTCGCCGACGTGGTCGGCGCCGAGGCCCTCGCCGTCCACGAGGCGGAGACGGCGGACGCCGAAGCCGGACCGGAGGCCACGGAGGCCACCCCCGAACAGGACGCGGCGGGCCAGGTCATCGACCTCACGGCGCACGACGAGACGGAGCCCATCGAGGTGGTCCGCCTCCGCACCGCGATCTCCTAGGGGGTGTCCGCAAAGTCTCGCCTGCCCCGCGACGCCCGGCGCGCGCTCTCGCCGCACCGGACGAAAGCCCAAGTACGTCCAGTACGCGGGCTTCCGCCCGGCACGCCGAGAGCACGCACCGGACGACGCGGGGCCGCCCTCCGGGCGGACGGCGCCACTTTGCGGACACCCCCTAGTGCGCGAGCGCCGCATGGGCGAGCCGGGCGAGGTCTTCGACTGCCCGTGCTGCTTCCAGCCGACCCTGGAGTCGAGCGCCTGCTTCGAGATCTGCGGCGAGTGCGGCTGGGAGGACGACGGCCAGGGCGACGAGGAGGCCGACGAGGTCTGGGGCGGCCCCAACGGCAGCCAGAGCCTCACCGACGCCCGGCGCGAGCACCGGGAGTGGCTGGCGGAGGCCGCAGAGGACGCCGACCGATCCTCGGTGACACGGGGCGGGCCCGGAGCCTGGCGGACGGCGGCCGGCGAGCTCCCGACCGAGGACCCGGCCACGCCCTGAGGGGCCCGGCCGGACGGATCTCCACAGCCTGTGCACAAGCCGGCGGATCCGGCGGGCCCGGCGGCTCAGGGGAAGGCGAGGACCAGGCCCACCGTGCACAGCTCCAGGAGCAGTTGGGCGCCCAGCGCCGGGCCCCGCAGCCGCGCCGGCGCGGCCAGGGCCAGCACCAGCGCCACCGCCGCCGCACCGCACAGCACCAGGAAGACGACCCCGGGGAAGGGCTCGCAGCCGCCGTACATCAGGCAGCGGCCGCCCTTCTCGGTCATCAGGACCAGGATCTTCGCCGCCACCAGCGCGGGCACGAACAGCGCGGCGGCGACCACCGCGGGCACGCGGCTCCGCCCCGCCCCGGCGGACGGGGGCGCGGCGGCGGTCGGGGGCTGAGGGCTCCAGGTCATGCGGCCATCCTGTCCCGGCGGGCCGGACCGGGGGATCCGTACGCGTACTCAGTCCGCCCGGCCCCCGTACCCAGACGGCAGCGGCCGGGGCGGCTCAGAACAGCGGCAACTGCCCCGGATGCGGCCCGAGGACGAAGCCGTCCAGCGTCGGGGCGGAGGCACCGAGGACCACCCGGGCCCGGGAGCCGGGGCAGGACACCATGTCGCCCCGGTCGCGCCCGGCCGGCGGGTCGTGGCGGGCGATCCGGCCGGCCGTCACGGCGCAGTCGCGGCCGCAGGCGGGGCAGGCCCGTCGGGGGGAGTGGGACATGCCCCCAGTCTGCCCTGGCGCACCGACAGCGAAGCCGTCAGGAGGCGGGCGCGGCCTCCTTCTCGGCCTTGGACGCGAGCCAGGCCCGGTGGGCCTCGTCCACCCGGGCCCACAGGACCTCCCGGTCCGCCTCCGTCAGGTCGTCGAGCCGCCGCCCGAAGACGCCCTCCAGCACCTCGAAGAACTCCCGCCGCCCGGCCAGTTCCCGCTCGGCCGTCACCTTCCCGCCCCCCGCCCGGCGGGACAGGACGCGTCCGCGCAGGATGTCCACGCCGTCCGCGTCGCGCCGGAACAGCGCGAAGGTCCGTACGAAGGAGGAGTCCGGGGAGGTCGACAGCCAGGTGTGCGTCGCCTCGAAGTCGGCCATCGCCGCGGGGGCGTCGCGGAAGTTCACCCGGTGCATGCCGCTGTCGGGATTGAGGTAGCTCCAGCCGGGGCCCTCGCCCTCCAGCGGGTCCAGCCGCCGCAGCGCGTAGCGGAAGCCGCCCTGCTCGTACGAGCCCTCGCGCAGCGGCAGCGGCTCGTACGGGCCGTCCCCGAGCCCGGCGTCCACCCAGTACGCCGCCCCGTCGACCCGCACGGTCAGCGTCAGGTGCTGGCCGTTGACCACCCGCGACCCGTCGTCGGCCTCGACCCCGGACAGGTGGCGGGTCACGTCGTAGCCCAGGCCCTCCAGCAGCGCGGCGAAGGCGCCGTTGAGGTGGAAGCAGTAGCCGCCGCGCCCCTCGGCGAACCGGCGCGCCGACAGGCCGGGGTCGATGCCGGGCGGCCGGCCGAGGTGGATGTCGACGTTGTCGTAGGGGATGCGCTCCAGGTGGGCGCGCTGGAGCGCGAACAGCCCCTCGGCGGAGGGGGCGCCGGGGTCGGTCAGGCCGAGGCGGCGCAGGTAGTCCGGGTACGTGCCAGTGGTCATGGGGGCACCCTAGGACGCCCCACCGACACGGCCCGGGCGGATTTCCCCGGCCTGTCAGGTCGCGCGGACCCGTCCCGGCGGGGGCCGGCCGCCCTACTTGTCGATGTCGCCGACCACGAAGAAGAGCGAGCCGAGGATCGACACCATGTCCGCGACCAGCTGCCCGGGCAGCAGCACGGCCAGCGCCTGGATGTTGTTGAAGGAGGCGCTGCGCAGCTTCAGCCGGTACGGGGTCTTCTCGCCCTTGGAGACCAGGTAGTAGCCGTTGATGCCGAGCGGGTTCTCCGTCCAGGCGTACGTGCTGCCCTCGGGCGCCTTCAGCACCTTCGGGAGCCGCTGGTTGACCGGCCCCGGCGGCAGCTCCGCCATCCGGTCCAGGCAGGCCACGGCCAGGTCGAGGGCGTTGTGCGTCTGGTCGAGCAGCACCTCGAAGCGGGCCAGGCAGTCGCCCTCGGTGCGGGTGACGACCTTCAGCACGTCGGCCAGCTCCCCGTACGCCAGGTACGGCTCGTCGCGGCGCAGGTCGAAGTCCACGCCGGAGGCGCGCGCGATCGGGCCGGACACCCCGTACGCGTGGACCGCCTCGGCGGACAGGACGCCGACGCCGCGGGTGCGGGCCCGGAAGATCTCGTTGCCGTGGACCAGCTTGTCGTAGACGTCCATGCGGGTGCGGACGTCGGCGATGGCGGCGCGGGCCCGGCCGAGCCAGCCGGCCGGGAGGTCCTCCTTGAGGCCGCCGACGCGGTTGAACATGTAGTGCATGCGGCCGCCGGAGATCTCCTCCATCACGGCCTGGAGCTCCTCGCGCTCGCGGAACGCGTGGAAGATCGGGGTGATGCCGCCCAGTTCGAGGGGGTACGACCCGAGGAACATCAGGTGGTTCAGGACCCGGTTCAGCTCGGCGAGGAGCGTGCGCATCCACACCGCGCGCTCGGGGACCTCCATGCCGAGCATCCGCTCGACGGCCATGACCACGCCGAGCTCGTTGGAGAACGCGGACAGCCAGTCGTGGCGGTTCGCGAGCATCACGATCTGCCGGTAGTCGCGCGCCTCGAAGAGCTTCTCGGCACCCCGGTGCATGTAGCCGACCACCGGCTCGGCGCTGGCGATGCGCTCGCCGTCCAGGACGAGCCGCAGGCGCAGCACGCCGTGGGTGGAAGGGTGCTGGGGTCCGATGTTGAGCACCATGTCGGTGCTCTCCGCCGCACCGCCGATGCCGACCGTGGTCTCCGTCATGGGCGCATTGTCTCAGTCCTAGGGTGGGTGCATGGATACGGGGACGAGGGGTGAGACGGACCGCCCCGAGTGGGTGGGCCTGCCCGGCGGGCTGCGCGGGGTCCGACGGCTGCTGCTGGTGCTCTGGACGGTCCCGCTCACGGTGGTGACCGGCGTGTCGCTGGGGCTGGCCGCCGGGCCGTGGTGGGCCGTGCTCGCGGTGTTCTGGCCGGCCGTACTGGCCTGGGGGTGGGTGCTGATCGGGCGGAACTGGCGGTCCTGGCGGTACGCGGAACGGGCCGACGACCTGCTGATCAGCCGGGGGGTGCTGTGGCGGGAGGAGACGGTGGTCCCGTACGGGCGGATGCAGCTGGTGGAGGTGACCTCGGGCCCGCTGGAGCGCCGCTTCGGCCTGGCCTCGGTCCAGCTCCACACGGCGGCCGCGGCGACGGACGCCAGGATCCCGGGCCTGGCCCCGGCGGAGGCGGAACGCCTCCGCGACCGCCTGACCGCCCTGGGCGAAGCAAGGTCGGCGGGCCTGTGACCCCGCCGCCGCCCCGCTCCGCGGGGGACCCGGACCGGGGAACCCCCGCCCCCGGCGACGAGCACCGCCCGGCGGAGGGGTCCGGGGCGGAGCCCCGGGGAACGGTGGAAGGGCGGGTAGGGGACGGCCCCGCGCAGCGGCTCCCCGACGCCCCCACCACGCCCGCCGCCGCCCAGGCTCCCGCCGCCGCGCCCGGGGCCGGCCCGGCGCACCCGGAAGCCCCGCAGGGGAGCGGCGAGCGGCGGCTGCACGTGCTGACCCCGCTGCGGCGCGCCTGGGTGCCCGGCGCCGCCCTCGGCGGTGTCGTCGTCCAGCAGGGCGAGCGGGCCCAGGAGTGGATCACCGGCCTCACCCCCGGCGTGCGCCTGCTCGTCCTGGCCGCGCTGGTCCTCGTCTTCGGCACGTACGGCTTCCTCAGCTGGTGGTTCACCCACTACGCCGTCACCGACACCGAGCTCCGCATCCGCACCGGCCTGGTCTTCCGCCGCACCGCCCACATCCGCCTCGACCGCCTCCAGGCCGTGGACGTCACCCGCCCGATGCTGGCCCGCGTCGCCGGCGTCGCCAAGCTCCGGCTCGACGTCATCGGCACCGCGGCCAAGGACGAGCTGGCCTTCCTCGACGAACGCGACGCCGTCGCCCTGCGCGCCGAGCTGCTGGCCCGCGCCGCCGGCTTCGCGCCCGCCGAGGCCGTCGCCGTCGGCCAGGCCCCCGCGCGGGAGCTGCTGCGCGTGTCCGTACGGGACCTGGTGGTCTCGCTGCTGCTCGGCCTCGACGTGTGGGCCGCTCTGACCGCCGGACTCGTCGCACCGGTGGTCGTCTGGCGGCTCAGCGACAGCCTCTGGGCGGCCGCGGTCACCCTCGTACCGCTGCTCGGCGCCGTGTGGGGCGGCACCGCGGGCCGGTTCCTCACCGGGTACGACTGGACCGTCGCCGAGTCCCCCGACGGGCTGCGCCTGGACCACGGGCTGCTGGACCGGGCCCACGAGACGGTCCCGCCGGGCCGGGTGCAGGCCGTACGGATCGTGGAGCCGCTGCTGTGGCGGCGGCGCGGCTGGGTCCGGGTGGAGCTGGCCGTGGCCGGCTCCAAGAACGGGGTGCTGGTCCCCGTGGCCACCCGGGACGCCGCCCACGCCCTGATCGCCCGCGTGCTGCCGGGCGCGGACCCGGCCGGCCTGCGGTTCAGCCCCTCCCCGCGCACCGGCTCGCGGTGGGTGGTGCCGGTGTGGTGGAAGGGGTACGGCCTGGCCGTTTCGGAGGAGGTCTTCGCCGCCCGGCGGGGCCGCCTGTGCCGGCGCACGGAGATCGTTCCGCATGCGAAGGTGCAGAGCGTGCGCCGCTCACAGGGCCCCTGGGAGCGCGCCCGCGGGGTGGCCGACGTACACGTGGACACCGGCGCGAACACCACCGTCACCGCCCGGCTGCGCCCCGCCGCCGAGGCCGCCTGCCTGCTGCACGACCAGGCGGTCCGCTCCCGCACCTCCCGCGCGGCGGCCCGCCCCGACCGATGGATGACCTGACATGACGACGGCCTACGAGCGGCTGCTCGGCACCGGCTTCGACGGCACGCCCACCAGCGACCCGTACGAGGTGATCTGGGAGGGCGAGGACGATCCCGCCCACCGCGACCGCGTACCCGGCCTCACCGCCCTCCTCGACGATCCCGCCGCGGCCTGCGGCGAACGCCTCCTGGCCCTGATCGCCCTGGTCCACTGGGCCGAGCCCGCCGGCTACGAGGCCGTCGTCCGGGCCGCCACCACCGACCCCCGCGCCGCCTTCTGGTACGGCTGGTCGATCGACCGCTGGTTCTCCCAGGACGACAGCTACGGCCATTTCTGCGAAGCGGCCGTCAGCAGTGCGGAGTTGGCGGCGCAGAAGGGCACCTCGGAGCTGCGTGCCGCGACCCTCCGCGCCCTGGTCGGCCTCGCCGACCGCGAGGGCTTCGACAACCGGCTCGGCGACTGCCTGGACGCCGAGTCCGTACGCGACTGCCTGCCCGGGATCCGCGCCGCCGTCGAACGGGGCCTCGCCGGGATGCGGGCGGGGCAGCGCTACCGCTTCGACGTCGAGACCCAACTCGTCGGCCTCGCGGGAGCGGTGACCCTGGTCGACGAGGAACTCGCGGTGGAACTGCTGCGGACGCTGCTCGACAACGAGTCCTCCGGCCGCGCCCTCCGGCACGCCGCGGGCCCGGTGTCCCGCTGCCAGGGCCCGGCCGGCAGGGCCCTGGCAGCCTGGCTGTGGGACGCGGGGGACGACTACGTACGGGAGGTCCTGGGCAAACGACAACCGGCCGACGGCGATTTTCGGCCAGACGTCAAGGCCGGATGAAACCGTGTTTGTGTTCGCAACGTCCCTTCGGTAGACAGGTACGCACGCAAGTGACGGAACAACACGTCAGGGGTGGGTGAATGAAGTTCGACATGGGCAGCACCACGCTGTCCGAACTGGGCAAGGCCACGACCGGTTCCAGCGACGACCTCGGCACGCTGATCAAGCTGCTGGTCGCCGCCGCGGACCCGCTGGAGGGCAAGTTCAACGGCGTCGGACGCCAGGCGTTCGACTCCTTCAAGCGGCGCTCCGACGCGATCACCGCCGAGCTGAACGCCTCGCTGCGCGCCATCCTCGGCGGCCAGGCCGGAATGGACACCTCGTTCACCACCGGTGACCAGGAGCAGGGCGACAACGCCCACCAGAACATGGGCTCCGCGAACTTCGACGCCGCTCGCTTCGGCGCGCGCTGACACCCGGGGGACTGACAGACATGGCGAACCAGGACCGCACCTCGTACGACATCGCCGCCTCCGTCGAGGTCCAGGGCGGACTCGGCGGGATCATCGGCCAGCTGGAGCGGGTGCTCGGCGACCGTGACAACGCGGTGAAGGCCGCGATGGCCGAGTTCCAGGCCGACGGCGTCTCCGACGAGTACCACGGCAAGGAAGTCCGCTGGAACAAGGCGGCGAACGAGGTCCGCGACATCATCCGCCTCGTCCGCACCACGCTGGAGCAGAACGACGCCACCGCACAGGCCACGCTGCAGAAGGCCAAGGCGGCGGTCGACAACATCGGCTGACGCCGGACGAGGGACGCGAGTACGCGAGGACACGGGGGTAGGGCATGGACTGGGACATCAAGCCGTCCGGCGTGCAGGGGGTCGTCAACAAGACGATCACGGCCGCCGAGGGCTTCGAGAAGGCGGGCAAGTCGCTCCAGACGGAGCTGCCGGAGGCCGCGAAGCACGCGGGCACCATCACGCCGGGCGGCGGCACCGCCGGCGAGGGCGGCGGAATGGGCCCGATCGCCGGTGCCCTGGGCGGGCTCATGCAGTCCCACGACTACCGCCTCGCGTACATCGGCAAGCGCACGGAGGCCTCCATCAACGGGGCGATCAAGGCCACGACGGCCTACGTGCAGGGCAACATCGAGCAGGCGCAGAACGCGCAGAACGAAGCCCTGAAGGAGCCCAAGGTCGACCTTCCGGGGGCTGGTCAGAAGTGACCGACCACGTACCGATCAATCCGTGCACGATCCCGCAGTTCACGGGTGACCTGGACGCGTTGGAGCAGGACCACGCGGCGATCACGGCGGCCGCGGGCACCTTCCGCACCGCCGGCGCGAACGTCGACTCCGAGTTCCAGGGCCTGTCCGCCTTCTACGCCGCTCCCGAGGCGGCGCAGCTGTTCGCCACCACCAAGCCGGTGAAAACGGACAGCGACTTCTTCGCCGACCAGCTCGAATCGGCGGCCAAGGCCCTCGGTGAGTACGTCACCGAGGCCCGCCCGATCGTGGCGCGGCTGAAGGCGCTCCAGGCGAAGGCGACGACGTTCACGAACAAGATCGCCGGGGATGAGCACTGGAAGGACGACGGGAAGAAGATCGATGAGAACAACGATCTGATCCACGACGTCAACGCGGCCGCGGAGGCCTTCTGGGCGGCTGAACGCACCTGCGCGAACAAGATCCGGGCCCTGTACTGCGCCCCGCCGCTGACCGTCAACGACGGCTCGAACGGCGCGAACATGTACGGCTACAAGGCCGATGACCTGAACAAGGTCCAGGACCTGCCGTGGGGTTCGCAGCTGGAGGAGACCCACCGGGCGTGGGAGGTCGGCTACTGGGTCAAGTCCTTCGTGTGGGACGGGATCATCGTCGACGGCATCTGGGGCACCATCCGGGGCCTTGGCACCCTGGTCGGCGTCGACGGCTGGGACAAGGCCGGCCAGGCCTGGACCGGTCTCGCCAAACTCGCCACCGGCCTGGCCATCACCACCATCCCCGGCGTCGGCACGGCCTTCTGGATGGCGGACGACAAGCAGCTCCCGGGCTGGCTGCGCGACTCGCGCACGGCGATGAAGGAGACCGGCAAGGCGCTGGTCGCGTGGGACGAGTGGGGCAAGAACCCGGCGCGCGCGGCGGGTGCGGTCACCTTCAACGTCCTGACCACCGTGTTCACCGGCGGCGCCGGCACCGCGGCCAAGGCGGGCGGGATCGCGAAGGTCCTCTCGGTGGCCGGGAAGGCCGGCAAGATCATCGACCCGATCACCTACATCGGCAAGGCCGGCTCCCTGGCGAAGCTGAAGATCGGTGACCTGTTCGCGAACCTCGGCAAGGTCGACGGCGCGTTCCCGAAGCTCGACGACGTGGTGTGGAAGGACCTCCCGAAGGCCGACGCGCCGGGGGTGAAGTTCCCGCACCCGGACGACACGGTCCAGCTCACCGACGACGCGCTCGGCCGTCCGCAGTACTTCGACAAGGTCACCAACCAGCTCCTGGACCACAAGGGCCTGCCCAAGCAGGACCTCACCTCGGTCCCCAAGGGCGTCGACCACCCCCTGGCCGAGGTCCCCAAGCGGCAGGAGGTCCCGGTCGGCGTCGGCGCCCACACCGCGGACGTCACCTCCCACACCCCCGGCGGGGCCACGACCCACACCCCGGGCGGGGCGGCCTCCCACACCCCGGGCGGCACCGCCGACAACCTGCCGCACAACAGCCACACCGAACCCGGCGGCACGACCCCCGGCCACGGCAACACCGACACCACCCCCACCGGCGGCGGCCACACGGACACCCCCTCCACGGGCGGCCACGGCGACGGCCCCTCCACGGGCGGCGGCGGCCACGGCGACGGCCCTGGCGCCGGCGGCGGACACGGCGGTTCGGGCACGGGCGGCCTCGGGGATGAAGGGATTCCCCGCGAGGAGCCGCGTCCCTTCGAGAGAGGTGGCGAGACGGAGCGGCAGATCCGGGCCAATATGCGTCCCGGAAAGCCAAAGCCGCCGGACCTGGAGAAGGCGCTCGCCAATCTGGCCGATCACCCGGCGGGCCAGGAAGTGGCCGACCTGATCGCGTCGGGCAAGTTCAACGGCATGACGAATTTCGAGCAGGTTGTGGGCAGTTTCAGCCAGAAGAACGCGATGTCAGGTGGCATCGAACAGCTCCGACTGGCCGATCAGCTCTTCGACTCGGGCGTCAGGGACATCAGCTTCGAGATCAAGAAGGATGTCGAGATCAAGCCTGGGGTGAAGACCGGCCCGGACACTGATATGGACGTGATGGCCCGTGACGCCGACGGGAACATCTACGGGTATCAGTTCAAGGAGGTCGCGAACCCCAAGAAGGTCATTGACAAGATGTGGCAGAACATGGGCCAGCTCTCCCAGTCCGCCGCCGATGTCAAGGTCTTCGTCGTCGACACCAAGGGGAGCGTGGCGGACATGCTGGCCTCGGGAATCGAGAAGAAACTTGCCAGGATCCATTCTGAGCAAGGTGTGATCGTTGTACTTCGTGTCGAGGACGGAACGCTCATGTATCCGCCCGGCGCCAGCTTCATGCCAGGAGGACGGCCTTGATTGCCAGCACACCCGTCGCGCGGTGGTCCTGGGGGGAGCCCGGCCGTGAGACCGACCTGGTCCGTGAGGCCGTCCGTCGGTTTACGACAGCCCTCGCGGTCCTGGATCGACATCACCTCGGCACACCCCGAGGTGGCCGTGTCGCCGTGGAAGTCCCGGCGATGGGCCGCCGGAGCACCCTCCTTCGCGCGGACTTCGCCATCGGCCCGGGCGCGGACACGGCTACGAGCGTCTCGTTCAACGGGACGCTGGACGAGCGGATCAAGGAAGCCATCGCCGACGGGGAGATGGGTGGCGTCGAACTGCACGCCGTGTGTGATGGTCTCGTGGAAACCGGTGGTGGTGGCGCCGAAGCAGTGGAAGGGCTCTTCGCGCTGTCCGTCGCCGTGTCCGAGGGGTACTTCAACGTAAGCCTCACGACTTTTTCCGACGCCTGGATGCCGTTCGACCTGCGGGGGCGTGCTCAGGACGCGGTGTTCCAGGTGAACAGACCCCGTTTGGCCATGGCGCTCGCGGAGATCGCCGAGGAGCTCGACCTGGAGATCGACCCCGACGACCCGTCCAGGCTCGGCATTCCGACGGAATCGGGGGTCGAGAACCACTTCGAAGACGACGATGGCTCCCCGTCCGACGTATGGGGAAGGTTCGAGATCCCCTATCGGAACGAAATCTTCAGCCAGAGTCCGAAGTTCACGGCCGGATACGGGCGCCGGGCGTCGGGTGCCGTGCGGTACGTCCCGGTCGTGGGGGCTCACGGTGTGCTGGGATATCTGTGGGCTTCGGACGACGAGGGCGCTGCGAGCTTCGAGCCGCGTGAACTGGCGGATCTGGATGGATACAGGGCCGGCTTGACCTGGCTGGACCGGCTTCAGGAAGCGTACGAACGGGGCCTGGCGCCCACCGCCGCGATCCTCGAGCTCGGGGAACGCCCCGCCGACCCAGTGGCGGGCCGCGTAGAGGTGAAGGCCACGGGCGAAGTGGACGAGTTCCGGAAGCTGGTGGAACTGGCGCAGGAGTAGAAGCGCTCGTGATCACGACCGAGCCGGTGGGGGAGTGGTTCTGGGAGCCCTCCCCCGTGCTCGATGCCGCCGTGAGCGGGGCTTCGCGGGCCCTCGCGCTGGTGGGGGAGGTCAGGGACGTCCTGGCTTCCCTCGGGCTGATCGCCGACGGCGGAACGGGCGCAGTTGAGCTCTGTGAGCTGTCGGCCATGGGCCGGCCGCTGTTCGAGCGGCGCGACGTGCCCGTCGCCGCCATGGCCGAGGTAGCCGCTGCCGTGCGGCTGCTGCCCGGTCAGCACCTGACGGTGAGCCTCCGGCTCCCCGGTGAGTGGCCGGAGGCCGGGGTCCGGCGGCGGGCCGAGGAGCTGTTCGTCGTACGGGTCCACCTGTGGGGCCAGGGCGGCGCGATCCTCGTACTGTCCGCCTACGCCGATCCGTGGCTCACCCAGGACCTCCGGGAGCGGCCGCAGCCCGAGGTGGCCGCCGGGAACGCGCCCCGGCTCGCGGCCGCGCTGGAGCGGATCTCCGGGCTGACGGGCGTCGAGGTCGACCCGGGTGACGAGACCCGGCACGCCCGGCCCACAGCGGACGGGTTCGCCGACCTGCTGGCGGAAGGGGCGGCGTACGCGGACTCCTGGGGCACGTTCGAGGTGCCCGCGCGGTGGCGGCGGCTCATGAAGCTCCTGCCCGGCGGATACGGGGAAGGGGACTACGAAGCCACCACCGAGGAGTCCGTCCGGTACGCCGAAGTGCGGTGCGGGGAGCGGCTCCTCGGGTTCCTCTGGGCGTCGGCCGACGGCGCGGCCGGCTACGAGCCCCGCAGCGCGGCGGGGGACGCGGCATTCGGGGCCGGCGTGCCCTGGCTGCTGCGGTTCCGCGCCGCGCGGAGCGGTGGGGCCGGGGCGTCGGAGGCCCTGGACGGCTGCCTCGGCCGGACCGAGGACGGGGTGTCCGTCGGAACGGTCGTACACCGGGCGCCGTCGCCGGACGCGCTCGCGGAGCTTTCGGGGAGGGGCTGAGGGTGTCGGCGTCGCGGATGCTGGGGCGGCTGCGGGCCGTGGACTGGGACATGCGGTGGGACCTCGCGTTCGAGCGCTGCGGGTCCCGGCAGGTGCTGATGTGGGAGTACCTGCGGCGGGCCGCCGTGTGGGCGAAGGCCTGCGGGGCCGAGGAGGCCTGGCCGTTCTACGACGTCACGCCCTACCTGGACCCGGAGTTCGGGCTGCCGCCCGCGCAGGCGGCCGAACTGGAGGAGCTGCGGCGCACGGTCGTCTGGGGGGAGCTCCGCAAGACCTGTGCCGGGGCCGTGCGGCTGGCGGGGCTCGCGGAGCGGACCCCGGAGGCCGTGGCCGGGCCGCCCGACCTGTACGAGCCGCTCGTGCTGTTCTACGAGCGCGGCGGGTCCTTCAGCCGTGACTGCTCGGGGGTGTTCATCGACCTCGTGGGCGTGATGGTGCCGCCCGGCAAGCTCGCGGGCTACCTCGGCAGCCGGCCCGTCGCCGTGCTCGACGACGCCGTGCTCGACGCGCTGGAGGGCGAGGGGCGCATCACGTACCACCAGGACGAGTACGGTGCAGGCCCGTTGTTCCGGAGCCGGGCGCTCGGGGACGACGTCCGGGCCGACGAGGTGCTCGGGCCCGGTCTGCGCTGGGAGCCGGTGGACCTGCCGGCCGGGTCCGCGGGCCTGGCCGCCATCGGCCACCTGGAGGCGGCCCGGCGGATCGGGAGCCTGGTGTGACCCGTGCCGGGCAGCGCCGACGACGTGGCAGGAGCATGACGGAACCGGCGGTGCCGGTTTCGGCGTCGTGAGGGGGCGTACTAGCGTGCGGGGCGACACGGAGAAGGGAGGCCGGGGTGGCGGCTGAGGACTACGACAGCCAGTTGCTGGAATCCGTCGCGGTACGGCGGCGCCGGATGCGCGACGCCGTGCTGTTCGGCGCGCAGCGCGGGCGGCGGGTGGCCGACGAGCGGATCGGCAAGGCCGTCGCCGGGCTGGTCATCGCGGCGGTGCTGTGCGCCGGCTGCGTCGGCTGGTCGTTCATCTCCCACCGCCTCATCGGCAAGGTCGGGACGCCCGGGCAGGTCAGTACTCGGTGATAGGTTCGAGCGCGTGGTGAGCATGGGGGCAGTGAGCGGTACGGCTTTGAGCCGGGTCACCCTGGTTGGTGAGCGGCGGCGGATGGATCTCGTACTGCCCTCTCAGGAGCCCGTCGGGCGACTCCTGCCCGACGTCATACGGATGCTGGACGACCGGGTGGCCGCGCAGCCGATGCTGCGTCACCTGGTCACGGCGGACGGGTCCGTCATCGAGCACGGCACCTCCCTGGAGGACGCCGGCATCGCCGACGGGGCCGTGCTGCGGCTCGTGCGGGTGCAGGACGTGCCGTCCGCGCCCGTGGTGCACGACGTCACCGACGAGGCCGCCGAGGACCTGGACGTACGCGCCTGGCGCTGGCGGCCCTCCGCGCGGCGGGTCACCGCCGGGGCGGGGATGGTCCTGTGGGCGCTGGTGGCGGGATGGTTCGCCCGGCGGGAGTTCGCGCCGGGAGCCGTGGCGGGCGTGCTGCTCGCTGCGGCCGCGGTCGCCGGGATCGTCGGGGCGCTGGCCGGGCGGCTGAAGCGGTCCGGGCTGGCGGCCGCGCTGCTGGCCTGTGCCGCCGCCGTCGGGGTGCTCGGGGCGTGGACCCTGGGCGACGCGCAGCACTGGGGCGCCATGGGCCGGCTCGCCGCCGTCGCGGGTGCGCTGGCCGTCGGGCTCGCGCTGCTGGGGTGGTTCACGCCGCTCGGGCGGGGCGGGTTCGTGGGCGCCGCCGCCGTGGTGGGCCTGACGGTGGTGTGGGAGTCGACCGCGCTGGCGCAGGGCCAGGCGGGCGCCCGTACCGGAGCCGTGCTCGCCGTGTTCTCGGTGGTCCTGCTCGGGCTGCTGCCGCGTCTCGCCCTGGCGGCGGCCGGACTGACCGGCCTGGACGACCAGCGGGCCCGCGGGGCCTCGGTCAGCCGGTACAAGGTCGCCACCGCCCTCGGCGCCACCCACCGGGGCATGGTGCTGGCCACCCTCGCCACCGCCGTCTCGGCGGGCGCGGCCGGTGTGGTCGCGCTGCGGGAGCCCGACGTGTGGACGGTGTCCCTCGCCTCGGCGGTCGCCGTCGTGCTGTGGCTGCGCGCGCGGGCGTTCCCGCTCGTCGCCGAGGTGGTCGCGCTGCTGCTGGCCGGGGCCGCGGTCACCGTGGCGGCGCTGCTGGTGTGGGCCGGCCGGGCCGGTGCGGCCGGGCCGCTGGCGGTGCTGCTGGTGCTGGCCCTGGCGGCGCTCGGCGTCCTCGCCGTCCAGCCGCCCGAGCACGTGCGGGTCCGGCTGCGGCGGGTCGGGGACACCGTCGAGTCGATCGGCGTCATCGTGCTGTTCCCGCTGCTCATCGGGGTGTTCGGCGTGTACGGGCGGCTGCTCGGCACCTTCGCGTAAGGGTTGCTACTCAGACATGTCAGACATGAGCACGAACCAGCGTGACGGTGACGGCCACCTGCCCGGGCCCGTCGGCGGCGGCGGGCACGGACAGCCGAGCGGCAGCGGCCCCGGCCCCGGCCCCGGCAGCGGCCACGGCGACTGGCAGGCCGGCGTCCTGGGCGACCTGATGGGCCACGGCGCGGGCACGGCCGCTCCCGCCACCGCCCCCCAGGGCGCCCTGCCGGTGCAGCCGCACGCCCCGCTCCCGCAGCAGCCGGCCCCCACGGCGCAGCAGTCGGCCTACACCCCGCAGCAGCCGGCCCCCGCGGCGCACCAGCAGGCCCACGCCCCGCAGCAGTACACCCCGCAGGCCCCCCAGGCCCGCGCCCCCGAGACCGTCCCGGTCCCCGGCTCCGACGCCCCCGCCGGCCGGCCCCGCCACGGCGACCCGCTGGCCCGCCGCACCCTGCGCACCCTCCGCGGAGCGCTCGGCTCCTCCGTCGCCAGGGCCGTCGCCGCCGAGACGGAACTCGCCACCCAGGTCCAGCAGCCCGTCACCACCGGCCGCCAGATCGTCGTCACCAGCATCCGCGGCGGCTCCGGCAAGACCACCGTCACCGCCCTCCTCAGCCGCACCTACAACCACTTCCGCCACGACCCGGTGCTCACCCTGGAGGCCGACGCCGCCCTCGGCACCCTCCCCGTCCGGCTCGGCGTGCAGTCCCTGCGCTGGACCTGCGCGGACCTCGCGCAGATCGTCCGCCCCTCCATGCAGCTCACCGACATCACCGGCTACCTCGTGCCGCTCCCCGACGGCGGCTGGCTGCTGCCCGGCAGCCAGGGCCGCATCGGCGCCCAGGTCGACGTCGCCACCTACCGGACCGTGATGGTCGCCCTGCGCCGCTACTTCGGCGTCACCGTCGTCGACTGCGAGACCCTCCCCGGCGAGGTCGCCCGCACCGCCCTCGACACCGCGCACGCCCGCGTGCTCACCGCGCCCGCCACCGCCGAGGGGCTCGTCTCCACCCACGCCGTCCTCGACTGGCTCGGCTCCCTCCCGGTGCCCGTCCTCCCGCGGACCGTTGTCGTCCTCACCGTCCAGTCCCCGCACCCCGCCGTCGACCTCGGCAAGGCCGTCGAGAAGCTGCGCGCGACCGGCGCGGGCGTCGTCGTACTGCCCTACGACCGCCACCTCGCGTCCGGCGGCGCCGTCAAGTCCGAACTCCTCGGCTTCCAGACGCGGGAGGCGGCCGTGCGGCTCGCCGCCGACGTGCTCCAGCGGGCCGTGGCCCTCCCGGCTTCCGGTGCCGCCCGGTGACCCAGCAGCTGATCCACCGCCCGGCCCGGGGCACCATGCCCCCCGCCCCCGCGCAGCCCCACACCGTCGAGGCCCCGCCCCAACCTGGCCCGAGGGCAAAGATCGGCAGCCCGGCCACCGGCGCTGGCTGCCGATGGCGGGCGTGATGGGCTCGGCCGTGATGATGACCGTCATCCGCAACAGCCAAGTTCGCCGCCGTCGGCGCGATCGCCCTCGTCTTTCGCCCTGAATCGGCGCCGTCGCCCTTGTTCTGGTCCCAGCGCGGCAAAGGCCCAGCGCACCCGCCGCGCCCAGGCGCGAGGCGCTACCTTGGAAGTACCTGGAGGAGCAGCGCGAGGAGCTCGGCGCCCGCGAGAAGGCGCTGCGCGACGAGGCCCGCCGCCTCAACCCGCCGCCGGAGGCCCTGTACGACCTCGTACGCGACCCCGCACGGCTGTGGGAGCGGCGCCGCACCGACCCCGACTTCCTGCGGCCCCGCCTGGGCACCGGCGCCGTCGCCGTGCAGGAACTCTCCCTCGCGGCGGGCGCCGGCGGCGTCCTCACCCCGCCCGACCGGTTCATGCTCAACGAGGCCGGCGCCCTCATGGCCCGCTTCGGCCGGGCCAGCGACTTCCCGCTGACCGTCCCCCTCGACCGGGCCGGCAACGTCAGCATCGTCGGCCACCGCGAGGGCGTGCTGCGCGTCGCCCGCGCCCTGCTCGCGCACACCGCGGTCCTGCACGCCCCCGACGACGTCGCCGTCGCCCTCGGCGTGCCCGGCGACCGGCTCGGGGACTGGGAGTGGGCCAAGTGGCTGCCCCACGTCCTCGACCAGCAGGAACAGGACGGGCCCGTCGCCGCCCGCCGGATCGCGCCCAGCCTGCCCCAGCTCGCCTCCGGGGTCCTCGCGGCCGACCTGCGCCGCAGGGCCTCGTACGCGGCCGAGGTGCGCCGCGGCCTGTCCGACAAGCGCGCCCTGCGCCTGGCCGGCCGGCTCCTCGTCGTCAGCGACGAGTACGGAGAGAACGCCGTCGAACTGCCCCGCCCCGACACCGCCGTGGGCCTGGCCGACATGAACACCACCGTGCTGCACCTGCTCGCCGAGCAGGTCCACGAGCCCGACGAGGTGACCATACGGATCACCGTCGACGGGCCGGACGGCAGCCACGTCACCGTCCGGGACCTGCGCACCCCGCAGGCCCCCGCCGCCGAGGGCATCAGCGACGCCCTCGGCCCGGCCACCGCCGAGGGCCTGGCCCGCATGCTCGCCCCGCTGCGGCTGTCCGCCGAGTCCGTCGCCGAGGGAACCCCCGTCTCCGGGCCGGTCGACTTCATGGGCCTGCTCGGCATCGCCGACCCCGCCGCCCTCGACGTGAAGCGGATGTGGGCGCCGCGCGGCGAGCGGGACTTCCTGCGCGTCCCCATCGGCATCGACGACCGGCACGGCCCGGTGCTCCTCGACCTCAAGGAGTCCTCGCAGCTCGGCATGGGCCCGCACGGCCTGTGCGTCGGCGCGACCGGCTCCGGCAAGAGCGAGCTGCTCCGTACGCTCGTCCTCGCCCTCGTCGCCACCCACTCGCCCGAGGACCTCGCGATGGTCCTCGTCGACTACAAGGGCGGCGCCACCTTCGCCCCCTTCGAGAAGCTCCCGCACGTCGCCGGCGTCATCACCAACCTGGAGAACCAGGCCGGACTCGTCGAACGCGTCCACACCAGCCTCGCCGGCGAGGTCAAGCGCCGCCAGCAGGTCCTCAAGGACGCCGGGAACGTCGCCGACATCGGCCACTACGCGGTCCTGCGCGCCGAGAAGCCCGAACTGGAGCCGCTGCCGCACCTGTTCGTCGTCATCGACGAGTTCGGCGAACTCCTCACCGCCAAGCCGGACTTCATCGACCTGTTCCTGTCCATCGGCCGCATCGGCCGCTCCATCGGCGTGCACCTGCTGCTCTCCAGCCAGCGCATCGAGGGCGGCAAGCTCAAGGGCCTGGACACCTACCTGTCGTACCGGCTGGGCCTGCGCACCTTCTCCGCCGACGAGTCGCGCACCGTCCTCGACACCACCGACGCCTTCCAGCTGCCGCCGCTGCCCGGCTTCGGCTACCTCAAGGTGGACACCTCCACCTACACCCGCTTCAAGGCCGGGTACGTCTCCGGCCGCTACCGGGGCCCGGCCGCCGCCCTCGACGACACCGAACGCGGCCCCCTCGCCCTGGCCTACCCCACCTTCAACACCCTCCAGGACAGCACCGGCCCCGCCGAACCCGCCGAGGAGAAGCCCACCGCCACCGCCCGCGAGACCGGGCCCAGCGTGCTCTCCGTCATCGTCGACCAGCTCGCCGACGCCGCCCCGCCCGTCCGCCGCATCTGGCTGCCGCCGCTGCCCGACGCGACGCCCCTGGACGCCGCCGCCGGACCGCTGTCCGTCACCGAACGCGGACTCCGGCTCGGCACCGCCCGCCGCGCCCCCCTCACGGTGCCGCTCGGCGTCCTCGACGACCCCGCCCGCCAGTGGCGCGGCCCCTGGGAGCTGGACCTGACCGTCGCCGGCGGGCACACCGCCGTCACCGGCGGCCCCCAGTCCGGCAAGACCACCCTGCTGCGCACCCTGGCCCTGTCGCTCGCGCTGACCCACACCCCGCAGGAGGTCGCCGTCTACGGCCTCGACCTCGCCGGGGGCGGCCTCGCCGCGCTCGCCGGGCTCCCGCACGTCGGCGGGATCGCCGGCCGAGCCGACCGGGAACGGGCCGCCCGCACGGTCGCCGAGGTACGGGCCATGCTCGCCACCCGCGAGGAGCTGTTCCGCGAGCACTCCATCGACTCCGTCGACCAGCTGCGCCGGCTGCGCTCCCAGGGCCGGCTGCCCGAGCTCGCGTCCACCGACATCGTGCTGCTCGTCGACGGCTACGGGGCCCTGCGCGAGGAGTTCTCCGAACTCGACGACTCCGTCACCGACCTCCTCAAGCGGGGCGGCGGCTACGGCATCCACGTCGTCGCCGGCATGCTCCGCTGGAACGACGTGCGGATCGCCAACCAGTCCCTCTTCGGCGGCCGCGTCGAACTGCGCCTGGGCGACCCCTCCGACTCGGCCATCGACCGCAAACTGTCCGAGACGATCTCCCCGGACACCCCGGGCCGCGTCCTCACCGACGGCAAGCTGTTCGCCCAGACCGCCCTGCCGCGCATCGACTCCCGGGCCGGGAACACCGACCTGGCCACCGCCCTGGAGGAGGCCGCCGGCACCGTCCGCGCCACCTGGCACGGCGACATCGCCTCCCCCGTGCGGGTCCTGCCCGCGCGGCTGCCGTCCGGCCGGCTGCCGGGCGTCGACGAGGAGCCGTACCGGATCCCCGTCGGCGTGGACCAGGACGTCCTCGCCCCGGTGCTCCTCGACCTCTTCGGCCAGGACCAGCACCTGCTGATCCTCGGCGACAACGAGTGCGGCAAGACCAACCTGCTCGCCCTCGTCGCCCGCCAGCTCATCGCCCGCTACGGCGAGGAGGAACTGGTCTTCGCCGTCTACGACCCGAGGCGCGGTCTGCGCGGCGTGGTCCCCGAGCCCTACCGGGGCGGCTACGCGCACAACGCGAAGATCGCCGCCGCCCTGTCCGCGGGCATCGCCAAGGAACTCGACAAGCGGCTCCCCGAGGACGGCATCGACCCCGACGCCGAACCGGGCGAGGGGCCCGGCTTCGCCGGACCGCGCATCGTGGTCCTCGTCGACGACTACGACATCCTCACCACCGCCGGACAGCAGCCCCTCCAGGCGTTCGTCCCCTACCTGCCGTCCGCCCAGGACATCGGCCTGCACTTCGTGATCGCACGGCGCGTCGCCGGCTCCTCCCGGGCCCTGTACGAGCCGCTGATGACCACCCTGCGCGAGTCCGGCACCACCGCCCTCGTGATGAACGGCGAACGCTCCGAAGGCCAGCTGTTCCCGCAGCTGTACGCGAGCGCCCAGCCGCCCGGCCGCGGCACCCTCGTCCGGCGCGGCCGCCCGCACCAGATCGTGCAGACCGCCCTCGCCGACTCCCCGACCCAGGAAGCGCCCTGACACCGTGACCAAGGACGTCATCGCCCTCACCGCCAAGATGCCCGACACCACCGCCCTGATGGTGGCCCTGACGGCGGGCGGCGCGGACCTCGACGCCCAGGCCGTCGGGGACGGCGCCGTCATCCAGCTGCTCGGCGCGGCCGGCCGCCCGCTCGTCTCCGTCGAGGCCCCGGTGCTCGTCCAGGTCCCCGGCGAGGTCGAGCGCCTCCTCGGGACGCCCGCCGCCACCCCCGTCTGGTGGACGGAGACCCGCGCCTCCACCGCCGTACCCGAGGCGGCCCCCCTCGCCGGGGCCGTCGCCGGACGCCTCGCCGAGGTCCTCGGCGGCACGGTCTGGCCCGAGGGCGCCGGGCACGTCGGAGTGGTGCCGGTGACCTCCGAGGCCTCGGCGGCACCCGCGCCCGTCGGAGCCCTCCCGACCGTGGACGTCGTCACCGCGTCCACCGCCGTGGTCCTCGCCGACCGGCCCGTGATCGGGCTGACCGCCTGGCTGTCGGACGTCCTGCGCACCACCGCCGAATTCGGCGCGGCCCTGCACATCGTCACCCCCGACCACTGCCGGCTCAGCCTGCCGCTGCGCACCGCGCTCGCCGGCGCGCCGAACCGGTGGGTGGTCCAGGACCCCGCGTCCGGGTACTACGACGGCCTGTCCGGCGCGGTGCTGGCCTGGCAGGACGGCACCTTCGCCCCGGTCCGCGACGAGGCGGGCGACGCGCGGCTCGCCGCCGCGTTCCGGCGGCCCGAGGCGTCGGGCGAACGCCGGCTGACCGTACAGTTCCGCGCCGAACACCCCGCCGAGGAAGGGCTGCTGGTCGGCCGCTCGCTGGAGGCCGCCTGGCGCACCCTGACCGGGGGCCCGCCCGCCGGCTGGGGCACCGCCGAGCCGGTGAACCTGCCGTGGTCGCCGCGCCAGCTCACCGACCTGGCCCGGAGCCGGGCGCCCGAGCCGACGCTGGTCACCGCCGTCGGATCGCCGGAGCGGCCCGCGCTGGCCACCGTACGCGTGCTCCGCACGGCCGCCGGGGTCGAGGAGGACGTCACCCTGTCCCTCGGGTACGGGCCCTCCGAGGAGGTGCCGCTCGACGCGCTCGCCGGACTGGCGGAGGAACTCGTCGCCGGGCACGGCCTGGTCAGCATGCTGGCCTCCCTCGGGCCCGGCCGGCGGGACCTGAGCCTGACCCCGCGGGTGTCCGTGCCGGCGGTACCGGTGTCCTTCACCCTGGGCGGGGCCGGCGTGGCCGAGGCGACGCTGACCCAGGCGCGGCGGCCCCCGCTGGAGGTCAAGCCCGTCCAGGTGGGCCCCCCGCGCAGGCCCGGGCTGCACTACCCGCTGGGCGACGGCGGGGACCCGTCGGCGTGGGAGTCCCTGTCGGTGCTGCTGACCCACCTGCGCACGGCGGTGCCGCCGCTGCCGTAGCCGGGCGCCGTCGTCAGGGTGGCGGCGGGCCGGACGTGGGGTTGCTTACGGCAGCCGGGGTAACTCCGGGCTGACAATATGAATCTGACGGTTGCTCGGGGTAGTGCAGGTCCGGACGGACCCTCGACCCGGTCCGCGTCTCGCAACCGAAGGACAGCACACCCATGAAGCTCTCCCGCACCGCACGCGTCGCCACCCCCGCCCTGGCCGCCCTGGCCCTGACGATGGCCCTCGCGGGCCCGGCCTCCGCCGACCCCGCCCTGGTGACGCGCAACGGCGGCCAGATCCTCTTCACCGCGCAGCCGGGGGAGACCAACACGGTCGAGTTCCGGATCAGCGGCGGACTCCTCGAAGTGAACGACGCGACGGCCGTCCTGATCCCGGGCCCGGGCTGCGTCCAGGCCGGAAACCCGCACACGGTCCGCTGCGGCCAGGCGAACACCGTGACCCGCATCATGGCCTCGCTCGGTGACCGCAACGACGAGGCCACCAACAGTACGGCCATTCCCAGCGACCTCATGGGTGGGGAGGGCCTGGACCGCCTCGTCGGCGGAACCGGCCCCGACCGGCTCCTCGACTCCGACGGCTGGAACTTCTCGGGCTTCTCGGGCAACACCTTCAACGGCCGTGAGGGCAACGACACCATCGTCAGCCGCAACGGCGGCTTCGACCGCATCGAATGCGGCGAGAACCCCGGAGACCTCGACGTGCTGCTCGCCGACCAGGCCACCCTCGACTTCGTCGCCTCGAACTCCTGCGAGTTCATCCAGCGCGGCTGACCCGCCCCCCGAGGGGCGACGGGACTACCCCGCCCCGCCGCCCCCGGCGCGCACCAGCCCCGTCTCGTACGCCAGCACCACCACCTGCACCCGGTCGCGCAGGCCCAGCTTCGTCAGGATCCGGCCCACGTGCGTCTTGACCGTCGCCTCCGACAGCACCAGCCGGGCCGCGATCTCCCCGTTCGACAGGCCCTGCGCGACCAGCAGCATGACCTCCCGCTCGCGGTCCGTCAGCCGCTCGATCTCCTTGTTCTCCGGCTCCGCCGCCGTCGTCGGCAGCATCGGCGCGAACCGGTCCAGCAGCCTCCGCGTCGTCGAGGGCGCCACCACCGCGTCCCCGCTGTGCACCGACCGGATCGCGGCCAGCAGCTCCGCCGGCGGCACGTCCTTCAGCATGAAGCCGCTCGCGCCCGCCTTCAGGCCCGAGAACGCGTACTCGTCCAGGTCGAAGGTGGTCAGGATGATCACCTTCGGGTGCTGCTCCGGCTCACAGATGCGCCGCGTCGCCTCCACCCCGTCCAGCTTGGGCATGCGCACGTCCATCAGGACGACGTCGACCGCCGTGGCCCGCAGCACCTCCAGCGCCTCCAGGCCGTTGCCCGCCTCGGCGACGACCTCCATGTCCGGCTGCGCGGCCAGCACCATGCGGAAGCCGGTGCGCAGCAGGACCTGGTCGTCGACCAGCATCACTCGGATGGACATCCGTGACTACCTCTACCTCTTCTTGGGCGTTCCCGTACGGGGCTAACTCTTCTTGAGCGGGAGCAGGGCACTGATCCGGAAGCCCCCGCCGGGGCGCGGGCCCGCGTCCAGGGTTCCCCCGACCATACCGATCCGCTCCCGCATGCCGATCAGACCGTGCCCGGCACCGTCCGCGCCGCCGTCCTCGTACAGTTCGTGCGCCGCGCCCCGCCCGTCGTCCTCGACCAGCAGGCCCAGCCCGTCGTCGAAGTAGACCAGCCGCACGCTCGCCCGGGCGTCGGGGCCCCCGTGCTTGCGCGTGTTCGTCAGCGCCTCCTGCACGATCCGGTACGCCGTCAGCTCCACCCCGCTGGGCAGCCTGCGCGGCGCGCCCTCCACCTCGAAGTCGACCGTCAGCCCGGCCGCCCGCACCTGCTCGACCAGCACCTCGATCTGCTCCACGTCGGGCTGCGGCACGTAGTCCTCGGACTCCTGCGGCTCGCCCGTGCGCAGCACGCCCAGCAGCCGGCGCATCTCGGCCAGCGCCTGGCGGCCGGTGCCGGAGATGGTCTGGAGGGCCTCCTTGGCCTGGTCGGGCGCCACGTCCATGACGTACGCGGCACCGTCGGCCTGGACCACCATCACCGAGACGTTGTGCGCGACGACGTCGTGCAGCTCGCGGGCGATCCGGGCGCGCTCGGCGGCCACCGCGACCTTGGCCTGCGCCTCGCGCTCCTTCTCCAGCCGCTGGTTGCGCTCCACGAGCTGGGCGTAATAGGCGCGGCGGGTGCGCAGCGAGTCGCCCATCACCCAGGCGAGGGCGAAGGGGACCATCATGAAGAGGACGAAGAGGAGCTCCTCAGTGCCGCTCGCGGTCTTGTCCACGCCGAAGCGCAGGAAGTACAGCGGCGAGGCCAGCAGCCCGGCGGCCAGCGCGGCGCGCGAGACCCAGCGCGGGACGTCGGCGGCGGCCACCGTGAACAGGACGACCAGCATCGCGACGTCGCAGAACTGTATTTCCTGCCCGATGGCCAGCTGGCAGACGCCCGCGCCGGCCGACAGCCAGAACATCGGCACGGTCCAGCGGCGGCGCAGGGCCAGGGCGGCGGTCAGCGCGCCGACGACGGGCACGGTGGCCAGCCGCAGGGCGGTGCTCTGCCCCTCGGCCCCGGCCACGTTCATCATCGAGATCCCGAAGAAGAGGACAGCCCAGAAGCTGTCGACGCCCGTCGGGTGTCTGCGGATGAAGTCGTAGAGGCGCTGCACGTAACCCAGAGTAGGGAAAGGGAATAGGTGCTGGAGTCAACCACAGGTGCGATCCCTGCGACGGGGGAGTACTCCCCAAGGTGGAGGGTTGGCTTAACCTGCGGTGGATGAACGCTGAGGGTGAGGTCAGGGGGCCGGTCCGGTGGCGGGCCGCGATGGAGGCCGCGCTGTACGGGCCCGGCGGCTTCTACGTCCGCCCGGGCGGGCCGGGGCCCGCCGGGCACTTCCGGACCTCCGTGCACGCCTCCGCCCTGTACGCGGCGGCCGTGGCCCGGCTGCTGGAGTGGGTGGACGCGGAGCTGGGCCGGCCCGCGCGGCTCGACCTGGTCGACATGGGGGCCGGGCGGGGCGAACTGCTGGCCGGCGTCCTCGCCGCGCTGCCCGCGGAGACGGCCGCGCGGGTGCGCCCGTACGGGGTGGAGCGCGCGGCGGAACCCGAGGGGCTGGACCCCCGCGTCCGCTGGGTGGCCGAGCCGCCCGAGGGGGCGACGGGGCTGCTGTTCGCGAACGAATGGCTGGACAACGTACCGCTGGACGTCGCGGAGGACGGCCGGTACGTCCTGGTCGCCCGCGACGGTACGGAGACCCCCGGCGGCCCGCTGGAGGACGCCGACCGGGACTGGCTGGAGCGGTGGTGGCCCGGCGCGGCCGGACCGGACGGCGGCCGGGCGGAGATCGGCCGGGCCCGCGACGAGGCCTGGGCGGCGGCCGTCGCCACCCTGGACCGGGGCCTCGCGGTGGCCGTGGACTACGCGCACACCCGCGCCGCCCGCCCCCCGTACGGCACCCTCACCGGCTTCCGTGACGGCCGCGAGACGGCTCCCGTCCCGGACGGCGGCTGCGACGTCACCGCGCACGTCGCGCTCGACGCCTGCGCCGGACCGGGCGCCGGCCTGCTCACCCAGCGCGCCGCCCTGACCGCCCTCGGCGTCTCGGGCGGCCGGCCGCCGCTGGCCCTGGCCTCCACCGACCCCGCCGGTTACGTCCGCGCCCTGTCGGCGGCGGGCGAGGCGGCGGAACTCACCGCGCGCGGGGGCCTGGGCGACTTCGGCTGGCTGGTCCAGCCGGTCGGCGTCGGGGCCTGGCCGGGGTAGGCCGCCGCCCCGCGGGGCACGGCCGGGGGCCGGCCCCCCGCACGGGAGGCCGGCCCCTGGTGTGTCCCGGTGTTCCTACTCCGTGACGTCGTGGTCGTGGCCCGGGCGCAGACCGCCGCCGTTGCCGGAGCCGGTGGACGGCTTCGGGGTGACCGGCTGCGTCAGCGGCGCCAGGTCCCAGGCGTAGTGGCCCACCGCGTTCGCGATGACGTCGACGTTGATGTCGAGCGCCTTCTGGTCGATGTTGTTGATGTCGTCGCCCTTGCCGTGGTAGTTCGGGTCGTAGGCGACGCCCGCCTGACCGCCGAACTTCGCGGCCTGCTCCGGGGTCTTGATGCCCTCGGCGCCCGTGTCCGTACCGCCCGACGGGATGCCGGCCTCGATGAACGGGCCGTAGTCCGAGCGGCCGGTGAAGTCACTGCCCTCGTGCGGGATCTTCTGCGCGTCGAGGAAGTCGGTGATCTGCTTCTCCAGCTGCGCCGAACCCTCGGGGCCCGGGCCCGAGCCGACCTTGTCCGAGTCGTCGCCGTCGTAGACGAAGTACGCGGAGTTCGGCGAGGCGATCATGTCGAAGTTCAGGTAGAGCTTGATCTGCTTCTTCTGCTCGGGCGTCAGCGAGGCCACGTACGCCTCGGAGCCGAGGAGACCGAACTCCTCCGCCGACCACCAGGCGAACTTCACCTTGTTCTTGATCTTCTTCTGCTCGCTCGCGAGGCGCTGTGCGACCTGGAGGATGCCCGCCGAGCCGGAGCCGTTGTCGTTGATGCCCGGACCGGCCGCGACCGAGTCCAGGTGCGCGCCGAGGAAGACGGTGTTCTCCGGGTCGCCGCCCTTGGTCTCCGCGACGACGTTGAACGTCTTGCGGTTCTCGCGCAGCTCGCGGACGTCCAGGGTGAGCGAGACGGGACCGGCGGCCGCCTCCGCGGCGAGCTTCTCGCCGTCCTGCTGGGAGATGCCGCCGGTGGGGACCTTGCCGGCGTTCGCGTCGCCGAGGGTGCCGTTGAGGGCGCCCGCGGTGTTGTTGTAGATGACCGCGCCGACCGCGCCGGCCGCCGCCGCGTTCGCCTGCTTCGTGGCGAAGGTGCAGCCGCCGCGCTTGATCAGCGCGATCTTGCCGGTGAAGGCGCCGGGCGCGAAGTCCGCGGCCTCGCAGCCGTTGGTGCCGTCGGCGTCGACGGGGGCGACGGCGACGGGCGCGGTGATGCCGCCCTCCGGGCCGCTGGCCGTGTAGGTCATCAGCTTGAGGGGCACGTCGCGGCCGGTGGCCCCGTTGACCTTCAGCTTCTCGGAGATCGTCTCGACGTACACGAAGTCGAACTCGTGGCGCGAGACCTGGTACCCGGCACCCTTCAGCACGGCCTCGACGTACTGCGCCGACTGGGCGTGGCCCTTCGAGCCGGCCACCCGGGTCCCGTTGTTGTAGTCGGCGATCGACTGGAAGACCTTCAGATGGTTGTTGGCGCCCTTGCCCGTCGAGTCCTTGACCAGCTTCCTGGCCAGCGCGTCACCCCGGGCGGCGTCGCTCTGCGGGCTCGTCGCACCGGCCGGACCGGCGAGGAGCAGCGGGGAGACGAGGGCGGCGGCCGCCAGGACGGCGGTGGCTGCGGCTATACGGCGAGAGGGCATGAAGGTCCTTTCACAGCAGGAAGCGTCTGTGGGGGAGGCGTGGCGTGGTGGACGCACGTTAGACACCAAGAGGCGGCCCTCGCCAGAGTTTTCACTGCTTCCGGTTTGTGAAATCCGGATATCGGTACCTCTGATGAGGGGCGAAATCCGGCCACCGTCCGATCGTCGGGCAGACCGGCTCAGCGCAGGATTCCCTCGATGAAATCGCCACCTATTCGTGCGACCACGGACAGATCCAACTGGTGCTGTACATAACGTCCCTGGCGCCGGGTGTGCATCAGGCCCGCCTTCTTCAGCACGGCCAGGTGCCGGGACACCTCCGGCGCGGAGATCCCGTACACCCGCGCCAGCTCACTCGTCGTGTACGGGGCGCGCGCCAGACTGCGGCACAGCATCATCCGCATGGGGTGCGCCAACGCCTCCATCCGGCGCTGCAACAACTCCACCGAGCCCGGCTCGGAGGCCAGTTCGGGCGAGTCCAGCGGGTAGTGCACCACCGGCCGCCAGCCCGGAGCGTGCAGCACCAACAGGTGCGGCCAGCCGAAGTTCGTCGGAACGAAGAGCAGCCCCGGCCCGACCAGCGGATCCGTCGCCGTGGTCTGACCGTTGACCATCTTGTCGGCGGTGATCACCGTCAGCCCCTCGTCGACGCTCAGCGCCGAGGACACCTCCCGCAGCACCGCCGGCAGCCCCTTGCGGCGCAGCACCTCCGCCTTGTGCCGGGCGTCCGCCGTCTGACGGGGCTCGATGCGCCGCCAGGTCTCGGCGAAGAAGGCCTCGTCGCAGTCCTCCAGCAGCCGCCGCATCCACACCCGCACCCCGGTCGGGTCGTCCAGCAGCCGGATCGAGAACTCCAACTGCCGCGGCCCGCGCGCCGCCGCCGTCTCCAGCGCCTTCGCCCGCGCCCCCGCGTCCTTCAACGGGTGCGGCCCGCCGCCCTCGTTGTACAGCGCCAGCCAGCAGTGCTCCAGCGCCGCCATCACGAACCGCTCGTCGTCCAACCGGTCGAGCACGTCCAGCTCCTCGGCCAGCGTCGCCCCCGGACGGCCGGTACCACCGGGGATGCCGGCGAAGGCCATGAAGATGTCCGAGAACGAACTGCGCCACATGAAATCGGCCTCGAGGAGCCGGTCGGCGAGGCAGGGGTCGAGCGAAGCCGTGGTGGCCCTCGTCCAGGACTGGAGCCCCGGGTGATGGGCCGGCTGCGAGAGCGCGTGCAGGGTCATGCAGAGCTCGGCGAGCGGCGACGGCGCGAAACCGATCCGCTCCGCGGGGAGCCCGGCGATGTCGATGGTGACGCTCATCGCCCCATTGTGGCCTCCCGCGCGCGCCGCGGACACGGCAGGGCGCGGCCGACGGGCGCGGGCGCCCGCGCTCTGGCCGTACGCCCGTACGAGGGGTCGTGAAGCCGCCGACGGGGCATCGCCGCAGGTGAGGGGCGTCGATTGACGGGGAGCGTCAATCGGCGAGCGCGCCGCGCCCAACGGGGTGAGGGTGGATGCATGACAGCCATCGAGCAGTACCTCGTCGACACCTACCGCGCGGCCCAGCACGGCACCCCTCCGCCCCCGCCCCCGGGCCGCGACGACCTGGCCACCCTCCGCGCCCTGCGCACGACGGCCCAGTTCACCGCCGTCCTGGACGGCCGCCCGGCCACCCACCCCTGGCTCCACGCCCTGACCCGCCGCCTCCACCGTGGCGGGGCATGCTGAGACGCCGCGGTGGGCGGGGTGCCCTTGGGCGGTCTCAGGGAGGGTTGGGGGCTTCCCGTCAGTCCCATCGTCCTTCCGGTTCGGGCCGGTCCCTCAAGGGCGCTCCTGCGTCGCGTCGCTACGCGATCGCCTTCGGCGACCCTTGACCGACCGACCCGAACCGGAAAGCCGAAAGACTGCCGGGAAACCCCCAAAGAAACGGCACGGTCCATGGTGGAGGGACGGGCATCTCAGCGATGAGACGAGGGGCCGGGGCTTGGCCGGCCGGGCATCCGGGCCCTCAACAGTCGAGATCCGGAGCCGGGGCGCGACTACCCGCACGAGAAGGCGAACAGACTGCCCTGCGGAGCCCCCAGGCGCAGCAGATCGCTACGCGCTCCTCTCGTCTCAGCGTCCGACGACCGCCTTGGGCCGATACCCGCACCAGAGGGCGAACAGAGCAGCCCAGGAAGCCGACAGGCGCGACAGATCGCTACGCGCTCCTCATCTCTCAGCGTCCGACGCCCGTCCGGGGCTGATGCCGCACCTCGGACTTGAACGCGTTCAAAGTGTGTGCCAGGCTGCGGGTCGCATCCTCGTCGCACACGCGACCTGCAGAAACCCTTGGGGGTGGAGTGTGCCGCGTTCCTGCCGGACCGTACTGGTCCTCCTCGCCATGTCTCTCACGCTCACGGCTTGCGGAAGGATCTGGAACCGCCCGCCGCCCGAAGGCGAACCCGTCAGACTGACGCCGGCCGAACTCGCGGTCACGTGGTTCGACGCCTACGGCGGCAGCCTGACGCTGAATCCGGACGGGACTTTCATCGCCAACCAGGTGTGCGGCGACTGGATGGGCGCCTCGGACTGGAACTGGGACGGCCCCCGGTCGGGGTCCGGAACCTGGAGAGCCGAGACAGGAAGGGCCGTTGAGCGAAAGTTCGACGTCAAAGGCCCCAAGGGCGACGAAGTGCGCGACGAGCTCAGCGTGTGGCGGCATGACAACACGGTGATGCTCTGGACCCGCGTGGGCGATGAAGACAACGATGATCCCCACTGCATTCTGACCAGACGGTTCTAGGTTCTGTCCGGCGGATCTTGTCACTGTCGGCTTGTCCGGTCGTTAGGCCGGGCATGGGGCGGGGTGATCTGACGAACGCGGAGTGGGTGCGGCTTGAGCCGCACCTGCCCATTGCCGGGCTGCGGGGCGGACGCTGGAGCGACCACCGGCAGGTGGTCAACGGAATCCTGTTCCGGGTGCGGACCGGGATCCCGTGGCGGGACCTTCCCGAGCGATACGGCAGCTGGAAGACGGTCTATGAACGCCATCGGCGCTGGTCCGCCGACGGCACGTGGGACCGGATCCTGCGGGCGGTCCAGGCCGATGCCGACCTGGCGGGCCGACTCGACTGGAGCATGGTCGGCGTCGACTCGACCACGTGCCGGCCCATCAGCACGCGGCCGGAGCCCGCAAGACCACTCCACGGGTCCCGAAAAAAGAACGACGCCTCGAAACCACCGCCCCGACGAGGGACTCGGCCGGTCCCGGGGCGGCCTGACCTGCAAAATCCATCTCGCCAGTGAGGGCGGCTGCCGCCCGCTGGCCCTGCTCGTCACACCGGGACAGTGGGGCGACGCGCCCCAGTTCACCGAAGTCCTCGCTCGCATCCGTGTCGCCAGACCTGGCGGCGGACACCCCCGCACCAGGCCCGACCACGTCAGCGGCGACAAGGCATACAGCTCACGCCGCAACCGCAGCCACCTGCGAAGACGCCAGATCAAGCACACGATCCCAGAGCCCAGGGACCAGCGGGCCAACCGCAAACGCCGCGGCAGCAGGGGCGGCCGGCCCACCGGCTTCGACAAGGAGCTCTACAAACGGCGCAACGAGGTCGAGCGGACGATCAATCGGCTCAAACACCACCGGGCCGTCGCCACCCGCTACGACAAACGCGCCTACGTCTTCCACGGCACCATCACCACCGCAGCCATCAGGCTCTGGCTCCGCGAATGATCCGCCGGACAGAACCTAGTCGCATCACCTGAACGAAACTCCCACGCTCCCTCCGGAGGCCAAGACGGCCGCCGGCCGCCGCGATCAGAGAAGCGCGTAGCGATCCGCCGCGCCTGTCGGCTCCCTGGGCTGCTCTGTTCGCCTTCTGGCGCGGGTATCAGCCACAGACGGCCGTCCGACGCCAAGTCGGGAGAAGCACGTAGCGATCTGTCGCGCCTGTCGGCTTCCTGGGCTGCTCTGTTCGCCCTCTGGTGCGGGTATCGGCCCAAGGCGGTCGTCGGACGCTGAGACGAGAGGAGCGCGTAGCGATCTGCTGCGCCTGGGGGCTCCGCAGGGCAGTCTGTTCGCCTTCTCGTGCGGGTAGTCGCGCCCCGGCTCCGGATCTCGGCTCTTGGGGCCCGGATGCCCGGCCGGCCAAGCCCCGGCCCCTCGTCTCATCGCTGAGGGACCCGTCCCTTCTCCTCTGGACCGTGCCGTTTCTTTGGGGGTTTCCCGGCAGTCTTTCGGCTTTCCGGTTCGGGTCGGTCGGTCAAGGGTCGCCGAAGGCGATCGCGTAGCGACGCGACGAAGGAGCGCCCTTGAGGGACCGGCCCGAACCGGAAGGACGATGGGACTGACGGGAAGCCCCCAACCCTCCCTGAGACCGCCCAAGGGCACCCCGCCCC
>NZ_GG657750.1:3496225-3525986 GCF_000158895.1 Streptomyces sp. C | reverse complement strand
GGGCGCGGAAAGGGCCCAGTATGGCGACGTATCGTCCGGTACCCCTCGCGGACTGGAACGGAAGGCCCTCACCGCGTGAACTCATCCCAGGAACCGCGCCCCGCCCGGCTCACCATCGGAGTCGTCGGCGCGGGCCGCGTCGGCCCCGCGCTGGCCCGTGCGCTCCAGCAGGCCGGGCACCGCCCCGTCGCCGTGTCCGGGGTCTCCGACGCCTCCCGGCGCCGGGCCGAGCGGATGCTGCCGGAGGTGCCGCTGGTGTCCCCGGCGCAGGTGCTGGAGCGGGCCGAGCTGGTGCTCCTCACCGTCCCCGACGACGCCCTGCCGGGCCTGGTCGAGGGCCTCGCCGAGACCGGCGCCGTGCGTCCCGGGCAGCTCCTCGTGCACACCTCGGGGCGTTACGGGGCCGCCGTGCTGGACCCCGCGCGGCGCGCGGGCGCGCTGCCGCTGGCGCTGCACCCGGCGATGACCTTCACCGGTACCGAGGTGGACGTGCAGCGCCTGGCCGGGTGCTCGTTCGGGGTGACCGCGCCCGAGGAGCTGCGGCTGGCGGCGGAGGCCCTGGTCATCGAGATGGGCGGGGAGCCCGAATGGATCGCGGAGGAGAGCCGCCCGCTCTACCACGCGGCCCTCGCGCTGGGCGCGAACCACCTGGTCACCCTGGTCGCCCAGGCCCTGGAGCTGCTCCGCACCGCGGGCGTCGAGCACCCCGACCGGATGCTCGGCCCGCTGCTCGGCGCCGCCCTGGACAACGCCCTGCGCTCCGGTGACGCCGCCCTGACCGGGCCCGTCGCCCGCGGCGACGCGGGCACCGTCGCCGCGCACGTCTCGGAGCTGCGCAAGCACGCTCCGGCCACCGTCGCCGGGTACCTGGCGATGGCCCGTACGACCGCGGACCGCGCCCTCGCGCACGGCCTGCTCAAGCCCGAACTGGCCGAGGACCTCCTCGGCGTGCTCGCGGACCCCGCCGACCCGAAGGATTCCGAGCGATGACCGGCCCGCTCCAGCTGCTGAACACCGCCGAAGAGCTCCACGAGCTCCCGCGCGCCGGCCGCCGGGCCGTCGTGATGACGATGGGCGCCCTGCACGAGGGCCACGCCACGCTCATCCGCACGGCCCGCGAGGAGGTGGGCCCGGACGGCCAGGTGGTGGTCACCGTCTTCGTCAACCCCCTCCAGTTCGGGGCGAACGAGGACCTCGACCGCTACCCGCGCACCCTCGACGCCGACCTGGCGGTCTCCGAAGGGGCGGGCGCCGACGCCGTGTTCGCCCCCTCCGTGGACGAGGTCTACCCGGGCGGCGACCCGCAGGTGCGGATCACGGCCGGGCCGATGGGCGAGCGGCTCGAAGGCGCCACCCGGCCCGGCCACTTCGACGGCATGCTGACCGTCGTCGCCAAGCTGCTCCACCTCACCCGCCCGGACCTGGCCCTGTTCGGCCAGAAGGACGCCCAGCAACTGGCGCTGATCCGGCGCATGGTGACCGACCTGAACTTCCCCGTCGAGGTGGTCGGCGTAGCCACGGTCCGGGAGGACGACGGGCTCGCCCTGTCCTCCCGCAACCGCTACCTCGGCCCGGTCGAGCGCCGTACCGCCCTGGCCCTCTCGCGCGCCCTGTTCGCGGGCCGCGACCGGCTCGCCGCGCAGGCCGCGCTGTGCGCCCGCGCGGAGGCGGCCCCGGCGAGCGACGGGCGCGCCACCGCCCTGGCCCGGCTCGGCGAAATCCGTGCCTCCGCCGACGCGCACGCCGTGTCGGCGGCGGCCGGCGGCGTCACCGGCCTGCCGGACGCCGTACGGGCCGCCGCGCGGCACGTGCTGGAGGAGGCGGGCCGGCACGAGCCGCCGCTGGTCCTGGACTACCTGGCCCTGGTGGACCCGGAGGACTTCACCGACGTCGGCCCCGACTTCACCGGACGGGCCGTGCTGGCCGTCGCGGCGAAGGTCGGCGCGACCCGGTTGATCGACAACATCCCATTGGAGTTCGGAGCACACGCGTGAGCACCACAGGCAACCCAGGCACCCCCGGCGCCGCCGGTACGGGCATACGGCTGCACGCCCCCGCCCCCGGCTGGGCCCTCGACGCGGACGTCGTGGTGGTCGGTTCCGGCGTGGCGGGGCTGACGGCCGCGCTGCGCTGCGCCGCCGCGGGCCGCCGTACGGTCGTGGTCACCAAGGCGCGGCTCGACGACGGCTCCACCCGCTGGGCGCAGGGCGGCATCGCGGCCGCCCTCGGCGAGGGCGACACCCCCGAGCAGCACCTGGACGACACGCTGGTCGCCGGCGCCGGCCTGTGCGACGAGGCGGCGGTACGGCTGCTGGTCACCGAGGGCCCCGACGCGGTGCGCCGGCTGATGGCGGCGGGCGCCGTCTTCGACACCTCCGCCGAGACCGGCGAGATAGAGCTGACCCGCGAGGGCGGCCACCACCGACGCCGCATCGCGCACGCGGGCGGTGACGCGACCGGCGCGGAGATCTCCCGTGCCCTGGTCGAGGCCGTGCACGCCGCCGGGATCCGTACGGTCGAGAACGCGCTGGTCCTGGACCTGCTCCAGGACGCGGAGGGCCGTACGGCGGGCGTGACCCTGCACGTGATGGGCGAGGGCCAGCACGACGGTGTCGGCGCCGTCCACGCGCCCGCCGTGATCCTGGCGACCGGCGGCATGGGCCAGGTGTTCTCCGCGACGACCAACCCGGCGGTCTCCACGGGTGACGGGGTGGCGCTGGCGCTGCGTGCCGGCGCGGAGGTCTCGGACCTGGAGTTCGTCCAGTTCCACCCGACGGTCCTCTTCCTCGGCCCGGACGCGGAGGGCCAGCAGCCGCTGGTGTCGGAGGCGGTCCGCGGCGAGGGCGCGTACCTGGTCGACGCGGACGGGGTCCGCTTCATGGTGGGGCAGCACGAGCTGGCCGAGCTGGCGCCGCGGGACATCGTCGCCAAGGGCATCATGCGCCGCATGCAGGAGCAGGACGCCCGGCACATGTACCTGGACGCGCGGCACTTCGGCGCCGAGATGTGGGAGAACCGGTTCCCCACGATCCTGGCGGCCTGCCGGGCCCACGGCATCGACCCGGTGACCGAGCCGATCCCGGTCGCCCCGGCCGCGCACTACGCCTCGGGCGGCGTACGCACCGACCTGCACGGCCGTACGACGGTTCCGGGCCTGTACGCGTGCGGCGAGGTGGCCTGCACGGGCGTGCACGGTGCGAACCGGCTGGCCTCCAACTCCCTGCTGGAGGGCCTGGTCTTCGCCGAGCGGATCGCCGAGGACATCACCGCGAACCCGCCCGTGGGCAGCGGCCCGGGCGTACCGGTGCCCGCCACCGGTCCGCTCCAGCCGGCCGAGGCCCGGTACGAGGTCCAGCGCATCATGACGGAGGGCGCGGGCGTGCTCCGCTCCGCCGGGTCCCTGGCGGCGGCCGCCGAGGCGCTGGAGAGCCTGTACACGACGGCCCTGGGCGAGCTGGAGAGCCAGGGCAAGACCGCCGTGCCGGGCGTGGACACCTGGGAGGCGACCAACCTGCTGTGCGTGGCCCGCGTCCTGGTGGCCGCCGCCCAGCGGCGCGCCGAGACCCGCGGCTGCCACTGGCGCGAGGACCATCCCGACCGGGACGACGCCGAGTGGCGCCGCCACCTCGTGGTGCGGCTGTCGCGCACCGAGCGGCGGGCGCTGGTCGTCACCCCCACCGACTCCGCGGACTTCCCGTCCGTCCACCACCCCCTCAGCCTGGAGAAGTGACCGTGAGCACCCCCGAACTCCCCCTGATCGAGCAGAACGAAGGCGGCTGCGGCGACGACTGCGGCTGTGGCGACGGCGAGGAGACCGGCCTCGACCCGGCGCTCGCCCAGCTGCTGGTCGACGCGGGCCTGGACCCGATCGAGGTCGAGGACATCGCGCACATGGCGCTGTCCGAGGACCTGGACGGCGGGGTCGACGTCACCACCGTCGCGACCGTCTCCGAAGACGCCGAGGCCATCGCCGACTTCGTGGCCCGCGAGGCCGGCGTCGTGGCGGGCCTGCGGATCGCCGAGGCCGTGTTCTCCGTGGTGTGCACGGAGGCCTTCGAGGTCGAGCGGCACGCCGAGGACGGCGACCGGGTCGAGGCGGGGCAGCTGCTGCTGTCGGTGCGCTCGCGCACCCGTGACCTGCTGACCGCCGAGCGCAGCGCCCTGAACATCCTGTGCCGGCTGTCCGGCATCGCGACGGCCACCCGCCGCTGGGCGGACGTCCTGGAGGGCACGAAGGCGAAGGTCCGCGACACCCGCAAGACGACGCCGGGCCTGCGGTCGCTGGAGAAGTACGCGGTCCGCTGCGGCGGCGGCGTCAACCACCGGATGTCGCTGTCGGACGCGGCGCTGGTCAAGGACAACCACGTGGTCGCCGCGGGCGGCGTCGCGCAGGCCTTCAAGGCCGTCCGCGAGGCGTTCCCGGACGTTCCGGTGGAGGTCGAGGTCGACACGATGCACCAGGTCCGCGAGGTCGTGGACGCGGGCGCCGACCTGATCCTGCTGGACAACTTCACCGTCCCGGAGACGGAGGAGGCGGTGACGATCGTCGCTGGCCGCGCGGTCCTGGAGTCCTCGGGCCGGCTGTCGCTGGAGACGGCCCGCGCCTACGCGGAGACCGGGGTGGACTACCTGGCGGTGGGCGCGCTGACGCACTCGTCGCCGATCCTGGACATCGGCCTCGACCTGCGCGAGGCGGTGTGAGCCGATGCTGCTGACCATCGACGTGGGCAACACCCACACGGTCCTCGGCCTGTTCGACGGCGAGGAGATCGTCGAGCACTGGCGGGTCTCGACGGACCCGCGGCGCACGGCGGACGAGCTGGCCGTGCTGATGCAGGGCCTGATGGGGATGCACCCGATGCTCGGCAGCGAGCTGGGCGACGGGATCCACGGCATCGCGATCTGCTCGACGGTGCCGTCGGTGCTGCACGAGCTGCGCGAGGTCACCCGCCGCTACTACGGCGACGTTCCGGCGATCGTGGTGGAGCCCGGCGTGAAGACGGGCGTGCCGATCCTCATGGACAACCCGAAGGAGGTCGGCGCGGACCGCATCGTCAACGCGGCGGCCGCCGTCGAGCTGTACGGGGGTCCGGCGATCGTCGTCGACCTCGGTACGGCGACGACCTTCGACGCGGTCTCCGCGCGGGGCGAGTACGTGGGCGGGGTGATCTCCCCGGGCATCGAGATCTCGATGGAGGCGCTCGGGATGCGCGGCGCCCTGCTGCGCAAGATCGAGCTGGCCCGGCCGCGCAACGTGATCGGCAAGTCCACGGTCGAGGCGATGCAGTCGGGCGTGGTCTACGGGTTCGCGGGCCAGGTCGACGGGATCGTGCACCGCATCGCCCGAGACCTGGTGGGTCCGGACGGCGATCCGGACGACGTCCGCGTCATCGCGACGGGCGGGCTGGCCCCGGTCATCCTCGGGGAGACCACGGTGATCGACGAGCACGAGCCGTGGCTGACGCTGATCGGGCTGCGGCTCGTGTACGAGCGGAACGCGCCCAGCTTCGAGTGATCCGGCCGCCGGTGGGGCCCCGCACGGGCTGGGCCCCACCGGCGGTAGCGCACCCGGTAGCGGTCCGTCATGCGGAATCCTCAGCTTGAACCTGATCCGTTAGCTTGTCGGCGTCGGACGCACACCCTCGCGTGGCGGCACAGCAGAGACGGCACAGGACGGCCCAAATGCCCCGTAAATCACCGTACTTGCAGGTGGTCGCATCACTCAGGACCCGCATCGAGGCGGGTGAGTGGGCGATAGGCGACAGGCTCCCCTCGCGCGCCCGGTTCGCGGAGGAGTACTCCGTCGGGCAGGGCGTCACCCAGCGGGCCATGGAGCAGCTGATCATCGAGGGCTTCCTCGAAGGCCGCGCCGGGTCCGGCACCTACGTGCGCACCCCGCGCCGGCGCATGCGGATGCTCCGCACCCGCCGCCGCGTCCCCGGCTCCGGCAACACCTTCCGCTCCGAGGCCGCCGCGCACGGCATTGCCGCGTCCTGGGAGTTCAGGACCCTCCCGCAGGTCCCGGCGCCGGAGCGGATCGCCGCCCGGCTGGCCATCGAGCCCGGCTCCCCCTGCGTGATGACCCGCTACGAGTTCATGGCCGACGGGAGCCCCGCCGAGCTCTCCGAGTCCTGGGAGCCGCTGGCCATCACCTCCGGCACCCCGGTGGTGCTCCCGGAGGTGGGCGAACTGCGCGGCGCCGGGGTGGTGGCGCGCATGCGCTCCATCGGCATCACCGTCACCTCCGTGGTGGAGGTGCCGCGCCCCGCCCGGGCCAACCAGAACCAGGCCAACCTCCTCGGGATCAGCCTCGGCGCCATGATCACCGAGATCGAGCGCACGTACCTCGACTCCGACGGCCGCCCCGTGGAGACCGCGGACCTGGTCATACCCGACTCGCGCTACGAGATCGCGTACGCCTTCCCGGTGGAGTGACCGGGGCCGCGTATTGTGAACGGCCGTACTTTCCGACGACCGGGTTTTTTACGGAACTGGCCGGAGTGTGCCTCTCGTGGCGCTAGCGTCACGCTCGAAAGCACCGCGACCTCGTCCACTGCGGAGGAGACACCATGACCGCGAACGCTCGACCCGACTGGCGCAAATCGTCCTACTGCGGCGAAGGCGACGCCTGCGTGTACGTGGCGGCCGCGCCCGGCACCCTGGTGCGCGTGGCCGACCGGGCCGACCCGGCGCACCTGGTGATGGCGACCACCCACGCCGCCTGGGCGGAATTCGTGAAGTCCGTCAAAGAGACCGGCTGAGCCCGACCGGACCGCCCGGAGGGGCGGCGCGGATCCCCGCCGCGCCGCAATCCCGCACCCTCAGGGGATTTTGTCCGATTAGCGCGTATCTTCGCCCCATGCCCACGCCCTACGGATCCCGCGGCGGCATGGCGTTCAGCGCCGCCGAGCTGCACGTGCTCAGGCGTTCCCTCGCCCACGCCCTCCAGTCCTCCACGGCCCCCCTGACCGCCCCCGAGGTCCAGGACTGCCTGCGCCTCGCGGCGTCGGTGGACGACGCCGTCCTGGAGGCGGGCCGGCTCAGAGCCTTCCTGCTCGACGACCTCGCCCGCTACCGGGGCGCCCTCCCCGGGAGCCTGTCCGGCTACCTGGAGCTCCTCCAGGACGCCCTGGCCGCCGGGTACGAGCCCCTGGCCGACGACCTGGCCGCCCTGCGCGCCCTGCGGGCCAACCCGGTCGCCGCCGCCGTCCTGGAACGGGCCCAGGCCGTCGCCGGGCGCTCCGTACGCCGCAGGCTCGCCACCGGGACCGCGCCCGCGGCCGCCCCCGCGCCGCGCACCCGGCTGCTGGCCCTGGCCGGCGGCAAGGAGCAGCCGCCCCCGCCGCCGCCGAAGCCCGCCCCGGCGAAGGAGCCCCCGGCCCGGCCGGTGCCCACCCCGGGCGAGGTGTTCCCGCCGCGCCGCAAGCCCACCCCGCCCCCGGCGGCCGGACGCGCGGCGGTGTAGCTACGCTTGGGGGCATGGACTACGTCTCCGCGCTCGTGCCCCCCGTCGTGATGGCCGCGTTCTTCATCGTACTCGTCGTGACGATCGTGAAAGTCCCAGGACGGGGCCAACAAGGTCAAGGAAGACGCGGTCGTCGACGCTGCGCTCGCCCGCGCCGAGGCCGGGTCAGCAGTCGCAGAAGTGAGGTGACCCCCGCTCGGGGTTTTCTCCTCGCGTTGCGGCGGAATAGTTCTGGCAAATTCGCCGCAATCGGCACTATTGTGCTGCTGTGCCTCGCCCCTTGGGAGAACTCGAAGAGAGGCGATGACGCGGGTGTGGCAGTGGAACCGCCCGGTCACCGTTCGGGAAGTCCTGGAAGACCTCCAGCAGGAACGGTCCATCGCGTACACCACGGTCATGACCGTTATGGACAATCTCCATCAGAAGGGCTGGGTCCGCCGGGAAGCCGAAGGCCGCGCCTATCGATATACGGCGGTCTCCACCCGCGCCGCCTACTCGGCCGCGCTGATGAACGAGGCCTGGTCCACCAGCGACAGCCCGGCGGCCGCCCTCGTCGCCTTCTTCGGCATGATGTCCCCCGAACAGCGCGAGGCCCTCCGCGACGCCGTCCGCATCGTCCAGCACGACGAGCCCGAACCCGAACCCGAACCGGGACCCGAACCTGAACCCGAACCGGGACCCGGGGCCGGCGCCGGCCAGGCCGGCGGGGAACCGTCCGCGGCCGCGCCGGAAGGGGACTCCGGCGCGCACGGGAGCGACCCGGGGCGATAGCGTCCGGGTATGGGAGAGCTTTCCACCACAGCCGACGCCAAAACAGTGACGATCCGCCGCGCGCGCACCAGTGATGTTCCGGCACTGCGCCGCCTGCTCGACCAGTACGTGCAGCAGCGGATCCTCCTCGACAAAGCCCCCGTCGTCCTTTACGAGGACATCCAGGAGTTCTGGGTCGCGGAACGCGACTCCGACGGTCAGGTCGTGGGCTGCGGCGCCCTCCACGTCATGTGGGAAGACCTCGCCGAAGTGCGCACGCTCGCCGTCGACCGCGACTTGAAGGGCGCCGGTGTCGGGCACCTGGTGCTCGCCAAGTTGTTGGAGACCGCCCGCCGGGTCGGGGTGAGCCGGGTATTCTGCCTGACCTTCGAAGTGGACTTCTTCGCCAAGCACGGCTTCGTCGAGATCGGCGAGACCCCGGTGGAGACCGATGTCTACATGGAGCTCCTGCGTTCCTATGACGAGGGAGTCGCCGAGTTCCTCGGTCTCGAACGAGTGAAGCCGAACACCTTGGGCAACAGCCGGATGCTGCTGCACCTCTGATCGAGCGCGGCGGCTATTACGGGCCCCCGTCCACCTGAGGCCTATGTCCGAATCGCGTACGTTTCCCGCCTTGTAGAGGTCCTGAACCTCTCGACGGGGGTTTGTGTTTTCCAGGCAAAAGCGGTTTCCTTTCCGCGTACTGCATTTTCGATGAAAGGAAATCCGGTGGCACAGAAGGTTCAGGTCCTTCTTGTCGACGACCTCGACGGTGGCACGGCGGACGAGACCGTCACGTTCGCTCTTGACGGCAAGACCTACGAGATCGACCTCACCACCGCCAACGCTGAAAAGCTCCGCGGTGCGCTGGAGGACTTCGTGAAGGCGGGCCGCCGTACCGGCGGGCGTGCTTCCACCGGCCGCGCCAAGGGCCGCGCCGCCGCCGCCCCGGGCAGCCCGGACACCGCCGAGATCCGCGCGTGGGCCAAGGCCCAGGGCCTCAGCGTCAACGACCGCGGCCGGGTTCCCGCCGAGATCCGCGAGGCCTACGAGAACGCCAAGGGCTGAGGCGTACGCCGCCCCAGGCGGGCGCGGTGGCACTCCGTCGCCGCCGCGGCCACCAGGCGTACGAGATCGGGCCCGGCCGGCTCCGCACAGAGCCCGGGTCCGGCGCCCCGCCCCGGACCGGGCAGGGCGGGCAGCGACGCCTCGCACCCCAGCTCGGGGGGCCGCAACCACACTGCGGCCCCCCGAGGGCTTTCCCCCGGCGCCCGTCCGGGCGGCACGGGGGCGGTGATCCTGCCCCCCGCGCCCACGGCGGTCAGGTCCAGCGGCACCCCGCCCCACTCCAGCCAGCCGAGCAGCCCCTCCAGCTCGTCGGCGCCGCCCGGGGCGATCAGGAAGCGCATCCGGCGCCCCATCACCGCCACCGGACCGGTGGCGGCGAAGCCGGGCCGGGCGAGCAGCGCGGCCCCGGCGTCCGAGGGCAGCTCCAGCACGTCGAACCGGACCCCGGTGACCAGCTGCGGGGGCGGCCCCCCGGCACAGGCCCAGCCGAGCACCCGCTCGTACCAGGTACGGGTGTCGTCCTCGGACGGGACGCGGGGCGACGGGACGCTCACGCTGAGGGACATGACCGGAGCAACTCCGGCGACGGCCGACGGGTTACGCGACGCGCCCGCACCAATGCGGAGCGTAAACATCAGCCGAGCGGAGTCCCACATTCGGGACACAAGCGTGTTCGCCCGTAGCGGAGGGAACCATGCCTACCGGCATGGAGTGTCAGTCCTTACGGGTAAGACATTCCTAGTGGATCGGGGCGACACGCTGATTTGAGCGTGTTCCGTTCGCCATCGGCGTACACCTGTGACGGGTATCTGCCTGGCCTGCGGGAACATCGTCTCGCACCATCGAGTTGGAGCAGTAGTCGGCTCTTACAGCCGGTTTTCCTCACCGACGTGGGGGTGAGCCGTGGACGGATGTCGGCAGTTGGAATGAGCTGTCCCGTCCCGCGGGACTAGCATGCGGAAGGACAGGGCGGGGACCGACCCCGAACTGCCCGACCGCTCTGAGGAGCGATAAACGATGTTCGAGAGGTTCACCGACCGCGCGCGGCGGGTTGTCGTCCTGGCTCAGGAAGAAGCCCGGATGCTCAACCACAACTACATCGGCACCGAGCACATCCTCCTGGGCTTGATCCACGAGGGTGAGGGTGTCGCCGCTAAGGCCCTGGAGAGCCTCGGGATTTCGCTCGAGGCTGTTCGCCAGCAGGTTGAGGAGATCATCGGCCAGGGCCAGCAGGCCCCGTCCGGCCACATCCCCTTCACGCCGCGGGCGAAGAAGGTCCTGGAGCTGTCGCTCCGAGAGGCCCTCCAGCTCGGCCACAACTACATCGGCACCGAGCACATCCTGCTCGGCCTGATCCGCGAGGGCGAGGGCGTCGCAGCCCAGGTCCTCGTGAAGCTGGGCGCCGATCTGAACAGGGTCCGGCAGCAGGTCATCCAGCTGCTCTCCGGCTACACCGGGGGCGGCAAGGAGTCGGCCACCGCAGGCGGCCCGGCCGAGGGCACCCCCTCGACCTCGCTGGTCCTCGACCAGTTCGGCCGCAACCTCACCCAGGCGGCCCGCGAATCCAAGCTCGACCCGGTCATCGGGCGCGAGAAGGAGATCGAGCGGGTCATGCAGGTCCTGTCCCGCCGGACCAAGAACAACCCGGTCCTCATCGGCGAGCCCGGCGTCGGCAAGACCGCCGTCGTCGAGGGCCTGGCACAGGCGATCGTCAAGGGCGAGGTCCCCGAGACCCTCAAGGACAAGCACCTCTACACGCTCGACCTGGGTGCCCTGGTCGCCGGCTCCCGCTACCGCGGTGACTTCGAGGAGCGCCTGAAGAAGGTCCTCAAGGAGATCCGCACCCGCGGCGACATCATCCTGTTCATCGACGAGCTCCACACGCTGGTCGGTGCGGGTGCCGCAGAGGGTGCGATCGACGCCGCTTCGATCCTGAAGCCCATGCTGGCCCGTGGTGAGCTCCAGACCATCGGTGCCACCACGCTGGACGAGTACCGCAAGCACCTGGAGAAGGACGCGGCCCTGGAGCGCCGCTTCCAGCCCATCCAGGTCGCGGAGCCGTCGCTGCCGCACACCATCGAGATCCTCAAGGGTCTCCGTGACCGGTACGAGGCCCACCACCGCGTCTCGATCACGGACGAGGCCCTCGTCCAGGCCGCGACCCTGGCCGACCGGTACATCTCGGACCGCTTCCTCCCGGACAAGGCGATCGACCTGATCGACGAGGCCGGCTCCCGGATGCGCATCCGCCGGATGACCGCGCCGCCGGACCTCCGCGAGTTCGACGAGAAGATCGCGGCCGTGCGCCGCGACAAGGAGTCGGCCATCGACTCCCAGGACTTCGAGAAGGCGGCTTCGCTCCGTGACTCGGAGAAGCAGCTGCTCACCGCGAAGTCCAAGCGCGAGAAGGAATGGAAGGCCGGCGACATGGACGTCGTCGCCGAGGTCGACGGCGAGCTCATCGCCGAGGTCCTCGCGACCGCGACCGGCATTCCCGTCTTCAAGCTGACCGAGGAGGAGTCCTCGCGCCTGCTGCGCATGGAGGACGAGCTCCACAAGCGCGTCATCGGTCAGAAGGACGCCATCAAGGCCCTTTCGCAGGCGATCCGCCGTACGCGGGCCGGCCTGAAGGACCCGAAGCGCCCCGGTGGCTCGTTCATCTTCGCCGGCCCGTCCGGTGTCGGTAAGACCGAGCTCTCCAAGACGCTCGCCGAATTCCTCTTCGGCGACGAGGACGCGCTGATCTCCCTCGACATGTCGGAGTTCAGCGAGAAGCACACGGTTTCCCGCCTCTTCGGTTCGCCCCCCGGCTACGTGGGCTACGAAGAGGGCGGCCAGCTGACCGAGAAGGTCCGCCGGAAGCCGTTCTCCGTCGTCCTCTTCGACGAGGTCGAGAAGGCGCACCCGGATATCTTCAATTCCCTTCTCCAGATCCTGGAGGACGGTCGCCTGACCGACTCCCAGGGCCGGGTCGTGGACTTCAAGAACACGGTCATCATCATGACGACCAACCTGGGTACGCGGGACATCTCCAAGGGCTTCAACCTGGGCTTCGCCGCCCAGGGCGACGTCAAGACCGGTTACGACCGGATGAAGGCGAAGGTCAACGAAGAGCTCAAGCAGCACTTCCGGCCCGAGTTCCTGAACCGTGTCGACGACACGGTCGTCTTCCACCAGCTCAGCCAGGAAGACATCATCCAGATCGTCGACCTGATGATCGCCAAGGTGGACGAGCGCCTCAAGGACCGCGACATGGGCATCGAGCTCAGCGGTGACGCGAAGCAGCTCCTGGCCAAGCGCGGCTACGACCCGATCATGGGTGCCCGCCCGCTGCGCCGGACCATCCAGCGCGAGATCGAGGACCTGCTCTCGGAGAAGATCCTCTTCGGCGAGCTGCGCCCCGGCCACATCGTGGTCGTCGGCGTGGAGGGCGAGGGCGAGAACGCCAAGTTCACCTTCCGCGGCGAGGAGAAGTCGGCCCTGCCCGACCTCCCCCCGATCGAGGCCACGGGCTCCGGCCCGGACCTGTCGAAGGGCGCGTAAGCGCAGCCGCTTGCGGCAGCTGTACGAAGGGGCGGCCCCGGGACCCACAAGGTCCCGGGGCCGCCCCTTTGGGGTGCGGGCGGCGGGGCTCGCGGTGCGGGCCCGCTATCTCCCCCTCGACCCCGTGGGGCGGGGCGGTGGCTGCCCACCCGCCCCCTTGTCTGCGGGGCGGGGGCCGGGGGGCGGTACCCCCTCGGGCGGTCTCACAGAAGCGTGGGGGCTTCCCGTCAGTCCCATCGTCCTTCCGGTTCGGGCCGGTCCCTCAAGGGCGCTCCTGCGTCGCGTCGCTACGCGATCGCCTTCGGCGACCCTTGACCGACCGACCCGAACCGGAAAGCCGAAAGACTGCCGGGAAACCCCCAAAGAAACGGCACGGTCCATGGTGGAGGGACGGGTCCCTCAGCGATGAGACGAGGGGCCGGGGGCCGGCCCACCGGGCATCCGGGCCCTCTCGCCTGCGCTTCCAGGGTCCGGGGCGCGACTACCCGCACGAGAAGGCGAACAGACCGCCCTGCGGAGCCCCCGGGCGCGGCAGATCGCTACGCGCTCCTCTCGTCTCAGCGTCCGGCGACCGCCTTGGGCTGATGCCCGCACCACAGGGCGAACAGGGCGCCCCGGGGACGGTCCGGGCGCGGCAGATCGCTACGCGCTTCCCATATCTCAGCGGCCGGCGACCGCCTGTGGCTGATACCCGCACCAGAGGGCGAACAGAGCTCCCCAGGAGGCCGACAGACGCGACGGATCGCTACGCGCTGCCCACGTCTCGGCGGCGGATGGCCCCCTCTTGGCAGAGCGGGTCACTGTGCGTTCGGAGCGAGGACCATGGCGTCGTAGAGGGGAGACTCGGGGGCGTGCTTGATGCGGCCGATCACGTCATACCCCCAGCGAGGGTAGGCGGAGCGGGCGGGCTCGTTGTCGGTGATGCAGGTGAGGGTGGTCCAGGCCTCCTTGCGGCCCAGGACCATCGCATCGTGGAGGGCACGGCCGATGCCCTGGCCGGCGTGCGCGGGTAGCACCATCAGCTCCCTCAGCCAGAAGACATCGCCGGCTTCGGCCGCCTTCTCCGCGTCTGCCGGTACCTTCCCCTCCCGCAGGAGGGAGTCCCACCAGGCACGGTCGGGCGTGAGGGTCACGCCATGGACGTATCCGGCGATGGAACCGTCCGGCAGGTGCGCCGTGACGACCTCGAAGCCTTCCATGTCGTACGCGGCCTGGAGGCGGGAGTCGTACGACTCCACCGTGAAGAACGGGTCCCCGGCGTAGGGCGGAACGTCGTACACCACGGAATAGACGGCCAGCAGCTGATCGGTGATGGTCCGGGCCTGCTCAGGGGCGTGGCGGGTGAAGTCGATCTCCGCAGGCATGGGGGCTCCGTTCAGGCGATGTGGGTGGCTAGCAGGTCCATGGTCTCCCTGGCCTGCCGGACATCCTGGTACAGGCGCAGGCCTTCCCTGACCGATGCGAGCTGGCGTCGGGTGCGAGTCGATGTCTGGCCGGACTCGATGAGCCGCAGTGACTCTTTGGCAGCCTCATCGGTGCGATCGAAGTCGGCACTACCAACGGACGCCCGAGCCAGGCGGGCCAGGCACATTCCCCGATTGCGTGAACGCGTCACGTCCTGGAGCTGCGAAGAGCGTTCGAGGAGGCGAACGGCCTGCTTGTGGCTTCCCAGGTCGGCCCGGCACATCCCTTCCAGGCAGGTGAGCTCGGCCTCGTTCAGGAAGCCGGTCCATGCTGGGTCTCGATCGGTGGTGCCTTGGTCGAAGGCCCTCCAGGCGCGCTTGATGAAGAACGACGTATTCACCTCGTCCCCGAGTCGGGCGTAGCCGTGAGCTGTCCGGATCGCGAGGAGCGCCGTTACTCGGGCAGGGGCCGACCATTTGCCGGCGTAGCTTTCCGCGTTTCGGGCGAACCGGACTGCTTCGCGTGGTTTGCCCAAGTCGACCGACTGGCGGGCCATGTTCGAAAGAGTTCTTGTGGCGAGTTCCTCATTGCCCGCGAGCATGGCGGTGTTCAGGGCCTCGGAGAAGTACACCCGGGCCTGGCCGTGCTGGTCGGCGTCGTAGCAGAACCATCCGAGTGATGTGGTGAGCTGCCCCGCGAGATCGTGAAGCTCCTGCCCGATCTCCTCCTCGTAGGATCCTTCGTTTATCAGGAGGTGCACGTACCTGAGGTGGGACTGGGCGGATCGCCACAGCCGATCGCTCCCGAATTGCTGGTCGATGGCATCAAGGTCGGCGATTGTTGCCTGGAGCAGTTCGACCTCGTCGCGGCCGACCCGGTGTGGTGTCGCGATGGTGGCAGTCGACGGGGTGAGCCAGGGCAGTCCGATGACAGCCACTCCTGTGCTGAGGGCAGTTCGCCGTTCCACAGGCGGAGCCACTCCTTGGTCGTCGACGGGCCTGTCAGACACCAGCCCCGGCGCCACGGTGAAGCCGAGTGCTTCCGGGCCGACGCCGAACGCGGCACGGAGCGCTGTGGCCTGGTCCGAGCGCGGCCAAGGCGGACACTTGGACTCCCAGGCTCTGTAGGTGCGGACGCTGATCGTGTACCCACGACGACCGAGCGCCTGGGCGCCGGCCCTGCTGATTTCCTGGGCTGCCTGCTCTTGCGAGAACCGGCCCTTTGCCGTTCTGGCCGCGAACAGCACCTGATTGGCGGGCGACCGCATCGAATCGCTCCTGTCGCGAGGTCTCCGTGGCCCAACGTAGGCGGCCAGGAGCGGTGAGTGCACCCTGAGGCAACAAATTCCCCGTGATCAGGCCGTACATTGCCCGCGAACTGCCGCTGAGCTTCCGCTCTACCGCCTGGAGTGCCCGCTCCTGCACCGGTTCACTTCTCACGACCAGTGACGCATTTCCAACGACATGCCGGCGAGGTGACCATGCGTGCGACGTCTCACGGGACTACCCGCACCGAGAGCAGGGCCAATCAGGAGCACGTAGATGCGGGAGCTGAGCACTCGAACAGAAGCTGTCTCGCCGACCACGTGCACTGCGACTGTGGTCGGCTTGCGCCGCTGCGACTTGGTTATTGCGGCAGCGTCGTGGGTCACTGTGCTGCCTGTGGCTACTCCTGGACGGTCCACCATGATCCGGTGGACTGCTGGCAGCGAACCACCGAGTCGGACGCCTTCAAGGCCGACTGCCTGCGAGATGTAGTTCTGCCCCTCGTGGCCGCGCGCATAGTGCTTGATGGCGGTGTGGTTGACCACCACACCTTCGGCAGCGGCCTGAGTCCGGCACTGGTCGATCGTGCGCTCGCCGGCTGGGAGCAGTTCGTCAACAGCTTCGAGGAGTCGTCTGATGACTGACCGGTACGAGTACGTCCCCCACCGACTCCTGCGCCGCCGTGTCCGCGACATCGCCTCCGGCACCGAAGGCATCCTCATGGCCGTGATCAACGAGAACGTCTCAGACACGGGCATCGAACGCTGGATGGAACTGGCCTACATCCGGGGCGCCTGCGGCCGCGAGTTCACCACCGCTTCCACCAACGTCGAACCCGCCCCTGACCAGCCTAAGACGGCCGCCGGCCGCCGAAATCAGAGGAGCGCGTAGCGATCTGTCGCGTCTGGGGGCTTCCTGGGCTGCTCTGTTCGCCTTCTCGTGCGGGTAGCCGCGCCCCTGGCCCGGGATTTCGACTCTTGGGGGCCCGGATGCCCGGTGGGCCGGCGCCCGGCGCCGCGCCTGGTCCCTGAGATGCCCGTCCCTGCTCCTCTGGACCGTGCCGTTTCTTTGGGGGTTTCCCGGCAGTCTTTCGGCTTTCCGGTTCGGGTCGGTCGGTCAAGGGTCGCCGAAGGCGATCGCGTAGCGACGCGACGAAGGAGCGCCCTTGAGGGACCGGCCCGAACCGGAAGGACGATGGGACTGACGGGAAGCCCCCACGCTTCTGTGAGACCGCCCCAGGGGGTACCGCCCCCCGGCCCCCGCCCCGCAGACGAGGGGGCGGGTGGGCAAACACCGCCCGGCCCCACGGGGTCGAGGGGGAGATAGCGGGCCCGCACCGCGAGTCCCCGCCCACCTGCGCGCCCAGCCAAGCCCCGGCACCGCCGGGGCAAACGTTCCCCGGGCGGTGACAAGCCGCACAGGGCAAATCGGACCTACTAGGAATTGTCGTAGGTTTTGCTGTCCTAGTTTGTCCCTGTGTCCGTGCAGTACGGGTGGCGTCAAGAGCGTGGAGATCCACGGCGGGGCTACGAGTCGGGGTAGTAAAAGGGGCGTTTGGGGAAGGCCGGAGGCACGGGTTACCAAGGTGGGGCAAGCCCGGCAGTGGCGGTTCGGTCCGCAGCGCCGGGATCTTTCTTGCCCGAACCACGCCCTTGTCCCCGGCCCGGGAGGTCTCCACATGTCCGCGAAGCGCGTCAGCACCCGTCGTACCCGTATCGCCGTCGCCGCCACCGGTCTCGGTGCGCTGCTGGCTCTCGGGGCCGGGACGACCGCCGCCTTCGCCGACGAGGCCCCCAGCACCCTGTCCGCCACCGCCGAGGTCGCCGCCGTCCAGGCCCAGGCCGACGCGCAGGCCAAGGCCGCGGCCGCGAAGGCCTCCCTGTGGGCCAAGCCCGTCGACAGCTACACGCTGTCCGCGACCTTCGGCAAGGGCGGCAGCATGTGGGCGCACAAGCACTCCGGCCAGGACTTCGCCGTCCCGACCGGCACCAAGGTCAAGGCGGCGGCCGCCGGCACCGTCGTGAAGGCCGGCCCGAACGGCGGCGGCGACGGTCCCGCGTACGGCAACGCCATCGTGATCAAGCACGCGGACAACACGTACTCCCAGTACGCGCACCTCTCGAAGATCCAGGTCAGGATCGGCCAGAAGGTCTCCGCGGCCCAGCAGATCGCGCTGTCCGGCAACACCGGCAACAGCAGCGGCCCCCACCTGCACTTCGAGATCCGCACCACCCCGAACTACGGCTCCGCCGTCAACCCGGTGGCCTTCCTGCGGAACGCCGGCGTCACCATCTGACCCGTCTGACTCTTGCCCCGGGGGTCAGATCAGCCAGGAGTGGGTCGGCCTGGTCTTGCCGAGCTTGTTGTTCTTCAGGCCCGTGATCTGCTCCTGGCCCAGCGCCTGGTCGAAGATCCGGATGTGGTCCAGCGGCCCCATCCACGAGGCGCTCCAGATCCCGTGGTGGCGGGCCCGGCCCAGCTGGAGGGGGCCGGGGCCGGCCCAGACCCCGGAGACCTGCGCCTGGCCGGCCTGCTTGTCGTCCACCCAGAGCGCGATGGTCTTCTTCTCGGCGTCGTAGGTGCCCGTCAGGAGCGCCCACTGGCGGGTCGTGTCCACGTTGTCCGCGACGACCTGCTGGGCCGTGGCGGCCTGGCCCTTGTCGCCGGTCTGCACCCGGAACACCCAGGCCTTCTTGCCGCCCACGATCTCGAAGCCCAGCTCGAAGGAGTACGAGTCCCCGTCGCCCTGGCTGACCGCCATGCGCGGCCCGGTCTCGGACACGTTGTAGGCGCGCGTGGAGACGGTGAAGCTCTTCGTCACGTCCACGGCGGCCTCGGCGCCCTGCGCGTAGGAGTCCGCGGCGCCCTTGAAGCGGACCTCGGTCCGGTTGGCCAGTTCCCCGAGTGAGGCGCCCGGGCCCAGGGCTATGCCCATCTTGCCGTTGCGGTCGCGCAGCAGGTTGGGTTCGCCCGGCACGGTGGGGGAGTCGTCCTCGGGGTTCTTGCTGCCGTCCGGGCCCTTGGAGGTGGGGCCGCCGGAGGCGCTGGGGGAGTCCGAGGCGGCGACGGCCGGCGGGTCCTTCGGGTCGTCGTCGGAGCCGTTCAGTACGAAGAACCCCGCGCCGCCCGCCACCAGGACGAGCGCGAGCGCCCCGATCCCGATGGTCAGCCGCTTGCGCGTGCGCTGCCGGGCCTCGGTGGCGTCGGCCATCGCCTGCCAGTCGGGTGTGGACGGGGAGGCGAGGGGCGTGGTGGCGGGGGAGGGAAACGGTTCCTCGGGCTGGGCCGGAGGCGGGCCGAAGCCGCCTCCCGCCGGCTGTCCCTGCGCGGGCCCCGGCTGGTAGGGGTTCGGCGTCTGCGGCGGGAATCCGTAGCCGCCGCTCCCCGAGGCGGGGCCGGGCTGGGGGCTGTTCGGGCGATCCGTACCGTCAGTCATGGCAGGGATGCTAGAACATCGCCGGGAGCGGCCGTCAGCCCGGGAGCTGGATGATCGGGAAGCTGCCCGTCGCCGTCGGGGCGTGTTCCGGCAGCCAGAGCACCGCCACCGCGCCCGCTGCGGCGCCCTCGTTCTCCGCGCCGCCCCGGGCCGCGACGTTGCGGAAGGTCAGCCGGGCCCCCAGGACCCGGGCCTGGCCCTCCGCGATGGTCAGGCCGAGGCCGTGGCCGACGCCCGCCCGGTCCGTGGACCCGGTCCGGAAACGGCTGGGGCCCTCGCGGAGCAGTGCCTCCGGGAAGCCCGGCCCGTGGTCCCGGACGCGTACGACCCGGCCCTCGACGTCGACCTGGATCGGGGCGCGCCCGTACCGCATGGCGTTGGCCAGCAGGTTCCCGAGGATCCGCTCCAGCCGGCGCGGGTCCGTGCTGACGATCTCGTCCGCGACGACGCGTACGGAGGCGTCGGGCATCAGCGAGGCCACCCGCCGGGACACGAACTCGCCGAGGGCCACCTCCTGGAGTTCGGCCCGCTCGGAGGCGCCGTCCAGCCGGGCGACCTCCAGGACGTCCTCGACCAGGGCCCGCATGGCCTGTGCGCGGTCGCGCACCAGCTCGGTCGGCCGGCCCGGGGGCAGCAGTTCCGCGGCGGTGAGCAGGCCGGTGACCGGGGTCCGCAGCTCGTGCGCGATGTCGGCGGTGACGCGGCGTTCGGCCTCCAGCCGCTGCTGGAGGGCGTCGGCCATGGCGTCGACGGCGCGGGCCAGGTCGTCGGTCTCGTCGCGTACGACGCCGCCGACGGCGTCCCGTACGCGTACCTCGGGGTCTCCGTGGGCCACGCGCTGTGCGGCGGCCGCGGCCTCGCGGAGGCGGCGGGAGATCTGGCCGCCGATGAGGACGCCCATCGCCGAGCCGCCGATCACGACGGCCAGGGAGCCGACGACCAGGGCCCGGTCCAGGTCGCGCACCATGTTGGCGCTCTCGCGGAACGGGTGGTGCATGGACAGCACCTGCCCGTTGCCGAGGGGTACGGCCGCCCAGACCTCGGGTACCCGCTTCGGGGACTCGTGGATGTAGGTGCCGCGCCGCCCCGAGCGGGCCTTCTCGCGCAGCTCGGCGGGCAGGTCGGGGTCGTTGATCTTGGCGCCCCAGATCGGTTTGCGGCCGGCGTCGGGGGTGCGGGCGATGTACTGGACCCGTTCCAGTTCCTGGTCGCGGGCGCTCTCCAGCATCGACACGCGGGCAGCGCTGTGCACCACCAGGCTCAGGGCGAGCGCGGTGAGGGCGCCGACGGCGGCGATGGCGAGCGTGATCTTCCAGCGGATCCCCGTACGGAGGGTGACTCGCCTCATGCGGTTCTACTCATGCCTTGAGCTTGTATCCGAAGCCTCGGACCGTCTCGATCCGGTCCTGTCCGATCTTGGTGCGCAGCCGCTGTACGTGGACGTCGACGACGCGGGTGTCGCCGCCCCAGTCGTAGTCCCAGACCCGTTCGAGGAGCCGGTCGCGGGACAGGACGGTGCCGGGCGCGGAGGAGAACTCCAGCAGCAGCCGCATCTCGGTGGGGGTGAGGGCGACGGGGGCGCCGGCCCTGCGGACCTCCATGCCCTCGGTGTCGACCTCCAGGTCGCCGAAGGACAGGACGCCGCGTTCGTCGGAGCCGTCCGCGCCGGCGGAGCCGTTCGCGCCGTTCTGCGGGCCGCCGGCGTGGCCGAAGCGGCGCAGCACGGCGCGGATGCGGGCGACGAGGACGGAGCCGTCGAAGGGCTTGGTGACGTAGTCGTCGGCGCCCGCCTCCAGGCCGAGGACGACGTCGATGCTGTCGGCGCGCGCGGACAGCATGATGACGGGGACGGTGGACTCGTCGCGGATGCGCCGGCAGAGGCTGACGCCGTCCATGCCGGGCACCATCACGTCGAGGAGGGCGATGTCGGGCCGGTTCGCCCGGAAGGACTCCAGGCCGGACAGTCCGTCGGGCATGGCGGTGACCACGAACCCGTCGCGTTCCAGCGCCAGGGTCGTGGCCTCGCGGATGACGTCGTCGTCCTCCACGAACAGCACGTGGGTCTCGGCCATGCCCAGCCTCACTCCGGTTCCATCGTCGGTGCGGTCGGTCAGTCAGTCGTTCTTCTGCGAGACGGCCGGGGCCGGCTGCATCCCGGGGTTGTAGACGTTGCTGTACTCCGAGTGCACCCGGTCCTGCTCGGCGAACCGTTCGCCGTTCCAGCGGTACGTGATCACGTCCTCGCCGGACGGTTCGGAGGGGGCGGCGTCGTGTCCGTAGACGGGCTTGCTGACGACCAGGTCGCCCCGGTCGATCTCCGCGTAGACGGGCTTCTGCTCGTCCGCGAACACATTCTCGTACGCGGAGCCGTTCGACCGGTACACGTACGAGCCGCGGCCCAGGGCGTCGGCGCAGGACAGGACGTTGACGACGACGTCGACGACGGTGTTGCCGGTGATCTTCCCGTAGCTCACGTCGATCGGGTACTCCTTGCCCGTGCAGGGCTTCAGGTCCCGCTTGATCTCGGCGCTGACCTTGGGGTCGGCCTTCAGCAGGGCGACCGGGTCGACCCGCTTGACCGGGCTGCCGGTGGACGCGGCGGGGGAGTGGCCCGGGGCCGGCGGTTTGGTGGGGCCGCCGGTGGGCTGGTTGCTGCGCGCCACCGGATCGGTGCGCGCGGGCCCGCCGTCGCGCAGTCCGGTGCCCCCGGCGGAGCACCCGGCCGCGAACAGCACTGTGCCGACGAGGACCGTGGTCCCCGCCGACATGAGTACCAGCGAGCTTTTGCCGCTCAGGCTTTTGCCGCTCGGACTTTGGCCGTTCAGGCCGCGCACCGCTCCCGCCCCTCGTAGCGCGTGGTGTGGTCACCGCGTTCCAGGGCACGCATGTCCAGGTCCCGGCTCTCCAGCTCCTGACGGAGCCGGGCCAGGGCGCGGTGGAGTGTGCTCTTCACGGTTCCCGCCGACATACCGAGCGCCGCGGCCGTCTCCTCGGTGCTCATCTGCTCCCAGTGTCGCAGCACGACGACGCTGCGCTGCTTGGGCGCGAGCACCTTGAGGATGTCCATGAGGAGGGCGCGGTCGGCGCGCTGGTCCGAGCCGTCCTCGACGGAGGCGTCGGGGAGCTGCTCGGTGGGGACCTCGTCGAGCTTGCGGGCCCGCCACCACTCGGTCCGCGTGTTGATCATGACGCGTCGCAGGTAGGCGTCGGCGAGGGACTTGTCGGCGATGCCGTCCCAGCGGCCGTAGGTGCGCACGAGGGCGGTCTGGAGCAGGTCCTGGGCGTCCGTGGGGTCCGGGACCAGGCGCCGTGCGCTGCGCAGCAGGGCGTCCTGCCGGGTGCGTACGTACTCCTCGAACTCGAGTACCTCTCCGTGCGCCATGCGTACCGCCTCCACTGCGTCCCCGTCTCCGCTGTCTTACGGATCCGAAGTTACGGAGGGGTTGTCACGGCACTGTGCGGGTCAGCCTGCGGTGGGCGCACGGACACCCGTAGGTTGTGTAACAGTGCCCGTGAGCTGCGGTTTCCCGGCGTTAAACGGAATCTTCGAGTCAACTTCGAGTGAATCCCGAGGGGGCGCCCGGCCGTGGGGCGGCGCCCCCGGGACTCAGCTCTGCGGCAGCCGGTACATCCCGTGCGCGAGGGGCTCCACCAGCCCGTCCGACACCAGCCCGTCCAGCGCCCGGGCCCGCTGCACCGGTTCGTCCCACACCGTGTCCAGCACCGCCTGCGGAACCGGGCCCACCGCCTCCCGCAGCACCGCCAGCAGCTTGCCGCGCACCTGGCGGTCCGTACCGGCGTACGTCTGACCGCGCCGCGGCGGCCCGTCGTGCGCGGGTTTCCCCGCCAGCCGCCACGCGCACAGCCCCGACACCGGGCAGCGGGCGCAGTCCGGGCTCTTGGCGGTGCACACCAGCGCGCCGAGCTCCATGGAGGCCGCCGCCCAGCGGGCCGCCGTCGGCTCGTCCTCGGGCAGCAGCTCCCGCGCCAGCCGGCGTTCGGCGGCGGTGGTGGCGTTCGGCGGGTACTCGACCCCGGTCGCGGCGCGCGCGAAGACCCGGCGCACGTTGGTGTCCAGCACCGCGTGCCGCTGCCCGTACGCGAAGGAGGCCACCGCGGCGGCCGTGTACTCGCCGATCCCCGGCAGTGCGAGCAGCTGGGCGTGGTCCCGGGGCACGTCGCCGCCGTGCCGTTCCGTTATCGCCGCGGCCGCGCCGTGCAGCCGCAGCGCCCGCCGGGGGTAGCCGAGCCGCCCCCAGGCCCGTACGGCCTCGCCCGGCGCCTCGGCGGCCAGGTCGGCGGGCCGGGGCCACCGGGCGAGCCACTGCTCGTACACGGGCAGCACCCGGCTGACGGGGGTCTGCTGGAGCATGAACTCGCTGACCATCACCCCCCAGGGGCCGGCCTCGGGCCGGCGCCAGGGGAGGTCGCGGGCGTGCTCGTCGAACCACGCGATGACGGGGGAGTGCAGCGCGGAGGCGGCGGAGGCGGGCGTCGCGCGGGACGCGGAGGGCGCGGAGGCGTGTGAGGGGGATGCAGTCATGACATACGGCATCCTGGCACGTTTCAGGGCCGGTGCGCGGGGCCCGGACCGGTGAACCAGACGGCCGCGCGGTTGCCGCTCCCCTGGACGGCGGTGGTGAGCCTGATCATCGGACCGGTCAGCGCCGCCACGGCCAGGACGGCCAGGGAGGCGCCCAGCAGCAGGCCCATGCCGACGTCGTGGGGGTAGTGCACCCCGACGAAGACGCGGGAGAAGGCCATCAGCAGCCCCATCGGCAGCGTCAGCCACGCGAGGCGGGGGACGGCCAGCGCCAGCGCGACGGCGGCGGCGCCGGCGATGGCGGAGTGGTTGCTGGGGAAGGACCAGTCCCCGTACGGCGGGCAGGGGACGAGGGAGGCGGCCGCCCCGGCCACCGCCCGGCAGGGCCGTTCCTCGTCGATGGTGGACTTCACGAGCTCGGACGCGACGTACACGAGCGCGGTGACCAGCGGCGCGAGCACGGCCAGGGCGAGGGCCCGGGGATCTCCGCCCTGCTTCCCGCGCGCACGCCACCAGACGGATATGTAGAGCAGGCCGAACACGAGGAGGCCGTACTCGGTCCAGACCTCGACCACCTTCTGCACCCAATGGGGCGTGGTGTGGGCGAAGTCGGTGATGTCGCGATAGAGGTCGGAGCTGTCCATGGTCACCGACCGTACTCGGCACCCCGTCGCGGCCGTGCCGGACCCCTGGCCGGATCTGGCCGTTCCCGGGTGCTCCCGCGGGATGATCATCGGCAAAACCTGCCGGACGTGCGGCATGTGGGGCGCTGAACGCGGCACGAGTTCTCGTAAGGTTCGGTGCGTGGGATCTCTGCGCAATCCGGTCGGGCCGCTCCCCTCCTCCATTTACTGGCGGCGGAGGGCCGTGCTGGCGTCCGTCGCCGCGCTCGTCGCGCTGCTCGCCGTATGGTTCGTCAGTTCCAGCGGCGGCAGGACGAGTACGAACGGCAAGGGCGGCGGCGACGGCTCCGGACCCGTGCGCACCATCACCCCCGGCCCCTCCGGCACCGGCCCGGCGATCAGTCAGGCCCCGGGCGGACGCGGGGACTCGGGCAGCGGCGGCGGCGCCACCGGCCCGGCGAAGAACGGCGACGCGGGCGGCGCCGGCGCGGGCTCCGGCGGCGGCGCGGGCTCCTCGTCCTCCGGCGGATCCGGCGGCCCCGGCGGCTCGGCCCCGGCACAGGTCCCGGCGGACTCCCCGCTGCCGACGTGCCCGGCGAGCGCGCTGCAGTGGGAGGTCAAGAGCGTCAAGAACGAGTACGAGGCGAACGAGAAGCCCCGCCTGGAACTGCTCGTCCGCAACACCTCCGGCAGCACCTGCAAGTTCGGCCTCGGCCCGAAGCAGGCGGTCATGACCATCTTCCAGACGACGGGCGCCAAGGCCGTCTGGTCCTCCGCCGACTGCCCGACGGGCGCGGCCAACGCGTTCTACCGGCTGCCGGCCCAGGGCGAGACGAAGCAGTCGGTGGAGTGGGACCGCAAGCCGAGCGCGGCGGACCAGTGCCAGAACCCCCCGCAGGGCAACCCGGCCCCCGACACCTACGTGGTCGAGGTCAAGTCCCCGGGCCTCCCGGTGGCCCGCACGTCCTTCGTCCTGAAGCAGGACTGACCCTTCTTGACGCGCCGCTCGCGCGGCTGCGACAGCCTCCGGCCGTCGGACCCGGGGCGGGGTCGGTTCGGGTGGCTGGTGCCGGTGTGTCGTCTGCGGGCGGGTGTGCCGCTGCGCGGGGCTGGTCCCCTACCCGCCCTTCCACCGTTCCCAGGGGCTCCGCCCCTGACCCCGCGCCTCAAACGCCGGCGGGGCTGAAAGACCGGGGCTCCGCCCCTGACCCCGGTACCGGACGCTCCGCGCCCGGTGCGCTCAAACGCCGCGCGGGCTGGAATTTCGCTGCGCGAAATCCAGCCCCGCCGGCGTTTGAGGCGCGGGGGTCCGGGGGCGGAGCCCCCGGGAGGGGTCCGGGCGCAGCCCGGGGAACGGGCGAAGGGCGGGTAGGGGAACTCGCCCCGCGCAGCGGCACAGCCACCCGCACCGGACCCCCCGGCCCCGGCCCAGGCGCACCGGCCCCAGCCGAACGGCCCGGGAAAGAGCCGGCCAGGCTAGACGTAGCGTTCGAGGATCGAGGACTCCGCCAGGCGGGACAGGCCCTCGCGGACGCTGCGCGCACGGGCCTCGCCCACGCCGTCCACCGTCTGGAGGTCGTCCACCGACGCCGCCAGCAGCTTCTGCAGCCCGCCGAAGTGCTCCACCAGCCGCTCGATGATCGCCCCCGGCAGCCTCGGCACCTTCGCCAGCAGCCGGTACCCGCGCGGCGACACCGCCGAGTCCAGGGTCTCCGGCGAACCCGTGTACCCCAGCGCCTTCGCCACGATCGCCAGCTCCAGCAGTTCCGGATGCGTCAGCGCGTCCAGCGCCGGCAGCGCCTCCTCCACCGTGCGGGAACGCTTCGCCGTCGGTTCCGGAACGTAGTCCCGGATCACCAGCTCCCGCTCCTGCTCGATGCCGACCGTCAGCTCGTCCAGCTGGAGCGACAGCAGTCGCCCGTCCGTGCCCAGTTCGACCACGTACTCGGCGATTTCCGTCGCGATCCGGCGGACCATTTCCAGCCGCTGCGCGACGGCCGTGACGTCGCGGACCGTGACCAGGTCCTCGATCTCCAGCGCCGACAGCGTGCCCGCGACCTCGTCCAGGCGGAGCTTGTACCGCTCCAGCGTGGCCAGCGCCTGGTTCGCGCGCGACAGGATCGCCCCGGACTCCTCCAGGACCCGCCGCTCCCCGTCCACGTACAGCGCGATCAGCCGCATCGACTGCGACACCGACACCACCGGGAATCCGCACTGCTTGGAGACGCGGTCCGCCGTGCGGTGACGGGTGCCCGTCTCCTCCGTGGGGATCGACGCGTCGGGCACCAGCTGCACGCCGGCCCGCAGGATCTTGGTGATGTCCTTGTCGAGGATGAGCGCCCCGTCGAGCTTGCACAGCTCGCGCAGCCGGGTCGCGGTGAACTCCACGTCCAGCACGAAGCCGCCGGTGCACATCGCCTCGACGGCCTTGTCCATGCCCAGGACGATCAGGCCGCCCGTGTTGCCGCGGACGATCCGCTCCAGCCCGTCGCGCAGGGGCTGACCAGGCGCGACCGCGCTCAGCGAAGCGCGCATCAACGCCTCGTGCTTGGAGCTCGCGCCGGACTTCCCGGGTGCTGCTGCCCCGTCCTTGGCTGCCACTGCACTCCTCCGGTCGCGGGTTGCGCCGCCGCGTACGGCCGGGCGGACCAGCACAAAGTCTACCGGCGCACGCTGCGCGCCCGCCGGGGCTTGGCCCGTACCGCCGCCACGAGGGCCCGTACGGGCCCTGCGCCCCGCCCGTCGGGGGACCCCCGCCGGGGGGCGGCCCGGGCCGCGTCCGGCTCACGTCGGCCCGCTGACCTGGCGTTTGGGGCGCCGTCCGGGCCCGTCGTCGGAGTAAAGGATTCCGCTACTCGGCCGCCGCCCGCTCCTTGGCCGGCGTACGGGAGCGCCCGCGCGGCAGGACCCGCAGCGCGTCCCCCATGTCAGCGACCTCGGTCACCTTCATGCCCGGCGGCACCTTCCCCGGATCTGCCGGGACCAGCGCGTGCGTGAAGCCGAGCCGGTGCGCCTCGGCCAGGCGCCGCTGCACGCCGGTCACCCGCCGCACCTCGCCGGCCAGGCCGACCTCCCCGATGGCCACCAGGTTCTTCGGCAGCGGAACGTCGCTCGCCGCCGAGGCCAGCGCCAGCGCGATCGCCAGGTCGGCGGCCGGCTCCGTCAGCTTCACCCCGCCCACGGTCGCGCTGTAGATGTCCCGCTTGCCCAGCGCGGTGATCCGGCCGCGCTGCTCCAGCACCGCCAGCATCATCGATACGCGCGAGGTCTCCAGGCCCGAGGTGGTGCGGCGCGGGGAGGGGATCTGCGAGTCGACGGTGAGCGCCTGCACCTCGGCGACCAGCGGGCGCTTGCCCTCCAGGGTCACGGTCAGGCAGGTGCCCGGCACCGCCTCGGCGCGCCGGGTCAGGAACAGCCCGCTGGGGTCGGCGAGCCCGGTGATGCCCTCGTCGTGCAGCTCGAAGCAGCCGACCTCGTCCGTGGCGCCGTAGCGGTTCTTCACGCCGCGCACCAGGCGCAGCCGTGCGTGCCGGTCGCCCTCGAAGCCGAGCACCACGTCCACGAGGTGCTCCAGCAGGCGGGGGCCGGCGATGGCGCCGTCCTTGGTGACGTGGCCGACGAGCAGGGTGGCCATGCCCCGCTCCTTCGAGGCGCGGATCAGCGCGCCGGCGACCTCGCGGACCTGGGCCATGCCGCCGGGCGCGCCGTCGATCTCGGGGGAGGCGATGGTCTGTACGGAGTCCAGGACCAGCAGCGAGGGCTTCACCGCGTCGAGGTGGCCCAGTACGGCCGACAGGTCGGTCTCGGCGGCGAGGTAGAGGTGGTCGTTCAGGGCGTTGATCCGGTCGGCGCGCAGCCGCACCTGGCTCGCCGACTCCTCGCCGGTGACGTAGAGGGTGCGGTGGTCGCTGGTGGCCGCCTTCGCGGCGACGTCGAGCAGCAGCGTCGACTTGCCGACGCCCGGCTCGCCGGCCAGGAGGACCACGGCGCCGGGGACGAGGCCGCCGCCGAGGACGCGGTCCAGTTCGTCCACGCCGGTGCTGCGGGCGGTCGCGGTCCTGCCGTCGACCTGGGCGATCGGCAGTGCGGCGGCCGAGACCCGGCCGGCCGCGGTGGTCCGTACGGCGGGCGCGCCCATCTCCTCGACGGTCCCCCACGCTTGGCACTCGGGGCACCGGCCGAGCCATTTCACGGTGGCCCAGCCGCACTCGGAGCAGCGGTAGGACGGCCGGTCCTTGGCGGATGAGCGAGATGTACGGGCAGCCATGCCGCCCACGGTAGCCGCCGCCACCGACAACGCCCGACCGGTCCGGCAGGCGGGACCGGTCCGGCAGGCGGCACCGGGGCGGGGCGGCGGACGCGGCGGGGTGGCGGTCGCGGCGGGGCGGCCGACGCGGCCCGACGTCAGGGCGGCTGTCAGCGGAGTGGCGATCTGTTCACCCTTAAGGGCTAAAACCCCGGAAGGCTTCCGGAGGGCCACCGGCGCGCCGCCTACGGTTCGCCGAGTGAACAGCAGCGACCAGGGAGACCCCGTATCGCGCACCGGCGCACACCCGGCGCACAGGCGCACACCCCGAGCGGAATGGACGGGTCCGGCGGGTGGCGCGGGTGGCGAAACGGGTGGCGCGCAGGGTGCGCCTGTTGCCGGTGGGGCGTCCGATGCGGTAGTGGCGCCCGGGATGGGCGGTGCGGGTGGTGCGCACGGTGCGGATGCGGCACGTGCGGCACGTGGGGCAGGTGGTGTCGGCGGTACGGATGCTGCCGCCGACGCCTGCGACACCCTCCGGCTGGAGCTCCCCGAGCCGCCGCCCTTCCGGCACGAGCCCTACCTGGACGGCCTCTTCACGTACTGCCTGTCGGTCCTGTGCGACCACGAGGCCGCCGCCGACGTGCTCGGCGACGTCCTCGCCGTGGCCGAGCGGCACCCCGGTCGATGTCCCGACGAGAGCGACCGGCGGGCCTGGCTGTACGCCCTCGCACGCTGGGCCTGCCTGCGCAGGCTGGCCGAGCGCAGGCGCGTACGCCAAGGGGCGCATTCCACCCGGCGCACGCCGGAGCACACCGACCCCGAGCACACGCCCCGGGCGCACCGCCCCCTCGACGTCAGCGCCTACCACCGCACCGAGCTCGCCCGGCTCGCCTGGCCCGAAGCCGCCGGCACCACCCCCCAACAGCGCGAAGCCCTCGAACTCGCCGTCCGCCACCGCCTCGGCGTCACCGAACTCGCCGCCGTCCTCGGCACCGCCCCCACCACCGCCCGCGACCTGCTCTCCGGCGCCGCCTGCGAAGTCGAACGCACCCGCGCCGCCCTCGCCGTCGTCGAGACCGCCAACTGCCCGGCCGTCTCCCGCATCACCGGCGACGACGACGGCCCCGGCCCCGGCCAGGTCCTCCTGTCCGCCACCCTGCGCGCCGAGCTCGTCCGCCACGTCGACGACTGCCCGCGCTGCCGCCGCGTCGCCGAACGCGTCGGCGCCGGCGCGCCCTGGCCCGGCTCCGGCGGCATCAACGCCGCCCTCCCCCTAGTCCCCGCCCCCCGCACCGCCGTCCACGCCGCCATGCTGCGCTCCGGCCGGCGCCGCGGCGGCCGCCCCCGGCCCCGCGCTTTCGACCGCACCGGCTTTCCCATGGACCCCAAGGGACCGCGCCCGCCCCGCCGCGACC
>NZ_GG657750.1:3480560-3495569 GCF_000158895.1 Streptomyces sp. C | reverse complement strand
CCGACCCCGACGCCCACGCCGACGCCGACGCCCCCGGCCCCGGACCCCACGCCCACCCCGACGCCCACACCGACCCCGACGGACCCGGCGCCGTCCTCAGGAGGAACGGTTTCCCCCGACCCGGGGGCCGGGTCGCCGGCCGGCTGAGGAGGCCCGGCTCCGTCCTACTGCGGGTCGGCGGGGTGCGGGGCCATCGGCAGCAGCGACGCCAGCCGCGCCTCGCACAGCTTCACCAGCTCCGCGTAGGCCTCCTCGCCCATCAGCTCCGTCAGCTCCGCCCGGTACGACACGTACACCGGGTCGCCGGCGCCGTGCGCGGACGTCGCCGACGTGCACCACCAGTGCAGGTCATGGCCGCCCGGGCCCCAGCCGCGCCGGTCGTACTCGCCGATCGACACCTGGAGCACACGGGTGTCGTCCGGCCGGTCGATCCAGTCGTACGTCCGCCGGATCGGCAGCTGCCAGCACACGTCCGGCTTCGTCTCCAGCGGCTCCTGGCCGCTGCGCAGGGCCAGGATGTGCAGGGAACAGCCCGCGCCGGCGGGGAAGCCGGGCCGGTTCAGGAAGATGCAGGCACCGTCCCAGCGGCGGGTCTGCTTGTCCCCGTCGTCGTCCAGCTGGGTCCAGCCCGACTCGCTGCCGACGTCGTGGAACTGCCACAGCTCGGGCGTGAGCCGGGCCACGTGCTCGGCGACCCGCTTCTCGTCGTCCTCGTCGGAGAAGTGCGCGCCGAGGGTGCAGCACCCGTCGGACGCCCGGCCCGCCTGGATGCCCTGGCAGCCGCTGCCGAAGATGCACGTCCAGCGGGAGGTCAGCCAGGTCAGGTCGCAGCGGAAGACCTGCTCGTCGTCGGCGGGATCGGGGAACTCCACCCAGGCCCGGGGGAAGTCGAGGCCCTTCTCGTCCGACACCTTGTTCTTCTTCTTGATCTCGGTCTTGCTCTTGCTGGCCTTCTTCGTATTTGGCACAAGCCCAGCGTAAGCGCCCCTTCCTCCACCGCTCCGCGTTCGGCCCAGTAGCGTTTCCCGTATGAGACTCGGTGTCCTTGACGTGGGTTCGAACACGATCCATCTGCTGGTGGTGGACGCGCACCCCGGCGCGCGCCCGCAGCCCGCGCACTCGCACAAGGTGCAGCTGCGGCTCGCCGAGCTGCTCGACGAGCGCGGCGCGGTCAGCCCGGAAGGCGTGGAGCGCCTCGTCTCGGCGATCGCTGGCGCGGTGCAGGCGGCCGAGGACAAGGGCTGCGAGGACGTGCTGCCGTTCGCGACCAGCGCGGTGCGCGAGGCCCCGAACGCCGACGAGGTCCTGGCCCGGGTCAAGGAGGAGACCGGCATCGAGCTGCCGGTGCTCAGCGGCGAGGACGAGGCCCGGCTGACCTTCCTGGCGGTCCGGCGGTGGTTCGGCTGGTCGGCCGGGAAGCTGCTGGTCCTCGACATCGGCGGGGGCTCGCTGGAGATCGCGTTCGGCATAGACGAGGACCCCGACGCGGCCGTCTCCCTGCCGCTGGGCGCGGGCCGCCTCACCTCGGCCTGGCTCCCGGGCGACCCGGCGGACGCGGCGGACGTACGGGCGCTGCGGCGGCACGTCCGGGCGCAGATCGCGCGCACCGTCGGCGAGTTCAGCCGCTTCGGGGCGCCGGACCACGTGGTGGCGACGTCGAAGACCTTCAAGCAGCTGGCCCGCATCGCCGGCGCGGCCCGCGAGGCCGACGGCCTGTACGTGCAGCGCGAGCTGACGCGGAAGTCCCTGGAGGAGTGGGTGCCCCGCCTGACGGCGATGACCACGACGGAACGCGCCGCCCTCCCCGGCGTCTCGGAAGGCCGCGCGGCCCAGCTCCTGGCGGGCGCGCTGGTGGCGGAGGCGACGATGGACCTCTTCGGCGTGGACGAACTGGAGATCTGCCCCTGGGCCCTCCGCGAGGGCGTCATCCTCCGCAGACTGGACCACCTGCCGTAGGGGGCGCCGGTACGCAGCCTGCGGCGCGGGCGGGGGCGTACGCGGTTTGCGGCGCGGGCCCGCTATCTCCCCCTCGACCCCCAGGGGCCGGGCGGCGGCTGCCCACCCGCCCCCGTCTGCGGCCGGGACGTCGGTGAGCGGTGTCCCCTTGCCCCGTCTCAGGGAGGGTTGGGGGTTTCCCGTCAGTCCCATCGTCCTTCCGGTTCGGGCCGGTCCCTCAAGGGCGCTCCTTCGTCGCGTCACTGCGTGATCGCCTTCGGCGACCCTTGACCGACCGACCCGAACCGGAAAGCCGAAAGACTTCCGGGAAACCCCCAAAGAAACGGCACGGTCCAACGTTGGAGGAGCGGGTCGCTCAGTGATGAAGCGAGGGGCCGGGCGCCGGCCCGCCGGGCATCCGGGCCCCAGATCCGTGATTCGGGGCCAGGGGCGCGACTGCCCGCACGAAAGCTCGATCAGAGCCCCCCGCCGACCACCCAAGCGCGACAGATCGCTACGCGCTCCTCTCTTCTCGGCGCCCGGCGACCGCCCTGGGCTGATACCCGCACCCAGAGGTCGAACAGGGCGGCCCGGGAAGCGCCCAGGCGCAGTAGATCGCTACGCGCTCCTCTGATCTCGGCGGCCGAAGGCCGTCCGGGGCTGGATGGGCCGCGAAATGGGCGGATGAAGGGCTTCGAGGAGCGCCGAGTTCGGTCCTCCCGCAGGATCTTTGGCGGCTTGTCGGAGTCTGCGGGTGTCTTTTTCACCCGCAGACTCCGACAGACGACCATCCGACCCCATCCCAGCCCTCCATATATGGGCAAAGGGTGTGAGCGGGTCTTCTGGGGGCTCATGACCGTCCCAAGACGGCGGCGTGCCGCCGAGATCAGAGGAGCGCGTAGCGATCTGACGCGCCCCCCGGGCATCCTCGGCTGCTCTGAGCGTCTTTTGGTGCGGGTATCGGCCCAGGGCGGTCGTCGGACGCTGAGATTTGAGGAGCGCGTAGCGATCTGGCGCGTCTGGGAGCTCCGCAGGTCGCTCTGGTCGCCCTCTCGTGCGGGTAGTCGCGCACAGGCTCCGGATCTCGACTCTTGAGGGGTCGGATGCCCGGCCGGCCAGCCCCGGCCCCTCGTCTCATCGCTGAGGGACCCGTCCCTCTCGCATCGTCCGTCCCGTTTCTTTGGGGGTTTCCCGGCAGTCTTTCGGCTTTCCGGTTCGGGTCGGTCGGTCAAGGGTCGCCGAAGGCGATCGCGTAGCGACGCGACGAAGGAGCGCCCTTGAGGGACCGGCCCGAACCGGAAGGACGATGGGACTGACGGGAAGCCCCCAACCGGCTCTGAGACCGCCCCAGGGGAACACCGCTCCCCGACGTCCCGGCCCGCAGACAAGGGGGCGGGTGGGCAACTGCCGCCCGGGCCCTGGGGGTCGAGGGGGAGATAGTCCGCCCGCGCCGAAGTGCCCGGTGGTGTCGCGTGCCTGGCCGCCGGCCAGCCGACGGCCGGCGTGTGCCGCGCCCTGGGTGGGGCGCCGGTTTTCATTCGAAAAGTATGACGAAAGTGCTGCCGCTTGCGGATCGGCGGGGAGGGGCCCCGTAATCTGTCACCGTGGCAGATCCGCTCCGTATCCCGAACAGCCGGACCCCGAAGGTCGCCCTGTCCACCGCCTCCGTGTACCCGGAGTCCACGGCGACCGCCTTCGAGATCGCCGCCCGTCTCGGCTACGACGGGGTGGAGGTCATGGTCTGGACGGACCCGGTGAGCCAGGACGTCGACGCGTTGCGCCGCCTGTCGGACCACCATCAGGTGCCGATCCTGGCCGTGCACGCGCCCTGTCTGCTCATCACCCAGCGGGTGTGGTCCACCGATCCGTGGACCAAGCTCCAGCGGGCGCAGGCCGCCGCCGAGCGGCTGGGGGCGTCGACCGTCGTCGTGCATCCGCCGTTCCGCTGGCAGCGGCAGTACGCGCGGGACTTCGTCTCCGGGATCTGGCGGATGGCGGACGAGACGGATGTGCGCTTCGCCGTCGAGAACATGTACCCGTGGCGCTACCGGGACCGCGAGATGCTCGCGTACGCGCCCGAGTGGGACGTGACGAAGGACGACTACCGGCACTTCACCGTCGACCTGTCCCACACCGCCACCGCCCGGACCGACGCCACCGCGATGATCGACCGGATGGGCGACCGGCTGGCGCACGTCCACCTCGCCGACGGCAACGGGTCGGCGAAGGACGAGCACCTCGTCCCCGGGCGCGGTACGCAGCCCTGCGCCGAGCTGCTGGAGGGGCTGGCCCGGAGTTCCTTCGACGGGCACGTGGTGATCGAGGTCAACACGCGGCGCGCCATGTCCTCCGCCGAGCGTGAGGCCGACCTCGCCGAGGCGCTGGCCTTCACCCGGGCACACCTCGCCAAGCCGGCCGGGCGCCGGTGAGCGAGCCCGTGAAGCGGCGGCGGGGTCCCGGCCGGCCGCGCCAGGACGAGGCCGACGACGGCCCCGGCACCCAGGAACGGATCCGGCTGGCGGCCCGCGAGGTGTTCGCGGAGCGCGGTTACGACAAGACGTCCGTGCGCGGGATCGCCAAGGTGGCCGGGGTGGACCCGGCGCTGGTGCACCACTACTTCGGCAGCAAGGACGACCTGTTCGCCGCCGCCGTCGAGGTGAGCATGGAGCCCGCCCTGGTGGTTCCGGCCATCCTCGGGGAGGGCCCGGACGGGATCGGGGAACGGCTGCTCCGGTACTTCCTGGGGGTGTGGGAGAACCCGGTGACCCGGGCGCCGCTGCTCGCCGTGATCCGGTCCGCGCTGACGCACGAGGCCGCCGCGAAGGTGCTGCGCACGCTGGTGCTGCGCCGTCTGCTGGAGCGGATCGCCGCCGATCTGGACGTCCCGGATCCGACGTTCCGGGCGGAGCTGGCCGCCTCGCACATGGTCGGGATCGCGATCCTGCGGTACGTGGTGCAGGTCGAGCCGCTCGCGTCCGCGGACCAGGAGGACATCGTGGCCCTGGTGGCTCCGACGCTGCAGCGCTACCTGACGGAGGAGTGCCCGGGGAGTGCCCGAGGAGTGACCGAGGAGTGACCCCTCCGTCCCGGCATCCGGACGAACCGTCCGGATCGCGGGCGGTGGGCGTAGCCTCGTAACCGAGCCATATCCGCAGTCGCGGCTGACCGTACAGCCGCACTCATGGGGAGTGAAACCGCATGCCCGAGCTGAGGTCCCGCACCGTCACCCACGGCCGCAACATGGCAGGCGCTCGTGCGCTGATGCGCGCGTCGGGCGTAGCGAGCGAGGACATCGGGAAGCCGATCATCGCGGTCGCCAACTCCTTCACCGAGTTCGTCCCCGGCCACACCCACCTGGCGCCCGTCGGCCGCATCGTCTCGGACGCCATCCGCGCCGCCGGAGCGATCCCCCGCGAGTTCAACACCATCGCGGTCGACGACGGCATCGCCATGGGCCACGCCGGCATGCTGTACTCGCTCCCCTCCCGCGACCTGATCGCGGACAGCGTGGAGTACATGGTCGAGGCGCACTGCGCCGACGCCCTGATCTGCATCTCCAACTGCGACAAGATCACCCCCGGCATGCTGATGGCCGCGCTGCGCCTCAACATCCCGGTCGTCTTCGTCTCCGGCGGCCCGATGGAGGCCGGCCAGGCGACCCTGGTGGACGGCACCGTCCGCAAGCTGGACCTGATCGACGCCATGGTCGACGCCTCCAACGAGAACGTCTCGGACGAGGACGTCCTGCGCATCGAGGAGAACGCCTGTCCCACCTGCGGTTCGTGTTCGGGCATGTTCACCGCCAACTCGATGAACTGCCTCGCCGAGGCCATCGGCCTGGCCCTCCCGGGCAACGGCTCGGTCCTCGCCACGCACACCGCCCGCCGCGCCCTGTACGAGGACGCCGGCCGCACGGTCGTGGAGATCACCAAGCGCTACTACGAGGGCGGCGACGAGTCGGTCCTGCCGCGCAACATCGCCTCCCGCGAGGCCTTCGAGAACGCCATGGCCCTGGACATCGCCATGGGCGGCTCGACCAACACGATCCTGCACCTCCTGGCCGCCGCGCAGGAGGCGGGCCTGGACTACGACCTCAAGGACATCGACGCCGTCTCGCGCCGCGTGCCCTGCCTGGCCAAGGTCGCCCCGAACGTCGCCCCGGGCGGCACGTACTACATGGAGGACGTGCACCGCGCCGGCGGCATCCCCGCGATCCTCGGCGAGCTGCACCGCGGCGGCCTCCTCAACAAGGACGTCAGCACCGTCCACTCCGACGGCCTGGACGACTGGCTCGCGAAGTGGGACGCCCGCTCCGGCACGGCGTCCGCGGAGGCCATGGAGCTGTGGCACGCGGCCCCCGGCTGCAAGCGCTCCGCGACGGCCTTCTCCCAGTCCGAGCGCTGGGAGAGCCTCGACCTCGACGCCGAGGGCGGCTGCATCCGCTCCGTGCAGCACGCGTACTCCAAGGACGGCGGCCTCGCCGTCCTGCGCGGCAACCTCGCCGTCGACGGCTGCGTGGTGAAGACGGCCGGCGTCGACGAGTCGATCTGGACGTTCGAGGGCCCGGCGGTCGTCTGCGAGTCGCAGGACGAGGCCGTCGAGAAGATCCTCCGCAAGGAGGTCCAGCCCGGTGACGTCGTCGTCATCCGCTACGAGGGCCCGCGCGGCGGCCCGGGCATGCAGGAGATGCTCTACCCGACGTCCTTCCTCAAGGGCCGCGGCCTCGGCAAGGTCTGCGCCCTGGTCACGGACGGCCGGTTCTCCGGCGGCACCTCGGGCCTGTCCATCGGCCACGCCTCCCCGGAGGCGGCCTCGGGCGGCGACATCGCCGTCGTCCGGGACGGCGACCGGATCCGCATCGACATCCCGAACCGGTCGATCGAGCTGCTGGTCTCCGACGAGGAGCTGGCCGCCCGCCACGCGGAGCTCGGCGGCGTGTACGCGCCGAAGAACCGCGAGCGCACGGTCTCGGCCGCCCTGCGCGCCTACGCGGCGATGGCCACCAGCGCCGACAAGGGCGCGGTCCGCGACGTGTCGAAGCTGGGCTGAGCCTCCCGGATCCCGTGAACCCCGCCGAGGTGGCCTACCACCCGGCGGGGTTCCGCGCGTCCAGGGCGAACACCGTGCCGTCGGGGGCGGAGGCGTAGACGCGGCCGTCGGCGACCACGGGGGAGGGGATGGTGGCGCTGAAGGTGCCCTGCGAGGCCATCCGCGGCTTGGTCTGACCGGTCAGCCGCCCGGCGGCGTCGACGGCCAGCAGCCGACCGTCCCCGGTCATCAGGTACGCCTGTCCGTCCGAGACCGCAGGACCGGAGCCGCTCGCCGCCCCCGTCTCCAGCCGCCAGAGCTCCCGTTCCGTGCTGACCGCGACGAGCGCGCCGCCGCCGCCGAAGGCGTAGACCGTCCCGTCGGGGCCCACGGTCGCCTCGGCGTCGAACAGCGGTGCGGGCAGCTGGACCCGGCGGACGGCCCGGGTCGCCGCGTCCACCCGCACGATCCCGCTGGTCTTGGCGCCCGCGTCACTGTCCAGCAGGTGCACCGCGCCGTGCGCCACACCGACGGGCCGCAGCTTGCCGGTGACCCGCGTCTGCCAGCGCACTGCGCCGGCGGCCGGATCGACCTCGGCGAGCTGCGTCGACGCGCCGTCGCGCGCGGCGGTCGCCACGTAGAGCACGGGCGCGCCCGACACCCCCGGACCACCCCACCACACCGACCCGGCGTCGCCGATCTTCTGCGTCCAGCGCTGGGCGCCGCTCGCACCGTCGAGGGCGGTGACGGTCCCGTCCGTGGTCACGGTGAGCGCGTACGGGCCCGCCGTCACCACGCGCGTGCCGCCGGGCAGCTTCCGCTGCCAGCGTTCCGCACCCGTGCCGGGATCCAGCGCCTGGAGCCGTTCACTGCCGGGCGCCACCGCGAGGACCAGCCCGCCCGAGTGGAGGGGTGGGCTGCTGGCCGCCACGCCCCGGCCGGGATTGTCCGCGCGGACCGTCCAGGGGGCCGAGCCGTCCGCGAGGTCGAGGCGGGCGGCGGCCAGGCCCCGCCCCGAGCAGTACAGTCCGCCGGGCCCCGCCGAGCAGGACACCGGGGGTGAGCCCGGCGAGGCGGACCAGGGCGCGAAGGCCTTCCCCGGCTTCGCGGAAGCGTGCGCGACCGGCTGCTTCGCCGTTCTGGCGCCGTCCGCCCAGCGCAGGTAGCCGCCGGCGGCCCCGGCCGTGAGCAGCACCGCCAGTCCCGCCACCAGCAGCGTCTTCCTGCGCCGCCGGCGTGGAAGCGGCGGGTCCGTCGCGATCCGCTCCCGCTGGTGGGTGACCTGCTCCTCAGCCGGGGGTCTGCGCGGGTGCGGTACGAACGCCTGGGTGTCCTCGCCCGTCGGGTACGCCACGGCGCGCATCTCCGCGATCAGCGCCTCGGCGGTCGGTCGCTCGGCCGGGTCCTTCGCCAGGCATCGCGCCACGATCGGCACGAGGCGGGCCGGCAGCCCCGTCAGGTCGGGCTCGGCGTGGACGACCTGGTACGCGACGAGGTAGTGGCTGTCGGAGTCGAAGGGCCCGCGGCCGGTCGCCGCGTGCACCAGCACCGCGCCCAGCGCGAACACGTCGGCGGCCGTCCCCACGTCCCTCGGCCGCTGGAACTGCTCGGGCGCCATGAAGGGCGGGGTCCCGATCAGCTTCCCGGTCTCCGTGCGCAGGTCGCTGTCGGCCGGGCGCGAGATGCCGAAGTCGATGACGCGCACCCCGTCCGGGGCCATCAGCACGTTGCTCGGTTTCAGGTCCCGGTGCACCACCCCGGCCCGGTGGATGTCCCGCAGGGCCTCCGCCAGCCCGGCGGCGAGCCGCGTCAGCTCGACGGGGTCCAGTACGCGTTCGCGTACCCGCTCCGACAGGGTGGGGGCGTCGATGAAGAGGGTGGCCATCCAGGGCCGCTCGGCATCCGGGTCGGCATCGACGACGGGAGCGGTGAAGGCGCCGCTCACCCGCCGCGCGGCCGCGACCTCCTGCCGGAAGCGGGCCCGGAACTCCGGATCCACCGCGTGCTGGGCGTGCACGACCTTGACGGCGAGTTTCAGCCCGGAGCTGGAGGCGGCCAGGTGGACGACGCCCATGCCGCCGGAGCCGAGCACGGATTGGAGCCGGTACTGACCGGCGTATTCCGGAAACCCGGCGTAGTCCGCGCGCCGCGACTGCACCGCTCACCACCCCCGCCGGAGCCTAGTCGATGGCCCGTGGGAACATCCAAGGGCTCGCTACCCTGCGCGCGTTGCGCAGCGCAGCAACCCATGGGGGGAGATTCACATGTCCATCGAGAATGATTCCAGCCAGGTGAACGGCCTCGCGGCCGCCGACGCGGGCTTCCAGTCGTACCCGACGGCGCCCGGCTACCGGGTCAACATCCGCAGCGGCCCCGGCACCAACTACGCCGTCATCGACGCCGTACCCGTCGGCGGGTACGTGACGATCCGCTGCCAGTGCCCCGGTACGACGGTCTCGGGCCCGTACGGCACCACGGACCTGTGGGACTGCGTCGGCAACGGCCGCTTCGTCTCCGACGCCTACGTCCACACCGGCGCGGACGGTTACGTGGCGGGCCGCTGCGGCTGACCAGCCCGGCCGAGATCACCGTTCTGCCAGGTGAGACACCCCCGGCGGGTCCCGCCCGCCGGGGGATAATCGGCACCGTGAGCGACGACGACCAGCAGCGAGACCAGAGCCAGAGCCCCGCCGCGCCGCCCGCGTCGGCCCCCGGCCCGCAGCCCGAGCCGATCCGGTTCTTCGGCACCTCCTGGGTGGACCACGGCAACGGCTACGCCCTGCGCCGCGCCGGCGTGGCCGCCGGCTCGCTCGCCGCCGCCGTCGCCGGCGCGTACCTGCTGCGCTTCGCCTACGAGGGCCTGGAGATCGGCGACGTCGGCCCGTTCCTCAGCATCTCCGTCGTCGTGCTGTTCGCGATCGCCAGTGCCATCGCCTTCGCCAAGACCTGGGAGTCCTTCGGCCGCCGCCCGCGCCCGTCCTCCGACGAGGCCGCCCTCAAGGGCCTGAAGACGATCGGGTTCATCGGCTCGCTCATCGCCTACTTCCTGCGCAGCCTGTCCGAGGCCCCGGGCGAGAAGCTCCGCCGCACCGAGTACGAGCAGGCCGTGGCCGAATACGGCCGTCGCCGCAGCGCCCGTACGGGCAACCCGGCCGCGCGCCGCCCCAAGCGCAAGAAGTAGCCCGGCCGCTTCCGGGACCGGACCGCGTCGGTCGAACACCACCCGGCTCATTGACGCCCGGCACAGCCGGGAGCATTATTCATCACATGATGAATAACCCGCCGGAGGAACCCCCTCCCGCCGTACACGCCCACGACCTCACCGTCCGCCGCGGCACCGGCCGCCACCCCCGCACCGTCCTCGACGGCATCGGCTTCGACGTCCCCCGCGGCCGCATCACCGGCCTCCTCGGCCCCTCCGGCTGCGGCAAGTCCACCCTCATGCGCGCCGTCGTCGGCACCCAGGCCCACGTCACCGGCACCCTCGACGTCCTCGGCCGCCCCGCCGGCCACCCCGCACTCCGCTCCCGCATCGGCTACGTCACCCAGGCGCCCTCCGTCTACGACGACCTCACCGTCCGGCAGAACCTCGACTACTTCGCCGCCGTCCTCGACCCCGGCCGCGCCGCTGCCGAACGCCGCCGCGCCGCCGTCGAGCAGGCCATCACCGACGTCGACCTCACCACCCGCGCCACCGCCCTCGCCGGCAACCTCTCCGGCGGCCAGCGCAGCCGCGTCTCCCTCGCCGTCGCCCTCCTCGGCACGCCCGAGCTGCTCGTCCTCGACGAACCCACCGTCGGCCTCGACCCCGTCCTGCGCCGCGACCTGTGGAACCTCTTCCACGACCTCACCGCCCGCCGCGGCACCACGATCCTCGTCTCCTCCCACGTCATGGACGAGGCCGAGCGCTGCCACGACCTGCTCCTCATGCGCGACGGCCGCATCCTCGCCCAGGACACCCCCGAAGCCCTCCGCACCCGCACCGGCACCGCCACCGTCGAGGAAGGCTTCCTCCGCCTCGTCGATGAGGCCAACGCCAACGCCTACACCAACGCCAACGCCCGAACCGAAGACCTCACCCGGGAGACCCAGCGATGAACGGCGCCCGCACCCTCGCCACAGCCGCCCGCGTCCTGCGCCAGCTCCGCCACGACCCGCGCTCCATCGCCCTGATGCTGCTGGTCCCCGTACTGATGCTCACCCTGCTGCGCTACGTCTTCGACGGCAGCCCCCGCACCTTCGACGGCATCGGCGCGTCCCTCCTCGGGATCTTCCCCCTCATCACGATGTTCCTCGTGACCTCGATCGCCACCCTCCGCGAACGCACCTCCGGCACCCTCGAACGCCTCCTCGCCATGCCGCTCGGCAAGGCCGACCTCATCGCCGGCTACGCCCTCGCCTTCGGCGCCGTCGCCGTCGTCCAGTCCCTCCTCGCCACCGGCCTCGCCCTCTGGCTCCTCGGCCTCGACGTCACCGGCTCCCCCTGGCTGCTCCTGCTCGTCGCCCTCCTCGACGCCCTCCTCGGCACCGCCCTCGGCCTCTTCGTCTCCGCCTTCGCCGCCTCCGAGTTCCAGGCCGTCCAGTTCATGCCGGCCGTGATCTTCCCGCAGCTGCTCCTGTGCGGCCTGTTCGCACCCCGCGACACCATGCAGCCCCTGCTCGACGGCCTCTCCGACGTCCTGCCGATGTCCTACGCCGTCGACGGCATGACCCAGGTCCTCACCCATACCGACATGACCGCCGACTTCGTACGCGACGCCGTCGTCGTCGCCGCCTGCGCGCTGCTCGTCCTCGCGCTCGGCGCCGCCACCCTGCGCCGCCGCACGCCCTGACCACGGAGCGGACACCCCCTCGCCACGGCGCGGACGGGTGCAAGGATGAGGGCGTACGTCCTGAAGGTTCGTTCGGCGAGGTGAATCGGGCATGACCCAGACAGTCGCAGTCCTCGGTACCGGCAAGATCGGCGAGGCCCTCCTCAGCGGGATGATCCGCGGCGGCTGGCCGGCCGCCAAACTGCTCGTCACCGCACGCCGCCCCGAGCGCGCCGAGGAACTGCGCACCCGCTACGGCGTCAAGGCCGTCAGCAACGCCGAAGCCGCCAAGCGCGCCGACACCCTCATCCTCACCGTCAAGCCGCAGGACATGGGCAAGCTCCTCGAAGAGCTCGCCCCGCACGTCCCCGCCGACCGCCTGGTCATCAGCGGCGCCGCCGGCATCCCCACCGCCTTCTTCGAGGAGCGGCTCGCCCCCGGCACCCCCGTCGTCCGCGTCATGACGAACACCCCGGCCCTCGTCGACGAGGCCATGTCCGTCATCTCCGCCGGCAGCCACGCCACCGCCGCCCACCTCCAGCACGCCGAGGAGATCTTCGGCGGCGTCGGCAAGACCCTCCGCGTCCCCGAGTCCCAGCAGGACGCCGCCACCGCCCTCTCCGGCTCCGGCCCCGCCTACTTCTACTTCCTCGTCGAGGCCATGACCGACGCCGGCATCCTCCTCGGGCTGCCGCGCGCCCAGGCCCACGACCTGATCGTCCAGGCCGCCATCGGCGCCGCCGTCATGCTCCGCGACAGCGGCGAGCACCCCGTCAAGCTCCGCGAGGCCGTCACCTCCCCGGCCGGTACGACGATCAACGCCATCGTCGAGCTGGAGAAGCACGGAGTACGCGCGGCCCTGATCGCCGCCCTCGAAGCGGCCCGTGACCGCAGCCGAGAACTCGCCACCGGCAACAGCTGACGATGACGACGCAAGGAGGGGGGAGGAGCCGGCCGCCCCTCCCCCTCCTTCACCCCTTCACCCCTTCACGGAGCCAGCAGGCCGATGGCCTCGTACGCCCGGTCGACCACCGGCCGCGCGATGTCCCGCGCCCGCCCCGCCCCCTCGCGCAGCACCCGTTCCACCTCGCCCGGATCGGCCGCCAGCCCGGCGTGCCGCTCCCGCATCGGCCGCAGCAGCTCCACCACGGCCTCGGCGACGTCCCGCTTCAGCGGCCCGTACTGCTCGTACTCCTCGGCCAGCTTCTCCGGCTCCCCGCCCGTACAGGCCGCGAGGATGTCCAGCAGGTTCGCCACCCCGGGCCGCGCCGCCCGGTCGTAGACCACCCCGCCGTCCCCGCTGTCGGTCACCGCACGCATCACCTTCTTGGTGATCACCGTCGGCTCGTCGAGGAGATAGACGATCCCGGCGCCGCTCTCGCTGGACTTCCCCATCTTCGACGTCGGGTCCTGGAGGTCCATGACCCGCGCACCCACGGCCGGCAGCGTCACCTTCGGCACGGTGAACGTCTGCCCGTACCGCTGGTTGAACCGCACCGCCAGGTCCCGGGTCAGTTCCACGTGCTGCCGCTGGTCCTCACCGACGGGCACCTCCTCGGCCGCGTACGCGAGGATGTCCGCGGCCATCAGCACCGGATACGTCAGCAACGACAGCCGGACGCCGTTCCCGGCGGCCTCCGCCTTCGCCGCCTTCTCCCGGTACTGGATCATCCGCCGCAGCTCCCCGTCGGCGGCGGTGCACTCCAGCAGGTAGGAGAGCCGGGTGTGCTCGGCGACGTGGCTCTGCACGAAGAGGGTGCACCGCCGCGGATCCAGGCCGGCCGCGAGGAACAGCGTCGCGGCCTGCCGGGTGAGGCGCCGCACCCGCGCGGGATCGTGCTCCGTGGTGAGCGCGTGCAGGTCCACGACGCAGAACAGCGCGTCGGACGGCGCGTGCTCGGCCGCGACCCACTGCCGCAGGGCCCCCAGGTAGTTGCCCAGCGTCAGGTGCCCGGACGGCGTGATCCCGCTGAAGATCCTCGTCATGTCTGCTGCTCTCCCTCTGAGTGCGTGAGTGCGTGAGTGGTGGTGTGGTGCCGTGGCCACCGCGCCGGCGACCGAGCCACTCCCGAGGGGGAGAAACAGAAACGGCCGCCGTAGCGGCGGCCGTGAGCGCGTGCGTGCTCGCGTTGGGGGTCGGCCGCCGTCAGGCGGCCCACCAGCGAAGGCTGAGCGTGAGCACGTGCGTAGTCATGGGGCCCAGCGTAGACCCGGGGCCGTGAGGAGCACGTGAGCTTTTCCGGCCAGTCGCACGCCGGTCAGCGGGGGGTTGACACAGATGTGCCCGGTCCGTAAGGTTCTTCGAGTTGTCCGACGTGAGCGCCGACCCCGGTCGGTCCCCGGACAGCCATCCCGCACTACGACATTCGAACGAACGACGCACTCCGTCGTCTCGTTTTCATGCGTATTTGCGAATGAGGAATCCGCGTTCCAGGACGCAGCCGCCGATTGGCTTCGGGGGCAGGGAATCCGCTACTGTCTCACTCGCCGGAAGGGCCCAACAGCCCGAAAGGCAAACCCCGCTGACTGGGGGTCAGGCCCGAAAGGATCTGATAGAGTCGGAACCGCCGGAAAGGGAAAGTGCGAAAGCGCAGGACCTGGAAAGCAAGCGAGAAAGACTCTGATAGAGTCTGAATCGCAAGAACGAAAGCCCGGAGGAAAGCCCGAGAGGGTGAGTACGAAGGAAGCGTCCGTTCCTTGAGAACTCAACAGCGTGCCAAAAATCAACGCCAGAAGTTGATACCCCGTCCACTCCGGTGGATGAGGTTCCTTTGAAAAAGACCTGTCGGGCCTTCGGGCGCTGGCAGGCAACAACACAGCGAGGACGTTGTGGTCAGTCGGTCATATTCCGACCAAGACTGGCCCGCTCTTTCGTGCGTGTGCACCGGATTACCGGTAAACATTCATGGAGAGTTTGATCCTGGCTCAGGACGAACGCTGGCGGCGTGCTTAACACATGCAAGTCGAACGATGAAGCCCTTCGGGGTGGATTAGTGGCGAACGGGTGAGTAACACGTGGGCAATCTGCCCTTCACTCTGGGACAAGCCCTGGAAACGGGGTCTAATACCGGATAATACTCCTGCCTGCATGGGCGGGAGTTGAAAGCTCCGGCGGTGAAGGATGAGCCCGCGGCCTATCAGCTTGTTGGTGGGGTAATGGCCCACCAAGGCGACGACGGGTAGCCGGCCTGTGTTCACCGGCCACACTGGGACTGAGACACGGCCCAGACTCCTA
>NZ_GG657750.1:3476975-3478314 GCF_000158895.1 Streptomyces sp. C | reverse complement strand
GACTTCGTGGAGGACCGAACCCACCAGGGTTGAAAACCTGGGGGATGACCTGTGGTTAGGGGTGAAAGGCCAATCAAACTCCGTGATAGCTGGTTCTCCCCGAAATGCATTTAGGTGCAGCGTCGTGTGTTTCTTGCCGGAGGTAGAGCACTGGATAGGCGATGGGCCCTACCGGGTTACTGACCTTAGCCAAACTCCGAATGCCGGTAAGTGAGAGCACGGCAGTGAGACTGTGGGGGATAAGCTCCATGGTCGAGAGGGAAACAGCCCAGAGCATCGACTAAGGCCCCTAAGCGTACGCTAAGTGGGAAAGGATGTGGAGTCGCAGAGACAACCAGGAGGTTGGCTTAGAAGCAGCCACCCTTGAAAGAGTGCGTAATAGCTCACTGGTCAAGTGATTCCGCGCCGACAATGTAGCGGGGCTCAAGCGTACCGCCGAAGTCGTGTCATTGCAGCAATAGGGCCAACGCCCGCTGTGATGGGTAGGGGAGCGTCGTGTGCCGGGTGAAGCAGCAGCGGAAGCTAGTTGTGGACGGTTCACGAGTGAGAATGCAGGCATGAGTAGCGATACACACGTGAGAAACGTGTGCGCCGATTGACTAAGGGTTCCTGGGTCAAGCTGATCTGCCCAGGGTAAGTCGGGACCTAAGGCGAGGCCGACAGGCGTAGTCGATGGACAACCGGTTGATATTCCGGTACCCGCTTTGAAACGCCCAATATCGAATCCTCTGATGCTAAGCCCGTGAAGCCGTTCCGGACCCTTCGGGGAAAGGAAAGTGGTGGAGCCGGCGATCCAAGGTGGTAGTAGGTAAGCGATGGGGTGACGCAGGAAGGTAGTCCAGCCCGGGCGGTGGTTGTCCCGGGGTAAGGGTGTAGGCCGTGTGGTAGGCAAATCCGTCACACGTTAAGGCTGAGACCTGATGCCGAGCCGATTGTGGTGAAGTGGATGATCCTATGCTGTCGAGAAAAGCCTCTAGCGAGTTTCATGGCGGCCCGTACCCTAAACCGACTCAGGTGGTCAGGTAGAGAATACCGAGGCGTTCGGGTGAACTATGGTTAAGGAACTCGGCAAAATGCCCCCGTAACTTCGGGAGAAGGGGGGCCATTCCTGGTGATGAGACTTGCTCTCTGAGCTGGGGGTGGCCGCAGAGACCAGCGAGAAGCGACTGTTTACTAAAAACACAGGTCCGTGCGAAGCCGTAAGGCGATGTATACGGACTGACGCCTGCCCGGTGCTGGAACGTTAAGGGGACCGGTTAGTGACCTTTCGGGGTTGCGAAGCTGAGAACTTAAGCGCCAGTAAACGGCGGGGTAACTATAACCATCCTAAGGTTTTTGT
>NZ_GG657750.1:3468751-3476175 GCF_000158895.1 Streptomyces sp. C | reverse complement strand
CGCTGAAAGCATCTAAGCGGGAAGCCTGCTTCAAGATGAGTATTCCCACCTCCTTGAGAGGGTAAAGGCTCCCAGTAGACGACTGGGTTGATAGGCCAGATGTGGAAGCCCGGTAACGGGTGGAGCTGACTGGTACTAATAGGCCGAGGGCTTGTCCTCAGTTGCTCGCGTCCACTGTGTTAGTTCTGAAGTAACGAACTCGCCTTGCCGGCTGGAGTTCAACTTCATAGTGTTTCGGTGGTCATAGCGTTAGGGAAACGCCCGGTTACATTCCGAACCCGGAAGCTAAGCCTTTCAGCGCCGATGGTACTGCAGGGGGGACCCTGTGGGAGAGTAGGACGCCGCCGAACAATCTTTGTGGGAAAGCCCCGCACCTTCTGGTGCGGGGCTTTTCTGCGTTTACGGGCCGGCAGGGCCCGCGGGGCCCGTTCGGGGGCGTTCAGCCGTTTACCGGCACGGGGTTGCCGTCAACCTGAGCTGACTGCTCGTATGGTGGGCCGATGGGCTATGAGCTGGTCATCTTCGACAACGACGGCGTCCTCGTGGACAGCGAGCCGGTCGCCAACACGATCCTCTCCGAGTACCTGACGGAGCTCGGGCACCCCACCACGTACGAGGAGTCCCTGCGGGACTACATGGGGTCCGCCGTGCACCGGGTGCACGACCTCGTCCAGGAGCGGACCGGGCAGCGGCTGCCGGCGGACTTCGAGCGGATCCTCAACGAGCGCCTCTTCGCCGCCTTCGAGCGGGAACTGCGGCCCGTCCCCGGAGTGACCGACGTCCTCGGGGAGCTGTCCGCGACCGGCATGCCCTACTGCGTGGCCTCGTCCTCCAGCCACGAGCGGATCCGGGTCGGGCACCGGGCGTCCGGGATGGACGAGTGGTTCGAGGAGGAGTGGATCTTCAGCGCGGAGGAGGTCGGGAAGGGCAAGCCCGCGCCGGACCTGTTCCTGCACGCCGCCGACATGATGGGCGTCCACCCCTCGCGGTGCGTGGTGATCGAGGACAGCCCCCTCGGGGTGGAGGCCGCACGGGCCGCCGGGATGGACGTCCTCGGCTTCACCTCGATGGTGCCCGCCGAACGGCTCGCCGGGGCCACCGCCTGCTTCGGGGAGATGAAGGAGCTGTCCGCCCTGCTCGGACTGGGCGGCTGATCGGTTGTGTGATCTCTCTACCCACGGGTAGCCGGGGGCCCTACGCTGTGCCGCCATGACGGTTGACGTACGGCTTCGCCGTGGGCGCGGGGCGCTCGGGTTCAGCTTCTTCGTGCAGGGCGTGGCCTTCGCCCTGCTCGTGACGCGGATCCCGGCCATTCAGGACCGGTACGGGATATCCGACGGGCTGCTGCCCGCGTTCCTCGCCGCCGTGCCGGTCCTCGCCGGGGTCTCCAGCGTCGCGACCGAGCACCTGGTGAAGCGCGTCCCGCCCGGCGTCGTGCTGCGGTGGGCCCAGCCCGTCGTGCTGCTGGCCCTGCTCGGGGTGGGGGCCGGCAGCGGGATGTGGCAGGTGGCGGTGGCCCTGGGGGTGTTCGGGCTGGCGGTGGGGGCGCTGGACGCCTCGATGAACATGCTCGGGGTGAGCCTGCAGCGGGCGTACGGGCGCTCCATCATGCTGGGGTTCCACGCCTCGTACAGTCTCGGCGGGATCCTGGGGGCGTCGGCGGCCTGGGCGGGGGCGCACTGGCAACTGTCGCTGTTCTCGGGCTACCTGCCGGCCGTGGCGGTGCTGCTGCCGCTGGCGTTCTTCGGGAGCCGGTTCTACGTGGACGCAGCGGCCGGGGGCGGGAAGGCGGAGCAGGGGTGGCCCGCGGGCGGGGGGAAGCTGCTGCTGCCGCTGTGCCTGGTGATGGCCTGCGCGTACATCGGGGACTCGACGGTGGCGAACTGGAGTGCCAAGTACCTCCAGGACGTGCTGGGGAGTTCGGAGCAGCTGGCGACGGTCCCGTACAACGTGTACATGGTGACGACGCTGGCCGGGCGGGCGGTCGGGGACCTGGGCGTGCGCCGGTTCGGGGCGGTCGCGGTGGTGCGGGCCGGGACGGTGGTGGCGGCCTGCGGGTTCGGGGTGGTGGCGGTGGCGCCGGGGGCCTGGGTGGGGATGCTCGGCTTCGCGCTGCTGGGGGTCGGGCTGTGCGTGATCGTGCCGCAGACCTTCGCGGCGGCGGGGCGGCTGGCTTTTGAGAAGTACGGCCCGGGTGCGTCCGACACGGCGGTGGCGCGGCTGAACGTCTTCAACTACGTGGGTTTCCTGATCGGTTCGCCGCTTGTGGGCGGGATCGGGGACGCCTGGAGCTACCGGGGCGCGATGGTGGTGCCGATGGTGCTGGTGTTGGTGACGTTGTTCCACGCCCGTTCCTTCGGCGCCGGCGGGGCCCGATACGGTGTCGGGCATGAGCGGCGAGCCGGTGACCGGGCTGTTGATGTGGGACGAGGCGGTAACGGGGTATGACTTCGGACCGAGCCATCCGATGGATCCGGTGCGCCTGGCGCTGACCATGGGCCTGGTGCGTGCCTTCGGGCTGGACCGGGCGATGGAGGTGCGGGCGGCCCCGGCGGCCGGGGACTCGACGCTGAGGCTGGTGCACCGGGAGGACTACGTGGCCGCGGTGCGGGAGGTGTCGGCGGATCCCGGGCTGGCGGACGGTTCGTACGGGCTGGGGACCCTCGACGATCCGGCGTTCCGCGGGATCCACGAGGCGTCCGCGCTGATCGCCGGGCAGTCGGTGGCGGCGGCGGAGGCCTTGTGGCGGGGGGAGGCCGGGCACGCGGTGAACTTCGCGGGCGGGCTGCACCACGCGATGCCGGGCGGGGCGGCCGGGTTCTGCGTGTACAACGACGCGGCGGTGGCCATCGCCCGGCTGCTGGAGCTGGGCGCGGAGCGGGTCGCGTACGTGGACGTGGACGTGCACCACGGGGACGGGGTGCAGGCGGCGTTCTGGGACGATCCCCGGGTGCTGACGGTGTCGCTGCACGAGCACCCGCGGACGCTGTTCCCGCAGACGGGCTGGCCGGAGGAGACGGGCGGTCCGGCGGCCGAGGGGAGCGCGGTGAACGTGGCGCTGCCGGCGGGGACCGGCGACGAGGGGTGGCTGCGGGCCTTCCACGCGACGGTGCCGGAGCTGCTGGCGGACTTCCGGCCGCAGGTGCTCGTGACGCAGCACGGGGCGGACACCCACTTCGAGGACCCCCTCGCCCACCTGGCGGTGTCGCTGGACGCGCAGCGGGCGGTGCAGGAGGCGTGCCACGCGCTGGCGCACGAGTACGCGGGCGGGCGGTGGCTGGCGCTGGGCGGCGGCGGGTACGCGGTGGTGGACGTCGTACCGCGGTCGTGGACGCACCTGGTGGGGATCGCGGCGCACCGGCCGGTGGATCCGGCGGCGATGGTGCCGCAGTCGTGGCGGGACGAGGCGTACGCGCGGACGCGGCAGGGCGGGCCGGCCCGGATGACGGACGGGCGGACGCCGGAATGGCGGGACTGGGAGGCCGGCTACGACCCGGCGGACCGTACGGATCAGGCCGTTCTGGCGACGCGGAGGGCCGTGTTCCCGTTGCGCGGGATGCTGGTGTGACGCAGGGTCAGCCCTTGGCGCGGTTACGCCAACTGTGGGGCGGTTCGGAGGAATTGATGAACCGGCAGGTCCGGTGCGGCAGCATCGGAGGGTGTTGAGCACCGGCGCGTTGCGTGCGCATCTGCTGGCCGCCCGGTTGGCCGGGCCCGTCGCCACGACGCGGGAGGAGAGCCTGCGCAGCTACCGGCTGTTCGCGGCGGGGGACCCGCGGGTGTTGCTGGGGTTGGAGCCGGAGCGCCGGTGGGGTGTGGGTGAGCTGCTGGGGCTGATGGCGGCCAGGTGCGGGGTGTCGGCGGATCCGGCGCACGTCAGCGGGCCGGACGTGATCGATCCGGAGCGGACGGTGGCGGCGCTGGAGGCGTTCGCGGTGCGGCTGGGGGCGGCGGCGGGGGCGCGGTCGCCGGTGCTGTTCGGGACGGGGCACCCGCACCGGCTCCTGCCCTTCTACGCCGCTTTGGCCGGGGCGCTGTCGGCGGCGGGATGTGTTGTCCTCACTCCGGCGCAGGGGGTGCATGTCGACATGGCGACCCGGTTCGGCGTACGGCCGCACCGGATCGATTACGTACGGGGGGTCGCGCTGGTGCGGGAGTCCGGCGCGCGGGGCGCGGGGAGTGCCACCGGCGCACACTCCCATTCGCCGCTGCCGGTTCGGGTCGCGCTGGGGGCGCTGGCGGCGGCCGGGGGGCCGTTGCCGGAACTGGTGGTGGGTGATCACGGGTGGGTCTGCGGTGCAGGTCAGCTGGGTGTGGAGGCGATCGGGCTGGGCGATACGGATGATCCGGCGCTGTTCGTCGGGGAGGCCGAGGGGCGGGTGGTGGTGACCGTTCCGCTTGATGACGGGGTGCGTTCGGACTACTACGGTCCGCTCATCCGGCACGTGCTGCACCGGGCCGGCCTGTCGGGGCGTCAGGAGTGGCCGTAGCTCCTCTTCCCCACTCGTATCACCCGCCCCTACTCTGGGGAGTGAGCGTGCGACGACGAGGAGTAACCGGAGGGGAAGCCGGTGCCCGTCATGCGCGGAAGGTCAGGTGGGTGTCATGGCTGCTGGCGAGAGGCCTCTCAGTGAGGTTCAGTTCCTGACCGTGGCGGAGGTCGCCTCGGTGATGCGAGTGTCGAAGATGACGGTGTACCGGCTGGTGCACAACCGTCATCTGCCCGCGATCCGGGTGGGCCGGTCCTTCCGGGTCCCCGAGAACGCGGTCCACGAGTACCTCCAGGAGTCCTTCGTGGGGGTGGAGTCGGCCTGAGATCCAGGCCTCCTGCCGAGGCTTGGTAACTCCTGCGGAGGGCTCGGATTACAAGCTCCGAGTTTGGGCGGGTAGGCTAGGCCGACGTAGGTCGTGTGGGCCCAGACGCCCCGCACCAGTGAAGAGAAGTGAGCGAGGGTAGTCGTGGGCTCTGTTATCAAGAAGCGGCGCAAGCGGATGGCTAAGAAGAAGCACCGCAAGCTGCTCAAGCGCACCCGCGTCCAGCGCCGTAACAAGAAGTAAACGGCAGCTGTACGTGTTCTCCGCAGCCCCTCCACCATCCTGGTGGAGGGGCTGCGGTGCAGCCGGGGGTACTTCTTCGAGGGAGGCGCTGAGCTCGTGGGGAAGGTCGTGCTCGTCACCGGGGCAGCCCGGCAGCTGGGGGGCCGCTTCGTGCGCCGCATCCAGCGTGACCCGGAGGTGGAGAGGGTCATCGCGGTCGACGCGGTGAGCCCGCCGCACCGGCTCGGCTCGGCCGAGTTCGTGCGTACGGACATCAGACAGTCGGCCATCGCCCGGGTGCTCGCGGAGCACGCCGTGGACACGGTGGTCCATCTCGCGGTCACCGGGGGCGCCGCGGCGGGGGTGCCGGGCGGGCGCAGCACCGTCAAGGAGACGAACGTCATCGGGACGATGCAGCTCCTGGGGGCCTGCCAGAAGTCCCCGACGGTACGGCGGCTCGTGGTGAAGTCGAGCACCAGCGTGTACGGGGGCACGGCGCGGGACCCGGCCGTGTTCACGGAGACCACGCAGCCGAAGTCGCTGCCGGCGGGCGGCTTCGCGAAGGACGCCGCCGAGGTCGAGGGGTACGTACGGGGCTTCGCGCGGCGGCGGCCGGACGTGGCGGTGTGCGTGCTGCGCTTCGCGAACATCCTGGGGCCGTTCGCGGACTCGGCGCTGGCGGAGTACTTCTCGATGCCGGTGATGCCGACGGTGCTGGGGTACGACCCGCGGTTGCAGTTCGTCCACGAGGACGACGTGGTGGACGTGCTGAGGCTGGCGGCGGGGGAGCCGCAGCGGGGCACGCTGAACAGCGGGACGTTCAACATCGCGGGTGACGGGGTGCTGCTGCTGTCGCAGTGCGCGCGGCGGCTGGGCCGGCCGGCGGTGCCGTTCCTGCTGCCGGCGGTGACGTGGGTGGGGCAGGCGCTGCGGGCGGTGGGGGCGACGGACTTCTCGCCGGAGCAGATCCGGCTGCTGACGCACGGGCGGGTCGTGGAGACCACGCAGATGCGGGAGACGCTGGGCTTCCGGCCGATGTACACGACCGCGGAGACCTTCGCGGACTTCGCGCGGAGCCGGGGGAGCGGGCTGCTGCCGCCGGAGCGGGTGGCGCGGGCCGTGGGGCGGGTCGCGGAGCTTTTGGACGTTGACGAGGTTGACGAGGTTGCCGAGGGAGTGGAGCGATAGTGGCCGACGCCAAGGTCATCCCGTTCGACGAGGACCGGCCGCGCCGGCGGGCCGGTGCGGCCCGGAAGGTGCGGGCGGTCCCGGACCGGCCGGAGCCGGTGGAGCCGGTTGAGCCGGCCGCGGAGGCCCCGGTGCGGGGCGGCGGCGGGGGCGGCTGGGACCGGCGGATCGCGGGCGGGCTGGCGTTCCTGCGGCGGCGGATCACGGGCGAGTACGAGGTCGACGAGTTCGGCTACGACAAGGAGCTGACGGACCAGGTCCTGATGTCCTTGATGCGGCCGCTGTTCGAGAAGTACTTCCGGGTGGAGGTGCGGGGCGTCGAGAACATCCCGAAGGAGGGCGGCGCGCTGATCGTGGCGAACCACTCGGGGACGCTCCCGCTGGACGGCCTGATGCTCCAGGTGGCCGTCCACGACCACCACCCGGCGCAGCGGCACCTGCGGCTGCTGGCGGCGGACCTGGTGTTCATGTTGCCGGTGGTGAACGAGCTCGCGCGGAAGGCCGGGCACACGCTGGCGTGCGCGGAGGACGCGCAGCGGCTGCTGGAGGCCGGGGAGCTGGTCGGGGTGATGCCGGAGGGCTTCAAGGGGATAGGGAAGCCGTTCGGGGACCGGTACAAGCTCCAGCGGTTCGGTCGGGGCGGCTTCGTCTCGACGGCGCTGCGGGCGGGCACGCCGATCGTGCCGTGCTCGATCGTGGGGGCGGAGGAGATCTACCCGATGATCGGCAACGCGAAGACGCTGGCGCGGCTGCTGGGGTTGCCGTACTTCCCGGTGACGCCGACGTTCCCGTGGCTGGGGCCGTTGGGGGCGGTGCCGTTGCCGACGAAGTGGACGATCCAGTTCGGGGAGCCGATCCCGACGGACGGGTACGCGCCGGAGGCGGCGGAGGATCCGATGCTGATGTTCAACCTGACGGACCAGGTCCGGGAGCAGATCCAGCACGCGCTGTACAAGCTGCTGGTGCAGCGGAGGTCGGTCTTCTTCTGACGGCCGGTGGGGCGGGCAGGGGGTGCCGCTGCGCGGAGCTGCTCCCCGCCCCGCCCTTCGCCCGTTCCCCGGGGCTCCGCCCCGGACCCCGCGCCTCAAACGCCGGCGGGGCTGGGTGTTGCCGTCCCCGGGGCTCCGCCCCGGACCGCGCGGCTCGAACGTCGGCGGGGCTGGGTGGTCCTTGTCGGATCCCGCGCCGGAGCGCCCGGG
>NZ_GG657750.1:3370155-3468348 GCF_000158895.1 Streptomyces sp. C | reverse complement strand
GGCGCCACCTCGTCGTCTATGGCCTGGAAGACCGAGGTCACCTGGTCGCCCACGTCCATCAGCTGCGGCGGCAGGTTGGACCGGAGCCGCCCCCACGCGTCGCGGTGGGAGTTGGAGAACGAGGACAGGGTCTGGATCGGCCCGAGCGAGCCGTCCCGCTTGTAGGCCGCCTGGAGCAGCCGGTGGCCCTCGGCAGCGTCGTGCTGCATGCCTGCCAGGGCCCGCCGGATCTCGCCGAGGACCTCGTGGTCCAGAGGTCCGGAGCGGCCGCGTTCCATCAGCCGGCGCGCTTCCGACAGGCGGTTCGAGGCCCGGTCGAGGTAGACCTCGCCCCGGTCCGCGCCGTCGTCGGCCATGCCCAGCTTGAGGTCCTCCATACCCAGCTTGACCGGGTAGAGGGGATCACCGGGCAGGGCGTCGGTGCTGGCAGCGGCCACTCCGCTGAAGGCCCCTGCGGCCACACCCACGGTGAGGCCCCCCGCTGCGATGCCCTTGGACCAGCGGGAGCGGGGCCGCAATTTCCGGAGCGAGGTCGCCCGGTGGGCGCCGCGGCCGGTCCGCTGCTCGGGCACCAGAGGGTCCGCGGCGGCACCGCCCCCGGCCCTCTCCTCCTTCACCATGGCCTCCATGGCGGCGACGAGCTGTGCTCGTTGCACCACTTTGACCTCGGGGTCCAGCACCGGGCGCGGCATTTCGCCGAGCACGCTCGCCAGGGCCAACAACCGGTCGTGGTCGGCGGATTCGGCAGGTGCCTCGGACTGCTCGGCCGCCGGGTCCGGTTCCGAAAGAGCGGACGGGGTCCGATCCTCCAGGGCCTGGGCGAAGGCGTTCGCCCGCCGGTGCGGAGTCACGTTCGCGATCACTGGCGGCACCTCCTCTCGTCATGACGATCGACTCCCCAAGGTGTCCGGAAGGTTGCCTTCCTTGAGCACATCCACACTTTCGGGTGAGCGGCTTCGGGCAGGGCTTGTCCACAGGGAGCCTGCATTCCGCACAACGAGCGGCGCGGCACTTGGGTTACGGACGAAGGATGATCGGACCACAGCGTCATCGAGGGGTCACCGGTAGTGGGGTCGTCTTGTGTGCGGGAGCGGGTCAGCGGGCGTCGTCCGGCAGCAGGCGGGCCAGGGTGCGGACCGCCCGGTACTGGAGCGTCTTGATGGCCCCTTCGTTCTTGCCCATCACCCGGGCGGTCTCGGCGACCGAGAGGCCCTGGAGGAAGCGCAAGGTGACGCACTCCTGCTGCTGGGGGTTCAGTTTCCGCACGGCTTCGAGCAGGGCCGCGTTGGAGAGGGACTCCAGGACGGAGTCCTCGGGGCTGCGCTCCACCTCGTTGGCGTCGAGCATCTCGCCGGTGGTGACCTCCAGCCGGAAGCGGCTGGACTTGAAGTGGTCCGCCACCAGGTTCCGGGCGATGGTCACCAGCCAGGCGCCGAAGTCGCGGCCCTGCCAGGTGAAGGTGGAGATGCGGCGCAGCGCGCGCAGGAAGGTCTCGCTGGTGAGATCCTCCGCGGTCGCCTTGCCGCCGACGCGGTAGTAGATGTAGCGGTACACCGTGTCGCTGTACTGGTCGTAGAGGCGGCCGAAGGCCTCCGCCTCGCCGGCCTGGGCGCGTTCGACCAGGTCCATCATGCGGGCCTGGTCGCTGTCCGCCGTGGGGCGGCGGGCGGTGGGCGTGCTGGTGCCGGCCGCGGCGGCGGAGCCCGCGCGACCGCGTCTGCCCACGGTCGCCCCGCCGTCCGTCAGGGCGTAGCAGGGGCCGGCCGGGCCGAGGCCGGCAGGGACCGCGGCGGCGAAGGCGGGGACGGCGTACGCGGTGGGGACGAAGCCGCGCAGGTGGTCGAGGACCGTCGCGCGCAGCGTAGCCAGGCCCGAGGCGTCAACCCCGACAGGTGGGTACACGGGACTCCCAGAGGCAGAGCTTCCATCACGTGCAGTGCGGGACCGTTCACCCGTCGTGGGGACGGATGGGCGGTGGCATGCGTTTGAGGAGAATAACGCTTCGTACAGGCAGCGCTACACCCAGTTGCCTAAATCACCGGTTCCGACACTTCTGTTGCGTGTCCAGGGCATATTCAGGCCTGGTTGGTGATCGATTCCTGATCGCTTGGATGCACCGAATGGAACGCTACCACGGTGGCTCGCGACCGAATCGGGCAGGCCGGAGTGCCGCGCCGACGGTAGCGGGTAGAGGGGAGCGAATGACCGCCGGGCGGCCCGCGGGAGGGCGGGGGCCCGGCGTTGCTACTTGCGGCGCCGGTGGAGGGCGACGGCGGCGGCCGCGCCGCCCGCGAGGGCGCCGACTCCGGCGGCGGCCGGGACGCCGACCTTCACGGCCTTGCGGCCGGTCCGATAGTCGCGCAGCCGCCAGTCGTTGGCCCGGGCATGCTTGCGCAGTTTTGTGTCGGGATTGATCGCGTACGGATGTCCGACCAGGGACAGCATCGGGATGTCGTTGTGCGAATCGCTGTACGCGGCGCAGCGTTCGAGGTCGAGGTCCTCGGCGGCGGCCAGCGCGCGCACCGCCTCCGCCTTCGCGGGGCCGTGCAGCGGCTCGCCGACCAGGCGCCCGGTGTAGACCCCGTCCACGGACTCGGCGACGGTGCCCAGGGCGCCGGTCAGGCCGAGCCGGCGGGCGATGATCGTGGCCGTCTCGACGGGGGCGGCGGTCACCAGCCACACCTTCTGGCCGGCGTCGAGGTGGGCCTGGGCCAGGGCGCGGGTGCCCGGCCAGATCCGCTCCGCCATGTACTCGTCGTAGATCTCCTCGCCGATGGCCATGAGTTCGGAGACCTTGTGGCCCTTGACGATGGACAGGGCGCTGTCGCGCGCGTCCTGCATGTGCTCGGGGTCCTCGACCCCGGCGAGCCGGAACCAGGCCTGCTGCCAGGCGAAGCGGGCCAGTTCGCGGCGGCGGAAGAACTCGCGCTTGTAGAGGCCGCGGCCGAAGTGGAAGATCGCGGCGCCCTGCATGACGGTGTTGTCGAGGTCGAAGAAGGCGGCGGCGAGGTCGTCGCCGTGGACCGGGAACTCCGGCTCGGCGGGCTCCGGCTCCGCGGCTCCGGCGGCGGCCGCGGTGTCGGGGGCGTCGGCCCCGGCGGCTTCCCCGGGTGCGGGCGCAGGCGCGGTCTCCGGTGCGCCGGCCGCCTCGTCGGGGGCGTGTGGCGCGCCGGCCTGCGCGGTCTTGCGGGCGGCCTCGGCCGAGGCCTCGCCTGCCAGCACGCTCCGCGCCGTCGCGGAGCGCCTACGGGGGGTGAGCCATCCCAGAGCGGCCATGACGCGAGCATAGCCATTGTGTTCGGGAGTTCCCGAACCGCCGGGAAACGGAGCGGTTAACTCTTCGGGCATGCCGGGCAGGCGCGGGACAATGGCGGCATGAGCCCTTTGCTGCGCCGTAAGGAAAAGAAGCGTCCCGAAGAGCGGATGGTGACGCTCATCGGGAAGCCCGGGTGCCACCTCTGTGACGACGCCCAGGAAGTGATCGAGAAGGTCTGCGCCGAGACGGGCGCACAGTGGGAGAAGAAGGACATCTCGCAGGACGAGGAGCTCTACCGGCTGCACTGGGAGCAGATCCCGGTGGTGCTGGTCGACGGTGAACAGCACACCTTCTGGAGGGTGAACCCTGACCGGCTGCGTCGGGCATTGGGAACCTGACCGTTTCGCCCGTTACCATCGTGGGCGATTTATGGGTACTCGGGGGCGTATCGGTGAGGAGTGTGTACCGTTTTGCCCCCCTCGGGATTTGAACGGGTTCGGCCCGTTCCCGGCCCGGGCCCCACCTGCCCAGCCCGCGTGACCCCGGTCACTTTGCTCGGACAAAGCGGACACAATCTTTGTGCACGCGTTCACAAAGACATAGCCTGCATTCGACGGGGCGGTCCTGGGACAAGAGGCCGCCTGCAGCCCCGCTCATCCCGCAGGAGCATCGTGGCAACTGGCCGAACTCACCGACCGGCGACCCGCAGCCGAGGTATTCCCGAGGCCACTGTCGCCCGGCTTCCGCTGTACTTGCGCGCACTCACCGCGCTCTCCGAGCGATCGGTGCCCACGGTGTCCTCCGAGGAGCTCGCGGCCGCCGCCGGAGTCAACTCCGCGAAGCTGCGCAAGGACTTCTCCTACCTCGGCTCCTACGGCACGCGCGGCGTCGGCTACGACGTCGAGTACCTCGTCTACCAGATCTCCCGCGAGCTCGGCCTCACCCAGGACTGGCCGGTCGTCATCGTCGGCATCGGCAACCTCGGCGCCGCCCTGGCCAACTACGGCGGTTTCGCGTCGCGCGGCTTCCGCGTGGCCGCGCTGATCGACGCCGACCCGGCCATGGCCGGCAAGCCGGTGGCCGGCATGCCCGTGCAGCACACCGATGATCTGGAGAAGATCATCGAGGAGAACGGCGTCTCCATCGGCGTCATCGCCACGCCCGCGGGCGCGGCCCAGCAGGTCAGCGAGCGGCTGATCGCCGCCGGTGTGACCTCCATCCTGAACTTCGCGCCGACCGTGCTGTCCGTGCCCGAGGGCGTGGACGTGCGCAAGGTCGACCTGTCCATCGAGCTCCAGATCCTGGCGTTCCACGAGCAGCGCAAGGCCGGCGAGGGCTCCGGCGGCGCCGGCGCGGACGTGGACGCCGACACCGAGCCCGGCGGGGACGCCGCCGCGGGCGCCGCGCCCGTCGCCGCCGTCGAGCCGCCGGCCGGACGGGCCGCCGCGGCCGCCGCCGCGCGCAAGGCCGGTCCCGAGGGTGACGTGCCGGCGGTGATGCCGGCATGAGTCTGCTCGTCGTAGGCCTGAGCCACCGCAGCGCGCCGGTGAGCGTGCTGGAGCGGGCCTCGCTGTCCGCCGACGCCAAGGTCAAGCTGCTGCACGACACCCTGGCCGCCGAGCCGGCGGCCGAGGCGACCGTGCTGGCCACGTGCAACCGCATCGAGCTCTACGCCGACGTGGAGAAGTTCCACGCGGGCGTCGCCGAGCTGTCCACGCTGCTGGCCCAGCACAGCGGGGTCGCGCTGGAGGAGCTCACCCCCTACCTGTACGTGCACTACGAGGACCGGGCGGTGCACCACCTGTTCTCGGTGGCGTGCGGGCTGGACTCGATGGTCGTCGGCGAGGGCCAGATCCTCGGCCAGATCAAGGACGCGCTGGCGCTGGGGCAGGAGCTCCACACGGCGGGCCGGCTGATCAACGACCTCTTCCAGCAGGCGCTGCGGGTCGGCAAGCGGGCGCACTCGGAGACCGGGATCGACCGGGCCGGGCAGTCACTGGTGACCTTCGGTCTGGAGCAGCTCGCGGTGCACCAGCCGGTGGGGGAGTGGGCCGCCGGGAAGCGGGCGCTGGTGATCGGCGCCGGGTCGATGTCCTCGCTGGCGGCGGCGACGCTCGCGCGGGTGGGTGTCGCCGAGGTGGTCGTGGCGAACCGGACCGCGGAGCGGGCGGAGCGTCTTGCGGAGATTTTGGTTGCCTCGGGCACTGGTGTCGCCGCGCGGGCGGTTCCGATGTCCGCCGTCGCGGGGGAGCTCGCGCGGGTGGACGTGGTCGTGTCCTGTACCGGGGCCACCGGGCTGGTGCTGACCGGGGACGACGTTACGGCGGCCCTCGCTTCTCATAAAAAGCCCTGCTGGGCTGTCCCCCACCCTCCCCCAGACTCCGTCCGGGGGGACCCCCACTTCCACCGTTCCCCGAGGCTCCGCCCCGGACCCCGCTTCCTGGAGGCTCCGCCCCCAGACGCCCGCGCCTCAAACGCCGGCGGGGCTGGATAGCGGGGCTGCGCCCCAGGCCTCCGGGCCGGCGCTGGCCGAGGGCCTCGTCCCTGCGGGTGCCGGGGCCGTGGCCGCGGCAGTCGTGCCCCAGACGGTGGCCGACGGCGTCGTTGACGCCGAGGTCGTCGCCCGGCTTGCCGCTGCCGCGCAGAGCGGGCGGCGGATCGCCGACGCGGGGGCCGTGCGGACGATCACCGCGCCCGCGCCCGTCGAGGGCGACGGGTGTCCCGTCGGGCTCGACGCGCCGGCTGACGGGTCCCTGCCCGCCGGCGGCGGCCGCTCCGCGCTGGCCGGGGTCGACGCCGGGTCGCTCGAACTGCACGGGGCCTGGGCCGATCAGGGTGAGGCCGCCGCGCAGCGGCAGCCGCGCCGGGCGGCCCGGGCGCTGGCCGACGGGGCCGTTCCCGTACGGCTGGCGCTGCTGGACCTGGCCATGCCCCGGGACATCGACGCCGCCGTGCACCGGCTGCCCGGCGTGCGGCTCGTCGACATCGAGAGCCTCGCGGAGGCGTCCGCGGACGCGCCGATGGCCGCCGACGTCGACGCCGTGCGCGGGATCGTGGCCGGGGAAGTGGCCGCGTTCGGCGCCGCGCAGCGGGCCGCGCACATCACGCCCACCGTCGTCGCCCTGCGGGCGATGGCCGCCGAGGTCGTCGCCATGGAGGTGGCACGGCTCGACGGGCGGGTACCGGATCTCGACGAGCGGCAGCGCGCGGAGGTCACCCAGACCGTGCGCCGCGTCGTCGACAAACTCCTCCACGCGCCGACCGTGCGCGTCAAGCAGCTCGCGAGCGAGCCCGGCGGCGCCGGGTACGCGGAGGCGCTGCGTGAACTCTTCGACCTCGACCCTCAGACGGTGGCATCCGTCAGCCGGGCGGACGCGGCCGATCCGAAGAACGACGACCCAGGACGGGCATCATGAACACACGTCCCGACCAGCCCCTCAGGCTCGGCACGCGGCGCAGCAAGCTGGCCATGTCCCAGTCCGGGCACGTCGCCGAGGCGGTACGGGCGATCACCGGCCGGCCCGTCGAGCTCGTGGAGATCACGACCTACGGTGACGTGTCCCGCGAGAACCTCGCGCAGATCGGCGGCACCGGCGTGTTCGTCACGGCGCTGCGCGACGCGCTGGTGCGCGGCGAGGTCGACTTCGCCGTGCACTCGCTGAAGGACCTGCCGACGGCGCAGCCCGACGAGCTGGTCATCGCGGCCATGCCGAAGCGCGAGGACCCGCGCGACGCGCTGGTGGCCCGCGACGGCCTGACCTTCGAGCAGCTGCCCGACGGGGCCCGCGTGGGTACCGGTTCGCCGCGCCGCATGGCGCAGCTGAACGCGTACGCCCGCAGCCTGGGCAAGTCCGTCGAGACCGTCGCGATCCGCGGCAACGTCGACACCCGGATCGGTTTCGTGCGCTCCGGCGAGCTCGACGCGGTCGTGCTGGCCGCGGCCGGCCTGAACCGGATCGGGCGGGCCGACGAGGCGACCGACCTGCTGTCGGTCGACAACGTCCTGCCCGCGCCCGGCCAGGGTGCCCTGGCCGTGGAGTGCCTCGCCTCCGACGCGGACCTCATCTCCGCGCTCGGCCGGCTCGACGACCCGCACACGCGGGCCGCCGTGACCGCGGAGCGTGCGCTCCTCGCCGCCCTGGAGGCCGGGTGCAGCGCACCCGTGGGCGCGCTCGCCGACCTTCTGGCCGACGGGCAGATTGTCAATGAAATGCGCCTGCGTGGTGTCGTCGGGACCCTCGACGGTTCGACGCTGGTGCAGCTGTCCACCACCGGTCCCGTGCCCCAGTCGTACGACGAGGCCATGGCGCTCGGCCGCGAACTCGCGGACGAGATGCTGGCCAAGGGCGCGGCCGGTCTGATGGGGGAGCGATCCCTTTGAACCCCTCAAGCCCCACCACCTCCCCCTTCGCGGGCGTAGCCGCCCCCGGGCTCGTCACCTTCCTCGGTGCGGGTCCGGGCGACCCGGGTCTGCTGACGCTGCGCGCCGTGGAGGCGCTCGCTGCCGCGGACGTACTGATCGCGGAGCCCGAGGTGCTAGAGGTCGTACGGACCCATGCGCGGGCGGGCGTCGACACGCCGCAGCTGACGGTCGCTGACGAGATGTCAGTCGCCGCCGGTGTCCCGGCGATCCGTACTCCGTCGACCGCCGCGGACGTTGCCAATCTTGTCATGGAGGCCGCGCGCTCCGGCAGGCGGGTCGTCCGTGCGGTGACGGGCGACCCCGGACTGGAGGGGAACGCGGCCGAGGAGATGCTCGCCTGCGCCCACCAGGGGATCCCGTTCGAGGTGGTGCCCGGTGTGGCGACCGCCGTCGGCGTGCCCGCGTACGCGGGTGTTCCGCTGCGCGGGGAGCAGGGCGCGGACGTGCGGTTCGTGGACGCCCGGCACGCCTCGGCGCGCTGCTGGAGCGAGGTCGGCACGAGCGACTGCGGTGTCGTGGTGTCCGCGACGCTGGAGACGGTTGCCGGCGCGGCCGCCGAGCTGGTGGCGGCCGGCCGCAAGCCGGAGACGCCGCTGACGGTGACCGTGGGCGGTACGACGACCCGGCAGCGGACCTGGAGCGCGACGCTGGGCACGATCGCCCAGGTGTTCAAGCAGGGCAAGGTGCTCCCCTCGCCCGAGGGTTCGCGGCCGGTCATAGCCGTGGTCGGTGAGCAGGGTGCCGCGGCGCGGCGCGAGGAGCTGGCCTGGTTCGAGTCGAAGCCGCTGTTCGGCTGGCGGGTCCTCGTACCGCGTACGAAGGAGCAGGCCGCTTCGCTCTCCGACCAGCTGCGTTCGTACGGTGCGGTGCCGCACGAGGTGCCGACCATCGCGGTGGAGCCGCCGCGCACCCCGCAGCAGATGGAGCGGGCGGTCAAGGGCCTGGTGACGGGCCGCTACGAGTGGATCGCCTTCACCTCGGTGAACGCCGTCAAGGCGGTGCGGGAGAAGTTCGAGGAGTACGGGCTCGACGCGCGTGCCTTCGCGGGCATCAAGGTCGCCGCGGTGGGCGAGCAGACGGCGGCGGCGCTGGTGGAGTTCGGTGTGAAGCCGGACCTGGTGCCGAGCGGTGAGCAGTCGGCCGCCGGGCTGCTGGAGGACTGGCCGCCGTACGACCCGGTCTTCGACCCGATCGACCGCGTCTTCCTGCCGCGTGCCGACATCGCCACGGAGACGCTGGTGGCCGGGCTGATAGAGCTGGGCTGGGAGGTCGACGACGTCACGGCGTACCGGACCGTGCGGGCTTCGCCGCCGCCGGCGGACACGCGTGAGGCGATCAAGGGCGGCGGTTTCGACGCCGTTCTCTTCACGTCGTCGAGCACCGTCCGCAACCCTGGTCGGCATCGCCGGCAAGCCGCACAACGTGACCGTCATCGCCTGTATCGGGCCGGCGACGGCCAAGACGGCGGAGGAGCACGGCCTGCGCGTGGACGTGCTGTCGCCGGAGCCGAGCGTGGGCAAGCTGGCGGAGGCGCTGGCGGCGTACGGGGAGGCGCGCCGGGAGGCGGCCAAGGCGGCCGGTGAGGTGGTGGCCCGCCCGAGCGAGCGGCGGCCGGGCGCGCGCCGGCGTCGCGCGACGTGAGGTTAGCGGCCGGAGGGGCCCGGGTGCGGCGCACGCCCCGGGCCCCTTCGGCGTTTCCGGGGCCGGTCCCCGGGCGGGCGGCGGACGGCCTCTAGGCTGGGGGCGACTGCTGTCGAAGCTCGAAGAGGCGACTGAAGATGAGCGCGTACGGATCCTTCCCCGGCTCGCGGCCCCGCCGGCTGCGCACCACCCCGGCGATGCGGCGGATGGTCGCGGAGTACCGGCTGCACCCCTCGGACCTGATCCTTCCGGCGTTCGTGCGTGAGGGAATCAGCGAGCCGCTGGCGATCTCGGCGATGCCGGGCGTGGTGCAGCACACCCGGGACACGCTGCGGAAGGCCGCCGTGGAGGCGGTCGAGGCGGGCGTCGCGGGGATCATGCTCTTCGGTGTTCCGGCGGACGAGAACAAGGACGCGCTGGGTACGGCGGGCACGGAGCCGGACGGCATCCTCCAGGTCGCGATCCGCGACGTGAGGGCGGAGGTCGGCGACGACCTGGTGATCATGTCGGACCTGTGCCTGGACGAGTACACCGACCACGGCCACTGCGGGGTCCTGGACGAGCACGGCCGCGTCGACAACGACGCGACGCTGGAGCGGTACGCGGAGATGGCGCAGGTCCAGGCCGACGCGGGCGTCCACGTGGTGGGTCCGAGCGGGATGATGGACGGCCAGGTCGGCGTGATCCGTGATGCGCTGGACGAGACGGGCCACGAGGACGTGGCGGTCCTGGCCTACACGGCGAAGTACTCCTCCGCCTTCTACGGGCCCTTCCGCGAGGCCGTCGCCTCCTCCCTCCAGGGCGACCGCAAGACGTACCAGCAGGACCCGGCGAACGCCCGCGAGTCGCTGCGGGAGCTGGCGCTGGACCTGGAGGAGGGCGCCGACATGGTCATGGTGAAGCCGGCCGGCCCCTACCTGGACATCCTGCACCGGGTCGCCGAGGCCGTGGACGTGCCGGTGGCGGCGTACCAGATCAGCGGCGAGTACGCGATGGTCGAGGCGGCCGCGGAGAAGGGCTGGATCGAGCGCGACCGGGCGATCATGGAGACCCTCCTCGGCATCAAGCGGGCGGGCGCGGACACGATCCTGACGTACTGGGCGACCGAGGTCGCGGGCTGGCTCCGCGCCGAGCGCTGACGCGCGGGTGCGGGCCGGGCGGGGCGGGCGCACCCTGGAGGGGTAGTCCGACCGTGGAGGTGATCCCGCATGGCCACGCTCGCCGGGTGGCACGTGGAGCTGGAGTTCGACGAGGACGGTCACCGCACGGGTGCGGCGGCCATGCTCAGGCTCGGTGACGGCTGCGAGATGAGGGCGCGCGGCTACGCCATGCGCCATCCCTCCGACCCGGAGCAGTTGCGGGTCGGGGAGGAGATCGCGGGCGCGCGGGCGCTGATGGACCTCGCGTCGCAGCTCCTGCAGAAGGCGCACACGGAGATCGACGAGGTCTCGGGCAAGCACTCGTACCCGCTGACCCGCTGACCGCTCCGGTCCGCCGCGAAGGGGCCCGTGCCGGGTGATCCGGCGCGGGCCCCCGGGCGTGTTCAGCGGGTGCGGTGGCGGAACAGGGCCGCCGCGAGGGTGAGCGCCAGGGCGGTGATCCCCGCGCACCAGGCGAGGGCCGTCCACGGGGTGCTGCCGGCGGGCTGGTCCAGCAGCAGGGCCCGCAGCGATTCGATGACCGGGGTCAGCGGCTGGTGTCCGGCGAAGCCGTGCAGCCAGGACGGCATGGTGTCGATCGGGACGAAGGCGCTGGAGGGGTAGGGCAGGAACATCATCAGGAAGGTGAACCCGCCTGCCGCCTCGGGGGACTTGGCGAGCAGCCCCAGCGCCGCGGCGAGCCAGGAGATCGCGGTGATGTACGCGACGAGCAGCCCGGCGGCGGCGAGCAGGGCGAGCGGCCCGCCGGAGGGCCGGAAGCCGATGGCGAGGGCGACCAGCAGCACCAGGGTGGTGGAGAGCAGGTTGCGTACGACCGAGGCGGCGACGTGCCCGGCGAGGACGGCCACGCCCCCGACGTCGAGGGAGCGCAGGCGGTCGACGATGCCCTTGCTCATGTCGTCGGCCACGCTCACGGCGGTGCTCGCCGCACCGAAGCCGGCGCACAGCAGCATGGCCCCCGGGACCACGTAGGTCACGTACTCGGTGCCGGTGTCGATGGCCCCGCCGAAGAAGTAGACGAAGATCAGCATCAGCATGACCGGCAGCATCAGGGCAGCGATCAGCGCGTCCGGGCTGCGCCGGCTGATGCGCAGGCTGCGCCCGGCCATGGTGAGGGCGGTGGCGGTCATCGGGAGGCTCCCGTCAGGGCGAGGAAGACGTCGTCGAGGCTCGTGCTGCGCACGGTGAAGCGGCCGACGGCGGTCCGGTCGGGGTCGAGTTCGTCGAGCAGGGCCCGCACGTGGGCGGCGGAGCCGTCGGTGGAGAGGCCGAGGGTCAGCTCGTCGGGGGCGTGGTGCACGGCGCGGGCGGCGAGGGCCTCGTAGGCGCGGCGGCTGGTGAGGGTGAGGTCGAGGCGGTGCCCGGCGACCCTCGTCTTCAGCTCGGCGGGGGTGCCCTCGGCGGCGATCCGCCCCGCGTCGAGGACGGTGACGCGGTCGGCGAGCCGGTCGGCCTCCTCCAGGTACTGGGTGGTGAGCAGGACGGTGGTGCCGTCGGCGCGCATCTCCCGTACGACGTCCCAGAGTTCGAGGCGGCTGCGCGGGTCGAGTCCGGTGGTGGGCTCGTCCAGGAAGAGCACCTCGGGCCGGCCGACGAGGCTGGCGGCGAGGTCCAGGCGGCGCCGTATCCCGCCGGAGTAGGTCTTGGTGAGCGTGCCCGCGACCTCGGTCAGGCCGAAGCGCTCCAGGAGCTCGGCGGCCCGGTCGCGGGCGTCGCGGGCGGAGAGCCCGGTGAGCCGGCCGGTCATGCGGAGGGTCTCGGCGCCGGTCTGGAGGTCGTCGAGGGCGGCGAACTGCCCGGTGAGCGCGATCCGTTCGCGTACGAGGGCCCGGGCGCCGGCGATGTCGTGCCCGGCGACGCGCGCGGTCCCCGAGTCGGGTGCGGTGAGGGTGGCGAGGATGCGGACGGTGGTGGTCTTGCCCGCCCCGTTGGGGCCGAGGAGGGCGAGGACGGAGCCGCGGGGGACGGCCAGGTCGAGGCCGTCGAGGACGCGGGTGCCGCCGTAGGACTTGGTCAGGGCACGGGCGTACAGGGCGTGGTCGTTCACGGGTCGTCCCTTCTGCGTATGGGCTACGCGCTTCTGTGTAAGTAATACACAGAACTAGGATGTGGGTCAACGAGACGAGAGGGGAGGGGTGGCCGTGGCGAAGGACGAACCGGATGAAACCGGGCTCCCGGTGAGCCTGCAGATGGCCTGGGGCCTGCGCGAACGCCCCGGCAAGGGACCCCGCCCCACCCTCACCCTGGCGAAGATCGTCGACGCGGCCGTCGCCCTGGCCGCCGGAGAGGGCATGGACGCCGTCTCCATGGGTCGGGTGGCCAAGGAGCTGGGCGTCTCGACGATGTCCCTCTACCGCTACGTCACGGCGAAGGAGGAGCTGTACATCCTGATGTCCGAGGCGGGAGTCGGCACCCCGCCGGATCCTCCGGAGGGCGAGGGGGTACGCGGCTGGCGCGAGCTCCTGACAGACTGGGCGTACGCGCAGCGCACCCTGCTGATGACGAAGCCGTGGATCCTGCGCATCCCGCTCACGGCCCCGCCGGCCTCACCGAACCAGCTGGCCTGGATGGAACGCGGCCTCGCCGCCATGGCGGGCACGGCCCTGGAGGAGGGCGAGAAGCTGTCGGCGATCATCCTGATCGGGGGCCTCGTACGGAACGAGGCGACGATGGCCGCCGACATGATGGACGCGATCCTCAAGGGCGGCGTCGCCCCCGACCAGGTCATTGGCCGCTACGTGAAGACGTTGAACCTGCTCACCGCCCCGGACACCCACCCCGCCCTGACCCGCCTGCTGTCCTCGGGCGCCTTCGCCGGCTCGGGCGAGCCCGACTTCCAGTTCCGCTTCGGCCTGGACCGCATCCTCGACGGCCTGGCGGGCCTGATCGCTGAGCGCGAGGCCCCACCGAGCGCGTAGCCGCGTACGGGTGCACGCTGGAAAGCAGCGGCCACGGAGGTGATCGTCATGAAGGATGCCGTCGGATGGCATGTCGACGTGAAGTTCGATGAAGACAGTGAACGCACCCGCGCCGCCGCCCTCGTCCGCCTGCCGGACGGGAGCGAGCTGCGCTCGCACGGCTACGCCAGCCGTCACCCGAGCGACGCTAATCAGCCCCGGGTGGGCGAGGAGCTCGCGGCGGCGCGCGCGCTCAACGATCTGAAGGAGCAGTTGCTGACCAAGGCGCACGACGAGATCGACGGGGCGTCGGGACGCACGTCCTACCCGATCACGCGCTGACCCAGCCGGTGAGCGCCGCCCAGCTGGCGGGCCCGAGGTCGAGGACGGGGCCGTCCTCGACCTTGGAGTCCCGGACGTGGACGGTGGCGGGGGTGGTGGCGACCTCGACGCAGTTGCCGCCGTTGCTTCCGCTGTAGCTGGACTTCCGCCAGTTGAAGGCCACTTCCAGGCACTGGCCGCCTTCGTCTCCGCTGTAGCTGGACTTGAACCACTCCAGTGTGGTGCTCATAGCTCTCCTAGCAAGCGGTCCAACAGGCCTCGCGTCTGCTCGGTGTTGAGGGCCTGGGTTCGCAGCATTGCATACTTCCGCGCGAGGATGCTGACCTCATCCAGGTCGGAGATGAGACGACTTCCGCGCTGGCTCTCCGTGTAGCCAAAGTGCTGGTGGTCGGGGGTTTCCAGGAGCGTGAAGGGACCGTTGAGACCCGCGTGGACCGGCTGCTCCAGCGGCATCACCTGGATGGAAATGTCCGGGAGTTCCGTGCAGGCGATGAGGTGGTGCAGGAGGTTTTCGTACACCTCCGTGCCGCCGATGCGGTGGCGAACGCTGGGCTCCCAGATCACGAAGCTCATCGTCGGTGGGGTGCTGCGGTGCAGTATTTCCTGCCGCGACAGGCGCTTGGCAGTCAGAGCCTCGATCTCGCTCTCCGGATGGGCCGGCACACGGCACCTGAAGACCGCCCGGGCATAGTCCTCGGTCTGGAGCAGGCCTGGTACGACCTGGTTGTCGTACCAGGACAGGGTGATCGCCGTGCGCTCGTGGTCCATGTACTCCTCGGCCCACGGTGGGGTCACGTCCACTGCGGGCATCTCCTGAGCAGCCACGACCAGCAGCCCGGGCAGACTCAGGTGCTGGTCCAGTAGCTCGGCGATATGAGGCATCAGGGCCCGTCGGCCTTGCTCGATGGAGCCGATGGTCTCCTCATCGAGCTGGACCAGCGCAGCAAGCTGCCTCTGCGTCAAATTCTTGGCGATCCTGGCAGCGGCCACCATCTTGCCGACCATCTTCATTGACGTCGCATTGGGCCGCAGGCGCTTCTTCGGTGGCATGACAGCGGACTCCCCACCTGAGCATGTGTATTACCCCGTGCCGACCCGTACTCATCACGGAGTACGGGTCGACACACTGCATCAGGCTAGTCACGCACCGCCACCATCGTCCCGTGAACCTAAATACTCAACCCGGCCTCATGCGTGAGCGGTTGTTCCCCCGGTCCTACCAAACGGTCGCGGCGGCACGGGCGTTCGCCCGGGACACCCTCACCGCCTGGGACGTCACGGCCCGCCAGGCGGACATCGTGCTCTGCGTCAGCGAGCTGGCCACCAACGCCCTCCGCCACGGCGTCCCGCGCGGCCGCGCCTACCGCCTGCGGCTCCTCAACTTCGGCTGCTGCGTGCGCGTAGAGGTGCACGACAGCGGGCCCGGGCGGTCGCGGATCCTCGGACGGCCGCACGGCAACGGGCTGCGGATCGTCGAGGGCGTCTCCGACCTGTGGGGGGTGCTGCCCCGGTCGCCCGGGAAAGTCGTCTGGGCCGAATTCCACGCAGAAGAGTGATAAATGGGTGTTACAACGACGAACCGGGACCCATATCCACGGAAGCCTCGCACCATGGCAGGCGTACAGCCCGTCATGTGAAAGGTGTGGTGAATGATCACGAGCGCTCGCAGGGCCGCGGTGATGGTGGGAGTGGCGACGGTGCTGGTCGCCGGCCCGGCCTGGGCGGTGCCGCAGCAGGCCCCGGCGGCGGTGTCCAACTCGGACCTGGCGGTCGTCCGCATCGACCCGGAAGACACGCAGCCCGGCGGCGTCGTCACGGTCCATGCGTTCGTCTCCAACCTCGGCCCGGACAGGACCGCCTCCCCGATGACCATCACGGTCAACCTTCCGCGCGGGACGCAACCCGAGGGGCCCTACTTCCCCGACGACTGCCAGGTGTCCCCGAACCAGCGCCGTGTGCTCTGCGAGTTCCCGGCCGGGCTCGGGAGCAAGCGCAGTGCCACCGCCCAGGTTCCGATCCGCCTGGACCCGGATCTGAGGGCGGGGCAGACGATCAGGGGCTCGTACTCGGTGTCCAGCCCCGACGACCGGAACCCGAGCAACAACCGGACGGAGTTCGAGATCAGGGTCGCCGAGACGGAACCCGACGCCTGAACACGGTGAAGCTCTGGCTGCTCAACCACCTGCCGACCACCTGGCTCGCCCTGCTGGTGGTCGGCGGGGTCATCGTGCTGGCCCTCGTCGGCAGCGTGCTGGCCACGCGGTTCTTCCCGGTGCTGGCGGCCGGTGAGAACAACGACATGGTCGGTGTCGTCCTCGGGATGTTCGGGGCGATCTACGGGATCATCCTGGCCTTCGTCATCGTGAACCTGTGGACGGACCTCCAGACCGCCGAGACGGTCGTCGCCGCCGAGGCGAGCGCGGTCTCGCAGATCGTCCGTGACGCCGAGGCGTTCCCTCCCGCCACCCGCGACGCCGTGCCGGCCCTGCTCCAGGTGCTCATCTTCGGCGGAGCGGCGGTGATCATCCTGATCACCCTGCTGTACGGGGTGCGGGACCGGCGGGGGCGGCTGCTGTTCGTCGGGTCGGTTGCGGCGCTGATCGGCTTCAGCCTGCTGCTCGTCATCGTCCTGGACTGCCCCTTCGCGGGGGACATGAGCGTGTCGCCGCAGCCGTTCAAGGCCAGTGCCCTGGCCCGGTTCTGGTGATGGCGGCCGGGATCCGCCGCGTCGGCTGCTAGTTTTTCGGCTGATCGGGAGATAGGGCCGTAGGGGGGATCAATGTCGCGTCCGTGGCGGTGGGTTGTGGTGGTCGTGGCCACCGGGATCGGGTTCCTGATCGCCTTCGGGTTCGGGCAGTGGGACCCCTTCGGCTGGTTCCCGGAGAAGGACTCCGACCGGGTCTCCGTCGCGGGCGCGTTCGCGGGGGCCATGGCGGCCGTCATCGCCCTGGCCGTCGGCTGGTGGGCCGGAGGCTCCGGCGGCAACTCCCTCAACCAGCGCGCCCGCGCCTCCGGCACCTCCCAGATCACCCAGCACGGCGGCCGCGCCGCCTCCGGCGGGGTCAGCCAGCACGCCCGCGCGGACGGAGACTCCCGCATCGAGCAGCGCGGCGGCGGTGAGGCCGAGGAGCCGTCCTCGTGAGCGCCGAGCAGCACGCCCGGGCGAGCGGCAACGCCCGCATCACCCAGATCGCCGGCGACCAGGTCAACTACGCCCCCGGAGCCGGCCCCGCACCCCGGGCCGGACTCGGACTGCCCGAGGCTCCCGCCCTGCTGGTCGGGCGGGACGGGCCGGCGGAGGAACTGCTGGGCCTCCTCGCCGACGGCGGGCCGACCGTCACCGTGGTCTCGGGCCTGGCCGGGGTCGGCAAGAGCGCGCTCGCCGTCGCGACGGCGCACCGGGCCGTGGAGCTGGGCTGGTTCGGGGACCGGGTGTTCTTCCTCCGCCTGCGCGGCTACGCCCCCGGCGGCGGCGTGAGCGGGCCTGAGGATGCTGCGCCACTTCGGCATCCGGGACGCGGACATGCCGGAGTCGCAGGACGGCCGGGCGGCGCTGTACCGGGGGCTGCTGGCGGAAGCCGCCCGGGCGGGGCACCGGGTGCTGATCGTCGCCGACGACGCGGGCGAGGTCGCCCAGGTCCGCGACCTCGTACCGGCGCACCCCGGACACCGCCTGCTCGTCACCTCCCGGCACCGGCTCGTGCACCGGGACTTCTCCGCACGGGTGGTGCCCCTGGGCGAACTGGCGCCCGAGCACGCCGCCGGACTCCTCGCGGGGGCCGTGCTGCGGACCTGGCCGCAGGACCCCCGCCCGGCGGCGGAACCGGAGGCCCTCGCGGAGGTCGCCGAGCAGTGCGGGCGGCTGCCGCTGGCCCTGACGGTGGCGGGGGCGCTGCTGGCGGGCGACCCGGGCCTCCCCGTAACGGAGCTGGCGGCCCAGCTGGCCGACGCCCGGACCCGGCTGTCCGCACTGGACTCGGAGCTGGACGACGGCGTCCGCGCGGCGTTCGACCTCTCGTACGGGCGGCTACCGGCCGAGCAGGCCCGGGTCTTCCGCCTGCTGACGGTGAACCCGGGCCCGGACTGCGCCATGCCCTACGCCGCGCTGCTGACCGGCGAGGGATTCGCGGACCTGCGGCCGAAGCTGGCCGCCCTCGTACGGGCCTCCCTGCTGGCGGAGGAACCGGTCGGCTCGGGCCGCTGGCGGATGCACGACCTGGTCCGGCTGTACGCGCGTGAGCGCGGGGAGGAGTGCGCGGAGCAGGACGGGCGGGAGGAGGCGGTCGACACCCTGTTGGGGTACTTGGTCATCCAGGCTGACCTGGCACGGCAGGTACTCGCTCTGGACACGCGGCCGGTGGCAGGGCCCGGTCTGCCGTCGATGGAGGAGGCCCGGCACTGGCTCGACGCCGAACGCGCCCTGCTGGTCGCCGCCGTGGGTTTCGCCATCGAGTCAGGGCGGCCGGAGGCAGCCGTCGAACTGGGCTCGCGCTTGCTGTCGTACCTCCAGATCTACCACTACGGACAGGACGGGCTGGTGGTGGCGCGAAGGGTCCTCGCTGCGACGGAGGGCAGGGGGAGCGCCGAGGATCTCGGCGGGCGGCTGTACGACCTCGGCCTTGCGCTTCTGTCGGTGGACGAGCCGGCGGAGGCCGAGAGGTCGCTCACACGGGCACTGGCGGTGTTCCGGGAGAACTCCCTGCGGATGTTGGAGGGAAAGGCCCTGAACCAGCTGGGCGGCGTGTACGCGGCGGCGGAGCGGTGGGCGGAGGCGGAACAGCTGAAGCGGGAGGCCCTGGAGATCCTCCGGGAGGAGGGGAACCGTCATGCCGAAGCCACCGTACTGTCGGGCCTCGCCGGGATCTACGAGGGGACGGGACGTCTGGACGACGCCATTGCGACCATGCGGCAGACGGTCTCCCTCATGCGGGCGCTCGACGACCCCCACCGGGAGGTGTCCTCGCTGAACTCCCTCGCGGACGTGCTCTGGCGGGCCGGACGGCTGGACGAGTCCACGGCCGTGCGGGAGCAGGCGGTCGACACCCACCGGGAGTTCGGCAACCGCAAGCAGGCCGTAGGGATGCTGTCCGCGCTCGCCGAGTCGCTGGTGGACCTGGGGAGGGACCAGGACGCCCGGCAGCGGTGGGAGGAGGCCCTTGACGCCGTCACGGCGGAGGGCGACCTGTACGGGCAGGGGGAGATCATGGGCAACCTGGGCCTGCTCCACCGTCGTGCGGGACGTTTGGACCAGGCGCGGGAGTTGCTGGAGCGGGCCTGCGGGCTGGTCGCGGGGACGGGGGCACGGCGGGCGGAGGCCGCCTTCGCCAACGGGCTGGCGTTGACCCTGTACGACCTGGACCGGCCCTCGGAGGCCGCCGACGCCTTCGAACGCGCGGCGGCGCTCCACGCCGGGCTCGGCGACGCGGAGCAGGAGGCCGTGGCGCGGGCAGCGGCCACCGACCTGCGGGGCCGGGCGGCCCGCCCCCGCAGGTGGCGGGGCCGTCAGTCGCCCCCGCCGCCCTGAGCGGTCCTGCGGAGCTGTCCCCTACCCGCCCTTCGCCCGTTCCCCGGGGCTCCGCCCCGGACCCCCGCGCCTCAAACGCCGGCGGGGCTGGAGGTGCGGCAGGGCTGGTGGCTGCGGAACCCCCGGCCCGCCGCGGTGGTGGCCGCCGGCCGGGTCGACTCGTACGCTTTCGCCATACGCCCCTGTACCGGGAGGTGAGCCCGTGCCGATCTCGGCGAAACACGCCCGGCGGCGTTTCTACCCACTGATCCGGCAGGTCAACGAGGACCACGTGCCCTTGGAGGTCACCTCCCGGGAGCACGGTGACGTCGTGATCATGTCCGCCGAGGACTTCCGGTCCTGGCAGGAGACCGTCCACCTCCTCCGCTCGCCACGCAACGCGCAGGCCCTGATGGAGTCCATCGCGGAACTGGACGAGGCCACGGGAAGGCCAGGGCACTGATCGGTGAGGACGACGCCCCCGCCGTGCGCGCGGCCCCGGGAGTAGGGCGGCGCGCACGGGGTGGTTGCCCACAGGCTGGGGACGGAGCCTAGGCCGGGTCCTCCGGCATCGACGCCGTGATGATCGAGAACGCTCCGCCCTGGGGGTCGGCCAGGACCGCCATGCGGCCCGCGACCATGTCGAAGGCCGGGGCCAGGACGGTGGCGCCCGCGCGGACGGCGGCGGCCTGGACGTCGTCCACGCTGTCCACCTGGAAGTACGGCTGCCAGTGCGGCGGCACGCCCGGCGGCATCTTGCTCATGTCCATCATCCCGCCCACCGCCCGCCCGGCGACCTGGAACTCGACGTACCCCTCGGCGCCCTCCATCTCCGACTCCGCCGTCGTGACGGGCAGGATCGAGGAGTAGAACGCCGAGGCCGCCTTCAGGTCCGGGGTGGTCAGCTCGTTCCAGATCAGCGCGCCGTGCTCGTTGACGATGCCCGCCCCGTCGAACGTCCCCGGCTGCCACAGGCCGACGACCGCGCCGGCCGGGTCGGAGATCACGGCCATCCGGCCGAGGTCCATGACGTCCATCGGGCCCATCATGACCGTGCCGCCCGCGTCGGTGACGGACTTGACCGTCGCGTCGATGCTGTCCGTGGACAGGTACGTCGTCCACACCGTCGGCGGCAGCGGGTCAGGCACCGTCCCGTCCGGGTTCATCGCCTTCATGATCCCGGCGACCGGCTTCCCCTTGAGGGTGCAGACGGCGTAGCCGCCCGTTTCCGGCGGGCCCACTTCTCCCTGCCAGCCGAAGAGGTCGCTGTAGAAGTCGATCGCGGCCTGCTGGTCGGGGACCATCAGGTCGATCCAGCACGGGGTGCCGGGCTTGTAGGGGCCGTTCATGTCGGGCACGGATGCCTCCGTCGGTGGTGCGGTGGTGTTGCCGGGGCTGGACGGGCCATCCCCTACCCGGCCCTGACACCCGGAATCGGGCCGTACGGGTGACTCCCCGCCCGGGCTGGGAAACGCGGCGGCCCCCGCCCCCCTGGAGGGGGGACGGGGGCCGCCGGACGGTGCGTCAGGGTCAGAGCTTCTCGGGGGTCCGGATCCCGAGGAGGGCCATGCCCTTGGACAGGGTGCGGGCGGTCAGGTCGCACAGGAACAGGCGGTTCTCGACCTGCTCGGGGGTGTCGGCCTTCAGGACCGGGCAGTCGGCGTAGAACGTCGTGTACAGCGAGGACAGCTGGTAGAGGTACGCCGCCAGCTTGTGCGGGGCGTAATCGGCCGCGGCCTCCTCGATCAGCGCGCCGAAGCCGTCCAGGTGCAGGCCCAGCGCGCGCTCGGCCGGGGCCAGCTCCAGTTCCGGGTGCGCGACCGGCTTGCGGTCGCCCGCGTTGCGCATGATGGACCGGATACGGGCGTACGCGTACTGGAGGTAGACGGAGGTGTCGCCGTTGAGCGAGACCATCTGGTCAAGGTCGAACTTGTAGTCGCGCGCGGCGGAGGTGGAGAGGTCGGCGTACTTCACCGCGCCGATGCCCACGTACTGGCCGTTCTCGACGATCTCGGCCTCGGTCAGGCCCACCTTCTCGGCCTTCTCACGGACCACGGCAGTGGCCCGCTCCACCGCCTCGTCCAGCAGGTCGACCAGCCGGACCGTCTCGCCCTCACGGGTCTTGAACGGCTTGCCGTCCTTGCCGAGGACCGTGCCGAAGGCCAGCTGCACGGCCTTGACGCCGTCGTTCAGCCAGCCGGCCCGGCGGGCCGTCTCGAAGACCATCTTGAAGTGCAGCGACTGCCGCGCGTCCACCACGTAGATCAGGCTGGTGGCCGCCAGGTCGGTGACGCGGTTGCGGATCGCCGAGAGGTCGGTCGCGGCGTAGCCGAAGCCGCCGTCGGACTTCTGGACGATCAGCGGGGTCGGGTTGCCGTCCGGGCCCTTGTACTCGTCGAAGAACACGCACAGCGCGCCGTTGGAGCGGACGGCGACGCCCGACTCCTCCAGCAGCTTGCACGTCTCGACCAGCATGTCGTTGTAGCCGGACTCGCCGACGACGTCGGGGTCCTGGATGTCCATGTCCAGCTTGTTGAAGACCGAGTAGAAGTAGATCTTCGACTCGTCGACGAACCGCTGCCACAGCTCCAGCGTCCGCGGGTCGCCCGCCTGGAGATCCACCACCCGGGCCCTGGCCCGCGTCTTGAACTCCTCGTCGGAGTCGAAGAGGGCGCGCGAGGCCTTGTAGAGGCGGTTGAGGTTGGACATGGCCTCCTCGCCGGAGGCCTCCTCGTCCCCGCCCTTGTGGTCCAGCTCGTGCGGGTGCTCCAGCAGGTACTGGATGAGCATGCCGAACTGGGTGCCCCAGTCGCCGATGTGGTGGCGGCGGATCACCTTCTCGCCCGTGAACTCCAGGATCTCCACCATCGCCGCGCCGATCACTGCGGACCGCAGGTGGCCGACGTGCATCTCCTTGGCCACGTTCGGCTGCGCGTAGTCGATCACCGTGGTGCCGGCGGACCCGTTCAGCGGCACGCCGAGCCGGTCGTCGGCCGCGCGCGCGGCCAGCGTCCTGATGATCGCCTCGTCGGAGACGGTGATGTTGAGGAAGCCGGGGCCGGAGACCTCGACCTCCTTGATCACGCCGCTCTTGTCCAGGCCCTCCAGGACGGTGGCGGCCAGCTCGCGCGGGTTGGCCTTGGCCTTCTTCGCGAGCGCCAGGATGCCGTTGGCCTGGAAGTCGGCCCGGTCGCTACGTCGCAGCAGCGGGTCGGCGGCACCGGCCTCCGGCAGGGCGGAGGCGAGGGCGTCCGAGACGCGCTGTTCGACGGAAGAAGCGAGGGAAGGGACCGAGGCCATGAGCTGCCGTTCCTGTGAGGTTGCACGTGCGCGTGCACTTGGTTGTTCCGACAAGTGCCGAGTATCCCACGCGGAGGGTGCCCGTTTCCCGGTATATGGCGGCGCGTATCAGTGGGCGGAAGCAACCCCGGAGCGGCCCCTTCCGTCTGGGAGAATGGCCATAGCCAGCATTCGAGATAGAAGGACGTGTCGTGGCTCAGAGCGCGCAGAGCAGCAGCACAGAGACCGACTGGGTCTCCCGTTTCGCGGACGAGGTCATCGCCGAGGCGGAGCGCCGAGCCCCCGGCAAAGCGATTGTCGTCGCGTCCGGACTCTCCCCGTCCGGTCCGATCCACCTGGGCAACCTGCGCGAGGTCATGACCCCGCACCTGGTCGCGGACGAGATCCGCCGCCGGGGCCACGAGGTCCGCCACCTCATCTCCTGGGACGACTACGACCGCTACCGCAAGGTCCCCAAGGGCATCCCCGGCGTCACCGAGGAGTCCCACGCCCAGCACATCGGCCGCCCGCTGACCGCCGTGCCCGCGCCCGAGGGCTCCGCGTACCCGAACTGGGCCGAGCACTTCAAGGCCGCCATGGTCGACTCCCTGGCCGAGCTGGGCGTCGAGTACGACCCCATCAGCCAGACCGAGCAGTACACCTCCGGCGCCTACCGCGAGCAGGTGCTGTTCGCGATGAAGCACCGCGGCGACATCGACGCCGTCCTCGCCCAGTACCGCACCAAGCAGAAGCCGGGCGGCAAGAAGCCCCAGCAGAAGCAGGTCGACGAGGCCGAGCTGGAGGCCGCCGAGGGCTCCGGCGCGGCCGGCGAGGACGACGGCAGCGCCGAGGGCGCGGAGTACTTCCCGTACAAGCCGTACTGCGCCGAGTGCAACAAGGACTTCACCAAGGTCACCGCGTACGACGACGAGACCACCGAGCTGACCTACGTCTGCACGGAGGACGAGTTCACCGAGACCGTCAAGCTGTCGGAGTTCAACCGCGGCAAGCTGGTCTGGAAGGTCGACTGGCCGATGCGCTGGGCCTTCGAGGGCGTCGTCTTCGAGCCGTCGGGCGTGGACCACTCCTCCCCGGGTTCGTCGTTCCAGGTCGGCGGGCAGATCGTCGGCCTCTTCGGCGGCGAGCAGCCCATCGGCCCGATGTACGCCTTCGTCGGCATCTCCGGCATGGCCAAGATGTCCTCCAGCAAGGGCGGCGTCCCCACCCCGGCCGACGCGCTGAAGATCATGGAGCCGCAGCTGCTGCGCTGGCTGTACGCCCGCCGCCGCCCCAACCAGTCCTTCAAGATCGCCTTCGACCAGGAGATCCAGCGCCTGTACGACGAGTGGGACAAGCTGGAGGCCAAGGTCGCCGACGGCTCCGTGCTGCCGGCCGACGCCGCCGCGCACGCCCGCGCCGTGCGCGTCGCCTCCCACGAGCTGCCCCGCACCCCGCGCCCCATGCCGTACCGCACCCTCGCGTCGGTCGTCGACATCACCGCCGGGCACGACGAGCAGACCCTGCGCATCCTCTCCGACCTGGACCCGTCGCAGCCGCTGACCTCCCTCGACGAGGTACGGCCGCGCCTGGACCGCGCCGAGAACTGGATCACCACCCAGGTCCCGGCCGACCAGCGCACCCTGGTTCGCGAGGACGCCGACACCGAGCTGCTGTCCTCCCTGGACGACGCCGGACGCGAGTCCCTGCGGCTGCTGCTGGAGGGCCTCGACTCGCACTGGTCGCTGGACGGGCTCACCACCCTCGTCTACGGCGTCCCGAAGGTCATGGCCGGCCTGGAGCCCGACGCCAAGCCGACGCCCGAGCTGAAGGTCGCCCAGCGCGAGTTCTTCGCCCTGCTCTACCGCCTGCTCGTCACCCGGGAGACCGGCCCGCGCCTGCCCACGCTGCTCCTCGCCGTCGGCGCCGAGCGGGTGCGCAAGCTGCTCGCCGCCTGATCGCGCGCAGCCGAGCCGTGCATGCGGAAGGGCCCGCACCCCCAGGGGTGCGGGCCCTTCCGCATGCTTCGGCACGTCCTGGGGCTATGCGATGTGCTCGCTCTCCAGGTCGCGCTGGTAGCGCTGCTTGAGCGCGGGCATCAGCCGCTTGAGCTCGGGCTCGCTGCGCGGGTGCGTCCGCCCGAGGCGGGCGGAGAGGTGCTTGTCCAGCTCGTCCGGCTCCGGGAACTGGGAGTACTTGTCGATGTACGCCCGGAAGACCTCGTACGCGGCCTCCACGAACTTCTCCTCCTCGGCGTCCTCCAGCTCCAGCTCCAGCTCCGGGTCCTGCTCCGGCTGCTCCAGCTCCAGCTGCTCCGGCAGCGGTTCCGCCTCCGGGCCGGCCGGGGCCATGACCGGCGTCGGCTCCAGGCCCTCGACGTACTGGGGGTTGTAGTCGCCCTCGTACGTGGCCTGCGGCGCCCGCGGCCCCGCGAACCAGGCGCTGTCGTGCGCCGCCGGCATGGCCTGCGGGTCCACCGCGAAGGGCGCGGGGCCGTGGACCGCCTGGGGCTGCGGCCGCTGCGCCGCGGCCCGGTCCCGGCCCTCCCGCTGCTCGGGAACCTCCGGGGCCGCGTCACCACCGGACCCGCCGGACCCGTGGGCCCCGCCGGACCCGTGGGCCCCGCCGGCCGCCAGGGCGGGAGCGGGTGCGGCCTGGGCCGGTACCGCGGCCGAGGCGCCTCCCGCGGCCCCCGGCGCCGCCGGGAGGGCGGCGGCGGCATGGGCGTCCGGGCCCGTGATCGCCGGGCCGGCGGTGGCGACGGCCGGGCCCTTTCGCCACCGCCGGGGGCAGGGAGCACCGGGTCGATGCCCGCCGCCGCCAGCCCCTCCGGGGCCGTCTGCGACAGCGGCACGCCGATCCGCGCGAGCCGCAGCGGCATCAGCGCCTCTCACCGGCGCCTTGCGCCGCCACGCCCGCCCGTACCGGGCCTGGAGCCGCGCCTGGTAGATCAGCCGGTCCTGCTCCATGCCCACGGCCTGCTCGTAGGAGCGCAGCTCCCACAGCTTCATCCGACGCCACAGCTTGAAGGTGGGCACGGGGGACAGCAGCCAGCGGGTGATCCGCACGCCCTCCATGTGCCGGTCCGCGGTGATGTCCGCGATCCGGCCCACGGCGTGCCGGGCCGCCTCGACCGTCACCACGAACAGCACCGGGATCACCGCGTGCATGCCCACGCCCAGCGGGTCGGGCCAGGCCGCCGCGCCGTTGAACGCGATCGTCGCCGCCGTCAGCAGCCACGCCGTCTGGCGCAGCAGGGGGAAGGGGATGCGGATCCACGTCAGCAGCAGGTCCAGCGCCAGCAGGACGCAGATGCCCGCGTCGATGCCGATCGGGAACACCAGCGAGAAGCTGCCGAAGCCTTTCTTCAGGGCCAGCGCGCGGACCGCGGCGTAAGAACCCGCGAAACCGATGGCCGCGATGACCACGGCCCCGGCGACCACGACACCGATGAGTATCCGGTGCGTACGAGTCAGCTGCATCGCGGCCACCCGCGGTCCCCTCCCGTTGTCGAGCTACGGCAGGCACAGCGTACGGGTGACTGCGCGTCACCCGTGCCCTAGGCCCCCTCCTGTCGGAGGGATTCTCGCTACGACTGCGCCGACGGGGAAGCGGAAGCCGAAGCGGAACCCGACGGAGCCGCACCTTCACCCGTGTTGGCGGCGCCGATCGCGGCCACCGTCTCCTTGGCCGCGGTGATCGCGTCCTGGAGCAGCTTGCCCTGGTCGGGAGCGCCGGCGCCCTCGTAGGCGGCACCGTTGTAGTCGACGGTGACGACCACGTTCTGGGCGCGGACGACGACCGAGTTGTTGACGAACTCGACGTCCTTCTTCACGCCGAAGACCACGGAGGTGGCCGCGTCGCCGACCCCCTCGGCCGGCTCGGCCTTGACGTCGTGCGCGCCCTCGGTGGTCTTCGCCAGCTCGATCTGCTTGTTGTACTGGTCCTCGGCGCGCTTGTTGCCGCTGCCCAGCGAGGCGTGCGAGTCGTAGCGGACCAGGGAGACGGAGAGCCAGCGGTACTGCGAGCCCTTCACGCCGTCCGTCTTGAGGCCGTTCCAGGAGCAGCTGGCACGGTTGGACAGGTCGTTCGACTTGGCCGCCGTCCCGTTCTTCTCCTTCGCCTCGGGCACGAGCGAGTCGATGCTCTTGCCGGTCACGGCCTTGCACGGGTCGGGCAGCTTCGCGAAGGCCACCTTCTCCAGCGGGGCCGCGGACTTCGTGCCCGGCTTGGCGGGCGAGGAGGCTTCGGACTTCTTGCCGGAGTCCTTGGCACCCGAGGACTTGTCCGAGTCGGACGAACAGCCGGCGACGGTGAGGATCACCGGGACGGCTGCGCAGGCGAGAACGCGGGTGAGGCGCGAGGCTGATCGGTGCATGGTTCCTTCAGACGTTGGGGTCTTCTTCGGGGCGCGTTGCGGGCGCTGGACCCGAGCAACGGTAGCCCGACCGGGCGCCCGGCTGCTGTGCGCGCCGTCACGCGGGGCGTGCACGCCCCCTCGGGGCGGCGCCGTCACTCGCTGAAACGCTCCGCCAGGGCCTGCGCCAACTGGCGCGTCCTGTCCTGCGTTTCCGCGCTCGGGGGGACCGAGCCCGGCCCGGACGGCTGGACGCTGTACTCGACGGTGACGAGGACGTTGGAGGTGCGGAACACGATCCGCACCGTCACGCGCCTGGGCGGCGGTGGCACCGGCCGCGCTGAGCTTGTCGTCGAGGAACGCCTCGCTGCCGACCCCCTCCAGGAGTGCGAGGCGATCTGGGGCGCAGCGGTAGGGGAATCCCGGCGAGGGGGGCGCGGCCGGCGCGGTCGGCGAAGCGGGACCGGGAGCGGAGGGGGCCGGGGAGGGGGCGGCGGTGCCGCCGGGGGCGGGGCCGGAGGGCGCGCCGGGGCCGCCACTCGTACTCGTACCGTTACCACCGCCGGGCGTCGGGCTTCCCGTCGGCCCCGGGAAGGGCAGCTTCGCGGCGGTCAGCAGGCGCACGTACACCTGGCGGGCCTTGTCGTCGTCGCTCGTCGTGGCGCGGTCGTACGAGACCACGCGCTCGAAGGTGACCGACAGCAGCAGGTTCCCCTCGGGGGTCTGCGCGTTCCAGCGGCAGCCGACGTGCCGGTCCCCGTCGTACGAGGGGTCCGCGGTGCCGGCGTAGAGCCGTTCGCGCTGCTCGGTGGTGAGGGAGTCGGCGGCCGGGAGCATGGCCTTGAGCCGCTTGGCGTCGGCGGCCTTGCAGGGCTGCGGCAGGCTGCGGTACTTGCCGGGCTGCGCGGGCGCGGCGCTGCTTCCGCCGCCCTTGGGGTCGCTGGTCCCGATGCCGTTGCCGTCGGTGCATCCGGTCGCGCCCGCCACGAGCGCGGTGAGCATCGCGATGCCGGGCAGGACTCGGCGGCGACGCACCGGCGCCCGGTGTACCGGCATTGGGTCCACGTCCACTGGCTCCCCTTGGCTCCCTCGGGAAAATCCGTTGCCGCGACTTGGGCACGGATGGACACAATGTCTATCGCACACGCACGTGCCGGCGCCGGTTCCCTGTCTGCTTTGGGGTTATGAGCGCGGCTTTTCGCGTATTCATACTTTTCTGAGGATTTCAGGGGATCGTTGACTTATGTCGTACGTAGAGGTACCCGGGGCGAAAGTCCCGATCAGGATGTGGACGGATCCGGCGTCGGTCGAGGACAGCGCGATGCGCCAGCTCCAGAACACGGCCGGACTGCCCTGGATCAAGGGCCTGGCCGTGATGCCGGACGTGCACTACGGCAAGGGCGCCACGGTCGGCTCGGTCATCGCGATGAAGGACGCGGTCTGCCCGGCGGCGGTCGGAGTGGACATCGGCTGCGGCATGTCGGCGGTCAAGACGTCCCTGACGGCGAACGACCTCCCGGGAGACCTGTCGAAGCTGCGCTCGCGCATCGAGCAGGCCATCCCGGTGGGCGCGGGCATGCACCGCGACCCGGTGGATCCGGGGCGGCTGTACGGCTTCTCGGAGGCGGGGTTCGGGGACCTGTGGGAGCGGTTCGACTTCGTCGCGGACGCCGTGAAATACCGGCGGGACCGGGCGCTGCGGCAAATGGGAACGCTAGGCGCCGGAAATCACCACTCAGAGGTCAACATCGATCAGGAAGGGGCGGTCTGGCTGACCCTGCACTCCGGCTCGCGAGGGATCGGCAACCAGCTCGCCGAGCACCACATCGGCATCGCGCGAGGACTCGCCCACAACCAGGGGCTGATCGACCGGGACCTGGCGGTCTTCCTTGCGGCGACTCCGGAGATGGCGGCTTATCGGCACGACCTCTACTGGGCACAGGAGTACGCCAAGTACAACCGCGCCGTGATGATGAGCCTGATGAAGGAGGCCCTCCGGAAGGAGTTCCGGAAGGCGAAGGTCTCGTTCGAGCAGGAGATCAGCTGCCACCACAACTACGTGGCGGAGGAGCGGTACGACGGCGTAGACCTGCTGGTGACTCGTAAGGGGGCGATCCGCGCGGGCGGCGGAGAGTTCGGGATCATCCCCGGCTCGATGGCGACCGGTACGTACATCGTGAAGGGCCTCGGCAACCAGGCCGCCTTCAACTCGGCCTCGCACGGGGCGGGCCGGCGGATGAGCCGTGCCGCCGCGAAGCGGCGGTATTCGACACGCGACCTGGTGGAGCAGACGAGGGGTGTGGAGTGCCGCAAGGACTCCGGCGTAGTCGACGAGATCCCGGCGGCGTACAAGCCGATCGAACAGGTCATGGAGCAGCAGCGGGACCTCGTGGAGGTCGTGGCCAAGCTCAGGCAGGTCGTCTGCATCAAGGGCTGAAGGTGCGAGGGGCGTCGCGGGTGCGAAGCCCCTCGCATGTGGCTGGTGCTACTGCGGGGGGACGAGGACGTGTCCGCTTTGGATTCGCCAGAGACGCATGGAACAGCTCTGTTCGGTCCGGTTCAGGGCGACGGCGGCTGCGGCCGCGTCACCGAGGCGGAGCAGTTCTTGGTCGTCCTGTACGGTCCAGCGGCGCCGGGGCGGGGCGACCCGCATGTCCGCAGGGCGGATCCACTGCTGGATCGAGTCCGCGTTCGCCTTCTTGTGGTTCAGGGACAGGCATCCGTCGTAGTAGAGGTGCGCGGCCAGTAGCTGTGCCGCCTCTTTGTAGTAGCAGACGTTGTAGACACCGTCCCGGGTGTTGCGGGAGATGGTGCGCTCCCTGTGGGTGATCGTTTTCCCGTAGTCGCACAGGTAGGCGGCGATCGCGGTGCTGGCGGACGTCAGGGACAGGAAGGGGAACCCCTGGGCGGTCCAGCCGAGGGAGCCGTCCGCGTCGATGATTCCACGGAGGTAGTCGGGCCGTGAGAAGTCCGTCCGGGGCGGCTCGACGCTGAAGGACTTCTTTCCGTAGGGGATCCCGAACTCGTTGACGATCGTCCTCGCTTCGAGCGAGCAGAGGGACCAGGTCGCCGAGTGGTGAGCCTCGGCGAAGTTCGTCCGGCGGACGCGTTCGGTGATGGAGCTGTAGTAGGGCGTGAGCTGCTGGAACTCGCGGAGGATGTGGATGTCCCGCACGTTGATCTCGGCGGCGAGTTGTCCTTTCTGCCCCCTCCCTTGTGACAGGTGACCGTCGGCCTGGAGAAAGCCGAACATGTATGCGTAGCGGGGGTCTTGTAGGTCCATGAAGCGCACGGGGGCGCTAGGGTCCTGTTCAGCCATGGGGAAGTGCCTTTTCCTCGCCGGTGAGGCCCTCGGCTGGGACTGCCATCCCGGTCGGGGGCCGTTGGTGTTGTCACCGAACGTAGGTGTGGGCTTCGGCTGTTCTCGGAGCTTTGCCCTGCCGTCACTCGAACGTGTGGCGGAATTTCTCGCTCCGGCCTGGCTGGTGGGGTGTCGTGCCAGGAGTTGCCCCCTGAACGCACCGTGCCGTGCCCGGATGGGTCCGGGCACGGCACACGTGTTTTGCTCAGCGGGGCCCTGAAGGGCGTGGAGGGGCTAGCTGATCTTCGTGAGGCCCTTGTCCATCTCCGGGCCGACGGCGCTCGGCTCCACCGTGGCGCTCCTGTTGAGGGGCGGCGGGGGCGGGGGAGTGCCCGGCTGGGGGCTCGCCGGGGTCCAGACGACCGGAGTCGGGCACACGAGCCGGTCCGGCTCGCCCCGGTCCACGGCGCACTCGGTCTCGAAGACGGTTCCGGCGGTGGTGAGCACCTCGACGATGACGCGGTTGGCCGTCTCGGCGATGGTGACGCCACAGGGGTTGGGCGGGAAGTTCGTGGAGCCGGTGGTCAGGTTGTACCAGGTGTAGGCCGGGTTGACCGGGTTGGGCGCGTTGAAGTCGTAGACGCCCGCGTACACGATGCCGTTGGACAGGACGGCCTTGTACTTGACCTCTGCCTCGTCCCACGAGGTGGAGATGCCGGCGCACACGCCGGGTGCGCCGGGTGCGCCAGGGGCGCCGGGCGTGCCCGGGGTGCCGGGCAGGCCGTCTCGGCCGTCGCGGCCGTTCAGGCCGGGGGCGCCGGGGGCTCCCGGGGGTCCGGGAGGTCCGGGCGGGCCGACCTTGACGCACTTGTCCTTGTGGGGGTCGGCCGCCGCGCCCTTGACTTCGGGCTCGTAGTCGTCGTTGTCGTCCTTTTCCTTGCCCTTGCACCTGTCGCCGGTCGGCGCCGCGGCGACGGTGGCCGTCGCCGGTGCGTCGGTGTCGGCCTGTGCGGGGGTGGCGAGGCCCAGCATCGCGATGGCCATCGTGGCCACCGCGCCGCCGGCGAGCCACTTGCTCTGCCGCGGCAGCGGGCCCATGCGGGACGGTGTCCTTGTCTCAGGACTCATGTGTGGTGCTCCTCGTGGGAACCGGGGTTCTGACGTCGAGGCGTTGGCGGCCTCTGCCACGCATGGTTCGCCCGCCGCGGCCCGTACGACGTGAGGCACGAGGTCCGATCATCAGATAGGTGTCACAAATGGCGCCGATCGGCCGAGCCGCCGTCAGTCCTCGTCCCTGTCCAGGAGTCGGTCCACGGACAGTTCGAGGCTGATGCCGATGCACTCGGGGAGCGGGACCGACGTGCCGCGCTTGAAGGGCTTGCGCGACCGGTACTCGCCGCCGCGCGGGTCGGTGTGGAGCACGACCTCGTCGTGGCGGCGGTCGGCCACCAGGTACACCGGGATGCCGGCCTGTGCGTAGCAGTCGACCTTGGTCCCCAGGGCGTCGGACCAGTCGGTTTCCGTCACCTCTGCCACCAGTCGGAAGGCGTGCGGGGCGTAGCAGTTCCTCGCGACGTGGGTATCGAGGAAGCCGGCTTGGACGAGTGAGAAGTCGGGGACGGCGTAGTCGTCCGGCCCGGACGGCAGCCACAGGCCGATGGCCTGGAGGTATTCGAGTCCTGCTTGTCGGGCTCCGGCCTTCGCGCATTCGATGGTGAGCCAGGTCAGAGTCTCGGCGTGTGCGCCGTCGGCGTGCGGGGTCGCGGTGATCCTCCCCTGGAGGATTTCCACCCGGTACCCGGGGAGCCGGTCGGAGAGCCGGTCGGCGGCGTCCGCGACTGCGGTGTCGTGCCTCATGGGCGGGAGCGTATCGGGGTCCGCCGACAATGCGTACGGATTCACCCATACGGGCCCCGGAGAGGCCTCGGGGCGGCAACTTCCCCTTCAGGGAAGGGGATTGACGGCGGGAGTTGGTCTAGACCAAGGTGGCGGCATGTGGAGAACTCGTGTGCTTGTCGCCGCCCTCGCGTCGTTGTCGCTCGCCCTCGGGGCCGCCGGGTCCGCTCAGGCGGGGGTGGGGCTGCCGCCCGTCGTGTCGCACGTGCCGACCCAGGAGAAGGTCGTCTTCATCACCATCGACGACGGCTGGAACCACGACCCCGAGGCCGCCCGGATCCTGTCCGAGAAGCGGGTGCCGGTGTCGATGTTCCTGCTCCCGGGGGCGACCTCGTACGACACCGCCTACTTCACCGGCCTGGTCGACCAGGGCCGGGCCACCGTCGAGAACCACACCGTCAACCACCCCGACCTCACCACCCTCGACGCCGCCGGGAAGGACGCCGAGGTGTGCGGGGCCGGGGAGCGGATCGCCGAGACCTTCGGGAAGACGCCGAAGCTGCTGCGCCCGCCGTACGGGGCGGTCAACGACGACGTGCGGCTCGCGGCGAAGGCGTGCGGGGTGAAGGCGCTGGTCACCTGGACGCACGACTTCACCACCTGGGGCCAGACCCCGCCCACCCCGCAGCTGAAGGCGGGGGACATCGTGCTGCTGCACTTCACGCCGACGCTGGCGGCGGACCTCCAGCGGGCCCTGGACGCGGCGAAGGCCGCCGGGCTGAAGCCGGCGGCCCTGATGCCGCACCTGAGGAGTGCCGGGCTGGTGCCGTAGCACCGGGGGTCACAGCTCGCGGTGGACCTTCGTGTTCGAGGCCTGGGCGCGGGGGCGGACCACCAGCAGGTCGATGTTGACGTGGCTGGGGCGCGTCACCGCCCAGGTGATCGTGTCGGCCACGTCGTCGGCGGAGAGGGGCTCCGCGACGCCCGCGTAGACCTTCTCGGCCTTGGCGGCGTCGCCGCGGAAGCGGGTCTTGGCGAACTCCTCCGTCTTCACCATGCCGGGGGCGATCTCGATGACGCGGACCGGCTGGCCGACGATCTCCAGGCGCAGGGTCTCGGCGAGGACGCGGGCGCCGTTCTTGGCGGCGACGTAGCCCGCGCCGCCCTCGTAGGTGGCGTGGCCGGCGGTGGAGGAGAGCACGACCACCGTGCCGTCGCCGGAGGCGGTGAGGGCGGGCAGCAGCGCCTGGGTGAGGTTGAGGGTGCCGATGACGTTGACCTCGTACATCGTGCGCCAGTCCGCCGGATCGCCGGTGGCGACGGGCTCGGCGCCGAGGGCTCCGCCGGCGTTGTTGACGAGTACGTCGCAGCGCTCCAGGGAGGCGGCGAAGGCGTCGACGGCGGGGCGGTCGGTGACGTCGAGGGCGTGGGCGGTGGCCTCGTGGCCGGCTGCGGTGATCTCGGCGGCGAGCGCCTCGATGCGGTCCTTGCGGCGGGCGGTGAGGACGACGTGGTAGCCGGCGGCGGCGAGCTGCCGGGCGGTGGCCGCGCCGATTCCGCTGCTCGCGCCGGTGACGACGGCGGTTCGGGTGGCCGGGCGCGTGCTCATGGGCGGGGCTCCTCGTGGGGTCGCTTGGGGTCGCATGGACCGCGGGTGGGCGCGGGCGGCCGCCGGTGGCCGCGTGGGTCGCGGGCTCGCGGGTTCGCCCGCCGGTTCGGTCGTTCGTACGGGCGAATCTCCGCCAGCATAGGCCGGGTCAGCGGCGCGGCGCGTACATGATCACGGCCATTCCGGCGAGGCAGACGAGCGCGCCGGCCACGTCCCAGCCGTCGGGCCGGTAGCCGTCGGCGACCACGCCCCACAGCAGGGACCCGGCGACGAAGACCCCGCCGTAGGCCGCCAGGACCCGGGCGAAGTCGCCCTGCGGCTGGAGGGTGGCGACGAATCCGTACAGGCCGAGGGCGATGACCCCGGCGCCGATCCAGGCCCAGCCCTTGTGTTCGCGTACGCCCTGCCAGACCAGCCAAGCGCCCCCGATCTCCAGAAGGGCGGCGAGGGCGAACAGGGCGGCGGAACGGGCGATCAGCATGGCTCGAAGCCTACGCACGGGGGCGGGGCGGAGCCGCCGGGCGAATGGCGGACGGATCGCCCTCATTCGTGTGATGGTCCGATGAATGGGTGGGCGGGGTGGTTAGCGTCCGCGCGAGGAGGTGGTGGCGGTGCGCCGTGGTGCCGTACGCAGTGTGGTGGTGGCGGGCTTGCTGGTGCTGTGCGGGGCGGGGCCCGTGGGCCCGGCGGGTGCCTGGCCGGGGTCGGACGAGGAGGCCGACGTGGCCTACCACGGCAGGGTCCAGCTGGCCCGCGGGCAGCTGAAGGTGTGGATGGTGCCGCAGAACGAGGGTCCGGCGGAGGTGCCGAACGCGACCGTGCGGGTGCGGCTGTCCGCGGACCTCGCCGACCGGCACGAGCTGTCCGAGGGGTGCGCGCGGGTCGGCCGGCGCGAGGTGGTGTGCGAGACGGGCACGCTGCCGCGGCACGGGCGGGGACGTCACATCGCGCTGCTGCTCGGGCTGCGGGAGCGGCCGGCCGAGGTCGCGGTGCGGATCGACACCCTGTGGGACGGCGGTACGGCCGACCGCAACCACGCCAACAACGAGCACGTGGTGCTGGCGCTGGACACGGGCGACCCGTACGCCTTCTGACCCCGGGGGGCGGGCGGTTCAGACGGTGGCGCCGTCGCCGAACTCGGCCAGGGCGTCCAGGACGATCCGCTCCAGGCGGGAGTGGTGGGCGCCGCGCCAGTAGACGCGCTCGCAGTCGGTGCACTGCGCGAACACGTCGTACGAGCGCTGCGTGCCGTGCTCCAGCCGGTCGCCCACGCTGTCCTTGTCCGCCTCGCGGAGCGGTCCGTTGCAGGCGGTGCAGCGGGTCCAGGGCGCGAGTTCGGGGGCGAACCGGCCGAGGACGTCGCGCAGTTGGTCGTCCGGGTTGTCGCTGTAGACGTACGCGCCGGCGAAGATCTCGCGGCGGCGCAGCAGGCCGCGGTCGCGGGAGAGCAGTACGCGCTGCTCGGCGGCGGAGCGGGTGGCGAGGGCGGGGTCGCCGATGTCCTCGTTCTCGTAGGCCGCGTCGACGCCGAGGAGGCGCAGCCGGCGGGCGAGGGTGCCGAGGTGGACGTCGAGGAGGAAGCGCAGCGGGGCGCCGGTGACCTGTTGGGGGCGGTCGACGCCGAACACCTCGACGGATTCGCCGCCTTGGGGCACGTACGAGACGGTGACCTCCTGTCCGTCCACGAGCAGCCGGCCCACCTCGGTGAGGGGGACGCCGGCGGATTCGACGACGTGTCCGAGGCTGGAGGCGCCGTCGGTGGCGGTCGGTACGCGGTCGACGCGCCGGCTGGGCGGGGCGAAGAGGCGCAGTTCGGGGGCGAGGGTGAGGTGGATGCCGAGACCGTTCACGGTCCCAGCATGCCATCGGGGGTGCGGTGGTGCGGCCGAATTTCGGAGTGGGATCAGGCGGTGGCGGCGGCCTCGTCGTAGGCGTCCCGGTGGGCGCTGACCTCGTCGAAGTGGTTCTCGGCCCACTGCTTGACGGAGGAGAGGAGGCAGCCGAGGCTGCCGCCGAGTTCGGTGAGGCGGTAGTCGACGCGGACGGGGACGGTGGCGGTGACGGTGCGGGTGACGATGCCGTCGCGTTCGAGGGAGCGGAGGGTCTGGGTCAGCATCTTCTGGCTGACGCCGGGGATCTTGCGGCCGAGTTCGCTGTAGCGCATGGAACCCTGTTCGGCTTCGCCGAGGGCGCTGAGGACGAGGCCGACCCACTTGTCGCTGATGCGGGCCAGGAGCTGGCTGGTGGGGCAGTCCCTGACGAAGGCGTCGTAGGCGGCGCGGGCCTCTTCGCGGAGGGCGGCAGCGGTGCGGGTGGCCATGGGTGCCCACTTCCGGGTCGGGTACGCACTCCGGAGTGCGTACTTACGAAAAGAGAGTACCTCTCCATAAGTTAGTGGTCATCGGGAACGGCCGAACGGCCAAGACCAACGGGGAGAGAGAAATGAGCGGGCAGATTATGCGGGCGGCGTTCGTCAGCACCTTCGGCGGCCCGGAGCGGGTCGAGCAGGCCGAGGTGGCGGTCCCCGAGCCGGGGGCCGGGCAGGTCCGGATCCGGGTCCGGGCCGCCGGGGTGAACCCGGTCGACGGCGCCGTCCGCGCGGGCGTCTTCGGCGGGGCCGGGCAGCGGATCGGGCTCGGCTGGGACGTGGCGGGGGAGATCGACGCGGTCGGCGCCGGCGTGGACGGCTGGACGGAGGGCCGCCGGGTGGTCGGGCTGCACTACGGCACGGTGAAGCCGCTCGGCACGCACGCCGAGTACGCGGTGCTCGACGCCTCGGCGGTGGCGGCGGCGCCGGAGTCGGTGGACGACGCGGCCGCGGCGGTGCTGCCGCTGAGCGGGCTGACGGCGGCCCGGGCGTTGGACCTCCTGGGGCTCGCCCCGGGCGACTCGGTACTGGTCACCGGCGCGGCCGGGATGGTCGGCGGCCTGGCGGTGCAGCTGGCCGCGCGGGCGGGGCTGGTGGTGACGGCGCTGGCGGGCGCGGGGGACGAGGAGTTCGTACGCTCGCTCGGCGCGGCGGAGTTCGTGGCCCGGGACGGGGCGCCCGCCGGGCCGGTGGACGGGGTGCTGGACGCGGCGGTGCTGGGCGCGCCCGCGCTGGGCTTCGTCCGTGACGGCGGCGCGTACGTCGGCCTGATCCCGGGCGCGGCGCCGGCCGCGGAGCGGGGGATCCGGGTGGCGGAACAGGAAGTCGCCCCGGACGGCGTGCTGCTGGCCCGGCTGTCCGCGCTGGTCGACGCGGGCGCGTTGACGCTCCGCGTGGCGGGCACCTTCCCCCTGGCGGAGGCCGCGAAGGCCCACGAGGCCCTGGCCGTCCCGGGCACCCGGGGCCGCGTGGTCCTCGTTTCCTGACGTGGTCCTCGCCCCGCTCAGCGCCGGCGGGCTTCCCGGGTCCGCCGGACGGAGCCCGCTGCGGCGGCGCGAAGCCGGTGAGGCGCCCCGGCGCCGAGCGGTGCGAGCGGCGCGTCAAGAAGGGGGCCGCAGGAGCCATCGGCGGGTGAGGGTCGTCATCTCGGCCTGGCTGCGGCCGCCGTGGTCGACGGCGATGAACTGGCCGCCGATCCGCAGCGAGAACATCATCAGGCAGCGGACCTCGACGTCGTCCGGGTCGGGGCAGAACGCCGCGAACAGCCCGCGCAGGTAGTCCATCCGGCGGTTGTCGACGCGGCGCAGCCGCGCCGCGACCGCCGGGTCGCGGCGGGCCCAGTCGCGGACCGCCAGGTCGACGGCGGTGCCCCGCACCGGGCCGTCGGCCGACTCGGCGACGAAGGTGAACAGCCGGTCCAGTCTGTCCCGCGCGTCGCCGCCGCTGCTCTCGATCCGCTCGATCACCGCGTCCGCGACCTCGTGCTCCCAGGTGTCGAGCATCTCCTCCAGCAGCGCGTCCCGGTTGTGGAAGTACCCGTAGAAGCCTCCCTTGCTGACGCCGAGGGCCTGTGCGAGCCCTTCGACCCGTACGGCGTCGGGGCCGCCGGCGGCGAGGGCGCGCAGGCCTTCTTCGATCCACTTGCCGCGGGGCGTGCGGGCGGTGGCCATGGTGTGTCTCCCGTCACGTGCCGATGATCTATACGCATGCGTATAGAGGGGCCTAGCCTCATCTGTACGGCATCGTATAGATGAGGGGCACACACATGAAACTCCCCAGTACCGCCCACACCTCCCGGCCCTGGCGCATCCACGAGATCGCCGGTGACTTCCAGCTGGAGGACGTCTGGGCGCTGCCGACACCGGGCGGCCCGGACGACCTCGCGTGGCTGGTGGCCCAGTTCGCCGAAGGCCGGGACGAGGCGTCCGGCATCTCCTCCCCCCTGTACCGGATCCTCTTCGCCATCCGCTGGAAGCTCGGTGCCCTGCTCGGCTGGGACGAGGCCGGTGACGGCGTCGGAAAGCGGGTGGACTCGCTGCGGGAGCGGCTGCCGGCCGATCTCGCCGAAGGGCTGCGGGGGCCCGACCTGGAGAGCATCCCCTTCACCTCCGTCTACCTGACGCACGACGAGTGGGTCGCCGAGATGGGCAACAAGACCGTGCACGGGGTGATGCACATCGGCTGGGTCCCGGACGGCCTCGGCGGCTACCGCGGCCAGATGGCCGTCCTGGTCAAGCCCAACGGCCTGCTCGGCGCCGCGTACATGGCCGCGATCAAGCCCTTCCGGTACCTGGGCGTGTACCCGGCGCTGATCAGGGCGATCGGCCGCGAGTGGCAGGAGAACGCCGCCGCGCGCCGCCAGGCCTGAAGGCCCTGGCCGCCGTGTCGGCGGCCAAGGGGAGAGGGGCGGTACCGACTCCTGTGCGCGATGGTGGCGTAACTGACGGCCGCGATCACGTAGGGCAGTCCCTGGGGTTGGCATATTGCACAGAAATTCATCGGAAGGGGACTTGTCTGGGTGGTTGCTGCGCGACCTTTGGGGGAGCGGAGTTTCGCGCAAGACTGCGGTCTGGGAGTTCGGGACTCGATTCCTCGGGCAACTCTGGGGTGATTTCCTGATTCCTGTTTTTTTGTGACCGGAAAATATGGTCAGCGCGGTGAAGTTTAATGCGAAATTCAGGTCGCTCTGCGCCCGGCGTGAATCACTTGCGCGACACGGGACCGCGGTGGATCCAGGTGTCCTGGCCGTGGCAGTCTGCTTGCCAGCGTAAGGGTTTCGAGCGGAGGTACACGGCCCGTGGGTGTCAATGTCAATCCCACCGTCAGCAGGCGCCGGCTGGGATCGGAGCTCCGTCGGCTCCGGGAGATGAGGGGTATGACGACCCCGCAGGTGGCGGAGAGCCTGCTGATCTCCCAGCCCAAGATCAGTCTCATGGAGAACGGCCGCCGCCTCGTCAAGCCACGAGACGTGCGCGATCTCTGCAGGCTGTACGGAGTCCAGGACCAGCGGCTTGTCGACCAGCTGATGCGACTGGCCAGGGAATCGGGGCAGCAGGGCTGGTGGAATGCCTACGGTGACATCCCGTACGGCGCATACATCGGCCTGGAAACCGAGGCCGCGGCGATCCGATGCTTCGAGCCCCTGGTGATCCCCGGCCTGCTGCAGACCCCCGCCTACGCTCGGGCGGTCATCGCAGGAACGATCCCTCAGGCCGCCGCCGAACAGGCCGCCATGCGTCTCCAGGTGCGGCTGCGGCGCCAGCGCCGGCTTGCCGCCCCGGAAAACCCGCTGCGCTTATGGGCCGTACTGGACGAATCGGCACTGCGGCGCCTCGTAGGCAGCCGCGAGGTCATGCGCGAGCAACTGGAGCATCTGACCGACCTCGGAGTCCAGCCGCACATCACCGTGCAGGTCCTCCCCCACGACGTGGGGGCGCACCCCGGTGTTTCGGGGCAGTTCGCCCTGCTCGAGTTCGCCGACGCTACCGACGTGAGCCTGGTGTATTTGGAAAGGTTCACCAGCGATCTCTATCTGGAAAAACGATCCGACGTCAGGATCTACAGCGACATGTACGCCCACCTACAGGCCCAGGCGCTGAGCCCGGACAGTACCCGTCACTTCATCAACGAAGCCATCAAGGCGTACGTCGCCACCGAATCATGGGCAGACGCCCGGACGCCCACCCTGCCGAACCCGTGAGCGTCGTGCGGTACGCATCCTGACACCGAGGACCGAGCCCCTGGACGACGTGTCCAGGGGCTCGGCTTTGGGCGCTGTCGAGACCGATCGGTCAGAGGTGCGAGGCTGTCACGCCGGCCTCGTGCCGGCTAGTCCTGTCGAGTCACCGCACCCCGGCGGGTTCTCTTCATCGCGAAGACCGCCGAGCCTCCGACGAATACCAGGGCGGCTGCGGCGGCGGCCATGATGCCGGTCCCGCTGCTCGTGCTGGTAGCGGCGATGCCTGGCGACGCCGGCTTCGGCTGCCGACCGGTGGCGGCGCCCACGTGGGCGAAGTTGACGTTCTTGGCCATCTGGCCGGGAAGCATGTGGCCCAGGGCGTCGTCGAGGCCGCCCGGCAGGAAGTCGGCCCACGGGGGCTTGCCCTGGTCGTGGTCGTCGTGACCGTGGCCGGGCTTGCCCTGGTCGTGGTCGTCGTGACCGTGACCCTGCTCGCCCTCGTCGTCGTAGTCGTCGCGACCGTGTTGGCCCTCGTCACCGTCGCCGTCGTCGTGGTGGCCGTGGTGGCCGTGGTCGTGATCGCCCGAGTCTCCCTTTTCGCCCTTGTCGCCGCGAGGCCCCTTGGGCCCGGCAGGCCCGGTGGGTCCGGCGGGTCCGGCAGGTCCGGCGGGACCGGTGGGTCCGGCGGGTCCGGCGGGTCCGGCAGAACCGGTGGGTCCGGCGGGGCCGGTGGGTCCGGCGGGTCCGGCAGAACCGGTGGGTCCGGCGGGTCCGGCGGGACCGGTGGGTCCGGCGGGTCCGGCGGGTCCAGCAGAACCGGTGGGTCCGGCGGGTCCGGTGGGTCCAGCAGAACCGGTGGGTCCGGCGGGTCCGGTGGGTCCAGCGGGTCCGGGTGCGCCCGTCGGTCCGGGCGGCCCGGTCGGACCGGGAGATCCGGTGGGTCCGGGAGGTCCGGTGGGTCCGGGAGGTCCGGGCGGGCCGACGGCGCAGGTCGGCCTCGTGATGGTGTTGTTGTCCATCGTGACCGCGGCCTCACGCGCCAGGGCGCGGCCTTCGATCACAGCGCTGTTGTTCAGCGTGATGGACTGCAGGGCCAGGATGGTGCCCTTGAACTGGGTGGTCGTGCCGAGGGTGGCGGAGCTGCCCACCTGCCAGAACACGTTGCAGGCATTTGCTCCGTTGATGAACTCCACGGCACTCGAGGTAGCCGTGGTCAGGGTCGAGGGGATCCGGAAGATGAAGACGGAGTTGGGGTCGTTCTGGCCGTCGAGTGTGACCGTGCCGGTGAGTTGGATGAACGACGGGGCAGTGTAGACGCCGGGCGCCAGCGTCAGTCCGCCGATCTCGGAGGATGCGAGCACGGTCCCGGGTCCCCGGCCTGCCGCGTCGTCGTAGGCGACGACGAGGTCGGACTTCGCCTGAGCGGCGGCGGCGTTGGGGGCGACGCGCGTCACTCCGTTGACGATGCCGGGCGGGAAGCCGGTCACCGATGTACCCGGATAGAGCCCCAGGTCACCGTTGATGACGGTGTCGTTCGTGTTGGTGACCGTAGAACCGGCCAGGACCCCGTAACTGGCGGTGGTCCCCAGCAGCACGGGGGCTTCTGCGGCGTGGGCGAGGGTCGGGATCAGGGTGGCCGCTAGGAGCGCTGTGGGGAGCAGGGCGAAGGCTCCCCGTTTGAGCAGATTGCGTTGGGGACTTGTGTCGGGTGGAGCCGACCGGAAGGCATCCAATGCCATGGCAGGACCTTTCTTGTTGCTTCGGGTCTCAGTCCTCCCGAAGGAGGATCCCGAGCGCCCGCGACGATGGCTGCTCAGAGCCGCAGGCCCCCCTGCCGGCTCCGGTGCGAAGGCTCGCCCTGAGCGGGAGCCGCAGAACGATTGCCTTCCAGGGATGTGATGCGCCGTCATGCGGGATTATTCACGCATATTACGCAGCAATAGACCGCAAATCGGAAAAAATGGTCTGCATGAGTGACGCGACGTCAGGAGGCCATGTGCGCTGAACGGCCACGCGAATCCGTTGTGCCGTCAAAGCGGAGAGCGTCGACGCATCCGAGAGGCCCTTCTTGACCGACGTGAACGATCGCTGGCGCAAGTCGCACCGCAAGGGCCCCGGAGGCCGGCTGCGCCGAGTACAGGAGCCGTACGAGGCGGATGGCCCCGACCACCGACCGCCGACCGCCGACCGCCGACCACGGGACCGGCGAGCGCCGGCAGGTCCGCTACCGCTACCTCGGCGGGCAGCGGCGCGAGGGGAACTCCGAGACCGGGGCGGCGGCCGGCAGCCGGGCCACCGAGGTCGACGCCGAGCTGCGGCACGGCACGTGCGTCGTCCCCAGCGAGACCAAGGAGACGCTCGCCGGCCACGCGCAGAAATGGCCGGACGTGGATCCCGTCGGCCAGACGACCGCCCTCCGGTACGAGGCCGCGGTCCGCGACCGCACCCCCCCGCCCCCCTCGGAGGGCGCGAGCTGCGCTCACTCAACCAGCCGTCCACCACCCAGGCCGGATGCGCGAGCTCCAGGACGCGGGCCGTGGACGACGGTCCTGCTGTCCAAGGAGTGCGCCCCGGCCGCCCGGCGGGCGGTTTCCGCACCGGGGCGGGCAGTCCTCCCGGAAGGCCGCCCACCGTGGATGAAAGCCCGGGTCAGGGCCAGACGAGGCAGTACGCCTGGTGGCCGTTCTCGTGGAGGCGGTGGGAGAAGTCCTGCCATTCGTGCAGCAGCTGGTAGACGTTGAAGGCGTCGCGCGGGCCGCCGCGGTCGGGGACCGTCGACCAGATGAAGGCGGCCGCGCCCACCGACTCCTCGCCCACCCCGCGCAGCGGGTCCACCACCGTCATGGGCAGCTTGACCACCGCGTAGTCGGGGTGCAGGACGACGAGCTCCAGCGGCGGCACCTTGTGCAGGGGTATGCCCTCGATGCCGGTCAGGACCATCGCGGCCATGGTCTCCGGCTTGATCTTGGTGAACATGCCGCCCATGCCGAGCTCGTCGCCGCCCAGCTCCTCCGGCCGCATCGTCTGCGGCACGCGCGCGGCCGTGGCGCCGTCGGGGGCGCCGAAGTACTTGTACGTCACTCCCATGCCGCGGCCCTTGGGCAGGCCGCCGGTGTCCTCCGCGTCGTCCGCCTCGTCCCCGGTGCCGGGCGACCGGCCCGGGCCCTGGAGGGGAGCGGGTGCGGGCTCGGCGGCCTCGGCCGCACGCCGCCGGTGCTTGCCGCGTCGGCGGGCTTCACGGGCTTCACGGGCGCGCTGCGGGTCCAGGCCGTCCGTACCCTCGCCCGGTCCACCACCGCGTTGCATATCTCCACCCGACACGTATTGCCTGCCCCGGCCCCGCGGCCCCCGCCACGCAGCCTGATCATCATGGCAGTGACCTCCCCCGCGGCGGCGCGGTGAAACGCCCGTCCGCAAGTCTGTCGCGGCCTCTGAGACCATGGCTGGTGTGAGCTACCCGTACCCGTATGAAGCCCCAGTTTCGCAGACGCTCTTCGAGCGCGCGTCCCTCGTGACCCCCGGCGGCGTGAACTCTCCCGTGCGCGCCTTCCGTGCCGTGGGCGGTACGCCCCGGTTCATGGTGTCCGGTACCGGTCCCTACCTGACCGATGCCGACGGGCGCGAGTACGTCGACCTGGTCTGCTCGTGGGGGCCGATGATCCTCGGCCACTCCCACCCCGAGGTGATCGAGGCGGTGCAGGCGGCGGTCGCCCGCGGCACCTCCTTCGGCACCCCCGGCGAGGGCGAGGTCGCCCTCGCCGAGGAGATCACCGCCCGTATCGAGCCCGTCGAGCAGGTGCGCCTGGTGTCCTCCGGCACCGAGGCGACCATGTCGGCGATCCGGCTGGCCCGCGGCTTCACCGGTCGCGCCAAGGTCGTCAAGTTCGCAGGCTGCTACCACGGACACGTCGACGCGCTGCTGGCCGCCGCCGGTTCCGGCCTGGCCACCTTCGCCCTGCCCGACACCCCCGGTGTCACGGGCGCGCAGGCGGGCGACACGATCGTGCTCCCCTACAACGACCTCGACGCGGTGCGGGCGGCGTTCGCCGCGCACCCCGGTGAGATCGCCTGCGTGATCACCGAGGCCGCGCCCGGCAACATGGGCGTCGTCACCCCGGCCGAGGGCTTCAACCAGGGCCTCGCCGACCTGTGCCGCGAGAACGGCGCGCTGTACATCTCCGACGAGGTGATGACCGGTTTCCGTACCTCCCGCGCCGGCTGGTACGGGGTGGACGGGGTCAAGCCCGACCTGATGACCTTCGGCAAGGTCATGGGCGGCGGCTTCCCGGCGGCGGCGTTCGGCGGCCGCGCGGACGTCATGGGGCACCTGGCCCCGGCCGGCCCGGTCTACCAGGCGGGCACGCTCTCCGGTAACCCGATCGCCACGGCGGCGGGCCTGGCGCAGCTGCGGCTGCTGGACGAGGCGGCGTACGCGAAGGTCGACGCGGTCTCGAAGGAGATCCAGGGCCTGGTGACGGAGGCGCTGAGCAAGGAGGGCGTGGTGCACCGGCTGCAGACCGCGTCCAACATGTTCTCGGTGTTCTTCACCGGGGAGCAGGTCCGCAACTACGACGACGCGAAGAAGCAGGAAGGGTTCCGCTTCAACGCGTTCTTCCACTCGATGCTGGCGCAGGGCGTGTACCTGCCGCCGTCGGCGTTCGAGTCCTGGTTCGTGTCCACGGCCCACGACGAGCGGGCGGTCGAGCGGATCGCGGCCGCGCTGCCGGCAGCCGCTCGGGCCGCCGCGGAGGCGACGGCATGAGCGACATCACCGTCGTCCACGTGATGCGGCACGGCGAGGTGCACAACCCGGACGGGGTCCTGTACGGGCGCCGGGCCGGCTACCACCTCTCCGAGCTGGGCCGGCAGATGGCCGACCGGGTCGCCGAGCACCTCCAGGACCGGGACGTCACCTACGTGGTGGCCTCGCCGCTGGAGCGGGCGCAGGAGACGGCCGCGCCGATCGCCAAGGTGCACGGCCTGGAGCTGGCCACCGACGGCCGCCTGATCGAGGCGGGCAACGTCTTCGAGGGCAAGACCTTCGGCGTCGGCGACGGCGCGCTGCGCAAGCCGGGCAACTGGAAGCACCTGACGAACCCGTTCAAGCCGTCGTGGGGAGAGCCGTACGTCGAGCAGGTCGTGCGGATGATGAGCGCGATCGAGGCGGCGCGGGACGCGGCGCGCGGGCACGAGGCGGTGGCGGTCAGCCACCAGCTGCCGATCTGGATCGTACGGAGCTTCGCGGAGCGGCGGCGGCTGTGGCACGACCCGCGGCGGCGGCAGTGCACGCTCGCTTCGCTGACGTCGTTCACGTACCAGGACGACAAGCTGGTGTCGGTGGGGTACAGCGAGCCGGCGCGGGATCTCGTTCCCGTGCATCTCCTCGCGGGGGCGAAGCCGGTGAAGGGCAAGTCCAAGGCCTTCGGGGCGTAGCCCCGGCCCCCTGGGGGCTCCGCCCCCAGACCCCCGCGCCTCAAACGCCGGCGGGGCTGGAATTTCGCTGCGCGAAATCCAGCCCGCGCGGCGTTTGAGCGCGACGGGGTCAGGGGCGGAGCCCCTGGGAACGGTGGAAGGGTGGGTAGGGGACAGCCCCGCAGGGCATCCGTCACCGTCCAGCGCAGCGTCATGGTTTGACCTGTTTTCGTAAAAGTTCCGCGCCGCGCGTCGTGTCGACCTCTCGACAGCCGTCGAATGTCCGTTTATATGACGTTTCATGAGCGATGCGCGCGCCATCACCCGAAGGGCGCTGCTCGGCCTCGGAATCGGGGCCGCCGCAGCCGCCGCAGGCGGAATCGCGGGGTGCGGGGCCGACGGGTCCCGCGCCAAGGACGGGTCCGGGTCCGGATCCGGAGGCGGGGCGATGGCCCCGGCGAAGCCCATCGGCGACGGGTCCACCGCCGACACCGGCCCCCAGCCGCACCAGCCGCCCCGCCCGACCCCCCTCCAGCCCGGGGAGACGCCGCCGCAGTTCGTCGTCTTCAGCTGGGACGGCGCCGGCGAGATCGGCAACGGCCTCTTCCCGCGGTTCCTCCGGCTCGCCAAGGACCACGGCGCGGCCATGACCTTCTTCCTCTCCGGCCTCTACTGCCTCCCCGAGTCGAAGAAGGACCTCTACTGGCCCCCGAACAACCCCGCCGGCGCCTCCGACATCGGCTACCTCAAGGACGAGAACGTCCGCAGCACCCTGCGCCTCGTCCGCCAGGCCTGGCTCGACGGACACGAGATCGGCACCCACTTCAACGGCCACTTCTGCTCCGGCGCCGGCTCCGTCGCCCACTGGACCCCCGACGACTGGCGCAGCGAGATCGAGCAGGCGACGGCGTTCGTCACCGGCTGGCGCACCAACACCGGCTTCACCGACCTCGAACCGCTCCCCTTCGACTACCGCGTGGAGCTGACCGGCGCCCGCACCCCCTGCCTCCTCGGGCAGGACGCGCTGCTCCCCACCGCCCGCGCGCTCGGCTGGCGCTACGACTCCAGCTCGCCCGGCGGGCTCCAGCGCTGGCCGGTGAAGAAGGAGGGGGTGTGGGACCTGCCGTTGCAGTCGCTGCCCTTCCCCGGGCACTCCTTCGAGGTGCTGTCGATGGACTACAACATCCTCGCCAACCAGTCGCGGAACACCACGAGGGGCGTGGCGGCCAACTACCCGGGCTGGCGCGCCCAGGCCACCGCCACCTACCTCGGCGGTTTCCGGCGGGCGTACGAGACCAACCGCGCGCCCCTCTTCATCGGCAACCACTTCGAGGAGTGGAACGGCGGCATCTACATGGACGCCGTCGAGGAGGCGCTCAAGACCATGGCGGACAAAAAGGATGTACGTCTCGTATCCTTCCGGCAGTTCACCGACTGGCTGGACGTCCAGGACCCGAAAGTGCTGGCCGGACTGCGCACGCTGGGCCCCGGACAGGCCCCGTCCGGCGGCTGGCGGAACCTTTCCGCCCGTCCCTGACCACCCACTGACAGCCCCTGACCAGGGCTTTGGCGGCCGGCCGGCAGGCCGTCGGGGGGTGCGGAAGATCGGCAAATCGGTCATGCGAAACTTTTCACATGAGCCTTAGCCGCGCGCGTTCACCTCGAACCAGCCGCCGCTCGACCAGCGGCCGCGCCGTCCTGCTGACCGCGATCACCCTCGCGAGCGCCCTGACCCTGTCCGCGTGCGGCGATTCGGGCAGTGGCGGCAAGCCGGCCGGTGCCGCCGGCGGCAACTACGTGACCGGCCCCAGCGGCATCTCCACCGTCGCCAAGGCCGACCGCGTCGACGCGCCCAAGCTCGACGGGGAGACCGTCGAGGGCAAGACGCTCGACACCACCACCCTCAAGGGCAAGGTCGTCGTCCTCAACGTCTGGGGCTCCTGGTGCCCGCCCTGCCGCGCCGAGGCCCCGTACTTCGCGAAGGTCTCCAAGGACATGGCCGACGGCGGCAAGGACGTCGCGTTCGTCGGCATCAACACCCGCGACAACAGCAAGCAGAACGCCGCCGCCTTCGAGCAGAACTTCGGGATCGCCTACCCGAGCCTCTACGACCCGGACGGCAAGCTGATGCTCCGCTTCCCCAAGGGCACGCTCAACGCGCAGTCCATCCCCTCGACGATCGTCCTCGACAAGCAGGGCAAGATCGCCGCCCGCACCCTCGTCGCGGTCAACGAGGAGCAGCTGCGCTCGATGGTCGACCCGCTCCTCGCGGAGCAGTGACCTGGTGGACCCGTACCTCCTGCCGGCCGCCGAGGCGGTCACCGGCGTCAACACCACGGTCCTGAACGGCGCGCTGCTGCTGGCCCTGCCGATCGCCCTGTTCGCCGGGCTGATCTCCTTCTTCTCCCCGTGCGTGCTCCCCCTCGTCCCCGGCTACCTCTCCTACGTCACCGGCGTCAGCGGTGCCGACCTCGCCGAGGCCCGGCGCGGCCGGATGCTGGCCGGCGCGAGCCTGTTCGTCCTCGGCTTCACCGCCGTGTTCGTCTCGACGGGCGCGCTCTTCGGGCAGTTCGGCGACGTCTTCCAGGGCGAGAACAAGGAGGTCATCACCCGGGTGATGGGCGGCCTGGTGATCGTCCTCGGCCTCTTCTTCATGGGCGCCATCCCGGGTCTGACCATGCGGGAGTTCCGCTTCCACAAGAAGCCGGCGGCGGGCCTGCTCGGCGCGCCCCTGCTGGGCGTGCTCTTCGGCGTCGGCTGGACCCCCTGCATGGGCCCGACGCTCGCCGCCGTCCAGACGCTCTCCATCGACCAGGCCACCGCCGGGCGCGGCGCGCTGCTGACCGCCGTCTACTGCCTCGGTCTCGGCCTGCCCTTCATCCTCGCGGCGATCGCCTTCCGCAAGGCGCTCGGTGCTTTCGGCTGGGTGAAGAAGCACTATGCATGGGTGATGCGGATCGGCGGCGGCATGCTGATCCTGACCGGCCTGCTGCTCGTCACGGGGATGTGGACCGGCATCGTGAACGAGATGCAGAGCTGGACCCAAACCTTCACGGTGGGGATCTGAGGACTACACGGACATGAGTACGACCGACAAGGCGCCCGTCGAGGCGTCCCACGCGGCGCCCAACGAGGCGCCCCACGAGGCCGACGCCGAGGCGGACGCCGACGCCGCCGCCGGAGCGCAGCTCTCCACGGCCCCCGCCGAGGAGAGCGCGGCCGCCCCCGTCGGCATCGGGGTGGTCGGCTGGGTCCGGTGGTTCTGGCGCCAGCTCACCTCCATGCGCGTGGCGCTGATCCTGCTGTTCCTGCTCTCCCTCGGCTCCATCCCGGGCTCCCTCGTCCCCCAGACGCAGGTGGACCCGATGAAGGTCGCCGAGTGGAAGAAGACCCACGAGTTCTGGGTGCCGGTCGCCGAGAAGCTCCAGCTCTTCGACGTCTACAGCTCGGTGTGGTTCTCCGCGATCTACATCCTGCTGTTCGTGTCGCTGATCGGCTGCATCGTCCCGCGCACCTGGCAGTTCGTCGGCCAGCTCACCGGCCGCCCGCCGGGCGCCCCGCGCCGCCTGAAGCGGCTGCCGGCGTACGCGACGTGGCGTACGGAGGCCTCCCCGGAGGAGGTCCTCGCCGAGGGGAAGGCGCTGCTGCGGGGGCGGGGCTTCCGTACGGAGTCCGGCGGCGACGCCGTCGCCGCCGAGAAGGGTTACCTCCGGGAGGCAGGGAACCTGGCCTTCCACATCGCCCTGATCGTGATGCTGGTGGCCTTCGCGTGCGGCCAGCTCTTCAAGTCCGAGGGCGGCAAGCTCGTCCTGCGCGGCAAGGGCTTCGCGAACACGCTCACCCAGTACGACGACTTCAAGTCCGGCAGCCTCTTCTCCTCCGACGACCTGCCGCCGTTCTCGTTCACCCTGGACAGGTTCGACGCCAGCTACGAGAAGAGCGGCCCGCAGAAGGGCACCCCGCGCGACTTCAAGGCGTACGTCACCTACAGCGAGGGCGCGCACGGGGAGCCGAAGAAGGCCGAGATCGAGGTCAACGAGCCGCTGGAGATCGACGGCTCCAAGATCTTCCTGCTGGGCCACGGCTACGCGCCGGTCATCTCGGTGACCGACCCGACCGGCAAGGTGATCTACAAGGACGCCGTGCCGATGCTGCCCTTCGACGCCAACCTGAGCTCCTCGGGCGCGGTCAAGGTCCCGGACGGCTACCGCAACAAGAACGGCGAGAAGGAACAGCTCGGCTTCAACGCCATGTTCGTGCCGACCTTCGCGGGCGAGGGCAAGGGCACGATGCTCTCGCAGTTCCCGGCCCTGGACTTCCCCGTCCTCGCCCTCAGCGCCTACCACGGCAGCCTCGGCGTCGACGCGGGCCTGCCGCAGAACGTGTACCAGCTGAACACCTCCAAGATGCAGGAGTTCAAGAACCCGGAGGGGCAGCTGTTCAAGCAGCGGCTGCTGCCGGGCGAGACGATGACCCTGCCGGACGGCGCGGGCACCGTGAAGTTCGAGGGCATCGAGCGCTGGGCCACCTTCTCGGTCACCCAGCAGCCCGCCAACGGGCTGGCCCTCGCCGGCGCCCTCGTCGCCATCGGCGGTCTCGCCGCGTCCCTGTTCATCCAGCGGCGCAGGATCTGGGTCCGCGCGGTCCGGGACGAGGACGGCCTGACCGTCGTGGAGCTGGCGGGCCTGGGCCGCAGCGAGTCGGCGAAGCTGCCGGAGGAGCTGTCGGTGCTCTGCGCCGCCCTGTACGAACGGGCGCCGAGCCCGGCGCAACCGGCCGATCCCGGAAACACCGAGGAAGAAGAAGGGGAGCGCGCATGACGACGCTGCTCGCGGCGGCGACGAACGAGAGCCTCGCCGATCTCAGCAACAAGCTCGTGTACGCGTCGATGGCGGTCTACACGCTCGCCTTCCTCGCGCACATCACCGAGTGGGTCTTCGGCAGCCGCAGCAAGGTGGGCCGTACGGCCGCCGCGCTGACCGCGTCGAAGGCGGCGGCCGGAGCGGCCCCCGCCGTGCAGGTCCGCCAGAAGGGCGGGGGCACGGCCGTCCTCGACAAGCCGGAGGTCGTCACCCGCTCCGCGTCGGGCAGCCGGGACGTCCCCGACGGCCCGGGCGCGGCCGGCGGCACCGAGCAGGGCGACCTGTACGGGCGGATCGCGGTCTCGCTGACGGTGCTCGGCTTCCTCATCGAGGCGGGCGGCGTGGTCGCCCGCGCGATGTCGGTGCAGCGGGCCCCCTGGGGCAACATGTACGAGTTCTCGGTGACCTTCTCCACGGTCGCGGTCGGCGCGTACCTGCTGCTCCTGGCGCTGAAGAAGAACGTCCGCTGGCTCGGCCTGATCCTGGTCACGACGGTCCTGCTGGACCTCGGCATCGCCACCACCTGGCTCTACACCGACAGTGACCAGCTGGTCCCGGCCCTGCACTCGTACTGGCTGTGGATCCACGTCTCCACCGCCATCTTCTGCGGCGCGGTCTTCTACATCGGCGCGGCCGGCGCGGTGCTCTACCTGTTCCGCGACAGCTACGAGAGCCACCTGGAGGCGGGCCGGACCGTCGGGAAGTTCCGCAGCTCGGTGCTGGAGCGGCTGCCCTCGGCGGCCTCGCTCGACAAGTTCTCGTACCGGATCAACGCGGCGGTCTTCCCGCTGTGGACGTTCACCATCGTCGCGGGCGCCATCTGGGCGGGCGACGCGTGGGGCCGCTACTGGGGCTGGGACCCCAAGGAGGTCTGGTCCTTCGTCACCTGGGTGGCGTACGCCTGCTACCTGCACGCGCGGGCCACGGCCGGCTGGAAGGGCCGCAAGGCCGCCTACCTGGCGCTCTTCGCCTTCGCCTGCTGGATCTGGAACTACTACGGCGTGAACATCCTGCTCAGCGGCAAGCACTCGTACGCGGGCGTCTGACCCGGGGGAGTGGGACGCTGGTGGTATGTCTCCTGTGAGCCATGCCACCAGCGAGCCGCGCGGCCCCGGCCGCTGGACCATCCGCTTCGAGATGCACCTGCCGTACGGGTACGAGGCCCTGTGGCCCGCCCTGACCACGGCGGAGGGGCTGCGCGGCTGGCTGGCGGCGGCGGACGTGCTGGAACGCCGCCTCGGCGGGGCCGTCACCCTGCGCTGGCCCAACACCGGCACCACCGTGTCCGGGCAGGTCACCGCCTGGGACACCGAGCGGGTCGCCGAGTACACGGTCTCCGAGCACGGCCGGATCCGCTTCCACCTGGAGGCGGTCGGCACCGACTCGACGGTGGTCCGCTTCCTGAACGAGCGCGGCGGCTCCGAGGAGGAGCGCCTGGACTGCCTGGCCGGCTGGCACGACCACTTCGAGCGGCTGGAGTCCTTCATGGCCGGGCACCCGACGGACTGGGCGGCCTGGACCGACGCCCGCTGGGCGGAGCTGCGCGCCTCCTACGCGTCCTTCTCCAGGACGTAGGAGCCGCGCGCCGGGCCGGTCCCGAGGAAGAACCCGAAGTACAGCTCCAGCGCCCCGCGCTCGTCGCGGCGCAGTTCGAAGGTCCACGCGTACCGCTGGGGCGCCCCCGCCGGGGGGCCCGTGCCGGCGCGGCCGGCGGTGGCGGTCGGGGCGGGCAGCCGCAGCCGCAGGTGCTGGCCGAGGGTGCGGTCGGCGGGCTGCCGGCCGGTGAGCCGCCAGGAGCCGGGGCCCGAGAGCCGCCAGCCGGCGGCGTAGTCGCGGTCCTGGCCGTCGAGGAGGGTGACGTCGGCGCTGCCGTCGGCCCGGAAGACCACCTCGGTGCCGTCGACGCAGCGCCAGGTGCCGACGATCTCCGAGATGTCGGCGTCGTACACGGCGGGGACGGGGCGTGCGTCGTGGCGCTGCGGGTCCCAGCCGCCCGTCATGGCGAGCAGGGCGCAGGTGAGCACCCCGTACGCGAGCAGGTTGCGCAGGACCGTGTCGAGGATGCGGATCCCGGGCCGGGTACGCGGTGGTGGCATGGCCTGATTCTGCCAGCGGGGTTGAACGCGTTCAATGATCTTTCCGGCCGGTTTCCGTCACGCCGTCGCGCCCGTGGCCCGGGTCACCAGACCGGCCGCAGCGGCGGCAGCCCCTCGCCCCCGTGCAGGGCGCGGATGAGGCGCGCCAGCTCCCCGCGCAGGGAGCCGAGGTCGGCCTGCCCGGCCAGTTCCGCCTCCAGTCCGTGCAGGACGCGTCCGGCGGTGGCCAGGTGCTGTTCGGCGGCGGGGGTCAGGACGACGAGCTTGCGCCGCCCGCCGCCCGGGTGCGGCTCGCGCCGGACGTAGCCGCGCTTCTCCAGGTCGTCGACGATCTGCCCGGCGGCCTGTTTGGTGACCCCGAGCCGCTCGGCCAGTTCGCTGGCGGTGGAGCCGGGTCCCTTGAGGGCCTGGAAGGCCATGCCGTGCAGCGGGCGCAGGTCGGCGTACCCCTCGTCGGCGAGGCGCCGGGTGAACTCGCCCAGCATCAGCTGGAAGCCGATCCCGAGCAGGAAGGTCAGCTCGACGCCGGAACTCTCTTCGTTGGAAGTCACGCGGTCCATGGTGGCATGCGGGCATGGCGAGTAAAGGTTCTTGACTCAGGCGAGTAAAGCCCCTTTACTTGCATCTGTCGCCCCGCACTCCGCGGCACTCCACGGCACTCCACGGAAACGGAAGAGGACCCGCCTTGCACGTGATCAGCGCTTCCCCCGAGAACGTCACCGCCTCCCCCAACGCCACCATGACCGGCCTCGCCGCCCCCAGCCGCGGCAGCTCCGAGCTCTCCACCTGGCACGTCGACATGCCCGCCGGAGCCACCGGCCCCGAGCACGCCGTCAGCCGCGAACAGGTCTGGCAGCTGACCGCCGGCTCCCTGGAGGTCACCTGCGACGGCCGCACCGAGAAGGTGTCCGCCGGCCAGACCCTCGTCCTGCCGCCCGATGTCCTGCGCCGGATCCACGCCCCCGAGCGCTTCGAGGCGTACGTGGTCATGCGCGCCGACGGTGTCGCCTCGGTCCCCGGCACCGAGGGGACCCGCGTCCTGCCCTGGGCGCGGTGACCCCCGCCCCTACTCCTTGTCGCCGTCCTTGCCGCCGTCCTTGTCCTTGTCCCTGTCCTTGTCCCTGTTCTTCTCCTGCTCCTCGCGCAGGGAGTTCAGGAACTCCGGGTTGTCGTCGGGCGCCACCCACTGCTGCCGGCGCGCCCGGCCCCCGCCCCCGCCGCCGACCGCGGAGCGCTTGCGGCCCGCGAACAGCCACACCACCGGGCCGACGATCGAGAACAGCAGGATGATCAGCACCCAGACCGTCTTCGGCAGGTGCTTGACCTCCTCCTCCGGGGTGTTCAGGCAGTCGATGAAGGCGTAGATGGTCAGCGCCAGGATCAGCAGGAACGGCAGATAGCGCAGCACGGTGTGGGACCGACTCCCGGGAAGTGACGACGGGCCCGCGCGGGGCCCCGGTGACGGTTCCAGGGTATGGGGTGACGGATACTGGGCTCCATGGCTTACGACGATCTCCGCTCGCTGCTCCGGGCTCTGGAGCGGGAGGGCGACCTCAAGCGCATCAAGGCCGAAGTCGACCCGTACCTGGAGGTCGGGGAGATCGTCGACAGAGTGAACAAGGCCGGCGGCCCGGCCCTGCTCTTCGAGAACGTCAAGGGCTCGGCGATGCCGCTCGCCATGAACGTCTTCGGCACCGACCGCCGCCTCCTGAAGGCCCTCGGCCTCAAGTCGTACGGCGAGATCAGCGAGAAGATCGGCGGCCTCCTCAAGCCCGAGCTGCCCCAGGGCTTCATCGGCGTCCGCGAGGCCTTCGGCAAGCTCGGCTCGATGGTCCACGTACCGCCGAAGAAGGTGAAGGGCGAGTCCGCGCCCGTCCAGGAGGTCGTCCTCACCGGCGACGACGTCGACCTCGACCGGCTCCCGGCGCTCTTCACCTGGCCCAAGGACGGCGGCTCCTTCTTCAACCTGGGCCTCACCCACACCAAGCACCCCGAGACCGGCGTCCGCAACCTCGGCCTCTACCGGCTCCAGCGCCACGACAAGCGCACCATCGGCATGCACTGGCAGATCCACAAGGACAGCCGCAACCACTACGCCGTCGCCGCCGCGCGCGGCGAGCGGCTGCCGGTCGCGATCGCCTTCGGCTGCCCGCCCGCCGTCACGTACGCCTCCACCGCACCGCTGCCGGGCGACATCGACGAGTACCTCTTCGCCGGGTTCGTCGCGGGCAAGCGGATCGAGATGGTCGACTGCAAGACCGTCCCCCTCCAGGTCCCGGCCAACGCGGAGGTCGTCGTCGAGGGCTGGCTGGAGCCCGGGGAGATGCTCCCCGAGGGCCCCTTCGGCGACCACACCGGCTTCTACACCCCGCAGGAGCCCTTCCCGGCGCTGAAGATCGACTGCGTGACGATGCGGAAGCGCCCGCTGCTCCAGTCGATCGTGGTCGGCCGGCCGCCGACGGAGGACGGCCCGCTGGGCCGCGCCACGGAACGGTTCTTCCTCCCGCTCCTCAAGATCATCGTGCCGGACATCGTGGACTACCACCTGCCCGAGTCGGGCGGCTTCCACAACTGCGCGATCGTCTCGATCGACAAGAAGTACCCCAAGCACGCCCAGAAGGTCATGCACGCCATCTGGGGCGCCCACATGATGTCGCTGACCAAGCTGATCATCGTGGTCGACAAGGACTGCGACGTCCACGACCTCCACGAGGTCTCCTGGCGGGCGCTGGGCAACACCGACTACTCGCGCGACCTGACCGTGGTCGAGGGACCGGTGGACCACCTGGACCACGCCTCCTACCAGCAGTTCTGGGGCGGCAAGGCGGGCATCGACGCGACCAAGAAGCTGCCGGAGGAGGGCTACACCCGCGACGGCGGCTGGCCCGACATGGTGGAGTCCGACCCGGCGACGGCGGCCCTGGTGGACCGCCGCTGGAAGGAGTACGGCCTGTGAGCCCGATCGTCATGGGCGGCCCCGCCCTCTTCATCGGCGACGACACCACGTACGTGGCCCTCGTGCGCCCGGAGCTCGACCCCGCCGACCCGGAGGTCCGCGAGGCCGCCGCGGAGGCGGGCGTCAGCCCCGAGGAGTTCGTCGGCCCCGGCGGCGTCTGGGCGCTGATGTGGGACGACGAGGACGGCGGCGGCGGCTTCGAGCTGCCCGGTCTGCGCGACGCGGACGCCGACGACTTCGCCGAACGCCTGCTCGCCGAGCTGTCCTTCGCCGAAGCCGAGCCGTTCACCGTCGAGGCCGGCCCCGTGCTGAGCCTGGAGGGCCGCCCGGCCGGCGACGACTGCGCCTTCCTCGCCCGGATCACCCCGCCGGAGGGCGAGGAGGTCCCCCCGCTCACCCTGGACATCACCCCTGAGGCCGTGGACACCCTCCGCGCCGACCTCGAAGAGTTCCGCGGGAGCCTGGCGTGATGACCACCGCCGACGGCGTCATCGGACCCGGATCCGGATCCGCCCCGCAGGCACCCGGCAGGGTCAAGGCCTTCCTGCGGCTCGTGATGATCGAGCACTCGGTCTTCGCGCTGCCCTTCGCGTACATCGCCGCGCTGACGGCCATGTACCGGCTCGACGGGCGCATGCACTGGACCGAGCTGCTGCTCGTCACCGTCTGCATGGTGGGGCTGCGCACCTTCGCGATGGCCGCGAACCGGATCATCGACCGGGAGATCGACGCCCGCAACCCGCGCACGGCCGGGCGCGAGCTCGTCACGGGCGCGGTCTCGGTGCGGTCCGCCTGGACCGGCGCGGGGATCGCGCTGGTGGTCTTCCTCGGCGCGGCGGCCCTGCTGAACCCGCTGTGCCTGGCGCTGGCGCCGGTCGCCGTCGTCCCGATGGTGGTCTACCCGTACGGCAAGCGCTTCACGAACTTCCCGCAGGCCATCCTGGGCCTGGCCCAGGCCATGGGGCCGGTGGGCGCGTGGCTCGCCGTCACGGGCGAGTGGTCCTGGGAGGCGGTGGTCCTCGGGCTCGCGATCGGCGTCTGGATCGGCGGCTTCGACCTGATCTACGCCTGCCAGGACATCGACTCCGACCGCGCGGACGGCGTCAAGTCGGTCCCGGCCCGCTTCGGCGTCCCGGCCGCACTGTGGGGCGCCCGGGGCTGCCACGTGGTCACCACGGTCCTGCTGGCCTGGTACGCCGTCCTCACCGACGGCGGCGTCTTCCTGTGGCTCGGCCTGCTGATCGTCGCGGCGGCGTTCCTGTACGAGCACACCATCGTCAAGCCGCACGACCTGTCCCGCCTGAACCGGGCGTTCTTCACGGTCAACGGCGTGATCGGTATCTGCCTGTTCGTCGCGACGCTGGCCGATCTCATCTCGCGCGGCCTCACGCTGAACTAGCCCGAAGGGGTGAAGGGCGGCGGAACCGGGGCCGGTTGCGCCGCCCTTCCGCTTGTCTGGGGGCCGTTCCTCGCGGCCGCGAGGATGTTCCGAGGGCGATTCCGATGAACCCGTCGACCGTGACCTCGTCCCCGCGACCGCGGGGATCCCGCCCCTTCCACATGTGCACCCTCATGAAAGTGTGGGATGCCCTGGATGCCTGTCTGCCGCAGGAATGGGGCTGAATCAGCCAGGTTGCCTGCGGGCCGGCAGTTGAGCGCGCCCCGGACCTCCTGGTCATCCGTCAGGCCGCCATCGCCGAGAGCCTGGATGTCTACCCACCCGAGCTGGTCGCGCTCGTGGTGGAAGTCGTCGATCCGCCGACGGCGACCGACGACTACGAGATCAAGGACAAGGCCTACGCCCGGCGCGGGATCCCGCACTACCTGGTCTTCGACCCCTACAAGGCGCACTGCGTCACCATGTGGAACCCGGGCCCCGACGGCTACCGCGGCCGTGACGTGATCCCCTACGGCGACGCGGTCGTGGTGGAGACCGGCCTCGGGAAGCTGACCGTCGACACCTCGGCGCTTCCCGTCGACCCCGGGGCCGTCAGCTGAGCGGGGCGGCCTGCCGGGGTGTGGGGCGGCGGTAGTACAGGGCCGTCAGTACGCCGCCCAGCAGCCCGCACAGGTGGCCCTGCCAGCTGATCGTCGGGTCCAGCGGCAGCAGGCCGAGGAAGAACGTTCCTCCCCAGTACGCGGCGACGGCCACGCCCACCAGGATGCCCAGCACCCTGCGCTCGACGAACCCACGGACCACCACGTAGCCGAACAGTCCGTAGACGACGCCCGAGGCGCCCAGGGTCACGCCGTCCGACGGGGCGATCAGCCAGGTACCGATGCCGTCCGCCAGGACGATCAGCACGCACGCCGCGAGGAAGCGCCGGATCCCGGACAGGGCCGCTATGAAGCCGAGGACCAGCAGCGGGACGCTGTTGGAGGCGACGTGGTCGAAGCCGTAGTGCAGGAAGGACCCGGTGAGGACGCCCGTGAGGGTGTCGGGGTCGCGGCCCACGATCCCGTACGCGTCCAGCGCGTGCCCGGTGGCGTAGTCGACCGCCTCGATCAGCCACAGCAGGGCCACCCAGCCCAGCATCAGCTGTGCGGCGGCCTTGGCGCGGTCGGTCCGGCTCCAGGCGGGCTCGGCGGTCGTCGTCGGCGTGCTCATGGTGGTGTTCCCCCTCGTACCGTCCCACCCCATGGGACGTGCGGACACCTTACAGAGTGCCTCCGCTCCGTGGCCGGATAGTCTCGGAGGTATGACTGACGGCAAGCGCACCCCGTGGGTGGTCGGGGTTTCCGGGGCGTCCGGGACGCCGTACGCGGCGGCGGTGGTACGGGGGCTGCTGGCGGCGGGCGAGAGTGTTGACCTGGTGGTCAGCCGGGCCTCGCGGCTCACCCTGCTGGACGAGACCGGGATCGCCTTCCGGGACGCGCACTGGCGCGCGGACCTGGAGGAGTGGCTGGGCCGCGGCGCGGACGGCAAGCCGGGGACCTTCGCCGGGTTCGACCTCGACGCGGTGCGGTACTGGGGCGCCGGGGACCTGGCGGCCGGCCCGAGTTCGGGCTCGTACCCCGTCAAGGGGATGCTGATCGTCCCGGCCTCCACCGCCTGCGTGGCGGGTGTGGCGCTCGGGCTGTCGAAGGACCTGCTCCAGCGCGTCGCGAGCGTGACGCTCAAGGAGCGGCGCCGGCTGGTGGTCGCGGTGCGGGAGACCCCGCTGAACGGGCAGACGCTCAGGCATCTGGTGGCGCTGGACGAGGCGGGCGCGGTCGTGCTGCCCGCCTCTCCGGCGTTCTACGCGGGCGCGACGCACATCCAGGACCTCGTGGACTTCGTCGCGGGGCGGGTGCTCGACGCGGCAGGTGTGCCGCACGGGCTGTACCGCCGTTGGGAGGGGGAGCTTGGCAGCGCCCGCCCCCGTGAGTAGCGGCGTCGGCGTCAGCGCTTCTTGGTGCTGCCCGGACGGCGGGTCTTGTCGACGCGGTGGGCGGCTGCGGGCTGGTCGGTGCGGGATCGGTTGGCCAGCTCCTGGAGCTGTCGCATGTGCGCGTAGGCCGCCTCGATCGTGTACACGGTGAACCACTCCTGAAGATCGTCATTGATCTGTTGAAAGATTCACAGGGTGTTGACCCTGTGTGCCTTTGATTCTATACCTAAACTTGCAGGATCGCCGAATAATGGAAGGCTCCACGTAATGGACACGGTGGACAGGCAGCTCATCCAGGCGCTTCGGGAGAACGGCCGCGCCTCGTACGCGGAGCTGGGCCGTCTCGTGGGCCTCTCCGGCCCCAGCGTCACCGACCGCATCAACCGGCTGGAGACCGCCGGCGTGATCACCGGCTACCGCGCGACGGTCGCCGCCGCCGAGCTCGGCCTCGGCGTCACCGCGCTGATCGGCATCTCCCTCTCCGACGCCGCAGACCACGAGGACGTGGCGCGCCGGCTGCGCGACTTCCAGGAGATCGAGGACTGCTGGTTCATCGCCGGCGACGACTCGTACATGCTCAAGGTGCGCGCCGGAGACGTCGACGGCCTGGAGCGGATCATCCGCAAGCTCTCCGGCACCAAGGGCGTCTCCCGCACCCGCACCACGATCGTGCTCTCCACCAAGTGGGAGAACCGGGTCGGCGAGCTGCCCGAGGACGCCTGAGAGTACGGTGGGTGGCGGTTGCAGACAGGTGCTGGACAGGGACAGGTAGAGGAGACACCGGCATGGACGCGGGGCTCAAGCGCGAGCTGGAGGAGAAGGTCCGCTCCGGCGAGCGGCTGACGCGTGAGGACGGCATCGCCCTCTACGAGTCGGACGACCTGGCCTGGCTGGGCGGTCTCGCCCACGAGGTGCGCACGCGCAAGAACGGCGACGTCGTCCACTTCAACGTCAACCGCCACCTCAACATGACGAACGTGTGCACGGCCTCGTGCGCCTACTGCTCGTTCCAGCGCAAGCCGGGCGAGAAGGACGCGTACACGATGCGCATCGAGGAAGCCGTCCGCCTGGCCAAGGCCATGGAGAACGAGAACCTCACCGAGCTGCACATCGTCAACGGCCTGCACCCCACCCTCCCGTGGCGGTACTACCCGCGTTCGCTGTCCGCCCTCAAGGAGGCGCTGCCGAACGTCTCGCTGAAGGCGTTCACGGCCACCGAGATCCACCACTTCGAGAAGATCTCCGGCCTGTCGGCCTCCGAGATCCTCGACGAGCTGATCGAGTCCGGCCTCGAATCGCTCACCGGTGGCGGCGCGGAGATCTTCGACTGGGAGGTCCGCCAGCACATCGTCGACCACGACACCCACTGGGAGGACTGGTCGCGCATCCACCGCCTGGCGCACGAGAAGGGCCTCAAGACCCCGTCGACGATGCTCTACGGGCACATCGAGGAGCCGCGCCACCGGGTGGACCACGTGCTGCGGCTGCGCGAGCTCCAGGACGAGACCGGGGGCTTCCAGGTCTTCATCCCGCTGCGCTACCAGCACGACTTCGTGGACATGAAGGACGGCAAGGTCCGCAACAGGCTCCAGGCGCGCACGACGATGGCCACGGGTGCCGAGGCGCTGAAGACCTTCGCGGTCTCCCGGCTGCTCTTCGACAACGTGCCGCACGTCAAGGTCTTCTGGGTGATGCACGGCGTGCAGACCGCCCAGCTCGCGCTCCAGCACGGGGCGGACGACATGGACGGCTCGGTCGTCGAGTACAAGATCACGCACGACGCGGACAACTACGGCACCCCGAACAAGCTGGGCCGCGACGACCTCCTGGAGCTCATCCGCGAGGCCGGCTTCCGCCCGGTCGAGCGCAACACGCGCTACGAGGTCATCCGCGAGTACCCGGGCCCGGACGCCTCGCTGCGCGAGACCCCGCAGGCGATGCGCGTCTGACGCCGACTCGGCTCCGCCGAGGCCCCGGTCCCCTGTGGACCGGGGCCTTTCGCGTTCGTGCGGCCGACCTGTTGTCCGCCGGGAAAGTAATGGATACTCTTCGGGAATGACCCTTACCTTCACCTTCGATCCGGTCGTCGACCCCGCCCTGCGCGACGGCATCGCACAGCTGTGGACCGAGGTCACCAACGCCGGCGGCGCGGTCGGCTTCGTCCCGCCCGTCACCGTCGACGACATCCGCCCCGCCCTGGTCAGGCACCTCGTCGCGCTGGCCGAGGGTCGCCACCGGCTGCTGGTCGGGCGGGACGCCGAGGGTGCGGTGCAGGCCGTCGCCTTCCTCGCCTTCGAGGCGCACCCGTTGCGGAAGCACTGGGTCTGGGCGTACACGGTCATGGTCGGCCCCGCCCTCCAGGGCCGCGGCGCCGGGCGGGAGCTGATGGCCGCCCTCGCCGACGCGGCGCGCTCGCTGGAGGGCATCGAGGCCATCCGCCTGGAGTGCCGCGGCGGCGTCGGGCTGGAGCACTTCTACGCGGCCTGCGGCTACAAGGAGGTCGGCCGGGTCCCCGGCGCCATCCGCGTGGCCCCCGGCGACGACCGCGACGACATCACGATGCTGCTGCCCCTGCACTGACCCCGCCGGGCCGCGGCGGGGGCCCGGCGTGCTTCACTGGACGGGCACGTGCCGACGTACGAAGAGAGGGAGGGGTCACCGTGGCCCTCAAGCCGAGCGCGACGATCCGCTACACCGCGATGCGCCTGGGCATCTTCGTCGGGTGCCTGGTGCTCGTCGCCGTCCTGGTCAACGTGGGCTGGGTGCCCGCCGGGCTGGGCGACGCCAACTTCGCCTGGATCGTGCTCCTCGCGCTGGTGCTCTCCGCCCCGCTGTCCTTCGTCCTGCTGCGCAAGCAGCGCGACGAGATGTCCCAGCAGATCTCCGGACGCGTCGCGGGTGCGAAGGAACGGCTCGCCGCGAACCGCAGCCAGGAGGACGCGGCCGACGACGCCGCGCGCGCCTGAGTCCTTCCTCACAGCGGCCGCCCGGCCGCTCCCCGCACCGACACGCCCCAGCGCCGGGAACACCCCCCGCCACGCTGGGGCTTCGGCGTTCCCGGGGCCGTGCCGGGGCGGCGGACCGGGTCCCGCGCGATCCGTGCTCAAAGCATCCCTTTGAGATTCTCAAAGCCCAAGTGTTAGCGTGTTCAACATGTTGACCGCAGCCGCGCACCCGATGAGCCCGAGCGTCCCGCTCGTGGCGCGCCTGCACGTCGACCTCTGCCGCCGCGTGTCCGCGGCCTGTTGCTGTCGCCGCTGAAGCTGAAGCCCAGCCGCCCCAGCAGCGGTCCCCGGCCGGCCCGGCCCCTTTCCGGCTGCCGCCGTACCGCACCCCTCGCAGAAACCTTCCGCCGTACGTCCGTGCCTCTCCCGGAGATTGCCGTGTCCGCGTCCCCCCAGGCCCAGGCTCCCGCCAAGGCCTCGTTCAAGTTCCCCTTCTGGGCCCAGATAGTCGCCGGCCTCGCGCTCGGCGTCCTCTTCGGCTGGATCGCCCGCAGCCAGGACGTCAGCTGGCTGAAGACCACCCTGGAGCAGGTCGGCGACATCTTCATCCAGTTGCTGAAGCTGGCCGTCGCCCCGCTCGTGTTCTTCGCCATCCTGGTGTCCATCACCAACCTCCGGAAGGTGAACAACGCCGCCCGGCTCGCCTCCCGCACCCTGCTCTGGTTCATGATCACCTCCCTGATCGCGGTGGGCATCGGCCTCGCGATCGGCCTGCTGACCGACCCGGGCGCCGGCACCGGCCTCACCCCGGCCGACGGCAAGGAGCCCAAGCGGCACGGCTCCTGGATCGACTTCCTGACCGGCATCGTGCCGAAGGACATCGTCACCCCGTTCACCGAGCTGAACGTCCTCCAGATCGTCTTCCTCGCCGCCGTCGCGGGCATCGCCGCCCTCCAGCTCGGCGCCAAGGCCCAGCCCGTCCTGAACCTGGCCGAGTCCGTCCTGGAGCTCCTCCAGAAGGCCCTGTGGTGGGTCATCCGCCTCGCGCCGATCGGCACGGTCGGCCTCATCGGCACCGCCATCGCCAGCTACGGCTGGGACCTCATCGGCAAGTACGCCACCTTCACCGCCGACATCTACATCGGCTCGGCGCTCGTCATGTTCGGCGTCTACCCGCTGCTGCTGTGGACCGTCGCCAAGGTCAACCCGGTCCAGTTCTTCAAGGGCGCCTGGCCCGCCATCCAGCTGGCCTTCGTCTCCCGCTCCTCGGTCGGCACCATGCCGGTCACCCAGAGGGTCACCGAGCGTCTCGGCGTCCCGAAGGAGTACGCCTCCTTCGCCGTCCCGTTCGGCGCCACCACCAAGATGGACGGCTGCGCCGCGATCTACCCGGCGCTCGCCGCGATCTTCATCGCGAACATCTTCGACGTGCAGCTCGGCATCAAGGAGTACCTGCTCATCGCGTTCGTCTCGGTGGTCGGCTCCGCCGCCACGGCCGGCCTGACCGGCGCGACCGTGATGCTCACCCTGACCCTCTCCACCCTGGGCCTGCCGCTCGCCGGCGTCGGCCTGCTGATGGCGATCGACCCGATCCTGGACATGATGCGCACGGCTACGAACGTCGCCGGCCAGGCGGTCGTCCCGGTGATCGTCTCCGCCCGTGAGGGGATCCTCGACAAGGAGGCCTACGCCGCCGCCTCCTCCTCCCCGCTGGACGAGAAGGCCGCCGAGCCCGCCGCCACGCCGGTCCCCGTCGCCGCCTGACCGTCGCCCCACGGCATACGCCGCAGCCCCCGCCCGGGATCCGGGCGGGGGCTGCGGCGTATGCCGTGGGTGTCAACAGGCTTGGCCGACGGACCCCTTGACGCTTGCAGCGCCCGGGGAGAAGTCTCGTCCGCAAGTACCCGCAACTGGCTGACAGGGGAGATCACCATGGATCTACAGTTCGTCGGCATGGATCCCAACACCGGTGAGGAGGGCTCTCCCACGGTGTGGGTTGAAGAGGAGACCGCCGACCTGGTCATCCAGGGGGTGACCGCCGAGGCGGTCCTACGGGCACAGATCGACGAGACCCAGTGGGTTCCCGGCCACGCCCCGGGGATCCCCGCGCACGAGACAGTGATCCGTATCCCGGCCCGCATGGTGCCGATCCTGAGGGAGGCATGCAATGCCGCAGAACGCGCCCACCTTCGCGGAGCTGCTGGAGCAGACGCAGGCGTCAGCAGTACATCTGGAGATGCGTGACAGCTACGGGGTGGCCGGCGAGGCCGACACCTTCGCGGCCTTCCTGCGCGGGGAGTGGAGCGAGGAAGCCCAGCGGGCGGAGCGCTCCAACTGGCTGAACATGGTCTCGGCCGCCACCGCCCGGGGCGTCGTCATGCGCCGCGCCCGTATCGTTTGCGAGCCGGTGAGCGACTACATCCGCTACGAGCACGCCGGCACCCGGATGAACATCGACGCGGGGGAACAGGTCCGCTGGCTTCCCCGCCGCCGCGCCTTCGACATCGCCTTGCCCGGTACGGACTTCTGGCTGTTCGACGGCCGCCTGGTCCAGCTGCACAACTGGACCGGTACCGGCGACTGGCACCCTGACGAGCCGAAGGTGCGGACCGAGGACCCCGCTGTGGTGAAACTGTGCGCGTCGGCCTTCGAGGCGGTGTGGGAGCGGGGGATCCCCCACGACCAGTACACCGTCTGACCCCACACCCGTGCCCGCATCCCCCTCCTCCAGCGCGCAAGCGGCCCGTGAAGCCCTCGCCGTGCGCCTGTCCCACCTGCGCAGGGACGCAGGTCTCACCGGGCGGGAACTGTCTGCCCGGTGCGACTGGCACCCCGCGAAGACCACCCGCATTCAGAAGGGCGAGGTGGCACCGTCCGATTCGGACATCCTGGCCTGGTGCGCCGCCTGCGGCGCCGAGGACCAGGCGGCCGACCTGATCGCCACCTCCCGTGCCGTCGACTCCATGTACCAGGAGTGGCGCCGCCTCCACCGCAACGGCCTGCGGCGCTCCCAGGAGAACGCCTACGCGGCCAACGCCCAGGCGTCCCTCCAGCGCGTCTACGTCTCCAACGTCGTCCCCGGGTTCCTCCAGACCGCCGCCTACGCCACCGCGCTGCTGAGCAGCATCACGCACTTCCAGGGCACCCCCGACGACGTGACCGAAGCCGTCGCCGCCCGCGTCGCCCGCTCACGCTTCCTCTACGAGGGCAACCACCGGTACGCGGTCCTGATCGAGGAGTCGGTGTTGCGCTTCCGGATCGGCGACGCAGGCACGATGGCCGGCCAACTCCGCCACCTGCTCACCGTGATGCCCCTCGCCTCCGTCTCCCTCGGGATCATCCCCTTCACCGCCGAGCGCACCGTGTGGCCGTTGGAGGCGTTCTACCTGTACGACGACCGCCGGGTGGCCGTGGAGACCCTCACCGCCAGGATCGGCGTCACCCAGCCGCGTGAACTCGCCGACTACGCCAAGGCGTTCGAACGGCTCTCGAAGATGGCGGTCTACGGCGACAACGCCCGCACCCTGATCACGGCCGCGCTCGACGCCCTGGCGTGAATTTCCGCAATTAGCCGCAACTCCGTTGGGGCCGTCCAGGCCGCCTCTCTACGTTGGTCGGGGCTGACGCCAGACCTCCAAGGGAGGCCCCGGCGCCACACGCACCACTCGACCATCGACGAGAGGAGCACCAACATGAGCACCGCAACGATCGAGCTCGGCAGGTTCCTGACCATCACCGGCCGGCGCTTCCGCGACGGCGAGTCCGCGCCCGAGATGTTCAGCCCGGCGGTGGACGCCGCCTGGCACGAGATCCTCGGTACCCCCGAGTACAAGGCGCTGTGCCTGGAGACCGCCGGCCGGCCGATCCGGCACGTGGAGAACAACGGCGCCGGCCCGATCGCCTGGGTCGCCACCTACGAGGCCGCCTACGGGGCCCTGCCCGAGGTCTGGTTCGCCGACGCCGACGGCACCGTGGACGAGACGGCCGTGGCCCGCTACCGGGAGACCGGCAAGGTCGTGGCCGAATGGGACTGCGGCCCCGTCGGCGGTGACGACGACTTCACCCCCGAGGGTCCGGAGACCGGCCGCCCGTGACCACATCCCGTACCAAGGCAACGCCCCGGCCCTCGGCCGGGGCGCTTCGCCTCATCGAGGCCTCCACCCCCCGGCCCACGTCCGTGGACATCACCGACTACGTGCGGCAGATGACGGCCCACTGCCCCTACCTGGCACCCTCGCTCCAGCGGGACTGCACCACCTGGACCGTTTACCGGGCCGACGGGGACGCCGATGCGGTGGAGGCCGAGCTGTTCTACGCCGGGGGCCAGGCCGCCGAGCGCCTGCGTTCCCTCGTACGCGGTCCGTACGGCGGCCTGCGGTGCGACAACGTGGTGGTCCTCGGCCAGGTCCCGGGCGTGCGGCACCGGGAACTGATGGCTTGGCCGCACTGGGCGTTGAAGAATCTCTACGGGCCCGTCGGGATCATGTTCGGCAAGTTCTACGCCGGCGAGGAAGAGCCCGCGGGGGAGAGCGGCCGGATCCCCGCCGCCCCGGTCTCGTTCATCCCCGTACGCGCCGCCGTACGCCGCCGTGACCCCCGCTTCCTGGCCGCGACCCCGGACCTGGCCGCCGCGCTGGCCGTGGCCGACGACGACGGCCGCGACGTCTTCGAGAACGTCCCCCACGACTGGAAGGAGATCCGGACATGGGCCAAGCGCTTCCTCCCCCCGGTGAAGCCGTCGAACTCCTCGCCGAGCGGCTCGGCGGTCCCCTCGCCACGCGACTCCTGAGCGACCGGCGTGGCTCCAGGGCCTGGAAGGTGACCGGTCCGGACGGCCAGGCCGTCGTCAAGGCCAACAACCCGCAGGACCCCGCCACCCGCGGCAAAACGGCCGAGATGGCCCAGGAAGACGATCACCTGGTCCGCCTCACCGCGGCCGGGGCGCTGGAGCCCGGCTACCGGATCGCCGCCGGTACGTGGGACGGCGGCCGGTGGCTCGCGGTCCGCTGGGTCGACGGGAAGCCGCTGTGGCACGCGCTCGCCGCAGCGCGCTCCCCGGAAGGCGATCGGCCGGCCGTACGCCGCCATCTCCTCGATGTGGCCCGCACCTGGGCGGAGCAGCTCGGCCGCATGCACGCCGCCGGCTGGGCGCACGCCGACGTCCAGCCCACGAACACGCTCGTCACCGCCGACGGCTGCGCAGCTGTCATCGACTACGCACTGGCCTGCGGCCCCCAGGACGGGCCGCGCCTGCCCCACCGGGGTGCCCTCACCCACACCACGGCCCCCGAGGTCGCCGCCGCGCTTCTCACCACCCCCGACACCGCGCACGTCCAGGTCGAACCCCTTGCCGATGTGTGGGGGCTGGGCGCCTCCCTGCTCTGGTGCTGGACCGGACACCGCCCCGTCGCCTACGACGACGAGACGGACCGGCCGAAGAAGCTGGAGGCCATCGCCAAGGGCGTCACCACCGACCTGGCCGGCGTCCGGCCCTGGCCGTTCCCCGCCTTCGAGAACACGATCACGGCGTGCCTGGCCCCCGACCCGGCCGACCGCCCCACCGCCCAGGACCTGGCCGCGCACCTCACGACCGCAGGCACGGTCTCGTGACCATCCTGCGGGTCCTCACCCCCGCCGATGCCTCCGCGATCCGCCGGATCTACAGCGGGGCCGCCGTCACCTACCTGATGAGGCCCGAGATGACCGCACCGGAAGCCGACGCGTACGTGGCCCAGGTGATCGAGTGGAGCCGCGCGACACCGGTGGCCCAGTACGTCCTCGGCGTGGACGTCGCAGGCGACCTGGTCGGCGTGGTCAAGCTCGGACGCCGGCCCGCCGGGCACGGGAGGGTGAGCTACGTCCTGCGCGAGGACACGTGGGGGCGCGGGTACGCGACCGCCGCGGTGGAGCAGCTCGCCGCGTCGGCCTTTACCGCCGCTGCCTTGGACTCCCTCGGCGCGAAGCACCACCCTGACAACCCCGCCTCGGGCAGAGTCCTCACCAAGGCCGGGTTCACGTGCCTCGGGGCCGACGGCGGGTTCGTCCACTACTGGCTCGACCACGATCGCCGCTAGGGATCCTCAGGCCGGCACCGCGAAGGCCCCGTCACCGACTCGACTGGGCGCGGGGCGTTCGTGCGTCAGTCCAGGCAGAACTCGTTGTCCTCGGGGTCGGCCATCACGATGATGCCCTCGTCGATGCCGTCGGGGTCGAGGCGGTACAGGCGCTTGGCGCCCAGGGCCTCCAGCCGCGCGGCCTCCACCTCCAGGGCGTCCATCCGCTCCGTGCCCTTCAGGCCCGGTGCCGAGCGGACGTCCAGGTGCAGGCGGTTCTTGGCCACCTTGCCCTCCGGGACCCGCTGGAAGAAGATCCGCGGGCCCTTGCCCTCCGGGTCCGAGATCGCCGACCGGCTGTTGTGCTGCTCGGGCGGCACGCCCCACGCCGTCAGGGCGGACGGCCAGTCGGCGAAGCCCTCCGGCGGCGGCTGCACGCGGTAGCCGAGCACCTCGGCCCAGAAGGCCGCCAGGGCGGCGGGATCGGCACAGTCGTACGTCACCTGGATTTCCTTGGCCATGCCCAACGTATAGCGCAGCCCCGGGCTTGCCACAAGATCACCACCGTGGTGCAGACTCTCCAACCTGGGTCTTCGCACGGGGGATTGGGAGTACGGGATGCGTGTAGTGCTGTCCGCCTACGATTCGCGCGGGGGCGTCGAGCCGCTCGTCGGGCTCGCGGTGCGGCTGCGGGAGCTGGGGGCCGAGGTGCTGGTGTGCGCGCCGCCGGACGAGGAGTTCGCGGCGCGGCTCGCCGGGGTCGGCGTCCAGATGGTTCCGACCGGCGCGTCGGTGCGCGACCTGGTGACCGGGAAGGTGCCTCCGGCGCCGGGCGGGATCGCCAAGCGGGCGGCCGAGCTGGTCGCCGCGTTCTACGAGAACGTCATGGCGGTGGCGGCCGACGGCTGCGACGTCCTGCTCGCGACCGGCCTGGTGCCCGCCGTGGCCGGGGTGAAGGCGGCCGCCGAGAAGCTGGGCGTCCCGTACGTGTACGCCAGCTACCAGCCCGTCAGCCTGCCCTCCCCGCACCACCCGCCGATCCCGCGCCCGGGCAGGCCGCTGCCGCCGGAGATCACCGACAACGAGGTGCTGTGGGAGCGGGACGCCCGCGACGCGCAGGACGTCTTCGGTGACGCGGTCAACGCCTTCCGGGAGTCGGTCGGCCTCCCGGCCGTGGACGACGTCCGCGACCACGTCTTCACCGACCGGCCGTGGCTGGCCACCGACCCCGCCCTCGCCCCCTGGGTCCGGCCGGCCGCGCTGGAGGTCGTGCAGACCGGTGCGTGGGTGCTGCCGGACGAGCGGCCGCTCCCCGCCGAGCTGGTGGAGTTCCTCGACGCCGGCGAGCCGCCCGTGTACGTCGGCTTCGGCAGCATCCCCATGGCCGACCCGGCCGGGCTCGCCCGGACCGTCGTCGAGGCCGTCCGGGCGCAGGGCCGCCGCGTGCTGCTCTCCCGGGGCTGGGCCGACCTGGCGGCGGCCGACGCGGGCGACGACTGCTTCGTCGTCGGCGAGGCCAACCACCAGGCGCTGTTCCCCCGCGTCGCGGCCGTCGTCCACCACGGCGGCGCCGGCACCACGACCACCGCCACCCGCTCCGGCGCGCCCCAGGTGATCGTCCCGCAGGGCGCGGACCAGCCGTACTTCGCCTCCCGCGTCGCCGGCCTCGGCATCGGCGCGGCCCACGACGGCCCCACCCCGACGGTGGAGTCCCTGTCGGCCGCCCTGCGGACGGCCCTGACCCCGGAGACCGCCGCCTGGGCGGCGTCGGTGGCCGCCGCGTTCGACGCGGACGGCGCGGCGGTGGCGGCGAAGCTGCTGGCCGAGGCGGCCGGGGCGGAGTTCGCCCGCTAGACCGTCTGCCCCCGCCAGTACGCGACCGACGCGAGGAGGAACGGCACCGCGTACCACCACCGCCCCAGGTTGCGGTGGAAGACGGGGACGGCGGTCAGGAGGAGCCCGAGGAACCACAGCCCGAGCGAGAGCGTGGCGTTGACGCGCGCGTCGTCGCGCATCGGGTCGTACGGGGAGTCGGAGTCCGGCTGGAGCACCAGCGAGCCGTAGAGGAAGAAGGCGGCGGGCACGTAGAAGAGGGCCAGGGGTACGGCGAGCACCCAGCGCAGGCACCCCTGGTCCTCGGGCCGGTCTATGGACGTCATCCGGCCATCTTCGCCGCCGTCCGCCGTCAGGTCCGCTTCCACACCCGGATGCTGTCGTCCTCGCTCGCACTGGCGAGGGTCTTGCCGTCGGCGCTGAACGCGACCGAGGTCACGGCCGCGGTGTGTCCGTTGAGCGTCGCGCGGTGCTCGCGGGAAGGGACGTCCCACAGCCGGATGGTCCGGCCGCCGCCGCTGGCGATGGTCTGTCCGTCGGCGCTGAACGCCACCGACCGGACGGGGCTGTTGTGGCCCGGGAGGGTGCTGGTGCCAGTGCGGGCGGCCGGGTCCCACAGGCGGACGCTGCTGTCGGCGCTGCCGCTGGCGAGGACCTTCCCGTCGGGACTGAACGCCACCGCGGCGACGGCCTTGGTGTGCCCGGTGAGCGTGGCCGTGGAGGTGCGGCTCGCGAGGTCCCAGAGGCGGATGGTGCCGTCGGCGCAGCCGCTGGCGAGGGTGCCGTCGGGGGCGAAGGCCAGGGACAGCACCGGCTTGGTGTGCCCGGTGAGGGTGGCGACGGCGACGGTGGAGCGGGTCACCACGTCCCAGAGGCGGATGGTGCCGTCGTCGGCCCCGCTGGCGAGGGTCTTGCTGTCCGGGCTGAACGCCACCGCCCGCACCAGCCCCGTGTGTTCCGCCAGGATGCCGAGGAGCTCCAGGCTGTAGACGTCGTGCAGGCGCAGGACCTTGTCGCTCCCGCCGACGAGGACCTTGCCGTCGGGGCTGTAGGACACGCAGGTCACGGCCGCCTCGGGCATCGGGGAGAGGGTGATGGTGCCCCCGCCGGCGAAGTTGTACAGCTGGATGCTGCGGTCGTTGCCGCCGCTGACGAGGAACCTGCTGTCCGGGCTGATCGCCACCGAATCCACCGAGCCGGCGTGCTTCTTGATCTCCGCCACCGTCCGCACCCCGGCCGTGCCGGGTTCGGTGGTCCCTTCGGCGGAAGGCCCGCCGCCGTTCTTCTTGTCGCCGGGGTTCTTGCCGCCGTCGTTCTCGTCGCCGGTCAGCCGCCACACGGCGTACGTCCCACCGCCGGCCCCCGCCAGCAGCCCGAGCCCGCCGAGCCCGAGCAGCACGTTCCGGCGGCTCGGGGCGGGGGCGGCCGCGATCGGGGCCGTGGTCCCGAGGTCCATGGTGGGTACGTCGCGTACGGCGGGCTCGTACAGCAGCGCGCGCAGCCGGTCCGCGACGGCGAGGGCGTCGGGCCGGTCGCCCGGCTCCTTGGCCAGCAGCGCGTCCACCAGCTCCACGAGCCCGGGCGGCAGGTCGGCCCGTACGGCGCCCAGGGCCGGAGGCGCCTCCTCCAGGTGCATCCGCATCAGCACCCAGGCCTGCTCGGTCCCCGCGAACGGCGGCGCACCGGTCAGCAACGCGTACAGCACGCACCCCAGGGCGTACAGGTCGCAGCTCCCGTCGACGTGCTCGCCCCGCCACTGTTCGGGCGCCATGTACGACGGCGTCCCGAACACCCGGCCCGTGACGGTGAGCCCGCCCGTGGCGTCGGCGGTGCGGGCGATGCCGAAGTCGCAGATCTTGAGGCGGCCGTCGGAGAGGAGGAAGAGGTTCCCGGGCTTCAGGTCCCGGTGCACCACCTTCTGCGCGTGCGCGGCGGCCAGCGCCTCGGCCGTCTGGAGGGCGAGGTCGAGCACCTGGGGGAGGGGGAGGCCCACGCCGGGCGTACGGGCCAGGAGGCGGGAGAGGTCCTGCCCCTCCAGCAGCTCCATCACCATGAACAGCCGGTCGCCGTGGCGGCCGATGTCGTGGACGACGGTGAGCCCGGGATGCTGGAGCCGCGCCCCGATGGACGCCTCGCGGCGGAACCGGCCGAGCAGCTCCTCGGACGCGTCGAACTCCAGCAGCACCTTCACGGCCACGGCCCGGTCCAGCTCGACGTCCTGCGCCCGCCAGACCTCGCCGATTCCGCCCTGCCCGAGCCGCTCGACGAGCCGGTACCGCCCGGCCAGCTGTGCCCCCGGCTGCATTCCGCCCCCTGGCCGAAACCGTCAACTAGTGCTTGTGCAAGGGGTCATTGTGCCGCAAGGAAGCCGGTCCAGGCGGAAGGACCGAAGGTGAGGTGGGGGAGGGTGGTGTCCTTGGAGTCGCGGACGTGGATCCGGGTGGGGGTCGAGGCCACCTCGACGCAGGAGTCGCCTTCGCTGCCGCTGCTGTAGCTGCTCTTCTGCCAGGCCACCTCAACGCAGTCGTTGCCGTCGCTGCTGTCGCTGTAGCTGCTCTTGAACCAGTCCAGCTCTGGATTGTGGATCATGTTTCTCCTAGCAGTTCCTCGATGAGGGCCAGCGACTTCCGTGGCGTGAGCGCCTGAGCTCGGATGATGCCATAGCGCAGTTCGAGGATCCGGAGCTGCTTCGGGTCGGAGACCGGGCGGCCGTTGAACGCCCCCTCCGATCGACCCACCGCCGAGCCGTCCGGGAACTTCAGCACCTGAATTCGCCCCGCCATGCCCGCGTGCTCTTCGACATCGGTCGGCATGACCTGGAACTCGACGTTCGGCAACTGAGCCACCTCCAGTAGGCGTTCGAGCTGTCGGCGCAGGACCATTGTCCCTCCGATCGGGCGGCTTAGCGTGACCAGTTCCTGGACGAAACTGAGCGCCGGCGCGGGTGAGCGTTCGAAGATCGACTGGCGGGCCATCCGGGCGGCCAGCATCCGCTCCATCTCGTCCGGCGTGTAGACAGGGCGCCAGGTGTTGAACAGAGCGCGTGTGTACTCGGGCGTCTGCAACAGGCCATGGATGTTGTGGTTGTTGTAAGTGTGGATCTCGATCGCCTGGTCTTCCATCTTCGCCAGGTCTCGGACCTTCTTCGGGTAGCGGACCTGCTCCATGTCCGCCTTCATCGCGGAGATCTGCCCGCCCGCGCCCAGTGTCCTGTCCGCCCTGTCCAGGTACTCCGGGCGTGGGATCCGCTTGCCGCCCTCGACCTTCCGGACTTGGTCTTCGCCGTACCCGATCTCCACCCCGAAGTCGGCGACCCGCTTCCCCGCTTTCTCCCGCCAGGTCCGCAGCTGGCGCCCCAGTGCCGCCAGGACCGCCGCTCCCTGTTCGTCCTCGGGATCGATCTCCCAGCCCGCGTCTTCCGTACCGTCACTGTCCACGGCCATGCGTGCCCCACCTCCGACGCACCGAAGTTCCTCAACGCCCAATGCCCACACGGCTTCCAGGACAGCCCGGACAGCGCCGGACAAGCGCCGGACAAACCCCGGACGCACCGGCGTTAACGCTTCTCACGGTAGCCACGCCGCCCCACGCTGGGTGACGTGACTACTCAAATCTGGTGCTCTGCACATCAGTTCGGCGTCCAACTGCCCGCCACACCGCGCGGGGCCCGGCAGGCGCGGCAGCTCGCCGTCGAGAAGCTGCGGGCGTGGGGGCTGCCCACGGCCGGGCCCGCGCTGATCGTGGCCGAGCTGGCCGCCAACGCCGTGACCCACGGGCGGGTGGCCGGGCGGGACTTCCTGGTGGTGCTCAGCCTGGGCGGCGGCGCGCTGCGGATCGAGGTGGTGGACACGTGCCGGGACCGGATCCCGATTCTCCGCGACGCCGAAGCCTGCGCGGAAGGGGGCCGGGGTCTGGCGGTGGTGGCGGCGCTGGCCGACCGGTGGGGGGTGGAGCAGGGGCCGCCGCCGCGCAAGGCGGTGTGGGCGGAGGTGGACCTGCCTACAGGCGGGACGCCAGCAGGATCGTGACCGGGACCGGGACCACCGCGATCCAGCCCGTCCAGCGACCGGCTCCGGCCAGGGCGGGGCGTCGGCGGAACAGCCAGCCGGCGAGGGCGAGCAGCGGGGTGGCGGTCCAGGAGGCGAGCCAGAACACCTTCAGCACCGCCACCGCCTCGGGGTGGACCTGCTCGGCCATCCCGCCCAGGGCGCCGAAGACGAAGGCCACCGGGACCAGGGCCAATGCCAGGGCCGTGGTCCACGCCAGTGCGGTGTTCTTGGTCTCGTCTCGCATGGCCCCAGCCAAGCGGTCGCGGGGGCCTCCCACCTGCGCCGCCGTACTCAGGATCCGCCGGTCCGCGTACTCATCCGGGACGTGGGCCACCGGGACCCGGCGACCCTCGACATCCTTTAAGTACCGGGGTAAAACCCACCAACCCACCCCCCAACCCCCGCGCTCACTCGCTCGGGTGAACCCTGCCAACTGGGCTGGATTTCCGGGTGGTTGCGGGGCATATGCTCGCCGCGACAACAAACCAGACATGAGACGGCCCCCGCCGGGACTGGCATCCCGGGCGAGGGCCTGACCAACCAGGAAGTTCCCACCTTCCCAATGGCTTTCAAGGACCCTAGCGCGCCCACGCGCGCGGCGTCCCGTGTTCGAAGCGGGACCATCCCATCAGGTGTCATCCACGTCAACGTCCGGCACGCCGGCCACTACGTGGTGATCGGCAACCACCTCGCCCAGCACCAGACCCTGTCGCTGGTGGCCATCGGGCTCGCGGTGCACATCCAGTCGCTGGCCTCCGGTACCAGGATCGGCATCAAGGACCTCACCGCCCGCTTCCCCGAGGGGGGGATCCGGATCGCCGCCGCGCTGCGGGAGCTGGAGGCGGCCGGGTACCTGGAGCGGAGCCGCGTACGGACCCCCGAGGGCAGGCTCGTCACCCGCACGGTGTCCTACAACTGCCCGCGCGGCACCGTCCCGCCGCCGGACGACGACCCGCCACCGTCCCCGCCGCCGACCGACCGGGCCGCCGTACCGGAGCCGGAGCCGGAGCCCGCGCCCGAACCCGCCGCCCGGCAGGACGCCGCCGACCTGCTCGCCCGGCTGCGCGGTGACGACCCCCGGCTGCTGCTGGCCGAGCGGGACGTGCAGCGGCTCGCGCCCGGGGTGGCCGCCTGGCTGGACCGGGGGGCCGAGCCGGAGGCCGTACGGCAGGCGCTGGTCACCGGCCTGCCGTCCGACATGCGCAGCCCGGCGGCGGTGATCGGGTACCGGCTGCGCGCGGGCATCCCGCCGCGCGCGCCGACGGCCCCGCCGCCCGCCGTGAACGCCGCCCGGCGGCCGGACCCGTGGCAGACCTGCGACGGCTGCGAACGCGCCTTCCGCGCCCCCGAACCGAGCCGCTGCCGCGAATGCCCTCCCGAAGACCCGCTCGCCGCCTAGAGAAAACCAGTGGAGTTGCGCTGCCGGGCGCCGTTACCGTCCTGCCGAACACGTCGTCGAGGCAAGGGCGTTCCGTTGTACACCGTGTGAGACCCCCCGAGTGCTGATTCGTCGCGCGTCGCGCCTGTGCGCCGCGCTCCTTTCTGCTGCGGTCTTCTCACTGGAACCGGTGTACTCCTGTGCTCAATACCTGGGTGGTCGCTCCCACCTGCCTGCCTCTCGTCCTCCGCCGATGCCACTCGTGCGCGTCCGGGTCCTTCCGGCCGAACGGCAAGTTCCGCGTCAACGCCAGCCACAAGCTCCTCGACGCCTGGCTCCTCGTCCTCTGCACCGGCTGCGGGGACACGGCGAAGCTCACGGTCCTGGAGCGGGTGCACGTGCGATCCGTACGACCCGAGCTGCTGGACCGGATGCACGACAACGACCCGGGCCTGGCGGCCGAGCTGCTCCAGGATCCGGTCGTGCGGCGCCGCAATCGCGTAGCCCTCGACTGGGACGGCGCCTGGCGCCTCGACACCGGGCGCTCCGACCACCTGGACCGCGAGGTGATCGACGTCTCGGTGCGCTTCGCGGCGCGGATCCCGGTCCGGCCGGTGCGGTTGATCTCCGAGGGGTGCGGTCTTCCACGGGCCGAGGTCGAGCGGCTGATCACGGCCGGGAAGCTCGTCTCGGCGGTCCGGCTGGGCGGCAAGCTCTCCGGGGACTTCAGCTTCCTGCTCAAGCGCTGACCCCTCTTGGGAAAGCGCGATGGCGAGGAGCTCATGAGCACCTCGCCATGATCAAGTTATAGCCCGACGGGGGTCTTGCCGCAAGGCCCCCGTCATGCTCCAGAATCCTCACTCGTAGTCATGACCTGGGGAAACGGGGAGCAGTTGAAGAAGAGCGACGCCATCGACGCCATCGACGCGATCGACGTGGTCATCGCGGGCGGCGGGCCCACCGGGCTGATGCTGGCCGCCGAGCTGCGGCTCGCCGGGGTGCGGACGGTCGTGCTCGAAAGGCTCACCGAGCCGGCCGGGCAGTCCCGGGGACGCGGGATGCAGGTGCGCAGCGTGGAGATGCTGGACCAGCGGGGGCTGCTGGACCGGTTCCTCGCGGTCAGCGAGCCGTACCGGACGGCCGACTTCGGCGGGCTGGTCAAGCTGCGTCCGGAGCTGATGGACACCGCGCACCCGTACGGCCTCGCCACCCCGCAGACCGTCACCGAACGGCTGCTGACCGAGCGGGCGGTGGAGCTGGGTGCCGAGGTCCGGCGCGGTTGCGAGGTCGTCGGGCTGGCCCAGGACGCCGACGGGGTGGACGTCGAACTGTCCGACGGCACGCGGCTGCGGGCGCGTTACCTCGTCGGCTGCGACGGGGGCCGCAGCACGGTCCGCAAGCTGCTCGGCGTCGGCTTCCCGGGGGAGGCGGCCAAGGTCGAGACGCTGCTCGGCGACATGGAGCTGGCGGAGGACGCGGAGACGGTGGCCGCCGTCACGGCGGAGGTGCGCAAGGTCCACGTCCGGTTCGGCGTCGTCCCCATGGGGGAGGGCGTGTACCGGGTCATCGTGCCCGCCGACGGGGTGGCGGAGGACCGTACGGCCGAGACGACGCTCGACGAGGTCAAGGAGCGGCTGAGGGCCCACGCGGGCACCGACTTCGGGGCGCACTCGCCGCGCTGGCTGTCCCGGGTCGGCGACGCCACCCGGCAGGCCGAGCGCTACCGGGTCGGCCGGGTGCTGCTGGCGGGCGACGCGGCGCACGTCCACCCGCCGACGGGCGGCCAGGGGCTCAGCCTCGGGGTGCAGGACGCGTTCAACCTCGGCTGGAAGCTCGCCGCCGAGGTGGGCGGCCGGGCCCCGGCCGGGCTGCTCGACACGTACGAGGCCGAACGCCGCCCGGTGGGCGCGGCCGTCATCGCCAACACCCGCGCGCAGACCGCACTGCTGGAGAACACCGCCGGGGCGGTGGCGCTGCGGGAGCTGTTCTCGAAGCTGCTGGACTTCGAGGAGGTCAACCGGTACGTGACCGAGCTGACCTCGGCGGTCGGCGTCCGCTACGACCTCGGCGACGGCCACGAGCTGCTGGGTCGCCGGATGCGGGACGTCACGCTGGGGACGGGGCGGCGGCTGTACGAGCTGATGCACACCGGCCGGGGTCTGCTCCTCGACCGGACCGGCGGGCTGTCGGTGGCGGGCTGGGAGGACCGCGTCGACCACGTCACCGACACCGGTACCGACACCGGTACCGGTCCCGGCGCGGAGGCGGAGCCGGGCGCGCCCTCGGTGCTTCTGCGCCCGGACGGCTACGTGGCCTGGGCGGGCGAGGACCCGGCCGAACTCCCGGCCCACCTGACCCGGTGGTTCGGCGGCCCCGGCCCCGTCAGCTGACCCCGTCGTACGTCAGGGAGCGCCAGGTCCGCTGCGCCCAGTCCAGGGTGGCGGGGTCCTCGTGGGTGCAGAAGATCCCGGCGCCGCTGCCGGAGGGGTGCAGGGTGAACCCGTAGAACTCGTGGCGCGGGCGGCCGTGGTCCTGCGGGGTCAGCCAGAACGCGTACCGCAGGCCGCCGTCGGGCAGTTCCTCGCGCAGCCGCTGGGCGGGCCGGGTGTCGGGGGCGCCCGACAGAAGGGCGGTGAGGAAGTCCGCCGGGGGGCGGCCCGGGACGTCGTCGAGCTTCAGGCTGACGGCCGCGGTGCGGTCCGGGGCGGTGAAGCGGTCGTAGCCGTCGGCGAAGCCGGCGGTGAGGCCGGCGGTGCGCACCACCGACCAGTGGTCGCCGAGGTCGGTGCGCACGTCCACGGGCAGCGGGTACGGGAAGCGGCTGAGGACCTCGTCGCGGTCCCAGACCTCCGTCAGGACGCGGGCGGCCACGGGGTGGCGTACGCCGGTGACGACGGGGAGTTCGTCCGGGTCGGCGACTCGGGTGGTGACTTCGGCGCCGAGCAGGTCGTCGCCCCAGGGCTGGATCAGGTTGGCGAACGTGCCGGTGAAGGAGAAGTCGGCGTAGCCGGGCTCCTCCCACAGCTCGTGGGCCCGCCGCAGGGTGGAGTCGTCCACCTCCACCCAGGCGCCGAGGACGAGTTCGGTGTCGTGGCTCAGCCGGACGGGCAGCAGGCAGCGGATGAAGGAGCCGACCCCGTCCACGCGGAGCAGGGCGCGCACGCCGAGCGGGAGGAGGGCCTCACCGGGCAGGCCGAGGGCGGCGTCGGGCAGGTTGAAGCCGAAGTCGATGCGGCGCTCGTCGTCGAGCGCGTCACCGCAGCAGGAGCAGGTGGGGAGGTGCGTCGTCACCCGGGCACCCTACGGGGGCCGGTTCCCGGCGGAGGAGCGGCCCGGCGCGGGGTGGAGTAGCCCCGGGTGCGGGGGCCCGGTGCGGGGCCGAGCCTGGGGGCATGGGTACGGGTGTGCGCAGGGTGGTGGTGCAGGCGCCGGACGCGCGCGGGCTGCGCGCGGTCACCGTCGACGGCGAGCCGGCCGGGAGCGCCTGGTCCCCGGCCGACCTGCGCAGGCGGCTGCGCCGCGCGGGGCTGCCGCCCGGCACGGACCTGTCGGACCGGTCCCGGGTGACCTGGCGCGGGGCGGACGGTGCCACCTGGCCGGACCGTGCGTGGCGCCGGCGCGCCGTCATGGCCGTGCTGGCCGCCGGGCTGCTGGTCTCGGCGCTGCTCCTCGCCCGGGTGGGGATGGTGGACGCGCTGGGCGCGCTGACCTTCTCGGCGCGGCTGGCCGGGATGCTGTTCGTGCTCGCCGGGGCGGTGCAGGTCGTCGCGGCGGCCGCGGTCTTCGACTACTGGGGGAAGCGGACGGTCCCGTACTCGGGCGCGGCGGTGCTGGCGGGCGTACTCGTCACGGTGGGGACCGAGGCGCTGCTGCTGGCGGTGTGGTTCCAGGAGCGGGAGTGGACGCCGTACCTGCCGGTGTTCCTCGCGCTGTCGGCGTGGGCGCTGTGGGCGTCGTGGACGGTGTGGCGGGAGCGTGCCTGGAAGGGGATCCCGCACCCGAAGAGCTTCACCGCCGGTGTGGTGGCGACGGCGGTGCTGGCGTCCGCGAACTTCGCGTACTCGGCGGTGTACCAGCCGAGCGCGGCGCTCTTCCACTTCAAGGTGGAGGCGAAGTTCGGGACGCCGAGGAAGGATCCGGAGCGCCCGGTCGTCTACCTCCCGGTGAAGCTCCGCGTCACGAACGACGGGGCCGTTCCGGCGTACATCGTCAACAGCCTCTACCGGGTGTGGGCGCGGGAGTCGGCCTTCGACGCGGCGGGGACCGGGCTCGGCCGGGACAAGTGGCGGGCGGACATGGAGACCGGCCTCGACACGGAGACGTTCGTACGGCCCACGGGGTACGCGTTCATCCACACCGGTCCGGTCGTCCCGGGGGAGGGCGCCTGGATCGCGCCGGGGACGGACTTCACCACGGACCGGGTGGTGCAGATCCCCGCGGACAAGAAGTACGACGTCGTCCTGTCCGACATGGCGGTCATCTTCATGAGGGGTGACCGGGGAGAGATCGACTCCGGGTACTACCGCCCGGTCTTCTCGTGGAAGGAGAAGCCGGGCAGGTACTTCGACTGCCCCGCGCCCTGCCCGGACTACGTCATGCACCACGGCCGGGTGCGCCACAACAACAACATCGTGAACGTGACGCGCGGGCCGCGGTACCTCACCTCGACCCGGTGGATCAACGGGACGGACAGCGGGTTCAGCGTCCAGATCTCCCCGCTGGACTCCGCGGGGCGGCTGTCCAAGGACGTGGAGAGCGAGGACAGGTACGGGGTCACCCAGTACAACTCCGGTCGCACGGCGGTGCCGTACGCCGAGCTGCTGGCGGCGCGTCCGTAGTCGGGCCGGCGGCTCGGCGTTTGTCACGATCCTGACACAAGGGCGAGTTGAATGTGTTCAAAACCGGGGGGTGCGGGCCTACGCTGGCGGCTCCGCACCAGGGGGAGGGACCCGATGTCCGAGAACGCAGACGGCGCCGAGCAGGCGAGAACGGGCGACCCGGCGCAGGCCCTGCCGGGCGGCGAGGCTCCGGTTCCGGCGGTTCCGCCGGTTCCGCCGGTTCCGCCGGCCGACCCGGCGTCGACGGCGGCCACTTCGGCCGCGGGGCCCGCTGCCCAGGGCCCGGCATCGGCCGCTTCGGTCCCGGCCGCGGGGCCCGTCGGTCCGGCTCCGGCCGCGGGGCCTGTCGGTCCGGCTCCGGCCGCGGGGCCCGTCGGGCCGCCGCCTCCTGCCGCGCCGGTTCCGCCGCCCATCGCGCCCGGGTTGCGCGGGCACGATCCGGCCGCCTGGCACCTCTGGCAGATGCAGCAGTTCCAGCTGCGTCAGCAGAAGGCCCGGGAGGAGGCCGCCGCGCGGGCCGCGAACTCCATGTGGCGCCGGATCCGGCCCGCCGAGGCCGCGCCGGTCCGCACCGCCACCCTCGTCGCCGTACTCGCCGCCGGCCTCACCACCGCCACCGTCCTCGGAGACGGCATGGGCCCCGGACTGCTCCTCGCGGTGCTGCCCGCCATGGTGGCCGCGTACGCCGCCGCCCGCGCCGCCGGGCGCAAGGCCCGCCCCTGGAGCCTGCTGTGGGCGGCCGGCTGCGTGGCGCTGCTCGCCGTCCCCGCGCTGCGGGACTCCGCCTGGCCCTCCACGCTGGCGATCCTCGCCGCCGTACTGCTCGCCGCCCTCGCCCTGCACGGAACCAGCCGCTGGCCCGGCGTACTGCTCGCCCCGCTCGGCTTCCTCGACAGCGCGGTCACCGGCGTGGGCTGGGCCTGGGCCGGGGCTGCGCTCGCGCGGCGGCGGGGCGGGCCGCGACCGCTGGGTGTCCGTGTTCTTGGCGGCACTGGTGGCGGCGGTCCTGCTGATCGTCTTCGGGGCGCTGTTCGCCTCCGCCGACGCGGCCTTCGCGGACCTGCTCGGCGGCCTGCTGCCCGACGTCTCGGTGGGGGAGGGGCCGTTCAGGTTCCTGCTCTTCCTGCTCGGCGCCGTCCTGGCGCTCGCCGCCGCCCGCACGGCCGCCGCCCCGCACCGCTGGGACCGCGTCAAGTCCCGCCAGTGGAAGGCCCGCTCGCGGCTGGAGTGGAGCCTGCCGCTGATCGTGCTGAACCTGCTCTTCGCCGGGTTCAACGCGGTACAGCTCGCGGTGCTGTTCGGTGGCTACGACAAGGTGCTGGAGAGCACGGGCCTCACGTACGCCGAGTACGCCCGCCAGGGCTTCTGGCAGCTGCTCTGGGCGACGGTGTTCGTCCTCGCGGTCATCGCGCTCGCCCTGCGCTGGGCGCCGCGCGGCGGGACCGGTGACCGGCGTCTGGTCCGCTCGGTGCTGGGGACGCTGTGCCTGCTGACCCTGGTCGTCGTCGCCTCGGCGGTGCGCCGCATGGACCTGTACGTGGACGCGTACGGGCTGACGCGGCTGCGGCTGTCGGTGGTCACCATGGAACTGTGGCTGGGCCTGGTCATCGTGCTGCTGATGGCGGCCGGGATCGCGGGCGGACGCTGGCTGGCCCGCGCGGTGGTCGGCAGCGCGGCGGCGGCGGTGCTGGCCTTCGGGCTGGCCTCACCGGACGGGATCATCGCCGAGTACAACGTGAACCGCTACCAGCAGGACAACAAGCTGGACCTCGCCTACCTCCGCGACCTCTCCGCGGACGCCGCCCCCTACCTGGACCGCCTCCCCGAACCCCGTCGCTCCTGCGCCCTGATGGGCATCGAGGCCGACCTGCGCCGCGCCTCCGACACCCCCTGGTACGCGACGAGCCTGGGCGAACACCGCGCCCGCCGGATCCTGCGCGACCGCCCGGTGACGGCGACGGTCGCGGAATGCAGCCGCCTGGGGGCGTTCGCGAGTCGGGTGGAGTAGGGGACCCGGAACCCGGAACTCGGAATCCGGAACTCGGAACTCGGAACTCCGGGGCGAAGTGGGCGTGGGCATGCCATCATGACGGCCCGCCAGCCCGCCCGCTTCGCCCCAGGAGTACCCCCACCGTGCGGATATCCCGGTACCTCGCCCCCGTCGCAGTCCTCGGCGTCCTCGCCCTCACGGGCTGCGGAGGCGCCCCCCAGGCGGCCCCGAAGACCAACACGGCGGCAACGGTCGCACCTTCACCGAAGGCCACCCCGACGGTCGCCCCGCCCACCGCCCCTCCTTCCATGCCGGAACTGACGGGCCGCACCGCCCAGGCATCCCGGGAGGCGCTCGCGGCCCTGTCCGTGTCGGTCACGCGCATCACCATCACGGCCCTGCACACGGACGTCACCCTGCCGGAGGCGCACGACACCTGGTACGTGTGCACCACCACCCCCAAGGCGGGCGCCCCCCTCCCGGCGACCACCGACGTCACCCTCAACCTGGCGGCGAAGCAGGCGGACTGCTCCGTGAGCCACCACGGCTACCTGGACCAGAAGAACGACCCGGCGTACACCCCGCCCCCGGCCCCCACCACCGAGGCCCCGGCCCCGGCGCCGGCGAAGACGAAGCCGTCCACGACGACCGGCGGCGGCAGCACGAGCGGCGGCGGGTCCGGCTCCATGACCACCTGCCCGGACGGCAAGAGCGGCTACGCCTGCACCTCGAACGGCCACCCGGTGGTGGACGGCCAGTTCTGCCCGAACGCCGACCGCGGCCGCACGGCCCGCGCCACGAACGGCACCACGGTCACCTGCTCCTACGACCCGAGCATCAAGCCGTACCGCTGGCAGTAGCGTCCCGCGCCTTGATCGCCTCCTCGACGGCCCGGCGCACGGCGGGCGCCGGGTCGTCCGCCAGCCGCCGCAGGGCCCCCTCGGCCACCGGATCGCCGGGCCACCCGTGGGCGAGCGCCTCGGCAGCCGTCTCACGGACCTCGGCATCCCGGTCGGTCACGAGCCGGAGGACGGCGTCCAGGGCGATCGGATCGCCAGGCCACCCCTCCGCGAGCGCGCTGGTGACGTACGGCCGGCAGGCTCTTTCGGCCAGCAGCTCGACGGCACGGTCCCGCGCCTCGGCGTCGCCGGGCCAGCCCTCCGCGAGGGCGTCAGCAGCCCATGCCCTGACCTCGTCACTCACGTCGTGCGTCAGTTCCAGGACGGCGCCCCGGGCGACGGGGTCGTCGGGCCAGCCGGCTGCCAGCGCATCGGCCGAGAGCCGGCGGGCGAGCATGTCCGGGTCGCCGGTCAACTTCAGTACGGCGTCACGGCCGGTGGGATCCCCGGACCACCCCCTCGCAACCGCGTCCGCGGCCCGCTGCCGGACACCCACATCGGTGTCGTCGAGCAACCGTGAGAGCGCCCTCAGGGCTGCGGGATCACCAGGCCAGCCTTTCGCCAGTGCCGAGCCGACCCGCTGGCGGACATCCGCGTCCCCGTCGTCCGCCAGCCGCAGGACGACGCTGCGGGCCGAGGCGTCCACGGGCCAGCCCTCCGCAAGGGCGGTCGCGACGGTCGCGCGAACCGGCGGGCTGGAGTCGTCAGCGAGCTGGACGACGGCGCCCAGGGCGCTTCGGACCCCACCCCAGCCGATGCCGAGGGCCCGGGTGGCGGACCGCCGGACGTCCGCACTCGGATCGTGTACCAGTCGGAGCAACGCCGCCCCGCCCGCGAGGTCCCGTGGCCAGCCCTGCGCCAGGGCGTCGGCGACCCCTTGGCGCACGTCCGCGCTGTGGTCGAAGCTCAGATCCAGTAGGGCGTCCAACGCCTCAGGGGCACCCGGCCAGCCGTCCGCCAGCGCCTCCGCCGTCGAACGGCGGACAGCCGGGTCGCCATCAGCTGCGAGGTGGATCGCGGCTTCCCGCGCGAAGGGGTCACCCGCCCAACCCCTCGCGAGGGAGGCGGCCGCCTGGCGGCGGACCTCGGCGCTGTCGTCGCGGACGAGCTGGACGAGGGCATGCCGGCTCGTCTGGTCGTTCGGCCATCCAGTGGCGAGCGAGCCGAGTGCGTCCTCGCGTACCTGCGGGCCGGGGTCCCGTGCCAGTTGCAGAAGCATGTGCCGGGCTTCTTCGTCGCCGCTCCAGCCCCTGCGGAGCGCGCGGGCGGCAGCCTGGCGAACCTCGGCGCTCCCGTCGCGGGCCAGTTGCAGGACCAACGTCCTGGCGGCGGGATCTCCGTTCCGGACGGCCACGAGGGCATGGGCGGCGGCCGTGCGTACGACCGCGTCCGTATCGGAGGCCGCCTCCCGGACGGCGCGCAGGGTCGCGGGTTCCCCCGCCCAGCCCGAGGCCAGCGCAGTGATGGCCCGTCGGCGGACATCCGCGTCCCCGTCCGCCGTGAGCCGCCGGAGGGTCTCGCCTGCCGTGTGATCGCCGGGCCAGCCGTCCGAGAGCGCCTTCGGAACCGTCTCGCGGACGGACGGCTCCCGGTCGTCCGCGAGGAGCAGGAGGGTGGCCAGAGACGTGGGCTCCCCGGGCCACCCTCGGGAGAGCGCCCTCACCACGCTCTTGCGGACCTCCGGACTCGGATCCGCGGCTCGTTGCAGAACGGTGTCACGGGCTACGGGGTCGCCACTCCAGCCGCTGCTCAGAGCATGGACGGCGGACTGCCGAACGTCGGCGTCGCCGTCGTGGGCCATCCGCAGCAGCGCCTCCCGGGCGTCCGGGTCGCCGGCCCAGCCGTCTGCCAGCCCCTCGGCCGCGTAGCGCCTGACCGTGGGGTCCGGATCGGCGGCCAGACGGATGACGGCCGCCCTCGCGGCCTCGCTGTGACGCCAGCTGTTGGCGAGCGCGTCGATGACCGAGTGGCGCGCGTCAGGGTCGTTGAGGCGGGTCGAAGCCAGGAGGACGTCCAACTCGCCGTCACGGTCGAGGAAGCCGTCCTGGTCGACGAAGGTCCTGCGCAGCGCGCGGACGGACTCCTCCTCGCGGGTGTTGACCTCGTGCGCCTTCGTCAGGGCGGCAGCGATGTCGTCCAGGGCGGGCTGGGTGAACAGGTCGGCCGGGGGCATCGGGCGGGGTGGGCTGGTGGTGTCCGGGTGGGTCAGGGCGAGCTCCGAGACGTCCGGGTGCTGGGAGAGGCGGTGGAGGTCGGCGCGGGCGCGGTCCCAGAGCTGTTCCAGGGTGGCCTTGCGGGCGATGACGCGGTCCGCTTCCTGTTGTGCCGTCGTCTTGTACGTCTCCGCCCGGCCGGTCTCGTCGCGTAGCCGGGCGCGTTCGTGCGCGTCGGCGGTCCGGAGGGCGCGGACGTCGTTCCCGGCGATGATCTCGCGCAGCGCGCCGGTGATCTGGAACAGGGTCAGGAGCAGGAACTCCGCGTCGCGCAGGGCGTAGCGGAGGCGGGTCTCCGTGGCGGTGGCCTCGGCGAGGTCGCGCTGGGCGAGGGCCAGGTCCCGCTGGTGGCGGAGGGAGGCGAGGTCTTCCCCGTCCTGCGTCCGCGGCACCGGCAGCGGTGCGGGGGCCATGGCCGTCCGGAGCAGGGAGCGGGCCTCGTCGCAGCGGCGGTCGTGGTCCTGCTGGGTGAGGCGGGCGGCCTTGTTGGTGATGCGAAGGAACTCGATGGTGAAGGCGACGGGGGGTTGGGGCCTTGCCTGGGCGCTGTAGAGGCGGTCGATGTGGGACTTGGAACACCTCATCTCGCCGATCCGGCGCTCGGGCTCCCGTAAGGCCGCCTCCCTGAAGGCCTGCTCGATGTCGCGCGAGCCCATGCCGGCCTCCGCGGCCTGGGCGCGCAGGAAGCGCCCGTAGCGCTGCCACGCCTCGGTGTCGGACCGCATGTTCCTCCCTGGCCGTCCCCCGGACGGATCCGCGCGTCCCCGGCGGGCGGGGATCCGCCCCCGGTCGGCGCGGGTGTCCGTCCCAGGGCGTCCCTGCCCAGGCGGGGACCGGGTGCAAACGGGTCAGGGTCTTCTCGTGTCCCGGTTCCGGGGCGCTCCAGTGAAGGAGATGCGTATGTCCGCTGTGCAGGAGCTGCTGCTCGCCGCCGTGCCGGAGGCGGTCGGTGGGGTGGTTGCCGCCGTTGTCGTCGGGGTGGGCGTCCGGGTGTGGCGGCGGTTGGGCGGGAAGGGTCAGGCGCGGGAGTAGGAGCCGATGCCGACCAGGCAGTAGACGTACTCGTTGATGACGCTGCCGTTGAGGGTGTACTGGTACGAGAAGCCGTACTCGGTGCGGGGGTTGGCGTCGCAGCGGCTCATGTCGTGGGTGCCGGGGAAGCGCTGGATGACGCGGTAGTGGGCGTCGTCGGCCGAGCAGGAGACCTCCTTGACGCCGCGGACCGTCTGCGCGGTGGTGGAGTCCGGGAGCTGGCCGTTGAGGCAGGTGCCCGTGTCGAAGGGGCTCGGGGCCGCCTCCGTGGTGGGGGGCGGAGCCGGTGCGGGGTCGTACGTCGGCGGGGTGTAGGTGGGCGGGGTGTACGTCGGCGGGCTGTACGTCGGCGGGGTGTACTGGCTGTTCGTCGGGGACGCGGAGGCCGTCGGGGTCGAGTCGTCGTCGGAGTTGGCGATGACGAGGCCGATGACCACCGCCACCACCGCTAACGCCACCAGGCAGCCCAGCGCCCCGCTCTTGCCCGACGGGGCCGGCTGCGACGGGGCCGGGGTCGGGGTCGGGGTCGGCGGGCCCGACACGCGGATGCGGAGGAGGACCTCGGTGTCGCCGACGCGGGCCCGGATGAGGTCGCCGTTGCGGGCCGGGGGTATGCGCAGGCGCTGGGGGCCGGTCGGCAGGGTGACCGGGACGACGAGGCCCGTGGCGGCCTGCGCGGGGGTGAGTACCAGCTCGATTTCCTGGGACGGCGACACCGGCTGCTCCTAGGGGTGGGGATGGGCCCAGCGGGATTCCCAGCGGGATTCTCCCCCCTCAACGCCCGCTGACGCAGGGGTTCCGGGCATGCGGGGTCGGCGTGTGCACGCCGTCGACGGGGTGTGGAGCCGGCGGGGAGATGGTGTACGGGGGGTGGTCCCGGGCGTGGGGGCGTGCGTACATTACCGCCGGTAACAGCGGGATGACCGAGGAGAACGCCGTGGACGCAGGCCAGCCGAAGCCCGTCGGACCCGTCAAGCCCGTCGGACCCGTCGGACCCGTCGAGCCCGTCGAGCCCGTCAAGACGGTCGTCGGCGGGGTGGTGCGCGAGGTGTACGTGCCGGCGCTCGCCGGGCCGCCGGCCAGCGGATCCCTCGGGGACATACCGTTCCAGAACGCCCGCGAGGCCCCCCGCGAGGCCGTCCTCGCCCGCAAGGACCGGGACGGCACCTGGCGCGACGTCACCGCCGCCGAGTTCGCGCGCGAGGTCCTCGCCGTCGCCAAGGGGCTGATCGCCGAAGGGCTCGCCGAGGGCGACCGGCTCGCGATCATGGCCCGGACCACCTACGAGTGGACCCTGCTCGACTTCGCCGGATGGGCCGCGGGCTTGGTGACCGTCCCCATCTACCCGACCTCCTCCGCCCTCCAGGCCCGCTGGATCATCCACGACTCCGGGGCCGTGGCCTGCGCCGTCGAGGACACCGTCCAGGCCCGCCTGATCAGCGCCGAGCGCGCCAACCTCCCCGGGCTCGCGCACCTGTGGGAGTTCGACACGGGCGCCCTGGCCCGGCTCGTCAAGGCCGGGGAGCACCTGCCCGACGCGATCGTGCACGCGCGCAGGGCCGCCCGTACGCCCGACTCCGTCGCCACGCTCGTCTACACCTCCGGCACCACCGGCACCCCGAAGGGCTGCGCCCTCACCCACGGCAACTTCTACGCCGAGGTCGACAACGCGGTGGAGCTCCTGCACCCCGTCTTCCGCTCAGCGAGCAAGGACCCGGCCTCCACCCTGCTGTTCCTGCCGCTGTCGCACGTCTTCGGGCGGATGGTCGCCGTCGGCTGCCTGCGCGCCCGGGTCAAGCTGGGGCATGCGCCGAGCATCGGCACCGAGGAACTGCTCGCCGACCTCGCCGGCTTCCAGCCGACCTTCCTGCTCGCCATCCCCTACGTCCTGGAGAAGGTCTACAACACCGCCCGCGCCACCGCCGAGAAGATGGGCCGGGCCTCCTCCTTCGACCGGGCCGCGCGGATCGCCCAGCGGTACGGGGAGACGATGGAGGGGAAGACGCCCGGGATGGGGCTGCGGGCCGCCCGCGCCCTGTACGACCCGCTCGTCTACCGCCGCATCCGGGCCGCCCTCGGCGGCAGGGTCCGCTACGTCCTCAGCGGCGGATCCCCCCTCGGGCGGCGCCTCGCGGCCTTCTACACCGGCGCGGGGATCGACGTCTTCGAGGGCTACGGGCTGACGGAGACGACGGCGGCCTCGACCGTCACCCCGCCCCAGCGCCCCCGGCTCGGCACCGTCGGCTGGCCGCTGCCCGGAACGGCGGTGCGCATCGCCGACGACGGCGAGGTGCTGCTGCGCGGCCGGCACGTCTTCGCCGGGTACTGGAACGTGTCCGCCCACCAGCCGGGGGAGTGGCTGGCCACCGGGGACATCGGCGAGCTCGACGCCGACGGGTACCTGACCATCACCGGCCGCAAGAAGGACCTGATCATCACCTCCGGCGGCAAGAACGTCGCCCCCGCGCCCCTGGAGGACTGGCTGCGCGCCCACCCCCTGGTCGGCCAGTGCCTGGTGATCGGCGACAACCGCCCCTACATCGCGGCCCTCGTCACCCTGGAGCCGGACGGGCTCGCGCACTGGCGGCAGATGCACAAGAAGCAGGGCGTGCCGATCCGCGAGCTGGTCACCGACCCGGAGCTGCTGGCCGAGCTCCAGCGGGCCGTGGACGAGGCGAACAAGCTGGTGTCGCGGGCCGAGTCCATCCGCCGCTTCACCGTCCTGCCGGGGGAGTTCTCCGAGGAACGCGGCCACCTGACCCCGTCGCTGAAGCTCAGGCGCGGCGCCATCGCCCGGGACCACGCGAGCGAGATCGACGAGCTGTACCGGGCGCCCCGCACCGCCTGAGACGTACGCGGCCCCGGGCGGCCGCCCGAGGGGCCGGCCCGAGGGGCGGGGGTGGCGGGGCCCGCTTATGGTGAGCTGGGCCGACCGGTCCGGGGGGCGACCCGAGGAGGGCGCATGCCCCGTCCCCGTCCCCGTCTGCGTACGGCCACCGGAACGGCCTGCGCGGCCTCCGCGGTGGTACTGGCCGCCTCCCTCACCGCCGCTCCGGCGGCCCCGGCCGCTCCGGCCGCTCCGGCGGCCCCCGCGATCACCCCGACGGCGACCCGTGCGCCCATACGCTGGGGGGACTGCCCCCTCGAACGCGTGCCCGCGGGGATGCGGTGCGCGGAGGTGACCGTCCCCCTCGACTACGCCCACCCCGCCAAGGGCACCACCCGAATAGCCGTGGCCCGCATCCCCGCCACCGCCCCCGGCCGGCGGCCCCTCGGCTCCCTCCTGCTGAACTTCGGCGGCCCCGGGGGCCCCGGGATCGCCTCCCTCGCCGCCGACCCCAGACCCTTCGCGAAGCTCGGCGAACGCTACGACCTCGTCGCCTTCGACCCCCGCGGCGTCGGCCTCAGCACCCCCGTCTCCTGCGGCGGCTCCCAGGAGACCGGCGACGAGGTGCCCGGTGACGCCGCCTCCCAGCTGGCCGCCCTCCGCGCCGTCGCCGAGCGGTGCGCCCTGCACTCCGGGCCCGTGCTCCCGTACATCGGCACCGTCAACGTCTCCCGCGACATGGACCGCATCCGCGGGGCCCTCGGCGACAAGAAGCTCAACTACCTCGGCTTCTCCTACGGCACCCGGCTCGGCGCCGTCTACGCCGCCCAGTTCCCCCGGCGGACCGGCCGCATGGTCCTCGACGGGGTCGACACCCTCACCGAACCGCTCACCGAGCAGGCCCTCGTCTCCGCGCGCGGCCAGCAGCGGGCCCTGGAGAACTTCCTCGGCTGGTGCGCCCACCAGTACGACTGCGTCTACGGCACCAACACCCGCACGGCCCGCGAGAAGGTAGAGGCCCTCGTCGAACGGCTCGACGAGCACCCCCTCGTCGGGGACGACGGCTCCCACTTCACCGGCCAGGACGCGGTGGGGGCCATCGGGGCCGCCCTGTACTCCCGGAGCCTGTGGCCCGACCTCGCCGAAGCCCTCGCCCGCGTGGAGCGCGACCACGACCCGGTCCCGCTGATGGAACTCGGCGGCCCGGACGCGTCACCGCCCACCGACGGCCCGACCAAGGTCCCCGACGACAACGCCGCGGCCGCCCTCACCGCCGTCAACTGCGCCGACGACCCCGACCGGAGCAACGACAAGGCCAGCCCGGAGGCCATCGAGCAGGAGATCCGCGACCTGCGGGACGAGTTCCACCGCACCTCCCCCGTCTTCGGGCCGGGCCAGCTGATGACCGTGCTCTCCTGCTACGGCCGCCCCGCCGGCACCGACTTCATCCGCCGCATCGACCACCCGGGCGCGCCCCGGATGCTCCTCGTCGGCACGCGCGGCGACCCGGCGACCCCCTACGAATGGACCGAGGAGACGGCCCGCCGGCTCGGCTCGGCGGTGGTCATCGACCACAAGGGCGACGGACACACCGGCTACGCCACCTCCGCCTGCGTACGCGGCTACGTCGACGAGTTCCTCATCGCGGGGAAGCTGCCGGGCGGGACGCGCTCCTGCCCCGCCGGCGAGTGAACCGGCGGGGCAGGGCGACAGGGCCCCGCTAGCAGTCGGGGCGGGTGGCACGGCCCGCGAAGCGGTCCGCCAGCCAGTTCCCGACCGCCAGGGAGTGCGTGATGACCCCGCTGACGTGCTCCCCGAGCACGATCGTGTCGAACTGGACGTCCGCGCCCCGCGCACACCACTCCGAGCGCAGCTGCCGCCCCACCGCGTACGGGATCAGCTCGTCGCCGAGCGCGTGGTACTGGAGCACGGGCGCGGCCGGGGCGGTGCGGCCCAGCCGGCTCTGGTTCAGGCGGGCCTGCCAGTCGGGCTGCGCGAGCGGGTCGCGGGTGGTCAGGTCGGAGATCCGCTTGAAGGAGCCGGCGACGGCGTCGACGGCCACGCAGTTCTCCTTCATCCCGGCCACCAGCGCCCGGCCCGCCGGGTTGAGGTACGAGTCGAGCTTCAGCTCGGGGAAGGCCGCGTCCTGGCCGGCGGCCGCCATGAAGATCAGGCCGGAGCCGTAGGAGCCGTTGTTGAAGGCGGCCACCTTCAGCAGGTCGGCGGGGACACCGCCGGTCGCCGTCCCCTTCACCTTCAGCTCGGGGGCGTACGAGCCCTGCAGCTCGGCGGCCCAACTGCCGGCCTGCCCGCCCTGCGAGTAGCCGACGATGCCGACCGGGGTGTCGGCGTCCAGCCCCGTCCCGGGCAGCCGGATCGCGGCGCGGGCGGCGTCGAGCATGGCGTGGCCGGCCGAGGGGCCCACCGTGTAGGTGTGGACGCCGGGGGTGCCGAGGCCCTCGTAGTCGGTGACGACGACGGCCCAGCCACGCTGGGTGTACTGCTGGATGAGGTTGGCCTCCATGGCGGTGCCGTTCGGGAGGTTCGCGCTCGGCGCGCAGGAGTCACCCAGGCCCACCGTCCCGACGGCGTACGTGATCAACGGGCGCGGGCCGGTGCGGCCGTCCTGCGGGACGATGACGGTGCCCGAGACCACGTTCGGGGCGCCGTCGGCGGTGGTCGAGCGGTAGTGCACCTTCCAGGCTTTGGTGCCGGTCGGCTGTCCGGGCAGCGGGTGGAAGGCGGAGGGAGCGCTGCTGACGACGTCGCCGGGGCGGCTCCCGTCGGCCTCCTCGGCGGTGGCGGCGGGCCCGGAGGCCGAGAACGCCAGGACGGTCAGGGCGGCGGTGGCGGCGAGGGCGGTACTGCGCAGACGCATGGGGGGATCTCCCAACGGCCGTGGGTGTGGGGGCAGGTGAGGCGAAGGTAGTGACCGACCGGTCGGCACGTCGCTGACCGGAAAGCTCACCTTTCCTGACCCCACCACCCACCCCGCCCCGCCGCGCCGCGCGGCCGTCGCCCCCGCTACCCGCCGGCGGCGATGCGGTACGCGCCCGGGGTGGTGCCCGTCCAGCGGCGGAAGGCGCGGTGGAAGGCGGTGTCCTCCGAGAACCCCAGGCGGGCGGCGAGTTCCGCGATCGGTTCGCCGCCCTCGGCCAGGCCCGCGATCGCCGCGTCCCGCCGCACGTCGTCCTTGAGCTGCTGGAAGGAGGTCCCCTCCTGCCGCAGCCGGCGCCGCAGCGTCGCCGGGGACACCGCGAGCCGCGCCGCCACCTCACCGAGCTCGGGCAGCCGCGGCGAGCCGCGCAGCCGCCGGGTCAGGGTCCGGCGGACCTGCTCGGCGACCGTGGTCCCGTACTCGGGGCGCGACAGCAGGTCGAAGGGGACCCGGCGCAGCATCGCGTCGAGCGCGGCCTCGTCCCGCACCAGCGGCGCGGTCAGCCAGCGCGCGTCGAACACGGCCTCCGTCCGACCGGCCCCGAAGCGCACCGGACAGTCGAAGAGGGCGTCGTACTCGGCCCGGTGCGGCGGCGGGGGATAGGCGAAGGCGGCGTGTTCCAGGGGGATCCGCCGGCCGACGAGCCAGCTGCACAGCCGGTGCCAGATCGCGAGGACGCACTCGGTCAGGAACCGCTCCTCGTCCCCGTCGAAGTCGTTGCGCACGGTGAACCGGGCCTGCCCGCCCCCGGTTTCCAGCGCCAGCTCCGGCCCGCCCGGGAACAGCCCGTAGAACGCCGCCGCCCGCTCCACGGCCGCGCCCAGGTCCCGGCAGCCCAGGCAGGCGTGGCACATCATCGCGAAGGTCCCCGGCCGGCTCGGCACCGCGGACAGCCCGAGGAACTCGTCCTGCGTGGTCCGGTACAGGGCCCGGAAGAGCCGCGCGAACTGCGCGGGCGCGACCCGCGCCCGGTCGTCGCCGAGCAGCAGCGGCGGGATCTGCGCCTCCTGGAGCAGCGGCACCAGGTCGAAGCCGGCCCGCCGCGCCCCCGCGAGCACGGCCCGCACGTGGTGCACGGTGACCGTCCGCCTCCCCATGGCTTCGAAGGTAGCCCCAATGAGCGCCGCGGTCAGCGGGGGTGACGCTTCCGGTCATGCCGGACCGGGTACGGGCGTGCCCACCATCGGGGGTCACCTATCCCGGGAGGGCAAGCGATGGACGGTCGTCCGAGCACGCTGGCGGTGTTCACCCAGTGGACCGAGGAGCGGTACGGGGACGCCACGGCGCTCCGCTTCCGCACACCGGGCCGCGACGGCTGGGAGACCCGTACGTACGTCGAACTCGGCGCCGCCGTACGCGCGGCCGGGCGCACGCTGCTCGGGCTGGGCGTCGGGGCCGGGGAGCGGGTGGCGGTGCTCGCGGAGACCCGGCCCGAGTGGACCTACACCCACTTCGGGATCCTGGCGGCGGGCGCGGTCCTGGTGCCCGTGTACCCGACGGCGGGGGAGGAGGAACTGGCCTGGGTGCTGTCCGACTCCGAGGCGGTGGTGGCGGTCTGCGAGGACGCGGCCCAGGCGGCCCGGGTGGAGGCGCTGCGCCCGAAGCTGCCGGCGCTGCGGGCGGTCGTACGCATGGACGGGCCCGGCGCCCTGGCGAACGCGCGGGAGGCCCGGGACGCCCCGGAGGCCCGGGACGCCCGTGAGGCCCTTGAGGCCCGCGACGCCCCGGATGCCGCGCTGGCCGCGCGGGCCGCCGCCGTGACCCCCGGGGCGGACGCCGCGATCGTCTACACCTCCGGCACCACCGGCCTGCCCAAGGGCTGCCGGCTCACCCACGGCAACCTCGGCGCCGTCCAGGACGCCACCCTCCCGCTCGTCCAGGGCGGGCCCGGCGACTCGACGTACCTGTACCTGCCGCTGGCGCACCTGCTGGCGCAGCTGATCCAGTTCACCACCCTGCTGGAGGGCGGGGAGCTCTGCTACTTCGGGGGCCGGATCGAGGACGTGGTGGCCGAGCTCGCCGAGGCCCGGCCGACCCACCTGCCCTCGGTGCCCCGGCTGTTCGAGAAGGTCCACGCGGTGGTGCTGGGCCTGGCGGAGGGCCGGGACGGCGGCCGGGAACGCTTCGAGGAGGCCGTCCGGCTCGGCGTGCTCGCCGCCGACGGGGACCTGCCGGCGGAGCTGCGTCCGGCGTGGGAGGCGGCCGAGGGCTCCCTCTACGCCCTGGTCCGGGCGGCCTTCGGGGGCCGGCTCCGGTGGGCCCTGACCGGCGGCGCCCCGATCGCCCCCGCCACCCTCGACTTCCTGCGCGCCTGCGGGATCCGGGTGTTCGAGGGCTACGGGATGACCGAGTCGGCCGGGGTGATCAGCCTCAACCACCCGGGCGCCGTCCGGTACGGCACGGTGGGCCGGCCGGTGGCGGGCTGCGAGGTGCGGATCGCCCCGGACGGCGAGGTGCTCGCCCGGGGCCCGATGGTCTTCCCGGGCTACCACGCGAACCCGGACGCGACGGCCGGCGCCCTGGACCCGGACGGCTGGCTGCGCACCGGGGACCTGGGCGAACTCGACGCCGACGGCTTCCTGTCCATCACCGGCCGCAAGAAGGAGCTGATCATCACCTCCGCCGGCAAGAACATCACCCCGACCGAGGTGGAGTTCGCCGTCCAGGCCGCCTCCCGCTTCGTCTCGCGCGCGGTCCTGATCGGCGACCGCCGCCCCCACCCGGTGGCCCTGATCACCCTGGACGCCGAGGAGGTCGCCGCCTGGGCCGCCCGCGAGTCCCTCGACCTCGGCCCGTCCCCCGCCGCGCACCCGGCGGTACGGGAGCTGGTGGCGGAGGCCGTCGCCGCCGCCAACGCCACCGTCTCCCGTCCGGCCCGCATCCGCGCCTTCCGCGTCCTGGACGAGGAGCTGTCGGTGGGCGCCGGCACCCTCACCCCGACGCTGAAGCTGCGCCGCGCGGAGGTCGCCCGCCGGTACGCGGCCGAGATCGAGGAGCTGTACGCCTCCTAGGAGAAGGCGAGGCGGAGCCGGTCCAGGCCCTCGGTGATCTCCTCCGGGGTGTGCGTGGTGAAGGACAGCCGCAGCGTGCGCGGGTCCGGGGTGCCCGTGAAGAAGGGCGCCCCGGGCACGTACGCCACGTCGTGCCCGACGGCGGACTTCAGCAGGGACCCCGCGTCGTACCCCTCGGGGAGGCGGGCCCACACGAACATGCCGCCCTCCGGGCGGTTCCACTCCGAGCCCGCCGAGAGCGCCGCCCCGAGTCCCGCGAGGAGGGCGTCGCGGCGGGCGCGGTAGGCGTCCCGGACCCGCGCGACGTGGGCGTCGAGGTCCCGGGCGCCGAGGTAGTGCGCGGCGGCCAGCTGGTCCACCGTCGAGGTGTGCAGGTCCGCCGCCTGTTTGGCGACGACCGCCGCGCGGAGCAGGGCGGCGGGGGCGCGCAGCCAGCCCAGGCGCAGCCCCGGGGCCATCACCTTCGAGAAGCTGCCGAGCAGGGCGGTGCGGTCCTCGGCGCCCGGGTGGGCGGCGATCCAGGGCTCGTGGGCGCCCTCGTAGCGGAGGTCGCCGTACGGGTCGTCCTCCACCAGCCACAGCCCGAGCCGCGCCGCGGTCCGGGCTACCTCGGCCCGGCGGTCCCCGGGCAGGGTGCGGCCGGTCGGGTTCTGGAAGGTGGGGATCGTGTAGAGCAGCTTCGGCCGTTCCCGGGCGGTGATCTCGGCGAGGGCATCGGGCAGCAGGCCCTGCCCGTCGCAGGGCACGGGTATGACGCGGGCCCCGGCCAGGGCGAAGCACTGGAGGGCCGCCAGGTAGGTGGGGTTCTCGACGAGCACCGTGTCGCCGGGCTCCAGGAGGGTGGCGGCGAGGAGGGTGAGCCCCTGCTGCGAGCCGGTGGTGACCAGCACGTCCCCCGCCGAGGTGGCCAGGCCCCGCGCGGCGGCCCGGGCGGCGACGGCCGAGCGCAGTTCGGGGGCGCCCTCGGTGGTGGAGTACTGGAGGGCCCGGGCGGCTCCGGCGCCGGTCAGGACGGCGTCGTACGCCGCGCGCAGGCCCTCGGTGTCGAAGAGCTCGGGCGCGGGCAGGCCGCCGGCGAAGGAGATCACGCCGGGGCGTTCGGTGAGCGCGAGGATCTCCCGTACGGGTGAGCCGCCCACGGCGCGCGCCCGCGCGGCGAAGGCGGGCGGGGCGACGGCGGCCGCAGGGGTGGGGGTGGAGGCGGTGCTCGGGGGCATGGGTCGGCTCCTTCGGTGGCGGGTGGCCGCAGCCTAACGGGGAAACCTGTAGTAGGCACCTACCCTTCCGAGGGGTGAACACCGCATGCCCCCTCCACAACTGACGGGACATCAGATACACCGGTGTCATGACGAGAGACGAGCGGGAACGAGAGGACACCCGGGCCGGCGACTACGCGGAGCTCGCGGCCGTCGGCCCGTACGGGGTCCGCCCCGGCCACGCCCTGATCACCATGGTGGAACCGCACCCGGGTCACGAGTACGCGTACAACCGCTGGTACGAGGACGACCACTACTACGCCGGCGCCATGGCCATGCCCTGGATGTACGCCGGCCGCCGCTGGGTGGCCACCCGCGACCTCCAGGAGCTGCGCTACCCCGAGAAGTCGGCGGTCGCCCAGCCCGTCACCGCGGGCTGCTACATATCGACGTACTGGGTCACCGAGGGCCGCTACGACGAGCACATGAAGTGGACCGTCGGCATCAACAAGCGCCTCAACCGCGACGGCCGGGTCTACCAGGACCGCACGCACGTCTTCACGGCCTTCCAGGACCACGAGGCCACGGTCTACCGCGACGGGGCCGCCGGCCCGCGGGACTTCCACGCCCTCGACCACCCGTACGCCGGGCTCGTCCTCCAGGTCGTCGACGCCGACGGGCCCGGGCGGCGGGCGGAGCTGCTGGAGTGGCTGCGCTCCAGGGCGCTGCCGCGCCGGCTGCACGGCTCTCCGGCGGCGATGGTCACCGTCTTCCGGCCGACGCCGCTGCCCGGCGACCGGATGACCTACGTCAAGCAGGTCGAGGGGGTCGACACCCGGCTCACGCTGCTGTGGTTCCTGGAGGCCGACCCGCGCACCTGCTGGGACCGCTTCCAGGGGCTGGACGCGGAGGTCGCGGAGTCGGGGCTGGGGCGGGTGGAGCTGGTCGCGCCGTTCGTCCCGACGGTGCCGGGCACCGACCGGTACGTGGACCAGCTGCGCTGACGGCCGCGCGCGGTGGCTGACGGCCGCGCGCGGGGGTGGGTGCGGCGGCCGGAGGCGGACACGGCCGAGCCCCCTCGGCCAGGACGGCGGGCCGGTCGAGAGGGCTCCGTACGGGGTTCTGCTGTGTGGGGGGTTTCGACGGTTCAGGCGAGGGGCCCCAGTCCGCCCTCGACCACACCGGTGACGAAGGACGTCCAGGAGCCCGGCGCGAAGGTGAGGGACGGACCGTCCTGCACCTTCGAGTCGCGGACGGCGATGGCCTGCGTGACGGGGGACTTGACCTCGACGCAGGCTCCGTTCCCGCCGGAGTAGGAGGACTTGGTCCAGTTTTCCGTGCCGCCCTGACGAATAGACATGTTCTTCTCCGGTTCAGCGAGTAGTTCCGGTTGCGTGCCGGCCGGGGATATCCCAGGCCGACGTGATCGACGCTACCGGCAGCTCCCGATGGCCGAAGGAGGCATTCACTCGACCGGGTGGCATATTCCATTCAGGCCTTCTGTGGCCGGGGACCGACGGTGTACCGTGCTGGCCCCCTCACCACTTCCGTCCGCTTCGAGGTCAGTCCGCCTTGGCCGCGTGCTGTTCGATGATCCCGGAGATGAACTGCCGCGTCTGGTCCACGTTGAGGGCCTGGGCGCGCAGGTGCTCGTACATCACGCTGTATTTCTGGACGTCGTTGGCCTTCTCCAGGTACAGGTCGCTCGTGACGCCCTCGATGTAGACGACCGTCGAGTCCGACGCGTCCGGGAATTCCAGAATTGCGTACTGCCCGTTCATTCCCGGATGGGCGCCCATCGTGAAGGGCATCACCTGCACGGTGATGTACGGCTGCTGCGACTGCTCTATCAAGTACTCCAGCTGCCGGACCATCAACTGCGGATCACCCACGTGCCGGCGCAGCGCCGCCTCGTCGATGACGGCCCACAGTCGCAGCGGGCCGACGTCCGGGTTGTTGTTCTCCGTCTCGGACAACCGTTTCTGGCGGTGCATGCGCACCTGGACGCGCTTCTCCACATCGGCGGGCGCCGTCTCGGGCAGCGCGCCGCGGATCAGCGCCTGGGCGTACTCGGGCGTCTGGAGCAGGCCGGGCACCATCTGGGGCTCGTAGGTGCGCAGGCTGGCCGCGTCGGTCTCCAGGCCGATGTAGACGCTGTAGGGGATCTCGCCGAAGGCGTGCCACCAGCCCTGCTGGCGGGAGTCCTTGGCCATCTGCATGAGGGAGTCCACGAGCCGGGGGTCCTCGACCTCGTACACCTCGCACAGGTCGCGGACGTCGCGCTGGCTGATGGACCGGCGGCCGTTCTCCAGACGGCTGATCTTGGACTGGGAGACGAGGAGGCGCTCGGCGACCTGCTCGGCCGTCATGCCCTTGTCCTCGCGGAGCTTGCGCAACTCCATGCCCAGTCGGCGGCGTCGGACGGTGGGATTGACATTGGACGCCACGTGGACGGCACCTCCGCCTTCTTCTGTCGCTGTCTCGCTGAGTGTCTGGTGTTCAGCAGACTGCCACCGAAGGGTGCGACGGCGCTGGGGAACGCGGGAAAGCGGCGCGCGTGGTCGACCACCGAGGCCTGCGGTGACTGCCCCGCGTCATCCTCGGTTCGCCCGTCGCCGGCATCGCCCAGGACGAGATCATCGACGG
>NZ_GG657750.1:3365825-3370055 GCF_000158895.1 Streptomyces sp. C | reverse complement strand
CGGGGTGGCGAAGCCGTCTCGCCGGCCTCGCCACCCCGCGCGCGGGCGGCTCCGGGGCCGGGTCCTGGGGGGACCTCCGGCCGCGGTGTCGGTGGATCTGTGGATCGGTGGTGCTGTGGATCGGTGTTCCGTGGATCGGTGGTTCCGTGGACCGTGCCCCGCCGGTGGGTCAAGGGGTGTGGCGGGCCGTGCGGGTCGTACGCGTACCCCTGGTTCAGTGCGCGGCCGCGCGGGCCATCGCACCCGTCCGGCGCGGCTGCAGCGGAACAACACCGCCGGTCGCCGTGGCCCGGACGGCCGGCTGGGGCTGCGGCTGTGCGGCGCGGTCACGGCGCGGCTGTGCGGCCACGCCGTTCTGGACGTCCATCACGGCGTGCGCGACGAGACCGCCCATCGGGTCGTGCCGGATCAGGTCCCGCAGCCGGGACCTGGACGACCGCCCCTCGTTGCCGGGGTAGAGGTGCTTGCCGAGACCGACCGCGTGGGCCAGCGCGGCGAGCGCCGCGGTCCGCGGGTCCGGCGGTACGCCGGTGCGGATCGCATTGTCGAGCCGGGCACGGATCTCCCGGCTGATCGCCGTGTCGGTCGCCTGGTAGCGAGTCGTCGGCAGCACCCCGCACATCTGTCCCGCGACGGCATGCACCATGCCGCAGCGCTCCAGGTGCGCGAGGTAAATCTGGCGGAGCCCCAGCCGGGGTCCGCCGATCCAGTGGACGGCCCGTACCGGGCTGCCGCGCCTGCGCAGCAGTTCCAGTGCGGAGTCCAGAGTCGGATCTCCTGTCGGCCGTGGCATCACCACGGCGATACGATCCCCGTCAGGGGCTATCCGTCCTGCCAGAGCCAGCTCCACTAGCTGTGCCCCGGCCAGGCCGAGGTCGAGCGACTGCGGCTGCGCCGTGGTACCCGTGGCCGGGTCCAAAGCGAGCAGCAGAAGCTCCTCCGGAATTGTTCTGCGGCTCCTGCCCATCCATGCCTCCCCGCGTGGATGAGTGACAGGGTGACGCCTCTCACATTCATCTGTCGAGAGTGCCTGTTCGCTTTGTGCGGGAACCAGTAGCTATGTCGTTCTCGTCTAGCGGTTGGGCGATGCCCCCTAGACGGGACACTGTTAGACGGTTCGGACAGTGACCGGACAGCGATCGAGGAGGAACGGTGGCGGGCGAGTCCCCCGACAAGTCGGTAGATGAAGGAGCGTCCGGGGAGCAGGACCCGAGGCTGTCGGTCTTCCAGCCGCGAGACCCGCTGAAGGAGGCCGTGGCGGCGTGGGTCGCGGCGTACGAGCCGGGTGAGCGGACGGAGGACGCGGACGCGGAGTCCGGCTCCGGGTCCGCCCCGTCACGCCCGTCCCCCGGTCGGGTGGACCCGAAGCCCCCGGTGGCGGGCGTGGTCCACCGGTCCGCTCCGCGGGACCCGGCGAAGCCGGGTTCCGCTTCCGCGGACGCCGACGAGCCTTCGGCGAAGCCGGGTTCCGCTTCGGCGGGCGCCGACGAGCCTTCGGAGAAGCGGGGTTCCGCTTCGGCGCAGCCGGGTGGGGACGCGGAGAAGCCTGCTGCGAAGCCGTCCGGGGACGTCCGTACCACCGCGTTCGGCGTGGTGAGGGCGGACCGCGCTCCGGAGGCGGGGAAGTCGGGTTCCGCTTCCGGGGACGCCGACGAGCCTTCGGCGAAGCCGGGTGGGGACGCGGGGAAGCCTGCCGCGAAGCCGTCCGGGGACGTGCGCACCACCGCGTTCGGCGTGGTGAGGGCGGACCGCGCTCCGGAGGCGGGGAAGCCGGGTTCCGCTTCCGGGGACGCCGACGAGCCTTCGGCGAAGCCGGGTGGGGACGCGGAGAAGCCTGCCGCGAAGCCGTCCGGGGACGTGCGCACCACCGCGTTCGGCGTGGTGAGGACGGACCGCGCTCCGGAGGCGGAGAAGCCGGGTTCCGCTTCCGCGGACGCCGACGAGCCTTCGGCGAAGCCGGGTGGGGACGCGGAGAAGCCTGCCGCGAAGCCGTCCGGGGACGTGCGCACCACCGCGTTCGGTGCGGTGACGACCGACCCCGCTCCGGAGGCGGAGAAGCCCGCCCGGGACCCGCGTGCGGCCGCCGCCGACAGCGAGCGCACGGCCGTCTTCCGGGCCGTGAAGCCCGGTTCCGCTTCGGCCGACGCCGACGAGCCCGCCGCGAAGCCGTCCGGGGACGTCCGCACCACCGCGTTCGGTGTGGTGACGAAGGACCCCGCTCCCGAGGCGGAGAAGCCCGCCCGGGACCCGCGTACGGCCGCCGCCGCGAAGCCGTCCGGCGACGGGGAGCGCACCGCCGTCTTCCGTACCGTGAAGTCCGGTTCCGGTTCCGCACCCGAAAAGCCGTCCGTGGACGCGGACAAGGCGGAGAAGCCGGCCACGGCCCCGGCGGAGTCCGACAGTGAGCGCACCGCCGTGTTCCGTGCCGTGAAGCCGGGTTCCGGTTCGGCGGCCGCCGAGAAGCCGGCCGAGAAGCCGGATGCCGAGGGCGTCAAGAAGCCGGCCACGGCTCCGGCGGACTCCGACAGTGAGCGCACCGCGGTCTTCCGCGCCGTGAAGCCGGGTTCCGGTTCGCCCGACGCGGAGAAGGAGAAGCCGGCCGGCAAGCCCGCCGCCGACACCCGGACCACCGCGTTCGGAGTGGTGAAGCAGGACGCCGCGAAGCCCGCCGCCGCAGGCACCGGTACGGACCGACCCGGCGCCCCGAAGCCCGACGCCCCGAAGCCCGGCACCGACCGGCCCGCCGCCGCCAAGCCCGGCGCCGCAGGCACCGGCACCGGCGCGCCCGGGAAGCCCTCCCCCGCGCCCGGCGCCGCAGGCACCGGCAGCGGCGAGAGTGACCGCCGCGTCAGCACCTTCGTACCGCTGCGCGGCGAGGGCGGGGCCGCCCCCGCCGCCAAGCCCCCGGTGCGGCCCACCCCGCCCACCCCGCCGGCCCGGCCGAGCCTGGACCCCAGTGAGCGGACCACCCAGCAGCCGCTGCCGCCCCGGCCGCCGCTCGACATGCTGGCGGACCTCACCAACAACCCGCCCCCGCCGCCCACCCCGATGCGGAACGCGGTCCGGCGGATCAAGATCTACGCGCCGCTCGTGCTGCTCCTGATCATCGTGATCGCCGTCGTGCAGCTGGTGCGCCCGCTGCCCGCGCCGAAGCTCAAGCTGACCGCGAAGGCCACGTACACCTTCCCCGGCGGGGCGCCGAACCTGCCCTGGCCGACCGAGGGCCAGGCCTCCATGGCCGCCGCCGGCCTCGGCACGATCGGCAGCTCCGGCGAGCAGAAGCCGGTGCCCATCGCGAGCGTCACGAAGTCGATGACGGCGTACATCATCATGCGCGACCACCCCTTCAAGAAGGGTGAGAAGGGCGCGATGATCGACGTCGACAAGACCGCCGAGACCGAGGGCCAGAAGGACAAGTCGGACAACGAGTCCACCCTCAACACGGTCAAGGAGGGCGAGAAGATCTCCGAGTACGACGCGATCGCCGCCCTGATGATCCCGTCGGCCAACAACATCGCCCGGCTCCTCGCGCGCTGGGACTCCGGTTCCCAGGAGGCGTTCGTCAAGAAGATGAACGACACCGCCAAGGAACTCGGCATGACCAACACCACCTACACCGACCCCTCGGGCCTGGACGCCACCACGGTCTCCACCGCCGAGGACCAGGTGAAGCTGGGCCTGAAGATCGTCGAGATTCCGGCGCTGGTGGACATCACCCGCATGCCCGCCTGGACCGACCAGACCGGCAAGGTCTGGCAGAACTGGAACCGCCTGGTCCCGTTCAACGACTCCCTCGGCATCAAGACCGGTACGACGACCAAGGCCGGCGGAAACCTCCTCTTCGCCGCGCAGAAGAAGGTCGGCGACACCAACCAGCTGCTCGTCGGCGCGGTCCTCGGCCAGCACAAGCCGCCGATCATCGACACCGTCATCGCGCAGAGCCGCTCGCTGCTGATCGCCACGCAGAAGGAGGTCCAGGGCGCGCCCGTGGTGAAGAAGGGCCAGGTCGTGGGCTACGTGGACGACGGGCTCGGCGGTCATACGCCGGTCGTCGCCACCGCCGACGTCCAGGCCGTCGGCTGGTCCTCGCTGACCGTGGACCTCAAGCTCGGCGACGGCGGCACCGCGATCCCCGAGTCGGCGAAGGCCGGGACCCAGGTCGGCGTGCTGACCGTCGGCGACGGCGCCAGCCAGGTCAAGGTGCCGGTGGCGCTCCAGCGCGCGCTGGAC
>NZ_GG657750.1:3355860-3364954 GCF_000158895.1 Streptomyces sp. C | reverse complement strand
CAGCCGATGAAGATCGGTTCGGCCTCCCTGCCGCCAACACTTCGGACTGGCCGTCGCCCTCCTCGTGCCCAGAACGTGGCGGACGGTCCGCATCGCCGCCGCCGTGTACACCCTCGGGGTGTTCCTGACCTGGGCGATCGACTCCCAGGTCGGATCGAACGTCACCCGGCTGGTCATGCTGTTCGGCGGGGCGGTGCTGCTCGCCGCCGTCCCGTACACGGGCCCGCGCACCCGCCGCCGCTACGCGCTGGTGCTGGCCTTCGCGGGCCTGACCGCCTGGATCACCACCAACAGCGTCACCGACGTCGTCCGCACCACCCCGGTGGCCGCCTGGAACCGCGAGCTGGCCCCGCTGGTCGACCAGCTCCAGAGGGCGGGCGCCGACCGGGGCCGGGTCGAGGTGGTCCCCGCCAGCAGCCACCGGGAGTCCTCGGCGTTCCCCTCGTACGTGAACCTCGCGCGCGGCTGGAACCGGCAGGCCGACCTGGAGCGCAACCCGCTCTTCTACGACGACACCCTGACCGCCGAGAGCTACCGGGACTGGCTGGACCGCTGGGCCGTGCACTACGTGGTGCTGCCCGCCGACAAACCCGACTCGGGCGGGGAGGCCGAGGCGGCGCTCGTGCGCGGGGGCCTGCCGTACCTGAGCCAGGTGTGGGGCGACGAGAACTGGCGGCTGCTGCGCGTGGACGCCCCCGCGAGCCTGGTCTCGGGCCCCGCGAAGGTGGTCCGGGCGGGCGCGGACCAGCTGGTGCTGGAGGTCTCGGCGCCCGGCCGCGTACTGGTGCGGATCCCGCACTCCCCGTGGCTGGGGCTGGTGGACGGCGCGGGGAAGCCCGTACCGCCGCCCCGGGACGCGAACACGTCCGGGTGCCTGTCCAAGGCGGCCCCGGACGCCGCCGGGGACGTCTGGACGGAGCTGCTGGCCCCGGCGCCGGGGGAGTACCGCGTCTCGGCGAAGTACCAGCTCCCGCGCGGCACGCCGTGCCCGGAACAGCCCGCCCGCTGATCCATGTGCATCGGCCCGTATCTGTGCATACGATCCCATTAATCCGATGTGAATCGATTGGGTGCTTCCCGAGGGAGTTGACGACGGGATGAGCAAAGAGCACAAGCAGGACGTCCACGAGGCCATCGCGAAGGCGACGGAACGCCTCCAGCCGCCCCGGGCCCAGGGCCACGGCTTCGAGGGCCCGGTCCGCAGCAAGGTGAAGGGCGGCGCCCACACCAAGGCGGCCCTCAAGCGCGCCGGCACCCCCCAGGGCGACCGCATCGGCGAACGCAGCAGAGGCCTCAGCTGACCCCCCGCCGCCCCGAACGCCGAAGACCCCCAGCCACACCGGACTGGGGGTCTTCGCTCACGTGCCCCCGGCAGGATTCGAACCTGCGACACCCGCTTTAGGAGAGCGGTGCTCTATCCCCTGAGCTACGAAGGCGGGACTGCCTGGACCTGGAACGGTCTTCGGCTGACCGCTGAACAGCCTAGCGGATCGTGGTGTGCGGATGCCGCCTCTTAACCTGGTTCCATGATCCGGCGTGCGCGGGGCCGTCGGCGAGGGGTGGGGGTTCCATGGCCGGGGGCGTTGACGTGGGGGTTCTGCCGCAGCCGTTCGGAGAGGGCTTCCGGGACGATCCGTACGCCGTCTACGCGCGGTTGCGCGAGCAGGGGTCCGTGCACCGGGTCGCGCTGCCCGACGGGTCGGCGGTGTGGCTGGTCACGCACGAGGCCGATGTGCGCCGGTGGCTCGCCGACCCGCGGCTGTCGGTGGACAAGCGGCACGCCGGGGACGGCTTCAAGGGGTTCGCGCTGCCGCCGGCGCTCGACGCCAACCTGCTCAACATGGACGGCGACGACCACCTGCGGCTGCGCCGGCTGGTCGCGCAGGGGTTCACGCCCCGGCACGTCGAGGGGATGCGTACGTCGATCCGGGCCGCGGTGGACCTGTTCGCCGGCCGGCTCGCCGCCCGGGCCGAGGAGGACGGGACGGCCGACGTGGTCGCCGAGTTCGCCAGGCCGCTGCCGCTGAAGGTCATCGGGGACGTCTTCGCCGTCCCGGAGGCGGACCGGGAGCGGTTCTCCGGGTGGGTGCTGACGATGCTCGACCCGGCCGGCCGCGAGGAACTCGCCCGTGCCGTCGGGGAGATCCACCGGTTCTTCACCGCACTGGTCGCCGAGCGGCGCGCCGCGCCGGGGGAGGACGTCCTGTCCGGGCTGATCGTCGCCCGCGACGTGGACGACCGGCTCAGCGAGGAGGAGCTCGTTTCGCTGGCCTTCCTGATCCTCATGGTCGGCAGCGAGAACGTCCAGCACCTCATCGGCAACGGGCTGTTCACCCTGCTCGCCCATCCCGAGCAGCTCGAACTGCTGAGGCAGCGGCCCGAACTCCTTCCCGACGCCGTCGAGGAACTGCTGCGCCACTCCCTCGCCAACCACACCGCCATCCGCCGCTTCCCGACCGAGCCCGTCGAGATCGGCGGCGTGCGCGTCCCCGCCGGTGACACCGTGCTCCTCTCGCTCGGCTCCGCCCACCGCGACCCCGCCCGGTACCCGGAGCCGGACCGGTTCGACGTCACCCGCGCCGACAAGGCCCACCTCGCGCTCGGGCACGGGCTCCACTACTGCCTCGGCGCGGCCCTGGCCCGCACGCAGCTCACCCTCGGCCTCGACGCCCTGGTGCACGGCCTGCCGGGGCTGCGACTCGCCGTGCCGGCGGCCGAGTTGGCGTGGACCACCACCTTCAGGTTCCACGCCCTGCGCGCGCTGCCGGTCAGTACCGCAGCGACGCCGCCACCGGCAGGTGGTCGCTCGCGGTAGCGGGCAGGGTCCACGCCGAGACCGGGGCCAGCCCGCCCCGCAGCAGGATCTGGTCGATCCGCGCGACCGGGAACCGGGCCGGCCAGCTCAGCCCGAAGCCGGCGCCCGCCTCCTCCTGCGCGGCGGTGAAGTCCCGGGTCACCGGCGCGAGCACGCTGTCGGCCGTGGTTGCGTTGAAGTCCCCGACCAGCAGGGTCCGGCCGTCCGGCCCCTCCCGCAGCCGGGCGGCGAGGTTGCGGGCGGCCTCGTCGCGGTTCCCCGTGGCGAAGCCGCCGCTGCCCAGCCGGACCGAGGGCAGGTGGGCCACGTACACGGTGACGGGCCCCTTCGGGGTGTCGGCGGTGGCGCGCAGCAGGAGCCGCCACGGCACGATCGGGGTGCCGTCCGCGTCCCGCAGCGGGAAGGTGCTCCACAGCCCGACCGTGCCCCGCACCACGTGGTGGGGGTGGCTCGCCGCCAGCTCCCGCTCGTACGCGCCCAGCGCGGGTGGCGTCAGCTCCTGCAGGGCGATCAGCTGCGCCCCGGAGGCGGCGACGGCGCGGGCGGTGCCCGCCGGGTCGGGGTTGGCGTCGTCGACGTTGTGCGTGACGACGGTCAGGTCGGCCGGCCCGCCCCGCGAGCCGTCGCCCAGGGCGGCCCCGTACGCCCACCCCCAGGCCAGGGTCGGCAGCAGTACGGCGGCCAGGGCGCCCCGGGAGCGGCGCAGCAGGGCGGCGGCGAGCAGGACGGGCACCGCGAGGGCGGTCCAGGGCAGGAAGGTCTGTACGAGGCTGCGGGGGTTGCCGCTCCCCGGCCCGCCGGGCAGCCAGGGGTGCGCCACCAGGACCAGGGCGGTCAGGACGGCGAGGGCCGCGACCACGCCCCCGCGGGGAGGGCGGAGCCGGGCCGCAGCTCCCCGGCGGCGGGGTGTCTCGTACGGGGTCATGCCCCAGGTGACGCGCCCGGCGCGGCGGAGGTTCTGCCTCCGCGCGGGCGGCCTCACACCCCCATCGGCGTGTGCAGCTCCACGGTGATCTCGACCTCGACCGGGGCGTCCAGCGGCAGCACCGCCACCCCGACCGCGCTCCGGGCGTGGATGCCCGCGTCGCCGAAGGCCGTGCCGAGCAGCTCGCTCGCGCCGTTGACCACGCCCGGCTGGCCGGTGAAGTCGGGAGCGCTCGCCACGAAGCCGACGACCTTCACCACCCGCTTCACGGCCGACAGGTCACCGGCGACGGAGGCCACGGCGGCGAGGGCGTTCAGCGCGCACTGCCGCGCGAGCTCCTTGCCCTGCTCCGGGGTGACGCCGGCGCCCACCTTGCCGGTGACGGGCAGGGCACCGCCGGTCATGGGCAGCTGGCCGGAGGTGTGGACGTAGTGCCCGCTGACCACCGCCGGGACGTACACGGCGACGGGCGCGGGGGCGGGCGGGAGTTCCAGCCCGGCCGCCGCCAGGCGTTCCTCGGGGGTGGTGGGGGTCACGGTCACGGAGGGCCTCCTCGGGGCGGGCCGGGCGGGGCGAGCAGGGGCAAGGGGTCAGGGCCGGGTCACGCGGATCTGGTAGCGGCCGTTGCGGAGCTCGCCCACCACGGCGATGGTGATGCCCGCCTTCTCGTCGGTGAAGGTCTCGCCCGGCCGGAACGGCGCGTCCGAGAGTTCGGCGTGCACGTTGGGCCGCCGGGTGCAGCCGCCGCTGCCGGTCGCGCTGTCGGAGACGGTGACCGGGCCGCGCCCGGTGTCCACGTCCGAGTCGACCTTGTAGATCAGCACGCCGGGCTTGCAGACGGCCTCGTCGTTCCCGGCGCGGGTGCGGACCTCCACCGCGTAGCCGGCGCTGTCGGAGAGCGGGACGAAGGCCAGCTTCGTGCCGCCCTCGACGGCCAGCGGGGACAGGACGTGGTCGCTGGTGCCGGAGGTGGAGGCGCAGCTGACCTGGCTGCTGTCGAGCCAGCCCAGCTTCCACTTGTGCCAGCCGAGGAGGTCGTTGTTGGCGCCCCAGTCCTCGCTCATGATGTCCCAGTGCCCGACGGTGCCGCCGCCGTCGGCCGTGTACAGGTCGGGCAGCCCGAAGACGTGCCCGTTCTCGTGGGGGAGCACCCGGTAGCCGGTCTCCCGGTAGGAGCCGGAGCCGTCGTCCTGGCGGCTGTAGACGAAGGACGTGTTCGCGAGCGGGACCCCGTCGGCCATGGGCGCCTCGCCGTTGCCGGAGAAGGTGACCGACAGGACGGTGTCCAGTGCGGACGGGCCGGCGTTCGGGGTGACCAGGATGTTGACCAGGTCGTACCGGCTGAAGTCCACCTCGGCGTCGGCGGCCTTCGCGATGTGCTCGACGAGCTGCCGGTAGCCGGGCTCGTACGGGGACCCGCGTTCGATCCCGTACGCCGCGAACGGCATCGGCATCCGCAGCCAGTCCCGCACCGGTGACTCGGCGCGGTAGTCGAGGCGGCCGTAGGAGCTGGTGCGGAACCAGTCGGAGGTCTGGGGGAAGAACTCCGCCAGGCGGTCCGCGGCCGTGCCCTCGCCCTTGGCGTCGGGGAAGTCGATCATCAGGTTCAGTGCGCGGACCTCGCCGGTGGAGCGGGAGTACCCGGGCGGGGTGGGCAGGCCCTCCGACATCTGGACGCCCATGGTCCCGGTGATCCGGCAGGGTGCCAGTACGGATTCGGCGCTGGTGGCGACGGGGCCGGCGGCCGACTGGCCGCGGTCGGATATCCCGCCGCTGGCGGTGGCGGTGACGCCCAGGGCCAGCGCGGTGAGGCCGATGAACGCGCTGGTGCGACAGGGTCTGCGTATCCGGCGGCGGGTCTGCGGCATGGAGATCGCCTTCGGTCCGCGGCAGCCGGCCGGGTCCGGACTGCTCTCTGTGGGCTCACCCTCCGACGATTGCGACACGCCCGCGCGTCGAAAGCCGCCAAAAGTGATCCGACCGGGGCGAAAGCCCCTCCTGGGGGTGTGGTGCAGGTCACACTCGCGAGTGAAATAAGCGGGGATCGGATCCCCGTTTGTACGAGAGTCCCACGAAGCGGGGACCGACTCCCCGGTTGGCGGAGCCGCAGAGACGGATCCGCCGGATCCCGCGCCCCAGGAAGGCCCCGGAATGAAGAGCCCCGCCCGCACCCCGGCGGCCGCCCCCCGAGCGGCCGTGGACCTGACCGGGGCCGAAACCGGAGCCGCAGCCGCAGCCAAGGCCGGTACCGCGGCCGCGGCCGGGGCCTGCCCCGCGGCGCCCGGCCGGGTCCCGAAGCCCCGCGCCGACGCCGTCCGCAACCGGGAGCGGATCCTGGTGGCCGCGCGCGAGATGTTCGTCGAGTTCGGATCGGAAGCCCCCCTCGACGAGATCGCCCGCAGGGCCGGCATCGGCAACGCCACCCTGTACCGGCACTTCCCCGACCGGGCCGCCCTCGTCCACCACGTGGTGCTCTACGTGATGGACCGGGTCACCGCCCTGGCCGAGGACGCGCTCGCCGAGGAGCCCGACGCCTTCGCGGCGCTCTGCCGCTTCACGCACGGCGCCGCCGACGAGCGGATCGGCGCCCTGTGCCCGATGCTCGCGGCGGGCTTCGATCACGAACACCCCGAACTCCTCGCCGCCCGCGCCGCGTTGGAGGCGGCCGTGGAGCGGTTGGTCGACGCCGGCCAGAGCGGCGGCCTGCTCCGTCCCGACATCGGCGTCGGCGACCTGATGGTCGCGCTGTCCCAGCTCAGCCGCCCCCTCCCGGGCACCGACTGCCTGGGCGTGGAACGGTTCGTCCACCGCCACCTCCAGCTCTTCCTGGACGGCCTGCGGGCTCCGGCCCGCTCCGAACTTCCCGGCACGGCGGCCACGTTGGACGACCTGAGGCGCATGCCCCGGACCTGAGACCTTCCAGAGCTCAAGACTTCGTTTTCAGACATTCAGTAATTTTTCAGTCATCCGCACAGTGAAGTGGGTACCCCCATGCCGAAAACAGCCGCGAGCACCGCGCCGGCTGCCGTCGACCCCAGCCGGTGGAAGGCCCTGGTCTTCATCGCCCTGGCGCAGCTGATGGTCGTCCTCGACGCGACCATCGTGAACATCGCCCTCCCCTCCGCCCAGACCGACCTCGGCATCTCCGACGGCAACCGCCAGTGGGTCATCACCGCGTACGCGCTGGCCTTCGGCGGACTCCTCCTCTTCGGCGGCCGCATCGCCGACAAGTGGGGCCGCAAGAACGCCTTCGTCGTCGGCCTCATCGGCTTCGCCCTGGCCTCCGCCCTCGGCGGCGCCGCGACCGGCGAGGCCATGATGCTGGGCGCCCGCGCCCTGCAGGGCGCCTTCGGCGCGCTGCTCGCCCCGGCCGCGCTGTCCCTGCTCGCGGTCACCTTCACCGACGCCAAGGAGCGCGCCAAGGCCTTCGGCATCTACGGCGCGATCGCGGGCGGCGGCGGCGCCGTCGGCCTGATCCTCGGCGGCTTCCTCACCGAGTACCTCAACTGGCGCTGGACCTTCTTCGTCAACATCCCCTTCGCGGTCGTCGCGGCCGTCGGCGCCTGGATGGTCATCCGCGAGCCGGCCGGCTCCCGCAACAGCGCCCGCCTCGACGTCCCGGGCGTGATCCTCTCGACCCTGGGCCTGGTCGCCCTCGTCTACGGCTTCACCCGCGCCGAGTCCGCCGGCTGGTCGGACACGGTCACCGTGGCGATGTTCGTCTCCTCGGCGCTGCTCCTCGCCGCCTTCGTGTTCGTCGAGTCCCGGGTGAAGTCCCCGCTGCTGCCGCTGCGCGTCCTGCTGGAGCGCAACCGCGGCGGTGTCTACCTCTCGCTGGGCCTGGCCGTCATCTCGATGTTCGGCCTGTTCCTCTTCCTCACCTACTACCTCCAGGTCGTGAAGGGCTTCTCGCCCGTCAAGACCGGCTTCGCCTTCCTGCCGATGATCGCGGGCATGATCACGGGCTCCACCCAGATCGGCGCCCGCCTGATGACCCGGGTCGCCCCGCGCCTGCTGATGGGCCCCGGCTTCCTGCTCGCCGGCGCCGGCATGCTGATGCTGACGCAGCTGGAGGTCGGCTCCTCCTACCCGGCGCTGATCCTGCCGGCGCAGCTGCTGCTGGGCCTCGGCATGGGCACGGCCTTCATGCCGGCCATGTCCCTGTCCACGTACGGGGTCGACCCGGCCGACGCCGGCGTGGCCTCGGCCATGGTCAACACCTCGCAGCAGGTGGGCGGCGCGATCGGCACCGCCCTGCTGAACACCATCGCCGCGTCCGCGACCACCGCCTACCTGACCGACCACGCGGCCGAGGCCGCGGCGGGCGGCCCGGCCGGGAAGCTGGTGCAGGCGCAGGCCATGGTCGAGGGCTACGCGTCCGCGATCTGGTGGGCCGTCGGCATCCTCGTCGCCAGCGCGGCCATCGCGTTCACGCTGATCAACACCGGCCGTCCGGGCCACGGCGGCCCGGTCGCCTCCGGCTCGGGGGACGGCGCGGACGCCGAGATCAAGGTCCCGGTGATCGCCCACTGACGGGGCGCCGCGTGCGGGAATGACTGACCACCCCGCCTCGTTCAAATTTGAACGAGGCGGGGTTAGTCTTTTCGAGGGACCCCGCACCGCACCGCCCCGCATCCACGACCGAGGAGCGCCCCCGTGACCACCGAGACTCCCCGCATGCCGGCGCTGTACCTCAGCCACGGGGCCCCGCCGCTCGCCGACGACCCGCTCTGGCCGGCCGAGCTCGCCGCCTGGTCCGCGGCCCTGCCCCGGCCGCGCGCGATCCTGATGGTCTCCGCCCACTGGGAGGAGGCCCCGCTGGCGCTCGGCGCCGTCGAGCCCGTCCCGCTCGTCTACGACTTCTGGGGCTTCCCCGAGCACTACTACCGGGTGCGGTACGGGGCCCCGGGCGCCCCGGAGCTCGCCGCCTCGGTCCGCGCCCTGCTCAGGGCGCCCGGCACCCCGGTCCAGGACATCCCGGACCGCGGCCTGGACCACGGCGCGTACGTCCCGCTCGTCGAGATGTACCCGGAGGCCGACATACCGGTCCTCCAGATCTCCCTGCCCACCCTGGATCCGGCCCGGCTGATGGACATCGGCCGCAAGCTCGCCCCGCTGCGCGACGAGGGCGTCCTGATCGTCGGGAGCGGCTTCTTCACCCACAACCTGGCCGCGCTGCGGCACACCGGGCCCGGAGTTCCCGGCTGGTCGGCGGAGTTCGACCACTGGGGCCGCGAGGCGCTGGCCGCGCAGGACGTCGACGCCCTGCTCGACTTCGAGGCCAAGTCCCCGGCGGGCCGCCTGGCCCACCCCCGCACGGAGCACTTCGCCCCGCTCTTCGTCACCCTCGGGGC
>NZ_GG657750.1:3345058-3355540 GCF_000158895.1 Streptomyces sp. C | reverse complement strand
CAGGCCCTAGGTGACGCGGGCCGGCCCGGTGACCTGCTCGCCGATCACGAAGCCCCGGGCCGGCCCCTCGGGCACGACCACCGCGGTCCCGTACGGGGCCCGCACCTCGCCGGCGTACCGGGCCTCGTCGGGGACGGGGCCGGTCAGCACGCTGACCGTGCCGTGGCCGTCGTAGTCGTCGACGATCACGTACACCGGGATCCCGGCCCGGGCGTACGCGCGGCGCTTGCGGACCCGGTCCCGCGCGACGTCCTGCGGTCCCGGGGCGACGACCTCGGCGACCAGGGGAACGCTCGACGCCCTGATCCCCAGCTCCCCCCGGGCGGCGTGCCCGGTGAGGTCGTCCGGCGCGAGGAGCACGTCCGGCGCCCAGGCCTGGTAGCCGCCGACCACGTACATCGCCATGTAGGGGGCGTACGGGCCCCCGGCCAGGTGGGCGGCCAGCCGGGACCGCAGCCGGTTCGCGGTGAGGGCGTGCGTGAACGGCCGCCCCACCCGCCACATCTCGATCAGCCCCTCCACGATCTCGACGCGGAAGGTCTCGGGCGGGTCGATGGCCTGCCAGGCCCGCCAGAGGGCCTCGTCGAGCTCGGGGTCTGCTTCGGGGTCTGCTGCGGGACCGGCGCTCGTCGGCGCCGCGGTGCCGGACGGCCGCGGGATGTGTGCGATCACCCCCGGCACGCTACGGCCGGAATGTGGCATGCCGTAGGAATATGCCCGTGCTTCACCCGGACGAGGGCCGAATCACCCGGACGGACGAACGTACGACACACGTTCGCCGACGTTCGCCGCCGTGGGGTGATATGTACACCCATGTCGTGTTTCCAGCGATTCGATCGCCAGTCCAGGCAACCAGGAGCCGGTACGGCCCGTCTTCAGGGTGGGAGCGCGCCCACGGGCGGCGCCGCGCCGGGCTCCAACCGGGGGTGCCGGATGTGACGGCGGTCTCACGGACGCCGTCGCCGCACGGCTCCGCGGGCACCTCCGGACCGGCCACCAGGACCGGCCTGACCTGCGCGTTCCCGGGTTCTCGCAGGAGGGCGCCACCCCGGTTCCGAGGGGCGGCGGGGCAGGATACTGCAAGATCTCGGAAAAGGGAGACCGGCGTGGGAATTCTGTCCTGATTCCAGTCGTTGTTTCCTTTCGGAAGCGGGCACTCGGAAGAGTGTCCGAGGACGCACCGCGACCGATTCATCGCATCGCAAGGGAGCACGCATGGCAACCCGCGCCGTCGCCCGTCGTCAGTCCACGAGCAGCGCCCGCGCTGCGGGCGGGGAGATCGTCGACCGCGACCTGGTCGGCATGTACCTCGACGAGATCGCGCGCACCCCGCTGCTCGACGCCGCCAGGGAAGTGGAGCTCTCGCAGATCATCGAGGCGGGCGTGTACGCCCGGCAGATCCTCGACGGCGAGATAGAGCGCGACGGGGAGCTGCCCGCCCGCGAGGAGCTGGAAGCCCTGGCCGCCGAAGGCGAGCGCGCCAAGGAAGTCTTCATCCGGTCCAACCTCCGCCTGGTCGTGGCCGTCGCCCGCCGCTACCCGCGCAGCGGCCTGCCCCTGCTCGACCTCATCCAGGAGGGCAACGCCGGCCTGGTCCGCGCCGTCGAGAAGTTCGACTACGCCAAGGGCTTCAAGTTCTCCACGTACGCCACGTGGTGGATCCGCCAGGCCATCACCCGCTCCATCGCGGACCAGTCCCGCACCATCCGCCTCCCCGTCCACCTCGTGGAGGAGCTCGGCCGGATCCGCCGGATCCAGCGCGAGTTCAACCGCGAGAACGGCCGCGACCCCGAGCACGCCGAGATCGCCGCCGCACTCGACTCCACCGAGAAGCGCGTGGGCGACGTCCTGGACTGGGCGCGCGACCCGGTCAGCCTCAACATGTCGGTCGACGACGAGGGCGACACCCAGTTCGGCGACCTGCTGGAGGACACCTCCGCGATCTCGCCCGAACAGTCCGTGCTCTCCCTGCTGCGCAGCGAGGAGCTGGAGGACCTCCTCGGCAAGCTCGACCAGCGCACGGCCTCCATCATCAAGATGCGCTACGGCATCGAGGACGGCCGCGAGCGGACCCTGACCGAGGTCGGCAAGCAGCACGGCCTGACCCGCGAGCGGATCCGCCAGATCGAGAAGCACGCCCTGCTGGAGCTCAAGCGCATGGCGCGCGACACCGGCTTCGACGCCGTGGCCTGACCGGCCCGCCGCCCGCGCCCCGCTCCCTCCCCGGACGAGTCCCGGTGCCAACCCCCCCCGGCGCCGGGGCTCCCCCCTGCCCGGCCGCGCTCAGGCCCCCGCGCGGGCCAGCCGCGCACCCAGCGCCCCGCGCTCAGGCCCCCGCGCGGGCCAGCCGCGCACCCAGCGCCCCGCGCTCAGGCCCCCGCGCGGGCCAGCCGCGCACCCAGCGCCCCGGCCGCCTCCGCCAGGAACGCCGGCCCGCGCACCGTGAACTCCAGCCCCGTCAGCGCCATCCGGGCGGCCAGCCACTCCGGCGCGTCCCCGCTCTCGAACCGCACCCGCGCCCCGCCCCCCTCCGCCGCGGCCGCCTCGCGCAGCCACGCCGGCAGCTCCTCGGGCGGCGCGGCGAAGGACACGTCGACCGGGTACGTCCGCTCACCGCGCAGCGCGCGCCGGACGAACTCGGCCGCCTCCATCGGCAGCGGCCGCGGCGTGAACCGCGCCCCCGTCGCGAAGGGCTCGCTCACCCGGTCCACCCGGAAGGTGCGCCAGTCCTCCCGCTCCAGGTCGTAGGCGACGAGGTACCAGCGGCTGCCGGTGCTCACCAGCCGGTACGGCTCCACCAGCCGGCGCGAGTCCACCCCGTCCCGCGCCCGGTACGCGAACCTCAGCCGCTCCGGCCCCGCCACCGCCCCGGCCATCGCCGTCAGCGTCCGCGGGTCCACGCTCGGCCCGTCGCCCCGGGTCACCGCGACCGTCGCCGACTGCAGGGCGCCCACCCGGCGCCGCAGCCGCGCCGGCAGGACCTGCTCCAGCTTCGCCAGGGCGCGGACGGAGGCCTCCTCGACCCCCTCGATGGCGTGCCCGGCCCCCGCTCGCAGCCCCACGGCGATCGCCACGGCCTCCTCGTCGTCGAGCAGCAGCGGCGGCATCGCCGCCCCCGCCACCAGCCGGTAGCCGCCGACCGCGCCCAGCGTGGCCTCCACCGGGTATCCCAGGTCGCGCAGCCGCTCGATGTCCCGCCGGATGGTCCGCGGGCTCACCCCCAGCCGCTCCGCCAGCTCGCTGCCCGGCCACTCGCGCGGGGTCTGGAGCAGGGACAGCAGGGTGAGCAGCCGGCCGGGGGTGTCGTTCATACTTCAAGATTGCCAGGTAAATAGGACACGTCCTGGCCTACATCCCCTCTAGGTTTCTCTCCATGAGCACCGAGACGTCCATGGCATCGCCCGAAAGAGAGAACGGGCCCGTCCGAGAAGAGCGGAACGCACCCGCCGCAGCAGCACCCGCACCCGACGCCCCCGGCGACGCCGCCGCCCCGGGCGACCGCCGCCGCTGGCTGGCGCTCGCCATCGTCATGACCGCGTCCTTCATGGACCTGGTCGACGTCACGATCGTCAACATCGCGATACCCAGCATGCGCCAGGACTTCGGCGCATCGACCAGCGCCATCCAGTGGATCACCGCCGGATACGCGCTCGCCTTCGCCGCCGGCCTGATCACCGGCGGCCGTCTCGGTGACATCTACGGCCGCAAGCGCCTCTTCCTCGCCGGCGTCGCCGGCTTCACCGTCGCCTCGCTGCTCTGCGGCATCGCCCCCGACCCGTCCATGCTCGTCGCCTCCCGCCTCCTCCAGGGCGCCATGGCGGCCCTGATGGTCCCGCAGGTCCTCGCGATCATCCACGTCACCTTCCCGCCGCACGAGCGCGGCAAGGTCTTCGGCATGTTCGGCGCGATCGTCGGACTCGGCGCGGTCTCGGGGCCCATGCTCGGCGCGCTGCTCACCGAGTGGGACCTGTTCGGCCTCGAATGGCGCACGATCTTCCTGATCAACCTCCCCGTCGGCATCGCCGCGGTGCTCCTGGGCCGCGCGTTCATCTCCGAGTCCAAGGCCCCCAAGGCCCTGCGCCTTGACCTGGTGGGCGTGGTCCTCGCCACGCTCGCGCTGGTCATGCTGATCTACCCGCTCACCCAGGGCCGGGAGAACGACTGGCCGCTCTGGGGCTTCGTCTGCATGATCGCGTCGCCGGTCGTCTTCGCCGTCTTCATCGGCTACGAGAAGTACAAGATCAAGAAGGACGGCTCCCCGCTCGTCGAGCTCTCCCTCTTCCGGATCAAGAGCTTCGCCGGCGGCGTCACCGTCCAGCTGGCCTTCGGCCTCGCGACGGGCATCTTCTTCCTGGTCTGGACGCTGTACATGCAGATGGGCCTGGGCTGGACCCCGCTGCACGCCGGCAGCACCGGCATCCCCTTCTCCATCGCCGTCTCCGTCGCGGCCGGCGTCTCGGTCGAGAAGCTCGTCCCGCGCTTCGGCCGCAAGGTGCTCCAGGCCGGTGCGCTGGTCATGGCCGCGGGCCTGCTCCTCTACATCTGGGAGGCCGACCGCTACGGCATGGGGATCAGCTCCTGGCAGATGGCCGCCCCGCTGATCGTGATGGGCGTCGGCATGGGCCTGATCGTCGCCCCGCTGAACGACACCATCCTCTCCCAGGTGCCGCGCGAGCACGCGGGCTCCGCGTCCGGGCTGATCAACACCACCGGCCAGATGGGCAACGCGCTCGGCCTGGCGCTGACCTCCGTCGTCTTCTTCGGGTCCATCGAGGACGACCGGATCCTCGGAGTGCCGTACGCGGAGGCCTTCCGCGGCGCGCTGTGGTGGGTCGTGGCGGTCCTCGTGGTGATCTTCGCGGTGATGTTCGTGCTGCCGCGCCGGCAGGTCCCGATGGCGGAGCGCGAGGGAGCCGTGGAGGGCGCCCACTGACGCCTCCGGCCGCCGCCGGGACGTCGTCCGGACATGCCCGCTCAATCGAGCGGGTATGTCCGTTTTTCTTTGTTTTCCCCCGATCTCTGCGTAGGGTGGGGGAGGAACGGCGGAATCCGGTATCGAACGGACACGAACCCACAGGCGGCTCGCAATGATCCTCACGGTCACCCCCAACCCCTCCCTCGACCGGACCTACGAGGTCCCCTCGCTGGAGCGCGGCGCGGTGCTCAGGGCCGCCGGGGAGCGGGTCGACCCCGGCGGCAAGGGGGTCAACGTCTCCCGGGCCGTCGCGGCGGCGGGCGGCTCCACCACGGCGGTCCTCCCGCTGGGCGGCTCCGCCGGCACCCTGCTCCTGGAACTGCTCACCGCCGAAGGCGTGGACGTCACCGCCGTCTCCATCGCCGGGCTGACCCGCTCCAACATCGCCGTCGTGGAACCGGACGGCACCCTCACGAAGATCAACGCGGCGGGCCCGGAGCTCTCCGCCCAGGAGTCCGGGCTCCTGCTCGACACCGTCCGCGGCTCCGCCGGGGCCGACTGGGTCGCCTGCTGCGGCAGCCTGCCGCCCGGCCTGGACCACCGCTGGTACGCCGAACTCGTCGCCCGCGCCCGGGAGACCGGCGCCCGCGTGGCCCTGGACACCTCCGGCCCCGCCCTGGCAGCGGCCCTGCCCGCCCGCCCCGACGTCGTCAAGCCGAACGCAGCCGAGCTCGCCGAAGCCGTCGGCCGCCCGCTGGCCACCCTCGGCGACGCGGTCAAGGCCGCCGAGGAGCTCGTCGGACGCGGCGCCGGCGCGGTCCTGGCCTCCCTCGGCGCGCACGGGCAGCTCCTGGTCACCGCCGACGGCGCCCACCACGGCACGGCCCCGGTCGCCGCGGTCCGCAGCGACTCGGGGCCGGCGACGCCGCCCTCGCCGGCTTCCTGACCGCCGGGGGCACCGGCCCGGGCCGCCCTCGCCTCGGCTCTTCGCCCACGGCGCGGCCTCCGTACAGCTGCCGGGCAGCGTCATGCCGGGCCCGGCGGACCTGCGCCCCGAGGCCGTCCGCATCACCCGGGACCTGCCGCTGGACCTCCCGCTGTCCGCCCGCTGACGGTCGCGTCAGCGGACCCGGGCCCGCACCTCCATCGCCCCGCGCGCGGCGGCCTCGCTGTCGTAGACCTCGCACATGTGCCGCCCGTCCGGAGTCGCCGTGTGCTCGACCTCCCACAGGCTGAACTCGCTCCCGTCCAGCAGCACGAAGGCGTGCTCGTACAGGCTGAAACCGGCGTCCCGCCCGTCGGCCAGGCACTGCCGGCCGCCGAACGCCTGCGTGATGTGGTGCGCGTACGCCGAGCGCAGCAGCACCGCCACCGCCTCGCCCGGCCGGTCGGCGTTCTCCGCGCGGCGCAGCACCCGCCGGGCGTGGTCGGCGGACTGCTCCACCGTGTACTCGCGGCGGCGCTGCTGGGGCGAGGGGGCCGCGAACAGCGCGCTCAGCACCGCCAGATCACCCTCCAGGCCCTCGTCCCCGTCGCCGTCCCCGTCGCCCGGCCCGGGGGCCTCGGGCAGCACCGGCTCCGCCGGGGACTCGCCGAACAGCCGGGCCACCGCCAGCCCCAGCTCGGCCTTGCTCTCGAACACCTCGTGCCGGGTGCCGCGGTCGCCCCCGAGCCGGTAGGCCAGCTCCCACAGGGACGCCGCCTCCCCGTCGGGCAGCAGGTAGGTGTGCCGGTGGGTCTCCCGCCACAGCCCCGCCGACGGGCTGTGGTGGGTGGTGTACAGCGAGGAGCTGTGGGCGAGCGCCGTGCCGAGGCGCTCGACCAACCTGTCCGGCAGGTCGAAGGAGTTGAGGGCGCGGCCCAGGAGTCGCTCGAGGTGCGCCTCGGTTGTCTCGTACGGATCGCTCAAGGTGGGTCTCCAGGCCGTCGCTGCTTGTCACTTCGCGGAAGCACAACGTAGCCCCTGGTGCTGACATCACGTCCGGGATTCGGTAAAACGTCCGGGAAGCATCAGGGGTTCCCGCCACACCTTCAGGTCAAGTTGGGTACGGATGGCCCGGGTTCGCGGCGGTCCGTCACCTTGCGCGGGAGCATGGGCGGTATGGCAACGAACACGATGGGCGTCCCCCGCCAGCAGGGCCGCCCCCGCATCCGCCCCGAGGGCGAACCGGGCGCCTCCCGGGGGCCGGCCTGGCTGCTGGTGGTCACCGGGGCGGCCGGGCTGCTCGCCTCCTGGGTCATCACCCTGGACAAGTTCCTCCTGTTGGAGGACCCGGACTTCAAGCCCGCCTGCAGTCTGAACCCCGTGGTGTCCTGCGGCAGCGTCATGCAGAGCGAGCAGGCCTCCGCCTTCGGCTTCCCCAACCCGATGCTCGGGCTGGCCGGTTACGCCGTCGTCATGTGCGTGGGCGCGGGCCTGCTGGCCGGCGCCCGCTACGGGGGCTGGTTCTGGCTGGGACTGAACGCCGGGACGCTCTTCGGCACCGGCTTCTGCGCCTGGCTGATGGTGCAGTCGCTGTACGAGATCAACGCCCTGTGCCTGTGGTGCTGCCTGGCGTGGGTGGCGACCCTGCTGATGTTCTGGGCGGTCACCGCCCGCAACGTCCGCACCGGCGACCTGCCCGCCCCCGGCCCGCTGCGGGCCCTGTTCACCGACTTCGCCTGGGCGCCGCCGGCCCTGCACACCGGGGTGATCGGCATGCTGGTCCTGACCCGCTGGTGGGACTTCTGGACGGGCTGACCCGGGAGACGCGGCGGGGCGTACGCGAACGAGGGCCCCGGCGGCTGGTCACCGCCGGGGCCCTCGTCACTTCGTCACCGCGTCACTTCGCTCCACGGGCGCCGGTGCGCGCCCTGACCGGAAGGGCCGAGCGGAGGGGATCAGCTGCCGACCGAGAGGTTGCCGGAGAGGACCGGGATGTTGCTCAGGATGTGCGAGAGCGGCTCGTCGCCCTTGGCCTGGGTGGAGTTCTCGGTGCACTGCTGGTTCTGCGGGTTGGACAGGACGTTGATGTCCTGGACGCCGATGTTGAGCAGGGCGAGGATCGACTGCGCGTTGACCTTCGCGGGCAGGCCGATGCAGGGCTTGTTGAGGGTGCCCTGGACCAGGCCGAGCTGGGGGCTCATGTCACCGGTGGTCTTCTGGTTGCCGTAGATCTGCTGGGCACCGTTGCCGTTGACCGTGTTGATCCCGTTGTCGTTGCCGATGGCCATGGCCGGAGCGGCGCCCGCACCGACGGCGGCGGCGGTGACCGCGGCGGCGGCCATGATCTTCTTGAGCATCATTGATCCTTTTGTCGCACGAGTGCCCGCTTGTGGAGCGCCCTGATCAACCGGCTCTCCGAGGGGTTGGTTCCGCTCCTTCACTCGATCGGCCCGTTCGGGGCGGCGATTTCCCCGGTCCGGGTGAGACGGCTGCGGACGCCTGCGCGAAGCCCGTACGCAGCCCCAGGGCCCCCGCCGCCGCTCAAGATCGTGTTGCGCTCCGTAGAAGGGGTCCGCACGGTGGGTGAGGAATCGGATTGTTCCCGTCCGTTTTCGCGACCACCCGAAGGAAGCCCCCATGCGCACGAAGCCGTCCCGCCTCCGCGTCCTCGTCCCGTCGGCCCTCGCCGTCGTCATACTGTCCGGCGCGGCCGCCCCCGCGGTGGCCGCCGACGGCGGCGCCGCGGCGGCCGTCGAAGAGCGGGCGGCCGCCGTGCAGGAGCGGATCGACCGGCTGGAGGAGGTCAAGCAGGCCGTCCCCGACCAGGTCGCCGCCGGCCCGATCGACGACCTCCTCGCCAGCCTGACCAAGACCCTGGGAGACCTGCTGGGCTCCCTCACGGGCCTGCTGGGCGGGGTGAAGCTCCCCGAGGTCAAGCTGCCCGAGATCAAGATCCCGGAGGTCAAGCTCCCCGAGATCAAGCTGCCGGAGATCAAGCTGCCGGAGGGCCTCCCGTCGGTCAACCTCCCGGCGATCCCGGCCGTCCCCGCCACCCCGGCCGTCCCCGCCACCCCGGCGGTCCCGGCCACCCCGGCGGCCCCCGCGCTGCCGGCCACCGGGGTGATCCCCGAACTGCCCGACATCCCGGATGTGCCCGACATCCCCGACATCCCCATCCGCAGCTAGGCGGCGGCGGGGTCCGGCCGGCGGCATGGTTACGACTATTGGGCTGAACAGGTCTGGTTCGGGTCCTCTTTGGGCCGTGGCCGTGTCGTCGGGGAAGCTGGACCGTTTCGCTTCGTGTGAGCCCCGGATCGGGGCAGGACATCGAAGAGAAGGTGCACTTCCCATGAACACTGCCAAGAAGGCCGCTGTGGCCCTGGCCTCCGCTGGTCTCGCCGTCGCCGGTGCCGCCGGCGCCGCCTCCGCCGACGCCGCGGCCGAGGGCGCGGCCGTGGGCTCCCCCGGTGTCCTCTCGGGCAACCTGGTCCAGGTCCCCGTCCACGTTCCGATCAACGTCTGCGGTAACTCCGTGAGCATCATCGGCGCGCTGAACCCCGCGTTCGGCAACGTCTGCATCAACGACTGACGTACGTATCGGTCAGCACCAACGACTGTGGGCGCCCCCGGCATCGACGGGGGCTTCCACAGTCGTTCCCGGGCTGCTCAGTGCTGGCCGCCGTTGAGCTGTACGCCGCCGAGCAGCGGGGAGGCCTTGGTGGCCCCGTTCGCCAGGCCCAGCACCTCGCCGGGGGCGTTGTTGCGGAGCTTGTTGACGCCGTCGGCGGCGCCGACGACCTTGTTCACGGTGTCACCCTGCTCGGCGAGGGCCATGCCCAGGGTCTCGGGGGCCGAGGCGACGACGGGCTCGACGGCGCTCAGCGCCGTGTTCCATCCGGCCGACAGGCTCATGGGGGGACCGGCGGGCGCCTCCGCCGCGAAGGCGGGGGCCGCCGCCCCGAGCGCGGCGACGGAGCCGGCGACGACAGCGGCGGCCTTGGAAAGCTTCATTATCGAAAATCCTTTTCTCTTCGTGGACAGAGGTGCCGGCGGCGACCCTCGCGCCGCTTTCGACCTGCGTAACGATTACCGGCCGCTGCGGAAACGCGGGGCCGGGCGCACGGAAGCGGCCGGAGAATCCGAGAGGGGATTCTCCGGCCGGTATTTCTTCTGATTACCGGTATTCCCGGTCAGTCGATTTCAGCCGATGTCAGTCGGTACGGGACCTGCGGTACAGAATCGAGCCGCCGAGGATCAGGGCCGAGGCGAGGGCCGCCATGGCCGAGACCTCGCCGGCTCCGGTTGCCGCCAGCTCCGGTGCGGCCGCCCGGGCCGGAGCCGGGACGGAGGCCGGCGGGGCCGCCTCGGGGGCCGGCGCCGGGGCGGGACCGGACGCCGGGGGCAGGTGCACCGGGAGGTCGCCGGCCGGGGCCGCGGGGGGCTGGTCCGCCGGGCGGACGACCTCCGGGGCGGGGAGCGGCGCGGGCGCGGGCCGCTCCGGCTGGCTGCCGTGCGGCGGACGCGGCGCCGGAACCTCCGCGGCGGGGGGCCGGGGCCGGCTGCGCCTCGGGCTGCGGTGCCGGAACGGGCTGCGGAAACGGGCGCCGGGAGGGTGTGGGGCTGTTCCTCGGGCTGCGGCGCC
>NZ_GG657750.1:3337389-3344734 GCF_000158895.1 Streptomyces sp. C | reverse complement strand
GCCCCGTGGCGCGGGGCGGCGTGCTTGGGGGCGTGCGCGCGGGGTTCCCCGTAGCCGCGCTCCTCCTCGTGGCGCTGGCGGGGCAGTGCGTGCCGGCCGCCCTGCTCCTCGTCGAGGTAGCGCTCGATGGCCGCTCGGTGCTCGGGGCTCAGGTAGCGCTCGTAGTCGCGGCCGCCGTCGTCGCCGGCGTGGGATCCGGTGGAGCTGACGCAGGTGTTCCCCATGGAGGGGTTGAGGGCCGCACCCCCGTCCACGCTGTTGCCGCACAGGTTCGGTGTGACCGTGATCGGTACCGAGACGCTGTTGCCGGACAGCACACCCGGCGAATGCGAGGCCTCGGCCATCGCCCCTGGATGCGCGCACGCCGCGCCGGTCGCGATCGACAGCAGGCTCGATGCGGCCGCAGCGGTGAGCACCCCCTTGCCCAGTACCTGTCGGCTCAGTACCTGTCGCATGGGTCCTTCCCTGTCCACCGGCGCGTGGGCCGGTACTGAATCGAAGGTGGCCTCGGAGTGCACCGCCGTGCACTCCGAGGCCACCCCGAGGAGGTCTGCCCTGCCCTCGCGGGCGGAGGGCTACGTCAGGCGTTGACGCAGGTGTTGCCGAAGGTCGGGTTCAGGAGGCCGACCAGCTGGGCGGTGTTGCCGCAGACGTTCACCGGGATGTGCACGGGAACCTGCACGAGGTTGCCGGAGAGGACGCCGGGGGAGTCCTTGGCGACCCCGCTGGCGCCGGCGTCGGCCATGGCCGGGGAGGCGACACCGGCGGCCATCATCGCGCCGGCGGCCAGCACCACTGCCTTCTTGTGCTTCATTTTCTTTTCCAATCCTTCCCGCAGAGGTGTATCCGCTGCGAAAACAACAACGAGTGGGTCCGGGAAAAGAAACCGGGAATTTCCCGGGGCTTCCGTGCAATTCACTCAGATGCCCAGTAAGGTCGATCGAGGTCGATCGGGACCGATTTGGCCGTGAATTCCGACCGGCAATGGAGGGCATCGGAAGAAGTCTGGAATTGCGTGGTCCCCGGCATGCGGCGAGGCCGCCGCGACCCGTGGGGTGCGACGGCCTCGCTCGGGGTGCTGCGCGATCAGCTGCCGGCGGAGACGTTGCCGGAGAGGATCGGGATGTTGTCCAGGATGTGCGACAGGGCCTCGTCACCCTTGGCCTGGGTGGAGTTCTCGGTGCACTGCTGGTTCTGCGGGCTGGACAGGACCGGGATGTCCTGGACGCCGACGTTGATGAGCGCGAGGATCGACTGCGCGTTGACCTTGGCCGGGAGGGCGATGCAGGGCTTGTTGAAGGAGCCCTGGATCAGCGCCATCTGCGGGCTCATGTTGCCGTAGGTGGCCTGATTGCCGTAGATCTGCGCCGAGTTGTTGCCGTTGACGGTGTTGATGCCGTTGTCGTTCCCGACGGCCATCGCCTGCGGGGCCATGGCGGCGCCGAGGCCCACGGTGGTGGCGGCAACCGCTGCGCCGGCAGCGAGCTTCTTGATCATTATCGTCCCTTTTTTGCAGGATTGCCCGGTACTGGAGCATCCGGATCAACGCTCTGGGCCCCGCTCGGGTTGCGTGGCTTCACCCGGATGCCGCCGTTTCGGGCGGCGCGGTTGACGTTCAGGCGTTCACGCAGGTGTTGCCGAACGAGGGGTTCAGCAGCGCGATCACGTTGACGGTGAGGCCGCAGACGTTCACCGGGACGTCCACGGGGACCTGGACCACGTTGCCGCTCGCCACGCCGGGGGAACCCGCGGCGACGCCGTCCGCCGAGGCGCCGCCGTGCGCGGAGGCGAGGCCCGCGCCGCCCATCAGCATCGCCGCACCCGCGACGGCCACGGTGCTGCCGCGCATCAGCCTCTTCTTCATCTCCGTATTTCCTTTCGGTTCGAACGACGGTGCACCGGCATAACGACCCGCCCACGGAGAGGGTGCGTGCTATCGCCCAAAAGGCCGTACGAGCGAGTCCGACGTGATTTCCAGCCCGATTTCTGACAAAGTTCACTCCTGTTTTGTCCCCTTGATCGAAAATGGAGACAGGGTCATGGGTTCCTCCCGCAGAATCCTCGGCACACTCGGCCTGCTGTCCTGCCTCACACTTTCCGCGCACGTGCCCCAGGCGGGCGCCGCGGTGACCGCCGGGGCCCGCGAATTGCCGCGAGTGCCCTTCACGCAGCGCTACCAGGCCGTCCAGCACGGCGGGCTGGTCAGGGCCTCCAACTCCGCCATCAGCTGCCGCCGCGAGGAGAACGACCAGGCCGAGCCGTGCGCCGAGGTCAAGAAGGGCGCCGCGGGGGTCAACGGCGACTTCGAGATGTTCTACGACGAGGTCGACAAGGACCCGGACACCTACAACTCCACCCGGGCCGAGCTCAAGGTCCCGCAGGGCGCGAAGGTCTCGTACGCCCGCCTGTACTGGGGCGGGAACCTGCGGGTGGGGGAGCAGAAGCCGCCCGAGGACAACGGGCGGGTGCTGGTCGCCGAGCCCGGGGGCGCGTACAAGGCGGTGCTGGCCGACACCGTGATCGGGCACCACACCGACCAGGGCAGGGACGCCTACCAGGCCTCGGCCGACGTCACCCCGATGGTGCGCAAGGGCGGGGCGGGGATGTGGACCGTGGCCCAGCTCAACGTGGCCATGGGCCACTCGGCGGTGGGCGCCTGGGGCGGCTGGACGCTGGTCGTCGCGTACGAGCACCCGCAGGAGCCGCTGCGCCGGGTCTCGGTGTGGGACGGCTTCGAGTCGCTGGCCGCCGGCGCCGGCGAGGCGGCGGGGGAGACGGTGGAGGTCAGCGGCCTGGACGTGGCGCCCGGCGCCTCCGGGAAGGCCGGGGTGGTCGCCTACGACGGGGACCGGGGGACCCTCGGGGACTCACTCACCGTGACCGCCGACAGTGGCCGACGGGTTGACGTCAGCGATTCAGAAAATCCTTTTAATGATGTTATGAATTCCACGATCACGGAATTCGGACGTCCCTCGTTCGTGCGACAGCCCGAACATATGAATAATCTCGGATATGACGCGGACGTGTTCGACCTGAGTCCCGCCCTGTCCGGTGGCGCCCGCAGCCTGAGCTTCAAGTTCGCGGGCGAAAGCCAAGGTCAATTCCTCGGTGTGCTCTTCGTTCAGACAGACGCGCGCCGCTGAACGCAGGAGACCACTCCACGTGCCGAAGCACCCCTCGCCGGACCCGTCACCGGCCGGTTCCGGTTCCTCCTTCACCGTCCTCCACCTCGTCCAGCCCGTCGACGGCGGCGTCGCCCGCGTCGTCGCCGACCTCGCACGGGCGCAGACCGCCGCCGGCCTGCGCGTCCTCGTCGGCTGCCCGCGCGGCGGACAGCTCGCCGACGCCGCCCGCGACGCCGGAGCCGAGGTGCACACCTGGCGCGCCGGACGCTCCCCCGGACCCGGGCTGCCCGGCGAAGTCCTCGGCGCCGCCCGGCTCGTCGGGCGCCTGCGCCCCGACCTGCTGCACGCCCACAGCGCCAAGGCCGGACTCGCCGGACGCCTCGCCGTACGCGGCTCCCTGCCGACCGTCTTCCAGCCCCACGCCTGGTCCTTCGACGCCGTCAGCGGCACCACCGCCGCCCTCGCGCTGCGCTGGGAACGGGTCGGTGCCCGCTGGGCCGACCGGGTGCTCTGCGTCAGCGAAGCCGAACGCCGCGCCGGTGAGTCCGAAGGGATCACCGCCCGCTGGGCGGTGATCCGCAACGGCGTCGACCTCACCCGCTTCCGCCCCGCCCGCGGCGGCGACGGCGGCCGCGCCGAAGCCCGCACCGCACTCCGGCTGCCCGACGGCGGACCGCTCGCCGTCTGCATCGGCCGGCTCTGCCCCCAGAAGGGCCAGGACGTCCTGCTGCGCGCCTGGCCGGAAGTCCTCGCCACCGTCCCCGGCGCCCGCCTCGCCCTCGTCGGCGACGGCCCCGACGCCGAACGGCTGCGCCGCACCGCACCCCCCGGCGTCCGTTTCGCCGGAGCCGCCGCCGACATCCGACCGTGGCTTCGCGCCGCCGATCTCGTTGTACTGCCGTCGCGGTGGGAAGGCATGGCGCTCGCCCCGCTCGAAGCCATGGCCTGCGGCCGCCCGGTCCTGGTCTCCGACGTCAGCGGTGCCCGGGAGAGCCTGCCGTCAGGCCAGGGACGGCTCTGCCTGGTACCGCCGGAGGACCCGACGGCACTGGCCAAGGCCCTGGGACGGCTGCTCGCCGAACCGCGGCTGCTCACCGAACTCGGGGAGCAGGCCCAACAGCACGCCCGGACCGAGTTCGACGTGCGGCGGACCACGGACGCGGTCACCGGCCTGTACCACGAACTGCTGGGCAGGCCCCGGCCCTTGAACCAGGAGCGCATCAGCCGATGACGATGGACAGCGCACCCGCCCGGCACACCGGGCAGGGCGGCACGGGGCACGCCGGCGGCAGCGCCTTCGCCCCCGCGGCTCCCGCCGAAACCCGCCGTGCCGTGACCGCCATCCACCCCCCGCGCGGCCCCCGCGCCGACCGGGCCCGCGCCGCCGTCCGGCCGCAGCGGGCCCGCCGCCGCGAAGGCGTCACCGCGCTGCTGACCGCCGACGCGCTCGCCGCCGCCGTCACAGCGACCACCCTGCCCGCCGGCACCCTGCCCCCCGAAGCCGTCCTGCCCGCCGCCGCCCTCCTCACCGCCCTGCACGCGCAGGCCGGGCTCTACCGGCCCCGCCTCGCCCCCTCCGCACTGCGCGAGCTGCCCGCCCTCGCCGGACGCGCCGCCGTGCTCTGGGCCGGGGCCGCCGCCCTCCTCGCCGCCGCCGCACCCCAGCGCGCCCTCGGCTGGAGCGCGCTCCTCGGCGCCATCGGCCTCCAGGTCGTACTCGCCTGCGCGGGACGCGGGTCCGTCAACCAGCTCCGCCGCCGCGCCGCCGTACGACGGCCCGTCTCGGCGCTCGTCGTCGGCCCCGGCGAGGGCACCGGCGCCGTCGCCGCAGCCCTGCACAGCCGCCCCGAGTACGGACTGCGCCCCGTCGGGATCGCCGACACCGCCGCCCCCGCCGACGGGGACCCCGGCCAGCTCCCCGTCCTCGCCACCCACGAGGACGTACGCCGCGCCGTCATCCAGAACTCCGTCCGGCACGCCGTCTTCACCTGTCCCCCCGAGGCCGACGAACGCACCGCCTCCCTGGTCCGGCTCTTCCACGACCACGGCTGCCGGCTCTGGCTCGCCGACCCCGCCGGGACCGCCAAGATCACCGGCATGCGCGTCGCGCAGCCCGCCGACCAGCTGTGGGGATACGCCGTACAGCCGCTGCTGCCGCGCCCCTCCCGGCCGCTGGAACGCGCCGCGAAGCGGGCCATCGACTCCTGCCTCGCCGCCCTCGCACTCCTCGCCGCCGCCCCCGTCATGGGCGTCTGCGCCCTCGCCGTCCGGCTCTCCGACGGACCCGGGGTGATCTTCCGCCAGGAGCGGGTCGGCCTCTACGGCCGCCCCTTCACCCTGCTGAAGTTCCGCACCCTGCGCGCCGACGAACACGAGTCCGCCACCCGCTGGACCGTCGCCGGCGACCGCCGCATGAGCCCCGTCGGCTCCTTCCTGCGCAAGTCCTCGCTGGATGAGCTGCCCCAGCTGTGGAACGTCGTACGGGGTGACATGAGCCTGGTCGGCCCGCGCCCCGAACGGCCCTTCTTCGTCGCCAAGTTCAGCACCGTCCACCCCGGCTACGAAGCCCGCCACCGGATGCCCGTCGGCATCACCGGCCTCGCCCAGATCAACGGTCTGCGCGGCGACACCTCCATCGAGGACCGGGCCCGCTTCGACAACCACTACATCGACACCTGGTCGCTGTGGCAGGACCTGTGGATCCTGGCCCGCACCGCCGCCTCCTTCTTCCGCTTCCGGCTGGGAGGGAGCTGAGCATGAGCCTCACCGCGACCGCCCCGGTACGGGCCCTCGACACCGGCGCGCTGCGCCGCCACTGGCCGCTGCTGCCCCTCGCCGCGACCGTCCTGTTCCTCCTCGCCCCCCTCCCCGCCGGCGACGCGACCGCCTCCGGCAAGGTCGGCCCCGCCGACGCCGCCTCGCTGCTGCTCGCCCTCGTCTGCGGGATCCAGGCCCTGCGCGGCCGGGTGCGGACCCTGAGCCCGCTCGGCGTGCTCGTGCTCGGCGCCCCCGGCGTCGGGCTCGCGGTGTCCACGATGACCGCCGGCGACCCGTACGCCGCCCTCCCCGGCTTCGTGCGCTACCTCCAGGTCTTCGTGCTCGTCCCGGCGGCCGTGGTGCTGCTGGTGCGCGACGCCCGCGAGTTCCGGATCGCCGCCGGCTGCTTCGTCGTCCTGGCCCTGGTCCAGGGAGCGGTGGGCGTCGTCCAGTACGCCACCGGGACCGGCGCCTCCTACCAGGGCGCCAACGTCCGCGCCGTGGGGACCTTCGGCCCCGGCGACGTGATGGGCATGGCCACCGTCGTCGCGTACGGGCTCGTCGTCGCGACCGCCGCCGCGCTCGCGCCGGGACTGCCCAAGCGGATCCGGCGCACCGCCGGGGCCTGCGCCCTCGTGCTGGTGGTGCCGCTGGTGCTGTCCTTCAGCCGCGGCGCCTGGATCGCCACCCTCGGGGCGGCGGTGCTGGTCATGGCCATGGCCGGGATCCGGCGGGCCCTGCGGGTGCTCGTCGCGCTGGCCGCGCTGGGCGTCGTCCTCGTCGGCGGGCTCGGGGTCGGCTCCGAGATGGTCGCCGAGCGGCTCACCTCCATCACCCAGGTCTCCAGCGCCCCCGACCAGTCCGTGACCGACCGCTACACGATGTGGGCCGCCGCCGAGTCGATGTGGCGGGAACGCCCGGTGGCGGGGGTGGGCCTCAAGGGCTTCCCCGCGCACCGCGACGGCCACTCCTCGCTGGGGCTGTCCTCCGGCAGCGACACCGCCGGCGCCGGCCAGGCCTTCATCAAGCAGCCGCTGCTGTCCCCGCACAACATGTACCTCCTCGTCCTCAGCGAGCAGGGCCTGATCGGCCTGCTCGCGCTGGCGGGCGGCTGGGCCGCGCTGCTGGTCGCGGGACTGAGGCGGTGCGCGGTGGGCGCCGACCGGGCCGTGCGGGACTGCGGGCTGATCGCGACCGGGCTGTTCGTGTGGCAGCTGACCGACTTCCTGTACGCGGACATCGGCGGTCCGTCCACCGTGCTGACCGGAGTGATCATCGGACTCGCGGCGTGGTGGGCCCTGCCCTCCCCGGGGTTCGCCGCCGACACCGACACCGACACCGCCGCCGGCACCGCGGCGGGCACCCGCACCGGCTCCGTGCCCGGGCACGGCCCGCTGGCCGCCGAGGGGCCGGCCGGCCGGTGACCGACACGACTCCCTGGCGGCGGCCCGCGGCCGCGGCGA
>NZ_GG657750.1:3332977-3336601 GCF_000158895.1 Streptomyces sp. C | reverse complement strand
CGGCGGCAGCGGGGCCGCTCCGCTCGGCCGGTTCAGGGGGCCGCAGCCGTCACCGCCGGACTGACCGCCGCCGGGGAGGGTTCGGACTCGTACGCGACCAGACCATCGCGCACCTCTTCGGCGCCGGGCACGACAGCGACGCCTTCCTCATCTCCTGGACCGTCCCCGAGATGGCCTCGACGCTCCTCATCGAGGACGCCATGGCCCTGCTGATGGTCCCCGCCTTCAGCCACGCCCTCGCCCGCCGCGCCGCCAGCCGCGCCGGCCTCACCCGCCGCGAGGCCCGCGCGGCCGACCCCGTACGCCTCCTCGTCGGCGCCACCCTGCCCCGGCTCGCCGTGTTCCTCGCCGCCGTGGCCTCCGTCCTCATCGTCGCCGCACCGCTCGTCGTCGGCGTCCTCGCACCCGGCCTGCCCGACCCCGAACTCGCCGTCCAGTGCACCCGGATGACCGCCCTCACCGTCATCACCTTCGGCATCGCCGGGTACTTCAGCGCCGCCCTGCGCGCCCACCGCTCGTTCCTGCCGCCCGCCGCGATCTACGTCTCCTACAACGTCGGGATCATCGGCACCATGGTCGCCCTCCACGCCCTGTGGGGCGTCCGGGCCGCCGCCGCCGGGGTCGCCGTCGGCGGGCTGCTGATGGTCCTCGTCCAGCTCCCCGCCTTCATCCGCAACGTCGGCTTCGCCCCCAGCCGCGCCAAGGGCGCCCCGCGCAGCCAGCGCGACCGCGACCGGCCCACCCTCATCGCCTTCGGGGTGATCGCCCCCGTCATCTTCTTCGCGGTCTTCCGGCAGTCGCAGGTACTCGTCGAGCGCTTCCTCGCCGCCTCCCTGCCGCCCGGCGCCATCTCGCACCTCAACTACGCGCAGAAGGTCGCGCAGATGCCGATGGTGCTGTCCCTGATGATCTGCACCGTCACCTTCCCCGTCGTCGCCCAGGCCATGGCCGGCGGGGAACGCGAGAAGGCCCGCAGGCGGGTGGAACAGGACCTGGCGCTGGCCTCCCTCGCCGTCCTCATGGGCACCGCCCTCGTCATCGGCTACGCCCCGCAGATCATCCAGGTCCTCTTCGAACGCGGCGCCTTCACCCACCGGGACACCCTCGCCACCGCCTCCGCGATGCGGGTCTACGGCCTCGGCCTGCTCGGCCACTGCCTGGTCGGCGCGCTGTCCCGGCCCTTCTTCTCGACCGCCCGGCCCACCTGGTTCCCGGCGCTCGCGATGGGCGCCGGACTCCTGGTCAACATCGTCGCCGGGGCCCTCGCCGTCGGCTGGTGGGGCACCTACGGCATCGCCGCCGCCAACGCCGCCGGCATCTCCACCACCGCCGCCCTGCTCCTGACCGGCCTCGGCTCCCGCATCGTCGCCATCCAGGTCCGCCGCGTGGCCGTCAGCATCGGCCGGCTCGCCGTCGCGGCCGCCGCCGCCTGCGGCACCGGCTGGCTCGCCGGCCCGATGATCGCCGACCCGCTCGTCAGCGCCGCCCTCGGCTGCCTGCTCGTCCCCGCCATGTTCGGAGCCACCGGAATGGCCATACGGGCGCTGGAGATCACCGCCCTGCCCGGCCAGATCGCCCAGCTCGGCTCCCACACCGCCAACCGGATCACCCAGCTCACCCAGAGGTTCCGCCATGTCCGCTGACACCGACACGGCCCCCGCCGCCGTGACGGGCCCCGCCCGCCGGAGCCCGGCCCCGTGGGTCCTGATGTACCACTCGGTCGCCGAGTTCACCGACCCCGCCGAGGACCCGTACGGGATCACCGTCACCCCGGCCGCCCTGGAGGCACAGCTGCTGTGGCTGCGCGCCCGCGGGCTGCGCGGCGTCGGCGTCGGCGAACTGCTGCGGGCCCGCGCCGCCGGACGCGGCCGCGGCCTCGTCGGCCTCACCTTCGACGACGGCTACACCGACTTCCTGACCCGCGCCCTGCCCCTGCTGCGCCGGCACGACTGCACGGCCACCCTGTTCGTGCTGCCCGGCCGGCTCGGCGTCGACAACGTCTGGGACCCGCTGGGCCCCCGCAAGCCCCTCCTCACCGCCGAGCAGATCCGCGAAGTCGCCGCCGCGGGACAGGAGATCGGCTCCCACGGGCTGCTCCACCAGGACCTCACCGCCGCCCCCGACGACGTCCTCCAGCAGGAGCTGCGCGGCAGCCGCGAGCTGATCCGCGAGCTGACCGGCAGCCTCCCCGACGGCTTCTGCTACCCGTACGGGCACCTCGACGCCCGGGTCGTCGAAGCCACCCGCGACGCCGGCTACGACTACGCCTGCGCGATCTCCCCCGGCGGGCTCGCCGGCCGCCACGCCCTGCCGCGCACCCACGTCAGCCAGGCCGACGGAGCCGCACGGCTGCGCGTCAAGCGGCTGCGGCACCAGGTGCGGGAGCTGCGCAGGGGCGTGCTGCGGTGAAGGGCGGCAAGGGCGTGAAGGGCGGCAAGGGCGTGAAGGGCGGCAAGGGCGAGAAGGTCGCCGGGGACGTGAAGGACGGCAAGGACCGCAAGGACCTCAAGGACGTCAGGGCCCTGCACGTCATCACCGGGCTGGGAGTCGGCGGCGCCGAGCAGCAACTGCGCCTGCTGTTGCGGCACATGCCGATGCCCTGCGACGTGCTGACGCTGACCAACCCCGGACCCGTCGCCGAGGGGCTGCGCGCCGACGGGGTCCGGGTCGTGCACCTGGGCATGCGCGGCAACCGCGACCTCGGCGCCCTGCCGAAGCTGGTCCGGTTCATCCGGCGCGGCCGCTACGACCTCGTCCACACCCACCTCTACCGGGCCTGCGTCTACGGGCGCCTCGCGGCCCGGCTCGCCGGCGTCCCGGTCACCGTGGCCACCGAACACTCCCTCGGCGAGGGAGAGATCGAGGGCCGGCCGCTCACCGGCGGGGTGCGCGCCCTGTACCTGGCGAGCGAGCGGCTCGGCGCGGCCACCGTCGCCGTCTCCGGGACCGTCGCCGCCCGGCTGGAGGGGTGGGGCGTGCCCGCCGCCCGGGTGCACGTGGTCCCGAACGGGATCGAGGCCGCCCGCTTCCGCTTCGACGAGGGCGTACGCCGCGCCGCCCGGAGCCGGACCGGGCTGCCCGAACGCGCCTTCGTGGTGGGCGGGGTGGGGCGCCTGGTGCCGGGCAAGCGGTTCGACGTACTCGTCAGGGCCGTCGCCGCACTCCCCGGCGCGCACCTGCTGCTGGCCGGGGACGGCCCCGAACGGGCCGCGCTGCGGCTGCTCGCCGCCGAACTGGGTGCCCAGAGCCGGATCCACCTGCTCGGCGAGCGCGACCCGCTCGGCGACAGCCCCGACGGGCGCACCCCCGGGATCCCCGCCCTGCTGGCCGCCATGGACGTGTTCGTCTCCCCGTCGCGGGAGGAGGCGTTCGGGCTCGCCGTCGTCGAGGCGCTGGCCGCCGGGCTGCCCGTGCTGCACGTGACCTGCCCCGCCATCGACGACCTCGCCGCCGTGCAGGCCCCGGGGGCCCGCCGGATCGGCACCGGCACCGAGGAACTGGTCGCCGCGCTGCGCGGGCACATGGAAGCCGGCGCACGCCGGCTCCCGCCGCCCCCGGTGGTGCGCCGGTACGACATCACGCGCACCGCCGCGCAACTGCTGGACGTGTACGCCCTCGCGCTGA
>NZ_GG657750.1:3262846-3332877 GCF_000158895.1 Streptomyces sp. C | reverse complement strand
CGACCGCCCCGACGGGGTCCGGCCCGGCCGCTCCGCGGAAGCGACGGCCGCGGCCCGCCCCCGGGGCTCCGCGGCGGTCGCGCCGGTTCCCGTCACGGCGGAGGGCCGGGGTGCTGCCCCGAGCGGATCCGGGCCCGCCGCCCCCGCCCCGGCGGACGGCCGCGACGCGGCTGCGCAGGCCGGTGCCGTGCCCGGCGCGGACACCGTACCCCGGACTCCCCCAGCCCCCGCTGGGAGGTGCCCCCAGGCGGGGCCGGCCCTCGCCGAACCCGGCGGGGACGGCTGATCCCGGCGGGGACGGCTGATCCCGGCGGGGACGGCTGATCCCGGCGGGGACGGCTGATCCCCCCTCGCTCCACCCCCGGCCAGGGGAACGGCCGGGACCGCACCAACCCCCCTCCACCCAGGAAGGCACCGCACATGGCCGACACCCCCGACCAGAAGAAGTCCGACCACCGCTCCGAGCGCAAGCGCCGGCTCCTGCCGCCGCCCGCCTGGTGGCCGCTGCCCGCCTGCGCCCTGCTCGGACTGGCCGCGGGCGGCGCGTACGGGGTGCTCAAGGCCCCCGAGTACGCCGCCACCAGCTACGTCGTCGCCGTACCGAACGAGACCACCGAGCCGGCCACCGCCCTCGGCTTCGCCCAGGCCTACGGCCGGATCGCGACCAGCAGCTCCACCCTCGCCTACGCCCAGCCCCGCGCCGGCATCAGCGCCCAGCGCCTGCGCACCCAGGTCCGCGCCGAGACCTCCCCCGACTCCCCGATGATCGCCATCACCGGCACCTCCAAGAGCCCCTCCGAGGCCGCCGACATCGCCAACGCCGTCGCCGACGCCCTCTCGCTGAGCAGCAACCAGGCCGCGAAGAACACCGGCGTGCAGCTGCTGCTGTTCAACCAGGCCGTCGCGCCCAGCGACCCCGCCTCCCCGTCCGCCGCCCTCAGCGGAGCCGTCGGACTGTGCGCCGGCGGCCTCCTCGGCGGCCTGTGGCTGCTGGCCCGCCCGGCCCGCCGCAAGGAGCAGGGGACGGGCCGCCCGGTGGTGGAGGAGTACGCCTCGCTGCCCGCCCAGGGCGAGCACACCGAGACCAAGGAGAAGGAGTCCGTGCGATGACGCGGGGCTCCGCCGGGGCCCTGACGGTGACGCTGTGCCGCGACCCCCGGCAGTTCGCCGCGCTGGAGGAGTCCTGGAACCGGCTCGTCCGGAACTGCCCCACCGCCACCCCCTTCCAGAGCCACGCCTGGCTGCACTCCTGGTGGCTGTCGTACGGGAAGGACGGCCGGCTCCGGGTCCTGCTCGTGCGGCGCGGCGAGGAGCTCGTCGGCGCGGCCGCGCTGATGCTCGTACACCGGCCGCTGCCGCGGCTGGTGCCGCTCGGCGGGCCGATCACCGACTACTTCGACGTGCTCGTCGCCGACGAGTACGCCGACCAGGTCGTTCCGGCCCTGGCCAACGGGCTGCACCGGGCCGCCCGCTCCGCCGTCGTCGACCTGCGCGAGGTCCGTCCCGGGGCCGCCGCGGAGGCGCTGTACGAGGCGTGGCCCGGGGTCGGCGCCAAGGCCGCCGACTCCACCTGCATGGAGCTGCCCGCGCTGCCGTTCGACCAGCTCGTCAAGCGGATGCCGGCCTCCGGCGCGCAGCGCGTTCGGGCCAAGCTGCGCAAGACCGACGCCGCCGGGATCGAGGAGCACGAGGTCACGGAGCGGGAGGTGCCGCAGGCCGTGCGCACCCTGCTGCGGCTCCACGAGAAGCAGTGGCGGGGCCGCGGGGTGACCCCGGAGCACCTGAGGCCGCGCTTCGCCGAGCACCTGACCCGGGCCACCCGGCGGATGGTGCGGGCGGGGGAGGGCCGGCTCACCGAGTTCCGGCTGGACGGGAAGGTGGTGGCCGCCAACGTGACGCTGCTGTCGGCCGCCCTGAGCGGCGGCTACCTGTACGGGGCCGACCCGGACCTGCGCGAGCGGAAGGTGGACGTCGCGACGCTGCTGCTGCGCTACGAGGCGGGCCGGGCGCTGGAGGAGGGCCGGCCGGTGGTGAGCTTCCTGCGCGGCAACGAGCCGTACAAGAACCACTGGCGGCCCGAGACGGTGGTCAACCAGCGGCTGCTGCTGGCCACGCACGCGCTCGTGCCCCTGCTGCGGCTGTACGAGTCGCAGATCACGGGGCGCGAGCGGGCGGTGGGCGCGCTGCGCGAGGCGCTGCCGGCCGCCCGGGACTGGCGGGCGCGGCTGAACGAACTGCGGGTCCGATGACCCGTCTAGAACGGCCAGAAGCCGGAGTCCTTGCCCCAGTCGAAGCGGAAGCAGACCGACTGGGGGCCGCCCAGGAAGCTGTTCAGCCACTCGCCGAAGTCGAGCGGGAGGCACCACTGCCTGCTGTCGTTGGGCTGGGGCTTCGGTTCGGGCTTGGGCGTGGGCGTGGGCGTGGTCGGCCGCGTCGGCTGGGGCCGGGGTGCGAGGGGGCTCGGGGACAGCACCGGCGGTGCGGGCACCGAGGTCTCGGGGGACGGCTCCGGGGCCGGTTCGGGCGGGAGCGGGGGCGGGACCGTGACGTCCGGCGACGGGGTGACGGGCACCGGTTCCGGGACGGCCGGCGGGGGCTCGACGGGTGCCGGCGCCGGGTCGACCGGCGCGGGCTCGGCCGGCGGCACGGAGGCCTCGGGGGTCGGGGTCTGCGGGGCGGGGACGTCGGGCTTGGGCGCGTCGGGCTTCGGGGCCTCGGGCTTGGGCGCGTCGGGCTTGGGCGCGTCGGGCTTGGGGGCCTCCGGCTTGGGGGCCTCGGGCTTGGGCGCGTCCGGCTTCGGGGCCTGCGGCTTGGGGACCTGCGGGGTCGGGAACTGCGGCGTCGGGACCTGGGGAGTCGGGAGGTCCGGCTTGGGGACCACCGGGGGCGTCGGGACCACGGGCGGCGTCGGGACCTGCGGGGTCGGCTCGGACGGCTTGTGCTCGCCCAGCGCCTCGCGGAAGACCTTCGCCGACTGCGGGTTCTGCTTGCACCGCCAGACGCCGTGCGGGCAGTAGTCCGTGATGGTGTGGTAGAGCGGCTTGTGCTGGTCGATCCACTTCAGCATCTGCCGGATGTACTCCGGATTGTCCCCGTTCCGGAACAGCCCCCACTCCGGGTACGAGATCTGCTTGCCGTGTGCCTTCGCGAAGTCGACGTGCTGCTGGAGCCCGTACGGCTGGCGGACGTGCTCCTCGAAGGTCCGGCCCGGACCCTGGTCGTACGAATCCATGCCGATGACGTCGACCACGTCGTCACCCGGGTAGCACTTGGTCCAGCCGATCGCGTCCGTCCCCCGGTTGGGGGCGAAGTCGAACTTGAACCGCTGCCCGGGCACGGAGCGCATCGTGGTGACGATGCGCCTCCAGTACGCCTTCCAGTGCTCCGGGTCGGGACCGCAGCGGTGGGTGTACGTGGTGCCGTTCATCTCCCAGCCGAGCACGATCACCGTGTCCGGGACGCCCAGCGCCACCAGCCGCTCGGCGAGCTTGCGGAAGTGCCGGTCGTACTGGCCCTCCGCGCCGGCCCGGATCAGCTGGACGACCTGCCAGTCGGGCACCCGGTCCTCGTTGCGGGCCTGCATCGGCACGTTGAGCACGAACATCCGGTCGTCCTCGGCCCGGCGCCACTCGGCCCAGTCCTCGAGGAAGTTCACGCCGCCCTCGATGCCCGGCCACTGGTCGCCGGGGAGATAGGTGTGCCCGACCCGGATCTCCCGGCCGCCGAGCCAGTGCGACAGGTAGGGGATGCGGGCGACCCCGGGCGGCCCGTAGCCGAGGTAGGCGCCCATGGCGGTGTCGGAGCCCTTGGGGGGCTCGTCGTCCGGGGCCGCGAGGGCGGCGCCGGTGGCGAGCAGCCCGGCCGTGACCGTACCGACGCAGGTGCTCACCAGGCGGTGGCGTGGTCTGGGCATGGCGTCTCCCGAGCTTTCGCGAACCGGTGTGCTTGCAAAAGACGTTAGACATCACATCTGACGAATGGCCTGTCCGGTGGCCGCTGGGTAGGCCATTCGCAGGTGCGCATCCTCTCCGCTTGGTCCGACTAGGTGAAAGACACCGTTCCCATGAACGCGTTCGACGGCCATGTGCCCGCTGTTCTGCTCAGACTCGATCGGAATCCGTTCCACCACGGAACCCTCGGCGCCGTCAGATCCCTGGGGCGCAAGGGCGTGGAGGTCCATGCCGTCGTCGAAGCCGGGGGAGGTCCCGTGGGGCGTTCGCGCTATCTGCGCGCCGTGCACGCCGGTCCTGAGGGCGGATTGGATCCGGAGGCGCCCGAGGCGCTGCTGGAGTGCCTGGTCGGCGTGTCGGAGCGGATCGGGCGGCCGGCGGTGCTCGTGGCGATGGACGACATGAGCGCGATCGCCGTGTCCCGGGTCGCCCCGATGCTGACGGACCGTTTCCGGATCCCCCATCAGCCAGACGACCTGCCCGCCCGGGTGGCGGACAAGGCGGAGCTCTCGCGGCTGTGCGCCCGCTGGGGCGTCCCGCACCCGGAGACCGTGATCCCGTCGAGCGGCGCCGAGGCGGCGCGGGCGGCGTGGCGGCTCGGGCTGCCGGTGGTGGCGAAGTGGAGCCGGCCCTGGCTGCTGCCGGCCGGGGCCGGGCTGCGCAGCACGACGCTCCTCAACACGGCGGCCGACGCACGCCGGTTGTACGAGCGCTCCGCCGAGGCCGGGAGCAGGCTGCTGCTCCAGCGGTTCCTGCCCGCGGGGCCGGACACCGACTGGTTCTTCCACGGGGCGTTCGCCCGCGACGGGCGGCCGCTGCTGGCCGGCTCGGGCCGCAAGGAGCTGTCCTGGCCGGTGCGGACGGGGCTGACGGCGGTGGGGCGCTGGCTGCCTGACCCGGCGGTGGAGGAGTCGGCGCTGCGGCTCGCCGAACGGCTCGGCTACCAGGGGATCCTGGACCTCGACTTCCGCCGCGACGAGTGCGGCACGTTCCGGCTGGTGGACTTCAACCCGCGGCCCGGCGCGCAGTTCAGGCTGTTCGCCGACGACTCGGGGCTGGACGTGGTCCAGGCGGTGTACCTGGACCTGACGGGCCAGCGGGTGCCGCCGCCGGCGGGCGGACCCGGGCGGGTCTTCGTCGCGGAGAACTACGCGCTGCTGGCCGCCGTACGGGGTCGCACGCTGCCGCGCCGCGCCCCCGGCGTGGCCGCTGCGGCGGATCCGGCCCGGGCCGGGTCCGGGGAGCGGGGCCGTGACGCGCGGCCCGGCCCGGTGCGGGTGCTGCCGCGCGGGGAGCGGGGGCGGGTGGAGGCGGCCTGGTTCGCCCTCGACGACCTGTGGCCGTTCCTGGCGATGCTCGGCGCGTTGCTGCGGCGCGGCTTCGGCAAGGGGGCCCGCGCGCTGCGGGGCGTCCCCGCGCAGGGGCGGCGTACGGTCCGCGCGGTGCGGGCGCCGCGCCAGCGCGGCGGCGAACGGTCGTGGCCCCGGCCCCAGCCCCCGGAACCGGCTGCGGGCCAGGCCCCGCCGGGGGCTTCGGCGGAGCCGGACGAGCTGGTGAGCCGGTGACGCGGCGGCGCGGTGGTGTCGTGACGCGGCGGCGCGGCCGCGCGGTGGTGTCGTGACGCGGGAGCGCGGTGGCGCGGTGGTGTCGTGACGCGGGGGCGCGGTGGACGCCGGGACGCGGGGACGCCGGGATGTGGTGGCTCCGCGTCGCGGGCTTGAGGCAGTGGTGCGGTGACTTCGTGACATGTGACGCGGCGTCGTGTTCCGGCGGTGCGGTGGTGCGCCGCGGGCGGTGTGGTGACGCGGCGTCGTGGTGACTCGGTGGCGATCTGGTGGAAGGAGTGGCCGTGAGGCGGACGGACGATCTCGTGGTGGTCGGCGCCGGGCCGTACGGGCTGTCGATCGCCGCGCACGCGGCGGCGGCCGGGCTCGGGGTGCGGGTGCTGGGCCGGCCCATGGCGTCCTGGCGGGACCACATGCCCGAGGGCATGTACCTGAAGTCGGAGCCCTGGTCCTCGAACCTCTCCGCGCCCGGCGGGCGCTACACCCTGGCCGACTACTGCGCCACCCGGGGCCTGGCCGCCGAGCACGCCAGCCCTTTGCCCATCGCCACCTTCAGCGGGTACGGGCTCTGGTTCGCCCGGCACGCCGGCCTGCCCGAGGTGGAGGAGGCCACCGTCACCGAGGTCACCCCGCAGGGCGACGGCTTCCTCGTCCGCACCGCCGACGGGCCGCCGCTGCTCGCCCGTACGGTGGCCCTGGCCGTCGGGGTGATGCCCTTCACGCACTACCCCGAGGCGCTGCGCGAGCTGCCCCCGGGCCACTACTCGCACAGCAGCGGCCACCGCGACCTGTCCCGCTTCGCCGGGCGCGAGGTGGCCGTCCTGGGCGCCGGGCAGGCCGCGCTGGAGACGGCCGCGCTGCTCGCGGAGGCGGGCGCCCGGCCGTGTCTGGTGGCCCGGCGCTCCCGGCTGAACTGGAACACCGTCCCGCAGCCGCTGGAACGCCCGCTGGCCCGGGCCCTGCGCGACCCGCACAGCGGGCTCGGCACCGGCTGGCGCAGCTGGGTGTGGTCGGAGCTGCCGTGGGCGGTGCGGCGGCTGCCCGCGCCGACGCGCGAGCGGATCGCCGCCACGGCGCTGGGGCCCGCCGGGGCGTGGTGGCTGCGGGACCGCTTCGAGCGGCGGGTGCCCGCGCTGATGGGGCACCGGCTGACCCGGGCGGTGGCGGTGGGCGGCCGTACCCGGCTCGGGCTGACCACGGCGGCCGGGGAGTCCGTCGTACTGGACACCGCGCACGTCATCGCGGCGACCGGGTTCGCCCCGCGGCTGGACCGGCTGGAGCTGCTCGACGCGCGGCTGCGGGCCGCGCTGGCCACCGTGGGCGACAGCGGCACGCCGGAGCTGAGCGCGGGCTTCGAGTCCTCCTGGCCGGGGCTGTTCTTCGCAGGACTGCTGACGGCTCCCTCATTCGGACCTTCCATGCGATTCGTGCACGGTGCGGGGTTCACGGCGGGGAGACTGGTGAAGGGAGTCCGCAAGCGCCTCGGCGCCCGGGGTCCGCTGCCGGGCTCCTCCGGTGCGTCCCGGCCGGTCCGGGCCGCCGCCGGGCGACCGGAGACGTATCTACGCTGAGATCCACCTGAGAGGGGTCCGCGATGGGCGCGGAGCGAGCACAGGGCGGCCGTGGCTGGGTGCGCATCCCCGCCAGCCGCGAGGAACAGCCCACGGCCCGGGCGGCGGGCCAGCCGCCCCGGGGCACGGCGGGCCAGCCGCCCCGGGGCACGGCCGGGGCGTCGTACGGGTGGCGGTCCGCCGGTCATTTCGGGGCCGGCGACCAGCCCTCGATCTACCTCTCCCTCGTCAAGCGGTGGCGGGAGGCCGGGCGCACCCTTCCGGGGCATCCTGACGAGGAGTGGGAGCGGCTCATCTCCCAGCCGTGCTGGCCAGGCCGTTAGGTGGTGTGTCTCTCGTGGCAGCGGCGGAGCACGACGAACCGGAACGCGGTGCCCCAGGGCTGGTGACGGGCCCGGGGGAGCGGCTCGCGCTCAACGGCATGGGCAGCTTCGAATGGGACCTGGACGCGGGCGCCCTCAGCCTGGACGAGGCCGGCCTGGCCGTCTTCGACCTGGAGCCGGCCGAGTTCGACGGCACCCCGCAGGCCCTCGGCGCGCGGATCCCGTCCGACGACGCGGCCCGGCTCTCGGACACCGTGACCGCGGTGCTGGAGGCCGGCGGGTCCACGTACGGCTCGTACTTCACCGTGCGCCGGCGCGACGGCCGCGACCAGTGGACCCACACCACCGGCCGGGTGCTGCGCGACGACGACGGCCGGCCGCTGCGGATCGCCGGGATCGTCCGGGACGCCACCGCCGAGCTCGCCCACGCGACGGTGCTGCGGAAGCTGGAGAGCGCCCGCGTCCAGCAGGCCGCCATCGTGCAGCGCACCACCGAGGCCCTGTCGCGGGCGGTGACCGTCGACGACGTGACGGCCACCCTGACCGGCGCCGGCGCGCTGGAACGGCTCGGCGCGGACGGGCTGGCGCTGGGCCTGGTGGAGAACGGCACCATCAAGATCATCGCGCTGAGCGGGGAGACCCTGGAGATCCTCAGCGAGCGCAAGTTCACCCGCCTGGACGGATCGCTGCCGCTCTCCCAGGCCATCCTCAGCCGGCAGGCACGTTTCGTCACCTCGCTCACCGAACTCGCCGGCGAGTTCCCCCTGCTCGCCGACTACCTGCGCCGCATCCACTACGACGCGGCCGCCTACCTCCCCCTGATCGCCCAGGCCAAGGCCATCGGCGGACTCGTGCTCTTCTACCGGCGGCGCACCGACTTCAGCCCCGAGGAACGCAACCTGTGCCTGGGCCTCGCCGGCATCGTCGCCCAGTCCCTCCAGCGGGCGCTCCTCTTCGACCAGGAACGCGAGTTCGCCACCGGCCTCCAAGCCGCCATGCTGCCCCGCCGCATCCCCGACATCACCGGCGGGGAGATCGCCGTCCGCTACCACTCCGCCTGGAGCGGGCGCGAGGTCGGCGGCGACTGGTACGACGTCATCGCCCTGCCCCGCGACCGCGTCGGCATCGTCGTCGGCGACGTACAGGGCCACGACACCCACGCCGCCGCCATCATGGGCCAGCTGCGCATCGCCCTGCGCGCCTACGCGGGCGAGGGCCACCCGCCCTCCACCGTCCTCGCGCGCGCCTCCCGCTTCCTCGCCGAACTCGACACCGAACGCTTCGCCACCTGCATGTACGCACAGGTCGACCTGGAGACCGGAGGCGTACGGGCCGTGCGCGCCGGCCACCTCGGCCCGCTGATCCGCCACACGGACGGCCGAACCGGCTGGCCCAACGTCCGCGGCGGCCTCCCCCTCGGCCTGGCCTCCGTCTTCGAACAGGAGGACTTCCCCGAGACCCGCCTCGACCTGGTCCCCGGCGAAACGCTCGTGCTGTGCACCGACGGGCTCGTCGAGGAACCCGGCACCACCATCACCACCGGCATGGACTCGCTCGCCCACGCCGTCCGCAGCGGCCCCCAGGGCGCCGGCGCCCTCGCCGACCACCTCCTGGACCGGCTCTGGGAACGCTGGGGCTCCGGCGACGACGTGGCCCTGCTCGTGCTGCGCCGCGCCCCGGACCCCGGCACCCACCGCGCGCCGCGCATCCACCAGTACGTCCACCAGGCCGACCCCGAGGGACTGTCCGAGGCCCGCTACGCCCTGCGGCAGGCCCTGCGCGACTGGGGCATGGCCGAACTCGCCGACGACGTCGAGCTCGCGGCGGGGGAGCTGCTGGTCAACGCCCTGCTGCACACCGACGGCGGGGCGGTGCTCACCATGGAGGTGCTGCCCGAGCCGGTGCGGCGGATCCGGCTGTGGGTCAAGGACCGCTCCAGCGTGTGGCCGCGCCGGCGCACCCCGGGCGAGGCGGCCACCACGGGGCGCGGGCTGCTGCTGGTGGACGCCCTGGCCACGCACTGGGGGGTTGAGTCCCGGGGCGACGGGAAGGCCGTCTGGTGCGAGTTCGACGCCGGGGGCACCCCGCGCGGCACGGGGTGACCGGACGGTCACCCCGGGTTGTGGGGTCCCGGGTCCGGGGTGATGATGCCGCCATGGAACGGATGCTGGTTCTGCGGGACGTGCCGGTCCTCCACGGCGCCCCGCTGTCGAGGGGGGTATGGTGCGCCGCCTGACCGGGGGCGCGGTCACGGGGATCGTGGCGACGCTGGCGGTACTGCTGCTGGGGGGAGTGCTGCTGGCGGCCGGGGGCCGGGCGGTCGTCGACTGGACGACGGGACGTCCGCGCACGGACTCCGGATGCCAGACGGTCGCGTTCATGTCGATGACGGGCGTCGCGCCCGAGTGCCGGTAGCGGCGGCTACCGCACCCGCGCGGCCGGCCGTGCCCCCTACGGCCGCTCGACGACCCGGATGACCTGCTCGTCCAGCGCGACCGTGTCGATGGCCCGGGGCATCAGACCCGACATGTGGATCTCCTGGAGCTCCGCCACGGCCCGCGCGGCGCCCGGGTGGATGCCGCCGGTGAGCGGGCTGCCGGCCACCCACTCGTGCTCGGCACCGTCACAGACGACCTCACCCGCGCCGATGCTCAGCCGGGTGCCGTCCTGGATGACGGTGGCCTTGATCTGAACCGCCCCCGAGGGTGACGCGGCCTCGCAGTGGTAGGTGCCGGAAAGGGTGATGGAACCGTCCCCGGCGATGTGAGCTTCCGACTGTACGGAAATTCCCTGATTGAAAACGGTGGCGTGGGCGGGAGCCGTGAACAGGGCCGTCGCGGCCAGGGCGGAGAAGGCCCCCAGGGTCATTCGGCGGGCGGGCGTGCGCATTTTTCCTCCAGGTGGGTGCGGGTGGCGGGAATCCACCGGAACGCATTGTGCTGGTAATTGGAGGGCGACTCGTTCCGCGTGCTCGTGTCGGTGTGTGCAATTCCCCGGCCGGGCGCGTGAGACTGGCCGGAAATACTCCCCGCCCCGAAGATCCCCGAAGGGGTTCCCGCATGCGTCAGCCCGCCTCCGTCTCCACCTCGGTCTCCGTCCTCGCCGCCGCCGCCCTGATGCCCTTCCTGCTGTTCACCGCCACCGCCTGCCAGAGCGCCCCCGAGGGCGCCGCGCTCGCCCCCGCCGCCGCCCCCGCCGTCCCCGTCGACGACGGAGCGCCCGGCGCCGACGAGGACCCCGCCGCCCAGGACCGGGCGGGCGGGGCAACCGGCGCGGCCAAGGACGCCCATGTGGGTGACTCCGTACGGGTGCAAGGACACGAGGTGGGCCGCCACCTCCAGGTGGTGCTGAGCGCGTTCGTGGACCCGGCGGTCAGCGTCGAACCGAACTACCAGCCGCCCGCCGGCAAGCGCTGGGTGGCCGCCTCGATGTCGTTCGTCAACGTCGGCGGGGCCTCGTACGGGGCGCTCGGGCGCATGTGGGCGTACGACGGCGCGGGCAAGCGCCACCCGGTGGTGCGCACCGGCGAACTGACGACCGGCAAACCACTCGTCTTCGATTCCCTCGCGGTCGGCGAGCGGGCCGAAGGATGGGTCGTGTTCGAAATTCCGGAAAACCAGAAGATCGTGCGGCTCCAGTACCAGGACGCGAACATGCAGGCGAATTCCGGAGGGGGATTCTGGTCGGTCTAGCCCGCGCGGGTGAAGGGCCATGAAAGGGCCCGGCGCCGGAGCACTAAGGTGCGCGCATGACTTCTACGCAAGCCGAAATCGACCGCAGCCAGCTCGGCACCCTTTCCGTGCTCGCCTGGATCGGCGACCCCGCCGAGGGCCACAAGCTCCCCTACCTCCTCGCCTACACGCTCGGTGACGGACCGGCAGGCCGGGAAGCGGGCGAGGCGGCCGCCCGCGCCCTGCTGGAGGGGATGGGGCTGCCGATCGGCGTCGAGGTCGCGGACGGCACCGTGAACCCGCAGAAGTTCGACGTGAAGGTCCTCCTCGCGGACAACCAGATCGCCCTGACCCTGCCCGGCCTGAACGCCACCTGCACCGCCCCCGACGAATGGGTCGAGGCCGCCAACGACGGCGGCCAGGTGTACTTCCTGTTCGCCACGCGCGCCTGGCCCGAGGCCGTCCCCGGCAGGCCGGTCAGCGCCGAGCAGCTGAAGGCCTTCGCCGGCGACGAAGAAGTCCTGACCGAGTGCGCCCACTGCCTCGTCACCGTTCAGACCCTGCAGCGCTAGCCGGACACCCCCAAGCCGGCCCCTGCCCACGGCAGCCGCCGCCGCGCCTGCGGCGGCCGCCGTGCTCCGGCCGCCGGGCTCCCAGCCTGCCCGGCGGCCGGCCCCTCACGCCGGATGCTCGAAGGCGAACCGCAGCGAGCGGACCCGGTTGTCGAAGTTCGAGCCCGCCAGATCGGGCAGACCCACCGCCCGCAGCCCCACCGGCCGCGTGAGCAGCTCCCGGAACAGCGCCTTCATCTCCACCCGGGCCAGATGCGCGCCCAGGCAGAAGTGCGGCCCGCCGCCGCCGAAACCCAGATGCGGGTTCGGGGAGCGGGTGATGTCGAACGCGTCGGGATCGGGGAAGACCGCCTCGTCACGGTTGGCCGACGCGTAGTACAGCACCACCTTGTCCCCCGGCCGGAACGGATGCCCGCCCAGCGTGTGCTCGGCCGTCACCGTCCGGCGGAACTGGATGATCGGCGTCGAATGCCGGATCATCTCGTCCACCGCACCGTCCGCGTACTTCTCGAAGTCCGACAGCAGCAGGTCCCGCTGCTCCGGGAAGTCCGTCAGCAGGCTCAGCCCGTGACTGATCGCGTTGCGGGTCGTCTCCACCCCGGCCACCATCAGCAGGCTGAAGAACGCACCCAACTGGCGCGCCCCCAGCGCCTGCCCGTCCACGTTCGCGCACACCAGCGCCGAGATCAGGTCGTCGGCCGGGTTCCTGCGCCGCTCCCGCCCGATGCCCGCGACCATCCGCTGCATCCGCGCCAGGGCCCGCAACCCCCGCCCCGGCATCCGCAGCCGGGCCGCCAGCCCGCGCTCCACACCGATGTTCTCCGACGCGTGGTTGACCCTGTCCGCGATCTCCGCACGGTAGTGCTCCGGGATGCCCATCATGTTGCAGATGACCTCCAGCGGAAGCCGCGAGGACACCGCCGAGACGAACTCGTCAGGCCGCTCCGCCAGGACGTCGTCCACGATCCGGGCCGCCACCGCGTGGATGTCCTCCTCGGCCGCCGCCAGCAGCCGCGGCGTGAACGCCCGCTGCACGATCTTCCGCAGCTGCGCGTGGTCCGGGCCGTCCAGGTTGACCATCGAGTCCCCGAACAGCGCCCGCACCCACCGGGCCGGCTCCGGCGTCGTCACCCCGGGCGCGCTCGCGAACACCTTCGGCAGCCGGCTCGCCTCCTGCACATCGGCGTGCCGCACCAACGCCCAGTGACCGCTCCCCTCGGGGACGAACACCGGGGAGCCCAGCGCACGCAGCCGGGCGAACGCCGCGAGCCGCTGATCGGGAGGCCGCTGCCAGAAACCCGGCTCGGCCAGTTCCCCTCCGGGATCGGTGCCGGAGCCGTGCCGTTGCGGGGGGAGTGTCATGGGGGCTGTCTCTTCCTGTAGCCGTTGTGCTGAGCTGCTGAACGCCTTCGGGGGCGTGGGGGTGACGGCCGGAACCTCAGACTTCGGCACCGACCCGCTCGAACTGCCCGCCGTGCACCGACAGCGTCATCCCGACCACCACCGCGGCCGTCGCCACCAGCCCCGCGTACAGCACCGCGTACGAACCCGCCCACGTACAGGCGAGCAGGGCCAGCGCGGACACCGGCAGCACCAGCTGCTGCGCCGCACCCCGCTTGAAGTGGCGCGAGTGCAGCAACCACACCATCAGCAGGAACAGCGCCGACGGGACGGTCACCGCCGCGTTCGCGGCGACCTGCGACACGTGCGCCTTCCCCACCGCGTGCTCCACCGCCACCTCGATGCCCGCACCGATCGCCGCACCCGACGCGAAGATCAGCAGATGGCCGTAGCCCCACGGGATCGCCTCCCGGTTGCTGTTCAGCCGCTCGTGCATCGGCACCGCGAAGTAGATCCACCACGCGGCGAAGACGATCAACAGCCCGCCCGCCGCGATGGGCAGCAGCTCGCCCAGCGCCTCGTGCTCGTCCAGAGCCGACTTCACCGCCACCGTGCTCGCCGCGATGGTCTCGCCCAGCACGATGATGGTGAACAGCCCGTACCGCTCCACGATGTGATGCGCGTGCCAGGGCGTCTGGTGCTCCCGCTCGGCCAGCACCGGCACCATCAGCTCGGCCATCACCAGCACCAGGAACAGCCAGCGCTTCCAAGCGTCCGGAGCGAACAGCAACCCCACCCAGCCCGCCTGACAGATCACCAGCCCCGCCGCGTACTTCAGCGCCGCCGAACGCGCCGCACCGCTCTCCCCGGCCGCCGCCCGCAACCACTGCGCCGTCAGCGCCACCCGCATGATCAGGTAGCCGATGACGGCCACCGCCCAGTCGTTGTCGTCGAAGGCCCGGCTCACCCCCGCCGCGTAGACCAGCACACCGGCGATCTGCACCAGCGTCGCGACCCGGTACGGCACGTCGTCGCAGTCGTAGGCGGACGCGAACCACGTGAAGTTCATCCACGCCCACCACACCCCGAAGAAGACGAAGAAATAGCCGACCACCCCGCTCCCCGGATGGCCCTCCGCCAGCGCGTGCACCAGCCGCGCCCCCGCCTGGGCGATCGCCACGACGAAGCACAGGTCGAAGAACAACTCCAGCGAGGTCGCCGTCCGGTGCCCCTCGTCGCGGCTGCGGGCGGTCATCGGTACGTACGTCATACCGCCCAGCACACCAGGGCCCGGCCCCCCGACCGGCGAGGCGCGCGGCCGACGCCCCCCGGGTACCCCGGGCGGACTCGTACCGGCCCGCCCCGCCCGGCCGTGAGACGAAGGGACCCCGCCCGGCGGGACAAGGTCCCGCCACCCGCACGACGTTCGCCCCTGCCGCCCCCCGCCCCCCGGGACGGAGCCTGGATAAGTCAGGACCCGTCTCAATGTTCAGGACCACGCCATGAGTTCCGCCACGCAGCAAGCGCCACAGGTCCTCGCCGACCCGGCGCAGTACCGCCCGGGCCGCACCATCACGCAGTGGACCCCGGAGGATCCCGCCTTCTGGCACTCCACCGGGAAGAAGGTCGCCACCCGGAACCTGTGGATCGCGGTCCCCGCCCTCCTCGTGGCCTTCGTGGTCTGGCAGGTGTGGAGCATCACGGCGACCAACCTGAAGGACGTCGGGTTCGGCTACTCCCAGTCGCAGCTGTTCTGGCTGACGGCCGTCCCCGGCATCACCGGCGGCACCGCCCGCATCTTCTACACCTTCCTCGGCCCGATGATCGGCCAGCGCCGCTTCACGGCCCTCTCCACGGTGGTCCTGGTCATCCCGCTGCTCTGGCTCGGCTTCGCCGTGCAGGACCCGGCCACCTCCTACACCACCATGGTCGCCATCGCCGCCCTCTGCGGAATCGGCGGCGCGAACTTCTCCTCCTCCCTCGCCAACATCGGCTTCTTCTACCCGAAGCAGGAGAAGGGCAACGCCACCGGCATCAACGGCGGCCTCGGCAACCTCGGCGTCTCCGTGGTCCAGCTGCTCACCCCCATCCTGATCACCTCCTCCGTCCTGGCCATCGGAGCGGGCCAGAAGAAGGCGAACGGCTCGGAGATCTACCTCCAGAACGCCGCCTTCGTCTGGATCCCGGTCCTGGTCGTCCTCGCGGCGGTCGCCTGGTTCGGACAGAACGACCTCAAGGTCGCCTCCACCCCCTTCAGCCAGCAGAAGATCATCTTCCGGCGCAAGCACAACTGGCTGATGACCTGGCTCTACGTCGGCACCTTCGGCTCCTTCATAGGCTTCGCCGCAGCCCTGCCGCTGCTCATCAAGACCACCTTCCCCGCGTACTCGGTCGCCACCTACGCCTGGATGGGCCCCGCCCTGGGCGCACTGGCCCGCTGGGCGGGCGGCTGGATCGCCGACAAGCTGGGCGGCGCCCGGGTGACGATCCTCTCCTTCGTGGGCATGGGCGCATCGATCATCGGAGTCATCAACTTCCTGCCCGCAGGCTCTGACCACGGTTCGTTCCAAGGCTTCTTCCTCTGCTTCCTGGCCGCCTTCTTCTTCTCGGGCATCGGCAACGGCTCGACCTTCCGGCAGATCCCGGTCATCTTCCGGGCGCAGCACCTGAAGGGCCTGACGGAGGGCACGCCGCAGTACGCGGCCGCCCTCAAGCAGGCGGAGATCGAATCCGGCGCCGTGACGGGCTTCACCGCCGGCATCGCCGCCTACGGCTTCTTCTTCATCCCGGCGATGTTCGCCAACTTCTCGGTCACCAGCGCGATGTGGGGCTTCGTCGCCTTCTACGCCAGCTGCGTGGTCGTCACCTGGTGGTTCTACGCCCGCAAGAACGCAGAAGCCCCGAGCTAACCCCGTCCCGAACCCAACCCGGCGCCCCACCCACCCAGCCGAGCCACCCAAAGCCCGAAGCCCCGGCCTCACCTCGGGCATCTCCCGGAGTCGCCGCCCCGGCTCCTCACCCCGGGCGTCCTTCGAAGTCCGACGCCCGGCTCCTCACCCCGGGCGTCCTTCGAAGCCTGCCGCCCGGCTCCTCACCCCGGGCGTCCTTCGAAGCCCGCCGCCCCGGCCTCTCACCCCGGGCGTCCCTCGAAGCCCGACGCCCGGCCCTCACCCGTGGCCGCCCCCCGAAGCCCGACGCCCGGCTCCTCACCCCGGGCGTTGGGTTTTGCCCGGGGCACCGGGTCCCGTCCCTGGCGTCGGGTTTTGCCCCGGACGTCGGGGTTTGATCAGGGCGTCGGTCGGTTGCCCCCGGGCGCCGGATCTGCTCCTCCCGGGCGGGTCCCGTGCTCGGGGTCCTGTTCTGTGCCCTGGGTCGGGTCCGGGTCTCGGGACCGTCAGGCGGCCGGCCCCGACCGGGCCGCCGGGCTGGGGGCGGGCGCGGAGGGCGGCGTCACACGCGGCTCACGCCGTCCGCCGCCCTCCACCGCCGCCCGTCAGCGACGACGTGGACCCGGAGGGCGCCGTCACCCGCCCTCCACCGCCGCCGGCTGCCGTATCACCGAGTCCCCCGTCCCCACCGCCGTGGGCGCCGGCACCGGCACCGCCGCCGGGCCGGGCGACGCCGGCAGTCGGCATCCGCACCGCCCCACGGCCGGGGCGGTCCCGGCAATCCCGCCGAACCTCCTCGCGGCCTCCGCCCGGGCCGGGGCCCGACAGGAACCCCGGCCGCCCGCCGGGGAGGCCGGGTCCACCGCTCCCGGGGCCCCTTCGCGGCCGCCGGCGCGCTGGGCCGCGTACCTCTTCCTCCTCCTCTTCCCCGGCGGGCCGTACGGTCCGTCCTGCACCGGCATCGCGCAGGACAACCCCTGGTTCTTCGCCATCACGTCGCTGCTCATCTCCGCCTCTTCTCTCTCGCGCTCGCGCCGACTTCCTTCATGCTGCCGGGTCCGTTCACGACGTGCGTCGCGCTATCCACAGGCGCCGTCAGAATGCAGATTTTCCGACTTTCAACCTGGCTCTCGAATTCTTGTGAATCCATTCACAAGCGCACTACGGACTATGGTCCCGCCACAACGCCCAGCTCAAAGGCGGCATCAGTGGCCGGCTCGCCGCAGCCGAGGGACTTTCGGGCCTCAGCTCAGGACCATTGCGGCGCCAAATGATCGATCAAACGGCGTGGAATGGACGCAAGCAATGAGGCGACTCGGAGAAGGTGCCGGTGATGACTGCCACCCCTGTGGAGACCACGAAGAACGGCCAGGCCTGGGAAGGGTTCAAGGGCGGCCTCTGGCGCGACGCCATCGACGTCCGCGACTTCATCCAGCAGAACTACACGCCCTACGAAGGCGACGACTCCTTCCTCGCCGGCCCCACCGAGCGCACCACCGCGGTGTGGAAGGCGATCACCGACAAGTTCCCGGAGGAGCGCGAGAAGGGCGTCTACGACGTCGCCCACGACATCCCGTCGTCGATCACCGCCCACGCCCCGGGCTACATCGACCGCGACAAGGACCTGATCGTCGGGCTCCAGACCGACGCCCCGCTCAAGCGCGCGATCATGCCCTACGGCGGCTGGCGGATGGTTGCCGGCGCCCTGGAGACCTACGGCTACCCGGTCTCCGAGGAGTTGGAGAAGGTCTTCACCGAATACCGCAAGACCCACAACGCCGGCGTCTTCGACGCCTACACCACCGAGATCCGCGCCGCCCGCAAGGCCGGCATCGTGACCGGCCTCCCCGACGCGTACGGCCGCGGCCGCATCATCGGCGACTACCGCCGCGTCGCCCTCTACGGAGTCGACCGCCTGATCGCCTTCAAGAAGGACGAGAAGGAGGAGCTGAACTCCCTCCCCGCCGGCAACCGCTCGCTGGAGGAGACGATCCGCCTGCGCGAGGAACTCGCCGAGCAGATGCGCGCGCTGTCCGAACTCAAGGCGATGGCCGCCTCCTACGGCTACGACATCTCCGGACCCGCCGCCACCGGCCGCGAAGCCATCCAGTGGCTGTACTTCGCGTACCTCGGCGCCGTGAAGGAGCAGAACGGCGCGGCCATGTCCCTGGGCCGCACCTCCACCTTTGTCGACATATATCTTCAGCGTGACATCGAGGCCGGCATCCTCACCGAGGAACAGGCACAGGAACTCGTCGACGACTTCGTCATCAAGCTGCGCATCGTCCGCTTCCTGCGGACCCCCGAGTACGACGAATTGTTCTCCGGCGACCCGACCTGGGTCACCGAGTCCATCGGCGGCATGGGAGAAGACGGCCGGCCGCTCGTCACCAGGACCTCCTTCCGCTACCTCCAGACCCTCTACAACCTCGGCCCGGCCCCCGAACCCAACATGACGGTCTTCTGGTCGCCGCGGCTGCCGCAGGGCTTAAAGGAGTTCTGCGCCCGCGTCTCCATCGACACCTCGTCGGTGCAGTACGAATCCGACGAGCTGATGCGCCCGCGCTTCGGCGACGACACCGCCATCGCCTGCTGCGTGTCGGCCATGCCGGTGGGCAAGCAGATGCAGTTCTTCGGCGCCCGCGTCAACGTCGCCAAGACCCTCCTCTACGCGATCAACGGCGGCCGGGACGAGAAGACCGGAGCCCAGGTCGGCCCGCGGACCGGCCTGCCGGCCTCCGACGTCCTCGACTACGACGAGGTCATGGCCAAGTTCGACGAGCAGATGGAATGGCTCGCCGAGACCTACGTCCACGCCCTCAACGTCATCCACTACATGCACGACCGCTACGCCTACGAGCGCCTCGAAATGGCCCTCCACGACCGCGACGTGCGCCGCACCATGGCTTGCGGCATCGCCGGCCTGTCCGTCGCCGCCGACTCGCTGTCCGCCATCAAGCACGCCAAGGTCACCGCGCTGCGCGACGAGAGCGGCCTCGCCACCGACTACGCCATCGAAGGCGAGTACCCGGCGTACGGCAACAACGACGACCGCGTCGACGAGATCGCCGTCCGGCTCGTCGAGGAGTTCATGAGGAAGATCCGCAAGCACGAGACGTACCGGGGCGCCGAGCACACCCAGTCCGTGCTGACGATCACCTCGAACGTGGTCTACGGAAAGAAGACCGGCAACACCCCGGACGGACGCCGGGCCGGCGAACCGTTCTCCCCCGGCGCCAACCCGATGAACGGCCGCGACACCCACGGCTACGTCACCTCGGCCCTGTCGGTCGCCAAGCTCCCCTACGAGGACGCCGAGGACGGCATCTCGCTGACCAACACCGTCACCCCCGACGGCCTCGGCCGCACCCCGCAGGAGCGGATCAGCAACCTCGCCGGCGTCCTCGACGGCTACATGGCCGTCGACGGCTTCCACATGAACGTCAACGTCCTGAACCGCGACACCCTCATGGACGCCATGGAGCATCCGGAGAAGTACCCGCAGCTCACCATCCGCGTCAGCGGCTACGCGGTGAACTTCGTGCGACTCACCCGGGCGCAGCAGCTCGACGTGCTGAACCGCACCTTCCACGGCGCGCTGTAGCGCCGTCCGCAGACCGCGCGGCCCGGGGCCGGGCCCTCACCCCGGCCCCGAGCCACGCACCCCCACCGGACACGCCACGCCACGCGCACCGCACGCACGCACCCGCACGCACTGCACGTGCCGGAACACGACTGGAGCACCTGCCATGACGGTCTACTTCGGTACGAGCCTCCCCGTCGGCCCCGAGAACGCCGCCGTCGTCAGCGCCACCCGCCCCCCGGCCGCCACCGCGCAGCCCCCGGCCACCCCCGCGCAAACCCTCGCCGCCGCCGCGACGCAGCGGCCGAGCGAGGGCTCGGTGCACTCCTGGGACCTGTCCACCGGAGTCGACGGACCCGGCACCCGGTTCGTGACCTTCCTCGCCGGCTGCCCGCTGACCTGCCTGTACTGCCACAACCCCGACACCATGCGGATGCGCAACGGCCGGCGCACCTCGGCCGACGCCGTCATCGCCGAAGCCCGCAAGTACACCCGGTTCATCTCCGCCTCCGGCGGCGGCGCCACCCTCTCCGGCGGCGAACCCCTGCTCCAGCCCGTCTTCGCCGGCGAACTGCTCCACCGCCTGAAGAGCGACCTGGGCCTGCACACCGCCCTCGACACCTCGGGCTTCCTCGGGTCCCGGGCCAGCGACGCGCTGCTGCGCGACGTGGACCTCGTACTGCTCGACATCAAGTCCTGGGACCGGGACACCTACAGGAAGGTCACCGGCCGGCCGCTGGAGCCCACCCTGGACTTCGCGCGCCGCCTCGCCGACCTCGGCAAGGAGGTGCACCTGCGGTTCGTGCTCGTGCCCGGGCTCACCAACGCGCGCGAGAACGTCGAAGGGATCGCCGCCTTCGCCGGCACCCTCGGCAACGTCTCGCGGGTCGACGTACTGCCCTTCCACAAACTCGGCGAGAGCAAGTGGGACGCCCTGGACATGCCCTTCACCCTGCACGACACCCCGTCACCCATCCCCGCACAGGTGGAGGAGGCCAAGGCGGTCTTCGCGGCGCACGGACTGCAGGCCGCATGACCCGTTCGGAGCAATCACAAGCTCCGCATAACGGGCTGAATGGGCATAGATCACCTAGCGTGGTGCTGTGTCCGAGCCCACAGAAGCACTCGCCGCAGCCCCACCCCCCGGGCCGCCCGAGACCCCGCCCCCGGCCGGGCGGTCCGTCACCGCACGCGCCACCGCGGCCGGCGTCGCCGTCTCCCTCCTGCTCATCGCCGCGATCGTGCTGGGCAGCCGCCTCCTGCGGGACTTCGACTCCGCCCTGCTGCCGTACGCCGTCGCCACGGTCTTCCTCGCCTTCGGTGTGGCCTACCGGTACACGGTCTGGGTGTCCGCACCCGGCGCGCGCCGCCTCTTCAGGAAGGGCTTCGGCAGCTTCTTCTCGGCCGCCAACTTCAAGAAGGCGCCCACCGCCCTGCCGAAGATGATCGCCACCTACCTCGGCTTCCAGAAGTTCCTCGGCGCCCGCTCACGCGCCCGCTGGGCCGCCCACCAGCTGATCTTCTGGGGCTGCCTGCTCGCCGCCGCGATCACCTTCCCCCTCACCTGGGGCTGGTTCACGTTCACCTCCGGCAGCGGCTCCGGACCCGGCTACGAGATGCGGATCTGGGGCTTCAAAGTCCTCGGCTTCAACTCGCTCGACATCCTGGGCTGGCTGATGTTCCACGGCTTGGACATCGCCGCCGTCCTCGTCATCCCCGGAGCCTCGTACTTCCTGTGGCGCCGCATGAAGGACCGCGGCGCCATCACCGGCCAGCGCTTCGCCTACGACCTGCTCCCGCTGATCTGTCTGATCGTCATCTCGGTGACCGGGCTGCTGCTCACCTTCTCGTCGATCTTCCTGCACGGCGGCGGCTACGAGTTCCTGGCGATCCTCCACATGGTCTCGGTGGTCCTCACCCTCATCTACATCCCCTTCGGGAAGTTCTTCCACATCGTCCAGCGGTCGGCGGCGGTCGGCATGCAGCTCTTCAAGTACACCGCCCGCCAGGACGAGGAGATCTTCGCCTGCAAGCGCTGCGGCGAACCCATCGACACCACCCCGTACGTGGAGAACCTGCGCGGCACGATGCAGGACCTCCGGCTCGACTTCAACGCCTTCGCCGAATACTGCCCCCGCTGCAAGCGGATCCTGCGCGGCAACGCCTACCTGACCCACGTCAAGAAGGGCTTCAAGTGACCGCGACGGACCCCGCCAAGCCGGTATCCCTGCCCCTCGACCCGGCCATCGCACCGCCCGGCACCCGCAATTTCCGCGACGCCGGCGGCATCCCCGCCGACCGGTGGCACGCCGACCAGAACGGCGAGACCCTCGTCCCCACCCACTGCTGCTTCTGCGGCGTGCAGTGCGGCATGTACCTGCGTGTCGACAACGCCGGCAAGGTCTTCGGCGTCGAACCCCGCAACCACGACATCAACCGCATGCGGCTGTGCCCCAAAGGCATCAACGCCTACCAGCAGGTCAACCACCCCGACCGGCTGACCGCGCCCCTGATGCGCCGCTCCCGCGACGAGGAGTTCAAGGAGGCCTCCTGGGACGAGGCCCTCGACTTCACCGTCTCCGAGATCCGGCGCATCCAGGCCGCCCACGGCAACGACGCCTTCGGGCTGCTCGGCGGTGCCAGCCTCTACTCCGAGAAGACCTACCTCGTCGGCAAGTTCGGCCGGGTCGCCCTCAAGACCAGGCACGTCGACTACAACGGCCGCCTCTGCATGGTCAGCGCCGCCGGCGCCAACAAGCTCGCCTTCGGCATCGACCGCGCCGCCAACCCCTTCTCCGACATCCTCCTCACCGACTGCCTGCTGATCGCCGGGTCGAACGTGGGCGAGTGCTTCCCCGTGATGACCCAGTACGTCTGGGGCGCCCGCGACCGAGGCGCGACCCTGATCGTCGTCGACCCGCGCGAGACGGCCATCGCCCGCACCGCCGACGTCCACGTCCCCATCAAACCCGGCACCGACTCGGCGTTCTTCAACGCAGTGCTCCACGTCATCGTCGACGAAGGCCTCACCGACGAGGCGTACCTCGCCGCCCACACCACCGGCTGGGACGAGGTCAAGAAGACCGTCCAGGAATACCCGCCCGCCCGGTCCGCAGAGATCTGCGGCATCCCCGCCTCCCAGATCGTCCAGGTCGCCCGCATGTTCGCCGGCGCGGACAAGGCGATGGCCTTCCACGCCCGCGGCATCGAACACCACTCCCAGGGCGTCGAGAACTGCCTGTCCGTCATCAACATGTGCGTGGCCACCGGCAACCTCGGCAAACCGGGCGCCGGCTACGGCACCATCACCGGCCAGGGCAACGGCCAGGGCGGCCGCGAACACGGCCAGAAGGCCGACCTCCTGCCCGGCGGCCGCTCCATCATGAACGAGGAGCACCGCCGCCAGATCTGCCGGATCTGGGGCATCGACGAGGCCGACCTCCCGACCGCCGGCACCTCCATGATGGAAATGGTCTGGCAGATGCAGCGGCAGGAGATCCGCGGCCTGATCGGCATCTGCAACAACCCGTTCGTCTCACTCCCCAACTACGGGGCGGTCAAGCAGGGCTACGACACCCTCGACTTCCACGCCCAGTTCGACTTCTTCCTCTCCGAGACCGCCGCCAACGCGCACGTCGTCTTCCCCGTCACCGTCTGGGCCGAGGACGAGGGCGTCATGGCCAACACCGAAGCCCGCGTGGTCAAGCACAACAAGGCACAGGAGCCGCCCGCCGGGGTGCGCACCGACACCTGGGTGATGTGCGAACTGGCCAGACGCCTCGGCGCAGGCGACAAGTTCGACTTCCCCGGCTCCCGAGAGGTGTTCGAGGAACTCCGCATCGCCTCCGCCGGCACCGTCAACGACTACTACGGCATCACCTACGAGCGGCTCGAAGCGACCGGAGGCATCGCCTGGCCCTGCCCGTCCACCGAGCACCCCGGAACGCCCCGCCTGTTCGAGGACGGCAGGACCTACCACCCCGACGGCAAGATCCACATGCAGGTCGTCGAATGGCACCCGCCCATGGACGCCTACACCGAGGAGTTCCCGCTCTCCCTCACCACCGGCCGCACCGTCGCGCACTTCCTGTCCGGCAACCAGACCCGCCGGCTGGGTGCCCTCGTCGAACAGACCCCGCGGCCCTGGGTGGAAGTGCACCCCTCCCACGGATTCCGCGACGGCGACCCCGTCCGGGTGGTCACCCGCCGCGGCAGCGAGGTCTTCCCCGCCCTCGTCACCGAGGCCATCCGCCCCGACACCGTCTTCATCCCGTACCACTGGCCCGTCCCGACAGCGGCCAACGCCCTGACCATCGACGCCCTCGATCCCCGCTCGAAGATCCCCGAGTACAAGGTGTGCGCCGCCCGGATCGAGGCAGCCGAGCGGGTCGACGAGGTGCCCGCACCACCCACGGCCCCCGGCTGCCAGGCCTACCCGCAGACCCAGGTCTCCCGCACCGACCCCCTGCCCCCCACGTCCTCGCAGGGCCGTGGCACGGCGGAGAGGAGCTGACGCCGCCATGATGGGTCGCACGATCTTCATCGACCCCGGCCGCTGCATCGGCTGTCAGGCCTGCGTATCCGCCTGCCGCGAATGCGACTCGCACCGCGGCAAGTCGATGATCCACCTGGACTACACCGACCCCGGCCAGTCCGTCGCCTCGCTCCCCACCGTCTGCATGCACTGCGAGGACCCCGTCGCGCCCTGCGCCGAGGTCTGCCCCGCCGATGCCATCCTCGTGACCGCGGACGGCGTGGTCCAACAGGCCGACACCACACGCTGCATCGGCTGCGCCAACTGCGTCAACGCCTGCCCCTTCGGCGTCCCGAAGATCGACCTCCAGGCGAAGCTCCAGATGAAGTGCAACCTCTGCTACGACCGCACCGCCTACGGCCTGGCCCCCATGTGCGCCACCGTCTGCCCGACCGGGGCCCTCTTCTACGGAACGCTCGAAGAGCTCCAGGCCGAACGCCCCGGCGTCCAGGTCGCCGACTCCTTCGCCTTCGGCGACGTGGTCGTCTCCACCGGCGTGGCCATGGTCGTCCCCGCAGACAAGGTCCAGTGGCCCGTTCCCGGCGGACTGCCCGTCGTCGAGGTGAACGGGGTGGACGTCCGATGAGCGTGACCCAGCAGCCCGCACCCGGCTCCCGACCGGGCCCGGACGCCGGCGGCGACGCCGCCGCCGACCAGCTGCGCGACAGGATCAGCGCCGACTCCCTCACCACCCGCCGCGACTACCTGAGGATCGTCGCCACCGTCTCCGGCGGCCTGGCCATCGGAGGGGTCGGAGTCGCCTCCGGCATCCTCCACCGCCACGGCGACAGCGAGACGATGCCCGAAGCCAAGAAGGTCACCGACCAGCTCGCACCGGGCGAGTCCGTGGCCTTCAGGTTCCCCGGCGACGAGGACCGGGCCCTCGCCGTCCGGCTCGGCGACGGCAGCCTCGTCGCCTACTCCGCCGTCTGCACCCACCTGGCCTGCGCCGTGCTCTGGCGCGAGGACCGCGGCCCCGAAGGAGAGCTGTACTGCCCCTGCCACGAAGGCGTCTTCGACGCCCGCACCGGCGAGGTCACCGCAGGGCCGCCGCCCCGCCCACTCCCGAAGATCTTCCTCACCGAGCGGAGCGACGGCAGCGTCTGGGCCATCGCCACCGCCCGCTCCGGGGAACCCGCCAAGGAAGCCCTGTGCCGGCAGTTCGGCGACTCCCAGCCCGAGACGGCACAGCGCCTGGGCTGCCCCGGCGCGGCCCGCGCCGACGAAAGCAGGCGCACATGAGCGACGCACAGCTACCTCCCCGCCCCGAATACCACCCGGGGAGCACCCAGCCCCGGCTGAACCGGCCGGTCCACGAGCGGTACCCGCAGATCCGCGCCACCAGCGGCTACGGCGACCCGCGCGTCCGGCACACCGGCCCCGGCCCGGGCGCCGGCACCGAACAGGAACCGGAGCGCTCCTCCAAGCTCAACGCCCGACTGGCCCTGGCCCTCACGGTCGTGATCGGGCAGCTCTGGGCCCTGACCGTGACCGTCAACGAGTGGATGAAGGGCAACACCGGCACGGCCTGGTGGGGGGCGGGATTCCTGATCCTGTCCTTCCTCGTCGTGATCGCCCTGTGGCTCCTCGACCCGAAGGACCGATGACCATGTCGATACCCACGCCCACCCCGTCCGCGGTGCGCTCGCACCGCGCCGAGACCTACAAGCCCGGCACCGTCATCGGTGACTGGCGCCCCGAGGACGACGCCTTCTGGCAGGCCACCGGCCGGCGGGTCGCCCAGCGCAACCTCTGGGTGTCCATCCCGGCGCTCATGCTCGGCTTCGTGGTCTGGCAGGTCTGGTCGGTCACCGTCGTCAAGCTGAACGACGTCGGCTTCGGCTTCTCCAAGTCGCAGCTGTTCTGGCTGACCGCCATCCCGGGCATCACCGGCGGCACCTTCCGGATCCTCTACACCTTCATCGGCCCGATCTTCGGCGAGCGGAAGTTCACCGCCTTCAGCACCTTCATCCTGATCGGCCCCATGCTGTGGCTGGGCTTCGCCCTCCAGGACACCGGCACCCCCTACTGGGAGCTGGCCCTCATCGCGGCCGTCTGCGGTATCGGCGGCGCGAACTTCGCCTCGTCCATGGCCAACATCGGCTTCTTCTTCCCCAAGCGGGAGAAGGGCAGTGCCAACGGCCTCAACGGCGGCCTCGGCAATCTCGGTGTGAGCGTCGTCCAGCTGGTCGCGCCGCTGGTGGTCACCGCCGCCGTGCTCGGCGCCCCCGCGGGCGGCCCGCAGCACGACACGAAGGAGAACACGGATATCTGGCTCCAGAACGGCGCCTTCCTCTGGGTGCCGCTCCTGGTGATCATGGCGCTGCTGGCCTGGTTCCTGATGAACGACCTGAAGGTGGCAGCGGCCCCCTTCAGCCAGCAGAAAGTCATCTTCAAGCGCAAGCACAACTGGCTGATGACCTGGCTCTACGTCGGCACCTTCGGGTCCTTCATCGGATTCGCCGCCGGTCTGCCCCTGCTGATCAAGAACAACTTCGAGACGCAGGGCTACCAGGCCACCACCTACGCCTGGATCGGCCCGTTCATCGGCGCGCTCATGCGCTGGGCCGGCGGCTGGCTCTCCGACAAGTTCGGCGGCGCCAGAGTGACCATGCTGTCCTTCGTCGGCATGGCGGCAGCCCTGGTGGTCGTGATCTTCGCGCTGCCGACCGGCGGCGACCAGGGAAGCTTCTGGGCGTTCTTCACCGGCTTCCTGGCGGCCTTTGCCTTCTCCGGACTGGGCAACGGCTCGACCTTCCGGCAGATCCCGGTGATCTTCCGCGAGCAGCACATGCGCCAGGTGGAGGGCCAGGGCCCCCAGGCGCAGGCGGCCGCGCTGAAGCAGTCGGAGATGGAGGCGGGCGCCGTCACCGGCTTCTCCTCCGCCATCGCCGCCTACGGCTTCTTCTTCATCCCCGCGATGTTCGCCGCCATGGCGGTCACCCACGCGCTGTGGCTGTTCATCGGCTTCTACGCGACCTGCCTCGCGGTCTGCTGGTGGTTCTACGCCCGCAAGGGCGCCGAGGCCCCCAGCTGACCCGGGGAGCTGCAGCGGCAGCGGCCGTGACAGAGACCGGGGCCGGGGGCGCGGGCGGCCGTACCCTTGGGGCATGAGCACCGCCCCCGCCTCCGACCCGCAGTCCCCGAAGCCCGAAGCCGGGGCGAAGCCCGAGACGAAGCCGAAGCCCAGGCCGAAGCTCGTCTTCGACGACCCGCTGGACCAGCAGTCCTCGGACGACACCGACCGCGGCTGGGGCGAGCGGCCGCCCGCCGGAGGGAGCGCGGCCGACCTGGCCCGCTTCCTCGACGAGAAGCCCCCGCACCACATCTGATCCTCCGCGGCGGCCGTCAGAAGGCGTCGCGCGCCCCCGGCGTCCCCTGCGCCCGGCTGCTGCCCTCGCCGTTCCCGCTCCGCTGCGCGACCAGGACGTCGCGGATGTCCTTGAGCACCTCCAGCTCGGTGATCTCCATGCTCTCCTGCACGCCCTCCTTCGCCTTGCGGCGCGCCTCCACCCTGGCGAGGTACTTCGCCATGGGCAGGACCATCAGGAAGTACACGACCGCCGCGGTGATCAGGAAGCTGAGCGCGGCGTTCAGCACCGAACCCCACATGATGTTGACGCCGGTCGGCTCGCCCTTCGCGTCGACCCCACAGGGTGCCTTCAGACACGAGGTGTAGACATCCAGGTTCTTGGTGCCGATGGCGCCCACGAGAGGGCTGATGATGCCCTTGACGATGGAGTTCACGATGTTCGTGAACGCCGCGCCGATGACCACGGCCACCGCCAGGTCGACCACGTTCCCGCGCATCAGGAAGGCCTTGAAGCCCGCCAGTACGCTCTCCTTCTTCTTCTCGCTCACGAATGTGCCTTTCCTTGTACCTGCTGTAGACGGAGCCAACGGTTCCGAAAGCTACGGCAGGCACGGCACGGCGTGTCCAATCAGCGCCCCCTCCAGGGCGACTTGACTGCTCCTCAGTGCGAATCAACACACCGTCACCGCCAGCCGCGCCACAGCACCCGCCCCCACGAGGGCACGCGCCGTGTCCCGGGGCACGGACAGCACCACCAGAGCCCCGCCGTCCCCGACACCCGCGTCCCCAGCGGGCACTTCAGCCACCCGGGCACCCGCCGCCACCACCCGGGGCACCCCGTTGCGCTCCGCCGCCACCACGTCGACCCGGTCACCGGGACGCAACAGCCGCACCGTCCCGGCATCCGCGATGCGCACGGGCGCCGACACCATCCGCACCGCCGCGGGCGCCGGCTTGACCACGGGTACGGGTGCGGGCGCGCCCCGGGAGGCCCGGGCCTCCGTCCCGCCCACCGCCAGGGCGGCCGCCACCACGGCCAGCCCGGCCGAGGCGACCCGGCGCCTGCGCCGCACCGCCCGCCGCAGCCGGCCTCCGGCCCGGCCCACCCGGAGCGGGGGAAAGGGTGGCACCGGCCGCGCCGGGGGGCACGTGGAAGAACAGACGGGACGGGAACCCACGGAAGCGGGAGAGGCAGGAGAGGCAGGAGAGGCAGGAGAGGCGGGAGAAGCGAGCGGAGAGGAGGAAACGGGGAACGGGGGAGAGGTCCTGGACATCATGGGCACCGCCAAGCTGGTCGTGGTCCGGCGTCCGGGCCCACTGCCCGGACCTTCCCCACGATCCGCCGCCCCGTCGGCGTCCGCTCCGACCTGTGGACAATCCCCAGGCTGTGGACAACGCCGTCACCCTCAGGTGTCAGCGTCCGGTCGGCACCTGGCAGGCCTCCGAGAACCCCTGGCTGGTCAGACCGAAGGCGCTGTTGACCCGCGAGCGCCAGTTCTCCAGCGCCACCATGGCCGTGAGCTCGACGAACGCAGCCTCACCGAGCCGGTCGATCAGCTCGGCCGCCAGCTCGTCCGTGACCGACGGCTCCGTCTCGGTCATCGCCTCGGCGTACTGCATGACCAGCAGCTCCAGCTCGGTGAACACCTCACGCGCCTCCCGCCACTGCGGCACCCGCTCGATCTTCTCCGGCGAGAGCCCCTTCTCACGCCCCTCCCAGTAGCCGAAGTCCATGCACCACGAGCAGTTGATGCGCGCGGCCGAAGCCATCACCGCCAGGTGCTTGAGGCCGGCGTCGAGCGTGTTCCACTTCGCCGCCTGCTGCTCCATGCGCACGTACGAGAACAGCACGCGCGAGTTGTGCCCGTACGCCTGGCCCGGGTCCAGCACCTTGCCGTAGGTGCGGCGCGAGTACCAGGCGCCGATGCGCGTGAGCAGGGTGCGGGGCGGGGTGAGCGAGATGCGCGGCATGACGGCCTCTTCCGGCTCGGGGGTCCCGGTGACCCCTTCGCCATGGAGACAGGACAGCCCCGCGGGACGTGACACCGCCCCGAAAGTTCTTCCGGCCGGCACAGCCCGGGCGCGGCAGGCGGCACGGCGGAGCCGCCTGAGGGGCTCCACCGGCCTTCAGCCGCCGCTACGGAAGTTCGATGCCCAGGTCCCAGCCGTCGTGGACGCGGGTGCACAGGCAGTCGCGGTCCTCGGTCTGCGGCAGCGCCGCCACCGCGTCGAAGAGGACCTCGCGCAGCCGGCTGACGTTCTCGCCGAACACCTTCAGGACCTCCGCGTGGGAGACGCCCTCACCCGTCTCGGCGCCCGCGTCCAGGTCCGTGACCAGGGCCATCGAGGTGTAGCAGAGCCCCAGCTCACGAGCGAGCACCGCCTCCGGGTGCCCGGTCATGCCGACCACCGACCAGCCGGCCGCCGCGTGCCACCGCGACTCCGCCCGCGTCGAGAACCGCGGCCCCTCGATGACGACCATGGTGCCGCCGTCCACCGGCTCCCACTCGCGTCCCCGCGCCGCCGCGAGCGCCACCGACCGGCCGACCGGGCAGTACGGGTCGGCGAAGGTGGTGTGCACGACGTTCGGAACGGTCCCGTCCGGCAGCGGCTCACCGTCGAAGAAGGTCTGCGCGCGCGCCTTCGTACGGTCTACCAGCTGGTCCGGCACCAGCAGCGTGCCGGGCCCGTACTCCGCCTGCAGGCCGCCGACCGCGCAGGGGCCCATCACCTGGCGGACACCGACCGAGCGCAGCGCCCACAGGTTGGCCCGGTAGTTGATCTTGTGTGGAGGCACGGTGTGGCTGCGCCCGTGCCGCGGCAGGAACGCCACCTGGCGCCCGGCCAGCTCACCCACGTACAGGGAATCGCTGGGAGGCCCGTACGGCGTCTCCACCTGGATCTCTGAGACGTCCTCGAGGAAGGAGTAGAAGCCCGACCCGCCGATTACACCGATCTCCGCGTTCACCATGGCCTCACCCTAACGGGGGACGCGCAAGGCCCCGCCGCCCAAGAGGGTGGCGGGGCCTTGCGGAAAGCGGAAGACGTACTGCGGGATCAGGCAGCCGAGGTGGAGCTGCTGCCCGTGCTCGAGGTCGCCGAGGAGGTCGAAGCGGCAGGAGCGGCGGCAGCGGTCGACGTCGTCGTGGACGACGAGGACGACTTCGAGGCAGGGGTGCTGCTCGACGAGGCGCCACGGCTGTCGTTCCGGTAGAAACCGGAGCCCTTGAAGACGATGCCGACCGCGGAGAACACCTTCTTCAGGCGTCCGTCGCAGCTCGGGCACACGGTCAGTGCCTCGTCGGTGAACTTCTGCACGGCCTCAAGGCCCTCACCGCACTCGGTGCACTGGTACTGGTAGGTCGGCACGAATTTCCTCCTGGCACTCTCACTCAATGAGTGCTAACGACGCTCCATGGTGACGTATTCCGGCGGATCAGTCCACCGTCACAGGCGTGCGGTGACCGATCCCACGCTCGTTCGCCGTGTTGCGGGCGGCCGCCGGGGCAGCCGGCGCGGACGAGTTCACGATCCGGCTCGGCGCCTTCGGCGCCAGCTTCGCGCGCAGCGCCACCAGCGTGACCAGGGCCAGGGCGGTGGCCACCAGCGGCACCAGGAAGCCGTACGAGGACCCGTGCGCGTCCGTCAGACGGCCGGCCAGGGTCACGGCGGCGGCCTGCCCGAACGCGACCGCTCCGGTCAGCCAGGTGAAGGCCTCGGTCCGCGAGGCGGCCGGGACCAGCTGCTCGATCATGGTGTACCCGGTGATCAGTGCGGGGGCGATGCACAGGCCGACGACCAGGCCGAGCGCGCCCAGCAGGACCATCGAGTGCGCGGCCCACAGCACCGAGGCGGCGGCGGTCAGGCCGATGTAGCCCAGGATCAGGCGGCGGCGCGGGCCGATCTTCCAGGTGACGGCGCCCATGGTGATGCCGGCGATCATGTTGCCGGCCGCGAAGATGCCGTACAGCAGGCCGTTGGCGCCCGGGTTGCCGATCTCGTTGGAGAAGGCGGCGAGGGAGACCTGCATGCCGCCGAAGACGGCGCCGATGCCGACGAAGGCGACGATCAGGACGCGCAGGCCCGGGAAGGACAGCGCGGACTGGTGCTTGCCGCCGGCCGCCGAGAGCGGGGCGACCTTCGGCTCGGTGGCGCGCTGCGCGGCGAAGAACAGGCCGCCGAGCAGGGTCAGGGCCGCCTCGGTCGCCAGACCGGCGGCCGGGTGGACGCCGGTGCACAGCGCGGTGGCGAGCACCGGGCCGACGACGAAGGTGAACTCGTCGGTGACGGACTCGAACGCGGCGGCCGTCGGCAGCAGCGGCGAGCCCTCCAGCTTGGCCGCCCAGCGGGACCGGACCATCGGGCCGACCTGCGGGACGGAGGCGCCGGCCGGGACGGCGGCCAGCGCGAGCGCCCACAGCGGGGCGCCGAGGAGTGCCAGCGCGGTCAGAGCGGAGACCGCGGCGGCGTGGACGAGGACGACCGGCACGAGGACGGCGCTCTGGCCGCGGCGGTCGGTGAACTTGCCCATGAGCGGCGCGAAGAGGGCCATGGAGACGCCGGTGACGGCGGCGACGATTCCCGCGTCGCCGTAGGAGCCGGTGGCGTGCTGGACGAGCAGCAGGATGCTGATGGTCAGCATGCCGAACGGCAGGCGGGCGGCGAAGCCGGGGAGGACGAAGGAGGGGGCACCGGGCGTGCGCAGCAGCTGCCCGTAGCCGGGTCGGGCGGACTTGTCGGTCGTGACCGCGGATGTCACGGCCTGGCCTTTCCGCTGCCTGGTAGAGCGTCCCCGTCTGCGGACGGCGGGCCGCTTTGTGAGCGACCGCACCCGTACATGTGGGAGCCCCGAGAGCTGTCCTCTTGCGCAGAACCGAGTGATACCTGGGCGCCCACTGCGGGAGGGAGCCACGGCCGCTTTGCGGTCGCGCCAGCTCTGCGTCAGGCAGAGTTGGTTCGATCTGGTGTGCCTTCATCGTACAGGGGAATCCACTACCACGCCCTGTGATTACGGTGACAAGGTATGTCTTCACCTGCGATTAACTGGAACTTTGCATTCCGCGCCCCGTGAAATGGGCGCAAGCGTGGTCACAAGCCAGCGAAAATGGCCGAATTAGAACGCCACTCTAATGAAAAACGATCATCCGAGCGGCGTTCCGGACACCCTCCGCCACCTAGAGTGACGTTCCGCCACCGGTTCCCAGCCACCCCGCCAGCTTGCCGCCGCGCGCCACCGCCCGCAGCCGGGCCTCCGCCGCGTCCCGCACCGGATCCGTGGCCACGACCAGCAGCTCGTCCCCGCGCCGCAGCACCGTCGACGGCGCCGGCACGAAGCTCTTCGCGTCCCGGACCACCAGCGTCACCGACGCCCCCGCGGGCAGCCGCAGCTCCCCGACCTCCACGCCGTGCATCCGCGAGGCGGACGGGATCGCGAAGGACAGCAGGTGCCCGCGCAGCTTCTCCAGCGGCGCCGACTCGATCCCGAGGTCCGAGGCCGCCTCGTCGGTGTCGCGCAGGTTCAGCTTGCGCGCCAGCCACGGCAGCGTCGGCCCCTGCACCAGCGTGTAGACGACCACGAGCACGAAGACGATGTTGAAGACCCGGTCGCTGCCCTCGATCCCGGTCACCAGCGGGATCGTCGCGAGGATGATGGGCACGGCGCCGCGCAGGCCCGCCCACGACATCAGCGCCTGCTCCTGCCAGGGAATGCGGAAGGGCAACAGGCTGACGAAGACCTCCAGCGGCCGCGCCACCATGGTCAGCACCAGTCCGATGATCACCGCGGGCCAGAAGTCGTGCACCAGCTCGTGCGGGGTGACCAGCAGGCCCAGCAGCACGAACATGCCGATCTGGGCGATCCAGCCGAGCCCGTCCGCGAACCCGCGCGTGGCGGGCCAGTGCGGCAGCTTCGCGTTCCCCAGCACCATCGCCGCCAGGTACACCGCGAGGAATCCGGAGCCGTGCGCCATGGCGCCGGCCGCGTACGCGGTCACGGCGATCGCCATCACCGCGATCGGATACAGGCCGGAGGCCGGCAGCGCCACGTGCCGCAGCCCGTACGCCCCCAGGAAGCCGACCGCCAGGCCGATCGCGGCACCGATCGCGAGCTCCAGCGCGATCTTGCCGAGCAGTACGTACCACTCGTCCACCGGTCCGACCGCCGCGAAGGCGACGACCAGGATCACGACGGGGGCGTCGTTGAAGCCGGACTCGGCCTCCAGCACGCCCGTCACCCGCGACGGCAGCGGGACCTTGCGCAGTACGGAGAAGACGGCCGCCGCGTCGGTCGAGGAGACGACCGCGCCGATCAGCAGCGCCTGGCGCCACTCCAGCCCCACCAGGTAGTGCGCGCCCGCCGCCGTGACCCCCACGCTGACCGCGACGCCGAGCAGCGACAGGACCACCGCCGCCGGCAGCGCCGGTCTGATCTCTTTCCACTTGGTGCCCAGACCGCCCTCGGCGAGGATGACGACGAGCGCCGCGTAACCGATGACCTGCGTCAGCTCGGCGTTGTCGAATACGACGTTGCCTATGCCGTCCTGGCCTATCGCGATGCCTATGCCGAGGTAGATGAGCAGGCTGGGGAGTCCGCTGCGCGAGGAGATGCGCACCGCCGCCACCGCGACGAGCAGCACGAGCGAACAGACCAGCAGGAGCTCATTGAGCGTGTGGACAGTCAGCGGGCGGCCCTTTCCTCAGAGCGCGCCTGGCGGATCGTTCCCCCGGCGGCGCATTCGGCAAGTACTTCGTTACCTTACCTAATCTTTGACGGACTCTTTACGCGATAACCACATTGTGAAACGCCGGTTCCCGCCTGTCCTACGGACCTCGACCCCTGGCGGATCAACGGAGGCGGTCCTGCGCCTATGGTTGCTCCCAGCAATCCCAGGACCACCCTGCCCCTCTAAGGACAGCGATGCCCGCCAATGAATCCGGACCTTCCGTCAAGAAGAAGGGACGACGCGCACGCCTGCTCGTGCTCGTCATGGTCCTGGCGCTCTTGGCGGGCCTCGGCTACGGCGCGTACTGGAGCGTGGACACCGTGCGCGCCTCCTTCCCGCAGACGACCGGCTCCCTCAAGGTCCCAGGCCTGACCGGGACGGTCGATGTGAAGCGCGACGAGCACGGCATTCCGCAGCTCTACGCAGACAACGACGAGGACCTCTTCCGCGCACAGGGCTTCGTGCACGCCCAGGACCGGTTCTGGGAGATGGACGTCCGCCGCCACATGACCGCCGGCCGGCTGTCGGAGATGTTCGGCTCCGGCCAGGTCGAGACGGACGCCTTCCTGCGCACCCTCGGCTGGCGCCACGTGGCGCAGGAGGAGTACGACAAGAAGCTCTCGCCGGAGACGAAGAAGTACCTCCAGGCCTACGCCGACGGGGTCAACGCGTACCTGAAGGGGAAGTCCGGCAAGGACCTCTCCGTCGAGCACGCCGCCCTCAAGCTGACCGACGGCTACAAGCCGGAGCAGTGGACGCCGGTGGACTCGGTGGCCTGGCTCAAGGCGATGGCCTGGGACCTGCGCGGCAACATGCAGGACGAGATCGACCGCTCGCTGATGACGAACAAGCTCTCGCAGGCGCAGATCGACGAGCTCTACCCGCCGTACCCCTTCGACCGGAACAAGCCGATCGTCGAGGGCGGCACGGTCTCCGGCGGCAAGTACGCGCCCCAGGGCACCCCGGGCTCCGGCTCGACCGGCACCGGCAGGGGCACGGGCACGGGCAACGGCACCACCGGCACGGGCAACGGCACCACGGGTACCGGCACCGGCGCGGGCACCGGTACGGGCGGCAGCACCACCCCCGGCGCCGGCTCGCAGGCCACCCCCAACGGCGCCACGGGCGCCACCGGCCTCACCGACAACGCCACCGCCCAGGGCGCGACCGTCGGCCTGCGCACGCAGCTCGGCTCCCTCGCCAAGACCCTGGACGAGATCCCGGCCATCCTCGGCCCCAACGGCAGCGGCATCGGATCGAACTCCTGGGTCGTCTCGGGCCAGTACACGACCACCGGCAAGCCGCTCCTCGCGAACGACCCGCACCTCTCCCCGCAGCTGCCCTCGGTCTGGTACCAGATGGGCCTGCACTGCCGCGCCGCCTCGCCCCAGTGCCAGTACGACGTGGCCGGCTACACCTTCTCCGGCATGCCCGGCGTGGTCATCGGCCACAACGCCGACATCGCCTGGGGCATGACCAACCTCGGCGCCGACGTGACCGACCTCTACCTGGAGCAGGTCCGTCCCGAGGGCTACGTCTACGACAACAAGGTCGTCCCCTTCACCACCCGTGAAGAGGAGATCAAGGTCGCGGGCGGCAAGAGCAAGAAGATCACCGTCCGCACCACCAACAACGGGCCGCTGATCTCCGACCGAAGCGACGAGCTGGAGGCCGTCGGCTCCCGCGCCCCCGTTCCCAGCTCGGCCCCCGACCGCGGCGACGGCTACGCCGTCGCCCTGCGCTGGACCGCCCTGGACCCGGGCAAGTCGATGGACGCCGTGTTCAAGCTCAACCGGGCCAAGGACTTCAACAGCTTCCGCGCCGCGGCGGCCGACTTCGAGGTCCCCTCCCAGAACCTGATCTACGCCGACAACAAGGGCGCGAACGGCAACATCGGCTACCAGGCCCCCGGCCGCATCCCGATCCGCAACCAGGGCGACGGCCGCCTGCCCGCGCCCGGCTGGGACCCCAAGTACGCCTGGAAGGGCGGCCGGGACGGCAACGCCGGCTACATCCCGCAGAACGAGATGCCCTGGGAGCTCAACCCGGCGCGCGGCTACATCGTCACCGCCAACCAGGCCGTCACCGAGTCCGGCACCGGTGCCGGCAAGTACCCGTACGTCCTGACCACGGACTGGGGCTACGGCGCCCGGAGCCAGCGGATCAACGACCTCATCGAGGCGAAGACCAAGGACAACGGCAAGATCTCCACCGACGACATGCGCACCATGCAGATGGACAACAGCAGCGAGATCGCCGCGCTGCTGACCCCGATGCTGGCCAAGATCCAGGTCTCCGACCCGGACGTGCGCTCGGCGCAGAAGCTGCTCGAAGGCTGGAACTACACGCAGGAGCCCGACTCCGCGGCGGCCGCCTACTTCAACGCGGTCTGGCGCAACATCCTCAAGCTGGCCTTCGGCGACAAGATGCCGAAGGAGCTGCGGGTCGAGGGCAGCTGCATGAACGTCAGCGAGGAGAGCACCGGCCCGAACGACGACCTCACCAAGACGGTCCGCGAGTGCGGTACGCGCGGCCCCGACTCGGCGCAGCCGGACGGCGGCGACCGCTGGTTCGAGGTGGTCCGCCGGCTGGTCAAGGACGAGAAGTCGCCGTGGTGGACCGCCACCCCGAAGACCGTCCACGACAAGCCGATCAAGACCCGCGACGAGTTGTTCGCCCGGGCCATGGAGGACGCGCGCTGGGAGCTGACCGCCAAGCTCGGCAAGGACCAGTCGACGTGGAGCTGGGGCCGGCTGCACCAGCTGACGCTGAAGAACCAGACGATCGGCAAGGAGGGCCCGGGCTTCATGCAGTGGCTCCTCAACCGCGGCCCGTGGAACGTGGGCGGTGGCGAGGCCACCGTCAACGCGACCGGCTGGAACGCCTCCAGCGGGTACGAGGTCACCTGGGTGCCGTCGATGCGGATGGTCGTCAACCTCGGCGACCTGGACAAGTCCCGCTGGATCAACCTGACCGGCGCCTCGGGCCACGCGTACGCCGGCACGTACACGGACCAGACGGAGATGTGGGCCAAGGGCGAACTGCTGGAGTGGCCGTTCGCAAAGGGCGCCGTCGACAAGTCGACAGTGGACACCCTGACGCTCAAGCCGTGAGCGCGGCGCCGGCCGGCCGGTTGATCACGCGGTAAAGCGCACCACACCCGACGGGGTGGCCACCGCCTGGACGGGGTGGTCGTGCGGTTCCTCCGGGACCCGCGCGACCACCTCTTCGTCGTACAGGAGCACCACCAGCGCGGGGTGTGCGCCGGCCCGTGCCAGCCGGGCGAGCACCCGGTCGTACGAGCCCCCGCCGCGGCCGAGCCGCATGCCGCGCCCGTCGACCGCGAGTCCGGGCAGCAGCACGGCGTCGGCGCCGGTCACGGCGTCCGGGCCGAGCGGCGTGCCGGAGGGCTCCAGCAGCCGCATCTTCCCCGGGTGCGCGGCTTCGGCGAGGCTGTCCGGGCCCTCGTACGCGGCCCAGTCCAGGTCGTTGTCCGGGAGCAGCAGGGGCAGCAGCACCCGCTTGCCCGCGGCGCGCAGCGCGTCGAGCAGTTCGCGGGTGCCCGGCTCGGCGCCGACGGAGACGTACGCGGCGACGGTGTGGGCGCCGTCGAGTTCGGGCAGGGTGAGGGCGGAGCGGGCGAGGGCCCGGGCCGCGGCGTCGCGGGCCTCGGGGGGCAAGGCGCGGCGGGCGGCGAGGAGTTCCCGGCGCAGGGAGGCCTTTTCGGGTACGAAGGGGTGGTTCCCGGGCGGGTTTTCTACCACAGTCTCGTCACAATTCCTTTCACATATGAATCAAGTCGGGCATATTCACCGGAACCCTGCTGGGCCTCCTGTACGACCCACTATCGTTCTGCCCATGACTCAGTCGCACCCAGTGATCAAGAAGGCCGTCATCCCGGCTGCGGGGCTCGGCACTCGGTTCCTCCCGGCGACCAAGGCGACCCCCAAGGAAATGCTTCCGGTCGTGGACAAGCCGGCCATCCAGTACGTCGTCGAGGAGGCCGTCTCGGCCGGGCTGGACGACGTACTCATGATCACCGGCCGTAACAAGCGGGCCCTGGAGGACCACTTCGACCGGAACTACGAGCTCGAATCGGCTCTGATCGCCAAGGGTGACGACGACCGGCTGAAGAAGGTCCAGGAGTCGAGCGACCTGGCCACCATGCACTACGTCCGCCAGGGCGACCCGCGCGGCCTCGGCCACGCCGTCCTGTGCGCCGAGCCGCACGTGGGCGACGAGCCCTTCGCCGTCCTCCTCGGCGACGACCTGATCGACCCGCGCGACCCGCTGCTGCGGCAGATGGTCGACGTCCACGCCCGCACCGGCGGCACCGTCATCGCGCTGATGGAGGTCGACCCGTCCAGCGTCCACCTCTACGGCTGCGCCGCCGTCGAGCCGACCGGCGAGGACGGCGTCGTCCGGATCACCGGCCTCGTCGAGAAGCCGGAACCCGCCGAGGCGCCCAGCAACTACGCGGTCATCGGACGCTATGTCCTCGACCCCGCGATCTTCGGCATACTGCGGGAGACCGAGCCGGGCCGCGGTGGGGAGATCCAGCTCACCGACGCCCTGCAGAAGCTGGCCGCCGACGAGACCGTGGGCGGCCCGGTGCACGGCGTGGTCTTCCGCGGCCGCCGCTACGACACCGGGGACCGGGGTGACTACCTGCGGGCCATCGTCCGACTCGCGTGCGAACGTGAGGACCTGGGCCCGGAGTTCCGCACCTGGCTTCACCGTTACGTCACGGAGGAGATGTAGCACCTTGAGCAGTTCCGCACCGCAGGACACCGGCCGGCACCGTCTGTGGTCGGTGGACGAGCACCTCGCGGACGTACTCGCCGCCGTCCGGCCGCTGGAGCCCATCGAGCTCCAGCTGCTGGACGCCCAGGGCTGTGTCCTGGTCGAGGACGTCACCGTGCCCGTCGCCCTGCCGCCCTTCGACAACAGCTCGATGGACGGGTACGCCGTCCGCACGGCCGACGTCCAGGGTGCGAGCGAGGAGTTCCCCGCGGTGCTCGCCGTCATCGGAGACGTGGCGGCGGGCAGCGACGAGCTGCCCACCGTCGGCCCCGGCCAGGCCGCCCGCATCATGACCGGCGCCCCGCTGCCCCCGGGAAGTGAGGCCGTCGTCCCGGTCGAGTGGACCGACGGCGGCACGGGCGGCGGCGCCGCCTCCGGCATGACCCCCGCCAGCGCCGCACCCCAGGGCGCGGCCGGCGAGGTACGCGTCCACCGCGCGGCCGAGGCCCGGGCGCACGTGCGCTCGCGCGGCAGCGACGTACAGGCCGGCGACCTGGCGCTCGCCGCCGGCACCGTCCTCGGCCCGCCGCAGATCGCGCTGCTGGCGGCGATCGGACGCGGCACCGTACGGGTCCGGCCGCGCCCGCGCGTGGTCGTCCTGTCCACCGGCAGCGAGCTGGTCCAGCCGGGTGAGGCGCTGACCGCCGGGACGATCTACGACTCGAACAGCTTCGCGCTGGCCGCCGCCGCCCGCGACGCCGGCGCCATCGCCTACCGTGTCGGCGCGGTCGCCGACGACGCCGAGACCCTGCGCTCCACCATCGAGGACCAGCTGATCCGGGCCGACCTCCTCGTCACCACCGGAGGGGTCTCCGTCGGCGCGTACGACGTGGTCAAGGAGGCCCTGACCGCCGCCGGCTCCGGCGACGGCGACGAGCCCTCCGGCGGCGGCGTCGACTTCCGCAAGCTCGCCATGCAGCCCGGCAAGCCGCAGGGCTTCGGCACCGTCGGCCCCGACCACACCCCGCTGCTGGCCCTGCCCGGCAACCCGGTGTCCTCGTACGTCTCCTTCGAGCTGTTCGTGCGCCCCGCGATCCGGACGCTCATGGGCCTGCCGGAGTCCGAGGTGTCCCGGCCCGGCGTGCGCGCCGTGCTCAAGGCCGACGAGCCGCTCCGCTCCCCGGCGGCCCGCCGGCAGTTCCTGCGCGGCAAGTACGACGCCGAGGCCGGCACCGTCACCCCGGTCGGCGGATCGGGCTCGCACCTGATCGCCGCGCTCGCACACGCCGACTCGCTGATGGTCGTACCGGAGGACGTCACCTCGGTGGAGCCCGGGGCCGAGCTGGAAGTGATCCTGCTCGGCTGAGCTGCCGCCGGTGCGGGTAGCGTGTTGCATCACACAGGCCCCAGGCTCCAGGGGGCCCGGAGCGGGAGCGGCACGCAGACATGAGTACGCAGAGCAGGCTGACGCACATCGACGAGGCCGGCGCGGCCCGGATGGTCGACGTCTCCGAGAAGGACGTCACCACCAGGACGGCGCGCGCCAGCGGACGCGTCCTCGTCTCGCCGCGGGTGATCGAACTGCTGCGCGGCGAGGGCGTGCCGAAGGGCGACGCCCTCGCCACCGCACGGATCGCCGGGATCATGGGGGCCAAGAAGACCCCCGACCTGATCCCGCTCTGCCACCCGCTGGCGGTCTCCGGGGTGAAGGTGGACCTGACGGTCGCCGACGACGCCGTCGAGATCCTCGCCACCGTGAAGACCGCCGACCGTACGGGCGTCGAGATGGAGGCGCTGACCGCGGTCGCCGTCGCCGGCCTCACCGTGATCGACATGGTGAAGGCCGTCGACAAGGGCGCGGTCATCACCGACGTGCGGGTGGAGGAGAAGACCGGCGGCAAGTCCGGCGACTGGACCCGCGCGTGAACCCCCCGCGCGGCGGCGAGGTCCACAGCCACAGCCACGCGGCGGCGCCGGCGGACGCGGCCCCGCGGCCCCCGGTGGGGCGCGCCCTGGTCGTCACCGCCTCGAACCGGGCCTCGCAGGGCGTGTACGCCGACAAGGGCGGCCCGCTGCTGGCCGAGGCGCTGGAGGGGCTCGGCTTCACGGTCGACGGCCCGCGCGTGGTGCCGGACGGCGACCCCGTCGAGCAGGCGCTGCGCGAGGGCGTGGCCGGCGGCTACGACGTCATCCTCACCACCGGCGGCACCGGCATCTCGCCGACCGACCGGACCCCGGACGCGACCGCCCGCGTACTGGACTACGAGGTTCCCGGCATCCCGCAGGCCATCCGCGCGGAGGGGCTGGCCAAGGTTCCCACCGCCGCCCTGTCGCGGGGCCTGGCGGGCGTGGCAGGCCGCACCTTGATCGTGAACCTGCCCGGTTCGACGGGCGGGGTGAAGGACGGCCTCGCGGTGCTGTCGCGGATCCTGCCGCACGCCGTGGACCAGCTCCGGGGCGGCGACCACCCCAGACCTGACGCGGCGCCCGGGAGCCCGAGCTGAACGGCCCCTCCTGGCCGGTGGTGCTGGCGGACGGCGATGTCACGCTCCGGCCGATAAAGCTGCGGGACCAGCGTGCCTGGCGCGAGGTCAACCAGCGCAACCGCGACTGGCTGCGGCCGTGGGAGGCGACGATCCCGCCGCCCGCGCCGTGGGGCCCCGTTATCCATAGGCCGACATATCGACAAATGGTTCGTCATCTGCGGGCCGAGGCGAACGCGGGCCGGATGCTGCCCTTCGTCATCGAGTACCAGGGGCGGCTGGTCGGTCAGCTGACGGTCGCCGGGATCACCTGGGGCTCGATGTGCGCCGCCCACGTGGGCTACTGGGTGGACCGGGACGTGGCCGGCCGCGGGGTGATGCCGACGGCGGTCGCGCTCGCGGTGGACCACTGCTTCCAGAAGGTAGGGCTGCACCGGATCGAGGTGTGCATCCGCCCCGAGAACGGGCCCAGTCGCCGGGTCGTGGAGAAGCTCGGCTTCCGTGAGGAGGGGCTGCGGCCGCGTTATCTGCACATCGACGGGGCGTGGCGCGACCACCTGGTCTTCGCGCTGACGGCGGAGGAGGTGCCGCAGGGGCTGCTGCGCCGCTGGCACCGCACGCGCAAGCGGGAAAGTCCGCCGCCGACCACCACCCCGTAAAGCAGGTAATCGCAAAAGCGTTCGAATTGCTGGCCGATTCACCCATAACCTGATCCGAAGAATCACAAAAAAAGTCGGTGATATCAGCCGGATCGTGCGACACACCGGCCCAATTGGCTGATCCTTCCGGGCGCGCCCCTCTACGGTGTGAGGTGTGAGCAGCAGCGGCCTCATCTACGCAGTCATCGTCGGGGCCTGGGCCGCCTACTTGGTGCCCATGTGGCTCCGGAGGCAGGACGAGCTGAACGAAGCGCGTCCGACGGAACGCTTCTCCACCGCCATCCGGCTGCTTTCCGGCCGGGCGGGAATGGAGCGCCGTTACGCCAAGGGGCTGCGTGAGCGCGGTGAGGATCAGGCGGAGGCCCAGGCCCACGCGGACCCGGAAGCGGCGACGGAAACGGTGAACTCCGTGGACGCCGACGCCCGGGCCCTCGGCGTGTCCCCGACCAGGGCCGAACCGAGATCCGTCGAGGCGGAACGGGCCCGCCGACAGCAGCGCCTCCAGGTGCTCGCACGCCGCCGGCGCACCACGGCACTCCTCTTCCTCGTCTTCAGCGGCGGCGCGGTCGCCGCTGCCGTCGGCGGCATCCGCTACCTGTGGGCCCCGGCCGTCCCCGCCCTGCTGCTGAGCGCCTACATCGTGCACCTGCGGGTCCAGGAGCGGCGCCGCTACGAGTTCACGATGGACCGGCGGCGCGCCGAGGCGGCCGCCCGCAGCCTGCGCGAGAACCGCCCCCAGCGCCACCGCGAGCAGCCCGAGCCCGCGGCCACCGGCGGCGGCGCCGAACCGGACCCCGCCCCGCCGGTCTCCCCGCAGGAGGCCGGGCGACGGGCGCTCGTCGAGCAGACCGACCACGCCGAGTGGGTGGACCAGCAGCGCGAGCGCGAGCGCGGCCCCGCCCGCGGCGACAGCTGGGAGCCCGTACCGGTCCCGCTGCCGACGTACGTGACGGCCCCGGTCGCCCCCCGCGCCACCGGCCCGGTCAACCCGGACGGCTGGAGCGCGGCCCGCTCCAGCACCGCCGAGCCGACCGACCCCCGCCTGCGCGCCCAGCCGGCCGTACCGAAGCCGGCGGACCCGGGCCCGGGCGCGCAGCCCGCCCCGCCCCGCCCCCGGGGCCGCGATCTCGGCCGTACGCCGCTCTTCGACCAGTACGAGAGCGACGACCGGCCGCGCGCCGCGAACGAGTGACGGGTGACCTGCGCGGACCTTCCGGACAACGCGTTTTGGAGCACCCGCGCGGGGATGCTAATGTTTCACACGTCGCAAGGGCCTGTGGCGCAGTCTGGTAGCGCACCTCGTTCGCATCGAGGGGGTCTGGGGTTCAAATCCCCACAGGTCCACAGACGACAGTTCTCGGATAGCTACCGGGAATCGTCACGAGATCCCGTCCGGTCGAAAGACCGGGCGGGATCTCGGCGTTTCCGGGACGGTGTTTTTGGGCCGTGTCTTCGGGGGCGACGCCGAAACCCGTTGGGGATCCACCTGGTTGGGCGGCGTACGGCGTCGCGACAATGGTCCGCATGGTGAACGGGGACGGAGCCGTCGCCCAGGCGTGGGAAGCGCTGGGCGGGGACGGCGAGTTGGCGGGGCGGGTCGGGTTCGCGGGGCCGAGCGGGCTGGAGGGTCCGCTGCCGGTACGGGAATTGGCGCGGGCCTGCGTCGGGGTGTGCGGGCTGGCCGCGGCCGAGCTGGCCGCCGTACGGGCCGGGGGCACGGCGCTGGACGCGGCCGCGGTCACGGTGGACGAGGGCGCCGTGGCCACGGCGTTCGTCAGCGAGCGGCACCTGCGGGTGGAGGGCCGGGCGCCGGTGAGCTTCGCGCCGCTGTCCGGGTTCTGGCGGGCGGCCGACGGCTGGGTGCGGACCCACGCCAACTACCCGCACCACCAGGCGGCCCTGGTACGGGCTCTCGGCGTGCCCGCGACCGCGGAAGCGGTGCGGGAGGCCCTCGCGGGCCGGAGCGCCGCCGAGGCGCAGGAGGCCGTCTACGCGGAGGGCGGGCTCGCCGTCGCGGTCGCGCCGGAGTACGGGGAGCCGCTGCCGCTGGTGGAGTGGGTGCGGGGCCCGGGCGGCGGTCGGCCACCGGGGCCGGGCGCGCTGCCCGCGTCCGGGGTGCGGGTGCTGGACCTGACCCGGGTCATCGCCGGGCCCGTCGCGACGCGGACGCTGGGGCTGCTGGGCGCCGACGTGCTGCGGATCGACTCCCCGGCACTGCGCGAGGCGGACGACGCGCACGCGGACACCGGCTTCGGGAAGCGTTCCGCGCTGCTGGACCTCGGGGACCCGGCCGGCCGGGCGGCGCTGGACCGCCTCCTCGCCACCGCCGACGTGGTGGTGACGGGATACCGGCCGGGCGCGCTGGAGCGGTTCGGGCTGGGAGCGGAGGAGCTGCTGGAGCGGTTCCCGCGGCTGGTGGTGGCGCAGCTGTGCGCGTGGGGCTGGACCGGGCCCTGGGCGGGGCGCCGGGGCTTCGACTCGCTGGTGCAGGCGGGGTACGGGATCGCCGCCCGGTGCGCGGGCGAGGACGGGAGGCCGGGGGTGCTGCCGGCGCAGGCGCTGGACCACGGCACCGGGTACCTGCTGGCCGCGGGCGTGCTGCGGGCGCTGGCGGAGGGCGGCGGCCGGGCGCTGCGGTTCTCCCTGGCCGGGACGGCGTCGTGGCTGGTGCGGGAGGTGCCGGCCGCGGGGGCGGCGGCGGCGGGGTACGCGCCGGAACCGTGGCTGCGCGAGGCGGAGTCCGGGTACGGGGTGCTGCGGTACGCCGCGAGCCCGTTCGGGGACTGGGGGCGGGGGCCGTCCCGGTGGGGCGCGGACGGAGCCGTCTGGCTCGGCCGCTGACCCGGCGGAACGGCCCCGCGGGGCCCGCCGGCCCGGGCGTCGCCGGATACCGGTCGGGCGCGGGGCCGGGCGGGATAGGGCATCGCCTGACGCCGGACTGGCGCGGCTGGGAGCCGGTCAGACAGGCCGGGGCGCCGTCGGACGCCGGGCCGGGGCGGTCAGCCGTTGCCTGACGCCGTCCGGCCGGCCAGGTCGGACGCCGGGCGGGCGTGGGCGGGCGCCCGGTCGGCGGGGTCGGGTGTCGGCGCGGTCGGGTGTCGGCGGGGTCCGTCGGTCTCGGTCAGGCGCGGTCGGGCGTGACCCAGGCGCGGGTCGGGTGGCCGGTCAGGCGTCTGTGGTGGCGGGCAGCGGCTTGGCCATGCAGCGGCTCGACGGGTAGTCGCGGTAGTAGCCGAACTTCTCGGACAGGGCGTAGCCCGAGGAGAGGTAGAGGGCGATGGCCTCGGGCTGCTTGTCGCCGGTCTCCAGGACCATGCGGGTGCGGCCCGCCGCCAGCGCGTCGGCCTCCAGCTCTGCCAGGATGCGGCGGGCCAGGCCCAGGCCGCGCGCCTGCGGGACGACGTACATGCGCTTGATCTCGGCGTCGCCGTCCGAGTAGCCCTCGTCGTTCTTCTCCTGGCCGCGCCAGGCGCCGCTGGCCACCGGGGTGCCGGCCTCGTCGTAGGCGAGCAGGTAGAGGCCGTTCGGCGGGAGGAACATCGCCGGGTCGAGGTGGGTGGCGTCGCCCTCGCCGTCGTAGCGCTGCCGGTACTCGACCTGGACCTGCGCGTCGAGCGCCGCCGCGTCCGGGTGGTCGTACGGCACGGCGCGGATGTTTATACCGTGAGACATTCGAATATCGTACGGATCCCTCCCGCTATGGTGCAGGGATGCTCACCGTGACCTCCGTGAATGTGAATGGGATCCGCGCCGCCGCCAAGAAGGGGTTCGTGGAGTGGCTCGCCGGATCCGACGCCGACGTCGTGTGCCTCCAGGAGGTGCGCGCCGAGGAGGCGCAGATCCCGGCGGAGGCCCGGGAGCCCGAGGGCTGGCACACCGTGTTCGCGCCGGCCGCCGTCAAGGGCCGGGCCGGTGTCGCGCTGTACACGCGGCGCGAGCCCGAGCGGGTGCGGGTGGGCTTCGGCAGTGACGAGTTCGACGCCTCGGGGCGCTACATCGAGGTCGACCTGCCGGGCGTCACCGTGGCGAGCCTGTACCTGCCCTCCGGGGAGGCGGGCACCGCGAAGCAGGACGAGAAGTACCGGTTCATGGAGGAGTTCCTCGGCTACCTCGGGGAGCTGAAGGCGCGGGCCGCCGCCGACGGGCGGGAGGTCGTGGTGTGCGGCGACTGGAACATCTGCCACCAGGAGGCCGACCTCAAGAACTGGAAGACCAACCGCAAGAACGCGGGCTTCCTGCCCGAGGAGCGGGAGTGGCTGGGGAAGGTGTACGCGGAGGCCGGCTACGTCGACGTCGTGCGCGGGCTGCACCCGGACACGGAGGGGCCGTACTCCTGGTGGTCCTACCGGGGCCGGGCCTTCGACAACGACGCGGGCTGGCGCATCGACCTCCAGGTCGCGAGCCCGGGGCTGGCGGCGAAGGCCGTGAAGGCCTTCGTCGAGCGCGCCGAGACGCACCCCGAGCGCTGGTCGGACCACGCGCCGGTGACGGTGGTCTACGAGCTGGGCGTCTGAGGGGCGCGGTGGCCGCTGTGGCGGCTGTGGCGGCTGCGGCGACTGGGCGTTTTGTGGCGGCTGGGGTGCATGCGGGTTCTGTGGCGGTTGCGGCTGCGGGTTCTGCGGCGGCTGGGGTGCCCCTTGCGGCTGAGGCCGGGTGGCCCGTTGCGGCTACGGCCGCTGGTGCAGGCGGTCCATCGCCATCGTGAGCTCCGCCTCGACCACGCTTTTGGCCAGCGGGCGCAGCCGGGTGACGGCCTTCTCCCCGAGGTGGGCGGAGATCAGCCCGGTGAACAGCTCCGCGAGCGCGTCCGCGTGCTCGCGGACCCGGCGGCCCGTCTCCAGCACCGCCGACAGCGGCACGCCTTCGCGTACCAGTGCCGAGGAGACGTCCAGCAGGCGCCGGCTGACGTGCACGATCGCCTCGCCGTCGGTGACGACGTAGCCGAGGTCGAGCGCGGCCGCCAGGTTCTCCGGGGTGACCTCGCCCTCGAAGTAGTCGGCCAGCATCTCGGGCGAGAGCCGGACCGGCGTCTCCTCCGACCCGCCGATTCCGAGCAGTTCGCCGAGCTGGCCGACGTCGCGGCCCTTCTCGAAGGCGGCGGTCAGCTCGGCGATGCCGCCGAGGGTGTGGCCGCGGTCCAGCAGGGCGGCGATCGTGCGCAGCCGGGTCAGGTGGCGTTCGTCGTACCAGGCGATGCGGCCCTCGCGGCGCGGCGGCGGGAGCAGCTTGCGCTCGCGGTAGAAGCGCAGCGTGCGCACCGGGATGCCCGCCGCCTCGGCCAGTTCCTCCGTCCGGTACTCGCGCCCGCCCTCGCGCTCCACGGGCTCCACGGTTTCCACGGCGGGCCGCGCCCCTCTCGTCGCCGGTCTGTCCACACCCGCAGCCTAGGGGGTGTCCTGTGGATCACGCCGGGGTCGGTCCGCGGGGCGTCCGTACGGAGTACTCGCGGTAACTTTCCCGGCGCGACCCCTACCCATGGGTACGGAGCTGCTCTACCCTCCCGATTGTGCCAGTGATTGCTGGCAACGTTGCGGTTCGGATTGCGGTGCGGAAGGCGGCGGGCATGGGCGGCAGCACGGTCGGCAAGGGCAGGAAGGTCGGCAAGGGCGCGCGCGAGCACGTACGGGTGGCGGTGGTCGGGTCCGGCTTCGGCGGGCTCGGCGCGGCCGTACGGCTGCGGCGCGAGGGGATCACGGACTTCGTCGTCCTGGAACGGGCCGACTCCGTCGGCGGCACCTGGCGCGACAACAGCTACCCCGGGTGCGCCTGCGACGTGCCCTCGCACCTGTACTCCTTCTCCTTCGCCCCCAACCCCGACTGGCCGCGCACCTTCTCCGGGCAGCCCGCCATCCGCGCCTACCTGGAGCGCGTCGCCGACACCTTCGGCCTGCGCCCGCACATCCGGCTCGGCCACGAGGTCCTGATGATGCGCTGGGACGAGCGGGAACTGCGCTGGGAGATCGAGACCTCGGCCGGCTCCCTGACCGCCGACGTCGTGGTGTCGGCGACCGGGCCGCTGTCCGACCCGAAGACGCCCGAGATCCCCGGGCTCGCCGAGTTCCCGGGCAAGGTCTTCCACTCCGCCCGCTGGGACCACGACTACGACCTGAGCGGCAAACGCGTCGCCGTGGTCGGTACGGGCGCCTCCGCGATCCAGATCGTGCCGGCCATCGCCCCCCGGACGGCCCGCCTGACGCTCTTCCAGCGGACCCCGCCGTGGGTCATGCCGCGCACCGACCGCGCCATCAGCACCGCCGAGCGCTGGCTGCACCGGCAGCTCCCCTTCACCCAGTCGGCCCGCCGCGGGCTGCTGTGGGGGATCCGCGAGCTCCAGGTCAGCGCGTTCACCAAACGGCCCAACCAGCTCGGGCTCATCGAATCCCTGGCCAAGGCCAACATGGCGCGCTCCATCAAGGATCCGCAGCTGCGGGCCAAGCTCACGCCCTCGTACCGGATCGGCTGCAAGCGGATCCTGCTCTCCAGCGAGTACTACCCGGCGCTGGCCCGGCCCGACGTGGACGTGGTCGCCTCGGGGCTCAAGGAGATCAGGGGCTCGGTGCTCGTCGCCGCCGACGGGACCGAGACCGAGGTGGACGCGATCATCTTCGGCACCGGCTTCCACGTCACGGACATGCCGATCGCCGAACGGGTGGTGGGCGCCGACGGACAGACCCTCGCGGACGCGTGGAAGGACGGGATGCAGGCGCTGCGCGGGGCGACCGCGGCCGGCTTCCCCAACTGGATGACGATCATCGGACCCAACACCGGCCTCGGGAACAGCTCGATGATCCTGATGATCGAGTCCCAGCTGAACTACATGGCGGACTACCTGCGCCAGCTCTCCCTCCTCGACGGCGGCGGCCTGGGCGGGCGCACCGCGCTCGCGGTCCGGCCGTCCGCCGTCAACCAGTGGAACCGGCGCGTCCAGACGCGGATGGAGCGGACGGTGTGGAACACCGGCGGCTGCACCAGCTGGTACCTGGACGCACAGGGCCGCAACACCACCGTGTGGCCGGGTACGACGGGTGAGTTCCGGCGCGCCACGTTGACGGTCGACCTGGCCGAGTACGAGGTCGTACGCGACCGCGACCGCGACCGCGGCCGGGTCCCGGCCCCCGCCGCGGCCGCCCCCGCCGTGGCCGCTCCGTCGGGCGCCGCGGCCGCCCCCGCGGAGGAGGGGGCCGCGTGAGCCGGCCCGGGCACGTCACCGCCGGCCGGTACGCGCCCCCGGCCGCGGCCCGCGAGCTGGTCGCCGTATCCGCCGACGGGTCCCGGCTGCACGTGGAGGTGCACGGTCCGGAAGGGGCCCCGGCCGTCGTGCTCTCCCACGGCTGGACCTGCTCCACCGCCTTCTGGGCGGCGCAGATCCGCGACCTGGCCCGCGACCACCGGGTCGTCGCCTACGACCAGCGCGGCCACGGCCGCAGCCCGGCGGCCGCCGCCTACGGCACCACCGCCCTCGCCGACGACCTGGCCGCCGTACTGGAGGCGGCCCTCGCCCCCGGCGAGCGCGCCGTGATCGCCGGGCACTCGATGGGCGGCATGACCGTCATGGCCGCCGCCGGACGCCCCGAGTTCGCCGAGCACGCCGCGGCCGCCCTGCTGTGCAGCACCGGCAGCTCGCGGCTGGTCGCGGAGGCGGCCGTGCTGCCGCTGCGCGCCGGGCGCGTGAGGACCCGTACGACCCGTGCCGTGCTCGGCTCGCGCGCCCCCCTCGGGCCCGTCACGCCCGTGGCCCGCGCGGTGCTCAAGTACGCCACCATGGGCCCCGGGTCCGCGCCGGACCGGGTGGAGGCCTGCTCCCGCATCGTGCACGCCTGCCCGGCGGGCGTGCGCCACGCCTGGTCCGAGGTGCTGGCGGGGCTGGACCTGGACGCCGAACTGGTCCGGCTGACCGTGCCGACCGCCGTCATCGCCGGCCGGGACGACCGGCTCACCCCCGTCGTGCACGCCCGGCGGCTGGCGGTGGCGCTGCCGAACTGCGTGGGCCTGACCGAACTCACCGGCACGGGGCACATGACCCCCGTCGAGGCCCCCGAGGCCGTCACCCGCGCCGTCCGTGAGCTGACGGGCCGCTACCTCCCCGCCGCATCCGGCGCACCTGCCGCATCCGGCGCACCCGCCGCACCTGCCGCATCTGACGCATCCGGCGTACCTGTCGCATCCGCCGCAACCGCCGCATCCGGCGTATCCGGCACATCCGACGCAGAGAAGGAGAAGACCGCGTGAGCGCTCGCAGGAGTCTGGAAGGCCAGGTCGCCGTCGTCACCGGCGCCGCCCGCGGGGTCGGCGAACTGCTCGCCCGCAAGCTGTCCGCGCGTGGCGCCAGGATCGCCCTGGTGGGCCTGGAGCCGGAGGCGCTCAAGGAGGTCTCCGGGCGGCTGCACACCGACAGCGACCACTGGCACGCCGACGTCACCGACCACGTGGCCATGGCCAGGGTCGCGCGGGAGGTCAAGGAGCGCTTCGGGAAAGTCGACATCGTCGTCGCCAACGCGGGCGTCGCGGCCGGCGGTCCATTCGGGGACTCCGACCCCGAGGCCTGGCGCCGCGTCATCGAGGTCAACCTGATCGGCGGAGCCGTCACCGCCCGCGCCTTCCTGCCCGTCCTCATGGAGAGCCGCGGCTACTTCCTCCAGATCGCCTCGCTCGCCGCGATCACCCCGGCGCCGATGATGACGGCGTACTGCGCCTCCAAGTCCGGCGTCGAGGCCTTCGCGCACTGCCTGCGCGCCGAAGTGGGCTACAAGGGCGTCAAGGTCGGCGTCGGCTACCTCTCCTGGACCGACACCGACATGGTGCGCGGCGCCGACCAGGACGAGGTCATGCGCGAGCTGCGCGGGCGGCTGCCCTGGCCCGCCAACCGCACCTACCCGCTGGGTCCGGCGGTCGACCGGATCGTGGCCGGCATCGAGCGGCGCTCGGCACACGTGTACGCGCAGTGGTGGCTGCGCGGCATGCAGGGCGTCCGCGGCTACCTGCCGGCGGTGATCGCGGCGGGCGGGAAGCGCGAGATGAAGCGCTTCGAGCCGAGGCTCGCCGAGGTCCCCAAGGGGCTCGTGGGGGCCGGCGGGGCGGCCGACGAAAAGGAGCGATCAGCCCACAACTGATCGAAATGCGCGCTTTGTGCCTGCATGTCAGTCTGGTCGAGGCCCAACCACCGACACCCCGTACGGAGTGAGAAGCATGGGTATCAAGGACCAGTTCCAGGACAAGGCCAACGAGATCAAGGAACGCGCCGAGCAGGCCAAGCAGGGCGCCAAGGACGAGATGTCCGAGCGCACCGCGAAGGCCAAGCAGCAGAAGAAGGACATGAGGTCCAAGTCCAAGCAGTCGGCTGACGACACCAGGGGCGAGCTCGACGACCGGACCTGAGGTCCTGGAGCGACCGCGAGGCACGCACCTTCGGGCCTGACTGCTACCAGGTCCTGACACATGACACACCCGGCGCCGACGCACACGGTGCCGGCGCACACAGCGCCGAGGGGCGCGGTCCGTACCGAGGAGGTCCGGACCGCGCCCCTTCCGCGTGCACCTCCGCGTGCACCGCCCGTACCCGCGTGCACCGCCCGTCGCCCGTACCGCTGCCGCCGTACCGCTGCCGCCCGTACGCCTACTCCCGCGGCGGCAGCTTCGGACGCCGGCGGTCCGGTACGTCGGTGTAGCCGGGCGGCACGGCTGCCGGGTCCTGCTCCAGCAGCTCCAGCGCCAGGTGCACGGCGTCGTCCAGCTGTGCGTGCCGCCCCTCCGCCCAGTCGAGCGGGGTGCGCAGGATCGGGAGGTCCGGCTCCACGCCGTGGTTCTCCACCGACCAGCCGTACTCCGGGAACCAGGCGGCGTTCATCGGCACGGTGATCACCGTCCCGTCGCCCAGGGTGTGCCGGCCGGTCATCCCGACCACCCCGCCCCAGGTGCGCTGGCCCACCACCGGGCCCAGGCCCAGCAGTTTGAACGCGGCGGTGATCATGTCCCCGTCGGAGGAGGTCGCCTCGTCGGCCAGCGCCACGATCGGGCCGCGGGGCGCGTTCGAGGCGTACGAGACCGGCTGCGCGTTGCGCGTCAGGTCCCAGCCGAGGATCGAACGGGTGAGTTTCTCCACGACGAGTTCACTGATGTGGCCGCCCGCGTTGCCGCGTACGTCGACGATCAGGGCGGGCCGGGACATCTCCATGCGCAGGTCGCGGTTGAACTGCGCCCAGCCGGAGCCGCCCATGTCGGGGATGTGCAGGTAGCCGCAGCGGCCGCCGCTGACCTCGCGGACGACGGCGCGGCGTTTGGAGACCCAGTCCTGGTAGCGCAGCGGACGTTCGTCGATCAGAGGTACGACCGCGACACGCCGGGCCCGGCCCTCGCCCTCGGCGGGCTGGAAGGTGAGTTCGACGGTGGTGCCGCCGGCCGCGGACAGCAGCGGGTAGGGGCCGGCGACCGGGTCCACGGGCCGGCCGTCGACGTGGGTGAGGACCGCGCCGTCCCGGATGCCGGTGCCCGCGAGCGGGGAGCGGGCCTTGGAGTCGGAGGACTCGCCCGGCAGGATCCGCTTGACCACCCAGCCCTCCTCCCGGTGCACGAGGTTGGCGCCGAGCAGCCCGATGGCCCGCTGGTAGTGGGGCGGGCCCTCGTTGCGGCGGGCGGGGGAGACGTAGGCGTGCGAGGTGCCGAGTTCGCCGAGGACCTCGCGCAGCAGGTCGGCGAACTCGTCCGGCGAGGCGACGCGTTCGACGAGCGGCCGGTACTGGCGCAGCACGCCGTCCCAGTCGATGCCGCACATCTTCGGCTCCCAGAAGTACGCCCGGATGAGCCGGCCAGCCTCCTCGAAGGCCTGGCGCCACTCGGCCGCCGGGTCCACCTCGTGCAGGATCCGCCGCAGGTCGAGGTAGACGGTGGAGTCGCCGTCACCCGATTCGGTGGCCGGCACGGCGCGAAGGTCACCGTCGTCGTTGACGACGAGCCGGGTGCCGTCGCCGCTGACCGCGAACCAGTCCAGCCCCGACGCCAGTTCCGTCTTGCGGGCCTTGGTCATGTCGAAGTGCTCCAGCGTCGGCTTGCCGCTGGTGTCGGCCGGGTTGGCGAAGGTCTCGCCGAGCGCGCCGGAGATGGGCCAGCGCAGCCAGACCAGGCCACCGCCGTGCACCGGGTGGAGTGCCGAGTACTTCGACGCGGAGACGGGGAAGGGTGTGACCCGGTTCTCCAGGCCCTCCACCTCCACCGTGACGGTGCCGTCGCCCTCGCCCGGTTCGCCCTCGACGGGGTCGAGTCCCCCGGCGGCGGGCCGGCCGTCGGGGGAGAAGGCGAAGGGGGAGGGGGTGGCCGAGGACAGCGGCACCAGGTAGGGGCGGCAGCCCAGCGGGAAGGACAGGTCGCCGGTGTGCACGTCGTACACCGGGTCGAAGCCGCGCCAGGACAGGAAGGCGAGGTAGCGGCCGTCCCGCGTGAAGACCGGGTTCTCGTCCTCGAAGCGGCCGTTGGTGACGTCGACGACGACGCGCGCGCCGGGGCCGGAGATCTTCGCCATCTTGATCTGCCGCAGGGAGCGTCCGATGCCCGGGTGCGACCAGGTCAGCCAGCATCCGTCGGGGGAGAAGGCCAGGTCGGTGACGGGGCCGTTGATGGACCGGATGAGTTCGGTGACCTCGCCGTTGGACTCCTCCGTCGCGTCGAGCAGCAGCAGCCGCCCGTCGTGGGAGGCGATGGCGAGCCGCTCACCGTCGGGGTCCGACAGCAGTTCGGTGACGCGGCCCAGCTCGCCCGAGGCCAGCCGGCGCGGCTCGCGGTCGCCGGAGGCGCGCGGCAGGTAGGCGATCTCGATCGCGTCCTCGCCCTCGGCGTCGGTGACGTACGCGACCTGCCCGCCGCTGCCGAGCATCTCCGGCAGCCGTACCCGTACGCCGGGGGTGTCGGCGATGGTGCGGGCCGGGCCGTCGCGGTGGGTGAGCCAGTACAGGCTGCCGCGCACGACGACGGCGCTGGCCCGGCCGGTGGTGTCCACGGACAGCGAGTCGACGTTGCTGGCGGCCGGCACCTGGTACGTACGCCGCCCCGCGCGCGGGCCGCCGAGGCGGACCGGCAGCTTGCGCGGCGAGGCTCCGTCGGCGAGGGAGTCCACCAGCCAGATGTCGCCCGCGCACTGGTAGACCACGCGGGAGCCGTCGCTGGAGGCGTGCCGGGCGTAGAACTCGTCGTGGTCGGTGTGGCGGCGCAGGCCGGTGCCGTCGGGCAGGCAGGAGTAGAGGTTGCCGATGCCCTCGTGGTCGGAGAGGAAGGCGATCCGGCCGCCGACGAACATCGGTGATTCGAGGTGTCCCTCGATGTCCTCCAGGAGCCGCTGCCCGTGCAGCCAGAGCCGGCCGGTGGCGCCGCCCCGGTACCGCTTCCAGGCGGCGGGCTCGTGCGGGGGCTTGCCGGTCAGCAGCAGGCTGCGGTGCTCGCCGTCGACGTCGGCGACCTGGATGTCGGAGACCGGGCCCCAGGGGAGGCGGCCGCCGGGGCTGCCGTCGGTGGGCAGTTTGTAGGCCCAGGAGTAGTACGAGAAGGGCTGCCCGTGCGAGGAGACGGCCAGGACGTTGCCGTCCGGGTCCCAGCCGCAGACCCGGGTGTCGGTGGAGCCCCAGTGGCTCAACCGGCGGGCGGGGCCGCCGTCGACGGGGGCGAGGTGGATCTCCGGGTCGAGGCTGCGCCAGGTGGTGAAGGCGATGTGCCGTCCGTCGGGGGAGAAACGGGGGTGGCCTACCCGGGTGCGGTCGACGGTGATGCGCCAGGCGCGGCCGGGGTTCTGGCCCTCGGGGACCAGGGGGGCGACCCAGAGGTCGTCTTCGGTGGCGAAACACAGCAGGTCGTCGTGGAGGTGCGGGAAGCGGAGGTACGCGACGTCGTGACTCACCCCCCAATGCTTTCCGCGGCGGAGGGGCGCGGCAACTCGTACAGGTGACCGTGTGCCGTCCGTGTGGGTGACGTGCGGACGGTGCCGGGGCGCTTCCTGGGCGTTGACGCATGCCGTGTGGCGCGTGCCGCGTGCCGCGTGCCGCGTGACGCCATGCCGCGCGACCCTCGCCGCGTGACCCACGCCACCTCGCTAACGAAACGGAACGGTTTCGTTTCGCTAGCCGCCGAGGTAGTCTCTGAGGAGTACGGAACCGTCTCGTTCGGAGGAGGTCGCGATGAAGGCGAGTTGCCGGGTGACCGACGTCATGTCGGCCCGCCGCAGCCGGATCACCCCCGAACGGGAAGCCGAACTCCACGGGGCGGTCCTCGACCTCCTGCGCGAGGTCGGCTACGAGGCCCTGACCATGGACGCCGTCGCCGCCCGTACGAAGTCCAGCAAGGCCACCCTCTACCGCCAGTGGGGGAGCAAGCCGGAGCTGGTCGCCAAGGCCCTGCGATGTACCCAGCCGGTCTCCCTCCGGGAGATCGACACGGGGACCCTGCGCGGGGACTTCGCCACGATGGTCGAGCGCTCGGACGACGCGCAGATGGCCAAGGACACCGCGCTGATGCGGGGCCTGGCCCATGCCGTCCACGAGAGCCCGGAGCTGCACCGGGCACTGCGCGACCTGCTGGTCGACCCGGAGCTCAACGGTCTCCAGGCGATGCTGCAGCGCGCCGTCGAGCGGGGCGAGATCCGGCCGGACTGCCCGGCCCTGGACTTCGTCCCGCACATGCTCATCGGGGCGTTCATCGCACTACCGCTGATCGAGGACCGGTCCGTCGACCGGGCCTTCCTCGGCCAGTTCATCGACGCCGTGGTCTTCCCCGCCCTCGGCGTCTGACGTCCCGCCCGGATGCTTCGCCCGCGGCCGGCTCCCCGGCCGCACGACTGCACGACTGCACGACCGTGCGAAGCACAGCTCCCCAGAAGTACAGAACGTCCTTCCTGCTGCTCCTGACACGCCGCTCTCGTCGTCGGGCCGGCTTTCCACGCCCAGATCCGTCCCGGATCCATCCCACGACCTGAAACGGGAGAACCACGACGTGGCCACCTTCCTCTACCGGCTCGGCCGCGGCGCCTTCAGGCGCCGCGGTCTGGTCGCCCTCGTATGGGTGGCGCTGCTCGTCGCCGCGGGCTTCGGCGCCGCGACGGCCTCCGCGCCCACCTCCGGCTCGTTCTCGATACCCGGCACGGAGGCCCAGAAGGCCTTCGACCTGCTGGACGAGAAGTTCCCGGGCATGTCCGCCGACGGCGCGACCGCCCGCATCGTCGTCAAGGCCCCGGCGGGCGCCAAGGTCACCGACCCGGGCCCCAAGGCCGAGGTCGAGAAGCTCATCTCCGGCCTGAAGAGCGGCGACGGCGCCGCCCAGATCGCCACCGTCGACGACCCGTACCAGACGAAGGCGGTGAGCCAGGACGGCTCCACCACCTACGTCAGCGTGAAGTACAAGGTCAGCGGCATGGAGCTGAAGGACGACACCCGAGAGGCGCTCAAGGACTCGGGCCACGCGGCCCAGAAGGCCGGCCTCCAGGTGGAGATCGGCGGCGACGCGCTGATGGAGGCCCCGGAGACGGGCTCCGGTGAGGCCATCGGCATCCTGATCGCCGGCATCGTCCTCGTGATCACCTTCGGCTCGCTGATCGCCGCCGGGCTGCCGCTGCTGACCGCGCTGATCGGCGTCGGCATCGGCGTGTCCTCGATCACCGCGCTCGCCAACGTCCTGGACCTCGGCTCCACCACCTCCACCCTCGCGATGATGATCGGCCTCGCGGTCGGCATCGACTACGCGCTCTTCATCGTCTCCCGCTACCGCGTGGAGCTCGCCGAGGGCCGCGAGCGCGACGAGGCCGCCGGCCGCGCCGCCGGAACCGCCGGCTCCGCCGTGGTCTTCGCCGGTCTGACCGTGGTCATCGCCCTGGTGGGCCTGGCCGTCGTCAACATCCCGATGCTGACGAAGATGGGTGTCGCCGCCGCCGGAACGGTGGTCATCGCGGTGCTCGTCGCCCTGACGCTGGTCCCCGCGATCCTCGGCTTCGCGGGCAGGAAGGTGCTGCCCGCCGGCCAGAAGAGCAAGCTGTTCGGCAAGGGCCGCCCGGCCGGCGCCGAGCCCAAGGCCAACGGCGGCACCCGCTGGGCGCGCTTCGTGCTGCGCCGCCCGGTCGTGGTGCTGCTGGCCGGTGTGATCGGCCTCGGCGCCATCGCGATCCCGGCGAGCAAGCTGGAGATGGGCCTGCCGGACGACGGCTCCAAGCCGGTCTCCACCAGCCAGCGCAAGGCGTACGACATGCTGTCCGAGGGCTTCGGCCCCGGCTTCAACGGTCCGCTGATGGTGGTCGTCGACGGTGACAAGGCGCTGGCCGACAGCACCGCCGACCGGATCAAGGGCCTGGACGGGGTGGCTGCAGTGATGCCCCCGCTCCAGAACGAGGCCAAGGACGCCGCGATCGTCAGCGTGATCCCGAAGGACCGGCCGTCCTCCACGGAGACCGAGGACCTGGTCCACAAGATCCGCGAGGGCAACGGCAAGGACGTGTTCGTCAGCGGCCAGACCGCGCTGAACATCGACTTCTCGCAGAAGATGAACGACGCGCTGCTGCCCTACCTGGCGCTCGTCGTCGGCCTCGCCTTCCTGCTGCTGATGCTGGTCTTCCGCTCGATCCTGGTCCCGCTCAAGGCGGCGCTCGGCTTCCTGCTGTCGGTGGTCGCGGCCCTCGGCGCGGTCGTCGCGGTCTTCCAGTGGGGCTGGCTCGGCTCGCTCTTCGGGGTGGAGCAGACCGGTCCGATCATGTCGATGATGCCGATCTTCATGGTGGGCGTGGTCTTCGGCCTGGCCATGGACTACGAGGTCTTCCTGGTCACCCGCATGCGTGAGGCGTACGTCCACGGCGAGCGGCCGGGCCAGGCCGTGGTGACCGGCTTCCAGTACAGCGCCCGCGTGGTCGTGGCCGCCGCCGTCATCATGATCGCCGTGTTCTCCGGCTTCCTCGGCGCCAGCGACGCGATGGTGAAGATGATCGGCTTCGGCCTGGCCGTCGCCGTCCTCTTCGACGCCTTCGTGGTCCGCATGGCCATCGTGCCGGCGGTGCTGGCGCTCCTCGGCCACAAGGCCTGGTGGCTGCCCAAGTGGCTCGACCGGATCCTGCCGAACGTGGACGTGGAGGGCGAGAGCCTGCGCAAGCACCTCGGCGAGTCCGGTTCCGACGCCGGCGCGCCGGAGGACCCCGACAAGCGGCGCGAGCTCGTCAACGCCTGAGCCGACGCCTGAGGCTGCGTCCCGGGGTCAACGCCCCGCGTCAACGCCGGGCCCGGAAAGTCACACCTGTCGAACGCCGGCCCCGTACCTGGAATCTCAGGTGCGGGGCCGGTGGCGTTCCGCTACGCCGTCCGGGTGGTGGCGTACGTACGGCGCAGGAAGCGGCGCAGCGCGGCGCTGTCGAACTGGAGGACGGCGACTCCCTCGGGCGAGTGGAACTCCATCACCGCCTGGACGCGACCGCACGGCCAGACGCGTACGTCCCCGCTCCCGGTCGGGGCCAGCAGGCCGGCCTCCAGGAGGGCCAGGGGGAAGACCCACTCGTTGTCGGTGTCCTCGGGGGACAGCTCGGCGGGGAAGACCACGCGCACGGCCAGCGGCTCGGCGGGGGTGAAGCGCAGGGCCACCGGAATGGCCCGGTAGAGGGGCTCGTCGGTGATCACGCGGGCGCGCACCCGCTCCTCGACGGAGGTCGCGGTGGCGGTGGCTGCTGGATTCTCGGCGGTGGCTGACATCGACAAGACTCCTCTAATCGGAACATTTGCGTCCGTTTGTCCGTCCAGCCTCGCACATTCCGACGAAACCGCACGGATCTATTTGTGACCCGGCTGCTCTTGCCAACGGTTTGCAACTGGGCACTACTCTTGAATGGTTAAAGACTTGTGCGAGAAAGAGGATGCGGAGCTACTCCATGCATGTGCCCGACGGATTCATCAACACACCCGTCTCGGTGGCCGCAGGAGTAGCGGCCGCCGCCGCTGTCGCGGTCAGCCTGCGCGGCGCCCGCCGCGAGCTCGACGAGCGCACCGCCCCGCTGGCCGGCCTCGTCGCCGCCTTCATCTTCGCCGTGCAGATGCTGAACTTCCCGGTCGCCGCAGGAACCAGCGGCCACCTCCTCGGAGGGGCACTCGCCGCCATACTCGTCGGCCCGTACACCGGCGTGCTCTGCGTGTCCGTCGTCCTGCTGATGCAGGGCATCCTCTTCGCCGACGGCGGCCTCACCGCACTCGGCGTCAACGTCCTCAACATGGCCGTGGTGACCGTCGTCGTCGCCTACGCCGTCTTCCGCGGCCTCCTCAGGCTGCTGCCCGCCGGCCGCCGCTCGGTCACCGTCGCCGCCTTCGCCGGGGCCCTCCTCTCCGTGCCCGCCGCGGCCACCGCCTTCACCGCCCTCTACGCCCTCGGCGGCACCACCGACGTCCCGATCGGCAAGGTCGTCACCGCCATGGTCGGCGTCCACGTCCTCATCGGCATCGGCGAGGCCGCCATCACCGCCGCGACCGTAGGCGCCGTGATCGCCGTACGCCCCGACCTGGTCCACGGCGCGCGCCGGCTGACCGCCCCGCTGAAGCTGCGCGTCGGCGGCGAACTGGTCGACGCCCCCGCCCCCGCCGCCACACCGGTGCCGGCCGCCGCCCGCTCCACCCGCAAGCTCTGGCTGACCGGCCTGGCCACCGCCCTCGTACTGGCCGGCTTCGTCTCCTTCTACGCCTCCGCCAGCCCCGACGGCCTGGAGAAGGTCGCCGCCGACAAGGGCATCGACACCAAGGTCGAGGAACACGCCGCCGCGGACTCCCCGCTCGCCGACTACAGCGTCAAGGACGTCTCCGACGCCCGGCTGTCCGGCGGCCTCGCGGGAGTCATCGGCGTCGGCGCGACCGTCGCCGTCGGCACCGGCGTGTTCTGGGCCGTGCGCCGCCGCCGCGCGCAGGACCTGACCGCGACGTCCACGGCCGCCCCGACGGCCGGCTGACATGGGAGCCGGCCACGCGCACAAGCTCTACCGGCACGGGCACTCGCCCGTGCACGAGCTGCCGCCGCACTGCAAGATCGCCGCGACGTTCGCGTTCGTGGTCGTCGTCGTGTCCACCCCGCGCGAGGCGGTGTGGGCCTTCGCCGGGTACGCGGTCCTCATCACCGCCGTCGCGGCGGCGGCCCGGATCCCCGCCGGCTTCATGCTGCGGCGGATGCTGATCGAGGTGCCGTTCGTCCTCTTCGCCGTGCTCATGCCCTTCGTGTCCCAGGGCGAACGGGTGGAGGTGCTCGGCATGTCCCTGAGCGTCTCCGGCCTCTGGGGCGCCTGGAACGTCCTGGCCAAGGGCACCCTCGGCGTGGCCGCCTCCGTACTGCTCGCCTCCACCACCGAACTGCGCGCCCTGCTCCTGGGACTCCAGCGGCTGAAGCTGCCGCCGCTGCTCGTCCAGATCGCCTCCTTCATGATCCGGTACGGCGACGTCATCACCGACGAGCTGCGCCGCATGTCGATCGCCCGCCGCTCGCGCGGGTTCGAGGCGCGCGGCGTCCGGCACTGGGGGGTGCTCGCCAAGACGGCCGGCGCCCTCTTCATCCGCTCCTACGAACGCGGCGAGCGGGTCTACCTCGCCATGGTCAGCCGCGGCTACGCCGGTTCCATGCCGGTGATCGACGACGTGGCGGCAACGCCCACGGAGTGGGCGCGCGCCTCTGCGCTCCCTCTGACAGCATCGGCCGTCCTGGCCGTCTGCCTGATGGGGTGACTCCTCCGCCTGGGGCGGCTTCTCACTGGCCTGAGAGGCTCATGACGGCCAAGCCCTGACCGCTGCCGTAGCAGGTGACCGACCGTAGCGGGGAACCCCCTGAAAGGAGATGGAAATGGACGTATCGAAGGCGGCGCCCTCCCTGGAGGTGTCCGGGGTCGCCTACGCCTACCCCGACGGGCACCAGGCCCTCTTCGGGGTCGACCTCACCGTCGGCCGCGGGGAGCGGGTCGCGCTGCTCGGCCCCAACGGCGCGGGGAAGACCACCCTCGTGCTGCACCTCAACGGCATCCTCGGCGGCGGGATCGGCTCGGTCAGCGTGGCCGGGCTGCCCGTGGAGAAGCGGAACCTCGCCGAGATCCGGCGCCGGGTGGGCATCGTCTTCCAGGACCCCGACGACCAGCTGTTCATGCCGACCGTGCGGGAGGACGTGGCCTTCGGCCCGGCGGCGGCCGGCCTGCGGGGCGCGGAACTGGAGGAGCGGGTCCGCGAGGCACTCGAACTGGTCGGCATGGCCGGCTTCGCCGACCGGCCCCCGCACCACCTGTCCTTCGGCCAGCGCCGGCGGGTGGCGGTGGCGACCGTACTGGCGATGCGGCCGGAGATCCTCGTCCTGGACGAACCGTCCTCCAACCTGGACCCGGCCTCGCGGCGCGAGCTCGCCGACATCCTGCGCTCACTGGACGTGACGGTGCTGATGGTGACCCACGACCTGCCGTACGCGCTGGAACTCTGCCCGCGGTCGGTGATCCTGAGCGAGGGCGTCATCGCCGCCGACGGACGCACCCGGGACCTGCTGTGCGACGACGCGCTGATGCGGGAGCACCGGCTGGAGCTGCCGTTCGGCTTCGACCCGCGGTCGGTGGCGGCGGCGTAGGGCGGCGGCGCTCGGTGGCGACGTAACGTGGGCGACTAATGTCACGGCGTGACCATGTGGCATTAGCCGGGGGTGTCGGGCTGTGGTGCGGGCCGGCTGCGGGCGGTCGGCGGCATAAGGGGCGGCCGATGGTTGTTGTGCCTGCTCGTGAACATCCAGGGTGTGGTGACCGAGGGCTTCGAGCCCGTCAGAGACGCCTTCGTGCGCAACTTCGAGGTCCTCGGGGACCGGGGTGCGGCCGTGGCCGTGTACCGGGACGGCCGCAAGGTCGTCGACCTGTGGGCCGGCACGAAGGACGCCGACGGCGACGCCGCCGGGCCCTGGACCGAGGACACCGCGACGATCGTGCGCTCCGCCACCAAGGGCGTGGCCGCCGCCGTCCCGCTGCTCCTGCACCAGCGCGGACTGCTGGACCTCGACGCGCCGGTGGGCTCCTACTGGCCCGAGTTCAAGGCGGGCGGCAAGGAGAAGACGCTGGTCCGCCACCTCCTCGCCCACCAGGCCGGAGTGCCCGCGCTGGACCGGGGGCTCACCACGGCGCAGGCCGCCGACGGGGTGAGCGGGGCGCGCGCGGTCGCCGGACAGAGGGCCTTCTGGGAGCCGGGCACCGAGCACGGCTACCACGCGCAGACCTTCAGCTGGCTGGTGTCCGAGCTGGTGCTGCGGGCGACGGGCCGCACCGTCGGCGGGATCCTCGCGGAGGAGATCGCCGAGCCGCTGGGGCTGGACTTCTGGATAGGCCTGCCCGAGAGCGAGGCGCCGCGGGTGGGCCGGGTGGCGCCGGTGGAGCCGCCGGCGAGCGCGGGACTGCTGAAGACACGGCCGAGGAGAAATGTTTCCGAGGCCTACGCGGACCCGGACTCCCTCACCCGGCGCGCCTTCGCGGCCATCGACCCCGCGCCGGACGAGAACGACCCCGTCTACCAGGCGGCCGAGCTCCCCGGTTCCGCCGGCATCGGCACGGCGCGCGCCCTGGCCCGCTTCTACGGGGCGACCATCGGCGTGGTGGAGGACGGGGCGAGGATCTTCACCCCCGCCACCACCGCGCTGGCCGGCACGGAGTTCGCGTCCGGGCCGGACCGGGTGCTGGTCGTGAACACCCGTTTCGGCCCGGGCTACATGCTGCACGGGCCTGCGTCCCCGCTGCTGTCGCCGGCCTCCTTCGGCCATCCGGGGCGGGGCGGTTCCCTGGCCTTCGCGGACCCGGAGGCGGGGATCGGCTTCGGCTACGTCACCAATGCCCACGCCAAGTCGGTCACCGCCGACCCGCGCGCGCAGGCGCTGGTGCGGGCGCTGCGGTCCTGCCTCTGACGCCGTACGGCGGGCGCGGGTGCGGGGTGGCCGGGTGCGGCCGCGGTCAGGCGCCTTCGCGTACGTCTGCCAGCGTGGCCGCGGCGTGCTCGATGAGCTCCTTCGGGGGCATGGGGAAGACGGTGTGCGGGGTGCCGGCGGCGGCCCAGACCACGTCGTGCTCCAGCAGCGAGCGGTCGGCCAGCACCCGGGTGCGGGTGCGGTGGCCGAAGGGCGGGACACCGCCGATGGCGTAGCCGGTGGTCTCGCGGACGAGCGCGGCGTCGGCGCGGGTGACTTTCGCGGCGTCGAGTTGACGCCGTACGGCCTCGACGTCGACCCGGGAGGCGCCGTCCATGAGGACCAGCACCGGGACCCCGTCCGCCGCGAAGATCAGCGACTTCACGATCTGGCTGAGCTCGCAGCCGATCGCGGCGGCGGCGTCGGTGGCCGTACGGGTCCCTTCGGGGAAGGCGCGGACGTCGAGGTCGAGGCCCAGCTCGGTGAGGGCCCGGGCGAAGAGGGGGTGCGGGGTGCTGGTCGTCATGCCGGGACGCTAGCGCTGTGCGGGGCCCGGGGCCACGCGTTTACCCCCGGCGCCCCCGCCCCCGTCAGGAGGCGTTCAGGACCGTGGCGACGATGGGGCCCGCTGAGTCGCCGCCGTGGCCGCCGCCTTCGACCATGGCGGCCGCCGCCACGTCGCCCCGGAAGCCCGTGAACCAGCTGTCCGGGGCCGCCGCGCCGTCGACCTCCGCCGAGCCGGTCTTCGCGCCCTTGTCGGAGCCGCCCACGGAGGACATGGCGCCCGCCGCCGTGCCGCCGGGGCCGGCGGCCTGCTTCATCATCTTCACCAGCTGCGCCGACACCCCCGGTGCCAGCGCGCGCGGGGCGGTGGCCAGGGTGCGGCCGTCCAGCGAGGCCTTGACCAGCACCGGCTGGCGGAACACCCCGGTCCGGGCGGTCGCCGTGATCGACGCGACGTTCAGCGGGTTCATCTGGACGGCGCCCTGGCCGATGTACTCCGCGGCCGCCGCCGGACCGGAGGTCACCGGCACGCTGCCGTCCTGGGACGGGATGCCGGTCTTCCAGTCCAGCCCGATCCCGAAGGCCTCCTTGGCCGTCCTCGGCAGTGCCGCGTTGTCGTGCACCTCGTCGATCAGGCCGATGAAGGCCGTGTTGCAGGACTTGGCGAAGCTGGTCGAGAAGGGCTGGCCCTTCAGCGAGAAGTTGTTCAGGTTGTGGAAGACCTTGCCGTCCCACGAGACGCTCTGCGGGCAGTCCGCCGGGCGGTCGGCCGCCACCAGGCCCTTCTCCAGCAGCATCGCCGCCGTCACGATCTTCATCGTCGAGCCGGGCGCCCGCCGGCCCTGCATCGCGGCGTTGAAGCCGTCCCTGCGGTGGTTGGCCACCGCCAGGATGTCGCCGGTGCTCGGCTGGACGGCGACCACGGAGGCCTCCGGGTGCTGGGCGACGGCCTTCTCCGCCGCCGCCTGCACGTCGGCGTCCAGCACGGTCCGGATCTCCCCCGGCTTGCCCTCCACCAGCGTCAGCAGGCTCCGCCTCGGCGCGTCCTGGGCCGCCGGTTCGATCCACAGCTCGACGCCGGGCGTGCCGCCGGTCTTCTCCCCGTAGGCCTTGCGCAGCGAGTCCAGCACCGGCCGCAGCGACGGGTACTGCTCGGGCGTCAGCTCCTTGCCGTTGCGGTCGACGGCCTTGACCGGCGGGCTCGCCGGGGTGCCCGCGCGCAGCTTCTCGTCCTTCTGGAGCTGCGGGTGGATCACCGAGGGCTGCCAGTCGACGAGCGGCCTGCCGCTCTCGGTGCCGCGGACGACGGTCAGGCGGGAGTCGTAGACGAGGGGCTTGGCCGTGCCCTGGTGGCTGACTTCGGCCTCGACCTTGAACGGCACCGAGGCGCCTTCCGCCGCGCCGGGGGTGATGGCGGCCTTGGACACCATCGCCTTGGCCCGGTAGTCGGCCACCGCGGTCTGCGCGGCCTGCGTGTTGTTGGTCAGCGCGGCGGCCGTGGCGTCGTCGCCGGCCGCCCACGCAGCGAGGAAGGCCTTCGCGGTGGCGGCGGCCTCCTTCTCGGTGACCGGCCCGCTCCCCTTCGCGGCGGTCGCCGCGCTGTTCGTCGTGGCGCGGTCGCCCGCGCCGTCGTCGCCGGCGTCCCCGACCAGCGCGTACACCCCGTATGCGGTGCCGCCGACCATCGCGAGGAACACCCCGCCGACGATGGCACCCTTCGCCGCCCCGTTCACTGCGTCCCCTCCCCAGGAGCCCCCGTCCTCTGAACATGTTCAAAGAACCTGTGAGGGGACCTTACCTCTCAGTAACGGTTCAGATCCAGGTGTCCATCCACATCCGGCCACGCCACGAGTCCATGGGCAGGGTCTGGCCGGTGTAGATCGGCCAGAAATAGATGAAGTTCCAGACGATCAGGAGGACGAGGACGCCCGCGCCGATCGCGCCCACCGCGCGCCGCCGCTCCGAGGAGCCCGCCGGCCCCAGCAGTGCGCCGACCAGCATCGCCACCGCCAGGCACAGGTAGGGGACGAAGACCACCGCGTAGAAGTAGAAGATGGTCCGCTCCTGGTAGTTGAACCAGGGCAGCAGGCCGGCGCCCAGCGCGCACGCGATCGCGCCCGCCCGCCAGTCGCGGCGGAAGAACCACCGCCACAGCACGTACAGCAGCGCGAAGCAGCCCGCCCACCACAGCAGCGGCGTGCCGAGCGCCAGCACCTCGCGGGCGCACTTGCCGGCCTCGGACGCCGGGCAGCCGTCGGTGCCGGGCGAGGGGGACTCGTAGAAGTAGGAGACGGGCCGGCCCAGGACCAGCCAGCTCCACGGGTTCGACTCGTAGGTGTGGCCGGAGGTCAGGCCCACGTGGAACTTGTAGACCTCCGTCTCGTAGTGCCACAGGCTGCGCAGCCACTCGGGGAGGAAGGACAGCGGGCTGTTCTGGTCGTACTTGGCGGCCCAGTCGCGGAAGTAGCCGCCCTTGCCGTTGTCCGGGCTGAGGATCCAGCCCGTCCAGGAGGCCAGGTACACGGCGACCGCGACCGGCACCGTCGACAGGAAGCCGGGCAGCGCGTCGCGGCGCAGCATCGCCGCGTACGGGGCGCCCGCGCCGGCGGTGCGGCGCGCGGCCGCGTCCCACAGGACGGTGAGGATCCCGAAGAAGGCCAGGACGACGAGGCCGTTCCACTTGGTGCCGAAGGCCAGGCCGAGGCAGACGCCGGCCAGCAGCCGGTACGGGCGCCAGCCCAGTTTCAGGGTCTCCGCGACCGTGACGTCGGGGTGGGCGCGGCCCTCCTCGTCGACGGGCAGGGCGGCGGCGAGTCTGGCGCGCGCCTTGTCCCGGTCGATGACCAGCGCGCCGAAGGCCGCCAGGACGAAGAACATCAGGACCAGGTCGAGCAGCGCGGTCCGGCTCATCACCAGGTGCAGTCCGTCGACCGCCAGCAGCGCGCCCGCCAGGCAGCCGAGGAAGGTGGAGCGGAACAGGCGCCGGCCGATGCGGCAGACCATCAGCACCGACAGGGTGCCGAGCACCGCCGTCATGAACCGCCAGCCGAAGGGGGTGAAGCCGAACATCCACTCGCCGAGGCCGATCACCCATTTGCCGACGGGCGGGTGCACGACGTAGCCGGGGTCCAGGGGGAGCGGTACCGCGTCGGGATTCGACAGGATCGACTTGTCGACATCCTTGGGCCAGCTGGCCTCGTAGCCCTGCTTGACGGTGGCCCACGCGTCCTTGGCGTAGTACGTCTCGTCGAATATCACCGCCTTGGGGCTGCCCAGGTGCGTGAACCGCAGCACCCCCGCCACCAGCGTGACCAGCAGCGGCCCCGCCCAGGCCATCACCCGCCGCCAGGTCCGGCGGGCCGGCTCGGGGACGCCGAGCGCCGTCCACAGCTGTTCGGACGGCCGTGCGTACGGGGGCACGAGGCGGGTGCGGACGTCGGTCACCGGTGCGGTCGGCGCGTAGCCGAACCCGCGCAGGCGGCGCAGCCACACGGGCGGCTCGTAGTCGGAGTCGCCTCCGCCCGGCCGGACGGGCGGGGCCCCCGCGGGGCTGGGCGGCGGCGTCGCGGTACTGGTCACCGGATCATCGTAGGGAACGCCCCTGTGGAGCCCCAGCCCCCACGAGCCCCAATGAGAGGATGAGCCGGTGACAGCTGAACAGCCCCGCGGTGCCGAAGCCCCCTCCTCCCACGGCGTACTCGTCCTCGCCGGGACCCCCATCGGCGATCTCGCCGACGCCCCGCCCCGGCTCGCGGCCGAGCTGGAGCGGGCCGACGTGATCGCCGCCGAGGACACCCGGCGGCTGCGCCGGCTCACGCAGGGGCTCGGCGTGCACACCACCGGGCGCGTCCTGTCGTACTTCGAGGGCAACGAGTCCGCCCGCACCCCCGAACTGGTCGAGGCCCTGGAGGCCGGCCGGCGGGTTCTGCTGGTGACCGACGCCGGGATGCCCTCCGTCTCCGACCCCGGCTACCGGCTGGTCGCCGCCGCCGTCGAGAAGGACATCAAGGTCACGGCCGTGCCGGGGCCGTCCGCCGTGCTCACCGCGCTCGCCCTGTCCGGGCTGCCCGTGGACCGCTTCTGCTTCGAGGGCTTCCTGCCGCGCAAGGCGGGCGAGCGCCTGGGCAAGCTCCGTGAGGTGGAGGGCGAGCGGCGCACCCTCGTCTACTTCGAGGCCCCGCACCGGCTGGACGACACCCTGGCGGCCATGGCCGAGGTGTTCGGCGCCGGCCGGCGGGCCGCCGTGTGCCGCGAGCTGACCAAGACGTACGAGGAGGTCAAGCGCGGCGGGCTCGGCGACCTCGCCGCGTGGGCGGCCGAGGGCGTGCGCGGCGAGATCACCATCGTGGTGGAGGGCGCCCCCGCCCCCGCGCCGGGCGACGTCGACGACGAGGAGCTGGTGCGCCGCGTGCGCGTGCGCGAGGAGGCCGGCGAGCGCCGCAAGGAGGCGATCGCGGCGGTCGCGGCGGAGGCCGGCGTACCCAAGCGCGAGGTCTTCGACGCGGTCGTGGCGGCAAAGAACGCGACACAAAAGATGCCGTAAGACGGTAAAGAGCTAACCTGAAAAGCAAAGCTCAGACCGCGCACCGGCCCCTTTGGGCATGACTCGGCCAAGGACCGTCCATTACTGGACAGGGCCTGATGCGCTCCCGCCCGAAGAGGCGTCCACTGGCAATGGCACCAGTGGAACAAGAGGAGCTGGCATGAGTGAGATCGCAGACACCCCGGTACCCGTCACGGCCGCCGCGGGACCGGCCCCTGTTCCCACCTCCCGCGTACAGACCGTGCACGAGGCCTACTCGTTCGCGTGCATGAAGTGCGGCTACGGCTGGGAGCAGGCGTACGCGATAGAGCACCACGTCGACGGCAAGGGCGAGCCGTTCATCATGTACACGGTGAACGGCGAGCGGGTGCCCTCGCCGCTGTCGAACCCGACCTGCCTCAACTGCGGCGGCCACGTCGTACGCATCATGCGCGCGGGCCAGGTCTCCACGGTGCTCGGCACGATCGACCGGCTCTACCACCACCGCATCGCCCCCGGGATCGCCGGACCCGTCCCGGCCGGCGAGAACGCCCCCCGGCCGCCGAAGCAGCGCCGGACGCCGTCGCACGACGCGCCGGGGCCGGTGGCCGTGGACGCGTCCGAGCGGCGCCGCGGGCCGCTGTCCCGCCTCCTCGCCTTCTTCAGGCGGTCATAAGATCGGCTCATGAGCCCGAGCCCCTCCTCCTCCCCGGCCGCCGCCGCCAAGGCCGCGTCGAAGGACGTCCCGCCCCCGCTGCCCGAGCCGTTGCGGGTGGCGGTGGCCGACTCGCACACCCACCTCGACATGCAGTCCGGCACCGTCGAGGAGGGCCTCGCCAAGGCCGCCTCGGTGGGCGTGACCACCGTCGTCCAGGTGGGCTGTGACGTGAAGGGCTCGCGCTGGGCCGCCGAGACCGCGGCCGCGTACGCCAACGTCCACGCCGCCGTCGCCCTCCACCCGAACGAGGCCCCCCGCATCGTCCACGGGGACCCCGACGGCTGGTCCCGGCAGGGCGCCCGCCCCGGCGGAGGCCAGGGCGCCCTCGACGACGCGCTCGCCGAGATCGAGGCGCTGGCCGCACTCGACCACGTCAAGGCGGTCGGCGAGACCGGCCTGGACTACTTCCGCACCGGCCCCGAGGGGATGGCCGCGCAGGAGCGCTCCTTCCGGGCCCACATCGAGATCGCCAAGCGGCAGGGCAAGGCCCTCGTCATCCACGACCGCGACGCCCACGCCGACGTCCTGCGCGTGCTGCGCGAGGAGGGCGCCCCCGAGCGCACCGTCTTCCACTGCTACTCCGGCGATGCCGAGATGGCCCGCGAGTGCGCCGCCGCCGGCTACTACATGTCCTTCGCCGGGACCGTCACCTTCAAGAACGCCGCACCGCTGCGCGAGGCCCTCGCCGTGGCCCCGCTGGAACTGGTGCTGGTGGAGACCGACGCCCCGTACCTCACCCCCGCGCCCTACCGCGGACGGCCCAACGCCCCGTACCTCGTTCCGCTGACGGTCCGCGCCATGGCCGCGGTCCGCGGGATCGACGAGGACGCCATGGCCACCGCCCTCGCCGCCAACACGGCGCGCGCCTTCGACTACTGACGCGCCGCCAGCCCCGCTCCACCCCGCCCTTCGCGCAGCCGTTCGTCCGACACGCTGGGTAGTCGAACGGCTTTGGTGCGTGACGCCACCTGCCGCTAGGGTGCCGTGCCCGAGCAGCCGGGGGCCGGACCAGTGGAGCGAGCGACGTGAGCGAAACGCAGGGCAGTCACCGCCGTGCCCCGTGGCCGGACACCGCACCCGGCCCGGACCCGCACGACGCCCCGTACGACGCGCCGCCCCACGAGGAGACGTACGCCGACCCGTACGCGGACCCGTACGGCCCAGCCGCCCCCGAGCCTCAGGTCCCCGCCCCCCGCGGCGAGGGCCGCCGGGCCGCCCGCCGCCGCGCGGCCGCCCCCGCCGGAGGACGCCGCCGCGCCACCACCGCGGAACCTCCGCCCCCGCCGTCCCCCGCCCCCGGAACCGGATCCGGATCCGGCCGCCGCAGGCGCTCCGCCCCCGCCCCGGCCGGCCGTACCCCGGCCCCCGCCCCCGCCCGCGACAGCTGGCGGCGCATCGTCCCCCAGGCCCTCGTCGTCGCCTTCCTGGCCGGCGGCACCACCGCCTAAAATCGCCGCCGACAAGGCCGTCCGCCTCACGGTCGACGGAG
>NZ_GG657750.1:3260347-3262613 GCF_000158895.1 Streptomyces sp. C | reverse complement strand
GTCGACGGCGCCCTGCGCCAGCTCGGCGTCCGCGTCGAGGGCGCCTACCTCTCCGTCCCCCGCACCGCCACCGTCCCCCGCTCCGGCCTCACCCTGGGCGTGCGCACCGAACGCGGCGTCACCTTCATGGCCGACGGCCGCGAACGCACCATCCGCACCAACGCCGCCACCGTCAAGGAAGCCCTCGACCAGGCCGGCATCACCCTCCACGGCCAGGACACCACCTCCGTCCCCCCGGACTCCTTCCCCCGCGACGGCCAGACCGTCACCGTGCTGCGCATCACCGGCACCCGCGAGGTCCGCGAGGAACGCATCCCGTACGCGACCGAACGCGTCGAGGACGCCGGGCTCTTCGCCGGCACCGAGGTCGTCGACCGCGTAGGCCGGCCCGGGGCGCGCCGGGTCACGTACGCCCTGCGCACCGTCAACGGGGTCCGCCAGCAGCCCCGGAAGATCGCCGAGGAGGTCGTCCGGGAGCCCGTCAGCCAGCGCGTCCTGGTCGGCACGAAGCCGCTGCCCACCTCCGTCGCCGGCGCCGACGGCCTCAACTGGTCCGGACTGGCCCAGTGCGAGTCCGGCGGCCGCCCCTCCGCCACCGACCCCTCGGGCACCTACGGCGGCCTCTACCAGTTCGACGTGAGCACCTGGCAGGCCCTGGGCGGCAGCGGCCGCCCGCAGGACGCGCCCGCCTCGGAGCAGACGTACCGGGCGAAGAAGCTCTACGTGCAGCGGGGGGCGAGTCCGTGGCCGCACTGCGGCCGTAGGCTTGAGCGGTGAGCACCGCAGAGCAGCAGCCCCACGAGACCTCCGAGGTCCCTTCCGACGCCCTCCTCGGGCCGGCCGACATCCGAGAGCTGGCCGCCGTCCTCGGCGTCCGCCCGACGAAGCAGAAGGGCCAGAACTTCGTCATCGACGCCAACACGGTGCGCCGGATCGTGCGCACCGCCGACGTGCGTCCGGACGACGTGGTCGTGGAGGTCGGACCGGGCCTCGGCTCGCTGACGCTCGCCCTGCTGGAGGCCGCCGACCGGGTCACCGCCGTGGAGATCGACGACATCCTCGCCGCCGCGCTGCCCGCCACCATCGAGGCGCGGATGCCGCACAAGAAGGACCGCTTCGCGCTGGTCCACTCCGACGCGATGCTCGTCACCGAGCTGCCCGGCCCGGCGCCGACCGCGCTCGTCGCGAACCTCCCCTACAACGTGGCCGTGCCGGTCCTGCTCACGATGCTCGACCGCTTCCCGAGCATCGAGCGGACCCTCGTCATGGTGCAGTCCGAGGTCGCCGACCGGCTCGCCGCCCGCCCCGGGAACAAGGTGTACGGGGTCCCCTCGGTCAAGGCCGCCTGGTACGCGGACGTCAAGCGCGCCGGGGCCATCGGCCGCAACGTCTTCTGGCCCGCGCCGAACGTCGACTCCGGACTCGTCTCCCTCGTCCGGCGCGCCGAGCCCGTGAAGACCACCGCCTCCAAGGCCGAGGTGTTCGCGGTCGTCGACGCCGCGTTCGCGCAGCGCCGCAAGGGCCTGCGCGCCGCGCTCGCCGGCTGGGCCGGTTCGGCGGCCGCCGCCGAGCAGGCGCTGGTCGCCGCCGGCGTCTCCCCGCTGGCGCGCGGCGAGTCCCTCCACTTCGGCAGTTCGCCGCGATCGCCGAGCACAAGCCCGCCGCCCCGAGGCCGGCGCTGTGAGCGTGACGGTACGCGTTCCCGCGAAGGTCAACGTCCAGCTGGCGGTGGGCGCCGCCCGCCCCGACGGCTTCCACGACCTCGCCAACGTCTTCCTGGCCGTCTCCCTGTTCGACGAGGTCACCGCGACCCCCGCCGGCGAGCTCACGGTGACCTGCGAGGGCCCCGACTCCGACCAGGTGCCCCAGGACCGCACCAACCTCGCGGCCCGCGCCGCCGAGCTGCTGGCGGCCCGGGCCGGCATCGAGCCGTCCGTCCACCTCCACATCGCCAAGAACATCCCCGTCGCCGGCGGCATGGCCGGCGGCAGCGCCGACGGCGCGGGCGTGCTGCTCGCGTGCGACCTGCTGTGGAAGCTGGACACCCCCCGCGAGGAGCTCCTGGAGATCTGCGCGGAACTGGGCAGCGACGTCCCCTTCAGCCTCGTGGGCGGCGCCGCGCTCGGCACCGGCCGCGGCGAGTTCCTGACCCCGGTGGACGCCGGCCGCTTCCACTGGGTGTTCGCGGTCGCCGAGGGCGGCCTGTCCACCCCGGCGGTGTTCCGGGAGTTTCGACCGGCTGACCGCCGGTACGGACGTGCCCGCG